>JAVLKG010000005.1:0-603029 GCA_032128875.1 Candidatus Melainabacteria bacterium 17Bon1m
TCGCTGAAATTTCCCCTGCTAAGATCCTGGTGGTCAGGGCAGGTCAGGAAAAATCAACGACGCCCAGGACACTCCCAGAAACGCTGAAGAATGGTCGACTGAAATCGGCTATTCTTGCGTTTCTCCCCAGGTCTGTTTGGCCTGGAAAACGAACTTAGAAGTCGTCGTTGAACACGGATCCGATGTTTTCGAAGTACGTCAGCTTGCCCGGGTGAGCAGCTTTCGTCTGTGCGAGCAAGAGATGAATCGTGTCGCCAACGTACTTCTCACCGTTGCAGTAACCGACCACTTTCAGGTGGTGGCTCGCTCTGATGGTCTCGCGATTGGCGTCGAACAACTTCTTCTGAGAGAGCAGCTCGTCCATTTGCGCTTGGGTCAGCGCTTTGGCGGCGACATGCTCTTCCAAGTTGCGCACGTAGTGTGCGTGCGCGATTTCACTACTGGTCATCTGTCTTACCCCTGTGGTTCGACAGTGGAAATTTGAAAATACGACGGCGGGAGCCGACTTGTTAAGGTCGAGCAACCCGCCGCCGCTTTCCGGTTTACAGGACAAATCCCATCGCCGTGGAGGCTTTGGAGAGTGTCTTCTCGGCAACCACTCGGGCACGTTCGCGTCCATCCCTTATCACCTGAAGCACGCGCTCGGGCTCGTTCATGAGCTCTTTGTAGCGTGCCTGAATCGGTGCCAGGTAATTGACGATTGTTTCCGCCAGTAGCGGTTTGAACGTGCCATAGCCCATGTCGGCGCACTCGCTGACCACTTCTTCTCGCGTCTTTCCTGTGAGAACTGCGTAAATCGTGAGCAGGTTGTGCACCTCGGGGCGTTCTGGATTGTCGAACTCAAGACCGCGTTGACTGTCGGTCTTGGCGCTCTTTATCTTCTTGCGAATCACCTCCGGCGGGTCCATCAGGTTGATGCGACTGGCGTCTAAGGTGTCTGACTTGGACATCTTCTTGGTGCCGTCCGTCAAGCTCATTACCTTGGCGGTCTCTGTCACCAGATACGGTGCGGGCAGGACGAGGACGTCTTTGCCCTTTCCGAAGAGACGATTGAATCGCGTGGCGATATCGCGCGTCAGCTCCAGATGCTGTTTTTGGTCGAGACCGACAGGAACAAGATCGGCGTCGTACAAGAGAATGTCCGCAGCCATGAGGACTGGGTAGTCGAGGAGGGTCAGATTTGCGTCTTCACCTTCTCGAGCCTTCTCGCGAAACTGAATCATGCGCTTGAGCTGACCCACCGATGTGATGGAGCCCAGCAGCCGAGCCAGTTGCGAGTGCGCTGCCACGTGTGACTGCACAAACAGAGTGGACTTTTGAGGGTCCAATCCGCAGGCGAGATACAGGGCGGCGGTGGACAGCACGTGCTGCCCTAATGTCTTAGGGTCGTAGTCCTCGGTAACTGCGTGCAAATCGGCAATGAAGAGAAAGACCTCATGCGCGTCTTGCAGTTCTATGGCGCTTTTAACGGCGCCAAAGATAGTTCCCGAGGTGAACGTTGCCGGTCGGGCGGACGCCCGAGAGGATGCGGTTTGTCGTCGATTTCATGACGTTCTCCTTTTGGGATTGTGACCGGTTTTAATCGGTCAGTGAATGGCGAGCTGCAAGATGCAACCCGCCGGTGGAAGTTCGAGTGCAGAAGAAACTGCACCCGAACAGGTTTGCGAAAAGCTCAGCAGCGGCCGAGCTTCGCCTCGACTGCCGCGACGAGTGACAGGCGAATGCCTGCCAGCACAGCTTCGGGCAGCATCTGGGCTCGGTCGAGAACCGCGTAGGTGCGGTTGTGACCTTCGCCTTTTCCGCGCAGGTTGAGGCGGCTTTTCTGCTCCTCGCACATGAGCGCCATTGCGGAGCATTCCTGCTTGCCGGCGCTGGTGTTGAGGAAGCCGACGATCATCGCGTGGTGCAGGTCCAGCGAGTGGAGAACCTGATTGCATGCGATTGCGGAAACTTCACCGATGCCGTAGCGGCGGGCGAAGTGAAGCTTGGAGATGTTCTCCAGGGTCTCGAGGTCTTCTTCCAGGACGGCGCAGCAGATGCTCAGCAGCAATCCGTCCTCGACCTTCGAGCGCAGCCACCACCATACTTTCATGGTGGCGTCGTCGTTGTCGTCCAATGGTCTCAAGTTACACCTTCTAGACAGACCGGTGTCTGCCGTAGTGCGTTGCGGGCGTCCCAGGGCGCGAATTGCTTCGGCGCCGGGGACGTTGTGAGGAAACCCTTTGTTGAGCGCGTTGAGCGCTCGAGTGGGCGCGGTCAGCGCCTAAGCGTGCGACCAGATCGGAACGAAGTGGCTGCCGGTGTGTTGCTTGCCGCGCCACGTGAGCCGATACCACTTGTCCTGGACCCATTGCCAGAACGTGAGTTCGTTGCTCTTTCCGTCGAGACGGAAGCGCAGCGAACCCCAGTGCGAGCCTTGCGGCTCGATGCGTTCGCGCACGGCGCAGTTCATGATCTGGAGCACCTCGCCCAAGTGAGCCTGCGCAGGCACGACAAGCACGAGGTCTTCCACGCGCTTGTCACCACCAGTCTCGTACTCGAGGCTGGCGTTGAAAATGCGCGTCGACGCAGGTGCCTTGCCGCGCTCGGCGCAGAGGCAATACCCGGAGCAGGGTGGTGAGAATGTTGTAGTCATAACTTTCACTCCCAGGTTGAGGGCTCTGGAACAGCCGTTCCAGAGCCCATTCGATTGACGTTGCAGGCTGTTAGGCCTTCGGACGAACGCCCCAGGCGCAGCGCGGCGAAAGAGCCAGGGTTTCTGGATCCTGCTCCACTGCGACGATGCCGCCGAGGAATTCGTAGTCGAGCTTGGTGCCGAGGTACTCCCAGATGAAGGGAACCTTGCTCACCGGGCTGATCAGACGGTCGTGGCGAATGGAGGCGTCGCGGCGCTCCAGAAGCGGGTTGACCATCAGCTTCTCGTCGTCGCGCCAGTCCTTGCAGAACGGGAAGAGCTTCAGCAACCAGCCGTTGATCTTCTCGCCGCCCGACTCACTGCGCTGCTTGTAGATATCCTCGAAGTAGCGCGTGTCGGCGTCGCCGGCAGCCGCTTTCGCAAGCTTGTCGACGATCTCGATGACGTGACGCAGCCAGGAGTTGAGGTCCGGATAGCGCTCGTTGAGCTGCCGAACCTTGGCTGCCAGCTTCTGCCAGTCGGCGACTTCGCCCTTGAGGATGATCTCGGGGATGCCGCACATCGTGGCGACGCTGTACTCGAAGTAGGACTGCATCGAGTCCATGAGCACGATCTGCGAAACGGCTTTCTCGACGGGACCCGTCGTGCCGAAGTCGCTGATGATGAGCCCATGCGTCTCGTCGCCGATGTAGCCGCGAATGGCGTCGGAGAACTCACCGAAGCAGCCGGCCCAGTCGTTCGTCGGCGAACCGAGAACGAACTCGTTGCGGATGATCTTGATGGTTTCCTTGCCTTCGTGCGAGACGAAGTGCTTGCGCCACTTCTCCGGGTCTTGCGCGATGTAGGCGGCGAGCCCCTGCGTGACGGTCAGCCAGATGTGATCCGGCGTGAGCATCAGCGGGTAGTGCTGGCGGAAAGCCAGGTCGGCAGCAGACACCAGCCCGTGAATCGGGAAGTGGCTGACGACTGAGGCTTCGCCTTCACTCACTGCTTCGAGCGTCTTCTTCGGCGTGGCAGCGGGGGCGCCGCGACGGCCGCCACCGCCCATCATCTGTCCGCTGAGCACCGCCTCGAACATGCTACCGAGCGTTGTGGACGCGTGCGGCGAGTAGGCGGCGTTGACGCGGCAGACGCGGAAGCGGGTGACGGGAATCGGCTTGGTTGCGCTCTCGGCGACGGGCGGGGTGACCGGTTCCGGCGTCGGTTCGGTGACCGCGACGGCTGCACTGTTCGTGCCACCGTCATCGGCGACGACGGCTGCGACGGGCGCCGGAGCCGGTTGGGCGGCGGGAGCAGCAACGGCAGTCGTAGCCGGCGTTTCCACCACTTCCACCGCTTCGGTCACCTGAAGCTTGGCCTCGTCCTTCTTGCGGCTCACCGTCCATTCGCTGCCCGCGAACTTGGCGATGGCGGCATCGACGGTGGCATCGGCGATGCCTTCGATGCTCACTTCGATGAGCTCTCCTTCTTCGCTGTCGGCAATTGCCGTCACCAGGGCTTCGAAGAGAGTCGCGACCGCGCGCTGGGCGCGAAGGGCTGCGACTTCTTCCTTGCTGGGAATCGCTTTGTCGTTCATCAATTCTCCTAGACTCCCTTTGGGGGAGCGTGAAATTTGGATGCGGACGACGCCCTTGCCTTGCGGGAATTCGCAAGGCAAGGGCCGGGGCAGAGTTGCGACGAGCGATGCTTAGATCGGCTCGTTGACGACCTGCAGGTGCGGGAAGACCTCCTGGAAGAAGCCCCCCATCGCCTCGGCCTGTTCAGCCGACGGCTGGAACGTGCCCGAGTTGCGATTGTAGTGCACCACACCCTGTTCGTCCTTCCAGATTTCTCCAGCGAAGAACGTGTAGGCGCTGTACGCCGCCATCAGGACGTGTTTGCTCAGGATCCAGTCCAGCAGCTTGGCACCGCTTGTGATGCGGGCCAGGATGATTGTGGTGATGATTTTCCCGTCCGGCATCCGCTGCTTCAGCACCACCAAGTTGTACTTGTTGGGCTGCTGCTCGGAGTGCGTGCGCAGCATGTTGTAGACGTCCTGCTCGCTGCGCAGACCCTGCACCGCGACGTAGCGCGGCACCAAAATCTTGCGCATCAGCCAGATGACCGGACGCGAGAAGAGCACAGCCTTCTTCGCGCGCGTGGCCAGATTCGGCTTCGCTTGCGGGAAGGGTTTCAGCGGAGTGGGCTGGAACTTCTCGACGTCGACGCGCGTTTGCGAGCCCTCGAAGAGATTGTGTGCACCCCAGAAGAGCCGCATGATGGCGCCGGCCGTGCTGGCTGAGGACACCTTCATGTCGATTTCGCGCAGGTACTCGACGTCGTCCGGCAGTGCCGGGGCGACGGGTGCCGTGTTGCGATTGGCCTTGCGCTTACCACCGCCGCCAACCAGACGCGCGGGCAGACCGGTGACGCCGAGCATGAACTTCGAGAACTTGCTGCCGGCCTTCGCCTTCGCTTCCATGTTGCGCTGCGAGTGGCGGCAGAAGGTGGTCACTTCAGCGCCGATGATGCGGAGCGCGTAGCGCTCGATGCGGTCGGGCGTGGTGCGGATCACGTCGTACTCGATCGGCTTGCCGTCGAAGGTCAGCCCATCGTTGACGAGCGAGGTGAAGAGCGAGTACGGCCAGTAGCGCTTGTGCAGCGGACGGCTTCCCGACTTGAACCCGGCGCGCTCCATGACGCGCATGCACGCGTTGACGCAGGTCCAGTACTTGTTGCCGTGGAAGTGTTGCATCGCCTCACGGAGCCGTTCAGCCGCCTCAGGGGGGAGCCCCTTAAGGCGAATGAGCAGACCCGATTGCGCGAAATTGCGCGTGGCTTCGATGACGGAGGGCGCCCGCTTGAGCGACTTGCCCGCGAACTTCTGGTAGCCGCCCTTGCCGTCGGGGCAGACCAGGTACGCGTTGGGGCGTCCGAAGCCGATGAAGATCTCGTCGCCGCCGGAGAAGACGTCGGAGATCTTGAACACCATGAGGTCGGCGACCGCGTTCTCGCGAACGGTGGTGGCATCGATGACCTCCGGAATGAGGCCGCCCATCAAGTCGTTCTCGGGGCGACGTTCGAAGTGCTTGGCATAGCCGTCGGCGGTGCCGACAGAATTCTTGTCGTTTCGAGACATCTGTAGCTCCTTAAAGGCACCACTCATATGGACTGAGCGGTGACGAAGTTTGAGAGTTGAGAAACTTACTGAGCGGTGTTGCGGCGCGCGTACTTGCGAATGCCGGAGCCGAGGGTGACCACTCCGGAGAGCACGACGAGGTAGCTCAGTGGCGTGTAAAGCGGAATGGTCTCGTTGCCGCCGGGAGAGACGAGCAGGAAAGCACCGAATGCCAACCAGGCCAGACCGAGCACGACACGACCGGCGCCACGAATTGCTTCGTTTTTGGCGAACAGTGTTGCCGCGTTGACGACCGAGAGGAGCACAGCTGCGATGAACAGGCTGCTTGCGAGCATTGTTTGATTCTCCTTGTGGCACTAAGAACTAGCGCAAACCCTGAGAGTGAGCGCGTGTTCATTTGTGCGGAAAGATATTGAAACAGCGCAACCGAATGACAAATTTCGGCTGCCAGGGGTTTATCCATCGAACTTCCGCATCCAGGGCAGGCACAACTCTTCCGAACAAGTTCGGCATGTCGATCTCAAAGAATTTGAGAAGAAATTGAGCTGTGGACTGGGTTCCTGAATAGACGAGAGTGATTGGGATACAAGAAGAGGCTACGCCCAGGCGGCGTTGATCTCAAAAGAATGTCAAGCAGCTTGAAATAATTGGGGAAATTCCCAAGAGTCTAATCAGGCCCAGGATTCGTATGCCTGATTAGCGTAGGTGAGAGAGAACTATTGTCGTGATAGCTCGCGAAAGGTAGTGCACAATTACGCCGAAGTGGTCACAAGATATTGAACCTGTGCCGGATTCCATGGCTCGTGCGGCCTCACTAGCCAGCAAGAAAAACGACCTCTTGGCAGCCCTGCGCGAGCTTGAAATATTCGGATTTGGCAGCCTGTTTGAGTGGCTTAGGAACACTTGATTAAACGCCGAAACGCTTGTGTGATGCGGGTTTTGTTGGCTCGCGCGAGCTTGTGCGAAGTGGCTTGAAGCGGCACGGGTAGCTGAAAAGCATAATGCGAGACTTCTAAAAAGAGCGTAAAAGCGTTGTTTAGGGCCGCTTTCACTTGTTAGACAGGGTTATCCCTTCTCTACTTCAGCACCTAGAACACCGATCTCAAAAAGTCCCAGCTAACGCGCAATCTCGTCTGATTTCATCCACCGGAAGGTGGCCAGTCATACGCCATTTTGTCGAGAAGTGCTGTTGTTGAAGTTCAGGGAGTATCTGTCTGTCTCTAAACAAACACGAAAGGAGGCAAAGAATGATCGCTCTGATTCTAATCGGCGCCTTCTTCGTCTTCAGCATAGGCTTGGTCGCCAAGTTTGTGCTGGACAAGAAGGAGCACGAGCTGAGGATCACGTGGCCCGAGTTCGGGATTGCGGCCACTGTCCTCATGATTATCGTGATTCCTCTGACAGCCTGGGTGGGACTCAAAGTCGCGTTTACCAATTCGGTGACGTACAACGAGTTCTGGTCAGGCTACGAAGTGGAAGCACAGTGGTTGAGAATCCAGACTTCGCGAGATGGAAGCGGTGCCCACAAATGGGACTGCGACCCTTACGACGAATGGGTTGTTGACCAGGCCGCTTACACCGACGACAAAGGCAACTACCACGCCGAACAAGGTCACTACGAGACGCGGTATCACCGCTGTCCGTTCACGACCGAGGAGTGGACATTCGTTGTCCGAACGACGGTGGGCGACTTCTACATTGCCGAGAACTGGCTGCCGACCAATCCGGAGCAGTACCGCTATCGCAGTCCGGAAGGGCACTCGAAAAGAGCGCCTGACCATCTCGACCGCGGCGTTCCGGCATTCTGGCAGCGCGTCAAAGACCGCATCGACAGCAACCAACCCGGACCCGTCACCGCCAGGAAGACCTACGAGAACTACATCCTGGCCTCGGATCGGACCATCCTGAAAAAGTACAGTGCCGACATCGACCGGTACAAGAAAGAAGGGCTTTTCCCCAAGCCCAACGGCGCGATTAACGGAGTCTACTCCGCCGACCGCGTGTACTTCGTAGGGACGAATCCGCCGGGCGATTGGCAGCGTTATGTCAATGCGTTCGATGCTGCTCTCGGCATGGAACTGCAGGGCGACCTGCATCTGGTCATCGTCGACGCCGGAAAGATTGTCGACCCGGAGAATTATTCGGGTGCGATGTTCGCGTACTGGCAGTCGCCGGAATTCGGTAAAGACGCCATCTCCAAGAACAGCATCATGGTCATCCTCGCCACCAAAGACGGCACCACCGTCGAATGGGCGCGAGCGGCGACAGGCATGCCCAGGGGCAACGAGCGTCTTCTCATCGAGATTCGCGACCAGATGAAGGGCGTTGCGCTCGACCCCGCGTCCGTGCTCGGTCCGCCGAAAGGTGAGCTCTACAGCTCGGGCGGCAAAACCTACGTGCGCATCATCCACTCGCAAGGAAAGCTGGACCAGCTCATCTGGGGACCAGCCAAATTCGAGCGTGTGCGCATGAAGGACTACAGCTACCTGATTCACGAGATCGAGCCCACCACGGGTCAGAAGGCGTGGATCATCTTCTTCATCACGTTGTTTGGCTGCGTGGCCTGGGGCATTTGCATCGCCTACGGCCCGAAGACCTATCGCAACTTCGTCGGCAGATTCAGGTAATCGCAACCCGAAGCGGTTCCTGAAAAACCGATTGTATCTGTCTGTACACCGGAGGTGGACGGCGCGCTTGCCGCCCGCCTCCTTAACCCGCCGAAAATCGGCAGCCAGCCGGTATCGGCAAATGAAGGAAAAATCCATGAACACTGACAAGATTCTCGAAGCCCTGAAGAAGCCCAAGGTCATCGTCGGGCTGATCATCGCCGCCGTCGTTCTTTTCGTCGGCATCTCGGTCGTCGGCACCTACACCAGCGTGCGCAATGAAGGTCGCAACCAGGAGCTGGCCATGACCGCGCACTGGAAGAACACCCAGTCGCGCTACGGGCAGTTCCGCATCGGCATGGCCGACAAGCTGTCGATCGCGCGCGAAAAGCGTGACGCCATCAACAAGATCCTTGTCGACGCCGTCGCCGGTCGTTACGACAAGGCCAACCAGCCGGGTACCGTGGACCAGCAGGCTGTCTTCTCTGCCATCGTCGAAGCCTATCCCGACACCAAGGGACTGGACATCTTCGACGGGCTGCTGAAGGACATCCAGTCCGGCCGCGAAGCCTTCGCCAAGGACCAGGAGACGATGGCCGACATGGTGCGGTCGTACAACGCCTGGCGCACGACGGGCAGCCTCCTGCATCCGACCTTCGTGAGCTGGGCGGGTTTCCCGAGCGAAACTCTGGAAGCGACTGCGGGCGGTCAGACCTACAAGGGTCAGGCTGCGCTCGACAAGATGTCCAAGGTCATCGTCGGTCAGGACACCGGCGAAATCTTCGACTCGGGCAACGACAAGCCCATCGGCAAGTAGCTCGGCTACCTGAAAAATCCTGAAGTAGCGCCTTGACGGCTGCTTGCTGCACGCGCAGACAAGCAGCTGTTTGAGGCTGTTGAAACTGGCGCATCCGCGCTCTCTCGAGGTCGGGCTACGCAAGTAGTCAGACTGCGGGTGCACCACAAAAAGCAACAACAAACTAAAACTCGAGGATAAAGCCTATGATGTCAATGATTATCATCGGAGCACTGATTGTGCTGGGAATCGGGCTTGCTGCCAAGCTCTTCCTGGACAAGAAAGAGTCTCCGTACCGGATCACGCTTGGGGAGTATGCCATCGCTGGCGGTGTCATGCTGGCGCTGGTGATTCCCGGCACCACCTGGCTCGGCTACAAGATGGCCTTCCAGAATGCCGTCACGTACGAGGAGTACTGGGGCGGTCAGGAGGTTCAAGCCGAATGGAAGAAGATCGCATGCGACCGGGACGGCGCTGCTGCGCATACCTATCGCTGCGATCCCTACAAGGTGCGGGTCTCGTACGACTGCTCGTATTACACCGGCACCGGCAAGAACCGGCGGCGCGTGTCCAAAACCTGCTACAGGTGGGAGACGCGCTATCACAGCTGCCCGTATGTGACCGAGGAGTGGACTTTCCTGGTTCACACCACGCTCGGTACGTTCACCCTTGCCGCCAACAACTTCCCCAACAATCCGGAGAACTACCGCTACACGAGCCCGAAAGGGTACTCGGAACCGGCACCGGCTGATGTTCCGCGCGGCATCCCTGCTTTCTGGCAGGAAGCCAAAAACCGGCTTGACGCCAACAAGCCCGGTCCGGTCACTGTGCGCAAGGAGTACGACAACCTCATCCTGGCGTCGCAGCACACAATCCTGAAGAAGTACAGCCAGGACATTCAGCGCTACTCGAAAGAGGGGATGTTTCCAACAATCTCCTCCTCGGTGCGCGATTTCTACATGGCTGATCGTGTCTACTTTGTCGGCTTGAATCCCGATTCTCGCTGGCAGTGGCACATCAACTACTTCAACGGCGCTCTCGGCTACGAGCTGCAGGGTGACTTGCATCTCGTCCTCGTCAACGCCGACAAGGTGAGCGACCCGGACAACTACGCTGGCGCTCTGGCTGCCTACTGGCAGTCGCCTGAGCGTCAGCCCAACGCGTTGTCGAAAAACGCAATTCTCGTCGTCCTCGGCGTCAAGGGCGACAAGGTCGACTGGGCAAGGGCGACGACGGGCATGCCTCGTGGCAACGAAAAGATGCTCATCGAAATCCGCGACCAGTTGAAGGGTGCTCCGTACGACCCCAGGTCCATCCTCGGGGTTCCGCAAGGAGAGCTGGTGAACGACGGCGGCCAAGCGAAGGTGCGCATCGTTCATGGTCCCGACCAGGGCGTGCTGGAGAGCATCGTATTTGGTGCCAACAAATTCCAGCGCGTTCGCATGACGGACTACCAGTACCTCGCGCACGAGATCGAGCCGGACTCCGGACAGAAGGGGTGGATCTACTTCTTCATCGTTCTCTTCGGCTGCATCGCGTGGGGCATCTGCATCAAGGTCGGCACGCCGGCCATTCGTTCGCGTCGCGACCCGTTCAAGCGGTAAGCGACAAGTTTCTGCAACGTTAACCGGCGCTGCGCAAAGTGCGCAGTGCCAAACGCTGGGCGTCAAAACCCGGCACTTCGTTCAAACCCGCCGCCACAAGCGGCAACAAAACTCGTAAGGAGAATTCGTATGAAGAAGCTCATCGTCATCGGCGTCATCGCCGCAGTCGTGCTCGGCCTCATCGGCTGGGGCATCAGCACCTACACCGAAATCCGCAACGACGGCCGCAACACCGAGCTGTCCATCACGGCGAAGTACAAGGCCATGCAGGCCAGCTACGGGCAGGACCGCCTCGCCCTCACCGACCAGCTCGGCATCGCCCGCGAGAAGCGTGACGCGATGGACAAGATCCTGACGGATGCCGTCAGCGGTCGCTACAACAAGCCGGGTTCGCCGCAGGTGGACAACGGCAAGCTGTTCTCGGCCATCACCGAGGCCTATCCCGACCTCACCGGTCTGAACATCTTCGACCAGATCATGCCGTTCATCACGAAGATGCGCAGCAAGTTCGCGCAGGACCAGGCTCAGATCTCGGAGATGATCCGCGACTACAACTCGTGGCGCACGACCGGCAGCTTCCTGCACCCGACCTTCGTCAACTGGGCGGGCTTCCCGAGCGACGCGCTCGAGATGCAGGCCAACGGCAACACCTACCGCGGCAAGGAAGCGCTCGACCGCATGTCGCGTCCGATCATCGGCTCCGACACCGGCGTCATCTTCGACACGGGCGTGGACCAGCCGGGCGTCACTCCCGAGAAGAAGTAATTGCGCAGCCGAGGTCATCTGTTGGGTTCGCAGAACTCAGCACTTGGCTCTCGGCGACGCAATAGCTGATGTTCTGCAGGGCAGGGCAACCTGCCTTGCAGGCATTGGCGGCATTGGCGCTCCGGCGCCTTTGCTCTTGAGCGGTTTTATACTATTGCAAGTGGTAGAGTCGGATGCAAAATAGAGAGCACTGCATGTGGTGGCTGTAGTTTTGCTTGGGTCGGTAATTGCGCTCGGGATGCACAATCTTACGAAGCCCTGCTCCACGCTTGTATTCGCGCGAAGCAGAGCCTCGAATTGAATTTTTAGTTTTTCTGGACTGCAGGTGACGACTCTCTACCTTCTGTCGCTTCCTCCGTAATATTTATCCGGATTGTTCGAAGGCATGTCCTTGTCGTGTATCTCGTCGTGCGGATCTCGTCCATGCGGGTTCGGTCCGCGTGGATTTGGTCCGTACGGATTTTGAATCTCCGGTTCGTCATAGCGAGTTTTGTCCTGGAGCATTACTCCTGGACTTACCGCTTGGACAGCCAGAGACATAGACACGCACAACAATAGTGGTGACGCCATTGGCACCTCCTTGAGGCTATTCAAATTGGGAGAGGAAAGGATTCGGTGGGTACGAAACGCAAACCGAAATACGAGCTTTCGCTCGGGGAGATATGCGCAACGCGCTTCTACCCTAGTTTTTTGAGCGTGAAGGATGCGTGAAGTAACCGCCCTTGTTTTCAATTGTGAATGATTGGAAACTAAACGCTTGAAAGAGCGCTGCTATCGGTCAGGCTGCCGAGCTTGCGGGACAACATTTTGTCGATGTTTGTCACTGAAATTGTTGCTGCTCTATGGGCTCTGCGACAGCTGCGCGCTTTTCTATTTGCGGGGCGGACCGAAGATGAAGAATAAGAGCTTGATCGCGAAGATCCAGATCAGTACTCGGAATAGCAGTTCGAAGAACATTTGCATGATGGAGCGCGTGCCTTCGGGATTGCCGATGGAACACCCAACTATCAAGCTGATTAGGACCAAAACTGCCAGAGCAATCCAAGTAATTGGCTGTTTCAAGAGTTTCATGTTTTGCTCATTTAAAGTTGAAGGTCGCTGATAAGTTGCGGCTTTCAGCGACCTAGTTGAGAGGTTGATGCACGTTTAGACTCTGGTCAGAAATTCCAGAGCTTGCCTTCCCGTCAACGATTTTGGAGCCCAGCAGATTGTCTTGCCAGGGTGACGGAAAAGTTTTGCCGCATACCACACGACTGTCGGATTGAGCTTGGCCAGTGCTTCGATGTTTGACATGACCATTTCACGCTCGGACTGTGACAGCTTTGCGATGCGGTTCTTGTAGCCGGCGGTAGTGCCATACAAGACTTCGCGCAGCAGCGCAGCATTCAGCCGTACGATGCCTTTCCGCTTCGAGACTTTGTCCATTTCGCTATCTTGGCTGTTGAGCAGCATAAGGTTTTCGTGGCGAAATGGCGCTTTTGGTAGATCACCAACTCGCTGATGTCCGCCAGCTTGCGCCGGTCCAACATAAACTTGTTGAGTTTCACGCGCGAGTTGAGTGAAGAGAGCCAGCTTCTCTTCTCCCTTGCGAGTTCTCGAATCCGTGCCTGTTTCCACCCTGTAGACCAACTCCATTAGTTGCCACTCCGCAGAACGAATCAACCAATGGGTCGGCAGAAGCTTTACGAAGCACCATGCAATCGAGCCAACTACGATAGTTCCGACTAGCACAAGCAGTGGACTTGTAACGTAATTGTCGATGTGTGTGGCGATCAGGAGGCTAACAATGACAATCAGCAGAAAGAGGATGATGGTGTAGAGGATTCTCAGCGTCATGGTCTGTCCTTTCCGGCGGTAATGTCGGTTTCTCGTTCGCTGGTATGTCGGGAAAGCCGATGATGGCGCCTTTGGCTGAGTGGAACCTGTACGAGATGGGGAAGAAATAACAATTCAAGTATTGAGGTGTGCGAACGTCAAAAGGAAGAAATTTTTGTGCGTTTTTATCTCGTTTTGCCTTCTAATTTTGATTGGCACAAGCGCAGCTGTGACTGAATTTCGTAGAAGCGGCACATGTTTTTTGCAATATGCGTGCAGGTTTTCTTGAGGCGTGCAGAACTTGAACTTTATCAAAACAGCGCATTAAGCAAAAAGAAAAGACCGGGGGCCGGTCTTTTCTTTATCTTCTTCTTCTTTCCTTAAATTCTGTCGTCCGCAGCGCGTGTTCGACTGATTGAAATTTACGCGCAGCTCCGTGCAAATCTCGTGCAATTGGACGATTGATTGTCGAACAGTTTTGCGACTGTCCGGGTAACTTGCGCTAATTTAGGATATATGGCTATAGAAAAAACAGGGCGCGTGCAACGCGCCCCCACGCTGTTATGGTCCCGTGCAACGCGCCCCCACGCTGTTATGGTCCCGTGCAACACGCCCCCACGCCGTTATGGTCCCGCACATTCTAATTCAATAGTAAAACGGGTGCCTTTGCCGACTTCGCTAGTCGCAGTGATAGAACCATCGTGCGCCTCCACAATGGCCTTGCATATTGCGAGCCCTAGTCCAGTACCACCCTTTTCGCTTGCGTCTGTAGCTTCTACTTGTGCAAATCGATCGAAAATTCTTTCTAACTGATTTGCCGGAATTCCACGTCCATGATCTTCGACATAGATTTCTACACGCTCCAGCGAGCATTCTTTCATGTGTGTGCCAATGGTGACGACGTCGCCTTCCTTCGAGAACTTCACAGCATTGGACAGGAGATTAACCAAAAGCTGAATCATTCTTTTTCTATCGACAAAGACAGGGTTGTGGTCGCCTTTGGCCTCCAGTAACACCTTGTGCTTCTCCGCAAAACCACGAACGGTTTCCAGCGCTTGTTCTACAAGAGTCATAGCATCAGCGCTTTCCAGCTCCAATTGCAGTTTTCCGGCTTGCATCTTTTCGATGTCGAGCAAGTCGCTGATGAGTGAGATCAATTGATTGCAATTTCGTGTTGCTGATGCCAGGCGCGATTTGCCAGTTTCTTGTAATTCGCCATAGACGCCTTTTGCAATCATGTCCAGAGACATTTGTATTGAAGAAAGGGGTGTCTTCAGGTCGTGGCTGATCATCTGCACGAACTCTTGTTTGATGCGATCTACCTCGCGAGCGGCGGTGACGTCGTGTGCAACGCAATATAGAATTTGTTCTTGCTCTGACCATTGAGCAGTCCACAGCATTATTTTGGTGGCGCCGGATTTGGTTCTGATTCTGTTTTCAAATGGTTGGCCAGTCTTTTCTGCTTTGATTTTTTCAATGGCTTCCAATGTTTTCTCAACATCATCAGGCAGCAATAGAGTGAGCACTCTTTTGGCTTCCAGCTCCTCGGGTTCGTAGCCCCAACGCTATCCGAGTGGTTACTTCCTGACCACAGCTGACGGATTGATCCATAACGGTTACTACCAGTGCATTCGCGCTGTAGTCGCTCCGAGAGCAGGTACTGCTTTCGGCCCCACGTCGTATACATGCCCATAAACAAAAATAGACGATAAAGGCCCAATACTTAGAGCTGAGGATCACAGATCCTCAGCTCTTTTTCTATTCGTTAGTTATAATGCGCTTCTCTAAAGAGGGATAAAGCCATGCGATTATTCTGTCTCATATTGGTTATTTTCACTATGTCTTTTTGTCTCCCTTGCATTGCTGCTCCTAAGATTGGAGTCTCTGCCGGAGGCTGCAAAATAACAGGTTCTGCACCAAAGGATTGGCGGCAGCGGCTACAGAATTCAATTGCAAACAAAATTGAGATGCAACCGAGCTACAAAACTCTGGTTCAAAAATTGGGAAAACAACAAATAGTTTGTCAAATGACATTGAAGGCTGTTCTCGGAGATCAACTTGAAGCATCCGAAGTAAAAATCTTAAACGGCTCCCTCTCTGAAGAACTTGATCAAAAATTTCTAGAATTGCTGAAGAATACGTCTCCTTATGAAAATATTCCTTCAATTTGGAAATTAGTAGTATCAGTACGTTTTGAGGAACATCCGCAAGTCCAATTCCTTTAAACGTTTGCGAATTAATCACCTGAAAACACTTTTTTTTTGCCCAATCACCTAGTAGACCGGTCTACTAAGTGATTCTGATAGATAATACATAACGCCCGGTTATCGGACTTGCATTTGAGATTCGAATTGCATTTCTTGACTTAACACCCACATTAAGTTCACCGTTAGGATTGAACTTTTTGCTCGCTCAATACGTATAGAGAAATATCGGGCATTTGTCGAACGTACCGATGTATCTGAAAGTCGCCTGCTGTTGCGTGGGAGTTTGCTATGCCAATCAAAACTAAAGTCTGCACCTCGCTTTGTTCCAAAATGTCAGTGATGGTTTTCCTGACAGGTTTTGCTCTGGTTGTGGGGACTTGCGCGAGTTTAGCCCAGCCGATGGATAGGCATGCACTGATAGAACGATTTCGACAGGCTCGAGCGAACGGCACATTGGGGCATGGTGGGATGCGTGGGATGGGCGCTATGGGCAGTATGGGCGGTGATCAAGCGCGCAATTGGCAGAACTTGAGAGGACAGCGCGAACGTGGGCAATCACAGATTGACCCTAAGGCGTTGGAGTCTATAGATCGGCAGTTGGACATTGCGTATGGTTCGGGTCCCCTGGAAAAGCTCGATGTTTATACGCCGAAAGCCAAACCTGCAGTGAAGATGCCTATTCTCGTCTTCTTGCATGGAGGTGGCTGGCGCATTGGAGACAAGCAGCAGCACGGTGGAAAGGGCGTACTTTTCGCACAAAACAATATCGTTTTTGTGAATGTCAATTATGGTTTGGCACCACAGGTAGTGCATCCGAACCAAGCTTTAGATGTCGCTAGAGCCATTGGTTATGCCATTGATCATGCCCCGGAATGGGGTGGTGATCCAGACCGCATTTTTCTTATGGGACATTCCGCAGGCGCTCATTTAGTTGATTTAATAGCCACGAATCAGCGTTTTCTAAATCAGGTCGGAGTAAAACCAACGAGCATCAAAGGTGTAATAAGTTTGGACACCGCATCGTTAGACCTTTTGAAGAGGACAAAGGAAGACTCGTTTGAAGGGCAACACGTCGGCGCGATGATTGAACAGGCATTTGGGCGTGACCCGTCCGCGC
Source organism: Candidatus Melainabacteria bacterium 17Bon1m (assembly GCA_032128875.1). Lineage (GTDB taxonomy): Bacteria > Cyanobacteriota > Vampirovibrionia > Obscuribacterales > Obscuribacteraceae > QKMZ01. The sequence goes on from JAVLKG010000005.1 coordinate 16,664, forward strand.
TTAAAGATGGCTCTCCGACACTTAATATTCACAAGGGGTCTTACTACCCACCGTTTCTTATGTTTTGTGGCGAACGCAGGAAGACATGCCTGGAACAACACCAGGAATTTGCTCGTCAAATCAACAGCGTGGGTGCAAAAGTAGCAGTTAAGCCAGTGGCACTTTCTCACAGGGATATCAATCTTGCGGCCGGGAACCGCAGCACTGAGATATTCAGGGAGAGTAAAGCTTTTATTGAGAGCGGCAGGTTATAGCACCGCAAGCGTCCAAGAATTGGTAATGACAATCTTGCCGATTGTCACGCTCGAAAACGTCAAAAATGGCGTCTAATGATTAATTCCGATTGCCAAGGGTGGAAATATTTGTTCCGTGTAATAAACTAAAGCGTCATTCGGTTTGAGAATGATTCTCAATAAGACAAAGTTTTGTCAGTGCTGATTGCGCCACGGGCACTGCAGGTATCCAATGGAAGTAAGGTTATGAGCAACAACAACGCATCAAGGAAATTCGGATTTGGAATCGAAGCGGAGTATTTGCTGCTCGACCAAAACTTCCGGCCCTTGTTTGCTGAAGACCTTGATTTTGAAACCCTTCGCGATTGTGTAGACAGCATTCCGACTGCTGACCTCGGCACGGACGGATTCAACACAAAGCCGCTGCATAAGCACGCAAATCCCTACTTGATCGAAGGTTACTATCTCACTGATGAGCAAATGAAGCCGCATACTTTATTGCCGAAGGGCATCGAGGTGCGCACCCCAATCCGTTCTTCCATCGATGAAACAATTAGTGTGCTCGCTGATGCTACGGAAAGATTACGCAGCCGCGTCGAATCAGAGTTTGGTTATCACCTGTGCACAATCTCGCATCATCCGACTAAGAGCAACTTTCAAGCCGCGCCTAATTACAAGCGCCATGATTACTGGCAGTGGGCGCTGGCGGCGATGACGACTTTCGGACCCGATATCAATATCAGTTTGCCTGAAAAAATAGCAGCAGAAGTAGATCAAAAGGCGCTCAACCAACGGATAAATTTCTACATGCCTGCGGTTGTTGCACTCACTTTCTCTTCGCCATTGATTGACAGTAAGCTTTGGAAAGAAGACGGCATTGCCGGTAGATCGGTGCGGACATACAAGCGCTCGCAGTGGGCTCCTCTGTATTATGTTCATACAGAACCAGCGTTGCGTTTTGAGTTTAAGGGCTTCGAGATGCCCCTGCAGTTCAGCGATTACAGAGCGTTTTTCCTTCTGTCCCTTGCTCTTTTGCTCGACCCCTCGCTTACTCTGAAAACCGGCGACGAGGAGCGAATCGCAAATCTAAGGTATTTTGCTGTGCATGGGCTTGATTCTGAAGCGTCGAAAGTATGTGCAAGAACATTACTGAAAGCCGCGGAACGGACAGCATTGCGTTTATCCCTGGACGCGTCTTGTTTGTCTCCACTCTGGCGCCGTCTGGAGGCTGGAAACGTGCCTGCCGATCAAATTTCACGGGCGTTTAGAACAGAAACATCATTGGAGAAGGCACTCGAGCATTTTGTTGTGAAACCCGCAGCGACCGCGTTTGGCGTCAACTCTGCACACGCGACATCTATGCCTCGCTAACACAGGACTCTTGCCCGTCATGAATTTGCCGCTTGTATGCATCGCGAAAGCAATGAGGACAGTGGGCTTTGGCGCGGTTTCTGTTGTTTTGGCGCTTTATTTGATTGAGAAAGGATTTAGCGGAGCACAGGTGGGTGCCCTGTTTTCATTGACCTTGCTTGAAGATGCGTTGTTGACCACACTGGCGTCGGTGTTTGCAAACCGGCTGGGTATGCGCGTTGTGCTATTGCTCTCCGCTGCTTTGATTCTTGTTGGTGGTTTCGCGCTGGCATTTGCGCAGGCTCCCTGGCTTATTGCGCTCGCAGTCGTGTTTGGTATCGTCAGCCCTGCCGGTTATGAAGGCGGTCCATTCGCACCGATTGAACAAGCGATTATTAGCCAATCGGTGAAGAAGGAAAAACTTACGTCTGCTTATTCCTGGTACAACCTTGTCGGCTTTGGTGGCGCAGCGTTAGGCGCTCTGCTTGCAGGCGGTATGGTCGCGTTAATGAAGGGGCAACCTGCGGTTGAGGCTTACCAGGCGATCTTCATTTTGAACGCAGTGAGTTCGTTCATCCTTGCGATTCTCTATTTTTCGTTGGATATTGCTGAGCCAACTCGTGCTGCAGGTTCGGCGAAGTCTGTTTCAAGCGATTTCGAAAAGGATCTGCGCTCGGTCTCATTTTTCGCGTCGTTTCAAACGTTTCTCAAGAACGCCAAGCAATCGTGGCGCAATTTGTTGGGCGGAAAAACTCAAACTCAGAAATACATCCGCCAGCTCGCCGGATTGCAGGCAATTGACGCATTTGGCGGTGGTTTTATCGTCCAATCCCTTCTGACATGTTGGTTCTACCAGCGATATCACGTTGATGCGACATTTATCGGACCCGTTTATTTTGGATGCAATGTCATTGCCGCTCTCTCCTTTGTTGTTGCGCCATATGTCGTTAAGCGGATCGGACTTCTCAATGCGATGGTTTTCACGCACCTGCCGTGCAGTTTGGCTCTTTGTGTAATGCCGTTTCTTCCCACCGCTGGGCTTGCGGCCGCGCTGTTGCTCTTGCGCAGCGCGTTTTCTTCCATGGACATTCCTGCTCGCCAGGCGTATACAATGCTCATTGTTCCGGAAGAAGAGCGCCCAGCCGCGGCAGGTGTGACCACCTCAGCCCGAGCTGTCGCGCAGGGCATTGCTCCGGCTTTGACCGGTGTCCTCATGGGTAACGCGGTAACGGGAATTCCTTTAGTTCTAGCAGGAGCTTTCAAAAGCGTCTATGATGTGAGTCTCTATTTCGCGTTTAAGTCCGTTCCGTTTCACAACGAACCACTTGACCGCGTACCGCTTTTGGACAAGCCGACCGATGAGCTAGAACTGAGAGAACCGGAACGTGTCCGTTGAGATGAAAACAAGGGCTCCGCAAGCACATAGCCAAGATTCAGGCATGAGCTTGTATTTGAGAACACCGTTCAAATCTCCCACGCGCAAAATGATTTTTACGCTGCACAAGTGGGTTGGTGCAGTAGTTGCGTTGTGGTTGCTCACAATGAGTTTGTCTGGTGTTTCGCTTGTATTTCGTGACGAGCTAGAAGAACTACTCTGCCCGCCGCCAACTATTTCCGTTGGTGAAAAGCGCGTGGAGTTCGAAGACTTCATCGAGAACATGCAGAAGAAATACAACGGCTACAAGGTAACGGGATTCATTTGTCCCCGCGCTGCGAGCCGCCCAGTGCAAGTCTTTGCGGTAAACGATAAAGATAAAAAACTATCGCTCAACGCTGACCCATACACGGGTGAAATCCTTGGTTTGCGCAAAGAGAACGAGGTTCTTGAAGCGCTTGCGGACCTTCACCACAATATGTTCAATGGGAAAACAGGCCGAGCTGCAAATGGCATTGGAGCGCTGTGTCTTTTCGCTTTGGCCGTCACCGGTATGATCGTCTGGTGGCGCGGAATCAAAGACTGGGCCACTGGTTTTCGCTTCAGCTTCAAAGGCAATTTCCGCCGTGTCAATTGGAATATGCACAGTGCTGTCGGTGTGTGGGCACTGCCATTCCTGCTCATCTGGAGCATCAGCGGATTCTATTTTGGCTTTACCGCTTTCTTCGAGAAGAGCTTGAACGTTGTTTTCCCTGTTTCTGCACAAAAGGAAGTGGCTCCTCCCGACGAGAAGATCGCCCTGGAAGAGAATAACCAACCGCCCAGCATGGCGATTGCCGCGATGCATGGCGCCAAGCCCAATCTCGATAAAATGGTGGAATCGGCTATTGCTGCGGTTCCGCGAGAGGATTACGTCGAACGCATTGCTTTCCCTGACAAGCGGCGACCCACTCTACGTATTTGGCTCTGCAATTCGCGATCTGCCGAAGATGAAACAAAAACGCAGGTGTTTCTTGATCCCAAGTCAGGCGAAGTCCTTGCCGTTGCGCCGTCTAATGCCGCGCCGACTGGAGATGTGATTCTACAGTGGCTGACAAAATTGCACTTCGGAAGTTTTTGGGGACTTGCTTCTAAATCAATTTGGATTTTCATTGGGCTAGCACCAGCAATCCTGGCAATTTCTGGGCTCTCGCTGTTTGTCCATAACATTACTCACAGGCGTGCAAAGCGTTGAAAAAACCTCGATTAGAATCTTTGTTTGCCTTGGTTCTCTTCGGAATTTTCGCTGCTGCATTTGCTCAAAGTGGGCGGTGTGCAGATAATTCCATCAAAGCTGGAAGTATCTCAAGCGGACAAACGACAAGAGGAAAAACGATACCCGGAAACGCAATAAGCGGAAAAACAATAAGCGGAAATACGTCACGCAGCAAATCAGGCACGTCTGAATATTTCTGTCGCGCTGAGAACAACGTAAAACTCGGTAGAGTTCGTGCAGCTATTGATGATGCCACCAAGGCAATTGAGTTCGACCCGAAAAATTGGCAAGCCTATGAGTTGCGCGCTTTGCAGTATTTCAAGGTTGGACCTTACCAAAACAGCATTGATGATTTTCACAAAGCGATTGAACTAGCTCCCAAGGAACTGCGCCTGCGCGAGGGGCTGGTCAAGGTCGTGGCGAGAACTGGTGAATCCGACTTTGTTATCGATGAGGCGACGAGAGCCATCAAAAGCGGCTTTACCAGCGGTTTTCTCTATCAACAGCGAGCTGACGCTTACTACCGCTCAGAGATGTACGAGAATGCCGCAAAGGATTTGACAGTTGTACTGTCGATGCCGATGGCGAAGGATAGGTGGCAGCGTTGGGATCTTTTGAAGCTAAGAGGAAGATGTTATCTGCGTTCGAAGCAGTTTGCTAATGCTGAGAAGGACTGTACCGAGGCACTCGCAATCGCGCCGGATGACAGCAAGACTTATTTCTGCCGTGCGGATGTTCGCGACCGCATGGGCAAGTATCAAGAGGCAATCGCCGATCTAAACTCGAACATCAAATACGATCCGGGCAATGGACGCGCGTTTTCAATGCGAGCGAAAATATACGAACATTTGGGTCAGAAGCAGAAGGCTGAAGCTGATCGCAAAGAAGCAATTCGCCTGGGTGATAAACAATGGGGCATTTGAACTTGAAATTTGCCGCAGTCGTTGTGTGCAGCTAGTTGAACGGCAACGCTAGCGGCAAGCTCCGCGAACCCTGAAGCCAGGATGTGAGCGGGTTCAGACAAGCTCTTGGCGCGCGGATCTCTTGACAATCGCGAAGGTCAGAACGTTCGTCGGCTGGTGCTTTTGAAATTGAAGACTGTTCGAGAAGAGGAGTACTACGGTTTGTTACGGCTTAGATCAACAGCTCTTTCAAGGTTTCGTTACAGCTTTTGATCTCAATGTCCTGATAGCTATTAGGTGTTCATTTTTCTTCAGTCCTCTTTGCGAAAAACATAACCAAAACGTTCCTGCAGGTTTATCCCAGCAAGATTCACGGCGCATTGCGTTGTGGAATCATTGCCGACCTTGCAAGGTTTTCCAGAGTGCACTCGCGGGGCTCTGGAGATTGCTTTGCACGCTAGGAATGATGCGAAGACGTCAGTTGCAGAATTTGCCCCGTCACAGTCACGCTAGATGGCTGGGGTTGCATTCTGCCGACTGAGGAGAAATGACACGAAGCGCTTTTTTGGCGTTTCGTTGCCTCAATAGAATAATTTTGAATGGAAGGAATGCCAATGAGAAAGTTTGTTTCAATTTCTTGTTTGCTGCTTCTTTGCACGTCCTGGGCCGCCAGTGCCCATGCGCAGCAGACAATCCAGGTCGCTGTTCCGGCTGCCGTCGACAGTGGCACGACCATGGTCCCCGCTACCAAACTGGACCCCGGAAGCGTCGTGGATATAGGCACCACCGTAAATCTCGGCAAGTCGTTGAACTCTGCCGAACCTGCGGTTGCCCCTGTGTCCGCGCCCAAAGTCGACTTTAAGGTCGACCTCACCGGTGCCACTCTGCCGGTCCTCAACTCCGATGAGTTGGCGGCACAGCGCGCGCTTCGTCAGTACGACGAATCGATGCGCAACTGGTCTTTGCCGCCCGAGTCGCTGAACGACATCCTCGCTGACAGCCGTGTTGGTGAGCCGCAGGACAAGTTTCGCCTCAACCGGCGTGACGAATTCCTGGGGAATTCTCGCTCCGCTCGCGACTTCGAATGGCAGCGTCAACGCACGGCGGATCGCATCGCCGACTCGATCTACCCTGGATTCGGTCGCATTGAGACGACGTACGCAAACGGTGCGTCTTCTCGGCTCGACTACATCTACACCAAGCGCTGTGGCGGCAGAAGTGGCTGGGGTGTCTGCTGGCAGTATCGCTTCTAGGTTCTCAACGCATCGCGTCTGAACTTCGGAGACAACTGCTGCAGGATCTAATTTGATGCTTAGAAAACTGATAGGCAGGTGAGAAGTGGCGAACATCAATGTTTCGCTCTCTCACCTGCCTTCTTTCTTCTTTTAAAACCCGCGTATACTATAGGATGTCAGATGTTGTGCGAAAACTAGGAGCCTGATGAAATCTTCGTTTTGGCTTTCTCTGTCTTGAAAAATGGAGAGGAGCTGATCGCTAAATCAGCCCCCCATCTTCCCCGTCAAAAGACCAGTCTTATCTCCAGCGGTAGACCTGCTGGTTGCGGTTGCGATCGACTTCTCTGCCGATCACGTTGCCGAGCGCTCCACCGGCGAGAACGCCGAGCAGAGTGTTGTCGCGACCGCTGCGATCGCGGTTGTTGTGCCCGATTACTCCACCAATGACTCCGCCAATTACGGTGCCGGCGATTTCGCCGTCCTGGTCATATCCGCCGCTTGAGCGTCTGTAGGTTGGCTCGTAGTCCCGGTCTCTTCTGCGAATCACCGGTGGATTGCAGTCGCGATCGACGTACGGAGGTTGACGATAAACAGGAGGAGGACACGGTGGTTCGTAAACTACAGGTGGTTCGTATCGAATGGGAGGCTCATAGCGAATCGGTGGTTCGTATCGCACGGGCGGTTCGTAGCGTGGGTCGCAATCGCGGTCGTTAACCGGCGGGCGATGGTGGACAGGAGGTCTTACATCTGGGAAACAGTCGGGAATTGGAATGCTTCCGCCGGGATAGCCCGGGCGTCCACGGCCGTTTCCGATATTTATATCGATGTCTATGTCGATGTCTGGGCGACCATGTCCGCCACGGTTGCGATCCCAATCTCGCCCGCGATCCCAATCTCTGCCGCGGTCACGTCCACGATCTCTCGGGTCACAATCGTCGTTTCGTCCGCGTCCATTGCCGCGATCCCAGTCGCGACCGCGTCCTCGGTCTCTTGGATCGCAGTCATCATCACGTCGTCCGTGTCCGCGACCGTCATCCATTCTACCTACGCGAATCTGGCGATTGCAGTCGGTGACGTACACTTCGCCGTTCTGTGTGATGGTCAAATCGTTTCCACGTCCATTCTTTTCGTATTGATTCACGCGTTGGACCATGTCTGAAAAATCTTGTCTGTCTCTTCTGTAGAGATCTTGCAAATATCTTGCTACGCCTTGTCCGTTCGTGCCGTTGTCGAGCAATCGCGCAACGTCATGGGCTGCATTCTTCTCTGCACGGACAGAATTATCAAATTCGTGGCTCACTGTTATGTCCTCGGGAGGCGAAGGGGATTGCCTGCGTGCTTGCTATTTACCGCAAACTTTGTGACACAAGTGTGACGTTATGCTTGGGAAATCAAACAGACATGGGAAAACCACGTATGTAAGCGCCCATCGGCGTTCTGGCAGAGACACAGCTTTAACTAAAGGTTCTGATCCACGTGTGCGGAACCTTAAAATTGACCTTTTTCGATATTTGCGTTTTTTGAGTTACTTAATCGGTCCCGAGGCGAACGGCGCTATATCAATGTTTGCGTTTCTGCCGATCGCGGCGGCTCTCAACTCTTTTTTGTACAGATCCATTTTGCCTAAATGTTTGTAGATCTCCGCTTTGCTCTTGTGCAAGTGTTCATGTCCATCTTTGGAGTTGTCACCTTCTGGGTCTAGCTTTAAAGTCATGTCGTAGTCGGCAAGGGCTTTAGCGTATTGATGCAAAACCATAAAAGCGTCTGCGCGCTTTTCGAACGTCGCAGATTTCGAGCCACCTATTTTTATGGCTTGGCTGAAATCGCTGACTGCCTGAGCCGGTTTGTTCAGTCGCATATAGCAAGTGCCACGACTGCTATAGACGCCATCTGTTGGGTTTGCTGTCATCAAGAGAGAATAGTCCTTGATAGCTTCATCATATCGATGAAGCGATTGATAAAGATCTCCTCGCAAGCGCAGTGCTCCTTCATGAAACGGCTTGCGCAGCTTGATTGCCGAATTGAAATCATCCAGAGCTTTATCCATTTTGCCAAACTCTTCCCACACGCTTGCCCGGAAATAGTATGCGTCGGCTGCTTTGCTATCAACTTTAATCGCCTCAGTGAAAAATGCCAGAGCCTTTTCCAGCTCGCCGCGTTCGCGCCAGTAATTTCCTTTTCGAATCAGAGGAAACGCTGGTGAGGAGAGAGTTATGCCTGTTGCTTGATGGTAGATCTGTTGTGGCTGCTTGGCGAAAGCAGATAGCCCGAATGTGAATATGTGGAGACAAATTAGCGCCGCGGCAGTGATACCACAGGAGGTGATAAGTTTTTGGCGTTGGCTATGGTGCACAGAATAACTTTCAATCGAAACATTCCCTTCCATACTACTAGGCGTTGAGTGTTTCGGTCAGAAGTAGGAACTTTTTCTGCCTTCGCGGGGCAACGTTTCCGTGTGCCGGCGCTTTACCGATATACTACTCCATGTCGCAGGAGCGGGGAAATGAAAAACACCGAAAGAGGCGGGCGCGAAGCATGTTTCGGAAGTTCTTCGAGAACCTCAGAAAGCATGTCGCACCCGCCCCGTGGTGGTGTTTCAGCTGCGCTCAATGCGAAACAAGTCAGCCTGGCTGCCTTGATGCGAATGAATGCATCATGTCTCTACAGCCGTTACCACTCTTTCCACTTCTCAATCACGCTCTCCGGATAATGCTCCAGGTCGCCTCGACTGACTGCATAGACGTAGGTGGTAGTGATGACGGGCGACATATACCCGGCGCCGTTTTGACCGGTCGAAATCCACACGTACGTTGTCGTCGTGTAGGAATCGATCACATGTCCGGCTTCGCTCTGATTCGCGCGCATGAATTCCAGTGCTTGACGCTGCTCGCTGGTGAGCGACGAGCGTTTTAGCGCTGTTTCCATCTCGCCGTCGGTGATGATACCGTCGCCGTTCGCGTCCAGTTCGTCGAAGTGTTCGAGAACGTAGGTCTTCACGATCGGCGCGATATAGCGTGCGTAGGTGGCGTAACGATGCCCGTTGACGAGTGTGTCACCTGGCGCCCACATGGTGACGCCGAACATGATGATGGCGCCGATGGTGGCAGCGAGGTGTGGGCGCTCGACTTCCATGTCGGCGACCATGAAGGTTAGCCAATAGGCAAGAGCGCCCATGACTCCGGCGGTGACGATGCCCCAGAGAAGCACCGATGATGCACCGCCACTGACGGCACTTGCTGGTAGAAGCCCCAAAAAGAAGCCCATGCCCAGCAGGAGTGCTGCCAGCAGAAAGAGCAGGAACTTTTCCATAGCTTTGATTCCCTAGTTGAGTTGTGTCGTGCAGCGAAATGCCGCGCGATACCATCGTTTCGAGCGTTGTTAGAGCTCGATGTGTGACAGTTCAGCCGATGCTGCAGCTGTCTGGAGGAACTAGTTCTTCTGCGCGTTTGCGGTATTTCTCCGCGCGCGCTTTTGTGATGTCGGCGAGCGTATTCCAGAGGTAGCCGGAGTTCGGCTTGTCGTCGCCGAGCAATTCAAAACACTCACGAACAGTCGCTTCCGCTTCATCGAGTCGGCCGAGCGCCAGGTAGCAGCCGGCGACATGATTGAACGAATGGAAGCTTTCGTCATCGAGCTGTTCTTTGCTCTTCGCCTTCTCGATTGCAAGACCGCGAAGATTGCGAGCGAGAGCTGATTCGAAGTCGCCAACGCGGAAGTAGAGCGAGCCCAGGTTGGTGAGGTTGCCGCCGAGGCTTTCGGTGTTACCGTTTTCCTCCCAGACTTTGATCGCTTTTTCGTACCAGGCTGCGGCGTCGAGCAGGTTTTGCCGGCGCTTTGCCTTGTTGCGGGCTGATGCGCCGAAAACAAGAAAGCACATCGAGACGTAGGCTTCCGCCATGTTCTCGCCGAGCGGACGGAGTTTTTCCAACGCTATGATGGCGCTGGAAAGCTGGCGCCGGGCCCGGGCATTCTGGTTGGTCTTGCTCAGCTCCTGCGCCCTGGCCAACTCTTCGTTGACTGCGGCGCAGTTGCGACACTTGCACTCGTCGGAGTGGTTGCGGCGCGCGACCGGAGCCGGTCCCTGCACCTGGAAGCCGGGAGCCAGGGCGACACCGTCGGGAATGTGGAATCCCCAGACAAGAGTGATGCCCTGGTATTCGCTGCTGGGCTGCGGAATCTTTTGCAATGCCGACCAGTCGCTGACCCAGACCGAAAGCTTGCTGTCGTCTGTCGGATCGGCTCTGACGATGCCGGTTTTCGCGTTGACGTACAGTCGCCTGAATTCCTCGACTTTCGCGTGAAAGTCGCTTGGTGATTCTCGAGACATATTTTAGTCCTCTTGTAAAACCGCGATGAGCAGCGGGTGTTACCCACTGCTCAATGTGAATGCCTCACCTTTCGGTTTTAGTACGGAGGCCTGTTCGGATTGTTGCGATCGAGAGAAGCCTCGAAGCTGCGGCCGTTGTGGATGGTCGCGCGCAGAGACGTGATGAGGATGCCGGCTGTGCTTGCGCCAATTAAGGTGAGGTTGAGCGCTTGCGAGACTTCGAAGGCGTTCTTCAAAACCATCGCCAGGATCATAGCCAGCGCGTAGCCGAGTATTGAAACGAGGGCCCAGCGAGTGCGCCGACGTTCCATCTCCCAGCGGGCTTCCTTCTCGATCGGCACTTCACTTTTCCAGGATTCCTCTTTCTTCTTGCACAGGACCCAGAAGATGATTGATGCCGTGAACGTGGTGACGGCGACTGCGAAGGCAGCCATCGTTACGAGAGTTACTAGAATTGCCATTTTCAATTCCCTTCACTTCAGCTGATTTGCATCTGCTGTTTCGCATTGGTCATTTAGAACTGACAGAGGCGGGCAGTAGGACGAAGAGGCCGACGGTGTTACCCGTCGACCTCTTCAGCGCAAGGGCCGAGCGCTTGCTGCGCTCGACAGTCGTACGAACCGAACATCAGTGCATGAGCGCACTGTGGTCGGTTTGTCGCTGTTACTTGCCTGCGATCATCATGCTGCCGATCTTGAGGGTCGGCGAGGCGACCGAGGAGCGAAACTCCAGGTCGTTGCCGATTTCTTCGACCGACTTGAGCATCGCCAGCACGTTGCCGGCAATGGTGATTTCCTGGACGGGATAGGCGAGTTCGCCGTTCTCGATCCAGATGCCCGAGGCGCCGCGCGAGTAGTCGCCGGTGACGCCGTTGAAACCGGGGCCGGAGACGTGCGTCAGGTACAACCCGTTCTTGACCGTCTTGATGATCTCCTCGGGAGTCTTCGTGCCGGGCTTGATGTAGAGGTTGGTCTGGCTGCCGCCGTTGGGCTTGGTGCCGAGCTTGCGAGCGGAATAGCTGTCGAGGAAGTAGCTGGCCAGAACGCCGTTGTCGACGATCGTGCGCTGACGCGACGCCTGCCCTTCGCCGTTGAACGGGCGAGATCCGAGGCCGCCGGGCATCAACCCGTCGTCGATGATGGTGAGTTCCGGGCACGCGACCTGCTCGCCGAGCTTGTCGACGAGGAATGAGGTGCGCCGGTGGATGGCAGAGCCGTAGGCGACGCCGGCGAATTGACCGAGCAATTGCGCGGCCATGACCGGGTCGAAGACCACTGGCACTTCTTGCGATGAGCCGCGCACGGCGCCGAGGCGACGCAGAACGCGACGTGCAGCTTCCTGGCCGATGGAGTCGGGGCTGCCGAGATTCGCCAGCTTGCGGTTGGAGGTATGCCAGCCGTCCGTCTGCATGCTGTCGCCTTGCTGGGCAATGATGGAACAGGACAGAGAGCAGCGGCTGCCGTTGTAGCTGCCGAGAAATCCGCGCGAGTTGGCGTAAACGGTCAGTCCGAAGCTATCCGAGAAGCTGGCGCCCTGCGAGTTGTTGATGCGCGTATCGAAACCGAGAGCGGCGCTTTCGCAGGACTTCGCCATGGCGATCTTGTCGGCCACGGAGAGCTTGGACATGCTGGTGTCCGCCAGGTCGAGGTCGGGGATGAGCGATGCCAGGTCTTCCTTGTCGGGAAGTCCGGCGAACTCATCGGGCTGTGCCGCCTTGGCGACAACGATCAAGCTGCGCACGACCTTGGTGAGGGCGCGCCGCGTGAAGTCCGACGTGTTGGCGGTCGTGACGACCTTGCCGACGAAAACGCGCACAGTGAGCGAACGCCCCTGAGCTGCCGTTTCCAGCTTCTCCACGTCACCCATGCGCACGGTCGTGTCGACCGAGCTCCAGGTGGAGATGGAGACATCCGAATCTGTTGCGCCGAGCCGCTTTGCTTCGCCAATGACGAATTGGGCAAGCGCTTCCAAACGAGCCTTGTCGTTTTTCATAACTTGTCTCCTTCTTAGCGACCGGTGCCACCGACGGTGACACCGTCGATGCGGATTGTGGGCATGCCGACGCCGACGGGAACGCTCTGACCTCGCTTGCCGCAGGTGCCCGTCCCCTCGTCCAGCGCCATGTCGTTGCCGACCATGGACACGTTGTGGAGGGACTTCGGACCGTTGCCGATCAAGGTCGCGCCTTTCACTGCCTTCGTCAATTTGCCGTCCTCGATAAGGATGGCCGACGTGGCGGAGAACGTGTAGTCACCGTTCGTAATGTCCACCTGTCCGCCACCGAATGTGACAGCGTAGAGTCCGCGCTTGACGGACTTGATGATCTCTTCGGGCGTCGATTGACCGCCGGCGAGATACGTGTTGGTCATGCGAGGCATCGGCACGTTGCGGTAGCTTTCGCGCCGACCGTTGCCGGTGGAGCCCTGGCGCATCAGACCGCCGTTGGTGCGATCCTGCAGGTAGCCCTTGAGGACGCCCTTCTCGATGAGAACAGTGTTGCCGGTGGGCACACCTTCGTCGTCGATGTTGAGCGAGCCGCGGCGCCCCGGGACAGTGCCGTCGTCGATGATTGTGCAGAGATCGGACGCCACTTTCTGGCCGATCATCTTGGAGAACGCGGACGTTCCCTTGCGGTTGAAATCGCCTTCCAGACCGTGTCCGACTGCCTCGTGAATGAGGACGCCGGGCCAGCCGTTGCCGAGCACGACGGTCATTTCGCCGGCCGGTGCTTCCACTGCCGAGAGGAGCCCGATGGCTTCGGATGCGGCTTTCTGTGCGTGCTTCTTCCAGCGATCGTCTTCCAGGAAGAACTCGAAGTCGACGCGCCCGCCGCCGGAGGACGAGCCGGTTTCACGGCGCGAGCCTTCTTCGGCCAGGCACGAGACGCCCAGGCGAACCAGCGGGCGACGGTCGAGAATGAGGTCGCCGAGAGAAGTGACGATCACCACCGTCTCGTCCTGAATGCTCAGGCTGGCGGTGACGTTCTTGATGCGCGGGTCGTACTTGCGGCACTCCTTGTCGATCATCATGAGCAGATCGACCTTCTCCTGAAGCGGCAGCCCGATGAGGACGCCTTCCAGAGGATAGAGGTTGTGCGGCTTGCGCGCCGGACCGACCTGAACGGGCTCGACCGCCTGCGAATGCAGGGCGATGGTAGCAGCGTTGCGGGCGGCGGTCGTCAGATTGCGGAAGTTGACATGGTCGGTGTACGAATAACCGGTCTTGTCTCCGATAACGACACGGACGCCGGCTCCCGAAACGTCGCTGCGCGAGGGGTTCTTGAGAATCCCCTGATCGTAGACGAGGCCTTCGGTGGTGCCGACCTGGAAATAGATGTCGCTGAAGGCACCCTTATCACGGCTGCCGATGGCGATGCCCAGCACTTTTTCCAGCTGAGCGGGAGTCAGTCCGAACGTCTTCGAGAGGTACTGACTCGGTGTGGTCAATTCTTTCACGTTGTACTCCTGATCCGTCTATTTTAGCAGACTGAGAGCGAGGCAACCTTCATGGTCGCCCCGCCCTTCAATCCGCATAGACATTTTGGGCGCGCACCAGGATTGGTGTCGCCGGTGGTGACATGTCGATTTCCGCCAACAGGAACATGCGTCCCATTTCTTAGAGCGCACAAGCGGCGCTCCGACGGAAGATGTTCAACCGGCGGCGCGATGAGAGCACCGCGCCGGTTTTCATTTTTTGAAGCGAGATTCTTTCTCTTCGCGGTCTTTGATCTCTTGGCGGAACGGTTTGGTGAAACGCCGGTTCGAGCGGATGCCCGTCAGCCAGCCCTTCCACCACATCCACGCGACGAGCCCGCCCATCATCAGCGCCATAATGCAGAGAGCAAACGGATAACCGAATTGCCAGTCCAGCTCAGGCATATTGAAGGGTGACTTGTCGCCGTGGAAGTTCATGCCGTAGATGCCGGCCACGAAAGTGGGTGGAATAAACAGCGTCGAGATGATCGTCAGCACGCGCAGAATCTCGTTCATGCGGCTGTTTTCCCTGCTCATTTGCAGTTCCATCAAGTCCGAGCACATCGTCTGGTGGCTTTCCACCATTTCGATAATGCGCAGAGCGTGGTCGTAGCAATCGCGCAGATGCAGCCGCGTTTCGTTATGAACGAGATTGATGTTCTCGCGCTGCAAGCTCGCCAGCGCGTCGCGCACAGGCCAGATGGTCTGACGCAGCGCCCAGATGTCACGCTTGATGGCGTGTATGCGAGCAGCGTGGTGTTGATCGTGGCGCCGGAAGATTTCCTCTTCCAGGTCGTTGAGGCGGTCCCCCAGTGTCTTCAACACCGGAAAGAATCCATCCACGACCATGTCCACAATCGAGTAGGCCAGGTAGTCCGCAGTGATGCTGCGAACCGAATCCGGAGCCATATTGCGCAGGTATTTGCGCAACGGTTCCAAGCAATCACCTCCGGCTCTCTCCTGGAACGTAATAACGAAGTTGTTCCCGAAGAAGAGGCTGAGCTGCTCGGAGGTAATCTTCTCCTGCAGAGCAACCATGCGCGTGACGATGAAGTGATACTTGGGATAGTGCTCCACCTTCGGGCGCTGTCGGGCGTTCTTCACGTCCTCCAGCGAGAGTCGGTGCAGCTCGAAGATTTTGCCGAATTCGCCGAGTGTTTCCTCGTCGACCGGTCCGTCGAAGTCTACCCAAATAACCGGCACAGTGCCGCGCAACGCCTTGATTTCGGCGGGCGTGAGACCGGTGGTTTCGTGGACTTCCTCGGGGCCGATAGCAAATACATGAGCAGAGACCGGTTTTTCGGGCGTGCCCGTTTCATCGGTCTGATTGGTCTGATTAGTAGTCATTTTCGACTCCTCGGGTTGGCTCTCTACCTGCGTAGGCAAAGCGCATGCGCTTCCCTGACAGAGAGCCGCATGCGGCTCCCGTACAGGCAAAGAGCAGGCAGATGACTGCCTGATTTCGAAGAGCGAGTAGAGGGGAAGCGCAGCAGACTTTTGCCGTCCGCACTTCGCTCCTCCAATTTCGCTTGTTGGCTTCCGTTAGACGGCAGGAACCCACTTGAGGTCGGCGACCAGTCCCTGGGTCAGGTTTTCCACCTGGGGATGCCAGCCGCCGCGAGAGAAGAGCAGTCGGCAGTCGGTGACCTCCGCGGGGAGCCGATCTTCGTCGGTAACCACGCGGAAGTAATCTTGCTGCAGGGCCAGCGCCACGCGATCGAAGATCTGTGGAACCGGCTTGCCGATGCGCTTCGCCAGGCGGGCGGGGTGGTAGCGATTGCCGATGGAAAGATCGGGGTCGATCGCTGCCTGCAGGTCGTTCTCCCGCAAGTAGGAGAAGGAGAGGAACAACGTTCCCGGCTCGGAGTTGTTGTCCGAGCTCAGCCCTTCCACGCGGAACGTCGCGCATCGCCCGTTGAGAGAGCCGGTGGTGACTACCTTCTCCTCTTCCAGGCGGATGTTCAGTTCCTGGTCGGCCAGCCCTTCTAAGATCGGTCCGATGATGGCGCGCAGCCGTGCATCTGGTCCTGAGGCTGCGGGCTTGTCGTTCGTGTTCATTGGTTTTCTCCGTGCGTCCCGGGTTGGGACATGCGCGTACGGCAGCAGGCATCGCAGAGAGAAACAATCATGTCTCTCCCCGCAGTGCCGGGCCGCCGAACGCAAGGCTTCACTATGGCACTAGATGTGGTGCCAGATTTGGCTGCAATGAATGCCAATTCTCATGCACAAATGCGCTTGAGAGCCTCCAGATATTTCGCCGCTCCGGCCGGATGCAGTCCGATGGCGGCGTAGCGCGGTTTGTCCTTGTCGGCGCGCTTGATTTGCTTCATCTCCACCTTGCCCCAGTTGGCGATGTCTGCCTTGCTGGGCAGGCATGGGGCGGCGGTGATCTTCACCGGCACCACGTTGTAGATGGCGTTGCGCAGCTCGGTGTCGAGGCTGAACGCTGCCACCACATCGTGTATGAAGATGAGCTCGTCGGGGTTTTTCTCCTGGCGCGGACGCACGGCGGCGTCGTACCAGAGCGCGTACAGAATGCACAGCGCGCGGGTCCCGTCATTGTCGGGAAGCGCCTCTCGCAGCTTCTGCACGTTGAAGAAGCCGATGTCCTTGACGCGGGTGACTTCCGTCGGCATCAAGTAAATCGGGCAGTCCAGCCCCATGAGGACGAAGTGCGAGGACAACGGGTCGCAAGCGACGTTGAACTGCACGGCGCCGCGCGGGGTTTTGTCGCCGAAGTCCATGAGCGAAACGTTGCCCCACGTTGCAAACATCGCGTGCACTTCTTTGAAGCGGCTCACGACTTCGGGGCAGCGCTCGATCACTTGCTTGAGCCCGGTCATCGGTCCGCCGACGGCGACCATGACAGAACCTTCGGCCTGCTCGAGAATGAGCTTCACCAGGTCTTCCTGCGGCTCCAGCTCACTGTGCCGAATGGCGGACAGCGGGTCGACGTCGTGGAACTTGTAGTACTCGGCGAAGTGCACCCAGTGCGGAACAAGCGTGCGAGGAGCGATGCCGCCGTCGTACACGCGGGTGACCGAGATGCCGAAGTGGCGCAGGAAATTCTTGGCGCGCACGGCAGAAGCTTGTTGCGCCATGTGGGAGCTCTTGTAGTCCCATTCCCAGTGCTTGTGCTCTTTGGTGGCGTTGAACTTCACCGGTCTGCCGGTCAGGCAGACGGCGACCTCAGCGTCAGGGTTGAGTTTGCAGAGGGCCAGGAGCTGGACGAAGTTGTCCGGGTCCGGCGCGTCGATGAAAGCGAGGATGAGCGGTCTCATATTTTTCTCCTTGAGGCGGCACGAACTGAGTTGGCGCCGCCTGGTTCGAAGCGTGTGTGCTCCGTAGAGGAAAGGCAGGGCACGCGGCTGCAAACGTTGCAGTACGCCCCCTGCCGAAGTGACAGACTCTGCTTACTTGTAGTGCAGCGGACCGTGGTTGAGCTGCTTGCCTTCGACGGTTTCTTCGCCCTCGACGACAGCCTCCACGTGCCGGACGATTTCCACCACTTGCTTCTTGAGCTGTTCGACCGAAGCGAAAGTGGCTTGCTCAGCCTCTTGCGCAGTGACACCACTGGTCTGCGCCAGCATCATCGTGGTGCCGATGAAACACGTAACCGTGGAACCTTCCAGCGGTTGCTCGATCATGCCCGGACCGCGAAAGCCCAGTTGTGATGCGATGGTGCTGATCAGACCGTGCGCGATCGCCGTCTGCTGAATGACATACGCGCGCACGACGCCGGAGAGCGAGTTGTGCGGCCAGTCACGGCTGCGGGCTTTGCTCTCGGTTTCGTTGAGGCGCGAAGTCAGTCCAGCCAGCGTG
The DNA here is from genome assembly GCA_032128875.1 of Candidatus Melainabacteria bacterium 17Bon1m. GTDB lineage: Bacteria > Cyanobacteriota > Vampirovibrionia > Obscuribacterales > Obscuribacteraceae > QKMZ01. The sequence goes on from JAVLKG010000005.1 coordinate 34,636, forward strand.
CGCCGTACCGAATCGATTTTTGCGACTTGTGTTTCCATGATTTTCCTTTTGGGAAATTTCTCTTTGCAGAGAAGTTTTAGGACTCGCCATGGCGAGGATACGCAGATGAGCACTGGGTGCCCGTCGCCTCACCTTAAACACTACTTGCGTGCCGCCATGGCTATCCCAGGTTTTAGACGGTGATCAGGCAGCGCCGTCTTCGAGCGCCTGTTTCACCTTGGTGAGGAGCTGACCGTGGTCGAATGCCAGCGGGTTGGCCAGCACTTCGTCCAGGTCTTCGAACCGAGCGGAGCCCGGCTTGGCGTCGTCACCCGCCGAAACGTTGGCGAGCACTTCAGCCTCTCTCTCGGGCGGCACGATGTACACGTAGCCGTGATCGACCACGTGCCCGCGCGCGTCGCGAGTGGGTTCGGAACGCACGTCAACGAGGAAGACATCGTCTTCGCTCACTTCGTACGTGAACTTCGAGAGTCCGGGCGCGAGGTCACGCCGCACGAAGCATTCCTCGGTCACCTCGCGAGCCGCGCCTTTGGGCAGGTTCTCGAGATGGACGTTGAGGAATCCACCGGGCAGGCTGTCCATGTCCTTGTAGGGGAAGCCTCCACGCTTGATGACCAGCACCTTGCGCGACCGTGGGAGGACAACCGCAGTCGTGGTCGTGCAATCCGCCTTGGGATATGCGTAGACCTTGAGCTGTATTGCAGTGAGCAGCGACGGAACAGCGCCCGACACCGTCATCTGGTAGTGCTCTTCGTTGAGCTCGAGCAACTTGCTGTGCATCGCCGGCGTCATGTTGACGGCGTCGACGACGACAATCGGCGAATAGCCCTTGGAGCGCAGCTGAGCGCAAACGAGCTTAAGCCGATGAGGAGTTGCTGCGCCGGTCACGAGAACATGAGCACCGTCGTCGACCGTGACCGGGAACGAGCGGAATTTGTTGACTGCGTGAACGACTGGGATGCCGTTGGCTTTCGCCGATTCGAGCAGGGGCTCATAACCGGGTTGGGCTGCGGGTCCGTCAATGACGAGAACAGCGAATTTCTTGCCGAGAAGCCCGAACTGGAAGACGCCGAACAGTCCCAGAAGCGGGAATGCCAGCATCGCCAGTAACGAACTGGGCAGCAACATGCCGATCGCCACAGCTACCACGTAGAGAAGCAGTGTGTTGAACAGCATGTGAAACGGCTTGCGTGCAATGGCAGCCAAACCGCCGAAGTACATACATCCTGCTGCCAAGCCTGCGGTAGCGCATGCCAGGGCACCGAAGAGCGCGGTCGCGCGATCTTGGACCATGAATGCTACCAACAGGCTAAGCATCACAGGAATGAACAGTTGGAACTTACGATTCATGTGATCTCCTAACTGCCATCTGAACTTTCGCTCAGGTGGTTCAAGAAACCTCTAGTTTTCAGCGAGAGTGCTTGGCAACCCAAAATTTCGTTACTGAGATCTCAGGCACGCTTTTTGCGTGTCTAGAAAGAAATGGGGATCAGGAACGTGTCTTGGACTGTAAGTATTGGCTGTTAACTAGAAGCAGGAAAGAAGCGTTATGAGAGTAAGGAATTTAAAAATCCCGACGCCATGATCGTTCTGTTCATAATGGGAGATCTTGTTGAAAACCTCTCTAATGAAGCCCTGTAGAAGCTCTCGCAAGTTATCAAGACACTGTAGCGTGGTTAGCGCTAGATCAAGCTATAAGTGTGATTCGCTGTGCATAGCCTTTGATCAAACTCATAAAAGAAAAAGCCGGGAGAATTTCTTCCCCCGGTTCTTTCCTGTGCGGCCAAAAAAAATTAAGCGATGCACACCTGCAAATTATTGAGGGGGAAGGCTGCGGGAGTATGCACGTGTGAGCGCAATCGGGCGTTTTCGCTGAGCGAGTCGGCAATACAAAACACCTCGCCTATAACTTCCCATTCGGCGCGGGGATCGCTCAGATTGCCGCAAATTGTGAGGTTTGTCCCTGGTTTGCCACCATCGGTGATGCTGCTTCTGATGGCTGTTTTTACGAACGTTTTGAGAAGGGATGGACTGGACTCTACCGCCGTGCGTTTTTCTCTGCGCTGGAGCAGTCCTCTTAAGATGAGCTTGCCATAAGGGTTTTGCTCGAATAGCAAAATTCTTGTTCGCGCAATCTCGCACGAAGTTCGTTTTGTCAATCTTGCGCAGATGCTGCAACGGTCTCAGGCGCGATGAAATTCGCTCAATGTTTTCAATTTCGAGCCGCCTTTTTTCAACCTCTGCAAGCCCCGCCAATTCTGAGTTTTCGGGGTCTGAATTTATTTGCACTGTTTCATGTTTGCGAAACTAAAAGCCTGTCCAGCGATTCGCTCACGGCTTTGTGGATGACTTGCGAAATGATTAACGAAACATTAATAGCTCTGTAAACCCTTGGCGTATAAGGCTTAGCTATCACTCTTATTCAACTCTTGACCAAGGAAGTAAACGCGCAAGCATTTACTCAAGCACCAGAAACACCTTGCTATGTACCTGAAACTTCGTGTGCGCACGGGGTCGATTTTGCAGGGCTTCGTTTTGGTGCTTGCTTCCCTTTCGTCAGAGGCTTCGCGTATGCGAAGAACGAGTTATCGCCACAGATTCACTGGTCGATGTCGCGTCGTGCCAGGAACGTCATTGTTCAACTTCGGTTGCACTGATGTTTGCCATATAGCGATCTGTTCTCTCTCTCTCTCAACCGATTCTTCGGAATTAGACAAGGACGACAGTTATGCCTCAAAAGACTGTTCAACCACCTATCAACGATAAAGAGTCCTGGAAGCGGATCGGCAATTGCCTGATGTTCATCATCGGCGCCGCCTGCATTCTCTTCTGGCTCATGAATGGACCGATGCGCCCGGACCCGACCAAGGTCCAGAAGGGTCGCACGACCGTCACGGTCGAAGCTCCAGCGGAATCGATTCCGCCCACCGGCTTCGCCGGCTGGATGCTGCACTCCGGTCTTCTCTACATTGGTGTTCCACTGCTCGGCATTGCCTTCATCAATCAGGTTCGCCGCCGTCGTCGCATCGAAGCGACCGAACGCAAGGAGCACATCGACCGCATCGAAAACACGCGCATGGCGATGTCACCCATCAATCAGCTGGGTGGACGCCGCAATGCCGCGAAGAAGCAGGACCCTGTCGAGATCGAAGTGAATGGCAAGAAGGTCAAACTTCCGCCAATGCGCTGCGACGTCGGCACGCTTATCCTGCCCGGTGACCGCCGTTTCAACAATCTGAGCTTCGACAAGGTCATCGGCCAGCACGAAGCGAAGGCGGAAATTCAGGAATTCCTGCACTTCCTGCAGCATCCTGAAGCGTACGAATCGATGGAAGCGAAGCTTCCTCGCGGCGTGCTCATGCACGGCGCCCACGGCGTCGGCAAGACCATGCTCGCTCGTACTCTGGCGTCGCTCTGCGGATTGCCTGTCATCGAAGTTGCCGGCTCTGAGTTCGTCGAAATGTTCGTGGGCGTCGGCTCGAGCCGCGTTCGCCTGCTGTTCGACGACCTGGACGAGCTGGTGAAAGTCTTCGGTGGCGCCATTCTCTTCATCGACGAATTCGATGCGATTGCTCGCGCTCGTGGCAGCTCGCATGGCGGCCAAGAAACCGAGACCACGCTCAACCAGCTGCTCAAGGAAATGGACGGCATCATCGCTCGTCCGCGCGTCTTCACCTTCGCGGCGACGAACCGCAAGGACATCCTCGACCCGGCTGCGATTCGTCCCGGCCGTTTCGACCGCGATATCCAGTTCTTCAACCCGACCCGGCCGGATCGCGAAGCGCTCTTGGGCGTCTACCTGCCCGCGCACCTGCGTGCTCCCGGGCTAGACCTGAAGGTCGCCGCCAAGGCTTGCCCTGGCGCGTCTGGTGCTCATGTCGCCAACATCGCCAACGAGGCGAAAATTCTTGCCGTTCGCGCCGGACAGAAGACAGTGACGCAGGACATCCTCGACGAGGCGGTTCTGAAGGTCACGATCGGTGTTCGACGTGACGGTCAGCGTCAGATCCTCACGCCGATGGAACTCGACACGGTCAAGGTGCATGAGAGCGGTCACGCGCTCGTGTACATGAAGCTGTCCGGTCGTGCCCCGCTGCGCTTCACGATCATCCCTCGCGGTCAATCGGGCGGGCACGTTGCCTACTCGGACGACTACGAGACGCTGATCACGAAGGAGCATTTGAAGCTCAGACTTGCCGTTCTCATGGGCGGCGCCGCGTCCACTTTCCTCATCCGCAAGGGTCAGGAAGACTCCGGCGTTTCCATGGACATCCAGATGGCGACGGACATTGCCATCCAGATGGTCACCCAGTACGGCATGTCGGAGCTCGGGAAATTCAACCTGGCGTCGATGCAGAAGGCGAATCTCGTTTCCGACGAGTTCCGTGCGCGCATCGCCAAGGCTGTGCAGGACCTCGTTGACGAAGGCGAGAAGACTGCTTACCGCGTCATCGAGGAAAATGCAGACGATCTCCGCCGGCTCATCGACGCTGTTGAAGAGCACGAGACGCTGCTCGAACCCGACATGAAGCGCATCTTCAATATGGACTATCCGGAACAGGCAGTGGACCCGCTCAAGGTCACGCTCGCCAAGGAAGGAGGCAGCAGCAATGCCTAAAGAACCACAAGAACGCTTCCGCTTCCAGAACGGTCCGCGAGACAATGGCCCGGCAAATCCTCCGCCGTGGCCTGAACTCGTGCAGGTGGGCATGGGCATCGTGCTCATGATTTCCGCCGGCATCATCGGTGTCAACTACGAGTGGATTGGCGGTGTCTACATGCGTGGACCCTGCGCTTTCCTCTGCATGGTCGGACTGATGATTTGCATGTGCTTCGTCGGCGATGGCTTCGACAAGGCGCAGGCGGATGGCGACAACGACCACCCGTACGGCAACGACGACAAGCACGACAACAAGTGACAGTGAGGCCGTTTGATTGAACTTCGCGACACGACAGGGTGGTGGGCTTTTCCATCACCCTGTCGTGCTCTTTCCATCTCTTCTTTTTTTTTGAGGCACTGTTCTATTATCGGTGGTAGTATTGCTGTTTTTTTTGCGTTGGGCAGGGGGTATTTTGGTGCCTTGGAAAATGTAATATTTTTCAGATTTTTATTACATTTTCTTGGCAAAACCTTAGGCGCCTGTGCGCCTTCTGGGACTTTTGAAAATCTCGTTTTTATACGCATCATGCAAAGCGCCGCAGGGTTAGCCTCTTGGACTGCGGAAAATGTAAGATTTTTCTAGAAAAATGTTACATCGTTGTAGCTTTGAATTGAGCGGGTTGAATGGCTCAGAAATTTATCCTGGTCTTGCTTTTGGGACTTCAGCATTGCTGGCTGTTGCGCCAAAATAAGCCGCACCGTATCTAAGCTGTCTGTTTGCTTTCTGCTAGTTATTGTCGCTGTGGTCTTCTTTGACGAACTTGAAGCGATATTCCAACCATTGGTCCAATTCTTCGTCGAACTTGCGGATATAGTCGACATCCACAATTCCGCGCCTCAGCGCTTCCAGAACAATGCGTACGCGGCTGTTATAAACTTCCATGCCTGCTGTTTCTTTCAAGTGTGCGTCGCTGCCTTTGAGTAATTTTTGCGACACTGTGAATATTCGATTTTGAGCGCCGCGAACGCTTATGTGTTGGCGCATTGCAATTGCTTTGTCGGTCAGTCCCAAGAGCAAATCAATGAGCACTCCGTATTCGCTTTCGTTCAAGCTCTCATCAGGAATTTTGAGTGTTTGTTGAACATTGCGCACGATCGGATCGATGTACGGATTGTCTTGCACAAGAACGGAATTGACGGCATAAAGCAGTTTTTCATCGCTCTCAGTCTTGAGGGCGTAACCATGAATTGCTTCGTCTGGAACGATTTTTCCAAGTTCGCGTACAAAAGACTCGCGGTGAAACTGAGACCAGAAAAGTATTTTTGTGCGCGGGTCTGTCTCCCAGATACGCTGAGCTGCTTCGATGCCGGTGAGCTCAGGCATGACGATATCCATGACCGTCATGTCCGGGCGATGCTGTTCGAATTTGGTGACGCCTTCCAGACCGTTGGTGGCTTCTATTATTTCAACGGTATCGACTGCTTGTTTGATAATCGAAGTCACATGCTGTCTTAGTGCAAGAACATCGTCGACGATGAGGACTTTGTACATTCGAGACCTGCGAGTGGAGAGCGTGGCTGGATATTATCATCTTGAATAAGCGGGTTAGATTATTGATGAGGCAATGCAAGCGTATTTCATTCATTCAATTAGACAAGTCTACTTCAAGTTGGGTTTTTAAAAGAAATCGGGTTGAGGACAGGAAGTTGAAAACCGGAGAGGAGAAAAGCATTGCGCTTCTCTCCTCTTCAAGTCGAATCACATTTTGAAGTGCCTCTCAGAGCCTGCGCTCCGTAAGTCCTTCAGAAGGCGACCATTGTTACGTGCGGCAGCGTTGCTTTAGCAGCTTAATTCGGCTGGTTAGGCTGGTCAGTCAGTACGCTTCGCCGAGCAACGGGGGGTGCTCGATGAGTTCGATGGGCGTGATCTCGACGGCGCAGTCCACCGAATCCTCGTCGATGCTGATGGGCACCATCAGAGGAGTGACGCAGTCGCCGGGACGATAGTCCTTGAATGCGTCAGCCATGACGTAGGGATCGCGTTTTACCTGGACGTGCGTCATCACACCATAGGATTCGACAGGTGGGATGTTGTCGAAATTGGCGGTGACGCGACCGCTGCAATCGCTCATGAAGACATCATAGGTGTCGAGCTTTGTGAAGGGGGCGGCGCCGGGTGACGTGTCGAACAGCACCACGCGAACGCATGCGGGCTGGGTTTCGAAGGTTTTCGGCAAGAGGACGGAGACTTCGAAAGATTTGGTACGCTGGGCTTGCATTGTTAACTCCGTGATTCGAGTGCAAGGGGCGCGGCGCGAATGCGCTGCGCTTAGAGAAATGCCTCGCCGATTCAAGCCAGAAATCGTATTTGCATGTAGAAGCGTGTGAGCGTGCGCTCACGGAAAATATGCTTCAAATCGAAATGCAAGGGTTACTTAAAGGGCTTCGATTCTGGATGGAAAAGGAAAAGGACACTTTATTCGTAGCAGTGTGGCGCGCCAAACGCATTTCAAATTTTGTTGCGCGTTGCAGCGTAGATTTGTTTACATGCACAAACGCCCACGTGCCGGACTTCTGCAAACATGTGAGGAAATACATCTGACGCTAGCGATTAGCAAAGGCGCGATAGCTTTGACGGCGCTCACGCTACGGGCCGCGCCGCTCACCCTTTCGACCACGCCCCTGTCACACAGACTCTTCCGGTTTGGCTATCTCTGCACGAGTTTCTTGCACTTGCGTAATCGTGTCGATGGTACTTTGCACCATTTCCATTTGTGGAACGAGAAGCGGCAGCGAAACAGCAGCTGCAATCGATGCAAACTGCGGAGCAGTCATACCGAAAGGAGCGACTCGCGCCGGCTTTGGTTGGTTGACCAAGTCGAGATGAGGAAGAGTCGCAATTGCCGGAATCGGCATGGCGTTTTGAGTGTTGGTCTGCAGCGTTCCGAGAAACTTTTTGAAGGTCGCTTCCTTCAGCTCTATGTCCAGTTGGCTAGCTGTGACGATGGTAATGATATTTTCGGCATCTTGGTGACGCATCCGATAGTGCCGGAACTCCTCGATGTCGGTTGCCACCGGCAGCTCAATGCGCTGGCGAGCCTGGATTTCGATGACACGCTTGCCTTCAACGATGCTGTCTGAAAACTTGCCTGCATTGAGGTCCGCAATCAGCCATGCCAGCGCTCCATCTCCGAAGTGTTCTTCTGCGATTGAGACAAATGTTTCGCCTGGTGCGATGATCCAAATTGGGCGGTATAGAGGCTTGGAAGAATTGGCACCTCCACCGGATTGCTGTTCTTGCTCGGACTTGTTGAGCACTTGCTCCGAGTGTTCTGCCGCACCATGTCGAACAGATTCGCTTTGCGCCTCCCCGCCTTTGCCTGTTTTGGCAGTTGCCGAAGTGTCTTGAACTGGAGGCGCCACGACAGGTTTGCCACCACGTTTTGTTTGCGCGCTGTCAGCAGAACCAGTTCCGTGGTTTTGGCTTTCGCTTGTTCTTTCCGGCATTCTCCTTGCTGCTCCAGCGGCAATAATCAAACTTGCAAGAAGGAATTCCCCACCAACGTAGCGGTCTTCATTGGACTTCACTGCGCCAGACATCAGCTGTTCGAACGAGCGAGAAATGTCGCTCTTGCCCTCTTTGACATTGTTTATCAGGGCTGCAATTTGCGTTGGTGCTACTGTTTTCTTTTCACCAACCAACACTTCTGAACCGGTATTCGATGACTTTCCAGTGACGCCCCTGAGGTCAACATTGAACGCTTTGATGTCGCCACTGATAACGTGTGCCGTGCCCATTTTTGTGCCGCGTTCGATTGTGTGTGGCGTAGCAATGCCGTCAGTGTTGGCTTTGATAATCGAGGATAGCGTGCGGCGATCTGCGATCTGCGATCGGCGCTCTGCGATGGTCGCTCCGTCTGTTGTTCTTTGATCGCTCACTGATAAAGCGTCAGCAGTTTTGCGGTCGGTCAATACAGGCGATTCTCCGGAAAATGCGCGGGTTGTTATAGTTTTCTCTTGCGGCTTAAGCGCTGCGACGAGTTCTTGTGGTGCCTTTCCGGTTAGCGGTGAGATACCAGCTTGAATGCCGGTTTCCTTCGGTTGAAGAACGCGGTCAGTTGGTTGAAGAACGTGAGCGGCCGGTTGAAGAACGCGATCGGCCGGTTGAAGAGCGTGAGCGACCGGTTGAAGAACACGATCGCCCGGTTGAAGAACGCGATCAATCGGTTGAAGTACTCGATCAGTCGGTTGAAGAACGCGTTCTTTCGGTTGCAAGCCGTTTTCCAGCCCTGGCTGTTGCGGAACTGCTTTCACTGGCACAGTCTGTTCGTTTTGCCTGACGCTGTTGGCGGTAATTTCTCCTTTCAGTTTGATCCCCTGTTGCGCATCTTGTGGTTTGAAGGTCTGCGTGACTTGATTCTCTTGCACTCTTGCTTTTGCAGTGATTGAGATTCTGTCCGCTTGTGCGCGAAGAACGGCATCCGGAGTGAATTTTTCCGTTTGTGCTAATTGAAGTGTGGTCTTGGTAAATTTGGCGGGTAGTTCGGCGAGCGGCGTGGTTTCTGCAATTATCTTTCTGCCTGAATTTGGCTGTCCGAGATCTCTGGGTGCAAGGCCTGATTGCACACCATTTTCGGCGCCCTGTATGACTCGCCTGCTTTGAGCCGGCTGCGCGATTTGCTCTCCACTCTTTGTGAGTGTGGAAAAACTTGTGCCACCGTTTGTAGTGGCAATGCTGGTGACGTCTTGTTTTCGAGTCCAGTTTTGGTCTTGGCTGGGAGTGATGCGATTTGCAGTTTCTTTCGCTGGCAATACCGGCTCTGCCTTCATCAAACTGCTTTGCGGCACTTCACGCAAACTGGTTATGACCGACTCAGCATCAGCGTTTTGAAACTGCTGGGGCTGCTGAATCTGTTTGTTGTAGACTGGGACTTGCTGCTGAATTTCTTGTGCTGTTCTCGATTGTTCAACAACAAAACCTTTCTGAAGTTCAAAAGGCGTTTGGCTTCCCATTCCGCCAACTTTCGAGAACGTGTCCTTTGTCGAACCGCCCGAGCCTTGGCTTTCGTGGGGCTGTATGCTCATTTTGTCGAGCGGTGCCAATGTCCTTTCGCTGAGCGGTGCCAATGTCCTTTCGCCGAGCGGTGCCAATGTTCTTTCGCTCCCACCTTGTGTCGGAACTGGACTGCCTACAAGAGTGCGTTCCTGGTTGAGCGCAAGACCACTTTCTGCTTTCTGCAGTGTCTTCAGTTTTTCTGCTGAAGCTATTGGAAAGCCTAGTTGTGACTCGGTGTTTGAGGGGCGCCCGACAAATGCGGTGGGCAAAAATGCCCCGCTTTGCCCCTCGCTTGGAATTACCCTTTTCGCGGATGCTGAAGTCTCTTCACCCTTGCTCTGTTTGAGCGCTGAGACTTTGAGTTCTCCATCTGCTGACTCTTCCACCGAAGAGCGAGCCACGGAGCTTCCTCCGGTACGCTTGGATAACGTGTACTCGAACTTCTTCTCGCCTGTCTCAACGGCTGGTTCCGACCCTTTGACGGCGTATTGCACTGGCTCATAGCCTCCGCCGAATTCTTCTTTTTTCTTCTCCGCTTTTAGCAGATCGAGCGGCTGCCACGGAGATTCTTGAGATGCGGAAGACACTGACCCATCGGAAAGAGCCTTTTTATTGCTTTTAAAACTAGTAAATTCGGCGCCATCACTGGCTGCCGGGTCTTCAAAGCCCATTCTTTTCTGGTTCTTTGGGGAAAAACGAGTGGTTGGAAGTGCACTCTTGTCCAGTGTATATCCGTAATTCTTGATTTCAAGACGCAAATGCGCAAAAAACTTTGCCTGAAAGATTAATTCATGACAACTGTCTTAAGCGTTCACGGGCGCGAGAGGATGGCGAATTTCAACAACAGTGCCTTTGCCTGTTTGAGGATCCGGTGACAGCCATGAAACTGCGGCGCCAATGAGCCCGGCTCGAAGTCTCATATAACGCAGTCCACGGGAGTCGGCCAGCCTTTCGGGAGGAATTCCTTCGCCGTCATCTTTGATGCGAATAAGTAAGTGCGCCGGTTCGCTTTCAATGAAAATGCCAACGCGCTTGGCTTTTGAGTGTTTGCATGTGTTGGTTATCGACTCTTGAATCAGTCTGTACAACAGTTGCTGCTCCACTTGCGATAAACCTTTTAGGATTTTCGCCTCAGCTTTGTTCTCAAAATCGATCATGTAACCGCCGCGCTGTCCGCCGCGCTCCAAGCATTCCTCAGCTGCTGATGCTAAACCAAAGTGTTCTAAGACGACCGGTGATAGCGCGTCCATGATGTTTCGGATTTCCACCATCGAGCTGTCAACCCCTTTCAAGATTTCCTTAGTCAGCTCGCTTTCCCCGGTTTTTCCAAACTTGTCGATATTAGTTTTCAGCGCTTTGAGATCATTCAAAACCTGGTCGTGAAGGTCGGCAGCCAGCAATCGACGTTCGGTTTCGTCTTGTTTCACCAAAGTCATTCGCGACTCGAGAAGCTCCTGCTCGCGCAGTTTTAGCTCAATAAATTGCGCCTCGCTTGTGCGTCGTCTTTCTTCCAGCAGTTTCAAAACCCAGCCCGACAAAGTTCCTAAAACCGCCGAGGTCACGAGCATGGCCGGCTTGATCGAGATTGGCAGGAAAAAACACAAGACACTTGCAACAACCAATAAGAGCAGACAGATTTGAAACAGAACGATGGCGCGCACGAGACCCTTTAAGGCATAACTTGTTGCTACCGCGCCGAAGGCTGCGACGAAAGAAAGGCAAAACATAAAAAGCTCGGACGCGCCATCGGGGCCGGAATGTTCGGTGACGCCTCCAAAGAAATTGAGGGAGTTGTGCAACGCGGTTGCCAGTTCCAGTGACAACTTGCTCTCGTCAATGCCGATGCCACCGGTCAAAAGACGCGCGAGGGTTACAGAAGCAAAAGACGCGCCAGCCATTTCGAAAAGGCGCTTTTGCCGTGGATTGCTTGATAGGGTGTGCGATTGCGTCATCGGAGCTTTGGTTCCCCAATTTTATCTCAATTTTGCGTGGGAACTTGAACGCTTTGCAGCGGTCGGAACTGAAAACGAGGGAGGAATCTGAGGTAGCTATGAAGAACCAGCAAGACGAAAAACGGCAGAAAGATAAACAGAATAAGCAAACCAATCAAAGCGCTGAAGAGTGTGATTATCTGCATCCGGAAGAATGCGAAAAGCATCCGCAAAACGATCTCGATGAGACGAAAAAGGCAGTGCAGGAAATTGCCGACGATTTCATCAAAGAAGAGAACGAAAGCAAAGAGCGCTAACGAAGTAAACAGAAAAATCTCCAAGTTATCGGCAAATCACTGAAAGCTGCACCAAGCTTTCAGTTTTTTTGCGTGTTAAAAAGAGAAATTGGGCACATCATGATCGAGGTCTCTAATAGAAGGAGTTGCGGTGGTTTCGCAGCGAAATAATTGGCGCAATGGCGAACGTCCTGCAGGTTTTGCAAAATGTCGTTCTGCCTTTTCTGCAAAGATACAAATTCTTATTGCACTCTTGCTGGTTTGTTCGCCGAGTGCTCTTGCTGCCACTTCTGAAGAACAGTCATTCGTCAAAGATGTGCGTCAGGCGATGGTCTCCGACAACTGGCAAGAATGCGACGCGCTGTCCGAATTATTTTTACGAAAGCATAAGACGAATGGGTTGGCCAATGCGGTCAAGGGATACACGCTTGTTCAGTTGGGCAGCGACAAAAAGGCATTGCCATATTTTGATGCGGCGATAAAAAATGGAGTTTCGGCATTGCCTGCTTCTGTTGCGGAGGCGCACGCGAACAACATTTGGTCATTGCGAGGCTATGCGCTCATGCGCAGTGGAAAGTTTGCAGAGGGTATTAAGGACCTCGAAAAGTCGCTTGAAATCAGACCTCTCACTTGCCTCGATATACTCAATCAGCGCATCGATTGCATAAATATTGGCACCGCATACAAGAAAATGAATAACGCGCAAAAGTCTGTCAGTTACATAAACGCCGGCGATCTGATGCTGAAGCAATATCGAAATGTTTTCTCTCCAAATTTGAAAACACCGGCAGAAGCTAAATACAACGCAAACAAACTTTTGCCGGAAATGAAGCGCGATCCGAAGTCCAACATCCTTGTCTGCAAGTACGCGGCGCATCAGCGTTATTTGAAAAATTGGAATGAGTCATTGAAGTATCTCGATAAAGCAATCGCTGCCGAGCCTTATTTGATGCAGGCTCGTCTCATGAGAGCTGAGAGTTTGAAACGGCTAAAGCGTGGCGCTGAGGCCAAGAAAGATATCGACGCCATAATGCAAACGCGCTCGAAAGCGGGCACGAACGTATGGGCGATAAATCAAAGCGAATTGAATGAGGTTCTCAAACTCTAGTGAAGGAATCTCGTGCCCTTGGTTTTCGCGCTTGCGCACTTGGAGTTTTGGTTTCAGCGCTGGTGTCGCTTAACGACGCTTCGCTTGCAGTTGGTTCGAAGAGCGCAGACTATCAGGCGTTTGAAAAGAATGTACACGCACTGATTGAAAAGTCCTCCTGGACAAAATTGGTAACTCTTTGCGACAGCTATCTGGCTAAGCATCGCGATGATATCAGTGTCCGCTCTTTGCGTGGATATGCATTGGTGCAAAGCAATCAAGACGCGCGAAGCTTGGCGGATTTGACTGCTGCTATCAAAGCTGGTTTGACCGATATGCCTGCAGATCTTGTTGAAGAACACGCCAGTCCGCTCCTCTCGCTGCGCGGGTTTGCACTGATGCGAGTGGGTCGCTACAAGGAAGGAATTGCCGATATAGAAAAATCCATCAGCGGAAAGATTAGGCTTGTCTCCGAGCTATTGAATAGAAATGTCGACTACAAAAATCTGATTGCCGCTTACACGCGGCTCAATGATCATGGCAATGTGCAGAAATATGCCAGAGCTCTTTCCGATACAGAAATGCAATTGCAAAATACGCTGCAACCGCGTCTCGGCAACGAAGCGGACGCGAAGAAAATGGTTGCTAAATTGACTCGCGAGTGCGCTGCGGACAAAAATTCTAGTATTCCACTGACCAAATTAGCTGCTTATCAAATTTATTTGAAAGCCTGGGCCGATGCGCTGAAAACCGTTGACCGTGCCATTGTTATAGAGCCCTATATGAGCCGCACTCGCCTGATGCGCTTTGATATTTTGAAGAATCTCAAACGCGAAGCAGAGGCTAAAAAGGAAGCGAAGTTAATTCTTCTGCGTGCCATGGCGCAAGGTGGAAGCGCCGAGAGTATTGGCGATAAGATGCTGATTACCGCTCGAATGATTGAGATTTACCGCAAGTTCAACGACCTCGATGGGCAGATAGATGTTCTTGAGGCCGTTGCCCACACAGGTTCGGCAAGTGAGTCTCAACTCTATGACCTTGGTCAGGGCTATGCGAAAAAACAACTTTGGGCAAAAGCTATCGATGCATATGGTGAAGCGCTCGACTACGCTACCGATAATCAACCTTTGATTCTTGACGCGCGCGCAAAAGCTCACAAAATGCTTGGCCACGCAAAAGAAGCAAAGGCGGACGAAGATGAAGCTTATAGGTTGCGCCACAAGAGTCGAAAAATCTAGGCATATAATTTTGAATGTTTTTTGCCCGCGACGTGTGACGCGAGGTGTAAGAGAAATATTTGGGCACATCGTCTAAAAGAAAGGGTAATTTCGCCAAGTTATGACAGACCCCAGCACTGCCACAATACGAATCTTTGTTGTCGAAGACCACCAGGCAACCCTGGAGGGGCTGAGCGGTGGGCTCGGACGCGAAGAAGGGTTTGAAATCGTCGGATTGTCAGAAAACAGTGATGACGGGCTCAAGATGGCAATGCAAGTTCGCCCGGACGTTATAGTTCTGGACCTGCACCTGCCTGGCAGTCTCGGACCCAAACAAATGGTGGACGAGTATGTGCGCGTTCCGAACACGCGTGTGGTCGTGTTTTCAGCCGAAAGCCGCCTGGCTTTCATTCAAGCTGTTCTGTCACAGGGCGTCTCGGCCTACTTGCTTAAATCTGAGCGTTTGAAAACGGTGGCAGAAACTATCAGACGTGTGATGCGTGGCGAAAAGGGTATCGTCTCGCAGGAGCTGACTTTTGACCATAAGAAATTAACGCCTTCCGAGCAAGAAGTCCTGCACATGCTGGGGCGCGGTATGAAGTATCAAGAAATCGCCGACGAAAGGATGACGTCTGCCGCTACCGCGCGCAAGCAGTGTGAAGTGTTGCAGTTGAAACTCAACCTTGAAAACCGCGAGCAACTGATCGCCTGGGCCGTGCAAAACGGTTATGGAAGTCGGGAGCTGGGAAATTAGGGATTAGAAGCAATTTTAGTATGATCTGCCGCATGCAGCCCTTTTGTGAGAGCGAACGGCCGGGAGCGTATGAACAGAGTCGGCACCTCGGTGACAGTCGGCGACCTTCTTAAGAAGGTCGGATTGGTTTCGGACGCACAACTGGCCCAGGCTAATTCCATCTCTACCAAGACCGGCGCACCGCTGGGCAGTGTTCTTGTCGATACCGGTATTTTGACCCTCGACCTTTCGCGGGCTGCCATACTCGCGCAGTCCCTGGTCAGTGAAAATGTCCTTCCGGCCGAAGTGGCTGCGCTCGCCTTGAAAGTGGTTTTTGAACAAGGTCTCGGCTTCGAAGAAGCTTTGGGCACCTTGGGCTGGCGCTCTGAGTATTACCAGGTGACAAACTGGCTCGGGCAGTTGTTGTACAAGGCAGGTGCTGTTTCCGAAACCGGGATACAGGCTGCGGTGGAAGCCAGCTATGCTTCCGGATTGCCTCTCGGGCGGGTTTTGGTTTTGCGCAAAGTTATTCCCGAGTCAGTGGCTTATGCGGCGCTGACCTGTCAGGTTTTAGTTCGCGAGAGAAAAATTACACAAGAGCAAGCCGTCGATGCTTTGCGAACAGCGTTATGCACGCGAAAGTCAATCGAAGAAGCGCTCGAGCTGGAAGGCTATCATCAAGAAAAACTGCGCAAGTCCGTGCGGCTTGGCGAACTTTTGATTGTTGCTGGTCTTGTCTCTGAAATCGATCTGCTCTCCGCCGTCGAGAAAGGGATTTTAGACAACAAGCCTATTGGGCAGGTTCTTCTCCATTTGAATTTGATTGACCAGCCGACTCTTGAGCGTGCACTGAGCTTGCAGCAGATGATAAATACACAGGCACTGACGCCTTTCGAAGCGGCGACCGTGCTTCAGGATTTACAAAAACGTGGTGTCAATGACACGCAAGATTTAGCAGTAATTGAAGTTCCGGAGGGGCAAAAACCTGCTGGAGTTGGCGAATTACCAGAGCTTTTGAAAGTCTTCGGACTGTACGACGAGAAAGATTTGCTGCGCGCAGTGCAAGATCTGCTGTTGGAAAAACAAAACCTCGCTTATCGCATGGTCAGTCAGCAGGAAGAAATGAAAACGCGGCTGGCGCGAGATTTGCACGACACTGTAATTGCCGATTTGATGATGCTAAAACGTTATCTCTCCGGCGATAAAAAACTTTCCGAAGAGCAGATTATCGAAATGGTCGATCACGTCGTGCGGCAAATTCGTGACATCTGCAGTGACTTCGCTCCAAGGCATTTAAAGGACTGGGGGCTGAAGATGTGTTTGCAAGACCTTCTCGAGCGCATGAGTCAACGTACCGGCATCGGCGTCAATCTCGTGTGTGATCAAAACCTGCCGGACATGCCGGATCCCGTAGAACTGCATATATTCCGCATTATTCAAGAAGGTCTTAATAACGTCGAGAAATATTCAGGCGCGTCCCGTGTGATCGTGCATATTGAGCGGGTCGACGAGAAGACTATACGTTTTACTCTGATGGATAACGGCAAAGGTTTCGATGCTGATCGCCAGGAAGATCGGCCGAGCAATGTGGGTGGCATGGGCATGGGCGGCATGAAAGAACGCGCCGATCTTATTCGCTGTTTCTACCCAACAACATTGTCCGTAGAATCTCAGCAGGGCGGCGGTTCGCGCGTAACATTGGAAGTGCGGATGACTTAACTACCGGAATAGGTCGCGATGCTTATCTATCGAAAAATAGTCTCTTTGTTTGCTGTTTCGTACAGATTCTCTTTGCTCAAACTCCATTCGCCATTTAGAACTGCTGCTGCGTCTTTGTTTCTGCTGCCCGCTGTTTCGTTGATGGGCTGCCAATCTCAGGACGTCCGAGCGTCGAATGCGAAGCCCTTGCCCATGCCCACTGCTGCAAAGGGAGAGGTAGTGGTTAAGCTTGAGCCGTCTCGGTTAAAGCGCGAAGGACAGTTGAAAATCGGCAAAGGCTGGTTTGGTGCGCCGACATTCGATCAAAAGGAAGAACAACTAGTCAGCGGCAATGTGACAGTGAATGGCGAGAAATTCGCAATCGGAATTCCAAAAGATGGACCGTATGAACTGAAAGCTGATGAGGACGAGTACAAGAATTCTTCTATGCGTATCAGCGTCGACGCGAACAATGATGGGCGCTTGCCGGATCACGAGTCTTGGTTCTCCTCTAATCCATTCCGTATAGGAGACAGTATGTTTACCGTCAGTGCTGTTGATCCGGGCGGCACCTGGATAACTTTGGCTAAATCGAGTGTTCCACTGGCTGGAGTGGTGCTTGGGCGGCGATGCCCTGATTTTGAGCTTTGGACCACCACCGGCAAGAAGGTGACGCTCGCCGACTACAAAGGCAAGCACCTTTTGCTTGATGTCTGGAGTATGACCTGACATAGCTGTATAGAAGAGTTTCCCTCCGTGAAAGGGATACAAAAAAAATATGGTCAAGACAAGCTTCAGGTTCTGCTTTTGAGCGTTGACTCCGGCTATGGCATTAACCCGCAGCGGGCTATGGAAAGCGACTTGAAGACGATGACCAAGCAAGGCGTACAGGACTGGCCTAATGTCGTACTGCCGAACGGAATGAAAGACACAGAGCGCATGTTCAACTTAGATGGATATGGACTGACTCTTGTTGATCCGAATGGCATTGTGCGAGGCATCCATATCTATGGAGATGACGTGACTGAGTTGCTGGAGAAGGGTTTCGGCAAATAGGCGTTTTCTTTGCGATTTAATCTTTCTGTTCTGTTAGCGGAAAACCTCATCATCTCTGCTAAGTCGTCGGTTTATACGCGAATTCGCTAAACCGTATTTGCGAATTTCAATCCTTGACGGACCGCCTTACTATCTAAGCGTCGGACAGCGCAGAGGCGCGGACGACGGAGAGAAGATAGGCAGACTATAGACAGAGCCCTGTAGAGGACCGTTAGGATGGAACCGGCAAGACAAATGAACAACCTGCGGTCATTTCAAGCCGGTGCGGCTGCGCGGTCCACTTCAACGTCACCGGCGTCGCTCTCTCAGCACAAACAATTGAAGAGAATGCGTCTCGGTCAATTGTTGATTGAATCGCAACTAGTGAGCGGAGAACATCTTCACGAGGCGCTGACCATCTCCGCACATACCGGCGAAAAGATGGGCAAAGTACTTTCTTCTCTGCAGTATATCAACGAGAAGGACATGCAATCGGCGCTCTTGGCTCAGTCTCTGGTTGGTGAAGGCATTCTTGATGAGCGCACTGCAGTGGCCGCACTGAAAAAGGCTGTTGAAGCAGGTCTATCGCTGGCGGAAGTACTCGATGAATCTGCGCCTGAAAAGGCTGCTGTTGAGAGAGTTCTTGAATTGGAACAGCTTGTCGTCCGCGCAAATCTCGTTAGTCAGCAAGCTTTCGAGTTGGCGCTCGATAAGTCTAGAAGCGAAGGAGTTCCATTCGGTCGCGCCCTCATTCTTACCAACGGCATCGCTTTCTCGCTTTTGAGCAGCGCATTGGAAGCTGTTTCGCAAGTGCGCAATGGCGCCCTTGATGCTACCGATGCCGTGAAGGCCTTGAAAGACGTCAAAAAGAATCAGTACACTCTTGAAGATGCATTGCAAGGTCTCAAGATTTCGCCGAAGAGCTCCGTCAATCGAATCAAGCTGGGCGATTTACTTACCTCAGGTAAAGTTATTAGCGAGAGAGATAATCTCGTAGCGGTTGAACGCTCGCTTATCGAAAGACGGATGCTCGGTGAAATTTTGGTTGCGTCGGGTCTCGTTCCGAGTGGTGTTCTGAACGACACCCTGGCGGTTCAAGATATGGTTCTCAAAGGTGTGATTTCCATCGAAGCGGCAGCGAAGGCAGTACGCATGATGAAAGACGAACGTATTAGTCTTCAGCGAGCGGCAGCGATTTTAAAGCTATTCGCTGATGATCCAGATGCCGATGAAGCTATCGCTCTTCTTATCAAAGCCAATCTCGTCAATTCTGATTTGTACTCACGTGCCGTTCGCATGCAAATGCAACACCGCATGGGACCGCTGAAGGCGCTCGTTGCTTCTCAACTCCTTTCTCCTGTCACACATAAAGCTGCTGTCAGCGCATTTAGAATGGTTGCCGACGGCGATGTGACCGAGGCTGAAGCAGTAGTTTGCTTGCAGACCGTTGATAGAAAGCGCTGCACGCTCATTGAAGCTCTTTCTGAAATTCGTGGCGAGTCCAGAAGAAAAGCTCCAGTTGAAGAACATAGCGATGAGGTCAAAGCTCTTTTCGAGCAAAAGAAAGCCCAGTGCAGAGCCGAGCGCCGTTCTGTCAGCATGCGCGTGATCGTTGCAATCATGGCAGTCGTCGGTGTCCTGTGTCTGATCGTTCAACTGACGGTTCCCCAAGATTGGCACATCCCTGCTATGGCAATGGTGGGATTGATTGGTTCGATTGGTGTTTTTGTTGTCGGCAAAGCCGGCACCCGTGGCGATGAACTGGCAGAGCAAGCAGTTTTGAAAGAAGCGGAGAACGCAAGAGGAATGATTAATCGCTTTAGAACAAGAAGATAAATCGAGAAAAACATAGGTTTTCTTACCTGATTCGGGCGGAAACTGGTAAGGGCGTCAGAGGCTGAAGCGCAAGTCAGCCTCTTTACGCTTTTTGTATTTGAATTATTAATCGGTGCGGACGGTATAGAATAACTAAGACTTACCGAAGTGTTCCCGATGGCTCGTCGTTTTGGAGTGAACTATGAAGCTGAACTTTGTGTTTTCGATTTCTTTGTCTTTTGCGGTGTGCGCCTGCATCTCGACGCTGCCTGGCAGAGCCGATGAGTATTCGATTGCCGTGTCGAAGTACAACGCAGGCAATTTCGCTGAAGCCCAGCAGCACTTCACCAAAGCTGCACAAAGCCAGCCGAAATCATGGAAAGTTCAATACCAGCTTGCCAACACCCAATTGCAACTTAAGCAAATCGATAAAGCGAAGAAGAGCTATCAGAAATGTATTTCGCTCAATCCGCCCGCCGACACCAGAGCGCAATGCGAACGAGCAATCAGTTATTTGAACAACCCGCCTCAGCCTGCGGCGCCTGCTCCGTATAGACCATCGCTGTATCAACGAACATCTTCCTCAACGTCAAGTGCCAGTGACGCTGGTAGTTCCGCAGTGTCAGCTGCGGATCGTGACAAGGAGGCTGCCCGTGCTCGCATTACCCGTGAGGCCGAGGCTGAGATTGCGAAGATGAAAGCGGAGGAAGAAGAACATTTGAAAGCCGCACAAGCCAATACTAACCGTTCATGGATTCATTCCGATGGAACAATCCAGACTCACTTGAGCGAATCAGAAGAAGCCGAATTCAAGAAAGAAGTCGCAAGAAAAGAAGCTGCTATCCGGGAAAGAATGCAGCGGCAGCTGAACTCAGTCAGGTAGTTTTAGTTGACCGCTTGCTGCGCCTGCTCTGCATACGCCAGCAAATTGGTGGCTTGCTCTTCGCGATGCGTGGAGCTAAGCAAAGCAGCGTATCCATTGATAATTTGCAGTGCTGCTTTTGGATTGTCGTTCATCGTTTTGATTGACGCCGACATTGCCTTTTCGTAAAAAGGCTCAGCTTGCGCAAATTTTTGCTGCGCGTGGAAAATGTATGCCATATACGACATCAGGCGCACTGTTTCGTCGTGAGTAGGTCCGTGGTTGGTTTCGTAAATCTTCAAGCAGGATTGAGCGAATGGCTCCGCTTTTGCGTATTCGCCCTTCGCATAATACATCTCCGCCAGCAAAACCAGAGTTGTTGCCGTTCTTATGCTGTTTCCGCCGTACTTGCGCTGTTGAATATCCGCAAGTCCAAGCATCAGAGGCTCGGCGTCCTCATACTTAGTCATGTCCATCAAGCAGCGCGATAAGATCTCCGCTGTTTCAATCATTTCCTCAGACTCGCCACCGAAAATTTCAGCTTCTTTCAGCGCTTCCCATAGCTGGTATTCCGCGTTTGGGTAGTCGTATTTTGCCAGCGCGGATTGTCCCGCCGTCAAACGTTCTTTCCATGCCATCTCTTGATACCTGAATTGAGAGAAATTCTTTGCTGCGCCCAAAAGCGACAGAACTCCTCTTTAACTTATGTACCACGTAAGAGAAAAAGCCGAAATTCCCCTTTTAGGGGAAGTTTTCAGGTTCTTCACCAATGGACGGTTCACGTAAACATTGCCTTTGCGGAAAAACGACAGTGGTTTGGGTGCCTATCTGGAAAACTTTCTTGAGTCACTAGAAGTGCGATCTGGCCTTGCCGTCCTTCGATTTTGCATAGGCCCAAATGTGGCGCTATGGCTGCCAATTTTGGTTGCGAAGTGCCAATTTTTGAGTTTCAATATGGTTGGACGCATTGGAGGCGTCGACCTATGAAACCCGAAACTATGCGTCAAATTCGCAACATCTTGCTTAGAACATTTGCCGTGACATTTGTTCTAAATCTACTGATGGCAGCAGCAACTTTTGGACTTTGGGATACGTGGACCTCAATTACAGGCCAGTGGTTCCACACATCTCCACAGTCGCTTGGTCCGCAAATGGTCAGTTTCTTCACCACGATCAAATTCTTCGCTTTATTCGTGCTCCTGGGACCTGCTCTTGCCTTGCATTGGACTCTCAAAGCAGAAGCCAAAGCAGGTATCTGACCTTTGGGGTGGTCTCTTTACGCTCATCGCACAGGGATTGACCATTGAGCCTCTGGTCAAGCGCTTGCGCATCCAGAAGACAGAAGACTAAGACTCGCTAAGCAGCGCAACGGCAGGTTCGATCGATGCGCTCGACGCTAGATTTCGGCCTTGTTGTTATATCATCGAGAAAATAGCTTTCTTCATCTGACGATAAGCACAGAGCAGCGAGCATTCCGAACAATTTTCTCTGCGCTGGTTCCTAAGAGAGCACCCCAGATACTTGAATGTCCTGTGTCGCCGATAACCAGCATGTCCATGCTGTTCTTTTTCACAAAATCAGTCATTGCAGCAGTTGAAGAACCTGGAGTGATCTCTGTGAAGGTTTTTACGCCGGCTTTTTCAGCAAGGGTTCTGGCTTTTATTTGAGCTCGCTCCAGTCTTTCCCTGGAAGTTTTGTCGGCGGCCAATACCTCGCTTGCACTATAAGAGGCATCCACCGACTCCTGAATGGACACTATGTGTAACTCAGCTTCTTTAGCTGCTGCTTGTTTGACTGCTTCTTCCAGCGCTTTCCATGAGCTATCGGAACCGTCGAGGCCAACTGCGATTTTGTAGATTTTGCTGCGCTCTTCTGCCATTTACTTTGCATCCGATGATTCTTGAACACGCCTTTCAGTTTCCCACAAATCTATCGCTTCAAGCGCTTTTTCGAAACGCTCGAAGCAATTTCCCATGTCAATTTTTGCTCCAATATCATTTAGGGTTTTTCTTATGTGTGGACTTATCCCGACAAAGAGCACCTTAATTCCTTTTGCTTGCCATTTCTCAATTGCGGTCTCCAAGGCAAAAGCACCGGTTTGATCTACCAATGGCACGTTTAAGAAGCTCAAGATTACATATTTGGCGGCGCCCATATTCTCCACAGATTCTGTGAGATTTTTCGCTTCTCCAAAGAATAAAGGACCGTTCAAAACATAAGAGTAAGTAGTTTTGCGCACACTTTCAGGAATATGCAATGTCACTTCTTTGAGTTCCTCGAGAGTTTCAAGATCGCCAAATGACGAGACTCTCGCGTCAGCCAATTGTTTGACGAAAAGCACTGATGCAACTGCAACTCCCACTAGAACGGCAATAATTAGATCGACGAAAATTGTTAAAGAAAGAACCATAAGCATCACGGTCATGTCTGCTTTTGGCGTTCGTTGTAGACTGCGTAAAACACGCCAGTCCATGATGCTCAAACCTACGGTAGTAAGTATGGCTGCCAGCGCACAAAGCGGTATTTCGGCTGCTATTTTAGTGAAATAAATCAGTACAAGCAAAAGAAAGCCGCCGTGCAAAATACCCGAAAGCGCAGTCGTTCCGCCCGATTTCACGTTGACCATAGAGCGCATCGTAGCGCCGGCTCCTGGCAGTCCGCCAATGAGCCCAGACATCATGTTTCCAACTCCTTGCCCGATCAGTTCACGATTACTATCATGTTTTCTGCCAGTTACCTTGTCCAAAACAATAGAAGTCAAAAGAGAATCAATTGCGCCTAGAAATGCCAATGTGAGCCCATTTTGCAAGACAAGGTGGACGTCGGCAAAATTGAAATTGGGCAGCTTGGGCTGCGGAAATGCTGCAGGGATACTTCCTATTTTCGGAACGTCGAGTTGAAAAAAATGAGTCAATACTGTCGCTGCCACCAGTGCTACCAATGAAGCTGGAATTTTTTTATAGACAAAGGGCAACAAATAAATCAGCGCCAGGCTTACGGCACTGATCAGCACGGCATCTCGATTCCACGATGTCGGTAGCGCGCTTAATGACGCAAGTGCGTCAACCACACTTCCTGAGGCTTGCATTCCAAAGAGGGGCGCAATTTCTACGCAAATTATTATCGCGCCAATGCCTGTCATAAAGCCCGAGATGACCGGGTAAGGCATATACCCGATGAGCTGCCCGGCTTTGACATAACCCATAACAATTTGAATAATGCCGCCAACGATTGCAGAGGCAAATACAAGATCAGCTCTGCCTGACGACGATGCAAATATGGACGCAGCAACGACAGTCATCGGCCCCGTGGGTCCGGAACACTGGCCAGGTGTTCCTCCGAACAGCGCGGCAAAAATGCCACAGGCTATGGATCCATACAACCCGGCAACCGCGCCCAACCCAGAAGCAACCCCAAATGCCAGGCAAAGTGGCAGAGCAACGATTGCTGCCATCAACCCGCCCGAAAGATCGCCGAGTGGATTGGTGCGCAATGTGACTTTCAATGTGTTGTATGCATTCATCAAATTTCCAGGAGGCCTTTCAAAGTAAGATACTTCATTCAGTTTGGAATGGGTCTTGCAGATTGCTTGCAAAAATAAACCAATTTCGTTTTTTGCACACTTCCACGCAGTGTGGAGAAAAATTGCACACTTCCACGCAGTGTGGAGAAAAATTGGACACTTCGAACGAAACGTGCGTACTCGGCTTATTGAATGCGCTCTGGCAACGCATATTGTTCAGGCGTTAGATTCTTTAGTGGCTAAAGTGTTAAATAGAGTTCCGTAAATGCAGCTGGAATTTATCGGACGAAGGAACAAGCACGAAATTACGACGGTCAATGCGCCGGTAAATCTTTGGCTGGTGCATAATTGTTTTGAGGAGCAGGCAATGTCCAACGAACCACAGCCGCAACCTTCAAATCACAAGCAGGATAGCGCTCTTGAAGAAGAGCGCGCCAATTTGGCGTTTATGAAGCAGCAGCTCGAAGGTGCCAAAAGACAGCTCAAGGAAGCTACAAAAACACACGGGCAGTTTGACTCTATGTCGGAGTTGTTGGCGCTTCAGGAAGGAATGAGCCTGGAGGAAGCACGTGCTCGCGCGTTGGAATTCGAACAGAAATCATTCGGCATAGCATTTGAAGATGGCAGAGTTGAAACGAGAAGGACGCGAGTAGAAGAGTGCGTCGCTGATCTGGAGGAAACACCAGCTTCTTCAAGCTCTGCGACAGCATCAGACCCAACGATAGCATCGCCCCTATCCACGCCTGCAGCCATGTCAGAAGTTGCAGAAACTTTTGCGACAGCCGCATCTCTCGATTTGCATCCAGAAGCCATGCCGTGGCTTATGCGTGACGGCGTCTGTCTCTTTCGTGACTCTGAGCAACCTTTTGAAACTTTTGAAGACGAGCTCTTGGCGCTCACGACGCGCGTGGATCAGTTCGCGTGGTTGCGCGTTTTCTCCTTTTTCCCTGAGCTGAACGGGCTTTCTGCAGAATTGATGCGAGCCTTTGTGCGAGGAAATTTGTGTGCATATACTCGCAACAAGTTGATAGATGACTATCTAGTTTCTACCGGGCAGCACTCCAGGCATGATGTTCCGCTAGGTTTTGCGCAGATAACTGCGGCACAAGTTCTTCAGTTGGAACAGCGGTTTCCTCAGCTTGCTGCATTCTTCGCCGGCGCTGGATATGTTGGAGCCGCGCACGAGAGCTTGGTTTTACTCGATCCTACGTGTGTGCCGATTTTGGTGGCGGCATACGTTGCATCGTTAGTTGCTGAGTTGAATGAACAAGGGATTGAAGTAAATGATTGGACGGTTGCATATGCGTTCCATCCCGATGTCTACGCTCACTCCGATGGTGGAGAAGGTACGGTTTATGAGGTTCTCGAAGGTATAGATGTGAGTTTGTCCAAGGTCAAACATTGGGATCAGCACCTAGAGTTTTACGCAGAAAACGATGCGATTATTTCCAATTCGCAGCAGGTGAAGAGGATTGTCGCGCAACTTGTTCATCTGGCGAATGCATGAGCGATAGTGTGCAGTTCAAAGTGGCCCACTTTTAAGTTGTGTTTTCAACGTTGTGCTGTGTGCTCTCTAGTTAGTTCAGACGCAAAAAAGCTCACGCGCTCTGCCATCTCGTCTTCTGGATGGTGTGAAAAACGCAGCATAAACTCGTTGGTCTTTGCCGAGTGTGCGTAATACGGTTTTGTCGTGGCGCATGAAAGGCCCGCTTTCTTAGCGCAGCTCAAAATTGCGTCCGGCGAATAGGTCTCTTTGAATTGAACGACTACATGCATTCCGCTGGTGGATGAGGCGAGTTTGATCTCGTCTTTGAACTGTTTTTTGAGTGCGAATATGAGCGCTTGCCTGCGTTTTCTCAAGCTCTTCCACATTGCGCGCACGTGCGTTTCGATAACGTTTTTGTCCAACATCTCAGTGAGCACAAGATGCTCCACGAGAGTAAATTGGCGATCCCAACTGCATTTGAAACTCTGGAACGTTTCAATCAGAGGCTCGGGAATCACAAGAAAGCTGACCGAAACAAGCGGATAGAGCAATCGCCAGAACGAATAGAAGTAAATCACTGAGCCGGTTTTGTCCATGCTAAACAGCGATGGAGCCGCCTGTCCGTCGTATTGGAATTCAGAATCCCAGTCGTCTTCGAGAATTGCGCAGTTGTTGCGATTGCACCAGTCTATTAGCGCAGCACGCCGTGATTCAGAAAGCATCGCGCCGGACGGCTCCTGGCATGATGGTTCGACATAGATCCATTGCACAGGTCTGTCGATTTCTTTGAGCTGTTCGACCATCAGTCCGTGCTCATCAATTCCCACAGGAATAACGGCTGCACCAAGGCTGTGAAACTGTTCTCTCGCGCCCCAGAAGCCTGGGTTCTCGCAAATAATTGCATCGTCTGGTTTTACCAAAAGTGAAAACGCCGGGGAAACAACACTCTGAACACCTGAGCCAATCACGATTTGCTCTGGTTTGCAGATGATCTGCTTTGTTCTGCGCAAATAACCAGCAATTGCTTTGCGCAAAGGCAAATAACCAAATGCATCGCTATTGGCTTCAAAGTCGAAGTTTTCTGCTGTGCGACTCCAGTGCATCAGCGACTTTCTCCACGCCTGCACGGGCAGCATTTCGCTGGGCGCGGAGCCAAAATTTATCTCATCGAAATCTGTATTTTCGATTGCTTCGATGCGCTGCGCATGCAGGTTGGTGGCTAGGTTTGAATATCTGTCTTGCCACGGGTATCCAGCAGATTTGGATTGTTTTTCGCTCGCGCTTTCAGCGGAAGAACCGTTTCTATCAGCTTTGCGAACCCATGTGCCTGCTCCAGGACTCGTCGTCAAATGCCCGGTGGCGATCAGACCTTCTAAGCTCTTCATTACCGTCGTGCGCGAGATGCCCAGATAGAGCGCCATGTCACGCGTTGACGGCAGCTTTTCACCAGGGGCCAAATGCTGGTTTTCAATTGCAGACGCAATTGTTTCACGCAGTGTCTCTGCTGTGATTTTGGAGCCTTTGAGTTGCTTAAGTATCGCCAGGTTCATCTCTAATTACTTACCACCTACGGGCAATATACCGGCGGCAGATAATGCGCATTTTGCAGATTCTCGAGAAGCGGCGGGGGTGGGGTTTTAGCCCAGTCGCATTTTTGTGCACAACGCGTTTAATCCTGCACTACGTATTTTGCACACGCACCTGCAACAGATCTGCAACACCGCGCTTTGAGAATCGTGTAATCCCGCAACTGCACGAAGTTTATGAAACATGATCACTGAAAACCTTATCGATTCATACGTCACTCAAGGCGCCAGCGCTTTCTCCCAAGGGCAATTTCAAGCCGCCGGAAGATTGTTTCTCGCTGCGTATCAAAAGTCGAAATCTTTGAGCAAAACAGATCCAAAATTGGCTTTGGTTTATGCCAATCTTTCTTTGTTCTACTATCAGCAAAAGCGCTATCGAAAGGCTGAAGGTCTGCTTGAACAGGCGCTTTCTATTCTCACGGAAAACAAGCTTTTGCAGTCGGAGTTTGCCGAAAAGGTACGTGTGCAGCTTGCCAATGTTTATCTTGCGCAGGAAAAACACACGCAATTGATCAAGCACTACAAGACTTGTTTGTCGTATTTCTTGTCTGTTTCAAAACTCGCAGATGCTTCTGCTGCATACAACAGAATCATCGATCTGTACATTGCGCTCGACCGCATGAAGGATGCAGAAATCTGGTGCAGGCAGGCGGTTTCATTCGATAGAGAATATTCGGCGCAGAGTGATCCGGTGGCGAAAAAACGATTGATCAAAATGGCTTGGATTTACACACGGCTGGGCCGAACCGATGATGCCTGCCGCATCTACAATAGCAGTGTTCATCAAGAGAAAGAACAAGCAGCGTTTATGCGACCAGTGTTGAGTCAAGGCGTTGGAGTCTATAGCTAGACCGGTTCGGCATGTGGCGCTCTTTTGTGTGCGAATTGCAAGCGCTTTTTGAAATGGCAATTCCTTTCTGTGTATATCGAATCACGCCTGTGGTAAGTTTCGAAAATATACTAAATGACGTGGTAGAATTGCGACTAAAACGAAAAGGCTAAGCGCACCCGTTGTACGAGTGCGAATAGCCCAATCGTTCTCGGCTTTACTTGGTCGCGTGAATCTTGATGTTCAGCGTGCGGCCGTTGATCGTGCAGCTGTAGGTCAGCGTGACGGCCGAACCCGGACCGTTGTCCGGATAGTCACCGAGGGTGACATTGCCGACCGTGAAGCCTGCTTGCTTCACGAATTCCTGCGCGTAGAACAGGGTGTTGGCCGTGGTGACGACGTACTTGCCGGCGGCATCGCGCTTGTATTCGGCGCGGAAGGGCTGCCAGACACGACGCTTTCCGCCACGATTGAACGTGAACTGGAGGGTCTCCAGGCTCTTGATGTTGAGCAGTCGGGTGCTACGTTCGACTGCGCCGACTCCCATGCCTTGCAGGGCATGGTCGAGCAGTTCGATATCTCCCTCTCCGGAGATTTCGATGCGGGTGCGCTTGAGTTTGCTCATGATAGGTTTCCTTGTCGGTGTTCGCCTTCGGCGATTTCATCACGTCAGGCGAGGGGGAGGACTTGTCGACTAGCGAAGCTCAGTGGCTTCTCGTCTTTGTTTGTCCTCTAGGGAAACGCGTTGAGCGCGTTGGGGAGTTGCAAATTTTGTCGCGATTTTTGTTGCGCCAATTTTCAATCCGCTGCTCGGAAAACCGGGCGGTATTCCCGGTTTTCCGAGGCTGGGAGCAAGTGAGGCTTACGCTTCGATGATGTCGAAGAGGCGCGCGATTTCGTCGGCGGTGAAGGGCACAGCCCAGTCACCGGCGCCGATCAGCATGCCGCCGTCCTCCATTTCGCGGTCGATGGAGCAGTGCCAGCCGGTGTGGAAGCGAACGGGACTGCCACCCTTCGTGTGGGTGAAGTGACCCTTCACGACGGCGACGCGCTTCTTGGGCGCGGCCACGAAGGCGGTGCGCTGTTTTGCCGCTTGGTAGACGCCGGTTGCGGCGGTCACGGCCTTTGCGACATAGCCGGCGAGCTGGTCGACTGCTTCAGCCGAGCGGCGGCCGATGCTGGCGCGCTCGAGCTGGCTGCCGGCGTAAGCGGCGTCGGTCTTCACCCGTTCGATGTCGATGCTGGACAGCACGGACTCGACGGCGGCGATTTCGTCGGCGACGGTGCCGATCAGGTTGCCGAAGTTCTCGGAGCCCTGGGGCGCTTTCTCGAGCTTGTTGGCGGCGCCCGCCAGCGAGCCGTAGGCATACTGAAGCGCGTTGAGCGTCAGCCAGTGGGCGCGCGTGTTCTGGTCATACTCGGTTTCGAGCGAGAGGGAGAGGGCTTTCAGAGTGGCTGCCTTATCGGCGAAATCGACAGTTGCAGTTTGCATGCGTTTTTATCTCTTGTGGGTTGTTGCCAGGCCAGGCAGCCGCTCACGATGAGCGACTGCCTTCCTTGCGGATTTAGGATCTTGCGAATCACGCGGTCAGGGACGTAGTCGCGCCCCCAATTTCAGCAGTTGTGGCTTTGCCGCGAGGCTCAGCCGAAGATGCCGGGGAACGCCTGGACGATGCGTTGCGCCAAATCGACCCCGGCGACCCAGTCGACGAGACCGAAGATGACGAACGGCACTTCGAGGAAGATGCAGACGATCCCCAAAACGACGCTTGCCGAGAAGGCGAGCACGATGCCGTGGACCCAGCACGCGATGGCGGCGATGGTGACAACGAGCCAAACGAGCCCGAACGTTCCTGCGAAAAGCTTCATGGCGAGTCTCCTTGTTGACGCAGCCTTAGAAAAACTGCGTCTGGTTTCTTTCTTGGAGTTTTTTGTTTCGGAGTTGACAGGCGAAAGCCGGTGCGCTTTTCGCCACGAGTAAGGGCGATGCATGGCATCGCCCTTACAGAGCTTTTGACTGCTCCAGTGGCGCTATTAGCGCTTCTGGATGTACCGGCACTTCACGCGGATGTCGTTGTTCGCGAACGGTCCCTGCCCTTTGGCGTGGAACTCGATGGTGGGCTCGAAGCCGGCCGGCACCATGCGAATCGACTCGCGGAAGTCCTGGTTCACTTCGGTGAGCCGCTGGTAGATGAGGTCACGCAGAAGGCGATGCTCCTCTTCCGACGGCGCCGACTTGCCCTGAGCGAGCTCGAGGCAGATGGCCAGGCGCTTGTTGTTGCTCGCGTCTTCGCTGGTGACGATGCAGAAGCAGTCGACGAAGGACGCGATTTGCGGCGTGCTGTAGCAGATGCCTTCCACTTCAGACGGCACGATCTTGCAGCCGTAGTACGCCACCGAGAAGTCGCTGCGACCGTACATCAGGATGACGGGCAGCTCGGCCAGCGGCTTGGGCAGCAGAGCAGTGTTGACGCCGGCGCCTTCCAGAGCCTGCATGATCTCATCGAAGGACAGCACCTGACCGAGGTCGTGGATGTTGTACTTGATGCGCGGCGAGAC
The DNA here is from genome assembly GCA_032128875.1 of Candidatus Melainabacteria bacterium 17Bon1m. GTDB lineage: Bacteria > Cyanobacteriota > Vampirovibrionia > Obscuribacterales > Obscuribacteraceae > QKMZ01. Next base: position 64,949 of record JAVLKG010000005.1, read on the forward strand.
GGTGCTGTTGCGCGCGATGGTGATGAGCAGCTCGTCTTCGGCGTTGGTTTCGATGACGTAGTCCATCGGGTTGTACTGGAAAACCGACGGGATGGAGTCTTCGAACTTGCCGTTGAGAGCGTGGCGCACGCGAGGGTTGTCGTTGATCAGCTTGCGGATTGCGATGGTGAATTCGCTTTCCGCCGCGATGTTGATCTCGAGGTCGGAGGCGCCGTAGTCACCGAATACGCCACCACGGAAGGCGCGCATCAGGTACGCACGCATCGCTTCGCTGATCGCCTCACCGCCGAAGAATGCGGTGATTTTGTACTGGCTCCAGTCGATGTCGGGGCTGTCCACGAGCATCTTCAGGAAGGGCGGGTAGCCGGCGATGATGTACTCGACGTCGGGACCGAACTTCTTCAGCGTCTTGACGATCTTGCTGATCTCAGGTCCGGTGGACTTGAGCAAGCAGACGTCGACGACGGCGCTCGACACGCACATGCCCGTTGCCCACGGACCGAGCGCGAAGGCGTTGATGAAGAGCCGTTCCTTGCTGCCCAGCATGTGGTGCATCGAAATCTGCAGCATGCGGGCAACGTGCCGACGTTCTTCCGGACCGCGCACCCAGTTGTTCGGCTCGCCGGTGGAACCGGATGATTCGTCGATCACCGCACCGCGCATGGGCAGTTTCCCGCCGACGCAGCGCTGTTGGATGGTGTACGCGTTGATGTAATTCGGCTTGTCCATCGCGGGAATTGCCGACATGTCCGGCGTCAGCCCGTTGAGCCGAACACGCGCGTTCGGGTGCTTCGAGATGAAATCCCGGTAGGCGGGGCAGGTGCGCTTGGCGTGCTCGTATGCGCGCCAGGCCTTCCACTGTCCGACCCGCTCACGGAAGCCCGAGAGCGAGGGCAGGAAGAGCAGCCCGAAGACGTTTTCGCATCTCATCAAACCGGCGCGGATGCGCTCGGCGATGATCAAGAACGTGAAAATCAGAAACTTTCTCATTTCGTTTTCTCCGGTTCGAGTTATCGAACGATGATGTCTTCCAGGTCCAGGCGCAGCGCCCGAGGCGGCATGTCGCTCTGTCCCAGTCGCACCAGAAGCCACAGCGGGTCCCGACGATTGGGATTGTCGAAGTGGTCTTCCATGACCTTGTGAGAGCGGTGATTGGTGATCACCGAACCGAACGGATGCAGGTAGATGCCGTGCTTCGTCATGGTCAGCCACAGCCGAGCCAGCATGCGACCTGCGTTGACGCAGTCAGCCTGCTCCTCGAACTTGCCGCTGATCCAAGCGACCGTCTTGGTGCCGCGCATGGAGCGCTTGTACGTCCATTTGCAGAACTGATGGATGCCGGGAATCTGGAAGATCCAGTTCGCCTTAAAGAAGAGCGTCATCATCCAGCCCGGGAAGAGCATGGCGAATGCCGCCAGACCGTCGCCGGTCTTCTTCGCTTGCTGCATCGAGTAGCGCGTCCAATGCCCGATCTCATCGCGCGTGTCCTTGACGCGCAAATCGAGGAACATCGTGTCGGCGTTGAGGTCGAGGATGAACTTGACCTGCTTGGGGTCGTTCGAGCCCTCCATCTGATGGTCGAAACTCGCCGCTACCGCTGCCAGCTCATCGAGCACCGGCTGTGGGACAGCGGCGTCGTCGTAGGGCAGGCGCGATGTGCGGCGCGTGAGGATCAGTTCGCGGTCCAGCGGTTCGGACTTTATGCGCGGAATGAGCTCGAGGTTGGCGAACGGCTGCGGACCGACCTTCTTGTCGTCGAGCGGAACGTTGAGGAGCGTCGTCTTGAGCTCCAGACCATGCGGCGCGGCGGCGATGTCCATCATCTCGAGGATGATGCCAAAGCCGGCAGCCATGAACTGACCTTTGCCGTCTTCGACGGGCAGAAGACGCGACGGCTCGTACATCAGCACGGCGTGCGTCTCGTCGATCAATCGGAACTTCCAATGCTGCGTGTTGTGCGGCGATGGCGCCCAACGCGCGTAAGCGAGAATGTCTCGCCAGATGCGTGTTTGCATAGATAACTCCTGGAATTCTTCACTTGGTCGAACTCCCACCTGCGAGGTTTTGCGTGGGGGCGTGTTGCACACGCCGTTTTCGTCTTGTCGTAGGGGCGTGTTGCACACGCCCTTTTCGTCTTGGCGTGGGGGCGCGTTGCATGCGCCCTTTTGAAGCCACGCGGGTTGCTTGGGCAAGACGAAACATGTGTTGAAACATGAGTCGTCTCGCTCAAACTGGAAACTTCACAGATGGCTAGAAACTCATCACCTGCCGCTCTTCTAACTCTTTGCTAAATCGAAACCATCTCGAGTTTTGACCGTTAACGATCAGACAGCATGAGAATGCTGAAGGAGATGTTCGAGTTTCGCGCTGGGTGAGAAAAGTGGACTTTTGAACTGAAAGGAGATGAGCAGAGTAGGTAGTGAGAGCTTAAACGCTAGAACCTTGGCATCTTCAACAAATGTGCACCAGTATTAGGTTTCAGAACTCTCATTTTGGCTTTGTAAAGTCGCGCGGCTTGCGATAAGCCGTTAGCGCCAACTTGTGCGACGGGTCGGAGAGTATTGCTTGTTAATATCTCAAGTCGGGCACTCGAGAAAAGATTTTTGTGCTCAGCAGCCTCTCCCCCACAGTAACTTCGTATTGCGGTGAGACTGTTACCACCATCGCAGAAACACGGTACTTGAAGTGTAGAAATCCGGAAACCGTCGTAAAATTGACTTTCCATCCAATTTTAGAATTACCTGATACGGTTGGTGGAACTAAGTATTCCGAGCACATCTTCAGTTCATCGTTGTTAACCTTGTAGTGGTCTTTTTTCCTATCTTTAATGTCATCCTGGCTCGATACAATCCAATGGGTAGAGCGTTTTGAGTCCAGCAAGCTTTCTTTAAAAAATTGCGCAAGAGCGTCGGCTTTAATCGTACTCAGATCCAGTGATTCTTCACGAAGCAGCTGGACTACGCTCTTATACCGAACGGAACCATTTAGATACAGGAGTCGCTTTCCATCGAAAGCAAAAGTTCCTGATGAATCCCATAACGGCGCATGTGAAAACTCTAAGTGAATCTGATTGCTTTGAACGCTCATGAGTACATGATGTTCAAAGGGTTGATTTCTCAAGGCTCGAACGCTGACAAATGGCTCGAAGTCTATTGGAGATTTTTCAGGGTCGCTGTCTTCGTAAATCTGCCTGATAGCGATTCGAAATGGAAAGAAATTCCACAAGCTCTGTTTTAAGTAAGACTTGCCAGTTAGCGAAGTGTTTTTTTTCGTAAGCCGAATTGGCCAGGTTTCAAGTTGTGAGGTATGCAGCAATAATTCCTTGTTGCAATTGATAAGCGTTTTCCATTTTGCGTTTGAGCATATTTGAGACTCGCTAAACAGGGGAACGAATGTATGAGGATATAAGTTTTCGCAGGGTACGGGTAGTCGCCAAATTTGGAGGGGTTGCTGTTTCAGCAAGGGTTTTGAAGGTAAGGTGAAAGGACCGGATTTACGACCAGTGAAATAGTTCAGCTCTTTTATCAATCGTCCAGCGTGTTTGATTTCTGGAAGCGGAATTGGAATTGGATCTGCTAGAGCAGCTGTCTGCTGCGCGAACGCTATAGGTGTGAATGCAAGAAGTGCAACAATAAGAGAAACTACAAGTGCATCGATGATGGATTTGTTTCTCTTCATTATTGATTGTTTTTGGTGTATAGGTGCGACACTGCAATTTTACCGAATTCTGCAATGAGTTAAAGAAGCTAGCGATGACTTGTTTTCGCTGGTTTGGCAGCTTTTAATGGCGATTGGGCCGGCGATCCTTCTTGTAACTGCTTCAATCGCAATTGAGCTTTTTCGTTTTTCAATTCTGCGGCTTTTACGAGATAGGTTCGCGCAATCTTCAGATCTTGCGGCACGCCTATCCCGAACATATAGAGTTGACCTACTTGGTAGAGGGCTAGGTCATAGTCCTGATTTGCAGATTTCTTGTACCAGTAAACAGCTTTACTCATGTCTTTCTCGAAGTGTTCGCCGCGCTCGTAGTCCGCTCCTAGATTACATTGCGCTATTGGACAGCCTAACTCTGCGGCTTTCAGGCGAAGCCTCATTCCTTCTTTAAGATCTCTTTTGATACCAGGCGTGGTGCCATCAAAATACATGTTCGCGAGGTTGTTGCAGGCGTGCGGATTGCCTTGCTTTACTGCGGCTTCATACCAATCTCGCGCGGCCTTTTTGTCTTGTTTCACACCAATACCAAGGTCCAGTGCTCTGCCGACGTTGTATTGAGATTCGGGAAGTCCTTGTTTTGCAGCCTTCAAGTCGAGTGTAAAAGCCGCCGTAAAGTCAGGTTTGCTGCCGTCCAAACCTTTTGCAATAAAGTATGCAAGTTGGTTTTGAGCTCTTGCATAATCTTGGTCTGCCGCTAGCTGATACAACTTTCGAGCTCTGGCTAAATCTTTTTTTGTGTATATTCCTTGCTCGTATATTTTCCCCAATTCAGACTGAGCCGCAGGAATGTTTAATTCACTTGCTTTACGGTAACACTCCAATCCCTTTTCGACGTTTTTATCGCCTCCAATACCCTCCAAGTACATTTCTGCCAGGTGTTTAAAGCAATGTGCACTGCCGTGTTGAGCACCTGTTTCAAACCACTTCCTGGCGATTTTGAGATCTTTGGGAAAGCCCTCATCGCCTTCATTGTAGTTGTCTCCAATAAAGTGCATCGCGTCTGGGGAGCCTTGGTCCGCAGCCTTAAAGAGAAACTCTTTTGCTTTATCTAGATTCTTCTCGACACCATCGCCATCGCGATACTGTTTGTAGAGATCGAAACTCTTGTCTGCTGCGCTTGTACACGCCCCGCAGCAGAGCAAAACAGATATCGAAAGTAAGAGTTGGGAGAGCGTTCTCATGGCGAATTTTGACCTGAGGAACTATCCAAAGATAGATATTCCCAGTTCGGCGGTTAGATGTTCCAGCGTGAGTTACGTAGCTCTTATGTGTTCGTCTTCTGATCTAGATATTCCAGAACTGATTTCGACAGGAACTGCAGCTGTTCTGCGTAATTCTTTAGAGTTCCGGCATCAAGTTCGTTGATAGCAATGGAGAGGTCACTTGAGCAAGTTTTCAAACAGTCGTAACGATCCTCATCAAGTCTGCCTTTTAAGTGAACAAAAGTAGCAATGCAGCCTGCTGCATAAGTGTCTATCTCAGTGAAATCACGTTCATTGCTAGACGTGAAAGATTTTCCTTCTTCTGGGAAAGGCGTTCTGCCGAACTCTTTCCAAAGGGATTCAATCGTCTGAAGGGTTATGTTTGCCATGCTTTGACACACCTATTGCTGAGCGCTGATTTCTAAATTGCATCTTGTAATGCCGGAAATCAATTCTGAATGTTCTTGCTCACCTAGAAGATTGCCTTCAGCAGCTCGGTTCAGATGTTCCAGCGCAAGCTTGTAAACGCGCAAGAGCATGTAGCATTGACCGAGTCTGAGATTGATGTTCGCGCACATGTATTGTTGAACGTGGTCACGATGCTCGGCGTCCGGCAGCCATTCCGAAGCTCTATTGAGCCAGGTGACAGCTTGCGAAACATACTCAGTATCGCCTTCGCGATGTGCAGCTTGTTTCAGATAGATCGTTCCTAAACCTAAGGCAAGTCCAGCGTTTTGTGGTGTGTCGGCAAGAGCGCGGTCGAAAATAGAAACCAAATCTTTCGCGATTTCCGCGCGTTGCATTTCGCTGTAGGAATCTTTGGACAGAAGGTCTTCGCTCTTCGAAATCCAGACGGCGTACGTTCCATTCCGCTCATCCGGTGCGTCGTTCAACAGTATGTATTCGAAGACTTCGCACATCTGTTTCCATGTCAGTTTGTTCGACAAAAACTCGACGAATGCGATCAGTCGATGCGACGGAGGCATCTCGATATCCTGCGTTTGCTGCAGGTACTGTGCAAGTGACTCTTCATTGGTGGCAAGTGGAGTCGGCAGAAAAGACGGCTGCTCAAGCCGTTCTTTAAGAGTCTGCATTGCTTGTTTTGCGTTTCGAATATCTTCTTCCATGGTCTTGTCCGCACAATTTGTCTTATAGAGCTTACAAGTTATCGTGTTTCAGAACCTGTGCCAACTTTGCAAATTTACCAATGCTTGCACGGTGCAGGTCGGCTGTGGCAAAGAAGGTGTGGCAGTCCTAAAAAAACGGTCGACGACGCATAACGTCGACCCTATGATAAACTAAAGCAAATAGTAGAACAGGGGCTTAAAGCGAGCGGCGAAGATTCCGTTTGGAACTTCACCGCCCGCAGGCGCCGAACGCTATGAATCTGATGCACTCTTTCGAGCAACATCAGACAGCTAGAATTCGGCAAAGGCGTTTAGAGCTGGTTCAGCTCGGCGACAGCCTTCTTGATCTGGGCCGGCAGGTCTCCCAGCTCCTTCTCTAGAGTCGCCTCGATGGCAGCCGCTTCGTCCTGGAAGGGCTTCATCGTCGCAGCACCGCGCTCCTGGATGTCCTTGGTCGCGTCGGCAGCTTTCTGCTGCAAAGCGGCCAATTCCGCCTGGAACGGCTGAGACTTCTGCATGATCTCGATCTGGATCTTCAGAGCCTCGTCCTGCGTCTTCGCGTTCTTCAGCTGCTCCGGCAGATCGCCGAGCGCGGTCCTGGCGCGCTCCTGGATCTCCTTCGCCTGCTGTTGGAACGGCGCCAAAGCAGCCTTCAGCTCCGCCTCGATGGGGGCGAGAGCCGTCTGGGCGCGCTTCTCGACGTCGGCGAGCTGTGCTTCGAACGGCTTGCTCTTCGCTTCTGCCTGCTTGAGCAGAGCGTTGATCTCGCCGATCTTCGTCACAAAAGCGTCGACGTTGGCCGCCTTGAAATTCGCCTTCTGGTAAATGGGGTTCGGAACGCCGGGCAGCATCACGATGACCGCCGGGAGCGCCGCTTCGGGAGCACCGATGGCAGCCGCCGGGATCTGCATGTACTTCACGGAGTTGTCCTGTTCGCCTTTCGCCTTGAGCTTGTGAGCGACGTCCTTGCACTCGCCGCAGCCGTTGGCGGTGACGAGCAGAACGACCGGACGATCGGAGTTGACGACCTCGGTCTGGAGGTTGGTCTGGTTGACTTCGGGCAGGATCGGGCGGTTGAGCAGGGCGGGCGTCACAAGGACGAGACCGACGAGCAAGATACCGCCGATGATCACCAGCAGATTTCGTTTGGACATGGTTTTTTCCTCGAATAACAGTTGGTTCAGTGGCGAGTAGGCCGCTGAAACTTTGAAGGTTGCTGAACTCGGCACGACGCCAAGCTCAGGTCGATGCATTTCCGCGGCTTCTCTCCATCAACACGTGAGTGCAGAAGGAAAGAACGTCAGGTTGGCTGGGTCGGGTTTTTGGGTGGCTGACTGCCGGAGAAATGAACAAAGAGATGTAATTGAGCCTAAACATTTTTCGCGTGCGTACAGCAAGGAAAATGGGTCTGTATTAGCTTTCAGAGCTCTCATCTACGGGCTGAAATATTGCGCAGCTAGCGACAGCATTTGGTTAGACCGCGCTCAGATCGTCTGCAAAACCAGATCTGACGTGCGGTTGGTCATGCCACATTTGCTTTCGGCAAGAAAACTGCAGGCGATACTTTGAAGTAGTGCGCTAGTTTGACGCAATGCTTTTTCGTCAGTTCGCGTTTGCCTGATACTAATTCGCTCATTACTCCTGATGAAACGCCCAAAATCTGTTGTACTGCAACTTGTTTTAAATTGTGCTCTTTCATGAATGACTGAAGGAGATGATGCGGAGCCAGATCCGAAACATTTAGTGCATGGTGTTTTATTTCGTATTTGCTGATTTCGTTGAGCAAAACTTCCAGATAATCGTTCTCGTCCTGTAAGAGCGGATCGACTCTTAGCATCAAGCTTTGCGCCATCGCGTGCGCGGCGTCCAGGTGACCGTCATTTTTGATGGGCACTAACGGAAAGCGCTCGATGAGAGCTCTGTATTTTTCAGTTACCATCAGAACTTCTCCCGGTCATACTCTGCATGAGTCATGATTTTGAGCACATACACTCTTTCTTGCTGTATCCAAACCATTGCGGCGAGTCTGAATTTATTACCATCGATGTTGAAAATGAATTTCTGGTTGCCGATGTGGTCCACACTGTTGAGCGTTTTTTGAACGTCGGTATTGTTTTGCCATTCGGCGGCTCTAACTTTGATTATCCATTCGTGGAGAGGGGCTTCAGCTTCAGCGTGCTCGACGATGAACTGTTTGATCGCTCTCACGTTCAAAATGTCCAACTGAGCACCTCTTTCTTGCGATTCTCTCAAATTGAGAGGGGTATCGCAATTAAAATCTCTCATTTTGAGAGGAGTTGGTTTCCTGCATTTGTTGGATGATTTTTCTTTTTCTGCTGGAAGTTTTGAATGTTCAATTGCATATGCTCGTCATTAAGTTTTTCCTGGTGAGCGAGCTAACGCTGTAAGAGATATTCGTTTACGAACAGGCTCTTAAATCGTTGTGAGCTATCGAAATGGCTACAGAGACGTAATTTCTGAGCTTATTCTCTTTTAAAAGCCAAGAGTTTAGTGTGTCGTTAGTTGCTTCGCGCGAGACTGTGCAACGCGCGCGAAGTCTTCTCTGATACCGAATTTAAGTTGCCAAATGATACAAATAGGCAACTGAAATTGCGCATGAATCATGGGCCGAATTAGCTTTATCGCATAGATCCTTTTCGCGACAAACCCAGAGCAGTTCAGCCACGCACAATATTCCCGTATCCATAACCGCAGAAACAACCGCAGCAGCCAACTGTTGTGATGTTGCAGGCACATTGAAACGTTCGTGTCCTGGTGCGGTTAGGCGAGGTTTGCGTGAGTGAGTTTGATTTGGTCGAAACATCTGAGAGCTCTTTGGCTGGCTAAAACCGGTTCTGATGGCTCTTCCCTTGTTTTCTGGTTTGTTCGCGTAATGAGGCAGCTCTGAGCCGCCTTTCACCTGAAATCTGAATCGAGAACCGTGTCGCTCGTGCGAACTGTTTTCGCTAAACCGGAGCGCACTTGTGCGTTTCCAAAACTGGAGACTCGAATATGTGGATAATCAACCGTGAGGTGCGCCGACTCGTCGCGCGTATCGAGAGTTTTTCGTATGGGACGAATGGTGGAAACGAGCTCGATGACCTGCTGGTGCAGCTCGTCAGCTTGCTGCAGAAGCGCTGCGCGCACCCGAAGGTGGTCGCACGCTACGAGAGCTACCGCACGTTGGAGTCTGACCTCCGTCCGATGCCGGTCGATGCCGAGGGCTATGTCATCGGATACGACCCGCTCTCGCAAGAGAAAGAGTTCGTCGAGTGCTGGCAGAAGTACGGCATCGTCGTCGGACTCAACGTCGTTTCGCCCCAACTGGCCGCCGCCACCATCCGCCGCATGGGCGAGTTGATGCTCGGTGCCAGCGACGGCAAGTGCGACCTCAATCGCCCCGAGACCTGGTCGGACATGCCCGCGGACAGCGCTGGTGTGCCGATTGCGACGCGCGGATTCTTCGAGGTCTACCACGACGACGCGATTGCCCAGCTGCGGCAGTCTGTTCGCGTCTACCTGCACTACGTCCTCATCTGGGGGCGTGCTGACCTCTGGACGACCTTCGACAGGCTCGGGCTCAAGCTGCCCGGTCACGAAGAGTCGAAGGCACTGCCGCTGCACGTGGACCAAAATCCCAACGTGCATCCGGACTTCCGCACCGTTCAGGGTGTTCTCGCCCTCGACGACTGCCCGGCAGAACGCGGCACCTTTGTCGGTGTCGCTGGCTCGCGGGCTGTGTTTCCGATGTATGCGGAGATGGCGAAGAACGGCGGCGAGTACGTGGAGATGGACAGCAGCAACCCGCGGACGCTGCCGGTCCAAGACCGCGCGCAGAAGTTTCCGCTGCGCCGGGGCAGCCTGGTCAGCTGGGACAGCCGGACGACCCACGCCAACAGCGCCAATGTCTCGGACAAGACGCGCTACGTGGCTTACATCTCCTACGGCGTCAGCCGGCAGGACGACCCCGAAGCGCTCGCCTGGCGCGTCGACGGCTTCATGTCGGGTCTCGGCATGAACAAGCGCGACTCGTACATGCACGCGTCCAAGAAACCACGCTTCACGAATCAGCCGCTCATGGCTGGTCTGCGCAAGCGCGAACAACTCACCGCACTGGGGAGACTCATCTATGGCATGCAGAGATATGAATAAACTGCGGGCACTGCTCAACGCAGAGCCTTTTGGATTCGGTCCGACCGCCGCCATCGCTGACTGCTTCCCGTTCTTGCGGGAGGTCTTCGGCACTGTCGGTTATGTCGGCGTCGGCTTCACGCTCGACCTGCAGCGCCCCCTGCCGTACGACGCGATGCACGACATTACGGGCGTTCCTCCTGAGTTGCAGGATGCTGTCTTGGCGGAAATCTTCGCGCAGTACGACGTGTTCGTCACGGCGCTGGATTTCGGCATGGCCGAGAAAGCACGCGCTGCCGGGCTGAAAGTCGTCATCTACGACCCGCTGACCTGGTATTGGAAGTCGATACCGCCGGTGGTGAAGGATGCCGACCTGTATATCGCTCAGGACTTCTTCGGAGTCCGCGAGCGCATGCAGGCTCAGCCGGACGTCTTCAACGCGAAGAACATCCGCGTTGTGCCGCCGATCATCGGCGACGTCGGGCACGCATCTGGCGAGCGCGACACCGTGCTGCTCAATTTGGGCGGGTTGAACAACCCGTTCTGGAGCGCGGAAGGAACGCTCGCGTACGCGCGCTTTATCGTGGAGGCGTTCTCCAGGGTGGCGACGAATGTCGACATCGTCATCACCGCCAACAAGTGCATCGCAGCGAACGCGCGCATCGCTGAGGAACTCGCCGAGTTCGGTGTGAAGAACCTCAGCCGCTCTGAGATGCAGGAAGTGCTGAAGGGTGCGAAGTTCGCACTCATGACGCCTGGGCTGGGCAACGTTTACGACGCGGCTCGCTTCGATATTCCCACCATCTGGTTGCCGCCTGCCAACGACAGTCAGGGGCAGCAGCTCCTGATGCTGATCGACCACGGAATGGTGGACGGTTTCGTCGACTGGCACCACTTGCTCGACCGCCAGCCGATCGACTACGACGCGGAGCAGACGCAGGTCCTGAAGAAGGTCTCCAGCGCTGTGACGCGTGCGTGCAGTCTCGGTTCGGCGAAGAGCAAGCTGGAAAAGCGGCTGACTGCCTGCATCACGGCGATATCCGAGGCGAACCAGTGGCGCCTCGATACGCGGCGCAGTTCGCGGCAGCTGCCGAAAGCAGCTTCGCACACGGCGCAACTGGTTGACCGGTTCGGTGCAGGCGGCGCCCGCGAAGTGGGTCGCCTCGTTGCCGAGCTGGTGTCTGAGATGAACATCACTTCAAACACGGGCGCGCACGAAGATGGGTGTCCGACAAAAGGAGGAGCGTCATGACTAAGCATAGCTACAGTCTGTATCTGCCCGGCGCGCTGCTGATGCGAGTCGAAACGCCGGTGCCCGCCTTCGGGACGGGAGGACAGATTCCGGAAGAAGTTCGTGTGCTGACCGAAGCGTATCTGCCGGGCGCCGAATTCGTCGGCGTCTGCGCGGTGCGCGGCGGGCTGCATGTGTCGACCGAGGAGCCGACCCTCACGGTCCGCTTCGAGGAAAGCAGCACCTGCAGTCTTTCGGTGAAGGGTGGCGAATATGTTCTGCGCGACACCTGGAAGGGTGAAGCGTCGCTGATGGACCTGCTCTTCCTCTGCTACGGCGCGGCTCGCCGTGCCTGGCTGAAGCGCGGGCTCTATCCCGTTCATGCTGCGGCGCTCTCCCTGGGCGATGGCGGCGTCACGCTCCTGGTCGGTCATTCCGGCTCGGGCAAGACGTCCGTCACTCTCTCGGCTGTGTCGCGTGGACACAAGGTTTTCTCCGGCAACAAGACACTGGTGAGAATCGACACTGTCGGCGAGCGCACTGTTCTTACCGCCATCGCCGGCACTCGATCCATGACGGCAAAGGCGGAAGATGTCGCCAAGCATCTGGAACTCGGCACGTTCAATGCAGGCTACCAGGGGCGCTCCGCGTTCTATCTCGCGCGCGAGCACTACGCTGCTACCGCACCGTCAGTGGTGCACAGCATCATTCTGCCCCGCCTCAATGACGGTGTGCAGAAGTGCAAGCGCATGAGCCCGGTCTCGGCGGTGCACAAGCTCTACCCGTACTTCCTCGACACGGTCAACGCCGATATCGTTCTTGCCGGCGGCAAGGCGGTGCTCTCCGGTGAACCGCGCAAGGGCGTGCGTGAATCGCTGGCTGCCGGACTCGCGGCGGCTTTCGATGTGGATGCTGCCAGTGGCGGCATGCAGTCTGCCATCTCCGTCATGGAGGTGGAAGGCTCGATGGACTTCATCAATCGCACTCTGGACGGCAAGCGCTGACGAAGCGACTGCCGCCGGGGAGCGCATCCAAATGTACGCGCATCTGTCGATGCGCTCCCTGAAGGTACGCACTTAGTGCGCGCCTTGCTATAAATGGAGACCAAAATGCACAAAGCAAAAATTCTCTACGGAGTGTGCGGCATAGGTATGGGTCACACCTACCGACAGCTCCCGCTCCTCGATAACCTGGCGGCAGAAGCGCAAATCGTCATGTTCGTCTACGGCGAGAGTCTGGACTTCTACGGCAAACACTTCGCGGGCAACGCGAACGTGACCGTGGTGCCGGTGTCGGTTCCCTTCTATGTCGGTGACAAGAAGGGGCTCGACTTCGCCGAGACGGCGCGCCGCATCGCAGCCGACAAGGCTCGCGGAGTGGACCACGACGCCATCAACCTCGCCGCCATGGCGACTGCGCAACGCCTCTTCGGCGGTGACGGAAAGCCTGACTTGGTCGTCTCCGACTACTGTCCGGTGTCGGCGCAGTACGCTTACGCACACGGTGCGCCGCTCGTAACCATCGACCAGCAGAGCAAGTATCTCGCCGGCGACTACACAGAGGAGCTGGGCGGGACGACTTGCCTGGATGAAGTGGCGCGGTTGCGTCTCTTCTTCCCGCGGGCTGAAGCGCGCATCGCTTGCAGCTTCTTCGAGGTGGAACGCAATCCCGACGCTCGGGAACGAGTGCTCATCGTGCCGCCCTGCATCAAGCCGGCGATTGTCGACTTGAAGAAGCGACGGCGCAAGAAGGCGTTGACCAATTCGGTGCTGGTGTACATCTCTTCGCAGCGCGACTTCGTTCAACCACTCGATGAAGTGCTGCAGGTGCTCTCTAAGGCGCCGGAGTTCAAGTTCACCGTCTTCGTAAAAGAGCTGCCGGAAGCGCTCGCCGCCGCCGCGCCCGCCAATGTCAAATTGCGCAGGCACGGTGATCCGCGCTTCCTCGACCACCTCGCCGAGTGCAAGGCTGTCATCTCCACCGGCGGTCACTCGCTGGTTTCGGAGGTGATGTACCTGGGCATCCCGGCGTACTTGATTCCGTTGGCTGTCTACGAGCAGCAGGTCAACTCGCATGTCGTGGGACGCAATGGTTTCGGCGTTTGCGCCGAGAGCCTGAACGTCGCCGAACTGCGGTGTTTCCTCGCCAATCTGGACGGCTACGCCGAGAACATTCGCAAGGACCGTGAGGTTCTGGTGCGTGGCTCGGGTGAGCGGAAGATCCTCAATATTCTGAAACGGCGTTTTCTGGCGCGCTGACGAAAGTCAGTTCGCCGGGGCGCCTGCCTCAAATGCAGAGAGGAAGAATATGGCTGAAACAAAAACAATTCGAGTCGGGTTGATCGGACCCGGCGCGATTGCTGATGAACGGCTGATACCAGCGCTCTCGACCATCGAGGGCGCTGTCTTCTGGAGCGTGCTCGGGCGCGACCAGTCGAAGGCGGAGAAATTCGCCGAGAAGCATGGAGCAAAGGCGCCGCAAGCCGCCTTCAGCGACATGGCTGTGTTTCTCGCCGACTCCGAATTGGACGCGGTGATCATCGCGTCGCCCGACAAGTTGCACGCCGAGCAAGCCATCGCCTGCGCCAAGGCCGGCAAGCACGTCTTCGTCGAGAAGCCGCTTGCCACCAACTCCGTGGACGCGCGCGCGATTGTCGAAGCGTGCAATGCGGCGAAGGTGAAGCTGACGGTCGGCTATCACCTGCGGTATCACGCTGGGCATCGCAAGGTGCTCACGCTGCTCGGCGATGCTGCGACCAGCCCCATCGGTGCCATCCGGCACATCAACGTGAGCTGGACTTTGCAGTCGAAGGTCGCCGACTGGCGCGCCGACGACAAGCTCGGTCAGTGGTGGAGCCTGGCGGCGCTCGGCACGCACAGCCTCGACCTCGTCACGTGGTTGCTCAAGGGCGCCGGGGGAACGTGCGAAGCGCGCTCCCATCAAAAAATAAAGGAGACGAGCTGCGTCGTTTCGAGCCCGGTCTTCGGCTCCGCGCATGACGAAACCTCGCTCGTGGGGCTGCTCTTCGAATCGGGCGTCACTGCTCAGATTCTCTCCAGCGTCATCATGCGGGCGCCGCGTGTTGTCGAAATCTTCGGCAGCAAGGGTGCAATTCGCTGTGTGGAAACCCTCGGTCCACGCGGCACGGGCACCATCACCGTCAACGGCGAAGAACTGAAATTCGTCCCCGTCGATCCGTACGCCGGCGAGTTGAAAGACTTCGTCGTATCCGTCCTTTCCAACCAGGAACCTTCCGTGACCGGTGCCGAAGGTGTCGCCAACGTGGAGCTACTGGAGCGCGTGAGTCAATAGGTCGTTCGCGAACTAGGCACTATATATGGTGCCGCAAGGAGATACTCCATATGGACGAAAAGTCAACTGGACAAGCCGCCTATCGCGGCAAGCATTTCACCATTCCACCCTTCTCCAAGCGCGGAGGGTTGCGGTTCTACGGCAACGCCAAGAGCAATCTGGTGCCCATCGACCGCAATGATCCGATCATCGCCACGCTCAATCAGCCGTTCGACCTGGCGCACTTCAAGACCGCGCGCAAGCCGCTCTCGCTCGGGTTTCTCTCCCCCGAGGAGATGGCGATTCTCGCCAACCCGCAGCCCGGTGTCCCCCGTACTCTCGATCTGCCGATCAAGTTTCCGGGCTCCGACTACCGCCTGCCGCGGGCGCTGCGCTGCTACTGGCCTATCATCAAGCGCGCCGCCGACTTCGAGGCCGCCATCAACGGCAAGTGCCTGGACGAGTACTACTGCTACCTGACCATCGACTGCGGATGGGTGGAGCCGGGTATTCTCCAGCGTGAGGCACCCTGCCACGTGGACGGCTTCCAGGGCGCGCGCTGGCGTCCGAAGGTGCGCGGCAACCACAGCTACACGGTATCGAATGCGGTGCCGACCGCGTACTACCTCCAGCCCTTCGACTTCGATGCGCTGGACGAAGCAGTGCACAACTTCTTCTGGGAGATGAATTACCAGGTTGCTCAGACCAACTCTCAGTTCGAATGGCAGCCTGGTGCCGGCGAGATGACGTTGATGGACTGCTACTGCGTTCACCGCGGCACGCCAGCCCCGGTGCGCGTCTTCCGGACGTTCGTGCGCATCTCTTTCGAGGCGCGCATCTTCGACCGGCTCGGCAATGCTCACAACCCGCTCTTCGCCTACGACTGGCCAATGGTGAAGCGCGATATCGAAGACCTCAATCTCGTTGCCTTCCATGCCGACAGCGACCCCTCGCTGCGCGTCTTCCCGCACGAGAAGGTCGACGGCAGTCCACAGGAAGGCCGCAACAAGACACAACCCAACCTCCGCCCCGGCGACTTCGACAAGAAGTAATCGCCGGCGTCGGCTTTTCTACTGACTGACTGACTGACTGACTGACTGACCGCGAGGTCTATGAGAAACGAGCAGAAGACCGGCTTAACAACCTGGTTTTCTGACTCGTTTTCTTGAACTTGCAGATACTAAAGAAGGTAGTAAGTATAAGGTATCACATATAGTGGCGCAAGCATTTTAATCAACCTGTTTGTTCTCATTTTCTGTGTATGATTTCAACAGGCGACCCAATTATTGCCGGCAGTTTTAAACCGACTACATATCGTTTGATGTCTCATGGTTTACCAACTCGATTAGCCGTATGCCTAACACTGGCATTAGGCTGCCTGCTGACCTCGATTTCTGTTGAGGCGGCTGACACAGGCGCGAGCGTCGGAAAGAACAACAGTAAAACCGGTGCGAAGAACGTTGGGATAAATAGTGGCAGAATCACTAGGCAGAAGACAGTTTGGGTAATCGACCAACGGCATCACTCGAGCGGCAATCTGACTTTGTACTTCACCCCCAATGAATTGAGAATCGACAAAAAGAATTTCGGCTATTTCATTGTTGCTAAGGCACCCGATTGGAAAGTCTATTGCTTCAGAAACGACGACAAAGTCATCTGCAAACTGAGCAACCCGGCTTATTTGGCGGAGCAAGGTTTTCGCGTCGGTGGACCTAGAGTCGAAGAATTTCCGAAAGTTGGCGATGAGTTTATCGGGATTATCAAAACAAAGAAATACAATTTACAGACTCATGATGACTGGGTTGGCAGCTTTCCCGGTATCCCGTCGGAAATCTACGATCTGATCAATGCTACGGCGTTTTATCAAACGGAGCCTGCAGATGGAGTGGTGCTAAAGTCATTCAAACATCCGTCATTGAAATCGAGAAAGCGGGCGCGCTTGCTTTCTCTTGATTCTGAGAACGTTACGGGCATCAGAATTGAGACGATCAAAATAACCAAAGTGCCGTATAAGCCATCTTATTTCAGTGTTCCATCTAACTTTCGCCCTACGAAATTTAGAGTAGTTCTATCCTCTGTTGAAAACAGACGCGAAGCGGATTCGATCATTGAACAAATGGGGCTTGGTGAAAAGCTTGGCAAGTAGGACTACTGTCAGTGAGCGCTCCGTTGTGACTCCGGTTCTCGCCTTTCTTAAGGTGTTAATATCCTTTTCGCTAAAGGCATAAACAAATAGTTGTCGTATTTGAGTGTTAGGTGTCCCGCGTGAATCGCTATTCTTTATTTGTGCTTGCCGCTGCAACAGTGCTGTCAAATCCTGTGATTGCAGCGGAAGTGCCCGCCTGGAAAATGGTGCAGAAGGAAAAGTCTCTTGGTGTGCAGGCAATAAATTTCTGTCCGAAGGCAGTGAAGATTGTCGATAAAGCTCGTGGCTTTACCCTGGTGTCGTCTGCTCCGGATTGGGATGTGATTTTGTATCGCAGTGATGACAAAGTATTTTGCAGGCTGACGAAAAATCAATATTACGGTCAGCAAGCTTTCAAGGTGAAACACGGTCACACACCTGGAAAAGTGCTAAAGACCTACACTTTCGGGCCAGTAACAGCGCCGATGTACTACGGGCCTTACCACAACGATGTGATCAAGCGCTTTGATAACGTGCCGATAGAAGTCGAAGATCTTATTTCAGCTTTCTACAAATCTAATTCCATCGATGGAATATTGCTGAGATCAGTCTCAAATTCGATGTCCAGGTCGAAGACGGATTCGTCTGTATTTATGCCTGTAGATATGAATCCGACCGGCGTCCTTCGAGAGACGCTCTCCTTGAGTCAGGTTGCATACAATCCTTCCGATTTCAAAGTTCCAACGGGTTACCGCAAGGTCAACACCATAAAGGAAATTGCAACCGGCAAATCAAAACGAAAAGAAGCAGAGTCGATTTTCTTGGAGATGGGAATTGGCGATGATCTGGGAAAAGAGAAGTCCAAAGCGCACTGACAGCGAAAACTTTTAAGCGGATTAATTACACAGACTTGAAGCGGATTAGTGGCGGCGTCGCACTTGGCTAGCCCGGCTTACTCAGGTCGATCTCGTCTATGAGCGCTTTCTTCCTTCATCTGACGCGATCGCATTATGCGATGTATGTCGACTAAAAACACGCGCCCTTTTAGCGTAAGGTCATTGTGACCAATTTTGAAGTGCGAATGTCAACTTGTATGAAACCTTGAGCTTGGGTCACTTTAAGCGCTTAGTTATTAGTTCTCCCATTTCACTTTTCGAGAAAAACAAAGGCATCCCAAACCAACCGTCCATACCCCCTTCGTCCCTAGAAACCTCCGCACCGTGTTGCTTCCAGCAATACGACGTTTTCCCTTGAAAGGAAACAACATGACAAAACTCACAGCCAGCGTGCCCAAGGATGTTGTTCAGTTCGAGAACGACAGCAATCTGATCACGTTCGTAATACCGCAGGGTGTCAAGCGCGCTTATTTTGTCAATTGTCCGAATCTGCGCGCCATCGATATTCCCAATTGCCTCGAAATTCTGCACGTGAAGGAGTGTCCGCAGCTCAGCCAGGTTAAGATTGGCCGAAGCGTAGGTCATATCTCGTTGAGCGCCATCGGCGATATCGAGCAACTGCGAGTGCCTGCAGGCTGTCACACAGTTTATTTGCACACGCTGCCGGCTCTGCGTCTCTTGCAGGTACAGGGTGACCTGCATTGCCTGGACGTAAGCGACTGCCCCGTTCTGAGTGACATCCGCGTTCCTGCTAAGGAAGATGGTGTCGGCAATGAACGGTTCTTGCGTCCAGCCAAGCTGCAGTATCTCCATGTGCGCCGCTGCCCGTCGGTTACTGATCTCAGCGTGCCCGAGCTGGTAAAGAACCTGTATCTCAAGGACCTTACGGGGCTCGCGGAGATCAAAGTTCCAAATTCGGTCGAATACCTTTTCTTGCGCGGTTGCAGCAAGTTGGTCGAAGTGGTGGCGCCGGCAAGTGTCCAGCACATTTACTTGGCTGGCTGCACGTCGCTTCGGAAGGCTGTAATTCCTCAGTCTACGAGGACTGTAGATCTGGAAGGTTGCACTTCTCTGAATGACGTTCTGAGAGCGTAACATCGAAGGGGCGCTGGTTTCGACCAGCCCCCTTCACTTCTCATCGAGCTTGCTCGGTGCCGTCTTTCTTCGTTTTTTTGTATCTGGATTTCTGAAACTATGAAGCGTAGTAGAAGCGCTTGAAAGTGAAGAGGTGCGGTGGGGGAGGGTTTCCTCCAATCCACACCTCTTCGTTTGGCTAGTTGGTCGGTGCCGGGGTGATGAGCTTGGCGCTGGCGCGCAGCTCACACCAGAATACGTAACCGACGACTTCGGGCTGTTCGACGACTTTGACCTTCGCCGAATTGCCTGCTTCGCCTCGACGCTTGGGACTCTCGATCACTTCCAGCTTGGTGCCGGAAGTGATTTTGTAGTGAGCGTCGAAGAAGCCGCCCGGTTGCGGAGTGAGAAGAAGATATTCCTTCACCTCATTGCTGGCACCGAGTCCGAAGCTGGGTAGTCCGGTCTTGATGACAGGCAGCACTTCGAGCACGGCACCAGGTTTGACGACATCTTTCTTGAGCATGGGCATATAGAGAGTTTCCTTCTACGTTTGCTCAGCCGACTTCGGGACCCAGCACCGGCAGATGCCTGCGGAACTGGTTCACCGAGTAGACTCCTTCGAGATACTTGATCTGGTCGGCGCCCAGGGCTTTGAGCGTTTTGCGTTTGGCTCCCCCTTCTTTGACCTTGAGGAAAACATCAATGAGCTCCAGAGGAATCTCTGACATCTCCTTCGGGCGTCCGCAGTCCGGGTCGGCGCGGCGGCTGGAGTCGGTGATTTCGGTCGGCACGCCGGCGAGGGCACACAGCTCCATTACGTCGCTTTTCCACACGCCTGCAAGCGGCAGGAAGGTGGCGATGCGGCTGGGGAGACTGAAGTTACCCATGACCTCTTCCGAGCGATTTTTGGAGCCAACCAGCCACCTCTGCTCGGCGATAGCAATCGTCGAAAAGGTGGCCCAGCGGCGGGACTCTTTGTCTTCCCTGCCGCGTGGCGCTGGCACATATCGGATTTCGCCGACCGACTCGAACCAGGCGCGGCAGCGCAGCTGGCTCTTCGAGCCGGAGTAGACTCCGATAGTTTTTGCCGGACACGCCTGGTTGAACAGCCAGAAGATGAGCGCACTGTCCGAGCCTCCGCTGACCGGCACGAGAATACCTCGGGCGCGGCGCGTGCTCTTGCGCAACCATTTGATGAGCGTTTTCAGTCGCTTGTCCATAGTTGGCTCCTATGCGCCGCCCGTCAGCATCAACGGATTGCCGTTCAAGGAAGGCAGCTTGCCCGAGGCGACGAGCGCCACAGCTTCGGCCACTTCCTCGGCAGGAATGATGCGCTTCTGCGGGTTGGTGTTCTTGATCGTGTCTTCGGCTTGCTCCTCGCTCATGCCGCGGTGGCGAACCAGACCGGCGATGGTGCGCCTGGTCATGTCGCTTTCCACGAAGTGAGGGCAAATCGGCACGACGACGATGCCGTGCTTGGCGTATTCCAGCGACAAAGTGCGGGCGAGCCCGAGCTGTGCGTGCTTGGACGCCGTGTAGGCGGCGTCGTACTTAAAACCTTGGACGCCCGAGATGCTGTTGATGAAGGTGATTGTGCCGGATTTCTGCTCCATCATCGTGGGCAGACATTCCTGCGAGAAGTAGAGGGCGCCGTCGACGTTGACTGCGAAAATCTCTTTCCACAGCTTGCGATCGAACGTGTGCGTCACGCCACCTTTGCCGATACCGGCATTGACGACGAGATTGCGCAGCGTCCAGTTGTTCTTCTTCACCTTTGCCACGGCGCGCTTTGCCGTCAAAGGCTTCGAGACATCGCCGACCAAATAGTCGGCAAACCCGCCTCGATTGCGAATCTCCGTGCAGATCTCCTGGAGGTCCGCTTCCGTCCTTCCGACGAGAAGCACTGCGGTTTCGTGGGCCATGCGCAGAGCGATTGCTCTGCCGATGCCGCGTCCGCCGCCCGTGATGATAGTTGCGGCCGTGGGCGCCGCCGTATTGATCTCACTCGACTTTGATTCAGATTTGGACATGGGTCGTATCCTCATTGGGAAACGGGCTCCGGGATCGAACGGTTTGAACGGTCACCGGAGGCACGTTTCAGCAGCGCAGGCTGCCTTTCGGTTGTTCCTGCTAATCCCGAGTAAGCCGACTCGGTCGGTAGTGATCGTCGGGCGTTTAGCGTCCGACCGATGCGCGCCAGCGGTTGATCGCCTCGACGTGGCTCGAGAAGGCAATGTCTTCGGGCAGCTCGTCGAGCTGGAAGACGCGCGCTTCGGTGGCATCGCTGCCGGGAGCCGGAGTCTGGTCGATTTCCTTGGCGACGAAGAAGAGCAGCACCTGCGGCGTCTTCGGCGGCGCAAAAGTGTAGATGAGGCGCTCGACTTCGATAGCGATCTTCGCCTCTTCGCCCGATTCGCGAGCGGCGCCTTGCTCTGGAGTTTCTCCAACTTCCATGAAGCCGGCGGGCAAACACCAGGAGCCCTTGCGTGGCTCGACGCCGCGTTTCACCATGACGATGCCACCGGATTTGTGCGGCACGATGGCGGCAGCGACCGGCAGTGGGTTGTTCCAGTAGACGAACGTGCAGTGCGTGCACGCAAGGCGAACCTTTTCGTCGATTTCGCGCTCGGCAAGCGGGCTGCGGCAGCTCGGGCAGTGTTTGAACTGCGGGCGTGCAGTCTTCAGCGCCTCGAAGTCAGCTTTGGCTTTGAGAGCCTTGCTGCGCTTTTCGGCGATGTTCATTCCCAGCCCGAATATCAGGCAAAGAGCGAAGACGTCAAACACCTTCACTCCCATGATGACCGGAACGACAAGGCTGAGCAGCGCCGAGCCGAACATGAGAATCAACGCAATCCAGCCGACCGCGCGAAAGCGGTTGAGCAGAAAGCCGAGCCCGAGGGCAGCGGCAAAACTTACAAGAAGTACAGTACCACTCATTTTGATAGCTCCTTACTAGAAGCAGAGCGCCGCGAACGGCGCTCTGCAACTTATGCGGATGAACGAGAGTTAGTTGGCGAAGGCGATGTCCGCCGCTAGCGCTTATGAATAGCGCTGACGATAAGACCGAACAGCACCGCGCATCTTCGCCTTGTAGACGATGTGCGCACCGAAGGCGATGCCGAAAGCAACGCCGAACGCGTAGAGCGTGGGAATGCCGAACACCGCAGGCGCAATGAGAGTCGCGACAGCGGTGACGATGAGCGCGCCGACGCAGATGCCGGCGGTCGATTCGAATTTGCTCTGCAGCCAGTAGCCGAGAGCGATTGCGCCAAGGGCGACGATGATGGTGACCATCGGGTCAGTCCTTTCGTGGTGAAGGTGTGTCTGTTTCGGGGGTGCTAATCACGGTCTTGGACCGTCAGCGAAGGCACTGTCGAGGGTTCGGCTTTGCCGAATTTTCGGCAGTGTCAGGCAAATTTCTGGGGTTTAAGTTCAACTCCGAAAAATTTCAAATTTTTCGGAGTAAAACCCCGTTTTGGCTTTGTGGGCCTGGCTGGACGGTCAGTCCGTCTGCTTGGCCGCGATGACCCGCGCCTCTTCCAGCTCCGTGCGCATGAGCGCAGAGTAGTTGGGCTTGGGCGTATACCACTGGGGTTCGAGCGAAAGTGCTTCCTCGAGAAGCGGGATGGCGGATTTGCCATCGCCTTTTTTCATGCGAGCACGCGCCATTCCTTCCAGGGCTTCCGAAAGCTGAAAAGCATCTTGCGAGATTCGTGCCTGGGCGAGCGCCTGACCGAATTGCCACTGTCCGTCGTCGGCGTTTCCCATGGACATTGCCAGGATGCCCTTCTTGATGAAGGTCTCGGCTTTGTCGAAGGCTTCGCGCTGGGCGCGGGTGGGGCGAGGCTTGCCGGATGCATTGCTCGCGGAAAGAAATAGGAGCCAGGCGGCGCCTATCAGAAGTGATGCGATGATGATTCCTGAGAGCATGGTAGTTCTGCCGTTTGGGTTGCACGGATGAGAAAGCTCGATTGAAATCAACTGGCGGCGCCACCAAATACGACACCGCTAATAAATCTCAGCCGAACATAATCAGGTGCTTAATTTCCACGCGAGAGCGCGCAGAAATCTATTGCTAAAAGAGGAAAAAAGTCTCTGTGACGAGTTGTTGGGATGGGATCTGAAAGAAGAAAAGGAACTCGGACACGCTAAAGCAAATAAAGAGCCTGTTTCAAGTTTTCAAGACAGATGAGAGAGATGTTCTTCTCTGCTAGCTATGACAACGGGCGCGCGCGATCTTGTCAAGTGGGCATGCGCGTTCTGCGGAGCGCTTGGCAAAGCATGGCATCGCTGTCTTTCGATTAGCTTTTCACTAATAATCACCTGAAACTTTGAGAAAGAGATGGTTTTGGGTTGCTGACAACTGTGCAATTGTTCTTTGTGGCGGGCTCACTTGTTTAGCTGCGCTAATCACGGAGATCTCTTGAAAACGGTGATGTCACGCGGTTTTCGCTGCGCTAATTTCGCGCAGATCAGATCTCCGAGAACTATTGCCAAATAAGCTTTGTAGAAAAATTATCAAGAGAATAGCGAAGATGTACATGATTATTGACATCCGGGCGCGCGCGCTGAAAACCAGACAGGTTTAGTACTTCTCAACTATTCAGAGTTGAATACGTGATCTGTGTTCGTTAGTTTTGCTCAGTTCGTCTTTCTCATTTCTCTGTCTTAGACCCTAAAGCACCAAATACAGGTTCGCACCACCTTGTCCTGATCATGCACTTCTCGCTTGGCGAGATTGTCAGCACACAGGTTTTGTCGGTGGTGTCGTATTTGGTGCGCACTTTGGGCTGAGCCGTCGCATTAATCGCCTCAAGTTTCCGTCTCTTAGCGATTTGAAGCGCACCGTGTGCGTTTCCTGCTGTTTCAACAGCAGTCTCTATAACTCTCAAAAGGAGGTCCAATATGGCACGTCATCCTGTGCTCGGCCCCGATGAGGTCACCAAAGCTGCGCGTGCGCGGCTGCTGTGGACCTGGGCCAAAACTATCTTTGGCTATCTGATCATGGGCGGTCTGGTTCTGGCTGCTCTGGTGGCTGTCAATTTCCAATACACGATCGGCTTCGGCGCCCTCTGGTGCTTGCTGCCCGTCGTGATGTGGTGGTTCAGTGCGGATATCGCCCTGAAACTCCAGAAAGCGGTTCCCGTCGATCCTTCCAAGCCGGAAGATCAGCGTCTCATCGCCATCGTCGACAAGGTGTTCCCCAAGAGCGGCTTGAAGTTCAAGCCCAAGGTGTACATCGCCGACAATCCCCTTCCCAACGCGTTTGCCACCGGCCCGATTCATCGCAAGGCGGTCGTGGCTGCGACCAAGGGGCTTTTCCAATGCGGCATGACCGACGACGAAATCGAAGCGGTCTTCGCGCACGAACTGGGTCACGTGAAGAATTACGATGTGGGCATCAACAGCCTCATCTCGGTTCTTTCATCGCTCTTCTTCCTGATCTCCGATCAGGCTGTTCGCGCGCTCGTCGGCACCATCCGCATCTTCCAGAAGGACTTCGGCTTCCAGACCGGTCGCAAGAAGGGCTTCATCACGGGCGTCCTGGAATGGGTGCTCATGTACGCGATCTTCTGGCTGACCGGCCAGGTGACTCGCGTCATCCAGCTTTTCGTCGTGCGCTCGCGTGAATCCGGCGCCGACGCTACCGGGTCGCTCATGACCCTGAAGCCGTGCGATCTCTCGATGGCGCTCCAGAAGCTGGTTGCGTACGTCGAGAAGAACCGGCCGAAGGGTCGCGATGCCGAGGTCTTCCGGGTGTTCCGCCCGATGATGACTATCGACCCGATCTTCGACGCTCTGGCGCCGGACCCGAAGCCTGTGGGCATCTGGGGCCGCGTGAAGGCGTTCTGGAAGTATCTGCAGCTCACGCACCCGCCGGTTTCCGAGCGTATCGCCGAGCTGGAGAAGATGGCGGGCGGCGCCTGCCCCCGTCTCTAATTCTCGAAACAGGCTGGGTAAGCCTGTTTCTAAACGACAGCTCTAACGGGCACAGAAAGCGGATGTGAGGCATCGAATCTGTCTCATGTTCGCATTCGCGGGAGAAGCGCATGCGCTTCTCCTGCGGATTGAGAAGACGAACCTTTGCTCCCTCCATCATCGCCGGAATTCAGTCGAACTCTGGCGAATCGCAAGTCGAGCTTGGCGAAGTTTTTGCGGTCGAACATTTCGACCCGATTCGCTAAGCACAGAGACCAAACAGATTCGGAGAATTTCAGTGAGCAAGAAGACATCACGCAAGAACGCCAACCTCGTTCGCTCTTCCGAGGGCGAAAACACAGTCCTGACCGTGTACCAGGGCTTCGGTGTCGTGCAGCAGACGCGTCCGCTGCATCTCAAGGACGGCGCCAACGAGATTCAGCTGCAGGGCATGCCCCAGCAGTACATCCCCAGCACGCTAGTTGTGCTGGACTTCCAGGGAGTCGGCAGCTTTACGCTCGGTCCCGTTTCCTACCAGCAGGCCAACTTCACGTCGGCTGCCATCCTCCAGAAGTCGGTCGGCAAGCGCATCAACCTCAAGGTTCGCTCCAACTCCGGTCGCCAACGCGCCTTGGAAGGCACGCTTCAGGCGGTGCTCTCCGACCAGCTGCTGATTCAGAAGGCAAACGAGAAGATCGCTCTGGTGCGCTTCCAAGACATGGAAGAGACAGAGCTGATGGACGGTCTGCCCGAAGGTCTGAACGAGAAGGCTCACCTGGCGGTTTCGGCTCTGGCCGACAGCGCCGGCAGCTACAGCGTTCGCATCCTCTTCCGCACGAGCGGGCTGGGCTGGAGCGCCAACCACAACGCCGTCTATGACGAGAACGCGGGGCGCCTGACGCGCTTCGACAGCTCCGTCTTCGTGACCAACAGCTCCGGCGCCGCCTACCACGACGCCGAGCTGCATCTGCTTGCCGGCAATATCGGCCAGCCGCAGCAGGACTTCGGTCTGGAGTCGGCCGGCGGCGGCATGCGCATGATGGCTGCGGCTGCGCCCAAGCGCTTCAACGTGCGCCAGGCGACCGCGCAGACCGTCGGTGAGCACAAGCTCTACTCGGCTCCCGCCAAGGTCACGCTTCTGGAAGGCGAGAGCCTCCAGGTGCCTCTCTTCCAGGCTCACGATGTGCCCGTCACGCGCGAGTACTTCCTGCCCGCCCGCAACCCGTATCAGGGTTACGGTCAGGAAGGCGAAGGGCTGTCGCCGGTTTCGATTCGCCTGAAGCTGGTCAACGACGCCGAGCACAAGCTGGGCAACCCGCTTCCTGCCGGCGAAGTGTCCATCTACCAGCCGGACGCCTCCGGCACGCTGCAGCTGACCGGCTCGGCCAGCCTCGACCACGTCACCACCGGTGAAGCCTTCGGGCTGACCATCGGCACCTCCAGCGACATCAAGGCCGAGCGCAAGCAGGTCGAGGCATACGAGGAAGTCGAAGGCGACGGTGACGGCGGCGACGGCAGCGATGGCGGCGAAGTCGGCGGTCACGAAGTGATGGCCAGCCCGGTTGCGATGGGTCCGGCGCGCTCGGCGCCTAAGCGCGCTCAGCCGGAGCAATCCGACGAAGAGGCGCCCAAGTTCCGCGTCGAGCGTTGGGAAGTGACCCTGCACAACTTCAAGACTGACCGAGAAGTGGAAGTGGTCGTACTGGAAGACCTCGGCGAGAACGCCGAGCTGCTCGAGAGCACGCACGATTTCTCGAAGGAGACTTCGTGCCGCTACACCGCCACCGTCAAGGTGGAAGCGCAGGGCAAGGCGACGCTTGCTTACACCGTGCGCACCAAGATCAACTAAGCTGCGGTCGGAATGTCCGATCGAAGTACTGAAGCGTGGGCAACTCCGTCCAAAGCGGCCAGTTGCTCACGGCTTTGTTAATGCAGATTCTGCGCGCGTTGACAGTAACGCGCGTCACACAAGACAAGTCCGAGCGCTGCGCCAAAACGCGGCGCTCAGAATCCAATGGAGCATCAAACATGACTTCCAATCAGAAGAATCGTTTGAGTCTGCGCTCAATTCTCGCCATTGGTCTCGTGGCTGGGCTCGCCTTCACCCTTACCGGGTGCAAGGACGACTCTCAGTCCACGACCACCAACCCGCCTCAACAGGTTCCCGCTCAGCCGACCGCACCACCTCTGGTGCGCACGGTCAAGCTGATGCCGCCTGAGTCAGGTGAGAACCAGCGCGTCTACAAAGCGACCCGAGATGGCACGCTTGTGGAGATGACGATCGACTATCGCGACGGGCGTTTGGAAACTTATACCTACCGCCCCGACCAGACCGTCAGCCGCAAGCAGGAGTTCTACCCGTACACCGGTGTGCTGAAGAGCACCACCGACTACGCCAATGACGGCACCACCGTCGTCGCCGAGACCATCAATCGCGGCACCGGCACCCTCGAGCTGACGCGCAAGACCCTTGCCGACGGCACGCTCGAAACCACGCGCTATCGCGTGGACGGCAAGCGCCTGCATTCAGTCACTCACGAACTGAACGGCGCCCTTGTCGACGCCACCTTCTATCGTCAGGACGGCAAGGCGCTCTGGGCAACCGCCAAGGTGCTCAACGCCAACGAGACCGAGGTGAAGTTCTACAACGCTGCCGGACAGGTCGAGAAGATCCGCACGGCGAAGACCAGCAACAGTGGCTACAGCTCGAATGTCGAGTTCAGTATCACTGTTCTGCGCCCCGACTCCACGGTCGCCTACAAGCAGTCCTGGAGCGGCTACCAGAGCAGCTACTACCGCAGCATTTCGCTGAAGACGGTCGAAGAGTACGAGGACGACGGCAAGACGCTCAAGCGTAAGCTGACGCTCAACTACAGCGGCACCACCGTTCAGGAAGCTGTCGTGTACGAGAACGGCGTCAAGAAGACGGTCCGCACCTATCGCTGGGACGGCACGCTCGAAACCGAGAAGACCTACGACTCGGCGGGCACCGTGACGTCGACCCAGACCCACACTTCTTCGGAGAACCTGAAGGAGACCGTGGCGCCTGAACTGATTGCCGACCAGAGCGCGGACGACCCGCTGGCCTTCAAGCCCGGCGACTTCCAGTAAGCGCCCTCTCAATCGGAACGAAAGTTCCTGCGGTGGACAGAGTGAAGGGAGTGGCTTTTTAGCTGCTCCCTTCCTCTGATTCGCCCACTAAAAAAATCCTGGGTGCCGGAAATGGTTCTGGCGCCTGCCTTGCATTTTGTTTGCGGTTCCTAGCCTCTCAAGGTGACGGAAATTTTTGTGCGCCAATTTTCGGCGCGCCTGTCTCTAAGGAGCACAACCCAATGAGCGTACGTAAAAGGTGGGGGCTGACGATCACCATCGCCGGCCTCGCTGCACTCGTCTGCTTTTTCTTCGCCCCTGACTCGCTCAACCCCTTCGCGCGCACCGTTGCGCTCAAGGGCCACACGCCTCCGGCTGTGGGTGAGTCGCAACTGGTCAGCCATGCTGACCCAAATGAAGTTCAGACTGTGGTCATCGGTCTGGCACTGAAGAACGAAGCAGATCTCGAAAAACTGATCGACGAGCAGGACGACCCCAGCTCGGCGAACTATCAGAAGTATCTGACCACCGATGAGTTCAAGGCCACCTATTCGCCGGACCAGGCGGACGTGGACGCGGTTACTGACTGGGCGAAGAATAACGGCTTGACCGTTGTCGACGTCAGTGATAACCGCACCCTGATCGAAATCGAAGGGACCACTGAGCAGTTCGAGAAGGCCTTTCAGGTCAAGCTCAACCGCTATCGTCTCCAGCGCGCCGGTGTCGCCGGTGGTGCTGTCGAGTACACCTCAAACGCGAGCGATCCTCGCATCCCGAGCCATCTGAGTTCGATCGTCCAGTCGGTGATCGGCCTCAACTCAGCGGCTAAGTTCGAAAGCCGTATGCGGCTGGCGCCGACTCAGCCAATCAGTCACATGACCACGCTGCAGTCGCACGCCAACCCGTACGGACTCGGACCGAAGGACGTCGCCAACGTCTACAACTTCCCCAACAAGAACAACCGCAACGCCAACGTCAACT
Organism: Candidatus Melainabacteria bacterium 17Bon1m; assembly: GCA_032128875.1. GTDB lineage: Bacteria > Cyanobacteriota > Vampirovibrionia > Obscuribacterales > Obscuribacteraceae > QKMZ01. The sequence goes on from JAVLKG010000005.1 coordinate 93,733, forward strand.
ACGACGGCACTGGGCGCACGGTTGCCATTGCCACGGCCTACACCTACAACCAGTCGGACGTGGACAATTACTGGAAGCAGTACGGCATCGTCCGCACCGGAACCATTCGCAACATTTACATCAAGGGTCAGGCGACGCAGGCCGACGGTGAAACCACCCTCGATCTGCAGCAGCTCGGTGCTCAGGCGCCGGGTGCCAACATCCTGATGTACATCGCCAAGGATCCGGCGTTTACCAAGTTCACCAAGGTGTTCAACCAGATCGTCGTCGACAACGAAGCCGACGCGGTGTCGGTGAGCTGGGGACTGTGCGAAGTCTGGACTGGCAGCCGCCAGATGAAGACCGAGCACAACATCTTCCTGCAGGCGGCCTCTCAGGGCATCGTCATCTTTGCCGCTGCCGGCGACGATGGTGCTTACGATTGCCGCGGCATGAAGAAGGTCGAATACGCGGTCGACTACCCGTCTTCCGACCCTTATGTCACCGCTGTCGGTGGCACCGAGCTCCACTACTCCAACGGTCGCCGCACTCGCGAAGAGGCGTGGACCGGCACGGGTGGTGGCAAGTCGAGCAACTACAAGCGCAAGAGCTGGCAGACCGGTCCCGGCGTCCCGGTTGGTGACGAACGCGTCACCTCCGACGTCTCGATGGCTGCCGACCCCGCCACGCCATACGCAATCCTGTTTGAGGGCAACTGGATCGCCTCGGGCGGAACCAGTATCTCTGCTCCCAACTGGGCGGCTCTGTGGGTAGCATCCACTCAGGCTGCAGGCAAGCGCATCGGCTCAGGCAACGCTCGCATCTATCGCATGGGCAACTCCGCCGACTACGGCACGCTGTTCTACGACATCACCAAGGGTGATAACGGAGACGGCCGTGGCCCGGGCTATCCCACCGGCACTGGCTGGGATCACCCGACTGGCTGGGGGGCGCCCAATGGCGTGAACATCGTCGATTGGCTGGTCAAGGACGTGAAGCGTCCGGCCACGCCGAAGGCGGTTCTGCCCACCGCTCCCGCTGTTATTGCTCCCGAAAAGAATCCCGGCGACACCAAGGCGCCGGCGACCACCGAAGGGCAGTAAAAACTGCGATTACTTATTCCGAACCACAAGAAGAAAAGGCCGCGAGGGCCCCCGGACGAATGTAGACAGTCGACGCATGGCGTCGACCCTACGGGTTCTCCGGGGGCTTTCGCCAGCCGCCAGTGGAAAAGTAATGTCATACAAATACCGAGTAGCTGTCGTTCTCGGCAGTGGATTGAAAGCTGACGGCAGCGCTACTCCAGTCACGGAGATTCGTGCAATTGCCGCGGCTGAATTGCTTGCAACCAAGGGGCGGATGAAAATCATCTGCTCAGGCTCACGCCCCCCGGACGACAAGGGTGAACACGGCACCACCGAAGCAAAGGTGATGGCCGATATCATCGTTGCTCAGGGCATCTCGGCGAAGCGCATACTTCTGGAAGACCAGTCTTTCGACACTCTGGGCAACGCCATCTTCACGGTGGATCGTTATCTCAAGGGCAAGAAGGGCGGAACGCTTTACGTGGTCACCTCGCCATTCCACATGGAACGCGCACTGTACCTTTTCAGGCACGTGCTCGGACCGAAGTGGACGGTGGTCGCCCACGCATCGCCCGAATGGTCAAAGGAAACGCGCCAGCCTGGTGCACCTGCTGCTCTCAAACGCGCAGAGGAATTCTGTGCGGGTGCTGAGCCGGGTGATCTTGCCACTCTGAAGAAGAAGCTCTTCGAGCTGATTCCAGCGTATGTCGGCAGGACCGAGTCGAACAAGGTTGCATAATCGAAGCGCGTAATTCGCGTGATCTGGTCTAAGGCACACAACTGTGTGTTTCTCAAAAGGGATACCTATGCCATCTTCTGTTCTCTCGGAAACGGGCAGCAGTTGTAGGTATGCATGTGTCGTTCGCAAGAATGCATATGCCGGAGTTGGTTGGAAAGTTGTGGAGAATATGTAGGTGAGCCGATTTCGGCAACCTCAGTTCTCTCGACTTTTCAGCCTCTCTGCTTTGTGCATGCTGCTACTATGTTAAGTAGTAAACATCCTTTACACCCAATCGCGCAGCCTTTCTCACGTCCTGGGAGTTGCACGAGGGTTGCACGCAGAGCCGATTATAAAACCTAAGTCAGTGCTTCAAGATCGCACTCGATAACATAACCGGATGAAGGAATTGTTTTAACGAAATCCTCTCGGGACGCTGTTCCCAGCTTCTTGCGCAGGTTGCGCATCCAGCTTCTGACCGTATCAGTGGTCGCCTCATTTTCTGACGGCCACACGGCATCGAGCAGATCCTTTGAGGAGTAAACACGATTTGGATGGCGCATCAAGTATTCCAGAAGTGCGGATTCCTTGGGCATCAAGCGCACTTCTTGTTCTCCAATTCTCAATTTATGCAAGCTGGGATTGAGCATAATATCGCCAATTCTGAGCTCGTCAGGAAGAAGAAACTGTGGGCGGCGCATGATTGTTTTCAATCTTGCGGAGAGTTCACGCATGTCAAAAGGTTTTACCAAATAATCGTCGGCACCTATGCCAAGCCCTTTTTCCTTGCTTTCAATGTCCCCTTTACCAGTAATAAAAAGGGCCAGGGACATTCCGCCGGCCTGTCTGTGACGCTTGAGCAGTTCGAGACCCGAAAGTCCGGGCAAATTCCAATCAAGCAAAAGCACGTCGTACTTGAAGTTGGAGAGCAGCTGCAAAGCGTCTTCGCCTGTGCCTACTCTTTCCACCTGATAGCCCTGGTCTGTAAGCCAATCGACTACTTGATTAGCCAGCTGAGGGTCGTCTTCAACTACGAGCAGTTTTGCCACGATCAATACCAGTTTTTAACCCGTTCGAGTATAGCAAGGCGGAAGCTCACACTTGGCATTGAGTTTCTACTATTATCTAAGTGACCTTTATTGCTTGTTTATCAAATGTCTGCAACTATTTTTACGCAAGTGCCGGTAGCAAGAAAGTTGTTGCTGCTTGTTTTGATTCCTTGCTTATTGCAGGCATTTTTCGTATGTGTTCTTGCTTTCATTTTGCAGAATGCGCAGAAAGAGTTGCGGGCTGTTGAGCATCAGAGAAACGCTCTTATCAGCTTGAAAGCCGCTGCCGGTGATGCGATTCTTGCGCTTATGCGTATTCAAGATTCGCGCCAAAAATCAAATGTAGATGTTCATGTCGAGCTGGACAAGCTGAACAAGACGTTTAGAGAGGGCGACGGCATTGTCAGTGATCTCAGCGTTGAGAATTATCCCGAACTCGCAGACATCATTAAAGACGCGAATGATATGCAAGGAGACGTAGAGCTCCTCTTGAAGCAGGCGCAGGAAAACGTCAATAAAGTCAATCCTAAGACAGGCAAGAAAATAAAGCGCACGAAGCTGGTCGAGCGCACTTTGCTTGTTTCGACAATTCTGAATTGTCAGGCAATCGCCAAGCGAATCGTCGATGCTGAAGGCAGCACAAAGCAGTCTGACGTGGAGCGCGTCAACGCTGTTCAGAAGTCGGTCACTACTGCGATTTTTACGGTGCTTGGTATTAACGCACTGATCACGCTTCTCTTTCTCTACTTCTTCACCTCTGATATCGCGACCCGTTTGAAGATTGTTGCGAACAACACCCACAAGCTGATGCTTCCGAATTCGTCATTGAATCCTTGTCCCGGAGGCGATGAGATTGCTGCTCTCGATGCCTCGCTGCGGAAAGTGGCTCAACGGCTAGAGGAATTTCGAAAGCAGAAGTTGGCGATTTTGGATAACGCCATTGATGTTGTTTTCACACTCGATGAAAAATTCAGAGTTGAGGCGGTGAATAACGCCAGCCGTGAAAATTGGGGGCTTTTGCCCGATGATTTGCTGGGGCGAAATTTCCTTTCGCTCTTCACGCTGGACTACAGAGAATCAATCGGCAATCAGATTGCCGCATTGGCGCTGGAAGACTCGGCGCAGAAAAATATCGAGGCTGCAGTGGCACTACCCTCAGGTGCTGTCAAAATCTTCGAGATCACGCTGACAAAAACGCCAGAATCTATCGGTTTTACCGGTGTGGCACGCGACATAACTCAGCAGAAAGCGGTCGCAGAGTTGAAAGAGCGTTTGCTTGCGATTGTCAGTCACGATTTGCGAACGCCGCTCGCGTCACTCTCAATTACGATGTCTGTGATTGTTGAGGGCAAGCGTATTGCAGACCCTGAGCTGCAGAAGAAACTTGCATCAATCGATTCATCAATTCAAAACGTCATGGCCCTTACTCATGACTTGCTCAGCTTTGAAAAGCAAGAGGCAGAACTATCAAGCATCGGTTTTTCGCGCGTTAAAGCTTATAACGTATGGTTGCAGCTAAAGCCGGTTTTGCAACCGCTTTGCCGAGAGCGCAATGTCCTGCTGAAAGGACCGTCTTCGGATGCGGAATTTCTCGCTAATGAAGACAAGCTTGTCCAAGCGACAAGCATAGTCGCAAGAACGGTCTTGAATTTTGCGCAGACAGATGCACAAATCAGTTTCATTATCGAGAAGGATAATGCTGTCGGCCGCATCAGAATTTTGCTGGATAATTTGTCGCAATCTGTCGGACCCGGACGAGCATTGGCAGAGCGTCTGCGTTGTGTCGAAGATGAACATATGTTCGACCCCGAGCACATCTCTATTGCAATAGCCAGAGCAATTGTCGAAAAACATCGAGGGCAGTTGATTTTTGCCGGCGACGGCAAAGGAGCAGAGCCGGGCGGTTTTGAAATTTCGCTCCAGCTTCCTTGCGTGGAGGAGGTTGAAGAATGAGATTCAAGAACAGTTTGGTTCAGCAGGGTGTGTTCGTAATCGCCTTTCCTCTGATTTGCCAAGTCATCGTTGTCTTACTTCTTGCCGGCAATGTAGAGCGCATTCGTGATGAACAGCTGAAAACTGCCCACGCGCGAGACATGATTAGTATGTCGCACAGTCTGGTTCTTGACACCATACATAGTGTCTATGAGATGCATGTTGACTCGGAGCAAGTAGGAATGCTCGGGCAGGAAAGCAGTGTTCGAGAGACTTCTAAGATAGCCTTGGCAATTGCTGAAATGAAGAGAAAGGCGGAAGGGAATGCAGTCGAGTCTCGTCTGATGCTTTCGGTTGATTCGTCAGCGAGCGCACTTTTAGAGTGTCTGAGTTGGGCGGCTGTCGAGCAGGGAAAAGGTCGTGAGAATTGGAAGAGAGTGAACGACCGGTGCTACGAGACGATGAAAGAGAGTTCAAAAAATTTCGTCCAATCTTTGGAAGAACTTATTGATTCGCAAGAGCCTCTGATAAAGAAGGATACAACTGCCGCTAACAGTCAAGTGGTGCTGGTTCTCTTCTGTTTCGCTTTGATCAATTTTTTACTCGGTTTAGGCTTGGGCTTGTTTTATATCTCTCGGATTACAGGTGCGCTAAAACGTGTTGATGAGAACCGCATTCTGCTAGGAGAGCGCAAACCGTTATTGCCTGAAATATCAGCCCACGATGAGCTTATGCAGCTAGATCTTGCGGTTCATTCCGCCGCTGCCTCTCTTACAGCGGCGTTTGATGCAGGCGCTCGCATGATTCGCGAAGCCGGCAATCTCATCTGTTCTCTCGACAATGATCTGTTGTTTCTTGAGGCAAACCCTGCTGCGAGCAAGATAATTGGGCTCGAATCAGAACAGCTGGTAGGCAGATCGTTGCGTGAGTTTGTCGATGGGGAAGTTATCGAAAAATTTCGAGAGGCTCAAAATTCTAGGGTCGAGTCTAAGCTGGAAGTGATTTTAAACAGAGCGGATGGTTCTAAGATCCACACGCAATGGGCAGTAAAGCCAGGTGATGCACCAGTGGCTCTTTTCTGTGTGGTTCAAGACATTACTGAGAAGAAACGCCGAGAAGGGCTGCGTCAGCGCTTTCTCGATGCTGTTCGCTCCAGCCTGCGCGCACCGATCGCTTCCATTGCCGACGCATTGCAGCAAGTGACAAATTCTGACAAGATTGCTGAAAGCGAGGGAAAGGCGCGCAATGACCTGGTTCGCGCTAATCGAAGTGCACGCCAGTGCATATTGCTTATTGACGTTCTCCTTGATGCGCAGAGTGCCGAGTCGGGGACGATTAAGATAGAGCCGTCGTCTGTTTCCTTTGGTCAGGTTGTTAATGACTCTATAGAGCTGGTCAAGAATATTGCTGACAAAAAAGGGGTGGAAATTGTCCGCGAGTTGAAGGAGCTTGAGATTGTCTGTGACTCGTTCAAGGTGACACAAACAATCGTCAATTTCTTATCCAATGCAATTAAGTTCTCGCCTGAGGGTGGGAAGATCTTTGTAGCTATCGAGGATAAGGGTGACGCAGTCGAGGTTTCCGTCACAGATGAAGGTCCTGGGATTGCGCAAGAATATCGCGAGAAGATTTTCAAACCGTTTGTCCAAGTACCCGGTGAGAAAGCGAAAGAGGGAACAGGACTGGGACTGGCTATCTGCAAGCAAATCATCGAAGGGCATCGAGGCGAGATTGGCGTGCGCCAGTCGTCTCGCGGCGCTACTGGCAGCACTTTCTGGTTCCGATTGCAGAAGAGTTTTGACGAAAAAGTTCTTGCGAACTAGCCACGTCTTTTAAACTAAATTTTTGAACTTAGCCAGGAGTTTCTATCTGAACTCCAATTAGTGCGCTCGCCGCAACGGCAAACGGGTGCGTCGTTTTCGTGTGTTCAAGATTTGTTCAGTTGCCGGGCCGTACATTGCTGTCATCGAAGGCGGACTTCCCACCGCGAATGCAATAGCCCCCCTTGCACCCTCTTGCTACTTGGAGCGTTACTAAAATGGCACTCGATACTCCTGTTTCGAACAACCCTGAAACTGCCGGCAGAGAATTTGCCACCAGAATCAACGACGCCGTCAACCGCAATGATTCTAAGCTCTACAACGAAACGATGACCGGGATCAACGATTGGTCCAAAGCTAATGCTCCCTCATTGCATGGCAAATTTGAAGAGTCACTGATTGGCAATGTAGATTTGAAAACTGCTGCTTTGTATGAAACCAAGGAGAATTTCGGCAAGATTGACACAAACAACGACAAACGCGTTAAGCCTGATGAATTGTCTGCTTACACAAGCAAGCCTGAAACCAATGCACTTCAGAAGGCAATGGTTGAGAGGGAAATTCTTCCTCAGTACGAAGCTATCGCGAATAACAGCCGAGATAGATGGGGCAGCTCATTCATGCGTGACGATCATATTCGCTCGGTTGACCTGGCCAAAGGGCTGGAAACCGCAGCCTTGAACCGTCCAACACCAAACTTAAATGAGCAGCAAGTAGCCGAGAAAATGAAGGCGCCATCGTTTAAGGCGGAGTCTGACCAATTCTTGTCGGACAAATTCAGTGCAATCGATACAAGCAATAACGAAAAAATAGACCAGACCGAATTGCAAACCTTCCGCGATGATCCAAAGCGCAATTTGTTGGAAAAGGCATACGCCGACAATGTTATGCCAAGATTCAGCGAACTTGCAAATACGAGCAAAGACAACCTCTTGAGCGGTTTGGGGCGCGCTGACACTGAGATTCGCAAGGGTGATCTGCAACAAAGTTTGGCAGCTGAATATGCAAAACCAGAAGTTCAGGCTGCGCTTGCCGAGGCTCGTAAACCTGAATTGCAGCCTAGCGACAAAGTACTGGGACTGGCCACTGTTCGCAGAGGCGAAGGACCCTTCCACTCAGCTGAGAGGCTTTTGGCAGCTGCAGGCGGCAAGCATGATATTGACGAGGTTCGCGCTCTGACAAAGGCTTTGAAGAACATCTACAACGAAGAAGGTCACGGAGACCTCAAAGACTTGCGAGTGAAACACGGTTTTATCACGAAGGAAAACTTCAATAAGCTCGTAAATACTGTGGATAACGAAGCCGTTAAAGAAGCGCTTAGAAAGCTGGCAGCAGCATAAATATTACAAGTTGAGGGAAGGCTGAATTCCGGCGTGGGCTAACGTCGGAATTCTCCACTTTTTCCAAAAAGTTAGATTTCGAGAGTTCAAACCAAACTGTTGGTGAACCGCTTCAGACCGGGTAATCTTAATTTGTTACGCGGTTGGTTTTTTCTGTGCGCTCTGCGTTTTACATATTTTCTGCCCCCCTCATACATTCCGCGCTTGTCGCGAGCTTATTTTTGCCGCCTTTCTCCGCTTTTCCCGTCTCTGCAGCCGTTAATTCTCCAGAGCCGGATGCGGCTGGGCAGGACACCGCCGCCGATGCGAAGGTGACTGAACTGTTGTTGAAGAGTGCCGGCGTGAAACCAATCAAATACGCGGATGAAAAGGCGCGTTTGCTTGATTATGTCCATCTGGGAAAGTTTTCCGATATTCACAAGATTTGCGATTCGAGAATTGCCAGCGGGACTGCAAAAGCTTATGAGTACCAGGCTTCAGCATTGGCGTGGTTGTATCAGATTCAGCAAGGCTCCGGAAAAGCCGTTCGTCTGTGTGAAGTAGGTTTGGAACATTACCCCGATGACCTTGACCTGTCATCAACGCTGGCTGTTTCTTACGCTCGCAATTTGCAGTGGCTGGCGGCACTCAAGCAATCTATCAAGGTTCTCGATGTTGATCCGAAGAACGTTCCGGCGCTTACCGTGAAAGCAATCTGTTTGCACCGTGGTGGTCGGGAAGACGCAGGTTTATTGCTTTTGCGGCGCGGGCTAGCCATCGATCCCGGCAATGAAGAAATGAATATGTTGATTGTGTTTTACGCAAAGATACGGCATAAGCGCGATGACGTTTACGTTGCGTTCGATCGCTGGAGTCAGCTTAACCCACGCTCTGCTGTAAGCTACGCGCTACGCGGAGAGTATCAGTATGACGACTCCATACAAGATGCGGCAATGAAGAGTTTTCAAAAAGCGGTGTCGTTAAACCCTGAATACGTCACGGCCTTATACAAAATGGGCAAGTTGTACTGGAACAAGCAGAGCTGGTCTGCAGCCTGTGCGGCATTGCTGCGGTATGAAAAGCTCGGCGGACATAACGAAACTGGAATTGTGAAACTGCACGATTGTTTGATACGGACTAAACAGTATAAAGAAGCAGTCCGCATCGGTGAAATTGCTATTGAGATGCTGCTGGGTGAAAGTTCAAGAAGGGAAGAAGCGCTTGGCGTGCCGGGGTTTGCTGTAGTGCGCGAGTCGTCTTTGTTTGTAGAAAGTCAGGTGAAACTGGCAATCGCTTATTTCTACACAGGCGAAATTGCAAAGGCTACAAAACTTGTGAATGATGTCTTGAAAGCCCATCCGGACAACGTCCCGGCACTTGATCTGAGTCAAAAAATTGCTTTCAAAAATCAGAATTATTCATCTGCCATAAGCACGCTGTCAAAATTAATAGTGATCGATGGCGATGTTCAAATGTGGTATCAAATCCGCGCGGAAGCTTATAAGAAGCTGGGCGAAACTCAGAAAGCACAGAAAGATTTGGCGATTGTCGATTGTCTCGACAGGACTGGAAGACTTCCCACCCAGTAAGGGAGCCGCATGCGGCTCCCCGCCAGGGAAGCGCATGCGCTTCCCCTACGATTCAAAAAAACGCATGCGCTTTCCCTACGATTCAAAAAAGCGCATGCGTTTCCCCTACGATTGAAAGAAACGCATGCGCGACCTCTACGTTCTGGGTGGTCCGTTAAGCGGGATTCTCAGCCAGAATTCGCAGCCTTTCGGTTGCACGTTGCGCACTCCAATTTCACCGCCATGCGCTTCGACGAGTGCCTTGCAAATTGCCAAACCCAGCCCAGAGCCTTTCTTCTCGCCTTCCGAGCGAGTTCCGACCTGTCGATATTTTTCAAAGACGAGTTCGATTTTCTCCGGTGGTATTCCGGGACCTTCATCGCGAATTGAGAATTCAGCCCATTTTCCATCTTCGGATGGTTTTGCTATGAGAGTCACCGTGCTATTGGAGGGAGCGAATTTGATTGCGTTTCCCAGAAGATTTACCAGTGTGCGATTGATTCTCTCGCCGTCTGCTCGCACTTCGAAGCTCTCGCACTGCATGTCGAGTTTTATCTGTTTTTTCTCTGCGCTGGGCTCTACCATATCGCGGGCAATGTGAATGATTGACGACACAGGATGCGACTCGACATCAAGAGTCAGTCCACCGGCCTCGAAGTTTTCAACGTCGAGCAAGTCATTGATCATGTTGATCAGATAGTCTGATGATTGCTGGGCGTTTTTCATAGTGGCCACACCACGCTCAGTGAGCGGACCATAGACGCCTTGTCCTGCGCATTCGATGATCAGTTTGATTGACGAAATTGGAGTGCGCAAATCATGGCTGATCATCGCGAGCATGTCTTTTTTCAGGTTTTCCGCGGCGACTTTCTCAGTGATATCGAGGACGACGCAGAAGAATGTTTTGTCTTTCTCCGACCAGCTGGTCGTCCATTCTGTTGATTTGTAGTGCCCGTTGAGGTCTCTAAGCCGACATTCGAAAACTACTTCTTCTGATGAAAGCTTGCGTGTTGAGAGTTTTTCATGCACAAGATCACGATCTTCCGGATGTACAAGCGAGACTAAATTTGTCCCAATTATCTGTTCTGGTTCGTAGCCAAAACGCCTTGTTACAGCTGGATTTATTTGAGAAATTTTGCCTGATTGATCGAGCGAACAAATGACTTGAACTGTCCTATCAACCAGTGCGCGCTCTTTTTGTCTTGCTGCATCGAGTTCTTGCGCAATGGTATGAAAAGCGCTGTCCAGTCGCCCCAATTCGTCACTGCCGCCAATGGGCAGATGCAATTGTTTGCCCATGCCCAGGTTCATCGTGTTGGACATGAGGACGTTCCACTTGCGTGAAAATCCGAGTGTCATCCACGTGGCGAAAGCAATCGCGAGCAAGACATTTGCCACAGTCATGATTGAGATGGTCTCTTGTAGCTTGGTGCGGGCTTCTGATTGCGCTTTCTGCAGAGCGACTTGTCTTGTTTGTTGGTCATCCAGGAGCTCTTTGCCGGCGATCTCTATGCGCTTGTTCATGTTCATGAACTTGGCGACGAATCGCTGCTCGTTGACTTCGAACGTGTCTGCCGCGATGCCCGCGATACTCATTGAAGTCTCATTGATTTCCTGAATGATGCTGAGAAAGCGGTCGATTGTGGGCGGACGATTCGGCATTTGTGCAACTTCCTCTTGCAGTTGCTTCGAGTGAGCCATCAGATCTGTCGCGACCGATTGTGCTGCCGTGATATGCCTTTTGTCGTGACTCATTTTGAACAGCATTAAGCTGCCGCCGGCCAGGTTGGTTTCTTGAAACACCAGGGTAACAAGGGTCAGAACCTTGGATGCTTTATTCTGCTGCTCTATGAACGCCTGCAGCTCGGACAAGTTTTTCAAAAGCGTGACTAAAAACACCGCCTCGATTAAAAGCGGCAAGATTATCGCCAAAAGGATTTGATGGGTTAGTTTGAGCTTTGGCTTTAGCATGGGTCGGTAATTGGTCGACAACAGGCACACGTTTTACCCTGTGACGCCTGTGACCCTTGTAACTCGTAAATTCTACGGGACTCAACTGCAGATTCGAAGCAATATGGAATATGATTTGTGGAAAATAGCTGTGTCCGCACCCGTCTGGTCATTCAGGAGATATTGACAGCTTCATGGCTAGAATTTTGGTGATTGAAGACGACCACACTCAGCTTGACATTATCGAGCAGGGGCTTGCGTTTCATGGACATGTGATTGATACCAGTGGTGATGGCACCGATGGTTTGGAACAGTTGCTCGCCCACCACTACGACCTGGCAATTATCGATTGGGATTTGCCGGGGTTGCAGGGCGTGGACGTCTGCAACAAGTACCGGAACTCCGGCGGGCAGGCCGCTGTGCTTTTTCTCACTGGTAAGTCTTCGATTACGAATAAGGTACAGGCGTTCGACTGTGGCGCCGATGATTATCTGACCAAGCCCTTTTCCTATGCAGAACTCCTAGCGCGCGTCAAAGCCCTTCTGCGCCGTCCACATGCGATGGAGAGTGAAAAATTCGTCTATCAAGAAATCACTCTCGATATGGTCACCAAAGTCGCCACAGTGAATGGAAAAGACATCGGGTTAACACCGGGTGAGTTTGCTCTTCTAGAACTGTTTGTGAAAAACCCCGGGCGCTTGTTCGGAGCCGCCGAACTTTTGGACCGCGTTTTCAAATCAGAAACCGACCAGGAAGCGGTACGCCAAAGAGTCATGCGCCTCAGGAAGAAGTTGGCGGTCGATGGCAAAGACGAATCGCGAATCACAACGCAAAAAGGCTTCGGATATAAATTCGAATAGTAAGAAGATGAGACGCTAGCATAGCGTCGCGAAGCTGACAAGCGGAGGGTTGCGCGAGCACTGCTCACTGTTCGCGGCAGATGAACTCTAACAAATTCGATTCTGAGGCTAGGATCTAGGCTTTAGAGCTTGCGTCCACCTCTGCGCACGCGTAGGGTGAAAATATCACTTATTCCTCCAACCTTGTCCGGAAACAAATCGAAGAAAACACGGCAACTGCCCTATTTACCTTCTTCCTTCTTCGCATTTTCGTGTGTTGTCTTGATCTGCGCCATAGAGCAAACTTCCAGCCTGCCCCACATTGCAGAGACTGGTAGTTTGGTGCAGCTGACTAACATGACGTGCGAATTATCCGGCGATGCAGAGGAAATTTGTGATTAGCAAGCCCTCGACACAAGCGAGAGGCTAGGTCCGAAAAACGTAGCAGCAGTGGCGATACCTAACGGTATGAACGAAGCGAACTTCAGATAGCCTGAGTCGAATACAGAAAGAGCGACCCTTTGCGAGTTTTTCCCGCAAACGTTCCTCAAACGAAACACGAATCTAGCCTTGCTGGACTTCGTCGTTTCTATTACATGAACCGTCGATGTACGCTCCAACCACTTTGTGGTCGGATTCGTTCCTCGCCGACTCACAGGCTCTCACCGATTGATTGTGGCTTCGCCGAATGGGCGGCGGGCTACTCCATCGGATTGCTCTTCGCGACTGGACACGGCTCCCGGCAAACAGCCGGCTGTCCCGTGTCAGCGCGAGGGCGGTTCCCCTTCCGGCGCAATTCCGCGACCGGGAGAACTTCGTCCAACAACCGAAAGGAAAACTACCATGGCTCGTTTTGATCAGTACATTGGGCTCAACGACTGGGCTCGCAAGACCGTGCTCCGCAAGGAGAAGGTGCGTCAGTACGGGGTGAACGTGTTCGCTGACGGGAGGCGCAAGCGCTTCTCCAGGTGGACCAATCTCCCGGTGGCGCGCATCCAGGTGATTGGCATTCTGCACGGCGTCTACACGGGTAAGGTCGCAGACCTGCACCGTTACACGATGTCGAACGGCAAGGTGTACGAGGAGTTCGTCCAGGCCACTCCGTGGTCCGGCGGCCCGATGTACCACATTGCCCTGCGGGATGTGAAGACCGGCAAGGCTGTGCCGGAGTCGCTCTGGACCGACGAAGAGATGGGGTGCTAACAACACCTCGTCTTGACGTTTCCGGGTAAAACCGGAGGTCGCTGATGGACCGGAGTAGCGCACGGGCGCCCCTTAAAACGGGTGCCCCTGCGTCTACTCTTCTTGTTTGAGCTTCTATTAAATGTAATAGTACAAGCTTCGCTTTTTTCAAAATCCGGGATTGCATACCCCAATTCTGTTTCAGGTGTTTTCGTCCGAAAAATTTCAAATTTTTCGGACTATTGCACAACTGACAAAAAAGCCCCCTATGCCCCGTCCGGCTTGGATTTGGGCGCCCGGGCACCCCGACCGTTATTTGAGTGTTATGTAGCGGGTGCACACTGAATTTCCCCAGGCACCTCGCTGTCTTATCCCCGGACAGCGACATAGAGAGGACATGCGTATGGTTCTTACGGCTGCGACAGACAGCTCTCCCAGTGCATTTGAATTTGGGGAGAAACAGTCGAAATTCGACGAAAAGAACGAAAAGTCAGAAAATTTCAATTTCCTGGATTTGTATTTCCCCAAGCACGAGGCGGTGGCTTTGGGTGGCGCCCTTGCAAAAGCTGGTGAAGCGATCGGCGAAGTTGCAGGTAGAGTCAAAGTAAAAGGCACTGACCAACTGCCAAAAGTTTCAATCGATGATACTTCCAAAGAAGCTGTTGGTATTGCAAATGGTGCCACGGTGGAAGGCGGCGGCAAGCCTGCGCAAAAGCCTGAGCCCACGCTTGCAACCAACCTCGAAGTAATTCAAATCGCCCGCGCACACTTCAAAGAATTCGATGCTAACGGCGACGGATTTATAACCGAAAGAGAACTTGCGAAGCAGGTTGAAGATCCAAAGCACACGGGTGTAATGGCGCAAGCAATCGCCGCATTCTACGGCACACATTCGAAAATGGATTTGTCGGCTGACGAAGATTCCGCCTTCCGGGGATCTTTCGGAATCAGCCGCGCAGACCTAGACAAGGTCGAAGAAGTTATCAAAAAGAAGCAATCTGGAATTGTCGAAAACACATTGGGTGTAGCCTATCTCGACTCGCTGGATATCAACAAAGATAGGCGTCTGCAGTCCGGTGAAATTCAAATTGCGTTGCACAGAGACTATTTGCCGGAAGAAGAAAAGGAACTCTTCGAATATTTCATCAAAAACGAGGAGAATGAAAGCCCAGTCAAAATAAGCGACGTGCTGCATTATTTCTCCAGCAAGAAACTGGGCGACAAAGAAGATGCGATGCTCAGCAAAATGAACTTCTTGATGCGCCATGTTTGGGAAAACCAGCATAACGAAAAGACCTTGTTTGCAGAAGGCAAGGAGAATGACGGTATAGGCTTACACGGAATTCAACAAGGAATCATGGGCGATTGCTATTTGTTGGCCTCAATTGCGGCTGTTGCAGAAATGACCCCAGAAACGATAAAGAACATGATTGTCGATAACAAGAACGGCACCTACACAGTCACCTTTCCGGGCGCCAAAAACGAACCTCAAACAGTTTGCGCCCCAACCGAAACAGAACTCGGTCTCTACAATGGTTCGACAGAAAACGGAATTTGGGGATCTGTTATTGAAAAAGCGTATGGGCAATGGTGCAAGGAGAGTTTCACCCGACGCACGCCTCTCAATTGGACCGGCGGTTTGACGACCGCTGAAGGTGCAGATGGCGGAGGCTGGCATTTAGATCGCGTTCTCAAACTTCTTACCGGCACGGATGCAGACCAGGACTGGAACGCTTTTACTTTCAATTCCACCACCCGCCGAAAGCTTCTAGAGCACGTAACTGGCGATGACAAAGTACCGGTCGTTGCCTGGCAAAAATGGTTTCGCGAGTTTGGTGTGACCGGGGTTGCGAATCACGTCTACAGCGTTTTGGACTTCAATCCGGAAGGCAAGGACGGTGGCACTGTAACTCTATATAACCCTTGGGGCCACAAGGAGTCCATCACATTCAAGCAATTTACAAAACGCTTTACCGCCTTCGCCTACAGAAACAGGTGACCCATAAAGAGGGCCGCGCGAAATCTGCTTACCGGTCAAAGAAAAATACGAACCGTTTTATCTCGAGGCACCCTCTGGAGTGATTACAAGAAAGTTCGTTTATACAAAGATCGTATCTGGGGACTTCCGCGCTTGGGTTATGGGTAAAATTAGCTCGGAATCGCCATTGCTGGAAGTCACGGGATCAATCATCCTTTAGTTCAGCGTGAGTAATTGGATGGCCGAAAAGGGCGTACTGTCGGATTTTAAAAGGCACTTTGCTAATTTGAAGCTTTCGACCAAGCTGTCGTTGAGTTTCGGGATGGTGTTTCTTGCTTTTATCGCGGTCATCATAACCGCGTCTCTTACTCTTTCGGAATTGTCTCATTACCAACAAGAGACATTTGTACGAGATTTACCAGCGACAGAAGGCATGGCGACTTTAAGTGTCAACATTCGTCGTATGAAAACAGCCGTGCAGATGTTCATTCTCCTGGAAGACCCAACAGGCAAAGATAAGGCGATTGCCGAGATTGAAGAGGTGACAAAGGAGAATGAAGATATCATCGAACAACTGAAAGATATTTTTCAAAGTGATCGTGAAATGAGTGATCTTCTTTCTTCGATTGACCGCCGATTGTCGAATTTCAGCAAACGGATCAAAGGCGGTTTTATGCCCGCCGGCCTTGATGCAAAAGACCTCTCAGTAAGAACTTCCGCATTGCGCGATGAGCGCGAGAATGTCAATCAAATGGAAGCCCTGGCCAACGAATTGAAAGACTTGACCACAAAGTACTCTGCCGGACAAACCGCTCGAGCCAAAGATCAAGCTCAGCATTCGATTGGTGTTTTGTGGACGGTTTGCTTGCTTGGTGTGACTACCTCACTGGCTTTGGTCGTATTGCTATCGCGGATGACTATTTTGCCTCTCAGTCAATTGACCGAGGCAGCAAAACAGCTTGAAGAATCCAACAATGCCGTGCTCGTGAAAGATGAGGGGCGAACTGACGAGATTGGTGTTCTGACCCGAACCTTCAACAACATGGTCACTGCCATCAAAGAACGCGAGGTTGAACGCGACAAAGCGCTTAGCAGGCTGGAAGTCTCAAATGCTGAACTGAAGCAGTTTGCATATGTCGCCGCCCACGATTTGAAAGAACCTCTTCGGACGATATCGAACTATCTGTCACTTTTAGGCGAGCGTCTCGACGGTAAGCTGGATGAAAAAGGCGAGCGTTTTTGGAAAACAGTCGTTGATAGTTCGCATCGTATGGACGCGCTTATTTCCGGGCTTCTGACTTATGCGAAGCTGGGCAGCAAGGCCCTGGCTCCTCGACAAGTCGATATGAATGATGTGGTCAATAAAGTCCTCGGCGACCTCAAGGTCGTCCTCAGCGAAACCGGAGCCAAAGTAGAACAGCACAATTTGCCGCTTGTTTATGCGGATGGCACGCAGATAGGGCAACTGGTGCAAAATCTGATCGCCAACGGAATTAAGTTTCGCGGCAGTAATTCTCCTAAAGTCGCTATTGGTGCTAATCGCGTTTCCAACGGCTGGATGTTCTATGTCCGTGACAATGGCATCGGCTTTGATATGCAGTTTCAAGACCGGATATTTCTAATTTTCCAGCGTCTGCACGGACGCGATGATTATGCCGGGACCGGGCTGGGTCTTGCGGTTTGTAAACGAATTGTCGAACGCCACGGCGGCAAAATCTGGGCCGAATCGAAAGAAGGTGAGGGCTCGACTTTCTTCTTCACTTTGCCAGACGACCTGCAAGCTGTGTCTATGAGCGGCAATGGCCCAGACAAAGCCGGTGACGGCGAAATTTTCTCCGGACCCGCCAACGCGACAGGCGCCGACACTGCTGTCAGATAAAAACTGCTAGGTAGATAAAACATTGTCTAAAAGCTCTCGATCATACTTTTAGGGGAATGACTGAAGATGTTTATTGTGACAAGCTAAGGCTATGGTCAGCCTCCTAAGTTTGCCTGCTCTCGTGAATCAAGCGAAACTAGCAAAAGTTGTCGTTGCCGACGATGATCAATCGGCGGTAGAACTGCTGCGCGAAGCTTTTGAGCGCTCTGCTATGGCCTGTGAAATTGATGCAGTCTTTAGCGGACAGGCTTTACT
This sequence comes from Candidatus Melainabacteria bacterium 17Bon1m, assembly GCA_032128875.1. Classification (GTDB taxonomy): domain Bacteria; phylum Cyanobacteriota; class Vampirovibrionia; order Obscuribacterales; family Obscuribacteraceae; genus QKMZ01. The sequence goes on from JAVLKG010000005.1 coordinate 111,286, forward strand.
GGATTATTTGCGTAAAGAATCTCCCGATAGCTCTGAGCGACCATCGCTGATTTTGTTGGATTTGAACATGCCGGGCAAGGACGGGCGACAGACCCTCAGCGAGATCAAAGCTGACCCGGTGCTCAAGGATATTCCGGTCATTATTATGACCTCTTCCGAGCTGGAAGAGGACATTGAGAAAAGCTATCAATGCGGCGTCAATGCATATTTGAAGAAGCCTAGTGTTTTTGCGGATTTAGTGAAAATGACCAGCGCCATTAAAGAGTTCTGGTTCGGCTGCGCAACTTTGCCACATCATCCATTCACTTAAAGGGTGATTCGCTGAAATTCAGGCTTTGATAAATTGGACCCGAAGGGTTTGTGATTTTCATCGTTGAATTTTTGGGAATAATCAGATGAGCAACTGGCTGAATGCAGCTTCGGGACGTGCATGCGTGTGCGCATTCTCTTTCCTTGCAAGCGGTGTGATTTTGTTTGCAGGAATGTTTTTCTCTCCTCGAGCAATGGCGCAAGCAGATGAAGACAAAGTCCTGGTTGTCTTTGTTTTCGACAAGTCGTGCCGTATTTCATGCGATGCCGTAAGACCGATATTCAGGCAGCTGAAGACAGAATATGGCGACAAGGTCAAATTCGTTGAACTGGATGTCTCCAAAGACGTTTTGGGTGAGTCACAAAAAACGGCCAAAGCATTGAATGTAAAACGCTTTCTCGATGACACGGAAGATTGGTATCCGGCCGTTGGCGTTTTTACGGGCAGTCGCAAAAAGGTAAAAGAAATTTTGGGCGCCAAGCCGAAAGATCAATATGTTCAGGCGATTGAAAGAGCGCTTGCAGCACAGCAAAAAGAGGGCACAACAGAGAAGGTGAGGAAATCAAAAGGTTAGTCATTGCTGCTGGTGAGATTCGCACTTTCAAAACTTTCCGCAATTTCAAGAGCGTTTTGCGTCGTAATTATTTCGACTGCAGCAATTTTTTCTTTTGGGAAAACACCTGTAGGCGCTCAAACAAAGCGTTTATCGCAGGCAGAGCTGAAGTCTCTTGAAACTCAGGGGCGCGAATATTCGAATCGCAGACAGTGGTCGAAAGCGCAAACGGTCTATCGGCAGATACTTCAACAACGACAAAAAATGTGGGGCACCCGCGACCCGCGTCTTATCGGGCCACTGAACGACGTCATTCGCGTCACCTGTGTGGATGGCAAATGCTCTGACACTGTGCCGTTTTTAAAAGATCTTCTGGCGATCAGATTGAAGAAGCTTGGACCCTGGCACGCTGATGTGGCGACGACTTACGCGCTGATCGCCGAAGCCAACGAAAAGATGCAGCGTTATCCTGAAGCGATTAAGAATTTCAATGAAGCGACAAAAGTAAGAGATCATATTTATGGCAAAACAGCGGGCATCTCGGTGCAATCGAGAATGAATGTGATTCGAGTCGCCTTAAAGAGAAAGGATAAGGTGGCGGCCAAGGCCATGCTTCAAGAGTGCCAGACGCTTCTTAGCGCTCAGAATAAGCCTCAACCAGAGCTGGAGAAGGTGCTTTCGTACTACGCCGGCAAAATTTAGCGCGGTCTTCTATTCGTAGTCTCCGCCGAAAACCAGTTTTTGTTTCTAACTTTGTCACTTTTGATCCGTAAAACCTATGTATAGCCATCCAGGTGGCTGCATCTTCCCTGTTCAATTCAAAGAGCGCCTGCACGCTCGCACGACGAGCAAATATAACTGGTTTGGCGAAATCTTCTTTGCGAGGAAGAAATAGCAAACCGCACGGAGATTTCATTTCATGAGAACCAGCCATGTGCAAAATCTACCTGTCGTCCTTTCTCGACAGTCACGCACCTGCCTGCCGCAACAAGTAGGCGAGGAGCTGAAGCGGCTCATTTTGGAAGGTTATTTCAAACCCGGCGCTATCATGCCATCGTCGAGGAGTCTGTGCGAAACATTGCAGGTTGGGCGCTCGACCATTATCGAAGCGTTCGAGCAACTAAAGTCTGAAGGCTACCTTGTTGCTGCAGCCGGCTCAGCCACTCGCGTCAGCGAAAATATTCCCCGAGAAATCCCTGAGGCGCCTCTGCCGGAAGTGCATCAGCTGCGTCTCAACTCTCTTTCCGATTATGCCAATCGAGTGCAAAAAAATGCATTGCTGTACGACCGCAAAGAAGAGCCGGAAATTCCTTTCTATGGCTGGAGAATCGCTCGTGACGCGACTCCTCTGCGGGAATTCAAACAGTTGATGTCGCGGTTTTCTCAAGCGGCAGAGCAAGATATGCTCTTCGACTATCATGATGATCCGCTTGGATACAGACCTTTGCGAGAAGTTCTTTCCAAATACTTGGAGAAGACCAAAGGAATCAAAGCAGACCCGCAACAAATTTTGATCGTGACCGGCTTGCCGCAAGCGCTCAATCTTGTTTCGCGCATACACTTAGAACGCGGCGATCTTGCAGTTGTTGAAGAGCCTTGTTATCCGCCCGCCAGAAAGTGTTTCGAAAGTGAGGGCGCATCTACGGTCGCGCTCAAGGTGGATGGTGAGGGTTTGATGGTCGACCAGCTACTGCGCACGCCGTCGCTGCGAGTGAGGCTCGTATATTTGACGCCGACTCATCAGTATCCGACCGGAAGCCGTCTTTCGCTTTCTCGGCGATTGAATCTCCTTTCATGGGCGGGAACGAGCGGTGCATTCATTGTCGAAGATGAGCATGACAGCGAATTTTCCTACGGGACGAATCCGATGCCGGCACTGAAAGCATTGGACAAACTCGACTCTGTTATATACATCGGCAATTTCGCAAAAGTGATGTTTCCTTCTCTTTCAGTGGCTTACATGGTGCTTCCGCGCGACTTGACCGGCGTCTATGCAAAAGTTCGCCAATATGGCAGCGATGCAGTTTCACTTCCCATTCAGTGTGCCCTTGCCGATTTCATTCAGCGCGGACTCCTGCGCAAGCATATAAGGAGAATGCAGGGCATCTATGAAAGTCGCCGCGACGCAATGGTTTCCAGCCTCAAAGAATTCTTCGGTGAGCGCGTCGAGATTGCCGGTGAACACGCCGGTTTGCATATGTACGTTAAATTCAAGACGCAATTGACTGATGCTGAAATTGTGAAATTGGCGCTTGCCAAAGGCGTTGGCATAACACCGATCGCCTCATTCTATGCAGGTCTTGCTCCGCAAGGGGAATTTGTCTTGGGATTTGGAGACCTTTCCACTTCCGTCATTCGCGAAGGAATTCGCCGCCTTGCAGAAGTGATTGTCTAGAAGAAGCACAAAACTCAGCAAGTACTGTCGATTGGACGGGCGGTTGCAACTCCTGCATGCTAGGCTAAATGATGTGCTTCGGCAGCGCTCTTTTGCATCGGTGCTTCGTATGGTTATTCGTATAGATATTCGTATAGTTAGAAGAACGTTCGCTTTTTCTCTGTCTGCGCTTTTCCTCTTTTGCTTAAACCTCACGCCACTGGCTGTGTTTGCACAGGAGCAGAAGTCACTGCAGAATTCTCAAACCACGCAACCTACACGCACAAAAATACCCGAAGCTCAAGTAAGCGAAGTTGAGATCAGAGAGCTGAAAGCAACTATTGCTGTGGACGTGCTCGCGTCTCGCTCTAAGGTTTTTAAGACGAAACAGAAAATCAATCGCGTTGCCGTAAGCGATCCGTCTGTTGCAGACGTCGTGCTCATGAGCGAAAACCAGTTTGTCGTCATAGGAAAAAATCCCGGCGCAATCAACGTCACTATCTGGTGCGATAAAAAGACTGGCAATAACCAGTAAATGGAGCGCGAAGGTCCGGAACCCGCACCAGCTCCCGCTTGTTAGGCAATACTAGAAGCGGTAGTAAGAGCGGGATTTAAAGGAAAGCGCTAGGAGAAGTTCAGTGCGTCGCCGCAACTGTCTTCCCCGTAGCGCCTCCTCTCATGCCGTTAGGCTTTTGACTGCTTGTCGTACTTCAGGGAGACGGGGTCGAAGATGACCACATCTTTGGCAGCCAGCGTCTTGCCTGGAGCCCAGTTTGTGAAAGCTTCCGTGGTCACGCCCCAATTCCCGTGATGGAAACCGGTGACGTCATACGGACGCGACATGATGTAAGCCTTGCAGGTCATTGCGACCTCTTTGGCTTGACGATAGAGCTCTCTCAAATCGTCGCGGGTTGCGACCATCCCTGCCGGGACGTCGTCGCTGCCGCGCTCGATTCGGTGGATACGATAGCCCGACCAGAAGTCGAGCTTTTCCATTTGCAAGAGCGACACGTCGCCATCTGTGACGAGCAGCAAGTTGTCCGGGATTTTCACACCGAAGAACTTCTGCAGGCGAATCAGCGCCGTTGCCTGGTCGACCAGCATGCCAGGGTCGTCCAACTTGAAGACGAGAGTCTCGTCGTCGTTGAACCACACCCGGACGCGAGTGACGTCGTCGCGGTGATGATATTTCTTCGGCTCGTCATAGATTTGGCGCCAGCCATTCTGCATGAAAACGGAGGCGGAAATGCCGGGACGCTCTTCCTGCAAAAGCAGTCCGAACGCCAGGTCATCTTGCCTGCGGGCTTCAATGAGAGAACGGCGGTTCTCTCCGAGAATTACATCAGACATATAGACCTCTCTATTTTACGGAACGCACGTGGTGCATCCCGTCAGCAAGCACCGGGGGTGGTGCCTGGGTAGTGGTAGCGTCGAGCCGCAATTACTTCGGATCGACCATGGACACGGCGGCGTCGGTCAGTTGCCCGTCGTCACCGTCTGCCTGCGGCACCGAGGCCACGTTCGCCCGCTTGGCGGTGGCGAAGTGCGATTCGGCGCGAACGATCATCGCTTCTGCCTGCTCGGTCATCTCGTCGATGACGACAGGAAGATAGGCGACGGCCGCTTGCTGGTTGATGCCGAACTGCTTCATCACTGCCTTGGCGGTGGATTCGGCGACAGCGGACAGGCGTTCGATCACCTGCTGCAGTTCGTTGCGCTTGGTCGGCAGCGGCATGGACAGCGTCTGGACGTTGAAGCCCATCGACTGGCATGCGGTGCTGAGGATTGACGCAGCCTGTTTGGCGAGCGCCATGGCCACGAGCGATTCGCCGGCCACGACATTGTTGGTGCTCTGTACCAGCTCCATTCCTTCGGCAAAAGGTTCCAGCCGGTCGGCCAGAGCCTTGAGCTTGAGGAAGCGCGGGTCGAGCTTCGGTTTCAGTGACATGGTTATACTCCCAAATTCCGGAGCGCTCTAAAGCGCTCCTAGTTGTGGCGCCGAACGCTGAATGCGCCCGGCGGTATTACTTCTTGAACAACACCGCGTGCCCGCCCCGCTTCAGCGAGACGTAGCCGACCGTAGCGAAGACGACGGCGATAACAGCCGAAGTGATGATGCGGATTTCGTCGGCGGGCGTCAGCCCTGCGAAGGGACCGATCATGCAGATGAACGACGCGCAGCCGATGAAGTAGGCGGCCGGCGGAGCGTAGATGTGCATGCGGGGAACGTCGCTGAGAGCCTGCGGGATGGACATCATCGTGGCCCACATGCCTGCCGTGGCCAGACCGAACGTGGCGATGACGATGATGAGAAGGGCGATGTTGAGATCGAAGAGCGACATGGTCGGCTCCTAAAGGTTGGAGGCATTTGGAACGCATTCCCTGCGTCTGCCGTAAGCCCCCGGGTTGCGGGTGGAGCGCACTACATGTGGTGCGTAGTGCGCTCCGTCGAGCAAGGCGTATCGCCGTCAGATGGTGAGAGAACCTGGCTTTACGCCTGGCTCACCACCTTGCGGGTCTTGCGATTGAAGCGGATTCCCGTTTTCGGCTCGGGAATGTCGGCAGCCGTTGCGCTTCCCGTCGCCAGGCGAATCGCCCAGTAAGGAAGCAGGACACCGGTGAAGATGCCCCAGTGGATGCCGCCCGCCATGCGCGCATTGATTTCCAGCAGATAGCGCGTGCCGTCGTCGGCCTCGAGGAACTGCACGTTGTAGAGTCCGGTCAGACCGAGCAAGCCGGTGAGCGCTTCGGATTGCGCGACCAGGTCCGGGCAATCATCGAGGAGTTCCTCGATGCCGCCCGGATACTTGACGCGCGTCACAGCCTTGACGAGCACGCCATCTTCGGCCAGACAGTCGACACTGTATTCTGGTCCGTTGAGATAGGGCATGACCATCATCTCGGGAAGGGGCGAACCTTCAGCGATGAGGTAGGCTTCCGTATCCGGCATGGTGAGCGGCTTGAAGTCGCCGTTGTGTGCATGCGGGTACTGGTCGCCGAGATCCGATACGATGCGGAATCCGTGACCGCCCAAGCCTTTGACGGGCTTGAAGCAGAGCGTCTGGAAGCGCTCGCGGTAGGTGCGAAGCGCCGCCATCACTGCCTCGATATCTGCAGCAAGCGTGTAGGGCGGAATCTCGATTCCCAGACCCCCTGCTTCCCGTACGACATCGTACAGCTCGGACTTGCTTTTCAGCAGGCTGATGGTGGCAGCATCGCCGGCGACGAGCACCTTGCAGCCCAGGGCGGCAAAGCGATCTTGCGCGGCAGACAGCGCGATTGTGTAGCTGTGCGGGATGAGCACATCCACCTTTTCGCGAGCTGCAAATGCCAGAGCCCATTCCACATAAGCAGCTGCGTTTCCGGTCGGCTCGATTTCGAACGAGTCGGCGACCTGGGCAACAGCCGCGTCGGCGTTGACATGCGTACAGACGATGCGCATCTCTTCGCCATCGGCGAGGGATTGTCGAATCCCATTGATCAGGTGGACGGTCTGCGACAGTCCACGGTTAAACCAGACAGTTACCTTTTTCATTGTTGATCCTTACCTACGGTATGCAGCGAACTACCCGGGAGGTGTTCGCCTGCGGCGTCGCTATAGGCGTCACGAGGTCGCATATGCGTGGCGGAAGCGGGCTGGTTGCCGAACGCAGGTCTATTCGCGTTCGCCCAAAAACAACCAACCCGCTTTAGATTCAGGGCACAGGCGCCCTGCACAGACAGCTGTCTTACTGCCCTTCGCGCACGCCGTACAGCTCGGCGCGCTCGATGATCGCCCGTGCCCACTTGGTGTGGGTGGTGGGCTCGCACATGCGGCCGTTCATCTTGAAGACGGCGGCGGCATCGGGCATGAGGATGCGGCGTGCTTCCTCGAGGTCGTTGGCGTCCACGCGGAAGCCGGCTTCGATGAGCCGGATCTGGTCCGGATGGATGGCGGTCTTGCCGAACAGACCCTGCAGGAGGTCGAGCTCGACTTCCTGCGCCAGCACCTCCGGATTGTTGATGCATTCGCAGACGGGCGCGGTCAGACCGAACCCGAACGGAATGAACTCACCGGACAGACGCTTGATCACCTCGCCGACCGGAGTGTCGTAGATGGTGCGGCGCGGGTCGCGGCGGACGCCGACGCAGTGCAGCAGGTCGTTGCCGCCGATGCGCAGCGCCAGGATGCGGTCCTTGGCGATGTCGTCGTTCTGCAGCAGCTCACGCAGCTTGCCCATCTCCTTGGCGTTGAAGACTTCCTTGGTCTCCAGCGTGGGCATCAGCTTGAAGGGGTCCTTCTCGGTGAGCATGGCCAGATACCGGGGCATCGAGCTGGCCGTGATCTTGGGCAGCACGAAACCGTCGACGCGCTGGATGCCGCGCATGCGCACGCACTTGCCGAGCACCTCGGGGTTGCGCACACGGATGAAGCGCATCGGATGGTTCGGACCATCCTCGAAGTGCTTGAGCGCCTTGTGGATGTTGCCGATGGCGTATTCCAGCTCGTCGATGCGCACGGCGTCTTCCAGGCAGAAGATGACGGAGCGCAAGAAGGAATACTTCTGCCCGTTGGCGATGGCGACGATGTTTTCGACCGGCTGGGTGCAGGGCACGTACATGCTGGCGCCCAGGTGAATCTGCGAGCGGTTCTGAGTCATTTGTGCGTTTCCTTTATAGCTAAGGTTGAGAGCACTTTCGTGCGATCCAGTTACGAGAGAAGAGCGGTAGTCGGCGATTCGTTGTGATTCGCTCACGACGCCCTCCTACTCGCCGACGGATTTGATGATCACGGCAGCTCGGTACGGCATGTCCGAGATGCGCTCGACGTGGACGTCCTTCTCATCGGCCAGGCGCAGCAGATGCTGCACGTCTTCGGCGGTGTTGTCCGCGACCAGAAGCCGGTCGGGAACGCGACGCAGCATCGCGCGAGTGGACTCGCCGATACCCGGTTTGACGTGGTTGCGCTCGGCGTCGTAGCGCGCCATCATGGCGGCGACGAAGTCGGTCGAGACCTGGTTGAGACTGCGCCGCTTGCCGTCCGTCCACTTCGTCTGCTTGGCGAAGCTGAGAGCGGTGATGACATGCGGCGTCATCTCGTCGACGTAGAAGCGAGACAGGTCTTCTCCCTGCTTCTCGCCGTAGAACGCGCAGGCGTGGAAGTCACCCGGCTGGACGTAGAGGTCGCTCAGCACCGTGCGGCTGACCAGACCCGAAACAGTAGCGTTCAGCACCGCATTCGGTATCAGGTAGTCTTCCGCGGTGGCGGCGACGGTTGCCGAGCCGGCCAGGTCGGCGAGGACCCAGAGCGAAGGGTCGACGCGCTTGCCGCGGCTCTCGTTGTATGCCGTGACCGAGCGCAAGAGCTCAGCCGTGATCACACCTTTGCCGGTCCAACCGTCCACAAAGACGATGTCCGTGTCCTTGTGGTGTGCGCAGATGTAGTCGAGCGCCTCCCAGTCGATGCCGCGGTCGCGGATGATGGAGACGCAGTAGTGCTTGGACTGGCGTCCGAGCACATGAAGGGCGCGATGGATGAGCACGCCGACCGGAGTACCGGCCCGGGCGAGGCTCACTACCACCACTTCACGACCCGGTCTGACTGCCATCGTGGCGGCGAGGTCCGCGATGTGCTGTCCCATCTTCTGAGAGTTCATCGCGAGCGCCCGGTGGAAGAGGCGGAGGTAGTCAGCGGTGGGGGACTTTTCGTCGGAGAGCATCTCCGAGTAGTGGGTCCCCGCCTGGATCAGGCGCTCCTTTTCGGCGACGTCGGTAGTGGCGATGTCGACCACCTTGAGCAGGAAGGTGACGTCGCCCGGCTCGTAGCTGCCAGAAAATCTCATCATTTGTTTCCTCCAGAGTTTCCACGGATCATGTCGATGAACGCTCGCGAGTTCTGCGTGCGGTTCGGCATGAAGATGTAGTCGCACTCAGCCATGAAAGGCGCATCGGTGAGGCTGTCGCCCATGCCGATGGTGACCGCGCCCTTCGGTACGATGTTGTCGATGAACCAGCGGGCCGCCTTCTCCTTGCCGATGTGCGGCGGATAGACAGCCAGGAAGTTGCCGTTCAGATGCACGGTGTAGTCGGCAGGGACAGCGCCCAGGACGACCTTGTGCAGGACGGCGAGCTCTTCCAGATTGCGCTGGTTGTGCTTCACCGAGAGGAACATGTCGATGCCGTAGTCTGAGAGCACATTCGCACGCACGTCGATGCCGGCAGCTTTCGCTTCGGTCTGAACGAGCGTGAGCAAGCCGGCGAGAACCGGCTTGGCCGCTGCAGCAGGTGCCTCGACGAAGTTGCGCCACTTGACCAGCGGCTGCCCGTTGGCACCAAGGACGGTGCCACCGAAAGCGGTGATGGCGTAGCGCCGGAACGGCAGGCGGAAACGCCGCATGGCATCAGTCGAGCGAGCCGTGGTCGGAACCACCTCGCAGCCGGCCTGGAACCAGTCGAGCATCACCTTCTGCTTGGGTGTGAGGAAACCGCACACCTCGCCCTTGTTGTCCCAGGCGATCGGCTTGGCACCGGGGACGTCGGTTTTGCGGCCGGTGGCGATGAGATTGTCATCGACATCAGCCAGCAGAAAGATTTGACGATTGGACTTTTTCATAGATACATCTCCACAGTCTCGGCGCCGAGCTCACGCACGAGCGCACCGTCCACGGAGCCTTGCGGCGTTTCGTGGCAGATGAGCACCCGGTCGTAATCCGTGCGGCGCGCGTTGTAGATGAAATTCACAATCCCGTCGCCGTAGTTGTCCGTGTGTTCGACACGGCAGCCGATGGCGAGTTCGGGATTGACCAGAATCGGCGAGCGAGTCGTCGACTGATAGAAGACGTTGAAGCCGGAACGCTCCAGCGCCTCCGCAAGGAGGAAGGGCGGGTAGGCGAATTCGCCCGTGCCCAGAACGAGGAACTTCTCGCCGTGCTGCCCGTGCGCGCAGATGTTGGCGGGCGGGCAGGCGACCGACGCGACGGCGTCTGCGATGCAGCGCATGGCCGCTTCGTCGACGTTGTAGAAGTCCGCCGGCAGTCCGAGCCTGCCGAAATTGCTGGGCAGCATCTCGTCGCGAGCCGCGTTGGAGCCAGTCACCTTCGGCATCTCGACGAGCTTGAGCGTCGGCGACGGGGTGAACTGGTACTCGCCATGCAGGATGGCGATGGTGGACGCCGGAACAGGCATCGCCGCCAGCGTGTCTTCTGTGCGCTTGGGACCACGCCAATCGGTGATCACGCCGGTGACGACGTGCTGCACCTTGGGCATGATTGAGGTCATGTTCTTGACGAGATTGACGAAGGTCTTGCCGGTCGACGCCTCGTCGTCGATCAGCACCAGCGACTGCGCGCCGTAGAACATCGCCTTGAGAGCGGCGTCTTCGGGCTCGTAGATGATGTGGTCGGCGGCGTGCGAATGCTCTTCGAGGAACTCGATGGCCACCGGCTTGTCGAGCCTGTAGCGCGTCGACTGGGTGAACATCACGTCCTTGCGACCGGTGAGCCGGACATATTCGTCGAAGACCCCGTTGCCTAGGCAGATGGCGGTTTCGGCCATGCCGATGACGACGACGGGTCCGGGCAGGTCAGCCGGGATTTGCGCCGCCAGCTTCGTGTGCACTTCGCGCACCTTGGACGGGCGCACGGGAATGTGCTTGCCCAGGACCTTGGAGACGAAGAGGAAGCCGCGCTTCGGGTTCTGCCGTGCGGCGAAACCGCAGATGTCGGCAAGCGGCATCTCGGTGCGGAACACCTTGATGTCGAGGCGGCCGGTGGGCAGCTCGACACTGTGCGATTCCTTGGCCACGGGGGCGGCAGAATCGATGACCAACCGACCGGAGCCCATCGACGTGTGACGTCCGGTATCCGTAACATGAGTTGCGTTGAACATTTTGGGTTCTCCTTTTAGACATGCGGAACACTGGTGTGTGTCCCCATGCGCTTTCGCGCTGGGTTTGCGCAAAAGCGCATTGCACGGACAGCCGGCAGGAGAGATTCAAGTTCTGCTCAATGCAAGAACCAGAGCCTCTCCATGCCGGCATGACCGCAGGATTGAACTTCACGGACGTCTCAGAGTAAGACGCCGCGGTGACGAGTTTGTCTTTCAACTACACGTCGCTTACAGCGGCGCTTGTCGGGCGACTCTAAGGGCGATTTCGATCACGAACCGGCAGTTGCCGATTCTGCATTCAGCGTGTGGAGTTGGCGAGACGCCGCTGGCGGCGCGCCTTGAACCACTGATCGGTCTGGCGCTCGCGCCGGCGCAGCTCGGGCTCCAGCCAGCCGACGTAGGGCAGCAGCACCTTCCAGGCGAAGAGGAAGATGGGGATGATCATGCACGCCGTGGCGGTGATGATCATGATCCAGGGGTTGATGCCCGCGGCCTTCATGGCTTCGCCGACCGGCTTGGCCAGCCCGAAGATGCCGAACAGTTCGACAGCCGCGATGCTGACCATGAGGATGAAACCGTGCATCAGGCCGAAGCCGATGTTCTTCAGAACTTGCATGATGTGTCTCTTTCGAGTTTGTGTTCAGTCCTGGTGTGTGTTGTCGTTCAGGCAGAGCGCTTGCAACTGTAGAAGTTTCTTCTTCTCTCTGGCTGAAAAACTACACGCGATCTTTGCTGCAGTCGGAGCATGCTGAACATTCCGACTGCACTAAAGATGGCGCGTAACTAAATGGGTTTCTGTCATGAGCCTTCCTTGACATCGCGCGGCAAAAAAATATTCTCGGGCGACAGTAAAAACGCCTAGATCGCGCGCGTTGCAACACGCGAAAAAAAATTCGCGCATGCGCGTAAAACAAAGCTCTGGCGACGCCCTTCAGGGCGTCACCAGGCTTTGCGAAGTTGCGCTACCTGCCGAATAGCAGGCTGGCTTTTTCTATCGGCGACGGCCGAACAGCAGCCAGAGTACGAGAATCAGGAGCAGGAAGCCTGCGGCGCTGATCTTTTGCATAGGAGTGTCTCCTCCGGGCGTTATCCCGGTTTGAAAGCCTTTGTTGAGCAAGACGCACGATATGCTGCATTGCTGCAGCATACCGTGGTCCGCATGGGAAGCCCGGCGACCTTAGTGGTTGCCGTTGCCTTCCTTCTTCTTGAACAGTCCGACGATCAGCCCGAACAAGCCGGTGATCGGCTTGATAAGCGAGTCGACGAGTTCGGCGATGTTGGCCATCACCTGACCCAGCCACTTGAAGGTGGGGCTCAGGAGGCGCTGCAGGAAGGGCACCTTGTCATAGATCATGCCGAAGGCGATGATGCCCATGATGGTGCCGAACTTCTGCATGCCGTGGAACTCGAAGTGGAAGAAGTACTCGGTCACCAGGATGACGCCGATGAAGCCGACGAGCACGTAGGCGATCTTGGCGAGGATGGGGAACTTGTCCAGCAGCTTGATGAAAGCGCCGGCCACGAACCGCATCGCCAGGATGCCGATGAACACGCCGAGCACGACCACCCACATCTTGGGCGACAGGGCGACAGCCGCAATGACGTTGTCGATGGAGAACGCGAGGTCCGCCAATTCGACCGCAGCGACGGTGGCCCAGAAGCCCGCAGCCTTGGACTGGTGCGCATCACCTTCACCCTCTTCGCCCACACCCAGGTGCGAGCACATCAGGTAGATGAGGTAGCCGCCGCCGACCAGACGCACCCACGGGTTGGCGATCAGGAAGCCGACGAACAGGAGGGCGACGCCGCGCAGGACGTAGGCGCCGATCAGACCGGCCTTGAGGGCCAGGCTCTGCTGCTTCTCGGGAAGGTGCTTGACCATGGCCGCCAGGACCAGGGCGTTATCGACGCTGAGCAGGCCTTCCAGGATGATGAGCGAGAGGATGATCGGCCCGGCAGAGATCAGTTCCGCCATCGACGGAACATGAGACAGGAAACTTTCCATTGAGTTGCTCCTTAAGAGTTCGCGTCTGCGAACTTTGGCCGCGCGGCACCGCACTTCAGGCGGATGCGTTGCAGCGGTTGATGAAAGGACATGGGCGAAGGTGCTTTTGGCGGCTTCCAACACCCATCTCGGGACGAGTGGTCTATTGCTAGAACCACGCGGCGGCCAGGTCCTGGACTGGGACCTTTCCGCGCAAACGCCTACGGACACTCCGGCTAGGCCGGTGCAATCGGTCCGTCGGTCGGTTTGGGGAGCACCACATTCAGTGGCGTGATGCTGCCCAAGCCGAACGAATAAGAAGAAGAAACGGTGCCCGCAGATGCGAGCACCGTTTCTCCCGAATCATCAGCTTTGACCATGAGCAAGCAGTTCGCTCAAACGCGTCTCATAGGAGAGGATCATGTCCTCCGCCTTCTGAAGATCTCCGGCTTCCAGCGCCTCCTCTGCTTTCTGTGCAAAAGCGGTGAGTGCCTTGCCCGGTGCGATTGCGTTTTGCGCGGCTCGTGCTTGCGCGTCGGTCAGACGCTTTTGCAGCGAGTCCTTTGTAGGCACTGCCGGAGCAGTGTGCTGCCCAGGTGCATCTTCGGCGACCGTCTCTGCGTGTGGCTTTGCAGCCAATTCCGCTTGCCGGGTTTCATAGGAATGCACCATCCTTTCGGCACCGTCAAGGTCGCCCTTGCCGATGAGCTCATCCGCCTTCTCAGCGAATTTACCCAGTGCCTTGTCTTCGCCGTGACCGGCAGCGACAGCTTTCGCTTTCGCTTGCGTCAGCCGGTCATTGAGCGCGGTCTTGGGGTCGACCGCGGGGGGGGCGGGCTGAGCGGTAGTCGAGCCGGTCGCATCTTCTTTATGAGTGGTTTCCGCAGGAGCGGCGACCACCTTAGGAGGATTGACTTTGAACTCGCCCAGCTTCACTTCGTAGGAATTGATGAACCCCTCGGCAGTGTCGAGTTTGCCATTCTTGATGGCATCTTCGGCAGCCTTGGCGAAATTCATCAACGACTTCTGATTGGCAAAGCCGAGTGTTTCCGCTTCGTCCTTCGCCTTGTCCAGCCGGCGCTGCAGCCGTACATCAGCGGGGGCGTGTTCCCATGCGACGATGAGACCTTCCAGACGAGTCTCGTAACTCGTCACTGCCATTTCGGCAGCGTTGAAGTCGAGCTTGTCGCCTGAGGCTTCGTCGAACTTCTTCTGGAAAGCATCCAGCGCCTTGTCGCTGTTCAGCCCTTTGTCGGCGTTGTCGAAACGCTTCTTCTTGGCTGCATCCATGCGCGTCTTGAGTCCGTCGGCTTTCCGGAGGAGTTCCTCCATCTCGCGCGCCGTCTGCTTGTACAGATCCTCGAGTCGCTGCGCCTCGCGATTCCAGCTGTCCAAGCCGCTTTCCACTTCCGCGAATTTCTTGGCGGTGAGGGCGGCTTTGATGACTTCCAGCTGGTCGACCAGGTCTTTGGTCTTGGGTGGCTGTTCGAGCGTCATGCCCTTGAGCGTATCGTCGACCTTCTTCTGCGCTTCCAACGCCTGGACGCGAAAGCCGCGCACTTGCTCGAGGCGAGCGTAGGCGCGTTTCACATCCTCACCGATGGACTCGCGGTCGTGCTCCATCTTCTGGATGACGATGCGAGCCTTGGTGATGTATCCGCCGATTTCCTCGTCGAATTTCTTCGGCTGGAGGCTGAGCGGATTGCCGAGGCGGGTGCGGTCGAAAGTCGTGAGTCGGGCTTCGATGTCGCTCAGCTCAGCAGGTTTCGGCTTGCCCACGGTATTGACGCGGGCTTCCAGCTGCTCTACTTCCGCGCGGCGCCTCGAGGCGACTTCAGCGAGGTCGAGCCAGCGCTGACGCAAGTTGACGAAGAACTTGTTGGCCTTGTCGAAGACTTCGACCATCGTCTTTTTCAGCTCGTCGGGAGTGGTCGTCTGCTTCTGCGTGGCAGAGCCGAGCAGACCTCTCTCGTGAGCCGGAACGACGACAAGCGACAATTGAATCGACTGCCCGTTCAGGAGCTTGTCGATTTCATCGATCGCTTCCTGGCGGCCGATTAGGCGCGGCAGGTTGTCGCGCTTCTTCTGTGCTTCTTCGACCACGTCGCGAATCAGCTTCAGGTATTCCCAGAGCTTCTCGACCGTCGTGAACGCTTCGTGGCACTTGGTGTCAGTTTCGCCTGTCAGCTGGTTTGCTTTTGCCGTCACGTAGCCGCCGCCGTCTTCGAGTGAGACGAGGTTGGCATTGATGTTCGGCAAATCCTGCTTCCAGCTGGCAAGCTTTTGATCAAGCTTATCGAGAGTCATATTAAGTCCTCCAGATTTGCGTCCGCCCCGGTGAGGCGAGACTACAGGTAGTTTGAAAACCCGCAGCTCGCCTGCACCAGGGACGGTGCAAAGCCAGCCGGAGGCGTGTCCAGTTGAATCCTTCTACTTACGTTCGAAGGACTGAATCGCGCCAACCGGCAACCGCTGTTCTACAAGGATTGAGTCCTTGCAGAAACAGCGGCACCACAGTCAGCGCTTAGAACAGGCGGGCGATGGCGCCGGCCAGATCCTGCACGGTGCGGCCGTCGGCCGGGTCACCGATGGCGGCGAACTTCCATTCGCCGTTGTGCCGGTACAGGCGCGACATGATCATCGCGGTGTTGGGCACCTTCGCCGAGAGCTCGAAGCGGCACAGCTCGGCGCCGCCGGCACCGTTGACGATGCGCACGAAGGCGTTCTCGACGACGTCGAACTTCTGGCCCAGGAACGAGTTGACCGTGAAGACGATGTGCTGCACGTTGGCCGGCACCTTCGTCAGGTCGACCGAGATCACCTCGTCGTCGCCGTCGCCGGCGCCGGTACGGTTGTCGCCCGAGTGCACGACCGAGCCGCACTTCGACTTCAGCTGGCGGAACCAGACCTGGTCGAGAAGGGCCTTGTCGGCGCCGAGCAGAACGCAGGAGGCGTCGAGGTCGACATCACGCGAGCCGGTGTCCCAGCCGAGACCCATCTTGATGACGCCCAGCGCGTTGCCGCCGTTGAGATCCTTGGAAAGGGAAACCTTCTGTCCCTTGGTGAGCTTGACTGCCATGTTGAATTCTCCTTACGCCTTGTAGGCGTGTTCTGGATGTTGGTGAAAAGGGGCTGCGACCCAACTGCATAGTTGGATGCGCAGCCCCAGTTCGATGAACGAATTCGAGCCGTGAAACGCTAGCGCCTAGGCGCCGTCCGCTTCTCGATTACTCGACGGAGATGCCGTAGTTGCCGCAGAGGGCAGCCAGGCCGCCGTCGTAGCCCTGACCGACCGCGTTCATCTTCCACTCGCCGTTGTGGTTGTAGATCTCGGCGAAGATCATCGCGGTGTTGGTGGAGGCGTCTTCCGACAGGTCGAAGCGGGCGATCTCGGTGCCGTCGGCCTCGTTGACGATGCGCACGAAGGCATTGGTGATCTGACCGAAGGACTGGCCGCGCTCGGCGGCTTCGTTGATGGTGACCGCGACCGCGACCTTCTTGACCGCGGGGTCGAGCTTGGTCAGGTCGATCTTGATCACCTCGTCGTCACCGTCGCCGGCGCCGGTCAGGTTGTCGCCCTGGTGCTCGACGGCGCCGCAGACCGACTTCTTCTGGTTGTAGAAGATGAAGCCCGCGTCGTCCTTCACCTTGCCGGTGTCGGTGAGCAGGAAGGCGGACGCGTCGGCGTCGAACGGCTTGCCATCGGTGACGCGGGCGTCCCAGCCCAGACCGATGTGGATCTTCGCGAGACCGGCGGCGCCGGCGTTCTTGCTGAGGGAAACCTTCTCGCCTTTCTTCAGGGAAATGGCCATGGTGTGTTCTCCTTTGTGCCGCTTGGGCAATTTGGGTTGCGGAGCGATGTTGCTCCAGTTTCAGAAGAAGCAGGCGAGGCAGCCGGATGGCTGCCTGCCTGCAGGAAGACGTGCTGTTAAGCCTGTCTTTGGACCGTCAAGCGCTGCTTGCAGAGACTGGCGTGTTTAGATCACGCTGCCGGCGTCTTAGATGTTGACGCCGTAGTTGCCGCAGAGGGCAGCCAGGCCGCCGTCGTAGCCCTGACCGACCGCGTTCATCTTCCACTCGCCGTTGTGGTTGTACACCTCGGCGAAGATCATGGCGGTGTTGGTCGAGGCGTCCTCGGACAGGTCGTAGCGCGCGATCTCGCTGCCGTCGGCCTCGTTCACGATGCGCACGTAGGCGTTGGTGATCTGGCCGAAGGACTGGCGGCGCGTGTCGGCGTCGTTGATGGTGACCGCGATCGCGACCTTCTTGATGTCGGCCGGAACCTTCGTCAGGTCGATCTTGATCGTCTCGTCGTCACCGTCGCCGGCGCCGGTCAGGTTGTCGCCGCTGTGCTCGACCGAGCCGCAGGGGGACTTCTTCTGGTTGTAGAAGACGAAGCACTCGTCCGACTTGACCTTGCCGGCATCGGTGAGCATGAACGCGGAGGCGTCGGCATCGAACGGCTGACCGTCGGTGACGCGGGCGTCCCAGCCGAGGCCGACGCGGATCTTGGTCAGGCCAGCGGGACCGGCGTTCTTCGTGAGCGAAACCTTCTCGCCTTTCTTCAGGGAAACGGGCATGGTGTCTTTCTCCTTTGTGCCTCGGCGCTCGCGCCTGAGGCGGGTTTTGTGCGTTGAATGACGAACTGAGGCGCGAACACTCGCTGCGCTCAGCAGGTGTTAAACGAGATGGAGGGAAGCCAAACTCTCAGAGAGCCGGCTTCCCTCTCATGCGGGAGCGGACTGGCAGCCGAGCTGCTTAGTCGTCGAGGGCCTTCTCGAGGATCTGCTTGGTCGTCAGACCGACGCACTCGTCGACGGTCAGGCAGTTGACGCAGTCGAACTTGGCGCCCTTGGCGACCAGACCGTTGTTCAGGCGCTCGAGGAACGCCGTGGCGCCCTTGTCCTTGCCGGTCTGGATGAACGAGAAGCCGATCTTGTCACGACCGTAACCGGCCGCGGCCAGGCGCTTGGTGGCGTCGATGATCAGGTCTTCCAGGGCCTTCTCGCCGGCGGCGCCGTCGGAGGGCTGGCCGTCCGTGATGATGACGTACAGGCGCGGCTTGGTGTTCGGGTTGGCCGGGACCGCCGGAGTGTCCGGGGTGCCCTTGCTGAAGAAGCCGCCCTTGGTGCCCTTCACCGCCGGCTTGCCGAGCAGCTGGTCGAGGTAGTCGTCGACGCGCGGCTTGAGGGCCTTGGCGTGGTAGGTGCCGCCACCGTCGGCGCGAGCCGCCTTGAGGACGGTCTGGGCCTTGGCGTCGGTGGTGTTCTCGTTGACGTCGTGGATGTCGGTGTCGAAGCACCAGACGGTGAGACCGTCCTCGTCGAGCTCGCCGGCTTCCTTGATGAGCAGGCCGATGGTCTTCTTGCTGTCTTCCAGACGCGACAGCCCGGTCGGGGTGTCCTTCGCGTCCATGGAGCCGGAGGTGTCGAGACCGACTTCGGTGTCGTACTTGGACAGGTCACGCTTCTTGAGGCTGAGAGCCATGATGCAATCTCCTTGTTTTCGCTATTGAGCGATGGGTTAGAGCCAAGGCGCACTGACGTTGTGTCAGATGCGCCCGGGCCGAACGTGCTGGCGCGAGGAATTCGCTGCCAGCTGGATATCGATGTTTAGGCGCGCGTTATGCGCACCTCAACCAGACAGAAATGCGACCGGTTACTCGGCGTCGACGCCGTAGCGACCGCACAGAGCCAGCAGACCACCGTCGTAGCCCTGGCCGATGGCGTCGAAGCGCCATTCGCCGTCCTTGCGGTACACCGCGCCGAAGTCGAGGGCGGTGTTGGTGGAGGCTTCCTCCGAGATGTCGAAGCGGCAGAGCTCGGTGTTGTCCTCTTCGTTGACGACGCGGATGAAGGCGTTGGTCACCTGACCGAACGACTGACCGCGCTCCTTCGCTTCGTGGATGGTAACGGCGAAGACGATGCGCTGGACGTCGGCACCGACCTTGGTCAGGTCGATGATCATCGACTCGTCGTCGCCATCGCCCACGCCCGTGCGGTTGTCGCCGGTGTGCTCGATGGAGCCGTCCTTGGTGATCAGCTTGCCGTTGATCTTGTCCATCCCGTAGAACACGAAGTCCTGGTTCTGGTTGCGGACCTTGCCGGTGGCGCCGAGCACGAACGCCGAAGCGTCGAGGTCGAATGCCTTGCCGGAAGTGGCGCGCGTGTCCCAGCCCAGACCGACGCGGATCTTCTTCAGGCTGGGAGCCTGTTTGGTGAGAGAGATCTTCTCGCCCTTTTTCAGGGAAATCGGCATGTTGGTTTTCTCCTTTGCGCGAGTGCGCACACTGTTTGCGGAGTGAACCGCCTGTCACAGTCGTTTACGTGACTGTTTGCACCAGAAGCGAAGTGCCTCTAGTGCGACTGGAGATAAGCGCGACTGAGTTGCGAAAGCTTGGCTCAACATGCGTCAGCTGACACAGTTTCATCAAGTTCCGCGAGCTCGGTGCGCCAATTGCGTAAAAAACGCGAACAACCTCCAACTCTGCTTTTCGGTTCACTTCTTCGAATTTGACCGCCCGGCTTCAACTCACTCCTTGCGGAATGCGGTTGGGACAAAGGCGAGTGAGTCAATAAGCGAAGTTGTTGGGCTTTTCCGAAAACACAGAGGAAAACGAGGTACATCCCGATTATGCAGAGCGCTGCTGTTAAAACCTCTTGCTGACCCTCTAGTTATTGCAGGTCAGATACATTTCGATTACAGGAATGTCTTACCTATCTAGGGTGCCGCAGCCCTCTTGACTTCCGGGTTTTTGGCGCTCGATTTCTGGGGTACGAGGCGTTGCAAGTTCTGAGCCTGTGCGGCGAATCGAGTAGTCAAGATGAGTTGGCTTACATATTGATTGATACTCATAATGGGCCTATTAACTGTGCTACCTCGCGCGGGGCGGTTCGCTGGTGCGGTCTATGGGGCGAAGTACTTGAGTGGTTTGTCATCAATGAAACGCAGATATTAAGCGCGTTTAAGCGATGTCAAGAAGGCTGGCGCTAGTTTTAAGGCTGCACCACGCGTGGTGCTAGTTGAATTAAGTGGCGCTCACCTTTGCCAAGGCCAGAAAGACTTCGAAAAGTTGCAGTTGTGATCCGTGCGATCTCAACAATTGATCACGTTTTGATCAGAGTTCCAGTAGGACCTTAAAGCTCGGCAAGGCTCAGGACGTTTCGTTGATCAGATCTGATGAACATCAGATGCAGATCTCGTGAACACCAGATGCAGATCTAATAGAGATGAACATCAAAGCTTTCATCTGAATGAGATGAGCCATGAATTTACACTTAATCACAATCAGATCACTTAGCTAAACAAAGCTTCAAACGGATCAGAAAAAAGCTTGATGCAGACCACTTTTTGATTGGGCGCGAAGACCTATCAGAGCTTTTGAAAGCTGTTGGTTGTGGCCGCTTTTAAGGCAACAGGTTGATGCGATGTTGCGCTAGATTTTTGAGTTGGTTTATGTTCTGAAACAATTGCGACCTCATTGTCTCGCTATGTTGCCGCAATAGCTCAACTACGCTTGTTTATCATCGAGCGCTCAGACCTCGCGCAAGTTTGTGCAAACTCGCTCTCCTCGCCGTTTCTGAGCTGCCACTCAAACTTCCTCTTGGCAACTAAAATCTTATTTAGAAAAAGGGAAAACCGCATGAAGCCATCGTTCTGGCTATTCGCTTGAATTTCACAATACGTCTTGATTTTGAGACGAACTGCCGTAGTATTTTAAACGTTGTTTTGCACCAAATGCGGTGCGGCATTGCGCTGACCAAACAAGCCGGATTTTGAAGAACGTTAAGCAGACATGACGTGATTGGCGCAGGGACCAGTTTTCATAGAAACCTGATGATCATTATCCAAGCTGAATATCGCTTTTCTGTGAGTGCTGTGGGGCTGAGGCTCGAGCGGCTTCTATCATGAGCTTCTGAACAATTTTTCTTTTGCTCCTGTCACAGAGATTTAGGCAAGATGGGGCTCTTACCTCTCAACTCTCATTGACGTTTCATCTTCAAGCCCAGGCGCATACCCAGTACTCCCAATTCGTCGCCCACGCACTCTTCATCGAGAGTTGATGCAGAACGTCTGCTCAGAGGTTTCGCCAGGCCATTCGCTAATGGAAGCAAGCACGTCTTGCCTCTTCATCCGCTCAATTGGTCGACGCGTCGCGTCGACGCTACATCGGTCACAAAAAGCGAAAGCAAATTATGAAAACAATGCCAACCACAGATCCGTTCCGCACCTTAGTGGAATCAGAGTTCGCCAAGCTCCTCAGTCGTTTGAGCCGTCGACTTCTGATCGTCGGTGATTTCGGAAAGGACCTCGACGACGAAGATACGGTTCTTTTCCTGACTGGAGAACAGCGGCACCGCCGTCAGACTCAGCTGGAGTTCTTCACCACACCGGGTTCGCGCAAGCAGGATCTGTTCGAACTCAAGGCTGTGATTGCCAATCTGGCGCCGCCCATCAAGCGTGCACAGCTCGCCAAAGGAACGCTCAAGCTGCTCGGTCAGCCCAATGTTCCTGTCGGCATCGGCACGGACTGCAAGAACAGTCCCAACGGTCACGACCACGAGTTCGCCAAAGTCACCTACATGGCCGACGTGTCGGAACTCGAAGACGGGCGTGAATTGCTCGTTCGCACGCTGAAAGATGCCGAAGACAACAGCATTACGCTGGTGCTCATCTCGGGCATGACCGACATCGCCGCCATTCTCAAAGAACACGCGCAGCTGGTCAAAGCAAAGGTCGAATCCGTTGCCATCATGGGCGGCGTCGAGATCGAGAAGGAAACCAATAAGGTGGTCATCGACAAGGATGGCTACATGGTGCCCGACTCGGCGGCGAACAACAAGTTCGACATGGACTCGGCGATCTACACCTACCGCTGCCTCCAGGAGCTGGGCATTCCGCTGGTGATCCTCACCCGCGCCGCGGCTTACGCGTGCAAGGTGCCGCGCAGCTTCTATGACGAACTAGCCGCCACCGGTCATCCAGTCGGTATCAAGCTGCGTGATTCGCAGCAGGGCTCCATCGAGGCGCTCTGGCAGAAAGTGAACCTGCCGGTCGGCCACGAAGGGCGCGCCAAGATGCCGGAGCGTCTGAACCGAGACTGGTTCTGCGATACCTTTTGCGCCGGCAAGGGCAAGGATCGCACCGGCGAAGACAGCATCTGGGACCTCATCCAGTCGTTCAATCTGTACGACCCGATGACTCTCATCGCCGCCGTACCCGAACTTCGGGAGCGCTTCTACGACCCGACGGTCGTAAAGGTCGGCGAGACCGAACACCTGATCATCGGTGTCTGCGATGCCGTCCCCGGCGTCAAAGACCCCGAGGCGCTGGCGGACTACATGCTCAAGCGGTGTCTGCTGTCGCTCACGGTCAGCCTCGAGGAACTTCCGAGCGAGTACCGCAACGACAAGTTTTCCAACGAAGGGGAGCAGCCGCCGTGCCCGCCTCCCAAGAACCAGGACGCAGATGCGGGTGACAAAGCAAAGGACTAGTCTGACCCCGGCTAGGACTGTCTTTGTCGCCCAGTAAGAGCAGGTAGTTCTCTGCCTGCTCGAGTCGCAGCGCAATAGCGTTGCGATCCCGGGGAGCTGGGTGCTTTGGCAGCACTCAGCTCCCTTCAGGGAGTCATTGATGACTCCTGTCCAGTCAAAGAACCAAAATAAGGGCAAAACGCATGGGTGCACTGATATTCTGCCTGTTTTACTGCGTGGGCGCGCTCTTCGTGTCCGTGGTCGTGGGCGTCAACCACGCCAACGCCGCCGGAATCGTCGCCTGTTTTCTGGTGACGACCGCCGCCTTCGGTGCCGCCGATCTCAGTCTCTACCTGGTTCGCGGCCCCTTCAACCGCTTCTTTCAAGCGCTGCTTCGTGCGCGCGAGTTGGGAGCTCTGCTCATGCTCCTGTTTATGTTCGCCGTCATCGGCAGCATCACAGGTGGTGTCATCTGGGGTTGGGCTTCGCTCGCCCCTCAGGCGTTCGGGTCGGACTCTTTGAAGACCATGCATGTCGCTGAAGCTTTCCGGCTGGGCTTTGCCGCCGCTCTGCTCATCGGCTTCCTGTCGTTCATCAACTTCCCGAACAGGTTTTCGGAATTGGCCAAATTGGCTGAGCGCTATAACCGCCGAGACTAAGGCAGTTGCGCTCAGTTGATTTGTGGTTTTGACCGAGCGGACGCAGAGCCAATCTGCAATTCCGCTGTCTGCAGAAATCGTCGCTTGCTGATGCAAGCGGCCAAACCGAGTCGTCGCATCTCTGACAAAAGCAGATGTGGCAAACCCGCCTCTAATGAGGCACAAGGAGCAAACACATGCAACGCAACAACGCATTCGGACTGGAAATCGTCGTCGACGGTCGCGTTCTGCCCGTCATTCAGCACGGTGGCAAGAACTACGTCGCTGCTCCCTGGGACAAGGATTTCCAGGTGCGCCTCAATGTTCCGTTCGGTGGTCGTTACCTGGCGGTGACGTCGGTGGACGGGCTGGACATCATGACCGGCAAGACGGCGTCCAAGAACGCCGGCGGCTACGTCCTGTCCGGCTACTCGAACAACGACATCCCCGGCTTCCGCTTGAACGACAGCGAAGTCGCCGCTTTCCACTTCGGTGACCGTGCCGACAGCTATGCCGCGCAGCTCGACAAGCCGGCCAACGTCGGCGTCATCGCGGTCGTCTTCTACGAGGAAGTCCGTCCGGTTCGCCACGTGATGTCCATGAGCCCGCGCGGCGGCTGCCTCGGCGGCGGCGGCGGTCTGGAAGGTCTGGGTGGCACCCGGGGCGGCGCGGTGATGAAGGGCGGTCTCGGTCACGACATGGGCACCGAGTTCGGCCAGCGCAAGGACCACAAGGTCACGACGGTCGACTTCAAGCGCGGCCGCGAAGTCGGTCGTTTCGTCATCGAGTACGCGTCGCGCGAGAGCCTGGTCAAGGCCGGCGTCATCACCGACGCTCCGCTGGGCGAGGTGAATCCCTTCCCCGCCGATCGGGAAACCGGCTGCAAGCCTCCGAAGGGCTGGCGCGGCTAAAGACGTAGGAGAACCGAGCGAGCGCTCTAGAGATAGAGATCCTCTGACGGTTTCCATAGCCTGAGCTGAGTGCCGTGGCGGCAGGGAGGTCGGTGTCAAAACCGACTTCCCTGTTCGCTACTACTTCGTCGATCCTATACTAAAACCAGTAGTATTCGTGATCAAGTTTGCAACGATTCTACCGGCGCAGGTCATGAAACACTGTCCGCAACTGGTTCTTCGTTGCTTTAAGGGCGATGCATGGCGGCGACACATTAGTGAACTAGCACCAAATTTTTTCGTTCCCCTGCGCGCTCGCTGCGACTCTTTCTTAACTATGTGCCTTTGACCATCACAAACTCTTCACGCTCTTAAAGATATAAATCTCTGACCAAGTTTTAAACTTGACCCCACCTCTCTTCGAACTTCTTTCCGTTTCCCTCCTCTGGAGAAGCAGCATCGTGCCAACCGTTTCTACAAACAACACAACTGCATTTACCAAAACTGAATATCCGCCCGTATTCGATGGATCCAAGACATTGCGCCCAAGCGCTAGAAGAATCTCTGTATCACCACCACCACTTACTAACAAAGAAACAATTACCGCCCCTTCGAATGACCTGCAATTTACACCGCCTGCAGCTGGCTCCTTAACGCTAAAGGATTTCCTCAAGGAAGCAGGGGAAAACTGTGATGACGACACCATGCACGTCAACACTTTCGAAAAGTTGATGCGCTCGACTAATCACAATCTTCTTGCGATTCAGTCTGAATCGCCCAAGAAAATGTTGAATACAGCTGCTGTCAGTCCTCGCTGCAAAGCTTTTCTTTCATGCAACTACAAACAGAGTCAAACTATCAATCGTGCCGATTTTAAAAAGTCGCGTCAGGCTGATGAAGTGCTCTGTTCGCTGCAAAGTATTTTCGATTTCTGGAACAAGTTTGTGTTGGGAGTAGAAAGCGGTTTGACTCTTGCCACCATACGGCGCAAGATGAAGCCACGATGTCAGCCATGCAGAGCTTGAGTTTGGTATTGAAAATTTGCTCTCAGACTCAAGTCGTAAATTAACAGACAAAGTTGGGATGACTGTAGTCAGACCTCTGTAAATTCAGTCGTGCTCTGGCACCTGGCATACTAGTGTTTGTCGTAGCGCTGCGAAAAAGCAAAAAGAGCGCACCGATTTTTTTCGATGCGCCCTTTTGCGATGATTTTGTGATTACTTGCCGTGGCGCTTGGAGCCGGCTTTCGCCTTTGCTTTCGGCTCGGCTTTTGCTTTGGTTTTGGACTTGGCTTTTGCCTTGCCGTTCGCAGCAGCCTTTCCGTTGCCGTTGGCGGGCAGAGCCGAGGAGAGCAGGTGCTGGAGCTGTTCCAGTCGCGACTCTTCGGTGCCGTAAGCCTCTTCGTAATCTGCCATGGACAGGCGAATTACTTCCTGAGCCTCCTTGCGTCCGTAGACGGCGGCGATGTCGACCACAGGCTTCTCACCCTTGCTCATGGGTGGGCGCTTGTAGCTTAGGAAGTAGTGTTCGAGCCGCTCGATGACACCTTTCGGCACTTCGCTGATGTCCTGAATGTCACCGTATGCGATGTCATTCTCCAGGACGGCGATGATCTTGTCGTCAGCTTCGCCGTGGTCGATCATACGCAGTCCGCCAATGGGGCGAACATTCACGAAAAGGTCGCCGTGGGCGAAGTCCTTCTCGGTGAGAACGCAGATGTCCAGCGGGTCGCCGTCACCCTTGATCTTGCTGCGCTTGGTTTTCTTGGCGGCAAAATCACCGATGCGGTCACCGCAATAAGTTTGCGGAACGAAGCCGTAGAGAGTCGGGCACATTGAGGAGAAGCGTTGCGGCCTGTCCACGTGGAGGTGGCCGGTCTTCTTGTCCAGCTCGAGTTTGACGGCGCCGGTGGGGACGATTTCGATGTACGAGAAAACCACTTCAGGCGCGTTTTCACCGGGGGAAACGCCGTGCCAGGGGTGCGATTTGAACAGAGTGTTGAGGAGTTTCTTGAACTCGCTCGGTGTTTTTGTGCTCATAGAAGCTCCAGACTCGATAGCCCTGAGGCTATGTACTTACATCCAGGTATTTTAGTTCGTGCCAGTCTACAGGACTGACACAGAAATTTGAGCTGCCGAAAGCCAAGGAAGCAGTTCGAGTTTCGAAAAACCCGAACTGCTTTTGGTCTTTAGCGTGATGTCTCAGGGCTGCCCGCACGGGGCAAGCTCACACGCCTGTCAGAAGGCGCTTTCGGGCACTTCCGGTCCGGTGTACTGGGACAGCGGGCGGAAGAGTTTGTTGTCTTTCAGCTGCTCGATGATGTGCTCGCCCCAGCCGATGATGCGGCTGGTGCAGAACGTGGAGGAGTAGAGGGTGCGCGGGATGCCGACGTGCTCGAGCGCGACGGCGGTCCAGAACTCTACGTTGACACGCAGAGCGCGAGCCGGCTTGCCGGTCGTGAGAGCTTTAGCTTCAGCCTTCGCCTTCAAGGCGGCGAGAATTTCTTCCTCGACCTTGAGCGCCAGAGTGATGCGCGGACCGTTCTGCTTCTGCGCGACTCCACGCAGGCAGAGCGAGCGCGGGTCGTCGGTGCGATAGACGCGGTGCCCGAAGCCCATGATGCGGCGACCGCTAGACAGCTCTTCCTGGACCCAGGAGGCTGCTTTCTCGGGCGCGCCGATGGAATCCAGCATATCGAGAACAGGACCCGGTGCACCGCCGTGCAGAGGTCCCGAGAGCGTGCCGACGGCCGCCGTGATGGCAGCGCCGACGTCGGCGCCGGTTGACGCCGTGACACGACCGGAGAACGTGGAAGCGTTCAGCCCGTGGTCGATGGTGAGGATGAGGTAGGTCTCGACGGCGCGCAGGTTGTCGGCCGACGGGCGCTTGCCGGTGACGCCCCAGAGATAACGCTCAGCGTAGCCCTTGTTGTTGCGCTTGCGCACGGGGGCGCGACCGGTGTGGACGATTTCCACAATCGCCGGCGCCAGCGCCTGCAGCTGCAGAACTTCCTGCTCGACTTCGGCAACATCGCGATTCAGCCAAGGCTTGAAGCCGCGGTGGCAGGCGATAGCCGAAATGGCGGTGCGGAAAGCCGACAGCGGTTCGGCGCCGCGAGCCTTCTTGACCAGAGCGATTTCGGCTGGGGAGAGCTTGCCCAGTGTCTCAACCTTGGCGCGGAAAGCGGCCAGTTCCGCGGCATTCGGTAGACGTCCTTCGTGTAGAAGGAACCAGACTTCCTCGATCGTCTTGGACTGCGCGAGAGTGACCGCGTTGTGTCCCGAGAAGATGAGCCGCCCAGCTGCTCCGTCCACATGGCTCAAGCGCGTTGCGCAGGCGATGACACCTTCCAATCCAGCGGAGAAGGTATTTGGGTTATTCATGTTTGTGCTCCTTGGAGTTCCTCAGTGAGAAACAAAACTTGTAGGCATCGGTGGATTTCTCCTCAGTCATCTACAAGCTCTTGATAAATCCGCTCGCTAGAAGAACGCGCACAGACCTGTGTGTTCAAACCCGAGGCTGCATAAGCAGTCTGGATGGAGTCTGAAAACGAAAGTCTAGATTGGGTGCGTTGGGTTGAAAAGCGGGCGGTGGGCAGAAAAGAAACATCATTGGCTATCACAGTCTCTTTTACGCATTCAAGAAAGTCTGCTTAAAACCGCTAACACTCAGCTATTAGTACGTTAATCATCTAGGGAAGTCGTCAAGATAGAAGAGCTGTATCCGTGGTGAATAGGCGATTCCAGGAGAATTTGCGATGCCAAGATAGCGCAACTGCGCCGTTGGTTGTCTGTCTTTCGCCAAATCCCGGAGCCCTGACCTGGTTTTTGTCTTGAGTGAATTGCTCCGAAAAATTTCAAATTTTTCCGACTAGTCCCGATTTTTCAAAAAGGGCACCCCCCACCCCTGTCTATACTATGACGCGCAGTAGAGTCAAGGCTCAAAAAGAGACAGCGAAGAGTGGCCGGGGGCGGCACCTTCGCTGTCTCAATTCACAGCTCAGTCGGAGCGCGAGCTATTGGCCGCGCGCGCTCTTAGACTGGCCTAAGCCGGCTGGATGTACCAGTGCAGCTTGCCTCCGTAGATCTTCTTGACCGTGACGGACCAACCTTGCTCTTCAAGGTCGGCAATCACGAGTTCGCGGACCGCAGGATCCACGTGATCGGAGAAGATCGGCTTGTCACCCTTGTCGCCCTTCTTGCGCTTGGTGAGTTCACCGGCGAGAAGTTCGAGGACCTTGTCCTTCTTTTCCTCGTTCGGGTTTTTGCCTTCGATGTCGGCGGGCGTGGGGATCTTGCTCTTAGCCATTTTTTTGTACCTGTTGCTTTTGGAGCGATTTGCATCAGGCAAACGCTCCGGGAATTGCGGAGGCTGCAAGCAAAAGAAGCACCGTCTACAAGACGATGCAGAGAGAGCTTAGCTAGGCTGGCAGCAGCGCAGACCGGCGACCAGACGGGCGTCGTTGCGCAGTGCGATCAGCGCGGCATGAGCGACAGCGGCTTCGCCAGTCAAGCCAGCAGTCTTGAGCTGGCGGGCGACCTTGTCCACTTCGGTCAACTTGAAGATGCCGGCGAGCTTCACGGCGGCGGCGTCGACCGCAGCGTCCTTGCCGACAATGGCTTTCACCTCGTCGATGTAGCCGACGCGCGACTTGTGGGCCGCGGCGACGTCGAACTTGGTGCGGGTCGGGTAGAACGGACCAACCGACTTCTCGTCTTCGGCCGGAGCCAGAAGCTTGAGAGCCGGTGCCAGATCCGTGCTGCGAGCCAGGGCGCTGATGACGTTGTCGCTGACGGCGAAGTCGCGATAGTTGCCACCGTCGAAGCCGAGAGTGTCTTTCAGGACCTTCATGTCTTCGGGCTTGACGTTGATGATATGGGCGAACGCGCGAATCGAGAGACGATCGTTGGGACGGGTCTCGCTATAGCCGGCCTCGGAGAGATTCTCCAGGTAGGCTTCGCTGTAGAAGTCGAGCAAGCTGGTCTCGCCGTCGGCGTCATCGCCGTAGCTCTCGCGCATCTCGTTGGCGATTGCTTCGATGGCGGCCATGATCGGGAGAGCTTGAGCGGCGAGCGCGGTGTTTTGTCGCTTGGTCATTCTCGGTGTCCTTGTGCTTTTTGGATGCTTATCCACCGAACTTTAAGGCAGCTGCGAGGCTGTCAGTTCGGCGGTTGGCGAATACTTCCTTCGTCGCTGCCAGGCGAATCGTCGGCCAGCTCTCCAGGCGATGTTCTTCCGGTGAGAAAACTCACTTGAGACAGGAAGAATTTGATACGCGATGGAGTTCGGAGCTGGAAAGTTTTTGTCTGGAAAACGGCGAGAAAGAGTGAGTGCAGACTAGTAGATTTGCATGCTTGTGTTTTACAGGTTTTGCTTAAATGCAAAGCTATCTTTGACTTTATGAGAAAAGGTCACCGTTGCGAACCTCGCGCTAGCTATCCCGAAACCCGCCAGAATTGGTCGTTTTCATAAGCGTGGGTTAAAGATTGAGTGCGCTGCGTCGGTTGCTGCTGGTAGTTATTAAATGACGTAGTAAAAGGTTTGCGAAAAAAGACTGCACCGTGGATGGTGCCCAATTGCACCATCCACAAATCGAAAACTAGCAGGGAGAAACTCACTTTATTAGTGCAATTTCTTCCTTCTAGTTCTTACTCCGCGGTCGGCGGAGTATAGGCTTCGACCATCCGGCGAGCCTCTGCAATGAGGCGCAGACCTTCATTGTTCCAGTTGAGAACATAGCCGGGTCCATAGACACGCTGTCCACCGAGATACGGGTAGCCGAGATGCTTGGCGGCGTCAGCAACGAGCGCCGCTACGTTCGTTTTGAACTCTTCGCTGGCGCTGCCCAACTTTTCCATGGAGAGCTTCTGCACGGCGATCACCTCGGCGCGAAGCTGGGTGTCAGCCTGTCGTGTTTCGTCGCCGATGCGGCGGTTGTCCTTCGCCTGTTCTTTCAGCGTGCTGAAGAGCAGAACGATGCCCACTGCGCCGGCGATCGAGCCGACAGCAATTTGGTTGAATTGGATAATGGCGACTGATGCGGCAATGAGAAGTGCCACACTGATAAAGGGTTTGAACACTGTAAAGTCCTTTCCGTTGTTATTGTCGGTTAAGCCTGGAAACAGGCAAAGGCGGGGGCAGGATGGGAACGACGTCCCCATCCCGCTGTTTGGATGCCGTATGTAATTACATCGGCATGAGCAATAGCCAGGCTACCCAGAAGAGCGCCACGGCTATGAGGACAGGCAACAGCGAAGCACCTGCCAGCAGTGAGATGAAGATGCCGATTAAGAGCGAGACTCCGCCGGCCGTCAGCAGGTTCGACTTGATCACGTAATTCTGTTGCAGATGCGGACGGAATTCATACGTCATCATCAGCCAGACTGCTTCGAAAACTACCACCGTGGCTACGACCGGAAGGAAGTAGACGCTTAGGAAGTAACACGCGATCAGTCCGCATGTGAGAGCGACAAAGCCCGCTTCGACGAGATGCGATTCGCGAACCCGCAAGTGCACCTTTTCGGAGAACTCGCGATATGCGCGGAACGACACGAACTGCGACTGTTGTGGTACCTGGAAAAGTCGCCTTCCCAGGAAAGAGAAGAACGCCACCTCCACGACGAAAGCGACGCTAAGCCAAAGGATCATTTCCATTTAAGGAAACCCCTTTTCGTTTTTTTGTGTTGGCGTCAGCCCCTGGGGCTGCGCATGTTAGCCGTCGGACACAAATACACCGACGCGTGACGAAGTTAGTCGAGAGGATTCAACAGGCGCATCGAAACGCGCCTGCTGCGCCTGGAAGTGCCAGCTAGGCTCGGGTGCCAGCAGTGGCTTCGATCTGATTGACCAGAAGTTGGCGAGCCGAGTTGCGAATGCGCTCGAAGTTGGACTTGGCGATGCTGAGCGCCAGGTTGCGCACCTGGTCCGGCACGTCGGCGCGGTAGCTGTGCACCACGTCGCGTCCGAAGTTGCCGTAGGCGTCGCGCAGCGAACGCACGAACGCCGCCCATTCGTTGACCAGCGTCTGGTGCATGAACGGATCGGCAGCGATGGTGGCATCGAGTGGCGAAACGGCCGCTTCAAAGTCGCTGTCTGCCGTCTTGCCTGCCACCGCCGTCTGGAACCAGTTGAAGAGGTCCGAAGCGTTGGAAAGAAGGAGCACGTGCGAGTCAGCGAGGTTGACGACTTTGGTCTGCTGGGAAGTTGCGGTCATTAATCCATCCTTTTTGAAGTTTGTTGGGTCGCTCCGAAAAATCTCGAATTTTTCGGAGCATTGCGTAGATGCGGTAACCGCGCCGCCGTGGCAGGAAGAAGCATTTGCCGTAAGGCGCTATGCTCGTCATCCTAGCCGCGGCGGCACAGTCTGTTTGAGCACCGAATATGGTGCGCTAGGCAGGGGCGAATGTCCTTCTAGACATTGCCGCCGGTTACGCGGGTAAGAATTTCCGGCAGAGCCTTGTCGGCGCCGCTTGTATGCACCTCTTTGAACGACCAGTGAAACTGACCGGCCGGTGTGACGTTTACCCAGATTGTCTTCACTCCTGAGTAGAAGCGCTTCTTGATGTCGACGATGCCTTTGACCGGTTGGACCTCAAGCGTCGTTCCCACCACAATCAGCACTCCGCACTCTTTCATGAGCTTTCGAGCGGCGGCGACATTGTCGATTTTGACGTTCTCGCCGAAGAGAACCACGTCAGGACGCAAGTGGTGTCCGCACTGAGTGCAGACAGGCAGCGCATTCTCATGTGGGTCGTTGTCGGCGTAGGGGACAAGCGTGCACTTGGGATTGGTGCAGCGTGTCATCATAACGTTGCCGTGAAACTCGATGACGCCTGTGCTTCCAGCCCGCGTATGCAGACCGTCGACGTTCTGAGTGACGATGTTCAAGCTGTAACCCTCGGGCAGATTTGCTTGCGCTTCTGCCAGAGCAAGATGGGCGCGGGTCGGCTCGCAGTTTGCGATTTGCTTGCGCATGCCGCCCCAGTGGTCCCAACTGAAGCGCGGGTTCGACTTCAGGGTTTGTGCTTCCGCTGCCTTGACGATGGCTGCGTCATTCCACAAACCATCAGGACCTCTGTAAGTTCTCAGGCCGGCTGAGGCGGAGATGCCCGCGCCGGAGAACACAACGATGTTCTTTGCGTCTCGCATGGGAGTCTCCTTTCAGTTTTTGCTTCCGTTCAGCGTCAGAAGACGCCGCCGACGAACATCGCCAGAAAGACGAGAACGCCGATATTGAGAAGCGCGGAGGTGATGGCTGCTCGCTTCACCGAAGGCGTGAGCAAGGCGCAGAAGAGCGCCAAAAGACCGGTGAACGCCAGGCTCGGGAAGAAGCCGTAGTAGCCGAGGAAAAAGAAGAAGGCGGCGATTCCCTGAACGGAAGCGATTTTGACAGCGCTGGTAATGATGGCGCCGCCGATGAAACTCAGGCCCGGCAGGCAAATCATGCCCACGGCCCAAGCCACGAAGAACCTTAACA
This sequence comes from Candidatus Melainabacteria bacterium 17Bon1m, assembly GCA_032128875.1. Taxonomy (GTDB): domain Bacteria; phylum Cyanobacteriota; class Vampirovibrionia; order Obscuribacterales; family Obscuribacteraceae; genus QKMZ01. The sequence continues at coordinate 143,850 of JAVLKG010000005.1, forward strand.
ACTTGTCCGAAGTCGCGTTTTCCATCGCGAACACTCCATCTGCTTGATGATGCCGATGTGCAACGGAAGCAGATTTACCGCTGCCAAAAATCGAGCCGGTGTGATGATTGAAACTGGCTCCCAATCGGCAATGGGGAAGTCGCAGCGCACTGAGACTTCCTCATCGCCAGGCACGTTTGGAGTTTCGCCTTCAGGCGAAGGCCGCCGGCACAAAGATCAGCAACGGTATTGCCAGGCTGATCAGCCCCGAGGCGACGACAGCAGTCAGCATCCGATTGGACAGCGTTACGCAGAGCGCGGCGATGACGCCGGTAAAGGCGGCGCTCGGAATGAACAGCAAATCCACAGCCAGAGCCATGTCCAGCCCGAGTGAGCGGGTTGCCGGCGAGAACGCGGCGAGGAAAAGGACATAGCCAATGATGTATGGCACTATGCACTGGCTGGCGAAACCGGCAGCCCAAGCCCGGATAAATTTGCCGAAGAAGTCGTAGTTGACGCGGTCGGCGTCATGCGTAGACTTTCGCATTTTGCAGTGACTTTCTGTTTTTGTTGGGTTTCCTCTTTGTTTGAAAGCCGGGCAGCGTCCGGCTTTCGGTTTGCAATGCGGTTATGCCTAAGAACTGACAGGCGAACTTGGAATTGTCTGATTCTCAAATTCGCCTGTCAGTCTCTGCTATGTCCGGAACTGCTTGTCCAGCTGTTCGAGCTGAAGCTTGTATGCGGCATCAACGCCCAGATGACCGGCGATGCGCTCGGCTACGAGTTCGAAGCGGCGTTGAGCCTTCCTCGTTTTCGTGTGCTTCAAGCGTGCCGCGTCTTCGTGGCGCTTCAGCTTCTCTTCGCCAATCTTCGAGCGCTCTGCGTTGATGGGAGCCCGCATCTGCTTTTGCAGTTCGGGCATCGCAGCTCGAAGAGCCGTGTTTGCGTCATCGACGGCTTGGCGTGCGGAGACGACAGCATCCGAATCAGCCGCGGCGCCTGTAGACTGCAGCACTTGCAGCGCTTTTGCGGCAGTCTGGTACGCGTCCTGGTAAGGCTTCATTCCGGCGTCGTAGACCGAAGCCGAGTCTTTGTTGACTTTGAGCCAGGCGTCGATTTCGCTGCGGATGTCGGCGATTGCCTCGTCGAACTCAGCATCGACACCCTTCACCTCTTCGATGTAAACGGCGCGAGCCGCTTTCACTACGTCGGCGTCGGCATCGGCTCGCCCGGATTTTGCTTTCTTTCCGCAGTTCTGGCACTTGTCCTTCTCGACAGCACAGCAGGTGCAGTATTTGAACGCTGAGTAAGTGTCGAGCGTACAGCCCTTGCATTTGTGAGCCGAGGCTTGTAAGGCGTCTACTTTCCTTTCGCACTCTTGGCAGAGAAAGTGCATTTCGTTGGTCCTCTTTATTTTCATCAGGTTGGACTCAGCCTTCCTGTCTTTGCCTTTTGGAGATGGACAGCTCAGTCGCCATCCATCTCCGGTTTGTCGCGACTTACTTGTCGGTCGCCGTGGTCGCAGGGGCGGCAGCCGTAATTGGTGCAGGCTTGGTCGCCCGCACGGTGAGAACGACCCGCTTGGACGGGTCGATCAGCGTGCCGACTTCGTGACCCTTGCGCAGTGCGCCGGCTACGACCGAGTCGATGACGGTACGCTTGTACGGCGTCACGTCGAGCTGAATCGGCTCCTCGCCGGCTTCTACCAGCAGCGCCTGCACGGACTTGCCGAGATAGCGCGACTGCTTGTGGTGGTCGATGAAGTCATCCAGCAACTTGGCGAACATCTGCCCGAACCAGGCGCCGAGGAAAACCGCAGCGGCGATGGACAGATCTTTGAGCACGAACCACGAGTAAGCACCCGTGGCGGCGAGCGCCAGGAAGATGACGATGTAGATGACGGCGCGTTTGGAGCGTCCCCAGTTCGTCCAGTCCAGAAGGAGCAGGAGGAAAGTGACGCCGGCTGCTGCGCCGAGCGCAATCAGCATTGTGACGGGATCCATGTGGACCTCTCTCTTTGTGTTGCGTTGATGGCGTCGGCATCTCGAGTTTCGCAATCGCGAGCTGACATGCGACGTCGAGGTATCGCCAACCGGCGATACTCATCGGCGATCGTTGTAAGTGTCCATCCTTCTCGCTTAGAGTGCGATCAGAACATAGACAATCATGGCGAAGGAGAGCCAGAAGAGAATCTGGCCTGCAATCTTGTTTCGCTTCACGGGCATTTCCCCGATTGCGCGCTGTTTCACTGGCGCGCTTCTGTTATTCGGCGATGGCCGGCTACTCTGCGCCATGCAAAGTCCGGCGAAGCGAAGAACGCAGCGAGTTTTTCCGCTGTGCGCTTTCAAACTGCTGCAGGCAGCAGTTGCCACCATCCATCGACGTTTTGGTCGATGACGACATTGTCCCTTGCGAGGCAATGACGTCATCGACCAGCCTGCGTCGAGTATCTGTAACTGCGCATGCCAGCCGCCAGCGACGAAAAGATGTCGTTGGCGGCCCGTCTTTGTCTTGTTCAAGTTTGAACTCTGAACTGATGAACGCTTAGATAAGTTTCGACGCGCGTTTCGAACTTACTCGAAAAGCTCGTGAATCAACTTTGGCGCAGTCACGGGCTCGGCGCTGTAACCGAAAGCTCTGGCTAACCACGTGACAGTTTCGTCAGCTGTTGCAGCCTCGTCCGTATGAATTGTCGCGACAACCTGGCCCGCTTTCACCTCATCGCCGACCTTGACGGTAACGACAATGCCGGCACCATGATTGATACCGCCATCCGGTCTGTTGGACAGAGACTTGGATACAAGGGCAACTTTCATCGCATCGACGGATTTGACGAAGCCTCCCTTCGGCGCCTTAACTTCCACGCGATGTGCCGAACGCGGCAACAAGTCCGGGTCGTCGATGATGCGCTCATCTCCGCCCTGGCAGACGATCAGTTCGCTGAATTTCTCGAGCGCCTGCCCGTTGTCGAGCCGGCTTTCCAGAAGCGCAACAGCGTGATCGCGGTTCTGGCAGCGCCCAGATTTTACGAGTGCCAGAGAACCAAGGAAGATGCAGAGTTCGCGTAGGTCCGCAGGACCTTTGCCTTTGAGCGTTTCCACTGCTTCAAGAACTTCCAGGCTGTGCCCCACTGCAAAACCGAGCGGCTGGTCCATGTTCGACACGACGGCGACAGTCGGCTTGTTCAGCCGCTTGCCGATCTCGACCATGGTCTGAGCAATTGCGCGAGCACGCTCTTCTGTGTCCATGAAAGCACCGCGTCCGGTCTTCACATCCAGGATAATCAAATTGGCGCCGGCTGCGAGTTTCTTGCACATGACGGACGCCGAGCCCAGACCATTGTGGTCGACCGTAGCCGTCTCGTTGCGCAACTTGTACAGTTTTCCGTCAGCCGGAGCGAAGTCGGTTGTGGTACTGCCGATGGCGGCACCGATTTTCTTCACTTGCATGACGAACTCAGCTTGCGACAGGTTGACGTTGAAGCCTGGAATAGCTTCCAACTTGTCCAGTGTGCCGCCCGTATGCTCAAGCCCACGACCGGAAAGCTTCGCCATCGGCACGCCGGCGGAGGCGAGAAGTGGCACAAGAACCAGCGTCGTCTTATCGCCGACACCGCCTGTGCTGTGCTTGTCGCAGACAATTTCGCCGATTTCGCTCAAGTCGAGAACCTTGCCCGAGCGAGTCATGAAATCAGTAAGAGCGGTAGTTTCGTCGATATCCAGCCCTTTGAGATACGCAGCCATCAGCCACGCGGTCAGCTGGTAGTCCTTGATGGAGCCATTCATAAGCCCGGCAATGATCCTGCCGATGTCTTCGGCGGAATGCGCTTTGCCGTTACGCTTGGCGGCAATCAAGTCAGTTATCTTGTCCATAGTTCGGTCCTTTCTGAAACTATGAATTCAGATGCGTTTCATAAGACTCAGCCTGTAAAACGTTAACGAGCTGACATTGGAATTTATCACGTTGAACATTAGCTTGGTTTCAGATGGAGCTGAGTGGGCTTTTTCGAGCCTAGCCGTTCCAACAGTGAAAATCCCATTTCGCGCTATTTCCATGTTCCAAATTGTCCTCCCCTGCAACAGACCGTGCTCCAACCAGCGGCGTAGGGCCGGGAAGGAAACAGGGAAGAATGACCAAATGTTTGTATTTGGCTTGAGGAAGAAGGACGAATAGGGAAGTTGTAGATACCTTCGGGATATCACATGAAATAAGAGCTGAAATAGTAAAGTGACGCTTTACAACATGCTTTACTTCGCTTAAAACCTTAGCGCGCGCGAGTCTTTGAGACTTCTTCCATCCTCGCCCGCGCGGGCAGAACTACGTGCGCGCGTCTGGCTTCTTGCTTTTTCTGTTACTGAGGGACCGGAGGAATGATCCTACTCTCTGCTAGATGCGCTAGATTAGCCAATTCTTCAAAAGTGCGTGATGAGACAAGCTTTGTTTGCTCGGCTCGGATTGGTTTCTCAAAACGTTTACCCAGTGGTCTAGATTGTCCGATTTGTCGATTTGTTCGAGCCTTAGACTATCGCAGCCGCATGAACCAATTTTTGCGCAGCGGTGGCAAGTTTTTTCCGTAGTTCTATCGGGAAAAACTTGCCTGTTTGAAGTTTCAGTTTCAAGACGGAAGGCCTGTCAGCTTTTGGGAGCGAAAACATCCACCGGCTCAGAGAAGTAACTGGTTGTAAAGGGGGTTTGTGAAGCCCAAGTTTATATGTTCCAGAAGAAGGTTTTGGTAGCAAAAAGTATCTTCTATTGCTCTCTTCATTCTTCGGCTAAACGACCTCCAAAACCAAATACAGAGTTCCTATCTCAGGCCTCTACGACGCAGCGAAAGCTGTGTTGTCGGTTACGGAGTTGTGTTGGAGTCGCAGATGGATAGCGCGATGTGTGGTCGCCTGGTGGAAATGATTTCGCCAGGTGGATATGTCAAACAATCCTGAAACGGAGAAAGATACTATGACGTTTTCCATCGTTGTACCTACCTCGAGCGTGATTGCTGTGTCTGCGGACGACGCCTACAAGGCGTGGGTCATCGAGCAGAACGGCAAGCACAAGGGGCGTCTCACGCTGGTCGGCGGCAAGGTGATCATGCCCGAGCAAACGCACGAACAGTGCGCGCTCGAGGAATGGGACCAGGAAGCCGGCGGCAAGGGCGCCAAGCTGCACGACGTGAAGTTGTGGGCCGTGAAAACCGACGCGCATTCGGACGTTCGTCAAGCGACGCTCGGCAAGCTCACTCATGACCTGTGCCCTGAGTCGCTGCGTGCCACTGTGGTGACCGGCCACTACGGCTGCCCGGATTATCTCTATCTGGCGAAGGTCGAGGGCGAGCCCTTTCCCTTCGACGGCGAAGCCAAGTCGTGCAAGCTGATCGACGTGCGTGATGTGCCCTGGACCGAGACCGAAGCCGAGAGCCGCTATGGCGCTCAGCACGACCTCATCCTCATGGTCTATCGCCTCTGGCTCGCCGGTCGCCCTGTGGACGTCAGCGACTTCACGGACTTCCGCGCTCTGCGCGCCAAGCTCCGCGATTTGCTGGCCAACCTCAAGGACTGACCGGCGGACATGCCACCAAGAATGGTGCCGCGTGTTAAGCAGCACCACCCATAAACCTCATAAGATATAACGGAGTTAGTATGTCCAAACTTTTGGATAATACTCATGCGACCAGGCTCGATGACCACCTGGATCGCGTGATGCAGAACGCGCAGCATTTGCAGCGTGTTCTCAGCACATTGAAAGGCATCGGGCCGCAGGGGACTTTCCTCGGCTCGCGAAAACTTGGTCCGGAGTCGCTCGAGTATCGTTGGTTGGCAGACGTCTCCAAGCAACTGGCTTTGACCGGCATTGCCCTGAAAACCGGCGGTGGACCTGGTCTGATGGAAGCTCCTCACAAGGGCTGCCTCGACGCCGGCCGTCTCGACCGAGCGGTCGCTGTTTGCGCGGACTTCCTGGCGACGGAAGAAGACATCAATCCGTACGTGGTCCAAGGTGGTCACGTGTTCAAGATGCCGGATTTCAATTCTCGGCATGATGGGCTCTTCTTCGGCTCGATGTTCCATGGCGTCCTCTGGGGCCGTCTGGGCACCATTCACGAGCTCTACGACCTGCTCAATCGGCTCAAGCACGGACTTCTGGCCGGTGCGCCCGTCTACTTCCTGGAGCGTGACGGCTACTGGTCGCAGAAGAAGGACTTTCTGACGCAGTCCCTGGGCGAAGAATTGGGACCGCGCATCAGTCCTGAAGACTATGACACGACGAAGATCGTGAATATCACCGAAGTGACGCCGGAGCAATTCGTGCGAACGCTATTGCGTGATATCGGCTTCTAGGCGTCGAAGAATTATGTGATGCCATGATTCGAAACCGGCTGTTGGATGCAGCCAACATGCCCCCACCGAAGGCGGTCGCCTGGCGGAAAACTGCAAAGTTTACTGCCAGGTGGATGGGTTCGATTCCCATCGGGGGCGCTGCTGTGTTGAGTCAAACTTGAAAAATCGGGGCGGGCAGCCGCTCTTCTCCGATTTTTCCTTGAGCCGCGTTTGTACTATGGCATATCAGAGACATTTTTTTGCTTCGATTTGAACTTTTTGTGCGCACTCTACGTACTTGAAGATAGGGGCGGTGGCGCGCCCCGGAATCCGCAAAGGGGGCTTCAGTGCTCCATTTTGTCTCTTATGTATTCGTCCGAAAAATTTCAAATTTTTCGGACGAAAATTTAAAACCAGGAGGTGCATTATGGGAGTTTTTAGCAGATGTCGAAAGTACGTAAACGAGCTGCCCAAGCAGCAAATCTTTGTTACAAGAGAGCTTCTGACCTATGGCTGTCGCGATGCAGTGGATAAGTGTGTGCAGGGAATGGTGCGCAGGGGTTTCATTGTGAGATTGGCTCGAGGAGTCTTTATACGTAACGATGCTGATTTGAAGGAACCAACAATTATTCAAATTGCAGAAGCTAAAGCCAGAGCATTTTCAAAGCACTTACTGCCTTCAAAAGTCGCTCAAGCAGCTGCTTTGGGGTTGGAAAAACCACCGAAGCCGAAAAAGAAGAAGGTGAAAGTGGCCAAGAAAGTCTTTCCGCCTGCTACTGCTACGTTTTCAGTGTTGGGTACTACAAGCATGTTTTTTACGATTCATGGATACGTAAAGCTTGAACACGTATCCGCAAGAAAGTTTTTTGTGGCGCAGCATGAACTTGGCAAAATGCTCACAGGTATTTGGCACGCCAGCGCAGAAGCGGTTTTCAGCTTTCCAAGGTTGTTGTCGAAGGCGAATTTCTCTGTTGAAGAATATAAGAAGCTCAGACAGCTTGCGGCCTGGGTTCCTGAATGGGTTCACGAATACTTCCGCTCAGAACATGATTCGCTTCTCGTGCACGTCCCGTGGCGTCTTTATCCGTTTACAGGTGTGCAATTTCCTGACGTCTTTTTCAACAAGAAGGAAAAAGGCGTTTTGGAGCAGAATGCTATATATCTACTTGGCACCGAAGGTGGTGCGAATGAATTACCCGGAGGAAGTCATGGTGCGCGAGATTCGCGACGTCTGCTAGGTCTGCTAACTGCGTGTTTTTGGAGTGAGCACAAATTCAATTTTGGATCGGATCACTTTTCATCGTCGTAAACAGCTTGAACTATGAGAAAAAACGCTGCTTTGCAAGCGTGGGCTGCTGGGCGTAGAGCTCTTCATCCGAGACTTCTAAAAGTTATAGCTTCTAAACCTATTTCTTTCTTCCTCAAGTCCTAAACCAAATCCCAAAAGAACATAAGCACGTGCATCCCGAAACTTAATCAGCCTCTCAAGGCTGTGCACGGGTTGTTCGTCATGTCTTGTCGCGGTGGAAATGCGCCCCCTGTGAAGCTTTTGCAGATGGCGCTGTTCAGGCATATCAAAAATCTCTCGTCTTGAACTTCTCGGCAATCACGCCTTGAAGAGACTTTTGGGGCCCCGTCATGAAGAGAAAATCTGGTTCGTCTCCCGGTGCCAAGCCGGTTGGCGTCAACAAAGCGCGCATAAGTTCTCTGCGCGGTGAATCTCCTTTTGTCATCAAGCCGCTACTCCAATTCGCTCCCGAGGCGGAAAAGGACGGCAGTGTGACTATCGAGCTGGTCTGGATTGCTCACTTGAAGCGCAGTCTCTGGAAAGTGGAATACCTCGCTGAGGGTGCCACTTCTTGGACTGTTTGCGAAGTTGAGAAAGTCGACAGCGTTAATATCAAAGACAACGAGTTCAAGCGCTTCCGGGCATCCTTTAAGGGTTTGAAAGCTGGAAGCGCTTTCGAGTATCGGGTTTTATTGGCTGAACAGCAAGTCTTCGCCGCAGCAGCGAAAACGCCGCCCGACAAAGGTTCTCGGACCACTGTCGCGTTGTTCGGTGACTTTGCTGACGGCGATCCTGAGGCGACGAAAGTTGCAAAAGGCGCATACGGAGCGAATCCCGACCTGGTCGTTTTGGCTGGCGACGTTGTCTACAACAACGGACTCTACGGAGAATATCGCAAGCACTTTGACCCCGTCTACAACGGCGACGGCGAACGAGGTGCTCCGATCGGTCGTTCTGTAGTGACTGCAGCGGTCCCGGGAAATCATGATGTACGTGTGCCGGATCGATTCGACTTCATACAGCATGCCTCGGATGCAGACCTTTTTGCATTCTTCCGAATCTTTCGTCACCCGGATAACGGCCCGAAGCTGGATACTAAGACCGTCACGAAAATGGTTGAACGTGACCGCGACGGTCGAAAGCTGTTGGGTCTCTACGGACCAGACTTCATTCGTCTGTCCAACTACTACTTCCGGCAAGGCGACAGCTTTTGGGTCATGCTCGATGCCAACGAGTACATGGACTGGCGCCTTCCTGAGCTGCAAGAGTGGCTTGAGAAAACCCTGGAAAAGGGCGCTGACTGCACTTGGAAGTTCGTTTGCTTCCATCAGCCTGGCTTCAACAGTGATGCGAAGTATAAGACAGACACGCGTATGCGTGTCTTGTCGCCCATCTTTGAAGACTTTGGTGTAGACATCGTTTTCAACGGGCACTGCCACTTCTATGAGCGGAGCTATCCCCTCAAGTACAAGCTAAAGTCTGGAAAAGCCGGACGTAAGCTCAATCCAGAGGGCAAGATGGTTCTCGACAAAATATTTGATGGCACCGAGAACAAAAGACCTCAAGGCGTAATCTACATCGTTTCCGGCGCAGGCGGGCTTCTCGTCTCGCACGACATGCGTCCCTCCTCGCGCGGAACGGTTGAATCCAGCTTCAAGATTGGGGATCGCACAAACTCGTTCACTGTGTTATCGCTGGAAGGTAAAACCCTTCTGCTGCGCCAGGTTGGGACCGCTGGCGAAGAAGTGGACAAATTTGAAATCGATAAGACCTAAGTTCTCATGCGTGTTGCAGACATTGGCGCTGCAACACGCATTTTTTCGTTTTGCAGATATTATATTGCTTAGTAAATAACTCCGAAAAATTCAGAATTTTTCGGAGTTATTTACTAAGGCCATTTTTCTCAAAAGTGATTTTGTAGTCTTCCTTGCGCCCCGCACGCAGTGGCTTTCCTGGCGCTCTATAGCGGTTCAGTCTGCGCGATTGTCATTGGTTGTAGCAAGTTTTGGAAATTCCTTTTTCAAGCGAGTAAAGTCATCCTTTGACCAAGCTTTAAACTTAATTCCGAGTTCTCTTAATTTCGGGAGGCTATGCACCATATGCGATACTGTGTTGTAGTGAAATTTCGAATCTGGCGCTGAAAAACTTTCCAGATTCTTCAGGCTGCAGATCCAAGAAGCGTCACTTTCGTTTAACTTCGGCGCCTTCTCTAGCCAAAGCTTGCGCATGCTCTTTATGCTTCCAACTAAGCGTATGTCTTGAGACGACAGATCTTCTGCGCTCAGTCTCAACTCTTCGAGAACAGTAGAGCCTTTCAATTTCTTCAGTACCTCTGCCTGATTTGGCAGGTGCGCGATATTGAGATTTTTGCATTGATTAAGGCGTTTGAAGCCAAGCAATCCAAGGCCTGTCATGTTAGTTCTTCCTACCCTCAGAACTTCAAGTTTGGGAAGCTTGTTCAAGGTCTCGATTAACTGGTCGTCTACTTCGCAGCCTGTGACGTCAAGAAACTTCAAATTCTTCTGACGATCCAAATACCTGAATGTGGAATCTGCAACTCCGAAGTTAAAACGAAATCGCATCCCGGCAAATTCATTAGAATTGAATCGCAGAAGGAATTTGGGATTAGTTACTATGACTTTGTCTTCGACATCGAGACGAAGCTGCTCTTCAGCTGGAAAAGTTAGAACGCCTTTTGCAGGATAGGCCTTTTCTTTGTCCATCGAGTAAATGTAGCCAAGTCCAAATTCTTTTGCTCTACCGAAATCAAATACGCGTATTTCTTTCCCCTGTTTGTCTGCGGTCAGTGAGCTTATCGGTCCACCGTCCGCATTTTCGAAAACTTCAGCTGGAATGCCTTCGGAGCGCTTCAAGCTTTGTGCTTCATCGAAGCCGGCTCGGTAAGATGCTGCCAATTTCTGGCTCATCGTACTAAAAACAATTGTGCCTGCAACCGCCGCGCCTATGGCGCAAGCAGCAACTAATTGCAAGAGATGTTTGGAATCTTTGTGTGCTGCTGCTTCTGCCTTTGTCAGTGACAACAAGGCTGGATGATGTGAGATTCCTTGTTGTAGAAGGCTGAGATCGCGTGCGATAGACTTCATGTCCTGGTATCGCGACTCTGGATTTTTCTCGAGCATGAGCCGCAAGATATTCTCGATTGCAGCTGGAAACTCTTTGCCCAATGTCGCTTCTTTCAGTGATGGAGCATCTGTCGATTGATGCTGCATCATTGTAGAAAGTGCTGTATTTCCCATAAAGGGCGGCACGCCTGTTAGACACTCAAAAATGACGCAGCCCAGTGAATAGATGTCGCTTCGGATGTCGACCGGTTTGCCAAGGCACTGTTCGGGGCTCATATAGAGTGGGCTGCCAAATATTTCGCCTGTGCGTGTAAGCGCTTGAGTTGGTTGAATTTCTTCGTCTGTCAGTTTTGCAATTCCAAAGTCAACGACCTTAACGCTGAAGCTACTGCTATCTGATTGCGGAGGAACCAGCATTATGTTGCTTGGTTTTAAGTCCCTGTGGATGACTCCCATGTTGTGAGCGTATGCCAGCGCAAAGCACACTTGAATGAAAATCGTGAGAGTTTCTTCTACACTGAGTGCCCCTTTGTCTTTGATCAATTTCGCAAGGGTCGTACCTTCGATGTAATCCATCACAAAGAATGGAATGTCACCATTGATCAAACCGCAGTCATGTACGGTTATGAGATTGGGGTGATCCAGCATTGCCGCAGTTTTTGCTTCGACTTGAAACCGTCGCCAGGTTACATCACTTACTTCCTGGGCATTCAAAGTTTTCATTGCCAGGATTCGCCCGAGAGTGATCTGTTCCACTCGATAGACGACCCCCATTCCCCCGCGCCCTAGCTCGCCGAGCACCTTATATTTTTCAGCTACAACCTGTCCTGTGAGTAAGTCGGGAGCCGGTCCATAAGTCAGACCTAAAGTGTTCTCTATGCCATCAATGGAGATTGGCTGAGAATTAAACGCAGGAGCATTTGCTCCTAAGCCTTTTTGCTTATCCGCATCGTTCATCCAAGACCCCCACGCGCCCCTGAATGGGATATACCTCGGTATAGTTAATTTTCGACAGCTTATACGGATTTTTGTATTAAATGTCGAGGCTCGAAACCCGCATTAGATAAGCCGCTTAACACTTGTAAGTCTCTGTGCGGTTATTAACGGGCTAGGTGGGATATGGCTTTCAGTCCTTTGAAAATTGGTCCGAAAAATTTGAAATTTTTCGGACCAATTCGCTTGAGACAAAAACTGACCCTTGCTTGAGTGACTTCGGAAATAAGTATTCGGCTATGAAAGCGGTCGGTTTGAAATCTTCGAACTGTCCGTGTTTCCAGGTTTTGGCACCTCTGCAATTTAAGTGCCGACAAGCAGAGCGTTAAAACCGGGCGCTAGAGAGAATTGGCGTTTAAGAATTTGGCTGTCAGTCGCGCGGTTCGCGCGAGGGCCTTTTTGCGCGAAAGACAAATTGATAAGGGGAATGGAACCGCGCGCCTGACGGCAGTTATGTTGAAACGCCAAGTTCACTTGTATGGCAATCTTGCTTAGACGGCAACCTTCTCGATTTGAGTCGATAGAATCGAAAGTTGATGGACAACAGTCTCCTCGAAGTCTTCGTCGTCTTCTTGGTCTTCTTCATCGTCGTCTTCTTCTTCAGGATCAAGCACGAGCGGCTCAGCGAACATCCCAGGTTGGATCACGCCAAAGACGTCTTTGACCGAGATTTCAGGATGTTCATCTGCATACATTACTGCGGCATACAAACGTCCTTCATATAAGACGCTCCACTGATCTTGATTTTCATTGTCTATAAGTTCGCGTCTTACATTATTTGCAAAACCAACTTCAACAACTTCCAGGGAGCTGGTCGGTTCGCTTTCGTCGTCACCAATATCTTCGGCAAGGACTACATAGATGCCTTGTGTTTCCTCTACTTCTTCGGGACGCGTAAACGGTCCATCGAAGGAATATTTTCCAATCACTACAGCCATTTTTGATTCTCCTTCTTATATGCTGAACACTTTGGATCTCTCTTGTTCAGCGTGTTTTTGTAGAAACGGTTTTTTGTCGTGATTGCATTTTGTTTGCGTTCATTGTTGACTGCGCTTACTAAGGCGAGGTTAAGAAGAGAGCCAGATCCGGCGATCTCGAATATAAATGTTTTTGCTCGAAGTCAAGGCGTGGCGCGGTTTTATGTCGCGTTCGATATTGATCGCCTATACCCTTAACCGGTTGTTAACCGTTAGTCGGGTAAACCACATGTGATACCGTAAGTGGTGGCATCTCTTTTCGTAACGGATTCGCAATGTGGCAGATCACATCCCGTAACAAATTAGCGGTTCAAATACAGTGTTCCAAAAGCCGCGCCACCATAGCGCGAGCGGTCGCTTTCGAGTTCTAACTCGAATTGCCAACAGAGTCACCGTTTTGCATCGTGTGACTGCAGCCCGCATGGGAGTCCTTCGCGCGAACATCCCATTAGAACCAGTTCATAGCTTCTTTTTGTACTCATGAGCTCTGTACTTGTGCCCTTGAAAAAGGGTTGGCTGAAAATATCTTTCAATCTTCTCCAGAATCTCTGTAGCCACACAAAACCCGTTCGCAGCAATACCAGCAACATGCTTTCTTCATCGCCTCAAGCGATGGTGAAGGCTCGTGGGTGTGGAGAATCTGGAGTGTCATCAAAAATGGAATCGATATGCAACAGATCAAAGTGCAAAATACGCTCACAGGCAGAAAAGAAGTCTTCGTGCCGCAAAACGGCAACAAGGTTTCTCTCTATGCCTGCGGACCGACTGTATACGATTCCAGCCACCTCGGTCATGCTCGCATGGCCATTGTCTGGGACGTAGTACAGCGTTATCTGCGCTTCGCCGGATACGACGTCACGTTCGTGCGCAACATCACGGATGTCGACGACAAAATCATCAACAAGGCAAACGCGCTCGGTGTGCGCCCGGAGCAAGTCGCTCGCCATTATCTCTTCGAGTTCTGGCGCGACATGCAGGCGCTCAACGTGGCACCACCTGATGTGGAGCCGCGCGCCACCGAGTTTCTCCAGCAAATGATCGAGTTCATTCAGGGCCTGATTGCGAAGGGGCATGCTTACGCTGTCGAGGGCGACGTGTACTTCGATGAAGCGTCGTTCGAGTCTTACGGGCGCCTGGCGAAAAAGCAGCTCGATGAGCTGCGTTCCGGGCACCGTGATCAAGTTCGTTCGCAAGACGAACTGGCGAAACGCAAGCGCAACCCCGCCGACTTCGCGCTCTGGAAGGGCGTCAAATCAGGCGAAACCGGCTGGACCAGCCCCTGGGGTATGGGTCGTCCTGGTTGGCACATCGAGTGCTCCACGATGATCAAAGCGGTGCTCGGTGAAACGATCGACATTCACGCGGGCGGCGAAGACCTGGTCTTCCCGCATCACGAGAACGAGATCGCGCAATCCGAAGCGCTGCACGACAAGCCTCTGGCGCGCTACTGGCTGCACAACAGCTTTGTCAACGTCAACAAGGAGAAGATGGCCAAGTCGCTCGGCAATTTCAAGACCATCGCCGAGATGCTCGCTGTTTACTCCGGCGACACCATTCGCCTGATGATGCTGCAAACGCATTACCGCAAGCCCATCGACTTCAGTGCAGACGCGCTCAACAGCGCTTCTCTGGCTCTGCTACGCCTGGTGCGAGCGGCTGCGTTCTCCATTCCACCGGTGCACGAGGGTTTCTCGCCCTACCGGTTCAACGAAGCCGACGCTGCCGTTTTCGCCGACGACGAAGTGCTCGCCGCTTTCCACGACTCATTCGTGGGGGCGATGAACAACGACTTCAACGCTGCCGAAGCGGTCGCTCACCTGTTCGCTCTGTCGGACAAAATCATGGCATCGAATGACGTGATTCGGCGTGCGATGTGGTCCGACGCTCTGCGCGAATACGCCGGGCTTCTCGGATTCACTCTCGCCGACACGCGTCAGGTTCTCGATGCGCAAACCGCCTCCCGCGTCATGGATGCAGTCGTTGCCATCCGTCAAGACGCGCGCGGCAGGAAGGACTTCGCTCTGTCCGACCTGATTCGCGACAAGCTGGCTTCCGCCGGCGTCAACGTCAACGACACGAAGAGCGGTGCCACCTGGGAGAAGAAATAGCTCTCGGCACTGCACGCAGACCCCAAACCAAAGGAGGTCACCATGACGCGATTATAAGTAGAGGAATGTCTTTGAAAACGCCGGCAGTGTCTTGTTTTGCCAGCGTTCGATAAGCCGTCCTCTGCCCAACAATGGAGGACTACACATGATCAATCGCAAGCGGCATACGCCGTTCAGCAAGCGCTCCAGCAAGGCGCGCAAGCTCGCTTACATCCGTACCAAGAACAACATCCGTCGCGCCGCGTCCGTTCTCGGTGGGCTCTTCTACACCCACGATTACGTGCACGGTCAGAACGGTTGGGTCGACATCTACTTCCTCGGCAAGGAGAAGGGCGTTTTCTACAACGTCACCCTCCAGACCGCTCGCTACGAGTACAAGGAAGAGGTGAGCCACGCCGCCTGGGAAGCCGCTGACGCTCTCGTCCCTCATCGCTTCAACCTCTTCGAGGACGCGAAGAAGGACCCCGTCACCGGTCACTGGGTGTCCAATCCCAAGCCCGAAGGCGCGCTCGACGCGTTCGGCGGCAAGACCCGCTGGGACTGGATCCACGATAAGGAGAAGGAAATCGCCGATGCGCGCACCCACAAGGTGCACGCGCGTGTGGAGCTCGACCGTGACTACGCTCACGGCATCGGTCTCCACGCCACCATCGACGTGCCCTTCCTCACCGTGGACGCCATCAACGCCTTCATCCGCGATTTCCTCGCCCGCGGCGAAAAGCCCTGGCGCGACGAGAATGCGCTCAGCTTCAACAACGAGGAAGTCGGCTACTGGGGTCTCGAGAGCAACGCTCTCGTCGAGCCCTGGGACGTTGCCGATGCCCTCGCCAAGGCGGCTGAGGACGGCGAAAAGGCTGGTGAGTGAGCATTGCCGGATTAGCTGGAAGCAGATCTATAGCATTCACTAGTCCGGCAAAGACCGCAAGGTCACTGTGAAAACGTCGGGAGCGGCTCGTGCACTTGATTGTGCTTGGGTTGTCTCTCGGCGTTTTCCTTTCGGTCATCATGCTATTGTATGACGTAGTAGCAATGTCGGAAAAACAAGAAAGCGACTGCATTTTAGAAAGACAGCCGCTTCTTGTCCAGTCAGAGAGACTGTTTTACTTCGAGCGCTTCAACAGCCGAACGAAGTAATTGAGGTGCGGAAAGCGAATCCGCGAGACCATGAGGAACGCTGCCACCACGGTGCAGACCAGGATGGCATACGCGACCACGGGCAAGGCGAACAGTCCGAGCGCGAAGACACCGAGGGCGACCACGGTTGCTGCGCCTGTCGAGGGCAGACCGCTGAACCACAGGTGCGCGTCTTCGGAATGGTCTCCCGTCTCGACGTTGAACCGCGCCAGTCGATAGACCGCGCAGCCGACATAAATGACGCCTGCGACCCAGAGCAAGGGCGTCAGAACGGCACCGGATAGCAACTGGAAGAGCACCACTGGTGGTGCTAATCCAAAGCTGATCGCATCGCACAGCGAGTCGAGGTTGGCGCCCAGATCGCTGGTGACTCCGATGGTGCGCGCAACCCGTCCATCGAAGGCGTCAAAGACCATGGCCAGGAAAATCAAGCCAGCGCTGACGTTGAGCAGATAGGGTTGGCTGCTGCTCAGAATCGCGCAGATGATTGCCGAGAAGCCACAGACGGCATTGCCCAGCGTGAACATGTTCGGAATACTGCGTTTGACCTTGGCGCGTTTTTGTCCAGGCATATTGCATTCTCCTAGTAGCGAACGAGCGAAGGCAGGTGTTTCGCCTGCCTCCGCTGTTCTGTTCATCCTATGCGGATGACGTTATTTGCCTTCCGGCTGCTTCTCGGCAGCGTCCTTCTCTTCGGTCAGCTTCTTTTCGAAGCGGGCGAAGATGAAGGCGGCGCCGATAGAGACGATGCCGGCCACGATGAAGATGATCACGCGCACGTACTGCTCGGCACCGCGGAGATCCCACAGGACAACCTTGCCGAGCATTAGAGCAAACACTGCGTGTGCGCTGTAGCGGAACACCTTATCGTTGAGTTTGACACCGATCGTGAGCAGCACGATCGCTTCGATGGACCAGGCGATGGCCATCCACTGCCAGGCGAGCAAGTTGTAGCACGCCAGGGTCGTGAGCACCGTTCCGGCAACAGCTGAAACTTGTTTCACCACTTCGACCTCGCGGTCGCCGAGTGAAATCGCATCCAGAAGACCTTGCGGCCGCGCTGCGTTTGTCGCAGGCAACATGCGGTACACGAAGGTCAGGGCGTAGAGCCCTGCCACTACCGGCAGTGTAGCCGTCCACGTCCAGGCGTTCAAGCTGAAAAGAAGCGCTGCCCCTGCACCCATCACACCAAGCGAGCCGAGCTGCCGGATGACGCCGTCCTTGAGGAAGAACCCGGCTGCAACGACAAGCGCACTCTCCAGCGTCAGCCAAAGAGCCAGGTGGGAAGCGTTGCCGACGTGAAGCGCAGTGAGCGCCCACATGATACCAACCGCCGCCACGCTGTACGCGTGATGGAAATTGATATTCAACACCTGACCTTCGGTGCTGCTCGTGCTGCGCCATTTGTAGAGCGCGCTGGCAGCAAAGAAGACGGCAGCGTTCGCGAGGGTGGCGAAAGTACCGAGAGCTGCCACCGACTCGTGGTTGATGAGTAACGCCGCACCGCTTGATGCCAGCATGGCGCCGGCAATCAGCTCGCCGATGCGGTCACGGAAGACATAGGCGTGCGCGAGGAATGCCGCGCCTGCCAGTGCCCACCAGAGACCTTGCATCGAAGCTGTTGCAAGCGTGAGCGGCATCCACCAGGCGACGACGGCTGCCGCACCCAGGTAGAAGTAACGCCCGACTTCCTTTTCAACCGGATGCTGCGCACCTTCGAACGCCTTGACGCGGTAAGCGATTTCACTCACCACAAAGGCGACGATGGCGGTCAGACCGCTGACGACCTGGAAAGTGAGACCGAGCATGTCGCCGGTGAAGAGCCGACCTGCCGACAGAATCGTCACAGCCACGGCGAAGCCGCGGAATTCGATCATGCGCAAGCGCAGACCGGCAATGACCAGAACCGGGACTTCCAGCAGCCAGACCGCCGTGACGGCATTCGGACTCAGCCAGAGCGGAACCGCTGCGGTGGCGGTGCTAAGCGCAATCAGCGTGGAGAGCGTGCCCGTGAAAGGCAAGTTCTTTCCGCGTGCCATGTAAGCGAAAGTGCCGTATGCGGCGCCGACGAAGAGCAAGAAGAGATAGCGGTATTCGGCGAATTCCGTGCCCATCGCCAGAAGGTTCAGAGCGATGAAAGCGCCGGCATTGAGCATCGACGCAGGCACCGTGAAGCGCCGCGTCGCGTCGTTCTCTTCCGGCTCACGCACCAAGAAGTGAACGAGGCTGTAGACCAGCCAGTGCGCAGCCAGGAACGCACCTGAGAGCAGAAGCCCTTGTACGCCGGTCACGCTGCCCGTGATTTGCGGCTGCGTGAAAAGCACGAACGTGACGTACGAACCAATCACGCTGCCCAGGTAGACCATGAACCAGCGCATGCGCACGATTACGACCGCCAGTCCCACCGCCATCAATGCCGAAGCCACGACCGTGAAGGCGGTGACAGGCGACAGAGAGAGTGTGACGAATGCGAGTAGCGCGGAGAGCAGTGCGACTGTTTCCGAGCGCCGGTATAGCGAATGCAGCATGCAACCGGTCGCCATGGCGAGGAGCAGGCACGAGTCGAGGACTAGATTGTCGATTAGTTTCACCGCGGCGATGTTTTGCATCGCATAGATGGTGAAGTAACCGACAGCGTAGCCGCCCGCCACGAGCGCCAAGCCGAACGGCTTGAAGCTCATGCGCCGGTAAGCGTATTCGCCCGCGCCCACGAGTGCGGCTGCACCGGCGAACCAGGAGAGGATCTTGACCAGCGGACCGACATGCTCGTAAGCAAGCATCAGTCCGTAGCCCAGACCGACCACCAGCAAGCAGACACCTGTCCAGAGGTACCAGTAGCGGCCGATGGATTGTTCGAGGTCGGATTTGACCCGGGGGCCTTTTGGTAGGGTGGTTGGAGTGCCACCATTCGTAGTTTCGCCTGCCTCGTTCGCATTTTCAGCTTTGCCGCTGAAGAGTTTGTGCAGCACGATCCCGGCGACGACTGCCAGTCCGGCACCCAGCAGGAACGATTCGCTGAGCCACCAGACGATCGCTGCGATCACAAAGGCAGGCCAGATTGGTGCACCCGGCTCTCCATGCTTCCGTGCCTGCGGACGGTTTGCCTCTTGAGCCTGCCCGTTGCCGTTCGCGGACGGTGCTGCTGTCGGAGGCGGAGTGGCAGGGGGTTGAACTTCATTCTGTGTGACCACGGGCGCGCCGCTGGTCGTTGGGGTAACGGGAGCCGGGGCTGCGGCGCCTGTTTCACCCGATTGAACTGCTTGCGATTGAGCGGCGGCTTGAGCCACTGCCGGACGACCGGCTTTCAGCTCTTCGACCGCCTGCTCTAGTGCCTTGAGGCGCTCATCGTAGCGCTTAAGGTAATCTGGGACTTCGTCACTGACGCGAGGAGAAGAATCTTCCACGGTCTGACCTCCAAATAGGGACTTATTGAGATTGCCGTTTAAACTCGCAACGGCGCGAAACTTCCAGACCGGACTTATACGGCGAGGAAACGATCCTCGATGCCGGTGTTCTCAGAGGCGTGCGTAAACGCGCGTGAGATTTGGTTTTGGGTTTTCCTCTGGGAAGTTAGAACGAACAGGTAACGGAACTTTGATGTTCCGAGATACGCCCTGGCAATAGCAGCGCTTGTAACGAGCGCCTTGATGAAACAGTTAGAGGACTTCCTCAGCCTTTCCTTTCAGATTCTTTTTGGACTGAACGGCTGAAATATGCTTGTCGGCGAAGGTTCTGCGGATTATTTTGGGGTACCAAAGCCGCATTTTGCCAAGAGGTCCGGTAAACCACCTACTTACGGAAATCTCAGTCACAGAGAGTTGTGCGAGGTTCGCATACCTCGCGCAAAAGTGGTCGCACGACGCAGAAAGACGATTTAGCCATTCGGAACGTCGCTCTAACAGCAGGTGAAACAACATCGGCTCGCTTGTGAGCACTGTTTCAAAAACTGTAAGAGCTGTTTCAGAAACTGCTTTCTACCTTCTCTTTGTATTTGAGCGCTTCTTCGCGTTTTCCTAAACGCTCAGCACATTCAGCCAACCGTGAGTATAAATATTTTTCTGTCTGCGGCTGAATTCCTACTATTACTCCGATTGCCACGGAATTTGCCTTGTTCAGAGCCTCTTCGGATTTCTTCAAGACTTCATAGGCTTTGTCAAATTGCGAGCGGCGCATGAGAATTTCACCCATGTTATTAAGCATGCTCACTTTCGAGTAGTTGTCGACGCTGCGCATCGCGCTGGTTACTTGAATTGCTTTTGCATAGCTCTTTTCCGCATCGACAAGTCTTCGATTATTCGCCTGGAAGTCGCCCAGCGTTATTGCCATGGTACCGGCGAAAGCGTTGTGCTCAGTACGTTCCCAAATTGCAATCGCGCGCCTGGCAAGATTCTTTATCACTTTTGCATTGGCATCTGTGTATGGAATCTGCATCAAAAGCCGAGCTTTCCAGTAGAGTGCTACCGTCAAGTCTTTGTCTCTTTTCGGCATTACTCTTTCTTGTTGATCGAGCTGTTTGTTGAGAATTTCAAGCGCCGGTTCAATTTGACCGTTCTCCAGCAAAATTTCCGCATGCGTAAGCGCGCAGCGCAACGTATTGGAAGGATTTTTCTCTCCAAACTCAAAAGCCTGCTCTGCTCTTGCCAGCGAGCTTGCAGCCTCAGAAGCCCTCTGAATTCGTATCTGCGACTCAGCCAGACGCAAGAAAGCTTCGCCTGCTCCAATACCTGAGAGGGCATTTTCATAGCGATATATTTCCAGTGCTTTATTGATCAAAGGAATTCCGGATTCCGGATGAGAAGCGACCAAGTAGGCGTATCCCAAGTCCGATAGAAAGCGTGCTTTCGCCAAGGGAGGAATTCCTTCTTCGTTAAGCATGCTGTAGCACTTGGTCATGTAAATAAATGACTTTTGTGGATCCGTATCGATGTACATCGCCACCAGATTGAGAAGCGTACGCGGTATGACCGGGTCGTTGTCCGGCAGGAAATCTGTTGTCTTGTCATAAACCGCTTGCAACAAGTCGCTTGCTTCTAAGAGGTGACCTTCGAAAATCAGAATGTCTACAGCATCATTAGCGCTGTTCAAAATAAACGCTGCTTGCCGTTTGGCGTTTTCCTCTTGTGCGGGATCTTTCGAGTGTTGAAGCAGTTTCACTGATTGCAGAAGCTCGGCAATCGTGACTGCTAGTTTGCCTCTCTTTGTGTCCTTTTCCAGATCTCGAATTTTGTCTTTGAGCAGTTTTTTCTCTTCTGCGTTCTCGGTGGCGAAGGCAATATCCAACTTGCCGATGAGTTCTTCACGCTCTCTGACTTCCTTCTGAGTCACCGGCATAATGGACGCAAAATTCAATGCTTCGTCGTAGAATTTCTTTGCTGTTTCTAAATCTCCGTC
Organism: Candidatus Melainabacteria bacterium 17Bon1m; assembly: GCA_032128875.1. GTDB lineage: Bacteria > Cyanobacteriota > Vampirovibrionia > Obscuribacterales > Obscuribacteraceae > QKMZ01. The sequence continues at coordinate 165,114 of JAVLKG010000005.1, forward strand.
ATCGAATGCGTGTTGCGCTTTCAAATCAAGTTCTGACCAGTATCGGTCTGTGTGATCAGTAATCAGCTGCGGTCGAAGCGTAAGCGCTCCCATTGCAATCAAAATAACTGCAACTGAAATTGTGGCAGCGCGAGTATATCTGCCAAAACGTTTTGTATAACCGGCTTTCAGCCGTCGACCAAGTGCAAGGGTGTTTACGAGAATACCGCTGCGCAAATTCTTTTCCAGTCCGTCGAACTCTTGTTCGAGCCGGTCTGCGTCCTGATAGCGGTCGACTGGATGTTTTGCTAAACATTTGAAAACCACCTTCTCTATGTCGGCGGCGTTTCGAACGTTTTTCAAACTCGCTGAAAATGGCTTTGCTTGCTCCTCTAGGTGCATGCGAAACGTATCGATCATCGATGCACCATCAAAAGGAACATGTCCGTTTAAGCACTCATACATTACGCACCCGAGCGAATATATGTCAGAGCGAGCATCAACTCTTTCGCCTCGGCACTGCTCAGGGCTCATATAATAGGGGCTTCCGAAGATCGTCCCCGTTAAAGTAAGCCCTTTGCCCGCTTCTTCGTCAGGGCGTGCAAGTCCGAAATCGACAACTTTGGCGCTGCTTTCGCCCCGCTCGTTTTGCACGATTACGATATTGCTTGATTTGATATCCCGATGAACGATTCCATGTTTATGCGCATAAGAAAGGGCTTGTACGACTTGTTTCATCCAAGCAAGAAACTCGTCCAGGCTGAGAGGCCCTTTCTCTTTAAGTATTTCTGCCAGCGATTTTCCCTGAAGATATTCCATGACGAGAAACGGTTCTTCGTCCTCGGTGGTATTGAATTCGAATATTCGAACAATATTCGGATGGTCGAGAGCGCCGACAGCACGTCCTTCTCGCTCGAAGCGCAGTCGTTCTTCATCTGAATAATGCGCACCGGAGAGCAGCAGTTTGACTGCTACTTTCCTGTTGAGTGAGATATCGGTTGCGAGGTAGACAGCGCTTGAGCCCCCGCTTCCGATCCGCGATTCTAGTCGGTAATGACCACCAATTGTGGTGCCCAGCGCGCGACCATGCTGTTTTTCTTTTTTGTTTGATTGCGGGTTTTCATCAGCGTTTTTCAGAATAATCGTCGTGTCTTCGCTCAAGTGACCCGGAGGATCAGATTCGAAAACTGGTTCACTGGATTTTGATTTGTCGGACTTTTCGTCAGTCATACGACTCGCCGCCTGCCCCAAAACCATCTTAGACCATTGAAAACGCTTTCTCTAGCCGTTCGCGATAAAACTATGGCATATAGTGTAGCGCGTGGGAAAATTTGGAAACCGAGAGGTAGATTGTTGGAGAACAATTGAGGCTGGCGCGTAGAGCAAGTTTGCACCTACTCTCACGCGCCAACGTCTCAATGCGGAAGACTCGATTCAGAAGTCTGGTTCCGGAATCGACTTAATTGCAGGTTCGAGTGACCTTCTGCATAGACCCGCCTGATTCGAGGTTTTCCATCAGATACTTGAACGCCTCCGGCGTCGAAGGCATGTAGTTCGGCAGTCGCTTGATGATGCCGCACTGCGGAGTAAGAACAAGCGCAAAAGGCAGAAGCTCTTTCGGAATGCCCCAATCACCAGCAGTGGCGGTTGCGATATTGACATTCGGGTAATCGGCTTGAGCATACAAGAGCTGCTGAATCATGCGTCCGCATGACGAGCAGCCATTCTGATCAAGAACGAAGACGACCGTTGTTTTGCCTTCTTTGACGACGGATTTTTGAAATTCCGGCGGCGCCTCACTTTCCCATTTGGAGAATTCTTCGATCTGGGTTGCGCCAGCGTGCATGGTGGAAAGACCGAGCATGCAGAAGGAGAGCAGAATTGCGATTTTGCTTTTCACGAATTTTTCCTTTGGGCATTAGCCCTGTAAGAGTATTTCGACATCTTCGCGCAATGCACAAACTCCCTTCAGCTGAGGCTGGCGCGCAGGGCGGATCCAAATCCACCATTGCGCGCCAACGTCTCAACATTCAGAAGCGATAGATACCTACCGTCTAGGCGATAGGTTCAGGTAAGTTCAGTTCCGTTCCGTTCGGTTCAACTCAGCTCAGCTCAGCCGAGCCAGCGTTGTCGCGATTTCTTTGACCGCGTTTTCTTTCCACGCGATCATCATCTGGTCGCATCCGACGTCGGCGGCTTTGAGCTTGGCCAGACCTTCGGCCATGACTTCCAGCCCCTTCTTGTTGCCTGACTCGGCGAGGCACTCGCCGAAATTGGCTTGCGCCAGGGCGACCTGGTGGCTGTCGGCGGCGTGATGCGCGCGTGCGACTGCGTATGCCGTGCGGCAGTGACGCAGAGCGGCTTTCGTCTGCCCCCGCTTCTGCGCGATGACGGAGCGCGCGAAGTAGTATTGGGTGGGCACGCGGTTTTCCAGTCCGCTCATATCGTAGAGCTTACTGGCGGCCGCCAGGTGAACTTCCGCCGCATCCAGGCGGTTACTGTTGACCCACATAATGGCCAGATTGACCTTTATGTCGGCTTGAGAAGCGAAAAGCTCCTCGTCGGTAGGCTGGTGGTGGCAGTTGCAGCCTTCGTGATGCTCCTTTTGGGACATCGTGACGCTCCTTGCGTCTGCAATACCGTGCAGATTTCGGTGGACTGCACCATGCAATCCCTGTGGTTCCGCTGGTCTTGCGCCGGTTTTTCCCAGCGCAAGACGCCTGACCGATTACTGGATGAAGTGGATGATCATCCCGTAGCGGTGCGGAACACTCGGATTGTTCGCCACTTTGATCATGGCGATGATCGGAGCGACTATGCTCCAGATCCCCACGATGAAGAGCGTGACGAATCCGATGGCCACGAAGCACAGCGGAATCGAGATCAGCGCGTAGAGAATCATCGTCAACTGGAAGTTGAGCGATTCACGAGCGTTTTGCTTGACCGTGTCATTGTCGGCAATCGCCAGAATGGCAATCGGACCGACGATCGAAACGACAAGCGAGGTCAGCAAAGCGCAGGCATGCGCTAATACTGAGAGAAGCGAGCTTTCGCCCGAAGTAGAAGTTTGAGGCATGTGAGTGTCCTCTGGTTTGATGTTACAGATGAACTTCGAACTGTCGCAGGGCGGCGCAAGACACACCGCCCCGCGTCAGGGTTTGAATCGCAGTGCGACAGTCAGGCAGAGCATTGAGATCTCTGCCTGGACCTTCGCGAATCAGCGATTCATGAAGAACGCGTCGAACTTCTCGCTGCGGGCGAATCCGCGCTTGAGAAGCTCCTCGCGCATGTCCTCGGGGTTTCCTGCGAAGGAAAAACTGCAGGACGAGCTTTCGCCGCAATCGTCGGGCAGATGATCGCCGAGAAGGTGCGAGACTTCCTGGTCGTATTGGCAGCCGACGCGGTCGAAATACGCAACAGGCGTCAGGACGAACCAATGCGGGTAATCCGGCGAATATTCGTCTTTGTCGTCAGACACGAAGAAATAGAAGTCCGCCGGCTCGAAAAGATTTTGGTGCTTCTCGTAGAAGGCGTATGCCTCGTTGCTCATCAGGTTGTCGGCGAGTTCCTGGTCGGACTCCGACTCGTCGCTCAGGTCGAAGACTCCGAGCCCCTTGATCGTCGTCTTGACGATGGCGCCGTTCTCTTCGACAACGATTGCCTTCAGCGGCAACGTGCGGTGGTAGAAGAGGCGAACGATCGGCTCGCCCTTCTTGCCCTTCTTCGAAACGCGCTTGAAGTCTTCCGCGCCTTCGCCGAAATCGGCTGGCCAGGCGGCGACAATTGCGCGCTTGCAGTCCTCTGTTGAGATGGACATGCGTTTTTCTTTCTGCTCTAAGCTTTGTACTGAAGCTGTGGGCGGTCTGCGCTAAGCCGACCAGCCACAATTCCAGAAGGCGACGATGCCCTTGCGTGAGAGCAAGGCGATCACTTCGTCGCGGGTTGCTTCATGGACTGCGCAACGCTGACTGGGGAATGCCTCGTAGTCTTCGATGACATTCTTTGTCTGATGGTTGCGGCAGCGTGGCGGAACGTAGTTGATGGCAATGCCCGCACCGGAGGTGAAGGAGCCACCATCTTCGCCTATGAAGGCGACATAGTCGCTGCACAGGCGATTCCAAAGTTCTTTCGCTTCCCTGAGAGAGGCTTGGAACTCGACTGCGGCGATGTCCTTATCTTTGTAGGACGGACGGTCACCGTACTTCGCGTTCATGTGCGGAAAGACAACCACCCGCACCGAGACAGATTCAAACGTAGGCTTCACCGCCTTGGCGGCAGCCTCGTCTTCTGCGAAAACGATCAGTTCGCGCAAACCCACACGCACGTCGTACTTCTGCTTGTATGCCCACGGCGTTTCGCCCGGGCAAAGCTTCTTGTAGAGCGCGTTGCGTTTGGCGTTCAATTCATCGAACTCCTTTTGAGTGCCCGGTTTGATAGTAGTTTGCGTAGTCGACATGCTCGTCTCCATGAATTGCGCAGGCTTACTTGCGCCAGCCTGCGTACTTTTCGCCCATCTTCGCGGCGTACCGCTCGATGTCGCCGCGGTTGATCACAGACACCGTCACCGTGCTGCCGTATTGGCTGCCGGTGTGATAGGAGCCGACGTCGTGTCCAATCGCGTGGATGTTCTTGCGCATGAACTGCAGCAGCGCCTGCGGCTCGGAGCCGGCGAACGACTTCTGCATCAGCGCGCGATCGAGGTCTTTCATCGAGATGATCTGGTCATCGTCGTAGTCGATCTCGTCGAAGTTCTTCAGCGCAAACGGGACCACGCGCGAGACGTTGTCCATGTGCTCGAAAGCACGCCCGGGCGCCGAGTAGGCGGTGAGGAATGCGGACGCCCCGAGAGCCACTGAGAAGACGCCGGCGATGCCGAGCCAGCCCATCCACATCGGGAGCGCGGTGTAGATCGCCCAGCCAGAGATCAACCCGGGAGCAGCGAGAACTGCCAGAGCGATGACACCAGCGATGGTGACCTGTCGTGTCAGAGCGAAACGACCCTGATGTTCGAACGTCGAGACGAGCCCGATTCCGATGAGCGTGCCAAATCCCACGGCAACCGCTGCGAGAAACAATGAGTAGCCGATTTCCATCATGCTCTCCTGGTTCGTGTTTCGTTTGCTTTGCGGTCTGCAAAACAATGTCTGCAGAACAATGAAGGTTGGCGCCTCGCTATGAAGCGGGGCGCCGTTGTTGTCGAGACGTCTTACTGACGCCAGGCGGCGTACTTTTCGAAAGTCTTTTCCGCGTACCCTTCCAGATCGCGCGGGCTGATCACCGACACCGTCTTGCTCGACGACGTCGTGCCGTTGTAGGTCGTGTAAGACCCGACACCGTGACCGATCTCACTCATGTTGGAACGCATGAAGGTGAGCACTTCCTGGTCCTGGGCGGTGCCGAAAGCGGTCTGCATCAGCGCGTGCCCGAGGTCACCGTCCGAGAGAACTTTGTCGTCGTCGACATCGAGCGTGGTGAAGTTCTGCGTGGCAAACGGAGCCACCAGTGGCACCATCTCGAGGAATTTGCGCACGCGAGCCGGAGCCGTGACAGCCGTGATTACAGCCGCCAAAAGGATTCCGCCGGCGCTGCCGCCGAGCATGCCGAAAGCGACCGGCCAGTTGCGGTCGGTGAAGATTTCGAATCCGAAGATAAGCGAGGGGATGATGACGAGTGCTGCCGCGACAACAGTGGCGATACCCACCTGTCGTGCCAGAACGCCTTTGCCCTTGTGCTCGAGTGCGCCGACGATTAGCCAGCCAATCAAGGCGCCAACCATCGCACACATGCTCCCGAAGAACATGAGGAAGAAGATTTCGAATGTCATTGATGTCTCCATCAGTTGCATGAATGAAGCGAGCTAGTCCTTGTCTTTGTTCGCTTGTTGCGATTTCTTTGCGTCGCCGCAAAGAGCGAAGATCACGCCTGACGTGAAGGACAGGAGTGCGACAGCGATCATGGCGGCGACGAACTTTGAGCCGATGACGAGCGCAAGAACGCCAGCCAACCAGTTCGATGCAAACGAGCCGAAGAGAATCGCCAGAATTAGAAGTCCGTAGGCATAAGGCTTCGCCTTGGGCGCCCACGAATACCGATGCAGTCGAACCCCGGCGAGCATGCCGCCGATCAGTGAGGATACTGCCAGAACGAGAGGCAGTAATTGATACTGCTCCATGGAGCTAGTTCCTAGTTTCGTTTCAGGAAGGCGGGACGGAGATTTCCTGCAAGTGTTTCTCGCGATGTTTTGCGCACTTGAAGTTCATCCCCGCCCGGCTTTCGTTTCTGATGGCCTTATACAGCAGGCGGAAGCCCGCTGCGAACACGGCCCGTTACGACGTTGTACGCGATGGTCAGTGCCGTAGTGGCAGCGAAACCCGCGAACATCCAGCCCGAGATTTCAAACGCGCTCTGCTTGATGCCGAGCTGCCCAACGAAGACGTTGGCGAACCAGGCGGACGTGAGCGGGCTGAAGTGCATGAAGACGAAGTAGCTCGCGACGCCGATGGCGGCGGCAACTTGTCCGACCGGGAGGATATGTGCAACGGCGATGCCCAGTCCGACAGCGATGAGGACCAGGACGAGTGTGAGAGCCTCGATGTTTTCCATCTGACTCCTCGCAAAAATAGCGTTGTTCGCTGGTCGATTTTGCGACCAGGGGTGGACGGGTCGACGATGAGCGGCAGCACTTGCGCGCTGCAACTCATCGCGTACCCCGCAGGCTCTTAGCCGCCAGAGCCGTGGCACGAGGGCAATGCCCTCGCTTTTCTTGTTACGCTTGACCCGCGAATTCCTTTGCAGGGTAAGCATTGTCGACGATTTGCTTCGCGTCGACCTTTGCAGGCAGCGTGCCAAAGGCATAGCCGCCCGCATTCGTCAGTCGCGAGGCGACAAAAGCCTTTGCCGACTCTTCGGAAGCATCACGCAGCATCAGCGAAGCCTGAAGCGCGAGCGCCAGGCGTTCTACGAAGCGGCGAGCCGTCTTCTCGAGAGAGGCTGCAGCAGTGTTTGTGGCAGGCTTGGTCTTGAGCGCCTTGATGTCGTGTTTCACCGAAGCCACGAACATGTCGTAGCGCCGATTGCGACCCAATGCGCTGTCCAACTCGTCGACGACTGCGTCGAGCGTGTTGGGGTTGGTCGAAACCGCCCTCAACACATCCAGGCAAATCACGTTGCCGGAGCCTTCCCAGATGCCCAGAAGCGGGCTTTCCCGGAAGAGGCGAGGCATCGGACCTTCTTCGACGTAACCGTTGCCGCCGAAGCACTCCAGTGCTTCCGCCACCGCCATTGGTGCACGCTTGCAGACCCAGTATTTGGCAATCGCGCTGACGATGCGCTTGAACTGAGCCTCCTTGGTGGACGTCTCCGCCTTGTCGTAGGCGTTCGCGACACGCATCATCAGACGCGTAGCTGCTTCCGACTCCAGAGCCAGGTCCGCCAGGACGTTGACCATCAGCGGCTGCTCACTGAGCAGCTTGCCGAATGCAGAGCGATGATGGCAGTGATGCATCGCCTGCAGAAGCGACTGCCGCATCAAGGCCGCTGAGCCGATGATGCAGTCGAGCCGCGTGTGGTTGACCATCTCGATGATCGTGGGCACGCCGCGCCCTTCGTCGCCGATCAAGAACCCGAGCGCGTTGTCCAGCTCAATCTCGCTGGACGCGTTGGATTTGTTGCCCAACTTGTCCTTGAGACGCTGGATGAAGATAGCGTTCTTTTCCCCGGTCGGCTTGAAGCGCGGCACCAGGAAACATGACGGACCCTTCTCCGTTTGCGCCAGGATCAAGAACGCGTCCGACATGGGCGCCGAGCAAAACCACTTGTGGCCGGTCAGGAAGTACTCCTTACCCGGTCCCGCAGCGCCGACAGGCACCGCTTTCGTGGTGTTGGCGCGCACATCCGATCCGCCCTGCTTCTCCGTCATTCCCATGCCGATGGTCACACCGGTCTTCTGGAAGTACGGCAGGAAGCGCGAATCGTACGCGTTCGACGTGATCAGCGGTTCCCAGACAGCGGCAATCTCCGGCTGCTTGCGCAGCGCAGGAATCGCCGAATACGTCATGGAGACCGGGCAGCAGTGTCCTGCTTCATTCTGGAACGCCATGTACAGCAGAGCTGCACGCGCCACATGCGCACCTTCGCGGGGATCCGTCCAGGGCAGGCTGTGAGCGCCGGCTTTGATAGAAGCAGACATGAGATGGTGATAGCTGGGATGGAAGTCGACCTGGTCGATGCGCTCACCAAAACGCGAGTGCGTTTTCAGCACCGGCGGGTAGGTGTTCGCCTCGATGGCGCTTCCAATGCCAAAGGCGCTACCGGCAAACAAGCCGAAGCCCTTAAGTCTATCCTCAGCCCAATCAGCGCCGTAGCGCTTGATCAAGTCTTGCAGCAAAGCATCGCTTTCGAACATGTTGTAGTCCAAAAGCGGCTTTGCTTGGTTGAATACAGCATGAGTTGCCATTTTAGGTTCCTCGTAGACTATTTTCAGCCGGAATAAACTTGCAAAAGTCCTTCCACCTCTCTCACCTTGGGCTTCTCCAATTCAGGCGTGCTGTTCTTTGACACAGGAGTGTCTTAAAAGCGCATTTGAATAAGCGTATTGACGCTGTTTTTGCTGGAGATGTCGTGGGAAAGAAGTAATGGGAAGGAAGGCTTATTACATAGCTGAAAAGAGGAAGAAACTTCTATGAAGTGGTGTAACGAGGTGCTTCGTAATAGATCTCAATTAGAGAAAACACGGAATTGAAAACGCTTAGCACATGCGCGTTTTCATTGTTTTCCTTTGCACTGCTCGAACTTTATACAGCCGGTTTGCCTTGTTTTCTTTGCCGCAGTTTATCTATTCCGCGTAGTGCTAGCACCGCACTGCAAGCGTCCGGACTGATGTCAAGCGGCAAAAGTTAGGTGCCAATTCTTGTGGGAGAAAGGTCAGTTTTTCCAAGCTTCCGGTTCTGCCGTAACCGTTACAGTCAGTTTTGAGCTGGATGTAAGACCGGAAGCTCCCAGCTCTGCAACCTTCTCTCTTTCTTCTACAAACTGATTTGTAGCGACCGAAAGTCGCCTCAGGTGAAAGTATGCGACCAAGTAACTTCCTTCGTATCTTATGATGACCGCTCTGCCGTAACCACCACACCAGCCTGCATACAGCACTTTTCCTTTCGCCAATGAATAAAGCGGACTGCCTAACGGACCATCGAAACGTGCTGTAAAAATCTGCTTTCCGCGATCTCTTTGAGGTGGTTCTACGGTGTGCACTCTTAGCGCATTGGCGAATAGTTCGTACTTGCCTGGCGAGGCTATATGAGTTCTCGAGATTAGTTTTAAGTGTGAATTTGCAGCTATTTTTCTGACTGCGTCTTCAACAAATTCTCTTACTGGATGCTCGACACCGCTCTCGAAGATTGGAGAGGCTGAAGGTTCGCTTGCCGCAAACGTAGGAGGTGTCTGAACTGGAAAAAAACAAATTGAAAGCGCTAGAAGGGACGCGTAATGAAGTTTGCGCGATATGTGTTGCATGGTTTCGTGACCAATTTGTCTGGCTATTATTGCAGACTCTGGTTTGATGACTTGAGTTACGACTAATGGTCGAAGCGCTCGCTATTGAGTTCCAGCCATAAGTTCGATAACAAGCTTGAAGTAAGCCTCCAGGTCGTTGCGGGAGATGGAATCAAGCATTGAGTCTTCTCCTTCGTCAAACGAGTCAGCAATCGCCTCACGATTATCCAGTAAAAACTGTATAAAGCTCTTCTCTTTGGCGTCTCTTCCCGGCGTCGTCAGCTCATCTTCAAGCTCGGTGTACTCCAGGTATCCGTTGCCGTTGCGGTCCAACGTGTCGAAGGTCTTGTACGCAAACTCTTTGATGCGTGTCAGCTCGTATGTCATTGAGCCTGAGCTGCCGCTGCCGAACCATGCGTTGTTTTCGTTGTCCGCCATGGGCTTCTCCTGCGCGACAAGGTAACTCCAATTCGAGGATTCTATTCCTCACTCAAAAGACTGTTCCCTGATTTAGGATGAATTCCACGAATCGCCGCAATTGGCAATTCTTCTCGCCAAGTGAAGTGTCCTGTAATCAGCATTCGCATGTTGTTTCGTCCATGAAAAGTCGTGGGTACATTTAGAGAACGAAACCGGCAATTGGTTGACGGTTTGGAGTGGAAACGTGCGGTTTGCAAAAACTTACCGATGTGGACGCACAGCGCTTATTCTGGCGCTGCTCTTTGCTGTTTCAACCAACGATGTTCAAGCGCAGATGGTGCAAGACCTCATCCGGCGCGGCGTTCAGGCATACAATGCGCGTCAGTACGCATCTGCGGTCAACAATTTGCAAGCGGCTGTTTCTCGCGACCCGGAAAATGACACTGCCCATTACTATTTGGGCAATGCTTTGATGGCCTGTGGCAATAAAACTCACGCGCTGCAGGAGTATTCGCGTGCATTTCAGTATTCGATGGATGGCGAAATGCTGGACAATTGTGCGCGCGTGTTAGAAGCCTACCGCCAGCCGTTGCCGCGCCGAACTCCACGTGCCCGCCGAAGTGCCGCTGGTCTCAACCCCTATACCACAGGCTCCGTACAGGAAATGAATCGGCTGGCCGAAACGCGTGTATCGCAAGCGCGCCGCGCGATGGAGAGCCATTCCAGTTCTCTCGATGTTTTCAAAACCGCTCCGGAGAATAAAGACGGCATGAATAGGGCTTGGGACGACTGGATTCTCAAATATCGCTATGCCTTTAACAATGTTTTGAAAACATATACCGGCGGTCGCAGGCGATCGGGCAAAACGCGCATGGTCTTTAGCGTGACTAGCGCTGGACGCTTGCGTGGACGCATCGTCGACACAGATGCGCCGATATTTCTCACTGATGCAATGCTTGCTACGACACGCAAACTAGACGGTGACTCCGGACTTTCATTTCCGTCGGGTTCGCAAATTCCCGGCTTCAATTTCACGATGACTTACGACTACGGTGCGCCGGAGCCGGAGCCCACCACCACAGCTGCCCTCAGAACAACTAATACAAGTGCAGCGCTGCGAGCGCCGGGCGGACAGAGTGCGGTTGCAGGCAAACTCGCAGGTCCGCAGGTGAATTCGACTCTGTCATCGACGAGCACTTCGGCGGCGCTTGCTGCAAAAAATACGAAGGCTGGGCTGAAATTGCCTGAGGGCGACCGTGCCACTGCAGCCGGGACGCTTGCCGGCACAAACGTTGCAGGCAAGATGGGCGCCGGTTCTACGAGCGCCGGAATGTCTGCTGGAGCGGCTGACGGGCTGGGTGCCGATAGTGACGGAGGGCTGCCTAGTGTGAGCACCGATGTAAGCGGTTTGCTTTTGCCCAAGCCCAAGATGGAAGAGCTTAAGGCTGCTCCTGCAAAGCTTTTGCAAAGCAAAGGTTCGTCTGGTAAAGTCTTGCCGAAAGGCAAAAACAAGCGGAAATAGGATAACAACGGCAGCAGAATTAGTATGGATCTCTCCTTCTTAAAACAAACTGAAAGACGCAGCGGCGGGTCACGCTGGCTCAGTTCTGCGATTTCAGGAGCTATCGAGGAAGGAAGGCTTGTTGTGGGTGATCGCATGCCGTCTTCGCGTGACCTGGCACTTTTTCTTGGTATCGCCCGTGCTACCGTTGTATCGGCATATGATGAATTGATTGCCAGCGGTTATTTGTCAGCGGAGCGCGGCTCGGGGACGTTTGTCGCCGGTGGCAAAGCTAATACTTTCAAGCAACATCCGGCATCTGTTTATAGCACAGATAAATTTGATTGGACTCTGATCGGAAGTGATAATGCCGAGCGGCTGCGCGCGCTGCCATCTCAATTGGAAGTTTTGGGAGATTGGGATCCTCTTAATCACGGTGCATCGCCACCCGACCTTTTGCCTGTCAGGCAGTGGCGCAAAGTGATCATCAACCAATTTATGGAAGAGTCTAATGCGATGCCGCACCATTTCATAGACATGCTGGGATATCTTCCTTTGCGGCAGGCAATCTCGGATTTTCTCAGGCGCACGCAGGGGATTGTCTGCGATCCGGAGCAGATCGTGATTTTTTCAAGCAATCAAAGCGCGCTCAATCACTTGTTTTCGATGCTTGTCACACCCGGCGATCTTGCTGTGTGCGAAGAACCTTGTTATGCCGGCGTGAGAGAGCAGTTTAAGCTCAAAGGTGCGCATGTCGAGACTGTTCGCGTCGATGAAAACGGAATAGACCCCAACCTTTTACCCAAAGGAAAACAACCACGCTTTCTTTATTTGACCCCTGCCCATCAGGATCCGACCGGTGCGACTCTTTCTGCATCGCGTCGAGAACAGGTGCTCAGATGGGCTTACGAAAACAATTGCTGCATTATCGAAGACGCCTGGGACACTGACTTTCATTATTCTGGATCTCCTGCACCGACACTTTTCTCATTGGATAAAAGAGAGTGCGTGATCTACCTGTACACTTTTTGGAAAACCCTGTTTCCACTCGTTGCCACCGGCTTTCTCGTATTGCCTAAAGGGCTTGTGCCGCTGTTTAGAACAGCTAAGTACATGTTCGACATCCCGATACCGCTTATTGAACATATGGCGCTTGCAGAGCTGATTTCAGAAGGTGAGCTGGAGAGGCATATTCGTAAAGTCTGGAAGGTTTTGCGGCGCCGACGTCAGTCTTTTATTCACGAGATGACGCTTCGCTTCGGCGGTTCCGTCATTTTCCTTGCCGGTGGCGCGGGGCTGCATTTGGTGGCACGCTTTTCAGAGAAGTGGACGCCGGAAGTGATTGCATCTTCCGCAAGTGATGCTGGCATCCCGCTCACACCAACTACGGAGTGCTATAACGGCGAGCCTGTAATCAACGAGTACATGGTTTACTTCGCCGGCATTCCTGAAGAGGAGACGGTTCAACGCGTTGAAAAATTCTCGCGGAATCTGACAGCGGTTATTTCATAGCATCATTTTTCGTCTAAGAAGTCAGCGAAGTCTCTGGATTCAACGCCTTTGTTGAGAACTTCAGCTTGCGTGCGCACTCGCCTAAACCCTTTGGGAGCGGCGAACTCGCTGCCGTCCGATTGTCTTTTTTCGAATCCGTACAAACTAATTTCTTTGAGTGTTTCCCCGTCAAATCTGGAAAACTCCATGGCAAGTGGAATTCCTGGTCCTTGAGGTACGGCGAGTAAATTTGCCACCATCTGATAAGCCTGACGCGGAAAACCGGGACGCGGATAAAGCCAGATGCGTCCGTCTTTCGGCAGCAGTCGCTTCCATGTTTTATCAGTGCCTCGACTGGCTTCTCGGGTTTCCATCTCATGAACTTCGCATGGGAAGCCTTTGAGCGCGGTGTTCTTCTTTGTGGTTAATCGCAAACTCGTGGGTGAACTCGGTCTGAACATCGCGGAAAACACAGCCGGCCCCACTTTCCATTCTTCTGTCTTGCACTGGTAGTAGCGTTTGGTCTGCATGTTGGCGTAAATAACTTCCCAGTTTGGAGCGCCCATAATGAGCGCTATGCTTGATTTGCGGAAGAACATATTGACGCCGCTTTTGCCGACGAGAATATCTACGTCTCCCATCATTTCCGAGTGCTCTTTGAGAAACACCGCCGGCTCGAGTTGTTTTGCATCGGCTGGAAGAGTGCAAAACAAAAGCGTGCTGAATAGAAGGCTGGCCGCCTGCTGTTTTCCCTTGATAATTCCGTGTTTCAAAACGACATCCAGGCGTTCTAGCCAAAAGAGGTTTCACTCTAATGAAAATTAAAACCGATTGGCAATTTCGTTGTCCTAACCAATTTGTATTTCAAATACTGATGGATGTCGTCACCTGAACGCAGTAGAAAACTAAAGCTTATAGTAAAGACTCGGATTAAAAGAAGAGAAGAGCTGGTCATGCGGGTTTTTGCCGCTTGGGTCCAGTCTCCTCTTCATAAGTCGCTGATGATTGCTCACTTAAGCGACTTTGTGGCCATCAGTGCGTGGCGAAAACGACCAGCACGACTGCCAAAATCACGAGTGCGAAGCCTGCACCGCCCTGGTCGAGAGCGTTGGTCTCATCGCCGGCAGCGCGGTAGCTGCTGGAACGGCGGAATGCAAACACCGCTGCGATGACGGAAATGACGGCGAAGACTGCGTAAACGATTGCTTCCACGCTCATGGTTGTCTCCCTTGTTGTGCGTGGATTTAAAGGACAAAAGGCGTCCGAAGCCAGCTCAACTCAAATCGTTCGAGTTGAAACTGACTCCGGAGCCTTTGCCCTCAGGTGAGAAGTGGAGGCACCAACGCCTTGCGGCTAATTGATGCCCCACACCTTACTGAGACCGGAAGCTTGGCCGAAGCCTTACTTCGCGCCGGTGCGGCCCTTGATGATGGAGCCGAGACCCTGGGCGCGCTTGGCGGCTTCGAAGTCGCGCTGAGCCTGCGGGCCCTGAGCGTCCTCGAGCTGAGCCTTCGCCTGCTCGAACTCCTCGTTCACCTTGTCGCCCTCGCGAGCGATCTTGGCGCCGGTGGAGTTCATGCCCTTGAAGCTGTCGACCACGTCGGCGGCGCCGCGCAGAGCGCTGGTCGCCTTGGCCTTCGCCTCGTGCGACTTGACGGTGAGCTGCAGCTCCTTGAGCTTGGCCTGGGCGTCGGTGACGGCCTGCTTGGTGACGGCGACGGTCTGCTCGATGGAAGCGACGGTCTGCGCCTGGATGTCACGCTCGCTGGTGGCCGACTGGACGTTGGAGGCCTGCTGTTGCACCATGGCGTCGGCTTCGAGCTCGGCGTCCGTGATGTTGGGGTTCTTGCCCTTCGCCATGCTGATGGCGAGGTCGAGGTCGCCGTTGGCGGCTTCGAGGGCCTTCTCCTTGTCGGCGAGCTTGTTGCGCTCGTTGTTCAGGGTGCCACGCAGGTCGGACGCCTTGCGCGACGCGCTGGCGACGATGCCTTCCTGCTCGGCGATCAGGGCGAGCTCACGCTCGATCGGCGTGGTGAGCTTGTTGTTGCCCTTGCCCAGGAGGATGAGAACGTTGCGGCGGAACGACGGGGACACGACGCAACCGATGAGAGTGCCGACGACAGCGGCGCCAAGCACGTAAGCGATAAGAGCCCAAATGGTCATGGTGAATTCTCCTGTTTGAGTCGCATTGCGACTCGGTTGTTGCCCGTATGGGCACACTGACACGTTCGGAAAGACGCCCCAGCCGGTCGACTGCAACATGCAATCTGTTTTACCGGTCGGGGCGCTGCCTACCTAAAGGCATCAGAT
This sequence comes from Candidatus Melainabacteria bacterium 17Bon1m, assembly GCA_032128875.1. Lineage (GTDB taxonomy): Bacteria > Cyanobacteriota > Vampirovibrionia > Obscuribacterales > Obscuribacteraceae > QKMZ01. The sequence goes on from JAVLKG010000005.1 coordinate 180,304, forward strand.
GCGGTTCGTCGCCGCATCCAAGAAATCCTGGCGTCACTCGACGCCAGGACTGAGACATCGCGAGCCGCTAGCGGCCGTCGATCAATCGAAGCCGTTGTTGCTCGTCGTGGTCGACGAGCTGTTGTCGAAGCTCGAGCTGATGGTCGTGCTGGAGCTCTCCTGAGCCCGAGCAGCAGCAGCATCGGCGTCACGCTGACGTTGCTCGGCCTGGCGTTGCCGCTCGGCTGCCTCGTCATCGAGCTGCTTCTGGTAGGCGACCGCCACAGCGATTGCAGTGGCGACTTCCTGCGCAGCCGTCTCTTCAGCCTTCTCAGCCGAACGATAGGCTTCGCCCGCCTTGGACTTGGCGCTCTCGTAGTCCTTGTTGTTGAACAGGGACTCGGCGGAGGTCAGCAGAGCAGCGGCGTTGGTGGTGTTGGCGCGGACGCTTTCACCGAACGTCTTGCTCGAGCCGCCGATGGTCTTCGACTTCCGGAAGGACGTGCCCCGGACGCCGTCGATCTTCTGCTGAGCCTGCTCGATGGCAGCTTCCGCTTCCGTGCCGGCCTTCTTGTCGGCAGCCGACAGTTCGCGGGCCTTCTTGCAGAGGTCCTTGCCCGCCTCGGTACGCTGAGCGATGGCGTTCCAGTCGGCCTTCGCAACGGCAACATCGCGACGCACATTGGCGAGCGCGGTGCGGCCTTCGCTGAGCTTGGACGTGGTAGCCTGCCGCACGTACTCGTGCATGCACTCGCTGGCAGCCGTGTTGACCGCGGTTTCGAGTTCGCCGATGGCCTTGACCGCGTTGTCGTACGCACGCTTCTCTTCGTCGATCTTGGAGTCGACGCCCTTCAGCGTGGTGAGCAACTCGTCGGCAGCCTTGGCGGCAGCCGGCCAGTCGGTGATGGGCAGAGCGACGTCGGTCTGCTGACGCGTCAGCACAGGCTGAGCGCTGGCAAACGTGCCGTCGGTCTTCTGGGACGTGGTGAACGCGTGATCCTTGAGCTTGCGCACGAGCGCAGTCGCGAGATCGTTGGCGGCCTCCACGGTGGACTTGGCGTGGTCGCGCAGACGCTTCAGCTCGGCGAGCTTGGCGTGCACTTCCGTGATCGCGTCACGCGAGTGCTGGATGTCGCCGCCGATGCCTTCGAGCAGAGCCCGACCGGCGAGGTAGCGCTGTTCCAGGAACGCAGTCTTGATCTTCGCCAGCTCGCCGTCCGTCTTGTCGCGGACCGCCTTGGCGGTGGTGAGCTTGGCCGGCTGACCTTCGAAGTTCTTCTTCAAGAACCCGGCGTTCAGCTCGTCGATGGCAGCATCGCCGCCCTCGATTTCGGACTTCAGCTTGCCGACCGCGGTGCGGATGCCCGGAACACCCTTCTGGATGAAGGCCGCCGCCGCCACGATGGCATCGACCAGGGTCGAGGCTTCGTTCGCCTTGCTCTCGGAATTCGACTTCGCCTTGTTGGCGTCATCGAGCTTTCCTTCGAGGACGAGCTTCAGCGCCGACGCGAGGAAATCGCGCGCGTCGCCGACCTGCTTGTCCGGATTGCCGTCCGCTTCCTGGAGCAGAAGGTTGACCGGCAGTCCGTCCGGAGCCTTGAAGCTGGCTTCCGGATAGGTGTAGTCGGCAGCCTTGGCGCGGGTGTCCGCCACCTTCTTGGCCGCCTTCTCGATCTGGCTCGCGGTGGTCGCCAGCGACTGCTTCAGAGCGATCGCCCGGTTGAGCGCCGCCTTCACAGCCGTGACGCCGTCTTCGACAGCCTGCGAGTTGTCGCTGGCTTCGAGCGGGTCGCTGTCCATGATCTCGAGGAACGCGGCCCGAGCCTTTTGCAGCTCAGCCATGCCCGCCTCGTACGGGGCGAACACCAGCTCGTTCTCGGCGAGCTTCGGCTTGAGCGCCTCGACTTCACCCATCAGCCGCTCGATGTCGGCCTTGTTCTCGCGGACCTTCTCGAAGGACTTCTTGAGGTTGGCGAGCAGCGTCTGGAGCTCAGTGTTGACCGTCTCCATCTCGGCCATCAGGTCGGAGATCTTGTCGTAGGTCTTGGTGACCACGGCACTGCCGAACAGCGACTTCTGCTCAGTGGAGAGCAGGGCGCCCTGGACGGTGATCTTGTCCTCCGTGTAGGCCTTGATGACAGCGTTGTAGCCGCCCCAGCCGAACGGATTCTTCTGACCGGCGAAGTCTGCTTCTGCCTTGTCCAGACGCGCCGACAAGGTGAGCTTGCCGTCGGTGATCTGGGAGTACAGCGTCATCGCCTGCCGAACCGAAGCCAGCGAGCGATTCTTCAGCCGACCTTCCCAGCCCATGGTCTGGTCCAGGAAGCGCAGCCCCTTGTCCTGCAGGTCAGTGTAGTTCTGACCCAGCGTGTTGGCGTCGGTGCGAGCCTTCGTCAGCAGCGCCTCGGCGGTTGCACGCCGGCGACGAGAGACGACGAAGAGCGAGACCAGCACGATGATGAGCAGAGTCGGAGGACCGCCGTAGGTGAGCGCCGCCATGATGGTCGCGTTGCGCGCCGCAGCCTCTTGGGCAGCGATGCGGTCGGCTTCCGCCTGTTGACGTTGACGCTCTTGTTCGGCGATGCGGTCGCGCTCGGCACGTTGTGCGGCGGCAGCATCGGCGGCGATCTTTTGATCGATGCTGGCGATGATGCTGTTGGCGATGTTGCGCATGTAGCCACGCACGTCACCGTTGCCGAGCAGGTGCTTGTTGCTGTCCATGTAGCTCTGCAGCGCAGCGTTGGAAACGCCGAGCGACAGTGCGCGTGGACCGAGGTTGCCGCTGCGTGCCGTCTTGGAGAAGTTGGTGCCGGGAAGACCGTACACCGTGACGAGCACGTAGTTGTCCGAGTTGAAGCCGTTGGAGGCCTGGAATCGACGCAGCACGTTGTCGGTCATCTGGCGACCGAAGACGGTGTTGTCGATGTTCTCAGTGCCACGCTCGGCAATGACGAAGATGAACCGCAGGTTGTGCTTGTTGCCAGCCTGCTGCAGAGTCTGTTCCAGTCCGCTCACACCCACTTGCAATTGCGGGTCGACGTAGACGTTCTGGCTCGCATTGGGTTGCGGCTGCCAGGTGTCTGCGGCTTGAGCAGGAAGGCTGAAACTCAGCGCTGCCACCAGGAGCACTGGTAGCATCAGAATTTTGCCAAACAGTTTGTGCATAGTTTCTCAGTCTCCAGTCTGTTGGATGGAGTTGACTCGCCCGAGCAGATGCGAAAGGCTTCTTTGCCTGTCGTGTGCGCGCGGGTTGGAGGATTAGGAGAGTTTGCGTAGATGAATGCAGTTTGCGAAGAACTCGCCAACCACACCACCTAGCTCGCGCCTCCTCGGGGTGACTTTTTGCCCGTCCGCTCGGAATGCGAACGAGTGAAAACCGCTCAGCGGCTCTCACTCGTAGGCATTAGGTTTTGTCGGAATTTAGCGGGTTGGTGCTGGTGTTCTCGGGAATTGGAAGGGCAAACGAAGTATGCCTGCACGCTACCAGAGGGGGCTGCTATTAAAGAAATCCGTGCGCATGTGTTTAGAGCTATATGTCACGCCCACGCGTCGTCTCATTAGAGAAAACTCCTAATCCTCATATCGCCGCCGACTCGCCCCTTTGCAACCTTTGCGCTGTGAATTTTGGGGTGCCTGACCGCTGTTTTCCCTGCCTATTGTTGAGGACCTCTAATCTGAGCCTGTGTAGTGTTGCTAGCATAGGAGCGCGTTACACTTGTTACTTGGCAGCGGCGTGATTTCACCGCTCTTATCTGTCCGCGGCAAAACTCATATTACGTGCCTGGTTATTTGGTGGCTCTAAGACTTCTATCTAGTACTTCGCGTACCTCGCGCGCGCGCGCGAAACCTATCGATTACTTCGAGTTAAGCGCTAGGAGTCGGAAAGATAATAACTCCGCACGCGTGGCAGTGCTGTGTCTTCGTGACCTACGCGGTAGTCCTGCCCGCCTGTGTGTGCGCATGCGTGCCCCCGTGAATGAGTATATACAGGCGCGCATCGCGTAAGCTGACGCAAGGCCGATGCTAGGCGCAAACCTGAGTTACTTAACTTCTAACCGCTTTGGCGCACTTTCCATTTTTGCCAGCGCATCAATTCGGCGACGGATGCAGAGAAAGCAAAACATCCACGAGGTGTGTGTGGTTTGTCGCCATCGATAATTTCGTTGACGCTACCTAAGGCTCCTTCGTTCTCTAGATTTTGAAACATAGGTTGCAGCAAAGAGTCGACCTTCGCGAGCGTGGCCATGGTATTGCCGTACACATTCACGTAAGCCTCGAGATAAAAGCCGAGCAGATAAGGCCAAGCTGTGCCCTGGTAATAGCTCAAATCTCGGTGATACTGATCGGCATGTGCTAGCCCGCAGCCGTAGCGTCCTTGGTAGCTCTCGTCAGCTTGCGCTAGCGTTCGTACTCCTGTTGGTGTCAGAAGAAACGCGTCGATAGCCGTTAAGATCGACCTCTCTTGCTCTTTTTCTAGAGCCCTGAAAGGCATAGCCACTGCGAAAAGTTGATTTGGTCTAAGCGTATCATCGTTATTTTTGTCGCCTTTGCCACGTCCGTCGATTACATCGTAAAGATAGGCTGCATCAGGGTTCCAAAATCTCTGCATAGACTTATGAGCCTGGTCGCGCAAGCGTTCCATCTGCGTGAAAATCGTGCTCGTCATCCCTTCTTGCTGAGCGAAGTTGACGCAAACAGAAAGGAAGTTTAGCCAGAGCGCCTGAATCTCGACCGGCTTACCGGCTCGTTCGGTGATGGGGAAATCGGCTACCTTGCTGTCCATCCAGGTCAGTGCCTGGTCTCGGCGGTGGCAGAGCAGAAGACCATCCTTAGGGTCGACTCTGATACCGTCATTGGTGCCGCGAATGAAATGGTTGGCGGCTTCCTCTAGAAGCGGCAACTGGCTCTTCAAAATCTCTCTATCTTTAGAAGCCGTAACGTAATGATGAAGTGCCCATGCCCACCAAAGCGTCACATCCACTGCTGAGTATTCCGGCTCGCCCGAACTTTCAAGATAGCGCAGCGGCAATAGACCGTCCTTCATACGAGCCGGCTGGTTCAGCAAAATCTTTTTTGCCTCATCGTATCGATGCGTTGAGAGAGTCAAGCCAGGCAGCGATATCAGTGTCCAGCGACCGAAGTCGGCGAACCAGGGATAGCCAGCCATTACGGTTAGCCTGTCTTCGCCTTTGTCCTTGACGATAAACTGGTCGCACGCCACTGAAAGCAGGCTATTCTGCACATTTTTCGGCAGCGCCGAGCGTTCCAATAACCCGCGCTGGCGTTTCAAATTCACTGCCACAGGCTCATTGATATCACCTATCTCAGCGGGGCGGTCTAAAGACGCCGCTATCATCAACGGTTTGTCGGCACTAAGCTCGGCTGTCAGAGTGCCTACCAATAGCAGGTCTTCTGAATCTTTCTCCCCTCTTGCTGTTTCCTCATGCCAAGCAAAGTCCCACCACCACTGGCGCTGCGGCTCATAGTCGCCGTGCGTCCAGGAAAGGCACAGGCGCCGGTCGGCTTCGTTGATGCGCACGACAGAGCCTTTGGGAGAAACGAATTGAGGATAGTGAAATTCCGAAGAGCCATGTACTTGGCTGTGAAATGAGCGAAACGCTGCCAGCACGCGGATCTTGATTTGTACTTTGGGGCGGTCCGAGGGATGGCCGGGCACGAAATAATAGCTGGCGTAAAGCTCGTTGGTGCCCCATTTGAGTGTCAGCTGTTTCACTAAATAATGGTTGCCGATGGCGTAGACCCATGTCGGCGTCGGCAAAGTGGTAAAGGACTCCACCAGCTTGTAACCGCTCGGCGATACCACCCCTGATGCCCACTCGTTGGTGGTCAGCTCGAATTCCTGCCCGTCCACCGTGACTATTTCATCAAGCTTACTCAGGATCACGTGCCTGTCGCGCGGGGGATTCAAAGCCGAAACAAGCAGCCCGTGATAGCGTCTGCGATTGGCGCCCGAAATCGTGCTGGAAGAATATCCGCCCAAGCCGTTGACCACGAGCCACTCTCTGTTGTCGACCGAGCCCGTGGCAGGGTACCAGACCGGCACTTCGTAAGTGAGGTCGGGATGTTTTTGTTTGAGCCAGCTGATCAAACCAAAGGTCATTACTTCGATCCTATCTTCTTGCCATGACGTTTGCCATCCTCAATCAAGTGAAAAGTTGCCTTCAGATTTCTTGCGGCCACTTTTGTTGCTATTCCTCAATTTATGTCCGAAAAAGCCCGTTTGGGTATAGAACCACACGGGAACGTCCTTTTGAATTGACAAATCGATTTTCGAGCCGAGGAAAGTCTTTGCCGCCCCCAGACAAGCCGCACAACAATGACGTGATACCCATATCTCAGCCTCTCAAGCCCTGGGAGCAAGGCTATCGCTTTGACTTGAATGGACAAGACGGCGCTATTCTCACAGGCGACGGGCAGACCGCCAAAGTCGAAGGGGCTCCCGGAATTTTGAACAAGACCGGCAGTGCAGATGTTCACTTACCAAATGCCACGATTGATGAAAAACCAAAGGTTTTAGCTGAGGGATCGCCTTCTGAGCAAAACGAGAAATCGGAGCCTAAAGCCCTTACAAACGCTCAAGAGGCTGAGTCGCTCAATCGCAGCTTTATCGATCCGACTTTGCGTGCCTTCAGTGCACGTTTTGCATACTTGGCGGCCACCGATGGTTTGACGGCTGACAATGCGTCTATAGCGAAAACATTGAAAAAAGCCGGTCCGATGGGCGAGCAGCTATTGGGGCAGATGGCTGAGATGGAAAAGATTGGCTGGAAGTTGCAGCCGATCGGGCTCAATGACCGCTACCTGCAACTGGAAAGACCCAATCTTCTTTCTCGAATGAGCAAGATGTTGACCCTGTCGGGCTATCATTACGATGCTTTTAAGGGTGAAAACCTGCGGACAATCGGCTACAACAACGTCAACAATGCCCTCGGCAGCGTGATGGGCTCCAGCTACGCAATGGGGAACACCGTCAAGCACGTGACCTCAATCGTGGCGCATGAAATCGGACACCACGATAAGACAATTGCCGATTTTAGAGACATGTCCAAGCTCACCGTGCCTGAGCAGCAAACGCTTGCAAAACGGCTGCTGGCAACAGAAACTCGCGCCATTCTTACTCAATTGCACGTTGCAGACAAGGTCGGTGATTTTCACTTGAGCAATGATTCTTTGAAAACAGCGCTGATGAAGCGGGATTTGGGAGGTTTTATTCATGATGCCTGGGGTAAATCCAGCTCCACTTACAGTTCGTTTGCATCCATAGATCGTCAATACGCCAAGACTTTCGTCAACGAGTTCATCGATGATCTCGCGGTGAAGACGCAAACTAAGTTCAATAATGCCCTTGTCGATGCAAAAACCGGGCGGGTAGGTCTTTTCGACATCACCGAAGGGGCAGGCAATAAATTTGGAAACATTGCAGGCGACGAGGAGGTGCTCAGGCGCATGAACGCTCCTGTAGCGGAAGCGACTGCCAATCCCGGCCGCTTTGCTGCTTTTATGGAATCACGGACTGGGCGGGCTCTTGGGTACGGCATGAAGGGCGCAGCCGCACTCGGTTTGCTTGCTACTGCCGCGGATCTGAAAAGCGCATACAGTGAGAGTTTTTCGAAAGGAAACTCGCGCCTGGCACGCGTCGGTGTCGATTGGGCGGGCTTTGAGGCCGGTACGGTTGTCGGAACTCGGCTAGCTTCCATGCTTGCTGTTTCTGCAAAAGTGAAACTGCCTGTGGTGGCAATTCCATTAGCGGCGATTTCATTTGGAATCGGCGGGTCATATCTTGCCGACAAAACACTTGGTGAAGGCGTCGAAAATTACGTCGGCCGCAAGTTTCCTTAGTTGAAATTGGTTCAGCCCTGCCAACGTTCTAATTTTGAAAGGGTAAACTTCAAGAAACGTGCAGCTGGCGCGCGAATTCTTCAATTGCGTTGCTCAGCACGTTTTCATCCATGTTTGCATAGCCCAAAACATACTCGCCCTGCGGCCAGGGCAGACTTATGTAATTAGCGCCTGTAGAGCGGAATGGCACGCCGCAGGTCATTGCCAATTCTCGCAGTCGATCGGAGTGAATCTCAGGCGGGAATCGCAATGTCATATGCATGCCTGCATTCTCGCCGACTACTTTTACCTGATCGCCAAAGCACTTAGTGATGGTTTCTGTCAGCTTTTGCCGCTTTCGATCGTAGTAAGTCCGCATCCGTCGAATGTGATGTTCGAGCGATCCGTCAGTGATGAAATCCGTGAGTGCAAGCTGTTCTATAAGTGGTGAGTTGTGGTCAGCCATGCGCTTCGCCCAGCAATATGTGTGCACGAGCTCTTGGGGGACAACCATGTATCCAAGGCGCAGAGACGGGAAAATCAGCTTTGAGAACGTACCTGTGTAAAGCGTCACTCCGCTGTCATCGAGCGCACTCAATGCTGGAATTGGCAGTCCCGAATAGCGAAACTCGCTGTCATAGTCATCTTCTACGATGACCGTATTGTTTTCCCTTGCCCACTGCAGAAGCTTGAGTCGTCTGGGCAAAGGCAAGACGACTCCGGTGGGAAACTGGTGCGAAGGTGTGACGTAGATAAGCCGAGCATTGAAGGTAGTCATTTTCTCTAGCTCGTCGACACACAAACCGTATTCGTCGACTGGAATTGGTGCGAGTTTTGCACCACAAGCCGAAAGTGTGCGATGGGCGCCGAAGTAGCAAGGGTCTTCCACAATGGCTACGTCACCGCGATTGATGTGTGTTCGCACAATGAAGTCGAGAGCCTGCTGCGAGCCGCTGACGATTATCACCTGTTCCCAATCACACTTAACGCCACGCGCGCGTCTCAAATATTCTACGATTGCTTCGCGCAAGGGGCGGTATCCGCCTGAATCTTTGCTGTACTCGAGCGCCTGCATCGAAGACACTTCCGTGTGTTTCATCAAAAGTTTGCGCCATTTCTTAAGGGGGGCTTGGTCGAAAGCGACAGAGCCGCCCGTCATCAGTCGCCCCTCTGTCTCGAAGTCACCTTGAGCCGCGAGGTACTTTCCGAACTCGGAGAGATGCTCCTGAAAGCGTCGCCCACTTGATTCCGATTGGCTGACTGGTTCGCGACCACCGGCAAAAAGGAGCTTGTCCGGCAGTTCGTTGGAGACGTACGTGCCGCTACCGGCAATACTTTTCAGGTAGCCTTCGCTGAGGAGTTGGTTGTATGCAGAGGTGGCTGTGGTCCTCGATATGTCCAGCAAGTCCGCCAATTCGCGACTGGAGGGCACTTTCTTTCCGGCAGCCCACTCCCCATTGAGAATGAGACGTCTGAATTCTTCGTATATCTGGCGATGTAGCGGTATACCGCTGCCAGGGTCGAGGCTGAGTTGCAGATCCATGATGCCGCGGACGGAGAAAGAAATACGGAAAACGGGCGGAAATGATAAAGGTGGGAAACAGTGAACCGGAAGTAAGTATAAAAGGCTGGCCTAATTCTTTTTGCCACAAAACGGACAATCTTGCACGTATCTTTCGAGCCTTTTCGGAAGCAATGCCTTGAAGATTCCGGCAGCAAGTCTTTCCGCAACTCTTTCTTGTTGATACTATTTCATATAGCGGAACAGTTGGAAAAAATGAGACGGGTAAATTTGGCCCTCAGGGTGATTTCTCACCATGGGTTCCAAACTCGCCCGTCTCAAGGAGTGTTTTTGAGCCTTGCCTAAGTGCTCAGTCGAAAACGCTCTACCGCGGAATCGTGGTGGTCGAAATCGGCAGCCAGGCCCCCTTCTTCTTCGTCTTGTCGATCCAGGTCCACTTGTAGCGAACACCGTTGAACTCCAGACGGAAGAAGAGGCCGAAGTATTCGGCAGCCTTTCCACACGCGTGGAAAGAGTCGGCGAACCAGTCCAGCGAGACGATTTCCTTGATGCTGGCGACCTTTTCGTCGATTCGCATCTGCAGGACGATCTCGCCGGTTGGCTTGCGGTGACCGGGGTTGCGCTCCACGTCGACACGGACTTCCGCCTGCTTGATGGCGAAGTTGACCCGGTCGTGTGCAGCGTTGTACCACCAGTTACGGCGAGCCAGCGTCCAGTTGCCGAAGCCGAGGCGGCGCAAGATGTTGAGCTTCGTTGCCTTGTCCTCGCGAACGCGGCGCTCGTCACCGATGCACTTGTCGGCAATCACCAAGATGGCGTGCGCGGCACTGTAGATGCCGTGCTGGAGCACCCTGCTCGAGCGGTGGTGGACGATGAGCTTGCAGACCGGCGCGTAAAATTCGTGAGGCACGTCGCGCTTCTTCAGGTATTCGCTCATCACACGCGCGCCTTCACGGTCGTGGTTGTCGATGTCGATCGAGCGACCCACGTCATGACTGCGCAGTGCCACCGGCAGGATGAACTCGCGAGTGACTTCGTCCAGCAAGGGACCGAAGACCGCTTCCAGCTGCGGAAGCAGAGACTTCATCCCGAGGTCATGGACTTCTTCACCGTGGTGAGCATCATGTCGAGTCTGCCACGAGGAGTTCTTGTCCCCGGCAGCATAAATTTCGAGATATTCGCGATCCGTAGGCATGGCATCGCGAATCTCGATCAGTCGAGATAGTTCCATTGTTCTTACTTTCTCCAGTTTTTTCTTAGCGCTCTGCCACCCAGCAGGAACGCCCTTTTTTGCTAAGTCACTTCGGATGGATAAGTGTGAAACCCTCGCTCCGTCGAAGGAGTGCAGACATCTGGCTTAGGTGCAAAGTAGGTGCGGCCTTTAGGTCCTGATGTCTGTGTGTCTCCTTGTGCAAGTGCGAAAAATAGGGTTAGGCCTAGAAACTAGCTATACGAGAGCATCAAGAGCAATACCTGGGCTAAATATTTATGGCTAGTAAGGCTTACAAGTCTTTGAGCTAACTAGGTTTAAAGCCTTAAATGGGCCTGGAGCGGCTATGCACAGCTAACTCAGTTGCGCGAGCGAGCTGCGCTCTTACACTTTTTCGTCCCTGCGCCAAACAGCATTGTCCGTTAGTGTGCTGGTCGTAGCGACGCAGAAGCAAAGCCGCGTTATTGACAGATTGAAGTGCGCGGCGGCAGAAATGTTCGCTGCGCCATTCGGACCTCTAAAAAAATGACCAAATTGGCACCACAGGCGGTGTCTTTAAGTTGATGCTGAAAGTTGTCGCGAGCGGCTGAAAGCCTTGTCTGCGCTTCCTTTTATCTTTAAGGCCAAAATAAAAGAGGCACTGATCAGTGCCTCTTTCTAGATGTTCGCAGGACCGGTGCTGCCCTCGGTATTGACCATCCCTGGTCTCTCTCTCTGGAGTACCTGCGTCGTATGTTTTGTTCTACGACCCGCTCCAGCAATTTAGGAATGGCTCGAGAACAAATTCATACTAGCGCAGATAACACGTCGGTGTCTGTAGTGAAAGTACGAAATCTGTGAGAAGTTCGTAAAATTCAGGCTTCCGACGTCATTTGCGATTGCAGTTCGTTTAACAGATGTTCGATAAGAACCTCTGCCTGACTGCGTCCTAGCTCATCCCAGTGAGGAACTTTGAACCTGCTCACAGAGAAGCTGTCAGCTTGTTCGTCCGACCAGCCCACAAGATCCAGCGCTCTGCCAAGGATCGTGAGGTAGTTTTGGTCTGTTATTTCACCAAGGAAAGGTCCTTTCTGCGCAGGTGCTGCTGGGGCTTTTGGCGGCTCCGGTGGCGCGGGCGGTGCGGGCGGTGCGGGCGGTGCGGGCACCGGCTCAGGTGGTGCCGGGGGCTCGAACTGCTGAGATGGCGGCGTAGGAGCCGGACCGGTCATGTATGGTGCCGGGGGCGGTGTCAGAAAAGGAGATGATGCCGAGGGTGTCGGTGTCGGAATGAAAGGCGAAGATTCCGCTGCCGGTGGCGTGAACGGTGTTCCTCCTGGACCTGGCATCGCCGCAGGCGGTGGTGGTGGCGGTGGAGGACTGGGCTCAGGTGAGAACGACGGTTCAGGCGGCTTGGGCGGCTCGGGTATATCTTTGATCGCTGCATCATTCGCTGACTGTACAACCGAAGAGAACATATCGCCTGCTGACGAAGGTGACAAAGGTAAAGAAGTCGGAGCAAAGCTGGAAGAGGGGGTTGGCTCTGCCGGTTTGGGTGGCTCAATTGTCGGCGGCTCAGGAGGTTTTGGTGGCGCCTGTGGTTCGCTTGATGCTGTCGGTGACGAAAGGAAAGGGGACGACTTGAATGGATCTGCCGGAGGCGCAGGAGGCGTTGCAGGGCTAGAAGTCGAACTCACCGGCGAGAAGGTACCGGAAGTAGTTGGTGCTGCCGTTGCCGAGCTAGAAGGAGACACAGGCGTAATTGTTGGCGCTGGGGGCGCTGGAATCTCCTCTTCCTCATCTACATCAGTATCTAGTCTTTCAGCGTTTGAAAAGGAAGGTACTTCGCCTGTTGTCTCATCGGCTGAACGCGCGCTAACCAAAGCAGATTCATCTTCTGCGATTTCTTCATCGAGCTCTTCTTCCTCGAGCAATGCATCGGCTTCTTCCTCGCTCATTCCAACAGAAGGTGCGGGCGCAGGTGGCGGAGCAGGGGGTGCAGGCGGCGGCGGTGCATTGGGCTCTCCAATAATGCTGCGGCGCTCGGGTGCTCCTAGTGGAGTCGACAAGCCGGAGCCTGGAGTGGAGAAAGAACTCGAAGAAGGACCGACTTCAAAAGTTGATTCTTTCGGCGTTGCCGGCGCACCAATTATCGACGTCCTCTGGGGCGGCGGTGGAGGTGGGGGCGGCGGAGTGAATTCCACAGGAGGACCGGCGGAAAAATCAGGACCAATTGAAATTTCTTGCGGTGGAGCAGCTTTTGGCTCCGGCGCGAATTCGCGTTGCATGGGCTGCCATGGCGAAGACGGTTCGCCTTGCAGCTCTTGCTTGAGGGTGATGGAAATGAGCAATTGCCTCAATTCATCGATTTGTCTGGAAATTTCGATGAAGCGACGCTCGGTAAAATTGCGGAAGCCAATCAAGGCTTCGTTGAGAACTTCCGGATTTCCAGGCGGCGGCGGCAGGCCGATGAGCTTCGGCGTAACGAGACCTTCGGCTTCCAGCTGCGGGCGGATCTGAGACGTAGGCCAGCCTTGCTCGACCAGCTCTTTGATTCGCTCAAGGACCGACATATCTTCAGAGCGGTATTGCCTCTGTTGCCCTCGCCCGCGCTTAATCTCAAGACCGAACATTAGCTCCCAGCGTCTCAACTGGTGAACTGAGAGCCCTAATTTGGCTGCTACAGCATTGATTGAAAGCATATCGGCTTGGGACATGAAACGACTCCAGAAGTAGGTTGTTCTACCATTATATACACTAACTAGCGCAGGTGGCGTAGCTCCGATACTTGCTTATTGAAACGTTGGTAACTCCTTAACTGGTTTGGGTTTTAAGCTTCTGGCATCGTTCAGTCCTATGCTTTTTAATCACCCCAAAAGATACTAAATTGTGTAGTATTAACGAGCAAAAATGAAAGGGAGGAGCACCCGAAGGTGCCCGCTCCCTCCGAACATCGCTCTCAACCGAAGTCATCATCTGACTTCAGCTGAAAACCTCGGTTCGGCCGAGTTTCTGGGCTCAGTAGCCGTCGATGACGTGCTGCCGACCGTAGCTGTCGCGGTACACGTAGGCACCGAAATAGCTGTCCCAGTAGGCGACCACGCGAACGCGAACCGGTCGATCCTCCCACCCGTAGCGGGTGCGGATCTGGCGGTACTCCAGCACGGTGACCGTGATGGTCTGTGGCGCTCTGTTGTAGTAACGGTCGCCGTAGTAGTAACGGCCGCCACGGTAGTCCGGGTAGCCGTACACGTCGTTGCGCGGATAGCGACGATAGTCACCACCCCAGTGGCCGCCGTGGCGGTAGCCGTGGTTCCAGTTGGGGTTGCCGCGATACGAGCCGATCGAAACGCCGAAGCCGTCACGACCGACGTAAACGCCGACGTTCTGGGCGTTTGCCGGGGTTGCCGCGAAGCCGATCATCATGCCGACGAACGCGAGAGCAATTGCTAGCTTTCTCATACAGTCTCCTGTGATTTTTAGAGCGACGAAAACCCACCTGCGCGCTTGCCTCGCACATGTGTGAACTCGTTTATGCTCCGGTTATTGGTAGGTGAAAGACCTTGCAAAGCCAAGCCTACCGCTCAGTTTTGCAAGCTTCTGATTCCCAATCTGCAGTACCCGTGTGTCTTCCCCTCGCTTGCGCGAAAAGAAAGAGAGCTAGAAAGTGGCAAGGGTGAGCGCTTTCTTGGCAGGTATTTACGGACTAGGTCTTGAATAAAGAACAGAAGTATTTTGAAGCTAGCAAAGCTGCTCATGCCAACTCAATGCCACTGGGTGGCAACTTTGCACCTAAGTGTGGAAAACACGATGCGCGCTTTACAATTGGCATTGCCAAAAGCGTCAGCCTGCCGGGTTTTTCAATCTGCCTGCGCTAATGCCGCAAGCGGTTGCATTGCAGCAACATCTTGTCGTGAAGCACTTTTCTTCCCTTTCTCAGTGAAAGGTTTCGCACCTAACTTCGATCAAGCCCGACCAAAAAGCCGTAATATATGGGCTCGCTAATGTCCGGTGCCGCCTTCTGCAGTGCCGAACAAAACTCCGTCGGGCGAAATCACAAAGGTCGGCAATCATGAAAGAAAACGCGAGACGCGCAATTGTGCTGGTTATTGATGGCTGCGGAATAGGCGCGGCACCGGATGCGGAAGCTTTCGGCGATTCGAACAGCTGCAACACCCTAGCTAATACCGCACAAAAACTGGGCGGATTGAAGTTGCCTACAATGGAAAAATTAGGCTTGGGCAATATCACCGCTATCAATGGTGTTAAGCAACTTGACCAGTGCTTCGCACGCTTCGGCAAGCTTGAAGAGTCCTCCAACGGAAAGGACACTCAAACAGGGCACTGGGAGATGATGGGACTGGTAAGCGAGCAAGCGTTTCCCCTGTACCCTAATGGCTTTCCCCAGGATTTGATCGACGCTTTCATAAAAGAAACCGGCTGCAAGGGCATACTCGGAAATAAGCCTGCATCAGGAACCGACATCCTCGAAGAACTCGGTGAAGAGCACAAGAAAACTGGCTATCCGATTGTCTACACTTCCGGCGACAGTGTTTTCCAAATCGCGACCAATGTGGAAACCACCGACCTACCAACTCTTTATCGTTGGTGCGAAACTGCCCGCAAACTGCTCGATGGACCGCATCGCGTCGGTCGAGTCATCGCTCGACCATTCAAAGGCAGCAAAGGCAATTACACAAGACTGGGTGGAGATCGCCGCGATTACGCTGTTCCACCGCCCAAAAAGACCTTGCTCGATATTCTGCTCGATCAAAAAATCGGCGTATACGGCATCGGTAAAATCGAAGATATCTTTGTGAAACAGGGCTTGAGCCATGCCAAACACACAGGCACCAACGTTGAAGGTTTGCAGTTGACTCTGGATGCCATCACCGGCTCAACCGACTTGAGCTCTTACAAATTGGGTCCGAATATGCCCGACGACATTCAGATGATCTTTACCAACCTTGTTGATACTGACTCGCTTTACGGGCACAGACGCGATGTTGCAGGCTATGGCAAAGCACTCGTTGAAATTGATCAGTGGTTGGATCGCATTGTGAAAGCCATGCGCAGAGACGATTTACTGATTATTTCCTCCGACCATGGTAACGACCCGACCGCTCCCGGCACGGACCATACTCGTGAGTTTGTCCCATTCATCGGCTACTCTCCCGCCTTCATCGAGGGCGACAAGCCGATGGCTCAAAACAAAGCAAACGTTGGAACTCGCGCAGGGTTCATGGATATGGCAGCTACCGTTGCCGATTGGATGGACATCAAATGGAGCGGGCTCGGCACCTCCGTATTGGAAGGACAGGGAGCGAAAGTCTAGCTCGGTAACCGTAGGGTGACGCCATGCGTCGACCGGGCAATGCATGGCATCGCCCCTAGAAGAACCGCACACAGCAAGTTTATGAAACGTTAGGAGTAACGAAAGTGTCAGCAAAAAAACTAATTGATTTCACCGGTCAGGCTAAGGGTTTCCAAAAGCATGATCGCTTTGACGACAATGTAGTCAACGAGTTGAGAAAAGATGGAGCAGGTGGAGAAGTTGTGGTTATCGACTATGCCATCGGTTTAAGCGAACCGGCTATCGTTTCCGATCACTTGAACTTGACCGGTTCGAGCCCTCTTTGCGGACCTAACAACCCAATCGGAGAGCGCTTCCCGGTGGTTAACGACATTTATGTTTGCGACGATGCGAAGTTGCCGAAAGGACTTCAATCATTGAAGAAAATTGTTATTGCAGGCTTGAAAGACGGCGTAAAAACCGGCGAAAAGGAACTTGAGCTGATTAAGTCGATGGGTGCGGAAGCCTTTTGTAAGAACGTCGTGCACACGATGATCGTGGCAGCTCATGCTAAAAAGAAAGTTCTTGCGATTGTTGTTCCGGAAGGAAAAACATTGAGCGCAGACCTTTTGGCTGCGATTGCTGAATTGAATTAACGGTCGACGCGTGGCGTCGACCCTACAGAAACTTTCGAAAACTAGCTATTTATCGAACTAAGCGAGGATGAAATGAGTCAAGCAGTTGCAGACAGAGCTGAGAATGCGGTTGCCTATTTGAAGGACAAAGTTACTGGTATACCGGCAGCAGCAGTGGTTTTAGGCTCCGGTGTCAGTGTTCTGGAAGGGCTTGTCGATAGCAAGAGTTTTCCATTCCTGGACGTTTTTGGAATCTCTCCCAGTGTTCATGGACACTCAGGCAATGTCACCGTCGGTCGTTTGAGCGAAGCTGAAGATGCGCCGCTTATAGCTGTTTTCCGCGGTCGCTTCCATCTCTACGAAGGTCATGACTGGTCTGTAGTCACACTGGCTGCACGTGTCGTCGCTCTCTGGGGCGTGAAGAAACTCTTGTTGACGAACGCTGCAGGTGGACTCAACAAGGACTATCATGTCGGCGATTTAATGGTGCTCACCGGTTACAGAGACCATCTGAGTCCTGAACTGGCTCAGACGGGTTTGCTGTCAGCCATCGCAAAGCCGACGACAAAATGCAGCAATGCGCTTAGTGATGAGCTTTTGAAAGTCGGTGAACAACTGGCGAAAGACGACAAAGAGTTTCGCCCGCTTAGACAGGGCACGTACTGTGCGCTGGCTGGCCCTAACTACGAAACGATGGCGGAAATCGAGATGTTGCGCCGTCTGAAAGGCGATGCAGTCGGTATGTCCACTGTTCCTGAAATGCTCGCAGTAGAAGGCACAGGGACAATGGCTGCTGCCGTTTCAGTCATCACCAATGTCTGGCGCGAAGACGAGCCTATGGGCGGTCATGAGGAAGTTCTCGAAGCTTCGAAGATGGCGTCCAAGAGACTCGATCAGCTCTTCAGAAAAGTTCTCGGTTAACGTCTGAAAACTGTTTTTGTTCTCAAATAACGCCGGTATTTGGATTCGACGGCGTTGTTTGCATTCGACGATGCTGCTTTGTAATTGAAAACAGAGCCGATGATGCCACCAATTACGGTGTCGTATGTGGTTGTGTCGTCGAACCCTCCTTGGATATACGATATAGAATCGTAGGGGTGGGCGTAAAAAACGAATGCCTCAGAACGAGGCATTCGCCCGCGCTAGACCAGTCGCCCGGCATCCGCCACCAAAGGTGACCAATGCCGAGCTCCTGGCTGCACGGTAAAGCTTGACTTGAATCAGGCGCCGTTACTGGGTCTGATGATCCTGGCAGTGTCCGCAGTTGTTGCAGCAATCGCCGGCGAGGGGCGTTGAGCAATTCCAACAGGCAGGCACCGTCCCCGGAAGATGGTGGTCGTTGGTGTAGACGACCGGGGGCGTGGTGCTGCGCGCGGCACTTTCCTGGAGCTTCTGCTCCAGCGTGGCGGCGTATGAAACAGGGTCGAGCAGATGGAACTTGAACGTTCCGACCACTTGCCCGCCCGCGCTATCACGGCGCACAAGCACCGTCATCTCGCTGGGGAAGGGGTTGCGATTCTGGCTGCGGCTGCCACCAATGAGGTTGCGCAGCAGGCTGCCAGCGCCGGACGGCTTGGAAGCCGCGGGCACATCGATGGGAGTGGCGGGCTCGTCGAGCGCGACACAGGAAACCTCCTCACCGTCCACCTCGATGCACGCGTGGAAGCCAGGCTTCATCGCGAACGCGAGCATCTGAGGGATGGTGCCTTGTGGCACGCTGACGAATGTGGTGGTTCCGTCTTGTTCGACAAACCGATCGAACGTCTTGCGAGCGGTATCACATACTCGGACTGTGATCATATGCGTTTCTTCCTCCGAGAAAGCTCTCCGGCTGCAATTGCCTTCGAGGTTCTCTCTTGTGTTGCCTTCGTCATGAATCAAAGGCGGGGTTGAAGCGCCAAAGCCCAGTTGCAGGATTTCAATCCGCGCAGGGCAATGCCACCGCTCTGGTTTTTCTCAGCGGAGGCATGGGCGAATAAGCACGAAGCGACCAAGCACGATTGCTTGCGCCGCCATGGTTAGACTCGTCGTCAATCGTTTCGCTAAGCGTCAATCCAAACTTCCGTAACAAGTGCAAATTCGACAAGCTGTTTGCCTGTCGTTAAAGAGCGCTGGTTTGGGTGGAAATAGGGCTGGAAGTGGGCTGAAGCTCAGAAAGAACGAGAGAGAGATGAGTACGAATAACCTAACAACAGAACCTCTCCATGCCTAACGAGATCCTTCAAATCCCGCTTATCCAGGGGATAAAGGAAAGGTTAAGACTCCTACGCTCGCGAGAAAATTGGAGGTTTGTGCAAATCCGAAGCCGCACATCTGGAGCGGGACTTCGGCGCTGTCTCCAGTTGGCTGCAAGAGCCCTGAGGTTAGCGCGAAGTGCCCGCCCCTGTGCGTCTATTAATCTCAGGCGATGCTCGTTTTGCTAGCGCAACTACGCTTCACAAACTTTACGAAGCACCACCGGCGGTTACGATTTTCCTTCACTCGACTCGGGTTCGCCTGTGGCTGCAGGACCCGTAGCCGCCGGGCTGGACGCGCCCAACTGGTCAGTGCACGGGCAATAGCCGGAAGTGTGCACGACGACGCGATCGTGGCAGTGAGCCGGATCACGCATTGCCGTGATTTTCTTGAGCAGCTTTTCGGCTGCCTTCGAATTGCCGGCGTCATACGGGTTCAGATCCAGGTGCATGCGCACCCAGTACTGGTTGGTGTGGGTGACCGGCCAGCGGCTCGGCAGTTTCAGCTCGGCCGGGATGTGCTCGGCAGGAATGTTCTGCAGAGCGGCGAGCCAGGCTTCTTGAGAGCGAGTAAGCGGACGTGCCTTCTTTCCGTCTTCGGCTTTACGCGCAATGAACGCGTTCAAGCCCTCGCGAATCCCCTCGTACGCCAGCTCATGCTCGCCGTAGGTGAAGTTGTAGCCGAGCGTTTTGAAAAAACGCGCCACGTTGTACCAGCTGGGCACGGCGTCGATGCGATGGTAGCCGATTTCCTTGAGCAGCTTTGCTGCTTGGCGGACGAAGTGCACAGGCACTGCCGACATCGGTCGAGCCATTTGCCAGGGCGCGCGGCCCAGGAAGAAAGCCTGCGACCAGAGCGACATGTAGGTGTCGCGGTCGTATTGACGCCAGGCATAGAAGTCCGGGTCGGAGATGAAGTGTCCGACGGAATCTTCGACATCCAGTCCGTCGAGATATGTGGCAGGATCCCAGGAGTAGATGGAGAGCTCGGCGGCCAGAAAGCCTTCAGGCAAGCGGTTGCAGGCGGGATCGGTGTTGGGGAAGAAGGTCAGAGGAGACGATTGGTCGGTGCCGTCCAGTTGCCGATCGCGTAGAGCGCAGCGGAGAATCGGCTTCTCGCTTTGCCAGCCTTCGATCAGAATGCGGATGCCGTCGTTGCGCACAAGAATGCGTCCCTTGTCGGTGACGTATTCATGCGACCGGACGCCATCAGCATCTGTGACGGTTGCTTTGGCATCTTTCAGCGACAGTCCAATCAGAGAAAATACAGATGAGTGCACCAAACGGCTCAGAAGTTCCTCGCTAGGAACTTGAGCCAGCTTGCTGCTCAGTTTTGTTTTCGACATCTTTCATGCCTCAGGTAGAGACCGTCAACCAGGTGGAAAACCTGGTCAGGTGATTGTTTAACAGGGGCAGCAAGAGAAATGGGGAAGTGAAGGAAGGACTCAAAAAGTGAGAAGGAATGAAGTGTGCTTGTACCTAACAAGTCCACTGATTCGTCATCAAGAAGCTAAGAGAAACCTAACTGGCCATAGCTTTAGACCTCTGCCCGGTCTTGAAAACTTTGTGAAAGCTGAAAACCTTTGCCCCAATTCCGATTGCGACAAAGTCTCGAAGATCCTCTTGGTTTCTGGCTCGCGGTGCTTGCGACACTCGCGCTAGTTATCAAGCGAATCTCTGTTTTCTTTCATCTTCGATTTGGTAAAGAGTCCCCTGAAAACCCTGTCTAGGCAAGGGTTTTCAAGTCCAGATCTGAAAAGCATGACGGGCCGGGCTTCGTCAGTTAAGTTCACCTTCAGACATATATCTTGCTTGTATTCATGAGCTTTCTCTAGATTAACTACGCATATTTGTTTTCTCTCTCGCTTAAAGAACCCCAAGTTCCAAAACCCAACCATCATCTGCTTTAGCTGTTTTCTTCACACCTAACTTCGTTAGGAGTAGTGTGTCGGGAGCAGCATTACTGGTGGTGGCATGGCGAGAAGAACAAGCTGCAGCTTGTAGCGTGTGTTGATATGACTGTCTCGATGTGCGCACGCCGAGATAGCCTCCGTAACGCAGAATGCGGAGCGGCATCGACACACAAAGCAATCGATCGATTCTTAGTTTTAGCGACCCAAGCGTTGTTATGAGTGTGCGCTCATCGCAACGCCGCAAGTCGCGTGCCAGTTCTACTGGAGGACCAACAACTATGAAAGCTAGCTTCGTAGTAAATCCCGCTCTGAAGGGAGCAGCCGGTGTCGAATCCGTCGAGACCGATGTGCTTCTTCTCTGCACTGTTGCAGGAACTGAACTCGGTCCTACCACTCGTGCCGTCGATCAGAGTCTGAACGGGCTGATCACCCGCAAGCTTCAGACGAAGAAGAACGGTTTCACGGGAGAAGTCGGCCAGCTCATCAGCATCGCTCCGAAAGGGGCTCCGGCGAAGCGCATCAGCATCGTCGGTCTGGGTGAGATGGGGACTCTTCAGCCACGCAATCTCTGCAAGGCAATCCACACGACCGTCGAGGATGCGCTCAAGCGCAATGCATCTCGGCTTTCCATTCCCGTCGCCGCCAACAGCATGAGCCAGATCAAGCTCAAAGGCCAGGCCAAGATCATCCGTGAGGTGGTCGAATCGCTCCTGGCTTCGGCTGCCCACCGCGACAAGGAAGGGGAATTCGAGGTCGAACTGCTCTGCACTCCGCAAGCCGCACATCTGATTCAGCAAGGACTCGACATCGAGCCCAATCTGGACAGCGTGTGCTGCCTGGACGACGAGTAACAAGACGGCGACAAGGATTGTCTAACCGCAGGTTGCCACTGAAGTAACCGAGTTAAACTGCAAATCGCAGAATCGCTGTAAGTGAACGAAGGGCGGGGTTCGGTGAAAGGCGCGACCTAGATTGGTCTGCGGCCGCATCGGACCCCGCCTGGAGTTTGCTGAAGCAAACATCTTTTGCGCTGTATGAGCCTCCAAAACTCATACATGCGCATTTTGTTTTTGCGATTTTAATACTAAAGCACGTAGTACGATCTTCGTTTTCTGAGAGTATCAGCTGTTCTTGAGCTTGTATGCACATTCGATTTCGGTCTGAGTATTTTACTTGCCGACGGTTTCGGCGAGGCTTTTTCTGCATGGGTCGTACCGTCTGAGTGGTTGCTCTGGTGCGTCGAGATACATTTCTGCGGCGTGTCGACGTTGAATGCTGGCGTTTCGCGCACCGCTGCCGACGAGTGCTCGCACGATAAACAGTGCAATTAGAGGCAAGCCGACACAGGCTCCTGCAATGCTGAAAAACATGCTCAGCACGCCCATCATGCATCCATCACTTTCTGACGGTTTACTGTCATCAAATGATGTAGAGACGCCGGACAAGTAGTCGTAATCAACGTTTTGATATGAGTTGGTCGTTGATTCTTGTTGCGATTCTACTAAGTACTACTGCGCCTGTGCTGGCTGCGATGCGGATATAGAGAGGCAAGAGAGAGCGGCAATAAAAACTAGCACGTATGCAAATTTCGGCAAACGGATGTTGCGCATTCAGTCCTCGCAAGGGAATGTGATGACGGGAAGATATTTCTGATGGGCGTACTTTATGTTGCAGCAGGACGCGTGGCAGCCGTGTGACACAATCCTAAACGTGGTTATCGGAAATCGACGCAACGAAATGTCTTGTTCTTTAAATATGCGATGCGTGTTCGCTAACTAGGAAAAGCTAGCGCGAAGCTCATTAAAAGCCGGTTGAGGTCGGTTTATTGCCGGGCAAGTAATCAATGCGCATATAAAGATCAAACTATAACTTCGCGCTAGGGTTTAGGTTTTCTTAGTGACACAAAACGATGGAATTAGAGCTATGGAATGGTTTTCTGGCTCTTCAGTTTCATAAGGTAAAAGCGTCTTTTTCATTTTCTTGTCCTAAGGAAACCTCGAACTCAGCAGCTCTTTCAGCCAATCGCATACGCAATCTTCCGGCTTTTAGTGCTGTTGTCTTCGTGTCGAAAAAGACTTTCTGCGACTCTCTGCATATGACTTGACGAGGACATTCCATCCTCTATCTTGCCCGCACAGAGCCGCTCACCGCGCTGGTGCCACCGAGCCTGCCTGGACTCAGGTGCCCGTGCTAACAAACAACCAGGTAAGGAAAATTTCAATGACTAACAAGACCAGCCACCCGACCTTCAAAGCAAGCTCCAGCCAGAGCGAGCTGCCCGTCTACAAGCACTCTGATGCTGCCGAGTTCATCCGAATCGAGGACTTCGACCTCTTCGAGATGACGCTCTGGCACCAGGGTGCTGCTCGCGATCAAGCCAACGCCAAGGCGGAAGAGCTGCGTCGCAACGGCGTCATGTCGCTGCGCAACAGCCCCCATGCCGATGCCGCTGCGAAGTGCCGCATTCACTTCGAGACCCTGCAGCAGGCATTCGATTGCCTCCAGTCGCTCAAGGAGCAAGAGAAGCTCGCTCGCCAAAACCGTGGTCAGGCCAAAGGGCGCTTGATTCCCGGCTGGCAAGACTTTGTCGCAAATGCCGGCAAGGGCTCCAGCAAGAAGGTCGATCCGGCGCACTCCGATACCACGCGCTCCAGCCTGGAGCGTCTGCACAGCTACAAGGTGGCGTCAACCGGCTGTGATGTGATCGCGATGATGCAGCGTCCGGCCTGGCAGCGCCTCAACCTGGCGCAGAAGGAACTGTCCCGTCGCCTTTATCTCATTCACAACACGACGCTGAAGGAGATGGCGATGAACAACATTCTGTGCGCGCGCCAGCTCCTGCTCAGCAAGGAGTCCGCGAACACCGACGCGACCGAGCAGCGCGAGAGCTCGACGCTTTCGTGCGCAACGCAGTTCTTGATCAGCGATCAGTGGGATGCCGATGAGTCCGGCGAAAAGCTGCGCGGTGGCGACTCGGCACATGCCGAAGAGCGCTCCGTCGGCTGGGGCAACATGCCTTCGCCCGTGGACTACTAAGAGGTAGTTCGCTGAACAACAGCGTTTTGCTGTCGTAAAGTGACTTGAAGGTACGGGAGGTCGGCTTCACAACCGACTTCCCGTATCCTTCTTTCTTTCGAATTTATTACTAAATAAACTAGTAGAAAATTTTGGAAAAAACAAAGGAGGGAAGACCGGCTGCTCATCTGACATGAAGCCACCTGGGCGGTGCGACGAATTGGAGTATTCGTACACACCGCCCGGCAGCAAGATGGTGACCTGTCGAGCTTCATTCGGCTCGACAGGCAAGTCACCTATGAACGCGAACCTGGCTTACTGAGCCAGGTTGAACATGACCACGCTGAACGCCACCTGTCCGGCGATCGCCAGAACGGTGATGAGCAGCGCGGCGCCGATGGTGGCACCGAAGGACTTCACTGCGAGCGACTTCTTCATCACCTTGGACGCGCCCCAGATGGACAGCGCCAGGGTGAGGATGTCGGCGGCCATGAAGCTGAGCTCGTAGGTGGCAGCGGTTGCGAAGCCGCGACCGAGGATGCCGACCAGCGCGACGGCCCAGAACTGGGCTGCGATGTTCAGCGCGATGCTCAGAGCGCCGTAAACGGCGGTGATGCCGAGGACGGCGACGCTGCGCCAGACGAACGGCTTGTTCTCGCTGGCGGCGAATGCCACGTTGCCTGACGTGAGCCAGGGCGAGGCATAACGAAGTCCCACCGCTGTTGCGATGGCATAGATAATCAGGCTTGCAAGCATGATTTTCACTCTCAGGTTAGGTTGAGAGCGCGGCGTCATTGCCGCGCTCCTGCGTGACGGTGTTCCGTCTACGCTTCGTCGTGAATCACTCCTTCGTCCTCGTCGTCGTCGTAGAGCTCATCTTCGTTGGACTGCGCACGCGACGCGTCCGAGAAGTTGAAGTCAAAACGCGGGCCGAAGTCTCCGAGACCATGCTCGGCGACGATCATCTGGGCGAATTCCATCAGGTCCTGGCGCTCGTCCACCGGAAGCGAGTCGAGCGGATGGATGATGGTCATCGCCAGCGGACCGTTGCGGCGCACCGGCTGGAAGATGCCGTACTTGGCGAGGAGGAGTGTGTCAACGCGAGCCATCTAAATTCCCTTTCTTGACGAAGACCAAGTCCGACGAACCGAATGTTTTGCACCCGGGTCGTACTTTCGCGTGCAGCAGCGTTGCGTTTAGCTTTGCTGCTGAGAGTCTTCTGAAACTGCACCGGCGGTGTCGAGCGTGTCGAGATGGTTTTCGACGCGCTCGCCACCTTCGAGTGCAATTTGCAATGCCACGAACTGAGGCGGTGAGCTGTTCAGAACGTGGGACGGAATGCCGAGTCCGAGCGTGTCGACCAAGGAAGTCAACTCACTCTGCGGCTCGGCAACGCCGTCACGATGGGCGAAGGAGAGGATTCGTTTTTGTAGTTGCAGTGACTTCATTCTTGTTCGTCTCCTTCGTGTTAGTCCGCAGTCGCTGCGCTTTCGCTACCGCTTTCGGCAGAGCCTTCCAGCTTGCCGTCGGCAATCGCCTTGCGCAGCACCTGCATGCCGTGCTTGTATCCCTGCTCGTACATCCACATGCAGCGCTTCGTGCTCAGATTGAACGCGAGCCCGCAGATGTCGTCCGCCTCGTGCGCGACGAGCACATGGCGTTCTTCGTCGACCTTGGTGGGCTGGTGCACCACCGGAAGATAGACTTCGCGCCACTGGAAGTAGGCAGAGATGGGGTCTTGCAGCTCGAGGCTGAGCCGCGTAGCAAAACCGAGCGCCGAGATGATGGCGGTCGTCTTGCAGAACTCATCGGGGTTGCGGTGGTAAGCCGCGCCGTCGATGAGCATTTTGTCGTCGAAGTGCACCGGCAGAAACACGCCGGGCAGAGCACCGGAAGCGCTCAAGGCGAGGTGCAGCTTGTAGCTGGTGCCCTCGAACAGCACTGCCTTCTTTGTGCGCGCGTCGCAAGCGACAATGCGCAGCCGGTCGTTGGGCATCAAACCGAGATGCTCAACGGTTTCTTCCCATGGCTTCTCGAGGCTCAGGAAGCTCATTCCGACCAGGAAGCTCTTCATGTCCGGCACCGTGACGGCGCTGGCCAGAAGAAGAGGGTTGCCTGATTTTTCATGAGCTTCCAAGAAGAGCTTCAGAATCTGGTCGGAGTTCATGCCGTTCGTGAAGAAGGTGGCGATAATCGCACCCACACTCACGCCCGTCACTTTGTCGACCTTGATACCGAGCTCTTCAACAGCCTTGAGCAGACCGATGTGGAAGTAGCCCTTGACGCCGCCGGCGCCAAAGACCAATTCGACAGATTTGGTCATGACATAGCTCCTGAATACATGCTCGCCGCACTGTCCTCACGGGGGTTCAGTAGCGCGCGAACGGGTTGCAGATTTCGGCAACATCCGGAGGAAACCGGAATCACCGTAACGATTTCCTCCGTTGGACCGCATTAGATGCGACCCTACACAACGCAGCTCTTGCGAGTTTGCGCTATGCAATCGACCAAATTCGGCAGCTTCCCAACGACACGTGAATGCCGTTCATCTCTCTGAAGTTGGTGAAGGAAGTAGCCTTTTGGTCTGATCTGAAGTCTTTTGTTGAGGGGAAATTGAGAGATACTTATGTGGTACTAGAGCTGAAAGACTAAAGCCTATAAAGTCATGTAAAGTCGTGCTCTTTACATGTCATTACAAGCTTCATATAGGAAGCCTTTTGGGGCTTTTCTAGGAGACAGGCGCCCGAGATCAAATCGCTTTTCTTGGAGGATGCATTTTTCGCTCGTTTTTCCGGTTAAAAACGACCCTTAATTCTCAACGTAAATCAGTTCGCTCTTGTGCGCTAGTCTCTAATGTAGAGATTGCACAGTCATGCACAGCGATAGTGTTCTCGAATACACGGCAAATTAGGCGACACAAGATTCCTTAGCGCGAGTGACGAGAAACACGGACTGTTGGTACCGTATCTGATACCGATTGCCTGTTTCAAACTTCGTGTACTCCGGCTGGATTTAAATTGGACTTTGCCAGGCACTCAAGAACTTTCTGTTGGTTTTCCTTTTCTAAGAGCTCGAGTGACATTCCGCAAATTGCCGAGCCTAAGCCCGGAGGGGTTGGAGTAGGTCGAGCCGCAGTTTTGGTGGTCTCATTATTTCGCAGAGCTTTCTCGGCGGCGAGCACTTGATGCAAAGTGGGAAACGTCAGAATGGTGCGCATTTGAACAGTATTGTTGTCTTTGTGTAAAACCGATTCTCCCACCCCTAAAAATACGTTTCTAAGTGTTAGGTAAGAGGGAAGTAAAAAATGGGGAAAGACTAAAGACCCAAACCGGATCAGCCGTTTCGCCAAAATTTACTCTGTTATACTCGAATTAGAGAGAGGGGTCTTCAAAATGCTTTATTACTTGTGTTCTCGTTGTCAATTTAGAATTCAGGCGAACAAGCACATTTGCCCCACTTGCGGCTACAAAGTTCCGGCGTCGAAGCCCGAACAGACCGAAGAGCAAGCTTCTCCGCGTGCCAACGCGTTGCTGAAAATGCTGGGTCTGGGCGAAAAGAAAGAAGCTTCGCACGAAAAACCTGCACTTGCTGAATAGCATGTAGTTAGCGGTGGTTGCAAAAAAAGTCTTGTGAGGCGGTGCATTGCATCGCCTTTTTGTTTGATGCAAACGATTCGCGAGCGAGCCGCTTGTGTAGCAGGGGCGCCGCATGCCACGTAGTATTCGGGCAGCCGCATGTGGCTCCCTGACAGGGAAGCGCATGTGCTTGCCCTACTTAGAATAGAGCTGCTGGTAGGTCCAATAACTGCCGAAGACTTTGCGCACATAGTCGCGGGTTTCACGGAAGGGGATGTTCTCGACAAAGAGATCGAAATCCCCTGATGTATGGCGACGCATCCAACTGCCTACTGCGCCGGGACCACCGTTATAGCTCGCTACGCCCAGCATAGCGTTGCCGCCGAAGCGTTGGATTGCATACGACAGGTAATATGTACCGAGCTTGATATTCACCTCCGGACGGGTGATATCGCTCTCTCCCGAGAGAGTAATGCCGACTTTTTTGGCCGAACCGTATGCGGTGCCGACCAAGAGCTGCATTAAGCCTAATGCATGCGATCTTGATACTGCAGAAGGCTTGTATCTGGACTCTTCTCGAATTAAGGCGTGAACAAGTAGCGGGTCAACTCCTCGCATGGAAGCATTTTCGGACACGTAAGTCCCGAATTCCAGCGGATACGATTCCTGCCAGAGATCATTCTTGATCGGCTTGCCATCAGCTATTTTGCTTGCAGCTCCAATAGCTTCCATGTTCATTCCCAGTTTAGCTAGCAGTGCTGACTTGAGAGTTCTAGGCGCCGACGACGGTAGAAGCTCGACACATTCGTCCCACTGGTTGAGGCGAAACAGCGACATGAACGTCGGATCGAAAGGAGCATCAGCTCCTGCTTTTGCGGTCGGTAGTTCAGGCTCAGGCCAGCGCCAATTCGGTTGAGGATGTTTTCGCCCTGTCTTCGTTGACCAGCCTGCATCGCCGCCTCCGGGCTTCAATGCTGCCAGTCGGTGCCGTGCGCGATAGCCGTAGTAGTTGCTGGGAAAGCGTTCGTAAGCGGCTGTGTAAGCGTTGATCGCCATGCCTTTCTGACCCATGCGTTCTTGCAGTTTGCCGATCCAGAAAAGTAATCTTGCGGCCTGTCTGGTTTCTGGATATTGGTGCGCTGCCTGTGTTCCAATTTGAATTGCAGTGGGATAGCGTTTTTTATCGCCTGTCTTCGCCTCGTGCCAGAAGAGCCACCATGATGATTCTGCTGCAAATTCCGAAGTGGGAAAACGTTTGATAATTTCACGAAAGTAAGGCAGACCCTCATCTCCGTTCGCTCTGATGCCGATGTTCCACAGAGCTGCGTCCGCATGAACAGGCGCAGCGGCCAGGCAAGCTTTCCATAAATCCAGCGCTTGCGCTTTTGTTAGGGGATTGCTTAAAAGCGTACCGGCGGCGGAGTACGAACGGCTTTGCGGATCATTCTTTATGGCTTGCAGGAGTGTTGCACGCGCTTCTTCATGTTTGTTCAAGCGACTGAGGGCAATTGAGCGGAGGAATAAATTCTTGCCAGGATCGGCTCTATCCCAGGCTTTGAGAGCGGCACTCGAATTGCCGAAGTTGTAATAAGCTCTGCCGAGAACATCGTAGTCGGCTGGGGTGAGTTGTATTGTTCCTTGCGCTGCCATGGCTTCTAAACGTCCAGCAATTTCTGGTGCGAAACGGCCGTCATGAGCATTTTTCAAATAATCTTTGAATAGGCCAATGGCTTGTTCTGCTGCTTCCGGTGTGGGGGCTGGTGTTGTTTTGAGCAACAGATCGCCGATGTAATAGGAAGAACCGTATGAATACTTGCTTGTGGGGGCTTCCTGTTTTACGGTCTGAAAAAGCTGCATCGCGGCATCGTATTCGCCTGCTTTGAGAACGGTCTGTCCAAGCGTGTAGTCTGCATATGCTTTTTCTTCCGCAGACTTGGAAGTAGATTTGAGAACTCTCAAGCATTCTCGAATTTGAGCGTCGTCACCGGCCTTTGTTGCGATGTCCAAAAGATGCTTGCTGGAGCGTTGGCTGAGAGGCGCATATTTCGCGGAGTTCTTGAACAGTCCGACCATGGTCGTGTAGGTTTCGTCAGTCTGCCCGCCCGTGGGGGCTGGGCTCCAGTCTTTTTTTAGCAGTTTGGCGAGAACGTAGCTCGCTTCCTGCTTTGTTGTTTGGCTGACTCCGCCATGATTGAGTAATTCATTGATTTTCTCGATCGTTGATTGACGTGGCTCGCTGTCTAGCTTTTCTACAATCTGATCGAGCGATGGTGCACCCGATATTGCGGCTATCGCACTGTACCAGCCGTTTTTGCCATCTCCAGCCCCACCACCTAAAGCACAGCCGGATGCCAGGCAAGCCAGCACAACAAGAGAAAGCGCGCTGCCTTTGCGCACTGAAACTTTTCCCACTTTGAAGCTTTGAGATTGCTTGCGTGAATTTCGCATGCTTGCCTCGCTTGTCAATTCTTCTTTTGCCTGTTTCTTCAAAGCAGAAGTCTTGGTTGAATTTAGAAATGCTAGCATGGCAGTTCTGCACCTTGCTTTGTTGAAAGATGAATCCAGAAGGCGCCACCGCCCAGCCCATCTACATGGATAATGCCGCCACCAGCTATCCCAAGCCGGAGGGGGTATATATCGCTGCCGACCAATATTTTCGCAGTGCGGCCAACCCAGGGCGCGGCGCTCACAAAAGGGCACTGGATTCGGCTCGGCAGATTTTTGAGGTGAGAGAGAAGGTCGCCAAGTTTTTGAAGGTGCGTGATACCGAACGCCTGATCTTTACCCCGGGGTGTACCTATTCGTTAAATATGGTTTTGCAGGGGCTGGCAAAACCCAATCCGATTACAGGGCAGAGCGCTTTTTTAAAACGCGGGGATGCCGTCCTGGTTTCATCGCTGGAGCACAATTCGTTAATGCGCCCGCTTACCAGACTGGCGGCAGAACTTGACCTGCATGTGGTTCGTCTCCCGTATGAGGCGGGAAAAATTTTTTCTGTTGCAGAACTGCGGCGATTGTTGAACGAGGTTCGTCCAAGTTTGGTCGCAACGGTACATGCCAGTAATGTCACCGGCGAAGCTATTGATATTGGCGCTGTAGCGGCAAGCTGCCATGTGGCGCGCACACCGCTTTTAGTTGATGCTGCGCAAACTGCTGGGCTTGAAAAGCAGCACTTGATCCATCCAGGTATCTCCTTCTGGTGCGCCTCTGCGCATAAGGGACTGTTCGGGCAACCCGGGCTGGGATTATTGCATGTATCCAAAGAATATGATCTGGAGCCGATTATCTCAGGCGGTACTGGATCAGCTTCAGAAGAATTGACCATGCCGGTTGTCTATCCGGATAGACTGGAGCCAGGTTCTGTTGCTGGTCCTGCTATTGCAGCTCTTGGTGCGGGTGTTGATTTCATTGAAAGTGTCGGCGCCGATCAGATCCTTCAACACGAAATCAGGCTGAGCGATGCGTTCATTTCATTTTTGAATGCATCTAATAACATTCGCGTCTATTCGCCCGGCAGTGTTAACAACAGTAATTCGATAATCCCGCGTGTGGCCAACGTTTCCTTTGCCGTACCAGGGATGACGGCTGACCGTGTCGTCGATGCGTTGGACAAAGAGTTCAACATTGCGGCGCGTGGAGGTCTGCACTGCGCGGCGGTTGCGCACGAAACACTCGGAACAACCAAAGAAGGTTTAGTGCGTGTGAGTTTTGGATATTTCAATACAGAGACTCAGGTAAACGAGCTTGCCAGGGCTGTTCACGAGATAAGTCAGCGAGCCGCAGCTACCGCGTGACCTTGTTGAAACCGACAAAAATTTTGCGTCGTGCAATTGCAAAGCGGCATGTTTGCTAAGAAGTTCTAACTTAGACGCAAAAGCGGGAACTTGACTGTCCCTACTGCGTCACTGGGTTGGTTGTCCCCTACTGGGCGTATAGACACTCTCGAATCGTCATCCTAAGACCTTTTCTTATGATTGACACTTTAGGACTGACATTGCGCCAAGGAAGTGCGTATGAAACGTAAGACGTTCGAAGGAGTCATCGCTAGCGCATCTTGCCTTCTTTCTTTGATAGCTATTGCACCAGCGTTTTCTCAAACAACTATGTTGATGGGCTCAGCCACCCATAACACAGCACCTACAAAAGCTTCTGCCAGTACCTCGACTGTACGGCTAACACCCCCTCAGACTCCGCGCTATGACTACCGCCCCTCGCCACAACCGGCCCCACGGACTGTTTATCAAACGCGAACAGTATATGTAAAAGACAATAGAACTTATTTTCAAAGACATCCTAAGGTAAAAGCTGCGACTATCGGTGCCGGTGTAGGCGCAGGAGCCGGCGCTTTGACCGGTCTTGTTACCGGGCGCGGTGTTCTGCGTGGTGGCGCCATTGGTGCGGGCACTGGTGCAGGCGTCGGTTTGGTTCGCTCCAGCACGACTATGAAACGCCATCCTATTATTCGTGATGTTGCCACAGGCACGCTCGTCGGCGGTGGTCTCGGCTGGGCCGGCTCACGTCGTCGCGGCACCATTGCTAAGACTGCAGGCGTCGGCGCGGCGCTTGGATTGGGCGTTGGATTGTTCAAGCATCTTCAATAACGGGTTAATCTCATGTCTATGAAATTTCCTTCGACGTTGGCATTGGTTGTTATCGGTGCCTCTGCAATTGGCTTTGCAGGCTGCGCTCAGCAGAAAGATGCCGTGTCTCTTCGAAATGAGGCGCAGCTCCTGACTAACAAGGCTGAATTCTCGCGAGCAGAAGAGTTGCTGCGCACACAGCTTGCTCATGACGAAAAAGGTTATGGGACAGATTCGATAGAAGTCACGCCCAATCTGGATTTGCTTGGAGACCTGTATTTGCGAGAAGGTCGTCTAGGCGAAGCAGAGACAATGTACAAACGAGCTGTTGCTATTAAAGAGAAGAACCTCAAGCCGCATATGATGGATCTCTCTACCAGTCTGAACGGACTTGGAAGGACGCTTACAGCGCGGGGGCACATGGTTCAAGCTCAGCCTGTCTTGGAGCAGGCGATTCAATTGCGTGAAGAAAATGACACTACAAATGGTGTCGCGATTGCCGATAGCGAAAATAGTCTGGCATCGTTTTATGTAGGTTCTGGTCACTATGCCGAGGCCGAAACGTTATACAAGCAATCAATAGCGCATTATGAAAAGTCAGTCGGTAAGGGCAGTATGGAAGCTGCCAATGTTCGCAACAACCTGGCTAGCCTTTATTACGTTCAACAAAAGTACGATCTGGCTCAACCGATGTTCGAGTGGGTTCTTTCCATTTACGAGAGAAATCTGGGCGATTCACATCCGGATGTTGCCAGCGTTTTGAACAATTTAGCCGAATTGCATCGGCATAAAAAGGAGTATGGAGTTGCCGAATCGCAGTACAAACAGGCGATTCAGATTTTTGAAAAACGTCCGGGTGCCGATACTAATCCGTCGCTTGCTTGCATCTTGAACAATCAAGCACTTCTATACGCTGCACAAAATCGCAATCTGGATGCCGAGCCATTGGCGCGGCGTGCTGTAGCAATTTACGAGCGCTCTGCCGGCGCATCGCCGGTTGCGGTCGCCAATGCTCTTCGCACTCACGCAACGATTCTTTCTGCATGTGGTCGTGCAGAGGAAGCGAAGCAGGTGCAAGAAAAAGCGTCGAGATTGCTCTCAGCTAGTCGTTAAACCGGTCTATTCTTCAGAATAGATCCAGCAATCTGCACTCAATCATCGTCTTTCGAGTGCTTCAAAAGTTTCTCCCCACCATCAGCGAGCCGTGCATTCAGTGCACGGCTTGTTGACTTTAACGGTTAGTTTTGAGCATTGGCAGGCATGTATTAATTGTGATCGATTCAAGTCGGTTGGGAAAAAGCGGCGTGTCCTTTCGAAATAGAATTGGTGCTTCGTATCTTTTCTTTGTTTTTGCGCATTATGCTGTTTCACCGTCATCGGCGGCACCGGCACCAGCACCGTCCCAGGAAAGTAGGACTTCTTCCCCTGTCAACAAAAGAGTTTCGTCCCGAAACGAAACAGCTTCTCTCAGGCACAAAAACGTTTCCACCAGCGACAAAAAAGTCTCGCCCAGTGGCAAAACCAAGTGTTGGTTTTTCATGCAGACCAACAAAATCTTCGGAGACTGTGATGTTTACGCCTGTCCTCAAGGTCTGAAGATAACTTTCTCAAACCAAAAATGGGCTAACCTGGCTAAACCACCGGATTGGGATTTATATGTTTTCAATCCCAAGGCTAAGGTCTATTGCCGAATGCCGCTCAAAGACTGGCGCGCGCGTAAATTGGGGATGTCGTTTGTCAGAAATTTGAGGACTGTTGGCAAAGAAGAGACCATTGCAGGCATGAGGACGAAAATCTATGACGCCAAGCCGCTCGACCAAGAAAGGCGGTCGACCAGAATATTTATGGTGGAAAATCTCGGACTTCCCAGGCAAGTCAGCGTAATACTTTGCGGCAATGACGCTATACCGGAGATGAAGGGCGTTCCTTTTCGAGTGCAGCACTATGGTGGGGATGCGGCAGGCAAAACCATAGAGACACATGTGGCTAAAGAAGTTTATGTACCGGCCGGTTTTTTCGACGTGCCAAGCGGTTTTCGCCTGGTGAAGAAACCTGAGGATGTAATCACCGGGGGGATTTCCGACATCATCGAGGAGATGGCGCGGTAGGTTTGAGCGCCATTTACGTCTGATATTCTGCCTTGTTTCCCTGTTCGAAAACAGCTTCTATCGCCGGAAAGTTGGGCTGCCAGGGTATAAAGACCTCGTCTCCGGCGTGCGACTAGAGTATCTATGAGCGAAAGCGCGCAAGCATCTTCCGACAGCATTTGCCCTCGCTGTGGCCTGAAAATAGGTCAGGTCGGTTCGTTCACATATTGGATTTTCAAGGATGACCGCTGCCAATGTCCCGGAGCGGTTCCTGGTCCGCCGGGAGCAGCCGCACCGAAACCGGTCGACCCGCCGCCAAAACATGTTTTGAACAACCGTTATGAACTGGTTGAGTGCGTCGGCAAAGGCGCCATGGGTTTTGTTTACAGAGCCATAGATTTGACCAACGGCGACGTTGTTGCTTTGAAGATAATGCGTCCGGAATTGGCGCAGAATGAGTTGGCTGTGAAACGGTTGATGCGGGAAGTTGCGGTGGTTTCAACCCTGAGTAACTCGCATCTGGGGCAGGTGCACGGCTATGGTCAAGAAAAAGATGGCGCGCCTTATCTCGTCATGGAGTTCGTGGAAGGGCAAAATCTCGCGGAAATCATCCAAGGTGAAGGAAAGCTCAAGATGGCGCGGGCTCTCGATATTTTTATCCAAATTTGCTCGGGTCTGATGTGCGCGCACACGAATGGCATAATTCATCGCGATCTCAAGCCAAGCAATGTGATCATTCAATCGAAACAAAGCGGTCAGGATCGCGCAGCAATTGTGGATTTTGGCTTTGCCAGGCTGTTGAGCGATGCGGCCGAGACGGTTCGATTAACACAACAAGGCGAGGCATTCGGCAGCCCTGCCTACATGAGTCCCGAGCAGTGCCTTGGAGAAGAGCTCGATGTTAGATCGGACATTTATTCTCTAGGGTGTCTGATGTATGAAACTCTCACGGGCACGCCACCGCTGGTTGGTGAGAATGTGCTTTCCACTGTTGCAAAACAAGTGCGAGAAACGCCAATTCCCATGAGAAGCCACAATCCGACACTGCCGGAAGCGATTGATGATCTTGTAATGAAGTGTCTCAGCAAAGAGCCGGTTCTGAGATACCAGAAAGCGAGCGATTTGCGAATTGATCTTGAAAAGATCAAGAGCGGTGACTATGTGAATGTCACCGCCAAACGCCCGAATGTAGCAGCAAAATCGGAGAAGTCTCAAGAGAGCAAGGCGCTTCGCAGCACTGAAGACGGCTATCGGAAGTTTGCATCACTGGCGGGAATAGTTTTACTTGCCGCTGTCGTTGTTGGTGGCATTACGGGCGGTGTCGTCTGGTTTGTAATGCAGAGTTCGGGTTCGCAAAAGACGGCGACTGTCCAAACGGCTCCATCTCTTCAGACGGCTCCGTCTGTTCCGTTCCCACCCACTGGGCAAATCTCACGGTCTGGGCATGTTCAGCACTCGGTTCAGCCTCCATCATCGAGGCGTTCTGCTACAGGTGAACAAACAGAACCGGTTGGTAAAACCGTATCTTCCGAGCAAACTACGACGATGGCACAACACTCAAGAATTGTCCGACCATCGTCCGCTAAGACTTCGGCTAGAAGCAGTGCGGTTGTTGTTTCTCACTCGAAACCCGCTGTTCATGCGGCAGCAGGCGTAAGGCATACTGTTGTACCACCGAAAAGAATTCAGCGAAACGAGGCAACCAATTCAGCAGGATGGGCTCAACTTAAGGAACTTCGGGTGCACAAATGAACCCTAGATTGCGTGATATAAGCTGCTTACTCGTTGGTTGTGTCCTCTTATCGCAAGCCTTTCCCGCCCTTGCTCAAACATCGTCCGAGATCAATGCATTGTTGCGGAAGTCCAAGTTTGTCGACACTGGGCGTGAAGTGAACACCTCAATTGGCAAAGACGTGACGACAATTTCGACATTCAGCCATCCACAGGCAACCGATCAGGATTGCAAGGTCACCGCGCTGTTGATGTTGAAAGAGTTGAGGCAGCATTACAGCAATATCCATCGCATCCGTGTGTTTTTCTATGACCCGGCAAACATCCGCTCCTATCGAGAAGTTTCTGTCCAGCAGTCTGATGTAGCGCAGGTCGACATGGGCAAGTCGTTGAAATCAGTTTTATCACAAGTTGCTGTGCGGCGAGTGAGTGCACCAATGACTGCGGCTGGCGGTTCTTCTTCTTCTTCTTCTTCTTCTTCTTCGTACTCGAGGCAAAGAGGAGCGAGTCGCACCCAGGAATATACGAATTTTACTTCGCAAGATGGTGATCTCAGCATGCAGTGTCCTGCGGGTTGGACACCGCAGCCGACAAACATTTATTTAGTCAAGCTCTACACTGCTAGAGGTCCTTCAAGTGCAACTGTTACTTTGCTGCGTCAACACTTTGAGTTTGCCGGCCCATCAATTGAAGACCTCGTAAACAAGCAAGAAACCGCACTCCTAGCCCGAGGACCCGGTGTGAAAATTAAGGCGAAGAGAAGCGAATCGTGCGGTGGAACACCAGGAATTTACCTGGAGGCTAGTACTCACATAGGCAATACCGAAGGTGTGGAAAGAATGCTCATTCTGCGTAATCCGAAAGCCTATTTCTTGCTTTCGATGACTTCGGTAGGAATGGACGAGCGTGAGATGGGAGCGGTGTTTAGCAAGATGTCGAGTTCTTTAAGAATTCGCGGGTAGCAGAAATGAAAAAGGACGACCCTCTTACTAAAGATCGAAAGCCGCAGACGCTCGAAGAGTTAAAGGCTCAACTGGAGAAGAGTACCGAGCGCTTGCACAATAGCGAATCTCGAATTCGCACTCTGATAGAAACAATTCCAGTCGGTTTGCTAATCGCTACGCAGGAGGGTGTAGTCGAGTCTGGCAGCCCGGTTTGCCTGAATTTATTTAACTGCACCTATGCTGATTTACATGGTCGCAGCCTTGGAGAATTGTTTCACTTTGAAGGAAAGATGGACGAGTTTCTATCGACCATTGATTCGAACGAAACCAAGGAATTCATGGCCCGAAGGCGCGACGGAAGCGAGTTTCCCGCAGCAATTAAAGTCAGCAGTTTTGCTAGTTTTTCCACGCCCGGGTTACTAGTGGTGGTTGAAGATGTTTCAGCAAAACACGAATTGGAAAAGTTGAAACAAGAATTTCTTTCCATGATGGCGCATGATTTGCGCACACCATTGACCTCTATAAAATGCTTTCTGGAATTGGTTTCTGAGGGTGTATATGACGGTCGTATAGATGAGTTGAAGCGTCGCTCGTCTGGTATCGGCAACGATACCACTCGTTTGATCAACATGATCAGCAGTTTGCTCAACTTGCACAAACTTGAAGCGGGGCGATTGCAGCTTAGTGTGGAAGTAGTGCCAGTCAGCGAGATAATATTCAGGTCGATGCAGTCGCTCGCGTCGTGGGCTGAGAGTCGCAATATTCCACTCGATGTGCCTACGCCAAAGCCAAACTTGCTCGTCAGCGCCGACGGCGATTATACGGTGCAGGTCTTGGTCAACCTATTATCCAATGCAATTAAATTCTCGCCCAAAGGTAGCCCGGTTTCCATCGCTCACGAAGCTCATGATGATTTTGTCAAAATCAAAGTTATCGACAAAGGCAGAGGCATCCCTAAAGACGTTCAAGCGCGCCTGTTCAACCGCTTCGAGCAAGCCAGACTTTCAGATGCCCGAGTGGAAGGCGGTAGCGGACTTGGGTTGGCAATTTCCAAAGCGATTGTCGAAGAACAAGGCGGTAGCATTGGCGTAAACAGCGAGCCTGGGCAAGGTTGCGAATTCTGGTTCACTATGAAAAGAGAAACCGCTGACTAATTGAGGCTGTGAAACACATGGATATCCGGCAGGAAGTAGCCGTGCGTGTCATTCTTGAAGTGCGTTTAAGCGGAGCGTTGGGTGCTGTCTAATTTATTCCCACGAACAAAAAAAAATCGCCGATGGCGACCGAGCTGAGATCAACGTTTTTGAATACCCCAAATTATGGTTTTGCTTTAAATAACAACCCTGGGATTCAAAAGTGCTCCCAAGAAATAAAGTCGCAGAGCCCTGGGAGCTAATTGGTGACTGGCTTTCGCGGCTCTGCCATTATATATGGTGGCATGAAACATAATACAGTTTATTGGGCGCTGGGGGTTTTCGTGTGGCCAGTCCAGCTCTCGAAACTGTGGCCGGCAAGACTTCTTGGCGCTCCTACTTTTGTGCTTCTTGAAATCACCAAAAGGTGTGATCGCGCGAACTGCAATCAGGGACTGTCCGCAAACCAGCAACTGGATTGGCTGTGCGAGTGTGTATCTTAACTGGCAGTCATCAAAACAAGACTAGCGCTAGGATTTCGATTGCCTTAGATTCTTGCTTCTCTTGGCTCGCAAGGCTTTGCCTTGTTTGAGGGTCTGGCTGTAACGATTGTTTCCTGCATTACAGATAGTAACGAAAATTCCACCCAGCTTACATTTCGGGATTTCAGACCTTTCGGTTTGTTAGGTTCAAGGTCCACCTTTTTAACCGATAAGCAGAAGCGGAATCCCAGGCTCAGCCTAAATCCCAAGCACTGAAACAGACACGAAACCCAGCAGCAAGCGCTGTCTATGTTTCGTGTCGTCTGCTTTTGCCCGGTCGAATCGGTGCAACGAACAACTTCCCAAAAGGAAAAGATATGAACTTAAGAAAGACATTCCTCGCGCTTGGCGCGATGATTCTCGGCGTCGGCTTCCTCGGCGCATTCCCGCAACAGGCAAACGCGCAAGCAATTACTTGCACTGCTGTTCCCAAGTCGATCACTGACTGGCCATATGCAGGCTCCACAAATCCTGCCAGATACTGTGGTACGGCAACTTCTGCCAATGGCGTAACCGTTGGCGATTCGCTGCATCAGCTCCCAAAAGGCTATCTCGAAAGCTCGTACACTCTCTTGAAGAATGTGGCACCTTTCTATGTTTTCAAGAACAAAGCGGAGTTCCAAACGTATTGGAATCAGCAGAACTCGAATCCTCCTCCTGGCGTAACAGTTCCGAATCCCGCTGATACAGCGCCTGGTTTCACGTTTTACACAGGCGCATTGGCACCTGTCTATACAGTCGTGTTTGTACAGGCCAAGACTTCTTCTGGGGCAACGGTCAACACGAACATGAGAAACACCACCGTCCACGAGGCCGGGCACTGGCTCGACTATTTCCACCGAACAAAGTTTAGCGGTGCGGTATCAAAAGTTACTGAAGGCACGGCCTGGGCGAATAACCTTGCTGTTGACTGGAACAACTTCAACGGTAAACCTAATTGCGGAACAAATGGCGTGTTTCGTGGCAAAAAGAATCACATGGGAGCATTCATTTGCTCTGGTCTAAATGGTGTCGGCGGTTCTCCGATTTACTCTGGCAACAACCAGGCTGTTCTGAATGCTGCCTGGCCAGGCTTTTTCAATCTGCCGAAGGAAATTTTCGCAGAAGAATTTGCGGCTGACAATAATGCTGCCGACGGCGGCGGCCAGATGGGTATCACTCAGTATCTTTCAGGTTTTACCTGCACAAAAACAATCGTCCATTCGTTGGGTGATTATGGTACCAAACCTGGTGTCGCGCCGACACACGACGCAGCAGGCAACCCGATTACTAACGGCCCAGTCGTCACTTGGATTCCTTCGACTCCCGGTGGGCAACAAGCATGTGTGGTCAACATAAACTGATCACTGACTAGCTTCGGGGAAGACCTGCAATCGCAGGTCTTCCCTTTCCTACATCGCTGCTTTTGTAAGGGTAATTCTTTCGCCTAAGCCTGTCGAAATACTCAGTTTGTCTTTGTCAATGACCTTGTATGTCAATGTGATTTTTTCTTGATTGTCGTCGACGACTTGCAGGTCTACACTTTGTTCGGAATATTGAATGAGACTGACGTTGCTAGGCTGACCGCACATCATGAAAGAACTGTCAAATGATCTAGATCTTCCGAAAGCACCGAACTTGCCTTCTTCCATTATCGTGACTTGCGTTTCAATTCGCCCATCTTTAGCACTTTTTCGAAGGCCAATCATCGAGCCATTGCTAACCGGAGTCCAGATTTCCTCGATTTTCGTATTGCCACTGGAACCTTCCCACCGTCCAACCAAAAAGGAAAGAACTTCTACGCTTGGGTGATTGACGTATCCTGGTGCTGTTTGAACTAAGGTTTGGTCTCTGTCCGTTTCTGAATTTTGCGCCAAAACAGGCGAAAACACAGAAAACGCGATCAACAGTAAACTTGGAACTTTGGTCTTCATTAGTTTCACCGCCTGAAGTAAGTGACAGATAACGCACATCATAAGACGAGAAGCTCATATCATTCGATTTTTTTTGAACCCCTTAATAATAGACCGGTCTGTCTAATACATAAAGTCGGTTATCGGACTTGAGCGTCCAAATGGCGCGACCGCTTCATTGCGCCCGAATTGCTCGAAATTAGCCTTCGGTGTCAGCAGGATGCGAGTGTTTCCGCAGTCCAAGCTCTTCCAGTGCGTCGTCCAGGCTGATTTGGTTCTCTCTAGCAAACTGAAGTGTCTTGATAGCATCCTCTAACGTGATCAAGTCGTGTTTCAAGAGATACTGGCAGCGCAATGACGAAATCAAAGTCGCCTCGTCGATGGCGCCCGAAATGACGAGCATCTTCCCTATTAAGGAAGGATATTTGTTGCTTAGGTCGACTGCCTCCTGGATGTCTGCATCAGTGACGAATCCGGTCATCTTCAGCAATTCGCCAAGCAATGGAACATTCTGACCGCCATCCTTTGCCTCAGAGCCAAAGACAAATTTGTGCATCTCCTCCGTCGCATCTTTGAGCGTCCGCTCGCCGGAGGCAATCTGGCTATAGACTTCCT
This sequence comes from Candidatus Melainabacteria bacterium 17Bon1m, assembly GCA_032128875.1. GTDB lineage: Bacteria > Cyanobacteriota > Vampirovibrionia > Obscuribacterales > Obscuribacteraceae > QKMZ01. The sequence continues at coordinate 221,019 of JAVLKG010000005.1, forward strand.
GCGCCTGGTAGTAAACACGGCTGGAGATTAGCCCGAGATTGACGATTGCTTCACCCAGGGTCTGACCTTTCTCCATGCTGATCTCGAGAGCATTGAGAATTTCACTCTCGGTGGCCAATCCACATAAGATAATGAATTCACCAAAGCGTACCTGCTTGTTGCCCGGCGCTGGTGCCATTGAATAGGCTTCCAGTTTGATAGGCATGCTTGCTTGTTTCGATAGAGCGGTGTTGAGCATCATTACGCCCTGTTCTAGCGAGATTCGGCGCTCGCGAATCGAGTGTTGTATTTCCAGTGCTTTCGTAAGCATCTGGTGATTGATGAAGCCGTTGAGGAGAAGAACCCGACCGAATCTCATTCCCGAGGAGTAACTGACCTTTTTGGCTTGTTCTAATTGCTCTTGATTAATGACGCCTGCTTCGAGAAGTAAGGCGCCGATCGTTGCTTTCTCGGTTGAATTGAGAACGCCTATTTCCGACAATGCCTGGGAAGGCGTGAGTTTTTTGGCTTTTAGAGCATTTACCGCGCCCTTGGCCTTATCTATAGAAACAGTTTGACTGGCTATAAGTGGCTGGAGTTCGACCACGAGCTGAAGTTCTTCGTCCGTGAGGAAGCCCGTCAGCACCAGGGTCCGCCCGATTGGCAAGCCGAACTGTGGCGCCACTTTGAGCGCATCGGCGAGGTCTTCTTCCCCAATCAACTTCAGCCTGACGAGGAGATCGCCGAACTTCAAAGCTCTAGCAGGTGATCTGCTTTCTGTGCTCAAATCCATTCCTCGAGAAGGCGTTCCTAATATTAGACCAGTTCAACAAAAATAAACCCTCATGGATTCCTAACTTTCCATTTTGGGTAGTAATCCATGAGGGAGGAAAGATCATGATTACTAACAAAGTCTGGAAAGGAAAATCGGCGAGACTGCCTCTGGCAGTTGGTTTGGTGGTTTGTTTGACGGCGCCACAAGGTGCTTTGCTTTCCGCGGGCGCTGCAAATGTGGCTCCGAAGGCGGCGGCAGCAGCAAAAACGGCCAAGCCGGCGGGTGCCAAAGGGACGCTTCCGCTTCCGGCATCCCACAACCAGTCCGGCACACCCGCGAAAGTGCAGCAGGCGCTTTCTAATTTCAAAGGTGACAAGTGGGCGGTGGTGATTGGCGTTAGCCGCTTTTCGGACGGCAGCATTCCTCAACTCAAGTACTCAGCCAAAGATGCGCAGGATTTCTACGATTACCTGACAGACCCTAATTACGGGCACTTCGCGAAGGATCACGTCAAGCTTCTCCTCAACGAAGACGCGAGCAAAGTCAATATTATGGATGTGATCGGCGACTCCTTCTTGCCGCACGGAGCCGCACCCGGAGACCTCGTCGTCATTTATCTTTCCACTCACGGCTCTCCTGCCGGCGCTGATATCCGCGGCGTCAACTACGTCGTAGCCAGCGATTCGAGGGTCAACAAGCTATTTGCTACTGGCATCGAGATGCGCCAATTGCTGCGTACGGTTAAGGAGCGCGTGCATACCAATCGCGTGGTGCTCGTTCTCGATACTTGCTACAGCGGCGCCGGTACCGAAGGCGCGCACAAAGGAATTGCCCGCAGAAATGTCGATACCGAAGCGCTCGCCTCCGCCTCCGGTAGTGTTGTGATTTCTTCCAGCTCTGCGGACCAGCAGTCATGGGAAGCGGATGAGGTAAAAAACAGCTATTTCACTAAGTATTTGCTCGATTCGTTGCGCGATCCTGCGGTTGGAAACGACCTCGAGCGCGCGTTCAATAGTATGAAAGACCGGGTTCAGTCTGCGGTTTTGAAGGATAAAGGCGCCCTTCAGACCCCGGTCATCGGTGGAGCAGTGAATGCTCGCGGTTTGGCACTTGGTGCCATGCCCTCGGTGACTCGTGAAGCACCTGTCGTCGCCTATGCTTCTCCAGTGACCGGAAGCACCACCGGTATCAGTGATGGTTCGCGTGGCGGAATGGCCATTGATCTTTCCGATTATGGTCAGCGAATGCGCAATGCCTACAATTTTAGAAATTCGCACAAGAGCTGGGATGCAATCCACGAATTGCAAGCCGCGCAGAAGATCAATCCGAGTTCAATCGAAGCCTTCATGCAGGCTACCGACATTTTGGATGAACAGGGTCGCTACGCCGAAGCGCTCGAGTCCGCGAAAAAAGCTGTGCTCAATTCGGAGCATTCTTCTGAAGCGCACTTCCGCCTTGGTCGCGCCAACCTGCGCGTCGGCAACAAAGAAGAAGCATTGAGGCAAGTACGCCTGGCGCTTAGTTTGGACCCAGGCAATGCAATGGCATACAACTGGCTGGGTTTTATAAACCAGAATGATCTTCAGCGTATCGATGAGGCCGAGCAAAATTATCGCAAGGCACTTGAGCTAGATCCTCTTAACGCGCGCGCCATGGTTAACCTCGGACTTCTCTTGCAGTCAGATCCAAAGAAAACCGATGAGGCCGAGAAGCTCTTTCGACGCGCACTTGAAGCCGACTCTGAAGACTGGCAAGCACGCATGTCGCTCGGTTATCTGTTGTTTTACCTGAAGGGCAACAAGGTTGCAGGTGCTAAGGAATTGCGCAAAGCAATCGAGTTGGACCCTGCCAATTCGCGCTTGCACTCAGAGCTGGGAGAGATGCTTTCTGACAATCCTGATGAGCACAGTACCAGCGAAGCTGAGTTTCGCAAGGGCATTGAGCTTTCTCCGAAATCGGGACTTGCTCACTTCAAACTGGCAGAGTTTCTCGCCCTCAAAACCAATCGCGTGGAAGAAGCTGAGAAGGAGTATCGCGAAGCAATTCAGCTGGACGCCTCGCTTGATGCCGCGCGCGTTGGCTATGCGTATTTATTGATTGACCAAAAGCATATTTACGACAAGTCGTACGATCAGCTCAAAGAGGCTATCAAGATCAACCAGAGGAATGCCAAAGCCTACCTCGGTCTTGGTCGAATTCAAATGGAGCTGTACAAAAACTATCCGGCGGCTGAGGCTGAAATCAAGAAGGCTCTTGCGATCAATCCTAACTATGCTGAAGCATATGACGTTTATGGCGTGCTGCTTTCCACTCGCATGAATAGACTGAGTGAAGCCAAATCTGCATTCGAGAAAGCAATTGCCGCTGACCCTAAAGCAAGTCAGCCGCTATATCACTACGCTCAAATGCTGATTACTCAAGGCAAAGATATCGAACAGGCAAACAAACTTTTGCGTTCGGCAATGGATTTAAATCCTAAAGAATCCAGCTACAAGACAGCTCTTGCTTACATCCAAATTTCGCACTACAAGCAATTCAAGTCTGCCGAGCAGTTGCTGAGACAAGCACTTGAGGCTAATCTCAGTGATTCGCAGGCGCACTACCGTCTGGGTATGCTTCTTATTGAGAAGCTTGGACTGCGCAAAGAAGGTGAATCCGAGCTGAAGACCGCATTGAGCCAGGACCCGGAGAATCGCGAAATCAAGACCGCAGTGGAGAGATTTGCTCGCTAGGTGTTGGCTAGCTGACTGGACTTTTCTGCAATAATACCGGTGATGGATGAGGCTAAATCTCGAAACATCAAAATCACCGTAGCGGCCGCACTGCAGGCTGCGTTGTACGGCGTATGGCCTGTGCTTTTGATTTATTCGATTACACTCGGCGACTACGCTCCCGATCAGCTTGTCGAGCCGATAACTATTGTTTGCCTTGTGAATCTTGCACTCTGGGCAATTCTCTGGCTTTTTCGCATTGACGCGGCAAGGGCTGCTTTGGTCGTGACGATACTTTCTTTGGCAAACTTCTTTTATTTGCCCTTCTCTGAGATTCTTATTTCCCCAACCAGGTTGTTTCCAGTTCCTATACCGGCAGCTGTTGTCCTAGGAGGGTATTTCCTTATTTTGGCGGCGGTCGTGACCGTTGTTGGAGTGGGCGAAATTAGGCTTGGGCAGAAAAACTTGAAGATAAACGTTGAACCTCTGGTGCTACCGGCGGTGGCAATTGCAGTGGCTCTTTGTGGCTTTAATGTCTTCACAATCGCCGGCTTTGAAACTAAATCAAACGAAATTGCAAAACAACTAGCAGCCAAGTATTTTCTGGCTGATCAGAAATTGGTTATAGACAAAACTTCCGAAAAGCCGGACGTCTATTATGTGATTATCGATGGTTTTGCAAATCCGGAAACGCTCAAAAACATACTTGGTTACGATAATTCCGAGTTTGTCGACTATTTGAATCAAAATGATTTCTATGTTGCCTCAAATAGTTGCAGTAATCATGATCGCACTGTATTTAGTGTCACATCTTCGCTGAATATGGGTTTGATGACTCCACTTTCAGAGTACCTTGGACCGAAAGAGCTGGACTCAAACGTGCCACTCAAGCTGCTTCGCGATAACAGAGTGATGAAACTTTTCAAAAAAGCTGGATATCGCATCGTCAATGTTTGTTCGGGCTTTTGCCCAACTGATTACATCCCGCAAGCTGACGTGAATTTGAGATCGGGCTGGGGCACGGGTTTTAACATGTCTCTGTTTCATCTTTCCCTGCTTGGCGCGTTCGAGCCTTATTTACATACTGTCGAGGACGAATATGCAAATGTTCGAACCGCGCCAATACGAAGAGCTGCGGAAATATCAAATCTTGAAGGACCAAAGTTCGTCCTGGTACATTGCTTGTTGACCCATCCGCCTTTTATTTTCGATGAGATTGGGCGGCATCAACCGCTGACGATGCAGTTATTGTCGGCTCCTTACGTTAGAGACCCTTATCTTGCTCAGCTAAAGTTCACTGAGAAGAATCTGAAAGAGTTGCTTAATACTTTGTGTCGTGCGGACAATGGAAAATCAATTGTCATATTGCAAAGCGACCATGGTTCGTCCTGTACGGACTGGCGCAATGGCTCGTTGTTTATAAAGGAACGCATGCGGATTTTGAATGCATACCGTGTGCCAGACCATATGAAAAGAGCTCTGTATCAAACTATCACACCGGTCAATACTTTCCGTGTTGTGTTGAATGATTTGTTTGGTGCAGACCTTCCTCTGCAAAAGGACGAGTCTTATATCGCCATTCCACCCGCAGAATGGCACAAGTTTCGAGATGTCACTGAGTTTTTGAAGAAGTCTTGGCAGTGAGCTACGGTTGTCCAGGGATGTTGTAGTTTCGCTCTTTCGTGCCGTGAAGCTTCATCAGATACAGCACGCGTCCTGATTCTTCAAGCGGTGTCTTTTCTATAATTTCAAAGAATTTCCCAAACTCATTTTCAAAAGTCTCTTCCGTGTATGCGGTGAAAATGTCTTTGCGACTGGCTAGTAGTCGTTGTACCTGCACATCTGATTTTGGCACGAATTCTATGATGAGGGTTTTGCAAACCAGTGAGAAGAATTCTGCAATCCTTTCGAAAGGTACGTTGTTGGAGATGGCCAGGTGATGTACTAAAGCAAGTGCAAGACCTGTATCGCAAGGACCTCTTTCAATAAGACTGGCGCGTTCGTTGTTTGACCAGCCGATGCTGGGAGTGGGTGCGGTCAAATCTATGACGAGTGGAAGAATGCGATTGGAGCTCTCTTTTTCTGCATCGAGGTAATTTTTCTGAACGCAAAGAGGATCCATGTCCAGCGATATTGTCATCGCGCCGAGTTCTGCTGCGACTCTGCTATAGCGCCCGCAATTGGCACCAAAGTCGAAGACTGTTTTAGGTGCAGTCTGCATGAGCATATCGCGCACAGTCGCGAGTTTCTTTTCAGTCGTCTCTGCAGAGTAGCTGTTGCAGTCGTAATAGTCAGACCAATTTGATTGACACTTCGGCAGATGAATACTGGAGACTGCGGCTTCAAGTGAGTCTATCAAACCCAGCAAGGCATGCTTTGGTAGTCTTCTTGAACTTGCACTTGCGCGAGTGCCTTCGAATTTGTTTTGCAATCTTGCGTGCAGGAATAAGTGCATCAGCAGATTTCCGTTGAGCAATGCTCGTTTTGGCAAAAGTTTGCAAGCAAGGTCCAGTGGAATCCCATCAATATGACTTTGAGTCAGTCTGCTCAAACGCAGGTCTACAAAAGCCATTAGCGCAAGCGGAGCAAGGAAGTGTTGGCAAAATTGTTTGTACGCAACCCATGGACTGCCTTCTTCATACACTTCGAAAGAGAGCGTATCTATGAGCGATGGCGTTATTCCAAAGAATTGAATGTTATAGGCGCTTGCATCTTTTAGACTCATTCCGTATTCGAGAGAAATTTTTTGAATTCGCAAAGTGGCGAGTGCCGCTGATTTTAGTTGGCTAAAGCTCCATTCGTACGGATATGAAACGAACGGCACACGTGCGGGCTTCAGAATTTTGAATGTACGTCCCGTGCGATTGACTTCAATGTCTGCGTCTTCGTGCGGGACAAGAAGCCCTTTTCCGACGAGAGTTATGTAGAGGCCGGACTGAGTAAGTTGTTTGAAATTTTCGCTGTAAGAGACGCGAACTTTGCGATAGAGATTTCCTCCTTCTTCGAATACGAATCCATTTGGATCGCGGAAGGAGGAAGATAGCGGTTGTGGAGTTGTCATCGCTATTCTCGCCTCGTAGTTCGCTTGAGGCAAATGCGCTTGAGAAACGCTTTTATTGTGAACATAGCGCCGAAAAGAAAGCCCATTGCTAGTTGCAGCATGTAGCTGCCGGTCGAAGGGTCTACATAAGCGGAGGCCGGTTGGATAAAGAAAACTGATAGTAAAAGAGCCATTGGCAGCGAGTCACTGCCTAGCTGAGCGAAATTGGCACGTTGGCACAACATTGAAAAATCTCCTGGAGTAAGCGCGCCCTTGCGGCTTCTAAAGTCCAACCTATCGCAGTTTTCGGGATTCGCCTATTCTTCAGAGCGTCTTATCGATTGTGAGTATGGAAGTGCCTATAAGAAAATATGGGGAAAAGTTAGAAAATATAGCTACTCTTCCTTATGCTGTATCCCGAAATGACCGTCGGACTTGCCATAGCGGGAAAGTCCGTGCTGCGCGCGCCTTCTGAAGAATTTCTGGCGTTCCCTCACGTGAGGGAATTTTTCTAGACAAAATTGTCCTATTAATAGTGTTAGCCGGGAGGACCCGCGCCGGTTTGGCTTTAGCAAAAAGGGACGACCCATGAAACGCCAGAGAATACGCACAGAGCAACTCTATAGAGACCGTATGCGGGGCAACATGATTGTCCTTGTTGTTTCTATTCTTGCGGGTCTGGTAATAGCCGTCATTCTATTCATGCTCGGCTATATTCGTATTCTCGGATCGCATAGCGAACAGCGCACGGCTATTGAAAGTGCTGCCCTGGCGGCTGCGAAAGACCTCAGCCGCATTGTTGTCGAGGATCCGAATTTCGGCTTTATCTCTTTGTCGGATGGCGCTCCGGTCGGCACCAGTACCACTGCGGGCGATAAATACTTCATGCCGGTGCACGGAATCAACACTATTCTCGGCACTATCCGTCTCGACTTAATAGTCGCCGATCAGTTGAATGATCCAGTCATGAAAGAATTCATCGACAGGGACTACAACAATGCGATGGCTGCCAAAGACAAGCTCGTCAACGTTTTGGACGGTGCAGTCTCCGGAGTCAGCAGCGCGGGGGCGGAGCCTAAAGACCGAGATGGCGCTATTGTCGACCCCTATGATTCGGCAGTAAAGGCTTACAAAGCCAACGTCATAAGGCAAACAGCCAACTCCAAGTTTGTTGAAGGTTCGCTCAAATTGCAACTCGGTTGCATCGTTGGCGGAGGCGGCACAAACATCCCGATTCCCAAGCCTGAGAATCTGAGCACTGTCAGCAGCAGCCAACGCATTGGCAACTTCTATAAGTCTTATACAAATATCCCGTTCGGCGACAAAGACTTCGTCTTCGCCGGTATCGCAGAAGGCGCGACGATTGTCGACAACAACAAATTCACGAAGACAATTCCAGGTCTTCCTTATGTGATTCCTTCGATCGTCCGTGCTGAAGGCGATCAAATGATCTCCACGACTGATGGTACGACCGTGCATAAGGGTGTGCAAAAAGCAGCAGCTTGCGCTCAACCTTTCAATGTCTACGACCCCAAGCCGGCACCCGGCATCCTCTCGATTAGTTTTCCAGATGGAAAACCCCCTGAGATTGCCAGCCTCGGCAGTCTGTGGATGGACCCGCAATTTTTATCACCTTCCAAAGACACACAAATTCTCACCCCCTTGGGCGGTGATTATCCTGGCGGCGGCGGAACTCTCACTCCCAGCACCTGGTCAGCAGGTGGTGGCGGAGGCGGCGGCGGCGGAGCTTCCAGCAATACGCCAATGAGTATCATCTGGAGCAGTTCCTTCTACGACTGGTTGCGCCGCGGTGGCACCAAGGTTGATATCGGTTCAGTTAAGGCGGCAGTTTCTGCGCCATTCCCCAGCCTGGTTCCGAGCAGCAAAGGTCACGCCAACGTATTCGGTTTTAATCCTGATGGTTCTGTTCGCACAGGTCAGCTTTCCATTCAGCCAATGCCGTACATGTCCGTTAGCGAAAACCAGTTTGTTTCAGTGTCGAAAGACGCCTACACTAGCAGCGAGCCCGTCAAATATGACGTTATCGTCAGAGACCAGGCCAACATTCGCGGTCGCCTCAACGGCGGCAGACATGGTGGAGAGCCTCTAGACAACCCGGTTTACGCCTCTGCTCTGGCGGCAAGTCTAGGAGGTTCGGGTGGTACTTATGGTGGTGTAGTAACCTGGACCCCGACCGCAGCAAGTCTTTTGGGATTGATTGGTATTCAGGGAAACCCATGGAGCGGCGGCCTGCTTGGAGTAGTCCCGACAGGCATCGCCATTCTCGGACCCTACGGATTGATCACACTTATCTATCCGCCGACCAGTCCTAACTGGGTTGCCGGACCGAACAATGACTTCGGCCAGGGTGTGCTTCCACCCGCGCAAATAACCAGCTTCACGACTGGACCAGGCGCCGGTGCGCAGCGCCCAACCTACACTACCAATGGCACGGTCATTGATGTCAGGTTTAGAAAGCAGATTCCAATTTTGCCGGCGCCAGCTCCGCTCACTGTTCTTGGTGGTCCGCGCTATAAGTTGATTGAATACGGCAGCAGCAGTAGCAGCGGACCATAACCGCGGCTCCGTGAGCGCAGCTTCCTTTAAAATTGAAGTTTGAATGATCAAACAGAGCAGAAGCTTCATCTGCTCTGTTTTGCTTTTCAGGTTGTCGAATTGCTTGATTTCGCACAATTCTTTCTCACTGGTTTTTTGAGGCTCAACTTGGGCAATAGGTTAGTATTGAGCCAATGTGCTAGTGTAGCTCGGACGAAAAATCCCATGGTGAGTGCGAATTGATGGACGAAAAGATAAAGGTCTTGCTAGTTGAAGACCATCCGCACATGCGCAAATCATTGAGGCGGCTTCTTGAAAGCGATACTGCGATTAGTATTATCGGAGAAGCTTGCGATGGGCGCGAAGGCGTCGATATGTGCGTAAAGCTGAAGCCGGATGTCGTCCTTCTCGATGTGGGTTTGCCGGTTATGGACGGCATCGAGGCGTGCAGAATGATGCGCGAGAAGAATCCGGCAGTGAAGATAATTATGCTCACTTCGCACAACAACGAGCGCGATATTTTTGCATCTCTGGCAGCTGGTGCCAATGGCTACTGTTTGAAAGACAGCGACTTTCGAAAGTTTCCCCAGATCGTACAAACAGTCAAAGGCGGCGACCTTTGGCTGGACGCTGTAATTGCTGCAAAAGTGTTGAAAGTTTTGCCGACAACGGCTTCGACTTTGATCTCGCAGAAGCTGTCGGCTGAACAGCAGATAGTCTATGAGCCCCTGTCAAAGCGAGAAGTAGAAGTTTTAGAACTGCTGGTAGATGGTTTGTCTAACTCGGACATCGCAGCGCGAATGGGCATAGGAATCGAAACCGTAAAGACTCACATTAAGAGTATTCTTGGAAAATTGGCGGTGAGCGATCGCACCCAAGCCGCTATCAAGGCGCTGCGCGCTGGAATTATCTAGAGTCCTATTTCGTTTCAAAAGGAAGTCTAACTATGAACGAACTTCCTTTGCCCAGCTCGGTTTCCACAGCGATTTCGCCGCCCAGTAGTCGCACGATTTCATTGCATAGATAAAGCCCCAAACCGCTGCTGCCGTAGCTTGCGCGGGTGCGATCACCTTTCACAAAACGGCGGAAAATCTTCTCTCGGTCTTCTTCTGTCAGCCCCGGCCCCTGGTCTGTGACGCATACGTTGACGAAGTTGTTGTCGACACTTGCACTCACAACGACTTTTGTATTGGCCGGTGAAATTTTTACCGCGTTGGTGCAGAGATTTGAGACGAGATGAACGATCGCTGTTCTATCTGCTCTGACAGCGATGTTCGTGCCGTTCAAATCATTGACGAGTTCAACATTGTGGTGTTGTGCAAGCGGGCGAACCACGTCGATGCTTTCTTTGATGGCTGGCGCGAGATCGACGTTTTCAAAGCTGAGCACTTCTACGCCGTCGTCGTATCGGGAAAATTCCAGCAGTTGTTTGACCATGGTTAGAACGTCTTCGATGCTCTCCCTAATTTCTTCAAGCATCTCTTCGTCTTTGTTCTTTTGCTTTTCTGCCTCGAAAAGCAACGCCTCAACTGTGTAATTGCAGGCGATCAGTGGCGTTTTCAAATCGTGCGCGATTGTTTCCAACAAAAGTTCTTTCTGCCGAGAAAGACGAACTTCATCCGTAACGTCTCGGAGCAAGAGGATGAAACCTTTTAGCTCACTGCCTTCTGTTACGGCCCAGCTGGTTGTATCGAAGAGATGTTCTTCTTTGCTTGAAGGGCGCCTGATACTGAGGGCGGTGCGTTTCTTTGGCCCGGAGGAATCATCTGTTTGTCTCAGTCCCACCTCGCCAAGCTCGGGAAGCAGCAGTCCTATGCCTTTTCCCAGGAGCTCGGAGCCGCTGCTATGTAAGAAGTCCGCGATCATTGGATTGGCGTTGACTATCTGTAATTGTTCGTCCAATAAAATTATCCCAACGGGTGCATTCTCGGCGATTTCACGGCTAATGCGTTTTGCTGATTCTGCCGATGCTTGCACGAGTCGAATATGTCGCCTGATGATAAACATCAGAAGCGCAAAGAGTACGGCGAGGAAAACCGCGAGGGCTATGAAAACATTGGCCGCCGACTTCGCATCGCTTTCAGACTTGAGGGCTCTGGCTTTTACTATTCGCTGCTGTTCGAGCTCGATGTAGACTACTCGGCTGCGGATTTGCTGAACTATCTCGAAGCCTTTTTTCGCCGCGAGCTTTGCCGCGCTTTCGTCCAAATCACCCTTGCCTCGGCTGGCAATGGCAGTGTCATAATGCCGCTCTAACGTCGACATCAGCCATTCCAGATATGAGATATGGTGCGCTCGCCTGCTGTCTGTATCACTCAGATTTTTTGTGTTGCGCATGTGCGGCGCCAATTGTTTTGTGGCGCGCTTGTAGTGCTCAAGATTCTCTTCGCTCGGTCGTTTTAGATACTCCACGGCCTGTGCCTGGACATCTTTCACTACCAGAAAGAGAGATTCCAAAGTCGCCAGCAGCTCGAGCGATCGTTCCGCGGCGCGCTCGCCTTCAATCGCTTTGAACGAATTGTGATACGCGGAAGCAGAAGTTAGAGCGACCAGAATAATTGCTGTGACAAGACCCGCAGCAAGAATTCCTTCCGCCGACCAGAACGATTTATGCGGCGATTGAAAGCTATCGGATTTCGCCCTTTGTGGGAGATTGCCGTCCGGCAAAATCAATGGTTTTGCAGCGTCGCTCGAATTGCTGTTTGTGACCACGGCTCGGCGCGTCTAGACTGGTGAGGGTACACATCAATGATAGTCGGTTCTCAGGACATTTTCGCCGACAATTCAAAAATGCAAATACTGAAAATAAAACGCGGCCACGAAGCGAGGTGGGCATCTCACTTCGTGACGCGCGTTGTCTTTGGAATCTCAGCGACCTCGCGAGGCATCCAAGAATGCCAATCTCCGAAATTCCTTTTTCTTTCAATCCCAAACCCTAATTGGGTGGCCAGTCAGTCCGTTCGCTAGATATGAGCGCGAGAGTTGAGTCCCGCGCCCTATCTTGCGGCGAATTCTTGCGGGGGGTCCTTTGGATGACCTCTGGCTACTCTCAATTTACGTGGTGAATCGAGAGTGCATACCCCTCGTGCGAGGGAGTGGCGGAAATATTTTAAAGAGCCCACAGGCGAAGCGATCAGGCTGTTTGTCCGATATCGACCTAAGGACTCTGAGAGACTTCTGTGGCACTTTTGCTGGCAGTGTCCTGATAAAGTGCTACGTTGCCCGTGACTATGGCGCGCCTATAAAGTTCGAGCATTATCAGGACAAAGACAATTGGAATTGCGAATGTTTTCTTGGTCACGAGCAATACAGCATAGGTATTGATGATTAGCCAGGTGGCATAGGTGAGTGACCGGATACGCCACTCCAAATACTCCGGCCACTTGAAGGCGCAGGCAATAAAGCCGGCAGCGGCAAAGATGGTGAAGTCATAAAAGAAAACATGCGGGACCACCATAGGGGTGGCAAATATACAGATGATTGCTGCCAGTGAAACTTTGAATGAATCTGGTAATGGTGACCTTAGCAAGCGACAGACAAAAAACAATCCAATGCCGCCAAGAATGGCTGAAAGAGCGTACACGAGCGGTTTGAATACTGCATGTTGCGCAACCGGCAACATGAGAATAATTGCGCGTGGAAGGCTGGTGGCGAGCTGTGTGTTTACCCCGTATTTTGTGTCGGAATAGACTGCATCGGCGAGTTTGAGCGTCGATAACCATTCGCGAAAAAGGTCAGGGGAAAAAAGTACAAGATTGATCGCGATAACACCGGCGATACCACATGCGATACCGAATATTGGTTTGAAGCGTTTAGCGCTTGCCAGCCCGAGCGTCATCATAACTGCCGGAATGAAGAATTGTGGTTTTAAAACTGCAAGCGACCACATCAAACCACCGAGAAAATCCTTGCGCTTGTAGACGAAGTAAATTCCGCCCACAAGCGGCAAAAGTCCGTATATGGCGCTCAGTTGCCCGATCCAAATTGAAAGTGCAAGCGGAATCAAAGTCAGTGATATCCAGCCTGCAGCAATGTCCAGGTTGCTTGACTCTTCGGTCTGGGATGCGTGGGACGAAATGAGAAACGCTGAATACGCTACCGCAACCAGCGAAAGAATCTGCCAAGCCAGTATCGAATAGCCGAGTGGCAGAAAGCTGAAGGGGACGAAAAGCCCGGCTATTAGCGGCATGTACATGTACTCCGCAGTGGCGCGAGCTGGCAAAAGAGGTAAGACTCTGTGTGCCGCTTTGTCGAACTCAGTATCAATGAAAGAAGTCGAACCAGCCGGTGGGTACAGCATGCGAGCGTTGCCCTCGCGCACTAGTTGCCCCGCTGTGTGATAGGTCATCAAATAATCCGAATTGGAGACTTCTTTCGGCATTTGTAAGTCGGTATATATGAAGAGCATGACGAGGATAAAACCCCATGCAGCTGCGATTAACGAAAGATATCTCTTCATTTTGAGTGCCTTTCTTTCTTGGTACTCAGCATGTCCATGACGCGGCTTATAGCTTTCACTCCTCGCCTAAATGGTCGGGCTTTGGCAAGTTCTTGATTATCCCTAATGAGCTTATCGTAGTTTTCTTGCAGCAAATTGTAGTGATGAAGCGCATTTGCCAGTGCTTCCTTCATCGTGGCGAATTCCTCATCAACATGCCGCCTGTAGCGCGCTGCGTCTTCCAATTGCCAAACTCGCTCACATTCTCTACGTAGCATTCGTCTGATTGCTTTCTCGATTCGCGGATCAAGAGGCATCATTAGTGCTTCTTCGTAAGTCTCTCGCCAGGTAACATGATTTACCTGGTCGAGCGCCTCCCAGACCTGAATGTTTTGGTCGAAAACCGTGAAACTATCAAGTTTTCCCAATATGTGCAGATCCAACAATGTGCGCACACACTTCTCACATTTTCCGCAATTTCGATTTTTCTCCTGCTTGTTGAAGCAAACAAACAGGTTTTCTTGGGCAACGGGCCAGTCAGCAATTGCTTTTACTCGTTCTCGACGTTTTAGCTCCGTGTGTGGTTGATGAATTTTGACTTTCTTCGAAGAGAAGAGTGGATCAAGCAAATAATGTCCACCATAAACCACTGGACTGTCTTTGTGGAATGAGGGCGAAACTGTGAGCGAACTGATGTGTTGCGACAAGAGATGCCCCAAACTAGCCAGCAAACCGGAAAATGTGTCGATCAGTTTGTGTGTCTTGTAGCTTGGATGCTGAAAAACATTGTTTCTTATAGTGACCGGTCGAGCATTCACAGCATTGGCCACGCGCACCAGTCGAGTGCGGGTAGCCTGATAAGTTTCTTCCGACGCGGCTGGTAAATCGAAAGGATGTGCGCTTACCAAAAACTCTGGAGAATCGCTTTTGTAGAGGGTGTGAAAGGTGTCGACGCCGCCGGAAAAGCAGACTGCGGATCCTGTTTTGTTAGAAACTTTGGTTTCGACCGTCTCTGCATGGACTTGTATTTTATGGGTTCCCCAATTTTCATTGAGGAAGTCGATGATAGAAAGCGCGTTTTCATACCACGTTCGGCAGACTGGTTGCGTAAATCTCAGATTGCGCCCGCTTAGAATGCAAGGGATGAGCCATAGTGATCCAAAGGCTTCAATTGCCGGTTCTAGCTCTAAGTCTTCGCACTCGAAGCAAATGGACGCGCCATCAAAACTCGATGAAACCTTTGAGAGGGCTCCGACTTTCTCGTGTTTTAAATCGCCTATGACAGCTTCATTCATGCGAAGTGCCCTGATTCGTGCGCGAGTTGCGCAATTTTTTAGCGACTTTTCTCACGAATGTAATGCCTTTCTTTATCGGCAAATTCCCTACGATGGCGTCATAGTCAGCGGACAATCGACTGTGTTCCTCTTGTAAAAGTGAATAATGATGCAGCGCATTATCCAGACCTTCTTGAATCTTGGGAAATTGGTCATCGACGTAGCGGCGCTGTTTCAATTGATCTTCGATTTTGCTCTGACATATGGCATTGCGCCGGAAGAGTCTTGTGATTGCTTCTTCGAGCTTGGGTTCTAGTGTTTTGTTTAGCACCTCTTCGAAAAACTTCGGCGCTTTGACTCTTGGCAGATTATCAACTCTCTCAATCAGTGAGACTTTTGTGTCAAACGTTTTGCAGTCTTTCAATTTCCCTGCCAACTCCAGTTCGACCATTGTCCGCACGCACTTCTCGCAGCAAGAACAATTGTACTTTTCAAAGCAAACATGCAAATTGTCTTGCACAATCAGGTTGTCGGCAATTGCTTTCACTCGCTCAGACCGAAATGCCGTTGAATCTCCGTGAATAACTTGAAAGGAAGCTGACGACCAAAGTGGATCCAATTGCCAATTGCTTCCGGTGACTTCGTGATGGTCCTTATGCCACGAAGGAGCAATTGTGATTGATACCAGATGCGGTGGCAGCAGGTGTCCGGCCGCGGCGAGAAATGAGGAGTGGGTATCGCCAAGCCTGTGAGCGTTGAATGTGGGGTGTTTTTTCGCATTTGTTCGAATTGTAATCGGCTTTGACCCTACTGCCTTTGCTACCTTTTCGAGCCTTTCTCTGGCGATTCTTGGTCGCTCTTCATCGCTGGGCACATCGAATGTTTCCAGAAAAACAAGAGATTCCGGCGGTGGATTGGTCAGCAGGGTGTAAAACGAGTCTGTGCCGCAAGTGAAGAAGAGTCCATTTCCCTTGCCCGGAAATACATCCATAGCGCCGGAAGCTGCATCTCTGGAAATTGCTTCGACTTCAGAAACCTCATCGACTGTCACCGGGTTGGCGATGATTTCTATGGGTTTTGTGCCCCAAAATCTGCCAAGAAAATCGATGATTTTGTGCACGTTTTGATGCCAAGTAGCGCAAACCGGCTGGTCGATCTCGAGTTTGCGATTGGAAAGTAGCGCGGGAATCAGCCAGAGTGTGCCAAGAGCTTCGGCTGATGGTTTCAAATCGATATCGTCGGATTCAAACCAGAGTTCGATTCCGTCTATTTCCGTCCAGACACGTGATGTTGTGCCTGTTTTGCTATGTTGAAACGCCTTCGCGCGCAGGTTGCTCATGATTGCCAAACGTGGATACTCACCCGTCAGGTTGCGGGCATAGGATCTCATTTTCGTGCCCTGGATAAATTAGGAAATCCTCGGTTAGCGCGGGTGGGCGATTCTTGACTGGGTTGGACTAATGACAAAACTATTCCAGTCGAAAGTCCGATATGGCAATTGCCAAGAAGAACTACCTGCGCGAAGTTGTGACATTGGGTTGAGGATGGATGTCGCGTGACAGCGAGAAGGTGGACGTTGAATCCGTGGTTCTCAAGTGCTTGTGTGAGCCTAGCTAAATATGTCACTGAATTGGTTTTTGACTCATGAACATTGCTTTGTACTTGATTACTGCTTTCTGCGTTTCATAACCTCTAAGGGTCCACTCTCCGCATTTTCTATTTCGAGGCAAGCTTTTAAAGCTCCTGAAAATCCCTGCCCTCCGGCAAATTCGGTTTTCTCTCACGCCTGATTCGAGGCGGGAAGTGACACACTCAGTCTGGCGGTTACGCCTTGTCTGTGCGGCTTGCCGTTCATGTGTGTGAACGAGGTCGTGAAGTCGGTTTGCATACCGGCGCAATATCTTTAGCGAAATGACTACTGCCTTGTGCGTCACCTGGTTGCGCTCGAGGCAGTGGTCTTTTCCACCTATCAATTCTTCCAAGTATTTAGGCTCGCCCGATCTGGGGCGTGCCTCTTACCTATGAGGTAACACCAATGTCTACTGCCCCTCAGCCGCCACCAAGATGGCGGCTTATTCTCAAGCGGACGTTCAAGTGGTCTGCGATTAGTGGCTTAATGGCGCTGGTAGTGATTCTCACGCTGGCGCTTCATGCCTTCAACTACTACGCCATCGATCCGGTCGTCACTCCTCGTGAGCTGTACCACCGGACGTGGGAAACAGTGAGGGTGAATTACTACGATCAGGACAAGCTGCGCGATTGGGCGCAATGGGAACACAAGTACGACGACCAAATTCACACCGAGGAGGATGCTCTTCGATTCGCTCGTGAGATGGTCTCGTCGCTCAACGATCCCCACACAATCCTGCATGAAAAGCAGGAAGTGCAAAACCTGATCACGGAGGCAGAAGGAAAGCAGGACATCATTGGCGTGGTCTTCAAGCCCGCCTATGATCGCTCCGGCACCGCTGTTCTCAATTCAAACGGTCTTCAGTTGCCGGAAGGCATCGACGCTTTTCCGACCATCGATCAGGTGGTGCGGGGAAGTTCGGCGCAGGAAGCCGGCATTAACCCAGGCGATGCCCTGGTTAGTGTCAACGGCAACTCGACCTCGGGAATGGCTATTGCCGAACTGCAACGACTTCTTGCCGGTCAACCCGGAGAGGAGATCAACCTGGTCATCAGGCAGAACGGCGTGGACGTCCCGGTCAAGGTGACGCGCAGGGAAGTGCAACGACCGATTGTGTCGGTTCAGCGACTGCCCGGCGACATTGCCTACATCCGGGTGGAGAGCTTCTTCCAGCTCGACCAGGCCGACCAATTGCAGGCCGCGCTCGAACAGGTGCAAGATTGCAAGGGCTATATCATCGACCTGCGCGACAACGGTGGTGGATTCATCCACTCCGCGGTCGAGTCGGCTGCGATGTTCATGGACTCCGGCACCATCTCCACCATTCAGTTTCACAGCCCGGCTGGCGTTCTCAACGCTCGTGCCTCCGTGACTCCAGACCACCTTTGGGTCAACGTTAACGGAGTTTCCATCCCGTGGAAGCGTCGACCCAACCTGGTGGGCAATAAGCCGGTCGTCGTGCTCGTCAATTTCGACACTGCCAGTGCCTCTGAGCTGTTTACTTCGGCTCTGCAGGACAACGGGCGTATACATGTCATTGGCGTCCGCACCTACGGCAAGGGCATCGGGCAGACGCTGATTCCCGTCGGCAATGGACATCGCCTGCGCGTCACCAACATCGTTGGACACACGCCTTCCGGCCGGTGGCTGGGGGACGCGGGGATTTCCGTGCGCTACGGCATTACTCCGGACACGGAAGTGACTGCCCCGCGCAATCTGCTCATCGGTTCTCGCAACGACAATCAGTTGCAGGCTGCCGAAGAGTACGTCCGAAAACAGATTCCGTAGGCACGCCTGTGAGACGGAGCGGCAAGGGTAGAGGCTTTCGCCGAAACTCGGCCGCTCCGTTTCGCGTATGTGCATCAACAGGCGGACAAGTAGCATAGAAACTTTCTAGTGATGGATGCTGAAACGTTCATTACTTGCGGTTCTCCGTGCTACTTGTTTTGTGGCTTTTGTTGCTATGCCGTGTAGTAGGGTTCGAAGTGGTCCAATGTTGTGGCTATTGCGCCCGTTTTGCTGGCTTTCGATATCTGTGGATGCGGTGATGGGAACTCCGGACACTCGTTTGCGTCACATCGGTGTGCTTGCAAGGCGAGCCAATTATGGAAACGGAGGAAAGGTAAATGAGGATTTTGATCAGGCTCGGCTTAATGGCTCTCGCATTCGCCTTTATATTGCCGCAAATTCATGGCATCAGTTTCCACGGAAACTTTGCAATCGCCCTTGTACTGTCACTTCTATTTGGATTGGTTCTCTGGTTGGTTGAGATTTCCGTTATCGCGCTTTCTGCAGTGTTGACCGTAACATCCCTCGGACTGGCGCTTCTGTGGCTGATTCCCGCGTGGATTTTGGGCTTCTGGTTGTTGCCTGCCTTTGCCATGATGATCACTGCGGATTTCGTGCCACAGTATTTGACTGTTAACGGTTTTGTTCCAGCCGCTCTTGCTGGTCTTGTGATGCTGGCCATCAGCTTCCTGACCAAGGATGAAGGCTGGACGCGAAGAGAAGTTTAGGCTCTGAATGGTTTTGCGCAGCAGAAAATCTGCTCCATAGAAAAACGAAGAGCAACAAAAAGTGTCTCTGGGTGACTCCTGGACAAAGCAAAGGCGGCGCACTGCGTCGCCTTTGTCGATTTACGAGGTGCTTCACGAGATGCACCACTTGCGGTGCGGTCCAACAATGTCGTGAGCTGCGCATTGTGAGCAGTGCTTTGTGAGTTGCGCTTTAGGTGTAGATGCGCCTTGCAAAGCTGAGCGAGCATGATTTTGCCGATTTTGGCTCATCTGCCGTTTCTATGAGCTTGTGATAAAGATCGCTCGCTGCGCCTGAGCCTCGCAAACGCTTACTAGATTTGTCTTTGCGCTATGTTGACAGATGTGAACGGTAAGCGCGGATACAAAACTTTGCTGCAATTAGTACGTAGAAACGCTTATTTATAAAACACACTTCTCCTTCCTCCGATTACTTGCATTAAAGCCCTTTAGAAAACCAATTCATGAGCTTTTGCTAACAACCTGATGAGAGTTCCTCTCTCTCGATGTTGGCCAAACTTTGAACTTGGTGGCTGATTTGCTATGCAAGCTGTTTGCGCA
The DNA here is from genome assembly GCA_032128875.1 of Candidatus Melainabacteria bacterium 17Bon1m. Lineage (GTDB taxonomy): Bacteria > Cyanobacteriota > Vampirovibrionia > Obscuribacterales > Obscuribacteraceae > QKMZ01. The sequence continues at coordinate 240,517 of JAVLKG010000005.1, forward strand.
GTTTGCGATGGTCGTGGAAATGGAGGTGTGAGTCCGGCGCTTCTTTAGGCTTTCAAGTTTGGTTTGCGCCGCCCTGAAACACAATTGGAAACGCTGTTTCCAGGTAGGAGACATGCATGAAACAGGAACTCGACGATGCACTCGTTCGTGATTTCCCGAATCTCTATGCCGACCGTAAATCCGACAAAAGCCCTTTCTACTGGGGCTTCGAGTGCGGCGACGGTTGGGAACCTCTGATTCGCAAGCTCTCCGCGGAAATCGAGGCGATCATCGTCGCGATGCCCGAGAAGGAGCGCAAGAAGTATAGAGTCAAGCAGGTGAAGGAGAAATTCGGCACTCTGCGGTTCTACATGGGCATTGCCCACGACGGCATTCGTGCTGCAATTGATCGGGCTGAGCAGGAGAGCGCGGTGACGTGCGAATGCTGCGGCAAGCCAGGATCTTCCGGCAGCGTCGGCGGTTGGCTCAGTGTGCTTTGCGATGAGCATCGGGCGGAGCGCCAGAAGAGGAAGCGCTAGCTCAATTTTCGTGCTGATTGTCTTGCGAATGACCATCTTTCCAGCAAGAGATCAACATGCGGAACAACAAGAAATATCCGGTAAGACCACAGGACAGAGCCGGCGGCATTGCGTCTGCGCTCACTTTTCTCGCTTCTTTGATCACTGGTGGCATTGTCACCCAGAGTCATGACGTTCGCGTGGTATGCGCAATTGTCTGCGCTATCACTCTGACGTCCACGATGTACTTCGTGACCAAGGACTTTGAGAAGAACGGCGGGCACGACGACGAGAATCCGGGTCCCCCGGGCGGTCGCTAATTTGTTCGATTCGGAATCTTTCCGGCGGGTTGCTCGGCGAAGCATGGGTGTCAACTCATCGCTTCGTCGAGCTCCTTTTTTGCCTCGCTGTTATACTACACCATGTAGCATAGCGTCGTCTTTGCTTTGCGTTTGTTTGCTTTGTACGACATTGCTGTCTGGTGGCGAGTACAATTGGCACGCTGTCCAAAAACTGAGGCGATATTGAACACAACTACTGTACAGAGCGAAATTCAGGTGCTTGAGGATAAGCTCGTTGAGGCAGAATTGGGACCTGATCCGATTTTCTTTCAAACGTATCTCGATGACAACGCAATAATGGTCAACGAGGGAAACGCCGCAATGATGAAGGATAAGGTGGTAGCGGCGCACCAGCCTGGCGCGGGTCCAAAGTTCACACGTGTCGAAATGTTTGACATGCAAATTATCGATCACGGCACTGCGGCTGTTGTGGTTTGCAACGGCGAGTATGAAATGCCCGGTAAGACTCACAAGCTGAAATTTACTCGAACCTGGGTTAAGAAGCCAGAAGGATGGCGCATCGTTTCTGGAACAGTTGCATAGGGCTTACTGTAGAAATGGTTTCTGCCACCATAAGAACTCTTGCTTGTTTGCTATTGCCCGTGTTTCTCACTGGCTGTGTTGATTCGCGTGCCGTGACCGTGCGACGCGCGAAGTTGCTTGCTCATAAGCATGACATAAAGACTGAAACACAGCCGAAAAAGCTGGGCGAGTTTCACTGTGCCGCAAACGAAAATACTTTCTGGGACTACAAATTCGTCCCCACCATCGCTGTCGAAAAGACAAAGATGATCAAGCAAGATGATTGGTTTGCAGTCACCGTCAAAGTGAAACATGTGACAGTGGAAACAGCGTTGCCATTCGATATGTGGCTGCCCGCAAACGCATCTGACGACGTCATCGCTCATGAGGACGGGCATGTTCGCATTTGCAAACATTACTACCGTGATGCTGCACGCCAGGCGCGTAAATGCGGATTGCATGTGCTTGGGCGGGATTTCGTCGGCGAGGCTAAAGATGAAGATACGGCGATCAAACTAGCTATAAATGCTGCAAGCAAAGAGATGACTGAGTGCTATCGCGGAACAATCGTGGAGCCCGCTGCCCGCGCGTCTGCGGCTTATGACAAGATGATGGCAGACAAGTCCACGAAGCTGTCGGTAGATCGCGCTATCGAGAAAGCGATTGCGGACGCTCATTAGCAGCGAGTTCTTGCAGCCTGCGCACGATGGCACGTGCCGAGTTCGCATGTCCCATGGCTGCAGCCGCTTCGCTCATTTCCTTGAGAAGAGGAGGAGAACTGATTACCTTGTCGAGCTTGTACGTCAGTGTTCTGATATTCCCCGATGCGGCTGCGCCGTGTTCGAGCAAGTGATTCGCGTTGCGCTCTTCTTGTCCCGGAATAGGATTGACGATGAGCATGGGTAGCGAGGATGCGAGACACTCGGATGAAGTTAAGCCTCCTGATTTCCCAATCATCAAATCAGCCGCTGCCATATAAACCTGCATGGAATCCGTGTGTCCGACCGCATGAAAGTCGCGAAAGTATGAAGGCGAGATCGATTGCATTCGAAGCAATTGCGCGCGCAGCTTCTCGTTCTTGCCGCAAAGGACGACTGTTTGAAAGCGAGTTCTGCACAACATTGCAGATTCGACAGTTTCAATCACAGGTCCTACTCCGAACCCTCCGGCGGAAATTAAAACCACCGGCAGGTCTTCACGCAGCCCAAGTTGTTTTCTCGCCTCTGATTTTGACGGTGCGCCAGCGAATTTTACCGATATTGGAATGCCGGTAACACTGATGTCCTCTCGGTCTACCCCGAGATGTTGAAGTTGGCGCGAGGTCTCTTCGAACGCTGTGAAATAGTGGTGAACCGGTTCCGATAGCCAAAATGCGTGAGCGTCGAAGTCGGTGATGACGGTTGCCAGGTATGCATCGAGGCGGCGCCGGCGGGTTGCGAAAGCTGCAAGTTCGGATGCGAGGAAGTGCGTGCTGACCACGACGTCAGGACGTTCGTTTGTTAGATAACGCAGCATAGGGAGGGCGTTTGCAACATCGAAGGTCATGCGCCTTGCGTCGAATTTCTTTGCGTGATCGGTCGCGTCGTACAAAGCTCCAAGCAAATGCGGAGCCCGGTTGACGAGTGTGATGTACTGTTTTGAATACATCGATCGCATGAATGGGCTGACTTTCTTGAGTACATCTAAGTTAATGACCTCCTGCGCGATTCCACTTTCGCGCAGCGCGCCTTCAAGAGCGTTGGCAGCGGTGACATGTCCTGCGCCAGCTGAAGCCGATAAAACCATCACTTTTCTGAACATTTTTTGATTTGCTACCTCTTTGTATTTGCATATTCCTGTCGAGCAGTGAATCTGTGTTTATTCAAGCTCAAAGGACTACGAGAGTTTTCTCCTGCCAAACAGAATCTCAACTGTTCGTTGGTCGCTCGTCCACTATCCATCTTTGCGATCAGCGCCCGATTGGTTTTGCTTACAGGGATCGCGGGGAAGAGTCTTAATGTCGGGCGGAAGGACGTCTGCCATTTCCTGAGGTGTGTTCAATGCCGTTAGTATTCATTCATGGCGTGAACGTCCGAGAGGGCGAAGAGTACGAGCAGGACATGGCGCTGCGCAATCGACTCTTTGCAGATGTGTTTTTCAAAATTCTGGGGCGCAATGTTCCGGACGCAGCGATTTTTAGCCCTTATTGGGGCGAATTGGCGCCAACTGGTTCTACCGACAATCCATATTTGCCGAAGCTCGATCTGAAGAGCCTGCAGGAGCGTCGCAAACGTGTTCGTGCACTAATTCCTGAAGCCACTAAGAAGGTCCTTGGGCTATCGTCGAACCCTCTTCTTGCGCTCGCCAAATCCGGTTCTATGGAGGAGATGTTCGACCTGATGGTCACGGTCGCGCACGATGACATGAAAAACGCTGAGGACGGCGGCAAACGAATGAAGTCGTTGAGTCATTTTGCATATGAATCGACAAAGTGGAGACAAAAGTTTGCTGGTCGAAAACAACAACTCGATTGGCTTAACGAGATTGGCAGCGATGAAGAATTATTAGACAGATTGCAAAATGAAATCAAACTTTCACCTGCGGAATTCAATTTGCGTACGTCTGTGAATATGCATGAGTGGATAAAAAACCGCCTGGCTCTGTCGAAAGAACGCATCAAAGACCGTCTGGAGATTTCCAGAGAGCGCTTGAAAGACGGTGTTGATGCCTCTCGCGAGCGCATACGCGCGCGCTTAGAACTCTCTCGCACTCGCATTAACAAGGCGCGAAAAGTCGCTCGTGGTGGCGCGAAGGCTGCTATCGCATCAACGCGAAAACTAACAACTAACGTTGCTGCTCTTGCTATCAGTAATCCAGCTAGACGCATATTTCACGCGCAGATGTCAGCGTTTATCGGCGACTCGTTCTTTTATTTTGGCAGTCGTGGAGAGCGTTTTGACCCTGGCTCTGTGCCATCGATTTGTATTCAGGCAATTGAAACTGCGGCGAGTATGCGAACAGAAGAGGATCCGGATCTGATTGTTGTTGCGCATAGCATGGGCAGCAACATTATCTGCGATATCCTTTCCTACTTTGCACCTTCTTTGGAGATCGATCTTGTTCTCACTGTTGGTGCCCAGTTTCCACTGTTTGCAGATCTGGATATGTTCCCTGGTTTTTCTGCAGACGAGCGACCTATCCCTAAGCCTGATGCGGCATTAAACTGGATCAATTTTTATGACCCGAATGACTTCTTAGGCTACGCAGCGTCCGGCGTTTTCGACGGTATTATTGACGTTCCGTTTAGTAGTGGTCGCTTTGGCGTGACCACTCATGCAGACTATTTCAAGTTCGTTTCTTTCTTTGAACTCATGGGACGCACTGTTTGTGACGTTTTGGAAATCGAGCCGAGTTGTTAAACCCTTTCTGGACGGCAAGCGGAGCAGCAATCAAACACTGGTTAGGCGCAAGTTCTTCGAAATCGTATATGATGCCTCTTTCCGGAGGTGGGACATGTCAGGAAAGTTATTAGCGAGCGTTATAGCCTTAACTGCAGTCAGCATTAGTTTGCCGGCAATTGCGCAGACTGAATCGCCAAAACCATTTCCAAAACCAAAGCCAGGCATCTTTGTCCAGACACTTCAAAAGAGTTCAACGCAGAAGGACGGCGCTGCCATGCAAAAACAAGATAGTCCCGCTCCCAATCCATCTGCTGTGACGTATCCAGGCATGAAGCGATACGTAGACCTGAATGGTTTTTTCTCTATTCTAATGCGCGGTACACCCGACAAGGACGCGCAATTCGAGCTTGTCGACAATGCCAAATACTCGACAGTTTCTGAGAGCGACAATCAGGGAAAATGGTCGGTAAGTTACGCTGACGTGCTGGGGATGGGTAAAGCGCCTCATGATTCTAAGAAGCAATCCGCTGTAATACAGCAACAGACTCAAGCGTACATTGAAAAAATTCACGGCAAGATGAATTCACTAAAAGCGCATGCAAAGTTCGGTTATCAGTTTCGCGATATTTCCGGCAGAATCGATGGTAGCTCTGAAAATAGATTTCGTCTTAATGCCTATCTATCCGGCAATCGTATGTTCATTGTCGCTGTCGAAGGGAAAGAAGATTGGGTGAAGTCTGCACAAGTAGAAGCTTTTCTCAATTCATTTGAAGTTCCTGGAGCGACTGCAGTACCCAAACTTAACGTTCAGTGAGCGGTGAAGTGTTTGTTCAATGAGCATTTCGGTGTCCTTAAATTCATCGTTTGATGTCGTGAAAGTTATTGCTTGCACCGCAGCAGGATTGCTTCTTTGCACGAACAGTGCATTTGCGTTTGACGAGCAGAAATATCAAAGCTTACTTGAATCAGCTCGGCAGCACTCTCAAGCGATGGAGGTTGAAGCTGCCATCAATGACCTTACGGCGGCAATCAAGGTGAATCCCAGCGAACCGCGCACATACCAATTGCGCGCAGAAGGCTTGAGGGACCTGAATCTTTTGCCAGAAGCGCTCAAGGACATAGCGCACGCTATTGAATTATCTCCAAAGGATGCTGGACTGTGGCGGGACAAAGGTTGGCTTCACTACAAACTTGGACAGCACAAACTTGCTGTGGAAGACTACTCTAAAGCGCTCGCGCTGAATCCAAAAGATGGTAATGCGTATCGGTCGCGCGCGCGCAGCCACGCGTGTCTGAAAGATTGGAAAAGCGCCGCGGCTGATTACGAAAAATGTTTGCAGTTCAAATCAAAAGCAATTCTGCGCACTGAAGTTGAAAACAGATGGTCGCTTGGCGATATTTACTTGAAAGATAAGAGATTCAACGAAGCGCTTGCACAGTTCAATTACCTGATCGAGCATTATCCTCAAATAAGCAAAGGCTATTACGGGCGCGCTGACCTTTACAAACAGCAAGGCAAAGCCGATCTTGCAAAGAGAGACCTGCAAAAGGCGCACGAGCTTGACTATGAGATGGATCCGGCTTTGAGAAAAATGTGACCCGCATTGTATGATTCTTGCTTGATGCAGGAAGCCGGAGGTCGGGAGTACTAAATGCCACGAGGAGCAAAGCTGACAGGTTGTGTACCCATGCTGTGGGTGCCGGACCTGACTGATGCTGTTGAGTTCTATGTGGAAACGCTCGGTTTCAAATGCGACGCGTTAGAGCCCGATGGACACTGGGCGCAAGTGACGCGCGATGGTTTTTCAATTATGTTCGCACTGCCGTATGAAGGCTGGGACTTCGAGGAGCCGGAGTTTACCGGATCTATCTACTTCCGCACAGACAAAGTTGACACCCTGTGGAAGAAAATCAGCAAAAACGAAGATATCAACGTTTGCTATCCCATTGATGACATGGAATATGGCATGCGCGAATTCGGAATTTATGACTTGAATGGATACCTGCTCCAATTCGGGCAGCCAATTTCTGGCGATGAAGACGATGAGTAGGTAAAACGCCGCCGCGTTTTATACGTCAGTGGTTGAGCGTCTGAGAGTATTTTTTGCTGGCTCCAAATGAAACCTTCAGATCACAGTTTGAAACTTCAGTGAATCAGGCAGGTATTCCATAGGTCTTCACCTTATGGAGTAATTCGACGTGGATCAGAAGGACAAACGCGACTTGATGGCTGCGATGATTGTTCAGAAAGTAGTCAATGACAAAATCGTCTGGCTCGGCGAAGCCAAGGTGAAAAACGAGACGAGCAAGGTTGATGAAATCTATACGCGTGACGGTTTTCAAACCATCGTCGAAGGCGCCTATGTGCTTGTCGACAAGATGCTGGCGAAAGACGGTAAGTAAAAGCGTTTCGCCCTTTCTAAACTAGCACCTGGCTCTGCATATTACAGCGGGCGCCAGGCGTTTATATCCTTCTTGCAACTAGCTTGCAACCGCCTCGCTTTCCAGGGAATGCGAGGCATACCGCGTTACGCGGTCAACATTACTTTGCACAAATGATCATAAAAGTGGAAGGTTCTCGTGAAGCTGCAAATCCGCTGGTAGATTGAGCGCAGGCGAGATTCAATAGGAGAATCAAATGAAACGCAAAGCATCTGCTGAATGGCAAAAAGGTCTTAAGGACGGAAAAGGCACCATCACGACCGAATCAGGCGTTTTGGAAAAAACTCAATACAGCTTCAGCACAAGATTTGAAGAAGGCAAAGGAACCAACCCGGAAGAGTTGATTGCTGCTGCTCACTCTGGCTGCTTCTCGATGGCATTGTCTGCTCAGCTCGGCGAACTTGGTTTGACCGCTGACAAGATCAACACCACCGCAACAGTTAAGCTCGAAAAGCTGGAAACCGGCTTCACCGTGACCGAAATTCACCTCGAAGTTGTTGCTGCTATTCCGAACGCAACTGAAGAACAATTCAAGACCGCAACCGAAAATGCTAAGACCGGCTGCCCGATCTCGAAGCTCTTCAATGCGAAGATCACAATGGATGCCAAATTGGAAACCGCTGTCAAAGCGTAGTTTTCAGTTCTAAACATTCAGTAGAAAACTTAAACGAGCTCGGAATTCTCCGGGCTCGTTTTGTCTAGCTGTATAGTGGAGATATTGTCTATTTGGATGACTCTTCGTGAAACCAGAAGACGACAAACGCAAAAAGCTGCCGGTCAAAGAAACTCTGAAGCGCCGCTGGGAAGAATTCAATGCGCGATTTTTTGAACATTCCTCTAAGGTCATACGGACGTTCGATAGTCTATCGGAAGTTGAGCGGCAGAGGTATGTCGAGCGTTTTTCAATCACAACCTGTGTAGGGTTTGCCTGCATCCTTTCCAGCTTCTTTTATTGGTTCTTACCGCCCGTCGTTAGAGTTTTGGTTGTGCCTGTATTCATCGGGTCTGCTTGGTGGGCGGGTGCTCGGATTGGTCCGAAACTCATAACTCCGGAAGGAAGAGAGCGGCTTATTCAGAGTTTCAATATTGTTGAGACTCAACAATTATTCGAAGCAATTATGTTTACCAGTTATTCTTCGGTATTCGCAGCACTTCCGCTCGTTTTTGCGCCGCACCAATTTGTTGTGCTGATGCATGATGCTTCTATTCGAACTCTCTTCCTCTCTCTGTTTACCTGGATTTTGATTGGTGCTCCGCTGTTTGTGTTGTCGAAGACGATTCAAACTCGATGTTTGATTGTTTTGATATTCTCTGTTCCTGCGGCTGTCCTCGTTTGGAGCTTGGTATTGAATCTTCTGTACTTTAGCTGATGGGTATATTGTGGGATATTGTTTCTTCTCGGATTTACCTTGAGAAGGAACGTCAAGAAGAAACAGCAAATGTTGGTTGATGCCACGCCGCCTGCGAATTCAACTGTGTTTTTTGCCACAGAGAATGCGGGAAGCTAAAGGTAACGATGAAAACCGATAAGAGTAAAACAGACACAGATGGGAAGCTCAAAAACGGGCACCACAAGGAGCACTTCAAAGATGGCTCTGTGATGTGCGAGGGCGAGTTTCGTAACGGCGAGAAAGTCGGTGAATGGAAATATTATCTCGTCAACGGCAACTTGAAAGCGATTGGTCGTTTCGAAAACGGCAAGATGTTTGGCGAATGGAAGTGGTATCGTGAAAACGGCGAACTAATGCAAACCGGTTCATTCGATAAAGACGAACAAAAGAGTGGTGTGTGGGTTCGCTATCAAGAAAACGGTAAGAAGTACGATGAAGGTGAGTTTCGTGCTGGGAAGAAAATTGGGGAATGGCATCTCTACGATAAGAATGGAAAACTAGCGAAGACCAGTAAGCACAAGGGTTAAGAGATGCCGCCCGAGAAACAAAAAGTTGACAATGTTCCAAAGATTGTAGAAGTTAGTGCCGAGCTTTTGGAAGAAAATGCTCAACTTCCTGCTGCTACTGAGGCGCAAGCGGATGCTGATTCCAACTTTGTTTCAGCAGTTTCTTCAGAGCATGCAAACGGGCCTCTGCCGCCAACTATCGCATTGAAGACCACTTTGATGAAGGCACTGCCGTTTGTGCTGATCTCTCTAATTCTGTTTGGACTGCCTTTCATAATGTCTGATTTCAATGTTCTGTGGCTCAAGTATTCGCAGGTTCGGACGTACATGATGTGTGCGCTCATTTGGAATTTGATTGGTGCTTGCCTTTACGCTCAAGTAGATAAGCGCAATCAAAAAATTCTGATTTTCCTTATTTTCGCGCTTCCTCTAATCACGTCACATCACTGGGCCAGCTTAATGTACATTATCGAAATGAGCCTTCGCTCAATTCTCAATGCTCCTTTGTAAGTCGTAGCCGATAGAGTACAGTTTTAGGCGCCAGTGCACTGCCTCTACTTGTTTAAGTGGCGCCGCCCAAGGGCATGTGAATAACGCGGTCTATTACTAAATCCCCAACCTTTCATGCATAGCCAAGGTCCACTCAGCAGCGGCAATAATGGGCAGCCGCGCCTTCCAAGAATTCCTCCAGATCGTTACACGATACTGGGTGAACTTGGCAGCGGTGGTATGGGAACCGTGCTGAAGGCGACCCATGTGCACTTGAACAAGCCGGTTGCGATCAAAGTGTTGAACATGGAACTGGTCAAGGATCGCACGAGTTTGTCGCGTTTTGAGTCGGAAGCCAAAGCTGGCGGGCAGTTGGCGCATCCGAATCTTGTTGCTGTTTTCGACTTCGGGTATACGCTCGATGGCGAGCCTTATTTCGTGATGGAGTACGTAGAGGGATTCAGTCTTGCGGAGCTGGTTAAGCGATGCGGTAAGTGCCCCAGCGCTGACTTCATCTTTGTGTTTATTCAAGCACTGAAGGCGCTCAACTATATTCACAGGAAAAACGTCATTCACCGCGACATAAAGAGCAGCAATATCATGTTGCAGTTCATCGAAGGCGACCGTTATGTGAAGCTGATTGACTTCGGTATTGCAAAGGTTCTCGCAGATACTGGTGTGACGATGCAGCAACTCACATCTACCGGAGAAGCGGTCGGAAGCCCGCTGTACATGAGCCCCGAGCAGTGTAAGGGCAGTCATGTTGACGTGCGAGCTGATATTTATTCGCTCGGATGCGTTATGCATGAATGTTTTGCAGGATATCCTCCGTTTCGTGGCGGCAACGCCATGCAAACTATTCACATGCACATCAATGATCCGCCCTCTCCTCTTGCCGGTCTGTGTAAGTCCGAGCAAGAGCTTCTGATTGCCAGCATGATTCACAAGTGCATACTCAAGCGTCCGGAAGACCGCTACCAGACGGCTGCAGAGCTGGGCATGCACTTAGAAGAGATCGCAAATGTTGGTTCTCATGTACAGGCAATCCAGCGTCCAACAAACAGTGTTGATGCGGCGAACCGTTGGAAGAAGGGAAATAAAACGACGGAGCAAGGTTCGCCCATGATGCAGGGGCAGACTGGTGCAAACATTCCCCAGCTCGCACGCCCAGAGTTTCAAGATGCTACGCGAACTTCGGCGATGCAAGACAAATTTATCGGCGGGCAAACGCAGGCATCGGGACTGAGTCAAACTTTGCGACGTCCAACGAGCCCGCTAAACCAAACCGGCATAGGGCCGGCTGGCCTGACCAATGCCGCAGGTGTGCCGGCGCAAGAGCCGCCACAGATTGATGAGCGCCTTCCTGAGCGTTGGAATTTGCATAATGTGAGTGGACAGCAGTCGATGTCGAATGGCAATTTCTACGAGGCTGAGAGGCACTTCCTTCAGGCAGTGGAAATCGCAGAACAATTCGGTCGCAGCGACGAACGCCTTCCGAACTCGCTTAATAGGCTCGCCCTCTGCTACAAGTCACAAGGTCGGTACGATGATGCGGAGAAAATCTACGTGCGAGCTGTCGAGATGCGAGAAGCCATTGTCGGTTCTCTGTCCAAAGATCTGCTTCCACTACTAGAGCAGTACGCCGGGCTCTTGCGCATAGTAAAAAGAGATCAGGAAGCAGAAAAGATCGAAAAGCGAATTCATTTCATTATGAAATCGAAATAGCTTTCGCACTTGGGTAGATGTATCACTGGAAAACGGCGATGCGTCGCGCTTTTGGTAATGTCACGCGTGACCTTTGCGTGCATTTGATTCATGCTGAAAGTCCAATAAACAGTACGTCTTGATAGTTTTTTGCAACAAAAGTTACCTGAAAATCTGGGAACCGGGAACGTATCAGCCTCTTCGATGTCTATTTCTGCAGACAGAATGACTTTGAGGAATTAAACGATGAAACTTACTTCTCTATTTCTCGCCGCTGTCATGGTATCCGCAATGGCTGTTCAGACCGCTGAAGCGCGCGATCATCATGGTTGGCGAAACCACCATAGATGGAATAACAACTACAATAGAAAAATGTGGAAGCAACAGCGAGCCTGGAACAACAAGATGTATAAACAGGCTTGGAATAACCGAGGTGGGTACAGACCCGGTCGTCCTTGGGACAACGCATACGATAATGCGATGCGTGCCGAAGCTATTCAGCGACAGCAACAAGCGATGCAGTACGGCTGGTACTGGCGCTAAAGGTCTAGTCTGAGTGCGTACTCTGTGAAAAGGAGTACCGACGCAGACTTCGCAAACCGCAGTTGATAGGGTTGAAAAACCATATCGGCTGCGGTTTTGCATTGCGCATCTGCTTTAAAACCTCAATCCCATTGCTCAGCGAGCTACTCTGAAATTTTGCTTGGAATCTAAGCGCATTTTGATTGTGCCCAAATTTGTTACGGCAGCTGGAGCGTAAGCTGGGCGCCTTTTATAGTTGTCACCCTTGCTTGTCAACTGAAGGCTACAGGTTAAAAACGGCGGCAGTTGTCGTCAGGGCTCGTATAATAATCGATTCGGCGTCGAAGGCGTGATGATAAGCGCAGCCACTTCCAGATTTGACTGGAGGTGCCAGAGGAGAAAATATTGTGGCAGTTGAAACAGTGAAGAGCCTTATGCAAGCAGCTCAGATTGTTGAACCGAACAAAGGATTCAATATTACGAGCGTTGAGCGGAAGGAACCCACAGGCAATGAGGTTCTGATCAAGGTGCAGGCTTGTGGCATTTGTCACAGTGACAGTTTCACGGTTCTGGGACAGTGGCCCGGCATTGCCTATCCTATGACTCCTGGTCACGAGATCGTTGGTACTGTCGAAGCGCTTGGACCGAATGTTGAGCGCTTGAAGAAGGGCGATCGAGTGGGTATCGGCTGGCATGGTGGTCATTGCCAAGTTTGCGCTGCATGTAGGAGCGGTGACTTCGTCGCATGTGAAAAGCTGCAGGTGCCAGGCATCGCCATTCAAGGCGGGTATGCCGAGTATGCAACCTTTTCGGAATCGGTTTGCGCTGTGGTTCCTGAAAAGCTTTCATCTGCGGAGGCTGCGCCCTTGATGTGTGCCGGAGTAACAACCTTCTACTCACTGCGTCATGCAGGTGCAAAGCCAGGGGATGTTGTCGCGATTTTGGGTGTAGGCGGACTTGGTCACCTCGGTGTTCAATTCGCAAGCAAAATGGGTTTTCACACAGTTGCTATTGCGCGTGGGCAGGACAAGAAAAAGCTTTCTCTTGAATTAGGCGCGAATGATTATATTGATTCTGAGAGTCAAGACGTTGCAGCAGAATTGAAGAAACTTGGTGGAGCGAAAGTTGTTCTTGCCACCGTAACTAGTACCAAAGCAATGTCTCCTACAGTTGACGGATTGTCTATCGACGGAAAGTTAGTCATTGTAGGCGCTGGCACTGAACCTCTGAATGTTACGCCCATCCAGTTGATTGGAGCTCGTAAGTCGATTGTGGGTTGGCCGAGCGGAACAGCGAAAGACTCCGAGGAGTGCATGAACTTTTGCGCGCTAACAGGAATTCGCCCGATGCTCGAACGTTTTCCATTTAAAGATGTAGAGAAAGCGTACGAGCTGATGATGAGCGGAAAAGCACGATTCAGAGCCGTAATTGAATATTAGTTTGCCCTCGCGTGCGATTCGTCGAACTGTTCGCACGTCACATCACATAACGCGGTGCTAATGCCGCAATCTGACCGATTGGAGAGATGGAAACAATGCCGAGTTATGTAATCGTCTGGGAATTTCAAGTCAAACCCGGGCAAGAAGAAAACTTCGAAGAACAATATGGTGATCATGGTATTTGGGCTGAGTTGTTCAAAACCAGCGATAAATACCAAGGCACGAAAGTAATAAAAGACGTCGGGCAAATGTCGCGTTATGTCACGCTCGACTATTGGTCTTCTGAATTCGACTATGAGCGTTTTCGCAAGGACAACAAAGTAGCATATGAGTCAATCGACAAACGGTGCGAAGCGCTCACTGATGGTGAGTTGCTTATCGGCAAATTTCACACACTAGATCAAGCATCTGAAAGTTAACACCTACTTTCTGGAAAACTGTTTTCATAACGCTGCCGCAATCCGATTAGTGTCCTTTTGGATATTAATGGATTAAATTACGTGATTTTTTACTGGATTTGCGGCAAGATAGAAATGAAAACTGGGTGGGCTTGGAAGAGTACGGGCAGAAAACCGTATGAGAGTACTAGCCATTGATGATGATGCCGTTGCCCCTGTCTTGTTTGGCGCGATCGCAAGAAAAATGGGCGTGGAGATTGCCACGGCTGCAGATTGCGCTACGGCGCTAAATTTGCTGAAATCTTCGACGTTCGATGTAATTTTGATGGACCTCAACCTAAAAGGGATTGATGGTTTTGAGGTCACACGCCAGGTACGTGTTTGGCAAAAGGAAGTCGGTTGTTACCAACCGATTATTGCCGTCACCGGCTATGCCATGAGCGAAGACCGCGCCATGTGCCTGAAAGCGGGGATGGACGACTATCTGAGCAAGCCGTACCAAATAAAAGACCTGTCCGACCTTCTGCTGAAGTGGTCTCTAGCGTCGGCGGCGCCTCAGGTTTAACTCCGAGACTGGACCTCTAGACTACTGTCCACGGTTAATAAAGTCCTGGAATCAGGCGATATTTGACCTTATTGCAGTATTCGGGATAGCCGTTTAAGTGCGTGAGGAGAAACTTTTCCTCGTCGATAATTCGCCAGTTGAGAATTGCTACTGCGACAACAATGAGCAAGGCCGACCATAGTGATCCAAGAGCGAGAGGAATACCGAGGAGCAGCAAGAGTGCGCCCGAATACATTGGGTGTCTGACTACTCCGTACATACCTGTTGAGACAACACTTTGATTTTCTGCAAGTTCGATGGTTGCTGAGGCAAACGTATTTTCCAGGCACACCTTTGTGAAAACGTAGAAGCTGAGTGCTGTTAGAAAATCGCCGAAAAGCACAGCCGGCAGAGGCACTCGTGACCATCCAAATCTATGGTCTAGTCCGCAAAGAACCAGAAAGAGAACGAAAGAGAGTGTAATGCCTGTCATGATGATGCGCTGCACAGGGCGTTTTTCAGCCGTTGGTCCTGCTTTCATTCTGCGCATCAAAACATCCGGTGCATACTTCCATAAGATCAATCCGTGGACCATTGTTGCGACAGAGAACACGGTGATAAACACCCACGCCTGCCAGTAGTCGAAAGTCCAGGCCGCTAAGAATATAGGTGCGCCCAGAATTATGAAAAGGGATGGCAGCGCAGTAATCAGTCTAAATTTGATCTTCTTGTCCATGGCTCTAAACTAGCACTTTTGCTCGCCAGCTCACGGACAAAGTGACGAGAAAGCGTATTAAACGTTCCGCAAATGCGGCAGTTTTTCCGGATGCTTCACCACGATAGTACAAAGGGGTGAATTACTTAACTGGCGCGGCTTGCAAGCGGTCTAGAGTCTTTTTTCTCTTTTCCAGCCAGAAAGCTGATTGCACAGGCCATTCTTTGTACGGATTTTCTTCCGGAGCTTGACCAAGTTCTTGTTCTGCATGGAAAAACCACTGGGGTTCGTTCAATGCTTCCCGCGCCAAAGCTACAAAGTCGGCACTTCCATCTTCCACAATCTTGTTCGCTTGATGCGCTTCTACGATGAAGCCGACTGCCATGGTTTGGATGTCGGCGCCGTGTTTGATTTCGCGCGCAAACGGCACCTGATAGCCTAGCGCGGATCGCAGATTCATTTTTCCGGGCTGTCCGCCGGACGAGCAATCGATTACATCTACACCAAGTTTTTTCAGTTCTTTCGCGTATTCAACTGCTTCTTCAATAGTGAAGCCGCCTTCGATTCCATCAACCGACGAGATGCGAACGAACATCGGTTTTTCTTTCGGCCAGAATTCACGCAAAACTTTTGCAACCGAAAGCGGGAATCTCATGCGATTTTCCAACGAACCACCATATTGATCTTTGCGCTGATTTGCAATCGGTGAGAGATATGATTGCAAAAGATATCCATGGGCGTTATGCATTTCGAGGACGTCAAAACCGCAGTCGTTAGCGCGTTTTGCTGCAGCAAGAAAGTCGTTGCGCACTTTCTCCATGTCCTTTTCATCCATCTCTTTGGGTGTGTGCCAGTTTTCGCCCCAAGGAATGGCGCTCGATGAGAATGTTTGCCACGGCTCCTCGCCGGGGTTTTTATCTGATTCGAGAATTGGACCATCGCCTTCCCATGGACGGTGGCAGCTTGCTTTTCTTCCTGCATGTGCAAGCTGAATTCCGGGCGTGGCGCCGAGTGATTTAAGGAGTGCGACGACACGCTTGAGCGGTGCTTTCTGTTCGTCGTTCCACAGTCCGGAGTCTCCGTGTGTAATTCGGCCTTCGGGGGAAACGCCCGTGGCTTCTACGAAAATTAGTCCCGCGCCGCCCATCGCGAAACGCCCCAGGTGAGCAATATGAAAGTCTGTGAGTTTTCCGTCAATTGCCGAATACATGCACATTGGTGAAACGACAGTACGGTTGCGAATTTCGACATCGCGAACTTTGACGTGCTCGAATAACTTGCTCATGCTGTGAATCCTTCTAAATGCTTTCTTTTCGGGCCGACGCGTCGCGTGCCCTTCTCTGGAGCGGAATGGTAGCAGACTTAGAAAGATCATTTGCAAGCGTTGCCGCGGTAACTCAGTATCCGCTTGGCATTTGCAGCGTTAACCCAATTCCCCTTTCGAGCTGACCAGTCCTTTGCGGCTGGCGAAGCGCAACACCGCGCGGCGCAGATTGAGAAACTCTTTGTGAAAACCGCCGTTGACCATCTCTTCGTAGGCGAGGTCGAACGTGTGCCCGTGAGCTTCCATGCGATATATGCAAACCATAGCTCCGGTTCTATCTTGACCGTGCAAACAATGTATGAAAATGGGGTGACTTTCCGGTTGTAGCGCAATTTCCAGAAATTGCTTGATTGCCGCCTCGCTGGGCTCCTGGAAAGGTGTCATTGGTACGCTGAGAAACTGCATTCCAAGCTGCTCGACAAGTTCTTTCTCGCGTGCAATCTGCCCGGGCTCCTCGCGCAGATTGATGATGGTTTTAATCCCTTTCTCTTTGAGGATTTTGAAGCCATCATCATTAGGCTGACCGCCGCAGTATATCTCTGCGGCTATCTGGCGGAAATTTGGGGTTGGTTCTGTCGGGTCGTGGGCGAGCATCGGCCTGCTGGGCGGGCTGGGGCGGACTTAAGTTAGTTCATTACCTTTATACCCTGATGAGAACCCCGATTCATACGTTGCGGCACTCTCGGGGCGAGGTGACTGATAAATTTCGATACGAGTGCGACAAGAAAGCCCCGTATTAAGGGCTGATTGGCGAAAAGGCGGCATAATATAGCCAGCCTTTTAAGGAGACTTCAAAGTGACCGGAACTCAGACTTCGCACGGTGCCCTCAGTCATCTTGCCGACAACGCACTCACAGACGGCATTGCCATTCTTGATTTCGGATCGCAATTTTCGCAATTAATCGCCAGGCGGGTTAGAGAGGTTAATACCTATTCTGAGCTTCTGCCCTACAGCACGTCGGCTGAAGAACTCAAGCGGCTTAATCCGAAGGGCATTATTCTGAGCGGCGGACCGAGCAGTTGCTATGAAGCGCATGCGCCGCAGCTCGACGCTGGAGTCTGGAAGTTGGGTATCCCTGTCCTGGGCGTTTGCTACGGCATGCAGCTTATGGCGCGCGACCTGGGCGGCGTAGTCGAGCCATCCGATGTTAAAGAATACGGACGTGCGATGCTGACCATCGCGCATCACGGCAACCTTTTCGATGGCTTGGATCCGGAGATGGAAAGCTGGATGAGCCATGGCGACAGTGTGACCGTGCTGCCTGCCGGCTTTGCGGTGTCTGCAAGAACGATGGCCACTCCAGTGGCAGCAATTGCTGATGAAGAACGCAATTACTACGGCGTGCAATTCCACCCGGAAGTCGTGCACACACGCGGTGGACAGCAAGTCATAGAAAACTTCGTGGTGCGCGTCTGTCGCTGCACGCAAAGCTGGACGATGAAACAATTTATCGAACATGCGATTGCCGAAGTTCGCGAGAAAGTCGGTGACAAGCGCGTTTTGCTTGCGCTCTCTGGAGGCGTTGACAGTTCTACACTCGCATTTCTTTTGCACAAAGCTATCGGCGATCAGTTGGTGTGCATGTTCATCGATCAAGGTTTCATGCGGAAAAACGAACCCGAATGGTTGGTTGATGCGTTTGAAAACGAGTTCAAGATTCATGTTCACTTCATCAAAGCTCGCGACAGATTTATTGACAAACTCGCAGGAGTGACGGATCCCGAGGAAAAACGCAAAAAAATCGGTGCGGAATTTATCAGAGTATTTGAAGAGGAATCGAAAAAACTCGGCAAGTTCGATTTCCTTGCACAAGGCACTCTCTATCCGGATGTCATCGAGTCTTCGGGAACGCAAGTGGATCCAAAAACAGGTGAGCGCGTCGCTGTGAAAATCAAGTCGCACCACAATGTGGGCGGCTTGCCGAAAGACCTCCAATTCAAACTTGTAGAGCCATTCTCGAAGCTCTTCAAGGACGAAGTCAGACGAGTCGCCGCAGAGCTTGATGTACCGGAAGGAATTCGTGTTCGCCACCCATTCCCAGGACCAGGGTTGGCTATCCGCGTGCTCGGCGAAGTTACAAAAGAACGTTTGAAAACACTGCGCGAAGCCGATTGGATTATCCGCGAGGAGATCAAAGCACACGGCTTGTACCGTCAGATTTGGCAAGTCTTCGGCGTCTTACTGCCGACTTTGTCGGTTGGCGTAATGGGCGATCAGCGCACCTATCAAAACCAAATTGTCATTCGTGCCGTTACCAGTGAAGACGGTATGACTGCAGACTGGGCGCGCTTGCCTTACGATTTGTTGGCGACGATTTCTTCGCGAATTGTCAATGAAGTGCCTGGTATCAACCGGGTAGTTTATGACGTTACATCCAAACCGCCTGCGACAATTGAGTGGGAATAGCAGCGCAGGTAGATCATCAGGGGAAGACCTGATCGCGTTAGGCAGGCTGATCTAGTAAGGCAGAAACTGATCGGGTGGGAATGAAACAGAGCTTCGTAGCTGACTCTACTGCGCGTGCTCTTTTAGTACTGCTTTTCCTTGTCGCCGTTGTCGCATCGATTTTCATTGCCGGTGCGAGTCTCCATGATCCTGATACATGCTGGCTATTGTCGCTTGGAATGAAAATTGTGGAAGGCTGCGCGCTTCCGCAGGCAGACCCCTATTCCTACACAATGCAGCTCTTCCCGGAAAGACGTTTTATTCTCTATCAGTGGCTCAGTGAAGTTTTATTCGCGCTGTCCTACAAAGCTCTCGATCTTGCAGGGCTCCTGCTGCTAGCTGCAGTTGTTCTCACTGCTTCGTTTATCTCAGTCCCGCTGGCACTTGCTCGGAAAATAGGCATGCCTGGCTGCTTTGCAATAGCCGGAACGATTCTCACACTGCTGACCGCTTTCTTCCATTTTCTTTGTCGACCGGAAATTTTCAGCTATCTGCTTCTCGGCACCTACATTTCGATGACCCATTTTTTCTTGCGCAATAGAAACGTCGAGAAAGTCGATTGGAAGGCTGTCACCGTATTTGGTGCGATAATGGCAATCTGGTGCAACTTGCACAGTGGCTTTGTACTTGGCTTGCTCTATCTTTTCGTCTTTGCGTTGGTTACTACGATTTCAGATTTTGCTGCAGAGAAGAAGCTCAAAGCAATCGATAGGACGATCATATTTTCATTCGTCGCGGCTCTCGTAGGAACTTTCGTCAACCCTTATGGCATCGGTCTTTGGCAATATCTTCCGACTCTCTTTTTTACTCCTCTTAACAGGCACATCATCGAGTTGAGGCCGGTTTCCGGCAAAGACTTTCTTGAGTGGACCTTTTATCCGTTCGTCATACTGTTGGTTGTAACCGGCATTACCTGTGCACGAGCACTGATGAAGAAAATTGATTCCACGATTGTCAGCACACCTCGAGGGCAGGTGCTTTTTGCCGCCATTGCTGTGTTCAGTTGGATTATCGCGGGCTTTTGCTGCAGACGTCTGATTCCTTTTGCAGCCATTCATTTGTTCGCAGAAGGAGGCTACATGCTTGCTCTTCTACGAAAGCAAAAGGTTGCGGGGCAACCCGATGCTGTGCAGAACAATGCTGCGCCGACGTTCTGGGAAATGGTCGATCAAAAACTGCAAAATTCCTATCATCCTCACGGCCTTATGTGGTTTGTCACCATAGCTGTCTTTGCTGGTGTGGGCGTATTTTTCGTTTCTTCTCGCATTCCAGATGCTATTGTCCTTCCGCAATCCAGCAAAGTGATGCAGGCACCGTTTGATGCAGTAAAAGTGATTGGTGAAAAACCTCCTGCAGGGCGAGTTTTCAATGATCCGCAATTTGGCGATGTGATGATTTGGAAGCTTCAACAGCCGCCAAAGCTCTTCATCGACACTCGCTTCGACATGTATGGCGCACGAATTGTCGAAGACTATCAGACTATCTATTCAACAAAAGATGGCTGGGAAGAATTACTCAAGAAGTATCAGATCTCGTGGGTGTTTGTTCGTCCAGAAGCGCCTATCGCTAAGAGACTCGCTGAAAGAGGTTGGAAAACCTTGTATGTGGATAAGGCAGCCATCGTCATTCATATTCCTGATGCCGGAAGTTCTACAGACTGACTGATGCGCTCCACGCGCACCATGTTTTCCTCATGTCAGATTGGCGAACTATGCTGACTGCACGGTTAACCGCCCCGCTGATCACACTTTGAATCGCGCCTGTGTAACGGATTTGCTTTCGCAGAGCCTGATATCCGGCGCCTTCGTTCTTAAAAATGGAGCTTACTATGACAGACAACACGAATGTTGCCGACAGACCCCGTCGTTCTGAAGCCGCAGAGACGGAAGCATCTTCGAGAATGGCGCAGGAAGTTTATGGAAATAGACCAGTAACTGATCTGTCTGGAAGACCGTGCACAACACAACCCGAGTCGAATCAGTTCAATACTCTTACCAGGGGGGTGCCTTCGGCGGGTTGCGATTTCCGCAGTGGCGAGCAGCTTTCACAAGCAACTGGAACACTCGATTTCGGCAATATTTGGCGCGAGGTCGGCCGCTCTACTGTTCAGATACAAGTTGGCTCCGAACGCGAGCGTGGTGGTGGAACTGGCGTGGTGATTGGTTCTCACAATGATATGTGCATCGTTGCTACAGCCGCCCA
Source organism: Candidatus Melainabacteria bacterium 17Bon1m (assembly GCA_032128875.1). GTDB lineage: Bacteria > Cyanobacteriota > Vampirovibrionia > Obscuribacterales > Obscuribacteraceae > QKMZ01. The sequence continues at coordinate 261,379 of JAVLKG010000005.1, forward strand.
TGTCACTCATCCGCACCGTTTTGAGCCGGGTGCAGAGCGCCCCACCAGTCGTTCTGTCGTAATGCCCGATGGGCGTGCCTACCCAGCGGAAACTCGCATTCTAAATATGAGGAACGATCAGGCTGTTTTGGCTGTGCGAACCAGCTCCAACACGGACAATGTCTGCCACCCGGCGCAAGCAGGCGAAGGATACGCTAGCGGACAGCGTGGATTTGTCGCTGGTTTTCCGATGGCGACGAACACTCCTTACATATCGCCTGCACAAATAGGTGCAATTCGCAGAGATTTGGGTCGCCCGGATCGCCGTCACGAAGACTCTCCTCAGCATGTTGTCCGCACTAACATTACCGGCGGCAACTCGGGAGGTCCGTTCTTCGACACCGAGGGACGTGTGAGAGGATTGATGAGTTCCGGTGATGAGCAAAACTTTGGAAGGAGTGTCAGCGGTAACAGAATCGGCATTGCCAGCCCTTTTACCGAGCGTATGCAGCGTAACTATATGGCGACAATTCGCAACCAGCGCTAGCTGGCGTTGCAATCGTAGTAGGGAAGGCACATATGCCTTCCTGCTCAGGGAGCCACATGTGGCCCGTACGTTTGAATCAATCTGCTGGATAAAACTGGCGAAACCGCATTGCTGATTTGAGGCGCCCGATGCCTTCTTCGTACGATATCTCGCGAAGCCGAAGTTGCTTTTGCACTGTTAGTGCAGCGACAACAAGGTCGGGTCTGATAATTTGCATTTTGACAAGTGCATGTCCCAGTGGACTAGACAATTCTGCGCTTGCGATGAGCGCTTCTGCAAGATTGTCTTCAGAAAGCAACTCAGATGCAACGAGCAATTCGCCCAGGCGGTCCTGGTTTTGCGTGACTTCTGGCCCTACACCGGCGGTTTCCAGGGCGGCTTGCAAAGACGCACCTTCGTCCACAATGTCCCTGATGATTTTGATGGCGGCATCTTGCGTAATCTTGCCGCTGAGCAACAATGACTGTGCCTGAATGGCTGCCAGCATCTCTGTCTTTGTTAGAAATCCTGAAGCGACGAGGACCTGTCCTACTGGCATTCCCAGGGACTGCGCGTAACCAAGCTGTTCGGCCAAATCGTTTTGACTTACTACCTCGGCTGTTGCGAGTAGTTCTCCGATTTTGATGGCTCAATCTCCCGACGTGATTTAGAGAATGATTTTGGTTCCCATTTGAGATTAGCACAACCTAGTGTCGCATAAGCTATCTTTTTTGCTGATTAGGTATTATGGTGTGGGGCGGAAAGTGACAGTAGGACTATGAAAACGGTTGTCACTCCAAAAATAGCAAAGCCTTTTGGTCCTCAAATAAATACAGCGAAAGCGACCAAAACGGCATCGACAGTACCACAGGAAACGGAATCACTTGGATAACCACGTAAAACTCTCATCACGACCGAACAATTCGAAGCGCTTGCAAATCATTCACTTGCTTTTTGTTCCAATTTCGGTTGTCGTTCTGGCGCTTATGTCGCCATTTTGCGTGGTGGCACACGAAGGTGAAAACGAAGCGTTCGCCGGTAGCGATCATGCAGGTCCGGAGACTGTGACTGCTAGTCAGCAAGGTCAGCGGGCTCTTGGATTGGAGGTTGGTCCGCCTCGATTTGCTTTTCTCAAAGACACACTTTCGTCCACTGGTGAAGTTCAAGCCGCCGAAACTCAGTCTTTTGATGTAAATCCTCCGGTGTCAGGGGTGGTGCAGAATGTTTACGCAAAACAGGGGGACACTGTCAAAAAGGGGCAAGTTCTTGCGCTTGTTCACAGTATCGAGGTTGCAACCACTCTCACACAATTATTGAACAATCGTCAGCGCCTTCAAGGTGATATTACGCGCGTCAAAACTGAAATTGGAAGTGACATCACTCTGCAAACCAATCAGGTGCAATTGGCGAAGACTAGCTATGAAAGAGAAGCTGCGCTTTTCAAAGAAGGTATAAGCGCACAGAAAGCGCTCTTGGAGGCGAAGAATAATCTTGATTCTGCTCAAGTAAAATTGGCGACTCTGCAGCAGCGACTGAAGCAGGAGGTGGCTTTGCTTCAGAATCAGCTCAAGATGACTATCGAGTCTGCTGAAGATCAGCTTGAAATTATGGGAATCGGGAAAGCCGAAGTCGACAGGAGCTTGCAGTCGAATCATGTAACGGCAGACCTTCCTATCGTAGCTCCTGTGAGCGGCGTCGTAACGCAACGCGATATTACTCTAGGAGAGCGAGTCGACCCGACCAAGAAGGTTTTCAGCATCGTCAACCTAAGTCCTATCTGGGTAATGGTTGACATTTACCAAGAGCAAATTCCAAATGTAAAACAAGGGCAAGAAGTTGCGATAACAACGCCCTCGCATCAAACACTCAGTGGAAAGATTTCATCTGTCGGCACGGTTGTCGATGATGCAACAAAGACATTGCACGTGCGTATCATCACCGACAATCCAGCCGGCGTGCTGCGACCAGGCATGTTCGTACAGGCGCAAATTATTATTGGCTCAAAGGACAAACAAACTCTGATAGTACCGGATACTGCGGTTTTGCGTGACGGCGATAAGCGTTTTGTCTACACGAAGGTCGATAATTCATTCAAGCCGACTCCCGTGCGCACGGGGCTCGAAGTTGCGGGAGACGTAGAGATTTTGAGCGGTATTGCGCTTAGCGATCAGATTGTTTTGAGAGGCGCGCAACAGTTGAAAGCGGAGGCTGTCTTGCGACCGGGCGAAAGTCATGGCGATGTTGCAGATGACACAGATCATGCCTCACACGGCGCGGATGCCGCACCGAAAGTGAACAGCCGAGCGCAGCTGGCGATGTTCTTTGCGTTCGGTGTCGCGGCTTCGTTTATGGTCATCGCAATTTGGAGCTTCGTGAGCAAACGCATGAGCGTTCCTGATTCTAAATGATCAATCGTTTTATCCAATGGTCAATCAACAATCGCTGGATCGTAGCGATCCTTGCGTTTGTGTGGTTGCTCGCCGGAGTCTATGCGACCGACACGATGCCTGTCGACGTGTTTCCGGACTTCGCGCCTGTGCGTGTCGTTGTGCTCACTGAAGCGCCAGGCTTCGCTCCAGAAGAAGTCGAAAGTCTTGTTACTCGCCCGCTGGAATCGAATCTCAACGGCACTGCCAACGTGAAAGTGGTGCGTTCCGTTTCGACCATCGGACTATCTGTCATTACGATCATTTTTCAGGACTCGACAAATGTGCTGGTGGCACGGCAGCTCGTCTCCGAGAAGATTCAGTCGGTGCGTGGGCAATTGCCCGACAATGTGAAAGAGCCCGTCCTGGCTCCAATGACGACTGCCGCAGGCGACATCCTCAAAATCGGCTTGTATTCGACTGGTGAAACATCATCGATGGACTTGCGCACGCTTGCCGATTGGACTCTGCGCATGAGGCTTATGGCTGTGCCTGGTGTTTCTAATGTCGTTGTAACCGGCGGCGATGTAAAACAGTATCAAGTTCTCGTAGACCCTGAAAAGCTGAAGCAATACGACGTTACTCTTGCGCAGGTCGTAGCCGCAGCCAGAGGCAGCAACCTCAACACCGCGGGCGGTATCGTCAGGACAAATGAAAGAGAGGAACTGGTGCGCGGGCTTGGGCGCATTAGTTCGCCGGCCGAGATTGCTGAAACCGTTGTGGTTGAGCGCGGCAGCCAGCCTATACTGCTGGGCAATGTTGCTGATGTAAAACTCGGCGCTCAGTTTAAAATCGGTGATGCGATAGTCGACGGGCACCCCGGTGTCGTGCTTACTGTTTTCAAACAACCTGAAGCTAATACGCTAGAAACAACGCGTACCCTGGAAAAAGCTCTTAACGATTTGCGTCAGACTTTTCCAAAAGATGTGCAGGTCATAACCACTTTCCGCCAGGCTGACTTTATCGAGATTGCGGTCAAGAATGTTTCGGAAGCCGTGATTCTTGGCGGTGTGCTGGTCATAATCATTCTCTTTGCGTTTTTGCAGAATTGGCGCACTGCGATTATCTCGCTGACTGCTATTCCTCTTTCGTTGCTGTCAGCAATAATCGCGCTGAAATTTCACGGATATACGATAAATACAATGACCCTGGGTGGTTTGGCAATCGCAATCGGTGAAGTCGTTGACGATGCGATTATTGATGTGGAAAACATCTATCGTCGGCTGCGTGAAAACGCCTCCTCTGCGCAACCTAAGTCTGCACTGGCTGTTATGTACGAAGCGTCTGCTGAGGTGCGCGGCGCTGTCGTCTACGCGACCATGATCGTTGCTTTGATGTTTTTGCCCGTTCTTTCTCTCAAAGGGCTCGAGGGCAAGATTTTTACACCACTGGCTTATGCTTATCTTGTTTCACTTCTGGCATCACTGGGCGTCGCATTGACCGTAACTCCGGCGATGTGCGCCATTTTGCTCAAGAAAACAAAAGGCGGCGAAGAGGCCGATGGTCGTGTAATCAAGTTTTTGAAACGCGTTTACTCGCCGATATTGGACTTCTCTCTGCGTCGCCCGCGCTCGATTGTCGCGGGCGCATTGCTGCTTTTCTTGTTTTCCATGGGAAATTTATTCGTTCTAGGAACAGAATTTCTCCCTCCTTTTGACGAAAACAATTTGATTGTCGTCACGACCTTTATGCCCGGAACCAGCCTCGATACGACGACTCAGATGGGGACAGAACTGACCTCGCACTTTATTGATAAGCACGAGATCATGGCGGCAAGCCAGCGGGCGGGGCGTGCAGAGGGGGGTGAAGATTATGGTGCCAGCAACGTCAGTGAATTCGACATTCGCTTGAAGCCGGACACACCCGACAAGCAGCGGTTGCTCAACCATATTCGCCATGAATTTTCGCACGTGCCAGGACTGATCGCTGACAGCGGTTCATATTTGCAGCATCGCATGGATCATGCGCTGTCCGGAGTCAATGCCGCGATTGCTGTGAAATTGTTCGGCCCCGACCTTGATGTTTTGCATGAGAATGCACTGAAAATCGAAAAGGTCATGAAAGAGATCCGAGGCGCAGTAGACGTACACGTGGAGCAAATTGTCGATGTGCCGCAAATTTCGATTAAGGTCAATCGAGAAGCAGCCGCGCGATACGGCGTACGCGTGAAAGATTTGTCCGACTCCATTGAGGCGGCATTCCGCGGCGTCACTGTCTCTCAAGTGCTTGAAGGGCAGAAGGCTTTCGACATGTATGTCTGGCTGAAGCCGGAATATCGAAATAACCTGAACGTCATTAAGTCGACTCTCGTCGACACGCCTGCCAATATGAAAGTGCCGCTCGGTGCTCTCGCTTCTGTCACTGAAGGCGAGAGTCCAAACACGATAAGCCACGAGAATATATCGCGACGTGTCGTCGTGCAGGCCAATGTCTCGGGTCGCGATTTGGGTAGCCTCATTAGCGAAGCGAAGAGTCGAATCGCCAAGGAAGTTCAGTTGCCGACGGGCTATTACGTTGTTTATGGCGGACAATTTGAGGCGCAGGAAGAAGCATCGCGTCAGTTGGGTATTTTGCTCGCTGCGGCGCTCGTTGGGATGTTTTTGCTTCTTTCTCTTGCTTTCAAGTCACCCAAGGCGGCGATTATTATCATGGCGAATTTGCCGCTGGCGCTCGTTGGCGGCATCTGGGCGGTGCTCTTTTCCGGCGCGGTGCTCAGCGTCGGCTCAATGGTCGGATTTATGACACTGTTTGGCATATCTACTCGCAATGGCATCATGCTCGTCTCTCACTTCAATCAATTGTTGGACGATGGAGGAAGTCTTGAGGATATCGTGCGACACAGCGCTCTCGACCGCCTCAGCCCTGTTTTGATGACTGCCCTGGCTGCTTCCCTGGGCGTACTTCCAATCGCTGTTCTGGGGGGCGCTGGCCGTGAATTAGAACAGCCTCTGGCGATTGTAATTCTCGGCGGCATGGTCACGTCCACAGCACTGACTCTGGTGGTAATCCCTGCGCTTCTGAAGCTGTTTGGTTCAGGTATTCGCCAAGGCGAAACGATTGACGTGCCCAAAAGCGAGTGACAATCAGGCATACGATAAAAGTTCGCGGCGATTTTGAACTCTTTGCTAAAGGTTTTCGTCTTATTAATTGGTAGCTAGTGGCAGCAAAAATAAAAGCCGCCGAGGGGCGGCTTCAAAGTGGGGCTCGTTATGGTCGGCACCAGCGCTGCCTGTCAAGCTTCCGCGAAGCGGTTCGACTCCGCCGGGCTCCACTCCCCTCAGTATATCACGGTGTCTTGGTGGCCAATTCGTTTCAATTCACGCGCACTTCACAGGTAGGAGTCTTAATGGTCAAAGGTTGTATCGATCGGAGACCTGGTTGTGGCTCGGCAGAAATTTTTGGCGCAAAGTCGTCTTGCAATGATCGCTGTCATATCCGCTAGCACCGCTGTTTGGTAACGCGCGTTACTTCACCGGTTGCCGGACGCGTAACGCAGGTGATGGCGGTCGTTGGGCAACATGTTGCTGAAGGTCAGCCACTGCTGCTTTTGAGCAGCCAAGATATCGGGCAAGCTGAATCTGATTTGCTGCAAAATGAAGGAACAGTCGCCGCTGATTTGAAGAAAGACTTGTTGCAAGTTGATTCTGACACTTCACTTGCAGAGGCTCATTTGAAACTCTCAGAGAGCACCTTCAAGCGCGTCAGTAGTTTGCTAGACGAGAAGATCGCTTCGCGTGCTGATTACGAAGCAGCGCGTACTCATTGGGAGGAGGACAAGATTAGTCTTGAAACCTTAAAACGCAAGCGCACTGCCACGGTTTCGCTCTCAAGCGAGCGCTTGAAGAATTTCTGGTTTGGAACTTAACGAGCCTGTAGTAACAAAGGGTAGCTTTGAGCTGGAGTCAGAGTCTTTGAAAGCCTCGGACTGAGACAGGGAAACATGCTAGAGTTTTGCAATGAAAATTGCTCTGGCATGCTCGACTTTTCCGCCAGATGGGGCTAATGGCGGCACAGCGACCTTCTATTCAGAACTGGCGCGCGCATTAGCGTCACTTGGACACGACATACTTGTTGTCACTCTCACAAATGAGATGGCGTGCAGTATGACAGTTGACGGCGTGCGCGTAGAACGAATCTATTTCGATGAGTCGCAGTACCAAAATTTGCAGTTGCTCGGGTTTGTTCCATTTACTGCCTGGTATATGAGCCGCGCAGTGCATTTGTACAAGCATTCGATAGCGCTTTTGGATGAGTTCAAGCCAGATATTCTCGAATGTCACGAACATGGTTTTCTTGGACTCCTACTGCAGTCGAAAGACTATCCGATGGTTGTTCGCTGCCTCTGTCCAGCGTTTCAATCCATGGCGTTAAACGGCGATGATAAGCGCTATCCCGTCGATACTCATCTGATCTCGGCAATGGAAATTGCTTTTCTTCAAAGTGCTGACTCTCTCACCTGTCCTAGTACAAGCCTCGCTGGAATCATCAGCAAACAAACGGGTATTCCCTCGGAGCGTTTTGAAATAATTCGAAATCCGCTTGCTCAGGAGGTTGCCTCCCACAGCAAATCTGATGAACGAAATTTCCCCCGCCTTGCTTTTGTGGGACGGATAGAACATCTGAAGGGTTGCGATTTGCTTGTTGAGATGTTGCCGGATGTTTTGAAGCTCTTCCCAAATGCGACGCTCACTTTCATCGGAGAAGAAGGAAAGTCTCCCGGAATGGAGAATAGTTTTAGTCAACAGCTTCGACTTCGCGCACAAGAATTAGGGTGTGCTGATCGCGTGATCTTCGCCGGATTAATAACGCGCAGTCAGCTTGCCACTCGCGTCAGGGACGCTGACATCGCGATTTTTCCCTCGCGCTACGATAGCTCTCCATATGCTTGTCTCGAAGCTATGTCTTTCGGAGTGCCGGTTGTCGCCAGCAATGTGGGCGGCATTCCTGAGTATGTGGAGAATGGCATTTCGGGAATGCTATTCGAGTCTGAAAATGTGGCAAAGCTCTCAAATGCTGTGATCGAGCTTTGTAAGGACGCCGTACTGCGAGACAAGATCGCAAAGTCCGGACAAGAGAGCGTGCTGAATATGTGCAATCCGCGAGCTGTTGGACTGAAGACTCAGGAGTTGTACGAGAGTACTCTGCGAGAGTTTAAAAACGGTAACCAGAGAGCGAACAAGGCGAATTTATTGGATGACCGCGTGATCGCCGCTTTGCTGTCCGCATTTGATGATTTGGTTCAAACGCCCTATTACCGAGAGCGTCTTGACAGCGAGTTGCAGTCGCATATGGAAGAGGTTTATCAAAGTGGTGTCAGGGCGGGATTTCGTGCCGGGCGACGCTCGATTGCATCAAATCCTGCTGGTGCGATGATCGATGGGATTAAGTTTCTTGCCCGTTCGTATAAGAAGAAGTTGTAGTTGCAGCGCTTAGTTTTTGAGCACCAGACCCTCTCGAGCAGAGCCTCTGCGGAAAAGCACTGACCGTGGTGGCGAATGAGGAATGAATCGTCAGTTCTCCTCCTGAGATCAAATCGGGAATGCGCGCCGATGGTCTGCGCAACATAGCCCGCACCCTTGCTAAGAGTTCGCGAAGTTCAAAAGGCTTGGACAAGTAGTCGTCGGCTCCGGCATTGAGACCGGCTTCTCGTCGATATTAAGAGTTCAATTTCTTCCTCATGACTAGGGTCGGGGTGCGGAGGAAGGCGTAAAATAAGCCGCACGAGATATTGAGGAACGCCGCAGTCGCGTTCGTGCAAACGCTAGCTTGTCACAGGTGAAGTATGGATATTAACTCTGCTGTTGCTTCGAGCGATACGACGATTCACTATTTCATGAAAGGTAGCCCGCCCGCTAAGGTTGCTTTGACGAGCGTGGGTGGCAAGGCGCATTCCCTAATCCGCATGGTCGAGTTACAACTTCCGGTTCCGCCCGGTTTTGTGCTGCCGGTGGAGTTTTTCTGCGATTGGTTCGACACTATCAAAAAGACGAGCGCATGGACTGCGTTTATCGAGGCAGACGTGAATTCGAAATTGCGGTCATCGTGCGACGCTCTCAAGAGAGAAGCGATGAAGTTGAGTTTTTCGAAACAGCAGCAAGAGGCAGTTGATGCGGCTCTGGCGAAGTTGGATCACAAAGGTGGTTTGTTCGCGGTGCGCTCATCATCTCCTGAAGAGGATCTTGAAGGTGCCTCTTTCGCAGGTGGATACGAGACGATTTTGGGCGTCACACAAGAAAGCATTGAAGACGCTGTAAAGCGCGCTTTTGCCTCTTGCCTCGACCAGCGCGTGGCTGTTTATAAGAAGCAAAACAATTTCGATTTCCGCACTCCCAAGATTGCAGTTGCTGTGCAAACACAGATTGCGTCCGATATTGCCGGTGTTTGTTTTTCATTGAATCCGGTCAGCAACTCCTATGACGAGGCTGTCATCAATGCCAATTGGGGGTTGGGGGAAACAGTCGTAGCCGGAATTGCGACGCCCGACACTTTCATTGTTGATAAATACAAAAAACAGATTGTGCAAAAGCAGCTAGGCGGAAAGGAAACATCTATCTGGCTCTTGCCGGGTGGCGGCACTGAAGAGCGCGCAGATAACCGCAATGACGACTTCTCTCTAACTGACGGGCAAATCATTGATTTGACGAATCTGATCGTTAAGGTCGAGGAGAGCTACGGGCGTCCTATGGACATCGAATGGGCTTATGCGGCGGGAGAAATGTTCCTCTTGCAGGCTCGCCCGATTACAACTTTCATACCGCTTCCAGCAGAACTAATTACTCAGCCGGGCGCGCAAAAACGTCTCTATCTTGACGTCACTATCTGCGTTCAGGGACTTTTCAAGCCAATTTCTGTACTTGGAACATCATTCTTGCGCGGAGCTGCTTCGCTGATTACGTCGAAATTGTTCGGTAAAGACTTGACCAAGAATGTGGACGACGCGTTCAGCTACATGTCTGACGGGCGCATCTATTGCAATATCTCGAACGTCTTGGCGTATGCAAAACAAGAGAAAGCCTCGAAGTTTTTCAACAATATGGATCCGACTGCTGCGAAAATCATCGCATCGGTGAACGAAGACGAGTATCGGTCGCACAACAAGGCTATCAAGCACATTCCGTTGCATTTGTTCTTTCAATTGCCTGCCATTGGTCTGCATGTTCTAGAGGCACGTTTGTTGCCGGAGCACGCTCAGCGACATGTGGTGCAAGAAGTGAAGGAATTTAAGCGTGATGTGCGTCACCTCGCAGAGGAGGATATGCCTTTTGACCAACTCGCGGACGCGCTCTTTGAACGGTTGAGAAAGTCTGTTTTCAGTGCTGTCATGCCAGCTTTCGCGACGTCTCGAATTGCTTTGGAGCGAATGAAGGCGGTTGCGGGTGAAGGAAAGTACGAAGGCGAGTTCAAAGATTTGGAACGCGCTGTGCCGCATAATCCCACGGTTGAGATGGGTCTGTCGCTCTATCACATGTCGCAGCTTTTGCCGGAGAATCTAGATACTTCGAATTTGGAAGAAAAGCTGGATGCGCGCCAACTTCCAAGGACCTTTCTGGCTGCGTGGGACGAATTTATGGATCTCTACGGTCACCGTGGTCCCACTGAGCTGGACATTGCAGCGCCAAGATTTCGCGAGCAGCCCGCGACTTTACTTGCGCAGGTAGCGACACTTCGTAAATCGACTTCGGCGGAAGATAATCCACAGGAACGCTTCGACCGTGGGCAAGTCACACGTCATCAGGCTTTTGAAAAACTCTGCGAGCAATTGCACGACAAAGGCTGGCTGACGATGAAGGATTTTTCCTCGCTTTATCGAGTGTACGAAACACTCGCAGGTTATCGCGAGATGCCGAAGTATATGATGATCTATTGCATTGATACGCTCAGGCAGCGCGCTTTAAAGTACGGAAAGGAGCTGTTTGAGGCGGGGCGCCTCGACAGCATTGAGCAAATTTTTGATTTGAAGATTGAGCAAATTGCGCTCGCTCAGACAGACAATAATCTCGACTTGCGAAAATTGGCTGCTGAAAACACTGTAGTCATCAAACAATTGAATGCTGTGGCGAACCTGCCGTTGGTAATTGACTCGCGCGGTAAGATCATCAATCCACCTCCAGTTGAAGCCAAAGAAGGTGAGATTGTCGGAACCGCTGTTTCTTCCGGCATCATCACCGGGCCTATAAAAGTGCTTCATTCTCCTGATGAAAAGCCGTTAGAACGCGGCGATATTCTTGTCGCTCGCGCTACCGATCCAGGCTGGACTCCATTGTTTGTGAATGCTGCTGCCGTGATCCTCGAAGTTGGTGGCATGCTCCAGCATGGTGCACTGGTCGCTCGCGAGTACGGACTGCCTTGCGTGACTGGTGTTAAAGATGCCACCAAACTATGGGAGGATGGCACCATGGTAGAAGTCGACGGTACCAACGGGATTGTTCGGATCATTCACTAAACAGTGATGCACTTCTTCGCTCGAAGGTGTATTCGGCTCGATTGACGTATTAAAAGGTTAATTGCTGTGGGAATCTGTAAGTCTCGCTGCTTCGGAATTTGCCACCGGCGCCTTCTTCCAGACATAGACAAACAGCGCTGTTGAGAGCGAAAGAAGCAGAAAGAACCAGGGATTGAACTGCCCACCGTTGAGCAAGTAATTGTGCTGAATTTCGATTGATACCGGAAGCACAAAAACAATCGTGCCTAGCATGACTGCAAGTTTCCATACCTGTCCAAAAGGTAAAAGGGAATCATTGAAAATCATAATGATTGTTGGGACCAGCAGCAAAAGATCATAGGTGTGGCAATGCATGGAAGCAACGAGTGCCAGCGGCATGAAACCAAGAGCCCCTAGACGTAGAGCGTTTTCATGGTGACGGTATTTCCAGCCAACGAAAACACCGAGCGCGATGGTCGCAAGATAAAGAGCCGAAGTCACAGTGAAAATTGTTGGTGCTGCGTCCGGAAATAGCCTCAGCAATTGTCCACGCACCGTTGGATTTAGCTCCGGCTGCATGTAAGGAACGCTGCTCGGCGCACTAACCAATGCCATGTAATTTGATAAGCCAGTCGTCCCCATTTGAAAGAATGCGATAGCACTCAAAACAGCGAAAACTATCAAGCAAACTATCAAGGCCTTAAAGCGTTTTGCGCCTGCTAAGTATGCGAGAAAGGGCAGCAGCTGTTGCGGTTTGAGAACGAAGAAGGCGAGGAACAAACCGGCGCCGATATCTTGTTTTTTCTCGAGACAGTAAATTGCACCCATGTACGAAAGTAGAAGCATTGGAGCAAGCTGATCAATGCGCAGAGAATTGTAAGCAGCATCAGAAAGCCCGACTGCCGCCAACAAGTAGCATGTTTGCTTGTAGCCAAGATTGAATGTTTTCTTCATTACGAAAATAGCGGCCGCTAGACAACCGGCAAGCAAGAATTTCCACACGTAACGCATAACCTCGGGTGGCACAAAAGCAATGGGCGTCAGCAATGCCAAACCCTGTGGTGGGACGAACAGCGGGACAATGCGCTGTCCCATAGATGGATAGAGCCGGTGTTGTGCTTCTTCCAAACCCTTGAGCGTGTATCCGTCTGCGCCACGACCTTCGAGGATCAATTTTGCCGGTGCGTAGTATTCAGGCAAATCGCTAATGCCGCCAAAAGCCGGCAGAGACAAATAGATAAGTGTGCATAGGGCACCAACGCCAATCACCGCAAAAATCGTCGCGATGATGTTTTCTATCAGCGCGATTTTCCTAGCCTTTTCAGGATTGTCTTCGTTGGTTGTCAATTTGATGCCTGCCTGCCTCGCCTTCAGAGCTTAGCGCAGAAACCCCACCAGCGCGGTGCTGAGGGGCAGAATAGTCCGAAAATGGATCTAGTGAATTAGTCCGAAAAATTTCAAATTTTTCGGACTAAAACTATTGAGGTGGCAGCCAGACCCACACGGGGCGGCTGTCAAGTGGGCGCGGTGAATGTTAGGAAAATAAAGAGTTTGTTTTGCGTACGTGAACTCGATTGCTTCAAGAACAGCTGGCAAGAGGAAGAAAAAACAGCCGGGATGCTAGGATGAAACCTTTTAGATTCGGGTCTTGGCGGCGCAAGCGCAAACCACTTTGCGACCACAAACCTCGGCACTCAGGAAAAGTTTTTAGCTGTGAAAAAGCTCTCGATTCTCATACCTGTCTATAACGAGCTTGGCACTTTGGTTCAGGTGCTCGATCGAGTCATTAAGGCAGAGACTCAGGGATTGGAGAAAGAGCTAGTAATAGTTGACGATGGCTCTACCGATGGAACCCGCGACATTCTCTCGACGCTAGACGCTCGCGAATACAACGCCAAGATTTACTTCCATGATAAGAATCAAGGAAAGGGCGCCGCTCTAAGGACAGCGCTGCAGAATGCCACTGGTGACGTCATCCTTATTCAAGACGCTGATTTAGAATATGACCCGCGCGAATACAATGAGCTGCTCAAGCCGATTTTGGAAGATCACGCGGATGTCGTCTACGGATCACGATTATCCGGCGGAAAGCCCACGCGCGCTTTCAAAATCACACATTTGCTCGGCAACAAATTTCTGAGTTTTTTGACTAACGTCTTGTACGACTGCACTTTGACCGACATGGAGACATGCTACAAGGTCTTCAAAGCCGAGTACATCAAGAAAGTGCAGATTCGCTCCAACCGTTTCGATTTCGAGCCTGAAATCACCGCCAAAGTGCTGAAACAGAAAGTCAGACTAATTGAATTGCCAATCTCTTACTTTGGCAGAGACTACGCTGAAGGTAAGAAAATCACCTGGAAAGACGGCTTTGCCGCCATCTTTGCTCTGGTCAAATTCCGATTTACTGATTAATGCTTGGTTGATCTTGCTATTCGTGGTGTCGGGTTTTCCCTGGCACGTTAACCGTTCCGGCCTGCAATGATTGTCGAAGATACAATCGAAGGCTAGGCATGGCGTTTTCCATTGGACCAGAAACCATTCGTTTTTACTCGTTCCAGTGGCTGTTTGTCGCTTGGGCATTTGCTGCCATATATAGGGGAAGCGCTGGAGGCGATTTAGTTTCTCCAATGCACATTCGTTTCCAAAGTGCATTCGCTGACGGATTGGTTTGGTTGGCATCCTATGCTGGAATTTCAGTTGCACTCATTTCCGCTTTAGTTTCAACACTCACAAGGTGTCGTGAAGAGCTGCCCCCATTGATGTTTTTGTCCGCGTGTATTGAGCTAAACATGCTCATTTTGTTCTGGATATTTTTCTTTATAGTTGGATGTGGGGACGGACAAGTTGCCGCGTTGTTGGAAGGGGGTAATTCCAAGAAGTCAATCATGTGTTCGCTTGAGCTGAAGGATGGTTCTGCGATTGCATATGAGGTCATTGAAACGCCACCAATGACTTCCAATGAGTTTTTGCTTGTGCGTAGAAAGAGCCTTTTATTCGGGCTAGAACGAGAACAGCAAATTTTTCGCAATAGCGGCTACTCGGAAGCCAGGCTAGAGTTGTCTAAGAACAAGCTAGTTTTGTATCGGGACCTAGAGCGAAATGAGTTTGACCTTGAGCAAATCCTAAAGCAGGGACTATAGTGCTCTTGCACAGCTAAGCTGATTCGTCCTTCTTTTCTAATTTGCTTACTCTGCGCTCAATTCTGGCTATGCGATTTTCCAAGACAGCGTTTGCCTCTTCGCTACGCAGAAGAAACGATGTAATGCCGTTGAGCTTTAGCGAAACTTCCTTTGCTGACTTGTTTATGCTGACAGTTAGAGCGTCTACCTTGGCGTTGTTTTCATCAAGCCTAGAGTTTGTGCCATCGAGCTTTTCTCCAAGCTTGGAGAAACCGCTGCGCATCTCGCTTCTCAGCATTTCAATCAATTCTGAATCGTTAGCCATGACTGCCCCTCCAATACCTACATTATTTGAGACGGAAGTTTTGTGTCAAGAGTTCAAAAATCTGAGAACGTGGATGTCGGATTTAATCTTGCGCTTGCAAGTAGGTGTTCAGGACTTTTTCAGCAGACGGGGGCGAAACTGAATTCATTACGACCCGCCCCATTCGTAGAAAAATTACTATGCCAAAGATTCTTCTCGTCGACGACGATGTGCGTTTAGCTGAGCAAATTTGCGAGTATTTACAGTTAGAAAATTACGTCGTGGAGCTCGCTCATGATGGTGCAGATGCATTGCAGCTACTTGATGGGTTTCAGTTTGACCTGGTTATTCTTGATTGGGATTTGCCTGACACAAGCGGTTTAGCGATTTGCAAAAAGTTTCGTGCAGCAGGTGGAAAGACTCCGATCATATTTCTGACCGGTAAAGATTCCGTCGAGAATAAAGCAGATGGTCTGAACGAAGGCGCTGATGATTACATGACCAAACCGTTCCATCCGCGTGAGCTGAGTGCCAGACTCAAAGCCTGTTTGCGACGCCCCCCGGTGTATCATTTTGACACTTTCGTCGCGGGAGATTTGCTGCTGGAGCAGAAGCAGCGTCGCCTGACGAAGTCCGGAAAGGACGTTCATTTGCGCCCGAAAGAGTATGCGATTCTGGAATACCTGATGCGCCACCCGAATCAGTATTTCACTTCCAGGCAACTCATCGAGAATATCTGGGATTCGGATAGCGAAACTTCGGAAGACACCGTCAGGACTTCAATCAAGACTCTTCGCAAAAAGATCGCTGACGACGCAGAAGACTGCGCCCTCAAGACTTCCATCGGCTATGGCTACATTTTTGAAGTTCGAAACTAATTTTGGTGCGTTCTCACTTCTATTCAACTATTTACCGATAGCAGATCCCAATGGCGAACCCAGCGAACGCCCAGATTCCGAGAAGCATAGCGGCTAAAAGTGCAATTCTCCCCCGCTTCAGAAAAAGTCCGGAAGCAAGAATCAGGCACGAGGCGAAAGTTGCAATTTCGAGTATGTGATAATTCGGAATCGGATTCTTCGGCGGAGACGGAAAAGAGGCCGGCACTCCAAATCTAACGTCCACCGGTGCTCCAACAAGACCTTGCGCCTGGGCGCTCGAAATTAAACCGACCCAGGCCAGCATAGCAATGATGCTGCACGCCACTTTTTTCATTCGGTCGCGAACTTTTCGCAAGCCGACAGGGCAATCGTCTGTTATGACAGTTCCATCAAATCGCCTGTAGAGCTTCATGCAGGCTTGCCCATCGCTTTCTCGTATCAGGTTTGCAATTTGCTTCTTTGACATGACTGAGGTGTTGTACACGCTTAAACTGCATTGTCCGCAGAAGCGTTTGCATTCGTCGCCTTCCATCGAATCCCACGGAACATCGCAGGAGGATGCGATATAGATGCGCTTCACAAGCTCATCGTCGGGAATGTTCAAATCAATTTTGATTTTGCTTTTCATTGCAAAACACCACTCTTAGAACGGCGGGATGAAACCCCAGTTTCTTGCGCCGTACATGAGACCAATTACGAAACCAGCGAAGCCCCAGATTGCGAGCAGCATCAGACCAATCGTAGATGGTCGCGTTTTTTTGAGTAACGTCAGCACTAGAAGTCCGACCGAAGATAGAACACCTGCTGAATTGATAAGAAAGCCGTACTGGTCCATGAATGACGATTTCACATTGACAGTCGAGATCGCCCCGACCATCATTGTCACGGTTTCCTTGCCCTGAGGCTCCACCGCAGTGTCGCATGCTTGCGCTTGCGCACTGAAAAATGCCGTCAACGCCACTTGTGCCGCAACCGCAGCTGCTACTTTGCGCATGCGGTCCCTGATTTTTCGCAATCCCACGGGGCAATTGTTCGTAATGATGGTTCCATCCGCTCGTCGGAAAAGCTTCACACAAGCGCGCCCTCCATTCCTTCGAATGAGCGATGCGGCCTCAGCCGTGGACATCTCGGAGATGTTATAGACATTGAGTTTGCACTGTCCGCAAAAGCGCGTGCGTTCGTCGCCAGTCATCGCATCCCAATCGGCAGGGCAGGGCGAGGCAATCTTGATTTTGCTCAAGAGTTGCGCATCAGATTTGGGATTCGATAGAAACATAAATCCCCTCCGGTTTGGCAGTATGCAAGAAAGGCAGGTCAAAACGCGAAACTAACGCGTCAGTGAACTGTAAGTGAAACGTCTAACTGGACTCTGTAACTAAGCTAGCTCAATCCACCAGTCGTGTCACTGGTGAAAACCCTGTTAAGGACGTAGGGCGCAACGGACCCCGTCAGTGCTCCGTACCCGATAGCGCCACGTGCGGGCTACCTGACCCGCGCGCCACGTGCCGCTTTCCGTAAATCTACTTGCCGATGCGGACAATCATCTCATCGGGACCAGCGAGGTTCAGACGCTCACGTGCCAGTCGTTCGATACCGTCCGAAGAGCGGTAGCTGGACAGACCCTCTCTAAGCTCTTTGTTGACCTCTTGAGCCTGCGTTTCGCCTTGCTTCAGGGCAATCTCTTGCTGGTGCAGAAACATCTGGCGCTCGACGCTGCCGTATATCGATCTGCCCGCCTGGTAGATAGCCAATAGCGTCACGAGTCCGATGAGGACCTCGCGGATCATCTTCTGGCGCTTCTTATGTTCTGGCAAAACTTTCTCAGTCACGGTTTATAGCTCCTGGTTGAAAAGTTTAGCAGCTCAGTCAAGTGCTTGAAAGGGTATGTAATTTAGGGCAGGTTCTTAAATCGAATTCATGGTTTAGAATTTCCCTGGCACACCACGGGGACCATCTCATGTTTGAATTGCAGCCTACTTTGACCGGCGAGCTTATAACACTGAGACCGTTGCGACTCGAAGATTACCCCGGCTTATATATGGCGGCGTCCGACCCACTCATCTGGGAACAGCACCCAAATTCCGACCGTTACAAGGAAGAGGTCTTCAAAGATTATTTTGACGGTGCACTTAAGTGCGGCGGTGCGTTAGTTATATTAGATGCTCAAACAGACGAGATCATAGGTTCTTCTCGATATTTCGGACTGGACGAGAATGCAAGCGAAATCGAGATTGGCTGGACGTTTCTAACTACCAATTATTGGGGTGGAACAGTTAACCGGGAGCTGAAAAAGCTGATGTTGGAGCACGCCTATCAGTTTGTCGATCATGTTCTATTTTTCGTAGGACCAAACAATAAACGCTCCCGCAAAGCCGTCGAAAAGCTCGGCGCAACCTACGTTGATACCAGATCTCGATTCGGCGGAGAAAGCGTTGTCTACCGACTTTCAAAAGACGAATATGCAGCTTTGGCGACGTAGTTTGTGGCGACTTCGATGTATGCTGAATCGTAAGTGACTTCGGCGC
The DNA here is from genome assembly GCA_032128875.1 of Candidatus Melainabacteria bacterium 17Bon1m. Lineage (GTDB taxonomy): Bacteria > Cyanobacteriota > Vampirovibrionia > Obscuribacterales > Obscuribacteraceae > QKMZ01. Next base: position 279,561 of record JAVLKG010000005.1, read on the forward strand.
TAGATGTGCGCACCGGCTCTTAATGGCTCGCTGCACCTGTTGTCGCAGGAGCGTTGAGTTCCTTCAAAATGGTCTCTGCCTGTTTTTTGAAATCTGCCATTATTTTCTCAATCCGCTCAATGTCAGGCGCTTCGTAGCTTACTCGAAGTATCGGTTCTGTTCCTGATGGACGGATCAATACGAATGTGAAATCGTCAAGATACAGCTTCAAACCATCTGACCGCCCCACATTGACCACTTTCTCGCCGGCAATCATGTCCGGCGGTATCTTCTTCAAATGTTCCATCAACGCTTTCTGAGTGGAGGCAGTGAGGTGCATGTCTGCTCTTTTGGCGACGAAGTCAGACCCAACCTCTGCGACCAGTTCTTCCCAAATTTTGGAGAGCGGTTTTTTCTCAAACTCCATCATCTCCAGCACTAGCAGGTTGGCGAGAATACCGTCTTTCTCGGGGATGTGACCTTTGACGGAAACACCACCAGACTCTTCACCGCCAATGAGAATGTCTTTTAGCCGCATCTGTTCGCCGATGTACTTGAATCCTACAGGCGTTTCAATCACTTCAAGTCCGTACAGCTTCGCCATTTTGTCGAGCAAATGAGTAGTCCCGACCGTGCGGACAATGGCACCTTTGATGCCGCGGTTCTTGACTAAGTGTCGCGTAAGAAGGCACAGCAACTGGTTTGGCGAAAGGTATGTGCCGTTTTCATCGATGATTGCAAAACGATCTGCATCACCATCGGTGGCAAGTCCGACGTCTAGTTTTTCCTGTTTCACAAGCGCGATAAGTTCTTTGAGAAACTCTGGCTTGGGTTCCGGCATCCCGCCGCCGAATAGCGGATCGCGAAAATCATGCAGCACGGAAAGAGGCAATTGCGCTTCTCTGATCAACGTATCCAAGTAACCGCGGCTCGTGCTGAAGAGTGCATCATAACCAACTCGAATTTTTGCCGTGCCCAGTTTTTTGATATCTACCAAACGTCTGAGAGCGTCGAGATAAACCGGCATAGGATCGAAGCGTTCGATAGTGACATGTGAGAACTCATAATCTTTTGGCAGATCGTTCAGGTGTTTTGCAATTTCATTCGTCGTGTCGTTCGTGGCAGGACCACCAAAATGAGGAATGTACTTAATCCCGCAGTACTCCGGCGGGTTGTGGCTTGCGGTAAGTTGGAGCGCACCACAAGTGGTTTCGTTTTGCGCGGCAAAGGCGATACAGGGTGTCGGAACATCGCGCTCCGTCATTTTTGCTGAAAGACCCATGCTCACAAGGATTTGTCCTGCGCGCTCGGCGAATTTGTCAGCGAGAAAACGCGTATCGTATCCGATCAATATGGGCTTGGTTTTGGCGGACGCTTCGTCTGTAAGCCCGTACTCTTTTTTGATGTAAGTGCCGACTGCGTAAGCGACGCGCTCAACATTTTCAAAGGTGAACTGATCCGCGATGATTGCTCTCCAACCATCCGTGCCGAACTTGATTTTTTCGGTCATCTACTCAACCACATCTAACTAACCACTTCCGGACTTAAGCAATTCGAGGTACTCGCGAACTGCTTGCCAGGCTGTTCCTGCTTGCCAGCGGTTGCGGTACTTCTTATCGACGGCGCGGCTGGCAGGTGGCCAGACTCGAGATGGTCTTAGTTCTTCAATTGCATCTTCCGAGTCGAATTGCACGCAAGAGCCGTCTCTACCGTAAAGTCTAATTTCTTCTTTGACTGCTGCATCGATTGTGGGTTTGTAGCAGCCAGTCTCTTCATCGAATTCACGACCATCCATGCTTTGGAATCTGGTCACCATGCGAAATCCGTCGTATGCGAATACGGCAGTAATTGCTTTCCACTGCCCGTCTTCATCCACCATCTGTCTGCGCTCGACATGCAGTCCGCGCGCCAAGTCGATGCTCCAAAACTGTCCGTCTTTTCTAACGATCGACAATCTGCCGACGCGATCAATCGCCATCGACTCACCAGCCGCACGCACGCGACCTTCAGGATCGTGTACGACGACTCCTTGTTTGTCAGATTCGCCATAAGCTTGAATGTTTCCGGCCTTATCCGTGCGCACAAAGAAGCGAAGGTGACCTTGTTCGTCGTACCGCGTACGCAGCACTGGACCCAGCGGCGAACGGACTTCGATGACTCTACCTAGCGAGTCTTTGATGATTGTTGCGCCGTTTTCCATCGACTCCATTCGTCTGCCTGCGGGCAGCATCTGGAGTGTTGGTCTTTCGTCGGTCGTATTGCGCGACAGTGCGGGGCGAGTATCCGCAAGGTAATTGCTTTCTGAAAGGGACTGGGGCTTTGGCTGCAGTCCGAGTTCTTCGTGTCTTTCAGTAAGAGTTCTAGAATTGGGATTTGTTTGCGCTGAAGCGAGCAGTTGTTCTGCTGTTTCTGCGTGCTGCACAGCCGATGTCAAATTGCCCAGCAAGCGCTGCGTGGCCAATGCCAGAGGCGACTCTTTTGCCGTATTTTCTTCGCTTTCGTTTGCGTAGAGCGAGACAGTCTGAATCTCGTCGAGCGAGCAGGCTATCATGTCGTCTTCGTCATCATCTGTGGTGGCATACTCGGAGCGACCCGTATTGAGCCACGAATTCAACATCTCATAACTGGTCGATGCAGGCACGAGTTCGACCGGAGGGCGTGCGCAAGGAACATACTCGGGCAGAGCGCACTTCGGCATTGCCTTCTCCGGAATAGAACCAGCCTCTAGCGTCAACAGATCGGCAAGACCTTGCAGCGCGCTTTCAGCCAAGCCAAAGTTGCGATTTTTCGCGAGGGGCTGGGTTTTTGGCTGTGGGGAAAAGCTGGTCGACCACTCGTCGGCGACAGTTTTAGGACGCTGCGGGACAATAACGGAAGGAATCGTATTGGTGGCGAAAGTCGGAAGGCGCTCAGGCTCGATGACCTCGCGTTCGAAGTCGCTTGCAGCAGCTGAGAGGTACTCCAGCAGCATTTTTGGCTCGGTACATTCAGGTGCCTGTGCCAGGCGCACGCGCTTGCCGGTTGTAGGCGCGCTAGGCGGCTTCATGACAGAAGCTCCGGCGCCAGAATGCAGGTTTGAATTGCCAGGATTTTTCAGCTGATGAGAAGCGAAGCGTCCTTTTGAACGCCCCATCGCTCTGAGTTGGTGGCGAGGAAAGCCTGTTAACTCCATACTCAACGCCCTTGCTGAGGCCTACATGGTACTTTATAAACTGGAAAAATATATATTAACGCTTGTTAAGGAGCTGGGTGGAGTTGGCTGTTAATAAGAAAGACACCCTGATCAGGGCTCTGGCAGCGCTTTATCTGGCAGTACTGTTCGTCATCACTTGTTTTATGGTCGAGTGGATGTTCAAGTTGCCGACCATCAAGTATCACGATTACGCCAAATATTACGCAGCGGCGAAAATTGTCACTTCTAATCAAAGCCACAGAATTTACGACCTGGATTACCAAAACCAAGTCTGGCAAGACCTGAGCCATGAAAGCAAGACCGGCAGGAAAGTCACACTGGAAATCTCGCCAATTTGGCCGCCCTTTCTTGTCCCGTTTGGTCACCTTCCGATTCTCGATGCCTACTGGCTGTGGCAGGCCTGTTGGATTTCTTGCGGCGTGATAGGCATCTTCAGCATTTTGCGATCGGTTCATGCCTCGACGCCAATTTGGACTAATGTCTATCGAAGTCTTGTTCTGGTAATTGCAACTTTGGCATGTTTGCCTGAAGCGAGAGGAATGGTTTTAGGGCAGCCCTGCTGGCTTATCCTCGGTTTTGTCGCGGGCTTTTGTGCTGCCTTTATTGCCAAGCGTGATATCGCTGCTGGTATCATGCTGGCGATTTCGACGCTCAAGTTTCAATATTCTCCTTTTCTAGGAGTTGCAGCTCTTGCTTCCCGGCGCTGGAAGTTGATTATTGTCGCTGCAATAGTGTTTTTCGCTTTGTCCGTAAGTTCTGCTTCTGTCATCGGCGCTGATGCTTTCATTCACGGACCTCTAACTCTCTTGCAGTGGGATTCGAATAAAGAGCTGGAAATCGATATAAATCCTCAATCGATGGTCAATTTTCGCGGGATTTTGAGCACTTTGTTGAGTCCGGAAATCGCAATGAAGTCCAGTATCTTTCTGATGATCACGGGTCTTTTATTGACACTGAAAATATGGATAGATGCAATTCGAATTGGTCCAAAGACAATTCCCTGGGCGCTTTCTTTCACTGTTGCTGCCTTTCTTCTCTTCAGCGCGCATGTGCACATGTACGAGTGCGTGGTGCTCGTTGTTTGTGCTGCCCTTACATTCCCTAGCTTCGATCCTGTGAAGTTGTGCGCGATCAAAGACTGGAGAATGCGTTCGTGGATATTACTCCTGGTGAGTTATCCTATTCTTCTCTGGTTCATTTTTCTACTTGATGTGAAATTGTTCCATGTGGTTGTGAATGGTTCGAATTTGTCAGTCTTGACTGTTTTTGCGTTGAACATAATCAACGTAATTTTGCTTTTGCTGGCTTCTGCAAATTTGTATGCATTGAAGGATGACGCTAGAGGATAGTTTGGTTACGTTGGCGAACTCGCGTTTGAAGCATCTATTTTTGGACCGCGACGGTATTATCAATTCCGTGGTCATGCGTGAAGCTGTAGTTGGAAGTCCGCGCAACTTGCAGGAGTTCGAAATAAGAGACGATTTCATCGAGTTCTACAATCAAGCTCGCGAAAGGAATGTGACCCTATATGTGGTATCTAACCAGCCTGATATCCGCCGCGGCTTGATGCAAGAAGATGCTCTTGTCGAGATGAGCAATGTTCTTCATTCGCGCTTCGAATTCGCAGAAATCCTATATTGCCGCCACGATAATTCCGATTGTTGCGCCTGCCGAAAACCTAAGCCAGGCATGTTGATGGAGCTTTTGCAGAAGTTTTGCATAGATCCTGAAGAGACGCTTATGGTGGGCGATAGTCCTAAAGACATTGAAGCTGCCCATGCAGCAAACGTTAAGTCTGCACTTCTGAAGACGCAATACAATATGCCTTACGAGGAAGCCAAGCCGCCTACTTTGATGATCAACTCTTTGCTCGAATTGTTCAGCTCTTTAGAGCAAATCTAGGTCCGCGATTTTTTGGCTAAACGACTGCCTTTGGCTATTTCGCTTGTAGCACTGCTGAACGCTTTTGCGTCAGCGCTGCTCTGTGTGGGTTGAAAAAACTTCTCCAGCGCCATATGCGTTTGAAAGTCCAGATCGTTCCTGGAATAGGCACTATCTTACTGTCGCCAATGCGCGGCTTGTAGTTGATGAACATCTCTTCGCAGCGATAACCAAGGCAGTAGGGTCCAATCTGCAATTCCACCGGCAACGCCATTCCCTCAGGTTCGTACGGAAAGTCTTCAAGCATGGTCTTGCGATAGGCGCGCATACCCGTGTGCACGTCCGTGCTATGAGCATTGCAAAGTATGCGCGAACAAAATGCGAAGACCCAATTAGCAACATAGTGCGAGAAATGCATTGCTTCCGGTCGCTTGCCCAATCGTGACGCGCTCACCAGATCTGCCCCCTTATCCATGCGGCTGATTAATTCATCGATTGCTTCAACCGGATAGGTATCGTCGCAATCGAGGGTGATTACATATTCTCCTGATGCTTTTCTCAGGCCTGCGTCCATCGCCCATCCATAGCCTTTGGGAGGAAACTGGCGAACGACCGTGCAATCCAACTCCTCTGCAATTTTTGCCGTGTTGTCTGTGCTGCTGTCCACTACTACGATTTCCGCTGTCGGTAAGACGCCGCGGATGTCATTGACGACCTTCGCTATTGCTCGCTCCTCGTTGAGAGTGAGAAGAACGCAAGATACGCTAGTTCGGGTTTCCTTGCTCATTTGCTGCTCTCATTTGCGTAAAGTGCCAGTATGTCTGCGCCTCTCAAGTCCATTCCTATTTTATAAAGGTATTCAGGACCAAAGATACCTTTGAAGAGGTGTGAGGCTGTTTCAACATAGACCGGTTTCAAGCCTTGCTTGCTCATCAGGTCGGCGAGCGACTTTGGCGAGAAATAACGCACGTGATCGAACTTGAACGAATAATAGTAATCTCCCAGGATGTCTGCTTCGATTGCGGAAAGATTTGGCGTTCTAACAACGATTACGCCATCATCGGCAAGATATTGCTTAAGGATTCCGACCACTTCATCTGCGAATTCCAAATGCTCGATGACGTCCCACATTGTTATGAGTTGAAACTTCATGCCTTTGGCTACAGACTCGAGGTTTTCTACGCGGCAATTCCACGTGTCGAACCCGAAGACTTCTTTGCACTGCGCGATGATGTCTGTCGAAAGGTCTATTCCAAAATGTTGAAAACCGAGATCGTGCACTGCTTTTCTGAAGTATCCGATACCTGAGCCGACGTCCAGCATTTTGACATCAGAAGGATTGGCTAACCATTTGTCACGTCGCCAGCCGGCGTTTTCCACTGTTGTGTTGATCAGACGGCGTGACTTCTCTAAGCGCCAATCCATCTGCACACTGTAGTGTTTCATTCCATAGTGCGCTGTTCCTTCTGAGCCAAAGTAAGCGTTGTCATAAACGATACTATCGGCGGTGACTAGCTGATTGTCTTTTGTGTTTACCAACCAGGCGAATTCCAGGTCTTTGTTGCCGATGACACTGCGTGATTTGTCGCCACTTACGGATTGCGCATAGACAATATTCGGCTTTTGACCCTGTGGACCAACTACCAATGCTTGGGAGCCTGCATCCGGTCGTGTGCCGCCATAAAGAATTTCATCTGTCGCTTGCTTCAAGCAATCGAACTGCTTGTTGGGAGGCAAATCTCTAAGCTGCTCGCCGAACTTGGATTTCGCGAGCGCTACGGTCCGCTCGACATAGGCGCGCGCTTTTTCCTCGTCGATTTCCAAAAGACGGCAGAATGCCTGTTTCCAGTGGTCATGGTCGTCGTAAAACTGCACCGAACCGTCGTTTACGTACAACAACCCCATGGTGGTTTCTACCCAGCCACCGGGGCTGGTCGGTTTGTCCTTCACGTTCTTTCCCAAAGCATTAGATTGCATTTTTGCGTGGTCCATAGTAATTGTCGCCTGGCACAAACTAGTTATACCCTGCAGCTATTTTCCCGAAAGTGACCGGGCCGCCTTAGCTGGGTATATTTTTCTCAAGTGGCAGCAGGATGAATCTATGGACGTTGAAAAATGTAAGGTGAAGATTTTTGGCGATGGTGCCGATAAAAAGTCGATTTTAGAATTGAATGCCAATCCGTTAATATCCGGATTTACTACAAACCCCACCCACATGCGGAAATCCGGCGTTGAATGTTATGAAACGTTCGCGCGGGATATTCTCAGTCTCGTCACCGAGAAGCCTATTTCGTTTGAAGTTTTTTCGGACGATCTCGATGAAATGGAAGAGCAGGCTCGAGAAATAGCCAGTTGGGGCAGAAATGTCAACGTTAAAGTTCCAATAACCAATACCCGTGGTACCTCCACGCTTCCGATCATCAGGCGGTTGTCCGCTGACGGCATCAAGCTGAATGTCACCGCAATGACGGTTTATGAGCAAGTAGCCGGTGTGGCGCCTATTCTCAGCGACGGTTGCGGTGGTATGGTCAGCGTTTTTGCCGGACGCATCGCCGACTCAGGCAAAGATCCAATACCGGTAATGAAGTCCTGTGTGGAGCTTTTGGAGTCCTGCCCAGGTGTAGAGCTGATTTGGGCAAGTCCACGCGAGATTTTGAACCTGGTACAAGCTGAAAGCATCGGCTGCCATATCATCACGATTACGAGCGACATATTGAAGAAACTGCCGCTCTTGGGCGGCGATCTGGTTGCAGTATCGCTGGATACCGTGAAAATGTTCTACAACGACGCCTCGGCTGCGGGCTTCAAAATCCGTATACGTGCGGCGGAACTGCAGGACCAACAAGTCTAGGCTTCTGCAACAGGTCCGGACTTAAGGTTCAATACGCAAAGTACCAAGAGAACAACGTTGACTGCCATCAAGAGCAGTCCGGTGGTTTCTGGTGTCGTAATTCCGCAAAACCAAGTCAGCGCCGGATATGCAATGAGTGTTAGCGTTAAAAATGCCCTGGCGGGGCGCTTCTGAAGGTCGATCAGAATCGGGCTTAGACTGATCTGCTGGAGGTAAATTGCTGCAGGTAGGGCGAGAATCAGCATGTCGTAAGAAGGCATGTAAGGCGTGAATAGAATCATCAGCAACATCGTTGTTGTAAATGCGTCGTCGAATCTGGTTTGTCCATATTTGCGCCAAATAAGGATAGTGGCCAATGCTCCAATGGGAAACAGCGCCGCGCCCACTTTCAGCGCCAGAGCGATAGGCATGGTTACGTTGAAGATCATTTTCAAGCAAACGATCGATCTCATTTCAGGCGTCGAACTTATGGCATATGCGACTTTCGGATAGCTGGAAACAGTTTCCCAGCCCAGGTTGGCGATAGATATGGCGAACAATCCTAAGATCAAGAATATTGCGGTAAAGGCTGTTTTCCACCGCCGCTGGACTAACTCTGCGATTATGAAAAGTGCGGCGATGTGCGGCTTTAGACCAATTAGTCCGAGTGCAAAACCTGAAAGAAGTGGACGATTTGTCTTGCGTGCATAGTAATAGAAGAAAAAGAAACCCAGCAAGAAGAAGCTGAACTGACCGATACGCAAACCATGTGCCGCCGGGACGCTGCCTAGCAAATAAAGTACGAATAAAGCAAGGCTAGATAATCTCCACCCTTTCAGTTTGCAAAGGACTGAGTATATCCCTGAAAGCGACAGTAGAACTCCCACGAGTGTGAAGACAGCGAATGCTAGTCCCAGCGGCAGCAATGCGAAAAGCTGAAACAATGGAATTATGTAGGGCGTCGAAATAACATTGAAATTTCCCACTTCCATTTTGGGATGAACGAGGTCCGTAATTACGCGCATCTGGGTGGGCAGGTCATACACCAGATGTTTCAAATCCGCCTGATTAGCCATTAAGCCACAGATGTAGAAGCGAGGAAAATCGGTTATCTGCGACTTCCCTGTAAAACCGGCATAAGTAAATAGGTTGTCGCCAAGCGCAGAAAGAACAACGAGCCCGTACACGCAAATGTCCCACATGATGATGAGACACCATGCTCCGAAAACCGCTAATCGTTTGACTTTTTCAGTTTCTGCCCAGCTGATCAGTGATTCAGAAACCTTCATTTCTGAGCTACCATCGCGCGGATCGAATGTCGGATAGCGTCTCCCGAAAGATATTTCGGTTGCCAGCCAGTGGCGCGAATCTTGTCGGTATTGAGGCGAATGATTGGCACATCACCTTTCCAGCCTCTGTCGCCGCCGGCATAATTGAGCTTCACTACCGCGTCCTTGCCGAGTACTTCTTCGATTGCGATAGCAGCAATTTCGCTGACGGTTATGTAGTCACCTGTGGCAACATTGAATGTGTCAAACCGAACCTGTGACTTTTCGTGCGCTGTCCAAACGGCTTTGACAATATCATCAATGTACACGTAAGACTTGCTTTGTGAGCCGTCTCCGAGGATGTCCAACTCTTTGGGATTTTCTCTCAATTTGCGCACGAAATCGTAGCCGATGCCGTGAGTTTGCCTTGGCCCGACGACGTTTCCAAAGCGAAATGCAATTCCTGAGAAGTTGAACATATAGCTGTATGCCGCAATCAGCCCTTCTCCAGCCAGTTTGCTCGCGCCATAGGTCGAGATAGGAATCATCGGCGCGTAGTTTTCTGCGGCTTCTGTCATACCGATATCGCCGTAAACACCACTGCCTGATGCGTACAGTATGCGTTTTGCCCCGCTCAATCGCATTGCTTCGACTACACATTGTGTGAGCGCGGTGCCTTGATCGAAATCGATTGTAGGTTCGCGAACAGCGCGCGCTATATCAGGGTTGGACGCTAAATGAATAACAGTTTGGTGACCCTTCATTTGCTCGGCCAGCGCATCGAGATTTTCTATTTTGCCTTCGTAGACATTGATCTTGCCGCTATCTAAATGCGGCTTCAGATGCTCGATATGCCAGCGCTGTCCTGATGAAAAATTATCGTATATCGTCACCCTTTCTATAGAGGGTGTTTCAACCAGCATGCTGGTGAAATGACTGCCGATAAAACCGGCACCGCCTGCTATGAAAACGCTCTCCTTGTCAGGCATTGTTTCCAACCCCTTCGCGGACTCTCGCCGCCACTGTTTTGGCAGAGCGGATTACCGCATCTGAATTCAAATAGTTGAATTCTGCAAAGCGACCGCACAATTCGATCTTTTGTTCGGCGCAGAATGCATTTACGATCTCCAAGTTTTTTTCTCTGTGCAAATCGTAAATCGGATAGGCGTATTTCACCCGCTTCACCGCAGTGGTGACCACTTCGTTTTTCTGGATCAAGCCTTCTCTTGTCAGATCATCAATCACTCGCTGAGCCACCTGCTCGTCCGTCATGGAGAACGTCTGGTCATTTTCTTTTCCTGTGATTTCTACTACCATCGAAGAGCATCCTTCAGGTGCATAGTTGCTTCCGAAATAGTCAAAGAATACGAGCCTGTGAAAAATAATTTCCTTTTCTGGAAAGAAGCAAGTGACCATATCCTCTCTGCGAGGGCGATTCAGTCCTACCATCACAACAATCAATGAATTGTATTGCAGCGCGGAGACTGCCTTGGCGACCTCTGTTGGAACATCTTCCAGCGAAGCTACGAGATCGTAAATCGGCATTGCGCAAATCAGTTTTTCATACTCGCGTTCGTCTTTATCGCTTATGACACGCCATGTTTGCTTGTCTTTCAAAACTTTTTTGACGGGAAACTCAGTGGTAATTTGACCAGGGAGATGCTCGGCCAGAGTCTTGGGAAGCGTTTCAAAACCGCCTGTCTTAGGATAGTGAAAATAGAGCTGATGAACATAGCCTTCAGTCTCGATTCCTAAGGCAGATTTGACAAGGTCCTCTACGGGCGGCTTGGGCACTCGCTCTACCCACTGAACCCCCATCTCCGTAAGAGGCGTTTTCCAGATTTTCTGGTTGTAGGGAATCAAATATTTTTCTGCCAGGCCTTTACCGAAAGTGTTATAGATCCAGTCTTCGAAGTTGTTTTGGGGTCTGGGCGGATTGTTGACAAAGCCGACAAGAATTTCGTAAATGTCCTCTTTGTCCAGCACGGAGAGCCCGTTTTCAAATGGATATTTAACGAACCGATTTTTGTAATAGCAATTTGCTTTTCGAAAAAGCTTATTGGTTTTTCCCTCGAGCAATTCCAGTTCGAAGTCCAAAATCTCAGTGTCTCGCGAAAAAATAATATGTCCACCTAAGTCGAAGGTGAATCCATCTTTTTCATAGCTCTTGCAGAGCCCGCCAACGGATGCGCTTCTCTCGAGGATCTCGCAATCTTTTCCGATAAAATATCCGAGGCTAAGCCCCGCTACACCACCGCCCAAGATGCCGATTTCTTTCAAGACTTTCTCCGCTAAGAAACCATGAGTTTTGTGCCTGAAAAGTCGAGTTTAAACCGCAGTTCTTCGACATTTACATTGTGCATCGCTTGACGCAGACGAAGTTTGTCTTCGCTGTAAAACATCAAAAATCCGCCACCGCCTGCGCCAATGAGTTTGCCTCCAACGGCGCCATTGTCCATAGCAAGTTTGTATAGCTCATTGATTCTTTCGTTCGAAATTCCTTTCGAGCGCTTTTGCTTGTGTTGCCAGTGCTCGTGCATCAACTCGCCAAACCCGCGTAAATCGCCGCCTTCGAGCGCGTTTTTTATCCTGAAGCCTAATTCTTTGGTGAAATGCAAATTGTCCAAAATATCTGATTCTGATTTGTTGGTTCTGTCATCTTGATCTTTCAAAACTTCAGATGCAGAGCGGGAATAGCCAGTGAAGAAAATGGCGAGATTATCTTCCAGGGAATACAAAGTCTCTTTGGAAATTTTTGCCGGTTTTGCTTCTACCGTTCCATTCGTGGTGACGTCAAAGCAAGTGACACCGCCGTATGCGGCGATGAATGGATCTTGCTTGCCTACCGGCTCTTTCAAATGCTCAATTTCAATTTTGCAAGCCTTTTCTGCCAGGTCATGCGGACTAAGCCAGTAGTTTCGTTTGTGCGCATACAGTGCTTTCAGCAGTGCTGTTGTGAAACTGCCTGAGGAGCCTAGCCCTGTACCGGCGGGGATGTCCGCCATGCTGCATATTTCAATGTTTGGTCCAATCTCCAATTGTTCAAGAGCCGTTCGCACAATTGGATGTCGAATTTCCGTGACTTTCTTTGCGCGCTCCAGCTGAGAATACTTGATGACATATTCGTCGTTCCATGATTGATGGACCATGACGTACATGTACTTGTCAATCGCAGCTGAAAGGAAGAATCCGGAGAATCGGCTGTAGTATGAGGGCAGGTCCGTGCCACCTCCGCCCAAAGATATTCGCATTGGACTTCTTGCGATGATCATTTGCTGTTCAACTCGCTCCTAAGCTTTCAGTGTTTCCGATTCCCATTTCGCTGCATTTACCTGCAGGAGCGGATGCGACACGAGAAGGTGCCACATTACAGCCTGAAAACCTTCGGTAAGAGGTGTCACCAGGTTTGATTCGACAGGCGGAATAATAATTGCGGCATCAGCCTCTTTTGCGGTGTAACCGCCGTCCTTGCCTACAATTCCGACTATCGTTGCACCTTTTTCTTTTGCATAAGCGACGGCATTGACAAGATTGGCGCTGATATTTCGCTCTGTGCTGCCACCACCGACGGAGAATACCAAAAGACCATCTCGACTGCTTAAGCGACTTACTTTGAGCCAGTTGCTGAGAGTGGTGTCCCACCCTTCATCGTTGACGCGTGCAGTCAGTTCTGAAACGTTATCGTACGGTGCATACGTTTCGATATTGCAAATCTTTCGAAAATCGCAAGTGGCATGAGAAGCATGGCCAGCGCCGCCGCCGGATCCGATAATGAAAAGTCGCCCTTCTCGGTCTCGTACTTTGGCTAGATGCTCTGCAGCGCTTTCCAGCGCATCTGCGTCTATCGTCTCTATCACTTTGGCGCAATGCGCCAGGAAGTCACGAGAAAAGCTCATTTGACGTCTCCTGCCTACCAATACTGCTATTCCCCCTAGAGTACTAACAAAACGATATCAGCAGAGCCTCGAAAGAGGCTCTTTTCAAATAAGGTACCTTGCTTCGAGCTGATATTATTGCTTGAGACGATATTCCGCGCAGAATTGCGTTCCCACGGTTTAGGGATGACAGAAGGCTCTTCAGGTTCAAATTTAAAGGCAATGGACGGGCATTCACCTGTTTTGTCCGTGGTCATGCCTTGCTTGAATGAAGAAGGCGCCCTGGCGATTTGTATCGAGAAAATCAACAAGGCTTTTACTGAAAACAACATCGACGGCGAAATTGTACTTGCCGATAATGGTTCGACAGATAGATCTGTAGAAATTGCTGAAAGCATGGGTGTGCGAGTCGTTCACCAGCCTAAAAGGGGCTATGGCAACGCTTATCAAAAGGGCTTCGCAGCCGCCAGGGGAAGCTATTTCATCATGGCTGATGCAGATGATACCTACGATTTTGCACTAATTCCGAAGTTCTTGGAAAAGTTACTGGAAGGATACGATTTCGTCACTGGCAGTCGATATCTCGAAAATGGCGGCACAAACATAACCTGGCTGCACCGCTATGTCGGTAACCCGCTCCTCACTCTCGGTCTGAATACGCTTTTCGGAACGCCATACACTGATGTGTATTGTGGCTATAGAGCCTTTTCTAGGGAAGCTTACGAGAAGGTTCGCCCCGTCAGCCCGGGTATGGAATTCAACTTAGAACTCGCTATCAATGCTCACCTTGTAGGTCTTAAATACTGCGAGATACCGATTGCTCTGGCCCCGCGCATCGGCGAGTCGAAGTTGAACACTTTCAGAGACGGCTGGCGCAGTCTCAGAATGATGATTCTCTACTGCCCGAACAAAGTATTCATCATTCCAGGTGTCACGCTTTTCATTGCGGGCATGATCGTCTACACAATTGTTTTGTTCAGTCTGGTGCGCTTCGAGGGACGCTCCCTGGGACAAGTAACCAGTATTGTAGGCACCGTGCTTAGTGTCGTTGGAGTGCAAACGCTGCTGCTCGGGTTGCACGCAAAGACGTATTCCTGGAGCCGAAGATTCGACCCAAACCAAAAGTTTCTCTCTAAGTTTTACAGCATCTTCAATTTAGAATCTGGCTTGTTGCTTGGCTCAACGATGGCTCTAACAGGTTTGATCGTCTTTGCCGTGATTACATACAACTGGTTCAAATCCGGCTTTCTTCCTGTTCCACGTCCCGAATTTGCTTCATTGGCAGGAACAATGATAATCATCGGGCTGAGTGTTATTTTCTCGTCGATTTTTATCAGTGCAATGTCAGTCACTAAGGGCAATGATTCCGCAGCTCCAGTGCGGGACGACAACGCTGATTAGTTGAGTCATTAAGCGCAAATTGAAACCCGGGATCGCAAGGTTGGCTAGATGGCTGAGCGATGGAGGCTGGAAAAATTCGGATGTTTGGGATTGTAGAGAACTCGTAAGTGCATGCCCTTTGCATAGAGATTGCACGCATAATTCATAGCGTCGGTGCGGTAATCGAACGACCTCAGATTTGCCTGCCCCTCATGCGATACGTGGTCTACCAGATAGACATAATGTACAACCGGCGTGTATTCGTACCGGCGGCTATATCTGCTGCTGCGATATGACGACTCTTGGATGTCCACACTGGTGACTTTTCCTGTCACTTCCGGCCAATTCTTGCTGCTAAATTGGGCAAAAATCGCGTAACCGCCAAAGCCAATGACGCCGAGAAGAAATAGACCTTTGAAGCTAGGTACTCCCGTGTATGGTCTGCTCATTTTTTTCACCGTTAAAAACTTGAGGGCTGGCTTTCGCAACGCTGTAGGGCTTTTGAAAGACTTTCGGTTTCGAAAGTGTTCCCATTCTAGAGGTTTCTTCTTGGCAACCCAAAGAACTTAAACATGTCCTCAACATCCGCTTTTCCGGAAGATTAATTGCAATATTGCGCAGCCTGCTAGATTTTGCCGTTTATTCAGTCGCTGTGAGGTTTCCCGGCTGTTTTCGGCGGGAACGAACATAAAGCAGCCTTACTAATAGTCTTACTAAATTCAGATTCCGATTCCAAAACTAAATCAGGCGTAAATGCTTTTCAATTCCGTCGAGTTTTTACTGTTTTTTCCGATAGTAACTGCTCTGTATTTCATTCTCCCGAACCGCTGGCGTTGGCTGCTGCTCTTTCTTGCCAGTTGTTTGTTCTACATGGCGTGGATACCAATCTATGTCACTATTCTCTTTCTGATAATAATCGTCGACTATGTAGCCGCGCGCAAGATTGAAGGAGCGACCGGCAGCAAGCGGAAGCTATTCCTGCTTGTGAGCGTTATCGCCAACGTTTCGCTTCTTGCGATTTTCAAATACTACGATTTCCTCTGCCAAAACTTCACTGAGATTTTGCAACTCTTGCACATCTCTTGGAAGTTTCCAGCGTTGAATTTGATTTTGCCGATCGGACTTTCTTTCCATACCTTTCAGGCGCTCGCGTACACCATCGAGGTCTATCGCGGCAATCAGCCGGCTGAGCGTCACCTGGGCATCTACGCGCTGTACGTGATGTTCTATCCTCAGCTCGTCGCCGGACCAATCGAGCGCCCGCAAAATCTAATTCACCAGTTCAAAGAAGACCATCGATTCGTGCCTGAAAACGTCGTCAGTGGCTTACGGCTGATGCTCTGGGGCTTCTTCAAAAAAGTTGTAATCGCCGACAGGTTGGCAATGCTCGTCAATCAGGTCTACAACCAGCCCCACGAGTACAGTGGTTTACCGCTCTTGATAGCGACTTATTGTTTTGCTTATCAAATTTACTGTGATTTTTCCGGCTACAGTGATATCGCAATTGGTGCCGCAAGAGTGATGGGCATCAATCTCATGAAGAACTTCAATTCGCCCTATGCAGCCTCGAATATTCAGGATTTCTGGCATCGCTGGCACATCTCACTGTCTACGTGGTTTCGCGATTATCTCTACATTCCTTTGGGCGGCAGTAAGTGCGGTGAATTCTTTCGGCTGAGAAATATCATCATCGTGTTTTTTGTAAGCGGACTGTGGCACGGCGCTAACTGGACATTTGCAGAGTGGGGATTGTTGCACGGTCTTTTTATCGTTGCCTATATCTACTGGAAGCGATTATCCATCCCCAAACTCTTGCCTGCCGCTTTGCATCAATTCATCAGCTTGTTTATCACATTCAATGCAGTTTGCTTTGCGTGGATATTCTTCCGAGCCAACTCAATCGCCGATGCCCACTGGATTGTGCAGCATCTCTTCCCGCTGAATAACGCGGACAAGCTCGGCAATCTTGGTCTGACGGGAGGCGAAATACTCGTCTCGATCGTGGCGATTTTTATTCTTGAACTGGTTCAATTCCTTGAGCGAAATAAAGGTGGAGTGGCGTTCTTTGAAAAACAAAAACTCACGACTCGCTGGATTTGTTACTACACTCTTTTCTTCATTATCATTGTTCTTGGTGAGTTTGGTGGCGCAAGGTTTATCTATTTCCAATTCTAGATTTCGAGCATGAAACAGTTTTTCAAACAAGCATTGATATTTATTTCGATCATCCTTATTCCGATGTTGGGTGTGGAAATTTCCTTGCAAAGTTTGAGGCAGTATCAGTGGTTTAACGGATATTCAAGGCTATACAAAGACGCCAGAGTGGACACGATTTTTCTTGGTAATTCGATCATCAATGCGGCAGTTCGTGAGAAGGAATTTGCAAAGCAAGTCAGCCAGCCAGGAAAACCAGAGAGGTCTGCGCTCAATCTCGGGCAGGGCTATACAACGCCCGTGGAATACTTGTTTGGGCTTCAGCGCATGGTTGAAGTCAACCCGCACGTTTTCGAGGGCGCTACTATTTTTCTGCCTGCCACAGGCGGCTTGCCGGATATCCGCACATGGCAAGACAACTGGATGAATTGGCACCAGCCCGCACTACTGGCTGATTACATTAGTTATCCATATCTATGGCAATATTGTCTGAAGCCTAATGTTTCCCTCTCTGAAAAGGTTCTGCTCGTTTGCAGCAAGCACAGCGAGCTGATTGCGCAAGGCGGACTACTGCGCGTCGGCACGATGTACAGCCTGGATGAAGCTGCCGAATGGCTGACGCACGGTGGCAAAATCGCCAAGAAAGGCGTGTTGATTGTCCAGGAAGGCGGAATCAGAACCGACGAAGCGGCTGTCGCTAACTTCCAGGCTATGGCTCGCCGTCAGGCGGCAGCCGACCTGGTTAACCAAAAACCAGTCGACTGGGACAAGATAGTTCTCAAAGAAATAGTCGAGTATATTCAGCGACATGGCGGAAAAGTCTGCTTCTGCTACATTCCAGTGGGATCTGTAATGAGTAAGCCACTTTCCACAGATATTCGAAAGCAGGACATCAAAGATTTCGAGGACGTGGCTAAGAAGTGGGGTTGCAAGTATTACCATCCAGATTTCCAACCAGAAGGCGACGAAGATTTTCCAGACATGATGCACTTGAGCGAACCGAAATCGCATCTTTATACTAAAGCGCTTTCGGAAGCTTATCTTCGAGATCCGCCCTAGAAGTAGATTCGGCCGGAGCGCTGGCTTCCAGCCGGCACTTTTGCTTTTTTGTTCTGGTATTTCTTTTTCTCTAGTTCGAGGTTGGTTTTAACTTCTCATTGACAAAAAGCTTTGAAGCTTTGTCTTCGGCGACCAGCTTCCAGTCAGGGTTTTTGGAAAGCTCTCCACCGAGCAAACTGTTGCTTGGCATTATCACCCAGTACAAGTGATACTTTTCAAAAACCTTTTCAAACCCAGGCAGAGCGCGCGAACAACTGGCATATTCGAGATAAAAAGACTCAGGGAAAAAATCTGCGCGGTCATCGATAAAAACGCGCTTGCCGGTTTTGTATCTCAAATATCCGCCCCAGTTGTCGTAATTAAAACCACTTGCAGGATCAAGATTGTTTTTCACAACATAATCGAGCGTCTTGGTTGGTTTGTCTTTTGGATTAAAGCCGGAATTCAAAATTTGATTGCCGGCCACGCTGCCTCCCATGAAGGCTGCTACTGCCAGGAAAAGCGCAAAAACGATGGGCACCACGTGCATCTTGCATTGCAGTTCCTGCGCTTCAAAATCGCTGAAGGCTTTGCGCCCGCGTGCGACTACTCTTTGGAATGTGTTTGGAGTCTCCGAATTGATGTCGCCTAGCAATTTCATGTGCCCAAGCAACTCTCCAATTGCGGGCAGTGCGACGATAGCGAAAAGCGGCATATTGCGCTTTGCTTGCAGCGCCATGTGGGCGAAAGTCACCACGGTGAGAAACCTCGGAAGGCTGATGTTTTTTGCAGCGCGGAAAAGACCAGCCAGCAGTGCAAAGAATAAAATTTCCAGGCAGATAGAGTGAAGATCGCCATGGAAAGCCGGAGATTGAAATTCGTCCGTTTGAGAAACCACGGAGGCTTTTGTTTTCAAATACAAATAAATGTATTGGTGCAGCTCGATGCCGTAGGGATTGACTAAAGTAACTGCGGACAGGGTGACGATAAGAATGAGCAATGGTTTGAGGCGTTGAAAGTTTTTCTTCGCTTCTTCTGCATCCGAGTTGAAAAAGCATCCAAACAATGCGGCAACAAAATAAATTCCTGCAATTCCAATTCCCAATGCAAATGCCGGATGCATGTTGGTCCACAAAAGCATTGTCGGAACCAGCCAGATTAAGAGCCGTTTGAAGTCTATACGCCCGCGATAAAAGTCTTCGAGCTTGGTTGAAAAAATGTACACGCCCCAGAAGTTGAGAAGGTGTGGACGAGCAAGGAAGTGCATTGCAGATAGCAATGAGCCCACGACAACAAAGAATAAGCTTGGGAAAACGGACACACCATCGCGGCGCATGCGGTCGTACAGCATTAGGAAAAGACTGCTGATGGTGACGCTGCATGCGACGGCAAGAAGGTTCAAGCCACCGGCTTTGACGAGTAGAGCCATAATCACATCAGTCAGCCATTGATAGGCAACCCAGGGGCGATCTGCATGCGATGACGTGAGAATATCCGTGTGCGGAATCGAGCCGGTGTCAAGGATGTGCATCCCCGTGACGATGTGCCATCCGGTGGAGCCATCTCCGAAAAGAAAGTTCGGCAGCATGAAGAGAGTCAAACTAGCCAAAAAAATAAAGAGCATGTCGCCCGCATCAGGCAGCGGCGACTTCTGGGGAACCTCAGGGTCAGACATTATGATCCAACTTTTCTTGGAAGCTTTTGGTCTATTCGATTAAGAGAAAGATTGTGTATTAAGCCAGCCGCGAACTTGCAGAGACTCGGCCATTTTGCACATACCGGTAAGTTCGTCGTACATGGCGACCGCCAATTGGTGCATCGAAATCTGTCCGCTCGACAGCAGATATTCGCCAACCTGCAGCGATTGCATTTGTGTATCTGTGACGTAGCCAGCGCTCAAGACAAGCTCTTTGAGCGGAATTTCGGGGGCAATGGCCATTTGGTTTTTGAGAGCTTGAACTTCTGCTGGTCCGATGACACGGCAGGCTTTGAGCATGTCGATGAGCAATGGCAGCTTTTCTTCCATCGGCACTGTGATGGCTTGCTGCGGTTTTGCCGGCACTGCTTCGTGGGTCGCAGTGGCTGGCGTCGGCACGACTTCCGGTTCGAGCGAGCCGTCTTCGCCGATAGCTTTTTGTTCGATGAGCCAGGTTCTGACTGCGACAAGGTCGTGGCTTAGACGAAGTCTTGGCTTTCTGAGAATGTAGCCGGCGTCGAGCAGGCGGTAATATTCTTCGCGTCTGTCGCGGGCGTTGGAAACGCGCTGGAAATTACGGATGGCACGCAAGTATCCGGATAAGACTGCGGTTTGCGAAACATCGCAAGAAAGACCAAGGAGAGGATAAAGGCTGGTGGCGTTTTTCTCGCCATCGGTGCGAGGAGGCGGCAGCAAGTCGGGGAAAAGTTGATAAAGCTGGCGCACGACGGTAAGTACGCCTTTCACGTCGTTGATAGCCCAACTCTGACGCAGCGAAGCGCAAAGAATTTGGCTTTCTAATTCGATGCGGTTGGCGCCACCAGAGGTCTCTGCCATCTAATCCTCAAACCCTAGACTCTATCAATCAGCAATCTAGCCGCTGCTTTTCTCGTACCCGATACCGATTATTTTCAATTCCGACTTCTAATTTTCAATCTCAAAAGTCAGTTCCGTATGCCCCACTCTAATCTTGTCTCCTGCGGAAAGCACTTGTCTTTTCACGACAGGGTGACCATTCAAAAGAGTACCGTTGGTCGAACCTAGGTCTTCAAGCCAGAAGTCGCTTTCTTCATAAGAAATCCAGGCATGGTGGCGGGAAGTGAATGTGTCATCAGGTATGACGACCTGATTGGACGGGTCTCTTCCTATCTTCACCTTGCGGTTCTTCAGCGGGACCTTTTGTCCCGTCTTTTGAACCACTACGATGACCTGTTTCGGCAGTTCGGACTCTTCGCCCTCCGACGCCTTCATGTAATCGAGCTGAAGGCTCTTGAGGTCGAGATCGGTCACAGTTGCGCAGTATACGCATCTGGTTCCGACAGGTGTTGGGCGTCCGCAGCTAGGACAAGGTTCTGTATTGTCGGTCATCTATCTACTGGGTAATTGAAAACGTTCAGATCTTCAAAGGGTACACTCTGACCATATTATAGAGGACGAAGGAAACGCGGTCTGGCAATAGATTCACAAATATTTTGCTGAGGGAGAATCTTGTAATCGCTCGTCAACCGGGCGTTCTTGGCATCCCCGCCCTGAAGTTGTAAAAGAATCTCCTTTTGAAGCGCTCTGTGTGCTTTTAGCGACTAGGAGGTTAGGCTCTCAAGCAGCAAACTTGTTCGCTTGGCTTTTCAAGTCTGTTGTGTAATGTGAAGAATGAGGACGCCGCAACTCACGTCTGGTAGAGGGCGTTGCGGCGTCAAATTTAGACTATGTTTCGTCTTGATTCTCAGACTGTGGCGATTTCGACGTCTCTGTCTGTTGATGCGTCTGCGTCTGTGTCTGTGGCAGGTTGTCCTTCGAGTTTTTTTGTGCGAAAGCAATAGCTGCAGTACACCGGCCTATAACCTTTCGGTTGGAAGGGCACTCTTGTGGGTGAACCGCATTCGGCGCAATTTACTTCAGCAGTGCGGCCGGGGTCTTCCCCATTGCGTTGCACCCTCATCAAAATGCGGCAATTTGGGCACCTTTTGGGCTCATTCACGAGTCCCTTGGCGCTGAAAAATTCTTGCTCGCCGGCTGAGAATACAAATGTTTTGCCGCAATCGCGGCAAGTGAGATCTTTGTTCGAAAATTCCATATACGAGAAACCTTAACTGCCCCGGGGATTTCCATATACAGCCCGCTACCAAGGAGCTTGTTCTGCGGGCGGTTCTGCTTGCTGACAACGGCAGACTAGCCCATGCTATCACGCGGGACATACGTGCGGAAGGCTAAATGCGGGTTCTCTGGGGAAATTGCCATACAAATATGGTAATCACCATAGCCAAAGCTGCAACTGGTCGGCTCATGGCGCATATATCGACAAGCCGGTTCAATCCTTACTCTTCGGAACCCCTGACTGGCTGCCGAGAGTACGCGCCCACATTGAGTTTTGAGTTTTCTCCATGGAAGAAGGCTGCGGCGGCCACCATCGCTGCGTTGTCCGTGCAGAGATGGTTTGAAGGGAAGTAAACGCGATAACCGCTTGCCTTCTCGAATTTAGAGCGTAGCTCTCGATTTGCGGCTACTCCGCCCGCCAGTACGATCGTCTTCAAACCCAATTCGTCAGCGGCTTTCAAGGTCTTCTTAACGAGCACCCTCGTGACAGCCTCCTGAAAAGAGGCGCATAAGTCCTCTATAGGTAACGCGTCGGTAACCTTCTGTAACTTCTCGACTTGGCGCAGCACTGCGGTTTTCAATCCACTAAAACTGAAGTCGTATCCTTTGACTACGCCCTCGGGAAATTTAAACGCACTAGGGTTTCCCTTAGATGCAATCTTGTCGATTACGGGGCCGCCCGGATAGCCAAGACCTAAAAGTCTTCCAACCTTGTCGTAAGCTTCGCCGGCGGCGTCGTCAAGCGTCTCTCCAATTATTTGAATGTCATCGAAGTTTTTAAAATGCAGTATTTGAGTATGTCCGCCTGAAACAAGCAGGGCCACAAAAGGCGGCTCCAGGTCTGTATCAATGAAATTGGCGCAGACGTGGGCGAACAAGTGATCGACGGTTTTCAATGGCAGATTCCAGGACCATGAAAGTGCTTTGGCAGCCGAGAGCCCAATGAGCAAAGTGCCGATGAGACCTGGTCCTCTGGTACAGGCTATGCCGTCCAGCTGGTCATGAGTAAGACCGGCTTTTGATAGAGCTTCATCAATCATCAAGTTGATCGTTTGAACGTGGCTGCGTGCAGCAACTTCCGGCACGACGCCGCCGTACTTTTGATGGATAGGCGTTTGAGAGACCAGACAACTAGACAAAAGTGTGCGGCCGTCTTTGACGATGGCTGCTGCTGTTTCATCACAACTGGTTTCCAAACCGAGTAAGACAGTCATTTTTCAGCTCTAAATAAGAGATCTAATCTTACACCTTTAGATGAAAAGCTGTGAAATGCTCGCTTCGCTGTAGCTTTCAGCTCTCCGAAGGTGCCCGGGCTGCCATAGAATAAAAGAATTATCGGCGCCTCTCTGTACCCCAAAAATGCCTGTCGCCAGGGCGTGTAATAGCCTAAAAACCTATTGACAAGCGCTGTTGAGAAGAGTAGTATTCTGCCATCTATGCTCTTTTCGCCCATGCTTTTTGTGGGCACATAGTAAAGGGGCTAGAACCGAAGGGTTTGCCTTAGCGAATCGTGAGGTTCTTAGATGAATCGGTGGAGTTTTCTACCGATTGTGAGCAATCACAAAACCTTACTAAGTAATTTGTCGGACTCCCTATTTTGACGGGTCTAAATACATGAAGAAGCTGCAGCATTTCGCATTTGCATTCGGAGTTGTACTCTTTGCCACTAATTTCTCCGCCCCTGTTTTGGCACAGAGCTCCAACCTCGATTTCGGCGGAGGTAATTCCATACGAGTTACTCCTAATGGCACCACATTTGGTATGAACGGAAATACCGTCAATATCGGTAATTCCGGCGGCCGGATCAGTGGCTCAGGCGGCAGCTTCAGTTGGGGTAATGGAACCCAAAACTCCAGCATGGGTCGCACATACGATCTCGATCCGGCTTATCCTTCGCACGGCATGCGATATGTCCAGCCACCGCCCGGTGCATTTGGCGAAGGAGCCGGCGGCAATCAATTCAACTCATCCGGAACCAACGGTGTAATGGGCAGAAGCTCCCGCCGCGAATCGGGAAACTTGGCTCAACAAGACAACTCGTTTCAAGACTACATGGGCGACACCGACGGCAAACAAACTCCGATGTCTCGCGGCGGACTTCCTGAAACCACAACAGCTATCCAATCCTTCGACAACATTTATGGAATGACTCGCATCCCTTCCGGTCAGTTCAGATATGGATTCAGCAATCAGGGAGGCGCTTTGCTCCGCTCACCTACTGGATTCGGCAATCAAGGTTTTGGTGGTTTCTTGCCACAGACTTCGACTGGCTCGCTGGACATCAATACGGTCGATCGTTAGTTTAAATTCCGCTTTTTCCGCAGCCGGTAAGGCTAAGAGCGTAACTCAAATCTTCAAGGGTTAAATCAAATGATTAGAAAAGCCGCTTTCGCAGCAATCGTCACAACCTTACTAAGTCTGCCGGTATACGCCCAAGACTGGAGCACCTCATCAGGCACCACCGGTTCGGGTGGAAGAGAGTCATCTTCTACCGGTTCGCAGGGCATGGCGCCGGACGATTCGGATTTTACGTCACCTCAAAATCAAACTCGTCGCAATATGGGACGCGTTTCGGGACCAGGGTTTGCTCTCAATGACACATCTCTTCCAATCGGTGCCGGTCAAGGATTGGCTCGAGTGAGCGGACCGCGCGGTCGCAATGGACTACCGCCGACAAGACTTGATAGTTTCGTAAAAGAAGCTGGCGGACATGCCTGGCACATTTATGGAGACGAAGGCACATACAGCATTCCTCCGTTTTTTGAATTCAGTCCGGTTCACCGTATTGAGCGCGGCATCAATGGACCACGTGCTGCTGGTCTCACCACACAACACGGCAGCCCGCTGCCACCTGCATGGGGCGGCGATGAATTCGTGAAGACAGAAGGCTTCACGCAGTCCGGCGCACCGTACCAGCAAGTCAATCCGCTGCTTAATCTTCCGACGCCTGATTTTGGCGGGGGCAATGGCGGTCGTTCAAACTTTGGATTCAATGTCGGCGGACAGCCGGTCAATGGAAGTTTCAATCCAAATAGTGGTGGCTTCCGCGGCAGCGTCAACACCGGTCTTGGCACCTTCGGCGGAACATACAATCCGACTACCGGCGGTGGCACCGTCAGAATTCCTGGTGGACAAAGTTTCGATTTCCCATAAACCGAAATCGAGCGAAATCTGTAGAGCTTCAACCTAAGTCAAACTAGGTCAACCACGGCATCCTAAATTAGTTGAATCCCAAGAAGGTCAGTGTCTGCTTCTGGAAGAACATGGCGATCACTGTGCCCAGTGCAATTGCCAGTCCGATCGGGATGCGCTTCTTTCTGACTTCGGTAAGTTTTTCCGAATCGACTTGCGGCGCAACCAGTTTTCCGCCCAGGGCCACTGCCGCAAAGGCGTTGAAAACTTGCTTCCAGGGAATCAAGCGACCTAACTGAAACATCGAAATTGCGCCGTAGCAAAGTGCGAAATAAAAGAAAGTAACGAGCACAGTTGTTGTGCCGAGAAATGCGCCCATGCATGCCATCAATTTTGCATCGCCCATGCCCATCGGCCCGTCTTCACCATATTTAGGACCGATTGGCAGGTAGATGAAGAACAAAGTGATGGCGGCGCCGACAAACCACCCGGTCACCGACTGTAGTGCGCCGTCCATGCCCTTGTCCAAATAGTTGAGAAGAATTGCTGCAGCGGATGCAGGGAATGTCAGCAAGTTCGGAATCTTTTCAGTGCGCCAGTCTATTACGAGCGCAATCATTACGACTACTATTGCTATTACTTGTGTGATCGTCGTCAGCTGTGTCACGGTGTTCTTTCTTTCCTTCGGATTCCGTCTAAGCCAGATGCTTTCGGTTTTCTTTTTTTACAAGATAACCTAATTACAAAACAGCGATGCAGTCGATTTCGACTGCAACGTCGCGCGGCAATTTTGCCACCTGGACTGTGGCTCTTGCCGGTTTGTGATCTGGAAAATGACTGCCGTAGACTTCATTCATATCAGTGAAATCTCCCATGTCTTTCAAGTAGACAGTGGTTTTCACCACCTTTGAAAAGTCTGCGCCGGCGGCGTCGAGTATTGCTGCCAAGTTGGACATGACTTGTTTTGTCTGATCGGTAATGGATCCTTCGACCAGATTACCGCTTGCCGGATCGATTGGAATTTGTCCGGAGACGAAGACCATTCCATTGGCAACGATTGCTTGAGAGTATGGGCCGATGGCTTTCGGCGCTGTGTCCGTAGCAACAACTTTCATGTTCTAGATTTCCTTATTGCTGTGCTGCGCGCACATTAGATGCGCCAGCAAAATCTTTTTGATTTCTCTGTCTTAGTAAATGGCTTCGCTTCAAACAGCATCCGCCTAGTCTTTGATTCCACTTGCGATTGGCTTCTAAGCGAATATTAGCCGACTTTTAGCCGCTGTTCTTTTCTTTGGAAACGATGTCACCGAGAGTGGTGCCGGTTTTTTTTACGGTTCCGGCCGGAAGTTCGAGACAAGATTTTGCTTTGCCAAAAATTCGTGACAGTTTTCCCGGAGCAAAGTCTTCAAGAACGCCCACAACGACGCCGTTCTTATCAAGGAAAACGGCGTCGATCGAGAATTTCATTCCGAACATATGTATCGACTGGCAGCTTGTCAAAAACAGCCCCTCGCCATCGCTCAAGGATGTCCGATTGAGCAGGCCAATCAAACGGCTAAAGAATGAATCAGCCAGTTTTGCTTTCTCTGCAAGAACCGTTTCTTTTGTGTCGTTGAGAAATCGGAACGTGGCTTTTATTTGCCCAGTCCACCGACGATCGGACCCAAAGCGTTGACGATGGTTACGACTGCTGGTCCAAGCATCGGCGCCAGGATCAAAGGCATAACGAAGAGCATGATGACAGGCACCATCTTAACCGGCACTTTCGCCGCTTCTTCTTCTTTCTTTCTCTTCAACCTGTCGCGCAGCGCTTCAGCTTGTTGCTTGAGCGGATAGGCGATGTCCGAACCTTTTTGTTCGGCTGCGATCAGAGCGGATGCCATGTTGATCAATTCGTCGACCATGCATCTCTCGCCCATTTCGCGCAATGCGATAGGAACAGATTTTGCGAAGATTTTGACGTCGCTGATGAGCTGGCGCATTTCTTCTGCCAAAATCGGGCAAGAGTCGCCGATTTCTTTGGATACTTTGTCGACGCCCATCATCAAACCGAGACCGGCTTGGGCGCAAACGATGAGCAAGTCGATGATGGTCGGAAGTTCGCGCAAAATCAAATTCTGGCGCTTCTTAACGCGACCTGCCAGGAAGAAGTTTGGAAGCATCCAACCGAGCAAAGCAGTCGGAATCGACAAGATCAAGTTGAATGCGTTGCCTGTCGATGCGATCAAACCTAGAAATACCGCACCCATCGCAATGACTGAACGGATGCCGATATAGATAGCTAAGTGTTGGGGAGTTCTGTAGTTGCCGGCATTGAGAAGTTCTACGGTTCTTCTGTCTGCGCAAGCAGGCACGACGCTCAATACAAGTTCGCCTACCGTGCGGCATACCTGAGTGATGGTCGAATCCTTCGGTGCGCCTTCGCCTTCCGGCTCTTTTTCTTTCGGGCGTACTCGGACTGCGTATTGGTCTACATACTGTGTGAAGAGCGGCTGCATGACGAGGAGTCCGAAGATTATGCAACCTCCGAATGTCAGCATACCGATAAACATTGGGGACATCGCTACACCTCGAAAGTCGTCATCTTAATTAGGATCCAGAAGCCGACGCCTTCCCAGAGGATAAGAACGATCAAAACGATTCTGGCGATTGGGTGGTTCAAGAACGGAACGATATAACCAGGGGATGCCAGGTATGTCATCAGTGTGATGCCGTAAGGCAAGCAGCCGATGAATGTCGCAGTCGCTTTACCTTGTGCGGTAAGCGCGTTCATGAAGTCGCGAAGTTTGAATCTTTCCCGGATTGCTTCGGCGATACAAGCAACAACGTCAGCGAGGTTGCCCCCTACGTCCTGACTGATGAAGATTGCTTTGGTCAAGAGCATGAAGTCGGGTGTACGGATACGAGTAGCCATTTCACCCATGCAGTCTCTGAATGGTTTACCGAGCTGCAATGAAACCAGACCGCGCTTGAACTCAGCGCGAATAGGATCGGGTGCAACTTCGGACAAGACCTTGAACACTTCCATAACCGGCGAACCGGCGCGGAGTGCGGACACCATTGTTTCTAGAACTTGCGGCAATTGAGCGGTCATTTTGTCCTGGCGTTGTTTTGCAACGAAGCCTAGATATTGAATGTATCCGCCGATGCCCAGAGGAACACCGAGAATAAATGCAGGTATCGACATTTCAGGCAGACCGCTGACTACAGCGATAACTGCCAGCACCAGTCCGGATGCAACGGATGTGACGATCCACTGCATTTTGATCTGGTCGTACTTGGACTCCAAGCCGGCTTGCGCCAAAATGCGTGACAAGTAGTCAGTGCGTTGCTTGAGGAAGATATCGATTTCGACAGCTTCCTGGTTTTTTTCCAGCATCTTGCGCTGGTGCTTGCCGAGCCTCGAAAGCTCGTCAGCCCATTGGCTTCTAGTGGCGGCCATGATGATGAGACCGGCCAGTAGAACGAAGACAAAGACTATTCCGCCTACGCTCATTCTTTTTACCTATTCATTTATGTTGTGAACTCGGTGAACAACGATTGAATCAATATATATAAATCCAATTCTATCTGAGCCATTCGAGTTTGAACGGCACAGCTTCTTGCTCGAGCTGCTCCAGGAATTTCGGTGGCAGACCGGAGCCGACGTGGCGGCATTTGAAGAATCCTCTAGGGTCTCTTCCTTCCCGCTCTAAGTGGAACATCGTCGAAATTGCAATGGTGTCACCTTCCATACCGGTTATCTCGGATACTTCGGTGACTCGACGTGTACCGTCTTCAAGACGTCGAATCTGAATGATCAATTGAACGGCTGATGCGATTAGTTCGCGTGCCGCTTTCAAAGGCATTTCAGCTGCGCCCATGAGAATCATGTTCTCGAGACGCTTTGTGCAGTCTCTTGGTGAGTTGGCGTGGATTGTGGTCATTGATCCACCGTGACCGGTGTTCATGGCCTGAAGCATGTCGAACGCTTCTTCCCCACGGCATTCCCCAAGAATGATTCGGTCAGGGCGCATCCGGAGGCAGTTGATTACGAGCATACGCTGTGTAATCTGACCTTTTCCTTCCGTGTTCATCGGACGGGTTTCCATCCGCACCCAGTGCTCGTGCTGCAATCTCAATTCCGCCGCGTCCTCAATCGTGATGATTCGTTCGCGAGGGTTGATGTGTGCAGACAATGCGTTGAGCAAAGTCGTTTTACCAGAACCTGTACCACCAGAGATGATGGCGTTGATTCTGCCTTTGACGCAAGCTTTCAAAACTTCCGCCATCTGTACGGACATGGCGCCTTTTTCTACCAATTGTCCCAGTGACATGATCGACGTACCGAAGCATCGGATTGTGATCGTCGGTCCGTCGATGGTTACTGGCGGAATGGTTGCGTTTACCCGGGATCCGTTCGGAAGACGGGCATCAACCATCGGTGAGTTATCGTCAAGTCTTCTGCCGAGAGGCTGAATGATCTTGTCGATTGTTTGGCGCAAGTGCCGTTCGTTTTCAAAAACTACGTTCGTTTTTTCAAGGCGACCGTGGCGTTCTACATAGACCATAGTTACGTTGTTGACGCAAATATCGCCGACGCTCGGGTCACGAAGAAGGGGACCAAGTGGACCAAAACCGAACACTTCGTCGAGCACGTTTTGCAGAAGGATACCCTTCTCCATCATCGTGAGCGGCGCTGGGTCGGAGTTGACGATTTCTCTGATACGAGCACGGACTTGTGCTTGCGTATCTTCGGAAATATTGGTCAAACGCGAAGTATCCAGCTCTCTTCTGAGCTGGTCGATAATTACCTTTTCGCGCTCACGGATAAGTTGTTGGTTTGCCGAGAATTTCGCACCCAAGTCACCTTGAGGTGATTGAACTTCAACCGGTCTGTGACCGTAATCGGTTTCGTCACGAGCATCAATTCTCTCGATGTCTGCGCGAGAAGGTTGTACACCTTCAGCTGCAGGCAATCCGCCGCCTGGTTTTGCGGCGCCTTGACCTTGAACTCCGGTGGCCGGTCCTGCCTGACGGTTCATACCAGAACCACCTGGCGGAGGAGCTGCGCCTTTAGCGCCGCCGACTCCAGTTTGTTGATTCGGAGAAGCTACGTTCGTTTGTTGATTTTGAGCAGGCGCCACTTCTGATGCCTGTCTTTGACGAACCAGCTGTCCCATCAAAGATGACGCGGGACGTGCGGGTAAATTCTGATCCTTTCTTTCGTCGCCCATTTAACAGCTCACCACCTTTTGTAATTTCGGTTTTTCGATTAGCGCTTCGAGAAGATCGCGGGCAGTTTGAATCCGCCTTTCTTCTCTCCGTCCTTCGTCGTAAGTAATAGCTGCTCTCCTCCAGCGAGTCTGCGAGCTAATGAATCAAGTGCTTTTCCGAGCGCAGTGTGTCCAGGAGCGATCTGACCCTGGTTGTTGACCCACTTGGCGGTCTTGGTGTCGTTCGGAATTTCATGGAACACAGGATAGTTAAGGTTCGCTCGGCATTCACTCAAAACGTCTTGCGGCAGCCATTCGGAGCGGTTGATAACGAGAAGCAGTTTTTCCTGGTTGTAGTGAGCTTTGAAAGTATCGAGACACTTTCTAGCGTTCAAGATGGACGCCCAGTTGTATTCAGTGAGTACGAGTACATGGTCGGCCAAGTCGAGAGTCGCGATTGCGCGCTCGTCGAGAAGGTTTTTCGGAAGGTCCACGCAGGTGAATCTGAATTCCTGCTTGGCTGTATATAGAATTTCTTGCACCTGCGCAGCGTAAATATCGCCGATGTCTTCCAATTCAGGTGGTGCAGCAAGGATGCTCAACTTGTCGTCGTATCTGGTCATCAAGTTACGCAGATATGTGGCGTCGAAGTTGGTGTGCGAGAAGTCGATGGTGCTCAAA
Organism: Candidatus Melainabacteria bacterium 17Bon1m; assembly: GCA_032128875.1. GTDB lineage: Bacteria > Cyanobacteriota > Vampirovibrionia > Obscuribacterales > Obscuribacteraceae > QKMZ01. The sequence continues at coordinate 309,957 of JAVLKG010000005.1, forward strand.
CTGAACGATGGTTCGAGGTTGAGATAGTGGGACACCATGCCGAATTGCAAGTCGAGGTCGACGATGCAAGCTTCACCATATTTGCCGAGATATCCAGCAAGGTTGGTGCAGATGGTGGTGGCACCGATACCGCCTGTCGGGCTGAAGATAGCGACGACTTTACCGGCGGCAGTCGAGACGGACTCTGACTGGTGCTTGAGTTGAATAGATTGAACGGCAGCAGGCAAATCTGTCCGCCAGCGTTCGGCGTCGAGGAAGTCTGATGCGCCCAGTCGATAGGCTGTACGAATCAATTCCGGATCGGGTACTTCGTAACTGACAAAGAAGTAGAGCTGCGGGAAAGTTTCCCGCAGCTCTGCTAACAATGACAGTCCACGCACGGGAGCAGGGCTTAGCTCGATCCAGACCAACTTCGGATGCAAACTTCCGATTTGCTCGCGCGCCATGCTCCCGGAGACTGTGCTCACGAGCGCCAATGACGGCTGGCTGTGAATCAGATCCTCGATCGTTTGACGCTTGTCCAAACCAGCGTCGCATACAAGAAGTGTGGTCAGTTTCATAGTTTAAGCGTTCTCCTCCTACCAACAGCCCCATCTAATAGTTGTACCCATCAGATAGGTGATGTTCACTCGACCTAAGGGCTTACTAGCTCTTCGGTACAGAAAGGACATCTTTCTTGCTGCCGGACCAAATTTCAATTTCGTGCAATGGTGGTGGTGGCGGTGGTGCCGCAGGCAGTCCTGCTCCTGGTCCGCCGGGTCCAAGATCTGGAGCACCGGGAAGCGGAGGCGGAGGAAGAGCTGACGGCGGGGGAAGCGCAGCTAGGTCAGCAGCTGGCTTCGCCGGTTTAGGGAAAAGGCTGGTCACATCCACCGTAGCGATCGGAGAGTGATCCTTTTCGTTTCTCAAGGTCAAATAGAGCTTGCTAGCAACAATAGCCTTGATCAGCTTCTGCGAATCTTCCGGGCTGACTGCAACAGTCACGGAACTTGCAGGTACTGCATTTGTTGTACCTGGTTGCTTCTGGTAAACCTGACCGCAAGCAATAACTTCTACATCCGAGAGGATGCAGGATGCTTTCGTGTCAACACCAGCACCAACCGAGGCGTAGATGTCTACATGGCTTTCCGGTTGAACAAAGCCGGCAACACCGGTGTTGTTATCAACTGCGAAAGTCAAGGCGCGCATACCTTCTTTCAGTCTGGATTCAAAGCCAAGCGTCATCCCTTGCGGAGCCAAGTCGTGTTGCGACACGATCTGTCCCGAAGCGATACCGTATTTGGCGATGCGTCCTGCAGCCAAACTGGCCGAAGTGATAGCGTCTTGCGGAATCTTCGCTTGTTCGAGTTCCCGCTCTTCGAGACCTTCGGTAGGAATTGTTTGGCCTTCAGGAATATCCTTGATGGCGTAAACAACCTTGCCTTTGGCTTCGGCTTTGCGCTTCATTTCTTCGACTTGTTGCGCATATTTAGTCTCTGACTCGCTTACCTTTCCGGTGACCATCATCGTTACGACAACAGCCAAACCGATGATGATTAGGAGCATCACGGCTGGAGGCATTCGAGAGAGGCTTAAGAACAACGCACGTAATGGGTTCATTACGGTTCCCCCTTCTGTCTTCTCTAAAGAGAAAGATTAACCAATTACTATTAACGCACATCGGGGGAACAAGAACAACGGCTGCCCTGTCGCACCCATTTAGTCCTTACCCGACGGCGCGATTTCTAAACAGACCTGATCTTACCGATACTGGCAACAAATCAGGCAAATCAAGAGGTTGGGTTTCTTGGTCTGTCGCGAAAAACTTACAAAAACTAGGATGCCGAGTGGGTTTCAACCTTACGCCTTACCGTCTCATAACATTTGCTACCAATGACAACTTATCACACGCGGTGGTTTCGCCGCTTTGCATCTGGGGCTAAAAGGCAAATTTTTTTGAAAAATGTAGGTGCTGTGTAGCTTTTTGTTGCGAGACGACAATTTTTATCGGTGTAAGGGCCGTCCCAAAGACTCTTGAATACAGGGTCTTCACTCTCACACAATTTTCACAGCCGACTGATAAAGAACGCGGAATTAGAACGAACTTTGATAATTGGTGGTGGCGTTTTCGTAAGGCACCACGGATAGTGATTGTCATTTGCCGGCAAGATCTTGCCAGGCTCTTCTTTTTGTCAAAAACCAAACTTGGAATTCGAGAGTCGCTCGCCTAACTATGCGCCACCACAGTGCCACCACGTAAGGTTCTTGTTAGAAGCGCCGCGTTTTTTTTATTCGCCACACAGAGGCGGATAATCGGCTTATAGACCCGGTTTCTAAGTGCATGTCTGAGAACTTTAGATGGACAGGAAATGAAGCTTTTAAAGACAAAGAAGGGAGCTTTCGCTCCCTTCTAAAGCTTTCTGCCTGCCTAAGCGATTGCTCGCTTGAAGCAAACCACTGCGTGACGCGACTCGGTTACGAGGCGGATCCTGCTGCGGCTGACAGGTTGTTCAATTGGCTGATAACTGCCGAGAAAGCGGCCGAAATAGCGGACGTCAAAGCGCCTTTGGTGATACTGAACACGAGCGCTACGAGAATCGCGACGAATGCGAGAATCGCGCCATATTCTGTAATACCTTGACCTGATTCGTCCCGAACGAAACGCTTCAACATGCATACCTCCTTATGTTGTCCCTTGCTTAAGAGAGAAAGATACACCAACCGGAACTTTTACTAAGCCCGCCGGCGCAAAGACCTATTCTAAGGGTGGACAACGTTTTTGTCGAAAATTTAGTAACACATCTGTCTAAAATATTGGCCAAATCCACACCGTTATGTTATCTGACTGCTACTCACCTCCTGAAAACCGCCAAATGGATTGGCTTCTCTCTACTTATGCCCAGGTTTTGTCCTGCGCCACATAACCATCTTACCTTGGCATCTCCATAACCGGAAGAGGTTTTGAGATAAGTTGTCAAATTAAATTCTAGAGCCGCCACTGGTGAGGCGATCGAGACAAGTGCCGCGGGACCCAATAGTGACTTTGGCGGATATAAATAGGAGAATGAGAATAATATATAGATCGTCAGATAGTGCGTCTTAACATTTGAAAGTCTCTCGTTACATATCAGGTCGACCTTAATGCCAAAAGCCGAAAAAATCGAAAGTAAAGGGGCGAATAAATCTTCGAGCCCTCAGACTCTCGAAGCCAAGAGCGTGCAGCAGGCACTTTCAAGAGTCGACAAATACATAGAAAAAGCTTTTCGAAATGGAGCATGGGGTTATTCGCTGGGCGAGTCGCCGTGCATAGAGCCCACTGTCTATTGCTCGATTGCGCGGCGCAAAGACCATCACATGCGCAAGCAAGTAATCGAGTTTCTCTGTAGCAATCAAAATCAGGACGGCGGGTGGTCTACCTCTCCTGGTATCGGCAAGTCCGATTGGACAAGCGGATTGGCGCTATTGGCTCTGCGACTACTTTTCAAAGAGGATGGCGGAGTCGATGCCAAACATGCGGCGGCTATCGATAAAGCTGTTTCTTATTTATTTGATTCACGAACCGAGTTCTACGGTGCGCTGGCGAAGTTTTTGTTGTTGATATCCAAGGGTGATGCAGGTTTGAACTATCCGCGAGGATGGCCCTGGTCGCCAGGATGCTTTCACTGGGTCGAACCAACCGCATACACACTGCTGGCTCTCAAACTTCCGGTGCATATCGAAAAACAAGACAGCAAGCGCGTTATCGAACGTGCTGACAACTTCCTTCTCGAGCATGCGTGCAAAGACGGCGGTTGGAATCATGGAAATGATTTGTGCTTAAAAGTATTCCTGCCTCCTTTTGTCGTTACTTCGGCAGAGGCGTTAGTTGCGCTTGCAGATCACCAGTCGGCTGATGTGGTGCAGCATGCGCTCAAGAATTTGCCCAACACAATCGGTTACGCGGGATCGGCTATGTCTCTTGCTTGGGTTGCAATAGCTCAAAAGTCTCACGATCGAGATACGTCTGAATCGATAAAGAAGTTGATAGAAAGGCAGCACGAAGATGGCTCGTTTGGTCCCAACTTAATGGTGACCGCTCTTTCGATGCTGGCACTGCAGGCTCATCTCGGCGACAATGTTCTTAAGGTATAGGAATCTAAAGTGGATCACAACGTTAAGCGGTGTCCCAAGACCGGGCGAATCATAGGGCAGCCTCAGCCGAGAAGTGAAGCGCGTGACGATACGTCCGGCTCAGGGCGTTCCGGCAGCGACACTACGAAGAGCGGCATTCCCAGAAGAACCTTCATCGCCGGATCGGCTGCAGCAGTAGGTAGTTTTTCCTTGACTGCCTGCGGCGGAAAAACCTTGACCGGCAAGCCGCTGCCCACGCCGACGGAGTCTCAGCGCGCTCGCAAGAAGCAGACGCCGTCGACTGTCGCATTGGTACCGTGCGCTTCGTACGAAGACGATCCGATGCCGGAGTTGAAGAAGTATGCAAAATTACTCAAGCTGCCTGACTTGTCTGGCAAGACCGTATTGCTAAAACCAAACATGGTCGAATTCCATCCAGGCAGCCCGGTCACGACGAATCCTGCAGCGCTGAAAGCGGCATTCCATTTATTTGATTATTTAGGCGCCAAGGACATCATCATTGGCGAGGGTCCTGGGCACATGCGCGACACAGAGTTTCTTCTCGAGGCAACCGGTCTGGGAAAGGCTTGCAAGGAACTCGGTGTGAAGTTTGTGGATCTCAACCTGGACGAGCTGGAAGTCTTGGATTTGAAAGAAGGCTTTTCTGGTTTGAAACATATGTTTTTGCCGCGAACATTGATGAATGCGGATGTTGTGGTGAGCGTGCCGAAAATGAAAACGCACCATTGGGTCGGAATGACCGCATCCATGAAGAATTTTTTCGGTGCTGTGCCGGGTCGCAAATATGGATGGCCCAAAAACCTTCTGCATATGCGTGGCATTCCGCAATGCATTCTAGATCTGCAAGAGCTGATCAAGCCTCGCTTTGCTTTAGTTGATGCAGTCGTCGCCATGGAGGGTGACGGCCCTATTAACGGTAAGGCTAAAGAGATGGGATTTTTTGTACTAGGCGATGACCTTGCTGCAATCGACGCAACATGCGCTCGGACAATAGGATTTGATCCTTACGAACTTGATTACATCAAGATTGCCGGTGAGGTTGTCGGCAATATCAGCACAGACGCGGTGAGCGTGATCGGCTTGGAAGTGGATAAAGTGAAGAAAACTTTTGAGCGGCCAGTAACTTTCAAGAACAAAAAACTGCTTGCCGAATCCGAGAATCAAGCGAGCTAGCTTGGCTGCAACTCTTCCTTATACATAGAATGCAAATGCGCGGACTGACGATACCATTCCACCATTTTTTTTAGACCGTCCTCAAAACTGTGCTGTGGGCGCCAGCCGACTTCGGCTGCGATTTTTGTATGATCGCAGACCCAGACATCTGCATCCCATGCTCTGTTTGGCATGCTGCCGAAAATCGGCTTTGATTCGATATTGAAAAGTGGTGCAGCAATTCGTACCACGTCCTTGAGTTTAGTTTGAATGCCGGTCCCTACATTGTATATGGCGCCAGGATCGCTAGTTGACGTTAGTTCGCGCTTGGCGGCGAGCATGAAGGCTTCGACAGCGTCCTCTACGTAGATGAAGTCGTGAGCGCAATTTTCGTCGACAAGTTTTGGCCAGCGGCCTTCAACACCACAAGCGACAAGGTTTGTCATCAAACGATTTGGTTGCTCGTAAGGTCCAAAGCAGGAATACAAGCGTAGTGTCGGCATATTGATTTTGTGTTCGCGCGCCATGTAGCTGCATAGTGTTGTGGCACCTGCCTTGGTGGCGGCGTAGTAAGTAGAGGGATTGAGTGCCTCGTCCTCTTTTGGCGCGTGTTTTTTTTGTCCATACTCAGACGACGTCCCTGTATTAACAAAAGACTCACAGCCGTGTTCGACCGCGGCGTCCAGCAGGCGGCTCGTTAGTATGTAATTTGATTCGAGTATTTGATGCTTGTCCTGTTGCCACGAATAGGCTCCATGAGCTGCAAGGTGAAACACCCAGTGCGGTTTCACTTCCGCGAAAACGCGGTCAATGTCGGTGGGATCAGTCGGCGCATAGAAATCAAATTTGACATGCTCGTTGATGTCTGTGATACGCCATGGAAATTGATTGGTCTGTTTGCGCAATAAAAGGTGCACATAGTGACCTTCCGACACCAGGCGGCGCGCGACATTTGCACCTACAAAACCGGTGGCGCCTGTAATCAAGACGACTTTTCTTTCGTTCGAATCAGGCATAAACAACCATTATCGCGCTGCCAGGTTGAGGCATGAAACTACCTTGTCGGTTATATCTTGCGCAGAAATACCGAGGCGTTCGTAAAGATACTGCTCCGAACCGACCATTCCCTTTGGGACTTGTCTGACCGCGAGTCTCGTTAATCGCGCATTTAATCCGTTTTCCGCTATTACTTCCGACACCATGGAGCCGAGACCGCCGCTTATGTAATGCGCTTCCACCGTGAAAACATACCGGTGGCGTGAGATGGTTTCAATCAAATGATCTTCGGGTCTTGGGCTTATTGAGGAAACAAGCGCAACCGTTGCGCTAATGCCTTTCTGCGTAAGCGAAAGTTCTGCTTTTTGAGCCTCCGGGGCTGCGTTGCCCATTGCGATGATCAACGCGTCTTGCCCATTTGCGATGAAATCGATATTGCCGATTTCAAATCTTCCATTCAAGCCGGGAACGGTAATGCCTTCGTTTTTGCTGAGCCGATAGTATGCTGGGCCCGGCGCATCCCATGTTTTCTCAATCGCCGTATTGAGCTGATCCGAATCGCATGGCGTGATGATCGACAGCCCCGGCTGTACTCGCAAAGCGCCGACGTCATCCAAACCAAAATGGGTCGGTCCGTGATGTGAGTATTCGACCCCGCCACCGATGCCGACAATTTTTACAGGCAGGTTGTGTAAAACAGGACCATTGCGGATGAATTCGTATGGACGCAGAGTGGCGAATGTGGCGATTGAATAAACAAAAGGAATCAATCCTGACTCTGCCATCCCTGTTGCCATGCCGATCATGTTCTGTTCGGCAACGCCGGCATTGATAAAACGATCTGGAAAACGCTCTGCAAATGGTTCTACCACATAAAATCCAAGATCGCCTGTAAGCAAGTGAATTCGCGGATCTCTCTGAGCCACCTCGACAAGTTTTTTGATGAAGGCTTTACGCATTTACGTGTCGATCTCCTTCATCGCTTGATCGAATTGATCTTTTGTCATTGGCAGATAGTGCCATTCGATTTTGTTTTGCATGAAGGAAACGCCTTTGCCAAACGTGGTTTTGCACACTAGAACATGAGGCGCGCCCGATTCGCAATCGAGCTTCTCCAGAGTATCTTGCATCTGTTTGCAGTTATGTCCGTCTACAGAATGGACATCCCAATTGAATGCTTTAAATTTGCTTTCTACCGAACCTGTGTCCAGCACGTCTTTTGTATAGCCTAGCGCTTGCTGTCCGTTTTGATCGACAAATACAATCAAGTTGGACAATCGGTGATGTCCTGCGAAAAGAACCGACTCCCAGAGCGCGCCTTCATTGAGTTCGGCGTCGCTTATGAGAACGTATGTTTTGCGTGAAGAGTTTGTTTGCCTTGCTGCAACTGCACTGCCGATACCAAACGAAAGCCCCATGCCCAACGAGCCGGTTGCAAAATCAATTCCACTAACTGCGACTTCTGGGTGCCCACAAAGCGCAGTGCCATCGTTGCAGAACGTGCCAAGTTCTTCCCTTGTGATGAATCCCTTGAGATAAAGTGCTGCGTATTGCGCCAGAACAGCATGCCCTTTTGAAAGAATAAAACGATCGCGCTCAGGTGCCTCGGGAGCTGGGATATTCAGAACTCTGCTGTACAGCAAGGCGATAATTTCTGTGATCGACAATGCGGAGCCGATGTGACCTACACCTGCGCGTTTCGACTCGAGGAGAACCAGCCGGCGGATCTCGTTTGCGAATTTCTCGGGATTGAGAGCGGACTTAACTTGTTGTGCTGCCGTCACTGCCAATGCTTCTCAGGCTTGCTACGTCGAGAGACTCCAAGCAGTTAGTTTACTAAGAGTAGTCTAGTGCTCGATGACAGCCGTGTAATCTGAAGGGCTTTTGCCTTTCTGCTCAAGGCTTCAATCAATCTGATTTCTTGATAATCCTACCTTTGATACTGGTTTCAGCAGGCTGTAATACCTTCTTCAAGTATTTCTCATTCGATTCCCAAGGTTTGGGAATGTAGCCCGTCAGGTGTTTTAGGCGTTGCTTGGCGACGACGTAATAATCGTCATCTCCGAAGAAATGGTCCACAACTCCCATGCCTCTGAAGTTTGTGCCCTTCTCCATTCCCACTCCGTTGCGCATTACAATGAGCCACTCTCGGACGCATTCACCAAACAGTTTGGGATCTTTCTCGGCTTGAAATTCCAGTTTGCGATCTAGTGCTTCTGCCAGTGCCTTGTGAACGTCCATATCATCAGGATCTCGCTGCATTGCCCGGCGCGCCAGCTGAATTGCTCGGTCGACGCGCTCAGCTCTCAAAGCAAATTCGGAGCCGAGCATTGCTGATATCGTGCGCTTCTTTGATGGGTCGATGATCTCATCGTATTCCATTGTTGGTGGTACGTAATTAGGTTCGTACTCTGCTTTCTTCGTGGTTCGGTGTTCGGTATCAGAGCGCTTAGTGGCTTTGTGCTCTTTTGTGGGTTGCGGCGGTGTTGGCGGCGGCGACTGCCTTTGCTCGTATTTTATAGGCTGCTGTGGTGGCTCGCTGGGGGCGGCTATTGCCGCACAAGTGCATGCAGGCAGTGCAAAACTCATTGCAAAAAGAAGCGAATTAAAGCATCCTGCTCTTTGTCTTTTGGCGCGCGTTAAGTCCGCCAGTGGTCGAAACCTGGCTGTTTTTAAAAGCATTGGATATTCTCTGATTGGTTAGTTATTTGCCTTGAGGCGCGTGCGGGGGTGGCGGCGGAGGAAAAGGATGTCTGCCAAAACCGCCCATAGGACCAAGCTCCATCTTGTCGTGTGCTAATCGCATCTTCTTTCTTTGTTCGGGTGTGAGAACCTTGGCCATCTCAAGCATGTGAGCTGAAAAGCGTTTGCTCATGTCTGATTTTTGTTGCGCAATCTCTTCTGCAAGTTTGCGAACGTCTGAGTCGCTAATATTGTCGGCGCTCAGTTTTTCGCGCATTTCGCCTTCGAGTGAGCGCAAGGTCGCAAACGCGGTTGTGTTGCCGTTTTCGAATGTACGCTTTAGCTTTGCCATCTGCGTAACTTGATTATCAGTCAAGTCAGGAATGGGAGGTGGAGGGAGTGGCATTGCAAATTTCGCTCCAAAATGTGTACCGCCGGGCGGCATTGGGGGAAAGGGAGAGCCTCCACCAAATGGCATCTGACATCCCGGCGGCGGTCCGAATTCGCCTGCACAAGTGATGAAGTCCGGCAGCGGGCCTGGGGGCGCTGCTTCGAATGCGAAAAGAACGTTTTCTGGACCGTCTTTTACCATTTGAATTACTGTTGACTCCTGACTAAAAGCCGGCGGGGATGTCAAAAGGAGGGCGGCGGCCGCAACAAGGCCGCGCCACGAGAATTTGTGGCTCATGTGAGTCTCCCTTGGAAACTGTTTGATTAGTTCTTTAAATAACAACCGGCTTTCACCCGGGGCCGAGCAAAAGCCGGTTGTGCGGACAAAGGAAATTGTACTAGAGTATAAAAATGTACGCAAGTCTAAAATTGTTTGGCAGTACAAATTTGAACTGCCGTATTATTTATAGTCTAAGATCAGGTGCCGTGAGGTTTTGCGACCTCGCAGCCATAAAGGTTGAAGTCTGATGGAAAACACACTGAATAGCCGGCGGGACAAAAAGCGTATTGAGCGCCAGCACCAAATATTGGATGCTGCGTCTAGTTTGTTCACTGTGCGAGGTTATGACCAGACTTCTATCGACGACATCGCGCGAGAAGCGGACATCGCGCGAGGCACCGTTTTTTACAACTTCGAGTCGAAGGAAGATATTGTTTTTGCTCTTCGCTTTCGCTCTGTTGACGTAGCGAAAGAGCGCGCGTTAGAGCAGTTGACTGGTGGCAAACCTGCGCTCAAGTGCATTGAAGGTTTTCTTGTGGAAGTTGCTCAGTGGACAGAGAAAAACCCTGAGCTTGCCGAAGTTTTGTGGCGTCACGGACCAGTGAGCGCAAAACGATTTCTCAAGGCTGAGATGATGGATGAGAAAATCACCGGCGCTCAGTCTAAGCGAAGCAACGAGTTCAAAGCGCCGCCAGGACCACCAAATCTGGTGCCGATTGAACTCGTGAAAAGTGCGCAATGCGAAAAATCGCTTCGCTCAGACGTCGCTGCTGAGCGCCTTTCACACTACATAAATTTCATTCTGATTTACGGTCAAATGGAATGGCTGCGCGGCGATCGAAAACAATCGCTCGACAAACATATGTTGGAAGAGCTGAAAATCGTTCTCGAAGGCATCTGCGCGCAATAGTAGGCAATTGCAGCGAGCAAGTCTTTGCATCTCAGTAATTTCCCTGTTGTTCTTTGGACACAATGTGGTTGTCTAGAGAGGTGCTGTAATGTTGGCTGCTTTCTCATTTTTTAAGGAGCATCACCTTGAAGCGAACTTTGGTTCTGATGTCGGCTTTGATTGTTTCTGCTGCATTCGCCTCAATACTTCTGATCGCACCTGCTCTTGCTGAAAAATTAGGTGTGCAAAGTGGAGCGTTTGTTCAGTCAGATTATGAACGGCAAATGGAGATCGGTCGCAGAGCCACTGAGTCTGGAGAGTTTTCCAAGGCGCTGGCAGTGTTTCAGGAAATGAGTCTGCGGCATAATGGTGATTCAAAAGTGATGCTGTCGCTTGCGCGCGTTTACTACCATCTTTCGAAGCGAGATAAAGCGGTGTTGTCAGAAAAAGAAGCCGCGCTGGAATATGCTGAACAGAGTGATAAACAAAAACTAGAACAAGAAATCGCTGATTTGCGGAAGAGCGTCGCAATCAATGAGAAGTCGAAATCTGAGATTATGACTCGTTTCAGAAAGACCTTGCCAAAGTCTCATCCCTATTGGGAATTTGCGCCACCTGAGAACGAGAAGCAAGAACTCAATATACCAAGCAATGCGTCTTGATTGTTGGTGCTCTAAATCCCGCTGATAACGTGCGGGACGTAGGGCTCTTCGAGCGCGGCAATGTCTTCTTTGCTTAGTTTCAAATCCAAGGATTTCGCTGCGTCTTCGAGGTGGTGCGGTTTTGTGGCACCAACAATTGGAGAAACGACAGGAGATTTTTGCAGTAGCCATGCAAGCGCGACTTGAGCTCGTGGTGCGCCAAGGCGTTGAGAAACTTCAGTTAGTTTTTCAACAACTCGCTTATCTGCATCGACCTGAACTGCATACAATTTTTTGCCGAATTCGTCTGTTTGAGAGCGTTCGGTCTTATCGTCCCAATCGCGGGTCAGGCGACCACGCGCAAGAGGGCTCCAGGGAATTACGCCAACGCCTTCATCTTTGCAGAGCGGGAGCATTTCACGTTCTTCTTCTCGATAAATCAAGTTGACGTAGTTTTGCATGCTGATAAAACGCGTCCAGCCGTTTCGTTCAGACACGTGAAGCGCTTTTGCAAATTGCCACGCGTACATGCTGGATGCGCCTATATGGAGGACTTTGCCAGCTTTCACCAGATCGTGCAAAGCCTCCATCGTTTCTTCAATGGGAGTGGAGGCATCCCACCGGTGAATTTGATAAAGGTCAATGTAATCCGTTCCGAGCCTTCGTAAGCTTTGTTCGACTTCGTGCATGATTGATTTGCGCGAAAGTCCAACACCATGCGGACCTGGTCTCATGCGCCCGTTGACTTTTGTGGCGATGATTACGTCTTCGCGTTTTGCAAAATCTTTCAGTGCTCTGCCGACAATCTCTTCGCTTGTTCCATCGGAATAAACATTGGCTGTGTCGAAAAAATTGATATCGAGATCCAGCGCTTGCTTGATGTATTTTCGGCTTTCGTCTTCCGGCAAAGTCCAGCTGTGGTTGCCTCTTTCCGGCGCGCCAAAGCTCATGCAGCCGACGCAAATCCGAGAAACTTTAAGCCCCGTGCGCCCCAGATTTGCGTATTCCATATTGAGTCTCCTGCGTGTTAACGAGCAATTGCTTTGCGTACTAAGAAAACGCCGACTTCGTCTTTGCACTTCACTTCCCAATCTTTGCGCTGCGAGAGTACTTGTGCAATCTGCGCTTCGTTGGGAACCATCACCCATGTGAAGTTTCGCTTGTTGAAAATTTCTTCCCAGTTGTCTTGAGTGAGCAAAATTTTGATGTATTCCTCGATGAATTCTGGCGGAAGGAAGTCAGCCCAGTCATCGATGTACACAGTGCGTTTCAATTTAAAGTAGATGTAGCCGCCCCAGTTGTCGTAGTTGAAACCCAGCCCTGGCGGGTTTTCTTTCTGCAAACAATCGACAAGCTTTACCGGGATGCGCGTGGGATCGAAGTCCTTGACTTTGAACATGTCCATCGACAAGAAAGCTACGCTCATCGCGACGGTAATGACGCCGTAAGCAACCGCAGGCTTCCAGCCCATTGGTTCATTGGCTTCGATTTCTGCTTCTTTCTTGGCCAGCTTCGCAAGCGCCTTTTCTAGCGGCTTTTGCGGTTCTGACGCAAGAAGTTTTGGTCTCCACAATTCCCAATAAGGACCAAGAAATGGAATTACCATCAGGGCGCAATATGGAACAAAGCGCATGCTGACGAAACTTGCGAGGAAGAAAACGCCCATCACCGCTGTTTCGTGAAACTTCAATCCGCCTTTCGTTTTCCAAATCGCGACGATTGTGATGGCTCCAAGAATAAGGAAGAACCAGGCGCCGACTCCAGCGGTGATATCAAAAGAGCGCCACTCATCTGTTTTGCTGAGAACTACGGGATTGGAGATATACGTTAGAACGGTGTTGTAAAACGACAGCCCGCGTGGATTTATCGCGGTTGCGGCGGCGCCAACAACAAGGCAAGTTGCAAGTTCGATTGTACGTTGTTTTGATTTTTCGTCCGGTGAAATCGCTGCGAGCGGTAGGTTTTTCCCAACAAAGGTTTGAACCGTTGATGCCACAGCGCTGACGACAAGCATCACAATTCCAACTGTGTAGCTGCCGTGTAAGTTCGCCCAAAGGCACATAACTAGTGCTGTTGCGACCGCACGTATCCAGAGTTTGTGTTCGCTTATGAAAAGCAAATAGTACAAAACGAGAAACGGCAAATAGGTATAAACGTGGCAGCGTGCTGACCAATGCATCCCGACGGCAGGCATGACGAGAAGCACTATGAGCAAGCCCGCGAGCAGACCCATTCCGCGTGCGCGCGCCATTTGATAGCTCCACATCAGTCCAAGCGCGCCGACAATACTGAAAATGAGCACTACGCCGGTCATGCCATATTGGCTGAATACTGTTCCGCTCGTGATGTCGCCGAGCCAGCAGCGCGTAAGGCAAGGTGAAGAATTGAAGATTGCGGAGGTGTAGTTGGTTGTCGGAAGAGCGTGATGCGCGAGCCAATATTCACCGTTAATGATGTGGCGACATGTACCGCCGTCCCAGAGAAACATGTCTGGTCGCATGAAAAGCATTCCGCCCAATAAATACACGAAGAACCACCCGCCTGATTGCGGGGCGAAAATGCTGAAGAGCGATGTGTTCTTGCTGGTTTCGGGGGGCATGCAGCAAGAATATCATTCTAAAACGTGAGTTGCTCGTGGATGGTAAGCTTGTTGTCGGGAAACGACTTGGAGCCTTTGCATGAGCGTAATTATCGTCACAGGATCGGGAGGGCTGATTGGTTCAGCAGCTGCCGAATATTTTGCCGCCCTGGGGCACGATATCGTCGGTATCGACAATGACATGAGGCAGAAATTTTTCGGTCCGGATGCGTCTACAGTTTGGAATCGAAAACGGCTTGAGACAAAACTAGGCAAGCAATATCAACATTTTGAAATCGACATTCGGGATGTCAATGGAATTGGCGACGTCTTTCAGAGATTCGGCAAGAATATTCAAGCGGTGATCCACACTGCCGCGCAGCCGTCGCACGATTGGGCTGCAACAGCTCCAGTCGAAGACTTTACGATCAATGCCAATGGCACCATGAATTTGTTGGAAGCTACGCGGAAAGTTTGCCCCGAAGCTGTTTTTATCTTTACTTCCACCAACAAAGTCTATGGTGACACTCCCAATCGTCTGCCGCTTGTTGAGCTGGAAACGCGCTGGGAAATTGATTCTTCGCATACTTACTTCGGCGGTATCCGCGAAGATATGTCCGTCGATCATTGCTTGCACAGCTTGTTTGGCGTGTCGAAACTGGCTGCTGATGAGCTTGTGCAAGAGTACGGTCGATATTTCGATATGCGCACCGCTTGTTTTCGCGGCGGTTGTCTTACCGGACCCAATCATTCAGGCGCTGAGCTGCACGGGTTTCTCGCATACCTGATGCGTTGTGCTGTCATTGGTAAGTCGTATAAGATTTATGGCTACAAAGGCAAGCAAGTGCGGGACAACATTCATAATGATGACCTCGTGCGCGCCTTTCACGAAGTGATCAAAGATCCCAAAGTTGCGCGTGTGTACAACATCGGTGGCGGTCGCACCAGCAACTGCTCGATGCTTGAGGCAATTAGCTTGTGCGAAGAAATTACGGGCAAAAAACTCGATGCGACATATGTCGACGACTCGCGCATTGGAGATCACATCTGGTGGATCAGCGATAACGGCAGATTCATGGCTGATTACCCAAATTGGAAAGTCGAGAAAAACATCAAAGACATTCTCACTGAGATTTACAACGTCAACAAAGAACGTTGGGTATCTGTCTAGCTTTACGCTTTATCAGGCCTTGCGTTTTAATAGAAGCCAATATGTGTATGGTAAATAGGCCTGAGTTGGCTTCAGTGGCGGATAATGCGGATTCTCATTTCTGGTATTTGCGGTTTTGTTGGCAGTGCGCTGGCGCGTTATCTGCTTGAATCCCAGGCGGGCTTGAAGATTTGTGGTTTTGACAACTTTTCGCGAGCCGGCAGCCATCTCAATCGTGATGTTTTGAAAGCTTTGGGTGTTGAAGTTTTTCATGCTGATGTCCGTTTTGAAAGCGACATGGAGCAAATGCCCGCAGTCGATTGGATTATTGACGCTGCAGCCAATCCTTCCGTCCTCGCTGGTGTGGATGGTGTTTCCAGCCCGCGGCAGGTGCTTGACTCCAATCTCTACGGCACAATAAATTTACTTGAAAGCGCTCGGCGCCACAACTCCGGCTTCATCTTGCTTTCGAGCAGTCGTGTCTATTCGATCAACGCATTGAAGAAAATTCCGCTTAGGGAAGAGAATTCAGCGTTGGTCTTTGATAGTTCGAAACAAGCTCCTGCAGGGGTTTCTTCGAAAGGACTCGATGAGAGTTTTTCCACCCAGGCACCGATTTCTTTGTACGGCGCCACTAAGCTCGCATCTGAAGTCTTGGCGCTGGAGTATGCCGAAACTTACAAGCTGCCGGTTTTCGTCAATCGGGCTGGTGTCATAGCTGGTGCCGGCCAATTTGGAAAACCAGACCAGGGCATTTTTACTTACTGGATCAATTCCTATTTGCGTAAGATGCCGCTCAAATACATTGGTTTTGGCGGTACCGGACATCAGTTGCGCGACGCGATGCATCCTAAAGATCTGGCGCTTTTGGTCAGAAGTCAGATGAGCAAATCGGGAAGTGATCAGAATGACATCATCAACGTGGGTGGCGGCTCGGATAATGCGATGTCGCTCAAACAGCTTTCTGATTGGTGTGAGAAACGTTTTGGAGCGCATACGGTTGATTCTGTGAAAGAAGACCGTCAGCTGGATATTCCCTGGGTCGTAATGGACAGCTCTCTTGCGCAACGCACAATTGGATTTGAGATTACGATGAAACTTCCTGAGATTTTGGAAGAGATTGCGCGACACGCTGAAGCTCATCCTGACTGGCTTAAGGTGTCAGGCGCATGAAGTCACCAAAGCCGATTCCGAGCACTATTAGAAACATCGCCATTGTGATTCCGGCTCACAATGAAGAAGGTTGTATTGAGCTGACTGTTAAACACTTGCATCTCGAGCTGACTACCAACAAGGTTCCGCATCAAATTGTAGTCGTTGATGACGGGAGCACTGATAGCACCTGGCAAATTTTGCTTGGGTTGGCGAAGGAAATTCCCACGCTCAAACCTGTGAAGAACATGGGACCGCACGGGTTTGGTCGCGCTGTCATTTGCGGCTTACAGAGTTTTGACGCTGACGCTGTGACGATCATGATGGCAGACAACTCTGATGACGCGAACGATGTTGTTCAGTATTGGCATAAGCTCAATGAAGGCTATGACTGCGTTTTCGGCAGTCGCTTCATCAAAGGCGGCGGCGTCATCGACTATCCGATTCACAAACTGATCATGAATCGCATGGCAAATCTGTTTGTCAAAATCATGTTCAACATCTCTTACAACGACACGACCAACGCATTTAAAGCGTATCGAAAGAGTGTGATTGACGGCTGTGCGCCGTTTATCTCCCCGCATTTCAACCTGACCGTCGAGATTCCACTCAAGGCAATGGTGCGGGGATTTAGCTGGACGGTCGTGCCTATCACCTGGAGAAATCGCCGCACAGGCATTTCAAAACTCAAGATCCAAGAGATGGGCAGTCGCTATTTGTTTATTTGCCTCTACATTTGGCTTGAGAAGACGTTGACGCGTGATTACCGAGTAAAACCTGATGAGCCGCGAGTCACCGCTGCACAGGCTCCACAAGTAATTGAGCCAGCAAAAGTCGAAAGCACGGAGTCGGTTGAATCTTAGAATTAGCTCTTGATGGGAGCTTCCTTTGTTTCTTCAGGTTCTTTCGAGCTCTCCTGTTCTTTTG
This sequence comes from Candidatus Melainabacteria bacterium 17Bon1m, assembly GCA_032128875.1. Taxonomy (GTDB): domain Bacteria; phylum Cyanobacteriota; class Vampirovibrionia; order Obscuribacterales; family Obscuribacteraceae; genus QKMZ01. Next base: position 326,904 of record JAVLKG010000005.1, read on the forward strand.
GCAGTTCTGAAACTTCTGACGCTCCTGTCTTTTCTGGTTCTGGCGCACTGATGACGCTGAGGTCGTTCCTGTCTCTGCCTTTCATCATGAAGGGCTTTTCTATAAGATGCCAGCTTGCAAGCGCACACAACATTGATACCGGAGTTGATACCAGTGTTAGTACATTCGGGTCTGTAATTCCAGCTTTGAAGAACAATTGTTGAATTGGAAAAGCGTATAGATAGACGCCGTATGAAAGATCCGAGTACTTCGTAAAAAACACCAGCTTGTTCAGTTCCAACTTCTTATTGAGTGCAAGAGCGAGTAAAACGTAAGTTCCTGGAATAGGCAAAATCAAATTAAGGCAGCGCCCCGACACACTTGCAACAACGATGGACAGTAAGGCAAGAACAATTAGCTTCGGTGTAAAGCGAATCTTTTGCAAGAACAAATAGAAAAGAACACCTGCAAAAAAGTGCGAGCCCAAGCGATTGAATATCTCACCTCCTGGACATAATCCGAAGGTGAAAATCACAAATATTGCAACCGCAACGGGTACTTTGACAAGCTTTAGCAAGCCCATCATGGCTAGGATTGCGTACATAAACTCTTCGTAGCGAATCGTCCACAAAGAGCCGTTGATCATTCCCATGTAAGGATTTTTACTGCAAAACGCCGGGCACGGAATTTGCGGATCTTGCAATGTAATGGCGCGAAATATCCACGTAAACACGGTTTGATCGGGAAGGACTACTCCGCCCAAAGGTCCGAATATAAAAGCAGAAACAAGAATCGCAGTGATGAAACCGGGGTAGATACGGCGAATCCGTCGCATCAAATATTCTTTGAAGCTGCCCGATTTAAACCAACTGCCACAAACAAGAAAACCGCTTATGTTGAGAAAACAGTGGACAGCCCATGTTCCGCCATCGAGCTGCCCGCGGGTAAACCAAAAGACTGGCTCTGTAGCCTGGCTGAGTTTAGTCAGCCAAAAAGAATGCGACCAAATAACAATCAAGGCGAGGCCCAATCTGATCGTCGAGAAGTTGTCGATGCGCCTCAGGCTTGGCATTTTGTCGAAAGATTATCCGCAGGTTTCAATTAGTAATTTTATGCGCCTGTCTCTTTGTACCCGGATGGGCGTGGCTCCGCTCCGCTCAAGGCTGGGGAAGCTCGTACACGGTGACTCTGGCGAACTCTACCGCCGCTGGGTATTCAATCTTCCGAACAACCTTGAACTTGCGATCCATGGCTGCAACCAATTCATCGATTAGCTTCTTTCGAGGCATTTTCGAAGACGAAAGCAGTTCCAGTTGCTTGTCTGCATCGCGCGACAAAGCTACGAACTTGTAGCCTCTCGAACGCAGATTTTCAATGTGCTTGAGCGTTTCCTCTATCAAATTGTCCTTCATCCACGGCTTGTCCATGACCGGAATATTGGCAGGAATTGTCGTATCTTCCCATTTCGCAAAACCGAACAAGCCGACGTTATGCGCTTTCCTCGCTGCTTCGGGAAGGTAGTAGCCCAACGTTGGTCCTAGCACGTCCGGGCAAATGACAAATGCAGTGTTGTCGAACTTGCCTTCGATGGCTTCTTGCGCCACTGTTTTCAAAGCAGAATTCGGCGCACCAGTTCGTAAAATAGCGCAGCCAATGTTCACTCCCGAAAATGCAATGAGAATCAGGGTCAGAGCCACTTGTGCTGCTTTTGTAGTCGAGCCGTCGCGATTCCAGAACGTAAAACTTACACATATCGCGAGCAAAACCCAGGCGGCAGAACAGAATGGATAAACATATCGGAAATAGCCTGCCCACCAAGTTGTGATATATCCCATGACGCAACACGGAATAATCGTCACGCATGCGAGCACGATTAAAATGTCAACGCTGAGATTATGACTTCTTGTGTCTGCGCTTTCATCTACGAGAGTAGCGGTTTCAGCGGATGCGTTAACAGATGATGCTTTTCGGAACTTTCGAATCAAGAAAGCAATGAGGAATATCGCCAGCAGCGCTGGTCCAAAGAAAATGTGTGTGGGCAGTAAATTCATCGAGTTGAAGTAAAAAACTTCGGGAAAGCGGCTCAGCGGTGTCCTATCCAAGTACAGAGCACCAGAAGTCTGACTCAAAACGGATGGCAACCATGGTCCGAACAAAGCGAATGCTAAAACGAGCGCACCAACGCATTTGCCGTAAGTCTGAAGGCTGTTTTTGCGGGCGTTTGCGTCACTAGTGCGCAAATAGTTTCGCACCAAGATGATCGTGCTCGCCAGCCCCAAGCATGGTATCAAAACGCAGCCTACGTACGCGGTGTAGCACAATGCAGCCGTGGCGAATGCTGCGGTGAAAAACGCAATGACGGTGGCTTTTTTGTTCGCCTCTGCCTTTTGCAGAACAACATAGGCGGTCAGTGCGATAGTTGAGAACAGCCCAGCAAGTGCATAACCTCGACATTGCCCTGAAAGAAAAACGGCGAGGGGAGACATCGCGCAAAACAATGCAGAGAGCATCCCCACGCGCCTGGAATTGCAAACTTTCCCAAGCCAATACGAAGCCGGGATTGTAAGAAGCCCGAAGATAACGGACGGAATTTTTACTGAAAAATCCCCACGCCCAAACAGTTTCATCCAGGTGTTGAGAACCACATAGAACAGCGGCGGATGGTAGTCGTCCTGGCGTCCAAAACCGTTGGTGATGACGCAGATGAAGTTGTCACCAGTGGAGCTGTTTATCGACAAATATTCGTCGAGCCATATGCCCATGCGCAGAGTCGGGTAGAGCACAATGAGCGCTACTGCCATCAGCGCCAGCAAAGCCAGAAGGACTAAATGAGAACGCTTCGAGTTTGTGTTTTTATCAAAAGACACTTTTGTGCTGGGCCTTGGCATTCCGGACCATAAGCCGTCCGGGCAGGGCAATTGGAAGGGGTCTTTGAGTATTTTACATGCCTGGCGGGTATGATCTTGATCTATAGAGCCCTTACTAAAAACCAAGATGACTAGCTCGGTAGTTACTAAAGAAGGCGTCAGCTTTAGATTCCCCTGGATGTTCGGGCGCGAGTACGACATTCTGTTCTTCTTTCTGCCCGTCATATTGGGCGTGACGCTCTTCTATTTCGTCCGATTTTCCCCGCTGGGTTTGTCGGCGCTGTGGTCAGTATTGCTACTGGAAGCTTTTGGCGCCGGTGCGTTTCACTGGGGACCTACCTGGTTCGCGTATTTCGACAAGAAGAATCGTGAGTCATGGAAGGCTCAGCCTTTGAAATTCGCTGTTTTCTTTATCGCCCCCTTGATCGTGCTGCCGCTGTGCATTGTTGGAAGCATCTACATTCCGTGGTTAGTCACTCTCATCACGATGATCTGGGCTCTGCAGCATTTGATTCAGCAAAACGTTGGAATTGGGCTGCTCTACCACAATCAAAATCAAGGTGAAGCAATCGTCGACCGCACCACTGAGATGCGCAGCCAGCAAGCGCCCGCGATTTTCTTTGCGTCAATTCTGTATTGGCGTCACTTCTTCGGTTCGCCCTCCTTTTGGGTTTACAAGTTAATCGGCGTAATTCTGTTTGCCATTGCTGCTTATTTCGTTGTTAAGTACTTAATTGAATTCACCAGGCAAGTACGAGATGGCGCCGCAGTCAACGTTCCGTCTCTGGCATTCTGGGCGCTTTCGGTTCTTGCTTTCCTGCCTTGCGCGTATCTCGGCAACAGACCTGACGATTGCTTTTTGATACCGTTGACAATGCACTGGTTCCAATACATCGGACTCAACTACATGCTGGTGCGCAACAAATATGTTGAGACATCGGACAATACTGCCAATTTGTCGATACCAAAAGTTTCTCCAGTGTTGCTTTTCTTTGTAACTGGAGCCGTTGGAATCGGAATTTTGATTTTGATAAAACTGGGCATGAACGTCAAGAACGTCAGCCCGTTAGCTATACAGGTCTTGGCTGGAACCTACATGGGCATTGCCAACCTGCATTATTTGCACGATGCATTTCTCTGGAGATTTAGAGAAGAGCATGCACGCAAGACGATTTTGCCGTTTTTGATGTCTTATCGGAAGAAGCGGCAAGCGACTTCTGCATAACCGGGTAAGATCTCCAAAGTAAGTTGCCGACACGAGCGCTTGAGTTTCGTTCAAGCTCGTTTTTACTAGGAGGACAAGGTGACAAGTGGAGTTTCTGGCTCGAGTGGGTCCGGCAATAATCACGTTCCTCTTCTAATCGCCCTCTGCGCCGTGGCAGCTTCGACGATGATTGTCGAGATCGTCATCGTCAAATTTATTGCGTTCAAAGTTTTCCACCACTTCATCAACATGATTGTGAGCACCGTTGTGCTCAGCTTTGCTGCTGCCGGCACCTACCTCTATTTGAAGGGCAAGAATGAGGCCGACCCGGCGAGTTCGTGGCGCAATGCCGCACGAGAAGCGCTTTTGTATTCGATAACCTTGATGTTGTCAATCCTTCTTTTTTGCTGGATTCCGATCGATCCTTACAATGTCAATTTGAGCCCAATCGTTCGCATTGGCTCCTTGCCGATTTATTTTGGAATTTTGGCAGTACCTTTCTTTTTCGGCGGACTCTGCATTAGTCGTGTGCTTGCAGAGAGCAGCCTGCAGCCCAGTAGAGTTCTCTTGTTCGACCTTGCCGCTGCTGCAATTGCAGCCGCAGCCGCTCCGGCTATGCTGGAAGTTTTGAACGGCTACGGCGAAATAGCACTAGCTGCCGCGCTCGGCTTTGTCGCATATCTTGCGTTCTTAAAAAGCGCGGGGGATTTAAAAGCAAAACCTGTTGGTATCGGGTTTGCGATTTTCCTTCCTATCGTCGCGGCCACGCTCGCTTATCCTGGTTGGGCATTCAACACTTATGGGCTGGACATTCGCACCTACAAGGGTGAAAACCTCGAGCGAATTGCGCTCAAAGAGCTCAATGGAATTAGCAGAACCTACTGGAATGCGCTCGCGCGTATTGATGTCTCGAATGTCGGCTTTTCCAATGACGAGATGTTTTTCTACGGCTTCGTCGATTCGAAAGACAAGAAAGAAGGACGCCTAATTACTGTCGACAAAGGCGCCAACACGAGACAGTTTGCAAACAAAGGCAAGCTTGAAGATCAGAAATTTTTTGGCGACAGCGTCGTTGCAATCCCCTATATTGCGCACAAAGAAAACCCAATCAAGAATGTGCTGATTATCGGTGGTGGCGGCGGACTGGACATTACTGTTGCCAAATTCTTCAAGTCGCCTAATGTAGATGTGCTTGAAATGAATCCGATGACGTACAAGCATGTCTTGCTTGGCGAGGGTGATCCCAATCGAGATCTGTTTCAACCGTGGGTGGCTAGTGACGCGACGAGCCAGATCAATATTTTCAATAAAGAAGCTCGTCACTTCTGCTCCTCGGCTCCTCCCGGCGGATACGACGTCATTCAAGCCACGGGCGTCGATACTTTCACTGCCATTGCATCCGGTGCGTTAGCATTCTCGGACAATTATTTGTACACCTATGATGCAGTGAAGAGCTATATGCGTCTTCTCAAGCCAGGTGGCGTTCTTTCGTTGGCTTATTGCCGCGAACCCGAAGCCTTGCCGATCCGGATTTTTGCATCTTATCTGGCTTGCCTGGAAGAAAACGGTGTAAAAGAGCCGTACAAGCACGTGATGGTTGTTGGCAAGGATATGTCCGATATCCTCGTCAAGACCACGCCATTTACACCGGAAGAATTACAGAGCGTACGCGATTGGTGTAAGCGCACCGGCGCGGTGTTGGTGTTCGACCCTGAGAGGAAAACCGCAGACACACCCGGTCTGCGTCCACTCGAAGTTATGTATACAAAGCTCGGCTTTGCCGATACTGCTACGCGTCAAAGTCTGATTGACACTTACGAGAAAAACATTTTCCCTGCGACCGACGACAAGCCTTACTTCTACCAAACTGATCGCAATGAGAGCTTTATTTTCTCGTCCAATTACTCGTACTCTCCCAATCTAGCGGTCATGCTGATTGCGATTTTTTGCCTGGTGCTTATTGCTTTGCCTATTCGCAAAGCCGGTATCAGCGCCATGTCCGGGCCACTTCTTGCGCGGGCCGTATATTTCGCATTTTGTGGTTTTGCATTTCTTCTGTACGAGGTCGCTATCGTTCAGCTCTTTACTGTCTTCGTCGGCGGACCCGCGTATGCATTGGCGGTGGTATTGGTGGCGGTGCTAATCGGATATTCTCTGGGGTGTTTTGCGGTTTCTAAATTGCCTGTGCGTAGCTCGACCTTTGTGGCCATTGGGCTTTTGCTGTTTGGCACAAACATGTTTGCTTGCTTCGCTTTGCCGGGCATCATTTCGTCTCTTCTCAGCATTGGCTTCACCGAGCGTATTGTGTTCTGCGCGCTAATCACCACGTTGCTGTCCTGTTTTACGGGACTTTCCGTACCGCTAGCGATGGAAGCCGCAAAGGCGGATTCTGCGCGCGAGATTTCCTGGTTCTGGGGAATTAGTTGCTCTTTCAACGCTCTGGGAGCCGCATGTTTCCCGCTTATTTCCATGCAAATCGGAATCAAGGCAACACTTGCGGTTGTCGCTGTTTTGTACTTGGTGGCAAATCTACTTTTCGCGAAGTTGCTTCAGGGACAAAGCCGCACTACCAATGACCAGCAGAGCACGCCGGCGCAAGCCGCCTAAGACTCCAGCGGTTTTGGAAGCGACTTCCAAAGATCCGGAATACGTCGGAATATCCGGAATACTTGGCTCACGAAGACTTCGGTAGCTCGGCAAAACGCTGCGTTTCGAAGCCCTAGGACACCAGCAATTTGTTTATCACTGGGTCGCGCAGCTTCCAAATGAAAGCGTCTGTCCAAAAGTGTTGAATGTTCAGAAACACCCAGATGGAGATAAAACAAAGCGCTTTGTCTGCGATACCAACTTGAGTCATCCAGGTCGGAAGTGAAAACGCCAGGAGAAAACCTACAGCGAAGACAATTCCGAAATAGAGCATGCCGACCTTGGTGAACAGCATACGTCCAATCTGATGGAAGCTAACGTTCTCAGGTAAGCCTCTTTCTTTGAAATAGAAAGCTGACGTGACAACTAGATATTGGCTTGAATGGAAGAACCATTGCGAGAACATGTAATAGAGCAAAGCGAAATGCGTGCCTGCAATGAGCGGCAAAGCTGTAAGCGTCATGATTACGAGAAGCGCAGGCACCGGCATCAAAGCTTTTTCTTTGATGTATTTGCGAACTACCATGCCGACAAAAGCCAGTACAGAAACTTGCAGCACAACCAGTGAGGCAGTGCAGAGCCATTCCGGCAGAATTGCGTAGAACGGCACGTCGTAAAGGTTGAGCAGCTTGAAAGTGCCGAAATCTTTGAGCGCGAACATGCGAATGATCAAGTAGACCATGGTGGCATCTACCATGAACTTCATGATTTTCTTTTCGATGTTGTTGAGCATGTATTTGCGCTTGTAGCAGTACACGAGCGCAATTCCGTACGATTGAGCAAGCTGGTGCTGGAAGCCCCAGGCAAGAACGAGCTTGATAAAGAAAGTGGTTGTGGCGTGAATGTAGAGCGTAGAAAGACCAGCCAGCAGTGCGACAAATGCGATTACCGCGACTGGCTTGCCGATCGCTTCACGTGTGACTTTGCTTCCGTAGACGCGGAAGAGGGTCGCAGGTTGGTGTCCATCGCCAAAGATGTGCAAACCAATCACACTGAGAGCGAAGAAGGCTTGAGCGGTTGTGTTGCCGTCGAAGCCATAGCCGAACTTGGTTAGAGACAAACCTGCATAGCAAAGCCAGAATGCGCCACCGCAGACGAAGAGCAAGTCGATGACGGGATTTAGAATCCAAGGATATGGACCGAGAGCTTTTGCCGTGGCGGCCGCGGACTGTTCGGAAGTTGGCTCAGTGAGTTTGGCGGCTTCTATTGCAGGCGCCGGCTGTTGATATGATGCCGGTGCGGATGCAGGCACGGTGCCAGGTGCAGCGGTTTCAGCCGTGCGAAAACTGACTTCGTCCACAGGGTCTCCCTCCAATACGCCTTAGTAACTGGGAAATCTTCTAAAGAGAAGGATCAGAATAGTTCTGAAATTCTGATATCCCATTATTTATATGCCCGAGAAAATCGGTATATAAACCATTCTAGAGCATGTAAGCACTGCTCGAAAGCTTGATGGGCAGCCAATATTTAGACAGATGAAGTAATGGTGGTCGCAACCGCGAATGACGGATGCGCTGCTCCCGACATTGCTTCCGTGTCGATCTCCACAGGCGCTGGGTTTCTAAATTTGGACAAAGTCGTCTCATAGACTCATTCGGCGTGAGAAAACACAAAAAAGCGGGTCCACGCCCTACAGACAGGCACGTGGCAACCCGCTTCAGAAAGTCCGAAGGCAATGTTGTGCTGATTAGGTTATGCGATTACCTTACGATGGCTCTGGAAAGCCAGAAGGCGCGCAGTCCGCGGTACATTTTCACCATGTCTACGCCGGGTTTGTTGACCGTGGAGACTGCTGGTGCAATTTTTGGTGCCGCTGTTGGTCCAAGTATGATTGGGCCGCTTGCAAAGCTGCTTGTGGCGAATAGGCCGAAGCTAAATACGCCAGCTAATGCTGCTGCAGTAAGTACTTTACGAGTTTTCATTTTTCCTTTGATACCTCCGACTTCTGGAATCCTACAGCCTGAGTCATTTCTAGCTAGATAATGTCTATCATAGAAGATAAGCGCGGATGTGGATCTTGACAATATAATATCACGATAGGGAAAGATTAAAATCTAGGAATTTTCCTAAAATCTCGAAGCTAATAATTGAGTAAAGTAACATCAGAGGTCTGCTTTGGGCGATTTTTTCATAGTCATGGGGTGCGGGATTCTTGGGCTGATGGCCCACGGAGCCACAACTCGCCCATGGCTGGAGTGGACTCTCCGGTTCATTATCGTAATTGTTTTCCTGGGAGAAGGATTGATCGCTGCCGGCGCCCTCGTCGACTCGGGTCAAAATACCTGGCAGGGGGGCATTGCAATCGGCACAGCCGTCGCCACAGGCATCTGTTTAGTCTTTTACGGGCGTAAGCTCTACTCGGCTGTTTTTAGTTTCCTAGACAATATTTTTTCCGGAGCGGCCGCTGTCGCGCTCTACAAGAAAGCGTCCGTGTACGACGTTTTCACCAAAATCCATGTGTTCTTGCCAAATTCCATCCCGCACATGGTCGGGCTATTCATCTATATAAGTACATTTGCAACACTGCTGGGCGCGGTCGACCCCGAAAGTCTGGTCGGAGGCCCTGATGGGCTGAAGCTGCCGAGTTTGCCGCTGCCTATTCCGGTGCCAATCGACACTCTCTTCTCGTACAACGGGCTGGGATTGGTTTTGCTCTCATTTTGCGGCGTCGGTATTTTCGTCAAGCGTGATTTCAAAAGTGTTTTGGACCGTTTGGGCTGGAAGAAGCCATCGGGCAAGCAAGTCGCTATCGGGCTTGGTTTGGTAGTCTTCAGCTTCCTGTACGACTATCTCTGGTCGCTCTACACCCACAACACCGGCACCGACATGGCAACGAAGTTGGCGGTGTACAACTCAGGAACCTTCAGCGTTGTCGGTGGTGCCGAAAAGTCCCTTATCCTTGCCCTGGCAACTGCCATCTTTGCCGGTGTTGGTGAGGAAACATTGATCAGGGGCGCATTGCAGCCAGTGTTTGGAATATTTCCTGCGGCAGTTTTGCATGGAATTTTGCACGCGCAATTCAACCATGCACCCATACTCATCATTCAAGTCGCGCTCTGGTCTTGCGTGATGGGGCTCGTTCGCAAGTACACCAATACGACGACAACTATCATTGGTCACGCCGGATTCAATTTCCTAACCACGTTTTTGTTCGCGTTCAATCCGTAAGCGCGGATGATACAGCGATGGTGTTAAAGTCAGGTTCTGACTCACTCTTAGCTCGGCATTCCTGAGCTTTCGTGAATGATGTTGTCCAGGCTCTCAATGGTTTCGGTCAATGAAAGACTCATAAGCTCTGCGCGCACTCTCTCATTGTTCTGCACAAGAGATGCAAGGTGCAATGAAGCGGCGGGTGCTGTAGCTCCGAGTTTCAACTTGTGTGCCATATTCATCGAAAGAAGTTGACACGCCATCTCGACGCCTTCAGAAAGCGGATATTTGTCTCCCACTTCAGTTGCGCTCGGAATTGCATAGAGTTTGTCCGACAAACCAATAGATTGAAGAATAAAGATCTTGAACCACTCAGGCGGGTCGGCCTGAGCTTCGGCGTGCTCGTAAAGCGCCAGCCAGATTGAAAAACACAGCAGCTCCTTCACTGCTTCTGCAAATTCTTCTTGTGTCACTTCCGGCAGCGGAACATTCTTATTCGCTTCATTGGCGTGGAATTCTTGCTCGCAGACATTCATGTACTCGCGAAGCAGACGAGTACTTTCCATTCCATTGATGGTCGCGAAAAACAAAGCTCTTTCCGCGGACTCCCGCTCCGTCGCCGGTGGTTTTGCTTGACTCGGCACGATTTTTTGAAAGGCGGGGAGCTGACTGTCCATTTAGTCCTCGTTTCCAGGCTGAACCAATTCTAGCAGCGTGAACTTGCCCAGTACGAAATTTATGGGCTTCGACGGTTTCCTGCAAGATTTAAGGTTCGACTACGTATTTTTCCCAATGACAAGTTCATCTTTCGTAGGCATTATTATCGTTACGCCGGTTTCTGTACCCACAGCCGCTGGCCCTCCGGTTTATCTTCCCCGTAAATAAGGTATATAGGTAGAGGCTGTAAAGCCCGCCAGAGTCCATTATTGCTTGGACATATTCGCCGTGGCTGGTACGACGAATGTAACGAGCTCAACCACTACGTTTGCGTATAAACGACGTTCAGGAGAGTTACTATGGCTGACAGACCCATCGAACCAGGCAAGTACGACCCCAAGCAGACACCAGAAAGAAACGCTTCAGTCGATTCGACAGCTATTGTCGACAAATACAAAACTGATGGAGCGGAAGCTGCTTATCAAGCATTGCAGAAGGAATTAGATCCTCAGCAGCTCGCACAAAGAGGTGTCACCGACCAGCAAAGAACCGCTTATCAAACTAAGTTGGTTGAACAACTTCAAACCGCCGGTGTATTGCCGGAAATCTCGATAGCCGCTGTCAAAGACAGAGCCGCTAAACCGGCAGATCAAGGTGGCAGCGACCTTCAAACAAACAATCAATACGACATCAACAAGATCAGAGCCGCACGTGATGCGGCCACAAATCCTGTCGACAAAGCGCTCTACACCGCATTCTCCGATAAGTACAACGATCTGCGCAATGAAAACCGCAGTGGTCGTGCTTATGCGCCGATTAACGATGCCGCATTGACTCGTCACATGGACAAGACGAACGCTGCAGCAAGAGAAACTGCTCAGAATGAACAGTTCAAGAAAGATATCTCCGTTCTGGCAACAAACCCGAAAGTGTTCGATGCAATCGACAAAGCCGGAACTGAAACTACCAACCGCGCTGGAGTAGTTCCAGAGAAGACTGACGGCAAGATAACCGAAGAGAATATCGCCGCCTTCGACAAGAAGTGGAACGATCCAAACGAGACAGAGCGCAAGAAATTCCGCGATGGTTTCGGAACGCAGGAGCAACAGGACCAAGTCGACAGAGCTGTTAAGGCATTGAAGGGTGGTCTTGAACAACCCAACCTGCTGAAAAACAACATGGTCGAGGGACGTTGGAATCCGCTAAACGAAAATGGCATAACTAGAGACACTCTTACGGCCGGATTGGGCGGACCTGAAGCTGTTGCTAAATACAAGCAGCAAGAAAATACACGTCCTGACGGCACAGTCAGACCTGAAGTTGCTGCTGCTCAGAATTTTGCCGACAGCAAGCTGAACCGCGGTGAAGGACCGTGGCACGTTGCCAACCAAATGATTAAGGGGCAAGAGGGTCAGTTCCAAGATCCAGCCAAAGCACAACGCGACCTCACCAAGGCACTTCAAAATTCCTTTACGGATCGCCAGGGTGCAGAACAGCTAGCTAATGGCGGACGTGACAAGGTTCGCGAAGAAATTCGCAAGAGCGGCAACACCGAACTTCTTAACTGGTTCGACAAGCGTTATCCAAAACCGGAAGGACCTGAACAACCTGTTGCTAAGCCTGAACCTACAGCAGCGGCAGATTTCAGCAGCACCAAACTTAAGGACAAAAACGACGGACCAAGAGCTATTGCAGGTCGCATGACTCAAGGGCAGGAGCAGTTCTTCGCTGATCCAGCCAAGGCTACTAGAGATCTCGCCAAAGCCATCGGCGTAGAATCCGGTATCCACAATTCTAAGCAAGGCGCCGAACAAGTCACCAAGGAGAATTATGACAATGTGATCAAGAGCATCCAAGCAACTAACAATGCTGAGTTGCTCGCATGGTTCCAAAAACGCTATCCAAAACCGAAAGCATAGGATTAGCGCATAAATAAAGTCTCAAGAGGAAGGTTCGCGCCTTCCTCTTTTGTTTTGGAAGTTTCCATTCTTGCTTTGCAGATTTCTGTTTTTGTTTTTCGAGTTTTCTCCCAAGCTCTTTCACCTGTGTTTGGCCCAGTCGCGCCCCGCGTACTTTCCGCGCTGTCGGTCACGAAGCCGTCACGTTGGTGCGGAATAATCAAAAACATCCGAAGGGCAACGAAAGCCCGCTTTCCCCACAAGTAAAAAGAATCCTCGCCCTCCCCGGGCTGCGCTAAAAACTCTGCATTCCAGCCAGATGCTTTCAAAAGGAAAGATCTGAGGCAGGTCGCCGCGCGTCCAGCCGCTTTTCTTAGGAGAATTGACCATGGCCGAAACAGCACAACTCTACGACTCCGCTAAAGGTCCGACAAAGGAAGCCGCGGCGGATGCAGCCACTGTCAGAACGGTGCTGGAAAAGGAAGGCTCGGATGCGGCAGTAACGAGGTTGCGAAGTGAGGTTGAGTCTGTCCCTGAGCGCGATCGTCAGGCGTACAACACGGCTCTCTTCAAGAACCTGACAGGTGATAGCAATAGGCTGCCAAACATTCTGCCGGACATGGCGATTGCATTTGGTATGCAGAATTCTGGTTCTTTCATGGAGCAAAACAAATGGAAATGGAATAGCGATGAGCGCATCGTCAACCCTGACAAACTTACTTCTGCGGCGTCCAAAGAAACGAATCCAATCTATCAGGAACTTTATCGGGAGATGTATAACAAATTCCGCACTATCAAGGCGGAAAACGGCGCTCATATTGATCCACTGGACTCGTACACTCAAGGCTCTCGCATTCTTAGAGATTATGTTGTGCCCGAAGGTCAGCTGAAGCAGCAGCTTGCCACTGATGCTGTGCGCGCTGACAATCGCCGACAATTTGGTGTCCTTGCCTCCAATCCTAAGTTGTTCGGTGCCATCGCTAGTGGTGGTGAGATAACCCAAGACAGTCTCAAAACATTTAGTGAGAAATGGAATCAAACCGGCACCAGTGGTGCGGATTTCCGTAAGCAGTATGCTTCTACGCCAGAACAGCAGAGACAGATTGGGCAAACTCTCGACAATCTGAAATACGCATTTGACGATGACAGACACAAGGACAACAAGCCAGGCTCGGTCCTTCAAGACAACAAAGCTGGTTTTATAGCTAGACACGTCAACGACTACTTCCATGACTATGGCAAGATGACGCAAGAGAGTCTGTTAAATGGACTTGGTTACAAGTCTACGGAAGAAGCGAAACTTCGCCTGCCATCAGATGTTGGTGGTAAGCCGCTTTCTGATGTTGTTTCACTGAGAAGTTACGACAACACCAAACTGCGCAACCGACAAGATGGTCCAATGGACCTTGCTCGCAGAATGCTCTCCGGTCAGGAGAAACACTTTAAGGACGCACCGGGCGGTGCAGAACAGGCTGTGAAAGACTTGACCAATGCGCTTGCTCCGGCTGCAGGCACCTTCGTCGACAAAGCCGTCAATCAGGTTTCTCCTGAGAATCGCGACAAGGTAATTCAGAACATTGCTGCAACTGGCAACGATAGACTGCGCGACTGGTTTGTCAGTCGTTATCCTGCCGACATGTCTGCTGCCGCAGCTGCTTCAACCGCTGACGCAGGACCGCTGGATAACTCATCGTCCAAAGTCGTGTCGAGACAAGGCTCAGATGCAGTCGCAACAAACATGCTGAAAGACGCTGGTCTAGGTCATTCAGAAATGAAGGCGCTCAGCAATGTCTTGTACAAAGATCTGGGCATCAACTGGAATTCAGTGCACGCAGGCACGCCGCTAGTGACTGAAGAAAACCTCGAAACTGTCCGCGAAAAGATTGCCGCGAAAAACAACGACAAACTCATTCAATGGTTTGACAGCAAATATCCGAAGAGAAACTAGCTTTTTCACTGATGACGACGCAGGAATGCCCGATTTAACTTCCTTCTGGAGCTGAGTCGGGCTTTTCGCTAGGGTGTTAGAGTGCCACTGCTGCCGCCATCTTCGGAATTTTTCTCTGTTTCCTTTTGCGTTGGAGTGCCGTTGTCGGCATCTTTATTATTTTCGGGCTTGCCTGTGCCTCCAGTGACGCCCTTCAGCCCTTGCAAGATTGACAGCGTTACTTCCCTCGGCTTTCCTACGAGTTTTCTTTCTTCCATGAGAGCAAGCTCGCGTGCGACTTCTTCGTCAGTGCGTTCCGGCTCTAGGATTGCAACTATGTCTCGGTAATAGAGCGTTTCTTTCTCCATCAGAGCTTCGGCGAGTTTTTGAACTTTGTCCTTATGTTGTCCTAGCAACTTGTTAACGCTTTCCTTGCAGTCATTGATAATTTGCATGGTTGCGAGTTCCAACTGACGCTCTGTTTCTGGAGAAGGTCCGGCGGCATCCTCATGTCCAAACGCCACATTGGTATTGAAAGTGAAGTCTTTTGCCATGCCCCACTCCCGGACCATTGCTCGTGCGCAGGAAGCTACATTCCTCAAATCCGAACTGACTCCTGAGGAAGTTTCCTTCAAGAACATGTTCTCTGCCGCCCAGCCGCCGAGTGCAATTTCAATGCGCACCATCAAATCATGTCTGTCTCGATGGTTGCGATCTTCCTTACCGACATACCAGACGTATCCGAGTGCATAGCCACTTGGAACGACAGTAACGACCTGAATTCTGTCGCGCTTGTTGCGGAAATAGGCAGCTACAGCGTGTCCCGCTTCGTGTATTGCGGTAGCGCTCAATTCCTCCATCAGAATATGACGGCTGTAGGACATACCGAAACTTTGCCTTTGAATAGCCTGAATTAGGTCTATCATCGTAATTTCTTTTCGCCCTTCACGAACGGCGATCAGACCTGCTTCATTGACGATGTTCGCAATATCTGCGCCTGAGTTCCATACAGTCATGCGAGCGATTTCGCGCAAATCGATTTTGCATTCCATCTTGAGCTTCTTGATGTAGTGCGTAAACATCGCCTCGCGCCCTTCAAGGTTCGGCATCGAGATGTTGATACGCCTGTCAAACCGACCTGGACGTAACAGTGCGGGGTCCAGCAAAGAAGCGTTGTTAGTGGCGCCTATAGTGAGTACTTTGTGTTTGCCGAAGCCATCAAGTTCGACGAGGAACTGGTTTAATGTCTGGTTTTGCTCTTGCTTGCCGCCGCCGCCGTAGTCACGGCCTCTATGACCAGCAATACCATCGATTTCGTCAATAAACACAATCGCAGGCTTGCCGCTGCGCCGTGCCTGTTCGTATACAGCTCTGACGCGTGCGGCGCCTAATCCTACCCAAACTTGTGCAAAATCGCTGCCGCTGAGTGCGTAGAATGGTACACCTGCTTCGTTTGCAATAGCTTTGGCAAGCATAGTCTTGCCGGTCCCCGATGGTCCTACTAGGAGAACACCCTTCGGTGCCTTGAGACCAACTTCTTGCACCAGCTCCATGTTTTTGATCAGGGCAACTACTTCAGCAGCTTCTGCTTTTGCTTCTTCCATGCCTTTAACGTCGTCGAGTTTTACATCGACATCGGGCAGTCTGGCCATGTTAATGCCAGTCGTGTTCATCTTATGGCCGGCAGTTGCAGACAGCTTGGTAATTGCTTCTGCGAGGTCAGCTTCGATGAATTTCTTACGATTGTTTCTTACCGCAAGAATAGCCGCTTCGTTGACTGCGGCAGCAACGTCAGCACCGGCAAAGTTTACGCTCTGCTTCGAAAGTTCTTCTAGATCAAATTTACCTTCGTTCTTGATTTTGCTCATATAGAGCTCGAACATTTTCTTGCGTGCATCGGAATCAGGGAGTCCGATGTAGATCTTTCGATCAAATCTGCCAGCGCGATAAAACGCAGGGTCCAAATTTTGTTCTTGGTTAGTCGCGCCGATTGTGAGAATATTGCTGCGACTAAAACCATCCAACTGAACGAGTATTTCGTTTAGTTCGCTTGTGCGGTTGTTTCCGACATCTGTCATAGTTCCTGCAATCGCATCTATTTCATCAATGAAAACGATTGCTGCCGGGCTCTTTCTTGCTTGCGTGTACAGCGCTCTGAGTCTCGCTGCGCCTTCTCCATCAAACATGCTTTTGAAATAAGATGCAGAGATTCCATAGAAGGGCACACCTGCTTCGTTTGCAATTGCTTTGGCCATCAAGGTTTTGCCAACGCCAGGCGGTCCGATTAATAGAATGCCTCGCGGGACTTTCGCACCCATTTCACGCAGTTCCGAACCTTGGCGCAAGAATGCAATGACTTCAGAAACATCTTGCTTTGCGTCGTCGATTCCAATTACATGATCCAGTTTGACTGTCGGATCCGGATTTGGAATGACAATGCCTGAATCGACTAGAACACGATCATTGCCCATAGAAACGCGGTCCAGAGCTTGCTCTAATATGTCTGTAGTGACACGGTTCGGACCGCCCGGACGCGTAGATACCAAAGCTGCTTCATTGACTATTTGGTAGATGTCCGCAGGAGAAAAGCCCTGAGTCAGACTCGCAATATGTTCAACATTTACTTCGGGGTCGTGCGAAACTCTTTCTAGATAGTATTTGAAAATCTTGACGCGCTCTTCCGGGTTGGGAATTTGAAAGTAAATGCGTCTGTCCATGCGGCCTGCACGAGTAAGGCCCGGATCGAGACCGCCATCAAGATTGGTGGCACCAATGACTAACAAACGCGAAGCGTGAAACCCATCCATCTGCGTTAGCAGCGTATTGAGAGTCATGTTCATGTCAGACTGCCCGCCGAAGCCTCTGTCTTGCCTCCGGCGTGTTGCCATGGAATCAATTTCGTCTATGAACAATATCGCGCGATCATGGCGTTTCAGCTTTGCAAACAAGGTCTTTAACTTGAGTACTCCCAAACCAAAGATCAAGCCACTGATGCCGCCACCTTCTACAACATAGAATGGTGTGCCCACCTCGTTGGCAATGGCTCGGGCGAAGAGCGTTTTACCAACACCCGGAGCACCGACGAAAAGCATTCCTTTTGGTAATTCAGCCCCTGAAGCAGAATACTTTTCTGGATTCTGAAGCATGTCTATTACTTCTTTGATTTCTTGCTTGGCTTGCTCATTGCCAATCAATTCATCCAACGTCTTCGGAGCCTTAGGATTAATCCTGGGCTTTTCGAACATGAATGGAAGTACCCGCTCCCAGATAGGTTTTGGTGCCTTAGAGTCAGCTCGTGGCGGAAGCGGAAAGATGATTGACAGCAGTATGTACCACTGAATCAAAATCATTATGGCGCCGAACAGGGCGGCAGCAAAGGCAGACGTTACCGAATACTTGAGTAAAGCAGGAAAGGAGGCAAATGGGTTCCAGAATTGCGCTGTGCAGAGCAATAGCACCATCCACAGAGCCAAAACCGTCCATCTTGCCCAATTTTTCATAACTTTCAACTTCCGTAATTATCAGTTGTTGCCCCAGTGTGGGAAATCTTCCACCTTGCCGCCGTTCGGATCAGTAGCGCAGCTGTTCTTTCCAATGTCAGTCAATAACCGCACCCTGCGGTATCCGTCGACGAGCACCTCTTCAGCGATGACAACGTCCTGTTTGTCTAGCTGTCAGGGATAGCCCGGGACTGCAATGTCTGATATGCCAGTCTTTTCAGGTTCGCCTTTCAAGTCCATGCCGTTAAGCAGGCAGCTGACGCCCAGCGCAATGAATAACGTGACAAAAAAAGTCTTCATACCTTGATGCTAAACCGGCTTGCTGTCGCTACTTAACTAATATTCCCTCTACCTACCAGCATTCTATAGATTTTTGAGAGATGCTGCCAATTCCTTTTGCCTGTTGGCTTTCTAGGGTAAACCCGCCATGCCAGACATGCTGAGATTTCACGGGTTGGTTCGCTGGACATGAGCACAAGGCAAGGAATTCAATGGTTCCTCCTTAGTCTGCCGCGTTTCCAGTTCCGGGTTTTTGACTTTCGAGATATGGCTTAACCATTGCAACTACTTGCGTCTTCGGCATGGCTCCAGTAGTGGAATATTCGCATTTACCTTCCTTGAAGACCATAAATACGGGAATCGAGGAAATTTGGTACTTCTGGGCTAAGTGGGGCGCACGTAAAACATCCACCCGTGCCACTTTTAGAGAACCTTGGTACTCCGTTGCCACTTCAGCCAAAATAGGCTCCATTTTCTTGCATGGTCCGCAAGTATCGGCGTAAAAGTCCACAAGGACCGGCGTCTGGCTGTCTATTACTTCGCTTTCGAAATTCGATTCGTCAACGGAAGCCATACTATTAAGTGCTTCTTCGGACGCTGTCTGCTGAGCTGCCTCTGGTGTTTGCTGTGGAGCACTTGATGTCGCGTCCACTTGCTGTGACCCGTTCCAAATACTGCCCACGATGAGAGCGATTACAAAGATGATGAATGCTTCTTTCACGGCGCTTTTCCGCTCCCATTGCTTCCGATATATGCGTTCGATTACCTATATATTGGCACAGCAATTCTTGGACTGCACTAGGGATTAATCTAGGTTCCAATTTCCAGATGGCCACCCTTGCTTCCTGTATTCGCATAGCGCGCTGGATGTTTTGACCTAAAGACAAAAAAATAGGGACGCATCTCTGCGCCCCTACCGATAACCTCATTTCCGGTCAGCTTATTTGCCGCGCTCAGGAATCAAAACGGTGTCGATGACGTGAACTACGCCGTTGGTGCAATCTTTGTCAGCTTGCGTGACGAGAGCGCCGTCAACAACTTGTGTGCCGTCTTTGTTGTCGAGCATCACGGATTCGCCTTCCAAGGTTACGAGCGAACGGCGGCTTGCCAGATCGCTAGCAGAGTACTTCTTGGGAAGAACGTGATATTTGAGCACTGTTGCCAACTTCTTGTTATCAGCCATGAGGGCTTCTCTGTCGGCTTTAGGAATTTTGTTGAAAGCTGCATCGCTTGGAGCGAAGAGGGTGTAACTACCTCTTTGTCCGAGAGTCTTCATCAAACCGGTCTTGACCAGCGCATGGTGGAGTGTCGACAACTCCTTGTTGCAGGCGGTCGAGCTCGAAACGCTCGGCTTGCCGCAGGCTTTCTTGTGGTGTCTTTTCGCATCAGCTGTAAGCTGAGACGAGCTAATCACCGCCAATGTCATTGCTACGACAACTGCGGCTACTTTCTTCGATTGCATCACGATCTCCTTTGCCTGTCGCGAATCTAGTGATCTAAGTGATCCTACTGACGCGTATATACGATCTTCTTCAACCCTTACCCATAGCTGTCGCTAAAGCATGCGCCAGGCTATGTCTTGAATGCCTAAATTATGCCGGATCTAAGTTAAGTGCCCGTAAAAAGATCAGGTGCCCTGATCCACCTTTTATACGTGCTTGTTAATTGCCGTCGCGAGAGCTGATTTCGGTACAGCGCCGACTACCTGCTCGACAACCTGACCTGTCTTGAAGACATAAAGGCTTGGAATGCCGCGAATAGAATAGGCTTGCGCAGTTTTCGGATTTTCATCCGTGTTCAGCTTCACAACCTTGAGACGACCTTCGTATTCTTTAGAAAGGTCTTCCACAACAGGCGCGATTGCTTTGCAAGGACCACACCAGGGAGCCCAAAAGTCGACCAGGACTGGAATTTCAGCCTTCAAAACTTCTTGCTCAAACGTGGCGTCGGTGACGTTCAACACAGCAGACATCTTCGGAATGGACCTCCCATTTGGCGGGCTAGATAGCAGTCGTTATCAAACTTCTATGCTTCCGCATTATATAGACTCGCAACTTAGTTTCGCACAGATAGGACAATTTGTCTTAATCGTTGATCGTGTTGCCAAGCGAGTGACGTACCGCGGCATAGCGCATGGCAAGCCATAAGTAGAGGAGCTGTGTGACCGATAAGACTGGCTATTCCTCGAATTCGCCCGTAGCCAATTGTCAAAGGGCTTTCTATTTCAGTTTAGAAAGTTCCGATATTTTTGTTGAAATCGGTATTTAATTAGATCGGGGAGCGCAATACGACTTGAGCGTGCCTCTGTTCCTAAGTATTTTTCTAGTGCCTTAGCTACTCAGCCTTCAGAGGCAAATTCGATGGGGCTCTTGGAGCGAATCTACAAGTGGATGTTCAGAAGTCTGGCCAACCAGCTTCTGTTTACCTACCTGGTCATTATTGTGATTTCGCTCTTGGCTGTGAGCTTATGGGCGTTGTTTGCCATTAAATCTGAATCTGTCACCGATTTGCGCAACTCGCTTGAAGTTGAAGCTGTGCACTTGGCTTTGGAAATTGACAACGACTTGGGCATGGATTCTGAGAAGTCCAGGCAGCGCATTCAAAGCGCGGTGGACCGTCACGCTACTAAGCTTGGCGTGGCAATCACAGTGGTCGATCGTGATGGACGAGTACTTGCAGATTCATCTACGATCTCGCCAGCGCCGGATGGCGTCAACATCTCCAACGATTCTGAGATCAATGATGCGCTCGCCGGCATCGTTGCGATATACACGAGAAATGAGCGGACAACAAACAGTAACTGGCTCTACGTCGCCTGTCCCGTGCGCGCCGCAGGTCAGACTACAGGAGTTATTCGAGTTGGAGTTCAGCTGACTGAAATCGAACAGCGTTTGCACCGCGACTTGATCATCTTTCTGGAAATTATTTTTGCGACTGGTGTAATGACAGTTCTCATCAGCCTTTGGCTGGCGCGACGAGTAAATAGACCGTTGCAAGAAATGAGCATGACTGCCAGAAAAATCGCTGCATCCGGTGACATGTCGGAAACGGTTCCGGTGAAACGACCTGATGAAGTTGGAGAGTTGGCGCGTTCTTTCAATCAAATGATTCGCCGTCTGCGTGAGCAAGAACGTTTGCGTCAAGAATTCATCGCCAACGCATCACACGAATTGAAAACACCGACAATGGCGATTGGTTCTGTTGTGGAAGCGCTTCAAGCGGGCGCTGCCGAAGATCCAAAGCTTCGCAATCAATTCCTCGAATCACTCGAAAGACTCGTTGATCGACAAGCGAATCTATTGCAAGACCTGCTCGATATCAGCCGATTGGATAGCGGACAGGATATGTCGTTGAAAAACGAAATCAATGTTCAGCAACTCATCAACGATGCTGTCTATCAAGTTCAGCCAAATGCTGAGAAAAAACAAGTTGAAATCAACGTAGATTCTGACCTTGACGGCGCAGTGGTTATGGGCAATTCCATACATTTGCAGAGAGCGTTGGTAAACATCCTAGGGAATGCTGTCAATTACACTTCTAAGGATGGAAACGTCGGAATTAAGGCAACTCTCGATGGAATCAATGAGGTAGAAATCAAAATTACTGATACCGGAATTGGTATCGATGCAGAAGACCTTCCCAAAATTTTCGAGCGCTTCTATCGTGCTGACAAAGCGAGAAGTCGCGCAAGTGGTGGCTCCGGACTTGGTCTAGCAATCACCCAAGAAATCATTGCCAGACATCAGGGTAGCGTTAGTGTTGAGTCTGAAGTCGGCGTAGGGTCTACGTTTGTCGTTCGCTTGCCCGTAAAGGTGCAAGCACCACCCGTGGAAAGACCACTGGAATCTGACGCGGACAAAGATGCTGTTTTAGGTAGCCATGAATAATCTGATCAAAAAGATTCAATCTATTTTTGGAAAGAAAGATGCCCCGCCCGCTCCTGCTGAAGAAGAGGACGAGCTTTGTTGTGAGGGCAAAGTGCACATCGCATACCGCGGAATCAGTGACGACAAAATGTACGTATCATACAACCGGCGATGGGATGAAGTGAAATTCTTCAAGCCCAACGGGCTGCGCGTCTTCTGCAACGTTTGCCGCCGCCGCTTGCTTTAGCTCGGCATTTCCCATTTGTAGCCTTGGCGGTGGATGGTTTTGATTGGTGAAGGCTGCCCTTCTGTCTCGATTTTTCCGCGCAATTTTGTGATGTGCACGCGAATAGTGTCAGGTGATGCTTCTGATTCTGCGGACCAAACCCGGTCGAGAAGCGCTTCTGGGCTGAATACTTGATTTGGATGGCGAAGGAAAAATTCTAACAGTGCAAACTCTTTCGGCAGAAGTGTAATTTCCTTTCCACCTTTGGTGACCTTGAATCCTTGCGGATCTAGCTCAATGTCTCCGCAAGTCAAAATGTTTTGTTTCAATTCGCCAGAGCGTCTCAAAAGCGCTCGCACGCGGGCAGATAATTCGCGCGGATGAAAGGGTTTCGTCAAATAATCGTCGGCTCCAGCGTCCAGCCCTGTTTCTTTATCGGTGATTTCCGACTTGCCTGTAAGCATCAGCACGGGCGTGTTTCCGCCCTTAGAGCGAAACCGCTTGCAGATTTCGATGCCTGTAAGATCGGGCAATTGCCAGTCGAATATCAGCACGTCGTATTTGTCGAAGCGCAGGCGTTCTATAGCTTCGCTGCCTGAGTTGACGACGTCAATCGTATAGTGCTCATCGGTGAGCCAGTCGCTCACGACCTCGCACACTTCCAGGTCATCTTCGACCAATAGAATTTTGGCCACTGCTGTTCCCTTCTGAATTTGCCGCCTTCGCCATTGAAATATAGGCTACTGTATACCAGCCGTCAAATCACCATTTCCATGGCGCGTAAGTATAATTTCGGTATTTCCTTTGATGGGCACGTCGAGGCGAAGCGGTTGCGATTTGATCTGAAACTTTCACAGAAGGGATTGATCCTTGTTGCAATTCCTTTGGCTTTTCAAATCATTTTCTTTGTAGTGCTTGCAGGGCTGATTGCCGCTGCCGAACACGAGGAGATGATTGCGAAGCGTGGGGAGCGTATAACTTCACGCATTGGCAATGTTTCCAAGTATTTGATTGAGTCTGAAATGGCTTTGATCGGATATGGCTGTCGTCGCATGGAGCCTTTGCTGGCTGCGTATGAAGCGAACGATGCTCAGATTCCTCTTGTTTTTGAAGACCTGAAAAAGCTCACGAAGGAAGTTCCTGACACAGCGACGAGCATTACCAGCCTGGAGATTGCGGTCAATCAACTGCGAAAAAACATGAGACAGTCGCTCAGCAACATCCATGGTGGCAATTGGATGCCCGCGGTGGTGCGGCTGGCCGGGCAAAGCACAAATTCCTATTTTACTGTGAAGCATGAAATCGAAGCGATCACACGGCAAATTCGCAGAAGCTACATCACTGATCAGCAGGAAGAGCGCAATAAAATGCGGATCTGGGCTGCACTCATTGTGATGCTTATTTCAAACATCGTGATCACAATTTTGATGTCGCTCTATTTCAGCAAGAATGTGTCTGGGCGTCTGAAGATACTTTCGGAGAACACTTTGCGCGTTCGCGACAGAAAAGAACTCAATCCGCCGCTTGAAGGCAGTGATGAAATTGCAGAACTGGACCGCACTTTTCACTCAATGTCGGCTGCGCTGACAAAGGCAGAGCAGACCAAAGCAGAATTCATTTCAATGATAAGCCATGATCTGCGCAGCCCTCTGACCTCCCTGCAGTTCACTTTTGCGCTGGCAGAAAAGGGTGCTTTCGGTGAAATGAATGAAAAAGGAAAAGAGCGTTTCTCAAAGGCTGAACATACTGTTGACCGGCTAGTGAAGCTGATTAACGAACTCCTGGACATTGAGAAGATGGAAGCGGGAATGTTGAGCATGGTTCCTGCTCCAGAAGAACTCGATGCCATCGTAAAGCGCGCATTTGACTCTGTGTCAGGATTGGCAGAAAAGAAATCTATTGAACTCACTGCGCCTTTAAGCTCGCTCAAAGTCAATGTTGAGGGTGATCGCATTGTTCAGGTTCTGGTAAATCTATTGTCGAACGCTATAAAGTTTTCCCCGAACAATTCTCGAATTGTTGTCTCTGCCACTGAATTGCCGACCGGTGTAAAAGTGACTGTTGCAGACGAAGGACGCGGAATTCCAAAGGAAAAATTGAAAGAAGTATTTGATCGTTTTGCGCAGGTCGAGCATGCGGATGCCACCACTCATGGTGGTACTGGTTTGGGTTTGGCGATTTGTAAGGCTATCATTGAAGGGCACGGCGGAATTATTAGCGTCGACAGTGATGAAGGCGTCGGCAGCCGTTTTTGGTTCGTCATCCAAAAGGCGGAGTAGGTGCGAGGCTGCTTTCTCTGCTTTAACAACTCCACAACAAGAGTTATATAGAGTCCATTAGAACAACCGAACACCCCTCGCCGTGGAGTCCTCATGATCACGACGACTTACACCCTGCTGCCTACAAAGAACGATCAGAAGAACGACGGTTCATCAAAAGGAAACGCCGTCGACGATTGGAAGTCTTATGCGATTGCATCCGCGATTGCCTTAAGTGGCGGATTTCGTGAAGCTTCGAAGCGAATGGTGAAACAGGCTAAGGAGAAGGTGTACGAGATTCCTCCGAGCGCCTATCGCGTGGTGGCAACGAATATTTGCGATATGATTGTCGCTGCCGACCGCAAGCGGTTCGAACGAGCCGCGCTTTTAAAGCAAACAGCTATGGACGGCATGCGCTCTATCTCAGGCTCTGAAGCTACCGAGCTGAAGGATGTCTTGGAGCAGGTTTGCGTTCATCTTGAACTAAAATCATGAGTTACACGCAAACGGTTGTCGAAAACTCGCCAATATCTCTAAACTCGTATGATTTCAGTAAACCTGGTCTATGCCATTTGAAAGTAGTCACTCCGAATTTCGCAGTTTTCCGTAGGGGCGGCATTAATGCCGCCCGCGCGAAAGGCGCATGCAATGCGCCACTACGCGAACAAGCGACGCATTGCGTCGCCCCTGCACGGCTGACCTGTATCTAATTTCTAATGACGATGGCGGCGGTGATGGCGCTGCGGCGGATCTGGTGCGTCTTGCTGACGTACTCCTGCAAAACTGAAGTGATGCAAGTCACCTTTGATTGGTCCTTTGCTGTCACCTTGTCTCCAACCGTTTGCAAGCAAGGCGCGCTTTACGTCAGGGTCTTGCCAGTTGGACACATCCATCGCATTGCCACGAGTGTGATTGGAGAGTGTAGGTTTTCCAGCCGCGAAATCGCGTCCGTTTCTGCTTCTTGAGCGGATTTCGGTTTGTGTATCTACAGTCCTTCCCGCTCCATTTTTGTCAGAGACGATAATTGATTTGCCTTTCGCCGCGAGCTGTTCTTGCGCTCGAGCAAACGCTTGTGCCGCTGGACCTGAGAGCCAATAGTCCTGGGTTTCACCGCTCCTGTTGCGCGTTGATGTCACCAGACCCTTCTGTCCGATGTATAGCGCGTCGGGTACGCGAGCTAAAATGTTTTGATCGCGGACGGGCTCAAGTAGCCTCTTTGCGTCGAGTCTGTTGAAGTCCAAATTGCCGCTTGGTGAGAGGCGGTCTCTCCCCTGGTTAATGTCAGGAAACGCAGTAGGCGGTAGTGATGCCCTTAGCTGGCGCGGTCCGAGTCCTGTCGTTTGGCGCTCCGGCAGCGGATTGATAGTTATCGTCTTGCCGGCGGCGAGTGCATTCCAGTCGATCAAAGAGCGTCCGCTAGCTTGATCCTGAAGCGCGGGATACTGCATCCCGGGGCGTTCTGCCGGGCGCGCCGTCAGACCCAGCATCTCATTTAAATTCTGTCGGCTTATATCCGGCATAGACGCTGCTGTGATCTCGTTTTTCGTCCAGGCCGCGCGCGCAATGCTGCGCCAGGCTTCGCTTGCGTCATCTGCAGAGGCGGCGGCGAAATTCCTTTCGGTTGATTGTTCTTGACTCTGCGCAGCAAATCGCTGTGGGGGTGTTGCGGATTCCGTCATGGCGTTATTTCGAAATTCTTAGGGCGGTAAGTTGGGCTAGAAGGCTATGCGTCTCAATATCCTGGATGGACCTGATCGTGCCGTGGGCGCGGACTTTTGGTACTCGATTTTCTGGTAAGTGAAACGGAAAAGTTAACGGTAAGGCGGTTTTGAAGAAACGAATAGGTGTGCGGCCTGAACTCGAGAGCTCAAGGCCGTTTTTCACGAATCGGATGTACTTATCTGGGGTCGGTGCTGGTCGACTCCAGGACGAAAGATCGTCCCACCCTAACGGTATGACAGGGAGGGTGACTTTTACGTGAAAAATCTTCACGGGACTCTCCTTTCGGATTTAAGGAGTTGGCGTAAATAGACATGGGTCATCGCTCCGTGCGCGCCATCGCCCCTGTTGGTGAACTCGCTTCTTTTGAAAACGAAGCCGTGCTGAGCGATTGCGTCTGGGCTAACGAGTCCGGTGCCTCTGGCGTGGTCTTTATAGATGCTTTGATTACCTAAACCTGCTCGCGCCAACTGTTGCTCTACTCGCCCTTGCAAGCCGGTGCTCTGATTCGCTAAATGTCCGGTGTAGATCAATTGGAAGTGCTTATTTCCTGAAGCGAGGTCGCGAAGATTGCTCTTTATCCAACCGTCGTAGGCAGTCGGGTTGTACATTGAATCGAGTGCCGTCACCGAAGTGATTTTGTCCTGAAGTCCATTTTTGTAGAGCTGCGCGATTGAAGGGTTGTAGCCTGCGGAATGCGAGATGATGCCAATGCTTGCCAAATTGTCGACGTTCTTGCCTGCCAGTTCCGGTGTTTTCTTCATGATTTCGTTGAACATGTTGCGGTAGAAGTTGGGCTGATCAGAACGCCCGCGCGCGGAGCTGTTGGAGCCCGGGGACGCCTGCCATTCCGGAACGACGAGAATCGTTTGAGGATCTGCCGAGCGCATTTGTTCTCTCAACTCGCTGTAGCTGATAGCTGCATGTGCATCGGTTCGAAAGCCGTGGTTGTAAACGAGCATGCGCGTGGGTTTTTGCGGATCATAGCCTTGCGGAATGATCACGGATGCATCGACTTTGTGTCGGCCAGTATTGTTTTGGAGTTGGAATTCGTAGACCTTGCCCAGTCCACCTTCGGGCGCGACTATGCGGCGACCAGCTTCTCCTGCCCTATCCCCCTGGCCTCTTAGCTCCGGCTGACCGGTTCTACCCCGCTGGCCGGCTCGCTCCATTTGTATGTCCGGCAGTTTCACAATGGCGTTTCTTTGCCCTTCTGCACCGGTTGGGGAAATTCTTGTTTTGGGAAGAAGTCCACGGTTTTCCAGTTGGGCTTGCACATCGGGAGGCTGTATTCCTTGAAACTGCATTGCAGCAATTGGTGTGCTCAGACCAAGGCTGTCGCTCAGTGCCTTTGGCACGCTGAAGTCCATTGGTTTGCCGTTAGAGCCCACTGCGTCGCTTTTCGAGGAATCGCTGCTCCAGATTTTGCTGGCAATCGAGGACCAGGTTTTACTAGTTTCGCAGGACGAAAAATTTGAAACGGCATCCCCTGCCGGTTGCGCCGCAGAGCGTTCTGAAACAAAATCTGATTGCTGTGATGTTTGTGCCATAAGAGATTCCGTTAAAGAGCTTGGTGCGTGCGGAATGTGAAAGTGCTGGAAATGTGGCTATGTGCGGCCATCTGCCGTTATCCTTTTTACTTGTGCGAGAAGTTCTTCTTTACCGTCTTTTCTCAAATTGCGTCTGGCAT
The DNA here is from genome assembly GCA_032128875.1 of Candidatus Melainabacteria bacterium 17Bon1m. Taxonomy (GTDB): domain Bacteria; phylum Cyanobacteriota; class Vampirovibrionia; order Obscuribacterales; family Obscuribacteraceae; genus QKMZ01. Next base: position 354,770 of record JAVLKG010000005.1, read on the forward strand.
TGCCCCATGCTCGATCGGCTGGAATGCTTTCCACTGTTATTTCCATAGCTCTCGGCGTTGTGTCTTTCATGCCGATTGCGTTCGCTGCGCCGAGGGATATGTCCAGGACGCGGTTGTGGACCTTTTCACTACCGTCTGGGCGAACTTCTTTCTTGCCCGCAAACGGTCCGTTATCAGTGATTACAACGCGTGTTTCTTTGCCGTTTTCAGGATTTCGCACTTTGAGAACAGTGCCAAAGGGAAACTCTCGGCTGGCAGCGGTGAGTTCGTTTTTGTTGAACCTTATCCCGCTTGCTGTGCTGCTGTCTTCCCAGTAAACGGAGGTAATGCCTTTGAACTTATCGCCTTCGCCATATTTGCGTTCGTAGGGACTCTTCCATTCACCTGGCTTTTCTGGCTCTTTCTTTGCAGGTTCCAGCCTTTCTTCCGGTTTTTTCTTCAGGTCTTCAGCAGATTGCTTTGCTTCTTTGTCTGCGTCGGTCCTGCGTTTGTCAGCCGTTTTGGTGTCTTTGCCACCAGGCTTGGTGCCCTCGCCAATTGTTTTTTCGTTGTCGGAAAGCCTGTCTAGTAAAGCAACTCCACGATTTTTATAATCAACAGCCTTGCCGTTTGCGTCTTTCTGCGGGGTCAGAGATCCGTCGGCGTTTTGTATTGCGCGTAGAGCATTCAGTTCGCCGCCATTCTTGCCTGAGACGTAGACACCAAGCATACTCCTGCCTTTGGAGATTTCCTCTTTCTCGAGCCTGACTTTGTTGATCGCGCCGTCAGCGCTTTGCACTGAAAAACTTGTTACGCCTGCGCTGACGAGTTCGCTAGCCGCTTTCAGTCGGTCTTGAGGATCAGCTTTTGAATTCATGACTGCCTCAGTGCGTTTTTTGTTGTCTCCTTGAAGAGCTTTAGGGGTGTCAAAACCTTCAGCTCGAGCTTCTGCTGTGACGCCCGCTCTTGTGTCTGCGCTGTCCTGAACGATGCTCAGGTCTGGAATGGTGCCGCCTTTAACCAGGTCTTGCTCTTTTGAGCCGCCAATTCCGAGTGCGTCACCGATTTTCTGCCCTGCTGAGGCGACGCACCCTTTGAGGTCGCCATTCCAGCACTGGCTAGCAATGTCAGACCATGTACTTGTTTTGGGCGGAGAAAAATCGACTGTATCGCTGACGACGGGCGCGGCCGGGCGCTCCGAAGCAGCACCCTGGTGTTGTGCTGTTTCTGCTGTCATAAATTTTCTGTTGTGGCTGTAGGGTGGGGGCTCGATATTTGGCGATGTTTCGACGCCGGTGAATCTCACCGCGTATTTGCTTTATTGGAAGGAAAGAACGTTAGTAAATTTCGCATCAATAGCTTTCTCAAAAACATATCACTGGTGCGTTACCGGATCGTGACGTGCTGCTTGAGTTCGGCGCCGAACATTCTTTCGCGGAGTTCTGGAACGAACCTTTGTATGGACAAATCTTCGGTTGCGTTGAAATCTCGCAGTCGATCTTGAATCTGCCTATCGGTGAGAAAGGCGCTGTAATTTTTTAGCGCAGGCAGTTTCTGCGTTTCAAAAAAATGCTGGTCGCGCGTCCAGTAGTGGTTGATACGGACCTGCTCTACACTGACATACGAAGAGCGGCTGCCGCTCATCGGAATCTTCTCTTCATTTACCTGTGTGCCGTGTTTTACATATTTTGCAAAATGCGGGTTGGTGACGCGTATTATCAGCTCCGGGCGGGAGATTGTTTTGACATGCAAATTGTCCTCGTTGTTTGCTTCGGCGCAACGAGTCAGCATCTCAATCATGAGCTTATCTTCTGGAATTCCTTGGCAGTTTGATGTTCCAAACATTTGCCAATTGACTGAGAGTCCGCCGAAATCTTCGTAATCTTCGAGAAGATCAGTAAGTTTCTCTTCTTTAGTCGGATAGAGATACTCATCTACATCTATTAAAGCCAGCCATTTTGCGGATTCTGCAGTTAGATCGACAATGCGTCTGTAAGCGCTGCATTGAATATTGTTGAAGTCTTCTTGCGATTTGATCTCAATTGGCCAGTGGTCAAGTTTGACAATGCCTGATTTTATGTATGGTTTGAGAACAGATTCAAAATCGTCTGTGCTCAAATTGTTGAACAAGTAAAAGCGTTCTACTCCAACGAGCATGTGGAATTCGAGCCATTCTTTCAGGAAGGGAGCCTGATTTTGAATGATGGCGCCAACGACAAGCTGGTTGGGATAACGCGGTCCACGCGTGTTTTTTTGCTGCGTGTCTTTTGAGTTGTGCTTACTTGTGTGTTGGTTGCGGTGCTCGCTGTTGCGTTGCTTGTTGCCGCATTTTTTGATGAACTGTTTGATGAACTGTTTGATGCGCTGTTCGATGCGCTGTTCGATGCGCTGTTTGATGAGCTGTTTGATGCACCTGTTGTCGAAGGCGCTGGCTGACGCGTCGATTGCTGACCTGGCGCGCTTTGGCTACCTTTCGTTCTGCTGGTGTTAGCGCTGGGGCGATTCTTCTTGCCGAAAAGAACTTCCGGGGCGCGTTTTGGTGCAATTTGCTTTTGCAAAGTTCTGAAGTGTCGCGTCAATTTCCACGATCGACTTTTCAGAACTCGGCGAATTGACTGGCGTAAATATTGGATGTACTCTTCTTGCGCGTCCAGTGAAAGAGTGAATTCTTCAGTTGCCTTCTCATCGCCTCCGCTGCCGATGAGTTTGTTTATCTCTCTCAGGCTTCGCGTAAGTGTCCATGATGGAGTATCCATCACGCGCCGAAGATCCGCTTCCAGTTCGCGAATTCTCAGCTCTCTTCGCAATGCGCCCATAGGAGTGTCCTCTCCATCGCCTGATTGGGCAAGCACAAGCATCGTATGAAAGAGTGCTTCTTTGAGACCAAACATATCTTCGCGGCGAAGAAATTGGTCGTTGTGCAATTTCTTTTCGCTCAGCTCGCCAGTGTCGATAAGGTTGCTTAGAGCGCAGGAGAGCCAATAAAGAGTTTCGCGGACAAACTTGTGGCGAGACTTGCCGATTTTTTTCAATGAGCTTTCCATCGCGTATGACAGATGGACAATGTCGGAGGCAAGCCACAGTTGGGCATTATTGGCAGCCGTCGCACCGCTTGCATGTTTTCGGAAGCTGGCAAGTTCTTCGTTAATGAAGGCGTAGTCGCCTTTTTGCAAAATCCGAAGCCAGTACTCAATGTCACCGATATGGCGAAATTGCGTGGCGAAGCCGCTGCCTACGGAAGTCTTCCGGAACATCACCGTGCAGGGCTCGCCTATGATATTGCGCAATGGGTCGAGACTGTGGCTGATTATGTCTTCTGCAGCATAGAAGGGCTCCGAGCCGAAAAGGTCTAAGGCCGTGGCAATGCCTTCGTGAGGAATCGATCTCCCGTTTTCGTCGATTACTTTTCGACGCGAGCTTACTAAAGCAATCTTTGGGTTCTCTTGAAGAACTGCGACCTGGCGTTCAATAAGAGTTGGCTCCCAGAGATCGTCCTGCGCGTGAGGCTTGATGTATTCGCCTTTTGCTCGCAGCAGGCATATGTTGTAATTCTGAAAGAGTCCCAGCCGCTGATCATTTTTTGAATACCGGATGCGGGGGTCATTCTTTGCATATCGCTCAATGATTTCAAACGTGGCGTCTGACGAGCCATCATCTGAAATTATGAATTCGAAATTCTGGTAAGTTTGCCCAAGAGCGCTTTCGATTGCCTGAGGCAAAAATTCGGCGCCGTTATAAGTCGGCAAGCATATTGAAACTAGGAATTCCACCAGGCTGCCCATTCCATGGTAATCAATCGGACAATTATTACATGCCGATGGGTTGTGAATTCTCAGCTACAACAGTTAGACTTTCCTCATCGCGGCACGATCCTGCGGCCGGCGAGGCTTGAGCAGTCTATTGAAAAGCGCTAATAGTCACAATTTGAGCGAGCCCAAAACTATTGTCGCCCAATCCTTGCCGACCTGGCGGACCAGCTGCGTGATCGCATAAATATCGAGTTTGTCGTTGTGGCACCACCGGTAGTGTTTTCTCATGAGTGTTGGCGACACTTTCTAGTTGGGTGCCAAAAGAAACACCATATTGGATACGTGGCTAGCATCTGCTCAGTAGAATGTATTTTGGCGTGGCATAATGTGCAAAGCCGTGTGACAAAAGGTGGTTGTAAGATTGCTCAGTGACACGGATTGTCAGCACGGGAAGAAGAGGAAGCTTCTTAACCACTTATGGCACGAGTTCTCTTTGTTGAAGACGATAAAGACCTTGCAACAGCCGTAGAGATGGCGCTCGAGGCGCAAAATTTTGTCGTTGAAGTTGTGCATGATGGCAAGTCTGCTCTGGACCGGCTGACATTCGGGCATTACGACGTGGCGATAGTCGATTGGATGTTGCCGCAAATGAGTGGATACGAAGTCTGCCAGGAATACAGGCGCAATGGCGGGCAAACGCCGATTCTTTTCTTGACCGGGCAATCTGATGTAATGCATCGCGTGCAGGCGCTTGATACGGGCGCTGATGACTATCTGTGCAAACCTTTCGCGTATGCCGAATTGATGTCGCGCGTGCGTGCGCTGCTTCGCCGTTTTCCAAAAATGGAGAATCAGGTGATTAGCCTCGGGCATCTTGAACTTGATGTTCAGCGCTGCCGAGCTAAAGTCGAAGGCAAGGATGTAGACCTGGCACCCAGCGAATTTGCCTTGTTAGAACTTTTGATGAAACACCAGGGGCGTATTTTTAGTGCCGACGATTTGCTTGACCGCGTCTTTAAGCTCGATCGAGAGGCAACTGGTGAGGCTGTCCGCCAGCGCATTTTACGTTTGCGGAAGAAAATCGACCTTGTCGGCAAACCGTCATTGATCAAAACTGTGAAAGGCCTCGGCTATTGCATGGAAGAAGCGGCTGAAAGTTAGCAATTGGATGGACACAGCGGGTAAAGAACCGCACCAGATCGGCAATAGCGAGTGGCCAATATCCAGTCGCTGTTACTTCGGCAATTGCTTGCATCGCAGCTTGTTTAGACCGTTGCTGGTGCGATGCGCCTAACCTTGCCTTCCGGCAAGCTCCGATATGACCTGATCTAGGTGGTCTGAATTTCTCGAGAAATTCAGACCACCTGCAACCGCTCGCATTTACGGCCTGCCAGTCGGGAAAGAAAAAAACCCTGCTGGATCGCTCCTGCAGGGGTTCTGTATTTCTATTGCATTCTCGCAACTGTTTGAGCAATGCGAGCCTATAGTCTATGCGCTTAGCAGCACTTTTCTGCTTGCGGCTTTGCGGAGCCCTCAGGTGCCGGAGAATTGGCGAGCGCTTTACGCAACGAGCCACCATACTTAGTGAGCAGCTCTTCAGCTTGCGCGCGGCCGAGTTTTCTCTTGGTCATCAAAATGGCCGTTTTTGCTTTGTTTTGCGATGCGACCAGCGCGCCTTCAGCGATGTGTCGTGGCACTTCGCCACAGATCGAGATGATCGAAACAGCACGCTCTCTCAATTTCTCATTGGTCGGTTTGAGGTCAACCATGAGGTTTTCGTAGACTTTTCCGAGGCGAACCATCGTACAGGTCGTGAGAAGATTGAGAATCATCTTTTGAGCCGTACCGGCTTTCATGCGGGTTGAACCCGTCAAGGCTTCGGCTCCGACGACTGCAGTGATGGTCACATCACACAGTCCGTCCAGTCCGCCGAAGTTGTTGACGATACCGATTCTGGCTGCTCCAGCTTCGCGCGCTTGTTCGAGAGCGCCTATTACGTACGGTGTCCTGCCAGAGGCCGTGATCCCAACAACAATGTCTTTGTCTGTGATTTTTGCGGAGATTGCGTCTTGCTCGCCCATCTCTTTTGAGTCTTCGGCATTTTCGAATGAGCGGAACATCGCTTCTTTGCCGCCGGCAATGTGCGCTGCTACCAATTCTGAATCGATGCCGAAAGTCGGCGAGCATTCGGTGGCGTCCAGAACGCCGAGGCGACCACTGGTGCCTGCTCCGAAATAAATGAGTCTTCCACCGTTGTGGAGTCTTTCTGTAATCAAGTCAACGGCTTTGGCGATGTCCGGCACTGCGGCTTTTACCGCTTCGGCTACCGCGAAATCTTCGTTTTGTACTCGAGAGACCAATTCGGTCGTATCAAGAAGATCCAGGTCCATCGTGTGAGCATTGCGCTCTTCCGTGATCATCTTGTTGAACTCTTGCGTGAAACCCATGTCTGATCTCCAAATGTTCCCAGGCACCCCATTTCAATGAGTGTAGCGTACTTAATGAGAATAAGAGGGTTACACGCTCGAAGGATTGGTGAATCCCCGCTTTTAATCAATCTCACGAATTGTCATGTGGTGCGAGACTGGCAACCTGTGGCGCTGCCGAGGTTTTGTCCTGATATCCGAACGGATACCGGATGTTGCAAGGTCGCAACAACTTTGGCTGTCCGGCTCAATTTGTGGCGAAGGTAACCAGGCTGAGCTCTGCGCTCGATTTACTTGACGCAAGCAGTCTCTGGCTCATTGTGTTTGAGTGAAACCCGTCCGCGCTTGATAAACTTGCCGTCGCCGGCTTTGCCGACATATTTCTCGTTCTCTATGACGACTTTTCCACGTGAAAGCACTGTTTCCGTAACACCCTGAACCTCCATGCCCTCGTAGCAGTTGTAGTCCACGTTCATGTGATGGGTTTTGGCCGAAAGAATCATTTTTTTGTTAGGGTTGAAGATAACGATGTCAGCGTCTGAGCCGACTGCAATAGTGCCCTTTTTCGGGAAGAGTCCGAAGATTTTGGCTGGGCTGGTCGAGGTCAATTCCACAAAACGGTTTACCGAAATACGCCCTTGCACGACACCGCCGTTGTAGATAAGGCTCATGCGAGTTTCGACGCCTGGTCCGCCGTTAGGAATCTTGCTGAAATCGTCTTTGCCGAGTTCCTTTTGGTCTTTGAAGCAGAACGGACAGTGGTCAGTGGAGATGACTTGCAAGTCGTTCATTCGCAAACCGGTCCAGAGCTTTTCTTGATTCCACTTTTCTCGCAGCGCTGGCGTCATGACATATTTTGCGCCTTCGAAACCTTCTTTCTCATAGTGGGTGTAGTCGAGGAAAAGGTATTGCGGACAAGTCTCGGCGAATGCCGGAATGCCTTCATCGCGGGCTTCTACGACTTTCTTGAGGGCGTCATAGCAGCTCAAGTGGACGATGTAAACAGGCGAATTTGCCATTTCGGCTAGCGCAATGGAGCGGTTGACGCCTTCTGATTCGGCCTGGGTCGGTCGCGTGAGCGCGTGATATTTAGGCGCGGTGTGTCCTTTGGCTAACGCTCGTTGCACAATTTCGTTGATAACGATGCCGTTTTCCGCGTGCATGCAAACAAGCCCGCCTTCGTTGCCGCAGAATTCCATGGCTCTGAAGATGGTGGCATCGTCGACCAGCAAAACCCCTGGATAAGCCATAAACATCTTGAAACTGGTTACGCCTTCATCGTGAATCAGGCGTTTCAAATCTTTCGTGCGCTCATGTGGCAGGTCCGTCACGATCATGTGAAAGGCGTAGTCGATTGCGGTTTTGCCGGCAGCCTTTTCGTGCCAGGTGTCCAGAGCTTCCATAATCGCCTGCCCCTTAGTCTGGATAGCGAAGTCGATGATGGTTGTGGTTCCGCCGTGCGCAGCCGCCAGTGTGCCTGTTTTGAAATCGTCGGCCGATGTCGTGCCGCCGAAAGGCATGTCCATATGGGTGTGAGCGTCGATGCCGCCGGGTATGACCAGGCGATCTTTCGCATCAATGACCTTGTCTGCTTCCATATCCAGCGTTTTGCCAATCACTGATATGGTTTCGCCGTCTATCAAAATGTCGGCTACGTAATCGTCTACCGCTGTGACTATGCGACCGTTTTTGATCAGTGTCTTCACTTGAACCACCTTTGTTGAAACGACGTCGTGTCTGGCTGGCGCCTGATTTGAGCAAATGTCAGGCTAAAACGCCCTCGACCCTTGCTGTAGTCAAAACTACCCAGTGCGCGAAGAACTGAAAACCCTGTGTATCGAAGTAGTAGGACCGCAGATCCGGAAGGATGCCTGGTGGATATGCGATCGGCTCGCGGTGTTCCGCTTAGAAACTTTGGCTTGAAGGTTAATTTCGAGGTGTTGGCTAAATAAGATCTGAGGTTGAAATCTGTAGAATTCACCATTTCGCCCGAGAGGCTCACCGAGTTATAAAACTGGCACCCTCACATTGCAAAATGACTCCGAGCGCCTTAAACCGCAAGCACTGGAAACAAGCGCAAGCATGTCCGATGATCACCATCTAGTTGCTTTGCCCTGTTTGTCCGAGGAGTTTCCAGTCTGTGAAAGGTGTGACGCCTGAAGTAATTTCCGAAGTTCGCCACCGAGCGAACATTGTCGACATCATCTCCGAAACAGTCGTCTTGAAGAAAGCCGGCAAGGAGTATCGCGGGCTTTGCCCGTTTCACAACGAAAAGTCAGGGTCTTTTTACGTCAATCCGGACAAAGGAATTTTTAAATGCTTTGGCTGCGGTGAAGGCGGTGATGTTTTCGCTTTTCTGCAAAAGGCGAAGGGCAACGATTTCATTGATACAGTGCGTGATCTTGCTAATCGCTATGGCATTCGATTGGTCGAAACGGTTGAGGAAAAACAGCATTACGACCGGCGCGCGCAATTTTTCTCATTAAACGACGCCGCCTGCAACTATTTCTGTCAATTGCTGCAAGACCCTACTGATGGCGCTACTGCCAGGGCCTATCTGGAAGGGCGCGGTATCAGCGAGGAAATAATCGCTCGTTTCAAACTGGGCTTCGCGCCAAATTCTTGGGACGGTCTGCTGCGTTATTTGAACAGCACGATGAAAGTTTCGGAAGCGACGCTTGAAGAAGCAGGGCTTGTCCGCCGCCGCGCGGAGTCGACTGGAGTGTATGACCTTTTCCGCAATCGTTTAATGGTTCCGATTATGGACGATCAGGGGCGTGTAGTGGCGTTTGGCGGACGTACTCTTGGCGACGATCAAGTGAAATATCTCAATTCCCCTGAGACCCCGATATACGTAAAAGGGCAGCACCTTTACGGTTTTAACCTCGCAAAAGAGGCAATCAAAGCTAAGGACTCAGTTATTGTTGTCGAAGGATATTTCGATGCAATCAGTCTCCACCAGTACGGATTCACCAATTCCGTAGCGACTCTGGGAACAGCACTGACCGAGCAGCAAGCAAAAATGCTTGTTCGATACACCGATTCGAAACGTGTCTTTCTTTCATTCGATAGCGACCAGGCTGGACAGAAAGCCGTCGAACGCGGGGCTGAAGCCATCAATCAGATTGCCGAAGGCGTCGGTATCGAATTGCGAGTCATCCGCATTCCGGGCGGCAAAGATCCCGATGAGTGTTTGCGCAGCGAAGGCGGACCGGAAGCATTCGCAAGGGCAATGGATTCAGCGCCACCTTTTATCGATCACGAACTTCGGACCGCTCTAAAAGACGCCGACCTGACGACACACACCGGGCGATTGGAGGCGGCAGGGCAGATTGTTCCTATCCTTGCGCAGATCAAGAACCCCATGGTGCGTGGCGAGTATATTCGTTTGTTTGCAATGGAGATCGGAGCCAAAGAAGATGAGCTCGGGCATTCTGTCCGTGAACAAATGAAGCAAATCAGAAAGCCTTTCAAGCCGGACAGTTTCGGTAGCGGCGCCGCCAAAGTTATGAAAAGCCGCGGAACGGTTGGTACACCGGGCTCCGGTGGCTTGGCTGGAGTAATGGATGCAGAACGAAACTTGCTGGCGTTGTTGCTAACAAGCCGCGAAGACTATACGCAAGCATTTCCTGTTGTGATGAATATCGATTTCAATGTGCCCGCGCATCGTACTCTCAAAGACGCATTTGAAGGTGTCGGCGACCAGTTTGCCACTGTCCAGGACCTGAGCGATCGCGTCATGGACCGTGCCGCGCCTGACAAAGCCGCTTCGTCGGCGATGGTCGACGTTATTCTCAAAGTAGAAGAGTTTCGCAAGCAGCAGCGTCCGTCCGATGTGGTTATCAAAGATTCTTTCGCCAGGCTTATTAAAGAGCGCATGGAGCTGGCCAGCCGCCAGATGCGCGCCACGCTGGCTTCAACTCTTCCTGAGGACGAGTTGATAGAGCTGCAGGGTAAAATATCCATGCTTCAGCGTCTGCAATCGAGCGATTTGCTCGCCGCCAGTTCTCTCGACGAACTCAACGAATTGACCTCAAAGATCAACGAAATAATACCGGTGAATTAATGGAAGTAGGTGCGCCAGCCAATTTGTTGATGGGTGTCATTGCCGGCGCCACCATTTTTCTGGGATTGCCTGTCGCTTTTTTGCGTGGTGTTGGTGAGAAAACCCGCGGCAGCCTGACGATGGCAGCGTGCGGTGTGCTCGTATTGCTGATTGTCGATGTCGGCTACCACATGATCGAATCGCTCGAAAGAACCGCTATGGAAGCCAATTGGCACAAGCTCGGTATCATGTCGGCAATTGTTTTTCTGGGCTTGATGTACGGACTTGTCGGTCTGGCAAAACTCGAAGAAAGGCGTGGCGCAATGAAAGGGGAAGGCGATCCGCTTTCGATAGCCACGATGATCGCAATCGGTATCGGCTTGCACAATTTCGCAGAAGGGCTGGCGATCGGCCAGTCGTTCTCTGGCGGATCGATAAGTCTTGGCGTGGTTCTGGTTGTCGGTTTTGCCATGCACAACGCCACTGAAGGTTTTGGAATTGCCGCACCGCTTGCCGGCAAACCTGTAAGCTTTTGGCGCATTGCGCTGCTTGGATTGATCGGCGGAGGACCCACAGCCATCGGTGCGCTTATCGGCGGTTTTTTCGTCAATGAGTACGTCACACTTCTTTTCCTCACGCTCGCTGTCGGATCTTTGATTTATGTCGTGAGAGAGCTATTGCGCTTGCGTTTTGCTTCTTTGACGCCTTCAGGAGCCATGCTGGCGCTTAGCATGGGGCTTTTGTTTGGCATCTATACAGAAATTGCTGTCGAGGCAGCCACGAATTCGAGTCGTTCAACCACTGTGCAAAATGCTATCGAAATTGACTTTTCGCGCGCTACGGCGGGTAAATCAATGTCTGTGCCTGCCGGCTGCAACATTGTCATCAAAAACTCTGAATCCACGACATTGGAGTTTGAATCAGATGGACTCTTTGCAGGCGAACTCTTTTTGAAGTCAGGAGAGCAAGCTTCCGTCTCAGTTACAAACAAGGCCGGTGAATACAAATTGATTATCGAAGATACTGATTTCGCGCCGATCTCTGTAAAAGTAACACCGGTAAGCAAGTAAGTTCTCTTTCTGAGCAGTACTAATTGTGGCTGGAGTAAGGCGGTAACGCAACCGTCGAAAACCAGTATTCGAGTATGTTTTTTGCCACTCGTTTGTATTCTTCGAAGCGAATAGGTTTCACAATATAGCTGTTGCAATAATTGTCATAGCAAAACGAAATGTCTTGCTCGAGGTTTGACGTGCTCAAGATAACTACTGGAATGCGGCGCAGCTGCGGGTGCTCTTTGAGACGTTTTAACATCTCGCGTCCGTCCATCTTGGGAAGATTCAGATCCAGAACGATGAGATCAGGTGTTGTTTCACCCTGATTTTGAATTCCTTCCTCCAGAACAATCAATGCTTTTTTAGCGTCATGAGTCACTTGTACTGAGGCTTCGATGCCTATGCACTCGAACGCTTCTTTCAATAAATCCGAATCAGCACGATTATCTTCAACGTGGAGGATGTTCATTCGCTGAAGAATCCCCCGTGGCATTTTGGGTTAATGGCAGTTGGACGAAGAAATCCGAACCTTTTCCAGGCTTTGATTTTACCCAGATGGCACCATTGTGCCGGTCTACGATTCTTTTGCAAATTGCTAGTCCCATACCTGTTCCCGGATATTCATCGCGAGTATGGAGGCGCTGGAAAATGACAAATATTCTCTCGAAATGTTCTTCTTCCATGCCAATACCGTTGTCCTTGAAATCCAGCGTAAGAACGCCGTTTTCCACAGTCGGGCTGATTGAGATCTGCGGGGTTTCCTTCCTTCTGTATTTGATGGCATTGCCGATCAAGTTTTGAAAGAGAAGCAGCATTTGTGAGCGATCTGCCTGTATCTTGGGCAGTTTGCTCGCCATAACGATGGCATTGCTTTCTTCAATTGCTATACGCAAGTTTTTTGTAGCGGAGAGAAAAACCTCTTCAAGATCGACTACTGTGAATGGCTTTCCGTGAGTGTCTACACGGCTATAATGCAAGAGGTCTTGGATCAAGGCTTGCATTCTTTCCGAAGACTCGGCAATTCGGTTGATGTATTTTACCGCCCGCTCATCGAGATTGGCAGCGTACCTGCTCGTTAGCAAATCGCTGTAATTCGCCATTGCTCTCAGCGGTTCTTGGAGGTCATGAGCGGCGGCAAAAGCAAACTGCTTTAACTCGTTGTTTGAGCGTTCTAAATCGCGAGAGAATTTTTTCAGTGCCTCTTCTGATTTTCTCTTTTCAGTGATGTCGCGTGATATGACGGAAATTTCTGTGATTTTGTCCTTTTCGTTTCGAATGCAAGAGATAGTTAAGGCAACTGGAATTTCCACCCCGTCTTTGCGTTTGTGGACAGCCTCGAGCATCTTTGGCGGTGTGCCTGCCATTACCATTGTTCTTATTGCTTCGGTCTCAGGCGTGGGTCCATCATCGAGAGTAATTGTGTAAATCGACTTTCCGAGAATTTCTTCTTGCGAGTATCCGTAGATTTTTTCCGCGCCGCTATTCCAACTCATTACATTGCTTTCGAGATCTACGCTGAAAATGGCATCGTTACTCTGTTCTACAATGTCGGCTAGCTTCAGTCTTTCTCTTTCGGCCGGCTCTAACTCTCTAATGCGCTCCTTAAGCATCATGTTGAGTTTTTGAATTTCCATTTTCCCGCGGCGACGCTCAACGATCTCTGCGATTAAATGCGCCGCAGAGAGCAATCTTTTCTTTGACTGCTCAATGATGAAAGGCGGGCGGCTGTGATACTTTTGCGATTGATTGGATAGCTCTTCGCTGCTTGTTTCATACTTAGCAGCGAGTTCGTCCAGCACACTTTTATCTTTAGGCGGATCTCCGTATCCAATGTTGATTGATCCGACAATGTCATTGCCGGCCTTGATAGGAACAGCAAAGATGCGGATGCCGCCGTTGCAAGGTTGGTCGACTGGCATACCGCTTGCGACTGCGCTCATCGAGGTTTCGCGGCAAGACTGGTTGCAATGCCATTTGCCTGAATCTATAGCCTGCTGGTTGTCTCCGGGCGCCAATTGCCTGGAGCGCTCATCCATGAAGCGGCACCACTTCGAGGCTTTGATGCTCAATGCGCAATCGCCGTTTGCTTCGAAAATTGCCGCTGAAGTTTCCAGCAGATTGAGTCCATCGTCCAAAATTTCTTTCAAAAGCGAGTCACCGACTGCCTCAAGAATTATGCGGCTAGTATTGAGCTCAGACAGATCTCCATAAGGTTGAGGCGCTCGACTGTCACTATCTGTGGTGCCAAGGCTTTTTTGCAATAGCCATTGAATTCGATTGAGCGCGTCGCGCGCTCCTGATTCGAGATCTTGCGACGGGGGATTTCCTTTGATGCGCATGCATGTCAGCGTCATCAGGTTTGTCGCCCTGTCCAGCAAGACTTCAGTATCGATGCCCAGGTCTGCCGCTGTGCAGATGTGTTTGCAGACTTCACTGTTTAGCGATGTTATGGCTTTCAGGCACGGCTCGCTCTCGAAAAGAAGGCTTTCCAATAGCTCGCACAATACGACTGCGCAGTCCCGGGGCATCCTTAAGTCGGTAGAAAAGATCGCGTCGACAAAGACTTGAGCGATTGTCTGGAATAAGTCTTCTTTGCCCGCGATATAGAGGGACTTTGCCCTCAGCTTTTTCATCCAGCCGCCACTCACTGCTGCATCAAGAAGACCGCGTCGAAGCTCACTGACGCTGTTTTCAACAGGCTGAGTACTACTGGTTGAGTCTCGCATATACCTTTAGCTTAATCTTTTCCAGTTTAAGTTGGAGCGGCCTTTCGAGTGATCTCGATGTGTATTTTGTGCCCCAAATTAGTGATTTAACTGTTGAAGAAGCTCAAAAACAACGAGAGAGGGTTCCCCCCCTCTCGCCCCTCCGATATAAATTCTTTCCTCACTTGCCAGGTGGGCTTTCAGCCGCGACAGGCGTTCGTTTGAGGATGTTTCAAATATAAGGCGAGTTTTGCCCGGAGTTGTTATCAACTTGTAAACGAATTCGATAATGCACTGCTCTGTCGCCTGAGATGCTTGCCAAGGTTGTGTTTGGCGCAGTTTTGGCTCAATTGCCTTTTCGGCGCTCTAGCCAGGCTACGCGACCCTTTAGCTGTCTGGTGAAAGGCACTAGCGTGACGTTCAGAATTGCCTCATTTGCATGCGTAGACGGCACTCCGGGTTTTTTACTTACAGTAATGTGTAAGGTGCCGCCGTCGAAAGGTCTCTCGCTCGAACCGTCGATTGAGACGACCAGTACCTGAATTTCCTCATTTACGGAAAAGCCTCTCGTTTCAAACTGGAGCGAGTCTCCAACGCAGCGCCCTCCCGGTATCCAGTCTGGCGAAAATGCCTCGCCATTGTGCGTGTAGGCAAGCGTTACGTGGTGGGCTCGCACCTCTTCGTAGAGAGCGAGCTCCCGCACTAATTGGCGGCTGTCTTCGTCCAGCTCAACAGCCAAATACTTGCTTTCGTCATTGCTTTGCGAGTATGGGGCGCTCATTCCTCAAGCCACTCCAGGACTTCTGCCTGACGTTTTATCTCTTCTATCATCTCGTACAACGAAGAAGCGTCCTGAGCCGGAACAGAGCCCGTTGGTACGGTTATGACTTTGACCGTGACGGCTCGAGAGCCCAATTCCAGATGGACCAGGTCGCCATCTTTGAGTGTCAGCGATGATTTGGCGGGACGATCATTGACATAAACTCGATTCTGATCGCAGGCCATTTGCGCCACGGTACGGCGTTTTATCAATCTGGAGACTTTTAGCCACTTATCTAGTCGCATTGAGAAAACTCTATCTCTGTATAAAACCGAAAACGCGGATTATATCTGAGCGTGTCTCGAATTAGCTGTTTGTGTGGCGCTCGGTTAAGCAGCTAGTAAACAGAATGCTTTGCAGCAAAAGGATAAGCCGTCAGGCTTGTGATTTCCAATCGCACATTCTCGAACTGGCAACTAGAACGCTGCATCTCTTCCGGCTCGACAGGACGCGTCAGATTGTGAAAGATAGGACTGAGAACATGCATGCGCACTTCCACGGAATTGAGTTTTCCTGGAAACGCCCGCGGTGTAAGCGGGCACGCTACATCGAATTGGCGCCATTCATTCGATGGAGGCAATACTTTCGGTGCCCATGGCGCATTGTAGGAGAATTCATCATTTTTCTCGGATGACTTGGTGATTACTTCCACGCCTGGCGAGAGTTTGCCTTTTGTTTTATAACGCCCGGATACTCGAATCATCCACTGATCTCCGCTGGAATAATCCGGTACCGGACTCAATTTCATCGTTTTGAAGATCTCGTTTGTCAGCGACAGCTTCGGTTCAACGTTTACTTCCTTGACTTCTTGAAAGGATAAAAGCTTTGATTGCTTTTGATTTTCGCCCGTTGGCTCAGGCAAAAGTAGTCGCACGTAGTGACCGGCGTCACCCTTTTGCGCATTTAGCTTGCGGTCGGTGCGGGGATCGCAAATTCCGCCTCGACGTTCTACTCCGTAGAAAGCTTTGTCCCAGCTGGAATATTGCCAGTCTGGCACAATCAGTTCAGCATCGTCGCGAGTCAGTGCTTTAAACAATCGCGTGCGTCCGTGAGTCGTTCGTTTCACTGTTATCCGCATGGAATGGCTGCCTTCCTGGCTGGCACGAGAACCAGCCATCAGTGACGGCTCTGTCTCGGCCGGAATAGCAACGAGAAACCATTGCCGAACATCATTATTGCCAACGCCGACTACGCTGGAAAAGCTCTCGAAGCAACATTCGGCCACACGTGTGAGTTCGTTGCCACGCCTTTCGAAATTGTCTTGATCGTCCAGCAATGAAAGTCCCGGGACATAGGGGCCAGTCAAACTCTTGCCATCGATTGTAATGGAGAGCCCATTGGTAAGGCTATCCAGACTTTCGGAATCGACCATCAAATAAGCTTTGCCGTCCCGCACGTACTTAGCCACTGCAGGTGGTGCTACTAGTTCGAATGTGACTCCGTCTCCTGCTCTGTTGAATGTGACCGCACGCTCAAACCATCTGCCATTGGCTCGTACTGGTAAGCAGAGCGATGAGAACGTAAGAATCATTATGCTGAAGAGCAAAATATTAGTCAGCGAGCGGGAATACGATCCTGCTTGCCTCTTATTGATAAGTACATAGGTCATGCCGCCGAGAAAGAGAAATAGAACGATCTTCAGTCCAATCGTGGTCATAATGCCGATTTCGGCGGCGCCACGTTCGCCAAAAGCATTGACCAGCATCGCTAACGGATCGGCCAATACAAAGATAGTAAAGAGCAAATAGATGGATGGATAAGCCAGTTCCAGAACATCCGTCTTTTCCCTGTTCAAATTTCCTAAATGCCTTAGGCGGCGTAATCCCCAGGCACCAAAGACTATGAGAAACGGCATGGCTGTAAGGTTATATCGTCCAACCGTGATGAAAAACATGTATGGCAAATGCATCAGCAGTACGAGCACCATAAAGATGACACCCGTCATGCGTCCTCTCCACTTATTGGTTTTTTCTTTGACGCCGTCGAGACTGAGAATTATTCCTGCAGCAGCAAAAGCAATGATGAATTGATGCAATACGTCTTGTGCAGGCGGCGAAAAGAGCCCCAGCCAGGTTTTGAAATCGTTCCAGCCGCACTTGAATAGTCGAGGAATTTTGTCCTGCAAGAGCCATAGAAATGGAAGGGGGTCATCAGATAAATGAGTGATCAACTGCAGGTTGACCGTGCGGTCCATAATCGGTTTGAAGTGCAGCGGGAAGCCCGTCCATCCTTGCGTTTGGGACGACGTGCCCAAGCCGAAATTGAGACGACTGACACGATCTATAACTAGGTTGGATTCCCCGACAATCAATTCTTGTGCTGCAAACCACGGCATGACGACAAGAGCAAATCCAACCACGAAGGAAGCCAGTGACCCAATTCGCATTTTGCCGTTCAGTCTGAAAAACAGCATAAGGAATACAACAGCAGACAAGGGCAAAAGGGTTGTGCGTGCCAGCGACAGGCAAGCTGCGACACATCCGAGAAAAATTGCAGCGGGAAGGATTTTTAGAAAAAGAAGTCTTTCTCCAGTCCTTTCTTCTGACGAACGATTTTGAGTTTGCGCGACAAAAAGGAAGACGTAGGAGAACAAAACAAGCAAAAATGCAGCATAGGTTTCTGTGCAAGCGCGCCCGCAATTGATAATAAACGGCGGGTAAATTGCAGCTATGGCACCAGCCATAACGCCGGTCTTGCGGTCGAAGAGCTGACGTCCAATTGCCGCGACAAGAACAACCATCACAGACGAAATCATGCACTGCGCTGCTACTGGCTTCACCCAATCATTGGGATCGTAAGCAGACATCGTCAAAATATTGGAAAGGACAAGAAAAACTGGATAGGAAGGGCCCGACAACATCAAAGGTTGTAATGCCGATAATCTTTCGTGCACATATGAGGCAACAGCCGCATTAGCACTGCCAGTCAGCAATGCCAGGCAGTCTTTCGCGAAACTTGCAGGAAGAGTGTTAAGCTCGGCAATTGCCTTAGCAGCATTTATATATCCAACCGCATCAAAGCCTGCATATGCATTGATGTGAGTGTGGAAGAAGCAGAACCAGAGACGAATCAGCAGCGCGATGGCGAACAACCAAAAGAGCGCGCCGCGCACACCCTGCTTGGAGATATCTCCTTTATCTTCCTGAGGCAAAAACGGCTCAGAATCTTCGTTTGTAAGCAGTCGATACACTGATATGTCGGGTTCGCCAATCGGGCGCATACGATGCGCCGCTACATCATCTGGTTATAACGCACTTCACAGAATAAGCGCCCAGTCTACTTCTTTGATAGTGTATGCTCATAACTGGCGGTCAAACTATTTTTAGTGCTTGTCCGCAATCGGAGACTCTAATGTGCAGACAACACCTCATAAATACGCCTCGTGAAGGTTCGATTCAAGGTGTATCTAGACCCGGCAATTTCCTAGCCAGTGTTTTTCTTTCGGTAATTGCTGTCGTGAGCCTTTCTTCTTGCGGCACCAAGAGCGATTCTGCGGATGCATCGCTTTCCAATCATTCAGTCCCGTCCGGTCCGAAATTAATAAAAGTTAGTGAGAAAGTTGCACAGCAAATAGATATCCAGCATGAGGTCATTGAGAAACGGTCGCTGACTATTCCCATGCATGTGACTGGAAAAATCGAGCCCGATCTCGGCAAGGAAGTTGATGTCACCAGCCGTATTAGCGGCCGCGTGAAAGAGATTCGCGTTGCACCCGGTCAAGAGGTCAAACGCGGGCAAATTATGGCTGTTCTCGACAGCCAAGAAATTTCCGACCTGCAAGCTGAACTCATTGAAGCAAAAGCCAAGTTGAATATCGCCGAGGCTCACGAAGAGCGAGAGCGGATGATTTACGCTGAATTGTTGGTTCGTCCCAAGTCGCTAATCGAGGCTCAAACTCAATTTGATGCCATCCAAGTCCAGAAGGATTTAGCCGAGACTGAATTTCACCGTCAGGAAGGTTTGTACAAAGAAAAGATTTCCGCTCAAAAGGACTACCTGGCAGCCAAAGCTGCGTCGGCGACCGCAAATGCCAACTACGAGCAAGCCCTCATCGCTTACGAGCGCGAAAAGAATTTGTTCAAGAACAAGGCAATGCTCAGAAAAGACTTGCAGTTGGCAGAAGCAGAAACTGCCAAGGAGAGACAGCACTACAACACGCTTAAGCAAAGACTTGATTTCTTGGGCGCCGATGTCAGCATCCTTTCAAATGTATTGAGTACTGGGCATATCAGTGGACTTGTCCGTATCGTAGCTCCGGTCTCTGGAATCGTAAGCCACCATGATCTGGCAGTAGGAGAGCTTGTCCATCCAGACAAGAGCATTTTCAAAGTCACCGATTTATCCTCGGTCGCTGTGAAGGCGGACCTTCCGGAAGTAGATATCTCGCGTGTCAAACTTGGCGGCAAAGTGAAGGTCAACGTGCCGAGCTACCCGAACGAACAGTTCTACGCAACGGTCAGTTTTATTAGTGAGCACGTTAATCCAGAGACCCGCACAGTATCGGTGCGTGCGCGCTTGCCTAATACAGCGCGCAAGTTCAAATTGCAGATGTTCGCAGAAATTGACCTGGAAGGGGCGGCACGAGATTTGCTCGCCTGTCCGAAATCAGCCATTCAAGAACTCGATGGCAAGCCGGTAGTCTTTGTCAAAAGGGCGGAAGGCTATGAAGAAAGACATATCAAAACCGGTGTCGATACAGAAAAGTATGTCGAGGTTCTCTCAGGATTGGAGCAAGGTGAAGACGTGGTCACGCAGGGAAGTTTGATGCTTCGCACGGAGCTTACCTATAAGCACTAGCTCAATCAAAAAGAGACAGGTAGATTCAGGAGGGGGCTGAAAATTACTAAATGATCGACAAGATCATTACCTTTGCTATGCGGGAGCGACTCCTGACCATTGCTGCATTCGTTGGCATGGCCATGTTTGGAGCCTGGTGTACGCTGACTTTGCCTGTTGATTCGTTTCCGGACGTGAGTAACGTTCAGGTGCAAATCATCTCCGATTGCGAAACGCTGGCAACAGAAGAAGTCGAGAGCTTGATTACGTTTCCGATTGAAAACGGGCTGAATGGCTTGCCCAAGGTAAATAAGATCCGCTCCAACTCGAGTTTTGGCCTCTCGGTTGTTACTGTAATTTTTGACGACGACACTGATGTGTATTGGGCTCGCAATCTCGTTCAGCAAAGACTGAGCCAGATCGAACTGCCGGCATGGGCGCCTACGCCCCACCTGGGTCCGGTTGTATCTACTTTCAGTAACGTATTCAATTACTATCTTGTCTCCGATCGTCATGACATGATCGAGTTGCGCACCATCCAAGATTGGCAAGTGGCACGACGTTTGAAGTCTGTTCAGGGCGTTGGCAACGTTGTCAGCTACGGCGGCTTCGTCAAACAATATCAAGTGCTCGTCGATCCTAACGTGCTGAAAGGCTACGGGGTGACGATTCCCGACGTAAAAAATGCGCTCACCAATAACAATATAAATGCGGGTGGAAACTTCATTGAGCGCGGCGGCGAGGAAATTATTATTCGCGGGCTGGGGCGAATCGAAAACGAAAACGACATAAAGAACGTTGTTTTGAAAACGGTTGGCGGTACCCCGGTAAAAGTTGGACAAGTGGCTCAGGTTGTTGTCGGACCAGCTTTCAGACGCGGTTCGGCTTCAATGAATGGCAAGGGTGAGGTTGTCACTGGCATGGTGCTCACTCGCAAGGGGGTTAACACAAAAGACGTTGTAGAGAAGGTTCGTCACCGCATCGAAGAAATCCGCAAAGAATTGCCGGCCGGCGTCACACTGCATGCGTATTACGATCAAACCGAGCTTGTAGAGAAGACGATTGAAACAGTAAAAGAGATTTTGATGTTCTCTGGTGGTTTGGTTATCGTCATTCTGACCGCCATCATGTTGCACATTCCCAGCGGTTTGATCGTTGCTGTCATCATTCCTCTGTCACTGCTTTTCTCCTTCATTCTTATGAAGTACACGGGACTCACGGCTAACTTGATGACCCTGGGAGCGGTTGATTTCGGTGTTATTGTCGACGCTGGGGTGGTCATGGTGGAAAACATATTCCGCCAACTTTCTATTGCCAATGAGCATAAGAAAGAAGGCGAGAAGATCAACCACTATCAAATAATCATCACCGCAGCGCGCGAGGTCGGGCGACCGATTGCATTTGCAGTCATTATTATTGTTTCTGTCTATCTGCCCCTTTTCACGCTTGAGGGAGTCGAGGGGAGGATGTTCCACCCCCTGGCACTCACTTTTATTTATGCCATCTTGGGCGCCTTGATCGCCTCTTTGACGGTCATTCCAATTCTTTGCTATTGGTTCTTGAGGGGAAATATCAAAGAAAAACACAATCCTGTGGTGGAGAAAATTCACCAGTGGCACGAGCCTTTGCTTGCAAAATCAATGGATCATCCATATTTCACTGTCCTGATTGCCGTCGGTATTCTTATCGCCAGCTTTGCTGCAATACCTTTTTTAGGCTCCGAGTTCATTCCTACTCTGGATGAAGGTTCGATTCTGTTGCGTACCAAGCTATCGCCTAGCGTCGCGCACTCTGAGTCTATGCGCGTTGCCGGTGAAGTCGAGGAGATGATCAAAAAATTTCCTGAAGTTACCGTTGTCGTGTCTCGTATTGGTCGCTCCGGCATGGGCTCCGACCTTGAAGGCGTGGACAATGCGGATGTCTACATCGGTTTGAAACCGAAGAAAGAGTGGACTTCTGCGCATGATAAAGAAGAACTTGTCAATCTGATGTCGAAAGAGGTGGAAGGTATCCCAGGTCTTATCCACTCATTCTCTCAGCCGATTGGCGACATGATCGATGACCTTGTCGCCGGTATTAAAGCCGACCTTGGGATCAAAATCTTTGGCGAAGACTTGAAGGTTCTTGATAAAACCGCAAAGCAAGTTGAGAACATTGTGTCGAAGGTGCCTGGTGCGGCGGATATGCAGCGCGAGCATATCTTGGGCTTGCCGCAGATGACCATCAAGATGAAACGCGACGTAATCGCGCGGTATGGGCTGAATGTTGCTGACATTCAAGAAATTATTGAAACCGCGGTTGCAGGAAAAGTTGTCACCGATGTTGTTGAAGACAACAGGCGATTCGGGTTGCTAATTCGTTTGCCCAGCCAATTCCGTGACACAGAAAACGATATCGAAAGTATTCTCATCGACACGCCGGATGGAGCCAAAGTGCCTCTTAAGCAATTGGCCGACATAAAGTTGCCGCGCGGAACCGTGATGATTAACCGCGAGGATGGTCAGAGAAGAACTGCTGTCTTAGCCAATGTGCGGGGCCGCGACTTGGGTTCTTTCGTTGAAGAAGCTCAACAGAGAATCAATCAGGAGCTTCAGTTGCCGAAGGGCTATCGCATTGTCTGGGGTGGACAATTTGAAAACCAACAGCGCGCCATGACTCGATTGGCGGTTGTTGTGCCGGTCGTCCTTCTGCTTATCTTCATTCTACTTTTTGCATCTTTCAATTCGCTTAAGAACGCCGCGCTCATTATGATGAATGTTCCGTTCGCTCTAATCGGCGGAATTCTAGCCTTGCTTATTTCGAGGCAAACGCTCTCCGTACCTGCGATTATCGGCTTTATCTCACTGTTTGGTGTGGCTGTGCAGAACGGGGTCATTCTTGTCAGCTATATCATGCAGCTGCAAAATCGAGGATATAAAGTTCGAGAGGCTGCGATGGAAGGAGTCACCGTGCGGCTGCGCCCGGTGCTTATGACCGCGCTCGTCGCCATTATGGGATTCATGCCGCTCATTCTTTCCCATGGAACCGGCGCCGAGGTGCAGCGTCCGCTCGCTACCGTCGTGGTCGGCGGGTTGGTTTCAGCGACTCTTCTGACTTTGTTCGTGCTGCCGACTGTTTACACACTCATCAATAAAGACAGTGATGAAGAGGAACAGCCGAGTGGCTAGGTGTCCCGTTTTACACACTATTCATCGGCAACCGCAAGGAGTTGTCTGACGACCGGCGGCGATAAAGTTGATAGACAAACTAATCACTTTTGCTATCACGCAGCGCTTACTCACATGCGCCGCGGTCATTGTAATGGCGGCTTTTGGCGTGTTTTGCATGATGAGCTTGCCGGTCGACTCGTTTCCTGACGTAAGTAACGTGCAGGTGCAGGTAATCACCGACTGCGAAACGCTCGCCACCGAGGAAGTTGAAAGCCTCATTACTTATCCCATCGAGTATGTAATGAGCGGTTTGCACAAGGTGACCAATATCCGCTCCAACTCTAGTTTCGGCTTGTCTGTTGTGACGGTGATTTTCGAGGACGATACCGATGTCTACTGGGCGCGCAATCTAGTCCAGCAAAGGCTTATGCAAGTGGAGTTACCTACCTGGGCGCCGACGCCGCAATTGGGTCCTGTGGTTTCCACATTCAGTAACGTTTACAACTATTACCTGAGGAGCGATCGTCACGACCTTACCGAGTTGCGAACCATTCAAGATTGGTATCTGGCCAAACGCTTACGCGCAGTGCAAGGCGTCGGCAATGTCGTCAGTTATGGCGGCTATGTAAAACAGTATCAAGTGCAAGTGAACCCGCGACTCATGGCTGGCTATGGAATCACGCTTCACGAGCTGGTTGTTGCACTGACCCGCAACAACATCAATGCGGGTGGCAACTTCTTAGAGCGAGCCAATGAAGAAATCATTGTGCGTGGAATTGGGCGTATCGAGACGACGAAGGACATAGAGGAAATTGTTCTAAAAGCTGTGGATGGAACACCTGTGAAGGTAGGCGAAGTCGCGAAAGTCGTGATTGGTCCGGCATTCCGTCGTGGTTCGGCTTCGATGGACGGGAAAGGCGAGGTGGTCACCGGCATGGTTCTCACTCGAAAGGGTGTGAACACGAAAGCCGTTGTCGAGAAAGTTCGCGAGCGAATTGAAGAACTGAAGAAAGAGTTGCCGCCTGGTGTTGAGCTTGTTTCATACTACGACCAAACCGAATTGGTCGAAAAGACCATTGAAACAGTAAAAGAGATATTGATGTTCAGCGGCTGGCTGGTCATTGTTGTTTTAACTGCAATCTTGCTGCATATCCCGAGCGGTTTGATCGTCTCTGTCATCATTCCGTTGTCACTTCTTTTCTCTTTCATCTTGATGAAGTACACCGGATTGTCTGCCAATTTGATGACTCTAGGCGCCGTTGATTTCGGCGTTATCGTCGACGCCGGTGTTGTTATGGTTGAAAACATCTACCGGCAACTGGCAATCGCGCACGAGCACGAAACGGAAGACCGCCATGCCAACCACTTTCAGGTAGTTCTCAACGCTGCCAGAGAAGTGGGACGTCCGATTGTCTTCGCTATCTTTATCATTGTCTCTGTCTACTTGCCGCTCTTCTCTTTAGAAGGGATCGAAGGCAAGATGTTCCACCCTCTGGCGCTCACGTTTATCTATGCGATTCTTGGCGCGCTGCTGTTGTCTTTGACGATTGTACCTGTGCTTTGCTACTGGTTTCTTCGCGGCACCATAAGGGAGAAGCATAATCCATTCGTAGAGGCTGCAAAAAACCTCCACGAGCCTGCCCTTCAGCGGACGATGAAACACCCCTGGGCAACTGCTTTTGTTTGTATTGGTGCTCTGGTTGGAAGCTTTTGCCTTGTACCTTTTCTAGGCTCAGAGTTTATTCCAACACTCGATGAAGGCTCAATTCTCTTGCGAACCAAACTATCACCCAGCGTTGCGCACACTGAATCAATGCGTGTAGCGCAGCGTGTAGAAGAGTCGATGAAGAAGTTTCCGGAAGTGACGGGGGTTGTGTCGCGGATTGGTCGCTCCGGCATGGGCTCTGACCTTGAAGGTGTAGAAAACGCTGACGTTTATATAGGTCTCAAGCCGAAGGAGCAGTGGACGACAACTCATGATAAAGAAAAGCTCGTCATGTTGATGGCAAAGGAATTGGAAGGTATTCCGGGCTTGATTTTCTCTTTCTCCCAGCCGATTGCGGACATGATCGATGACCTTGTCGCCGGTATTAAAGCCGACCTTGGCATCAAGATCTTTGGTGATGATTTGGAAACTTTGGATAAGCTTGCTTCAGACATTGAAACTTCAATTTCGGCGGTGCCCGGTTGTGCTGATTTGCAGAGAGAGCACATTCTTGGCTTGCCTCAAATGACTCTAAAACTGGACCGCAACGTGATGGCGAGATATGGACTCAACGTTACCGACATCCAGGATGTTCTGCAAAACGAAATTGCAGGCAATGTAATTACCGACGTTATTGAAGGCAATATGCGGTTTGGATTGCTCACTAGACTGCCTGTACAGATGAGAGACACAAAAGAAAAAATTGAAGCGCTGATGATCGATACTCCAACTGGAGCGCGAGTGCCGTTGAAGCAATTGGCGAAAATCGATTTGCCCAGAGGAACAGCGATGATCAATCGAGAGGAAACATATCGGCGTACTGCTGTTCTTGCCAATGTTCGCGGACGCGATTTGGGATCATTCGTAGGCGAAGCACAAGAGAGGATTAAGAAAGACGTGAAAATTCCCAAGGGCTATCGGCTCGTTTGGGGGGGGACATTTGAGAACCAGCAACGAGCTATGGTGCGGCTTTCGATTGTTGTGCCGATTGTTTTATTGCTGATTTTCTTGTTGCTCTATGCGTCCTTTAATTCGTTCAAGAACGCCGGACTAATCATGTTGAACGTGCCGTTTGCGATGATAGGCGGGATTGTGGCGCTGTTCTTATCGCATCAAACAGTATCAGTGCCTGCAATCATCGGCTTTATCGCATTGTTTGGCGTGTCCGTACAGAACGGTGTGATACTTGTGACTTATATCATGCACTTGCAGCGGCGGGGCGTGCCTGTTGCTCAGGCTGCTGTTGAAGGCGCTGCCATTCGTTTGCGTCCGGTTTTGATGACCGCATTGGTGGCAATTATGGGTCTAATTCCAAAAATCGTTTCTAACGGCACCGGCGCTGAGGTGCAACGTCCACTCGCTACAGTCGTTCTCGGCGGGCTTGTGTCGGCGACCCTATTGACGCTTGTTGTGCTGCCGACTGTTTATGCGCAAATCAACAAGGACGACGACCTGCCGCCAGAGCAGTCGGAAACCGTTTGAGTCGAACCTACGGAAATGGCGGCCCACACAATCGCGCGCGCCGATGACTTCTTTGCGCTAGGGCCCCGGGCGACACTAGCGCACAGGCTTTACACGCCGCCCAGCGGGGCCGTCTCGTGCGAAGCAAATCTGTATATCGATTATACATACAAATGTATGATGGTCAACTAAATTTGCGCAATTTGGGTGAAATTAAAGTATCGGATACGTCAAATTTGCTGCGAGGAAACTTTGATCTCGATGTGCTGGCGCCCTCACCCACTGCTGCTCACATTTGCTCTAGGCGTCGCCGCTTCTTTTCAGATGGAAGCTGTCGCATTTAGGTATAAAACTCCGGAAAAAACAGACTCTACTTTGGCCCGGGCAAAAACGCTTCTCGCTCACGAAGATATTGAAGAGGCTGCCAGAGAGTTTCGCAAACTGATCAAAAGCGAACCGCAAAACTTCGAAGGCTATCTCGGAATTGCTGATTGTTCGTACCTCCAAAACGATTACCTGAAGGCTAGGGAGTCCGCCGACAAAGCTCTCAAGCTTAATCCCAAATCCGCAGAGACTTTCAGAAGGCGCGGCAAAATCAATGAAAAGCTAAACCAGCTAGTTCCAGCTATCGAAGACTACACGCATGCAATTGCACTTTCGCCTAACAATCATCTGTATTTGAGCGACAGGGCAGAAGTCTATAACAAGAAAGGCGAGTATTCAAAAGCAATTGCAGACTTAGACAAGTATTTGAAACTTGTGAAGAGCCCCAACCCGAGGACGTTTTATGCACGCTCGGCCCTCTATGCGAAACTGGGAAAGAAGGCTCAAGCGGATGCGGAAAGAAAGCGCGGCGACATGATTATCGACAGGAATTATTGATCCCTGCTCCGACTGGTTGCTTCTCACTTGTTTGGATTTGAGATTGCACAGCAGCGGACTTATCCGGTTTCGGGCCGATTGCAAAAGCGGGCTTTTTCCTTTTCACCTGCGCGATTTGAACACCGGCAATGGTCAGAACTATTCCGAGAATTTGCCACATTGATGCGGGTTCGTTCAATACAACAACTGCGAGAATCAAGAGCAGGGGGCGTTGCAGAAGCGATATTATCGAGACTCGTGTAGAGCCGATAAGAGCCATCGCACTCAGGAATGCGATGTTTGCCAGAGCAGCAGCCGAGCCGGTAATCGCTCCCACTTTGACTGCTTCAAAGGTGAGGGCCGGAGTGAAGAACATCAGTGGAATGCAATACATTGCACACAGTGGAAATTGATAAGACGAGATGGTGAGCGGTTTCATCACGCTTGTTGCTGTTTCCATATTGACTCGATAGATGCTCGACGAAACTACTGCCGCAAGCACTGCGAGAATTCCCATGGGCGTGCCGGACAAAGTTTTCACTTCCAGCATCAGGACTACTCCAAGCAGGCAAAGTGCGAACCCGCCCCAAAACTTCGCAGTCAGCTTGTCTCGCCCGATGACCGAGTTAATGATTGCCACCAAAGCCGGTGTCGTTGTAACTAACGTCATTACCACCACTGCAGGTACGAGAGTCAGCGACAGCAAGATCAATCCGTTTGTGCAGAACAGAAGAAATGCGAGAAACATTAGTCGCGGCAGGTTGTTCCAGCCCACCCACTTAAAGGCACGAGTGAGCGGCAGAACAATCAGCGCAGCGCAGACGTTCTTCAAAACAAAAACTTGCAGAGGCGTAACGCCCGCTGAATAGCCGAGTTTCACAAAGATAGGCTCTGCCGAAGCGGCGAAAATTGCCGCTGTCAGCCACAACGTGACGGCAGCTTCGCCTTTAAGAATTGAGGAATCGAACCATTTCACTCTGGTCAAAATCTCCCAACCCGAGACTTTCTAGCGTCCTGCCAGTTTTGCGGAAGTCCTCGCCGACGACGCATGTCGCAAGGCTAATCATCGAGCTCAGTATTGGAGTCTCTTTTCCTGCCAACCGTGCCAATTGTTCAAAAGGCACAAGACTGCAGGCAACGTCTTCATAGAAGAAGCGGTGATTTAGGGTTTTTGGAGACAGGCTATGTCTGTAATTCGGCACTGTTGTCATCGCCGAATAAAGGTCGCTCGCATCGCAACCGTAATAGCGATCGAGCAAGTCTTTCATTGGAATCAAATCGCATCCGTATGCTTTTGCAATGGTTCGAAACTCCTCTTCCATCTGCTCAAGAATAGCGACAGTGCGGGGCGTCATGCCCTGATAGTAGAAGAGAAATTCTTCGGCGCGGTCGATTGAGTGCATGTTAGTCAATGCAATCGGCGCGTGCGCAAGCGCTCCAAAATCTGTTAGTCCTCTTTGAACTAGATTGGTAGCCGGTGTTAGACCCGGGAAGTAAGCATTAATGATTGGTGCGCAGACTTCGGTTTGGGATTTCGTGACGGATGAAAAAAGCGTCCAGCGTTTGATGCCGCGTATCCAAACGCGCGAATCAGCAACTAGACGGCATGCGAAAAGGGAGTCCGTTTCAACTATTTTCGGCAAATCGCTAAGACACTTCGCGAGCAATTGCAATTGAA
This sequence comes from Candidatus Melainabacteria bacterium 17Bon1m, assembly GCA_032128875.1. GTDB lineage: Bacteria > Cyanobacteriota > Vampirovibrionia > Obscuribacterales > Obscuribacteraceae > QKMZ01. The sequence continues at coordinate 383,176 of JAVLKG010000005.1, forward strand.
ACTCGCGAGCGCCTCCGAATTTTCCCGAAAAAAGAATTATCGTGTGCGAGCTGTTCAAGTAAGGTGCCAGGGTTTCCGCTACTTCTCGATAGGCGGTGGCGACGGTGGCTACAAAAATAGTTTTGCAATGCTTGGCGAAGTCGCGAGGGGCTGAATAAGCACCCTTGAGTTCAAACCTGCCCAGGATGCGATCTTCGGAATAAACGTGCCGAATGGAGTTGATGTGATCTGCTTTGATCGGGCTGCGGCTGTACATTCTTACATCGCAGCCAGCCGCTGAAAGATAGGATGCAAGCGCATGAGCGGAGTTGCCGGTACCCACGATACCGGTCGATAGAATAGATTTATCCGGATGAGCACGCAGTTCTGGAATCGCAATACCAGCAGCCGGCGATACGCAGGTCGTGCGGGTACTGAGCAACTCCGCAATTTGCCTTTGCGTTTCGGCGATTGTGGCCAAACGCGCTTCCAACGCGGAGACGTCGGATTGACTGCGGAGTTTTTGAGAAACTGCAAATGCTGAGACGTCACCCATAAGACGCACCTCAGTTTATAAAGCTTACCGCCAGCTAATCCAGTATATGTGACGCCTCTCACCATTGGTAATTAAATTCGAGGGTTAGCCACTTCGATGACAAGCTGTCGCACATTCTTGTGCCGAAAGGTTTTTCGGAAATTGTGACGGGCGCCGATTCCCCGTCCATCGCATTCGCGCACTTGCTGATTATTAGTCTTGCTTAAGCTTGGTTGGTCGGTATGACGACAATAAATTTACTGCCCTGACCAAGGACGCTGTCGACTGTAATCGTTCCTTTATGCGCATCGCAAATCAGTTTGCAAATCGCCAAGCCCAGTCCTGTTCCTTCTCCTTTGCTCACTGCTTCGGGAGTCTGCTCGAAGGCTTCGAAAATCCGCTTCTTATGCTCATCGGCAATGCCTGGACCATTATCGGTAACGGAAATTTCGACGCTTTCCTTGTCTTGCTTCCAGGCGACCGCAATGTGACCTTCTTTGGGCGTGTAGTTAATTGCATTCGCAAGCAGATTTGTCAAAAGTTGAACGAGTTTTTTCGGGTCGCACCACAAAATTATTTCGTCGCCCGTCGATTCGATTTCAATATTTTTGGCTTGCAATGCTGGTTTTACAAGATCAATGGCAGATTGAACCATGCTCTCAATGCTGGCATTGTCGTGTTCGAGCTGCAGTGCTCCGTGTTTCAACTTTTGGAAGTCGAGCAAATCATTGACGAAATCCAGCAGTCTGTCGAGGTTTCGACTCGCGCCTCTAACCTCTTTCAGTGCCTCTTCGCTCAGCGGTCCATAGACCTCTTGCCCGATCATGTCTAGAGATACTTGCATTGATGAAAGTGGGCTGCGCAGGTCATGGCTGACCATGTCTACAAAATCCTGCTTCAATTTCTCCAGTATTTTTTCTTGTTCGATGTTATGCACGACTGCGAAAAGTTCTTCTGTCTCCCGCGAAAAGAGGCATGACCAGCGCGTATGCACCGGGGTTTCTGCGTTCTTACCCTGGACTCGCAATTCAAATGACTTGCTCTCTTCGTCGCTTATTGCGCTTTTAAAACTCGCTTCTGCCGCGTTTCGTTCTTCAGATTCGACAAAATCGAGAAACGATTTGCCCACGATCGTCTGCGGTGCTTCGTTGAAAAACTGCATGGTGGAAGCATTGGCGCGCAAGAACTTTCCGTCTTTACTGAGCGCGCAGATCAAGTCGTTGGTGTTCTCGACCATCGATTTTTCGCGCTCTTGCTCTTCAACCGTTGCTGCTCTTATGCCGTGCAATATCGAATCGATATTAGAAAATTCGCTGCCGTCAGCGAGCACAGGCAATAACTCTTCCTGTCTGGAGATGCGCAGGCAGTTGGCGCCTAAGTGCTTTAGTGGAATCAGGATATCTCTTATATAAAATGCAGCCATCACAAAAGCCGCCGCAATTGTCAACCCAATTGCACCAGTCAAAAACATATTCAAGGTTTGAAACTGAGTATTTGTCGCTTCCTCGCTGCCCTGCCGTTTGGCTTCTTCGTATTGAACGACGCTGTCGGCTGCATTGAGCAGACGATTGCAAGCATAGATGAGCGCTATTTCAAAATTTTCGTGCACGTGTTTCCAATACTTCCAACCCCTTTGCTGGTTGTCTCGCAGCTCGTTAAGGCGCAGAAGCGTTTCCTGTCCCGCATTCACTAAGTAGGAGATTTTTTTGCGCTGCACCTCGTCCTGCTCCTCCCGAGAGCTGATTTGCTCCAATTTGTCATTGATGACGGCGAACATTCTTTTGTCGCCGGTCACTGTTGCGAGCCTGCTGTGAGCCGACGGGAAGAAGTACTGAGGTTGATGACTTATGTAGCCCAGGTTGATCGATGACGAAATCAATGAAATGGTTTTGGTGATCAACTCGCAAGAGCGAGATTGTTTCACAATGTTGGATTGAATGCTCCAGAGTTGTGCCGTGAGAAAAACGACGAAGACGATTTGGCAGGCGAGCGGAAACAGCACCAGCAAAAACCCTCTTTCTTCGATACTGAGCTTTTTCATCAAGCTTCACTCTCCGGCGAGCTTGATAGTCTGGGTATTCTCAAGAAAAAGATGCTGCCGCCTGGAGGAGAGTCTACGACCCCTGCGGACCCGTTGTGTGCTTCGGCAACGGCTTTCACGATGGCCAAGCCAATGCCGCTGCTCTTTCCTTTGATATTTGATTTTACTGCGGTCTGTTTGAATTTGTCGAAAACATGCGGTTTGTCTTTCTCCGGTACGCCTGGGCCCTGATCGATGACCTGAAGTTCTGCCATGTCATCGCTCAGCTTTACTTCGAGGCGCACTGTCGAGCCCCTAGGCGAAAATTTTATCGCGTTAGACACCAGGTTGGTCAAAGCTTGCGTCAGGCGCAACTCGTCTGCCCAGAGCGAGCAATCGGTGTCCGCTACAACAAGGCTGATTCCGGCTGAGTCGGCAAGACCGACCAGCACATCACGCACTCTAGTAAAAATATCACGCGCACTGACTATCGAAGAATTGAGCGACATTTTTCCGGCTTCTAATTTGTTCAAGTCTAGAAGTTCATTGACCAGCACGGTGAGAGTGGAGAGACTGCCTTCTGCTCGTTCAAGCACGGCTGACGCCTTTTCCGGCATCTCACCACGTTTTCCTTGCGACAATAAATTGAATGAAATGCCAATTGATGTAATTGGTGCGCGCAAGTCATGGCTGACAATCGAAAGAAACTTTTCTTTCAGCCGCTCAACTGCACGAAGTTCCGTGACGTCGTGAACCGTGCAGAAATAACGCTTTTCCTCTCTTGACCAGCGAACACTCCATTGAAAATCTGCAACTGAATCATCCGACAATTCAATTCTGGTTTCGAATTCTCCGCTTCCTTCTTTCGCGATTTTCTTCAGTGCTTCGATGGTTGGCTCGATCGAGTCTTCCTTTAGAATCGTTGCTAGCGGTGCTCCAATCAAATCTCGCTCTGATTTGTGCCAGCGCTTTTCGGCGACCGCGCTCACGCCGACAAACTTGTATTTTGCATCGAGCGAACAAATAACGTCCGCCGCATTGTGCAAAATGGCTTGCTCTCTCAATCTTGCCTGGCGATGCTGTTCTGCGGCTTTGTGCAGGGTCTTATCGAGCTGTGCAATTTCATCGTTGCCAGGTTGTACTGCACCAAGATCTTTGCCCTGAAAGACATTTTGCGCTTCGTTGGAAATTGTTTTCAATCTGCTGGTGATGTCTCGCGAAAACGCCTTCATCAGAAGGAATGACAGCAGGCAGCCGACTGCTGTTCCTATAGTAAGTATTGAGAGCATGCGGGTTTGAATTGCCGACAACTCTGCCGGAATGCGCGTTTCGAATTGCTTTTCGACCCTGTCGATCTTGTGCATGAAGCGACGATTTTCCGAGAAAGCATTGACCATAAGAAATGGATTCAGGTGCTGATTACGGCGTCCGGATGGAATTGTAGGGTCGAGTATGACTTCTTTTGCTAGTTTGAATCCTTCCGTCAGAACGGTCAGTATTTTGTCGAATTGATTGCATACATCGCTAACTTCGGGCGAAACGGAAGTGAGATGTGCAATGCGCTCTTGCATGTCCTTTGCTCGCCCAGTCTCCATGTCAATCATCTGAAGTGTGCGCGGATCATCCTTTGGTCCTGGGGTGAATATGCGGATCATTGTGCGCATAAGGGACACGTTGATCTGGTTGAGTTGAACGATCATTGAGCGTTCTTTGAGGATTGTCTGCAATCCTGTCTGTGCTCTGTTCAACTCTGTCGATAAGAGAAAGACGAAAAAGAGCTCGAAAATTACTGGTAGTAAAACCAGCAGAACTCCCTTTTGTGTGACTGTAAGTCGGTTTAGCAAGTGAATTAGAAGAAGGTTCGGACCGCGACGTCAATTTTAGTCGGATCGGCCTTATATAAGTACCGCCCTGAACAAACAGGTTCAGCTTTTCGCGAACAGACTCAATAAGATGTATATCCTTATTGAAAATGATTGTCATATTTTATTGCCTGTCTTTGCAAATTTTTCTGGCGTCTGTGGCGATTTGAAGTTTTTTTTGAAATTTGCCCTTCTTTTTTGAAACTTTAAGTGGACAGGATTTGCAAAATAGTTGAGAATAAGTCTCAACAAATTCGAACTCAGTTCCGGCAGTATTTTGCTCTGTCGGGATGGTTCTTGCGCTTTGTGGGTGAATGACATCGCGTGCGCTTTCGCGTGCTTATGCGGCCGCGCTCAAGGAGACAAAAATGGGAAAACTTTTCTACGGAACGCAGACTGGCACCACAGAAGGTGTTGCTGATGTAATTAAAAAGCACTTGCCAAACTTAGTATCTGAAATCAAATGCATCCAGTTTGCCAAGAAAGAAGAACTCGAAGCCTGCGACTTCTTGGTTTTGGGCGGTTCTACCTGGGGCGACGGTGAACTCACCGACGATTGGCTGGACTTCTTTCCTCAAATGGATCTGATCGATTTCACTGGAAAGAAGGTTGCTCTCTTTTCTTTAGGCGATCAAGTCGGCTATTCCTACAACTTCGTTAGCGCTATGAAGTTGCTCTATGACAAGGTTATTGAGCGCGGCGGCGAAGTCGTTGCATCTAGAATTTCCAGAGAAGGATTTGAATTCGACCACTCCGAGTCGATCGTGGACGGGCATTTTGTCGGACTGGTAACTGACGAAGTCAACGAACCTGAATTGACCGAACAGCGTGTGAGCATTTGGGCTCAAGCGGTTCTTGCTGCCGTCGGTGGCACAGCGGTGGCGGTTTAGTCGTCTTTTCGGGCGTGTCGATTAGGAGGTGCTTCATGAACGCAACGATCACTTTCGCCACTCGCACTCGCCCAAACAAAGCGGCGCAGCATAAAAAACCCCGGAATGCGCGCCGCTCAATTTTCTCTTTGATCGAGAACTCGATTCTCAACTGGCTTATGTCCTACCCGATTGAGATCATTTAGATGAAAGAAACATCCAGTCACCGCCAGTGGTTGCACACTCGATTTCCCGTTAGTCCGGTTGGACCTGCTTCCGACCTTACTAGACAGCAGTCGCACAACAATTTGCGCGGGCGGCGAGTCTGGTCGAAGACGCCATTCATAGATTGGGGAAATGCGCTTACGACAAGCGTTATTGTTCCCAGCGAAGTAGGCGGGACTGTCGTTTTTCACGGCTCTGACGATATCTTCGTCGTTCGCTGGGATAACGGTCGTGTAGCCATGCACAGAAAAGATGATTTGCTCAGAGCGGCAGTGCTAATTGGTGCGCATGAGAGTTTGAAGAGTTATCTCAATGGCATGAGGCAGCACGCATGCACGCCTTAGCCAGCGTCAGACCGGCGGAAGCCGGCTTTACAGCTTGGTTGGAAGGGTTTCCCAACTCTTCCATCTTGCGCTTGAAGGCGATCAACACAAGCACTTCGTCCAGTCGGCATATAATTTTGGCGCTGGCCTATGGATTGACAGATTTCAGGATAGCCAAATTGAACGGGCTTATCACCGGCCTTATGCTCCGGCGCATGCAGGCCGAGCGACGGGGAGATAAAGCCAGGATAGAACGTATAGAAAAGGTTCTCCACTCACTGCACCTGGCAATTGATAAAGTGACCGGCTTCGAGGCGTCTAAAGTCCACGGTGACGGTCAAGTCTGCCGAGCCGTAACCAAGTCTAAGAAAGCCTCATCGCGTTACTGAAGCACTGTTCCGATTGACTGTTCTAAGTCAGTGAATGCCTGCTGGTATGAATTAACCGCGTCCAAATACTGATTGCGAATTTGAATATTCGCTTGTTGCGTCAAAAGAGTTGAAGTAATGTCGGACTGACCAACTTCATAACTGCGTCTTGCCAGTCGAGCCACTTCATTCGAGTCGTTGAGCAGTTTTTGCTGATACGTCAAAATCCGTTGTCTGGCAGCCAGCACTCTTTGGTATGCGGCAGAAACTTCCTGTTGAATGACGTTTTCTTGCGATGTTACCTGCGAGTTCAATGCACGGATTGTCGCTCTATATTTGCTGATGTCGCCCTGATTCAAATCGAATATCGGCAATGGTTGGAAGACCTGGATAAAGTAACCATGGAAAACGTTTTTCGGCAGTGGCTTGTCCGGGTCTAATTGGGACGGATTAAGAGGCGGACCGTTGACCACGGAACTACCAACACCAAGAGTAGGGTTTGGCAGTATTTCTCCGTATGCAACTTTCAGTTGCGCTTTGGCAGCAGCAATTGCTCTTTCCAAGACCTTCAGCTCAAGCCTGTTTTGCTTGGCTGCTGCAAGCAGGACATCCAACTTCGGCATCTCTTTATTGAAGTCTGGCAGCAAGTCTATGATTTCGGCACGCAGCTTAAACGGCTGCAGGCGCGGAACCTCAACTTGCGTGTCGACGTTTCGGCCCAGCAAAATCGCCAGTGCTTGCCTCGCTTGCACGACTCTTCTGGCACCCACATCGCGCTCGATACCGTTTTGACCATTCAAAAGGCGAGCTTTGAGAACGTCCAACTCCGGAACGTCACCAGCTTGGAAGCGTTTTGCCGCAACCTCGTAAAGCCTGGCGCTAAGGTCATACAAGTCGACAAGAGTTTCATATGTCTCTTGCGCAACAACCAGCTCCGTATAAGCTTTTCTGATATCACCGCGAAGCTGCCAGAGCGCATTGCGAATTTCAAAATCAGTTTGTTTGATCTGTTTTTTCGCAGCCAAGATTCTAAAGACCAGCTTCCATGGCGGCTCGATTGGAATCGTTACGCCATAGCGGTATGTGAATTCAGCTTTGTAACCGCTGTCCATAAAGATTGTCGGATTCGGCAATTCTGTGGCGCGAATCAGTTCTGACTTCGTGATTCCCAAATTGAAACGCACGGCTGCTGCTCGCGGGCTATTGATGAGCGTTTCGTTCATCGCTTGCCCAATGGTCATCGAGTCACCCATCGGTCCGCGCAGGTTAAGTGCGTCCTGCGGAGTCACTGATGGAGGAGTATGTGCGCCCTGCTCCGGGATGCCGGATGGATTACTTTCCCCGCGCGATGCTGGGTCGATCGGGGACGTCACCGGGGTATTGCTCAATGGAGTCGTGGGCGTGGGTTTAGGCGTAAATCGTTCCTTCGGATCGACTGTGCTGCCTGGTCCACCTGGACCCTCCACGCCCTCTGAGGGCACCTTGGTGCCTTCGCCCGGGATGCCAATCGGCAGATTAAGCGACGGCTGCGTGGGAGCCTCGACTGGTTTTATAACTTGTGGGGAGGCGGACGGCAGGATTACTGGAGGCGCGTCCGAATAACTTGGTGTGGAAGCTCTCTTTGCCGCAGCGATTTTTAAGCGCGACCGCAGGCTTAGCGGTTGCCTGAAATTGGGGCTAAAAGTCTTGTCGGAACTTGTGTCGCCAGCTATTGCCGCTTCCGGGATGGAAGCAGCGAAAAGGTTTAGGACTAAGAATCCAACAAAGCGTTGTCTGGTAAAGGGGCTCATTATCAAGGTTAGTATAGCCCAGAGACGGTGAAAGTCCTGGGAAAGAGGCAGCCCGAACGCGCCCGTACAGCGAAGCTTGTTATCGAATTGACGTAAAAGACGGTGAAAAACCTCAAAGCTGGGCTGTTACACAGTAAGCCGAACGGGAAGATCGCCTATAGATGGCTGCTTCCCGCCTGCGGACGGCTAATGCGCTTGCGCCAGCGCACTTATAATTTGCTAACATTGGGCCGGTCGGCGCATGGCTAACTATTTAAAGGGTGTCCGAGATTGACTGAAATCCGTATATACATCCTTTTGGAGTCGCCGGGCAGACGGGGGATATGAAGGACAGCGAAAGTAGGGCTTTTTTAAGAGGGGAGATGGATTTCACTCCCCAGCGTATGATGCGGTACATCCGTTCACGCGCTCGCCTTGCCACGGATGAAGATATCGAGGACATTCTCCAAAATGCCCTCGTATTGGTCTGTCAGCACTTCGACCCCACCCACCCGGACGCGAACCTATCCTTATATTGTCTGGGAGCCTGCAACAAGGCAATTGCTCAGAATCTCGAGCGCTATCACAAGGTTCAGCTGAAAAAACGCGACCCAAACGCAAAAGACAAGCCGCGCGTCGCGCCTGTCGGTGTTTCCAGCTCCGAGACCGAAATGGATGGACAGGCAATGAAGGTGACTGGGCTTGCCCCTGGCAAGTCTTTTGACGATACGCCGGGAAATTCGACCCAATGGCGGACCACATCCTTAGATAGTATGTTCGACGAAGACGACGGCAGAAATCCCGAAGACGTATTGGGCTGGGAGCTTTCTGTGCTCGCCGGTGATTCTGAGACATCTGACCCGGCGATTAAGGCCTTAATTAATGATCTGATCGAACAGATTTTGGCCGAGTTGCCCACCCAATTGCACCGTACCTGCTTCCTTTTGAAGTATGTGGAAGGTCATAAAAGAGAAGATTTGATTTCATGTCTAAAAATGGACCCCAAGAGTATAGATACGGTCGACAAGAAGATCGTCCGAACGCTGAAAGCATTCAAAGAAAAACTCGACAGGGACGAGGCACGAATTTAGGAGATGACCATGAACACCCTTCAAGAAAAACTGGCAAAGATTCTCTCTATAAAGGATGAGCGTGCGTGCGCTGATACTTTCGAATCGTTCTGCCAGGAGCATGCAGATGTTCTGCCGATGCCCGGCGAAAACAGCATGTTCGACAAAGCCATGTGGGCTGCCTCTAAGCACACAACTTTGTCCAAGAAGGACGAAGCGATTCTCAAGCGTGTCACCGGAAGAATGATTCAAGAGTCTGTTGTTAAGCCGGTCGTGGCTAAGGCAGAGTCTGCAGTGCTCATGCTCAAGGACCTTGTCGGCAGTACGAAAGAAAGTGCAATTGGTGCATGGCAAGATATGCTCGACGCTATGCAATGGCAGCAAATGGTCCCGGCTGGCGCGCTGCGGGGGGTGGGAACCCAATTGGTTTCTCTGGGTACTTTCCAAAAACAGATTGATGATGCGACTGTGCAAGTCAATCTCGGATGGTTGGTAGACAAAGACCAGTTGCGCGTTCTCTTGCAAGCAAAAGATAAAGAAGAAAATGCCCTTGCCGATGTTGAAGTTAGAGTTACAGAGATGGAACGTGGCGTCGTTTTCTCTCGCAAAACCAACGAAGACGGCTCTGTTGTTGCACCAAGCGTGCAATGCGGACCTGGTCAGTATCAGATCCAAGTGATCTGGCTCGATAAGGTCGTTGAGACTCCGTTCTTTAGAATTTAGAAGTCAAATCTAAATCTAGATTCTCAGTCACATCTACCTCGGCAGCAGATGAGACTAGATACAAAGTCCCCGGATAACACCGGGGACTTTGCTTTTTGTAGCTTCCTTACCATAGTGTAAGCATAAGACACGTATAATCGACCATTTTTGCATTGGTGGTATCCTTGGCCGCCAAAAAGCGCTTGGTGGCCTAATACGAAGTAACTGGTTAGTGTTGCAATTGGATGCAAGGGATACACTCGAAAAAGACTCTTTACCTGCGGCAAGGGGGCGCAGGGGGCTAACCGGTCTTAATAGATTCGCAACTGCGATCGCATGCACCGTATTCATCGCCATAAGCGTCGCTGTCCTCGTCGACAGAATTTTGGTTCCATATCTGGAAGATCAAAACATCCTGGTGTCCAGAAGCTGGAAAGAAGATACTTGGAAAATTGGGCAGATGTCTGATCAGCGCTGGCAGTTCCCAGACGGTTGCAGAGTCCTCCAATCTGCAGGTATACCGACGACCGAGAAAAAGCCAAAGTCGAAAAGAATTCTAGTAGCAGGTGATTCGTTTTGCGCGGGATATGCACTGGCAAATATCAATGATGCCTGGTGGCGTGCTCTGCATCGGGAACTCATAAGACGAGGTTACAACGATGTCGATGTCATAGCGCTTTGCGGATTTTATGGTTCGACTGCTTCAACATTGGAAAAGCTGGAGAGATGGGGGAAGCAATACAGTCCCGATCTGATTCTTTTCGGTTACGTTTGCGACGATCCAGAAGAATTTGAAGGGAAGCGCTACATCGTCCCCTACTTAAGAAAATTCGAGCCCGATGCGCGAACCAAATTGGTAAGACGAATTCTTCGCTCGCTACTTCCGAATAGTGCCGAAGTATATATTGGCTGGCAGGAGAAACAAGAAAACTCAAGATCGTCTGGACCAGAGCGAGGGTTTGAATGCAACAAGCGTGAATTAGAACTGCTAAAAGGCAAAAATATCAATCAATATCAAAAGACGTTGCAACACATGAGCGATTTGATGAAACGTTGGAATTTGCCTTGTTATGTGATTACGCTTCCTTGTGTGGCTGGTTTTCATCCCGAGTTAGACGTAAGCATCGGCCATCGCGAGTTTGTGCCATACGTGCACAATTACTATAAAGAGCGTTATGACACAATTGCGCCCTACTTCCAAAAGGCCAGGCTTGAATTTGTAAATCTGCTTGAACCTTACATTGCGATGCTTTGGGCTGAGCCTAAGTTGAAGAACGGGAGTAATTCTGCCCTTTTGAGCGCAACGCCGGCGGATGGTCATCCAGGTGGTTTGGTCACGCACTTTTACGCCTCCCAAGTCGTCGACTTGTTAGAGCGAAAATGCCCGTCGGTACTGGGGAGAAAGTCGGAGGTCGTAGAAAAATACCCTATAAATATCAATGATTGGATGCCTCCCAGTACCAACGTTTATAAAGTGTCAGACTCAAGCTACATCTTCATGGTGCCATCCTTCGCCGTAAATCAACTCTATATGCCAGTCCGGCAACCGCATGTTCAAATCAATTTTGAAATGCCTGCTGATCTCACAAAAATTCGACTGAGCGGACCTGGGCTCAAGAAAAGCACGATCTGGCTGAGTTCTGTCGATCCCAAAGACGGCTATGACAGCAGAGTTCTTCACCCTCTGGGTACATTGAAAGGTCATGACGTAACCTGGCAGCTTCCGAACGAAGCGTGGGCTCGGAGCGTCAATACAATAAAGGTTTCGGCAGAAGTGAAAGGTCCGGATCGTCGCGTTGCCATCTCATTTTAGGGACTGATTACGAGCCGGCTGGACCATTTGTTGTCACATCGAAACATATTTGCCGCCTGTCAGTGACGGGCCGGCTGCTTTCGGGAATGAGTAGAATGAGAATGACTGAGTCTCACGGAGTCTGGATCCTGGTTGTTACGGTAACTCTGGAGGCCGATTGGACAGGAATGTCGCTGAACGCCCCATTGGTGACTGGCTGGTCGAATGGGGATTGATTTCCGAGAAGCAACTGCAAGTTGCCCTCAATGACTCGCGTGCGCACATGTTGCCTGTTGGAATGTGCCTGGTTTTGCGCGAGCAGGTCGATTCCGAGCTGATTCAGTCGGGCGTTATTGCTCAGTCGTATTTGCGAGATGGCGCGATTTCGGCTCAAGACGCCACTAATGCCATGGCTCTTGCTAAAAGAAAACACGTCTCAATCGGGGTCGCTTTCAACCTGCTGGCCATTCAGCCCGAGCCTATTCCTCGCAACCGGCTTGGTGATTTGCTTACTGCCTCCGGCGCCATATCCAGCGGTGAGCTGAAGGTTGTGCTCAACCTGGCAAAAGCGACCGGCTTGCCCTTGGGGCGCATTCTTCTCAATCATGGCAGTATCACCGAAGACTTGATTCAGCTTGCTCTTGGACTGCAGCGGAATATTCGCATCGGCGAAATTGACAGAAATGGCGCTTTTGAAAAACTCAGCCGGTATGTCGAAGACGGCGCTAGAAATTCTATTTTGGCAGGTATTGGTTTGCATGCCGAAACCTTGACCGGCTGTCTGCTTGTGAAGTCCGGAGTGATCTCGGAAGGCAACATCAAAGACGCTCTTAGATCCGGCACGAAAGAGGGAGCCAGGCTTGGAGAGGTTCTTGTCGGCAAAGGCATGGTCAAGCAGGACATGATCGAATCGACTTTGGAAGTGCAAAAACTGATTCGTGCTCACAAATTCACGGTCCCTCAAGGGCTGAGTGTGTTGCGCAATGTCCATGCCGCTCAGCGCCGTGAAGAGATAAAGTCTGAATTCGGAAATCATGGACAGCGCAATAAGGCGTTGGTGATGTCCTTTTACAGATATTTGAAATTGACCCGCGCCCTTCCCGATGTAATTTTGCGCGGAGGCGTCAATCATGAACCAGCTACACAAGAAGCGGTTCAAAGCGAGATGGAAATGACCTGGCAGGAGCTTAGAGCCGTTTCGCCGCTGGCAGAGCCTGTTGTTCCTTCTCTTCCTGAAGATGTTCGCTCGCTTTTACAGCGCTGCGGATTTATCACGGATGAGCAGCTGGTAGTGGCACAGCGTGCCGCTTATACGTATAAGCTAGTTCTTGATCAGGTTCTTTCAATCGAACAATCTTTGATTGAGTTTCACCGACTGAAGATGGAAGAAGTGCAGCCAAAAGACTGGACGGGCACATTCCCGAATCTATCGGCAATATAGCGTGCATTAAGAAAGGGCGATGCTGTTGCACGCCCCTCTCGATTTCTGTATTGCCGAGCGCCTTAAGCGTGACGTCTGTGTTGCCAGCCGTTCAGGTGCGCGTGGCGCATGCAGCTTGCATCTTTCGAATGCATTCTTAGCAGTTCCAGTCCGGTGATTTCCACTTCCAATTTGCCGGTTCTATGGCATTCGGATTGGAAAGCCAGGATATTGGAAGCGCTTGTGTGATCGACAAGACCCACAGATGGAGCGAAGATGAGCTTCAGTTGAGTGCAGTTGGCTGGAATCTTTTCGAGTTCTTTCTGAACATGCAAAGCGTTGAAGCAAACTACTGGTCCATTGAAGCGAATCTTGTGCACGCCGTCTTGAGTATCGTGCATGGTGACCGGATTACGGAAGAGTTTCACAAACTCCACCCAAAGCGTTTTTGCAGTCACTGGTCCGTGTCCATGGTGTCTTTCCAGTGTGCTTGATAAAGAGTAGACCCATGCAATAACCAGTTTTGCAGCCATGCCGTAGATCAAGCCCCAGAGCAAGTCGGTGTAGAGCGTGACGGCAATAGTTGAAGCGAATAAGAACAATTGTTCTTTGCCCACTGCCGCTGCGTAGAACCATTTCTTAGGTTCGCAGAGTTTGTAACCAATGTGGATGAGAACAGCTGCCAGTGCCGCAAGCGGGATCATATTGATGCATTCGCGTGCAACCAAAAGATAGCAACTCAGGAAGCATGCATTGTAGAAGTTCGCCCACAATGTTTTTCCTCCGGACAAGATGTTGGTTGTGCTCTTGATTCCTCCCGGAATGATTGTCAGACCGCCTGCCAGACTGGAGCAGATGTTGGACATGCCCATTGCAAAAAGAGTGCGGTCGGGATTGGACTTTCTGTGAAAGGGGTCAATTCTGTCGACAGCCATGATGGTAGCCAGCGATTCAAAACCATCGATCAAAGTAAGAGTAAGAACGCAGCCTGCGATCGTCCACCACATGCTGGGATCACTGAAGAGCCCGACGAAATTTGGCATTACGATTCCGTGCTTGAGCGGGTCAGCAGGAATATTGATCAAGAATTTGGGATCGATATTCATGACCTGACCGAGTACAGCACCAACAACGACAGCAATCAACTGAGGTGGCACCATGCGCAGTTTTGTCTTGGCCAAAAGTTTTGGAAAGGAAAATAGAATGAGCAGGCAGACGACGCCGATAAATAGAACTGATGCGTTCGATTGCATTAGATTGGAAGGTGCTTCAGCCATGAGCCCGAAGAACTCGTGTGCATGACCCTTGTGACCGACCAGCGCCGGGATTTGTTTGGCGATGATCATCAAGCCTATTGATGCAAGCATTGCTTCCACCGCGATTACAGGAAACATCGCGCTGAATCTTGCCGCTTTCATTTGGCTAAGAATGAGCTGAACAATTCCTGCCATCGTTATTACGCCTAAGACAAGCGTATAACCGTATTCCATGTTGCCTTTGCCGAGCACCATTATGCAAGCCATAACGGCGGGAGCCAGACCGGCGGCCGGTCCGCTTATCGTGCAGTAGGCGCCGCCCAGGAGGGGAAACACTAGACCAGCAATAATTGCAGAAATTAGTCCACACACAGGCGGCGCGCCCGAGGCGATAGCAATGCCTAACGAAAGAGGCACCGACACGAGGGATACGATTAATCCCGCGACAAGATCGTGCCTCCAGTGTTTCAGACCCTTAATACCGTTTTCCGGTTTTTCCGTAGACGATGCGGCCTTGGGTGTGACCCTGGTGACTGTGAGTTCCATATTTATTGATTCCAACGCAAATTGAGGGAAGCCATCTTGGTAGGATGGCTCTGCACTTCGGTATTCAGTTCAGGAGGAGCAAGCCACGTACCTGGCTTGTTTCATGGATAATCTAACAACAGTATGTTGTTAACTTGTGATCGCCATGTGACGGTTTTGTGATCAAAACAAAATTCTGTCGTGGAATTCCCACTGAGGTCTTCCTGTTTAAGCCAGCGGGATGGTGACTTTGAACGTGCTGCCGCGCCCGACTTCGCTGGTTACGCTGATATTTCCCTTGTGCGATTCCACGACTGCTTTCACGATAGAAAGTCCGAGACCCGCTCCGCCGGCGGCTCTTGCGCGAGCTTTGTCGACGCGGTAGAAACGATCGAAGACGTGATCTATGCTTTCGGGGGGAATTCCAATGCCTGTATCGCTTACTTTTATCGCGAGATTTCGACCTTCGGCTTCTGACCAAATAATAATGGTTCCGCCCGCATCAGTGTAACGAAGCGCGTTACTTGCAAGGTTTGTCACCATTCTTCTAAGGAATTCCAGATTGCCCATTACCTCTAAATCCGTGACGGCGCCCAGCTTAAACTGAATATCGCGCGTTTTTGCCAGGGTTGAGAAATCTTCGCAGACATCTTCGAGCAGCTTTCTCACGCTGACCGGTGCCATCACATAGTGCGAAATGGGATTTTCTACACGGGCAAGAAAGATCAAATCGGAAGCCAATTCGCTCATTCTGGCGCTGGCTTTGGCGATGATATCGGTAAGGTCCTCTTTGACATTGTTCTCCCGTAAAATCTCCGTTAGAGCCTCCAGGCTGGCTTCTATGATGGCTATGGGGGTATTCAGTTCGTGCCCGGCATCGGCAACAAAGCGTCGCGTCAATTGCATAGCTTGTTCGGCGGGCTTCAATGCTAATCCTGAAAATAGATACCCGGCAATGGCGACGAGTGCGCCGAGAAACGGCATAGCCACAATAGCTGCGTAAATCGCCAGCTCGCTAGCTTGGTCGTTCTGTTTGGTAGAAACCTGCACTTGCAAATAGCCGCACAATTTTCCAGCGGAATTGATCCTTTCATTTAGCGACCTGACGGTTATTCTGCCCGATTGATCACGCTCTTCCAGTCTGCCTTTAGCCAGCTTTTCGATTCCATCGCTGCCATATTTTTCGAGCAAATTCTTGTCTTTGTCAAAGACTTGAATACTCGCTGTCACCATGGAGTGGGCTTCGTCAGCGCGTTCTGCCCAGTCTTTCAAAGTAGGGCGACCGTTCTCAACTTTTATTGACGGACGAATTTCTGAAACAAGATCGGCAAGAAGTGCTTCATTCGATCGAACCAGACTTGCTGAAAACAGAACATAAAACGCGGTCGCACCGACCGTGTGCAGAACCAGAACCAGACACATAAAGTAAAGCGCGAGCTTTACCCGCATCTGATTAAGCATCTTCAATTCCTAATTTGTAACCGACGCCGTGCACGGTAACAATGATGGACGGACCTTCGTCATTGTCGAGCTTCTTGCGCAGTCTTGTGACGTGCCCGCGGACAGTGTCGTGATGGGCATTCGAATCCATTTCCCACACGCTGTCCAGAATTTCGTCTGCACTGAAAACTCGTTGAGGATGGCGCAGCAGAAATTCAAGGAGGCGAAACTCTTTCGGCAGCAAATGCACTTCTTTGCCGTCTTTTAGCACCCTGTGATTCTCGATGTCCAACTCGATATTGCGAAGCGACAGCTTCGTGTGATGCTCGGATGAAGAACGCCTGAGCAGCGCCTTGACACGCATTGCCAGCTCTTTGAGCTGGAACGGTTTTGTCAAATAATCATCAGCGCCTGATTCGAATCCTTCCGCCTTGTCATCTAATGATTGCTTGGCTGTAAGCATGATTATGGCTGCATTGCCGCCGCTTTGTCTGTAGCGTCTGCATACTTCTATGCCCTGCATTTCCGGGAGCATCCAGTCTAAAACAACTACGTCAAAACTTGTGCCGGTCATTTGCAAGAGCGCAGATTTGCCGTCGTAGACTTGTTCTACAAGATGATGGTCGCGCTTGAGCCAATCGGCTATAAGCCTGGAAAGATCCTTTTCGTCTTCAACAACCAGTATGCGAGCCATTCAGCAGCTTATTTCTATAGAACCGATACTATTCTGGCGAGATCTTGAGCGCGTCTGCGCCACGTTTTCCTGAGGCTATGTCGACTACTTGATCGATATTGGTTACGAAAAGCAGTCCATCGCCGTCCTGGTGCGTGCCGACAGCGTGGAGAATGATATTGATCAATTCCTCTACGTGCTCTTCTCTGATGACGATTTCGACTTTCGAGCGTGGCACCAAATACTGTGGATTGGACATGTCGGGCTTTGCGGAGCCTTGTGACTCGGTTACGGTATAACCACTGATAGGCGCCTTGAAAAGCGCGCGTGCCAATCTGTCGATCATAAACGGCTGGATAATCGCCGTCACGAGCTTCATCGCGGGCTCCTTTTCTTTGTCGCCGTATTTCGTATTTTGAGATGCCGGCTGCAGCCCTGTGTAAGAGCGCGATGCCACTGATGCGTTAAAACCTGAGCTCATTCGGATAACTGCTTCAACATTTGTCCCTGCAACTGCAAACTTCCGTGTGCAACCACAGTTTCGCCCGGACGCAGACCTTTCAAAATTTCCACGCTGCCACCGAGTCTCCTGCCTACCTCTATCTTTCGTTCCTCGAAACGGTTATTACCGAGCACCACATACGCCACCGTCGCTTCACCCGTTTTTCGCACCGATTCGAAAGGAATCGAAAGCGCTTGGGTTTCTCCTATTTCAACGCGCATATTGGCAAACATCTCCGGCTTAAGAATAATCTGGGGATTTTGCACCGTAGCGCGCACCGGCATCGTACGTGAGTCCGTATCGAGCATGACGCCAGTATAATCGACTTTGCCAGGAAAAACCTTGTCAGGGTAGCTATTGACAGTTACGGCGACGCGCTGACCTTTCTTGATGTAGTGGATGTCTTTCTCAAACGCCTGCGCCGTGAGCCATACCTGCTTCAGGTCGGTAACGACGAAAATATTGTGCGCGTTGTCAATAAGCTGTCCGACGTCCGCATTTCTTTCGGTGATGATTCCATCGCGCGGAGAAAGCATATAGAAATCGTCGTCGATTTTTTTCTTCGCCAACACTCTATCAAGCTCGTCTTTTTCCACTCCGTAGAGCCTTAGTCTCTCTCGAGCCGTCGTAATTAGTGCTTCGCGCTTGTCTTTCAATGTTTCAAGCGCTACTTGAGCTTTTTGATATTCGTTTTCTGCCGAGTCGAGATCGGCTCTGGCACTTATTCCTTCGCTAAATAATTGTTTGTGTCTTCCGTAGATTTTTTCTGTCAAAGCAAGCTGAAAACGCGCCTGATCTATATCCGCTTCGAAATCAAGGACATTCTTCAACAGCTCCGCTTCGATTTGAGCGATGTCGTCGCTTCTGATGAAGGCTAGTTTTTGACCTTCTTTGACTACGTCGCCGAGCTGCACAAAGCACTTCTCTATGCGCCCCGGTACGAGCGAAATAACAGGCGTTGTTATGTTTGCATCAGGCTCGACCTGTCCGGTCAGGCAAACTTCTTTGATCATCTTATGTTGCTGAACGACTTCAGTGGTCAAATGTATTTCGTTCATTTGATCCGGCCTTATTGTCACGTAGCCGGTTGATGGAACGCTGTCGTCCATATCGACTTCGCCTTTGTGAGGCTGTTTGAGGCTGGAGACCATAGCGCTTTGTGCACCGTGATCGCAGCCTGTGATAAGAAATGGCAGCACGAGCATGCCGAGAGCCATGAGCGGCGAGACCAGGGATGCTTGATTCGAAAATCGTCTGGTTTCGATCTTCATTGATGTACTCATACTTCCTTTGCGGGCGGCTCTTTGCGCCGTTGTGTAGATTCGACCTTGCTTGAAGTACCAATCTGACCGGGTCTGGTGGCTCTAGGTTGGAATTTTATGTATAAAACAGGTAAGACGTAAAGGGTGAGAAGAGTACAAGATACCAAACCGCCAATTATGACTATAGCGAATGGTTTTTGAGTCTGCGATCCGATTTCATTGGAAAGAGCTGCCGGCAAGAGCCCTGCTGCGGCAATTACAGCGGTCATCAATACGGGTCTCAAACGGATCAGAGCGCCTTTATAAACAGCTTCTTCAATGGGCAGACCCTCCTGCCTCAGTTCGTTAACGAATGACACAAGCAGAATGCCGTTTTTCACCGCTAATCCGAACAAGGCAATGAAGCCGACACCGGCAGAAATTGAGAAGTATGTTCCGGTCAAGTACATAGCCAAAATCGCGCCGATTGCTGCTAGAGGCACGACCGAGAACATCACCATCGCGCCACGGAAGGTTCCGCAAGACAAGTAGAGAATAGTTATGATGACGACGAGTGTGACGGGGACAACAATCGCCAACTGGTGCGAAGCTTCTTTCTGTCTTTGAAATTCGCCGCTCCACGAAACCCTGTAGCCCGGCGGAAAACTTACTTCCTTATTCACTCTTTGCTGCGCATCTTCCACTGCTGTTGCGAGATCTCGTCCGCGTACGTTGGCACGAATTGTAGCTAAGCGCGAACCCTGCTCTCGCCAGATTTGAGTCGCGCCGGAGATCTCCTTCAAGCTGGCAAATTGCGAAAGGGGTACCTTTTGACCATTGGGAGTATCTACGAAAATATTGCCTAGCGATTCTTCGGTAGAGCGATCCTCCTTCGCTAACCTGACCATGAGGTCAAACTTTCGCTCACCCTCAATTACCTTAGTAGCTGATGCGCCTGCGATGGCTATTTCAACCAATCTCTTCAAATCATCGACGTTCAATTGATAGCGCGCCGCTGCATCGCGATCGATTTCGATAGCGAACTGGGGCTGCCCTACGAGCGGGTCTACGATAACGTCGACGATGCCCGGCGTCCTATCCATGACGCCGCCTACTTTGTGGCCAAGCCCTTCCAGCATGTACAAGTCGGGTCCTGAAATCTTTGCAACAAGTGACCCCTGGACTCCGGAGAGCGCTTCGTCGACGGTAGTTTGAATGTATTGCGTGAAGTAATAACCGACGCCAGGTATCTCTTCGAGCTCCTTTTTCATGCTGGCAATCAGCTCGTCTTTCTTCTCGTGGAATTCTGGACGCCACTCTTTAGCGGGTTTCAGTCCAATGTAATATTCTTGGTCTGCGAACTTTGCCGGGTCTGTTCCGTCATCAGGACCGCCAGCTTGTGACAAAACCTGGGTCACTTCAGGGTATTTGAGTACGCGCTCGCGAATTTTTCTTGCCACCTTGACCGATTCGTCCAATGTGACAGAGCCAGGCTTTACGGTTGCTCGCAGCCAGATGTTGCCCTCTTCGAGGTGAGGCAAGAATTCGCTTCCCAAGTTGACAAACAGCAGGGCTGACCCTAAAAACGCTACGGTTGCAATGAAGATGACAAGCCCTTTGACCTTTAGCGCCCATTTTAGGGTCGGTTTATATATCAGCAAGGAAAGGCTGATAAGCGGACTTGTGCGTTCTGTGACCGGTTTCTTGGTCAGTATAAGTGAGCAAAGAACTGGAACCAAAGTAAGTGCGACCAGCCCCGCGCCAATCAATGCACAGACCATTGTGGTAGCTAGCGGGCGAAACAGCTTGCCCTCGACGCCTTGAAAAGTGAAAATCGGCAGGAATGTTGCGACGATGACTGCGATACCAAAAAGGATAGGTGCGCCTACTTCTCGGGCGGATTCGTTCAGAAGCATCAGCCGGTGATTTACAGATAAATCACGCCCTTCTTCCGATAGTCTGCGGATAATGTTTTCCACCATGACCACAGAGCTGTCGACCAAGATGCCGAAGTCGATGGCACCAAGGCTGAGCAAGTTTGCCGGCACGCCAAAGAGATTCAAACATATGAAGGCGACCAGCATGGCCAGTGGAATTGGGATAGCTGTAATAATCGCTGCCGGGATATCCAGAAGGAAAAGGCAGAGCAGGACGACAACCAGACCTATGCCAAATTGGATATTGGTGCTAATGGTTTTGATCGTTTGATTAATCAGGTCCATCCGGTCATAGAGGACTTCCATGTTGACGCCTGGTGGAAGCCGTTTCACTATTTCCGGCAGGCGTTCGTAAACTCTTTCCAATACTTGCGATGGGTTTTCTCCTCGTCGCAGAAGAATAATTCCTTCGACGACGTCGTCTTCATGCCCTTTTCCAACCTGACCGCGTCGGACCAGCGAGCCGATTTTGACCTCTGCGACGTCTCTGATTCGAATCGGCGTTCCCTTTTTGTCCGCACTCACAACTACCGATTCAATATCACCGATATCTTCGAGCAGTCCGAGTTCTCGCACGATCAGAGCCGTCCCGCTCTTTTCTATAAAGCCACCACCCGAGGTGGCGTTTGCTTTGGTCAGGCTGTCGAAAACTTGTTGCAGCGTGATGCCATAAGACTTAAGGGCGTACTGATTGACGTTGACTTCATAGGCCTTTGTAGGTCCGCCTTCACTGATGACTCCAATGACTCCCGGGATTTGACGGAAAAGTTTTTCCATCTCCCACTGTTGCATCGAGCGCAAGCCCATAGCTGAGTAATAGGGGCTGTGTAAGCAATAACGAAAAATTTCCCTGAGTGATCCGACGTCAGGTTCCAAATGTGGGTGGCAATCTGACGGAATATCCGCCTGCTCCAGTCGTTCCAGCACTTGCTGGCGGGCCAATGTGGTTGGAGTTGCTTCCGTAAAGGTTGTGGTTACAACCGATAATCCGTAGAGCGATAAGGAGCGCAAGCTTGTCTGTCCCGGGATGCCGTTCAGCTCTTTTTCCAGCGGAACGGTAACAATGCGCTCCATTTCTTCAGCGCCCTTGCCCGGATAGAGTGTAATTACCCGAACCTGAGGGTTGGTCAGTTCAGGATAAGCTTCCAGAGGCAGCATCTTTACTGCCACAAGTCCGGCGATTATGACGAGAATTGTCGCGACAAGCGTCAGGTAACGCCCCTTAAGGGCGCTGTTGATTAGTTTGTCGATCCAGGAATTCATCCGGATATGTCGCGCTCGGAAATGTCTCTCTAAATAGTAGCGAGTCTTCTATATAAAACGCATTGATAATCTCTTGATTGTCATTAGACGTTAAAAGTGTAAGAATCCCCTCTCGCCTGTTTTTGTGAGTGCATTGCTTGATGCTGGAAGTCAAGAAGATTCGTGATTTGATGATGAATAAAGGCGATCTGGGTGTCGCTTATGTTTCTGCCGCCAGTGGCATTGCCATAGTAGGCAAGTATGCCTATGTCGTTGCCGATGACCAGATGTGTCTTGCTTGTTTCGATTTTGACGCCGGCACACCTGGCGACTGGATAAGGCTTTTCAGCGGCGAATTGCCCCATGAGCACATGGCGCGCAAGGCAAAGAAGCCCGATCTCGAGGCGATTTGTGTTTTGCCGCCAAGCAAGTATGCTCAGCAAGGCGCACTGCTGGTGGTGCCTTCAGGATCAAAGGAATGGCGGAGTAAAGGTTGTCTTTTGCCGGTTGATGCGAATGGTAAGATCGCCGGAGAGCTTTTGCCACTGAGCTTTTCTGGACTTTTCAGTTTTTTGGGAACTAAAGTAAGAAAACTCAATATTGAAGGCGTTGCGGTTTTGGGCGAAAAACTATTATTAGCCAATCGAGGCAATTCGAAAAATGGCGACAATGCTGTCATTGTCTTGAGTCTAAACGACTTTTTGTATCAGGCTTATGACACCCATGAGATTAATAGTCAGTCGTTTTTGGCTGTCCACCATAAAGAATTAGGCAAGGTAAACGGTGTTGCGCTTTCTTTTACAGATCTTTGCGTCTTTCCTGGTGATCGCATCATTTATTGCGCTGCAGCTGAAGCAACGAATGACGACTATGTAGATGGCGCATGTGCCGGTTCGGCAATTGCCATTGGTGACGGAACGTTTCAAGATTTGCAGATGCAGATTTTGAATACCCGCCTTAAGGTCGAGGGTGTGTACGCTCGTTCTGTCCACAATCAGCCGGGTCTTGCGGAATTAATTCTTGTAACGGATGGTGACGCAGATTCCTCGATAGGCGGAATGCTTTCTACTTTCGTTACTTTATAAATCGTGAAATATGGCTTGGTGACGGGCGCTAGGCATAACGTTGTCGGTTAGACTGTGCTGGCTTGAGTTATGCACTTAAGTTCATGTGCCACGCCCTGGGAGGCTTTTAATGGTCGCGACCACGCCGGTTAGAGCAAATGCAAAACTACTGCGCATTATTCGTCTGCGCGTTACAGACAAGCCGGGCTTCCTCGGCAAGATTGCCACGCTTCTGGGTGAGCTGGACGCGAATATCGGTGAAATCACTATCGTTACCCAGGGGCACGACTTCATCATCCGCGAATTCAGTTTGCAAATCGATGATGACACCCATCTACAATGCATCCTCGAAGGACTTAAGGTTCTCGAAGGTGTGCAGGTAGAAGCCGTTATCGATCCGGTGCAACATATACACGAGGGCGGCAAGATTGAGATGCGTAGCCGTGTAAAGCTCGACAGCGTCGGCGAGATGCACAAAATTTATACGCCGGGCGTCGCGCAAATTTGCAAGCTGATCGAGAAAGAACCGCAGGCAAGCAAGCTTTACACCTCTATTTCGAATACTGTCGCAGTCGTGACAAATGGAACCGCCATCCTTGGACTGGGTAACATCGGAGCCGTTGCCGGCATGCCGGTGATGGAAGGAAAGTCTGTGCTGTACCAACAGCTGGTCGGCATCAGTGCGGTGCCTATACTTTTGAATTCCACAGATATTGATGTAATCGTAAATACGGTCGCAGAAATTGCTCCGACTTTCGCAGCGATTCACTTAGAAGATATTGCAGCTCCCGAATGTTTTGCCATAGAAGAGCAATTGCAAAAACGTCTGAACATCCCTGTTCTGCACGATGACCAGCATGCTACCGCCGTCGTCGTACTCGGCGCATTAATGACAGTTACTCAAAGGACAGGCATCGATTTGGGCACTGCAAAAGTAGGCATCATCGGGCTCGGTGCTGCCGGTTTTGGCATCGCTAGTTTGCTGAAAGCCTTTGGTGTCCGTGAAATTTTGGGTACCGACCTTAAGAAAGAAGCGATGGAGAGGCTCAAGAAAGCCGGCGGAAAACCGGTTGACCTCAGTGCTCTGATGGACGATTCAGATGTGGTCGTTGCCACGACGGGCGTTCCTGGCTTAATCAAACCTGAGATGGTGAAGAAAGGGCAGGTGATTTTGGCGCTTTCAAATCCTGATCCCGAAATCGATCCTGAGCTTGCCATCAAATGTGGTGCCGAGTTTGCAGCCGATGGAAGAACGATTAATAATGCACTCGCCTTCCCTGGCTTGTTCCGCGGTGCTCTAAAAATTGGCGCAACTCACTTTACTGATGCGATGAAGATTGCCGCTGCGCATGCCATCGCAGGACAGACAAAAATGGATTCGCTCGTGCCTAGTATCTTGGATAAAGATACTCACCAGGCGGTTGCAGAAGCGGTTATGCAGGCGTGGTTGGACGGCTAGCTCGGCGCGAAAACGATTCTTAGCAGTTGAAGAAAGAATAGAATCGACACGGCAGTCACAATGATCGCAATGATTGATTGTACGAACCATGCGGGCAATTTCTGTGGTTCGTCCGTTTTTTCTAATTTGTTCTCAGGCATTGCTGCGGGCATTGCCTCTTCTGCGATCTCTGCCGGTGCAGCTTTAGTTTCACTCGGCGCTCTGGTTTTGATTGGCTCTTCTTTTGTTTTCAGAGCTCTCAACTTTGTCCCGAGTACATCTCGCATTTCGGTTGCGTTTTCAAATCTCTCTTCGGGATTTTTTGCCAGCCCGCGCATTATCAACGCTTCCAGGTTAGCTCCTTCAATGCCGCTTAGATTGAGCGGAGCCGGGGCGGATGAGCGATGCATGCTCATCGTTTGTACTGGCGTTTCGCCATGAAAAGGTGGTCTGCCACTTAGACATTCGTACATCGTGCAGCATGAAGAATAAACGTCGGAGCGTGCATCCGTAGGTTTTCCTTCGCACTGCTCAGGGCTCATGTAGAGTGGGCTTCCAAACACCATTCCTTTCGCGGTAAGTCGTTGAATTTCTTCTGCGGTTGCAATGCGCTGGGCAATTCCAAAGTCGACTAACTTGATCTGTTCGGTGCCGTCTGCGCCTTTCGTCACGATTATATTGCTAGGCTTGATGTCTCTGTGAATAATGCCGAGTTGGTGCGCGACCGACAATGCACTCGATAATTGAATGAATATTGACTTTGTTCTTTCTATCGTCAGTGTATGTTCTGAGCCGATGATGTCTGCCAGGCTCTGACCTTCGACATATTCCATTACGTAATACGGGCAACCGTTGTCCGTTATTCCGATGTCGGAAACCGCAATTAGGTTAGGGTGCTTGAGCGCAGCCACCGAGCCGATTTCGCGCATGAATCGGTAGACGCTTTCTTTCTTCTCGGCAAGAACCTTGGAAAGAACCTTAATAGCGACCGGCTGGTTGGTCTTTTCGTTTTTGCCTTTATAAACTTCGCCCATGCCGCCTTTGGCGATGAGCGAAACTATGCGATAGCGTCCATACAGCAATTCGCCGACAAATGCTTTGCCTGATTTTGCGGGCAAATAGGCAACATCGTCATCATCTTCTAATTCTGGATGACCGGGATTCTGTATTTCGGAAGTTTCGCCTTGATCAGAAACCGCCTGCGGCTCGATCGAGTTCGTCAGGTCAGTTACAGGCTCGTCACCGTGATTTTCAGTCATTGAGGATAACAATATCGCCTGAAATGAGTTACGGATACTCTTTAACTAAAGAGCGGCGCGTTCGGATTGCAAGCGAATAGATAGTTGAAAATCGGTGTGAGGGCGATGGCGAAAACCATCAACAAGATTCCAATCACCATTTTTTTTGAAATTCTCGAAGCCGATTTGTCGCTGAAAGATTTCGCTAAGAGCACAGCGCCGGCAACAAATAGAACTGCTGAAGTACCTAGCAGGCAATAGTCGAGTCCGCTGAGCTTGGCGTCACGCACTGTTCCGGCGGTCTGAGCAATCAATTTAATTGCCTCAGTATCCGCGCAGGTGGAGCTTTTGTTGCTCATGAATCAGGCTCTAGCCTTTTTTGATTTCCCAGAAATCACTGCCGAGGGCGTCCCACGGAAGTCTGTGTTCATCCGGTTCGTCGGGATTGAAGCATTGATTGACGAAATAAATCATGCTCGCTGGCTTTTGCCAAACATTAGCCAAGCCGTGAGCGACTCCGCGCGGAATATAGAGAGCTTGAGCGCGACCGGCGCCGAGAACAAAGCGCATTGTCTTGTTGTATGTCGGCGAATCTTTGCGGGCATCGAACAAGCCAACGAGTACTCTGTCCGTCGGAATGACGAACCAGACGTCTTCCTGGTTGTAATGGAGGTGGAAAGCTTTGATCGTTCCCGGAAGCATTTGCGAGAACGTGCTTTGCTTGACTTTGAAATTCGGCAAGATTTGCAGATTGCCGCTGTCATCCAAGCGGACGATTTCGGCGAGTTGACCGCCGTCGTCGACGAACATATTCAAATTGATGAGCTGCACACCATCAATCGGTGTTTTCTTCGTGTAGTCCTGTACGGACAGATCTGACACGTAGTCTTTGCCAATGGCGTCTTTTGTTAGCGGTTTGAGCATGTCGTTGGATGAGATCGTATTCATGTGTATTGCGGTTAGCTGGTCTGCACCTTGCTTCTGCAAGATGCCCACGGTTGGTCTTATAAACCACCGCTGCATAGAATAGCATGTAGAGCCGAGAAGCTCCAATGGCGCGGGTTAATCGGCAAATCGGTGTTTACAAGCTGTTGGCTGCACGAGTCTTGCGCTGGAAAGCTCAAATATTGCTGCTATACGGGCTGTTTCTTCAGATCTAAATAAGCCCGCAAAGATTCTTTCCACGGCTGCAGCTCGCGACCAATAGTGTTGACCGTAGTTGTTTTGTCCAAAACCGAATATTTAGGCCGAGTGGCTGGGCGCGGCATGTCCTTTGTTTCAATAGGAATGACCTTCACCGGCAGACCCGCGACAATTTCTTTGGCGAACTCGTACCAGCTTGTCACTCCGTCATCGCAGACATGATAAATGCCCCAACGTTCGGTAACGATCAAATCGGCGATAGTTTCCGAGAGGCTGAGCGTACAGGTGGGTGTGCCGATTTGGTCGCTGACAACGCGCAAGGTATCTTTTTCTTGGGCCATTGAATGGATCGTATCGACAAAGTTGCGTCCATTAGGACCATACAGCCAGCTCGTACGCACGATGTAGAAGCGAGTCAGGTGACGCTGTACTGCCTTCTCGCCGGCCAATTTCGATTTGCCGTAGACAGAAAGCGGTCTGGTTCTGTCCCAGGTCGTGTAGGGAGTGTTTTGCTCGCCATCGAAAACGTAATCGGAACTGACATACAGCATTGGGATATTGTGCTTGGCGCAGGCGACGGCAATGTTTTCCGTGCCGTATCCATTGATTAAATAAGCCAGCCCGGGCTCGGATTCAGCCTGGTCGACTTTTGTATAAGCCGCACAGTGAACGACCAGGTCAGGCTTTTCGGTGCCGATCGTATCGAGAACTTGGGTGTAGTGGGTGACGTCCAGTTTTTCTTTTGGCAGGTCAATAACCTGGTGATCTCTTGCTTCGAGGCAAGGCACGAGCGCTTGCCCGAGCATGCCACCGGCGCCGGTGACCATCAGTTTCATAATTTCTATCTAGCTCCGTATTGCGTGAGTTTAGCCAATCACATTTACTGGATTTGCTGGTTGAGCGACCGGTACTGCCACTGCAGGTGGTGTGGCGTCGAATGCTGCCTGCTTGGACTGCTTGGTGACAGCTTGCATCCAGGCTTGGTTATCCAGATACCATTGGATGGTCGAGTGAATACCCGTCTCAAACGTGTACGTTGGCGCCCAGCCCAATTCTTCTTGCAACTTTGTGGAATCTATTGCATAGCGGCGGTCGTGTCCGAGTCTGTCGGCAACATACTTGATCGACTCTTCGCCTTTGCCCATCTCTGACAAGATCAGGCGGGTGATTTGCATATTGGTGCGCTCGTTGCTGCCGCCTACGTTGTAGACTTCGCCGGGCACGCCGCGGTGGAAAGCCAGATCGATCGCTTTGCAGTGATCTTCAACGTGCAGCCAATCTCTTACGTTCAATCCGTCGCCGTAAACTGGCACTTGCTTGCCGTTCAGCAACTGCAAGATGAAGTATGGGATCAGTTTTTCGGGGTGTTGATAAGGACCATAGTTGTTCGAGCAGCGTGTGATTACTGCGGGGAAACCGTAGGTTTCGAAGTAAGCGCGGCAGAGGAGATCTGCGCCGGCTTTGGATGAAGAATAAGGGCTGTTCGGTTGAAGTGGTGTGGTCTCGGTGAAATAGCCTTCCGGTCCGAGAGTGCCATAAACTTCGTCAGTGGAAACTTGCACGTAGCGGATGGAAAATTCTTTCTTGTTTTCAGCGGCATCAACTGCGGTGCGTCCATAGCGGAAGGCAGCATCGAGCAGCACTTGAGTGCCCAGCACGTTGGTTTTGACGAAAACTTGCGGATCGCTGATCGAGCGGTCTACGTGGGTTTCGGCAGCCAGGTTGATAATGCCGTCGATGCGACCGAAACGATTTCCGCTGACGATATCGTCAACAATGGCAGCATCTTCGATGCGTCCTTGAACATATTTGTAGCGCGGGTCATCAGCCACGTCGGCGAGGTTTTCAGGGTGACCGGCATAGGTCGCGGCATCGAGATTGATGATGGTGTAATTCGGATATGTCTTGAGCAAGTGCCGAACCAGGTTGCTTCCGATGAAGCCCAACCCACCAGTGACAAGCAATTGCATGGCTCGCATGAACGATTTCCCTCGCTGTGAATGAGATGTTCGGCAGCGCTGACAAAATAGCGCTATTGAAAAGTGAATTGTCGCTTGACAGACGTCATTAGATCAACGTCCATCAAATAATCTTCGAAGCTGCAGAATGAAAATTGGTTTAGGTTTTGACCTAAACTACTTCGACTTTACTGTCGTCGCCGAGCATCAGGCGGAACGCTACAGGCTTGCTCTGACTACGAGTAAGTTCAACATTTACTCCAATTAAGCTGTCTTCAATGCGGCCATTGAAGTCCAGAATTTGGCATTTCTCGCGCAAGATCGAATGCTCGATTTCTGCATGCGAAACTCGGGCCCCGTCGCCGATTGAAGTAAACGGTCCAACATAGCTGTTTTCCAAAACGCAATCGTCCCCAATTACCGCCGGACCTCTGACTGTGCAGTTCTTCAAAATACTGCCTTTGCCTACGTGGACGCGTCCTGAAAGGCGCGACTGTTCGTCGAGATCGCCCAGCATGGATACATCTGTCATCTCGTCTAGCACGACCCGATTGGCTTCGAGCATATCGTCTTTCTTCCCTGTATCGAGCCACCAGCTGGTCAATACATGGCTGTCGACGTGTTCATTCTTGGTGATCATGCGCTGGATTGCATCGGTAATTTCCAGCTCGCCGCGCTTCGACGGTTTGATTTCGTCAATGGCATCGTGAATTTTCGAGGTGAAGAGATAAACGCCAACCAGCGCCAGGTTTGACTTAGGTTTTGCCGGTTTTTCTTCGAGGCAGAGTATGCGCCCGTTGCCGTTCAATTCGGCAACGCCGAAAGAGGTGGGGTTTGGCACTTCTTTGAGCAAAATTTGCGCATCGGGCTTGTTCTTCTTAAAACGCTCAACAAGCGGTGCTACGCCGTCTTTGATCAAGTTGTCACCGAGATACATGACGAAAGTATCGTCTTTCAAATAGTCTCGGGCAGTTTTCACCGCATGTGCCAGACCCAGAGGCTGGTCTTGCAGGATATATTTGATTTCGATGTTCCAGCGCTCGCCGTCCCCGACGCACTGGCGGACTTCTTCACCGGTCTCTGGGCTGATGATGATACCGATCGATTTAATACCGGCTTCTATCAGCGCTTCAACCGCATAGAAGAGAATCGGCTTGTTCGCCACAGGCAATAGCTGTTTTGCTGCCGTGTGGGTGATAGGCCGCATACGCGTGCCTTTTCCGCCGCTGAGAATAAGTCCTTTCATCCAAATGCACCTATGTATTTACGTCAAAAAGCACCGCGTTTGCTAAACACAGCACCAAAAGTGGAGAACATGATTTTCCAGTCGAGCAAGTAAGTCCAATTGTCGCAATACCACTTATCAGCCTCGACTTTGACGTCGTCCGGCAATTCGTCACGACCGTTGATCTGAGCCCATCCCGTAATTCCGGGTGGAAACCGCAACACACCAGCCGCCTCACGTTTAGCGGTCAGTTCGGTCTGATTATACAGAGCGGGGCGCGGTCCAACGAGGCTCATTTCGCCCTTAAGCACGTTAAACAATTGGGGCAGCTCGTCGATGCTGTACTTCCTTAGCCGCGCTCCGACCGCGGTTATAGGGCTGGGTAGTTTGAGCATCTCTTCCGTGGACACATTTGGGGCACCTACATTCATGGTGCGAAATTTATAAATTTGAAAGAATTCGCCGTTTAAGCCGACTCTCTTCTGTTGAAATATGATCGGTCCTCTGGAGTCAAGCTTGATAGCTATGGCTGCCAAGACAAACAACCAAGCCAGCCCAGTGAGCGCTGCCAGTGAAATTACTATGTCTGTGAGTCGTTTCAAAAACATGAATGATTCGTATTCAATCAACAGCGTTATTTTACGGTACGCTTGGTGCCTGCAAGAAAACTGATCGAATTAGAATTTCAATCAAAACGTAAATGGATCTCTCGGTAGTCATAGTTAGTTGGAACACCTGCGGACTGCTCCGCAAGTGTTTAACCACGTTGAAGGCAGAACTCGACAGTTTTGGAGATTCGCTCAAGTGGGAAGTTTTTCTCGTCGACAATAATTCTGCCGATGGCTCCGCTGACATGGCGCGTAGCGAGCACTCCTGGGTTAAGCTGACAGCCAATAACGATAACCTTGGATTTGCCAAGGCGAACAATCAAGCATTCAGGCAATCTACAGGCAATCTTGTACTACTGCTCAATCCGGACACAGAAGTCCAGCCTGGGGCGATAAAGACATTGCTCGAGTTCATGGATACGCACCCGAACGCAGCTATTGTTGCACCACAATTGCTGAACACCGATGGCAGCGTGCAAAGATCTTGCCGTGAGTTTCCCACCTTCATTGGTATGGTTTATGAGCTGATCGGGCTCAGTAAGATGTTTCCCGACAACAAAACTTTCGGCAGATACAAAATGCTCGACTGGAATCATGACGACGTTCGCAAAGTCGATCAACCAGAAGGTGCATGCCTACTAGTTCGGCGTCAGGTCATGGATAAAGTTGGTTTGCTCGATGAAGGCTTCTTTATGCTGTTTGAGGAAGTCGACTGGTGCTATCGCATTATCGAAGCCGGCTATGAGATTTGGTTTACGCCGGCTGCCAAAGTCATCCATCACTACGGCCAGTCCATAAAACAAGTGAAAGTAAGGATGATTCTTTCATCACACCGAGGGCTTTACCGCTTTTGGCACAAGCATTATCAAAAAGGGCGTTGGTATCTCGCTCCCTTCGCGTATGCTGGGTTGATGAGCCTGGCTTATGTCCGCATATTTGCCTATTCGCTAAAATCGAAGCTCTCGAAAGCCTGAAATCCACTCTGTCGAAAGCTTAGATCCAAACTGTCGAGAGCATAAGATTCAAACGAGCGCCGCTCAGTAGCTGTTTAGTAACAAGTCCGGCATAACTTAGATGCATCCGGTACGCCGCTAACATTCTAAGGAGCTTGGCGAATGTCTCTTTTTTTTGAGCATGATCACAATGCATCGCCTGTTCTCGACCAGCCGGGATTTCTATTCCCTGTAGAAGGGCGCCCTGACTTGCTTGAGTCAGGCGAGAGTTCTATCCCGCCCGGTGAGACTCTTGTTGCATCAAGCACTTCTGTTGATCGGCTCTATGCCTATCTTGCCAGCGACTTCAATAAGTTTGACAGCAATCAAGATAAGAAGCTTGATGCCAAAGAATTTGAAGCTTCCCTTGCGACAACAACGAATAGTGATGAGTTGATGCTCTTGTCTTGGATGAGCAAGAACATTGATGGTTTGCAAAAACTGGGCGATCGCGACTCTGGCATTTCAATGGAAGATCTTGCCGGACTCAACACTGCAATCAATAAAGGTACGGGAGACTTGGGTCTTGCTTTTCGACACACCGACTGGGTCGCACGCGGAGGCAGCAGTGCGGTTGGTGGTCTTGGAGGAGCTTTTCTTGGCTCTAAGCTTACAAGCGCTGCGTTTTCTATGAAAAGTGCCGCTGGTTTTGGTGCTGCCGTGTTCGGCACTCTGTCTGCCATTGACGCGATCGGCTACTACATGTTTGATAAACCGAAGCTAGACCAGGCGTTGAAGGAACTGAACGAGATTCCGGATCCGAGCGCGAATCGAAGCTAATAGTTTTAAACAGTGCCTACGCGCTGAAAGCAAGTAACTGGGGAGATAGCCAGCCGGTCGAAAGATCGGCTGGCTGCGTTTTTGCTCGCAACATTAATTGTGTGGGAGGAACTGTAACATCTAAATTACCGTCGAATTATTTTGTATGATGTCCGTGAAGGCTGAATTGGAGCCGGTTTTAGAGCTAATTGTTGTCTAAGTTTAGAACGGTGATTGTGATGGCAGATCCTTTGAAAATCGTATCCAGCAACGTCTCTGGAAATTTCTTCGTCGATACGACCTGTATAAATTGCGACACGTGCCGTCAACTTGCGCCTAAGACTTTTGTCGACGCCGGTGAGTATTCGTCTGTTTTTGATCAACCGAAAACCGATGAAGATGTACTCGCTGCTACCAGGGCTCTCTTATGTTGTCCGACCGGTTCGATTGGGACAAAGGAGAAGAACGACGCTAAAACCATTCGCTCCGAGTTTCCACTTTTGATTGAAGACAATGTGTATTACTCCGGATTCAATTCTCCGCGATCGTATGGTGGCAACAGTTTCTTCATCAAGTCGCCAAGCGGTAATTGGCTCATCGATTCTCCAAAGTTTCTGCCTTTCCTTGCCGAGCAGATAGCAACCATGGGCGGTATCAAGTATATTTTTCTTACTCATCGTGATGATGTCGCTGATGCTCAAAAGTATGCAGAGTATTTTTCTGCCAGTCGCATTATTCATCGCGACGAACTAAGTGCGCAGCCTGGCGCCGAGATAGTCATAGACGGTTATGATGCGCAGAATTTCGAAACTGATTTCACCGTAATTCCGGTGCCCGGTCACACCAAAGGTCATATGGTGCTTCTCTACAGAAACAAGTTTTTGTTTACCGGAGATCACCTTGCTTATAATCCTGAAGATAGGCACCTTTACGCGTTTTCCGATTACTGCTGGTATTCGTGGACAGAGCAGACGAAGTCTATGAAGAGGCTAAGCGAATATGATTTCGAGTGGGTGCTTGCTGGTCACGGAGATCGAGGAAAACTTCCGACCACTGAAATGAAAAAGCAAATGGCACAGCTTGTGAAATCTATGGAGAAATCACATTAGTTTCTTGATCGCAAGGAAAAACAGCAACTGTGCGGCGCCTTCAGGTTTAATCTCGGAATTTGAACCTTTTGTCCGTTCGCGACGTATTAGCAATTAGGACTTACAAATTTGCTTTACGGAGGGACCGAACAATGGATTCTCTGCTGCCTGTTTTCGCCGTTGTATCTTCAGTACTTGCTCTTGTGTTTTATACCGCGTTGTTTATAACCGGGTTACTGGACAATGAATTCTAGTTTGTTCTCATACTTATTATCTTTTGAGATCTTATTAAAGATGATCCACATCAGGTAGTTGACAATGTTCTTAAAGAAACACGGCTGGGGATGCTCTTGTCAAGAAGATGAAGGCTTGCGTCGTTATACCGACCAAGAACGGCGGCTCACTTTTCGAGAAGGTTTTGAAAGAGACTCTATCGCAAGTGACCGGCTTTGCCTTTGAAGTTTTGGTCGTCGATTCCGGTTCAACGGATCAGACGATTTCAGTCGTTAAGCGCTCGAAAGCAAGATTGCTTTCTGTCAAACCCGAAGAATTCCAGCACGGCGCCACGCGCAACTTTGCTGTTTCTCAAACAGAAGCTGAGTTCGTAGCTTTTCTCACGCACGATGCGCTGCCTGCCAGCAAATTGTGGTTGCGCAACTTGATTTTGAAAATGGAGTCCGACATGAGTGTTGCCGGAGCGTTCGGCAGACACCGTGCATATCCTGATTGTGATCCCTTCACAGCAGACGAACTCGAGCGACATTTCGATCATTTGAATTCTCTTGAGCCTCTCCAAAAAATTGAAGACAAAGAGCGCTATTCAAGCGACATTGGCTATCGTCAGCTGCTTCATTTTTTTTCGAACAACAATAGTTGTTTACGTCGCTCGGTTTGGGAGAAGATCCCATTTCCATCCGTCAATTTTGCCGAAGATCAAGCCTGGGCGCAGAAAATAGTTGAAGCTGGCTATGCCAAAATTTATGCTGATGATGCAGTAGTTTTTCACTCTCACTCTTTCAACACAGTGGAAACATTTCGACGAGCGTTCGATGAATCGAAAGCAATGAAGGAGCTTTTCGATTACAAGTTAGTTCCGTCGCGCTCGTGCATTTTGAAGAACAGCTTGCATCAGCTGCGCATGGATAAGCGTTTGGTCGTTAGTCGCAAGCTCATAAGAAGCGCTCCAGTGTGCGTACTAAAGAGACCAATCAGAGTTCTGGCAAAACAACTGGGCAGCTTCGCCGGGCAGCGAGCCAGTTCTTTAGGCGAAGCGCAGCACCTTCTTTCGCTCGACCAATCGAAGAAAAGAAGCAAGCACAAAGCATCCGTGGATTAGGCAGAGGCTGAAGAGAGTGGGCAAGTTAAAAACCTTCAGCCAACGCGTTCTGCGCCGACTGCGCAGAGAATTTCTCGGCGAGCAAACATCACCGTCTTGTGTGGTGGAAGACGTCTTTGCATATGTTACCGAGATTCCTTTTGGGCAATCTGTAACCATCGAAGAGGTGGCGGATAACACCATCAACTGGATAATGCCCGACTTTGGAATTGGAAGCGGCGGTCATCTGAACATCTTTCGAATGATTTCGCGCTTGCAGAAATTGGGTTTTGAAAGTCGCATTATCATTCCCGAACTGGTTTGGTCGAAAACGGCGAAAGATGCCGAAGAGCGAATCAATCAACACTTCCTTCGGCTGGATGCTCCAGTATATGTGGGACGTGAAGATATTCCTTCTGCCTGCTTCTCGTTTGC
Organism: Candidatus Melainabacteria bacterium 17Bon1m; assembly: GCA_032128875.1. GTDB lineage: Bacteria > Cyanobacteriota > Vampirovibrionia > Obscuribacterales > Obscuribacteraceae > QKMZ01. Next base: position 418,189 of record JAVLKG010000005.1, read on the forward strand.
GACTGCATGGACAACTGCGTACTATCTGCGCGATTTTCAATCGACCGTGCACAAGTGTTATTTTGTTCAAGATTTTGAACCGTATTTCTATGCTCGCAGCACCGAGTCTGCGCTCTCCGAAGAGACCTATCGGTTTGGGTTTAAAGGTTTTGCCGCCGGCGATTGGCTAGCTTCCAAGTTGGTCCGCGACTACGGCATGGACGTAGAAGCCTTTCGTTTTTCCTATGATAAAGACCGGTATTGCGCGCCTTTAGAGCGCCGCTTGCAAACAAATAAGATCCTTTTCTATTCTCGTCCTCCTACCCCCCGGAGAGGTTTTGAGCTGGGCTATTTGGCCTTGAAGCAGTTGATTGCGCTCAAGCCGGAGCTGCAAATTTTGTTGGCGGGCTGGGATATTTCCAACTATCGTCTGCCTAAAGGCATGAAAAATTTGGGCATTGTGCCGCTCAAAGACTTGCGCGAACTGTATCAGGAGTGTGATGCGGCATTAGTCCTCTCTTTTACGAATTTGTCCCTCGTCCCGCTCGAGCTGATGGCTTGCGGTTGCCCAGTCATCAGCAATCGAGGCGCCAATGTTGAATGGATGCTCAACGATGAAATCGTTACTCTTGCAGAACCCACTGTTCATGGGCTTGTAACCGCTCTTCTAAAAGTGATTGAAGACCATCAAGGTGCTGAAGCAAAAGCGGAAGAGGCCTTGAAATATGTCCAATCGACTGATTGGGACACGGAAACCTTAAAGTTGGCTACTTCTCTCAGAATGATGAACGAGAGAGAAAGGCAATCGGTATGCCGTGAGGAGAAGAGCGATGCGCAGCTCCAATCTCGAATATAACGAAAAACTAGACCATTTGCGCTTTGCGGCATTCTTGCTGGTTTTGGTTTTCCATACATATCACCCGGTCTATTCTTGGCTCACAAATGCTGTTGGAACTTACGCGTATACGAGACCGGTGGATCTTCTTTCAATATTTGTCGTTGATGGTCACACGGGCGTAGCGCTATTTCTTACCTTGAGTGGCTTTTTGTTTGCGCGCATTTGCAGCAGAACTCAAGGTTCATACTTTAGCGTGAGGAACTTCTACCTCAATCGCTTTCTTAGAATTTATCCACTCTTCATTTTGATTTTGCTTATGGCCATCTTCTGGGGCGGCGCCCCTAACCCGTGGCCTTCATTATTGAGGTCTCTCCTAACCCTGCAAAATACTCCGGAAGCCGTTCATATCGACCAGCTAAATCATTTGTGGACTCTTGCCTGCGAATTGCAGTTCTATTTGGTTTTTCCAATTCTGCTGTGGTTGTATCGCTGCAATCATGGTTTTACTTTGCTCATACTGTTTATGGGTATCGACGTTTTTGCCTTGGCGGTCAATTATCTGCAAGCTGGTGACACCCTCAGTCCGGCATATAGCACTATCCTCGGGCGAATCAATCAATGTATCGTAGGCATGATGCTTGGGTTCACTCTTGAGAAATTTGAGCACCGACTGCGCAGTCCTTTGTTTTTACTTCTCTCTATCGGCATTCTCAGTGCATTACTGTTTGTCTTGCACAGCTGCGGCGGTACTGTTCTGGGTGGAACAAGCCCTATTTGGATTGTCTATCCAACATTAGAAGGACTGGCTTGGGCGGCTGTAATTGCTTCGTATGTGAGTTGTGATTTTCAATTGCCTCGTCCTCTGTCTCGCCTGTGTGCTGAGGGCGGTGCCTTGAGTTATTCATTGTATGTGTGGCACTTTTACTTTTGTTTGTTGATGATCCGCACTGTTTTACCGCTTTTGACAGATAAACAGCATAAGTTCGCGTGGCTTCTGGCAATGCAAGATTGGCTGATTGCACATCCTTTCTTGTCTGCCGTTGTTTTTGCCTTGTTTGTAGTTTTTCCTCCTACTTTGCTGGTTTCCATATTTACCTACAAGTATGTTGAAGTTCCATTCTTCAACTTGCGACGAAGGTACATCTTCGAAAGTAGGGCAGAACAAGCGGATTCATGCGACCCAGCGTACGATTTTAAGAAGGCACTTCAGAATATCAATTTACAGATAAGTAAATTTGCCAAAGTGAGTGCGGTAGCCGCTGCTTCGATGGTTGTGCTTCTTGTTGGCTGCGAACTTGCCTGCATTGCTTACGGAGTGCCGAAGAACGCGTTTCTTCAACCGGACGAGCAGCTCGGCACGGTGAGAATTCCGGGTCGGAAGCTTGAATGGACATTTGAAGGGTACTCTGCAGATGTACTGTCATCTGTCGGATTGCGTGACGTTGAGCATGCGAAAGAAAAGCCTCCTGGCGCAAAGCGCATAATGCTTATTGGCGATTCAATTGTTGAAGCTGTGCAGGTGCCTCTCGCGAATACTGCAGCGCGATTGTTTCAGCAAAAGCTCTACGGAGATGGATACGAAAATGTAGAAGTCATAAACGCCGCGCATATGAACCATTCGCTCGGGCAGACAGTTTCTTACTACGACAGGCTCGCGCGTACATTCAAGCCTGATGAAGTCTATTTGGTGTTGGACTCTTTCAATGGTGACATTAATCAGCGTGCCGCATCTGATTTTTCAGTTGAAGCGCGTCCATACTTCTACGTGACTAACAACTTTTTGCACGAGGACTCGACACTTCTACCGTCTAAATTCGAGTGTCAAACATGGCGCCTATTGTTGCAGCATAGCCGCCTTGCAAATTGGCTAGTCAATCAAGATTTGCGGCTGAAGCTTGAGAATCACTGCTATCAGGTATTTGCCCGCGAGCTGTCAGTAGCGACGAGAAGTATCTCTGCTCGAAAAATTGAGTATCCTGCTCCCGATCGGCGCGAAGTCCGAAATGCTCTTCTCAGTTTTCTCAACAGAGTAGTAAATTCTCAAGGAGCAAAGCTGACCGTTTTCACGAAGTTCTATCCTACGCCGGACCTGACTCGCAGAGATTTCGAAGAGATATCTGACTTAAGTAAGCGTGAGCGTTTCAGTTTGGTTTCGCTGGATGAAGCCCTGATTAAGTCCGGTCCTGCTTGCTATGGCAAAGCGCATTTGACTGCACGCGGACAAGCGGTAATGTCCGAGAAGATGTACGAGACTTTCACAACTCGCGATACTGCAATTGCGAAGCTTAACTCTCGAAAAAATTTCCGAGATGTGTCAATGTAAGGATCAAGAACAGATGAAGATGCATAAGATCCTATTTCTGTTGCCGTCACGAGCGCTCTCCGGTGGTGTTTTAGTGGCTCGTCATCATGCGATGTTGCTTGCGGCGAAGGGCTACGAAGTTACAGTCGCCTACCTTCACACCTCGGATTTAGACAACGGTTCGGTCTTGCCAATAATTGAACCGGCGCAAGAGATTCTTTATTCAGAGCTGGACCGGGACATCACTTTTGATGCTGTTGTTGCAACTTGGTGGGAAACTGCTTATCACGCCGCACAAATTAAGGCGAGAAGGTATTTCTATTTCGTTCAAGGGTTTGAAGAACGGCTTTACCCTACAGATTCAGTTTGGCCATTGCTTGTGCAACGAACCTACCAGTCCGGTTTTAACTTCATCACTGTCAACAGCGGTCTGCAAAAGTATCTTCAAAACCAGTTTGGGCAATCGTCGATTGTAATTCCGCCTGGTATCAATCTTGATGATTACGATTGTGAGCCAAAAATTGCGCGCGGCTCGGAATCATTGAGAGTACTCGTCGAAGGGGCGCCTGACGCTGACTATAAGCGCGTAGCGCTGGCTTTTGAAGCATTGTCGCAGATTTCTTCCGTCGAAACGGTTTATGTGTCTCCAAAGGGCAAAGCGCGACCGGAGTGGAAGGTCGATTATTTCTTTGAGAGCGTACCTCCTGCCGAGATGCCATCGATTTGCAAGTCTTGCGATTTGGTTTTAAAACTAAGCACAGACGAAAGCTTTTCGCTGCCTGTTTTGGAGTCTTTCGCAGCAGGAGCCACAGCAATTACTGCTGATTACTACGGTGGCTCGGATTTCATTGTTGATGGTAAAAACGCGCTTGTAGTGGCAGTAGATGACCTTTCTGCAGCTGTTGCGGCGTTAAGAAGACTGCAGAGCGATAGAAAGCTTTTGAGCGAACTCAAGGCTCAGGCAAAAGCGACGGCAGCAATATACTCGTGGAACAAGATGGCGGAGAAAATGGAAAGCGCGCTGCTCGCGGGCTTTGACTTTGAAGCGCCTGAGACTCCTCCGCTAGCCGGTTGTTTGGCACAGTATCAAGCTCTACATGCGATGCGTTTGGAACTTACTCAAGCCCAATTTGAAAAAGAGCACTACAAGAGCGCACACTCGAAAGTCTCTGCCGAACTGCATGGATCGCGCGCCTATCGTGTTGGTAATTCGCTTGTAAAAGCATTTCGTTCTATTGCGCGAAATGAGGTGGAACGATGACGCGGACAAAAGTCAGTTCCTTCGCAAACAAGTTGGCACCGGCGTATCTGACTGTGTTGATGCTATATCAGTTTTTGCTCTATTTCATGATCGGCAATATTTTTCATTCACTCTTTTTGCCGATGATAGACCACACGCATTTTGCCATTGTTTGGGTAACTACAATTATTTTGATTCCATTTTTTGCTAAAGAGTGCAAAAACGCTTGGAATGAAAAGCGGATAGCTGAGCAGATTTTTCTCGTCTCTTGTGGTGTTTTCGTTTCAATTGCTTCGCTTAAAAGGCTTGGGACTGTTGAAGCTGTGTGGGGCTTGCTTACCGCAATTACCGTGTTCATGTTTCTATTGCTCGCACCCAAGCTTCTTAAGAAGAGGCATTATGCAGTTTTATTTTGGTTTGTCTGTATTCTTGCCGGAGTTCACGCGGTTAGCCAGATTTGCTTTGTATTAGGCCAAACACAGCAGTTTTGTGGTTTTAACGTCAACATGCCACATGGGCGATTGATGCGAGTTCCACACCTTCCATTGCTGTCCCTGCTGGATGGCTATACGGGAGGGTGGTTTACTAATCCCAATTGCTTAGCCAGTTACATCATGGCGATCCCAGCAATTTCTATATTTCTGAGTCAGTCTGCTACAACCCGCTTAAAAGCAGCCCGCTGGCTCGCTTTAAGCATCTGCGGGCTAACATCAATAAGCCTGCTTTTGACATTCTCCCGTGCTGCTATTCTGTCAACCATGCTTGGAATGATACCGCTGGCGGTGTACGCATTGCGTCAGCGAAAGGTTCCGGTTTTTGCATCTGTTTCTTTCTTGTTTGTCCTCGTTGGCGTGCTTTTCTTTGCACAGATGCGATTCACAACATTGGGTGATCCGCTCAGTCTCAGTGGCAGAATGGATATTTGGAACTCTGTCAGTGAATCACTCCAGCGTTTGCCGTTTTTTGGATACGGAACTTTCAGAGGCACTAACACTGGCGAAACACCTCACAATGTCTTTCTTGCAAATCTTTTGTTCTATGGCGTTCCTGGCCTTTTCTCTTTGCTTTCTATGTTAGGCTCAGGAATCTACATGATCTGGCGCCAGGTCAAACGAGAGCCTAATTACGGCGTGCTTGCTCTGTTTGGTTTTCTCTTAGCCTACATTTGCGCTTACTCGCAGATTGAGTTCGTTTTCACATGCCCTCATTCGTTTTCGAATTCGGTTGCCTTGCTGGTGTTTGGTTTCCTTATTTATCTGAGCACTATCAAGCCAAAAGACATACAAACAGTTCGAGACAATGAAGCGGAATCAGAAATTCTCACAAAGGCTGTCGCAAACGGGCTACAAAAGGCTGTTCGCACTTAAGCGGTTTCACCTCTGGCAGCGCAAGTAAGCGGCTGTGATGTAATCTGACAGCGCCCCTGGGCTATTATTGACCAAGCTAATCTCTTCAATCTCATCTGGATAATCGTCGAAAATGCGCCCGGGCTGTGTGTAAACAGCAGGCGCAGCGGGACCAAAAATTGGAATTTCGAATGCACTCGCATTACCGCTTTTGTATCGTACAACGCAGTTAATTAGTGCAGGTTTTCCCGTGGTCAGGAAGTCTAAGGATTGAAAATTTTGATGTGTAAATGAACCGACTGGGTGTATCGAAAGCGTCTGGGCATCAACTGTTTTCAGCTTGCTTTCCGGACTCATAGACAATGCTTGTGTGTTGAGAATATTCTCCGGCGCATACTTAATTCCTGTTTGTATTTGATCAGGCGGTGCAACAACTTCAATGCGCGGGTATTCGAAGATGGTTGTTTTGTTGCCATTATTGCGAAAACAGATGGTCACGGTTTGTCCAGAGTAGCGTTTTAGATCTACTTCGTTGACGTTGCTTTGCTTTTCGAACTCACCGTCAGAGCCTCCACCATGTTTAATAAGAAGTTGATTCTGTGCTGGAAGACTTGCTGCCGGTGTTGCGTTCCCTTTCAAAACTTTGCAGTGGAGTCTTGCCACAGCGCTGTTCTTTGGTATCGTCACATGCCAGAAAACTTTGCTATCTCCTTGCAATGCGAGATTGAGGTGGAGATAGTTTTTCCAACTCTTTTGCCGGCTCGGATCTGAACCCTTGACCCAAAAAACGCGTCCGCCATTGACCCTCTGCAGCTCAACGGAATTCATTGCGAAGTCGCCCTGTAAGAGATATTCGCGATGTGGCGCAAATATGGACCAGCTGTTCTTTTCAAGCGGCACTGCAAGCGTGTAAGGCTCCAAATTCACCAATTTAAAAATCATTCTGGTCGCATATGTCGGCGCATGAGCGAAGTTGCGCAGCATTGATGCAACGTAAGGTGCTCTGTTTGTTAGATAAAATTGCTTATCTTCGAAAGACTTGCTGGAGCTCAGATTCAACAAAAGCACCAATGTAAAAACTATCAATGCTCCTGCGCGTACGGCACGTTGGTACTGGGTGGCAAAGCTAAAGCAATAGAGCGCGATTCCAATCAGTCCGCACCAGTAAAGAGAACTCACAGAGCAGTTTGTTGGCGCGATGAAAGGACGTGCCGTAGCTATTAGACCTACTGTTGCTAAACCCATAATTGCGCACAGTAGTGATGGTGCTAACGCGTCCGCGAATCTCTTTTTGTCAGTTAGCTTGAACGCGGCAAACAAAAGAAAAGTAATACACACGAGCCCGAACAGACCGGCATTAAAGGATTGTTCTAGGTGTCCATAATGGCTTCCCGTGCCATTTGCGAATGGACGTCCCAGTATGTTCAGAAAGATTCCGAAGTTGAATCCGAGAACTTGCTCGGCAATTGACCGTGTGTGTTCCTGCCTGACAGTGAATGATGCTAAGTAAGGTGCCAAGGAAAGAACTGATGCCGCAATCGCCCATGTATAGTCACAGAGCTTGCGTTTTCCGTTTAAATAGACTTGCACGAATAGCAGTGGCAGCGCGGTCAGGCTAAGCGCTGTTGTCCAACACCCGATCACGGCTGCCAGCGTGGATGCTATGTTAGCTGAAACTCGGCGAGGAAATCTTGCCAATGCCCAAATGCTCAAAAGGCTCATAAGCAGAGACAATTGCCAGGTGACAGCGAATGTCGGGTGAGCGAGAACTGTTGTTTGCGAGGGTGCGAACAGGATTAGGCTAAGTGGGAGAAACATCGCAAGCCTAGTATTGGCGCTGTATTTGCCGAACATGTAATCGTTCATGAGCAGAACGCGCAAAAGCAGAAGTATTAGAGAGAGGCTAAGCATCGCGGTTTGCGAGGCGGCTGTCAGTTTGCAATTCAACCAGAAGAGAGCAAGTCCGAGCGCAAAGCTGTGACCATTGATCAGCGTGTCGCGAAAATAGTTCAACCAGTTGTAGTCACTGGCACTCATGCGCTCAATGAGTCTGAAGAAAATGACGTCGTCGTTGCTGGGTATATCGATACCCGATGTGTAGAGAAAACTGCAAGCGCGGACAATCGGAATTAGCGCCGCCAGGGCTAAAAACAAGCAAATCGAGAAGGTGACCTTCTTACCTTGGTTTTGCTCTTCGAATTCCTGATTCTTCTGCGCTACTGTTTCCACGCTGCCTATGACATAGATGCAGGGAGCCAATCAAAGTCTTTGATTGCAGAGGCTATATCTACATCATTTTCATGAATGTATGCAAGCAGCGTTCGCGCTTGTTCTAAATCGAGTATTTTTTGTTCTACGAGTGATTTAAGCGTGTTCGCGCCGTCCATTGTCATTTGAGTCATAAAGCCGGATTCGAGCAATGAGGCAGCAAGCGACTGGCGTTTTTTTAGAGCCCTTTGCGTAGCTACCTCGAGGTCTTCAGGATGGATACAACCCGTCACTTTCAGCAACTCGGCAACTTCCAATTCTTCTTCGAAGTACTCTTCCTGTTCCTCCAGCGCCTGCAAAACTTGAGCTATGTCCCAATCGACTGTTTCCAACTTCTTGGTCAGTTGAATTGCTTGGTCTTCTTGAAGCGCCCCTTCCATGAGCATGTTGAGAAGTTCATTCAAAGCAGTGACGCTTTTTTCAGAACAGAATCCGCAGGAGATGAGTGCTTCATCGATTGACTTATCCTCAGTCACTTCTATTTCTCGCGCTGAGATCAGTTCTCTCTCGTTTATCAAGCCGGACAGATACATCAGATATCCTATATCGCTGTAAGGATAAGGATCTTCCTCCACCACCCCTAATTCCATCAGCGGCTGCAAGAGTGGTAGCTTGCGCAATCGCGCAGACCGAAGGGCTTGCAGTACCTGGCTTCGTGTGGCAATTCCGTCGCGAATAATTCTAAGACCCAATAGAGCAGAATTTAGCAAATCAACAGTAATGACGCCACGGTTGAGCAATACCTGCCCTAGTGGCAAAGAAGCGTTGATACCGTCAACAATTGCTTTCTCAATCTGCTTCTGCTGCGCCGCTGCCGATTCGCGCAACAGGTCTCCTAGGCGGCTTGCTTTTACGCCGGCGGCCGTGGGTAGAGCGTTGACACGAGCCACTGCTTCTTCAATGGTCAAAGCCTGCTGTTTGATGAGCTTTAGGGCAGTGACTCCATTGGTGACGGAAAGTGTGCCGTTGACAATCAGATTTTGCACTTCCAGTGCTTTTCCTAAGAGCTCTTCGGCAAGGTGCCCTTCCATCGACAGAATTCTGCCGAGCGGGACGTGCATTTTCACAGCCAGCGCGGTGCAACTGTCGAGCGTTTCCTGATCGATCATTGTCGACTGCACAAGCAAATCGCCGATCTTGATGGGCAGAGGTTTCTCAGCCTCTGGCTGCAAGTCTTGCCCTTCGGAAAAATTGAATGGTATAAAGTACTCTTCCGACATCACCTTGCTCCAAAATTACTTGTAGCTCTTGGAGATAATCAGCGGGAAGTTAGCTTCGACTGCTCTATCCTTGGCTTTGCGTGCAGCGGACAGCAATTGCTGGACCGAATCCCCGTCAGCGGGCAGATTGGCGACACCGAAAGCAAGCTTCAGGCTCTTCTTGTCCAGGTTTTTTATCAGTGGCGTCACTGTCAGAGTTTGCAGGATTCGGTTAGCGACATATGCGGCCGATGCGGTTCGCGTGTTCGGCAGAAGCAGTGCATATTCGAGCATCTCGTAGTGCCCTAGGATGTCTAGCGGACGCTTCACCATGTCAATGCGTCGGGCCGCGTTTTGCACCGCAGACGGTGGCAAAACATCAAACATGGTCTGCAAATCGCCGCGCTTTTGATTGCTGTCGTACTCTTTTTTTCTGTTCATTTCAAAAAGAATGATAGACATTGGCCAGCCATAGGCTTCGAATCGATAAAACTCATGCTGCAGATAAAGCAAGAATGCAGAGTAGCTCAGCACGCCTGTTTCCTGGCGGACCATTGATTCTAAAAGAGCGTCTACTTCTTTCTTGCCATCGCCCAGAAAATCGAGTGCACCGACCTTTACTGCGTCCGGTGGCTTGATCTCAATTAATTCGCAAGTGAGGAAATTGAAAATCAGTGGAATCCAGTCAGCTGACTCCATCGGTCGGTCGCGCAAAAGATCGTTGAGCGAGTATTTGTGCCCGATTGTTTTATACACCTCAATCTGTTTTTCGACATTGAGAGGCTCGCCCTTGGTCAACATGAGGCGAACTTCCGTGTCGCCCAGATTGCGTGATTTCTTGACCAAGTACGCGTCCGTGGTGAGACCCATCCGCTCGAGATGTTTTTTCTTGTCGAGAAGGGCGATACCTTCCATGACTGTGTCCATCATCGGTTTGAGAACATTGCGTACTTCTGTCTTTTCATCAGGGAAGAATGCAAATGTCCCTTTGCGCCAGGTGATTAGCTCTCGCACGGCGTTGTCGCCTAAGATACCGGCGACGTGCGCGTACATGGCGACGCCGTTAAGGAAATAAATCTCTCCGACACTCTCGTCGCCGAGAATCTCCAGGCGGCCCGTTAATCCGTCGTTGTTCAAGTTCGACACTAAAGTCGACACTTGAGTGCTTTCGAGAGAGCCTTCCAATGACTTCGTCTCGAGCTGGGGTTCGGGAGCTGTAAAACGAGGACCGTGCTGCGATTGTGAGGGCATTTTGTCGCCCAGATAATCGACGCCACCACTTTGTGGTTGCTGAAATGTGGAAAGAGAACCGGAAGACTGAGTAGGGTGAAAACTGCCTGAGCTGCTCGGCGAGCCCTCTGGATTATAGCCGGCAAGGTCGGCAGGATTTACGGCGGGGGGTGAATTGAAACCGCCCGACGCATCCTGAAACCTTGCTTCTGGTTGCATCGCGGGCACAGGCTGTGTCAGTGACGCATTCGGATCAAGCGCCGGCATCCCCGTTTTCGAGCGGTCCATGGCGCGAGTACTTTGCACCGACATACAAACCATGTCGTTTACCAGATCGAAATCACCAGACTCCTGCTGCCATAGCATCTGCGCTTCGGTGCCGTCATCTTCAAGCAAAGTCCAGAGCGGATTATTTCTGCCGCTTTCTACTTTTACACTTAGGCTGTACGTCAAATTTGTGTTTGGTGCAACGAAAAGCTGCTCAACATCGCGGGGTTGGTTGTCCCGCGCTTGCTCGAACATGGATTGGTATATATCCATGGTCGGAATGTGTTGGATATTTGGAAGATTGATTCTGCCCCGGCTGGGCGGAGGTTGTGGCTTTTTCGAACCAAACATTCGCGTCTCTCTTCTCTAGGGGTACGTTTATCGGTCATACGGCAGCTCATGGCTTAAAGGTGTAATTCCCCATTATTTGATCAAAGAACCAGGCATATGAGTAGATTCGAGAGATTGATGTCAAGTAACAGGTTCGTTTGAATGCTTTAAACGCTTGTGGGGCTTTGATCTCGAGGATCTGCTCTGCGAGAAAAATTTGAGCCTGTGGTGATCGAGGGACGGAAGGGCGAAAGGCTGTCAAGGGTTCGTTGGTTACCAAATTGAAATTCTAAAGTGCCGCTTGGCAATGTGTTGCAACTAATTAAAACTATTGCACCCTCCGGAGCCACTGAGAGTGTCCGATGAAAGCCTCATAGGCTGACACTTTTGGAAGATGAACTAAGCTTCATTGCTACCTGAACATAGCTTCAGCCGTGTCAGGAGATGTGCAGAGTTTCTATTGACTATAATTGTCAGTCGGAAAAGGTTTAGAGCTAGTCTGGAATTCGTGGCCTGCGTTTTGCCCCCTGGGCGTTTCTGCCCTTATCGGTCTAGTGTTCACGGAAACCCGTTAAATGAGCCAAGGAAGCAATAGTCCAGTAATGCCAACTCCTTTAGCTGAAGCTACGAGAAACAAGATTGAAACAGACAGCGCCATCGCCGATGTTGCGTCGCGTCTTGATCAGCAGCCAGCGATAACTTCCACTGAATCCTTCGGGTTCTTCTTGTTTCGCTCACTTCGCGAAATGACAAATATCAAGTTTGCACTGGCAAGCTTTGTCGTCAACAATTTGCGACGTCGTTACCGCCGGTCTGTGCTCGGTTTTGCATGGAGCTTGCTCAATCCGATTCTGACCATGTGCGTCATGACCGCTGTGTTTTCCATTTTGTTCAAGCAGAACCCGAAAGATTTTGGTGTCTACGTTTTCACCGGTCTTTTGCCTTGGAGTTTTTTCTGCGAATCAGTAGTTGCTGGTAGTGGCTCACTTACAGGCGCCGAGAGTTATCTCAAGAAAGTCTACATACCGAAGCTGTTCTTCCCCATGGTGACTGTTGCGACAGAAGCAGTGAATTTTGCGTCAAGTATATTTGCTCTGATTCTTTTGGCTGCGGTTGCTGGTTTTCACTTCACGTGGACTTGCGTATTGGTCTTGCCCATCACAGCGCTCCTTTTCGCTTTCACATACTGCTGCGCACTTTTCTGTTCGATTGCCACGGTGTATTTCCGCGATTTCGCTCATATTTTGCGAGTCGGCTTGGGGGCTGTTTTTTACACTGTACCTATCGTCTATCCGGTCGCAATGATTCCTGCGGATTACAGATGGTTTTACGCGTACCATCCCATGGCCCGCTTTGTAGAGCTATATAGGCTGGCAATCTGTGAAGGTCAAATTCCCTCTCTCGAGGTCTGGGCTTCTCCACTTGTCGTTACCGTTGTGGCATTTCTGCTTTCATTTGCTCTGCTCAAAAAGACTGAGCGCGACATCATTTTCCGCCTGTGAGGTTTTGTGGACGCACTAATTGAAATCAAGAACGCCACTTTGCGGTTTCGTATTTATCGAAATCGTACTCCTGCGCTAAAGGAAGCCGTTATTCGCGTGCTGTCCCCGAAAAAAACAGCGAGCGAGGAAGTAATTGAGTTCAATGCTCTGCAAAATTTGAATCTATCCATTAAAGGTGGAGACCGTCTCGGCATCATTGGTTTGAATGGTGCCGGCAAGTCCACTCTGCTGAAAATGATCGTCGGAATTTATCCTCCGCAGCATGGTTCTGTTCATGTCAAAGGAAAAGTGACACCACTCATTGAATTGGGCACCGGCTTTGATCACGAATTGAGCGGAAGAGAAAACATATATTTGAACGGCGCCCTTCTGGGACGCTCGTTCAAGCAAATGCGTTCGCTCGAAGAGGCAATTATCGATTTTTCCGGACTTGAAGACAAAATCGATATGCCGATTAAGTACTATTCCAGTGGGATGCTCGGACGGCTTGCTTTCTCGATCGGCACCATTATGGAGCCGGAAATCCTTCTGGTTGACGAGGTCTTTTCGACGGGCGACGCTCAATTCGTCGAAAAAGCAAGAAACCGAATGGACCATTTGATTTCCAAATCATCGATCGTTGTTATCGTTTCGCACAGCATGGACCACATCGTCCATTTCTGCAACAAGGTCGTTGTTCTCAACAAAGGCGCTGTTGTAGCTGAAGGGGACCCAGAGGAGATGGTCGAATACTATCGGCAGAACATTGCCAACGTCGGCGCTGCTCCCGCTCCTTATAAACCGGCTTCGCCACAACCTGCATTGACCACATAATCAGTATGTCAAACGCACCCAAGATACTTGCAATCGTTCCATCGTTGATAGCATCTTGCCAAATCAACGTGCTGAAGCCGCTCAATAAGCTTGCCGAGAGAGGCAAGGTCGAATTTCGCTGGATGCTGGAATCAAAGGCGGATGTTACTGCCCTTGCTTGGTGCGACGTTGTGATTTTTTGCCGCAACACAGAGCCGGCATATGGACATTTATTGAATGCCGCGGTGTGTGCTGGAAAGCCGATCATTTTTGATCTGGATGACAATTTCTGGGATATTCCATATGACACGGATCCGGAATTGGCGCGCTATCATCGCCTCCCTCCTCGCCTGGCCCAATTAGAAAAATACTTGTCTTTCTCCAGTCTTGTTCGCGTGTACAGCCCTGTACTGGCTGAGCGTGTTAGTGCATTCAGCCAGAAAATCAAAATGCTGAAGTCCGGCTTTGATTTCTCGCTAGTATCAGGCAAGCGGCACAAGCAGAACGGAAGCACGCGCATCGTGTACGCAACGAGCCGCATCGTCGATGACCAATATCATGAATTTCTCGACGGCATCATTCGAATCCTCGACGTTTACCAGGATAGAGTCAGTCTGACTATTTGTGGCTGCAAACCCAGAGAGCTAGCCGCGCGGCGGGGAGTGGAGCTTATACCGCTCTACCCAGACTATGATAGATTTTTGATGGACTTTCATGCCCGTGGCTTTGACATTGGGCTTGCACCATTGCCAGATACCGTTTTTCATCGCTCGAAAAACAACACGAAATTTAGAGACTATGGTGCATGCCGGGTCGCTGGTGTTTACTCTGACGTAGATGTTTATTCATCATGCATTGAGGATGGCAGCACCGGAATTCTTGTCAGCAACACCGCTCAAGGCTGGTTTGACGGTGTCTCGAAGCTTATCGAAAATCCGGCGTTGACCGAAAGAATCAAAGACACTGCTTACAAGCATGTCTACGATAACTACCGGCAGGAATTAGTCGAAGAAGAGTGGCTTGTCGATATCACGTCAGTCTTGTCTCAACCTAGTCGAGAAGACTCTTTGCGGGCTGTGGAAACACAAGATATCCGTGTGAAAGCGGATTTCTTTGGACTATATGGAATCCGCATTCCAGGCGAGTCTCCGGATGGGCAAAAGACGGCTAATTTGCTTTTGGAAGTTCTCACACCCGACGGTTATATCTTGCGGGAGGCTACCAGTTCGAATCTGCGCATTCTTGAAGATGGTGATATCGAGATTACTTTCGAGCCTATTGCAAATTCTCAGCGCCGAGAGTTTGTTTTCCGGTTGGTCTCTCTGCCGAGAGAGTTTCAACCAAAACCAGATTCCGAATGGACTACTGGTTGGATTCCGCCCAGCGGATTGATGCAAATGCTTTATCAATCGAAGCAACTCGTGTCTGCGGGGATAGATAAACGATGAATTCCATTACTCATTTGGTATCCAATATAGTGCCATTAAATGAAGGCGGCAACCCGTGCTCGAGTGATTGTCCTGCCGTCCCTGAGCGTTTTGAGCCACAGAGTAAAGACGAACTTCTGCAACACATTCAAACTCTAGAAGCTGAGCTGCATAGCGTCAGAGAGAAAAGCAAATTTATTGCACAGGAGCTGGATCTGTTCCGCCAGCGTCGCGCTATCTTCTGGTCGGATCGTTTTCGCAATACATTCGATGCCTGGAGTTTGCTTAGCAAAGGCTTTCAGCGATTGAAGGACGACACCGCAATTTTTGCAAGCGATCTAAAAGGGTACCGTTTGCAGCCAAGTTTGAGCATGTTGCGAGTCTCGTATCTCAGTTACAAAGTCAAGCTGAATACC
Source organism: Candidatus Melainabacteria bacterium 17Bon1m (assembly GCA_032128875.1). Classification (GTDB taxonomy): domain Bacteria; phylum Cyanobacteriota; class Vampirovibrionia; order Obscuribacterales; family Obscuribacteraceae; genus QKMZ01. The sequence goes on from JAVLKG010000005.1 coordinate 433,325, forward strand.
AAGGGTTTGACTGGTGTCTATCTTGCTCCTGTCGTCGAATTTCCGCTGCAAAAAGGCGAAATTGTCCTACAAATTATGGAAGAGTCCAAAAGGCTTCTTGTTGAAACTTCTGTGCCGGTGGCGCAAATTAGTGACGATGGTCCGGTCGCATTTAGATTTCCGCCCCTTCAAAATTCAGACAATGAGCTAATATTCAACATTTTTGTTCAAAATGTTGATGTGCCTGTAAGGCTTTTAGAAATGCGCCGCTACGCGCTTGGCGGTTTCGGAAGACTTTCTACAGTCTGCTTTGCCGGATTCATTTTCGACGGTGAGTAATTACCAGTACTAATCTTTTGGGCTTTCCTTAGGTGCGTGCTTAGCGGAAACCTTGAGTGCACGTTTGACCTTCTGCCATTTGTTTCTCAGTTTCCAAAAACCGCTGGATTCCATTTGGCGAATTCTGTCCCGCAAATTCTGCAGCTCTCGCTTCATCTCCATTTCTGGAGTGTCATCCTCGAGGAGCTGCCTGTATTCGGCAAAGCGATGCATGATGAAGTCCAGATTCTCAACATAGAGATTGCGATGGTTCTTCGCCAGTTGCTCAAACATCTCCATCTTTTGTTTGGCGTTGAATCTTTGGGTTCTCGAGTCACTTTCTTGTCGGTAGTAAAAGAGCGTCTGAGGAATTCTTATTACCACTCTTTTCAGCTCAATAATCGAAAGCCAAAAATCATGGTCTTCCCAGCCGTGAATCATGTTGGGGTTGTAGCCGCCGACGCTCTGCCAGTCAGCTTTTCTGAAAACAGCCGCGGAAAATATGAAGTTGTCCAGGAGAATGTCAGGAAAATTGTACGGCGGCAATTCCCACTTTCCATTTCGATTGCCGAAATAGGCTGCGTCGCAATAGACGATTCCTATATCGCTTTGATCTCGAAAGAGTTTTTCTGCTTTCTCTAAATAAGAAGGGTCGATTTTATCGTCGGCATCTAGCGTCAAGATCAGCTCACCCTTAGCATTCTTGATGCCATGATTGCGTGCTGCCGACGGTCCCGCGTTGTCCTTTTGCAAAAGAATCACTTGGGAGGACTTCAAAAATTCAAGTAACGAGTCTGAGGGAGGTTGAGTCGAGCCGTCGTCTACAACTATTATTTCTACGTCCGCAAGTGTTTGTTTCAAAACACTGTCCACGGCATCGCGCAGATAATGCCAGTGATTGAAGCAGGGGATGACGACTGAAACTTTCACTTTCTACCACAAGTTGTTTTGGCTAAGATATGCGCGAGTCTCAACAAAATTCTCGACCGTGTTAATGTCATAAAAACGCTTGCTGACAGAGAATCCTGCAAGCTCCTTCTTCTTTGACATTGACTTGAAAATGTCACTTAAGTCAAACGATGTTTTCTTTAACTTCTTGCTGTGCTGCATGAATGCGCTTTTGGAAAAGAATGACAATCCATAGTCAATAAAGTGCATATTATCAGAGGGATCTTTCTTGTCGTATTTGAGGACCAGTCTGCTTTCCTCATCAAATTCGACATTGCTGGGCGCCCATTGATTGTTGTTCTCTAAAATCGACATCATGCCGCCCAGGCGGCTGGCTTTGAATGCGGTAAACAATGGCGGCATCGATATATCGAGGTAGGTGTCACCGTACATCACCGCAAAATCTTCGTCCACCATGTCCAGCGCCTTTTCGACGGCCGACCCGGTGCCGAAATTGTCCTGCCCATCATGGCTGTATGCGATTGACATTGAGAATTTGCTTCCGTCTCCAAGATAATCCTCGATTTGCTCGGAGAAATGATGGACAAGCACTATCAGTTTTGTTACTCCTTGACGCTGCAGCAACCGGAGGACATGGGCTATGAAGGGCTCACCAGAGATATCGACCATGGACTTGGGTTTATCTTTGGACATCTCTCCCAGGCGTGTGCCTTTGCCTCCGGCAAGAATTAAGAATGGAACGTCCTTCAGGCTCAGTAATGACGACTGGGCTTGGCTTTGCGGGCGGGGCGGTGCGGCTTCTATTTCTTCGTCCATCTCGGCCGTAATCTCTTATGTGCCAACTGTGGCACCTTTGCCGCAATTGTCTAAGATTATCAAGTTTGAAGAAAGGGCTTTAGAACTAGCTAATTCGCATTTTAAATGCTCGCGGCCAGGTATGCTTTATTCTGAAAAACCGCAGTTTAAGCCGGTGTTAAACGGTTTGCGAGCGGTGAGCGGACGAGTCTTATTGGTATGAGTGATAGAGTTCTAATATTTGGCGGCTCCGGAATGCTGGGGCACAAGCTAAGTCAGGTTGTATCCAAAGAAGCCGACACTTTTGTGACGATGAGAAGTGCCGATTTGGCGCTCAAGTATCCGGGTGTATTCGGCAAGACAAAAGTGATCGAAGGCGTTGACGCTCAAAATGCCGAGAGCGTGGACAGAGCTTTCCAGGTCGCCAGTCCTACCGTCGTTGTCAATGCCGTCGGCATAGTGAAGCAGATTGCCACTTCAAAAGATGCAGTGAACAGTATCACTGTGAATTCCGTCTTCCCTCACCGACTTGCTGAGCGGTGTGTTCGCGATGGTATTAGGCTCATTTCCATATCCACTGATTGCGTGTTCTCGGGTAATCGCGGCAATTATTCGGAAGAGGATGCACCGGATCCGCAAGATCAGTATGGCCGCACAAAGCTGTTGGGCGAAATCGATTTGCCCAATTGTTTGACTTTTAGAACTTCAATAATCGGACCGCAGATACAGGGCGAGTATTCGCTTTTGGAATGGTTTATGCGGCAAAAAGGAGGAAGCATCAAAGGTTACCGTAAAGCGATTTTTACGGGCTGGCCCACAATTGAGCTGGCTGAAATTGTCACTAAGGTGATAACTCTGCATCGTGAGCTAAGCGGCATCTATCACGTCGCCACTCAACCTATATCAAAGTTTGAACTGCTATCGCTTATTAACGACGCCTATGAATTAAATGTGGAGATTGCACCTGACGATGTATTTGATTGCAATCGTTCACTCAATGGATCGCAGTTTCAAGCGAAAACCGGCATCGTAGCGAAGCCGTGGAAAGAGCTTGTCCAGCATATGCGCGCGGATTCGGCACTATATTCGGTGCTGGCTTCCTCCGCTGTTTCAAAGTAAATTGGTTTTTCAAAGGCAAATTCAAGTCTAAATTCAGGAGCGGAAATTTCGGAAATGACGGTATCTTCAGTGGCTGTGTCTAAAGAGCAGAATGTGACAAATTCTGAGAAAACCAGCCGGCATCAGTGGGAAAAGATCAAGAAGCCACCTACGTTTTGCGTGGTATTACCGGTCTGCAATGCGCAGGAAAAGATTGCAAAACGTGTTAGTGCAATAGTCAAAGTTCTGGATAACATCAGAGCACGAACCACGATAATTGTTGTCAACGACGGAAGCCGCGACCAAACTTCTCTCGTTCTTCAGCAGCTCACGCAGGTATATCCGCAACTTGTAACCATCAACCGTCCGGAGCGGAAAGGCTACGGAAGTGCTACAAGAGCGGGCTTCCGGGCGGCGATCGATCACGGCTTTGATTACGCGCTCGTCTTGGACGGCGAAGCTCCGGCAAATGCTGAGTCAATTGAAGACTTTCTGCGTCCGATGCTGCTCTCGTACGATTTCATCAAGGCTTCGAGATATTCGCCATATAGCAAAGTGCGCGGAGTTTCGATGGTAAGGCGGTTCACATCGGTCATATTCAATAGGGTAGCCAGAAGAATTGTAGACTTGCCGATTACGGATTATTCCAACGGCGTCAGAGCAATTAAATGCACCTTGCTTGCGCGTATGATGACCGAGGAATGCGGACCGGCGTTATTGATCGAGGAAATCGTGCAGGGCAAAAGGCTGGGCGCGAAGTTTTTTGAGGTTCCTCACACACTTACACCGATGGGCAGCGAGTCGCTGTACTCCGCTTCTCCATCCACGTCAGACTATGGCAAATACTTGAAGCATTTGCTCGGATAGTTCAACAAAAGGGAGAGTATGCACGTGAGCGTCGCATCTGCTAAAACCGCCAGAGATATCGATAAAGCAAGGAGCGTAGAAGTGAAGTGCGCATTTTGCTCCGGCAAAAAGATGCACAGCATTATCGATTTTGGTGATGTCGCCTTGGCCGGCGGCTTTCTCAAGAAAGACGACATTGCTAAGGAGCCAAAGTTTCCACTGCGTACTTTTTTCTGTACTGAATGCTATGCCGTCCAGGTCGTAGATATTGTCGAGCCTGAGGTTCTTTTCAAAAACTACTTTTATTTCTCATCGGCTATACGCTCTCTTAAAGAGCATTTTGTCGATTATGCGATGGAAGTTTCCTCCCGTTTTCTCAATCCGGAAGAGGCGACGGTTGTTGAATTCGGCTGCAACGACGGTATTTTGCTCAAGCCATTTGCCGACCAAAAAGTTCGCACTCTAATCGGTGTAGATCCCGCAACCAATGTCATCAACACTATTCAAGATCCCAGAATCAAAACGATAAATGATTTCTTCGGTCCTCAGGTTGGCGCCGAAATCGAGCAGAAATATGGCAAAGCCGATTTGATTGTCGCCAATAATGTCTATGCGCATATTCCCGATATCAATGGCGTCACCACCGCCGTAAGAGATCTCCTTAAGGATGACGGTGTATTCGTCTTCGAAGTCCATTATCTCGGTAAGGTCATCGAGGGACTGCAGTACGACATGATTTATCACGAGCATCTCTACTATTACTCGTTGATAGCTCTGCAAAACCACTTTGCGCGTTATGACATGACTGTCTTCGACGTGAAGCCGATTCCTATTCACGGCGGCTCGATGCGCTATTACGTGACGAAAAACGGCAGCAAGTATGCCAAGAATATCTCGGCGCGTGTTGAGCTACTTGCAAAAGACGAGCGGCAGAAAGGCTACGACAAGCTGGAAACATACGCTACTTTCAGCAAAGATGTCGCCGAAAGAAGAGACCAGCTCATGAGTTTGCTCTCCAGGCTAAAGAAAAATGGGCGCACAATCGCCGGATACGGTGCGTCAGGGCGCGCCAACACCATAATTCAATACTCTGGAATAACGCATGAGCACATCGATTATATGATCGACGATGCCCCAGCTAAAGAAGGATTTTGCACGCCGGGATCGCATTTTGAGATTTTTTCCAATCGACGATTGAAAGAAAATCGTCCTGACTATTTGTTGATTTTTGCTTGGGGATATTTCAATGAGATAGCCGAAAAATGCAGGGATTACCTTGCCTCCGGCGGTCGAATGATTGCTCCTCTTCCCGATGTGAAAGTGGTCTTCGCTCCAACGCAAGATGCCGATCTGTAGGATTGATACAAAAGTGTCTGGTACGTTTAGCAAGGTAATCTGATTTGAAAGTAGTGACGATTTTTGGCACAAGACCGGAGATGATCAAGCTCTGGTCAACCATGCGATTGCTCGATGAATTGAACTTTGAGCATATTATGGTTCATACCGGGCAAAATTTTACGCCTGAACTGAAGGATTTCTTCTTCACTGATTTGAAACTCAGAAAGCCTGATTATCAGCTGCAAATCGACACTTCCAGTTATGCAAAAGAAGTGGCTGACGTGATTATCCAGACCGATGCATTGTTTGAGAAAATCAAACCAGATGCGCTGTTGATCCTAGGCGACACATTCAGCGGATTGTCTGTAATGCCTGCGTCTCAGCGCGGCATCAAGTCTTTCCATATGGAAGCAGGATTGCGCGCTTGGGACTGTCGCATGCCCGAGCAGAGAAACAGAAAATTGATCGATCACGCTTCGTACATCAATCTGCCGTTTAACCAGTATCATCGCGAGAACCTCATGCGGGAAGGAATTCACCCGTCTCGCATTTTCGTAACAGGCAACCCGACATTTGAAGTTATTCGCGCATTTTTGCCTGAAATCGAATCTTGCGATGTGCTTGAACGCCTTAACCTTGATGATAAGGGCTATGTTCTCGTTACTGCGCACCGTTCGGAGAATGTGGACAATCCGGTTTATCTGAATGCGATCATTGGAGCGCTAGGCGAGATTCACAAGCGTTTCAACAAGAAAGTTGTTTACCCCATGCACCCGCGAACGCAAAGTAAGCTGAAGGGAATTGATGTGCCGAAGGGCGTCGAGATCATGAATCCACTCGGATTTTACGATTTCAACAAACTCTACATGAAGGCATTTTGTGTTCTCTCGGACTCCGGGACGGCTCCGGAAGAAGCTTATTACTGGAAGGTGCCATGCGTCAGCCTGCGCATGACTACGGAGCGTCCAGAGTCTGTTGAAGGCGGCGCACACATTGTCGCCGGTATGGATCAAAACAATATTGTCGAGTCTGTGGAAACAGTAACAAGGCAGAAGTGGATGGGACGTTATTCTCTCGAGGAAGATTTCAGCCCGTCTGCAGTGGTGGCTAACGTTATGCGCAGTCAGATTACCAACTTTTTCTAGTAATGGCAGAGGACGAAATGACGAGTTCAACCACCGATAAGCGCGGCACAAAGAGCGAGCGACTGACGGGCGCAGCGATTAGGCTGGTACGAAATGTGCCGGGACTCAAAGAATCCGTTCTTACTGGTGTAGCGTTTTTGACTCGCCATGAAACAGGCTATCTTCAGGCTCGTGTCGAGAAGCTGGAAGCAGCAAGCCACGAGCTCAACAATAGAATTGTCGAGCTAACATCTCTACAAGCGAGCATTTCCACTCATCTTGCTGCCGAGCAGAAACTCAACGCGGATGTAAAAAACGAGGTTGGCGCTTTCCGCCGATTGGTCTTCCTCGACAAGCGCCGTGAGCTACTGGCGAAAAGTTTTCCCGATTATGCAGGACATCTTCCTCCGGCTGGCGATTTGCGGGTTGAGCTTAATAAGGCATTGGTGGCAGCCAGCATGCCTGTTATCGTTTTTACACACATACAAAAAACAGCGGGTAACAGCGTGATTGCCTATTTGCGCCGCTGCCTGACTAAAGAAAGAGTGGTGCGAATTCACGAATTGGAAATGGCGACAACCGATGAAACACGTGCCGTCGTTGATTCCAAATTTGGGTTGTATGACGTGCTTGCCGGTCACATCCCGTACTCTCGTGGTGTCGATCGAATGACGGACAGAGAGAGCGTCAATATTAGTATTATGCGAGAGCCCATCGATAGGGTAGTCTCGCTGTATTACTACCTGAAGGCAAATGCGAGCTGGCTCGAACAGGGCAAACGCATTGTTGCCGAGAATATGTCCATTGCTGATTTTGCCTACAGCGATATCTATTTCGACAATCATATGGTGCGCATGCTTTGCGACCAAGATCCCGCTCGTGCGCCGCTGGGTGACTGCACGCCGGATATGCTGGAGCAAGCCAAGATCAATGTGCTGCGAAACTTCTTGCTGGTTGGCGTGACAGAGGAAATTCACGATTTCCTGGCGGTTTTGGCAGAACTCTTTTGCTGGTCTTTGGATGATGTGCCGAAAGAGAACGTAAATGAGGCGCGTGCGCCGCTGTCGAAAGTGTCACCCGATGCTATTAATGCTCTTTCAGATCGCAACAAATATGACGTAGCGCTTTATCAATTTGTCAAAGGTGTTTGGTCGGACACAATGGCTGCGCGCTCGAACCGCCCGAGGTAGCGGACTCTTGGGTTGCTGAGTTGTGTTTAACACAAGGCCATTTATTTGAGGCGGTCCAGCTCTCACGGTTCCAAGGCAGTCGCAGTCATTCTTTGATATGATCGCCGCCTCAGTGCAATTGGAGTAGGTCATGCTGACCGATAAGAACGTAGTTGTTTTTGGTGGAACCGGCTCTCTGGGCAAGCTTCTAGTGAGGCGATTGCTGGCTGGTGAATGCGGCAAGTTGAAGAAGCTGATGATTGTCTCGCGGGACGAAGCGAAGCAGCACTTCATGCGCCTCGAGCTGCAGCAATTGTCAGTGGCTACCGACGAGCTTTTCTATCGCAATTACGAGCGCGTTGTGCAGTTTCACATTGGTGATATCCGCGACTATAGCTCGGTCCGAACCGCCATACGCGATGCTGATGTAGTCTTCAATGCAGCTGCGCTAAAGCAAGTGCCCGCCTGTGAGTACTTTCCGTATGAGGCCGTTTTGACCAATATCGTCGGAGCAGAGAATATCGCCCGCGCAATTCGCGAGAATCCGTTGCGAGTTCAGACTGTTATTGGTGTTTCTACAGACAAAGCCTGCAAGCCTGTCAATGTGATGGGCATGACGAAAGCCATTCAAGAACGCATTTATGGTCGTGCCAATCTCGATTGCGAGAACACTCGTTTTGCCTGTGTCAGATATGGCAATGTGCTTGCTTCACGTGGTTCTGTAATTCCGCTGTTTCACGAGCAAATTGCCTGCGGCGGTCCTGTGACCATCACAACGGAAACAATGACTCGTTTCTTGCTTCCTTTAGACCACGCCGTCGATACGATTTTCGCCTGCCTGAAAGGCGCCAAACCTGGGGAAATTTATGTCCCGAAGTGCCCGGCGGCGAACATCCGCGATCTCGCTGAAGTCATGATTGGCGACTCTGGTTTGGAGATCAAAGTCATAGGCATTCGTCCTGGCGAAAAGGAGCACGAATCGCTGGTTTCGGACGAGGAATCGCACCGTACCACTGAGCGTGACGGCTATTATGTTGTGCAGCCGATACTGCCGGAATTACAGCACGGTGAATTCAAGCCTGCCGATATCGCCGGCTTAGAGTACGACTCGCGTAAGGATTTGATGGACAAGAAGCAAATCAAAGAGTTGCTTGAAGCGAATGATTTGCTGCGTCCGCACGCAATCGCAGTGCGCATGAAAGAGACTGCTGCCAAGCGCTAACTGTCGCCTAATTCGCCTGCGCTCGAGATGCGACCGCGCTTCGCCCGCGGCGTTGCATAACATCTTGGTAAACGGCAATTAGTCTGTCGATGTATTCTTTTTCGCTGTAATGCTGAACTGCGAGCTTTCTGCCTTTGTTGCCGAGCGAGCGGCGCTTGCTCTCATTCTCGATAAGCTCCTTCAGCGCCGCTGCAAGCGCATCTGAATCACCTTTCTTGACGCTGATGCCATAGTCCGGCGCAAATGTCGTCTCAGGAAGTGCTGTACCGTCGAAAACAACGCAAGGCTTGCCGCAAGCCATTGCCTCCACCGCCATCATGCCGAATGACTCTCCTTCGGAGGGCATGAGGAAAATGTCGGTAGCCTGATAAGCATCGATCATCTCTTCGTTTGATTCCAGCCAGCCCATGTCGATAATCTGATACCGTCCGAAAAATTCTTCAAAAAGTCCTTTTTGATTGAATGTCAAAATGGTGATTGGCTGTTTTACATCCAGCTTTCTAAGGCACTCGAGCGCGTACTGCAAACCCTTGTAAATGCTTGTTGTCGCCCGCAACGCAATGACGATGCTGCCGGGTTGGACGCCCAGTTTTTGTTTTTTCAACTCCGTGTCGCCGGGACAAAACGAGTCAAGGTCCACCCCTAGTGGAATGCGATGCACCCGCGCTTTTTTCATCAATGGAGAAGCTTTTACCATCTCTTCCATCCATTTCGAGCAGACAACCAAATCGAAGTCACTCATTGAATAAGCGAGCTGTTTCACCTTCCACATCAGGTGTGTGTTGTCCTTCTTCATGGAGAATTCCACATCGAGCGACGGGCAATTTCCACATCCTTCTTTCCATTTTGCGCAATCGAATGGATGGACGCAGTGGCCTGTCAGCGCCCATGGATCGTGCAGAGTCCAGACCGATGGTTTTAACTGCGTCAATCCGGGCAATGCCATTAGATTGAAGAAACCTGTATGAATCAAGTGATAGTGGGCAAGATCGGCTGCTTTGAATTGTGGATGTTTTGAGAATTCAAAGGCGAGTGGAGAGAGCAGCGATTGCAGTGATAGGCTCTGCTCCAGCTTTGCGGCTGTCTGATGGATTTTTGAGCGTAGCGTTCCTGTGTAAAACTCGTAAGTCGTATCATCGGTGCCGCGCTTACGCCACACTACGTGGGAGGACTCTAAGCCTCTTCGAATCAGCTGGTGATGCAGGTCTTGTCCATTGAACCGGGCTCCCTCAACATCGGTGACGCCGACTTGAACAACCCTCATTTTGATGGGCCTCTGGATTCGGCCATTGCAAGAGTTTTCAAAAATTGTGCGCGCATGTGTTCGTCCGTAAGGTTTTGCGCGAAAGCCTTGTGACCGTTTTGCGCCACTTGTGCATATCTGTCTGTGTCTCTAACCAGCCTGCTGAGAGCGTTCGATATCGCCGATTTCGCCAGTCCGTGACAAAGCATTCCGGCATCGTGTTCTTTGAGGAACTTAAAGGGTGATGAATACTCTGGTCCGTGCAACAACACAGGGCGCCCAGACGCAAGATATGTTGTTAGTTTTGATGGGAAGCTGAGCCGGGCGGTCGATTCTAGTTGTCTGTCGAAAAAGTATGGGCAATAGAGAATGTCGCACTGTGAAAGGATTTCGATTGATTCGAGCTGATCGCGCCAGCCCAAGTATTGAATGTTTCGCTTGTTGAAACCTTCGAGCTCGAATTCTCTGCCTAGCATTTTTATTTCGACGTCTCGCCCCTCGACCTTCCAATCCAGGGCATCAAGGGTTTCCAGCAATGCATTCCATTCGTCCTTTGAATACATTTGACCAGCAAAACCAATCACTAATTTGTTGCTGTCATTCAGTCTTGTTGCCGGTTGTTTTGCCCATGTTTGTGGCAAGCCGGGGACTACAGGAATGGCTTTGCAGCCGTGTTCTCGATTGTACGTTTCCGCCATTGACCAGGACGCGGCAGCGACTGCTTGTGAGTTTTTCAAAACACTGGAGAAGGTTTTCAACACGCCATTTACAGACCAGCCATCGACACTATTGCTGCGCATCCACCACTGCGGCGGATCCCAGACCTGTGTCACCATAGGCAGTGGCACGGTTTTTTGAATCTGATCGGCAAGGCGTATCATCGTCTGGCCTTCCAGAGTACAGAAAATCAGCTCGGGCTTTGTTTCTTTGATAAATTGCCTGACCTGTTCTGCAAGTTGTGGAACAGTGACACTGGCAGTGTAAGTTTCCTTAAAGTAACATTCGAGTGAACCAAGCCTACGCGGCAGATGCCGAGTTTGTGCCTCCCTCGGTCTGAGCACTGCTTTGTAGGGAATGCCCTCCAGTTCTGGGTGCATTTCCACTTTCATGCGTGGATTCAATACGGAAAAGCAACTCAAGTTGTCTGCTTTCAAAGACTGGCACATTGAATGCAGCATTAACCCGCCCGTGTAGCGGGTGTTTGGCGGCACGACGGAAAGCAGTAAGATGCGCTTGTTGGCGACTGAGTTTTCTTGCTTGCCTGCGATAATAGGTGGCGGACAAACTTCCATGATGGTCAATAATTCAGCGTTATAGCACTATTCTGGTAGTCAATAGAGATTAAACTGTTTTGTCCGTCCACGGATTGACTGTAGTTAATAATCCAATGAAAAGTCAGATAAAGTCACTTTTGAAGCGGATACCTGTTGTGCGGCGATACGCCCCTCACCTTCGCTCCATGCTGGCTAATTCGAGCGTCAAAGGCGCCGCGCCTGTCAAACGTTCTTTGACAGCGTCTCAGGTCTCAGACATCGTCCAGGAGTTCTTAAAACGCCCAGGAGGCGAAAGAGAGCTCTATAAGGCTATGAGAGAGCGCGGTGTTTTCGTTTTGCCTGACCATTATTACCGCCCATTTGTGGACCCTACGAACCTGCCGCCCGACTTCTGGTCAAGCCGCTCTAGCCTGTGTGGTTGGACTGTCGATGCGGACGAATCGCTTAGCTGGGCCGAGAGAGAGTTGAATGAATACTTTCAGGAATTGCGTTCTTTTCTGCCAGTCAACAAAGAAGATAAGCCTGATTCCCGGCTCTATTTGATTAACGGAACGTACATGGCGGTAGATGCGCACATGTACTATGCCCTTATCCGTCATTTGAAACCAAAGCGAATCATTGAGGTGGGCGCAGGCTTTTCGACGCTGTTTGCGTATGAAGCATTAAAACGCGGCAGTTTGTTCGAGCAGACACAATTGCATGTGGTTGAACCATATCCTGAAGCGATTATCAAAGAAGGGCTCGAATCGGTGGCCAAAGTGCGACGCGAGTTCGTGCAGAATGTGGAGCCTGCTTATTTTGATCAGTTGGAGGCTGGCGACATTTTATTCATCGATTCTACGCATGTCGTAAAAGAAGGCAATGACGTTCTTTATCTCTATCTGGAAATTCTTCCGCGCCTGAAACCCGGCGTTTTTGTTCATGTTCACGACATAAATCTGCCCGAGCCGTATCCGTCATGCTATCTCGATTACGGATGGTTCTGGAACGAGCAGTACTTGTTGCAGGCTTACTTGATCAACAACAGCAAAGTAAAAATTCTCTGGCCGGGAAACTACTTGATGTGTGAGGAGCCGGAGAGGATGATCAAACTGTTTCCGGATATCAAAGACATGCGCGCTGTTTACCCGCTTTCCGGACCGTCGGCATTTTGGTTTCAAACTGTTTAGCTAGCTAATTCGGCGACAGTTAATTCAAACTCGGAAGCTCTAGCCTTTTCTTGCTGCAAGTTCTTGCTTTGATTCAGCTCCACTTGCGATTGTCGGTTTTTCTACTTCAGTCTTTTTCTCTGTCTCTAACTTGCCAAACATTGCACAGAATATTGTGCATGCCAATCTGGTCACGAGCACAGGCAAATGCTTGCATGTTTCTGTTTCACGCTCCAGTCTTGCACGATTTGCTTCGCGTTCCTCCGGAGGCATTCCAGAATAGAACCGCATGTACACGGATGCCGGCAATTTCTGTGTTCTAAGCAGTCGAACAAGTTTATAAACTCGCTTTCGAAACAACAAGATTGCTTTCACAGGCTTGGCTGTTTCCGGGTCTAGATATTCGGCTAGTCCGTGCAGTGCAAACCAGAATGGTTGATAGCGCAGTGCCATTCGAAAAATTGGATACGAGTATGGTAGGTAGAGAGGATTTTTGTTGTTTCTGATTGCTAGTCCGTAATGGACGCATAGTCGGGCAGCCAAAAAACGCAACTCAAGTCCATAACGCAGGCTGTCTTCTCTCAGTACCTTTGCGGTGTAGTACTTAAGTGCTTTATAGATAATCTCAGGGTGCTCCATCTCGTTTCCTTCGTGATACCGAATTCTGCACAAAGGCTGATCAATAGCGAGAAACTGGTACTTCTTAGAAATGCGGCGCCACATGTCCGTATCTTCGAATCGGTTTTGTTTTACATCGAAAATGCCCACTTTCTCAAATACTTCCTTGCGCACCATGACGGTCGGAAGGCAAATAGTAAGCGGTAAGTAAAGGGCTATCTCTTTGTAAATCCACCCGGATGATGGGGCCGGATATACGTACGGATGCAATTGTCCATTGATGTCCACATTGTAAGCGGCCGAATAAATCGCTCCATACTGAGGATTTTCATCCAAAGCCCGCACTCCTATCTCGAGCTTGTTGGGCATGTATTCGTCATCTGAATCCAGGAAGGTTATGTATTTGCCTTGTGCTAAAGAGATTGCCTTATTCCGAGCTGTAGAACGACCGCGGTTGGTTTGAAAAACATACCGAATTTTGTCGCAGCTTAGGCTTTCTACCATCAGCTTTGTGTCGTCTGTTGAGCCATCGTCAACTACGATAATTTCAAAATCTTGGTAAGTTTGCTCTAAACAGCTAAGCAACGCTCGCTTCAAGAGCGCGCTGCGATTGTAGGTTGGAATGATGATGCTGACAGTCGGCAAGTCTGGCACCTTATCGGGACTTCTTAAGAAATGAAGGCATTATCTCGCTGAAAATCCTTTTGACGATTTGTCTTTTGTACAAAAACTCTTTTCCTTGAAACGCAGATGGACAGTAGAGAATCGCGTTGAGCGCATGCCATGCTGCGGTGTATTTCGCAGAACCAGCGACCTGGCAAGCATGATAGTGTCCCCAACTGTACGCCTCGCTCTTCCTGGTGCGTACCTCTTTCGGTAAGTCTTTTCTGCTGAATAAGCGATCTAGCATCTCAATGTCTTCGGATGACATTCTTTGTCCTTGCTCCGTTGAAGACAAGGACGTCGGATGTACTCTATAAGTGGCCAGCACTTGAGGGAGACGCTTAAAGGGTCCATTCAATCCCATGCGCAACCACAAATCGAAATCACTAATATATTTGACTTGAGGATCTCTCAAACCGGTCAAGTCCAGTGCTCTTCTACTAACAAACGTACCGGGACCTGGCATGCACTTGTGCGTGGTTAGCATCTCCAGGTAGTCGTAGTCAGGTGTTTGAACATCCATGACTGCTTTACCGTCTTTGTCGATGTATTGCCAGTCCGGGTAGACAACCAACACGTCCGGGTTATTCAAGAAAGTATCTACGACCGCGCTGATGGCTCCAGGCAACAGGGGATCGTCTGAGTTGATGACTGCAATATATTCGCCTTTTGCCATCCCGTAGGCCTTATTCACCGTACGGATTTCGCCCATGTTCTTGTGGCTTTCCCAGATCAGCCTGCCGGTGTACTCTTCGAGCAACTCAACAGTATTGTCTTTGGAGCCGTCGTCCAGCACGATGTATTCAACATTCGGATAGTCCTGCTGAAGAATACTTTCGATCGTTTCTCGCAAATAGTCGGCACGGTTATATGCCGGCGTAATGATGGTTACAAGCGGTTGCGTGGTTGGCCTGTTTTTCTTGTTTGTTTGCGACTCGACAATCGTGTTGGGCATTTTTCAAACTGCTCACATAACCAAACGGTTGACCCTTGCCTCGTTCGGCATAGTCCAAGCGCTAATTGTATGTGCCTTTTGACAATTTAGGCAGTTGAATTTTTTTCTATGTAAGGACTCGGAAGCAAGTTCCGAATCCCCGCAGCAAACGCACTTTCTGCAAATCGCTCTTGCCGTAGCCGCTGGAAGTTAGCCGTTAAGTCCTTATTCTGACCCGCATCCAAAAGCGTTTTTAGCGCAGGAATGAACAAATTTTCACTAAGTGATTCGAGGGTGATGCCCAGTGAAAATTCTCTCATCGTGTCTTCTATCAAAGACGGCTTTAGCGCTCTAACAAGAAGCGGTCGCTCGGCCTCGATGTATGTAGGAAAATCATCAGGAAGGCAGAGAAGTGATCGCCTGGCTTGACCCTTTTCGCTTACGAAAGGCAGAAAATTGAGAGTGCATTCTTTAAGCGCAACAACTGTTTCTGACCGCGATAGTCCGCCCAGTATTTCAATTTCAGCTGGTTTTCCGCCAAATTTAAATGGTAAGCAGGCTATTGAACCGAGCAATCTAAGAGAAATCCGTTTTTCTTCCGTCTGCCAGTTAATGGCCTGACATGCCTCGATTAAGGCTTGCGTACCTTCCATAAATTTGGGATTGATCAAAGAACCAATAACAATTTCACCTCGCTTTTCTTTCGAAGCTATAGTTGGCACAAGTGGGTCTGGCTGCGCAGGAAGAGGGATTTCAATTCCGTTAACCGAGTGTTTTTCACTGTAGTAGTTTGCCATCGGCAGCGAAGCAAATCCTGCCGACTGTGCAGATTTGAGCACCTCTACAAATTCTCTGCCTATCTGATTGCAACTCTGTGAGTCATAACCTTCTTCCTGTAAGACGACATCCGGAAGCGACGCAGTAAACGTGGAATACCGAATCTTCAAGGCGTCAGCAACTTTGCGTGTCAGCCAAATATTTGCTGGATGGTCGAGCACTGAAACGAGGTAACTAACTTGATTTTTCGCGGCGAATGACGCAATTTCTTCAACATACTTTTCCAGCTTCTTGAAGAACCTTTGTCGGAAAAGCCAATAAATTGTTTGCTCCGCTTTTGAAATATTCATAGATCTATTGATTGTCGGCGCACCGGGCAACGGCAATCTCAACACTTTGAATTGCGATATCGCATTTTCTTGGGCGGGGCTAATTAGGACAATCGCTGCGCGGTCGGGCCCGAGATGCTCCGTTAGACACCGCATGAATCTGCGACCTGTCGCTGCATCGCCAGGCATGAATGGGCTGAGTATTAGTATTTTGTCGCCGTCAGTCAAAGGCGAAACCTATCCTTGAGTTTGCCAATTATAGAGGGTGGTTTAATTCATCGGCAGGCACGTCGAGTAGTTTGGCGATCTGAGTGCGAAACGCCACCAGAGAATATTCAGACTCGAGTGCTTGATTTCGAGCTTGCCATGCGAGGTTGCGAAATTCCAAATCCGTAACTAGCCGAGAAATAGAATCAAGAATGTCTCTATGTTCCAGGCTGTGGCAAGTTAGACCAATGGGGTATTTCGCAAAGAAGTCTGTGGGGGTAGAAGCTCTCGGTCCGTGAAAGAGCACCGGCACGCCACTAGTCAGATAGGTACCCAGCTTGTCGGGAAAACATGTGCGAACTGATAAAGCGCGCGATTCATCGAACCAGTAAGGCAGATAGGCGAAGTCGCATTTCGACAGCTCTTCAACTACAGACTCTTGATCTCGAAAACCTAACAATTGAATCGAAGAGTGTTGTTGGTCGAACTGCGCTGGAATGTAGAAATAGTTGGAGAGAACCTTCAGTGTGACTTGCTTTCCCGCCACTTTCCACTGCACCGAAGATAGTGCTTCGAAAAGTGATTTAAACTCATCTTGCGCGTAAAGACTGCCACTGAATCCGATGACAATTTGGCGGTCATTTTGCTCAGGAGCAAGACTGCGCTCCTTCTTTGTATCCGTATCTCGGACCGGGCGAATAAGAGTGATACCTTCGACCGCATAGCGAGCTTTGTACTCGGTGCTCATGCCATCAGACGCAACTGCCAGTGTTTTCGCGCGTTTGACGCATGCAGCAAACTGAGACATAACTTTCTCTTTGGTGCTCTCATCAAATTGCAGAAGTTGCATTGTTGTTTCATGAGGGTCCCAAGCCAGGCAGATCAATTCCGCATCCAGCGCCTTAGCGACTGCTTCTGCAATTACGGTTACAGTTGGACTGGCCAGCACAGCAAACACTTGTTTGCATCCCTGCTGCTTGCCAAATTCGATTGCGCGCTGTTTAACCAATTCAACCTCGCGCCAGTAGTTTTGCCGTTTTTTGCGCAGCGAGATCTCTTTTAGTATTGGTAATTTGCTGGATGGTCTTAGCAGTTCTGTGGGCAGTTTTACTCGCTTTATACTCATGTCTTTGATGTCATTTGTGTCGCCGGGAAGCGCATAGTTCAATGATTCAAGGACGAAAAAAGATATTGTATCTTTTGGAAACGCAAGACAAATTTCGCGCAACAGTGCTTCGCCTGTTCCGGCTTTGCCCGGTGGAGTGGCTGAAATTATCAGTGTTTTTGGAATAGGCATTAATGAGGCGGCATCAAGCGTTTCATCAAGCTGCCTCCATAACAGGGCATTACTTCTGCCAATAAACCGCCGCACCATCAACTTCAATGAGAGGTGCTTCTATTTTTCGCTCGTACCTAAAATCTATAATTGCCTTTTTGCAGGTTTCTAATAAATAGTCATCAACAATTACAAATCCATTTTCGGAAACCTTGTCGTACAAGGCGTTTAGTGCGTCCATTGTTGATTCGTAAAGGTCGCCATCCAATCTCAAAATAGCTAGTCTTTTGATCGGCGCCACTGGCAGCGTGTCTTTGAACCAACCTTTTAGGAAGTGCACTTGATCGTCTAAAAGTCCAAATTTCTCAAAGTTCTGTTTCACTGTCTCAATTGAAACGGCCAATTCTTTCAGAGTCCAGTGGGGATCTCCTTTGTCAGCCGGATACTTTTCTGCATCGGGTTTTGGTAAACCTTCGAACGAGTCAGCAACCCAGATTTTTCTGTCATTTTGCAAGTAAGCACGACATATTGCTCGCATGTAGATACACGCACCACCACGCCAAACTCCAGTTTCTATAAAGTCCCCAGGTATGTTTTGCTTTATCACTTTCTCGCAAAGAAACCTGAGATTAGCCATTCTGGCGCGCCCGATCATTGTCACTGCCTCAGAAGGCCAATCCCAACCAATTTCTCTCAAGTCAGGGTTGAAATCATCTGAAGAGCCAACCTGTAGTGGTTTGTCTCGATACAAGAGACCTACCAGAGCCTTTTCTAGAAGGTCTAAATAGAGTTTGGTGGAAGTGCTATCAAAACCTTGTGCCTCAGAATCTCCAACCTTCAAATGCTCGAGTTTTGAGTCAATGGCATACTCCATTGTCGAAAGCTTACCTAGCACTCGTGCAAAACTTTGCCCGACTTGCTGTTTGAGGTGAGCAACCTCTCCTCTCAATAATTCTCGCTCTCTGGTGAGAGTGGCATTATCTGCGCGAAGCTCACGACACTCAGCTTTTGCGAGTTCAAGCTTCTCTTGAAGATCTTTGATTTGACCAATGATACTGTCGTATCGGTTTCGAATCGCCGGGATTGAGAGCGCGACCGAACGTACAAGAGTTTTCGTCACATCAAACCCCTTTGAATTACCGGACCTAGACTCCTGAATCGGTATGTTAAAACCTTCTACGCCGGTTTGTATTTCATTCAATTAATATGCCAACTGCGGACCAGTGGTCATTCTGCTAAGTTTTTAGCCTTTGAATTGCCAAAAGGGATTTTGCAGTTCGCGACATCACGATCATTCGGTATACCATTTCCTATCTCATTGCTTGGCTACCGTATATGCGTTTGATGTAATCAGCGCAGCCGCGTACGTCAAGCCTCGGTTAAGTCTTAGTAAGGGTATTGTCATGAGCCCCTTTTCAGCTCTTTTCAGATTACTCTTCTATGGCAATATTGAAGTAGTCAATAGACGAGGTCACGCTTCTCAATGGGTTCCGGTAACAAGCTATTCGGTGCATACGACATCCGCGGCACATACGGTCAGGCACTCAACGAAGATTTTGCCTTCAAGCTCGGTAGAGCATTTGGGCGATTTCTCTCTCCTGTCGAGCGTTTACGGGTTTTGGTCGGTCACGATAGCCGTACACACTCTCCTGGGTTGGCCGAAGCGCTGACCGCCGGTTTGACGACCGCTGGGCATGACGTTGTTAACCTGTCTGTTGCTTCCACCCCGATGATCGCCTGGTTTGGAGCCACCAACGGCTTTGACGCGAGCATCGCTGTTACAGCCAGCCACCTGGGCAAGGAGCACAATGGCTTCAAGCTTTACACGGGCAAGGCCAACCCCATCGGTGCCGGCAACGGGCTCAAGGAAATAGAGAAGATATTGAACGAACTGGAGCCGGTCAACGGCAAGAAACCCGGTTCGGTTTCCCAGATTGATGGAGTCCAACAATACATCGAGTACTTAACGTCGATGCTGGCGCCTCACCGCCGTTTGAAAGTGGCAATTGACGTTGGGCACGGCGCTGCTGCTCCTGAAGTCACAGAACTGCTTAGAGCTTGCAAGAGCGTTGATTTTATTGCCCTTGCTTGCAGTGTAGATGGAGAGTTTCCAGCCCGTTCGCCAAATCCCCTCGATGAAGGCGCTCTTGCTGAATTGTCGAAGCTGGTCGTCGATGAGAAGTGCGACTTCGGTGTTGCGTTCGACGGCGACGCCGACAGGGCTATTTTCGTTGACGAAAAGGGCACAATGATCGCTACCGATCTAATGATCGGTTTGGTAGGCGCTCATCTGATCGAGAACAAAGGTGCCGGCACTGTTGTGTTCGATCTTCGCGCCAGCCGTTCTGTTGGCGAACATATTGAAAGCCTGGGCGGAAAAGCCGTGCGTACCGGCGTCGGTACTATGTTTATCAAAAACAACATGGTCGAACATAAGGCAATTTTTGCCGGAGAGCTTTCTGGCCACTACTACTACGGCGACATGTATGACAGCGATAATGCCATGCGCACGTTGATTGAAGTCATCAATCTTGTATCGCGTAAGGGACATCCGCTTTCCGCACATATAGAGCCGCTTTCTCGCTATTCTTCTAGTGGCGAAATCAATTTGCGCGTGGCCGGAATCGAGCAAGTTTTGCGCCATCTTGATGAAGCCATCACAGGTGGTGCCAAAGACCATATCGATGGTTTGTCGGTAAACTTTCCGCAGTGGTGGTTTGCAGCTCGTGGTTCTCAAACTGAGCCGGTCTTGAGGCTGACTGTCGGAGCCGTTAACCGAGAGATTTTGGAAGAACAGACTAAACATTTGATTGGAGTTATCAATCAAGTGAAAGTGCCTGTCGTAACTTCCGACTGCAATTAGAAAAGATGACCCTCGAACATTTAACCGACTTCACCTGAAGCTCGGCAGTCTTTGTTTGAAATTATTTTAAGACGCGCGACGCTACCGCCTGTCGTGCTTTTCAGGCTGTTGCACAAGGTTCCTAAGTGCCTCTAACTAAACTTGCCAACAAGTACTTTAGAATCCTCATTTAACGGAAATTCCGACTAAACAAAGGCAACTCATAGGCATATATGCCTCGTCGCACGGATATCTCTAAAATCCTCATCATTGGCTCCGGTCCTATCCGCATAGGTCAAGCTTGCGAGTTTGACTATTCCGGAACCCAGGCGTGCCAGGCGCTCCGCCAGGAGGGCTTTGAGGTCGTTCTGGTCAATTCCAACCCGGCGACCATCATGACCGACCCAGAAGTCGCTCAGCGGACTTATATAGAACCTTTGACCACAGAATTTGTGGAAGCGGTAATTGCACGCGAACGTCCGCAAGCGTTACTGCCGACAATGGGCGGGCAAACGGCTTTGAACATTGCGGTGAATTTGCACGACCAAGGCATTCTTCAGCGCTACGGTGTTGAACTAATCGGCGCAACTATGGAAGCGATCAATGTCGCTGAGGACAGGGCTCTTTTCCGCAGCAAGATGATAGAAATCGGCGAACCTGTGCCGCGTTCATTCATTGCGCATTCGCTAGAAGAAGTCGAAGAACACAAAGACGAGATCCCTTTGCCTTGCATCATTCGTCCTGCTTTTACTCTCGGTGGCACCGGCAGTGGTGCGGCTGACACTTACGAACAATTAGTGGCGGCCTGCCGCATCGGTTTGGCTGCAAGCCCTGTCAGTGAAGTTCTTATCGAAGAAAGCGTTTACGGCTGGAAGGAAATGGAACTCGAGGTCGTACGCGATAAGAAGGATAACTTCATCGTCGTTTGCGGCATAGAAAACCTCGATCCGATGGGCGTTCACACCGGCGATTCGATTACCGTCGCGCCGATACAAACGCTTAGCGATCGCGAGTATCAAAAGCTTAGAGATGCCGCAGCGAAGATTATCAGAGCGATTGGAGTCGATTGTGGTGGTTCCAATATTCAATTCGCCGTCAACCCGGTGAATGGTGATTACATCGTCATCGAGATGAATCCGCGCGTGTCGCGTTCGTCCGCACTGGCAAGTAAGGCGACGGGCTATTCCATTGCTAAAGTAGCTGCGAAGCTCGCAGTCGGCTTTACGCTTGATGAACTCAAGAATGAAGTGGCCGGAATTTCAGCTTGTTTTGAGCCATCAATTGATTATGTGGTGACCAAAATCCCTCGCTTCAATTTCGATAAGTTCTACGGTGCAAAAGATGGTCTAGGTACTGAGATGCGCTCGGTGGGCGAGGTTATGGCGGTCGGTACTACTTTTGCCGAATCCATGCATAAGGCTCTGAGAAGTTTGGAACTCAATCTGGCTGGATTTACCGAAACGCCTGGACGTGCCGCAGCTACTCGTGAGCTATTGACCCAGAGACTGGCGACTCCGTCGCGCTATCGTCTCACCGATATCGCCACTGCTTATGCCCAGGGGTGGTCGGTTGAGGATGTGCAAAAGGTCTCGAAAATAGATCCGTGGTTTCTCCATAATTTGAAAGAAATTTGCGACAACGAGCGCGGTGCGCGAGCCGTAATTGCAAAAATCATTGAGAATTTCGGTGTCAAAGCACTCTTCCGCGAGTTTGAAGCGGGCTTGCTTTTGCGTCTCAAGCGCGAGTTCTTCAGCGATGCTCAAATTGCATCATTTATCAATTCGGCAGTTGGGCGTGAAGTTGCCACTGAAGGTGCCATTTACGCTTTTCGCCAACGCCTCGATTTGCGCCCGGTGTATAAGGCCATCGACACTTGCGCCGGCGAGTTTCCCACTCAAACGAATTACTTGTACTCGACATTTGCTCCGGCTCGAGAAGAATACAAAGCTGACGACTCCCAGAAAGTGATCATCCTGGGCAGTGGCCCGAATCGCATCGGACAAGCCATCGAGTTTGACTACTGCTGCGTTCAAGCCAGCTTGGCTATAAAAGAGCAAGGCAAGAAGTCGATCATTGTTAATTGCAATCCTGAAACAGTCTCAACAGACTACGATGTTTCTGATGTTCTCTACTTTGAGCCGCTGACTCTTGAATCAGTGAGCAATATTCTTGCCGTAGAAAAGCCGCTTGGAGTGATTGTGCAATTCGGTGGACAAACGCCGCTCAATCTTGCCGAGAAGCTGGAAGCCCGTGGATTCAAGATTTTGGGAACTTCGGTGAAAGCAATCAAGCTTGCCGAAGATCGCTCCAGTTTTAGAACAGTTTTGTCCGAGCTGGGCATCAGGCAGCCGGAAGGCGCCATTGTTCATACCCGTGACGAGGCGCTGAAAGCTGCACGCTTGTTGGGCTTCCCTGTTCTGCTACGACCGAGCTTTGTTCTTGGTGGAAAAGCGATGCACATTGCTCGCTCTTCGGACCACTTGCTCGAATTGATTGATTCTATTTTTGCGGCGTCGCCGGATCAGCCACTTTTGATCGATCGCTTTTTACAGCATGCTGTTGAAGTTGACGTTGATGCACTTTCAGATGGCGAGACGACTATCGTAGCCGGCATAATGGAGCACATCGAAGAAGCCGGAGTTCACTCCGGAGACAGTTCGTGCGTGCTGCCTTCGGTGTCTTTGTCCGAAGAATCAAAATCTCGCATTGTCGCTGCTACCGAAGCAATTGCTGAAAAACTGTCCGTCAAAGGTTTGATGAACGTTCAGTACGCTATCAAAGACGGTGAGCTTTACGTGCTTGAGGTAAACCCGCGTGCCTCGCGCACTGTTCCATTCGTTTCAAAAGCAACCGGAGTATCGTGGGCAAAGTTGGCGACCCGAGTGATCATGGGTGAAAAGTTGAGCGACTTGAAGCCGCTTATTCAGCCGGTCGACAATGGTTATGCCGTTAAGTCTGTCGTCATTCCTTTTGAGCGATTTGTCGATGCACAAGTTTGCCTCGGTCCTGAGATGCGCTCAACCGGTGAGGTTATGGGCCAGGGGGCGAGCTTCGAGGAGGCTTATGCCCGCGCGCAAATCGCGTCAGGAAAAGCCTTGCCAGTCAATGGACCGGTTCTTATTGCTGCCTCGGAGCATTTGATTGGTGAGGCGCTAAGTGTTGTTGATGTTTTCCGGCGGCATGGCACCGAAGTGATTGTCACTTCCGAGGTTGCTGATTCATTCGATCCCATGAATGCTGATGCGGAAATTATTGATTTGACCAATTGGCGCATAGAGGACATAGCTGCCTGGATGAAGAAGGCTAACGTCAAACGCGTGGTCAGTTTGTCACCTTTCGACAAACTCTGTCCTGTTCAGGCGAAAGTTCGAAGAGCTGCCGTGGGACAGGCGATTCCATTGAGCATGACCACCAGAGATGCAATTGGTGTTAGCCAGGCAACAATGACGGTCTCGAAAATGAGTTTGCAGTTGAAAGCGATTCAAGAGCGCCGTGCTGCGGCTCCTCAGCCTCAATTCGCGGGCGCACCGGCAGCGCCGGTTGGCCAATTTACTATTTGAAAAATTTAACCGCCTTTCAACCTGATATTTCAGTCAGGACTAGAGGTTGGCCTAAGGCTTATCATTGTGCCGGCGGCTTTCTTGCCGTCTTGCCACTAATCGGAAGGCGATAACGTGACCGGAAAAGTTCGAATACTGGGGATCTCGGCTTATTACCATGACTCCGCCGCTTGCCTTGTAGAAGACGGTGTCATTGTTGCTGCGGCGCAAGAAGAGCGTTTCACACGGATAAAGGGCGATTCTAGTTTCCCTCACAATGCAGTTGGTTTTTGCCTTGAAACTGGCGGGATTACCGAAAAGGACATTGATTATGTCGTTTTCTACGAGAATCCATACGCCAAGTTCGACCGACTTTTAACCACCTATCACGCTACTGTTCCGGCGAGTTTACCTTCATACCTGCGCAGTTTGCCGGTATGGTTGACTCAGAAATTGTGGATGAGAAAACAGATTTCCGAAGAGTTGGGCGTGAAAAAGCATGTCTACTTCTGCGATCACCACTTGTCGCACGCAGCCAGCGCCTTTTTTCCATCGCCATTTGAAGAAGCTGCGGTGCTTACGATCGATGGCGTCGGTGAATGGTCTACGACCACTTACGGCATAGGCAAAGGCGACGATCTGAAGCTGCTCAAGCACATTCGTTTTCCTAACTCACTTGGGTTGCTTTATTCGGCATTTACGTACTACACCGGCTTCAAAATCAATAGCGGTGAGTACAAATTGATGGGTCTTGCGCCTTACGGCAAGCCAATTTATGCACAGATGATCATGGAAAAACTGATCACCGTTGATGAAGAAGGTGCAGTTGCTCTTAACCAACATTACTTTGACTATGTTGGTGGACTGACCATGACTAATGCTCGTTTTGATGAGCTTTTCGGCGGACCTCCTCGGGAGCCGGAATCAATCATTCGCCAGAAGGAAATGGATATTGCCGCGAGTATTCAGAAAGTTTTGAATGACGTCCTCATCATCATGGCTCGTCATGTGAAGGAAGCAACAGGAGCCAAAAACCTGGTGTTGGCCGGTGGAGTAGCGCTGAATGTAGTGTCTACTGGAATACTTTCGCGCGAAAAAATCTTCGAGCAAATCTGGATTCAACCGGCGGCTGGAGATGCCGGTGGCGCGCTTGGCGCTTGCCTCTGGATGTGGCATCAGGTTTTGGGCAAAGGCAGAACCGTTCAAAAGCCTGACTCCATGTCCGGTGCTTTCCTTGGTCTGGAAATCCCCGATTATTCCGAAGAGGATGATGCCGTGCTTCGCCGAATGGGCGCTGTTTGGCAAGAGATGGATGAAGAGACTCTGCAAGACGCAATTGCCGAGGCTATCGACAATGGAGAGATCGTTGCTGTAGCTAGAGGCCGCGCTGAATTTGGACCAAGGGCGTTAGGAAGCCGTTCTATTCTTGCCGATGCGCGCAGTCAGAAAATGCAAAGCCACTTGAACTTGCAGGTGAAGTTCCGCGAGAGCTTCCGACCTTTCGCTCCGATGGTTCTGGCTGAAGACGCTGAGGAATACTTTGATATTCCGCAAGAAAGTCCGTATATGTTGCTCTGTTACCCGGTTTTGGAAAAACAGAGAATTGCTGTGCAGGATAAGGGGCTGTTCGGAATCGATCTGTTGAAACAACCCCGCTCTAAGTTGCCGGCAATCACTCACGTGGATTACTCGGCTCGTGTGCAGACAATTGACAGAGACAGAAATCCGTTTATTCATTCTGTCATCAGCAAATTCAAAAGCCGCTCCGGCTGCTCGGTAATCGTCAACACGTCATTCAACGTGAGGGGCGAGCCGATTGTGAACACCGCAGAAGATGCATATCGCTGCTTTATGGCCACGGAAATGGACTGCGTGGTGATTGGAAATCGTTTCTTTAGAAGAAAGGACCAGCAGGAAAAACCGCTCAGCGAAGAAGAAAGATCTGCCTGGTTGAGGAGGTTCGACCTTGACTAAGACTGCATTAGCTGAAAGAAACGAAGTTGCCTTCAGACCCAATCGCAATGCGCGGGGCTCAGGTCATGTGAGCTCTTACATGAAGCGCTTGAACGTGCGCAGAGAGCGCGCGGCTTTGAAAAACAACGTTATTTTTGGACTGACAATCGGCTGGGTGCTCACTTTGATGGGCGCTTTCAAAACTTACATTTTGCTTGAAAGCGGCGTGTCGCAGCTGATGCTGGTCGCTGGTGTGGCATTCCTCGGCACCACGCTTGTTGCGCCCGGACTGATGATTTATCCGCATAAAGTCATGAAAGGGATCGCTACTTTTGTTGGCACCAATTTGTTCAAAGGAATTCTTTGTGTTGTTTATTTCCTGACTATCCTGCCTGCAGGACTTATCTACCAGAAGAAAAACAATCACGAACCCTTTTACTCATGGGCAGCGGGTAATGCTCCTAAGATTGAAGGATGGACGGAAAAAATTGCCTCTGACGAAAATGGTAAGTCTTCCGAATACAGCTTGCCTGGTTGGCTGCAACCACTCTCTGTCGTGATCTATTTCGCGCGCAACAGTCAGTTGCTTTTCCTTCCTTGCTTGATCGTACTTCTCATGCTCGGATTGATCGGAGTTTTTGTTCAAAGCAGTGCGTTGGCTCCATTTATATACACACTGTTCTAAGAAGCTGTTTTAAGAGGAAGAGAGTTGCTGGAATTAGCTAGCAAGCCAAAAACAAGCAAAGCAGCTCCGCGTCATTTGTCCGCGGGGACTGTTGCTCTAACGTCCATCGGCTACTTTGCTGCGTCGCTTGCGATTATCGTCGGTGCTGCATTTGCTCTTGACCGCTGGATTATTCCCGAGATGGAAAATCGCGGTTATCTCGAATCTCATTTGTGGGCGGATGAAAATCATCAGCTCAATCACTTCACCTATGTGAAGAATGAAGCGCGTAAGGAAAACCCTGTCTGGCGTTCGCAGTATATTCCCGTAACTGCAGAGCATCCTGGCAAACAGCGAATTCTCGTTATCGGCGATTCATTTGTTTGGGGGGATGGTTCTAACAATGTGAACACCCTCTGGTGGCGCCAATTAGAGCTCGAGCTACAACATCGTGGCTACAACAACGTTGAAATCGTTGCGGCCGGATTGAATGGTGCCAGTACGCACGACCAGCTGAATTGGTTGGGTTCGATCTTGCCGAAATACACGCCAGATCTTGTGATATTTGGCTGCGTCACCAATGACGCCGATGAAAAGGATGCTAGCGGTAAGTCTTATGTGCGCATGATTCCGAAAGAATTGCCCGCACGAGAAAGTGCTGATTCTAAGCTGAACAGTCTCTTGCCAAATCTGTCCGGACAGTTGGAGCAGATAAGTAAACTCTCGCGCCTGGCTCATTTGAGTCAGAAGTCCACAGCATTGGAATATGCAGATTGGGAACTTGCCTTGTTGAAAGGACAGAATTTCAAAGCGTATCAAAATACCGTTTCGTCTCTTGCTAATCAATTGAAAACCGCTGGTGTACCGGCCTTTGTAATTTCGCTTCCGGCTGGTTTTCAAAACAAGACAAAAGAAAACACAGCCGGCGGACAAAACTTCTTCGATAGTGTGAAGGCCTACAATGAGCAGCGTTTTTCCGCTTTTGCGCCAGTGTTCAAGTCCTCGGGTCTACTCTTTGTTGATACGACCGAAGCATTCGCAAAGGCTGCATCTGCCGATCCCCGTTTGAAGTCGAGTGGCTCGCCTCTGCGTCTGGGAATAAATCCCAGCAATGGACATCCTGGTCCGTTCTCGACCCACTTCTATGCTGTTTCTGCTGCCGATACTATCGAGCGAAATTTCCCTGCTCTCTTGACCAAAACAGCCAGTGCATCCAATTCGACTGTTTCCAGATCAGGCGTTGAGATAAACGACTGCATGCCGCCGTATATGAACGTGCGTGCTGATGAGAAAGAGGCTGGCAGTTTTCAGTTCACCTATCCGCCTGATGTTGCTGAACATACTTTGTTCATGCCGTTGCGTCGCCGTCACGTTCAACTGTCCTTAAAAAAACCAGCTCAAGTTCATACCGTTGAAATCAGCGGAGACAACCTATCTGCTGCACAGATTTATCCGAGCTTTTTCGATGCCAAACTTGGCTACACGCCGGACGAATTCTCATCGTTGCCACTTAAAAAGGGAAATGTGCTTACCTGGAATTTGGGCGACAAACAACTGAGCGCACTCAAGATCCGCGCTAGCTTTAATGGCGGCAATCAGGCGCTCAAAATCCATTTTACGAACTAGTCAGATACTGATTGTACTGATATCTATCACAATCACTCTCTGAACTGCCTACTGCGGCATTCTGAGTTGGTCTGAATCGATGATTTTTCCCAGGTTGGAAATCGAATCGTTGATTTGCAGCATTGAAAATTCGACGGTGGGCGATGACTGTAAAAGAGTCCGCGCCATATCGCGCGCTTGCACGCGTATTTCCGGTACAGCTACAGTCTCGCCGCGCAATCCAAGCGTGTTTGTGCCCAGAGTGAATATCACTCTGCTGGGCTTTTGATTTGCATCAAGAACGGCGCCATCGGTGCGCACGTTGATGCCTAAGCCGGTAGCGTGAGGTTGGACGATTCCGCGTGTCAGTAAAGACTGAGCCAATGTTGATTTGGATTTGCGGAAATCCGGAGTGAAGCCGGAGCAATTGAGCATGAGGTTGACTTTCAGCTGATGCGGCTGGCCGCCTCCTCGCGGCATTATCGTCGCGATTAGTGCTTCAGAAGTTTCGTTGACGCTGTAGAGTCTTCCAGCCATCACTTTCAGCTTTCCTGACTGAATGAGCTGCTCTATTGCATCACCAATTTCCGGCGCCATACGATGACGGTGAACATCCCAATACGTGCGAATATGCCTCAGGAAGCGCCTCTTTTGCTTATCGGTCAAGGAAGCCCAGAGCGCTTGCGAATGGGGTCTTAGCGAGTCGATGACTTGTCTCCAGTCGCTAACTTCCATTTTGACTGTTGAGGCATTGTCGAAAAGTTGCTCGAAAGAACCGTTTCTTATGGATTCTTTCACTGCTTTGAAGAGCAGATTGAGATCGCCATACAGCTCTTGATTCAATTCGGTTTGGGCAAAAGCCGGCACTGAAGTTTTTGAATGAGCGCGGGGCAGGAGTCCGTGGCGAGAAACCGCATATATCGTGCCTTTGAAGCCGCTGTGGACAAGTTCTAGCGTTTTGTCCACCGTGGTCAGGCCTGTCCCTATCAAAAGTGCATCGCCTGCAATGGTATCGAAGCTGGTGGCATTAGGCTTCCAGGGATTGCCGATATATCTTTCTGATGCGGCGATTCCTTGCGATATTCCAGAAGGTGCCGAAGGGCTGAAATTGCCAGTCGCCAGCACTACTTTGTCGGCTACAATGACTTCGCCGCTCGCCAATTTTAGTACGGCCTTTGTCTCGTCCTGAATAAGTTTTACCGACAGGACTTCGTCTTCCACTCGCTCGAATGTGACTAGAGACGGCAGATTGTTCGTCGCCGCGTGCAATATGTTTTCCACGTATTCGCCATAGAGCGCACGAGAAACAAAAGCTGTTTCACTCAGCCTTGGATACTTTGTCCGTGCCCACTTTAGAAAGTGCAGTGGCTCGTCAGGAAACGCGCTCATACGACCGGCAGGGACATTCAGCAAATGTCCTGGGAATTGCGTGGAATAAGCCACACCTTTGCCGGCTTTTTCTGCCGGTTCGATAAGTGCGACTTTGATTGGTGTGCGCGCTTGCTGGATAAGGTTAACGGCTGTAAGAGTGCCAGTAAAGCCACCACCAATAATTGCCACTGTAATCATGCAAAAGACCTTAAAACAACCAGTTGATGAGTTAGCGGCTCGATGCGGCAGCGCTTAATGCTTCTGCCAATGAATCTTCTTTTGCAGCTTTGCTCTCTCTGCCTTCGTTGAGACTTGAGCTGGCCATATTGCCTTCGAAGCCTCTGCCCAGCTTCTCTCCAATGAGATAGGTCGGGCGTCCACGCAACTCTTCCAGAGCAGTGGACAAGTAAATGGCGACAAGACCGGTTGAGAGGACTTGCACGCCGGACAAGACTAACAAACCGGACATGATGAAGACGAACGGTTGTGAGGCTGGTGGGCTGGCGAATGCGATCGCCAGTGTAAGCAGCCCGAGGACGGTAAGGATGCCTCCAGCCACAGGGATCAAAAAGAGCGGTGCAACGCTGAAGGCAAGTATGCCGTCAAAGGCGAGGCGCAGAAGCCTTCTGATTGTATAAGTGCTTTCCCCGAGTTCTCGGGCTCCTCTATCGACAGGAATTCCCACTTGCTTGAAGCCCAGCCAAGGCACAAGACCGCGCAAGAAGCGCTTCTTCTCGGGCAGACGGCGCAGTGCATCGACGACTTTTCTGTCGATAAGTCGGAAGTCTCCGGTATCACGTGGAATATCTACGGCCGATACGGAGGAAAGAACACGATAGTAGAGGAATGCGAAAAGGCGCTTCGGCACGCTGTCTTTGCGAGTCGAGCGAGTTGCATAAATGACGTCATAGCCGCGGCGCCAGAGATCCATCATTTGTGGAATCAGCTCAGGCGGATCTTGCAAATCGGAATCGATATTGACGACCGCTCTGCCATCGGAGTGATCCATACCTGCCGTAATTGCAGCTTGCTGTCCGAAATTGCGAGACAGATTGATCAGTTTCACATAAGGAAACTCACCGGCAATTTCTCTCAAGGCGCGCGTCGTGCGCTCGCCCGAGCCGTCATTTACGAAAACTACTTCGTATTTGATCGAGACGGCCAAAAGAATTTCTTCCAGCCGCTGGAGCAGCCGAATTAGATTGCGTGGGTCTTCGTTATAAACAGCGACTACTACTGATAGGTCAGGTGTTGCCACGAGGGTGTTTCCAGAAACTGTAAACCTGTGAGATTGACTCTCAACAACCTTCGAATTGTCTTACAAATTCGAGCCTGAGGTCAACTTGTCAGCTTCTAATGTCAAGACGATGGACGGCTTGTAAAGCCCGCACCTGTGGGGTTGCTAAGCTGGATTTAAGGAAGTGATCCAGTCCCATGTTTGGCGAAGACCCGCACCCAGCTCTGTTTCAGGGGCCCAGTTCAAATGTTTTTTGGCAAGCTTAATGTCAAGAACATTGGCTGGAACGTCGACGCCCCTGGCTGGGGTGTAGTTTACGCTCACCGGTCGGTCTATATTTTTCTTTATCTCCGCCACGATTTCATTTAACGAATAGCCGCGGCCGGCTCCAATATTGAATATCCGAGGGTCATTCGGACCAGCTTGGTATTCTGCCGCAGACACGAGTGCTTTTGCCGTATCGGTTACATAGATGTAGTCACGGATAACTTCGCCATCGCCGAATATGTTGATGGGCTTGTTTTCGGATATCGCACCAAGGAAAACGCCGATTGCACCCTGCTTTGCATGAGGATTTTGCAAGACACCATAGGGATTGGAAAGCCTCAGTACGACATACTCCTGACCCCACTGGGTGTAGAACAAATAAAGATACTTCTCGATTGCTAATTTGGTGATTCCATACGAGCAAATAGGCTCATTCGTGTGGTCTTCGGGAATCGGAATAGTTTTTGGTATGCCGTAGATTGTGCCGCCGGAAGAGATGAAGACCACCTTTTTGACGTTGGAATTGCGGCATGCTTGGAAGAGTTGGACTGAATCTTCGACATTCGATTTTATGTCATAGATAGGGTCTTCGTTGGATGTTTGCGGAACCGTGGTGTATGCGAGGTGGAAAACCCAATCGATCCCCTCGACTGCCGCAGCCACTTCTCCGTGATTGCCAAGGTCGCCGCTCAGGTTTTCGACTTCCTTGCGCGACTCTCTAAAGCGGCTAGGGTAGCGGTCTAAGACCCGCACCGAATGCCCCTGCAGAAGCAGTTGATCAACTAAGTGGCAGCCAATAAAGCCATTGCCGCCGATTACTAGCGTTTTCATGTGCATAATGTTAGCACGTGGTGAAATCGGCTCCCTTTCATACGTTTCAGCAATTGCTCAGGCAGATGTCGGAATTTTCAGAAATGGGGCGTATATCTTTTCAATGTCATCAACCATCACTTGCACGCTTCGCTCGTCCTTTATGTTGGAACGGAATTTTTCGAGCAGTCCTTTCTCCGTGACTACTCTCAATAGCTGCTGCTTCAACGACTCGACTGAATTTAGAGTGAACAATAATCCAGTGTTGTCGTGATCGATGATTTCGGCCATGCCGCCCAAATCAGTGGCAATGAGCGGTGTTTTCGTTGCCAGGGCAGACTGCATTACGAGAGGCGTATTTTCGTACCACCTAGATGGAATCACCAGAACATCAATGTTAGAGAGTATTTCGCCAAATTTCTCTTGCGGGAAAGTGCCTTTGAAAGCAATCTTTTTTGAGTTGGAAGAACCATCTTGAGCCATGTCTAAGAGCTTCTTTCCATACTCTGGAAATTGGTCTGTCGAGCCGTAAATGGACAGGTTGCATTTTTCGTCTTCAGGCAGGGCGAGGAAGGCTTTGATAAGTAAGTCCACGCCTTTGTGTTCAAACAGAGTACCGATGAAAGCAATTCGTACAAGTGGGGACTCGGACTTCTTCGTATGCGGTGTGAGCGCATCGAGCCGAATTCCGAAAGGCACGTGATGAATCAGTTTTTCGTCTATGCCGTTTTCAACGAAAACATCACCCATGAGTTTTGTCGGCACGAGTATTGCCTGCAACTTGTTGGCTGCTGCTCGCAGTTTGCCGGGGCGGCTCAGGGTCGCCTTTGTCGCGTCAGGAAGTTTTGTTGCAATATAGGCTGAGTATGCTGCTTTCACTGCCGCATCCTGCACTGCCGATGCACCCTTTGTCGAAGGATATTTTGCCCCCAGCGCTTCCTTAAACTCAGACAGGGGCGGAAACAACCTGGGCGTATAACAGTCAAGGCACTTTATTGCTCCCGGTCCAGGTCCCCGGCAAACCGTACCGTCAGGTCGTTTTAGCTGCACTATCGGGCAGACGAACCAGAAGTCTGTCGAGTAAAACACTACAGGAATGCTCATTTCCCTTGCAACATCGATAATTGCGGCTGAGTGATTCTGAGCATGGACAATTTGCACCAAATCCGGTTTGAAGTCGTTCAAAAGCTCTTTGAAATGCGCCGCCACGTGCGGGTGATCGTACTCGAAGGAGAAGCGATATCCCTTGAGCCTGAGCGCTTCTTCGATGACATGTACTCTAATTCCTTCGTACACATAATTGGACGTTTCGCAATCATGAGTTTCTTTTCTGCGTGCATCAACATCAGGCGGATTGGCAGTGACGATGAGGACGTCGTAGCCGCGTTCTTTCAATTCCTTGGCGATGTTCAACGTGAGCACTTCAGTGCCCGCGCGGTGTTCGGGAAAGAACTTATGAACGGTTAGTAGGACCCTTTTCATGATTTGGCTTCGCGCGCAGCTTGAATGAACAAGCAAAAACGCTTATTGCCCGCACAGTTTATTGCACTGCAATCGGTTGTTTTTCCTGTGTGCGTATTTGCTTACCCGCTGCCTCTTCCAGCATGGATGCCAGGCTCATAGTCACGCTGAATTGCTCTTTTTGCTGCGCTTCTATTGCGTCTTCCATGCGAGCTATAAACGCCGGAGCAGTGGCATGTTTGCCAGCCGCTTTTCTGTAGCCTGCAACAAAAATGGTTGCAGCGGCCAGGCGCGGGCGTTTTTTCAGGAAGCGGAACCAGTGACGGGCGCGAAAGGCCAGCGATTGCTTTGAGAGCGTTTCGAACATCATCTGCTCGTAAGCGCACAAGACTTCCAGTGCATCTCTCAAACTTCTCTGTGTTCCTCTCATGTAGAGTGGGTCCGCTTTGCGAGCCTGATAATGAGCTTTTGCTTGCTCGTATAGTGCGACCTTTTCTTCGGCTTTGCGAGCCAAGTTGAGGTTTGACGCCACAAACTCGCGAGCGTTCTTGCCGAATTGCAAGCGCATTTTTTCGTCTTTCAAAAGAGTGATAATTGCGTCTGCGAGCGCTTCTGCGGAGCGAGGTGGGACAATCAATCCACGCTCGTTGTGCAGGGCATATTCGCCCATGCCACCAGCAGTAGTGGCGACGACCGGTTTGCCGCTGGCCAGTCCCTCGATGCAGGTGAAAGGCGCATTGTCATACAAAGAGGGCACAACGCACAGGTCGGCGGAGCGAACATAATTGGGCATTTCCATGAGCGGAATATGCGGAATGAATGTCACTTTGTCCAAGCAGTTGTTTTCTGCCAGGCGTTTTTTAAGCCAGGCGAGCATGGAGCCGCCTCCCGGTGCTGCATTGGTGTCGGCCCCTACGCAGATGAATCTGACATTCGGAACAGCTTTCACAACAGCCGGCATCGCCTCGACCAGATAGTGAATGCCTTTGCGCTCTTCCAGGCGTCCTGCAAAGAAAACAGTAAGATTGCCGTCCGCTTGAAGGGCACGCGGACCTTCCGGCTTGAATTTGTCTGTGTCGACCGGGTATTTGATCACCTTTATGCGTTCAAATGGATAGCCGGTATCTTCAGCAACAAAGCCCGCCAGGTTGGCGCTCGGGGATATGACTTGATCTGCGAGCAAAATGCCTATGCGCTCGAGAATGCAAATCAGACGATTATCGAAGGACGGCGTCACGCCATGGAAACAATCACTGATGAATTTGGAATGTGGAGTGTGCAGGTGAATGACGAGAGGTAATTCGCGCGTCATTGCATGGAATAGACCGCCTGCCAGGTGTTCCGGCACTTCGACGACTTCAAACGGCTTTTCTTTGTGCAATTCCATGAATCGCATCCAGAGCGCCACTGTCGTCTTGATTACATAGTGGCTCGCCGGCGCGGCGACGAGTGTGAGGTTGAGTTCTTCCAGCAGATGCTTCCAGGCGACGCGATGCACCAGCACTCCCTCTTCTCTGGAAGAGCGCGCGGCGTCTCCTGCAGACAGCGAGATGACTTCAACGTCGTGCCCTGCTCTTGTGAGCGCATGGGCAATGTGATAATTGAAAGCGCCGACGCCGCCCCAACCTGTATCGGGCGGATATTCTCGCGAAATTAAGCAGATTCTCATCGTCCCTCTTCACTTTCGGGTTCGGGCAGCGCCCAGAGCCACGTCCAGCCAGCATGCATGCCATTCGGCTTATAACATGGCATCTTATACAATGTCATGGTCCTATTCATTAGGCCCAATTTACAGGTGTTTACCGGTCTAAAGCCGAACGTCCGATACCACGAGGCTTTGCAGCTGCCGCACGGTGCGGTTTGGCGGCGGCAAAATACCGCCGGTTAAGTCTTGGTAATGATTGCCCCTCTGAATTTTTCCATCAATTTCAGTTAGGCTTCCACTGGAATTGATGCTTAAACCAGGGGTAACAACTCAATGATTCTTGTCACCGGAGGCGCCGGGTACATCGGCAGTCACTTCGTTCGATACTACACGCAGTGCCGTCCGGCAGAAAAAATTGTTGTTCTGGATAATCTGGTCGAAGGGCATCTTGAAGCTCTGGAAGGGCTATCGAATGTACACTTCGAACGTGCAGATATTAACGACTTCGATGCAGTAAAGGAGATTCTGAAAAAACATTCGGTAGATGCAGTCGTTCATTTTGCATCGTACTGCTACGTTGGAGAGTCACAAGAAAACCCCAGCAAGTACTACGAAAACAACGTTGTGGGATCCATCAGTCTATTTCGCGCGATGGATGAATGTGGTGTAAAGAAGCTTGTTTTTTCTTCGAGTTGTGCGACATACGGTGTGCCTACAAAGTTGCCGATTGATGAGACTCATCCACAAAATCCTATCAACGTGTACGGATTGACGAAATTTTTGATCGAAAGAATTCTCGAAGGTTATGCCTATACGAAGGACTGGAGTTTTACCGCTCTTAGGTATTTCAATGCTGCCGGAGCCCATCCGGAGGCTCTAATTGGCGAAAGCCACGCACCGGAAACACACATAATTCCGCTTGCCTTAAAGACTGCATTGGGCACAAAAGAACAACTGCATGTGTATGGAGATGACTATGAAACTCCTGATGGCAGCTGTATTCGCGATTATATCCATGTGGAAGATTTGGCCTCGGCGCATTTACTGGCCGTGGAAAAATTATCTGAACAAAAGGGTGGACAATTCATCAACCTCGGCACTGCCCATGGTGCATCAGTAAAAGAAATCGTCGCTTTATGCGAAGAAATCACGGGCAAAAAAATCAATCATTCTTTCAGTCCTCGACGCTCTGGCGATCCCGCACGCCTGGTGGCCGATCCTGGCAAGGCTGTCAGTTATTTGGGATGGCGGCCGCAACATGATTTGCGTTCGATTATTGAGACCGCTTGGAAGTGGGAGCAAAACAAACGTTACTAAGATGAATTCTGACGAACGGGTCGAAGCTCTCGCACGCGGGGTATTGATTCTCGCCTGCTCGCTTGCCGCTTTTGGTCTTGCCTTTGTGCTTCCTGACGGAAAACCGTTTGCCGATCAGGGCTTTAATTGGTATGTAAATTCCGGACAGCACAATCTGCTGGCGCCCAGAATTGCGTATGTCTTCTTTTGTCTTTCCCTCTCTATTTGCGCCGTGCTTCTCAATCGTGGAAAGACACTCTGCTTAGGTTTTACAAGAAGTCATTTCCCCATTCTTTCAGCCGTTGTTTACTTGTCGGTTCTCGCCTTTGGCGCTGCTGCTCTCATTCCTTTCGTCAATCAACTGGCAATATTGGGTGTATCGGTCATTCTCGTCTGCGTATCTGTTTTCGCCTTCCGGATTTTGCCTCGAAGAACCGTTGATTTGCTGCTTTTGATTTCTGCCGTCGCCGCTTTTCTTATTGCATTGGTGCCTGGGCTGTCTTCGCTCCCAGACCTCTCTTCGCACTTCCCGGAATCAATTGCCGATATCGAAGCACACCAGGCACTTTCCACTGCTGCAAATGTTCAGCTCGCTCAAGGCGCAAAGCTTTTCCAGGCGGTTTCTGCCCGCTACGGCATTTTATGGCAATCGCTTCTCGGGGCTTGGACAACGCTCGTACATCCGCTAACGGTGGGTGATTCGATCATGTTTACTCGTTGGCTACACACTTTGTTTTTTGCATTTGCGTCATTTGCTTATTTCAAATTCTCTCGCAACAAAGTTATTGCAGCGTGTCTGGCAATTCTTTTCATCGCACCCTGGATGGAGCTCAGGCAGCCGCTTTTCGTTTTCCCTCAAGTGTCATCTTGGCGTTATTTTGGATTTGCGGCCGTACCACTGATAGTTCTTCTTTTAGAGCGGACCGCTGCTAAGACAAAGTTCTTTATATTGGGCATTACCGCAGGTCTTTGTCTTTTGTCTGACTTCGCTTCCGGTATTTCAATCGCCGTAGGGCTTCTGGCATATACCTGCTTTTTGAAACAGCAAGACGCTCGACTTAAATTGATTGGTTTGTATCTGGGTGGAATCATCATCTCAATTGCTGTTTTCTTTGGCACCTTTGCTGCGATTTTCGGCTATGTGCCTTCTGCATCAGCGTTCATGATCGACCTAAAGAACACTATCTGGGAAGCTGCCGGCGGCACTGCTCCTGCTCTCAGCTATCCATTCGACCCGCTCGCTATTTTGATTCTTGTGCACACTGCATATGTATGCCTTTCGATTGTGTCGCAAGCAAAAGGTTCAGTTTCGCCGCGAAACGCATTGCGGCTCTCTATCGGAATAATTTCGTTGTTGTGGTTTGTGCATTATGTGAATGAACCGAATACTTTTGCATTGCGAGCTTGCCGTGTGCTTTATGCGTTCTTTTTGATTGACCTGTTTCGAATTCTGTTGGTCACTAAAAAGTTTCGCTTGCATGCAAAAGAACCGCTCTGGATGGCGCGTTTGCTGCTGCTTGCCATTGTCGTTCCGGCTGCTGTCTTGTCGTACCAGCCGGCTGCCGAAAAGGCTTGGGCAATGGTGGCTGGAGAGACCCGCAAAGACAGTGCCAAAGTGCTTGTTTCCGGCGTCTGGTTGCCGGAAGAAGTTGGTCGCGCATTGCAGCAAAAGGCGAAGTTTATCCAACGAATTTCGGGTCAAAAGCCC
Source organism: Candidatus Melainabacteria bacterium 17Bon1m (assembly GCA_032128875.1). Classification (GTDB taxonomy): domain Bacteria; phylum Cyanobacteriota; class Vampirovibrionia; order Obscuribacterales; family Obscuribacteraceae; genus QKMZ01. The sequence goes on from JAVLKG010000005.1 coordinate 470,990, forward strand.
ATCTATTACTTGACTGCAGACAGTTCTTTTATTCCGGTACTGTCGCAAAAAGTTTCCGCTGCACCTGTGGCGGACCCGACCAACTTGGTTTTTGCAAAGCAGTGCGATCGGCTCGTACAAGCAATAACAAATGCAGGAGCGAATGAAATTTTTGTGGACGATCCTGATTTTGTCACGTCGAAAGGCGTGGTGCGACGGAGCTGTTTTGATTATTTGCGCGTCCTTCTCTCTCGAAATTACCAGCTTGTAAGCACGTCTGACGGCTGGCAGGTCTGGCAGAAAAAACAACGCCAGTAGCTGCCCCGCAATCGGCGCAGCAAAGCCCTTCCAATCACGCGAGGGCCCTAGGCAACACTCGCGTACAGGGCTCTCGCACTACCACCACCTGTGGTGCGCAAAATCCTATATATCTATTATACATACGCGCGTATGTATGTCAATCGAAAAGTCAGTCCTACTGCTCTCGCTCTAGTCTTGCTTACTTCACTTCCAGAATCAAACCGCGATTAGCTCCTATGACTTTCGCAGATATGTTGATAGTGTTTATCCCTCGACCTTTTGCTTCCGGTAATTTCCAGGAGAGCCACGAGCCATTTTTGTTTCCGAGACTGAACATTTCGCCATTGTCGAAATGTTTTGCTGCATCCACATTCGTTATGTAGAGCGATGCGCCCTTGAGCCCTGTGCCTCCTAGGGTAATTTCCTTCGCATTGATAGGCGTTTCTAAATTGAGCTCGATGAATGGCTTTCTCAAAGGCATATTGCGGAAGTCGTCCGCCAATTTCATTGGATATACAACAACAATTTTGTTGTCTGTCTGTTGGATTTGTAAATTGGGCGGAATGCAGTCGTTGACGCGTAACTGGGCGTCTTTCGATGTGGGCTCACTGGACTTTGTGCCAAGAATCGGCGCAAAATCCTTTTCTAAAACATCAGCCGCATGAACACCGTAAGCATATGTTGCCCATCTGTTCGGATGCGCGTTGGCAGGATTTACGCCAAAGGACAGGACACCCTTTTTTACAAGGCTGTCTTCTTTTCTGGCTGCGTTGATCCATGTGTCGTAGCTGTCTACAACACGAACATCGCGATCCTCGAAGGCTTTTTTGATCGGCGGAAAAACGCGATCATAATGTGCCTTGATTCCGTCGAAGTCGACTTTTCCAGGGCACTCATATGGCAAAAGCATGATGAATGAAGGGATGGAGAGGCTGTGCAGATAATTTGCTGTATTGTCGAGCGTTTTGCCGTACATGCTCCAGTTCTCGCCGGAAAGCAGGCTAAACTCCCAATTGGGCGGGTTATCCTTTGTGAATTCACCTGAGCGTGTCTTACGCAGATAAGCTTCCCGCAACGCGATCAGTTGATGTGAAAGATGTGGGTACAGTCCTTTGAATGCTTCGAGTAATCCATTTTGGCGATGAGGACGGAATAGCAACTTCTGGTCGAAGTCTGCTGTTTGCATTCGCGACATTTCGTCTGCGTCATTGGGAATATATCCCCAAATCACGAGGTCAGGCTTGAATTTCGGGATTACCTTTTTGGCAGCATCGAGTTCTAAGCGCGTGTTTAAGCCCTGCATTCCGGCTGCGATTATTTCTACATCTTTGTAGCCGCGACGCTCCAATTCTCTGGCCAGCTGACGCCACCAGATGTCGTTCATGTTGTTGTAACCATGACCCCATACGAAAGAATCGCCAATTACCAGAATGCGATGAGCTTTGGCAGACTTCTCTGCGACCGGCCACAAACTGGAGTGCCAGACAGGATTTTGATTGAGATCTGCTTTATTCCTGGCGTGTGCCCAGTAATAGATGAAATCGTCCTCTTCTGTCCACGACGCTGAAACGATTTTGCCTTCGTCTTCCAAGGCAGGGATGATCAAGCGATCAAGCACAACAGAGACAAGCAAGATGAATGCCAGCGAAATCGAGAAATACTTAACGCTAAGTTGCGGAAATATTGCCGCTTTCGTATGAGGTTTCTCTGATTTTTCAGCGCTAATTTTTTGAGTCACTTCGCCGGCAGCAATCACAATAGGTCCTTCACTGGTTTCATCGACCAGGCACGATGGTTAGCCTGGTTTTCTTTCTTAGGCCTGCCAAGCATTCTATATTTGTCCAATACTCAAGACGTTAGTCGAATCTAAAGAAGCATCTTTGGTTATAGATGTTTCTGCCTTACTGTCTCAATTTGCTGTATATTCTCCAAAATTGATTTTTTCGTTCCTGATCTGAAAAACGCGCTGAGCGCTAGGTTCTCATTAGTTGCAACAGTTGATTGACTCGTGGAATGCATTGTCAGAGCGCAAGAGAGACGGCGTTTGTCTTTTGCTGCTCACGTTGTTTTGTTTAATTGTTTTCTACAAGACCGTGTTTTTGGGTCAGCAGATTAGCCGAATATTCGAAATTGCCAATATCGACTATTTGTTCAGGCAAGCCTTGGCTGTTCCAATCAAGTATGACCAGCACTGCATGTTCGCCAAAGTGTGCGCATACCTGTTGATTGGTACAACTTGGAGAGAAGGCATAATGCCGTTTTGGAATCCGTACATAGGGTGCGGTGCTCCATTCATGGCCGAGCTGCAGTCTGTTGTGTTGTCACCGTGGACGTTGTTCTACGTTTTGTGGCCCAGTCTTCAGATGCACAGCTATCTGCTTGTTGCACAGCAGGTTTTGGGAGCGATCGGAATGTTCCTCGCTGCGCGCGCTTTAGGGCTTTCGCGTTTTGCTTCAGTATTGGCTGCCGTTGTGCATTTGTGTTGCGCTCACCAGCAGTGGCGCCTCGAGTTGCAGATGAATCATTCTTTCTATCCGCTTACCGTTTGGTGTTTTGTTCGTCTGTATCAGACGAAGCATTTTTTATGGGCTCTGGCAGCAGGCGCTGGATGTGCGGCGCAAATTCTTTCCGGCGACGCACAAGTAAGTTTGCTTTCCATAACCACCGTCAGCGTTCTTTTTGTCTTGATGAACCTTCTTGGCGAAGCCAGGCAAGAAGCGTTTTTCAAGCGTGCGATTGAGGGCGGCGTTTGGTTGTCGCTGGCAGGAATTAACGCAATTTGTTTGGCGTCTCCAGTCTTTCTCGGCTTTGTAGAATGGGTCAAGATAGGCGATTTGTCTAAGCACCATGCCTATTATGCAGTTGGAAATCCCGCTCCCTGGCAGAGTCTTGTCTATACTCTGATGCACCCCGGTTATGGCGGTTCATCGTTGTACGCCGGTTGTTTGACTCTGCCCTTGATTGTCTTTTCACTGCTTGCAATAAAGCAAAAACGCCCTTTCTATCTCAGCGTTTTGCTTACTGCAATTTATGCTTTCATGAGCGCGTCTCGCACGGGACCGTTTCCTTTACTGGACTCGAAACTCGGTCTCATGGGACTTTCTCGATTCGAGGGAATGGAGGTTTTCCTTGTCCAAATCGCTTTTCTCATGGCGTTTGGCCTGGATGAACTGGCCAGATGCAAGTGGACTGTGAGAAATTGGGTTTTTCTTGCGGCCGTTGCCTCCTCTATTGCGTCTCTTGCAATTCCTCCTTATCTCGCGAAGATAGGCGTAAATCTCGAAGCGTTTACGTTCGACTTTCATTCGGAAGGATACGGCTTTCAATCGCAACAGTGGTATTTCGATCTTGCCTTGGTTTGTGCCTTTTGGGTTCTTCTAGTTCTCGTAAATAGCTATCGAGCAAAGCTGAAGAGCATCGCAGTTATTTTGCTTTTTGTTATTCCACTGTGCATAAACACAAGCAGCGAGGTCTTCGCTTGCAAAAATGCCTTGCCTAGTTATCCCAAATTCAAGTATCCGAAGACAGAATTACTCCAATTTCTTGCTGAGAAAAAAGAGCGCATTGTTCCTATTGGATATAACCTGTTAAGACCAAACAACAATGTTGTTTATAAAATCTCGAGCATGGCGTGGGCTGGACCTCTTGTGCCTCCGCGGCTGCACAAATTCATAATAGCTGCAGGTGGGCACGCTGATCCATTTACAAAACTGTTTACCCCTGGCCCTCTAAACCATCTGCTCGATTTGGCGAGCATCCGATACATCCTTAGTTTTGCTCCTGTGCGCAGTCTGAGCGAACCATATACTTTCGAATCACCTACCGCGCAACCTGTGAAATTCAAAATTGAACAACGGGTAAGAATGGATGCTGCAAAACTTTTCTACGACTCTCCAAAGGGCGAATTTGGCGGATATATAGACTGGTATGTGCAAGAGGGCGAAGGCGAGAACTTCGCTTTCCAGATTGCTCTCTTTGACTCTAAAACTGGCAGGGTGTATTGGACTGGCGGACCATTTTATGTCCGTCAGACAGAGCGCTTGAAGCGCGATACGCGTCCAAAAACATACAGCCGCATGCCGCTGGACGGCATTGTTCCCAACCATGTGCCCGACTCTACAGATTTATGCGTGGGAATCACTGTCCAGCAGATTCCTGAGATGAATGAGCTCGAGCCGCAAAGTGGCGGAACGCTTGTTAGTAAAACCATGTTCAAGGTCGCAGATTTTAGAAAACAATCTCTGCCTTTGGATGCGGCGCGACGCTTCAAAATGGTCAAGGAAGTGCCTGTCAGCTTTGTTCGGGTCTATGAAAACAGAAAGGCAATGCCGACTGCATATCTTGTGCACAAAACCGTTCTGAAAGAGAAAGAAGACGAAGTTCTTGCAGAAGTGACAAACCAGGCGTTTGATGCGCGATCTGTTGCCGTAATCGAAGACAAGAATTTACCGCCATTGACTGGAGCCGATAAGCCGTCCGCCGCCGATGAAGTCACTTCGGTGAGAACCGACAACAATACTTTGTCTGTTGATGTGAAAACTGATAAGCCTGGTTTTTTGGTGGTAACCGACCAATATTTCCCTGGGTGGCATGCTGTTGTGGATGGTGCAGAGGTTGCGATCGCGCACGCCAATTACCTATTTAAGGGCATTCCCATTGGTCCTGGCACGCACAAAATCATCTTCTATTTCCGCCCGACATTTTGGAATCTTTCGCTCGTTTTATTGGCTCTCTGTTTCATTCTGAACACTGCAGCCTTTATCTTCCAGCAAAAGCGGCGCAAGGACATTGCTTCGCCTGCTTACGGCAGCGCTTCAACACCTTCCGGGTCTTTATCTGGAGGTGGTGGAGGCGAGGACGAGCAAAATTGACATATGACGAGTTTTTAATTTTTGGCATTCTCGGTTGGAAGACATGACCGGTTGTTGCTCGTCTTGCTTCTTTTCACATACCTAATATGCAGTTCAGCCGCTTCCTCTTGTTTAGTGCTATAAAATCGTTGCTCAAGGTGGGCAAGGATATTAATGAACTCCACGTTAACTCGCTCCAATGCCGTCGAGGTACGCAGAAAGTCAACCGCCGTTGCTTTCTCGGCCGTAATCACGTTGTACAACGAAGAGGGCAATATTGAGCCTCTGACGCGCTCGCTAATCGCGTCTTTCCGCGAGCACATGAAGGATATTCCGTTTGAACTCGTGCTGGTTATTAACGGCTCTGAAGATAGAACCGGGCAGATAGCTCTGGAATTGGAGAAAGAGTTCAAGGAATTGACGTTGGTCATGGTCAAGAAAAATCGTGGCTATGGCGGTGGAACCCTGGCTGGTTTGATGAATGCCAGCGGCGATGTGGTCGGCTTTCTTGACGGCGATCAGCAAGTGGCTGCAGAGGATGTGGCGCGCGTCTTTAAAGCTTGCATTGAGAGCGATTACGATATCGTCAAAATTCTTCGTGTGGTCCGTGGTGATGGACCATTGAGAGCTTTTCAGAGCCGGTGTTTCAATACTCTTTTCCGTTTGATGTTCGGCGGTACTAGCCTTGATGTGAATAGCAAGCCAAAGGTGTTGAAGCGAGCCGCTTTGGAAAGAATGAATTTAAGGTCGACGGACTGGTTCCTCGATGCCGAGGTAATGATTGAAGCTGTACGGCTCAATCTCTCGGTGCTAGAGATTCCGGTAACTTGGCTGGAAAGAGAACACGGCAGTTCGAATATACGGCTTTCTAGTGCCGTAGAGTTTTTCAAAAACATGATTAGGTATAAGTATGGCGGATAAGGTATCAGGCGCTAAAGTTGTTATTCTCGCGGGCGGGCAAGGGCTGCGTATGCGCGAGGAAACTGAGACCAGGCCTAAGCCGATGGTTGAGGTCGGTGGGCAACCGATCATGATGCATATCATGAGACAGTACGCCAGTTACGGCTACAAAGACTTCGTCATCTGCCTTGGTTACCGCGGTGAAGTAATCAAAAAATATTTCCTCGATTATCACTTTTTGACTAGCGATTTTACAGTCAATCTTGGCTCCGGCGGCGGTGCCACCTTCCATGGTGACATAGAGGAAGCTGATTGGTCTGTTACTCTTGCTGACACAGGACTTTCTTCGGAAACGGGCAGCCGCTTCAAGCAGATTCAAAAGTACGTAAAAGGTGCTGATTTGATCATGCTTACCTATGGTGACGGATTGGCCAATGTAGATATTTCGAAGCTAGTTGAGTTTCACCGCTCGCACGGCAAGATCGGCACTGTGACTGGAGTATTGCCGCCATCACCTTTTGGTGAAATGAAACTGTCCGGCAGTGCCGTTGAAGTTTTTGCGGAAAAACCAAATCATGCCGACAAGTTCATCAATGGTGGATTCTTTGTTTTTGACCAGCGTATTTTTGACTATGTTAGCGATGCCACCGATTGCAGTCTGGAAAGAGATTGCTTGAAAAATGTCGCAACGGATGGCGAATTGATGATGTTCCGTCATGAAGGCTTCTGGCAGTGTCTGGATACGCAGCGCGATCTGGTTCAATTCCAAAAGCTGCTCTCCACAGGAAAAGCTCCCTGGCTCACCGAGCGTTCTGCTAAATCGCAATCACCGGTGCCGGCAACGATGTTCCAAAACAAACCAATCAACTTTGCGCCGCCTGCCTGATCGAAGGCAAAAGTCATCAGTGTCGTAATTGTCTAAGCTCAAACGGCAGCATCAAGAGATGCTTGCCATGTCACTTTTACCTTTGACTAGTTCTTTGTACCAGCCGACAGTTTCTTGCAATCCGGCTTTGAAATCATATTGCGGTTTCCAGCCAAGCATTGCACTGATTTTGGTTGCATCGAGGAATTGTTCTTCTATTTCTCGAGTGGCGGTACCTTGAATAATCGGCTTGAGATCTTCTCTGCCGGTTACCTCTAAGATTTTGTCTACACATTCGAGCACCGACATTGGTGCTTGATTGCTGATATTGAAAGCTTCTCCGTGCACCGAGGCGTCGTTCCACATGCGCTCGGCTAGAGTCAAATACGCGTTGACGGCGTCTTTAATGTACAAGTAGTCCCGCACAGGCTTGCCATTCGAGCGGATTGTGACTGGCTGCCCGCGCAACACGTGCGAAAGTGTGTCCGGAACGATGCGGCTCATGTTCAAATCGCCTGCGCCAAATAGATTGCCGCAACGCGTGGTGCAAACCGGCACTTTATAGGAAATGGCATAACTGCGCGCGATCAAATCAGCACAGCTCTTCGATACGTCATAAGGAAAACGCCCCTGCATTGGTGCATCTTCGATATAGGGAAGCACTTCTTGGTCGCCATAGGCTTTGTCTGACGACGCCAGAATAATGCCGCGCAGCCGCCTGTCGTTCATGTCGGAAGTCTGCCCCAGCTGTCTTGCTGTTTCTAAGACGTTCCAGGTGCCTTCGATATTCGATTTGAAAGTATCGAGGGGGTTAGTGTTGGCGATGCCCACTATACTTTGCGCAGCAAGGTGAAAAATGAATTCGATATTGCGATCTTTGACAATCCGGAGCAGCAAATCAAGGTCTTCAACACTGCCTTCAATCAATTCAGCGTCCTTTTTGACGTCATGAATCATTGATTCAGGCTTGTATTGGCGGTCTAAGCCAATTACTTTGGCGCCCCTTTCCACCAATGTTTTACTCAACCAGCTTCCTAGAAAGCCGGCGCAGCCGGTGACGAGTACGGTTTTATCTTGAAACATTGTGAGAAGATGCCCGAGTGAAGGCGCTGAACGCCTCATTATAAAAGACACTTGTGCGACTTTCGAGATGCTAAGGCGAAAAAGGCGCTTCTCGGTTTTGTTATTTTTGCCTAATCAACCCGGTCGCCTTGCCCAGCGCGACTTTCCATGAGCGTGGAATTGTTCTTTCAATGTGTGCAATCTGATATTTGAGTCAGGACTACAAATTGGCAAAGGACTATCATTGAAATCACTTTTCTATCAACCCTCATTTACACCTTTGTTTTAGACGTTTCTTGTGCGCATTTGCCTGATTTCTCGCGAATATCCTCCTGATACTGGATTTGGTGGTATCGCTACTTTCACGCGCCACCTGGCGCAAGGATTGAAATCTATCGGCCACGACGTGGTGGTAGTGGCGCTTGCAAAGGAAGGCAAAGACGCTGAATTGCAGGACGATCTGGGTATCCCGGTCCACAGAGTTGTACCGTTACCGATCGGTGCTGATTTAGGCTGGACGGCTTTTTGTATGCCATATAGCCGCTATGTAATGCGCACAAGTTCCGCACTGTATGCCAAATTCGATGAATTGAATGCGATGCAGCGATTTGACGCAGTTGATACACCCGAACTTCTTGCAGAAGGCTATTTCCCCGCAATCACCAAGTGCACTCCGCTTACTATCAGGCTTTACACACCGCACTCAAAATTTATTGCAGAAAAACTGCACAACGTAACCGATACATTTGACCATCAATATGTAGCGGCAGTTGAGAGAATCGCAATGCTTTCGGCTGACGTGATTACTTCACCCAGTCTCGATCTTGCTCAGTTTGTCGCCGGCGATCTCGGTATTAAGGTCGAAGATATCGACATTGTCTACAATCCGATTGACGCCTCAGAATTCAGCCCCGACGGCGAATCCGCAGACATCGGTCCGAAGGGGCGTACGGTCTTATTCGTTGGCCGGCTTGAAGCTCGCAAGGGCATTCATTATCTTATCGATGCCATCCCGCAGGTCGTTGCCGCTGTACCCGACGCAAGATTTGTCATTATCGGCGATGACACAGCCAATGCTCCCGGGCAAAAATCAGTCCTCACCGAGATAAAGGAGCGTCTGGAGAAGACCGGGTGCTCTGATTCAGTGACTTTTATCAATCGGATTCCACTCGCCGATTTGCCCAAGCACTATAGAGCTGCAGCTGTATGCGTGGTTCCTTCTCTGTACGACAATTCTCCATACACCTGCCTGGAAGCGATGTCTTGCGGACGGGCCGTGATTGGTACCGACGGCGGTGGTACGAAGGAATATATTGTGCATGGTGAGTCGGGTCTGATCGTCCCTGTTAAGGATGCCGGAGCTCTCGCGTCGGGGATAATCAAGCTTTTGAGTGACGAGAAAGAGCGGGCTCGTATTGAGACAAATGCAAGAAGGCGAGTATTGGAAGTTTTTGATCGCGCTGAAATTGCAAGGAAGACTGCGGAGCTATATAAAAAAGCCGCCCTGCGCTTCTCAGAAGTTCAGACAAGCGCCTACCAGGGCGCGCCGAGCGATGTGCTGCTGGATGCTGACGAATTTCTCTATCAGCACGACAGAATGATCCGTGACCTCATTTTAGATAGTTCCATTCGAGCTTATTGGAGGGAAACTATGAAGACGGCCGCAGTACGCCCTCGACTGACATTGGTTCGGATGGCTCTGTCCATTCTCAAGGCAGCAGGAATGGGTTCCATGAAGTTTGTCAGGCGTTTGGATTTACAGGTTCGAGAGAAAGAACGTGAACGGCTGCCTTTGCTTTCTCAAAGAAAGCCTCCGGCTGAACAGCAGAAAGTAGTTGTCTAAGCGTTATTTCGCAGCTTTAGCAAGTAAGCACCTGCAATGGCTGCAAGCGTGGCTGCCGCAATGGCTAGACCTGCATAAAATGCGAGAGGAATGTATTCAAAGCGAATTTGATGTTCTCCCGCCGGGACCTTAACTGCTCGGAAATTGACATTGGCTCGGTACATCGGCACTTCATGTCCGTCTACATAGCTATGCCAGCCGTTGTAGAAGGTATCAGTGAGGATCAAGAATGCCTCTCTATCGCATTTGGTTTTGACCAATACTGTTTGAGCATCTGGCCGCTCAATCAATGCCGGCTCGACTGAATCGCTGGGCGCTTGAAGCTGCAGTTCTTTTGCGGGCGCCTCGATGATGGTTTTGAGATGGGCGTCAAAACCGGAATCTTTCATTTTTTGAAAGGCATCATTGAGTGAGTCTGCTGCAACGACGTTTAACGCCAGATAAGCCTGCGGCAGTGCCTTGGTGTTTTTATAAAGCAAGATTCCTTCATTGTCTTCTTTGACGAACCGCAGGCGTGCGTAGCTCAGATCTTGGAAGTTATTGTCTTGAGGAGTAACTTTCAGGAGTTCAACACCATTGGCTCTGATTGGCATAGACGTTTTCAGCGGCAACATGCTCTCTGCCAGTGCACTGTATAGATTGAGCACCAGATAAATATTTCCTCTCCTCTGCTGAAATTCTGGTATCAAAATAGACAGCAGTTGAGTCGATTCTGATTCGCCCACTTTGCCGACTTCAGACCTGTCTCCGCGTGCAAGAATCTTTCCTGACTCATCCAAAACGTCAATTTCAGCGGCTAAATGAGCAGTATCTTTGGCTATCAATTCCCAGTCGAACTTGCAGAAAACTTCTCCGTTTGTCGAAAGGCAGTACTCGCCATTTTTCATAACTACTGGATCGAGTAAGTGCTGAGGCGCTCCATTGAGACAGGCAAATGGTTTGTAATTCAGCGGCTTGTCGGCAATCGAATTAATTGGCCAGCGCGTGATTAAGTATTGGACGCTGGCAGTGTCGTAAACAGTCGGCAGTGTAAAACCACGATTGGACCATTTTTCACTCCTGCTATCTGCAGTTTTTGCCCGGTTTAGTTTGTGCAGTGCTGCGATCGAGCGAGGGATAAGTGGTCCATGGATGCGAAAATCTCGCAAACCGTATGAAAGGGCGATATTAGGAAAAAAGACGAAGTGGCATGCGGCGCTCATGCGCTCGCCGCTCTTTCTGATTTCTTTAATAGCACCGGTGTCTCTATAACTGAACGGGAAGGTGGGTGGCAAAGCAGCTCGACTCGAGTCTCCAAGGCTGAGGAGGTTGGCGCCGAGTAGGCAGAAGGGTAAAAGAGCAATAGCACCTTTTGGTAACTTGGCAAAATATGCAATCGCTATTAGTGCAAGCGTAATTCCAATTGACACTGCACCTTTCAGAGCTTCCGATTTCAATATTGCAGGAACCGGCAAAGTGCCGTCGTAGCCAGGCAGAGGCATATGAGAGTTGAGCAAGAGAAATGGGGCAAGGGCAAGAACAAGGGCGATTGCAGTAAGACAGATCAGCGCTTTTTTGCTTTTACTTTGAATTTGTTCGCTAATCGAATCGATGCCGTGCGCCGAAAGCAGAGTCAATACCATTAGAAGAGGTGCATGCAAATATCGCGGAGGAATAAGGCTGCAGACCTGTATTTTTTCCAGAGCCGAGGGCAGGCAGCACCAAACACCGAGAAAGAGGGCAATAGCGAGCAGCCCTAGATTTTTTCTATGGCCGAAGACGATTGCAAACACCGCCGTCAAAATTGCAATTACTCCGATAAAGACGCTGCCACCGGTATTTACAGGTGTGATTAACCCGGCGATCAGTGTTAGTGCTGTGTTTTTTTGAATTGCAAATTCGTGAAACTTGTACGAGTCTGCATTGGCGACGAGTTCCATAAAAGGCAGCAGCAATGGAGCGCTCAAACAAATTCCGATTATTCCGGCTAGAAAAATATTTTTTCCGACCTGCTCTGGAGGTGCTGCTGGAGTGTGTTTTCGAGCGGCGAGCATGATTAGCAAAGAATTGAATGTCGCAAGAAAAAAGAATTCAGGGTGCATCGAGGCTATGGCGACTGCCGTCGATGCTCCCAGCAATGCCACTTTTATGAAGCTCTTGGAGTTGCCCAGGTATACGAAAGCTGATGCCAGAAGGGGAAACATTTGCACTTCATTTGGCAATTCCAGTTCGCGCAGAATAAACGGACTGAGCCCATAAGCAATAGCTCCGAAAGCAGCGGCGCCGCGCGAAAAGGAAAACAACCTGCAAAGCATAAACATCGATAACGCCGCAATCAGGCTTTTAATAGCGATGCCGAGATTGTAGAGATATGGATTGGCCGCTTGAAATATGCCTCTGAAAGGAGAAAACGTGCAATATTGCAATTCCCCTAGCGTTGGAAATCCGCAGCCGAAGCAAGGATTCCATAAGGGCAATCGAAGATTCGACATTTCCTTTTGTGCATACAGCTGGAAAGGTATGTGAAATTGATACAACGATGGGTCGAAGCGCGGTCGATGAAACGTGAAGCGCAACGTATTGTTGAAAAAGTAATCTTCCGACGCTAGAACAGGCAGTTTCGAAAGTTCTTTGCCTGTTACGACGGTGCGGCCGAAACAGCCAAAGAGTATGAATGCCGCAATGATGATGATAGTCGCCGTCTCAACGGACTTCGGGCGTTGGGTTTCCAATTGAGTAGCTTGAGCCTTTCTGCGGAGATATTGTCGGCCGCACGATTCTACAGTTTGTGCCTGGAGTTGTTGCTCTTGGCAAGTGTCCCTCTCGAGATATGTATTCAGCCTACATGTAGGAAGTAAAAGTAAATTCAATTACATCAGACTTCATAAACACGCCATTAAGCGTCATCAGTACTACTGATGCGTTACACTCGACCCTTCGAGTTACGTGCTGAATCAGGAGACATCTGATGAACTTTTCTAGCATCAAAACAGGCTTTCAGGTTATTTGCATCGCTGCAGTTGTAGCGTCTGTATCTGGATGCACTACCAAAGATCAAAACACCGTGACCGGTGGCTATAAAGGTGTTATCAATCTCGACGGCATCAAATTTGGTCTTCCGGAAGACGCAATTAAGTCTGCGAGCCTCACGTTTGTTCCGGACAGCAACGTAAGTCAAAACGGGTATTCGCAATACCTGAGCCGCGCTTACGACAAGGACAATGGTCAATACTGCCTGTCCTATTCGAATGGTCAGCCTAGTCAGCTGCGTGTTATCTACAACAGCACACCGGCACCAAAAGAAAGCGCAATGGCTCGTTTGAAAATGATTTTGCCTTCAAGCGCTCCGGAAGAAACCAAAGTCAATGACGATGAAGTTAAAGCCGGGAAGAAAGAGAATCCAGTTGAATATCACTTCTACGGTGACAATCTGAAGGCTGAAGTAATTTTCGCCGACAAAGCAGCTACGACCGTAAAGCTCATCGGTGTTCACAACGTCGTCAAGAAAGGCGCTGCTGCCGCTGCTGATAAAGCAGCCGCCGATAAGACTGCCGCCGACGAAACAAAGAAAGCAGAGTAGCTGTCGCCACTCTGGACTATGGTCCACTCTTGTAGGTCCTGGTTATCCCTGAATTTTTCTGGCTGCACTGGCCGGATGAACGAACGCACGCGCTAGTTTCTGAAATTTCGTAGACGGTGAAAAAAGCCGCGGATGCAGCAGAGGCAAAATGTCCAAGCCTTACCTGAAATCGTTCTACTTTACTACGGCGTGAGTCCTGTTATAGTCAGCTCGGACGAGATTTATCACCCGATTATTGGCGCCCAACAAAGACTAACCAAACATGACGGATTACCTGACACGCCTTGAGCATGAAAGCGTATTCATAATACGCGAGGCTTATAAAAAAGTAAGGAACTTGGCCCTTCTGTGGTCGATGGGAAAAGATTCGACCGTTCTTCTGCACCTTGTGCGGAAGGCATTCCTGGGTCACGTTCCGATACCTCTGGTGCATATCGACACCAGCTACAAGATTCCAGAAATGATCACGTGGCGCGATCAATACGTCAAAGATCACGGGCTGCGGCTTATCGTTGGACAGAACAAAGCTGCCCTAGCTGACGGAATGGGACCTGATAAAGGTCGTCTTGTTTGTTGCGGCGCTTTGAAGACTCAAGCTTTGCTCGACACGATCAAAGAGAACAACATCGGCGGACTTTTGCTCGGCATCAGGCGCGACGAAGAAGGCTCGCGCGCAAAAGAGCGCGTTGTTTCTCCGAGACCGGAGAACGGAACCTGGACGTATAAAGATCAGGTCGCCGAAATCTGGAATCACTACAATTTGCATTTGCCGGAAGAAGTTCACATGCGTGTCCATCCGCTTTTGAGCTGGACCGAGCTTGATGTCTGGGAATACATCGAAAGAGAAAAATTGGACATCATGCCGTTGTATTTCAGCAATGCCGATGGGCAGCGCTATAGAAGCTTGGGCTGCTGGCCGTGCACGGGCACTATTGATTCGTGCGCATCGACTATTGAATCGATCGTAGACGAAATTCGCACCACAAAAACTTCCGAGCGCGCCGGTCGTGCTCAAGACAACGCTGATACCTATGCAATGCAGAAATTGCGCAGTCAGGGATACATGTAAAAGATGACACAGCACGAACAACGAAAAATAGTTATCGTCGGCCATGTCGATCACGGCAAATCGACTCTATTGGGTCGCTTGCTCATGGATTTCGGCAAGGTTCCGCAGCAGACTATTGAGAAAGTCAGAAAGGTCTGCGAGTCCCGCGGCGTTCAATTAGAGCCGGCTTTCTTTCTTGATGCGTTTCAAGAAGAGCAAGAACAAGGCATCAGTATCGATACCACTCGTGTCAATTTTGAATTCGACGGACACCGTTTTCTCCTGATCGATGCGCCTGGTCACCTGGAGTTTTTGAAGAACATGACCTCCGGCGCCTCTGGTGCCGAAACTGGAATTCTGGTCATCGACGGGCACGAAGGCATCGGTTCGCAAACTCTTCGCCACCTGAAAATCTTGGGCATTCTCGGCGTAGGCAAGGTTGTCGTCGTCGTCAACAAAATGGACAAGAGCGGCTACAAGCAGGCGCGCTTCGAAGAAGTCGCTGCAGAGATTCGTGCACACGTCGAGCGTGAAGGGCAGACATGCCTTGCAGTGGTTCCAATCTCCGCATTGAAAGGTGAAAATCTTACCTCCGCGTGCGAAGGATTATCCTGGTATGCCGGACTGCCATTGCTACCGCAGTTGGTGGCAAGCACGACTGCTGTCTCTGTCGACACGGCAGAAGCAGCAGCTGCCGAGCCGCTTAGAATGGTCTTGCAAGATGTTTATCGTTTTACTGACGAACGCTTTTACGCTGGTCGGATTGTTTCAGGTTCGATCGCACCGGGCGCTCGCGTATTCTTCTCGCCCTCGGGCAAAGTTTCAACTGTTGAAGCATTGGAGACCTTCCCTCCTCGCGATATGCCGCTGGCGGTGAAGGGCGATTCGGTTGCATTGCGCCTCAAAGATCAAATCTTTGTTGAGCGTGGAGAAGTTGTTT
Organism: Candidatus Melainabacteria bacterium 17Bon1m; assembly: GCA_032128875.1. Classification (GTDB taxonomy): domain Bacteria; phylum Cyanobacteriota; class Vampirovibrionia; order Obscuribacterales; family Obscuribacteraceae; genus QKMZ01. The sequence goes on from JAVLKG010000005.1 coordinate 486,336, forward strand.
CTCTGCCGGATCAAACACCGGAAGTAAACAACGAGCTGCAAGCGAAATTGATTTGGTTGAATTCCGAGCCGCTGGATTGGGCTAACGAATATCTGCTCAAGGTTGGCACTCAAGAAGTCTCTTGCCGCTTGGAACCAAGCAATATGGTTTTCCAGCAGGTCGGCAATGGCGATTTCGTTGATGTAGTGATCAAGGCGCAAAAGCCAATCTGTTTTGACAGAAATGGATTTGGCGTGGACAAATTTGTTATCTGCACCACGTACGAAACAGTTGCTTGCGGCTCGATCATGGCATTGACCACAGCAGCTCCTCAAGGATCTCAGAAGAGCAAAAACATCGTTGTCGAGTCCGGTTTCGTCAAACGCGAAGAGCACGAAAACCGTCATGGACACAAGGGTACAGTCCTCTGGATGACCGGATTGTCCGGCGCCGGTAAGAGTACTTTGGCTAAAGCCCTGGAAAGACGCTTGTTTGCGGCAGGATTCAGAGTGCAAGTTTTGGACGGCGACAATTTGAGAAGCGGCATCTGTGCCGATCTAGGATTTGAGCCAGAAGATCGTGCTGAAAACATTCGCCGTGTTGCACATCTCTCCAAGCTGTTGTTGAACACCGGCACTGTTGTTATTTCGGCCTGTATCTCACCTTACGAGAAAGACCGCCGCATCGCCAAAGAAATCATCGGCGCTGAAGACTTCCATGAGCTGTTCATCTTCTGCCCAATTGAAGTTTGCCAGAGCCGCGATCCAAAGGGCCTGTACAAAAAGGCGTCGGGTGGACAAATCAGCGATTTCTCCGGTTTGAACGCTCCATACCAGCCACCGGCAAACCCGAAATTGCGTCTTGATTCGAGCACCATGAGTATCGAATCTGAAGTCGACTCGATCATAGCTATGCTTCAAGCGGAAGGGATTAAACCACCCGTATCGGCAGTTGGAGCCCGTGGTGAACTGGCCTGGAAGCCATGAAATCAAACGGAGTAGCGGAGTAAAGAGATTTGCAAGGTGCTTTAAGCGGTATTTCTAAAGACTCGGCGCCAGCAAGCCTGCCCGTGGCCGAGAAGCGCGAAGTAAGCTCAAAAGAATCCGCTGCGTTGGTGCGCACGGATTTCTTGTTAATAGGCTTGCTCATTCTTTTAGAAGCCTTGGTCTTCGGACCGTTTGTCTCAAAGATCGGCTTTTATCTGGACGACTGGGTCATGGTCTCCCTTTTGCGTGGCGGTCCGCAAGATATTGCCGGTGCCTTTGCCAATTATTTCTTCAATGACCCTAAGGTGATTATTCGCCCCGTTGAAGTCTTGCACTTTGGATTGCTCTATTTTATTTTCGGCACCAAGCCGCTGGGTTATCACCTGGTCAACGCGTTTTTCGAAATCTGTGTTTGTGTGCTTCTCTACATGGCGTTGAAGCGCTTCACTGGCAGCCGTTTCCTGTCGTTTGCATCGACTGCGGCTTTTATCTTGTATCCAATCAGGGATTCCACTCACTACTGGATATTGTGCAGCTCTGTCTCATTAAGCCTGGGTCTGTATCTGGGCAGTCTCATCTTGTCTTTGAAAGGGCTGCAGGAGAAAAAGCCAGGGCTCTATATCGCCGCTGCTTTGCCTTTTGCAATTGGCTTGTTCAACTATGAAGTGTTTATGCCTTTTGCTTGCGTGAGCGCCCTCTGCGTCTTGCTAATGAGCCTGCGAAGCGCCAATCTGTCGAGCTCATTGCGGCAGGCGGTTTATTGTTTTATCCCTCTTTTCGTAAGTGCGCTTGCCTTATTCGGCTATCAGCGCTTTATCGTGCCGCAACTGGGCATCGGTTTTTTGCACCATTTAGCCATCGACCCTGGTCAAATTTTGCATGTCATTTCGGCTGGTGTCGGCACTTCAAACATCTTCTCTGCCATGCCGTTTTTCCGTGAGCAAATTTCGGTATTGCTCCTGAATCCGCTCACCAGCTGGAATGTTTTCTCTCTTGCTTTGATACTCACGGGCACTGCCCTTGCGTCATTCTTCTTGCTCGTCACCGATGCCAGTCAGGTAAAACTGCGAACAATGGCTGAGATTGCCCTTGTTGGGGTGGCAGCGATTATTACTTCGTTGGCGATTTTCGGTTTGAACAATCAATACGAACCGACTCTTATGACTCTGGTGAACCGCATTTTTACCGGTGCTTCGCTTGGTTGGAGTTTTATTTTCAGTGCTTCGGTTCTTGCTTGTGCCAGTTTGATCTTTCATCAGATCAAGAGCAAGCTGGCTCTTAAGTCTGCCGCGATAGCGCTGGCAGGGCTGATGTCTTTTGGTGCGGTTTTCTTTACTCTTGTGAATTGGCAGTTGGCTAATCCATGGGTAGTTTCACAGCGTGCCCAGCAGGATGTGATTTTTCTTGTCAAAAGTTTGCGCGGCAAGGTCAAGCCATCGGATTCGATCATACTTACGGACTTCCCTCGTTATGTGATGTGGAGTCCGATCTTCGATGGGGTATGGGACTTTCAATCAATGGTGCGAATCGTTTTGAATGAGCCAAAAATGCGCGCCGGGGTTGTCTCAGATCGTCTGGTCATCGGAAAAGATGACATAAAAGACATCTCTGTCGGGTATACCTGCGCTACATATCCTATTAAGGACATCAAGCTTCTGGTGCCTGGCCGCAACCAATTGATGCCAGTTACAACGGCGAGGCAATTCGTTGACTTTGTCGGGGGCAACAGCGCCAAGTCTCTTCTGTCCGCCGATACCGTGGGCAAATGGCAACGTCGCGTTGATGAGTTGGAAGGCGCTGCTAAGTGAAATCATTAGTTTCGATACTCCTGCCTGTTTTCAATGGTGGGAAATTTCTGGAAGCAGCCATAGACAGCGTCTTGGCGCAGACGCATGATAATTTCGAGTTGCTTGTCGTCGATGATTGTTCAACGGACGGATCCGTCGCTATAGCCGAACGCTTGAAAGAGCAAGATGCTCGTATCAAGTTTTTCCAGAACGAGAGCAATGTTGGATTGTTTGCCAACTATAACCGTTGCCTTGAATATGCCTCCGGAGCATACGTAAAACCCTTTGCGCAGGACGATATTCTTGCTCCCGCTGCAGTCGAGAAAATGTTGCAGGTTCTCGAGCAAGATCAAACAATTGCGCTCACATCATGCGCTCGCAACATAATTGATGCAGAGGGACATGTGACCAAGACCCGCTGTGTTATTCCTGAATCTAGGACCTTAAAAGGTCAGGAAGCCATTCTCTACAATATGCTTGCCCTGACAAACTGGATTGGCGAGCCCAGCACCGTGATGTTTCGAAAGCAATTTACTGGTACTGGATTTGATACCACTCTTTTCCATTATGGCGATCTCGATATGTGGTTTAGAGTTTTGTTGAACGGCGAATATCACTTCATTGCCGAGCCACTGGCCAGTTTTAGAACCCACCCGGGCAGTGCGACCAGCAAGAATCTAAGTGGGCTTTTGTTTGCCCTGGACATAATTTCAATGTCCGAAAGGTACGCCCAAGTTTTACGAGATACTGGTGTTTCGGATGAACTCTACAAGCGATGTGTATCAGAGTATGCAGCGCTTCAGGTAGATGAGCTGGTACGCAATGAGGGACTGACGTTGAAAGACGTCATTGCTGCCGCGCGCAAGGGCGCTCGCATAGGAGTTGCAGGCGATGATAAAGAGACAGCATTGAGAATGATGGATGCTTTCGTCGGGCTGAGCTTTTACACACTGCGTTCACTGACACACACTCTTAGAGAATTGAGTGATGTTCAATGCCGTCTGGGCTCCGACAAAGAGTATTTGAGCCGCCGTCTGGAGAATATGGAACAGAGCACGTCCTGGAAGCTCACCGCTCCTATTCGCAAGCTCCTCAGCCAGCAATAGTCCTACGAGTAGTTTTTCTAAAACTGGAAGTAGATGAAAGGCGTTGTGCTGTCCGGGCAGAACGTAATTACCAGCATGATTACAACGGCGAAATAGAGCGCTTTTGCAGGTGCCGGCACACGCTGGAAAAATCCTGTTTGTCTCAGGTATCCGACAACTGGTGTAGCCAAAAGTAAAAGGGCAACGAGCACAATTACAGTCGGAACGACAACCGGTAGCTCTGGTCTGAAGACGAGGAAATGACCAGCTTCAGCTTTTGTGAAAATGGGCGAAAGCAGCACCATTTTCTTGACCATGCTGAATGCAGCGCCGATGTCGGTGATGCGGAAGAATATCCAACCGATGCATACGACGTGGAATGTCAGCAGCATCGACAAAATATTGAACACTTTGCTCTCGAAGAAAGCACGTAAATGGCTTGTGTTCTCACGCCATTGACTGAAATTTCTATGAACGATCAAACAAAGCCCGTGGAAGACGCCCCAGACAACGAAGTTCCAAGACGCTCCGTGCCAGAGCCCTCCGAGCGCCATCGTCAGCAAAAGATTGCGATCTGTCATACGTTTGCTTCCCCGCGAGCCACCGAGCGGAATGAAGAGATAGTCTCTGAGCCAGGTGGAAAGCGAGATATGCCAGCGCCTCCAGAAGTCGGACATATTGCTGGCGATGTAGGGAAGGTTGAAATTGAGCGGGATATGATAACCAAAAAGAAGCGCCGAACCCCGCCCGATATCTGTATATCCCGAAAAGTCGAAATAAATTTGGAATGCGAAGGCGTAGGCCATGAGCCAAGTTTCAACAGAGCCGTAAGACGCGTGCGTTTGAGACATCATGTCGACCAGCACTGCCAGGTTGTCCGCCAAGAGCAGTTTTTTCGCTACACCCATGACGATGAGCGGAATTCCCTCGTCGAAATAATCAAGACTGAGCTTCTTCTCTTCCTGCATTTGTGCCTGGAAGTCAGGAAACCGCTTAATTGGTCCGGCGATTTGCGTAGGAAAGAAAGCCGCGAACAATGCGAAAAGAACAAACGAGTCTATCGGCTTGCGACCGCGATTGATTTCAAATAGATAGTGTATAAATTCGAAGACGAAGAAGGAAATTCCGAGCGGCAGAATGATATTCAGCGCAACATGAGACGTTGAATGCGTTATAGGCCGGAGCAGTGCTTCAAACGTGCTGATGAAGAAGTTCATGTATTTGAAATAGGCAAGGCAAAGCAAATTTATTGCAACGCCTGCGCCAAATATCACTTTTCTATTCGCTTCTGCCTTTGTTAGCAGTTTTCCCCAGAGCCAGTTGAATAGAGTCAGTCCAAGAATAAGCAGACCAAAAATTGGAATCCAGCTCATGTAGAAGATATAACTGGCCACGAGCAGCATGGGCAGGCGAAAACGCTGCGGCAGCAACCAGTAAAGGAGGACCACAGTGGGGAGAAACAGGAGATATTCAAAGCTCGTGAAAATCATAAAAAACGACCTGAACAGCTCGTGAATTCGGGCAAAACACTGCGATGGTAGCACGGCTGTCAAGGCGTTCGGGCATCTCTTAGAAAAGGCCTATAGTTAATTGTTTTTCTTATTTACGCGTAATGGCGAAATGCAAGTTGCCGGGCTGTTGTACTGTCTTTAGTTGCGCCTGGTCGCTTAGAAACTGTAAACAAATTGTGTTAATGTCTCGCCCGCTATTACTCGGCATTTTTGCGCTCTCACTGGCCGTTAGGCTGTGGTTCAACTTTGTCTTTCCGCACATAAACAATGCTGGTGCTGCAGACGGTTCTGAGTATCTGCGTCTTGCTCACGCTATCGATCAATATTTGAGTCAGCCAGGTAGCGATCTTTCGATTCTCTCCGGATTTAAGCAGTCTGGACCTATCTTTCCTATCTTCATTCTTCTGTGTCAGAAAGTCGGAAGTTTTTTCGGTTCGCTCCCACCTTCCTGCGCGCCTTTGTTTGGTCAGTGTCTGCTCGCTGCAATTTCGGATGGCTTCCTTTTCTTGACGGCAAATTTGCTCTATGGTCGGCGTTGCGCGCTTATCTGCGCTGCTTTTGCAATCTTCTATCCAGCTTCTATCATCAATTCCGGGCGTCTGTATGCGGAGAGTTTTTCAACCTCGCTGAGCGTCATTCTGCTCTACATCATGTGCCGAGGTTTTGTAGGAGAAAAGCGCAATTGGCTGCAATTCCTTGGTTTGGGAATGGGCTTGGCGTCATTGCAATTAGCTCGCTCGGTAATGATCGTGCTTTCCTTTGTCAGTCTGCCATTGACGTTCTTTCAAGAGCGTAAGGCAGCTGCTCTCAAATCTTTGGGTCTCGTTTTGATTGGCATGGCGCTTGTAATGCTTCCCTGGCTGTGCGCGCAAAAGGCTGTTTTGAATAAAGCCAGTCTGGTTGTCGACCGCGTCGGCAATTACAATCTTTTTGTTGGAACAAATCCTGATATCAGCGGTTGGCTTTCCTATCCTTACCCTGATGGAACAGGCATTGAAAGCAGGTCTGCGCTTTCCGTGCTGACAAGCAACGTGAAATTGTCGCTCGGTCGCTCAATAAAATTGATGCTGGATAAGCCATACCGATTGGCGAAATTTCCGTGGAACGACTTTCGCACCGATATTGGCTTTTTTACTTTTCCGCTGCAAGTCGCATTTCATCAATTTTTGCTTTTGTTATGTGCGGTAGGCATATGCCTGGCACTCATTACCAATCCCGATGGAAAGCTGGTCGAGCGAGGGATTTTGAGGGCACGTTTGCTGCTTTTTGCGTATTTTGCCAGTCATGCAATTTACTGGTTTTTCATCACTGTTCCACGCTACAACATGACTGCGATACCGGAACTGATTCTGTTTGCAGCAGCGGGTGCGGATGCGCTTATGGCATTGTTCAATGAAAATCGAAAGCGTGCCGTTCTTGTGTTTAACGCATTCTTGCTATTTTTTCTTTCTGCACGCCTCAATGATATCGGACTTCTTTTTCAAGTCACCGGCTCGCCCTCTCTATCGCTCATCCTTCTGTGTGCTTTGAAAGCTTTTGCCGCAGCACTGTTTTTCTTCTTCCTCTGGAAAGTCTCACAGCAACCAACTGAGAAGCTAGTCGTTTTTCGCGCGGTGTTTTTGTCCGTTACTGCGGCCTCAATATTTCTGGTTGCTTACCCTGCTCGCGCAAATGGCAGAGCCCTTGAATGGCAAGCCCAGTTGCTCAATAAAGGAGAGAAGATTTCGCAGCAATTCGTTTTTAGCAAAGATGATATTGCGGCATTGTCCGATAAGAGATTGTTTTTGCTTTTCGACACTGACGGTCTGCGCGACTTTATTGAGAATGGACGAATTACGGTCAATGGTGAACCTTTGCACGCTCCAGTAATTCCCGGAATTTCTTTGACGCAAGAATTTTCCGCGGACAAATACATGGGCAAAGAGAAGAACCAGCTCTATTTTGAATGTGAGTGGATTTATGAGCGCATGACTGCCTCTGCAGGCATTGCAGCTGGCGACATCAGGCAATGGTTCGTAGTGCCTTTGCCACTAAATGTGGTGAACAAGATAGCCGCTTCCGGCACTCTTTCGGTGGAAATTGAGAATGTCAGCGGAGCACGTTCGTTCAAACTCTTTGGTAACTATGAGCCGGTGAAGACCCTGCCATCTGTGAATTCTTCTTCCTGGGAAAAAGCGTTTTATGGAGTGGAGAATGACCTCGGCTTTACCGACAGTCGGTATGATGTGAAACAAGACACTGTGCGGCATACGAAGGCACAGTTAACGTCCGACAGTAAAGAATCCGACGCTGACTTATCACCCAGTCCTGGCATTCAGACGGGCTCGTACAATATGCTCTTGTCCGCTGTGCCTCTCAAAAACTTGCCTCACACTTTTAGTTTTAACGCGCCATTGCCGAGAAAATTGAGTTTGAAGAACCAGGAGGCAAAAACATTTCAGACCGCCTTGCTGAGTCCACCGGCAGCCGGACCGAATGACGTCTGGTTGTTTCGTTTGAAGGGGAAATCTTCAGCGCCGAACGCACCGCACCCTAATATCCTCGTTGAGCCGAAATTGACGGTTCACCTTTCAAATGATTCCGTGAAAACCATAGATTACCCTTGCCGTTGGCTGCCGCGAAGTCTCCCCAATTATGCTGAACCAACTGCCTTTGATTATTGTTTTCCAATGATGCCAGGTCTACTAAAGGAGAAGATTGCCAGTATTGAGGTTTCGCTTGAGCCCAAAGATTTCGGTTCCGCGCCGAACCGTTGGCTGGAAATCGACGACCTTGAGCTCGAAGTAGAGTCTATTTACGGGAATCCTGTCAGTTCCTACTTCAAAGAAAGCCGCCTCTACTGACCAATCTGAAGCTATACATGCGAATCTGCCTTTTTACCAATCACTACCCAGCCAATAATCTCAGTGACGCAGAGTCGGCCTATGTGACCGAATTAGCGCGCGGGTTAGATGCTTTAGGGCATGAAGTGACTGTAATTTGCGCACATTCGAAAGACGCTTCCACAAAAGGAAAGATCAGCGTAATCAGCGCTTCGCCCTCTGCGAAAATCAGCAAGTTGCGGCTTGTCCGCCGCCGGTTGCCAAAATCGGCATCTCAGGCTGCTTCTTTGATCGGCTTTTGGCACGCATTTGCTGAATGTGGAAAAACTTTCGACGTGGTTGAAGCGGGTCAGGGATTGTCCGGCGCACTTTTAAGCGCCTTCTCCAGAGAAACGCCATCGGTCTTGCGTGTTACCGGCAGACGCGATGCGAAGGATGAAGGGTTGAGCGCCGATCGAGATTTCGACTCTCAGCTAACCAGTTTGATCGACGATTTTGCCTTTTCTTGCGTCGATATGTTCAGTTGCGCAAGCAGCAATGAAGCAGATTTCCTCGTTCAAAGTCGGCGCAGGGTGGAGCAGATTGCTGTTAATTCCGCTCGGAAAGAAGGTGATCTGGCGTCATCCGCCGTGGATATATATGAGGCTGCGATTGATCGTTTTTCCCGAATAAAACAGCCTTATCTCTACCGGCACGGTGCTCAACGTTTGATCAAAAGCACTGAAGACATGATTTCAATTTATGACCAAATGCTGTATGACCTGCTCTTCAGGGTTTCATACAGATTTCGTTTCGTCCACTGGCTAAACAAGCTGCGCAGCAATCCTGGAGCGTTCAAAGCTAAATTGCTCCAAAAACTCTGCCAAAAGGCGTGAGACTAAGAATCAGGCTTTTCCCATCGCGACTAAATCGCAGGAGTCCTAATCTATGAAACATTCGAAACACCTTGGACATTATGTCCAAGCGGGAATGGCAGTTTACATTGCATGCCTTGTAAGCGCCTGCACGACAGCAGACCCGACAGTATCATCAAAAGCTTATAGGGGCGTAATAAGTCTCGACGCCGTTAGATTTGGATTCACAGAAGACACAGCTAAATCGGCCAACTTGACCTTTGTTGCCGACCCTAAGGTTGTTGCGCCGTTTTCTCAGTATTTGAGCCGATCTTACGACAATCAGGGCGGTCAGTACATGATTGATTATTACAATCACAAACCGATTTCACTGCATGTCATTTACGCAGATAAGCCGATATCTAAGGAAGATGCGTTGGTCAAGCTGAAGGCACTTCTGCCTCAAAATGCTCCGGAAGAAGGCAGAGTTAAGGAATTCCAAGCGTGGGGCGAGAGCAAAGACCGAGGCGAAAGTCGCATTTATGGCGAGGATTTTAAAGCGCTATTAATCTTCGCTGATAAAGAGGCAACGAAAGTAAAGATGATTTCTGTATACGCCCAATATAAGCCTAATAATCAGCAAAAGGGCAAAGGCGCCGCGACAGCTCCACTTTCCGAAGAGAATGCAGGGGCAAAACCGGATAAGAAAGACTAGTGTTAACGATGTTTGAGCTTTGACTCAGACGCGTGGATAAGATGTGTTTCGTCCTCATGAAATGGCTTACGTGCTAACATCTTGTAATCCCGAAAAGGGCTGTCCAGAACAACCGCATCAGGATCGATGACCGCGACATTAGAACAAGCCCCGGTAATCTCACCGGAAGAAGATTTGTTTTCGACAGAGCCCGTGCGGATCTCTGCCGAACCGATTACTTCACTGTTGAATCATCATAAGCGCAGCCTTGTGAAAATGATGGTGTCGCGTGATTTCAAAGGTCGCTATCGGGGCTCCTTGCTTGGCGCTCTCTGGCCCTTCATTCATCCAGTCGGCCATTTGCTTCTATATACATTTGTGTTCTGTGTCGTTCTGAAGGTTCGATTTGGAGCGGACGGCTCGACCGGTAATTTTGCTTTGTATCTAATGAGCGGCTTGCTTCCTTGGGGAGCAATTTCTGAATCCATTGCTCGCTCCACGACATGTATTCTCGAGCAGCCAAACCTTGTTAAACGGGTTGTTTTTCCCTTGGAAGTGATACCAATTGTGGTGACACTCTCTTCCGCTGCGACTCAAATCGGCGGTATGTTGATTTTGATGGCTTGTGCAATCTTCTATCAAGGTGGCGTTCATCAATCGTTGCTCTTCCTTCCTGTCATTGCTTTCTCGCAGCTTCTATTCACGACGGGACTCTGTTGGCTGCTTGCCAGTTTGGGTGTCTACGTCCGAGATATGCGTCACCTGATATCGCTGGGATTGTCTGTTTGGATGTACATGACTCCGATTGTCTATCCAGCCAGTGCACTGCCAGAGAAGCTCAAGTTTCTTGTTTGGATCAACCCCGTTGCCGGTATCGTTACGGATTACAGGCGAGTGATTTTAGAAGGCAATCCGCCTGATTTTGCGATGTACGCGTTCTATACGACAATTTCAGTACTGTTCTTTTTCTCTGGATACTACTTCTTTATGAAGACCAAACGGTCTTTCGCAGACGTGATGTGATTTCTATGTATTCGATTCAACTGTCGAACATCTCGAAGAAATACAATATTTACGACCGGCCGACCGATCGTTTGAAAGAATTGCTTTTGCGCAATAGTCGCTCATACCATCGAGAGTTTTGGGCGCTTCGCGATGTCTCGTTCAATGTCGAGCGTGGTGACTCTGTCGCTTTGCTCGGCCCAAACGGATCAGGTAAATCGACCTTGCTGCAAATTGTGGCTGGAGTTCTTCAACCATCAAAAGGTCGCATCGCTACCCGCGGCAGAATTACCTCAATTCTTGAGCTCGGTTCCGGGTTTCAACCGGATTACACTGGGCGAGAAAATGTGATTTTGAACGGTATTATCCTTGGCATTCCGGAAAAGGAAATTCATCGCAAACTTGATGAAATTGCCGAATTTGCCGAAGTTGGTGATTTCTTCGATCAACCGATTAGAACCTATTCTTCAGGTATGGTCGTTCGATTGGCATTCGCTTCGATGATCAACGTCGACCCTGAAATTCTTGTTGTTGACGAAGCGATGGCGGTTGGTGACAGGCGTTTTCAGCTCAAGTGTTTGGACAAAATCCGTGAGTTGCGCAACCGCGGAACAACTCTGATGTTTGTCACGCACGAGCCGAACATGGTTTATAAATATTGCCAGAACGCAGTGCTATTGAACGGCGGACAGATGATTCTCAAAGGCTCCTCAGAAGAGGTCGTGCCTGCCTATGAAGAGTTGATGTCAGAGAATGGAGTCGTTGCGAAAAAGGTTTTCGTCGCCGCGCAGTAATTTTCTAGTGCACAGAGAATGATATGCATGCAGATGGAGCGCCCATTTGCGCGCCATTCTTATCACGCGCGATTGCTCTTATCTGGAAGAATCCGGCTCCGGCGAAGTCGGCACGGTTCAGCAGGTGTTCTGCTTTACTCCCTTTGAGTTGCAGCTTTTTATCCACTGCTACTGAGATTTGATCGTCTTTGAAATTGTCGAAGAAGTAGTTAGCTTTGCTTACTTCCAGGGTAATGTCAGCAACGTTTTCCATTGCGGATGCATCGACGCTTATTTGTGCTTTGTCGTTGCCGGCACACCAATATGAACCGTTTTCGTTGACGCTTAATCCGGCGACTGTAATCTGAGGGCGGCAGCGCTCTTCCGGCTGTATCCTCAACGATTTGACTACCGAATTGCCTGAAGGCATGGTCAAAAACAAATCGTTGATTGTCGAGTTTTGAAACCATTTCCAGTTGCTTGAAAGAGGCACGTAAATCGTTTGGAACTGCCCCTTGCCGGTCTCAGGAAGCGTTACTGCACTGATGTGCCGTTGTGCATCAGCACTTGCCGAAATAAACGCATCAATCTGTTTTTTACCTTCGCCAGGCAGACTTTCAGTCTTAATCTCTATGACGGCAAAGTCGTCTTTGAGTGGATTCAACTGCAGTTGCGCCAGTTGAATGCCCTGGGTGCCGTCATTTCTGTCGAAGGCGAGACCATCTTGCTCAATTGATAGCAGGCCAGCCTTGCCGCCGGTTTTTATTCCTTGCATTTGACTGCCGGGAGTAATTTTGAAGTCTGCTGCCGTCGCGCCTGCATAGACGACTTTATTGAACTTTCGGTTCTCGCTGGACCAAACGAATATTTCTGCACCGCTAGAAGCCAGTGATTTGAACCTTTGCGCATTCATTTTATATTCCGGAGAATACATTTCCGGATCGAAAGTTGCAAAAGCTCTTTTCGGTCGAACCTCTGCAAACGGCGGATGTACGGAGGACTTGAATGTATCTCCGTTCAAAATCATGTGGGTTCCTTTTGACTCTTTTGGAATGCCAAGAAAAACTGCCGGCACGCTAGTTTCATTTTTGAGAATTTCTCGCGCCGCCAGTGCTGTGGCCTTTACTTCTTTTCCGGCGTTAACCCATATCAGGTCTGTCTTTGTAGCTACATAACCCCATACAAGGGCAAGTGATACTGCCACCGCTGACGATACCGTAAAGAGTGAGCGGTCCAAAAGCTTTTCATCACTGTCATCGTTTTGAAATAGAGCAACTGCCAAAAGAGTTGACAATGGCATAGTGAAAAAGAATAAGAAGCGAGCGCCTTCCAGGTTGTAGCCGATGCCCCACAGCTTATAAATTGGCAGGAGGGTGGTGACAAACCAGCCCGCGAGGAATATCAACAACTTGAGCGGTACCTGGCGTGCCAGAAGTCGAACGGCGAAGTTGCAGAAAAGCAAGCAGTAGAGGACAAGAAGAAAGCCCCAGATCAGATTCGCTGACTGAAAGTGCCCTTGCACCAGAGGAAATGCAATTCTTTGAAGGGTGTCGATATCGAGCCACCGGGCAATGGCATTCTGCTCCTGACTGGCTCCAAATCCGGCTACATAACCGCCGACCAGCGTTCCAAGGCACAAAAAACGAACGATGAAATAGGCAACGGTCGCTGCCAGAAATGGCCAAGAAAAGGCGAAGGCGCGCTTAAATGAGATCGCCGGATTGCCGTCCTGGCGGTTTTCTTCCGGCACGTAAAGCCAGCCGACGAGAAATGCAATTACAGGAATGCCGATCGCCATCTCTTTGACGAGCAGCCCCGAAATGAATGCAGCAACGGCAATACCTGTAATTAGTCGAGATTTCGACTTGCGCAAGAGCAGGATTGCCAGAAGTGATATTTCGTAGAAGAAGGCGCTGATGATATCTACGCGACCAAGAACCCAGGAGACACTCTCGCAGTGAAGCGGACTGAGCGCAAAAAGTCCTGCTGCGGTGAGAGCCGTCAGCCGATTGCGCAGCACACTCTTGCTCGACCCAAGTTGTAAAACAATCAGATAGAGAAGAGCGGCATCAAGAAAGTAGAAGAGCAGGTTTGTTGCGTAAAAACCAACGGCATTTGCTTTCCATACGAAGAAGTCGATCAGCAAAGACAATAGAAGGAAAGGGCGATAAACGCTCATCCCCGGAATTTGCATGTAATTGCCTGTGAAATTAGCAAGAAAAAGATTGGGCTCGGCTGTGCACATCCTGTATAAATAGCGGATTTCGCCCAAATCATCTGCAAGAAAGTAGCTGCTTATGGTCCGTCCGAATACTGCAATGACGCAAATCAGAATCAGAAGCAAGTCGATATAAATGCGCGACGGCACTGATTTGAGAAAAGCCCCCTGACGCGGCTGGCTTTCGCTCGTACTTTCTGTTTGTAAGGTGTTGTTCATTGCTCAATTTTGTAAGCCGGTCACTATTCTAGCGCGAGAAGGTGTCACGGCTTGAGAACCTGAGCTGGGGACGTACACGGAGCTTCGCATGTTAAATTTTTCTATGGCAAAAGGCGGCATTTGGGAAGGGGAGTTGCTTTTCCCCTAGTCATATCTTTCAGTTAACGCATTGAAAACGGCGCCGTAACAACGTTCAAGCTAGAATTGAGCTGGGTCTTAATGACCCGACCAAACTTGGATACCCGATATTAGCGATAACCGTGTGCAAAGTACCGCCGACGATTCTCCAGACAAGACGGATGTCTCTTTAGCAGAGCCGCAAGCGAGTCGCCGCTCTCTAAGCCTTTCTGTAGCTTGTGCGCTGGTAGTATCGCTGCTCTTTTCCAGCTTGCTTTTCTATTGGTACTGCCTAGATAACAGGCAGCCGTCAATGGACGAAGCCGGGCATATCCTTTGTGCCTTCAAATACACTGACCTTTTCAACCACCCTCACATTCTCAAGCTCTGGTGGTACAAGAAGCTTCTCACGGTCAACAATTTCTATCCGCCGGCTGTCTACGCCTTCAACGGAATGCTGAAGCTTTGCTTGGGTCCGGCCCATTTTGTCGATTGCCTTTCGCTTTGCATTTACGACTTCATTCTGACTATTTCAGTCTTTGCTACGGCGTTGCTTTTGACCGGTAGGCGGTTGGCAGGAATTTTTGCTGCGATAGTCGTCAATCTGTACAGTGAGCTGATTTTCTTGAGCCACACGTATTTGCTCGACTTTCAAGTGGCTGCCATGATTTCGGTCGGTGTTCTATCGCTTGTGTGGTGGAGCAAAAAGCCTGATTGGAAAAGAACAGCTGTCTGCAGCCTTGCGCTGACTCTTGTTTTGGCGACTAAGCAAGTTGCCGGTGCCTTCCTGGCTGGTCCAGGCTTCTATTACCTTTTGACACTCTTAATCCGCAAGCCACCCGGCTGGAAGCTGCAAATCGTCCAATTGATTAGCATGGCAGTGATTGCCGTCTTGCTTATGGTTCCGTGGGCAGTGGCAAGCTATGGATTTATCTCGGAATTTGCTGAGACAAACAAAAAGGTGATCACCTCCACTGAAGGCGCTATTACACTTCCGCAGGCATTGCAGCGTGGCATTCGATATTACTCGTTTGCGCTGCCGCAGATGATGACGCCGCTTCTTTTAGCTTATGCTGCCGCTGCATTTTGCTTTATTGGAAAGGCTTTGCATTTGCGCCTTTTGCCTGTTCTTTTGACTGCTGCAGGCGTCCTCATAATCAGTCTATTGCCCTGGCAGTACCCACATCATCGCTATATTGCGGGCGCTTTGATTGTCCCTGCAATTTACACAGGAGCACTGTTCTTGCGGATGTGGGATTTCAAATTCAAGCCCTTTGCTCCACTTTCCAAAATTGTGGTTTGTGCGCTGGTTGCGCTCGGGCTGCTGCAATACTTTTCGCTCTGTTTCTTCCCCTATCCTTTTAGCCAGCCCGCTTTCATGTCCGGTCTCTCTGACGCTCTGGATGCGAAATCAAGTTCGATGGGCACTAGTGACAAAGGAAAAGCAAATCCGGTGCCATTCCAAGACTGGGGACACAAGTGGGTTTTAGAAACGATCGCCAAACGCGATCCTGATCAGGCTGTGTGGTTGAACGTTATGGCTAACCATGTTGAATACAACCCGCATACTTTTACATTGATGGGTAAGGCGATCGGAAGTGCAGTCAGACCTACTAGCTCCCGCACCTGGACTGTTCTAGGTGACACAGTCACTTACAGCCCGGAGTCGGCTTTGTATTATCAGTGGTATTTGCTCAAGTCCGGATATGCTGGGCTGCGCTTGCTAAATCCCGAGTCGGAGAAAGCAAATGCCGACATACTGAAATTTGTAAAAGAGTCGGGCAAATTTGAGCTGATCGCTGAAAAGAAAGTGCCTGACGGCAGCGAGATATTGCTGTACAGGCAGAAGTAGAATGCTACTTGCTTCCTGCTGTTTCGCGATTGCGGAATTTTTTCAGCCAGTGAGAAACTCGAAATCTGAACGAACGCACGAATAGTAAGTCATAGAGCCATTGATCGAGCCCTTTTGTTATTGAACGCCCTTGCAAAATCACATTCTGCATGCGCTCGATTTTTTGTTTTCGCCTGCTTGTTTTGAACTCTTCGATAGCATCTTGGTAGTTTTTGACTATTCTGTCAGCGTTGGATTTGCGGCAATGATTGGCAAGGATATACTTGCGTGCCTCGGTTGCGAGCTTGGTGCGCAATTGCTCGTCTTTGAGCAACTCGACTAATTTCGCTGCCACTGCACCAACGGTGAAATCAGCCGGCTGGTGTAAAAACTCATTGTTGGAAAGAAAATCTAGATTTGAGCAGTTGCTTTCTATAACGATTGGTTTTCCACAAGAAAGTGGTTCCAACACCGCATAAGGAGCCAGGCTCTTCCAGTCGAGAACAAGGCCGCAAACACTGTTGCGCCATAGACCGGGCATCAGTAACCGCGACATCATGTGATTGATTACCATGTCGCACTGGATGCCGGATTGGGCAAGAGCAGCTTTCATTTCGCTCTCGCTGCTCTCTGAATAGATATCGTGAGCGACGATTGTCAGCCAGAGATCTGGGATTTCCTTTTTGACTGCGGTGACTATTTCGCTGACGAGACTTTTGTATTTGTCAGATTCTATGGAAGTGTGGATAAGTAGAGCTGGTCTGCCTTTTGTATCGATTGCCAAAGGACCTTCCGGAGAGAAATCGGCGGTGTTGAGTGAGTAATTGCTGCGGTGGATTTGTTCGCCTTTTCCATTTTCAGTATTGACCTTCGGATTACCGATGGTTGTGACAGCTGTGGTGCTATTAGCCGAAAGCGAGCGCAGCGTGCTGGAAATCAACTTCTCAAACTTAAATCCGGAGTCGCCAATCAAGTCCAGTTCTCTCGACAAAAATGCCGGAGGGTTGTCGTATACGCGAGCCACAACCGGGCAGTCAGACATTATCGAAGCGACAAGACTTTCTGCAGAAAATTCTGCTACATCGACGATATCGAAATCCGTTGTTTCGCTGGCTTTTAAAAATGCCTGCCAGGATGACAGGTTGAGATTCATCAGCACTCTTGCTTGCGGCAGAGAGTTGGCGACCAGGCTGCTGTTGCTGCCATGGCTGCGCCAATCCGTGCGAATCACTTTCAATCCGTCTTGAACGGTTTCAGCCACGTGCTTTTCAGCGCAGGCAATAACCTCGACCTGGCATCCCCTTTGATAAAGTTCTTCCGCCAATTCCATCGCATCGCGCCCTGGTCCGTACCAGCCGAAATCCGGCGGGAAGTGCGGCGTTATCATGCAAACTTTGAGTGGTTCTTTGTGCATCGTCTCTTAGTTGTTCACCGCAAGAACATCGTAGATTTCCGCTTGTGGAAGTGAAACTCGCTTGAGCGTTGCGAATGTCTTTCTGTCGACCACGGCTAATTGTGCAGAAGGTATGCACTCATCGCCGTCTTTTGTATCGGCTCGGTGACGCAGGCTGCTCAAGCCCACGTAGATTTTGTCTTTTATGATTTCCATTCCGCGTGGAAAAGTGCCTGGAAAGGAGATCATCTTCTTTTCGTCTTTGTTGTGATAGCTGACGCCTTCACCACGAGAATCGCATACATAGACGGCACCGTTTTCGTCGCGTCGAGGCGTGTGTGGCGCGGAATAACCGTCGAAAAGAGTCTCGCGCGTTTTCACATCATAGAGAATTCCAGAACCCTGGGTGCGACCTTTGTAACCTCTGTAAGTAGTGAATTTGCCGAAAGCCGTTGCCACTAATCTGCCGTCCCAAACATCAAGGCAGTTGATGTGGCAGGAATCTCCGTATCCATGCATTGGCCAGCTTTCGCGCACTCGTCCGGTCATATCTACAATGGCTACTTCGTTGGTACCGGTCGAAACAACGTAAAGCTGATCGTCAATTATGCGCACATCATGGATGTCACCTAATTTACTGCTGATTATTGTTTGCACCGGTTTACCGGGCTCGTAAATGAGCAGGTTCATGCAAGAAGCTGACATGACTGAAACGTAGAGCTTGTTGCCCTCCAGCCATAATCCGCTGCATCCTGGCAAGGAGAAGCAATATGCTTTGCCCTTCTCAAGCAATACCAGTCCGTCTTTCTCGCCTGAGTTCGGAATAGAAATTAGGAGTGTATCGTCGATACCCTCGTATTCGGTTGATTCCAAGACTTCGCACGGAATCGTTGATTTCAAAAACTCAGTAAGCAACTGTGTCTACCCTGGCATGTCCCGCTTGGCGGCAATCGAGGCGCCTGGAGACTCTATATCGTCAGTCGCGCACAATTGTATCAACTGGCGATCACCGGCAATTGTCGGTAATGTGATTATGTTCTGAACTATCGCTTCAGCTGGTTAAACTTTTTCCATGTTCTATACGTGTATATGGATATATAGAGGTCAGATAGCTTCGACTGTTTCATCTCCCGCCTCTGCGGCGGCTTTTTTGCGGCGGGCGCCATTTTCATCGGTCAGTTCGAGCGATATCTCATTCATGATTTCTCTTGCTTTACCCATCAATCGCTCCTTTCTTTCCGGGGCTATTTCTGCCAGGTAAGTATCAAGTGCCACCATGGGCGATGACACTACTGATTCATTCAACTGCGGCAGACGAGCCCGCGAGTGGCTGACTATAATTTCCGGCAGAAATTTCGCTGAAAGCGCGGAACTCGCGGCTTTTCGCAGTAAGTCTTCTCGCACATCGGGCAATTGGGTTTGATCGATTTTATAGCGCAGGCGCAGTACGCAGCCTGGCAAAAT
The DNA here is from genome assembly GCA_032128875.1 of Candidatus Melainabacteria bacterium 17Bon1m. GTDB lineage: Bacteria > Cyanobacteriota > Vampirovibrionia > Obscuribacterales > Obscuribacteraceae > QKMZ01. The sequence goes on from JAVLKG010000005.1 coordinate 505,050, forward strand.
GCCTGTTTGAATCTTTTTCACCAGGTCTGCAGTTGGGTCTTCGGACTTCGTGACGTCAATGTCCAGAGTAATAAAAGGGCGAGGATTCACTGATATGAAGCGCCACTTTGTATTGCCTCTTTCCAGATCTACATGGATAAATCCTTTGTCCTGGCTTTCCTCTCCAAAGTCGACTCTTTCAAGGCTGCCTGAGTAAACGATGATCGGGTGGTTTTCTTTAATGGTTTGGAATTTGTGCACGTGCCCCAAGGCGACATAATCTACTTTCGGATGGACAAAAATGTCTGTTGGAAAAGTCTGCGTGTACCCGATAAGAAGTTCCTCTTCAATGCCTGCAGTGGCGGTATCTACAGTCATGTGAGCAGTCACAACCGTGGCAATGTCCGGATCTAAATCCTGGAAATAGCCTGCCAGAAGCAGCCGAACATGATCGACAAGAATTCTATCCAGCTCTCTTGCCGACTTATCCGCATATTTATCCAGCGTCATGAGCTGGTGCTTGGTGAGATGCGGCAACCCCACCAACTGCATTGGTCCATTTTTTGTTTCTAGTTTGATTGAAACAGGCTGATCGACGGTGATAACGCCTGGTACTTCTAGACTTTGGAAGACGGAAAGAGAATGACTCGTTGTAGAACGAAGAATCTGATCGTGATTGCCGACGACAAGAATTGTCTGGATGTCGGCTTGAGACAGGCGACGCAACTGCCGCGCAAACATCTTTTGATAAACGGGCTCAGGTGACGCATTTCGGTAAGCGTCCCCAGAAAAAAGAAACACGTCCACCTTGTTTTCGATCGCGTGGTCGACAACTCTGGAAAGTGCTTCAACGAAGTCCTCGAAGCGAATGTTTAAGCCCGTGACCGGGTTCACCCGACCGTGCGATTCGCCGGAGCCGAAGTGAATATCTGAGACATGGACTAAAGAAGGGGGCATGATCCTGGGATTCCTTCGGGGTGGCTGAATTGCTTTGCCGCTAATCAAGCATTATAAGCAACGATACGATGTAAAGGGTTGTTCTTGGCTGTAGGAAATTCCCAAAGATGAGCGCGTTTTTCTCTAAGATGCCGATAGTGGAATATTTCTAACCCCTGATAAACACACAATTTCACCTTTTGCTGCGAAAATCTGCTTCTGCTGTCGCGGCACGCATGGTGCAGTGCGATGCCGGTTTGTATTTGAGTACGCGGGCGCACATTACGCACCCCTGAGTATCGTGGGCGAAAACCATCTTGTTTCGATAATCCTTCCGGTCTGCAATCAAGCAGACCATATTGAGCCGATTATCAATGAATACGTAAAAGCGCTTGAAAAAGTTCAATCTGCTTACGAAATAATTCTCGTTACTAATGGCTGCAAGGATGGGTCGGCTGAAGTTTGTCGGCGGCTTGCCGAGATTAATCCTTCCATTCGTAGCATCGATAGCGAGAGCGGCGGCTGGGGGCTGGCTGTGCGTTTAGGTCTGAAGGAATCAAAAGGCGATCTCATTTGTTACACCAATTCGGCGCGCACCTCTCCTGAGCATCTGGTATTGCACATCTTGTATTCGATTGTCTTTCCTTCAGTCGTTGTTAAAGCCAACCGCAAAATTCGCGACAATTGGCGCCGCCGCCTTGGTTCGCTCATATATAATCTCGAATGCCGAGCCTTCTTCGATTTGCCCACCTGGGATATTAATGGCACACCGAAAGTGTTTCCACGTCATTTTGAAAAATTGATGGCACTCAAACGAGATGACGATCTCATAGACGCGGAATTCAACTGGATCTGCAGGAAGGAAGGATATCCGGTCATCGAAGTGCCTGTGCTTTCCACCAAGCGTCACGGTGGAAAATCCACCACAAACTATGGCTCTGCGCTCAAAATGTATTGGGGCGCATATCAATTGTGGAGTGAGGGCAAAAACTGATGGCGCGCACATCCTCTCGTTCCAAATCTGATGAACTGGAGGGTCTTTGGGCGCGTCACAGCGCAGAGTGGCGTGATACCGCGCAGATAGCAAGTTTTTGGAAAGAGGCAGGCAACACCGATCCAGAACTCTTAAAACACAAAGTGAAAGGTGACTTCTTCGGGCTTTTGAGCAAGCTCAGAATTTCGTTGCTTGTCAGTCGTGAGTACGAGCATTTACTTTTGTGTTTGTCCTCAGATGCCGGAAAGCCGCAAATTTCTTACTTCCCTTTGCCTCATCCGTCCGGCGTGACTGTCGATCACGTTCGAAAAAGCGTATATGTGGCCAGCACGCGCAATCCTAACCAATTATTGGAAATGCGCCCACTGTCCGGGTTTCTTCCTCGACTTGATGTCGAATCGGAATGGCGACCGGGTATACCCTGCCCGCTAATAATCACTCGCAGTTTGTATTTGCCTGGTTGTGTGTATATGCACGATCTGGCGCTTATTAACGGTGTTTTGCACGGCAATGCTGTTGGTCATAACGCTGTCATTTCTATAGATTTTTCAGATGGTTTCAAAAGAGTCTGGTGGCCCAAGTGTATTGAGAATGAGAGGGGACCAGTGTTTGAGCAAAACCACATTCAACTCAATTCGATAGCTGCAGGAAAGACGCTGAAGGATTCTTTCTTCTCCGCTTCGTCCACCAGTCTTGCAAAACTTAGACCAGGGCACGAGAAATACCCCGTCGACCGTCGCGGGGTGATTTTTTCAGGACGCACAAGAGAGCCGGTGTGCACCGGATTAACGCGCCCGCACTCTGCTCGCTTGAACGGCAAACAGTTGTTTGTTGATAATTCCGGATATGGTGAATTGGTCCGAGTGACCGATGGGAAGCCGGAAGTTGTCGCACGCCTGGGAGGCTGGACGAGAGGGTTGTGTATTAGCGGCGATATTGCATTCGTTGGGACTTCGCGTGTTATCCCCAGATTTAAGCAATACGCGCCTGGGCTCGAGGTAGAAAAGAGTATCTGCGGAGTGCACGCCATCAGTTTGAAGACTGGAAAAGTACTGGCCAGCTTGACGTGGGCATCCGGTAATCAAATTTTTGCTGTCGAATGCATGCCTGAGAGCTTGTCGACTGCACTACCTTTTTCTTTGAAACGTAACAGCGAGCGAGAGAAGTTTGTTTTCTACGCATTTGAGACTGATTCTGCACCCTCTGGCAAAAGAATGAAGCCGCATAAATCGACATCTGCGGTGAAAACTGGTAGATCTTCTAAGACTTTCGGTGAGGCAAAAAAATGACCAGCGATTTTCGTTTATTGATGCTGTCTGCAATGTATGAGAATGGCGGCAATACCACTCACCGTTTTCTCGATGGGCACCCGCAACTTTACGTTTATCCTTATGAGTCTCAACCTGGAACCCGCCTGGTAAACGACCATCTCAGTTCGATGTTTCCGGTCAAGTATCGCTGGCCCTCATTCGCATTGGATGCAAGCCCTGCAGAAGATTACAAAGCGATTATTGACGAAGAGTGCAAAGTGCGCGCGTTGACTCCAAAAGTCAGCAAGTTCAGACATATGCCATTCGATTTTTCCGACCAAGAGCGTCAAAGACTTTACGTCGAGCACGTTGTAAGAACCGGTCGTTCACGGGCAAACAATATGGCGGCATTTTTCCAAGCAACCTTCGAGGCGTGGAAAGACTACAAGCGCAGTGGGCGCGAAGCTGTCTATGTTGGCTACAGCCCGATCATCGTCGTCGATGCAGAAAAGATTTTGACTGATATGCCTAATAGTCACGTGCTTCACGTGGTTCGCAATCCGTGGTCTGCATATGCTGACACTAAGAAGCGCCCGGTGCCTCATTCCCTGCAGCATTACATGTTGGGTTGGACGCTTAATCAATATCATGCATTGATGTACCAAGAGAAATTCCCAGATCGCATGCACATCGTGAGAGCAGAAGATGTAATGGAAGATCCTAAGAAAACTCTAGGTGCGGTGCTGGAGAAGATGGGATTGGAAACATCCGATACGCTCAAAGCGCCTACTTGGAACGGCGAAAAACTGGAAGAAATCTTCCCCTGGGGAACGATCCGTAAAGCTACACCAGAAGCCAATATCGCAACTGCAAACGAGCTTTCGAAAGAAGAAAAGGAAGCGATTGCTGCTTATACTTTCCAATATCTCGATGTATTCGACTACAGATCGATCCTCGAGAAAAAGCTTTTGATTGCTGCGAAGTAAGGGCTAACTAACTGTCGTCTGCAGCTAGTTCGATCGCCATGTGCTCAATTACCGGCATCGCTTTGATCAGACCGGCGCGCAGATTGTCACAGGTTTTTTGCGCGCTTTCTACGCTGCGCTCTCCATCGACGCTGACGACCATTTCGACGCGCAGACGATGGCCGGAGAATCGTGCTTTTACGCTTTCCACGCCCTTCACTCCTGCTTGTTTGAGCGCAGTTTCGCTGATTGCAGCAAGTAATTGCGGATCTACCTCGTCGACAAGCCGTTTTACAATAGTTCCGGCTAATTCCCATCCGGCCCAGAGAGTCAAGACAGCCATAAAAAGTCCGACGATAGAATCTGTTTGCGGAAAGCCCATCCAGATTCCAGCGCAGCCGGCAATGACCGAGAGGCTAGTGAGCCCGTCCAGACGTGCGTGATAGCCATCTGCAATCAGCGCAGCACTACCGATTTCCCTGCCGATTTTAAGCCGAAAAAGTGCCACCGCTTCATTGCCTAGAAAACCAACGAAGGCAGCGCCCAATACTGCCGGCAGATGTTGAACTTTTTCAGGATGAATCAATCGCAAAACTGATTCGAAGCCGACGATCAGCCCGCTGATGATTATCGACGCTACTATGAAAATGCCGGCTAAATCTTCGAAGCGTCCAAATCCATGTGAGTATCGTTTGTCCGGTTGCAGCTTTTGAAGAAAAAACGCCAGCCACAAGGGAAGCGCGCTGAGTGCGTCGCTAAAATTGTGTATCGAGTCACCTAAGAGCGCCATGCTGCCGGATAAAGATACGACAACAAATTGAATTACAGCGGTCAAAGTGAGCACGATTACCGACCATTCCGTCGCCATGCTGCCGGATTCGGAGGTTAGTAAATATTGGCTGAGAGCGTCTTGAGCAGTGTTTTTTTCGTCAGGACCGTTTCTAATTTCGACACTGTCAGTACCGTCGATTTCGCGGAAACTTTGCATATTTTTGCGTTGGGGACCGAGCCGGTCTAGAATATCTCCTGTCTTATATAAACCCCGGTAGGGTCGTTCTAACCTGCCCTATATGGGGGATTGGTAGTTATTGGTCATTGGCGCATCGCGCAGAGGCAAACCTAATGGGAAAAAAGCGCTCACACAGAGAACCGCAGCACGCACAGGCTGTGAGAAAAGGAGCGCTTGTCGAATTGACGATAACCTCCATGGCGCCGGGTGGTGAAGCATTTGGAAAGGCAGACCAACTGCCCGTTTTCATCAGTCGCGGCGCGCCCGGCGATGTAGCTGAAGTCGAGCTTTTCGATGTCAGAAAAAAGTTTGCCAAAGGCAAGATTGAGCGGCTTATAAGCCCGTCGCCAGACCGTGCCGAACCGCCCTGCAAGCTTTTCAAAGTTTGCGGCGGCTGCCAGTGGCAACATATTTCTTACGACAAGCAAACTGAGCATAAGACGAGTATCGTAAAACAGGCGATTGCGCACCTCGGTGGTTTGTCCGAGTCCGTTGTCGAACCTTGTGTTGCGGCGCAAGATGCGCTTTTTTACCGCAACAAAGTTCAATTTCCAGTGCGCAATCCGGCTGGATCAAACCGCATTCTTGCAGGCTACTTCAAGCAAGATTCGCATGAATTGGTCAATATCAAACACTGTCCAGTGCAGTCCGGTGAGCTAGACGCCATGCTTGAAACCGTGAAGGAAGTACTGGAAGAATATGAGATCACCGCCTATGACGAACGTAGTCGGAATGGTCTATTGAGGCATATTCACGCGCGACAGAGCCGTGCAGATAGGAAGATTTTGTTGACGCTGGTTTTGAACTGTGCTGAAGAGAATGAACCGGAAACGCTTGGTGAGCTGGCTGAGCTGATTATGCTTAGAGATGAAAACATCGTTGGCGTGGCGGTGAATTATAACGATCGACCGGGAAATCGCATTCTGGGTGATAAAACAAAATTGGTTGCGGGCGTCGATTATATCGATGAAGTTTTGAAGACAAGCAATCCAAAGCTGCCGAACAAGTTACAGACAGGCTTGACGTTCAAGTTGTCTCCGACGAGTTTCTTTCAAGTCAATACTGAACAAGCTGCAAGACTCTTGGAGATAGTCTATTTGCAAGCATATGGTCACTTGCCAGAAGGCGGGAAGCTGGGTGTTGTAATTGATGCATATGCAGGTGTGGGGGCATTCTCGCTCTGGTTGGCGAGCGGGTGCGAACGTCTGATTGCTGTTGAAGATTACGGGCAGGCGGTAATTGATGGGCGCATCAACGCGCAAAACAATAAAGTAAGTAATGTGGAATTCGTGGAAGGTGATGTTGCGGAGGTCTTGCCGCAATTTGCAGACATGGGCGAAAAAATCGACCTTGTTGTTCTGGATCCGCCACGTAAGGGGTTAGAACCCGAGGTGGTCAGGTCTCTTCTAGAGCTGGCGCCGCCGCGAATTATCTATGTAAGCTGCAATCCATCTACGCTGGCGCGCGACCTCAAGTATTTGGCGCAAGGATTTGTACCTGAAACCGCCACTGTGTCTAATAATGAATCGCCTGAAGAAGCCACCGACGGCGAGGGTACGGGATTGGAGCGGCCTGCGGCAAAAGTGGCGCAAGGCAAGCCCGGCAAATTTGGGTATAAAGCAGTGCGGATTCAACCGATTGACCTATTTCCTCAGACCTATCATGTCGAATCCGTGGCGACTTTAGAAAGGGTTTTACTCGATGGTTCTGTCTAGCATCTGGAAGCGTCCCGACGGCTCACGTGAGCCTTTGCCGCCCAATTTGGTGGTTGTTCACAGGAAAGATATCTCGCCCGTGGCGGTTCAGGAGATTTGCGCCTCGGTAGGCTGGAGCAAGAGAGAGCCTGAGCTTATCGGCAAAGCTCTCGAAAACAGTCTGGCGGTTGTTTCTATCTGGGACGGAGAGCTTCTAATCGCGTTTGCGCGGGCTACTGGCGACAAGGTTTTTAATGCTACTGTCTGGGATGTTGTTGTCCGACCTTCTTATCAGAGGCGCGGGCTGGGACTGCTTGTCATGAACGAGCTGCTCAAAGAATTGGACACGTATCCAATTCCCTTGGTAACCCTCTACGCCGATCCCGGGACTGATGGTTTTTATAAGCGTTTTGGCTTCTCCTGCGACCCGTCTGGCGTTCGAGGCATGTTCAGAGAGCGCTTCTGAACGCTTTGTGGCGCTTGACAATCCCGGGGCAGTTATGCAATTTGGCATCTTCTGTTAACGGAAGTTTGAAACTTCTGTGTAGCCTGAATATTTCTGGCTTAAGACATGGTAGAGTCATTCACTGCTTGCTAAAACACGCGCCGCAATTGGGCGGGTTGAATTTTGTTTGGGGGATTACGATCGCATGAAGGTCATATTGCAGCAAAACGTTCCGAAGTTGGGCAAAGCCGGCGACATTGTCGAGGCTTCCAACGGATATTTCCGCAACTTCTTGCAGCCGCGCTCCCTTGCCGTTCTCGCCACCCCGGGTGCAATGAAGAAACGGGAAGAAGACGTCGAAGTGCTGCGCAAGAAAGCTGAGAAAGCACACCAAGAAGCTCTCGATCTTTGCCAGAAGATCACCGATCAAGCTGTTATTCGCCTTGGCGCTAAAGCTGGCGAAGGCGGCAAGCTCTATGGCAAAGTCACCAATAAAGAAGTTGCCGCGGCAATCCAAAAAGTTTGTGGTGTCGAAGTTGATAAGCGCTTGATCAAGGTTGATGATATCGGCGCCCTTGGCACCTATAAAGTTGTTGTCAAATTGGCTACCGACGCTCAAGCTGAAATCAACATCGAAGTTGTGCAAGAAGGCACAGAAGACAAGCCGTCTAAGCCTGCTCAACCGGTGGCTGACGCTGAACCTTCCGAAGCTTCTGCTGACGAAGATGAAATGGCTATCGCCGAGTAATTCTCCCGGTCAGCTCGAAATTATTAGCTCCGCTTCGGCGGAGCTTTTTTTTCAAGATGACGGACTGTTGAATATCTTGATTTCGCTTGGCATCTTGGCGGCGATTGCACCGTTGGGCGCAGGATTGAAAGCCGCGCTAAAATGGATTTTAGGAGTGGGCTCTTTTGTTTGATGGGTGGATTTTGTGAGCAGCACATTTTTGACCAGGGCTAAGGCGCGCACATTACTTGCAGCCGCTACTTTAGGTTTATTAGTACTTCCCGCGTGGGCTGCGCCTTCGCAGTCTCAAATTGTCGAAACAATCACTAATGCCAAGATATTGCCGGCATCAGTGGCACTCAACGCTCGCTATTCAATGGGCGAAGTTTCACTTTACATGTATCGTTCTGCGAAAGTTTCCGACAACGACCTCAAGATCGATTCGGTTCTAATTACAAAAACTCTGCGCGACAAATTTGGCGCCGATATAAAAGCTGTTCAACTCAACTTCTACGACAAAGAGAGCAAAGCACAAATTCGTCAGTGCACCGTCAACCAAACTCACGTCAATAGTTTTGCGGCAAAGCAGATTTCACAACAGCAGCTGATGGACATGCTCACTATTGCCAGGATGAGCGCTGGTGGCGCCAGCGGTGGTAGCGGCGGCAGTGTAATGAGCGCTTCAAAGCAAGCTGTTTTATCGGCGACTGTCGTTCCTGGATACGAGCAAAGAAAGCGCGAAATGACGCTTTTAAAAATCAAGGATTTGGCGGAGAAAGATGGTAATTACCAAGAAATTTTCAACATGTTCAAACAGATGGAAGCCCTTGTCACTGCCGGACAGGTGAATTCAGTTGCCACTCTGTACAACGATATCGAGACGAAGATCCTTGTTGAGGCTGCAAGAGCTGACGAGAAAGGGCGGAGTGCGTTGATGGCGTCGCAGGCTCGTCGCAATCAAGCACTTGCTCAATCAAGTATTCTCAGCTACAGCCCGCCTTGGGGTTTTGGGTTGTGGCGCCGCACTGCTATTTGGAATGCAATAAAACGTCTCAATGAAAAGGGGAATGATGTCAGCTCATATCTCGTTGCGCTGAGAGAAACAGTGGATGCGCCCCTAAGCAGGGGAGACAACGAATCCGTCAAGGTCGGAGTCATGAGACTAGAGCAATCGCTGGGCCTTCCGGGTAGTTATACCTGGTAGGTATATCGTCCAAGTACTTCGCGACTGGAGACTAGAACTGTCGAGCCAATCTCTACTTAAGGTCATTGACATGAGCCGGAAGATGGGTGGGCAGCTGATCCTAACATCGGTCAACTTTGAGGTTGCAGCGGGCCGGATCCTGGCGATCATCGGCCCGAATGGCGCCGGGAAAACAACTCTCATGGAGTGTGTTTCCGGACTGCAGCCACATCAAGGACGTGTGGAACTGAATGGCAAAGATGTCGCAGCCGATGCTCGTTATCAGTTCATCTTTTACCAACCAGACCAGGTTTTGCCCTATCCTGACCATGGCGTCTATTCCACATTAGCCTTCTTCCAATCGATGCTTCTTGCTTCAAAAGCGCGTCTTGACGAGATAATCGAACGTTTGAAATTGGAAAGCGTGCTCTCAAAGTCAGTCAAGGAATTGTCCCGCGGTTATCAAAAGCGCCTACTCATCGCAATCGGGCTTCTTTCTGCTGCACCAATTCTGCTCCTTGATGAACCTTTTGAAGGTTTGGACATCAAGCAAACTAAAGAAGTCGTTAGCATTTTGCAGGATGAAAAGGCTAAAGGTAGAACGCTTATTCTTTCCATTCACCAGATTGTCGACGCACAAAGAATTGCTGATGAATTCCTGTTGATCGCTCAAGGAAAGATACTCGGCAGTGGAACACTAGGACAACTGCAAGAGCAATCCGGGATTTCATCGGGAAGTTTGGAGGACGTTTTCGTCGCCTTAACGTGAGCAAAACCACTATCAATTTCACGATGTTGAACGCACTGTTTCTCAAGGAATTGAGAGAATTGGCAGCTACGCGTTCTTTCTGGGTGATGCTTTTGGTTCTTTGCCCACTTGTGGGTTTCAGCTTTATTGAAGCGGTTTTTCTATATGCTCATGCGGGCGAATCGATCATGGGCGATGACATTTTAATGGCACGATTGAGTCCGTTAGATGGGATCGTCGTGCCGACTTTCAGCGCTCTTTATTTAAGCGAGGTTTTTCTCTTTCCCTTCGTGGCGATTAGATTGTTGGGAGTGGAAAGGCAGTTTGGCTCAATCAAATTGCTGAATCAAATCTGCCCATGGATTGGGGTTTCACTTGCTGTAAAGCTCGTCGTGGTAATGCTTGCATATCTCGCTTCCTTTCTGCCTGCCCTGACGGCGCTTGCCGTATGGCGTCACTTGGGCGGCTACTTGCATATTCAAGAAGTGTCGATTCTCTTGTTGGGTCATTTCTTGTTCGCTTTATTAATTGCTTCGATAGCATTTTTTGCAGTGGCCATTACAGACTCTCCGCAAACCGCAGCAATTGTCACTCTTGCCTTCACAATTTCTTCCTGGGTTCTAGAATTTGCAGGACAAAATCAGAGTACGCTGAATGCCATCAGCTGGCTTTCCATGACTGCTCATTTGCGGTTATTCGAAGCAGGGTTGTTCAGTTTGCAAACGTTGTTAGGTTTTTTGATTGCATCGGCAAGCTTTGTTGCGTTGGCGGCTATTTGGTTGAGAGCTGCAGATGACCTCGCCGGAAAGTTCAAGCATTCCTCCATACTGGCAGTTTTTGTCGGCATACTCGCCGTCGCCACGTCACAAGCCTTTTACTACAAAGACTTCAGTGAAAATCGTGAGAATTCATTTCATCCGCGCAACGAAGCTGAGTTGCGTAAGCTGAATAAGCCTCTTGTGATGACCATTCACCTGAGCCCAGATGATTCGATTGCTGTAGATTTCGAAAAGGAATTTTTGAGCAAGTTGAAACGCGTCGTGAGAGACGTAAAAATTGTTTATGAGCTGCCTAAAGATCCGGGACCGTCCGGGCAGGAGGACCCCAACTATGGTCTCATCACCTACGATTACGGCGGTGGGCGGCTGACAAGTCATGATGTCGGCGCCAGGAGAGCCCTCGAGGTATTGCATATACTCACGGGTGCGGTCCTTGAAGGTGAGGTCGATTCGCCCTATCCAGGACACCCCATAAGGGCAGATGCCAGCAATTACAGAATATTGTTTTATGTAATTATGCCGGTTGGCATTATCTTGCTGTGGATCGGCTCGCAGAAAATACTCAAACGCAAGAGGTAGAGGCTTATTATGTTTGGATTCGCTGGGCTCAGTGGTCGTAAGAAGACGCATTTGTCGGCGTCTTTGTTGGTATTGCTTGCGGTGTCATGGTCCGGGCTTTTAACACCTCACAAAATACAATGTCTGGCCGCTGGCGGCGTAATCAAAGAGGACTTTGAAAAGGAAAAGGTTGGTGCCGAGCCGAAATCATTTGCTTCTCTGGTCGGCGATTGGTATGTGACTGAAGACAAAGGCGCCAAGGTCTATTCCGTCGACGGCAGGAAATGGTCAAAAGGCAAAGTAGCCTCGGGTGTTGCAGATAAATCCAGAGCGATTTACGGAGATCGATATGCGGAGTTTCTGGATAGGGTTCAAGCTTTCGCCTATTTTCCTTTGACTATATATAAGCCTGTCGACAATTTTAAAAATGGAGAGATCTCTTTTCGCTTCAAAGGGATGGCTGGTCGAATAGATCAGTGTGCTGGTATCGCTTTCAATATCAAGCCCAACGGTGACTATCTCATCTTCAGAGCCAACTGCTTGGAGAACAACATCGTATTGTGGAAATATGTGCAAGGAAAGCGCAGTCCGGTCAAATGGGCATATCGCATCATCACTCCGCCGGGACAGTGGTTTACACTAACAATGAATGTACACGGCAAAAAGATTCTCGGAAGTTTGAACGGTAAACAAGTTTTCGACTTTGACAATCCCGATCCTATTGATGGAAAAATTGGTCTCTGGTCAAAGGCTGACAGCGTCGTTTATTTCGATGATTTTACGGTGAAGAAAGAATGAGTTTAATGACCTCAGGAAATTTAGCAAGAGCGATATCGCCGCTCCTTTTGCTCATTGCGCTCACTTCTTGCACCAAGCAAGAAAAGAATCCCATTTCAATTACCGTAGATCCGCCGCGGGTGAAGATCGAGAAGAAAAAAGTTGAGACTCAAAAGAAAGATTTCGATGCCGCAGAGCACGAAATTGCGCAGACTGATTGGATTTACAGCATCGTTCCTAAATTGGCATTTTCCATAAAGGAAAAGAAACAAGAAAAGACAAGCTATACCCTCTCTTTGGTGGTGACAGGCGTAGAGATCAAATTGGGATTGCCCATCACGACAAAGATTTATGAAAGCGCGCCTCAATATGTCATCGATCATGAAAATGGACATGTGAAAATTTGCACTCGAATCTACGATAATGCCCGCGCTATCGCGCAAAAGGCCGCACAGGAAGTTGTGGGCAAAACGTACGTAGGCTCAGGAAGTGATGAAAAACAAGCACTGAGCAGTGCCCTGCAGATGGCTGCCCAGGATATTGCTGCACCATACAGAGTAAGCACCGTGGCTTACGCTGATGCTGTTTCTTCCAACTACGATCAGCTATGCGAGAAAGAAGATCGCAGAAAGCTAGTTGAAAAAACTATTGATGAAGCTTTTGATGCTGTCAAAAAAGAAGAGCAGAAACAGAATGAAGCGCAGAACCTCCAAGGAACGCAGGCTTCTTCTGATACCAGCTCAAAGCCGGCAGAGAGCAATAAATAAGCAATTCTACGTGTGTGCAGCGGCGCCGCAAAACACCTATATACAGCGAAAGAGCCAGGTACGCCTGGCTCTTTTACCGTCCCGAGTTAGGGGATCATCGTTGTGCGTTTGGTGAGTTAAGTCCTTATTTCTTTATGTGTCCTTCCTTTGTAGGTGTCGCTTCGTTTGCCATTTCTACGCGGAAGCGTATTGTGCATGCGACGCCGTTTTGCAGGTATGTTGGAGGCATAATTCCGCTCGCGGGCGATGCTGCGGTGTACGGGAAGTTTAGTCCGATAATGCCTGGTTCTGCAAAGTCGTTCAGTGCATAAACCGGTTGTGGGGTTGTAGCAACTGTTCCACCTTTCTTGTGATTGGCTCCGGAGCCCATAGCTCCAAGGTCACCCATGTTTGCTGTGCCGTTGGTGCCGTTCATGGCGATTGCGGAATCAGGAAGACCTTCCGGCAAGCAAGCAATCCATTTTTCTCCGACTGCGCAAGCCATGTTGCTGCCTGAGGGAACCGGCAAGGGTTGACCAGCGTGCTGACCACCATATACCTCGCCCCACTTGCGGCACTGATCTTTCATATACAGCGCCCAGGGGGAAGACTTATTACCGGTGCTCGCGTCAATTTCGTCCATCGCGTCTCCGCATTCCATATAGAGTTGGTTTTCGGAAACTGCAAGATATGGTTCTTTCGTAGCCACAGCGGTCGCTAGAACAATGTTGCCATTGGCATCAATTTGCCACTTGTAGAGAGTATTGGCCTTGAACTTTCCTCCAGGAATTCCAGCGCCGTTAATGAATGCGACTACCGAGTCGATGTTCACTTTGTGTCCACCTAGTCTCAGCCAGTCGAAGACGGCTGCTGCAAGGCCATTAGCTGGGGGCACTGTTGATGAGCCGAGAGATGTGTCGGATACGAGAGTGCCGGTGCTACCTGGTCCGTTATAGTCGCCACCTTTTGGTGTCATCATATCTGCCGGGTTGGTGCTGTTAGTCAACTGAGTTTGATTGAGCCAATCAGATGGTCTTTCCATAGAAACCGGCACCTGCCCATCTATACCTGGGTCGTATATGTTTGTGCCAGGTGCTACTCTAGGGTCGGTGTTGCAGAAGGTCTGGGCACAAGCGATCGCGTGTGTGATACCAGCTGCTTTTGACGTGTCACCATTTTTGAAGAGTTTTTGATCAGCTTCGGCCAGCACTACAGCAGGTACGCTGTAGGGTAAGCCTAAATTTGTTTTGAATTTCTTTGGGTCGATCAACTTCATTGTTGAGCCGGTCCCCGTGAAGATGAAGTCTTTCCCTCCGTACGGATAGTTAGTGTATGACATGTATTTGCCATTCTGAACAGGAGCGCCACCAAGAGAAGCCTTCGAGGTGGGGTTTGGCACACCTACAGTGGTTTCGCTACCGTTTTGGACGCAGCCGAGAGTTAGTTTAAGAGAGCCGTTTACGTATGACGATTCAGACTTCCTCACGTCGTTCTGTTTGTATGCTTGCTCAGCACTCGTGTACGGTGTGACAAGCACGCCGTTGATGTCTTTAGCGAGCGGGTCGCCGCCAGGCAAGATCGAACTTTGCAGTACTGCGGTAAGTGCAGCTTGAGACTTCATTGCTGCCGCGTAGTCTTGGTCTGCAAGCATCTTCCACGTATTCATGGAAGGAGGATTTCCAGTGGCTGTTGAAACTTGGTCAGCCAGAATCATGTCAAGGCGAATGGTAGCGAGGATGGTGTTGATACTATAAACAGTTTGGAACAGTCCATCCGGTGCTTTAGTCATTGTTCCGGTGGGAGCGTAGTCTGACAAGCTGACCCATCCAAAATGGTCGTCTTTAATGACGATACGACCAATATCTTTAGCCGCTGCAAGAGATGCAGCTTCGATGGCAGTTTTCTGTTCCTGGTTGCCGCCCAAGAGCCTTGTGTAGGCTAGAGCGAACAGGAGCAGTGCCAACAGCAAGCCGCCACAGATCGCGCCGACTAGCGCAATCATGTTGCCGCGTTGCTGTCTGCCTTGCGGCACAACTGGCAATTGGCCCCTCTTAGTTTTTCGCATTTGTCATCACCTGTTGAGTTCGATTGGTGAAAAGTAGGTCCGAGTAATAAGGCTGGAAAGCTTATTGATAAGGCATCAACCTGGCATGAATTGGCCTGACTTCCGCCGCATGCTACAAGCTTAACTTTCGCTCAGGCGTGCTGTCAAGAATCCCCCGCGAGGGGGAGAGCCTCGCGTAGATAGGGTTTTGGGGTTTTGAGATAGCCCCAAAAATAGACTTTGTTGACAAGTTTTGGCTTTGCGACTGCGTCTTGATAAATTTATGCATGAATCGCAAATGGAGAAACCCCGTTTGGGGGATGGATTCGAAACCTTTTAAAACAGCTCGCGTGCACTCGGACGTTTCTTTTAAAACTGCCAAATTGCGAAATCAAATGCCCAATTTCATCAAATACAGAGAACACTAACTTCAAAAATTGATGGAACGCCGGCGATTTTATGATAGAAAAGCCAATATGAGATTCTGTGCTCACGCCCTATTTCTGCCGACCTTTCTTTTCATAGTCGCTCAGATAGTTTCTATCTGCGGTGCGTTTGAAACGCTCGCAGCCTATGACGCTGACGGCATAAATGACATGAGCCTCGAGGACATTGTCTTTATTGATCCATTTCTTAGATCTCATTCCGATACCAAGACCGTAGTAATTTTTCGAACGATAAGTTCTGGTGGTTTGATATCACTGATAAAGCTTTGTCTGCCTGTCTTATTGAACGAACCGGTTCAAACGCTACAAGAAAGACCGGCTCGAATTGCATATCGAGAGCCACCAGACAATTTGTGGTTGTCGAATAGAGTTCTTAGAATTTAAACGCGACTAGTAAATATTGAACGTCCTCACCAGACGCCGTTTTCGGTCTGGCGATGTGCGCAACTGTGCAGTCATTGATGCGCGGGCGCGGAGTCTGTATTTGTAGGTATCAACATGATTGAAAAACTGATCGCGTTTTCTTTGTCGCATCGACTTTTGGTTTCGGCAGCAACTCTTGCGGTGATTGTGGCGGGCATTTTTGCCATTCTCAACTTGCCGGTAGATTCGTTTCCCGACGTCAGTAATGTGCAGGTTCAAATAATTACAGAGCCTGAGAGCATGGCTACTGAAGAGGTTGAGGCTCTCGTCACCTATCCCATTGAGAATGTTCTCAATGGATTGCCCAAAATCAAAAAAATTCGCTCCATCTCTTCATTTGGACTGTCGGTGGTCACCGCAATTTTTGAAGACGACACGGATGTTTATTTCGCGAGAAATTTGATTCAGCAACGGCTTACATCACTGGCTGGCATGCTGCCCGAGCACTGTCCCCAACCGACACTGGGACCGGTCGTTTCAAGTTTTAGCCAAGTCTATATGTACTATCTGACCAGCTCTCATCTCGACCTTACGGAGCTGCGGACAATACAAGACTGGGATATTTCCAGGCGCCTGCGGTCAGTGCCCGGTGTGGCTAACGTGGCGACATTTGGTGGTTTCGTCAAGCAATATCAGGTCATCGTCAATCCGCGAGAATTGCATGGATACAAAGTTACGCTCAATGAACTGGTCTCGTCTATTTCTCAAAACAACGATAACGCCGGCGGCAACTTCATCGAACAATCCGGAGAGGAAGTCATTATTCGGGGCATGGGACGTATCAAGTCTGTCGAAGATATTCGCAATATTGTACTAAAAGAAGTCAATGGCACCCCAGTGACTGTCGGTCAGGTTTCCCGTGTGGTAATTGGACAAGCTTTCAGACGCGGATCCGCATCAATGAACGGTACCGGCGAGGTTGTTACCGGGATTGTCTATACAAGGAAAGGCGTGAATACAAAGGCAGTCGTAGAGAAGGTCAAGGAGAAGGTTGAAGAGATCTCGCACAGTCTGCGCTCTGATGTTCAAATCGTTCCTTATTACGATCAAACCGAGCTAGTGGATAAGACGATCGAAACCGTCAAGGAAATCTTGATATTCAGCGGCGGGTTAGTAATCGTTGTTTTAACCGCTGTCTTGCTGCATATCCCGAGCGCGCTTATTGTTTCAGTCATCATTCCCTTGTCGCTGCTTTTCAGCTTCATATTGATGAAGTACTCCGGATTGACCGCGAACTTGATGACACTTGGTGCTGTTGATTTCGGGATTATCGTCGATGCTGGCGTGGTTTTGGTCGAAAACATCTTTCGCCATTTGTCTCGTGCTCATAAAGAATATGGTGACAATTTCAATCGTTTAGAAGTCATCAAAACTGCATCAATCGCTGTGGCCAAGCCGATCGTTTTTTCTATCGGCATCATCATGTCAGTCTATTTGCCTTTGTTTGCTTTGGAAGGCGTCGAGGGTAAGATGTTTCACCCTCTTGCGCTTACTTTTATGTACGCCCTCGCCGGCTCCCTGCTGACCTCACTCACTGTCATTCCGGTGCTCTGTTATTGGGTGATGAAGGGACCTGTGAAAGAAAGAGAAAACCCGGTGCTCAACTTTGTTGTGGAGCGATATGTTCCACTTTTGAAGAGTGCGGTGGCCAATCCAAAGAAAATTCTTTTTGTCGCAGTAATTGCACTGGCATTGAGTCTGGCAGTCTTTCCTTTCCTTGGCTCGGAATTCATTCCGTCTCTTGATGAAGGTCCAATTCTTGTGCGCATCAAAATGCCGGCCAGTATTTCTCATACAGAGTCTATGCAGACGGTCAACAACATCGAAAAACTGCTCAAGTCCTTTCCTGAAGTGGCGGTGATTGTCTCCAGAACAGGTCGTGCAGTCACTGGACCCGGGCTCGACGGTGTTGATTCTACTGATACGTACATTAGTCTTCATCCGAAAGACAAGTGGAAAACGGCAAGCACTAAAGAGCAGCTGATTGATCAAATGGCGGAGAAACTGCATGAAATTCCCGGGCTGATGTTCAGTTTTTCGCAACCAATCGCCGACATGGTAGACGACTTGATCGCTGGTATCAGAGCGGATCTTGGCATCAAGATCTTTGGTGATGATTTGAAAACTCTTGCCAGCATTGCCGGCAAGATCGAATCCGAAGTCAGGAAAGTGCCAGGCGCTGCAGATATGCAACACGAGCATTTGCTTGGCTTGCCGGAATTGAATATTGAACTAAAACGACCTGTGCTCGCGCGTTTTGGCTTGAATACCGATGATGTTCTGGACATCATAAGAGTGGCTTTGGCCGGAGATCGAGTCACTGAAGTGATTGAAGGTACAAAGCGCTTTGGTCTTTTGGTTCGATTTGAAAAAACGTATAGAGAAACTCCGGCACGGATTGCCGACGTCATGATCGATACGCCCAAAGGAGCTCGTGTTCCCCTGGATCAGTTGGCAAAGATTGAGATGGAAAGAGGCGCTGTGACTATCAACCGAGAAGACGGACAGCGAAGAACCGCAGTGATGGCAAATGTCAGAGGTCGTGACTTGGGCAGTTTTGTGGCGGAAGCACAAAGCCGAGTGGAGAAGAATGTCCACATTCCGAAAGGGTATAAAGTCGTCTGGAGCGGACAGTTTGAGAATCAAGAGCGAGCAATGAAACGGCTTGCGATAGTCGTTCCTATTGTTCTGCTGCTGATTTTCGTACTTCTATTTGCTTCATTCAATTCGTTCAGGAACGCAGGCTTGATTATGCTCAACGTGCCCTTCGCAATGAGCGGCGGAATTCTTGCGCTGTTTTTATCGCATCAAACTTTGTCAGTTCCTGCCATCATCGGCTTCATTGCTTTGTTTGGTGTGGCTGTTCAGAATGGCGTCATCATGGTGACGTACATTATGCAGCTGGAGCAGCGGGGGTCTTCGATCGACGAGGCTGTTGTGAGGGGGGCACAAACGCGTCTGAGACCGGTTCTCATGACAGCTCTCGTTGCAGTTGTCGGCTTACTGCCTAAAGTGCTCTTTCATGGAACTGGCACCGAAGTGCAGCGGCCACTCGCGACAGTTGTGCTGGGCGGGCTGGTAACAGCGACTGCGCTGACACTTATTGTCCTGCCCGCGCTTTACAAGTTGCTCAATCAGAAAAACGGCAAGAAACAACAGGTCGTTTAGTTTCTATTTTCGCCTCGCGTAATTTCTAAATTCAGCTCTCCTAATCGGAGCTGTCCAGATTATTGTCATCGAACGCTTCCGGTGCGTGCGAGCCATCGGCTTGCTTGCGCAGGATTTCTACCTTTTGTTCTGCGATTTTGAGAAACGACTCCAGCTGGGTGCTTAGCTCCATGCCTCTTTCGAAGAGGCTTAGCGCTCTTTCCAGCTTTATCTCGCCATCGAGTTCGCCAACTACTTGCTCGAGCTCTTTCAGTGAACTTTCGAAATCTATTGTTTTGGCCATCTGACTCACCTCCTGTTTTGTTTTCACCATTTTTCGTCAACGGACTCAATTTTGATCTTCAATTTACCTTCGTGCAGTAGCGCTTCTAGCGTCTCGCCTGGTTGCACGTCGCTAAATGAGCGAACTACCGACTTATCCGCTTTTCGCAAAACAGCAAAGCCACGGCTGAGAACATTCAGCGGGCTGAGGGCAATTAGTTTTTCTCGGCTTGTTTTCAATTTATGCTGAGCAGAAGATATCTGCATTTTTAAGCGTGAATTGAGTGTCTGCCTGTGTGAAATCACTCTTTCTGTAAGGCGCTGAAGTCTTTCGCTGTACCGAATCAGAGAATTGAGCGGACTCAATCTTTCGACCTGTCGCCTGGCAGTTGCGAGTTTTTCGCTCATTTGAGATTGGAGGCGCCGATCCAGCAAGCCCCATTTGTCCATGAGCTCTACTGTCCCTTTCGCCACCAGCTCGGCTGCGGCAGTTGGAGTGGGAGCGCGCATGTCGGCTACGAGATCGCAAATGGTGACGTCGGTTTCGTGACCGACACCGGAGATGACAGGGACGGCTGCAGAAAGTACCGCACGTGCCACTGCCTCGGTGTTGAACGACCAGAGATCTTCGATTGAACCGCCGCCTCGCGCAACGATTATTACGTCAACGTCTTCGATTTCAGAAAGAATTGCTATCGCTCTAGCTATCTCATCGACGCTACCTTCGCCCTGTACTTTGCACGGAGAGATAAGTACATTGACAGAACGGTTGCGTCTTTTCAGAGTATGGAGAATATCGCGAAGAGCAGCTCCGGCGGGACTTGTCACCACTCCGATTCGACGAGGAAAAATAGGAATTGGTCGCTTGCGCTCGGGTGCGAAGAATCCTTCCTTTTCTAATTTTGCTGCGAGTTGATCAAACGCTAATTGCCATTCGCCTACGCCAACCGGTTCAAGTCCGGTCACGATCATTTGATATGAGCCGCGCGGAGGATAAACGCTTAGTTTGCCGCGCGCAACCATCATCAGCCCGTCTTCCAATTTGAACTTGATGGCGGAATTCGCATTTTTAAAGCAAACGCACGGCAGTGTCGCGTCTTGATCTTTTAGTGAAAAATACCAGTGTCCCGAGGGATAGACTTTCGCGTTCGAAACTTCGCCTACTACATAAATGTAGGTGAATGTCCCTTCCAGGGTGTCCTTAATCAGTCCGGTCAGTTCAGAGACCGTCAGAACAGGCTGCATTCGGCTGACTTCACGAGTGACGAACAACGCCCTTATCCTCATAAGGTGAAGTGATGAATTTTCGGGTCACGTCTTATTAGACGAATGAGCCACCGAAATAGTTCATCGAAAAACATATTCTATCTAAAGGTTGGCGGCGAAATATTGTCGGGGGATCATTTGATCTTTGCCGAGATGCCGCTGGGCGAGACGTTATGCTGCTTGTTGACTACTGGTGGCGATTTCAATAAATTTTGGAAATTGAGACGAAAAGCCATTTCTATTCAATCTGTATAGATGGATGGGGTTGTGCTGGATGTCTTTTATATATGCAAATAGTGGGCTGTTTGCCCCTTTTGTCACCTCTGGAACTGGCTTGGCGACAGGGTTTTGGTCGTACTTGGCCGGGAATATAGATGGTGTTGAAGATAAAAAACAGGCAGTCAAGATGATGATTTCATTTGACCGCGGAAATTGTCATACTATATATTGGTATGACATACAAACGTAAGGTATGGGTTTGAGAGAGGGGGAGAGCTTCATGCACAGGACTTTGTTCACGCCTTCTATGGTTGAGGCTTTCCGCATCTGCAAGAAGGCATATCGCATTGGTCAGGCGCACTATGCCGAAGGGACCAATACTGCTAAAGGTCGACTGAAAAGCTTGACCAGGCGGTTTATCCTGCGCGGACTTGCGGAGATCAACCGCGGCAAACTTCAGAGCGTGAATCAAGTTCAGAAGTACATGGGTCAGCAATGGCCTGTAGATCCGTTGGGCATAGCCACTCAAGAAAAGGAGCAGAATACTCGCGCATTCTTGTTTGCATATAAGACATTGACCCGCTATGTGAATAAACCATACAAACCAGATGGCGCAGAGATCGTTGGTGTTGCGCAAAAGGTACGTGCCCGCGTGCCGCATTTGCGAGTTTATGTGGAAGACACTATGGACCTCATGCTCTGGTACCCGCATGAAAAACGCCTTGAGCTTGTGGACTACCAATTGAATCCAATTGCTCATTACGATCCTCGTTGGCCATCAGCAACTATTTTGGTCAAGCAGTATTTGGCTGAAAGACTGAAGATGCGTTTTCCGTATGAAAGAGTGACGCTGACTTTTGTCCGCGCCGGGACAAAAGAGCACCAGCCCGTAAGTCTTACTCTCGACGAAAGTATTTTTGCTCTGCACTGGTCTGAGCTCGTGAAAACTCTTGAAGCAATGAAGGAAGAGTCCGAGTTTCAGGGGGAGTGCAAAGATAACTGCCGTCATTGTGAAGCTGAATCAGAAGACAAAGGCAGTGATATGACGGTTAACGAGGCATACTCAAAAACAGCTTAGAGATCACCGGAGTTTCAATAGCTCAGACCCCAATCTGTAGCACCACAAGCGGTGTCAGGATATCTATCGTGTTTCCCGAGCGCGAGGTTAACCTGACTTCTGCTTTTTTTTGGGGGGGGGAGGGGCGTGCAGCCGTACGTCCATCTCCTTTGATTACGTGTTGTTAAGCTTGTTTCCTTGCTCATGAAGGCGCGCATATCCGATCTCCATGCTTGTCGCTTATGATCAAGGGTCAATACGACAGGAATTGGGCCATGACCAGAAATACCGGCAATCCGGCACACGCTCACGAGGGTTCTCAGAAAGCCATCTCTAAAGATGGACGGATTCCAATAGACCTCTTGATTAGTCCAATCGCCGAGCTGGTAACTGCAGAATCTCACGACGGACCTGTGCGCGGCGAAGATATGCGCGATATAAAGCGCATCAAAAATGCTGCAATTGCAATCAGCGGTGGACAAATAATTGCAGTTGGCCGTGCTGACGAGATCAAGCACGCAGTGGTTACTGACGAAAACACTCAAATCATTGATGCCAGCGAGAATTTAGTCAGTCCAGGACTCGTCGATGCGCACACCCATTTGATCTTCGATGGCAATCGCGCGGACGAATTTGTGATGCGCAGTCAGGGCAAGACTTATACAGAAATAGCTGCCGCCGGTGGTGGCATCGTCAAAAGTATGAGAGCTACTCAGAATGCTGACGTGGAGCGGCTTGTGTCTCTGGGCCGAAAGAGAATCGAGCGCATGCTCGAGTCGGGAACCACTGCCCTTGAGGTGAAGACTGGATACGGTTTAGAAGCAGAAAGCGAATTGCGAATGCTGGAGGCGATCTACCGCCTCAAATCAGAATCCGTGCTCGATATCGTGCCTACTTTTATGGCGGCACATGCGATACCACCTGGTAAAGAGCGCGAACGATATGTAGACGACATCGTCAATGATATGCTGCCGCGCGTGGTGGCAATGGCCACAGAGCAAGCAGAGCGCGAAGGGGTCCACGTAAGCCACATGATGCCTTACATAGACGTCTTTTGCGATCGCGGTTATTTCACATTGGAAGATACGCGCAAGATCTTTGCTGCTGCGATCAAGTTGGGATTAAAGACCAGAGTTCATTCTGACGAATTTGTCAATCTTGGTGCCACCACATTGGCCGTAGAGCTGGGCGCAGCAAGCGCCGATCACTTGCTCAATGTAAGTGACGAAGAGATTGCTCTTTTGGCGAAATCTTCTACTGTCGCGGTGCTTTTGCCCGGCACATCTTTCTACCTGAATCTCTCCGACCATGCACCGGCTCGCCGGATGATCGAAGAAGGTGTAGCTGTTGCACTCGCGACTGACTATAACCCTGGCTCTTGCCACATATCGTCTCTGCCCTTCGTTTGGGGCTTAGCTTGTTTGCATTTGAAGATGTTGCCGGAGGAGGCTCTTACCGCGTTAACCGTAAATGGTGCCTGGGCGATCGGTTTGGGAGCCAATATCGGACAGTTGAGACCCGGCTATCAGGCCGACGTCACCATCTACGATGTAAAACAATTGGAAGAAGTCCCATACAACATCGGTTGGAACCCTGTTAAACAGGTGATAAAGAAGGGGCGGACTGTCTATAGCCGATAGATACACTGGGGTGTTTTTGTGCCACCACCGGTAATATTTTATTTTCGGGAAAAAAACTTTCCTGATTTACTTGTCTTATTATTGGCTTTAGTTATAATTCTAGAGGCGCCACCACGGACGGGGCCATTTCAGAAAAAACGGTTAGTTCGACTGCAGCGGGCAATGAGAACTGACGGTTTCCTGGCAAGTTTTTAAATCCAGAGCGGGGGATACGGACTGATGGCAGAGAGCATGCGCAAACAGGATAACTCTTCGGTCCAAGAAGACCTGGCCGCGCTCGAAGGGTTCGATGAGTTTTTTGAAGGTGACACCGAGGCCCCAGTCGAAGTAACCAGCGATGCCACCACTGTAGGTGGTGAGGTAATGCAAGAGCAGGTCGAAAAGCTGCTTGAGCGCATGACCGAGTTGCTTTCTTTCAGTGTTGATCAGAGAGTGGAATCGGCCAGAATGGCCACCCAGCTCATCGACAACCAACGCCAACTGATCGCCACGCAGCAAATTCTGATTCGTTTGATGGAGCGCTCGATCGATCTGACCCGGCACATAAGCTCCATCGAAGAAAAATTACCGGTGCTTTTCGAATTGCCTCGCACTGTCGAGAGCATTCGTCAAAGACTGGTGCAAATGGAAGGTGTAGAAGTCGAGTAAGCCACTGCCGCAACAGGGCAGGCGCTGTAGAGGTTAATTCCTGTGGTGGTTCTCCCACTGCCGGTGATTTCTACGTATTTACTTTGTAATACAAGATCGTAGTATTGCTTGGACGGCGCCCGCATCGTGACTGGCACCGTCTGAGGAGAACTCGATGGAGCCTGGCGGTAGCGAACCTGGCGGTTTTAACAGCACTGGCGGACAAGACTTCGGTTACGTCAGTGATTTCGGCTTTGACCACGATCACCACGACGGTCATGGGGACCATGGCCATGGGGATCATGGTTTTGACCATTTCGGCGACGATCACGGCGGCGACCACGATCATGACCATGATCACGACCATGATTCCAGCCATCAGGGACACAATCAGGGACTAAAAGGGCTTATTGCCAGACTGCTAGGTTTGGACCGAGATGCAGGAGCGCTCGGTGGCGGCGAAGCTGGTGGTGAAGCAGGGCATGGGCACGGTGCAGAGCCTGGCACGTCTCCGTCTCAATCGGTTATGTACAGTAATGCTGTTGCTGGAATCAGCCTCTCGGAAGCATTCCAGGGTATTCGAATAACTCCCAATTTCCTCTACTTGTGTCTTTTTGCAGGATTTACGTTTTGGTTGTTCGTTGTTTATTGGATCCGCCACAATGAGCCCTTGGCCAACCAAGTCTTGGGTACATACAGCTCCACTACGCGCCACGCTGTCGATGACAGGCGCCTCCTGAACAGCGTCAAGGACGCAATGCCATTTCGGACTTCATCAACGTTCGGCGATATCTACACCCCAAATGTGCCGCACGTGCCTGCCATCAAGCCTATCGATCAAGAGCTGATGATGAAGGCAAACAATGCCAAACCTTTACTGCAGCACTCGATGAGTGGCGCCGCGCCGCAGACATTGCAGCAGCAACTCCTCAATACTGCAGCTCGCCAACCCTATGAAATGAGTGCTGCTACGTCGCGTTACGCAAATCAGTTTGTCAATCAAAGTGTCAATCAAGCGCAGATGCAGGCCGGTTTTCCACAGGCGCCGCATCAGGGCTATCCTGCCCCATCGTATGCCGGCAGTTATCCAAATACGATTGCCACGGCGGGCTCGTATTACGCGATGCCCCAGCAACAGATGGTTGGACAACCTATTTATCCTGTTGCTCCGCAGCCGTTATTAACCGCGCCACACGGCATGGGTGAAGCTCAGCAGCAATTCGGTACTGCCGCGCAGATGCCGTACCAGAGCGGCATCCCTGCTCGTCAGCGAACAATGATCAATCGTTGATCGACTGTTTCTCTTCTGTCTTCTCAGTGCTCAGGTAAGTCGAAGTTTCTCTTTGCCAGAGCATCAAGTTCTTTCATTTCTATGTCCGTCAGTGGCTTTAATTCGGAAGCTCCCAGATTTTCCTCGGCTTCTTCGGGTGTCTTTATACCTGGAATTGTCACTGAGACTTCTTTGAGCGAAAGAACATATTTGATTGCCGCTTGTGTAAGCGTTCTGTTTTCCTTTTGTAGAAACTCCAGTCTTTTAGCCGCTTCTATGCGAGCCAATATGTAGTCGGGCGGCCAGGTTTGGCGAACATCGCCCTCTTCGAAAGTGACTTCCTTTATCTGGCCAAACTTGCCTGTAAGGAAACCGTTGGCGAGAGGTTCTCTCGCTATAACCGCACAACCAACGGCAAAGGCAGCTGGCAAGAGTGTTTCCAGCGGACGGCTATTGAAAATGTTGACCGGAATCTGAATGCAATCTGGTTGGCTTACCGCCAATGCGGTCATTCCTTCAATAGGATCACGTATAGAAATCCCCCAAGCTCGAATTTTTCCTTCGCGCTTGAGCTCTTGCAGGGTGTTATAGGTATTGTCCTTTTTCAAAAGGCGAATGGGCGGGTTGTGCAGCTGGTATACGTCGACATAATCGGTCTGCAGCCTATCCAGGCTCTTCTCGAGCGCGAAGCGGATGTACTCGTCCGTAAACGTCTGAAACCCGCCACCCTGATAAAAGTCGCTTCCGACCTTGGTCGCGATTATCACTCGGTCGCGTTTGCTCTTTAAGGCCTTGCCTAAAAGGGTTTCACTGTGACCAAATCCATAGACATCGGCCGTATCGAAAAAATTGCAGCCCAGGTCGAATGCTTTATTAATGGCATCCAAGGATACTTTGTCATCGGTAGAACCATAACTGTGGCCGTGTTCATTACCGCCAATTCCCCAGCCACCGAAACCTATCTCGGAAACCTTTATGCCTGTATTGCCGAAATCTCTGTACTTCATGCAGAAATCTCTGTGCAGAAACAGGCATTTTGTTCAAATTGCGACGCAGTCTTTACGAAGTTTGTCATTTACATATTTAGTAACGCGGTAGGAAAAGGCTGATGAATAGACAATTTTGTATGATTTTTTCGCCTAAGCATCTTCACACAATAGCTTCATTATTCATGAATACTGTCACAAGTTCGAAGATCAGTGTATTACAATAGCCGATTGGCTGGCGGGAACTCTGGAGACCGAAATTTACTGATGGATGTTTATGACATAACCATAGTCGGCGGTGGTCCGACTGGCTTGTTTGGAACCTTCTACGCGGGTCTCCGTGGACTCAAGACGAAAGTTATCGATGTCTTGCCGGAGCTTGGCGGACAATTGACCGCGCTATATCCCGAGAAGTACGTTTATGACGTTGCGGGGCACCCCAAGATACTTGCCAAAGATTTGGCAAAGAACCTGGGCACTCAGTCGCAATTGTTCAAGCCCGCTCTCTGCCTCGGCGAGAAAGTGCTGAACATGCAAAAGATTGAAGGCGATATTTGGCAGGTAACTACTGACAAGACCGCCGATCACTACACCAAAACAGTTTTACTGGCTCTAGGAGCCGGTGCTTGCGTACCGAAGAAATTGGATATCGAGTACGACCACAACCTGGAAGGTGATGGTATCTATTACGCGGTCAAAAACAAAGAAAAATTCCGCGACAAGAAAGTACTTATTGTAGGTGGCGGAGACTCAGCAGTAGACTGGGCTAACGAGTTTTCGCAGATTGCGAAAAACGTCACGTTGATCCACCGCCGCGATCAATTCCGTGCTGTGCAGACCTCTGTTGAGGAGATGAAGCGCAACAAAATTGATATCAAGACGTTCTATGAGATGAAGGAAATCCAAGTCTCGAACGGCAAATTGGATAGCGCAGTCATTTTCGACAATCGCACCGGCAAAGAAGAACACCTGCAGGTGGATGCAATCCTTATCAATATCGGATTTGTCATCAACCTCGACTTCTTGAAAAGCTGGGGCATCAAGATGGAAGGCAACGCGATAACCGTCAATGAAAAGATGGAAACGAATTTGCCGGGCGTCTATTCCGCAGGTGACATTGCCGCTCACACTGCCAAACTCAAACTGATTGCGACTGGAGCAGCTGAAGCCGCAACGGCAGTCAACTTTGCAGTTACATTCATCAATCCATCTGCAAAAGTATTCCCGGGACACAGCTCCAACCTCAACCTTTCTATCTAAACCAGGTACAGGTTTCGCTGGCAGTTCATTTGATGTTTCCGTTCTGCGGAAAGTCGAGTTTTTAGCTGATTATATAGATCGTCTGGTTTTACCCGCTCTTCCAGGGTGGGCGAGTTTTTTGCGACTATTGGCGTGCAGCGACCAATGTTTGCCCGAGTTTTCGGTTGTTCAGAAATAACAATGAGATTTTTGCTGAAGTTAGTCCTTTGGCGCTGCGGTTGGGGATGCCGTACGCTAAATGTTGTATGGGCGGCTGGGTGCTACGCTATATGTGGTGCCATACAAATGTAGTATAATGTTCTATACGCCAGCGGTTGAGAGTGAAGGTCGGGCGATTAGCGCAAGACCAAAATCAGGGGGCGAATTGGAGGGGCCGAATGTTTTCAGAAAATGCCCTTAAGGTTCTTGAAAAACGCTACTTGCTGCGCGATGAGCACGGCAATTTGAAAGAGACGCCTGAACAATTGTTCAGAAGAGTAGCCAATGCTGTTGCTTCCGCTGAAAAAGAATGGGGAAAGTCTGCTGCTGAAATAGAGCAGTTGGCCGAGCGCTTTTTCCAATCTATGTATAGCTGCGCTTTTATGCCGAATTCGCCGACTCTCATGAATGCCGGCAAAGTCGGCGGTCAATTGTCAGCTTGTTTTGTCCTGCCCGTGCCGGATTCGCTAGAAGGTATTTTTGATACTTGTAAGAATGCTGCACTTATTCATAAGACAGGCGGCGGTACGGGATTTTCTTTTAGTCGTTTGCGTCCGGCTAATGATCGTGTTGCATCCTCTACCGGTGTAGCTTCCGGACCTGTCAGTTTCATGACCGTTTACGATGCAGCTACTGAGGCTATTCGTCAAGGTGGTACCAGGCGTGGTGCCAATATGGGTATGCTCAGAGTTGATCACCCGGACATTGAAGCATTTATCTCGTGCAAGCAAGATACAGACAGACTCAATAATTTCAATATCTCTGTAGCAGCGACGGACAAATTTATGGAGGCTGTCGAAAAGGATGAGGAATTTGATCTTATCCATCCTAGCTCGAAGAAAAAGGTGCGCTCTTTGAAGGCCGCCGAGCTGTTTGCAAAAATCGTTGAGAATGCGCACAGCACAGGCGAGCCAGGTCTTATTTTTATTGACCGAATTAACAGCACCGATCCTGTCGAAGAAGCTTATGACGATAAAGGAATGGCCATTCCCGGAACCGAAGAGATTGAAGCAACAAACCCCTGTGGTGAACAGCCTCTTGGACCTGGTGATGCATGCAATCTGGCATCGATTAATCTGGCTAAATTTGTCGATCGCAAGAAAAAGGATTTCGATTATCCTCGATTGAAAGAGCAGATTGAGCTATCTGTCCGCTTCTTAGACGATGTGATTTCAGCCAATAGTTATCCGCTTAAGTTTATCGAAGAGGCGACCCTCAATAATCGTCGTATTGGCCTGGGTATCATGGGATGGGCAGAGGCTCTGATACTCATGGGAATCGTCTACGGAGAAAAAGCTTCGGAGGTAAAAGCTGATCAGTTGATGCGCTTCATGAATGATACCGCCCATGATGCATCTGAGAAGCTCGCTGCCGAAAGAGGAGTGTTTCCCAATTGGCAGTACAGTCGCTGGAAATCAATCAATCGGCCGATGCGGAATGCAACAGTTACTACCATTGCGCCAACGGGTACGATATCAATTATTGCTGGTACCACATCCGGTATTGAGCCTCTGTTTGCTGTTTGTTATATCCGGCGTGTAATGGAAGGTACCGAGCTGGTTGAAGTCAATCCTCTCTTCGAAGAGATTGCTCGTGAAAGAGGTTTTTACTCAGAAGAGTTGATGCAAGAGATTGCGCAAAGCGGCATCGTGTCCAGCAACCACTCAGTTCCTGATGATATCCGCCGCCTTTTCGTTTGCTCGCATGACATATCTTATGCCGAACATGTTCGCATGCAGGTCGCGTTTCAAAAACACACAGACAACGCTGTCTCGAAAACTATCAACTTCCGTGAAAGCGCGACGGTTGAGGAAGTTAGAGAAGCATATCTTTCTGCCTGGAAAGATGGTTTGAAGGGGATAACCGTATATCGCGACAACTCCAGACCGCGTCAGGTCTTGAACATTGCTTCAACAAGAAAGTCAGGCTCAGGAGTCAGGCGGGGAGAATGCTGCGATTCTCCAGAGGATGAAACCAGCAACGACACCTGTCGACTGGTGGACGACTCTACTGCACCTGCTTGCACTGCCGGCGTTCAGAGCGTCGGTGTTCGGGCGGCAACGACCAGTCGACCACTGAAGCGCTACTTCTTTATGGATTCATCTCAAGAGTCTCAGTTGTTCAATAAGTCTAATGATCGACAAAGGGCTATATCTTCGATATCGGATTGCCCGGAATGTGGCTATGGAAGTGGATTTGTTGCACGTCAAGAGAGCTGCAGTCTCTGCTTCTCCTGCGGTTATACTATGTGCTGAATAGGCCTGACTGTTGTGAAAGCAGATTTTGCGCCGAGGATTACAAAAGCAAGTGATGAGGGATCGGATGATGTCTATCCTGGTTGATCATGAGATTAAGCAAGAAGTAGAGGAAGGAAAGCTCATTATCGAGCCATATTCCGAAGCGCTCATTCAGCCGAATTCTTATGATGTCCGTCTGGCTGACAAGTTCTCGTGGCACGAAGCTGCCGACCAGATTATTGATCCGTACGATTCGGAGACTGTTCTTAACGGATTGGTTCATGTGACCGACGATGACATTGTCATCCAGCCACAGCAATTTATCCTTGGCGCCACGCTGGAAGCTTTCTGCTTGCCTGACGACATAGTTGGGCAATTGACAGGCAAATCCAGCCTCGCTCGCCTGGGCGTGATGGTCCACGTCACCGCCGGCTTCATTGATGCCGGATTCAGCCATCCTCCGGCGCAAATCACTCTGGAGATCGTCAACGTTGGCAATCGTCCCGTTCGTTTGCATGCCGGAATGTCAATTGCGCAAATGGTCTTCACCCGCACGGCCGTCTGCAATACGCCGTACCACCGCAAACCCAATGCCAAATACAACGGACAACCAGCGGCAGCTCACAGCCGGTATTACTTAAACAACACAGCGGCCTCTAAGTAAGCTCGCTCGATTTTCCAACCGAAAATGGCCCCGGTGACGATTTTTCATCACCGGGGATTGCATTTTGAGGCTCGAAATTTATCTGAAAATGAGCTCCAAAGAATTTATTTCTCCTATCCGAACGGTCGTGCCAGTCGGGGTTTTGAATCTTGATTAGCGAATGTTAATGTGGTGATGGGAATCTTCCCATGCCCCAGGGGATTACACGCATTGTTCCGGCGGTGAGCCGCCTCTAATATGTCTGCAGTGAACGGGCGAGCCGAGTCGCCCCCCCAGCGCAAGATTTGGAGAGATTTCTGGAGGTTTCCCACATGGGTGGCGGACTTGAGTTTAACCCCTACGAACTGCAGCCCTCTGCAGGACAAGACGATGCGACGACGCAAGCTCGGAATGCGGCATTGCAAGCGGATGCCAATGCGCAACCAAACGAAATCCAGCGAGCTCAGTACCAAGCGGGTCAAGTAGAGAAGCCTTATGGCACTCCCAACAACGGACAGTGGAGATCTACTTACGGCGGCGACGTTCAACAAACTTACAATCAAGGCAGACAAGAACAACCACGCACTACCACTGCCAACAACGGCCAGTGGAGATCGACGTATGGCGGCGACGTAGGTACGACTTACAGACCTGGCACGCAACAAGATCAAACACAACAGACACAGGGTCAATGGAGAAAACCATATGGCGCTGATTCGCCGCTTGTAGTACCGCCTAACGGCAATCAACAAAGACCTCCGGAGCAACAGCAGCGTCCAGTTCAGCCTGGTGGAAACAACGGTGGCGAAGTAGATCCTTTGACGGGTCAGCCTCTCAGAAGACCAGGACAAGTTCAAGGCAATCCATGGGACAGACCAACTAATGTTCCTGGGCAACAGACGGCACAGCCCGGTGACGGACGTCAGCAAAACTTGACTCCGCAACAAATGGATATCGCGCAGAAGCGCAAAATTGTTGACCAAGCTCTCGACTACAACACAGTCGGCTGGGGCGGCAACCTGGTTGCAGGTGGCGCCGGCGGTATTCTTGGTCGTCACACTGTGCCGTGGATCATGGATAAGGTCGGCAGCACGGTTAAATTAGATGCCAAAGCCGAGCCAACCAATTTTAGAGAAAGAGTAGTTCGTTACTGGCAAGACAATCACGATCCAGCTCGCTGGAACAGAGCTGATCTGGAATTCGCCAGAAAATCGCTTGATGGCGCGGAAGGTTTGGCCTCCCGCATGAAGGAGTTTCACGGACCTACCGTTGAGGCGTTGGAGACAGCTACCGAAAGAGCCAAGTTGATGGAGCCCTTCACCAAGGCCTCGTCAGTCGGCAACAAGACAGCGATTGCGGAAGCTCTCGAAACTGTTAAAGGTGCAAATGGTGCCGGTACCAAGCCGTTCTTCACAGCAGCCGAAATGGAATTGCTCGAAGAAACCGTCAAGAGCGGCAAAGTTCAAACCGGAGTCGTCGACGCATTCAATGCTAACTCTGCAGTTCAGCAAGCAGCA
Organism: Candidatus Melainabacteria bacterium 17Bon1m; assembly: GCA_032128875.1. GTDB lineage: Bacteria > Cyanobacteriota > Vampirovibrionia > Obscuribacterales > Obscuribacteraceae > QKMZ01. The sequence goes on from JAVLKG010000005.1 coordinate 537,102, forward strand.
AAACTGCGTCATGACACATTCCAATTCCTTGCTGATTCGAAGAATCCGATCTCTGCTGCCAGTGAAGCTGTACCGTCAAGATTGCGCACCGTTACGGATGCAATCAATGCTCAGAAAGGTTTGACAGATGCTGGTGGAAAAGGTCTCTTCACCTCTGCCGAAATGACCGCTCTGCAAGAGTATCAAACAGCCGCGAAAGCTGCTGCAGTCAATGTCGCCGACGTAACTGCAATGAGCAAGTTCAAAGAAACTGCTGGCAGATATGGCTCGAGCTTCATCAAAGGTGCCGGTATCGCAGGCACCATCATGATTGCCGATCACTATGCCGACAAGTGGCTCTTCAATAAGAACCATGGAAACGGAATTGGCGACAGCATCAACTCAATTCTCGTTCCTGCAGCATTCCTTGCCGGACCGAAGAAGACTCTTCCATTGATCGCCACTAGCGTTGGAGCGCTCCTTGTCGGTAAGACAATCGGTGCGTCTTTGCCTGAAGGCGAACAAGCAAAATACAGCCGTTACTTCCGTCAGAGCACGGGTGAATCACTCCTGCTCGGTGCTGAATTCTTGCTGCCGATGAAGGCTGCAACTGAATCGGGTCTAAACTGGAAGCGCGGTGCGCTCATGGCCGGCACTTGGGCTGCGTTTAGACTCAAGAACGCAATTCTGGATCCTGCACCGCAATCTGACACTAGAGACGAAGCATTCAAACTACTGGGCGAAGACGCGAAGCGTCGCACCGATGGCTCGATGATGGATGCCATCAACAAGTTCGGCGCCCTGGGCGCAGGCGATGAGTCAAGCGGCATCATGGCTTGGACCAATGTCTTCAAAGAGGGCAATGGCAAAACCAAAGGTGCAAGAGGCGAAGCTGCACTTCAGGTCTATCGCACAGAGTGGCTGACCAAGCCAACCAATCAGTTCGGCAGCATGCTCGAAGCCAATCGCGGCGCAGCAATTTTGACCACTGCATTTGCTGAGTCACGTCTTGCTCACGGAACTCACGTGCCGACCATCACCGATACACCTACCTATTTATTGGAAGGCAAGAATATCGACTTGGGTGGTAAGGCTGCTAGAGACTTGATCATTGCTCGAATCAACCTGGAAAACGCTAAGAAGCAAGTTCAAGACAATCTTGGCAAAGAAATTGCCGGCAAGAAAGTCGAACAATCTGAAATCACCGATATCGACAACGTTAAGAAACGCGTTGAAGCTAGCGAAGCGAAGATATACGGCGAACACGATATGGCCGGAGCGGTTAAGGAATTGGCACATTGGGGAGAAGGTCTGAATGCAACGCACATGGCAAAAATCGAAGTCGATCTCAGAAACACCATTGCTGCAAATCAGAATTCCACAGATAGCCGCTACAAAGCCAAGCTCTATCGTGACCTTGCAACTATCTATCTGTCCGGCGCCTACGCCAAACAAGATGGTGACCCGCAATCCGCAGCCAAACTGCTCGGTGGAGATACATACACTGGCCGTCAGGCACTAGATATGACCGGTCAGCAACGTGGTTTCGACGGTGCGCTTGATTGCATCTCTCGTGCATATCAGTTGGATCCCAACAATCCAGACGTTCAACAACTGTATAAAGTCGCTCAGCAAATCAATGCTAAGTTGCCCGGCAACATTCAAAAGCAAATGAACGACGGCAAGTACAACCCACTGCAAATCCGCCAATAAGCCAGTTTTCAGTGGACTCTCAATCAAAATCAGTTCTTCAGTTCTGACTGGATCTGCTTGATGCATTCATCAAGATTGGTTTGCGTGTCGCTTCTGATCAAATCGAGGTTGGAAAACCAGCTGACCTTTCCCGAGTGTACCGGCAGGCAGGAAATTTGCCATGCCTGCCCGACATACAGGTCTTTGTCCTTTCTTAGAAAAACCAGATTTTGACCTTTTGGAAAATGGCACTGGGCGCATTTGAAATCTTCGCGTCCATGAATTTTGAATGATGCAGGCAGCTTGCCTTTAACTGATCTCTCGAGATGCGCGTTGGAAACTTCGCCATAATTCCACTTGCCACTGGTCTGCTGAGAGACCGGCTCATCTAACGAAACGACTGCAATAAACTCGGCTTGCTTGATCATCTCGCGTGCCGGTGGGTGATAGGCCTTCGCCAGCGATGCCGAAGAGGCGAGCAGGAAAGCGGCTGCCAGGACCAATGTGCGGCCGGTACCTGTTGTCCTTTTGGTCATTTCGCCTCTCCCGTGATTTTTTTCGATTGACCAGACTGCCCTACACTGACGCTTTTTTACTTTCAGCAGCTGCAGCTATTTCCAATTTTAAGGTGGGAAATTGAACTTTTTGCCTCTTGCAGACGTTTTCTAATAGTAGGGACATGCTGTCTCTGAAACTTCAAAACCCGGAGGGGCGGCGAGATGCTTACACCCCCTGTATTTCTGCTGCTCGCATCCCTGCACTTTGCTGTCGGCGCTTTGGTTTGCGCCTGCTTTCAAAGCTGGACATTGATCATCTTCCCGTCTTTGCTGGGTTTTCTCTTGGGCGCTCTGGTGCTATCTGGCAACTGCTGCCCTTTCGAGGGATCTCGCCGTTTTCCTTCACTTGTACTATGTCTGGTCCTTTTGGTCCTTCCGGCATTTGGGTTCTTCTATACAAGCCTTCGTCAGGTGCGTGCTTCCGATAAGGACCTGGCTCGGTTTGCCGGAAAACATGTATACATAGACGCTGCTGTTGAGTCTTGTCTTCCCTTGAGGAATGGCACAACCAAGCGCTTTACTTGCCAGGTCAAAAACGTCGCAATCAAGCGCAACAGGCGGTTTGAGGTAATCAAATGCGATGGCACAACATTGCTTTTCATTCGAAAGAGTTCGCCATTTTTTGAAAAGCTGAATCGAAAGTCACATTTTCGCTGCTTGTGCAGAGTGGCTTCCATAGCTGATTTAGAAAGAGATGGCATGCAGGGCTATGCGAATTACCTGAAGCGAATGGGTGTTACGAGTCTGAGTTATCTTGATGGCGGAAGAAGTTTTCACTTTCTGCCTGATGAGAAGACCTCTTCAGCCGCTCTTCAAATTGCCGATGCCATTACCGACTGGACAGAGGCTCAACGTGGTCGGTTGATCTCAGCGCATATACGCAATCTTGGGTCTGATATAGGTTCTCTGCTTACTGCAATGGTTCTCGGTGAAAGGGCTGTAGGATTGAATTCTGATTTGCTGACTTCCTTTAGAGCGGTCGGTCTCTCTCATGTGCTGGCTGCTTCCGGATTTAACCTGACGGTCGTGACCTTGTCCACGCACTGGGTTTGTCGCGTACTAGGCCTTTCTGCAATCCCCACGAATTGCTTGAGTTTTGCGATGATGAGCGTGTTTGTACTCTTTGCCGGCAACAGCTCATCGGTTGTGCGAGCCAGTCTGATGTGCGCCTTAGCGATCGCTTGCAGCAGCCTGGGGCGCCGCGTCAAGATAGAGGGACTACTAGCATCAGCACTTTTGATCTGCACTATCGTGGATCCCTTATCCGTGGCTGATCCAGGCTTTCAGCTCTCCTACGTTGCTGTTTCCGGGATAGTATTTCTAGTTGCACCTATTGCTGATTTGTTTAAAGAGATCGTGCCTAACCGCTGGTTGCGTATGTTTCTCGATTGCTTACTAACTGTTTCAGTGGCTCAGGCATGCGTGTTGCCATTGCAATTTTTCTACTTCAGGCAGATAGGATTGTTGTTCTTGCCTGCAAATCTTTTGGCATCAATTGTGGTGACACCAGTGACGGTGGCAGGATTTGCATCATCATTGATATTGCTAGTCTGTCCGCCGGGGGTTTTTGCTGTGCCCTTTCACTTCCTTTCTATGCTTCTTGACTGGTTTGCGGCGATTCCTCTAAGGTTTCTCGTTTGGGTTGTCTCTGGCCTTTCTTCGTGCCCGGGGTCAGTTTTGAATGTTCCTCAAATTGGTGCATGGCTTGTTTTTCTCTACTATCTTTTGCTTGTTGTTTTATCTTTCGAGGTTTTGGCACGTCTTCGCGCATACAGCGACAGGCGCAGAAAAGAAGCTGACTAGCAGCTTCTTTTCTGGCGGTTCATCAAAGAGCAATTCTAAAGGTTGTAATTTTCTGAGAAGACTCTGTGGTTCTTCGGGCGGTGCAGTAGCGTTGTGCCATCCGTCCAGTCAGCGGAGAATCGAATAGTGCCGTCTGGTCCTCTCTGAATTGAAACTTGAGGTCTTGATGCGAACAGTCCGCGAATCCACACATCGTTGTGAACGAATTGATTTTGTTCGAAAACTTCGTGATAAGCGCTATGTTGCTGGTCTTTGGATAACTCGCTATAGGCTTTGGCCAGGCGATCCAATTCGCGCTGTGCGGTTTCTTCATTGTAAGGAGAATATCTTTGAAACGAGCGTAATTCTTTGTTGAAGACTTCTAGATCTGCGGGGTTGCCTCTTTCCGCTGCGATAAGCCGTGGCTCTTCTTTTTTGAGTTCTTTCTTTTGCTCCGGCTGTCCATCAAGCTTTTCGCTGTTGTCTGTTTTTGGGAAAAATTGCGTGCGGTTGTATTTGCGCTCCAATTCATCAGCGTTTTCTGCAATCAATTCTTGCGACCGGACGTAGCCTCCTTTAACTTGTCGAGCTTGATAAAACTTGCCGTCTTGCCCTAGGACCACAACGTTTTCAGCTTTTGCTGCGTTGTCTCGCTTGCGGCCGATTGCGATGACAAGGTCGTCATTGCCGAGGTCTTTGTCACCATCTGCGGTGAGTCCTACGACTCTGCAGTTGCGCAAATTTGTTTTGTCATCTGTCACATCTAAGTTGGGTAGGACGTTGGAGGAGATCAAACCATCTGTTGCGCCACGCAATTCTGCCCACTTCAAAGAGTTTTTTTGTGCTGCAGGAAGGCCATTCAAGGAGTTAAGTTCTGCGGCAAAAGTCTTCACGCACTCTTGCGAAACAGTGTGCTTTTCCTTATCCCACTGCTCCGCAAACTTTTGTCCTTGCTGGGTAGCTTCGGCTTTTGTAAGCATCTAAATTCCTCCTGGCGCCAATAAACGCAAAACTAAATCGGTTCGTCGCTGACGATACCGATACGTTACGTATGGCGCGGATCAAGGTTGGGGCGTACTTGGGGCGATTTTGGGTCACCACTTTAAATGCTTTCAGTTTTACTTTTCGAAGAATTGAAAAATGTTGACTTGTCCGTAAAAAATCTCTGATGATTTTTTCGCTTTTTTGAACGCTTGAAGATTGGGAAGCTTGAACTCATCAAGCTTTTGAACCTCTAACTTGATGGTCTCGAGTTGGTTGCGAGGACGTCCGATAGCATATGCTGTTTCCATCTTTAGCGGGATGCCTCCAAAAACCGGATTGTGCTCGATGCGCTTGAGTAGATGGCAGAAGGGTTGAGTAACCTCGGGCGTACTGAGGGAGAAAACTTGTGATTTTACAGACGTCTCGCCTTGCCTTTCAGGCACGTATACCATCTCAGTTCTGGCATACACACCTACTGTGCTGCGGTAGCGGTATTCATCCACCTCAAAACCAAAGAGTTTTTTCTTGCCGTAGAATTTCCAATACTTTTGTTCTAAGTCCAAGTCTGTGACAGTGTTTAGCGTTTTTGCGAGCCCATATTCAAATTGTGAAATCGGGCACTGAAAGTAAGTTTTCTTTTGTGGGCAAACAAGCAGAACTTCCGGGTTTTTTACCCTCGAATCTATATATATAGCGTGCAACCCATTTGCTTGATTTTGATGACAGAAATTCCCGTTGAAGCAAACAGCTCCAGAGGACCCAGCATGTGATGAGCCTGCAGTACGTGCAGGTAAGTAACCTTTTGTGCGGACCAGGCCGGGACCCATGCCACGGCGCAAGCAGCAATGGTTGAAAGTGCTATGAATACACATTTGCGCCGATTTGGAAGTCTCATCTTGATATGTGCTTCGTCGTCTCTTTACTTAGCTTTGCAGATATTGGCGATTGTGTCATTATTGACCGGAAACAAGCCGGTAATCTTGCCGGAATCCCGTCGGTACTTTACTAATGGCCAAGATTCTTTTGATTGAAGATGACCAACATTTGGCGGCATCTATAAAAGAACAGTTGGAAAATTCCAAACATGTAGTTGAGCATGTGGCAGAAGGCAAGGAAGGCTTCGACCGCCTCAAGCTTTATTCTTATGATGTCGCGATTTTGGATTGGGCGTTGCCGGATATGCAAGGTATCGATGTGCTCAGGCAATTTCGAGACATCGGTGGAGTTACTCCAGTGCTGATGCTTACTGGTAAGGCTGACGTGGATTTCCGCTTAGAGGGCTTTTCTTCCGGTGCAGATGATTATCTTACCAAGCCCTTCGATTTTAGAGAGTTGGCTTCGCGTTTGAATGCGCTTTTACGACGTCCTGCAAACTATTGCCCGAGCAATTTGACTATTGGCGAATTGGAAATCGATATTGCTGCAAAAGTTGTGCGGCGCAAAGGCGTAAAGCTGAAGTTGTTGCCAAAGGAATTCGCTGTTCTTGAGTTTCTTGTGCGGCGCGCGGACAGTTTTTTTGATACTGAGGCTTTGCTTACGCACGTATGGAGCTCTGAGTCGGATGCATCGGAAGCTGCGGTTTGGCAGACTATCAAAAGATTGCGCAGCAAGCTTGATGTAGAGGGCGAGGAGTCAATAATTGTGAATGTCAAAGGCATGGGCTACAAAGTTGAAAAGGAACGGCTGAAAGCTCGTGACTGATTCTTAGATTTTTGGGGAGCCGCAAGACGAAATCGTATGAAACTTTGGCAACGCCTGGCTCTTCTTGCTGTAATACCGCTGCTATTGCAATGCTATTTGTTGACGCAGGTGAAGGCTGCTCAAGAAGAACTCGACCGTGCTTACGTGGAAGAGCGCCGGCAAAAAGACGTAATTATTCTCATCAGCAAAGCAATCAAATCAGCCATGGATTCGCTTTCGGACATTGTGAGCTACAAGTCCAAACATGTGCAACTCAAAAAGGAACGCTCTCTGCATCATCTAGGCAGAGTGAGAAAGATACGCGAAGAGCTCAAAGCTATGGCCGGCTCGGAAGAATATATACAGAAAGTACAGGACGTGTTGTCCGAAATCGACGAAACAGTACAGGCAACCATTGATGAGGACGAGAACGAGGTAAATCTGAGGGATCTGAGCAAAACGCTGAGGTTTACCAAGCTGGGGCGCAAGGCGATTGCCATTATGGATTATGCTCAGTTTCAGCAGGAGATGAAGTACAAGCAGATGCTTGTCGTCGTGCAAGCAAAGCGCAAGCACTTTGATGAGATGGCGTTGCAATCAGCTTTTCTGTGTGCCGCTGTTTCCTTTGGATTTGCAGCCTATGTCATTTATTTGACCTCGCAGCAGTTGAAGGTACTAAAGAAAAACTCTGAAAATCTTGCACGCGGGGAGAAATTACTGCCTCCAATGCGCGGTTCGGATGAGCTTGCAGACGTGGATAGAACTTTTCACTTGATGGCAAAATCGATCAAGCAGTTAAGCGAGCGTGAGAGAGCCATTTTAAAAAATTCAGGAGAATGGATTTTTGCAATTGACTCCAAGTTGCGTTTTTCTTTTGTCAGCGACGCGGTTGAAAAACTCTTGGGTGCAAAGCCCGAGGAGTTACTGGGGCAGCATGTGACCAATGTTTTGGCAGAAGCGACGGAAACCATTGAGAAGGCTCGAACGAGCGCCACTGATCAAGTGTTTGAAACAAACTTGAAGTCTAATAATGAAGTGCCTGTTGAGATTCAAATATCTGCGCACTGGTCTGACGAGGAGCAAACCTACTTTTGTATCGCACACGATATAGGCGCGCGCAAAGATTTAGAGCGGATGAAGCAAAGCTTTATGGCGATGGTGAGCCATGATCTACGCACTCCTGTTTCTGCCAACTTGCTTACTTTGGACTTATTGAAGAGTGATCCGGCAATAGGAAATTTGACCGACCGTGGCAGGACTCTGGTTGAGCGGTCCATTGCCAGCAATAACAGACTTATGTTTTTGATTAATGACTTGCTCGAGCTTGAGCGCTTAGATAGCGGTCAGCTGACATTGGATATGGAATTAGTCACTTTCAATGATTTGATTGACGAAACACTTCCAGGCGTTGAGATGCTCGCCAAGGCGAAAGACATTACCATTGAGCGAGACGATAGCGATCGGTTTATCTACTGTGAGAGCGCGCGTATCGTGCAGGTTCTGGTTAATTTGATTGGGAATGCTGTGAAGTTTTCTCCAAGCGGCAAAAAGGTGTTTCTCAAATATGCCGAAGGCGGTGGATACTGCAAGATTTCCGTATCTGATGAAGGTCCTGGAATCAATAAGGACTCACTTTCATCCATATTCGACAAGTTCACACAAGTGAAAGAAGCATCGGGCGCCCACAAGCAAGGCTTTGGGCTGGGTCTGGAGATTTGCAAAAAACTAGTCGAATTGCACGGTGGCAGTATCGCCGTCAGCAGCGAGTTGGGCGTCGGAACTACGTTTGAAATCTCCCTGCCTCTAAAAGAAGTTTAGAAGGGCAGCGGTAGAGGAATTTTTCGCCCTGACGATTTTGTCAGTCAAATGTCAGTGACCGGGTCTATGTTGTGAGCGTGAAGAGCAACAAGTTGCTACCACAGCCCTCTCTACCACCCCCCTTGATCAATTTCAAAATAACCATGATTTTGCGCTAGCCAGCAACTGCGGCGCCTGTTGGGCGAAAGGGAAGATGACCGCTGGGAGTTTCTCGGCAGGCGTCTCGGTTGACTGTGCAAAAATCCCCTATTACCAGTACCTGTCAGGTTTTCTGGCGGCGACAAAGGAGTTTTCCATGGCAGTAAGAAACATCGACAAAGCCGAAGCCACGTCCCACAAATTCGTCGATCGCGTGGAAGATGGGCTAGGTAATGAAACCCTATGGCAAGAGTGCAGCGATGCTCTCGGACAGGCAAGCAATCCGGCGGAGCGTCAGCGTATGGTTCGAGACCTCGAAAACAACGGCGTCTTGCCGCGCATGCTGCTTGTTTGCGGCGCTGCAATAGATATTGATGGTGACGGCGTGACAAGAGAGGAAATTGATACTGCCATAAACGACACTACGGGCGACTACAAGAATCAGACAAAATTGTCCGCAGAATATGCCAAAGAGCACTTCGATGACATCGATACTGACGATGACGACCATTTGACTCGCGATGAAATTGATGCCTGGCGTGATGCGCATCAAGGCGATGTTCATCCCTCAGAAAGTTCGCCCTATCAGCAAGACCCGGAGCGCCCTACAGACAGTGTTCCGGAGAATCAGAAACAATATGAAAAACGCCTGATGGATCCAGGAGCCTCAGCGCAAGAGAAATTGGAAGCTGTTGAAAAACTGCATGAATTGGGCGTAAAGAGCGTCACTTTGACTGACAGCAACGGCAACACGAAGACCTTTCAGATTCAAGTCGAACCGGTCAGCCCCGGAAGCACCAGGCAATATGTGCATCTTTACGATACAAGCTCCGGACGAATTGTCCTTCGCGGCATCGGTGCCGACGGCAATTACTCTCAGGAAGTCGGACGTGGTGGACGTCCTGTAGGATACGGCGGAGACATCTTCTCAGGCACAAACTCCGGTTCTAACGTTGTTAACTTTGACAGACTTGATCTAGATCCACGAGCATCCGCAGTCTAGAGCAACACTTTAAGTCGTTGATAGTTGACACTAAGAGGTCGCAGAAACCTCGAGGAGAATTTATGACAGCCACTGTAAGAGGCTTCGGCGCTCAGGTTTATGAGTACGTCAAAAGCGATATGACAAGCGACTATGTGGGCGAAGACGAGTACAGCAGCCCGGCTCTGGAACACAACGCAGAAGTGGCGGCCGCACGTTTGGGATTGGACTCAGACCCGCAATTGAGAGCCGATGCCATGCGAATGATGGAAAAAACTGGTGTACTTCCCGTGCTGCTATTCAAGAAGAAGGATGCATTGGACCTTGATGACGATGGAGATATCACCAAGGACGAATTGGAGCAGGTCTTAGCTAATGACGGAACAAAAATCCTTGACAGAATTGCAGCGGAATATGCCCTCACGCGTTTCGATCGAATAAGAGACGGCTGGGATCCTTTCGATTGGTTTGAAAACCTGGAAGAGGGTGAGATTCAGAGTAATGCCCAAGACGGGCTAGACGATGCGGAGATGGACCCTGAGGCTGTTTTCTATGGTCCTGTAACAGAAGCACCGCCGGTCGGCGAGAAAACCGCAGGCGATTCTGAAAAAGGTTGTTCTACACAACCAATTAGTTAGTCGTATCAGGGGGAAGCTTCCACGGCAGCGAGTTTGCCCTTCGCTGCCGCCAGCTTTTGATGTTTTGAACCGTGGACATGTGTTTGGCGTATGCCAGTTTTAATATGTCTATGAAGGTTTCGGGCAAGTTTAGATCTATAATTCGCGACATGCAATTTAGGTCTTCACTTAAGAATCGGACTCCAAGAAAGCGTCGCTGCAATTCGATGTTTCAGACGTATTTGTTGACTGCTGGACTCGTTTTTCTTGCCCCACCAAGCGCAATTTCGTCGGAGCTTTTGAATAAGGGAATCGCCGCTTACACTGCTGGCGATTATGTTCAGGCTGTAAAACTGTTGCAAGAAGCGAAGCGGCGCGATTTTGAGAATGCCAATTTGCACTATTACATGGCCAGCGCATTCGTCAGACTTAAGAGGAATCAGGAAGCCATCCAAGAATATAAGTTGGCTTTAGATTTGAATCCCGACGGCAAGCTCGCAGAGTACTGTCGCGGCGCTTTGAATATCCTTGTGCCGACGCCGGTGAAGCCAATTGATTCGAAGGAGAAAATCGCTGCGCCGCCAAAAATTGAGAAGGGACAGCAGCCCGGCTTGCAGCAGCCTAATTCGCAGCAACCGATAATCTATGCTTATTTAGATGGCAGCCCGGCCAGTGATCGGGCGATTCCGATACTCTCCGACTTGCACACCAAATATGGTGACAAGATCAACTTCATTAGGAGCTATAAAGGCGGCACAAGCACGGCTCTTATGTCGAAGTATTCCGTCACCGATTTTCCTGCAGTCTTCCTTTTCGATGGTCAAGGTAAGATGATTAGGAAATTCGATAAAATGTTTTCCGAGGAATTGCTCCGTAAGGATGTAGCTCTATTAGCGCCGACAACCGATATGACACGCCTGACTGATACAGCCGACAAGGGGCTGGCTATGTCCAGAAAGGCGATTGTTGACGAGTACAACGCGCGCGTGGCAGATGGTCGTCGCTTGGTTGATGATGCAATGAAGCAAGCGCGCAGAGAAGCTGAGAATGAGCTCTTACTGCGCAGCGGACGCGTGGCCGCAGCAGAGCGTAGCGAAGCCATCGAAGCGCGTGCTCTGGATAAAACCAACCAGTTACGCCAGGAATTCGATCGAAAGAAGCGAGAGTGGTACAGCGATGTTAGAAAACGGCTAGAGGGGCTAGGAATCAAAGATTCGACTTCAATTATTGCTCCTCCTGTAGATGGAGCCGATTGATTAATAGTATGGGCGCTAGATTGTCAAATATGAAATCAATAACACGGCTCGAGTCAGCTTTTGCCCTCTTGTTTATGATGCATGCGCTTCCTTGCTTGGCTGCAGAAGACTTTCTTCGGCAGGGTATTGCCGCCTATCAACAAGGAAAGTACAAGGAAGCTATCGGTTGTTTTGGTGCAGCCAAAGGTACGGAATCTGAAAATCCCTTGCTGCATTACTACATGGGCAATACACTTGTCCAATTGAAAGCCCCGGCTGATGCGCTAAGAGAATACAAGCTGGCAAGAGACTTGAGTCCCGGATCGAAGGTCGCCACGTTTTGCGATGCAGCAATTGCATCACTAGAACAAGCAAAAGCCGCCACTCAGCCTAAGGTTTTTCAAACGAAAATCGCCGGCGAGAAGTGGAGAATTCCTCTCGTAATCAGCTATGTGTGCAGTTGTCCAATGTGTGCAGACATACCTTTTCTGCTTCAACAGTTGTACGGGCAGACAAGGAAGAATGTCATTTTTCTGAGCGTTGCAAAAGGCGCAACCGACGAGAAATCTCTGAGCTTGATCAAGAAGTATGATTTATCGCTCCATCCGACAATCATCTTTGTCAACGAAAATGGAGTAATCGTCAAGCGCTTCAATGAATTTATAAATACGACGCAGTTGCGCCAGGATGTACTGCAACTCAGTCAATCTGCTCAACCTCCCACACCGACGACAGCTGATGAAAAAGCACTAGCAACCTACCGAAATTCTCAAATGGAGGAGTTGTATGCGCAGGTTGGGCAGGAGGAAAGAAAAATTCGGGAAGAGTCAATGCGCATAGATGTGGACACAAATGCCAAGTTAGGGGCTCTAATAACTCCAGTTAGGAGGTCGCCCGACTACATCGTTGCAAAAGAGGACTACGAAGCGCAGAAGGCAAGAATTCTCGCGGACGCAGAGCAGCGTAAAAATGCGCTTCTTATGGCATCCGCGAAGCGAAAAATGGACAGCTACATCTCATTGGAAAGAAATCTAGATAAAGAGGAATTGCGCCTCAAACATCTCTCCGAGCAAAGCAAAAGAAGTGGCGCCGCCGCTCCAAGAAGCAAGTAGCATTCTTTGATCAGCCTAGTTAGCGAGTTCTTGCAGCGGAAACTTCTGACAGTGAATCAACTTTGTAGTTGAAAGTGTATTTTATATCCAGGCTATCCGCTTCGAAATCCGCCGGCAGCCCCTTAAATGGAGCGCATGCGCTGATCGCGTTCATCGCCGACTCGTCGCAATCGGCATTGCCAGACGAGCGAATCAGCCTAATCTGTTTGAGCTTTCCGTCCTTGGTTATGCGGAAAAGAATTTGAGCGACGCGCGGATCTCCATTGGGCGGCGACCATGCGCGCTTGATGCGCTTGTGAAGCTGTTTTAGATAATCTTGCAGAGTCGACGGTGCCCCTTTGCCGCCCGAACTGCGTCCCCCGGCCTGAAAGATTTCCAGGTTGGCGTCGCCTTCGTTGTCGACAACTTCGAACAATTCGACCGGCGAAGATTCTTCCATGAACATAGATTCGTTCGCGGCGCGCGATTCTTGCGACTTTACTCCGGGAGAGATGTTGCTTTGCCGAGTGAATGTTTGATCTGCCTGCACGCTTTTCCAGCCGGATGGAAGCTTAACGAGTGAGACTAAGCGTGCCTTCGTTTCTGCCTTTTGTTGCTGTGCTGCAATGTCGGCATCAGGTGAGATCATTGCCGATTGAACTTGGACGCCTTTCAGTACCATCTCGGTCGGGGCTGCAGTAATCTTCTTGGGTGCGACGGATTGAAACGACCGCTTGCCGGCCTCTTCAGTTTTCTGGCTGGTTCTTTCCGCTGGTCGACTTTGAGGTTGCACTACCGGTGGTGTCATTGCCACTTTGTCTGTGCTGCCGCTGCGTTTTCTCTGGCTGTCCTTCTCTTCAGTACTGGCTGTCAGTTCGTTGTTGTCTTTGTAATCCGCAAATGAAGTGAGTTCAATATCGATGAATTGCTTTTGTGCGACAACAGGTGGCGTCACCTTGAAACCATGGGCGAATAGCCAGGCAAACATCAAAAGCGAAACGCTCAAGTAGGTTTTTGAAAAATACCTGGCAAATCGTCCCTCTTCTGGAGAGCCTATGCGTGCAGCTGCAAAAGCGTGTTTATTCGACTGCCTTCTTGTTGATGCTACAGCCCAGAAAGCAACGCATGCAAGCGTGATTGACCAGGGTAGAGAAATCCCTGCAATACCGTTATAGAAAAAGACCGCTATCCAGGTGATTGAAGTGGCTGACGTGACAAGGTTGGCCGGAAGCGTCGAAGGAGCTTTTATTGCCTTTGCTTCTAGTTGTGAAACCTGTTGTGTTTCGGATTTTGCAGCGTGCTCACATTCACTTGCTGATTCTTGTACTTCTTTTCCTTCTGCCGTGTTCGATTTAGTTTCTGACTCTTTGTCTGATTCAGTCTTGGGCTCTGTTTTTGATTCAGGGGGGGACTCTGCATCTGGCGCGGCTTCAGCGTCGGGCTGAGAGTGAGCGTGAGCAGCGCCTTCTATTGTTTCAGAGCAAGCATCGCAATCCGGTTGCACAAAAACCTCGGCTGGCGTTTCCGGCTCATCACCGGCGACAGTCGAGTCTAGGCTTGCACTCGTAGAGTCTTGTTTTTCTGACAAGGTCGTAGTCTATTTTATCTACATTCCAAGCGCTATAAATCGTATCATGCGGCGGCTATGCGTCCCTTTTTATGAGAAAGAAGAGAGCTTGCTGTCAAGAAGCAAGCTCTCAAACTTCAGTCCTGGGACCCTGTATTCATGGGCAGCCAGACCGCTGCCTTCTTGTTCTTGGCTACTTGCCCATTGCGGCGAAGTAAACAGCGCATGCGTGGTCGAGATACTCTCTTGACAGCCGGGGCTCTGTTTGAAGGAAGGCGCAGAGGTTAACGACTTGGTCGACAATGTCGCGCGGGTGGCAGCAACGCATGTTGCGTTTGCCGCTGCGATATTGGGATTCGATCAAGTAGTTGACTGCTTCTTCGTTGTACGGAACGCCTGTGCGCTGGCAATACTGCAGGAAGATCCACTTGAATTCGTCTTCGGTCGGGTTGGTGATGTTGATCTTGTACGGAATCCGTCTCAAGAACGCTTCGTCAACCAGGTCAGCCGGGTTCAGGTTGGTGGAGAACACAATCAACTGTTCGAACGGCACTTCCAGTTTTTTACCGGTGTGCAAGCTCAAATAGTCAACGCGTTTTTCCAGTGGAACGATCCAGCGGTTGAGGAGTGATTTGTGGTCGATTCTTTGTCTGCCAAAGTCGTCGATTAGCAGCAAGCCGCAATTGGACTTCAGCTGAATCGGCGCTTCGTAGAGCTTTGTACCGTAATCGAACTGTAGTTCGAGCATGTCAATCGTCAACTCACCGCCCACCACTACGCATGGGCGCTGGATGCGGACCCAGCGGTGGTCGTAGTCTCTCGGGTAGTTGGCGGCAGATACTTGCTGGTGGTTGTGCGAGTCGTATACGCGGATGATCTGTCCGTCGATTTCGACTGCGTACGGAATGAAGATGTGTCCTTTGAAACTGCGGACAATCCGCTCGGCGATTGACGTCTTGCCGTTGCCTGCTTCTCCGAAAAGGAACATCCCGCGTCCGGAGTTGATGGCAGGACCGACCGAGTTGATGGTGCGGCGGTTGACCATGATGTCCGAGAAGGCTACTTCCAAATCGCGTGGTGTTACCGATTCGCGACGGATGGTCTGATATTTGAGAGAGTCTACATAGCGCGACCACGGTACCGGGCAGGCGCCGTTGTATGCGTTGTGGTCGAAATAGGAGCGCGCTCTGTCGCGTCCTTTTTCTGTCGGGGTGTATTCATAGTCAGCCAGACCGCCGGCACTGCGGACTTCAATCAGAAGTTGGCGCTTCAATACTTCGAGAATTTCTTCGATAATCTTGAAGGGAAGCTGAGTTCTAGCGGCAATTTCGCGACCCATCGCGAAGTTGACCAGATAAATGTCCTTGAGGATCAATTCTTCCAGAAAGCCTTCTTTCAAGCCGGTTTCGGCAATTGAAGATGGATACGGAGGAACGAACTCCTGCTGTTGTTGGGTTCCTGTCTTGACCTGTTGAACCATATTTCCTCGCTTTTTGCCTCTTTTGCCGGCTCTCTTTATTCAGACGCTTTCCTAAAACGCCTGCTTCCGCTTGGGCAGCGGGGGCTACATATACACTTTACAGCTATATAGCCAGAAACGTAAGCACCTCAACTAATTACGCTGCGCACTTGTCAGGGTGCTTTCAAGCACCAACTCGTGTATTTTATCGCCGATTTCGCCAAGTTTGTTGCCTTCTTGCTCTGATTCCTCCTTGTAGCTAAAACGATCCAGATAATAAGCTTCGACGAAATTGTCAACCAAATCAGGCAATTCGGAGCGTAAAGCCACTGGAAATGCCTGACTTTCGTATGCTCTTGTGCGCACTGCCGTGGCTACATCCTTTGGTGTGTCACTTGTAGTTTTGCTAACAGCAACCTTCTCGAGGTCTTTGAGCATACGCAAGTAAAGAGCGGTCGAGGGCTTCATATTCTTGAGTTCATTGGAAGCCTGCTGTTGCGAGCGCCATGCGCTGAGGCCTTTTTTGACTAATTCCCAGACCAGAAATATGCCGATTGCAATCAAAATCGCAATTACATAGGGGTTGGACGACAACTTCTTAGTCCAGCTCCAAGCCTTTTGAGGGTCGTTTTTCTCTGCGACCCTGGGTGCCGGTGGTGGACCGGACTGGTGAGTAGACTTGAGCACCATGCGCCCACCCTGGGCGTCTTGGAACGGTTGTATCGGCAAAGTTCCGTTGGGAGTCGCGTCAATCGGCACCCAACCGTGCGTTGGAATAAACACTTCCGCCCAGGCGTGCTCATTCTTCTTGCGCACTAAGGCTGCGTCCGACTTGGGATCTTTGTCGCCCGGCATATATCCGAATACGACCCGTGAGGGGATTCCCTGAGCTCTCAAAAGAATCGCTTCGGCTGATGCAAACATCGAGCAGCTGCCGCTTTTCGTATTGAGTAGAAAGTTGGCGACGGCATCGACATCGCTTTCTAACTGGTTGTTATTGTCGAGGTAGCTGCAATTGGCTTTCAGGTAATTGGAAATCCTTTCGGCATGGACAAACCAGTTGCCGTCCTTGCCGCCGACCTCTTTAGCCAGAAGTTTTACTTGAGGATCATAGTCTTTAGGCAGCTGCAAAAAGCGTGCGGATGCCTGACGGATTTGTTCTAATTGAACCGGGTTGGGCATGATTGCAGTGCGCAATTCATCGAGGTCTGCGGACGGTACCATCGAGACTGCCGTGTAAAAGAGCCCCGGTTTCAAATTGTTTTTTGCTTCCAGCGAGCCATCAGTCGCTACTCTCACTTCATCTGGGAAGTGCACGACTTGCGGGATCCAGCCGCAGGGAATGGTCAGATCCATGGTGCTTTTCACTTCGATGCGCTGTTCGACTTCGGCACCTCTGAAATTGGCCGGCAGGCGCAAAGATCTGACATTGCCTATGACATAGGCGTCGTCTTCCATTTTTCTTGCATCAGCCCACTGTTGACTCTTGCTGTTCACCCAGCGTTGTCCTTCATAAGTGTCGAATGCCATGCCTCGCAAGTAAACGGGGCGATTACTGCTGACGCTCAGGAGAACAACATCTTGCACTGCCGGATCGCGCTTTTCTGCTAATCCCATTTGCTGTCTTGGTCGCTGTTGTTTGGCGTCTTCGGCTGATTGATCTGCTGGCTCCGGAGCACCTGTCCCGTTGGCAGAAGGTTTGGCATTCTTATCCGGCTTGCCGCCTTTGCCTGGTTTTGCGTTCTTTGCGTCTTTGGGATTCGTCCCTGGCTTATAACCGGAGAGTTTTTCTTTAGGACCTTCTCTGCGCTTCCCGTCGCCTGTTCCAGTGCCCTTTCCGGAGCCGTTCTTGCCGCCCTTTCCGTTTTGCTCTGACTTCTGTCCTTTATTGGTTTGCTCCTGCGGTCTGGGAGGGCTGTTGGCCGGTGTACGCCGAGGAATCGGCGCCATCGCTGTTTGTTTAGGAGCTTGAGGCGGATGCATTTTTTCGTATGCACGAGCCATAAGAATACGCGCCTGGTCGGCGATAAGATCGACAATTGATGCGCCTGAACGGGGCATCATGCAGAAGACCAGCATGGAGACAACTGGCAGGGTGACTACTGCAACCAGGGCGCCGCCTGTGGCAGGACGTTTCCACAGAGGTTCCGGCACGTTTAGAGCTTGAGGAAGCGTGGGTCTGGTAGAAGCTGAAACTTGTGCGGGGTTGCCTTCACGGCTGTGCGAAATGGCGATCAGGTAGAGGAAAATGGCGCCGCCGATAATAAAGCCCATTGGAAAAACACCAAAAATCGTGCTCTTTCCGGTTTGCGAAGCGACGCAGCCCATCAGCCCCAACGACACCGTCGCAGCAACATAGATATCGGTTCTCTGTCTCAGGTCGAAGGTAAGTACAATCAGCAGTCCACATAAAACCTGCATGAATGCGGGCAAAAATAAGCCGTTGCCGAAAAACTGCTTGATCGACTCGAAAACAAAGTGACCGAGAACCCCGCAAGTACCGGCAAGAATAAAGACGTTGACCAGAAGGGATTTTCGAGATCGGAATTTATAACTCAAATAGCTGCCCAGCGCCGAAACCAGGATGCAGCCTGTCGTTACGACGAACGGCGCCTCCGAGTAAAGACAGTAAGCAACGATGGTGATTGCCACCATGATGTAATTCATGATGCGCAACTCGACGGAGTTTTCCACCTCTATTGCTTTGGCTTTGGTGGCATCTTTGCTCATAGCTTGATGATGTCCTCGGCGCCTGAGATGATTGAAATCTGCTTGCCGACCCGGGATATGTCATCCGGTTCGTTGCGCATGTCGACAGTCGTGGCCAACTTTGCTTTGTCTTCAGCATTGCGCAAACTTTCGGGATCTTTGCCGGAATGCACTGTTTGAGCCTGCTGCTCTTGCTGCCCCTGCTGCAGAAATTGCCACTTGTCCGCGTCGGTCTTTCCAACAGGCTGTACCAATACCAGCTCAATTTGCGCTTTCTCGGTTCTGGGCGCGAGGAATATCAGCGCCCCTTCTTTTGCCTTTCTGATCAAGTCGTCCAGCTTGTCGACCCGGCGTCCTCGACGAGCAGCGACCTTTGCGAGTTCTTCTGTGCGTTTGAATGGTTCTAGTCTGGCCAACATTTCAATGGAAGCAGTCAGTCCCGGCGCCATGGGTGGAGGCTCGATGACGAGCACCTGGTTTCTTACGATCAGCTTGGGAGCCAGTCCCCATCTATGACCCAGCGTGATCAGCGAGGCGGCGGTGATGAGCGCCAGCTCGTACATCTCTTCTGTGCCCCAGTCCCATTTCGAGTCAATGAGCAAATCGAAGGCAGGCAGACCTTCGGCCTCGAATTCTCTTGATAGTAATTTGCCCATGCGCGCGCTTGATGCCCAGTGGATGATACGTGGACTGTCGCCTCTGATATATTCGCGAACCCCGCGCACAATCGCTGTTTGCTGGTTGAAGCTGGATTTGCGGGACAATAATCCAACGCTCGGAGTCACCACATTCAGTTGCTGCAGGAAATTGCCGCTGACAGGATAAACCTTCGGATAGACGACTGTTTCAGGCGGTACTTCGGTGTTGTCCTTTTCGTCAAAACGAAAGCGAACCTCCCTCTGGCAATAGGCAAGGCCGAATGGAAAACAGGATGAAAACGTGATGCTCTGCACTCTGTAGATGCCGCGTCTTAGAGGACCGGCTAAGAGTTGCAGTGTTTCTTTTTCGCCCATGCTCGGGATGAGCAAAGGTTTGGAAAGGGGAGACTGCGACAGCGAGCCGAGACGCATGACATTGACGGTCATTCGCAACCAGCGCAAAGGAAAGAGAATTTGAAATGTTCCGACTCCAAATATTCTCTCCAGGGCAATCTTAATGGCAATTTTTTCACCGGCGCGCGCGTTAGGTGGCAGAGATGCTTTCACGCGCACGTCGCAGACTTGCAAAACCGGCAGCAGCAAACTCAAAAACATTGCTGCGATCATTCCTGATGCCATCAAGTACAGCCACTGGCTGTTGCTTTCGGTAGAAAAGACGTAGAGCAGAATAGTAACGAGTAGCGATCCGAAAAAACGCGCATTCAGAATTAGCACCAGATCCGGTGTCACCCGGCATCGCCAACCTTTGAGGTTGTCTACCGGCGGCGGCACTTTGGCCGCATTGCTGACGATGAACGGCTCAGGTGGATCGCTCTTTTTGAGAGAGGGCGGGGGCTGGATCGGTTGATCCTTTTGATTTTGTTGCTGCTCCTTGGGAGCGCTAGACTGGGACTGAAACATCCTCTAGCACTCTTAAGATGAGGTCGGCGTGACTGACTTTATTGTCTTGCATCTTAGGAATGATGCGGTGTCCAAGAATGTACGGCGCGAGCCCTTTTACATCGTCCGGTTTGACGAAATCGCGTCCCTCTAAAAATGCAGCTGATTGTGCAGCTCTCAACAAGAGTTGCGTTCCGCGAGGCGATACGCCCAAAACAATGGATGGATGCCGACGCGTGGCGTGCACGATGTCGACGATGTAGTTTTTCACGGACTGCTCTACATAAATATGTCTCACTGCTTGCCTTGCCATGAGCACTTCGTCCACGGTCAAAACAGGATCAACAACAAACCCATCTTGTGCCAAGGTCTTATCGAGAATCTCCAGTTCTTGCTTGAGATCCGGGTAACCGAGCGAAATGCAGATCATGAAGCGGTCTAGCTGTGCTTCAGGCAGTGGGAATGTGCCGTGATATTCAATCGGGTTTTCCGTTGCAATAACGAAAAACAGCTCAGGAAGCTTGCGCGTTGAGCCGTCGATTGTCACTTGGTTTTCTTCCATCGCCTCCAGCAGACTGGATTGTGTTCTAGGCGTGGCGCGGTTGATTTCATCAGTCAGCAAGATATTGGTAAAAATCGGACCAGGCATGAAGTTGAAAGTGCCTTCTTGCTGGCTGTAGATGCTCACCCCCGAAATATCGGAAGGCAGCAAGTCCGGCGTGCACTGAATACGCTTGAACTGTGATTGGACAGACATGGAAAGTGACTTGGCAAGCAATGTCTTGCCCACTCCCGGGACATCCTCGATGAGCAGGTGTCCACCTGCCAGGAAGGCTGTGACTGCGAATTTGACGGCTTTTTCTTGACCGACCAAGACGCTGTTCATGTTGTCGACCAGAGTCTTGGCTTTCAGAGCCAGTTCTTTGGTTTGGGAACTAGATGTAGCTCCCGCTTTACCATCGGTTCTTGCTTCTGCTTGAGTCATGGATAGCCCGAAATGCTCCCTGTGCTGGGTCGGTCACAGCGGTTATGCCCTGTCACCTCCATTCTTATTCCCACTTATCAACCCCATTTCAAGCTTGAAAGCCTATTTCTATACCTCAGCGTCCGATAAGAGGCGCTGTCTTTCGGCTGCAGTTCTGCCGTTTGGCTTGTTTGCAACTTTGAGATGTTTGACCCCATTTAGCTTTCGAGTCTTGAAGTCCTCTGGTAAACTGGCTTTTCTCAATAATTGTGGAGATATTGCTATGGCTCTCACATTCCAACAAGTCGTCCAGACCCTCAATGACTTCTGGGGCAAGAAAGGCTGCGTCGTCATGCAGTGTTTCGATCTGGAAAAAGGTGCCTCCACAATGAGTCCAGGGACGTTTCTCCGCGTTCTAGGACCAGAACCTTGGAATATGGCCACTATCGATGGTTGCCGCCGCCCGACCGATGGTCGTTACGGCGAAAACCCCAATCGTTTGCAGCATTATTTCCAGTATCAGGTCATCCTCAAGCCGTCACCCGACGATGTGCAGGATATCTACCTCGAGAGCCTCGCAGCCCTCGGCGTCGATCCGTTGCAGCATGACATTCGCTTCGTCGAAGACAACTGGGAATCACCCACTCTCGGCGCCTGGGGCGTTGGCTGGGAAGTTTGGATGGACGGGCTGGAAATCACCCAATTCACTTATTTCCAACAAGCCGGCGGTCTGGAAGTCAGACCAGTAGCGGCTGAGATCACGTATGGTCTGGAGCGCCTGGCCATGTATTTGCAGAATGTGGACAACGTCTATGAGTTGCAATGGAACGAAAAGGTAAAGTATGGCGAGCTCTATCACCGCAATGAAGTCGAGCAGTCGACCTACAATTTCACTGAAAGCAACCCTGAGCTGTTGTCCAATCTTTTCAATCTTCACCGTCAAGAAGCCGAGCGTTTGATTGGAAAAAAACTGGTCATGCCGGCTTATGAACAAATATTGCGCTGTTCTCATACTTTCAATTTGCTCGACGCACGGGGCGTTTTGGGACGTGACGAGCGGATGAAAACCATTTTGGAAATTCGCAAATTATCCGGTCTTGTCGCAGCTGCTTTCCTTGAGCAGCGGATCGAGATGGGTTTTCCTCTCTGTCCTGAAAATGAGCGGGAAGCATTGGTCAAGACCTATACTGAAAAGTATCTCGTTTCCAAGAAAAAGGCTTAGTCGGTCAGGACCGGAAAATTATTTTTCCTGACCAGCCAGACGACTTGATAACGGCGGGTATATTCGATGAATATGCGATAGCTTGTTTTCATGCGCCTTTCCGTGGGTTTTCGTATGTTGCAAAGGCGTCTGTCCGCCCCGTCCGGGTCGGAGCAGATCCTGATGCCAAGCTCTTCTCCGGCAAAAATAATTTGCGCCGGACGATGAGTTTATCTACATAATGGGTATAAGAAGTAGTTGAGGGCCTTCTGGCCTGGAGTGTGGAAATCGGAAAAATTCGACGGAAAAACCAGAGTTAGGACGGACCAATTAATTCGAATCGGGAATTTCGAACTGCGAGCGAGATTCATTGACCGAAGATTTATACCGGACGACAAATGGTTTTGACGTATTCAAAGAGCCGGAATAGCCGGTTCAAGTTTGTTAGTCTCACGTAGCCATTTACTAGGAAGCATTCGGATTTGCAATACCAAACTTTGAAAACCAGCAAGGCCAAGGTAAATAACGAGCTTTATCGCGCGGGCGGGTTGCAGTTGGCGGCAGCTGCTCTTATTTCGCTGTCGGTGACAGCGTTGGGCGTGATGCCGGCGCATTCTATCGGCTTGGTGCCGGGACATGCCGTACACCCAGTCAGGGTCGTTCCGCACGTCAGAACAGTCAGACGTGCTTCCCAAGTTCCGACAATTCGTAAAAACTTCAGTTCGGCTTCGGCACGCGCCAGTTTCAGAGTTAGAAACGGCAAGGCATCAGTAAAAACAGCTCGTGTAGCGGCTCGTCAGGGCAAACTGCGCGGGCGTCGCAACGCTGTCGCCAAACGTCCTGCTGCACCGCATGCGGTGCAACCGCAGACTCTTGCCGACAAGATGGCTGCACGAACCATAGCTCCCGGGGTGATTCACAAGTATTATCGCGGCGCGCTCACCATCAATCTGCTCGATGTGGACATGGTCAATTCCGATGTCAAAGTTCGTCCGATGTTGGCAGGAAATGATTTCCACCAGCTCAAGGATGTCACCGACCATGCTCGTGAAAGCCGTGCCATAGCCGCTGTCAACGCCAACTATTTCAAATCCAACGGCACGCCTCTAGGAACCTTGATTATCGATGGTGAGTGGGTCGCCGGTCCGCTATTCGACAGAGTTTCGATGGGTTTTACTCGCGATGGTTATGTACGCATCGACCGAGTCAACTTGTTCGGCATAATGCGCTCTTCCAATCCAGAAGTTCCAAGCGCCTGGATCAACAACATCAATCAACCTCGTCGCACGGGCAGCCGCTTTGTAGCGTACACGCGGCGCTGGGGCAGTTTTGTCCAATTGCCGTACGACGGCGTCTTGGTCGCAATCGACGCGCAGGGCAACGTCATCGACACCAATCCACGTACCATGGGCATCCCGTGGGGCGGCTACGTTCTTTCCGATTCAAAGAGCGGTGCAATTTCAAAACTGAAGCGCGGCGACAATGTCAGTATTGCCTGGCAAACGCGTCCATCCGCCTGGTCTGACGTCGTCAATGCCGTAAGTGGCGGGCCGACACTGGTCAAAAACGGCAAAGTTCAGCTCGACCTGCAACAGCAGCATTTCACAAAGCGCTGGACCGGATCTCAAATTCATGCTCGCACCGCTGCCGGTGTCACGAGCGACAACCATTTGCTCTTGGTTACGATCGAAGGTCCTCACACTATGTGGGATCTGGCCAAGTTCTTGCGTGACATGGGAGCCGTTGAAGCTCTCAACCTGGACGGCGGCGGCTCGACAACTATGGTTGTCGACGGCAAAGCGGTCACCAGAGGAGCCAAGAATTCCCAAAGACGAGTCGCCAGCTCGATTGTCCTTGTTGATGAGCGTATCGCCTCACAGAACTACCGCCCCTTTAATGGTGCATACAAGCCGCAAAGCGATATTTCCGATTTCTTGATGCCGGCAAAAGATGTTATGTCGAGCCTCTCGGTTAGCTCGGAAAACCTGAGCACATTGGGCAAAGACTACGCCGATTTCGGTTTTCAGGAAGATTTCTCGGAGTCGCTCCTCATGGACTCCGCGCTCAAGCCAGATTTGGAACATGACAGCAGCGCTGAATTGAAGTCTCTCGATTCTCAACTGGAGACGGGCGTTTTGCAGGCAACGCATAAAGCGGCTGTCCGACCGGACGACGCTGTCAAGCCGGACTCTTCGCAGAAGCGTGATAGTCGAGGAATGTTCAAAGTTCCTTTCAAAAACCCGTTCAATCTCAATTTCCTTGGCCGCAAGCGCGGTTAATTAGCGAAATTGCAGAATGAAGTTTTTAGACGGAGGACCCCGATCGGTTATTGTCCGGGCTTTGTTTTGCGGGCATACTTGCTGCATATAGACTTGATCTACTGGAAATAAAGCATCCGTCAATTCAAAATAGACTTGAATCTATGGGGACCCCCAAGTCATGGAAAAATTTGCTGTAGGTGTCGACTTCGGCGGCACCAAAATATCGGCAGGCGTGGTCAATCTTGAATCCGGTCGCTTGGTCGGCACGGCTAAGAAAAAGACTCGCCAGGTCCAAGAGCAGGATGACGTCATCAGGCGCATCATCACTGTTGTGGATGAAGCAATCAGCGAGTCCGGCGTCGAGATGAAGAAGATTGCCGGCATCGGCATCGGCGCTGCCGGAATGGTCAATCGGGAGAAGGGCATACTTCTAGCCGCGGTCAATATCGGGGCTAACGATGTACCGCTTGCAGAGCCACTTTCCAGGCACTATGGATTGCCTTGCAAATTGGGCAATGACGTGGAAGTCGCCACCATCGGTGAAATGGCATTCGGGGCCGGTCGTGACTGCAAGAATTTTGTCTGCATTTTTGTAGGCACAGGCATCGGCAGCGGCATTGTGCAAAATGGCACTCTAGTTAAAGGAGCTACCGGCACCGCCGGTGAGGTCGGGCACATTACTCTCTACCCAGACGGAAAACTCTGTGGCTGCGGCGCATACGGCTGTCTGGAAGCATACGCATCGCGTACTGCCGTTGCGAAGGACATTCTTGCCGACTTGCAGCGTGGGCATGATTCGGTCATTCGTGAGAAGGTCGACATGACCAAGGGCATTCTGCGCTCGAAGGCGATTGCGCAGGCTGTTGCTTCCGGCGATGAGATGGTGACAGGAGCTGTCGAACAAGCTGCCCGTTGCATGGCTACAGGGCTTGTCACCGTGATCAATTTCCTTAACCCGCAAAGAATAATACTGGGTGGCGGACTTGTCGAAGCTGTAAATCTCTACTTCGACACGGCAGAGCTATACGCTCGTCGCCGTTGTCTAAAAATACCGGGTCGCAAGATTGAAATTGTAAGAGCCGAATTGGGTGATTATGCCGGCATTGTCGGCGCGGCAATGCTGTCCAGAAACGGTTCCAGCAAGTAACTTGCTCGCCTCTTCTCCAAGCCATTCCTCCGAACCGTTAACTGGGTTCGTGGACGTAAATCGTTGAAGGGCTACAAACTTGGCTTAGCGTCTGCGGGAAAGCATGCGCCCAACAATGAAGAGGCAAGCGATTAGACCGGCGCCGCTGCCATATTTTTGGGCTTGCCATCTGGTGGTCCCGATTTCAGCTTTTTCCGGGGTCTTAATCACTTCTACCTTAGGAATCACGCGCGAACCGACAATCGTGTTAACGACTTCGGTGACGCCGTCGATTGGCCCCTGTACCAGCGAATGACTGAAAGAATGGGCAAATACACCTGCGCATTCGGACGGCGAGCAGACTTCCTCTTCTTGTTCGATCTCGACAGTTGTCTCGTCCATTGGAATTATCCTCATCTCGTCGCTCATGACCACAACCTCCAGGCTAACTATTTCTTGCCACAAAAAGTATGCTGCTTATCTAGGGGTTTCCCTGAATTGCAGATAAAAACTCCAAATACCGGGCTAGTTACCGGGCTCAGGGTTTTGCTACGAATTTTGAACCCTGGCGAGTGCCGCGTCTTTCCAATTCTTGATCGATTTTGCCCATAATGCGGCTTTTTTCAAAGCACCATTCCGGCGCAGTAATTTCCTCTCGGGTCCCTTCGGCCACCAAACGCATTACCACCATATCTGGTGGCAACATCTCCAAGGCGTCGCAAACGAGAGTAACGTATTCGTCTTCTTCCAAGAGCGGCAGCTTGCCCATCGCATAGTCAACCGCCATTGGCGTATGTTTGTAAACGCAGAGCTGGTGAATCTTGATCGCTGTCAGTCCGATGTCGGCAATTTGGCGAACTGTTTCCATCATGTCTTCTCTAGTCTCGCCTGGCAAACCAAAGATCAAGTGCGTGGCAACAGTCAAGTTTCTCTTGCGCGCACGTTCGACTGAATCGAAAAATTCTTCCGCCGAGTGAGCTCTGTTAATTAGGTCAAGAGTCTTATTGTGTGCCGTCTGTAGACCAACCTCGAGGAATACGTAAGTCTTCTTTGCGTATTCTGCCAGCAGGTCGAGCACATTGTCGTCGAGACAATCAGGGCGGGTACCAATGCAAATGCCAACCACATCTTCGTGGTCCAAAGAAACATCATATAAGGAACGCAATACTGCTTCAGGGGCATAGGTATTGGTGAAAGCCTGGAAATAAGCGAGAAATTTCTCCGCTTTGAAGCGCCGCCTGATTCTTTCAATGCCGGTCAATAGCTGCTCTTTGACGCTTAAAACCTGGTTGATGGTCGGAGCGCCGGAGCCGCGGTCGTCGCAAAATGTGCAACCGCCGAGCGCTCTTGTGCCGTCACGATTGGGGCAGGTAAAACCGGCATCAATAGGAACGCGATAAACGCGGGCGCCGAAACTTTCCCTGAGATAACCGTTAAAACTGGTATATCTTGGCTGGCTCACTTGCGAGCGTGTAGTTTTGTGCGCATCGGGCGAGGCAAATTTGCCTGTGTTTTTGCTCATCTGATTGTCAGTCTTATCGTTCAGTGTTTGCATGGACAAAAATCGCCGCCTGAGAGCAGATAGGTGCCAATTCGCTGGCAAGAGTCAAAGACTTTACTACATTTGCCGAGTTTACAACAGGAAAATCTGCTGCCGTGTAAACAGGCGGCTTAAGGCACCCGGGCGTTCTATGGCGTTCTCAAGTACCGTCAGTCGCCTCTTTTACGACCCTGAGCGTTAATACTAGTACGGACTCAAGTTGACACGCTTTATCCGGGTTTGTTATTCTGGATTTTCACTGGAACTCTGGCTTTGCAGTCCGGGCAGTTCACGCTGTTCAGATATCCATCTTGCCCCCATCGTCTAGAGGCCCAGGACACCTCCCTTTCACGGAGGCGACAGGGGTTCGAATCCCCTTGGGGGTAAATCTTTCTTACCGGTTGCACTTAGTGCGACCGGTAATTTTTTTTGTTGCCAAGGACGGCAGCGCGAAATACTCCGAATTCGCCCGAGGTCAGGTGCCAGTTGGCCAATACGCCTCTACTATTCGTCGTACAATGAATATGGACGAATCCGGAGTCCTCGCCATGACAGAAGCGACTGACAACGAACAAAAGGTTCTTAGACTCGGTGAATTGCTAACTCAAGTCGGCATCGTACAGCCGCACGAATTGACTGAGGCAATTCAGACCTCGAGCGAAACCGGACTGCCAATTGGTCGCGTTCTAATTATGTCCGGATATTTGACGGACCAAGAATTGCAGGCGGCCGTGCAGGCTCAGTCTCTCGTCAAAGATCGAGTAATCGAGCTTGATTTGGCTCTCAAGGCTTTGCAGGCTGTTTCCCAGGAAGGTCTGACCTTAGAGCAGGCATTGCGCTCAATGGGATGGATGAATAAGCGTGCAGCCACTACTGCAAAGCTCGGAGAATTCCTGATTGAAGCAGAGCTTTGCACCCAAGAGCAGCTTGATGAGGCAATACGTACGAGCCAAGAAACCGGCTTGCCCCTGGGACGTATTCTGGTCCTCACCCAAACAGTGTCCGACGAGCTTCTGACTGCCGCACTGACAGCGCAAGTGCTCGTGCGCGACAATAAAATTACCAAGGAGGAAGCGATTCAAGGACTGTCGTCTGCTCGCCGACGCCGGGTCAGCATCGAAGTTTCGCTGAGCGATCATGGCTTCTACAAAGCACCGATTCGGCAGTCGATTAAGCTGGGTGAATTGCTTGTCCTGGCCGGTTTGGTCAATGAGAGCGATTTGATGACTGCACTTGAACTGGGGCTTGCCAGAGAGATGCCGGTTGGGCAGGTGCTGGTTCAAACTGGCCAGATGACTCGAGCCGGACTTGATGCCGCTCTCAAGATTCAAGAGATGGTTGGCACTGGAACCTTGCATGCACTGCAGGCCGCAGAGGCGCTCAGGCAAATCATTTTGAAGAACATATCTATAGCGCAGGCTGTTGCCGAGCTCGGTTTGCTCAAGTCCGAACCGTCGGAAACGATTCGTCTGGGCGAGATACTACAAGCGGCAGGTGTCGTTTCTGATAGCGATATTCAAAAAGCGATCGAGTTAAGTACGAAAAATTCTGCTCTAGTCGGCAAGATGCTCTTGGTTTCGGGCATGATCGATGAAGGCATGCTTCATTCGGCGCTTCGCTGCCAATTTCTCCTGCGCGAAGGCTTTCTAAAAATGGAACAAGCTGTCGTCGCTCTCAATCACTGTCAGAAGCATCACGTCTCATTCGACGACGCTTTGACACAGCTCGGATGGACATTGCGCACCCGCAATAAATGATCGCGCAGGCAAAATATTAGGATTGAAACGCGTTCCATTTCGCTAAGACTGCGGCATTCATGCCGCCCGAAGCCGGCGAGCCGCCGGCGCTCCCAGAAAAAAACAGGCGATGCATGGCATCGGCCCTACGCACTAGAGAAATTCGTGGCCGTCATGGAAAACTCTGTGGCGATTAGTGTTTGAGCCAGCTACGCTCCAGCGTGTGTCTTTCTCGCGTCTTGAAATAAACGGACACTGCTAGTTTTTCCATATGCTGTGAAATTGTCCGCAGCCCTTGTTTTACTTCATTCTTTTCAAAATGATTTTGCACATCCAGAAGTTGGTCTTCTGATACCAACCCTGTCACGCCTTCGCACATGCGAGGAACCATAACCACTGGGTAAGTTTTCATCATTTTATCCCAATTCTCTTTCATGAAATTCCATGCCAATTCTCTACCCCATGGATTGAGCATGACTGAGCGCACTACATATGGTGCGTTTTGGGTTCGGATTTCGCCGTTGAGTGTTTTCTCTAAGGTCTTCGCAAGAAGCGCTTTATCTCTGAATCCTGCCAGCGCATACATAAAGCGCTCTTCCTCTTGTGGAGTAGAGGCTTTCTTAAACTGTTGCACAAAGTCTTTGTACTGCGACTCCTCACCATGGTAGGCAAGCACGCTTATCGCTGCAGCCGCGAGTGCGGGACTTACAGATGTTCTCGACTTCTTGTATTTTGCATAAAGTGTTTCGGCCTCTTCCACGACTTCTTCTACTTCGCCGATAGTTCCGGCGGTCGTGAAAAGCATTCCGCGCAATTGCTCTTTTACTGCGTCTTTTGCCTGACCTTTTTTCGCGCCATCTTCAGAAATGCCGATTCTTTCCAAGGCTGGCATCACCATTTCTCTGGCGTATTCTTTCAATGCGCTGCGCTGACCCTTGCCTACGATCTGGTTAAGGTAGTTAATCGCGCCGATTAGGACTGTCCAGACATTCTTGTCTGTCTCAGCTTTGAACTGGTAGCTGTGACGGAAAAAGGATTTCAATTCGATGGAGCCGTTCAAAGCCGACGCCCACAAGTCGCTGAGCAAGCCAAATCTCTCAATGGCAGAGAGATCTGTGTAGAGATTTTTTGCAATAGCTGCTAAATCGTCGTCGCTATACGAGCATCTGTAAAACCCGTGTCCACCAGCGTTCAGCAATAGCCAGTCGGCAGCCGCCGGCAGTTTTAGCTCAGTGGAATTGCCAGTCAGCAGCAATCTGCCTTGAACGCGTTCTTTGCCGAACGCGGCGGTGTACATGATTGGAATGTGGTAACGCGAGACGCTGTCTTGCTTTACGTGCGATCGTTTTTCCTCTGGTAGATAGAAAAAACGGTGCTGGGTGATGAGCCAACTTTGGCCGCCTTCTTCTTTTGAGGCATGAACGAGTGGGTAGCCCCCCTGAAAAATCCAAGAATCCATCATTTGTCTAACAGGTTGTTCGGACTTTTCTTCGATAGCGTCCCAGAGATCGGTGGTTTCTGTATTTCCATACTTATGGTTGTTCAAATAATGCGCAATACCGAGTCTGTAATTTTCGGCGTCCAGGTATTGCTCCAGCATTCGAAGAACGGATGCGCCTTTTTCATAGGTCAGGACATCGAACATGCCTTCGGCGTCTTCCGGTTTGCGAACAGTAAATTCAATCGGACGAGTACTCAGCAAGCCGTCGGTGGAAAACGCCGCTCCTCTGGAAGCACCGAATGTATCCCACCTATTCCAGTTGGGCTGCCAGTCGTCGGTGGCGAGCATCTGCATGAAAGTGGCGAAGGCTTCGTTTAGCCAGAGTCCATTCCACCAGCGCATTGTGGCGAGATCACCAAACCACATGTGCGCTAACTCGTGGGCGACAATATCGGCGACCCTTTCGAGTTCTTGCTGTGCTGCTGTTTTTTCATCGAGTAAAAGAGCATTTTCTCGAAAGATGACGCAGCCGAGGTTTTCCATTGCGCCGAACATAAAATCGGGAACAGCCACCAGATCGAGCTTTTCGCCAGGGTATTTGATGCCGTAATAACGATTGAAAAAGGAAAGCGATGCGGAGGCTACTCGCTCTGAGAAAGCTGCCAAATTGGTCTTGCCGGCAGGTGTCCAGACTCGCAGCGGGCAGCCATCAACGTCCACCGGTTCGGTCGCCTCAAGATTGCCGACGACGAGCGCGACCAAATAGGTCGACATCTTCATTGTCTCTTTAAAGACAACGAGTTTCTTGCCGTTTGATTTGGCTGATTTTTTCTGTTGTGACTTTTCGGATTTCTCTGATTTCCCTGATTTTTCCGACTTCTCTGATTTTTGTATCTTTTCGGATTTTTCCGACTCTACCGGTGAGTTGGAAAGCGCGACAGCATCAGCGTCTACCAGTACTGAAATTTTGAAGACCGCTTTGAAATCGGGTTCGTCAAAGCATGGAAAAATGCGGCGAGCGTCGGTTGGTTCGCACTGAGTTACTGCTAGCGTGTGCTTTGTTCCGGCTTCATCTGTATAAGAACTACGATAGAAGCCGTGCAGTTTGTCATTCAAAATGCCGTTAAATGCGATTTGAAATTGCCAACGACCGGCTTTTAATGTTTTTCCAAAACTCAGTTTTATTCTTTCGTTGTCAGCATCTAGGTGTACCGCGG
This sequence comes from Candidatus Melainabacteria bacterium 17Bon1m, assembly GCA_032128875.1. Taxonomy (GTDB): domain Bacteria; phylum Cyanobacteriota; class Vampirovibrionia; order Obscuribacterales; family Obscuribacteraceae; genus QKMZ01. The sequence goes on from JAVLKG010000005.1 coordinate 568,416, forward strand.
CATTTAATTCTTTGCCTTTTTCATCTATTGCTCTGCCGGAATCAATTATTAATTCGAGACTGTTGAGCAAAACCTCGTCAGTATCGGTAAGGACGTTGCAGAACACGCCTACTGTTCCAGTGAACGTCCCGGCCTCGATATCGGGCACGAGGTGGAGGTCGTAACGCTCAGGAACGACCGAGCGCGGCAACCTGTAGGAAACGGACTCATCCAGCAGAAGGCGCGTGTCGGTGGACATAAAACGTTGTCCTCTTTAGTACTTGGGTGGCAATTAAGTGCCGGAGAGGTTAGCATATTGAGACTTTGATTTCATTTCGACGGCGTTTCGACTTGATAGATTCTCGATTTACCGGCTAAAACGCATGAGAGGTTAAGCGAAAATGGCAGAAGCAGCCACAGTTCAGAGCATTACAAAGCTGGCTCAGCAATTGCGCGTCGACAGCATTCGATCGACTACGCAAGCCGGTTCGGGGCACCCCACTTCTTCCATGTCAGCGGCAGACTTGATGGCTGTCCTGATGACAAATTACTTGCGCTACGACTTCAAGAAGCCGGAGCACCCGAACAATGACCGTCTGATTTTCTCCAAAGGTCATGCTTGCCCGCTGCTCTACTCCTTTTACAAAGCTGCCGGTGCAATCAGTGACGAAGAGCTTTTGAGCCTGCGTAAAATGGGCAGCCGTCTTGAAGGGCACCCTGTACCGGAAATTCTGCCTTGGGTTGATGTAGCCACTGGCTCGCTCGGTCAAGGATTGTCGTTCGGCGTCGGAATGGCGCTGGCAGGCAAATTCTTGGACAAACTTCCGTATCGCGTCTGGGTTCTTCTGGGCGACAGCGAAATGGCAGAAGGCAGCGTGTGGGAAGCAATGGCATGCGCCTGGCACTACAAGCTGGACAATATGACCGCGATTCTCGATATGAATCGTCTCGGTCAACGCGGCGAAACCATGCTCGGTTGGCATTCTGAAATCTATGCTGAAAGAGCTCGCGCATTCGGCTGGCACACGATTGAAATCAATGGTCACGATCTCGACGCCATCGATGCTGCATATAAAGAAGCCCTCGCAACGCAAGGCAAGCCGACCTTAATCATTGCCAAAACTGAGAAAGGGCACGGAATTCCACTCACCGCCAATAAAGATAATTGGCATGGTAAGCCGCTCAGCCCAGAGCAAGCTGCAGAAGCAGTCGAGCAATTGGGCGGCGTGCAAAACACCGTTATAGAAGTCAAAAAGCCTGAAGACAAGCAGCCCGCAAATGCCGGACGCGCTGTCAAAAAGCTCGAATTGCCGAAGTACGAATCTGCAATTGCTACAAGAGAAGCCTACGGCGATGCACTTAAGGCACTCGGTGCAGCCAACGACAACGTAGTTGTAGTTGATGCTGAAGTATCCAACTCTACGTACGCCGACAAGTTTGCGCATTCATTCTTGGAGCGCTTCTTCGAAATGTACATCGCCGAGCAGTGCATGGTTGGTGTCGCCATCGGTCTGGCTAATCGCAACAAGATTGCGTTCGCTTCGACATTTGCAGCGTTCCTCAGCCGCGCTTATGACTTCATCCGCATGGGTGCAATTTGCCGCGCCAACATCCGTCTGTGCGGCTCGCACGCTGGTGTTTCAATCGGTCAGGACGGACCATCTCAGATGGCTTTAGAAGACCTCGCGATGATGCGCGCGATTCACGAAAGCACTGTGCTCTATCCGTCAGATGGCGTGTCTGCGGCTCACCTGGTTAATTCCATGGCAGAGACCAAGGGCATTTCGTACATGCGTACGACCAGAGAGAAGACGCCGATTCTCTATAAAAACGAAGACAGCTTCCCGATTGGCGGCAGCAAGACATTGCGCACTTCCGCCAAAGACAAAGCTACTCTCATTGCCGCCGGCATCACTCTTCATGAGTCTCTCAAGGCTTACGACGAGCTGAAGAAAGATGGCATAGAGGTACGAGTCATCGACCTTTACTCGGTCAAGCCGATCGATAGAGAAACGCTGCACAAAGCGGCTAAGGAGACTGGCACTCTTATTGTCGTTGAAGATCACTGGCCGGAAGGTGGACTCGGTGACGCTGTTTTGGATGCCTTCGCTGCCTGCGAGAAGACAGTGAAAGAGGCTTGTCCGACACCGAAAGTGATCAAGATGGCTGTTCATGGTATGCCTGGTTCCGGAACTCCTCAAGAGCTCCTCGATGCCGCCGGCATTTCCGCCAAGCACATAGTCGCAGCGGTCAAGGCGCTCTAGGACGGGTGCAATACCGGTACATCCGGTTTGCAGCCGTTCCTCGCGTTTGACGTTTGGAGGGTTATGTTGGGTCTGGAATTTCAGTTGATATCAATTGAATTCCAGGCCCTTCTCTTGCTGTTACCAGAGAATTCGCAAAAAAAGGGAAATCATTTTGACCGATAAGAGCAAACGATTTCTGACTGTAAATGCATTTGCTGAAAAACCATACGGCGGAAACCCTGCGGCAGTCTTCACACAAGCCGATGGGCTGCCTCCTGAGCTCATGCAAACCATCGCCCGCCAACTAAATTTGGTTGAAACTGTTTTTGTTCTATCCGGAGAGCAAAAAGCGGATTTTCGACTGCGTTACTTCACCCCCATCGCCGAGTTGCCTGTCGCGGGTCATCCCACTGTAGCGGCTTGGTGCGCGCTTCTTCACGACGGACTCGTGGATGTCGAACAGCGGAATATTTTTACTCAGATCAATCAAGCAGGAAAGCAAGAAATAAAAGTCGAGAAATCGAAAAATAAAGGCAAGCCGATCGTCACGATGAAGCAGCCTAATCCGCGCTTTCTTGAAACTCATTGCACAAGGGAACAAGCTGCTGCTGTGCTTGCCGTAAGTTTAGATGCAATAGATGATCGTCTTCCCATACACGCTGTTGATACCGGACTGGGACATTTGATTATTCCAATGCGTTCTCTCGATGCGTTGATGTCTGCAAAGCGGCAAATCGAGCCACTTGCGGAGCTCTGTAAATGGAATGGGGTAAGAGAAGCGCAACTCTTTTGTTTTGAGACTTTTGATAAAACCTGCCAACTTCATACGCGCAATTTGTGTCCTCGTGAAGGTATGGAAGACCCCGCTTGCGGCGTCGGAAACGGCGCATTAACAGCCTATCTCAGTCAATATTATCGATTTGCGGACAACGATTTCAGCCTTCGCATCGAGCAAGGAAATATTGTCGACAGACCTTCAGTTGTGCACACGCGTGCGGTCAAAACAAAAGAAGAACACAAGATCTTTGTGGGCGGCTCGGGAATCGTGATGATGGAAGGGCACTTGCTCTTCTAGGTTTGCTCGCTTCGCTTGTGATCACTCGTAATCACGCATCATCCTCATCATCCTCATCATCCTCATCATCTCATTCATAATCGTCCGGTGGAATCTCCCTCAAGCTGCGGAAGCAGAGCGTTTCTTTTCGTCCGATATCGGTTTCCAATTGAATAGGAATTAGAGTATCGAGATCCTCGAAAATCTCGCTGTGGCGTACAAAGTTTTGCTTCCGCAGCTCGCAGACTAGCCCCTCGAGAGACTGGTTTGGCACGCGAATAGTTGCGACGAGATTGCGGTTGAGTGTCAGTTCTAGTCGCAAACGTACAAGCGTGCTGGCGCACGCCGCAATCTCCGCATCGGACATTAGACCGAGTTTTGACTTAACGAAAATTGCAACCTGCGAGCGTTCTTCAATCGGCAGCGAACCATACTTCTTGCTGCCCAAAGGCGCGCTCTTCTGATACCAGAGATCTTCATAGCGCAGCAGCGGCGCTGCACGATTATTCCTTGTATCTTTGCGGCATTCCACTCGAACTTTAACGACTGCGTTGAGCTTTGTGCCTGAGTAACTGATGTAGTTCTTTAGCTCGTCACACTGAAGTTCGACTACATTATCGTATTGACTGAAATCCACCATTTGCGGTGGCATGAAATTCCTTTCGTTGTATTGCAGCGCAGAGCCTCCGTTTCTTCCTCCCGCCTGGAGGAGAAGAGTCGCGCAGCAGAATAAGACCATAGAGAATTTCTGGCTCATGGGAATTTCTCGCAGTTTGCCATCGAATTGATTCCCAAAAATCATTCGGCAATCCCGCTTCTGCGCGCCAGGGAATGCTTAACTACTGTTTAAGTTGGCGGCAGCAACGAATCTCTTGTTCGCTAACTCTCTTTGATGTTCTCGTATTCATGCGCACTTCCGCTCTTTGAGACACGTAAATGCGGCAAGGTTTCCCTAACACACTTGTTGGGTTTTGATGTATGTCCACCCGGACAATGCCCATTGACGGTGCGCTTGGGGCTTTGCTAAGTTGGGGAAGGAAGCCGGAAAAGTCCATCAGTTCAATTACTAGGTTACTCAGAAACGGCTGGCTGCCTTCAAACACACTACCGTTTCGGGTGGACTCTTTCTTCTTTTTGCGCGTGTGTATCAATGCTTATAGTCTTTGGCCGTGTCCGAGACTGCGTTTTGCTTTGGTGAAATTTCCTTTTGACCTTCGAGTAAGGAGGTTCTCTGTGTTTGAATCTGTGCGGAAATCACTACTCGGCACCTTGGCATTGCTGATTCTTTTTCCCTCTGCAGCACTTTCTCAGCAAGTCATAAACGGCTGCTCGGTTTTTCCACCCAACAATATTTGGAACCGTCGCATCGACACCCTTCCACTCGATCCCAACTCTTCTACCTATGTCAGCACCATCGGTGCCTCAACGCACTTCCACCCGGATGTCGGCAACGACATAAACTCGTTTGGCATTCCATACAACCTCACTAAAGGAAAAGGGAAAATTCTTCCTTCCTTCGATTACGCCGACGAGAGTGATCCTGGTCCCTATCCGGTCACGACCAAGTTGCTCATCGAAGGAGGCACTTGGTCGACCGTAAATGCCGGCGACCGGCATGTCCTGATGGTGGACACCAAGAAGCAAGTTCTGTACGAGCTTTATGCCACCTACCCTTCCGGAAAGAAAGGCATTCATGCTGGTTCTGGTGCCATTTTTCCGCTCAATTCGAATGCTTTGCGTCCTAACGGGTGGACCTCTGCGGACGCCGCCGGTTTGCCGGTTTTCCCTGGACTGTTGAACTTTGACGAAGTAGCAACAGGCGCTGTCAAACATGCTTTGCGTTTCACGACCAGGCGCACAAATGGTTATATCTGGCCCGCGCGACACCAGGCTGGTCCGCAGACTGCGGGTTATCCACCAATGGGACAGCGCTTCAGGTTGCGCGCGAATTTCAATGTTTCCACCTACTCTCCGCGCATGCAGGTTGTACTTAATTGCTTGAAGCAGTACGGCATGATCGTCGCTGACAATGGTTCTAATTGGTACATGACCGGTGCGCCGGACCGACGTTGGAATAACGAAGAACTTGATCAACTCAAGAATCTCGTCGGCAGTGATTTTGAAGCTGTGGACGAGCGTGCTCTCATGGTAAATCCCGATTCAGGGCAATCACTTTGATGAAATTTCCCCGCAGGCAGTTAGCAAAACGCAGTGCAAGAGGAAGCATGCTCTTCCTCTGCATTGCCGTTTTGGCTGTGCTTCTTGTGACTGTCGGAATGGCGTTTTCCTTTTACCTGGTTTTCTTTTCGCACAAACATCTGCAAAGTCGCTCGGAAGATTTAGCTCTGGAATGCGCCAGGCAACTTAATGAGAATGACCATGGTGGCAAAATTAACAACCTGATCGGTCACAGCAGGGAGTTGGTTTTTACCTCCAGAGAACTGTACCAACGTACCGGAAACGATGAGTTTCGAGGTTTGCAAGGACTGGCTGCACAGGTCCTCGATCAGTCCCGCAGTGGCGCAAAGCTAATCTCTGAAGAACGCAATCGTTATGTCGACCTCTCGGTTGCGCGGATGAGAAAGACTGTGAAAGACGCCGAGAGTGGCAATCAAGGCAATTTATTCCTTGCGAATTTCTCAACCGCTGGCGGTGAGGTTTTTGACCTGCGGCTTGGAGATCTTGGTCTGCCAATCTCCAATGTGGAGGCTTCTTCTGGGGTTTATAACCTTAACTCCTATGACCGCCAGCAGAATTTCATCAAACCTGGCAAACAAGTAGATTTGTTTGTTTCTAACGTCAATCTCAAATTGCCGGGCGAAGATTCCGACCTGGTTTTCGAATTGTCTTCACTTCAACCTCCGGTAAAAGGACAGTCTGCTCCCCTGCGGCTGACTCGAGGCAAAGGATTTAAGCACTCGTTGATTTTGCGAGACGGTGGTGAAGATAAAACGGGACGGTGCTCTGTGATACCGTCAGCGGTGCAGGTGACGATGACTATGAATGTGAAACAGAATATTGTTGGCGAGTTCGATTCGAAGACACGCACAGTGAATACGGCCTGTGCAAATGGCGCTTGGACGGAACCTTAGAGGCGGGGCTTAGGTTATGTGCAAAACAGAAATGAGACGCTCAAACAGATCTAGAAAACAGCGATCAGAAACAGGAAGCAGCCAGCTAAGCGAGTTCGGTGCCGCCATCTTTCTGCTTTTTTCTTGTGTCGTCATCCCCCTTTTTGACTTGTCAGTCGTGCCTGTGAGACTCGGTCTCGGAAAGTCCATAGTCAACAATAGAGTGCATCAACTTGCGCAGAGCGAGTGCTTAAGCGACGCCTTCAAAGCGCTCCAAGAGAGCGACTTTCACAATGGTCTCACCAAGATCGGTGGTTTCAATGCCAAGTCGACGCAATTGTCCTTGATTGCAACGTCCGTTAAAAACCCCGATCAGACGGTGACAGTCGATCGTCCAGGCGCTTTATCCAGTGATTGGCTACCTGGTGGCAACAAAGGGCCCTGCCTCTATCGTCTCGACCTGGCTGTCGATGCTGAAATTGAACCTCTTATTACGGCTAAAGTTCCTGGGGTGCAAATACCAGGGCTTACTCGGGCGATTCCGTTCCATCTGCGTGAGGAATCGAATTGGGAGAATATGGGCTGTGATCCTTTAAGTGGTGAGTTCTTCGTCAACAAATAAGTTTGCACGCATCTAAAGTTCTGTCGAACAGCAAGTCTCTTTTGATTGCTCGTCTTCTCTCCCTTCCTCAGGTTTTTGCGAGGCCAGTTTGTCCAGGTTTTTCGGAAGAACGTTCAGGAAAAGTTCAGATGATTTTCGATATTGTTGATGCGTCAAGGACATGAATTGGTGTTGAGATAATGTCATATCATTCTTCATTTGCCGGAGCGTTGCGCGGCCAAGATTGTGGAACAACGAGCCAGGTTGATGGTGCCAACCTAGACTATTATCGATTTAGTGGGGATGGTAGAACTATTGCTGCTCCGATGCGCAATGCGCGTGCAGAATCCTCGCCGTCAGATTGTCAGATTGTCGGTGAATCGAGCCAACATCCATACGAGTATGCTGAGGACGATCTGAGGCATGCGAAAAGCACTGCAGCTAGACTAACGGCGCTCGAGAAGATTGCTTCCAGCGGAGTTGAAAGATTTAAATTTAAAGATAAGGATGGCGTTGAAAGAGAGTTTAGGGTAGAAACTCAAGAATGCGGTGAGAAAACCCTTATTCACTGCTATGCAAAAGATTCTCGTGGTGGTGAGCAAATAGTTATGCGCGCGGCCCGCAATGCCAGTGGAGAGATCGAGCAGGAGCGAAATAAAGACGGTAAGCCGGTTTCGTATTACGGCGACAACTGGTCTCGCACAATGCAGGGCAAGTCTTTTCTTGTAGGTGATAAGCAAGAGGGGGCGGCACACGAGGAGAAACGCCCCACAGGCGGTCGAGTTCGCGAGCATGAATCTGACGGAAAAGAGCGAAGCCGCGACAGTGAACATAGTCACGTTAAACGCGAGAAGGAGCGTGACTGCGATGGAGAACGAAGCAAGAAGCAGGACACTGCTCGCAGTCGTCGCGATGCAGAAGACGAGAGGAACTCTGGAAGAAGGCGCGGAGACTCATGTGAAGAACGCGGTGAAAGGCGCCTTCCACGAATTGATGTCGGAAGAGCTCTCGCTGACGTCGCGTCTATTGCGGCACCATTTTTAATGGCACAGTTGAGCAATCGAAATCGCTGCAACGACCTCTATCCTTATCGAGAATACCCACAGCATCTACCAGAGCGAGGATGTCGTAATTATTACGACAACTACAGAGATAACGACTTTGACGGGCGCGGACGCTACGACTTTGATGGTTTTAAACATCACGAGTATGAGGGAAACCATTGGGGCCGCCCGCACCATTCAAACTATCGAGTGCCTAGACAATTGCGTTGTCGTTAGCGTGTGACATCATATATGGTTTGTATGGCGACTGGCTAAAAAATCCACTGCTCTGCACGCAGTAGCTCTACGACTATTTCGCGAATTTTGCCGGCGAAGAGAAACTGTTTTAGCTCCAACTCGTTTAATTCATGCAGATTGAGCGTTCCGTGCTCATTGCGCGAGGGGTACTTGAGCGGGGCGTTCCAGAAAGGTAATTTGCCTGGACCCGGCTCGACTTGCCCAGCGTCCTTCGGTGAAAATGGGATTTCGTTATAACTGTCGAGCCAGTCTTGCAGAATATCTCCGATGCGCTCGATCGTCTTGTTCATGTATTCAGCGCCCTCATCGCTCAACTTGGAGGACGATGCGGCGAACAAGTGCGGATACTTTTCTTGAGCACGTAACATCGCCTGCTCGATTTTTGCGCGCCCTGTGACGCATGTATCTTTAGGACCGATTACGATACCGGAAAAGAGAAAGGTCATAATTCCAATTACTCTTTCCATCGCATTCTTAGTCCGGCGAAGACCTTCGACGGCAAGTTTTTGCACTTCCGGTCTGATTACTCGGAATGAATCTGCAAAACTGTTGACCGCTGAGTCGAGAGAGTTGTGGATGGTTGGATCTTCGAAGATTGCTTCGGTGTCCGGACCTCGAAGTAGTGCGATTTTGGCGAAACCTTCTGGGTGATTGTAGTTGATAGAGTGATCGCCGGCGATAACGGCATGGGCAACTTTAGAATCTTCGAGTTCGGGATGCGGTACAAACCAATCTTCAACGCCGATGTTAACCAGGAGTTGGCGCTCTGCCGGTGTAAAGTCAATCGTGGTCAAATCACCCGTAAGGTGCTCTTTGTTGAACGGGTCGTTGATCTTCTTCCAGATTGAGCGGACTACTTCCGTGACTTGCAAGACGCTGCTGGGCGCGTTTTGCGGCAATGGACCTGCAGGGGTAAATGGACCTAGACCCATCTTCTTGCTCAACAAGATAGCCACAACGTTTGCCATAAATTGCGGTGGCGCGATCTGGTGTTCTTTTACTGCGCGGGTGATGCGCTCCACGCTTTTGATGACGTCGGGATTAGTAAAGTCCATGAAGTAAGAAAGCGCTTGAGCTGCGCCGTAAGCGCCATGTACGTTGTGGATGATGAAATTCTTTCGGTTTTTGACGCTGTCGGAAAAAATGGAGGCAAGGATAGCGTCGCGTGTCTCCGTGTGGTCTAGTTGAAGCAGCTTTGCCGCTTCCAATACTTCGCCCACTTCAGAACGCGTGTGCTTCCAATTCATGTTCCACTGATAGCTGGAACCAGGTGATTGCGAATTGGTCGAGCGATCGAGTCTTTGGAATGAATCGCGTACTGTGGAGAGTGCGCACCAGATCAAGTCTTTGTCTTCTCGCGTCAGAAGCTCGTCCGCTTCAATTTTGGCGTAGACGTTCGTGACTTTGCCGTCTGCTCCGCGAACCGGCACATCCATCAAATCGCCCTTCAACTCGTCTAGCGACTTGTCGATATTCTTTGGTGCCGGAAAAATGTCTTGAAAACGAAAATTGTCGGTTAGTCTGCCCAGTTGCTCGGACAAGATGTCAATTTTTATCGGCTCGAGTTCAAGTGTGCGATTAATGTCTCGCCGTTTTCTGGGTTCGCCGGCGCCGCGATTCGACGGCTCGGACTTCCCGCCTGGTGGCGTATTTGGGCTTTTGCCCTTTCGAGGACTGCTTGACATTTGGCTTTCTTTCTTGAAACTCGGTCCGCGCGAAAACCTTTGAGTGGATATTCCCACATAGAGCAATGATAAATCATATCGAAAGTCGCCCCCTTATTGCGTAGTCAGGCTATCGACTTCGGCTTTCCAACGATTAATTGTGCCGTAGACGTCCGTCGGCGCGGCGCTTGCGAGGGTTTCATTAACATCGAGCCAAGTAAACGTGCGTAAATCCTGCCAGAATATGTCCGTATCAGTAGCCGTTTCGGAGCCCGTCCAATTGACTAGTTCAACCGCTCATGAGAGTGCGCCAGGCGGTTTTGCGCCAGCTAGCAAGCCAAAGAATTCAGGTGCCCTGCGCCGCCTTGTGCAGGTGCTCTTTGTTTTGCTGGCAGCCATGATTATTTTTCTGCCGGGTCTGAACTATTACGGCATTATCGATCCCAGTGACGGACTCTACGCAGAAGCTGCTCGCGAGATGCTTGAGCGCAACGACTGGGTTACGCCGACGTCCAATTACAAGCCGTTTTACGAGAAGCCAATTCTCATTTATTGGATGATTATGGCTTCGTACAAGCTTTTCGATGTGTTCGAGGTTGCGGCGCGCCTGCCCATTGCTCTGTGCGGTATTGCTTCTGCTGTTGCTCTGTTGGTCCTGGTGCGCCCGTTTCTAGGCGGTCGAGCGGCGATGTTTTCAGCACTGGCGCTTCTTTCGACTCCGCTGTACGTGACCGTCGGTCGTGTTGCAATCACCGATGTTCCGCTCACCCTATTCATGATGCTCGGCGCGTTGGGGCTTTTCTCTAGGCTCTGGGGCGCGCACTGGATTTCTCTCGCTGTCGCTTATTCTGCGCTTGGACTGGCTTTGCTTGCTAAAGGTCCGGTTCCTGTAGCGCTTGTAGCGATCATTGTTTTGATCTACCTTGCCTGGATTCGTCCAAAAGGTGCCGAAGGTGGGCACCAGTGGTGGTGGCGCAAGTTGGCAGTCTTGCATCCTCTTCTGGGAACAGCCGTGATGCTATCTATTGCTGCGCCCTGGTACATAGCAGAAGGAATGGCTACGAAAGGAGCCTTCTTCCAAGAGTTCTTCATCAACCAAAATTTCGGCAGGGCGCTCGGTAAGGTCAATCACCAAAACCCTTTCTGGTACTACATTCCATTTTTCTTCGCAGGGTTTTTCCCCTGGTCTGTCGTCAATCTTTTTGCAATCGGTCGCTACTTCTCACTTTTGAAAAAGCGGTGGTTGCCCACCAGAAGAGCCAATTTAGAACTGTTTTCCATCATCTGGATAGTATTTGTTCTTGGTCTCTTTTCACTGCTCAAAACCAAATTGCCGACGTACATTCTTCCGATTGCGCCACCCATGGCAATCCTTGCGGGAAGTCTCTTGGATCGGGCAATTCGATTTAAACAATCGAAAAAGTTAGCCTGGTTCTTGCTGTCCGTGGTTGCTGTAGTTTTGCCTGCTCTGGCTGTTCTTACGCCAGTCGTTTGCTTCAAACTGAAGGTTGATACGTCCATGCTCCAGGCTTTGCTTGGGTATGGCTTTTTTGTCTGGTGCTTTCTGCTTGCCGCTACCGTGGCTGCATTCAGAAAGAAATTGGAAGCTTCGGTTACAGCTATCGCCTGCGCCTGTGCCTTTGCCTGCGGTACTTTTGTCCCCACTGCGCTGCAGTTTCAGTATGTGCAAAACGATTATCCGCTCTTGCTTCTGTTGCGGCGCGTGGTCCGCGATAAGGCGCATGTGGCGCTGTATCAGAGAGATTCCCCAGCGGTAAACTTCTACTTGCGTCGCCCCGTAAAAGAAATCAAAACGCTCCTCGAGTACAAGGAGTATGTGGAGGCGGGCAAAAAACCTCACTATTTGCTCGTCACAACTGACGTGATGCAGCAAATGCAAAATACGCCTCCCATGTGGACTTTACTCGGTAGAGGCGCTAAGTGGCACCTGTTCGAGATTGATCCTTGAGGCGATCAATCAGCGATGTATGGCAGCTCCTAAATTGTTCATCCCGAGTGAGTTTCAAACCGGGCGATGCATGGCATCGCCCCTAAGATTCTGATGCTATTTGTTGCATACTAGCTGTTGCGCATCCGATAGCCGACGCGCGCAACGTTTTCTATCAGCGACTTTGTGTCTTCACCGTCATCATCAATTGCTTTGCGAATGCGAACGATTGCCGCGCGTAATCCGGCTGATGACGCCTCAGAATCTTGGTGCCAAACGCGAGTGAGCAGCGCGTCGGTCGAAAAAATCTCGTCCGGGTGGCGCATCAAAAACTCGAGCAGCGCAAAGTCTCGCGGTTGTAAATGCACATCTTTGCCGCCTTTCGTCAACCGGTGCTTGGTGGAATCGAGCACGATATCATGCATCGAGAGGCTGCTTGAGGGCGCAACAATTTGCCTGCGCAAAAGTGCGCGTACCCTGGCTACAAGCTCTCTGGCGTCAAACGGCTTTGTCAGATAATCGTCGGCACCGCCGTCCAAACCGGCTTCCTTGTCTTTGATTTGGCTTTTGCCTGTCAGCATAAGTACCGGCGTAACGCCGCCCCGGGCGCGGAATTTGGAAAGTATTTCGATGCCTTCGATGTCCGGCAACTGCCAATCAAGAATGATGACGTCATACTGCCCCTGGCGCAAATACTCCATCGCGGACTCGCCGTCATGCGCCATCTCGACCGTGTGATTTGATGTCGTAAGCGCGTGTTCGACCGTGAGCGCAAAGTCTACGTCATCTTCGACCACCAGAATTTTTGCCATGCAGATTCTAGTCCAGTATTTATTGACGACCCCGGGACAATTCTAGCTCAAACTTTCCGACCGATGGGCTAGGTAGAATTCTTTTGCGTCGGGATGGCGACGATAAACTCTGCTCCAACGCCCTGTTCGCTTTCCACCCAAATGCGACCGCCGTGGGCTTCTGCAAATAATTTGCAAATTGCCAGTCCCAAGCCGGAGCCACTTGCTTTGTGTTCGCCATCGACCTGCTGATAGCGCTCGAAAACACTAATCAGCTTGTCTTTTGGGATTCCAGAACCGCTGTCTTTGACTGAAATTTGCACAATGCCGTCGACAACTTGCGTCGACAGCGATATTTCGCCGCCCTTCGGAGTAAATTTAATAGCGTTGCCGATGAGGTTCGATAGCAAGCGCAGTAGTTTGTCCTGGTCGCCCCAAACTACCGCATCCGTTTTGTTGATTGTAAGAGTGATGTTTTGTGCAGCCGCCGCCGTTGAATACAATTCTGCACAGCTTTTGAAAAGCGCCGCTACCTCCACCTCATCACAATCAATTTCGAAAGTGCCGGATTTGATTTTCTCAATGTCGAGAAGGTCATTGATCAAACTCATCATGCGATGCGTATTGCGCATGCCTGAGTCGACGAATTTCTGACCCTTTTCAGTCAGTTCGCCGAGCTGCCCACGGTGCAGGAAGTCAAAAACATTATTAACGGTGCCCAGCGGTGTTCTCAGATCGTGTGTGACCATGGCTACAACTTCTTGGCGGAGTCGTTCTGCTGCCCGTCTTTCGGTAGTGTCATGAAAAACGCAGAAGGTCAATTTTTCTTCCGCTGCAAATTGAGCAGAGCAAGTCACGTCAACAACACTGCCGTCCTTGCGTGCCAGTTGGGTGTCGAAGGACGCCGCCGATTCCGCGCTTTGTTGAATCTTGTCGAAGCGAGACAAGACTTCCGAAACATCTTTGCCTGCAAGTAAATCTATTAGATGCGAGCCGAGCAATTCATCAGGCATGTAGCCGAGAAGTCGCTGTGACGCAGGATTTACTTCGACGAACTTGCCAGCTGAATCAATGGAACAAATGAAGTCTCGAGCATTATCCAATAATGCTCTCTCTTTGCGCGCCGCTGCTTGTAATTCTTGAGCCATGTTGTGAAAAACTTGATCGAGCTGCGATAGATCATCGTTGCCTTTTAGCACTGGATGCAGCGGAACATTGCTAGCCAGTCTGAGTGTGTTGTCGCTCAAGCGTGCAATTTTGTCGGCGATTGTGCGAGTCAAATAGATAGCGATGAGTGACACGAATGCTGCCAGCAAAATAGAGATAGTCCAAATGCTGAATTGAATTTTTTCGCGAATATCCTTTTGAATAAGCGGTGCTGCCTCGGCAACTTGCGCTTCTTCGCGTCGAAGATTCAAAAACTCCGGCGTCAAAATCGTCTTTGTTTGTTTTCTTAGCTCATACCAGTACGGTTTTCTAAATGCCCTAGCTGCTTCGGTCTTTCCGTCGCGATCCAGGCTGCCACGCAAAATTTCCATCAGCTCAACGGCGCGATTTGCCGCTTTACTGGAGCGGGCGATCATTGAATGCGAGTGTTCATCACCAGCGGTCAGCTTATCTAAATCATCATATGTTTTGCGAAACTTGACAATGATCGGCTCCATTGCCTCTTTTGTCAGCATCTCGTCGTGTTTTTCTGCGCTGAACATGAAAAAGGCATCGTACATCTGCTTCGATATCGAATTGATGCCTTCCGTGATCTTTTGTGCGCGAACCGCCCTCTCAAGCTCCATGTCTGCCTGGCTGTGCAGGTTGGAAAGTGCGACTAACAGGATGATTTCGAGAACAACCGGCACAATTGCCAGCGCCAAAATACTGAGTCTGAGGGTCGACCGTTTTTGCATGCTCCGATTATGGCATGAAATTCAGTCCAGTCTGAACCAGTCACCCTTCAAGTTGCCCATCCAGTAGTCACCGTCTGCGGTGCAAACCGTGACATGTTTTTCTTTGCGCGAGACGATTGCACCGGAGGCGTACTGTGCATAAATAACATCGCCATCGGAATCGGTATAGAAATTGCTTCCGTCAGGAGTTGTGGTTTTTGCATGTTCGCCGAGGCTCGCTGATCTGATACTGCGGCTGGCAATCGAGCCTAGTCCGTATGCGTATGCAGCGAATCCTTGCAAATGGTTCATGCCGTGTACTCCTGCGGATATAGAGTGTGTGGGGAAGCTCACAGTTCCAATCTACGGAATATATGTAATGAACTGGTGACTGATTTGTATTCAAACTGTGACTGCGTTGATTCGGCGTTAAGACTGCCGCCCCTACGAACAAAGCCGATACGTAAAAGCAGAGAGCTCGCCTCTCACTTGCGTGAAACGCGAACTCCCCTTTCTTCCCGTGCGCAAAAACTTGATTAGTCTGTTATTGTTCGAACTTCGGCAAATTGAGCTTGTCTGAAGCTAGGAGCACTGTCGTATCTCTGTTCATATTGTTGTGCTCTGCAATCTTCTTCGAGTATTCGATTACTTGAGCTGCGGTCGGATGCAGTCCTTGGCTCATGAGTTCTCTGCGAGCTATGCGATCGAATCCGTCGCCTGGTTGGATTTCAACTTGTTTTTGTTGTAGTTGGTCGAGCACGCCTGCCGCTGCAGCAACTACTCCGCCTGCAATACCTGCGATTGTTCCTTCAGGATTTTGTGTGGGTTCTTCGCTGGCTTCAGCCGCCTCAGCTTGAGCCAAGATATCTTTGTTTGCTTGCAGCGTTTCAGCGCTGATTTGTCCGTCTTTACCAATCAGTTTTTGAACATAGGGCTTGTTCCAGTCGGCTTGAAGTGTTTGAACGATCTTGCGTTCCGAATCTGAAAGAACTCCGCCCATCAGTTTGTCAGCTTGAAGTGTCCGGCTAATATCTGACAACGAGATTCCGTCAGTCTTGCCGTCACATTTTGCCAGCTTGTCGAACAGTTCGGTGCCACCGCCTTCAGTGTCAAAACGACGTGCCAATTCTCCGGCGGATTTACCGGTATTGTAATCTTTGACTTTGTCGTCATGCGCCTTTTGCAAGTCGTTGACTGCATTGTTTAAGTCATTTTTTGAGATCGCTTCGTAGCCAAACCAAGCTTTTGTCAAATCAAAGCCGTGGGGGAACATCCCGAAATCGCCATGCTTCGTGCGCAGGTCGTCATACTGTTCGATCAGCGCTCCAGCCATTGCTTGTGATATTGCATCGTTGCCCTTCTTGAATCGGCTGAGGTCGGTTCTGCTGAACTGTCCATCTTGCGTGATTTCAAATCTGTGATCTTGAGCCCACTTGAGTGAGAGTTCTGGGAGCAAGCCGGCTTGATTGAGTTCTGATGTCAGATTCGCCATTTGCTTCTCGCGCTCACCAGGTGTGAAGTTTCTGTTGATGCTGTCTACCTCAACCTTGAATTGATCGTAAGCTGCGTTAACTCCGCCTTCTTTGTCTGCTTTTTCAATGTTGGTTACAACGTCAATGGAAGTCATAAGATTTCTCCTTAGTAATGACCGTGAGATTTAGGTTCAGCGAATGCTGTTCTCTTATGGGAATTGCGGGGGAAGTGCAGCGGGGCTGCTTATGCATCCAATTTAGGCGGCAGTTGTTTTGGATTGGCTACTAAACTGTTGCGAAACTGCTACTAAAACAATTTGCTTACCGGCGCCTGGTTTCCGGAAGTCTCGGGACGAAAGTTGAGGGATACCGGAGTAGGTGGTGCTGGATGTCAAGGCGTGCGTATGTTACATAGGAAAACCGCTAGCCCCCATCCTCTGGGCTTTTCCTCTCCCAGCTTTAGTTTCGCGGGTTTTAGGGCACATATAGGAAGGGAGTACGGATCTCCCCGGAGGTAATGGCTTAAACGGATGAAAAGCCGACAGGAGCCCGCTTAGTACATGGCAGGACTGGATTCAACCAGCAATCAGAAGAAGACGCCCGAAAAGCAGGAAGGGGACAACCCCAACCTGACTATCGAGAACGTCGGGGTCGGCAATTTCATAGTTGCCGGCGCTCTTCCTGAGGCGTGGCGTAATCCAGGCAATGCCGGGGGACAGGGCGATGGGCAGCACAGGCTACGTTCCTATTTGGACACGGCAGTTCATCCTCTGGCTGAAGCCGTCACTTCAACGGATAAGGGCGCGGATGAGATGTCCGGCTACATGCGCGGATTTTTGAAGACTGCCCCCATCTTTATGAAGGGCAAGTTGGCTTTGCCATCCCTTGCTTTGACCTATATGTCGGACGAAGCCAAAATGGGCGACACCGTGCAGAATCAGCTCACGGATGCCGGATTGGGTCTAGGCAAAGGAGCTTTGCTCAAGGCCTCTTTCCGCGCGTTCGAAGGCGCTGGAATGACTCCTGCTACAACTGGCGTCGGCATGGGCATTATGAACCGCGGTTCGGACGCTATGCTAACACGCGGCAATTATTATGATGCGAAGGGCGATTTCAGCTTGTCTCAAGGCCTGGCGCGCACGCTTTCTGTAACGGCAAACCCTGGGGCAATGGCGGTAGACGCCGTTGCATTCGGCTTCAACGATATGCTTTTCGCGACGGCATTTAACAAGAGTAGAGGTGCCGTTGCCTACAAACCTTCAACCTTGTATACGGTCTCCGCGGGTACGATGGGCGTGACGAGCGGGTTCGGTCGCGAACTAGACAGACAAATACGTGAAGACGGGCAGCTCGATTTCACGCAACTGAGCCGTAAAGCATTCTTGCAGGGCGTTTTCGATGCCGCCGGCGGACGTGTTGGTGCATGGCAGGCGACGAGAGGATCGCGGCTTGAACCGGACGCCCCAGGCGCGATGGAGAAAGCTCGCTCGACGCCATTTCAGCGCGGTGAGGTTGTTGACGCACGCCAGCAGGCTCTGCGCGACGGCATGTTCATTCCGGAGCGACAAGCGACCGGGCTGCACACTGAGACCTGGTTCGGTAAGGTTAAGACTCCGTCCGGCGAACTCATCCCGGCAGTTTTTCGCCCGAATGACTTTACCGAAGCATTCGCTGTCCGAATGCAAAACGAAATCGCTGGTTACGGCATGAATATGCTTGGTTTTAAAACGAACGTGCCCGCGACGGTTGCCAGAGGCGCTGAAATAAATGGCAAATCATATGTCGGATACATTCAAGAAATGAATGGGCCCAACCTTGTGGAGCACTATCGCAATGTTCTAGCAGTGCCAGATGGAAAGACCGTACCCATGAAGGCAATTAACGACCATCTGGAAACAACAACAAGTCTTTCCGGCAAATATGGCGAGGCATTCCTTCATCGTATGGTAATGGGTGAATGGGACAATCATGCGATGAATATGTCCGTGTCGGATAAGGTTCACAACATCGATCTTGGTTATGCCTTCAGGGTTCCAAAATCCAATTTGGAATTCACTCCATTGCCGATGGCTCGCAAAGCTTACGAGACAATGAGCCAGGGCTTCTACAAAGAGCTGTCCGGCAAGCCCCTTAATCCAGAGACAAAGGTAGAAATGCAAGGCTTGTATGACCGCTACAGCACGCCAGAGGGGCGCGCTCAAATGGAAGCTCTCGGTTTAACTCCGCGCCAAGTTGACGGCGTCCTTGGTCGCACGAATTGGTTCGCAACAAAAGCTCTATATCCGAAACAGCAGGAAGCTGCTTCTTACGTCTACTTGACCAGATTGAGTCAGTTCGCGAAGTCTGTTTTGGCTAGGCGTTCACATCCGCCTGTAACTGAAACTCAAGGCAACGGTTCCTAACTCCTTGTGAAGGCACCATAAGTAGTACCAGATATTGTTTGGAGTTGGTTCGATACTATTTCTTTGCGCGTGGAGGTTCGCTTGGCTTTGATTCGCTTACCTTAGACTGGCTTGGACTAGATCCGCTTTGCTTGGATATGTTTCTCCCCATACCTGCCGCATCGGCTTGCTTTACGTCGGCTTTTTCTTTGTCAGTCAAAAACCATTCCCACTCGGTCAATGCGCCCGGGCGACTCTTCTTTCGCTCCGGCATGACTGCGTCAGCTTCTTCATACCTTCGCTGCTTTCGCAAATTGTGCGAGAGCGCGCGGCTGTATTGGAAGTATTTCGTTCGATCTTTGGGCGTGACCACAGCAAGCCGTTTGCGCAGCCAGGGCTCTGCCCCTTTGTCGTCACCCTTGTCTTTATATATGTCGATATAAACGGTGTAAGCGAACTCCGTGAGCCCTTTATCGGGCTTCTTCTTCAATATATCCAGGGCTTTGTTCAGGCACTGCACCGCCGCGTCGTAGTCGGCAGCCCAGAGCTGAGCCATTGCAACCTCAATCAATACAAATTGCTCAGAGTGCTCTTTCATCTCGGTCTGCATCATCGTTTTCAGGACCTGCGGCTTGGACAACTTGTGTTCAACTGCGGCATGGGACCACTTTATCTGTCTATACAGCGGATCGCTTGGCCGCGTTGTGCTCAGAATAAGCTCAAGCTGTTTTTTCGCTCCCAGGTAGTCACTATTGGCGACGTAAGAGCGCGCGTGGCCAAACTTACGCGCGGTCGTGTTTGCTTGAGGGTAGACATCCGCGCAAATCCTGGTCAAAGCCTCAGACATGCGCATCTTCAATTTGGCTCTCTGGGCATATGGAACCCTCGACGAGTAGCCACGTTCGTTCGCATCGATTAGAGTTTTTAACGAGACCAAAACTTGAGGATCCAACTTCTTTTGAGCCTTAAGCCTCTTTATTGTTTCGCCTGCATCTTTCAAAAGAACGATCGCTTTGTCCACTTCCAGCATGTTGTTGTAACTAGTCGCAGCAGCCAACTGAATGTCCACACGCTCGTTTTCGCGGTCCGCAGGCACAATCTTCAAGGCTTGCTCAAAAGTATCAGTTGCCTGGCGAAACTTTTGTTCAATCGCGAAGTCTTCAGCCCGCTGCTTCAGCGACTGCCAAGACTCGACCGCAAGCGCTGCATCTGCTGTTGAAAGCGCTACAGAAAGTGAAACGATTGCAGAGAGCAGGAGTGTTTTTTGTCGGCGCGTGTAACCAATTAGTTGCACCGGGGGATTCCTTTTCGTACCAGGGGACTGCCACTATATTCCACGGGTGCTGCGTTTCCAGCCCCAGCCTTTTTGAGAGACGAATATACAAATTTAACGCAGGCGGGAACTACACAGCAATCGCTGCGTCGTTACCGGCAACAAAACGGAAAACAGCAACCTTTCATAAAGGTGGAATGCTGACCGTTTTTGCGTGTGAATGCGTCGAAGTTTTTGAACCAAGAAGACGCGAATGTGGGCAAGGTAACCAGGAAAGAAGCAGGAAGGGCAAAGATATGAAAGGGGCAAAGAACACTCTAGGTAAGTTTTTTCTGTGGCAAACAGCGCTCGCGCTGACGATTGGCACAGCTGTTCCATCGTTTGCAACAACGCTGGTGGAGTTTAGTGTCCCGCAGTTCCAGAAAGAAGTCGCACTTCGCGAGCCGGAAATTCAAAAGCTTGGAACCTACGATCTGGCTCTGGTGATCGACAAATCCGCCTCAATGACTTATCGCCTCAACCAACGCAATGCGCCGGTTCCAAAGCCAGACATCGTTGCTCAGGACATTCCGAAACCGGTAGCTGTGGATCCTTCAGAGTCGATAACTCGCTGGGAATGGTGCAAAAACCAGGCTGCTAATCTCGCCAATCAAATCAAAAAAGTTTTGCCGTCCGGCCTGAAGATAAGCATGTTCTCCAATAACTACAACTCTTACTCCAATGTTGATGGTGGCAAGGTTGAGACTCTCTTCAATGAAGTCGAGCCTAGTGGTGGAACACATGTCAGCAAAGTGTTAGCACATCACTTTGATGAATATTTCGCTCGCCGTGATGCAAGTGGCGGACACACCAAACCTCTCCTGTTGGCAATGATCACTGATGGAGCACCAGAAGATACTTATCGTACGAAAGAAGAAATCATTCGCGCTACGAAACAAATGAAGAGTTCGGACGAAATCTTAATTGCGATACTGCAGGTTGGAAACGACCGCCGTGCGCCGAAGATCCTCGCGTCGCTCGACGAAGGTCTCGTCGGACAAAGCGCTAAATTCGACATTGTCGAGGTGAAGTCCTTCGCTGAGCTTAAGAAGCAAGGTTTGGCGAAAACACTCGCAAATCTCGTCACTAGAGATCATGTTGCTTCATTGCCGCAAGAGTCGCAAGAGCAGCAAGAGTCGCAAAGTAAGATTGCGCACAACTAAGTCATAGTTTTCCAAAAAGCAAACCAGAAGAGGCGCCCTGACCGGCGCCTTTTCGCTTTCAGTGAAACGCTGGGAGCGCCGGCGGCTCGCCGGCTTCGCGTGTATAGGCGTTCTTTTACTTGAGGCTTCCGACGAAATCGTTGATCGCTTTCTGAAAGATCTCACTATCGAATTCACCCAAATCATCGTGACCACAACCGGGCAAAAGAACAATCGTTTTGGGTTGTGATGCCACTTTGAAATTCTCCTCCGAGCATTCGTAAGGAACCTGTTCGTCCTTCTTCCCGTGCACAAAGAGCACGGGGACACTCACAGACTTAAATGTTGTTGGGTTGTCGATTTTTGTTTTTGCGAAAGCAGCATCAGGGAAGAGCCAGAAGATTGGCACAATCTTTCGAATCGCAACAGGCAAGCGCGAAACACCGCACAGAATAAGCAGTCCACCACATGGACGTGCTGCTGCCGTTTGCGCCGCCACTGCAGAACCAATCGATTCGCCGCAAACAACTATTTTGTCTGCAGGATAGTTCAATTCTTTCCTTGCATAATCGTAGACAGTTAGTCCATCTTCCAAAATCGTGTCCAAATTGAAATCGCCCGTGCTCTGCGCATACCCGCGATAGTCGTACAACAGTGAAGAACAGTTAGCCGTCGCAGCTCTTCGTGCGATATAAGCGCGCCCGATCAAGTTGCCACCAGCACCATGGTTGATGATCATCAGCTTGTCGGCGCCCGGCTTTTTGAAAAGCCACGCGTGCATTTTGGAACCATCGGGGCAAGGGATGAATAGCGACTGTTTCTTGATGCCCGGCACAGGCTCAACGTCATACGCTTCTTCGGCTGAAACTCTCGGGTGCAAAACGGCTTTGCTGTAATAAGTGAAATCATGAATCATGTTAAACACGACGCAGTAGACATACACCATTGCGGTTACGAGCAACCCGAGGGCTGTCATTCCAACGATAAGCAGGACCTTCTTTGCTTTCACCGGCAAACCTTGCACACCTCTTCAAGGTTCCATCTTACCCAGCAATTACTCTTCGTGTTGTTTAACGAGAGCAAATTTGCGATACTCTTACACTGGTTACCGTTACGAAAGGGTAGGAATTGTTGTGCGTTTGGGAGTGCTTTTTGTTTTTTTGGGACTAACCATCTTCTGTCTTGTCGCGTGTGCAATGCCACAGCAGGAATCCATACCGGAATTTTGGAATTGGTTTCAGTTACATGAAGAGCGTCTGTTCGAAGTTCTTTCAAAAAAGCCGACTGATGAAGTGATGAACGAAGTTGGCGACCGGCTGAGATCAATCAATGACGGTCTTGCGTTTGAGGTTGGGAAGGCACCAGAGGGCAAGTCCGAACTCGATGTGAGCGCTGAGGGGGTAGCTGAACTTTTTCCTGTTGTTGAAAAGATTGTTGCCGCAGCCCCGAAAATGAAACATTGGTCTGTAGTCGCCTTTCGTCAGAGGACACCCCCGGAAACACTGAAAGATCTGGCAATAACTTTACGCAATACTGAAGGTTCCGAATTTACCTTCGCAGTTTCGGATTTAAAGGCATCGGCGAAGCGTAAGGGCGACAAAGCTGTAGTAACGCTTTATCTGAAGGGCGATTCAGAGTCAGACGAACTTCGAAGAATGTCTTGGATTATGCTCCAGCAGGCCATTGGAGAATACGACATGGTGAAGAGGGTAGATGCGATTCGGTACGCGCCCCTTAGCGAAGCGTCCAAAGAAAACACTGTTCCGTTAGCTCGGCTGGGCGAGCGATTCGATAAAGAGATGGCGGCAAAGTAGGACTGTTGTTAGGCCGACTATTATGATCTTCTAGTCGAAAGTTCTAAGAGTTTTGCTTCTTGTTCCGGCTTCAACCCTGCTTTTCTTTCTTCGTTAGGATTGCGGCTCGCGTCCCAATCTAACGTGTCTTTAATTGTGATGGATAGCGGAGAATATGTGAGTCCTGCTGCATGCGCTTTGCTGCAGTCAATCGTTTGAAAGTAGCGATGTTCTTCATCACTGGCTGGAATCCATAAGGGCATTTCCATCCATGGGGCGACACCAGCTTCTAAAACTTTCTCGTCACTCAACCAGACGAATTGCGCAGGGTTCCCGCTCACAGTCTCGCATTCATTTAGAAACGTACGCATCGTGAGTGGTCCTTTTGGACCTGTTGCGTTGAACACTCCCGAGGCTCTACTCTCAATCAGGTGGATCGCCCACTTTGCTAGATCTCGAACGTCGATGAACTGGATGTTTTTCTCTGGATCGCCTGGTGCGGCAATTTTCCCGCCTTTTGAGACGCGCGTTGGCCAATAGGTGAAACGGTCTGTCGGGTCGAAGGGTCCGACAATGAGCCCCGGTCTGATGATCAACGCCTTATCGCCGAAAACTTGTTCGACCACCCGTTCGCACCCAGCTTTCAGAGAACCGTATTCTGCCTCGTCTCCGTCATCGATAGATTTGACTTTGGCAGTCTCGTCCATTCCCTTTGTGCGGAAACCTTTGTAGACGGAAATGCTAGAGATGAAGGTGTAGTTCTCTACGGCGTCTGTCATTGCGTTTACGGATTTCGCGACGACCTCTGGTTCATAACCGCAGGTGTCGATGATCGCGTCCCAGTTTCGACGCGAAAGAGCTGAAAGGTCTTCTGTGCGATCACCGTTCAGTTTCTCAACGTGTTTTTGTTCTTCAAGTGAGTGCGTACCACGATTGAATGTCGTGACTTCATGCCCGGCCGCCAGTGCCGCATCGACGATATGCCGCCCAAGAAATACAGTACCACCGATGACTAAGAGCTTCATTCGTACCTGTTTACTTCGAAAGGGCGCGCAGTATCATTGCACGTCCTGTTTTGGTGTCGAACACATTAGCCAGAGTGTGCAATCGTTTAGCAAATTGTAGTCACGCAAGGTTTTTACTTCTTCCAGCCGCACTGGACCGTCAGGAGTGGTAGAGAGAAACGTTACCAAGCCTGAGCGTTCTGCTGATTTCAAAATTCTTGCGGCTCCGGCAACCAAGTTTTTCTCCGTGGATAAAGCATCTCGCACTTCCTTCAGGAGTTCTGAAACTAAAATATCAGGTGCGGATACTTCAACTTCGATTTTGTTACTCGAGGCGTTTTTTCCAAGCATTACTGTTATTTGCATTTTTCAATTGTATTCCAACTTGAAACTCTTACCGTCCTTAGCTGATATATTGAACGGGCTGTGTCGCTAAAAAGCAGGTGTGTTGTGAAACGAATTTCTTACGTAAGTTCATTAGCTTTAATAGCCGTGGCGGTCGCGGGTTGTAATAGCTCGTTTGATGTGAAGACCGACTCTAATTCTGGTCTTACGATCAACTCGACCACAAGCAATGGATCTGACTCCGTCAACAAATCAAGCTGGACAGGCGCTGACGGAAAAATGAATTCGATTAGCAATGAGACGAAGGTGTCTGACGGCAAAATCATGCGGGTTTCAGCGCGCAACATCAATGGTCTTGAGACCAAGCTGGAAGCGAAAGGCGACGTCGTTTTCCTGAAAGGGAAGGCGAGCAAGCTCTCTCCGGACGCGAAAGTGACTCTCTTTGAAAAACGTGATGGTATCAAGAAAGAGGGAGAATTGCGTTCTGATGGAACGCAAATAAAGGTCTGGATTAAGAAGAACGGAAAGTTCGAGCCAGGTAGTGCGGAAGATCAAGCTTGGGCTGACAATTTGGTCGCATCTTTCAACTGGGATGACACGCCGGATCCTGAAAAGAAGAAAGAGTTGGCGACCATAAAGCTTGACGACCAAAGGTTTGCGAAGAAGCTGGCGACTTTGCACTATGCCAAAGACATTACTGAAGTGCTGATGGAGAAAGTCAGCTCGCCGTCTCTAAGTGCTGCGGAGCAAACGGCTTTGATTGATGCGACTCTTGAGAAAGCTCATTACGACAAGGATCAAAAGGCGATTTTGTTGAAACTTATTGAGCGAAAAGATCTGGCGAAGGCTGCAAGTACTCATTTGCTCGACAATCTTGAGAAGATTCACTATGAAGCAGATCGCAAGTTGATTCAGCGCAAATTGTTCGACCGTGCAAGCGCTAAATAGCGCTATGTAAGCTAACTCCAGAAAACTCTGCACTCGCGAGAGTCTGTAATCGCGTCGTCTGCTGTGATGAGCGGAAGGTCGAGCTTTATGGCTGTTGCAACAATTAGAGAATCGAAAGGGTCTCGATTGAAGTGTAGGCGGTCGGCGATTATAAGCTCGTCTGCACCCATCTCGCATAGCGTTACACTTTTGAAGAAGAAGTTGTCTTCAAGCAATTCTTTGTAGGAGCCAATCGCAGAAACCCGGTCCGTTTTTCGCATAAGCAGTGATAATTCCCAGGCAACCGCTGCGGGAACCCAAATGTGCGTGCCATCACCCGCTTGTGCTGATTTGAACGCCGACAAAACTTTCTTTGGTAATTTAGCGTCCTGCCGCGCCATGTACCAAATCAATGGATGCGTGTCTGTGACTAAAAACTGCTCTTTCATTGGTCGTTGAGCAGCCTTCGCGCAGATTTCTTGATGGATTTCTCAAAGTCTTCTGCAATTGCCTTGCTTTCCTCTTTCAGGTTGATATCGCCTTCCAGTACAAAAAATCCGCGAGCATCTTTCTTTGGCTTGGCTTGGTTGTTTTCGCAACTGCGTAACCATGCATACTCTTCTTCGCTGACTAAAACAGCCGCGACTTTGCCGTAGTCCGTGATTTCAACGGCGCCACCGCCCTGCGCTACCGATTCAATGAGAGTTGAAAACTCTTCGCGCGCCTGTGCCTTTCCTATTTTCTTTGGAATTCTGGACGCCATGGGCATTCTCCAATATGTACAAAATATTGTACAAAATGCGGAATCTCTTGTAAACCAGAAAACGTAATCAGTATTAAGTTTCTACTGTGCTAATCGGTACTTTCCGCCTCCTACGTGCTAAATTTCCTCGCCTGATATTGATTTTTGGCTTCTCTAGATAGGGGACAGTGCGATGACCAGCATTACGAATTTCATTGAGCATCATTTTCGCCACTTCAACGCCGCGACCGTGAAGGACGCAGCGCGGGCTTATGTAGAACACCTGCGCTCGGGCAAGAAGATGATGATCACGTTGGCTGGCGCTATGAGCACTGCCGAACTTGGATTGTCGCTTGCTGAGATGATTCGTAACGACAAAGTGCAGATAATCACCTGCACCGGCGCCAACTTGGAAGAAGACATCTTCAACCTGGTTGCGCACGACCACTACGAGCGCATTCCCAACTACCGCGAATTAACACCGCAGCAAGAGACGGCTCTGCGCGAGCGTGGTCTCAACCGTGTTACCGACACCTGCATTCCTGAGGATACGGCGATTCGCAAAATCGAAAAGCACGTTCTCAAAATCTGGGAAGACGCAGACAAAGCCGGAGAAAGACTTTTCCCTCACGAAGTTATGTACCGCCTGTTGAAGTCAGGCGTGTTGAAAAACGAATATCAAATCGATCCGAAAGACTCCTGGATGCTAGCTGCAGCTGAAAAGAACCTGCCGATAATCGTGCCTGGTTGGGAAGATAGCACCCTCGGCAATATCTTCGTATCGCACGTCGTAGCCGGCGAATTGTCCTCTTGCCAGCTCATTCGCGGTGGCTTGGAGTACATGCATGAGCTCATAAATTGGTACAACGAAAACAGCAGCGAAGGAAAAGGCATCGGCTTCTTCCAGATTGGTGGCGGCATCGCTGGCGATTTCCCGATTTGCGTTGTTCCGCTCATTCAGCAAGACTTGCAGAAGCCGTGCCCGTTCTGGAGCTATTTCTGCCAAATCTCCGACAGCACGACGTCTTACGGTTCGTACAGCGGCGCTGTGCCTAACGAGAAGATTACTTGGGGCAAGTTGGAGGAAACCACTCCACGCTTCGTAATCGAGTCTGATGCCACAATAATTGCTCCGCTTATTTTCCAATACGTACTGGAAAACAACGAACTTCCTGCTTCCGCCAAGAAAGAGAAAGCGACAGCCACCGCGGGCAAGAAATAAGGAGTCCATTGGTAAGCTTCACCGACGCTGTTGATGTTTGGGACCGGCTGGACTTTCAGTTGCTGCTAGATGGCGCAGTGACGCTGTATTACAGCGCAGACATCATGCATGAGGATTGTGAGTGGCTGAAGCAGCACAAATACAAAGTAGGTGATCTAGATGCGTCCAATTGGAATACCGAAGCGGCTTTTCATGCAGATGTGAAGCGTATTCTGGAGTTTCCCAGCTATTACGGCGAAAACCTGAACGCATTCAGCGATTGTTTGAGCGACCTCGAAATGGACGAGGATGGTGGTTTTGCGATTGCGATAATGCATTTCAATTCGTTCTTCCGCGTTATGCCCGACCGAGCGCAAGCCGTTTTGGATATTATCGAGACGAATTCTCGCCGCCATCTCTTGATTGGAAAACGGCTAATCGCGCTTGTGCAAACCGACAATCCTCGCGTGGTTTATGAGCACGTCGGCTGCATAACTCCAAGCTGGAACCCGCGCGAACGCATGGAGCGCAATCGAGGACTGTAGGGGCCATCTTCATCGCCGCATCTCTGCGGTGCGGGAAGCGCTGTGCTTAACTGTATGAAATGAGACCAAAAAATTCCGGAATTGACGGAAATTTCCTGGAAAACTGGGAACTTTCAGGGCTTTAGTTCGCCTATACATTCAGAAAGAGACCCCACTCCAAACTCCGCAGAGTTGTATCTGCATTATGGAATGAATGGAAGTGGGGTCTCTTAGTATCTAGTTGCGCAGGCTAATTGCTGACTGTAGAGTGCGTTAGACCTTGGTTGCGTGCCTTAGACTTTGGTTGCACGCACTTGATCGAGGAAGCTCAAGTCCAGATATTGCGAGCTGTCTTCTTCTACATAGCCAAGCTCTTTCATGAGTTCGATGATTTGTTTCATTGACTCTGTATTTCGCAGTGCGTCGACGTTCGGTTTGTTCGCCTCTAGTGATTTGCGAATTATCGCGGAACTTATGCCGATGTATTTGCTAGCAATTTCCGAGCTTTCCTCTGGGTTTTTCAAAACAAAGTCAGCACCTTTTGCGAATGCCTGCACCACTTTTGATACCACTTCGGGATGCTGATCGCGGAACTTTCTTGTGGTTGTAAGCGAGCATCCTGGCGCTCCTTTCCAAAGATCGCCTGTACGGCGCAAAACTTTGCCGACGCCGAGCTCTTCCATCATGGTCGCGTACGGCTCCACCATCGACGCTGCATCAGAGCCCTGTCCAAAAAAGGAAATGATGGCGCCGTCGCCTGACGGCATTCGCAGCAATTCTGCGTTGTTCCATCCCAAAGATTTGATCAAACCCATGGCCGTGAGGTCTTTGATGCCACCGCGCAATGGGATTGCTACCTTTTTGACTTCATTCTGCTCAATGCCGTTGCGGACAACAATAGCTGCTTCCTCGCAGCCTGAGCCCGCAAGCAAAACGAATGGATATCCTTCCGCTGCCGCAACTCGCGACCACGGCATAACCGCAAACTGGCTTTCATCAGTGCTCAACTTGTGAGGGACGAGCCAAGCCGTAGCTGCTACTTCGGCCGTTACATTTATGCCTTCGTGTGAGAAAAATCCCTTCTCGCAGGCTACATAAGCTGGTGTTTGACAAACACCTCTTAACAAAGATAACTTCAGGTTCATAAAATCCGTTCTGGGAAAGCCTTTGAAAACAGCCTGGTTGGCGCTTTTGGGCAGGGGTATTAGCAGCAAACTGGTAATTATAGAGACGTTAAGCCAAGAGTGCGACCCCGCTTCTCTAATGAAAGCCTGAAAGGCGCAATCGCTGGGCCTTTTCGCCATTGTGTGCCAATAATATGTGATTAAGCTAAGCGAAGTACTCTTATGAGGATGCAAAGAAGCCTGTAGTATGGAACCTGCTGGCTGATGCCGACATCGTAAGAACCCTCTGAGGGCAAGATATGCGCCTGAACATTTTTGGACTTGGAAGCGGAGCTAAAGACGCTGCCGCTGCAGAAGTCGATGCGTCCCAAACTGCGCCAGAGACGCCTGTTCAGGCGGGCGTGGATAAAGGACTGAAGGGGAATCGCAAGGGGGGTGTAAGAACACCGTCGCCAAGCAAGCCTCGGGCATCATCACGCAGAGCGCAATTCCCGCCTGAACCCACGGAGTCGCTCAAGAAGCGCGTTAAGTGGCTGGTTGCGCACATCGAAGAATTCAAAGCGCGTCTAGAGCCCTCGATGGATTCGGGTAATACGGAAGAATTCGTTTCGACGATGAACAACTTCCTGGCGTTTATCAGCGCGTACTCTGATACCGTCGCGTACGATGTATACGAGTTGGGACCTGCCTATCCGGAATCTTTGAAGTTCTTTCACAAGGCTTGTCTGGAATTAGCTTGGCGCATGGAAGAAAGGGCATTTGTTGAAATCGCCGAAGCGGAATTGCAGCCCGGGCGACCCTTGAAAGAAGTTGTGAGCCAATGTATAGCTGGCTCTTACTTTAGAATGGAAGAGTTGTCTGATCTCGTTGATTTTTCGCAAACTCGCAGCATTGTTGTGCTTGGATGCGGCAAGGTGCCTGCGTCTCTCTTCTACCTGCAGGATCAAACTAGAGTTCCGGCAATTTTAGGAATCGACAATGTTCAAGAGGCTGTTGATTGCTCCAACGCGCTAGTTTCTAAGTTGAACCTGGACAGAGTGAGGGTCGTTAAAGCTGATGCAACGACCTTTGACTATTCGTTTTTCGATGCGATTTATTTCGGGCCATTTGCGTCTCCACGGGCGGATGTGCTGAAGCAAATTCGCTCGACTGCAAGACCGAACGCAACCATCATTTTGAGAGAGCCGCACTTTACGGGTTCTTTGGCATTCGAGCGGGTTTTGCCCTACATGCAGCCCTCGTTCGATTTGATTAAGGCCGGCGATTCGAAGAAGTATTTGGGACGCTTCATGTTGCGTCATTACGTCCTGAAGATGCGCTAGAAAATTGTGATGAACTTTGTTGTCGACTCGTTTTTCGAAGATGTGAAAGACGGTGGCTCGCGCATTGGTGCGCAAGTCGATGGCAAGAAAGTCTGGGTTGAATCAGGCGATGCGTCACTACGAAACGCGGCAGAAGCTTATGGCTGCGCATTTTTGATTCCCGCCTTGTTGCAGGGGCTCACTTTCAAATTGACCGAACCAGTGTGCTCGCAGTGGGAGAAAAACGTACAAGAGCTGACTGAAATGCTCGGTGAAGCGTGGGGATGTGCGACTACGCTTCCTATTGAACTCACGACGCATAAGCGCGAAGGCGCGTCTGGACGCAAGCGGGCGCAGTTTTTCTCTGCTGGTGTCGATTCATTTTACGAGCTGCTCACGGCGAAAGTGGCTCCTGATGCGCTCATTAGTGTGCACGGATTCGACATCAATTTGTCGGAGTCTCTCAGATATGAACAGCTGAAGAGGTCCGTTGAGGAAATTTGCAATGAGAAAAAGGTTGAATCGGTTTTCTTGACCACCAACATTCGCGATAATTCGATCATCTCCTCTGTTTCTTGGGATGACGCTCACGGCGGAGTTCTTGCTGCTATCGCGCACTTTTTGTCGGGTCAGTTTCACACAGTCGTAATTCCACCTTCTTTCGCGCAATCTTCGTGGCGCTCGTTATGGGGATCTCACTGGAAGATCGATCCGCTTTGGTCCTCGAATATCGTAAAGCTGGAGCACGGAGATGCTTCTTCTACGCGCGCGGAGCGCATCAGGCGCATCTCGCAAGAGCCGCTTGCTCAGCGCCATCTTCGTGTGTGCTGGTCGGAGCGAGTGCAGCATGGCAATTGTTCGTCTTGTTCTAAGTGCGTGCGAACAATGGCTGTTCTTCACGACTGCGGGCAACTGGAGAATTTTTCGGTGTTCGATTCGAGCGTTCCTATTTGGGAGCGAATCGATGCTTTGCCATACGTCGCTCTTACGGTGACTTATGACGAATTGCTGGAAAAAGGTGTGGAGCCAAAGTTTGAAAGTGCTATTCGCCGGTTGATAAAACGCAGCCATGGTGTAGCTTTACGGGCAGAGTACTCCCTGGCTCACAACAAAGATCTGGTGGAAGCTAATCTAGAATTGGAAAACCAGATTCGCTCTCTGCAAGCGACGATTAACGGCATGAGCAATTCACGCGTCTGGAAGGCTGGGAAAGTCCTTCGGCATGTGCGCCGATTGTTAAAGTAGGAGCGTGGGGGCGCGTTGCACGCGCCCTTTTCTACATCTTCAAAGCGCAGCTACATCTTTAACACGTGCATTAAGAACAACAACTGGTCTTTGACCCGATCGGACGGGCGGCTCCAGGCGTGTCCTGCTTCCTCCTCGATGCGCAAAAGTACCAGACCTTTGTTGTTTTGAGCATGGCGCAGCGCCGCCGCGAATTTGAAGCTGTGCCAGGGAAGAACGCGATCGTCACCGCGCGCAGCAGAGATAAGGATGGGCGGATACTGTTGTCCTTTTTTCAGATTGTGCAATGGAGAATAATTGCGCAAAAACTCAAATTGCTCCTTATTTTCGGCGCTGCCGTATTCATTCAGCCATGTCCAGGCTAATGTTGAATTGTGGTAGCGAAGCATGTCATAGAGCCCGTTTATGATGATGCCCGCAGCAAACATAGTCGGATACCTGACGATAGTCGCGGCGGCAGTCAGCCCGCCATTGCTGCCACCATATACCGCTATTCGCTTCGAATTCGTCCAATGGTTGTCCTTGAGCCATTCCGCTGCCGCGGCTATGTCTTCGATCGTCTTGTTCTTCCCTTCCAAAATCGCGTCAGTATGCCATTTTGTGCCGAGTTCTCCACCTCCTCGCAAGAGGGGTGCCGCGTATACACCTCCCAGTTTGAGCCAAGCCATGACGTCGTAGGTGTACTCAGGAGTGAGGCAGCGACCGAAGCCGCCGTAAACGTAGAGCAGTACAGGATTATTGCCGTCCAGTTTGATGCCCTGCTTGTGCACCAAATGCATGGGAATTTCGGTGCCGTCTTTGCTTTTGTATTTTACGAGCGTTGTTGTGAAACCGCGACCAATGTTGGGTTTGTCACTCTGGAAAAACACAGTCGGCTTGCTCTTCTTCGGTGAAAATTTGAAGACAGTCTCTGGGTGGAGATAGGACGTCGCGGCAACGAGAAATGTATTACCATCGTCAACCCAGCGTAAGTCGCAGACTGTGCCGGAGAAAGGCAGTTTTAGCTCGCCTTCCGGTTTCAGTGTATTCCAATTGAACTTGCGCACGCGCGAAAAACCGTTTTCCAAATACTGGACTAGAAGGTGATTAGTCCCTTCGTAAGCCGAATCAAGTAAATGCTGTCTTTCAGCTAAGGTCTCTTGAGGTTTGCCGAACTTTCCCGTAGTGGCATCAGCGGAAATCGAGATGATGCGCCCCTTGTCGGCGTTCTTATCTGTAATGAAATAGAGCCGGCCGCGGCGCGAAGTGAAGTAGCGGTACGACGCATCTTCTTTGGGAAAGACTGGCAGCAAGTGTTTTTTCGCTGCGCCGGATTTTAGTAATTGCTTTGCCAAAACAATGCTGCGGTCTGCCTTTTCAGTCCAGTTTGTTAGCAGTGCCAATTTGCCGCCCAGCGCCACAGAAGGGCCGATGTACCAATTCGGTTTGTCCAAACGCCTGTAAATCAGCTTGTCGCTTGTCTGCTTTGTGCCGACCTTGTGCAGGTAAATTGCAGGAAAGCGAAGCAGCTCAGCGCGTTTGCTTTTGTGTTTTGGCTGCGTGTGCTTGATGTACATAAAAGCCTTGCCGCCAGGCATCCACAGGACGTATTCGTGAATGAGCCCAGTCAATACATCGTTGAGCTTTTTCTTTGAAATCATGTCGTAAATGTGCCAGGTCTGCCATTCCGAGCCACCTTGTGTCACACCGTAGGCGACATGCCTGCCATTTGGGCTGACGACGAAGTTGGTTATCCCGCCGTCTTTTGGATCCAGCAAATCAGAGGGGTGAATCACTATCTTCTTGCGTTTTCCACTTGCTGAGCAAGTCCAGAGCGCCTTGTCCGAGCTATATTCCAGGTCTGCGACAAAGTAGTATTTCTTTTTCACGGAGACCGGCACGCTAGGCTTGTGACGAATGACGCTTGATTCAATCGCACTGTGAATGAGCGCTTTGTTGTCCAACGTACAGAGAAACAGCTCGGCGTAATCGTTTTCCTTTCTCGTCCATTCCAGGACTTCTTCTGAGTCAACGGATTCCAGCCATCGATAAGGGTCTTGGATGGTTTTGCCATGCAGTTTCATAGGACTGGCAATACGCTTTGCCAGCGCAATCTTGGCTCTCCGCCGCAGGTTTGCAGCAAATGTTTTACTGGCTGCGATAAGTCTTTTGGCTGTAGGTGATTTAGTGTTTGTTTTGGCGATCAGGCTCTCGATGCTGAAAAATACGAAGTGCAAATCCTGCATGGTCAGCTCTTTCTGATGAGAAAGCAGAGACAGCGTTAGCTCAAATTCTTTTAGTGCTTGTTCTGTCTTATTCAGTTTGCCGACGCAAACCCCAAGGCAGCATCTAACCATGCCCTCGCGCCAATGCTGCTGGTATGCCGCGGGCTTAATATCATCTAGTGCACTAGTGAAAATCTCGCTTGCATGCGCGTACTTCTCGTCGAACATCAGCTGGCACGCCCACGAATATCGACAAAGAAACAGGGCCTCGTGACACTCTGAGCGCAACTTTTTCAAGCTGTGTGCTTCCACGGTCTTCAGCGCCGTCATCCCATAGCGCTCTGCCTCGCGATAGAGTTCGAGACTACGGTACGAGTTGGAGGCGTGCAGATAAGTGTCTGCGAGAAACTCATAGTGCTTGCCGTGATACTTCTTTAGTCTGTCTAGCGCGGACTTTAGGAACCTCAGGCTCTCTGGCTTGCGCCCCTGTGTCGCAAACAAGCTCGCAAGCGAAATTTCGGTAGTCACCCGCAAGTTATTCGACTCTGCCAGGCGTTCGCAAAGAGCGCTGCATTCCAGTAACAAATCCTCTTGACGTTTTTCGTCACCTGATTCTCTGGCTTTTGAAATGTCTTCCCAAATCTGATGGCACTTTGCCTCCACCTTCTCCTGTGTGACTGACGCGTTTGGCTTGACTCGCTTCGCCGCCTCTTTAAGCTTGGACG
Source organism: Candidatus Melainabacteria bacterium 17Bon1m (assembly GCA_032128875.1). Taxonomy (GTDB): domain Bacteria; phylum Cyanobacteriota; class Vampirovibrionia; order Obscuribacterales; family Obscuribacteraceae; genus QKMZ01. Next base: position 602,396 of record JAVLKG010000005.1, read on the forward strand.
CTTTTTTGGCGCTTGTTGAAAGCTTGTGCGTAGTTTTGGTGGGCATTTTGTGGTTTGAGATTTCCGGAGTTTCTTTCATGATCTTATCTACTTGGCGGGGTGAATGCGGACGTGACAGTCGCCATAATCGGGGTCTGACCGTTCGCTGTGGACTAGTCTTTCCTGCTCCCCCTTTTTTCGATTGGTGAAGACCACCCAACGAAACCTTGCTGATACCCCATAATTGCTGCGCGATTTTTAGAACTCACCATAATCGGATACCCCAGTTTTATTTTTGAAATCTTGAAGTTCGCCACGGGGAGGTACCCCATTAAAAAACGTCCTAGTTACTTTTTTTAAGCACATGGATACCCCAAAATTGATGTGGTTTTCCTCAACTCTCGTTGTGCGACCTCAACGCTAAATTGCATCCATATGACCCGTATCTGCATACGAATTTTGGGGTGCTAGCCATGGGTTCAACGGACATGACTTTCCGAAAGATGACCTCAGCTTGTGCCGTGAAGTTCCTGTTTCTACGATGTTAGATAAGAGCCTTTGCCTTAAATTCAACTGACGTATGACTTCACTAAACCATGTAGCAGGTCCTGCTCAAAAGAACGAGCTAAAACCTCTGCCATTTTCGCTTTTCGAC
>JAVLKG010000006.1:0-378827 GCA_032128875.1 Candidatus Melainabacteria bacterium 17Bon1m
CGGGGGCGGCGTGGTTGGAGGCGGTGGCGGGGGTTGTGGTGGTTGTGGTGGTGGTGGTGGTGGTGGTGGTGGTGGTGGTGGTGGTGGTGGTGGCGGTGGTGGCGGCGGTGGTGGCTCTACAGGAACTTCAGGAACCGGGTCTGTGAACTCTACAGGCGGCGGAGTATATGGGACTTTCAGAAGAGGAAATGTATATGTTCTGCTGTAGAAGATATCGTTGTTGTTTTGTTGTGCGCCGAAGATATTTAACGCGACAGGCACTCTGACTCGATTTCGAATAGTTACAACGACGTACGGAGAACCTGAAGGAGGATTAGTATTGTTTGGATTGTCTACCCAGCGAAAATCGGTGCTCGGAGTATTTGAGCCCATCACAGTTGGCTGTGTTACAAAGTTGCCGTCGGTGGTGTGAGTCAGAGCGGCTTGTCTCGCAGCTCTCAAGCCTTGCGTCGCATCTGTACAATTGGCTGCTGCTCTAGCGGCGTCTCGGCCGGCGGCATCGAGGATAATGAATCCCCAAGTTACGGTAACAAGATTAAACGCAACTATCGCAAAAACGACGAGCAACACGCTGACGATTGCAATCTCAACGAGGACAATCCCTGATTTCCGTTTCGCTTTACGGTACATCCAATCTCCTATTGTTGAAGTACAACAAGGCTGCGTGCAATTGTTTGGAATGCCTGGTTGAGTTGCGCAGAACTAGTGACGCGTACATATAGAGCACCATTACCAGAAAGTTTCGCGATTCCCTGATAAGAGCCACGAGAATCGCACAATAGCTGATCCTGAAATTGCATGATATCTGGATTCTGAGACAATCCAATTGTATAAATTGGGATATTCAAATTGCGGGCTCTGCTTGCCTGGTTCTTAGCGGCTGAAATTGCAGCCCCTTCATTCGTTGGTCTGTTAGGGATGCCGTCCGTAAACAGAACTACAGCTTTCTTTGCGCGTGGACGAGTTTTGGATGTGTTTTCTAAATCGTCCAGTGCCATCTTCAGTGCGTCTGCAATATTAGTTTTTCCAGTCGGACCCAATGGCTGCGTAGCACTACCAGTTCCTTGAGTTCTATCAATTACTTCCTGAAAATTGCTATCCGCTTGATTTAGAGTGACGAACGGAATTGGGAAAGTCTGGATACCTGCATGTGGCCAGTTGCCATCTGCATTGTGAGAAACCCCGGTATATGTACTGGTTGGCGAAGTCCCTGCTTCATCTGCGAATGTTTCCAAGCCAAAGTGCGCATTAGAACTCGTATTCATTGTGCGGAAGAAATTCTCTGCTGCGTTTCGGGCATCTGCAATAGGCTGTGCTGTTTTTTGTACCTGACTCCAGTACGCCTTGTAATAACCAGCCTGAGGAGCAGGAAGGATCGGATTTACTGATACACCACCCTGGCTTTGCAGCAGAATTGATGCACTCTCCATGTTTCCCCTAGATGCTTCCACGCATGTTTCTATTCTAGAAAAATCGTAAGAGCCTACGCTTGGTACGCGCACCACCATGTCGGTAAAGCCATTGCTGTAAACATTGGGATTTACGCCGTTACCGCTTGTGTTATTTCTGTCCCGTGGGTCGAAATTGCCGGGCGGCAATCCTTGCTCCGGAACAAGCGAGCCGAGGGGATATTGAGTTGCTGAAGCAGGTATTGGTGCTGGCAAACTTCCGGCCGGATAGGTCAACCGATTGCCACGCAATCCTGCTATCAGGTTGGAAGCCGGGTACGGAGACTCTGAAAAAATCCAGGTGATCGAATTAGATGGTGAGCCGTATGCTGCATAAGAAAGGTTTTGAGGCTGCATCGCATTAAAGCCCGTACCTTCCTTAGGAGGCTTACACAGAGGAAAAATGGCGTTGCTTCCTCCAGGAGGAAAGGCGTAGGTCACGCCACTTGCTCCGCCCCATTGGCGGCGGACTAGGGTTACCGGCGTTTGATCGTCCATCGAGCCTGACACATCAAAGCACAAGAATAGGTCAAGCTGCGGCAACCCACCATCTGCGTATGCAGATGCTGTTTCTGTGAATCCCGTCGGAAAGAGACTGCTAGCAAAGGCTGCTCTGTCAGTGTATGTCGCTTCAACGCGCATCGTCACAGCAGTGGGACTGCCAGTAGGTTGCGGTACTCCATTTTGATCAAACAGTCGAATGTTTAAGATCGCGCTGTAGAGCGCAGGGGTGCTGTTGTCGAATCCTGAATTCAAGTGCTTAGCTAAATTACCAGGATCAGAAAATCGCGTTCTCAGAATTGAATTTTGTTCAAAGGTTTGAGCTGCAACTGTCATCGCTAGCTCATGTTGTTGAGCTATTGTTCTGCCTGTTGGTGAGCTTGCGAGTGCAGCTGTTCCTGCCAATGCCGCGGAATCGGTGACTGATTGCAATTGGGCTTGCAGAAGTGTGAATCTCGCCAGCTCAAACCCGAAAATGCCGAGTGGGATGACGGCAAAAAAGGCGAGAAAAGCAACGAGGGCAACTGTGGTGACCCCTCTATCTCTTTTTCTCAGCTTACTCATAGTCACCATCATCTAACCTCCAAAAAGGCGTAGAGCTTTCCTATTCAGTCAATCCATCAGCGTTTTCAACTAGAGCGTCATATCTCAAACGCAATCTGAATTGAGACGTTAGTCCTGGAATCTGTAAACCGAGATAACTTCCCATTCCGAAGAGTGGTGCTACTGTTCCGTTGCAGGTTTCTCTAATGAAGTAAAGATTGTTCGAGGTAATTGAGTTTCGTGCCAATGGCCCGCTCACTGTGCTGGGGTTCGAACCACTAATTGGTTTGATAAGAATCCGAATCTGTTGAGTGCCGGAGATTTCTGTAAAGGCCGCGACGCTCTGATTGAAAGTTGTGTTTGCACGTGTGACTGCTTCGGTCCACGTTGGTGCTTTTGCCGCTTTAATGCAGCTGTTGCGGCAAGCAAAGTAAAGAAGAGACGCACGGTATGTCACGGAAGCCAAGCAAATTAGAGGAATCGCGACGCCGACAAAAAGAAAGATCATTCCAGCTGGCAATTCAGCCAGTGAATAGCCTTTACGTCCCTTTCTACGGGTCGAAATCTTACGCATGGATTGCATGGGTTGACCGGCGCTATGTTTAGTAAATTCGGTGCAAGATCACTAAATGTAATTGTTCTATGCCCCGACGTCAAATAAGTTATAACGCTCTGTAGATATTCAAGGTTTAGCTCGTGGCTTCCTTCGGTAAGAAAGGACTAGGATTTAGCATAGGTGCCTTGCTTCGGCGCAGAGTCGGATAACTTTGGAGTGGGTCGAAAATTCATGGCAAGAACGCCTAACGAAGGCACATCCAAAAGTAAGAAGCCAATCTCTCGAAGGAGATTACCGGACGAGCTAGCACAAGATCCGACCAGTATTTTTTTCGCCGCGGTTCGTCACACTCAGCCCGAAGCTCTTGCAGAATTGGCACGAATTTGCCAAATGCAAACAAAGCTTGCGCCCGAAGCGGCACCGCCAGTTGTATTGGAGCATGACAAAGGCACTGTCATGCAAGCTATGGAACTTCTTAGGGCCGGACAGAGTGCGGCGCCAATTATTGGAGAGGTCGATTCTTCAGAGTTCGAGACAGCTGAATACCCTGCATTGTTACCGAGTGGTCACCATTCACCCGGTCTAAAATCAGGTCGAATTATTGCAGAAGAAGACGTTCCGAAAGAAGAGTCTTCTGTGCCGATCGACCTTGATGCACCTGCCGAAGAAGAGGCGGAGACCATCGAGTTGGAAGCTCCACCGATTGGCGATGAGCCCGAAACTAGCTTTCACGAATTGAAACTTTTAGAGGCCATGGAAACAGAATCGGAAGCAGAACCAATCGAATTGGAACTGTCCGAGGCTGATTTAGACGCTGAGTTTGAACCGGTGATGCATGATCTGTCCGAGTCGAAAGCTGAGGAGGAGCTTGGTGACGAAGCGGAAACTAATGGAGATGCAGAGGCTAGTGGCGAAGCTCTGGGTGTATCCGAAGTGGCTAATGCTGAGGTGAATGCCGAAGGAGCCGAGGAGGCTACCGCGGTAGAAGAGACGTACGAATTAGGTCATTTAGAGGATTTCACTCCGGAGTCCGATGGGTCTCCCTCTAAGTCGAATGAAGAATCAAAAACACGTGAGACTGTGGCTGCTCCGAATGTTGATGAGGCGACCGACAACCACGCAACGACTGATGCCGGTGCGGCAAGTGACGAAGCTACCGATCAAATATCGGGCGCTGCACCAAAGGATTTGCCTGCTAAGAGTGGTCCCGTTAAGAAAGCGCCTCTTCGAATCGAGGCAGCGCCAGCTTCCCCGAAGTCGGAGATAAAGCAGATCTCCGAACCCGCCATCGAGTCAATTCCAGGCGCCTTTGACAAAGGTATCAACGATGAGTTCAAAGGTGTCTACGAGAAGGCCATCCAGCGCGGCAGTGTTTTCGATGCTAAACACAGAGATGCCTTTTCGTCTGAGTCTGAAAAGAAGGTGCGCTCTTCCTACCTGGGTCTCAAGGCAATTACTTTCGAAGAAGCTTTGACTCAACAAGAAGAGAAAGACCCTTCAATACTTAGATCTCAATCGCAAAACATGATTACGCTCGAATTACCAGCGTCACCAACTGAGAAAGCTCAGGCTGTTTGGGCCGTTGTCGACAAATTACACACCACTCCAGTAATCATTACCGCCTCGATAATTTGTCTTGCTTTTCTTGGATTCTTTATTGGCGGTCTATGTCAGGGTGAAGGACTTCTTCAAGAAGGCGAAAAGCTTTTTCAAGCAAAGAAATACAATGAGGCGATCAAAGTTCTATCTAGTTCAATCACTCTCAATCCAATGAGGGCGCATACTCTCTTCGTTAGAGGACGTGCTTATAACAAGATCGGTGAGCAGGGCAAAGCCATTGATGATTTCACTCGCTCGTTGAGCATCAATCCCAGTAATATAGACGCCCTTGATCACAGAGCTTCATGCTATATGAAGTCTGGAAAATTCGATAAAGCTCTTGCTGATTACCGCAGAATATTTGAACTTCAGCCTAACGAGCAAGTTGCATACCGCTACAATAACGCTGCTTTCGCTGCATGTCGGGGCGGTAAATTTGACGACGCGATGGCGTTCTATGACAAGGCCTTGAAAGTTTCTCCAGCAGATCCGAATGCGCTTATTGGCAAGGCTCAATGCGAAGTTGGGCTTGGACATTACGGAAAAGCGATTGTCTTGTGCGAAGAAATCATCGAGAAAGACCCTAACCCCGACGAAGCAATTGTCACTCGCGGTTGGTGCTACATGTTGTTGAAACGTTATGATGCAGCTCTGGCTGATTTCAATCGTGTAATTGGCAGCAATCCCAAGAATGCAAAAGCTCTCTTCAATCGCGGTTTACTTGCCTTTAATCGTGGAGATCTTGTGCAAGCTCTGAAAGACTACAATGCTGCTATTGCTGTGGATTCTGGCTTTACTGAAGCGCGAGTCGCTCGTGGTTGGGCGACCATAAATACCAATCCGCAAGTAGCACTTTCCGATTTCCGACAGGCTACCAATTCTTCTCAATTCGGAAGGAAAGTGGAAATCTGGACTGCCCGTGCTGACTTAGAATCTCAGGTCGGCAAAAAACTCGAAGCTGCCAGTTCCTATCGAAAGACCATCAATCTGGCTAGTTCTGTCGAGCCGAAAGCTTTGCCATCGTTGTATGTGAAAATTGCAGCGGTATTGAATGAATTAAGACAATTTGATGAGGCGATAGAAGCATCCAATAAAGCGTTGGCGATTGACGCGAAAAACCCACTCGCTCTCACCAATAGGGGGCGAGCAAATGAAGGTTTGGGCAACGGAATCTCAGGTTTAGCGGACTTCTCTGCCGCGCTATCCGTTGCACCAGCGACTGCTGACGCATTGTGGTATCGCGCGCAGCACTATAGTAAAGCCGGTGAATATCACTCAGCGCAAAAAGATTTGAAAGACTATTTGACTGTCAGACCCGGTGATAAGAGCGCTCAAAAGATGTTGTCCGCTGTCAGTAGTCGGACGCAGCATACAACTACAGTGGTCGAAACAGGCTTAGAGAAAAGAAGCAAGAAATATCGCGCGGTTCCCTTTGAAGAACTGGTTGCTTCCGGGCTGAAGGAATTGAACGCTGGGCGTACCGAAACCGCTGCAGAAATGCTTCAAGAGGCTGTACGCAAAAATCCATCCGATGTTACTGCAAGACGATATCTCTGTCATGCTCTCGTCCGTGAAGATCCAAAGGCTTCCGTAGTTCAATTCGATGTGTTGAGATCAGCAATCTCTTTGCCGCCGGATGATGAGCGTAGTTACCGACATGCGTTATCCCTTGCTGCCACAGGTACTCTTGTCGAAGCTGCAGCAATAGATAAAGCGTTGAAAACTGTTTCCGAAGACCCAGGCAACGGTCAGGCGTGCTACAAATTATCCACGCTGTATGCTGCAGCTGGTATCCTTTCCAAAGCTGCACACTACTGCCAGTCGGGATTGGCTTCTGCTAAGAACCCTGCCGAGACGAAACGATTTCAGGATTTGTATCAGAAACTGAACAAGCAGAATATCGAAGGAGAACACAAAGAGGACATCGAGGGCTAGATTTCTCTTCGACGTTCGCATTGTATGGATGAGCAAACGACGAGCACGAAGACCAAAGCTTTCGAAGTTTGCATTTCGCTCTTTGTAAGCGTCTACTTTTTTCTCGTTCTTTTGTGGTTTACACCAGAATCAGTATTCAAATCTCGAGTTTTTACGCCAATTTACACCGCTTGGCTTTTCTTTGATTTGAATCAAAGTTGGTCGCTTTTTTCGCCGACTATTAGACAGCTGAATTATTACCCCAGTGCAATCGTCACGTTTGAGGACGGTTCGAAAACTTTGTGGGAACCGCCATTAATGGACAAGATCGGATTGGTAGAACGGATGCAGAGAGAAAAATTCCGAAAGTGGTCTATTGATTCTTTGCCTTGGGACAAATTCAAGTACTACTGGGTCGACTTCGCTAAGTATGTAGGCCGTCAGTATTACAACGAAACCAATAAGCCTGTCTCAATTTCGTTGAATTTACGTTGGATTGAATTACCAAATCCAACTGAGAAATTCTACAGGCAAAGTGAATTGCCTCCTTGCACCAAATTTAGTACCAGTTTTTGTTACAGATATTCGAAAGAGGATTTTCAGTGTCACTAACGGTGCTGTGGAGAGCTTGGAGAGAATTCTGGTTTCACCCTGTGATGCCAGAATCCATCGCACTTTTCCGAATCCTATTCGGATTGCTGGTGTTGCAAGTTCTTGTGATTAGCATCGGTGGTGATTTTCTCAACTGGTATGGTCACGACGCCATCATCTTGAATGAAACCGTTAGGCGACATTTCTGGAACTATCAACCAAGGTTTGACCTGCTTCTCGCATTCGGAAGCGACACTGCTCTTCAAAGCTACTTCTACTCCGTAGTGATTGCCACTGTTTTCATGACTATGGGATTTTGCACGCGAATGTCGTGCATTTACGTCGCTCTTTCGCTGATTTCCATGCATCACCATAATCCATTCAACATCAATGGTGGCGATGCATTTGTTCGTTTAATGGTTATGTACCTGTGTTTTTCCAACTGTGGCGACTGCTATTCGATCGACAGGTGGCTCTCTCAAAAGCGTGCCCGTAAGCCTGTTCCGATTGTTGCTAAACCCGGGTGGGCATTGCGAATGATTCAAATTCAAATTGCGATCGTATATTTTCACACCTTTGTTTGTAAGGTGAATGGTCAACAGTGGTGGGACGGGACCGCTGTTTATTTCGCAACTAGACTGGAAGATTTGATGCGTTTGAGAATGCCTCTCTTCGACAGTCTGTTTTTTTGCAAACTGCTTTCCTGGTACACACTTGTTGTTGAAGGTGCGATGTTTACTCTTGTATGGATAAAAGAGTTGCGATATTTCGTACTCGCATCTGCTGTGATACTGCATCTCGGAATAGACTTTGCCATCAATTTGCCCGTGTTCGAATGGGCTTTCATTTTTTCTCTAGTGTCATTCGTTGATCCCGAAGATATTCGAAAGCTGCACATTCGTATTTTGAATTCACTGAATCCAAGTAAGGCTGCCGCAGAAAGTCAGTCGGCGGATCCAGCTTGATTGCTCTAATTGCTTATATCCGGCCAGCTCATGATTTGGCGGTCGTCGATGTTTTTGAAGGCGTCGCCTTTGCCTCGTTTGAATTTGTCTTTCATCAGCACGTCAGAGAGTTTCAATGCCGTCGCGCGAAGCTCAACCGGCTTTGCCGGCTGAACAATCGTTGCTGAGACTTCGGTCTTGCGCACCAGGCTCTCTTCCAGCTTTGCAAGGCGCAGCTTTTGCTGTTCTGCTCTTGCTTCTACCAACATCTTTTGAGCCAAGACAGAGGCGTCCGTACTCAACTTTGTGAATGCATCTTCTTTAGCGTTTTGCATTGCCAGTAATTTTTCTCTAGCCTCGCGCCGGGCTTTTACAATCGCTAGCATCCGGCGAAAGTCCCAGGACATAGTAAAGTTCCAACCTTCGATAGGAGGATTAGCAGGGAATTTCAGGATACGCGAGCCATTCAGATCTCGTATGGTTTCTAGCAAGCAGCGATTGAGATTGTCATTACTGGTGGTGGCAAAAATACAGCCGCGCAAACGTCCATTCTTGTCTACGCTGAATACAATCGACGTTGCACCGCGCGTTTCATCTTTTGCATATTCTTCCAGATGGTGCAACAGAATAAACTGGAAAGCCCGTCTGTACCGGCTTATCCAGAAATCCCACTCGCGCGAATCGGGCGGTGTGGATGGATACATACGAATACGATCATCGTGGCTAGCCCACTTACTCGTATCCATTTTTTGACACTTCTCGACGATGTCTTCGAGATCCGCCATTGAAATGCTTTTATACGGATGCCACCCGGAGGGAGTGTTTTTCTCTCCTTGTTTGTGGACTAAATTGATAATGCGCTTGCGCCCGTCTTTATAGAGTTTTTTGATGTTTTCAGCAAGATTGGGCATGGCAATAGGAAGCCAGAAAGGCATCGCGGTCGAAGGATCGCTATTTAAATCAAATCCTGAGCTATTGCCAGTTGAGGTTGCAGGCCTAGGTGCAGGCGTGCCACCAAAAAAACGCGTAGTGCTATCGACGGCATTATTCCACATCGACTCAAACCAGTTTGCTGCGGGCTTTTTAATTGCCGCTGCAGAGCTGCTTTTACCTGATGCGCCTTGAGCTGCTGTTTTAATTCCGGCATCGACTACGCCTTGTGGAATTAGGCGAAATGCCATCTCAAATTCTTGCAGAGCCTGTTTGTCATAGCCTTGTTTTTCGAGGATCTTGCCCATGTATTGGTGCGCAACTCCACTGTCAGGATGTTCGCGAAGGTCACGCTGTAAGAGTTGCGCAGCTTCCTCGAGTCGACCTTGTGAATACAACTCGACTGCCTGTCTCATCACGTCGCTGGATTGAGCGAAAGCCGCCGGAATGAAAATCGCAGGCGTGGAAACAATTCCGGTCATAAGCGATACGACCAGTGCACCTGCAGTTATTTCTCTCTTGAGCAGCGTGCTCATTGGCTAATTCACTTTCCGTCGTGCTGAAAGAACGCCGGGCACCCCAGAGGCTCGCTCAGACGTGCCTAAGGCATTATTCCACACCCCGATTCAATATGCGCCGCCTGGTAGCAGTCGACGCGCGAGCGTCATCGCTGGCAAGGGGTGGGCGAACGTCGCTCTAATCGAGCCGGAATACGAAGACTGTGAGTTATGTAGAAGCCAATGCCAGGTCTGAGATTGTCGTCTTGGGGGCGAGATCTTCGAGAGCTTCGCCGTAAAGGTCATACGGTTTTGCTTCTGTAACTTGTACGCGAGTAAAGTCACCCAATACGCAGCGGTTGCCTTCTTCGTCGCGCACATAGACCAAATTGTCTATATTGGGCGCATCCCATTGAGAGCGTCCGACATAAAGATTTTTCTTGTCGTCGTACGATTCGATAAGCACATCGATTACGCGTCCGACCATCTTTTGGTTTTGTTTGAAGGCGATCTCGTGTTGAATACTCATGATTTTTTTGCGACGCGCTTTCTTTACGCGTTCTGCAATCTGATTCGGCATATTGCCGCTTTCTACTTCGGTTTGCTTGGAGTAGGTAAAGACGCCCAGTCTGTCGAATTCGTACTTGGCGATGAAGTCGGCGAGGTGTTGCACTTGCTCTTCCGTCTCGCCCGGAAAGCCGACGATAAAAGTAGAGCGGATCTTCACATCCGGTACCAGTGCACGAATTCTTTCGACCACCTTTTCCGGATGCAGCGGGCGCGCCATTGATTTGAGAACTTCAGGATGGCTGTGCTGGAGCGGAATATCGACATACTTAACGACTTTCGGCAAGCGCGCCATTGTCTTCAAGAACTCGTCTGATGTCTCGGTCGGATAGCAGTACATGACGCGGAGCCAGTCCAGCTCTTCGATTTCATGCAACGCTTCGAGCAGTTCCGGCAGTGCCTGACGTTTGTAAATGTCCAGTCCGTAATAAGTCGAATCCTGCGAAACGAGAATGATTTCTCGCACTCCGGTGTTTACCAAAACGCGTGCTTCTTTTACGAGAGATTCGATTGAGCGTGAGCGGAAATCTCCACGCAGCATCGGAATAATGCAGAAAGTGCAGCGGTGATCGCAGCCTTCGGCGATCTTTAGATAGGCCGAAGCACCGACGCCCGTCATCATGCGCGGCAAAACTTCGTCGTTGTAGTCATTGGGAACGTCGCTCACTTCGACAACGCGCAAAGACGAGTCGCTTGAAACAGCTTGATAGACTTCCACAATTTTCGCGATGTCGCCTGTTCCGACGACTGCACGCGCTTCAGGAATTTCGGCAAGAAGCTCTTCTTTGAAGTGTTGAGCCATGCAGCCAGCGACAATCAGTTGTTTTCCTTGATCCGCCAGTTCTACCAGCGTCCGAACTGATTCTTGCCTTGCATCGCCGATGAAAGAGCAGGTGTTGACCAGGCACATCTCGGCTTCTTCATTGTCGAAGGTGACCTCCACTCCTGCTTGATTCAAAAGACCAAGCATGACTTCAGTGTCGGTTTGATTCTTCGGGCACCCGAGGGACACCACGCCTAGGCGGGGTTTGCGCATGTTGAACTCTCCTTCGGCGGTTTCACTGCACTAAGATAAGCGAGTTGGCCGCTATATTTCCTGCCGCGTTGGTCTTTGAATTGCCGCAGAGCAGATTGCATTGATGCATCGGGGCACGCCGCATGATGCATCGACGCATCGCTCCATTGCTGCCGCAATTAGAAACTGCCGCATTCAGAATTACCGCTTCGCCTGAGACGTTAACGCGCTCTAAGAGTGCATCCGCTCAACCTAGTCGGTATCCAAGCGACCATCAGTATAACTGGAACCGCTGCGTCTAAGCGACTCGCCGGGGATATAAGAATCTCCGCCGACCGGCGCAAGACGCCGCCTGGGCGCCACTGCGGCACCATCGCCTGATGGGCGACGTGTTACCTTCTTTACAATTGGTTTGACCACAGCCGTGCCGGCTGCAGGAGTTGTGGCGGTAGCATCGGTCGGAGTTGTCCCGGCGGCTGCTTTAGCCATGAATGTTTTCTCAGTAATCTTGCCTGGCAGACCGAAAGTCGACGACTTGCCATTTTGCTCTACCGAAAGGCTGCCGCCGTTGCCGGCTCTGATGCGCAAGCCCTGCGCATCCTGGAAGTCTCTTCTGTCACCGGCTTCAAGATAGCCGGTGAAGAGTGAATCGCCTGTGGCAATTGATTTTACTTCGACCCAGACGTGCTGGCTGGCAGAGAGTGAAACGCGGCTATCAGTCGGCTCTGTGTCACCGGGATTTGCTGCGGCCGTCTTGTCCGACGCAAGCGGAGGCGCACCTGAGGGCGAAACGCTGGAGAAACGATTGGGCAAGTCTCGGGTTTGAAGAATGTTTTGCGAATCTTGCACTGACTGGTTATTGGAATTCCACCAGAAAAGGAAGGTGATAAGTCCGAGAATGACGATGATCCAGAATACGGAAACGCCCATGGTTCTAAGGATTCCGGGGCCACCGCCCTGTTCCATTTTTACTGTTCGAACATGCGGAGGAGCCATCATTACAGGTTGCATTGGTCTGTCGAGAACGGCGCCTCTTTTGCGTCCGTTGCCGTTTGAACCTTCAGTCTGGCTGCGATATTCCTCAACTAAAGACTGTGGATTGAGACCAACGCATTCGGCATATCGACGAATAAATCCAGATACATATACCGGCTCCGGCAGGTCTTCTGCAGCGCCGTTGTCGATTGACTGCAAGTGATTGACCGGTATCTTGGTGCGCTGATATATATCCGAAAGTGACAGTCCCTGTCCTTCTCTTGCTGATTTCAGCTTTTGACCAATCGACTCGAGCACCATATCCGTCGCTATACTCACTTATTGCTTTCCTAGTAACGTCGCGTATGCGAGCGTATTTACTTAACGATCTGCTTGCTGGTTTTTAGCAGGGACACCTCGGAATCCATTAAGTGCCGCCACTGACCTGGTTCCTTCAGGTTCAATTGTAACGCACCAATCCGCTCTCTGACCAATCGAAGCACGTTATAACCTACCTTGGCACACATCCGTCTAATCTGACGGTTGCGACCTTCTGAGATGACGATGACGAAGGTGGACAGGTTTCCTGAGCGCTTTAATGTATGAATCCGCGCCGGCTGTGTCTTTCCTTCTGACAACCACACTCCTTCGCTCAGTGTTCTGATAGCGGCCGGCTCAATCAGTCCGTCGACGGTTACTCTGTATGTTTTTTCGACGTGGTGAGAGGGGTGGGTAAGAGTTTGCGCCAAAACTCCATCATTGGTCAGAACGATCATGCCTTCCGAATCTCTATCCAGCCTTCCGACCGGCTTTAAATGCTGAAGTTCTGGCGGCATCAAATCAATAACGGTCCGCCGCCCTTTCTCGTCATCGCAAGTCGTGACCACGCCTTTGGGTTTGTACAGGACAACGTAATCGTAGTCTTTCTTATATAAAGGTTTGCCGTCTACTTGAATGCGGTCCTTCGCCGGATTTACCTGCATAGATAAGTCCTGGGCGAGGACGCCATTTACTTTGACGCGCCTTGATTTAATAAGCTCGTCCGCATCACGGCGCGAGCAAATGCCGGTTGCTGCAATTGCCCGATTCAGACGCAGTTTTTCAGGCTCTTTTGCGACCATGCTATCGGTATCGTATATGGTGGCGCGAGCCGGGCTGCTTTATTCTAATTTGCCTATGCAGACCTGCCGCGGCGGTGAGGCGTTTTAGCCTGATGTAGCCGACTCGACGTCGTCAACTAGAGTTTGTGTGCTGTGACCAGCCATCTCTTGAATCTTGTTGGAGATTGCCGACTTCTTGTCATTGAAATTATCTTTAGCGGTGCGCAAAACTTCCTCACCACGGTGTTGGAAGTCATTCAATGCATGTTCAGCCTTACCGCGAAAATCTGTCAATTGATCGCTGGCATTCTTATAGAGGTCTTCGCCACCGTCTGCAATCTGTCTTCTCAGATCGGCGCCGGACTTGGGCGCTGCCAGCATTCCAAATAGGAAGCCCATGATTCCGCCGACTAAAAGTCCTTCAAAAAATCTACCGCTTGAGTCCGACATTTTCTTCACCTCGGTCCATCGTTAACTGCTTAACTGTCTGTTGTCTTTACTGGACTTGTCCCTAATGTTTTCTGTGCCCCGTCCATGGGCGCTCGTCTCACCATGTGAACCTTCTTTGTTCCCCTGACCGCTCAAGTATGCCTTGAAGCCCGCCAGCAGACCGGTTCCCCACACATTGGATTCTTTTTTAGCCGAGTCGGTCACCTTGGTAAGGTTGCCAGTCACGTCCTCGACTTTTGTACCCACGTCAGTAATGCTTTGCTGCGCTACCGACTGAATTTTTATTACTCCGCCTGCCAACTTGCTGACTTCACGCAATGTGGGCGCCAGCTCGGTTTCCAGGGTAGTTGCCAGCTTCTCGTAAGCAGTCAGGGTCCGGTTCACCTGTGGCACCAGCTGCCCGCAGGCGACCACAACACCGACCAGTCCCACGCTCAAAAGAGCCAGGGCGCCAACAACCAGGAAATCCAGTGTATGTGTCAATTCCAAAGTGTAAGCCTCAATCCGGGTCAATACCAGGTCTAAAATCAGCAGGCTGAATCGGTCTACCGGTGTTGAAACGGCAAAACGGTCGATCCGCCCATTTCAAGCTCTTCACGCTTTTTGGCGGCTGCCAGCTTTCCAGCTGCTACAGCGCGTTTTAAGCGCAAAGTTTGATCTTCGATCAGAACCTGGCAGTAATTGAGCGCGGAGGCATAGAGATCGATGGAATCGTCAACCAATTCACTTGCCTTTTCTGGCAAATGATTAGCCGTCTCCTTGATAACGCCTCTAACTTCACTTCCGGATTTCGGTGCTACCAGAAGCGCTACGGTCACACCGCCAGCGGCTCCCAGAAGAAGACCCAAAAACCAGGCTGCAAAGCCCGAGTCAGACGATCTTTCATCGTTGGCATATTTGCTCATCGACTGCAAAACTCCTTCCAAGAATGCTTGCTTTCCGGCAAATTTGCTTGCCTAATGCCGTCTCACGCGTGTTGGCATGATTTGGCATGGGAGCCGGTGAGCAAGCTCATTTTGATTGCCTTAATCCGTTTGACAATCACTGTGGAGTATACCATCCAAAAGCCTGAAAATAGTCAAGGTACGGGGCAAACTGCCGATCGCGCCGAAGCGCTACTGCTTGGGTGTGAGGCGTTCGACCAATAGCAAATGACCTGCCTGTGTGGTTTGAAGGTCACAACAAAGCTTTACAGGCGCGTGTCACATAAATCAGGCGAACGGTTAGTCGGCGCTCGCCGGTGCTGTTTCTGCTGTCGAAAAACGGCTAGCGATGATGTCGCAAAGGTGCTCGGCAATCGCTCGCTTGGGCATGCGCGGCAGATTTTCTCTGCTGCCGTCGGCTGAAAGAATAACGACAGCATTGTCGTCGCTGCCAAAGCCGATATCCGGAACAGTGATGTCATTGCCGACAATTACATCGAGATTTTTGCGCTTAAGCTTCTGTGCTGCGTTGCTCAGCAATTCTTCGGATTCGGCTGCAAAGCCGATGATGAATTGATCGTCGGTCTTGACTCGTCCGAGCAAATCCAGAATATCGGGATTTTTCGTCAATTCGAGGGAGAAGTCTTCTTTGACCGATTTTTTGATCTTCTGATTAGAGAAGCCCAGCGGTCGGAAATCGGCTACAGCAGCGGTCATTACCAGAGCATCACAGCCGTCGAATTCTGCTTCGACTGTTTCTTGCATCTCTAAGGCTGTTTCTACTAGTAGAACGTTGTAGGCTCTGTCGACTTCGACTGTGGACACGAGCGTTACTTCAGCGCCACGAGCATAAGCCGCATCAGCCATGGCGATGCCCATTTTGCCCGAAGATCTGTTGCCGATGAAACGTACAGGATCAATTGGTTCTCTAGTGCCACCGGCGGTGACAATGACGCGGCGGCCCGCCAGCGTGCGGTGCTCGAGAAGGCAAGCGGCGGCGGCAGCCACGATGGTTTCGACAGCAGCCATCTTGCCTGTTCCGAAATCACCGCAAGCCAATTCGCCGTAGTCTGCGGCGATCAGGTCGTAGCGGTAGTGGTTTTGAAGAGTGGCAAGATTGTTTTGAGTGGCTGGGTGAGCAAGCATTTTCGGGTTCATCGCCGGTGCCAGCATGATTTTTGCATTGGAGGCGAGTATCATGGTAGTCAACAGGTCGTCGCACATTCCTGTTGCCATCTTGGCGATGATGTCGGCTGTTGCCGGTGCGACCAGGATCAGATCTGCTTTCTTAGCTAACTCGATGTGCTCCGGACGCCAATCGGCTTGTGCTTGAAACTGCTCACAATGCGACGGATTGCGGGTAATTGTCGTCAGTGAAAGTTGGGTTACGAATTCGCGTGCGTTGGGAGTGAGCACTGCATGTACGTCCGCTCCTGCGCGCCTGAGCATTGAGGCAATGTCGCATGCCTTGTATGCAGCAATGCCGCCCGCTACTCCCAAAATTATTGTTTTGCCGTGGAGAGGGTTAACCTCAGCAAAGTTGTTATCGCGCTTCTTATTTCTTGGCATATTGCTGACTCTCCCGGGGTCATAAACCTCACCTGTATTATTATGTGACTATCGTGGATTCTTCGCTAGCCGCTTTACTTCTCGGCTTGTTTAGATTTCGCGCTTTCGGCGCCTTTATGGTTCACAAAAAGAGCCGCTTTGCCGGACTGGCTCTGGTTCTAGCTTTCACAGGGAGAGCAAATGGAAAAGTTTTACGTAACGACAGCCATCGACTACGTGAATGCGTCACCGCATATCGGTCATGCGTATGAAAAGATAGCCGCCGATGTTTTGGCTCGCTTTCACCGTATTCGAGGCAAGGATGTTTTCTTCCTGACTGGCGTCGATGAGCACGGTATCAAGGTAGAGCGCACGGCCGCTGCCGCAGGTAAGAGCCCGCAGGAATTTGTCGACGAGATGTCGGCGAAGTTCAAAGCAGCCTGGGAAAAATTGAATGTCGTTCCTGACCGTTTTATTCGCACGACTGAAGATGAGCATAAAAAGGTCGTGCAAGAGATGTTTCGCCGCATGCAAGAGAAAGGCGACATCTATAAATCTTCTTACACCGGTCACTATTGTGAAGGCTGCGAAGACTTTGTGCGTGAGCGCGATTTAGATGAGCAAGGCAATTGCCCCAATCACAAGAAGCCGCCGCGTCAAGTAAGCGAAGAAAACTATTTCTTCAAACTGAGCAAATACAAAGATGCGATCCGCAAGTGGATGACAGAAGATCCTAGTCGCGTACAGCCGGACGGTCGCCGCAAGGAAGTTTTGAATCAGCTTGAAGATCCTGAAGTCACAGACTTCAGCGTCTCACGCAGCAAGAATTCCCTGAAGTGGGGTATTCCTGTGCCGGGCGATGAAGATCAAGTCATTTATGTGTGGATTGATGCTCTGACTAACTATTTCACAGGTGGTGGTGGGTTCGAGGGCAATGGCTATTGGCCTGCCACTCTGCATTTAGTTGGTAAGGACATCATCAAATTTCACTGCATTTACTGGCCTGCAATGCTTATGGCTGCGGGTGTCGAATTGCCTGCAGGCGTTTTTGCGCACGGATTTATTACTGTCGAAGGACAGAAGATCAGTAAATCACTGGGCAACGTAATCGATCCGATTGCTCTGGTTGAGCAGTACGGCGCTGACGCGGTTCGTTACTCACTTTTCTCAGGTAGTGCTTTCGATCAAGACGGAGACTTCTCCGGCAAAGAATTGATCAGACGAGTGAATTCCGAATTGGCTAACAATGTGGGCAACCTGCTTAATCGCAGTTTGACTCTCGTCGATAAAAATTGCGGTGGAAAAGTTCCTGATTGCAAACCCGAAAATCTGGTTCGCAAGCAAGCAAATCTCATTCATGAAACTGTCGATGAGCACATGAAGAAGTACGATTTTTCCGGTGCCATCAACGCAATTTTGGCGCTTGTCGATCAGGCCAACAAATATATGAATGATGAGAAGCCCTGGACTTTGTTCAAAGAAGGGAAACAGAAAGAAGGGGAAGAAGTGCTATTCACCTGCTTGGAAGTGCTTCGCCGCACGGCCATGAACCTCTATCCTTTCACGCCTGAACTGGCGCAGAAGATGTGGTATCAACTCGGATACGATGACGAAGTCGGCAAGATCGGCGATTCGGTTAGAGACGATGGTTTCTTTGACTTGATTCCCGCTGGTCAGACAGTGCGCAATCAGGGTCCGATATTCAAGCGTATTGAAGATGGCGATGGCGGTTCGGACGGCGACAAGGCTGGTTCGGAAGTAGCAAAGTCTGGAAAAGGCAAGAAATAGGCCCGATCCAATCCACTTAGCCTCCATATCCTCTAATATGGTTGGGGGAGACTTAAGCGTGACCGAAGCAAATCCGCAGGCAGAAAATCAAACGGACGTTCAACGGGCTTCTATTGCACCCGCAGAAAAAGTTGGCTTGATTCTCAAATTGATTCGACCAAAACAATGGGCGAAAAATTTGATTGTTTTTGCACCTGCGCTTTTTTCTGGCAAAATTTTTGAACCTGCTACTTTGTCGGCTGCTTCTCTCTGCTTCGTTGCCTTTTGCATGTGCGCAAGCGCAGTTTATGTCGTCAACGATGTATTAGATTGCAAGTCCGATCGTTTGCATCCGAAAAAGAAAAACCGTCCGGTTGCTTCCGGAAAAATCAGTGTTCCTCTAGCGCTGTCGCTAGGTGTCATTTGCGCTGCAATTGCTCTATCGATTGGATTTCTTGTTCGACCAACAGTCGATGTTTTCTTGCTTGTGTATTTCGTCTTAATGATGTTCTATGCACTTGTTTTGAAACATTATGTACTGCTCGACGTATTTGCAATCGCTGCGGGATTCGTATTGCGTGCAGCGGCAGGCGCTGCAGCCGCTGGAGTTGAATCATCCGGCTGGTTCTTAGCATGCACCTCATTTGGTGCCCTCTTCTTGGGGCTTGAAAAGCGACGCCAAGAAACAATGCTTTTGAAAAACAATGCTGCTTCGCACAGAAAAACTTTGAATGCCTATTCACCGGAATTGGTAGACCGCATGGAAGCTGTGATTGTGCCAAGTCTGGTCACATGCTACGCCTTTTATACATTCCAGTCGTATCACGGTCAGTGGATGATGCTTACTCTTCCGTTTGTTCTTTATGGCGTGATGCGCTATCAAGTTTTGTCCGTCCGTTCGGATGAAACCGGCGCGCCCGATGAAGTTTTATGGAAAGATCGCGGTATTCAAATCACGCTTTTGCTCTGGATCTTGACCAGTGCCGGTGTAGTTTACGACGTGATACCAAAATTCTTTCAGATGACTTCGACCTTCTTGGACGGACTTAGATAGTTTGAAAAACACAGCCGAGATCACTGTTCGCGCTGCTGAACTTATGGATGGCGACGCCGTCTGGTCAGTGATAGAACCTGTCATCAGAGCGGGCGAAACATATGCTCTCCCTCGTGATATGACACGGCTGGATGGACTTAAATACTGGTTTTCTGAAGAGCACGAAGTATTTGTCGCATGCGAGGGCGACAAAATTTTAGGAACGTATTTCTTGAAGTCTAATCACTTGGGCGGTGGCTCACATGTTGCCAATGCCGGCTATATTACTGCCGCTAATGCAACGGGCAGAGGCGTAGCGAAGAAGATGCTGGACGACTCTCTGCAACGCGCCCTCGCGCGTGGCTTCAGTGCCATGCAATTCAATTTCGTCATCAGCTCTAATGAATCTGCAGTGAGGCTCTGGCAGAAAAACGGATTTGCAATCGTCGGAACGTTGCCGGGAGCTTTTCGCCATCCTCATCTTGGTTTCGTCGACGCCTATGTAATGTTCCGCAAGTTGTAGGGGCGACGCCTTCGCCCGGCTTTTTTAAAACTATTTTCTGGCGCCCGTTTAATGTTCGGGGGATGTAAAAGGCATAAAATGAACGTTGAACGATTTTGTTCAATGTTCATTTTGGAGGTCTGAATATGTCTGCTATGACTACCGCTCCAGCGGATCCCAAAACTGCAAAACCCATGCCTGTTGCTACAAGCCGTTCGGGTTTGACAGCGATTAAGCAGTTAAAAGCTGATCCCCTCAGCTTTTACATGGGAAACAGGGCTGATTATGGTGACTATGTACGAATCAAAAGCCTACCTGGATTCGATTTCTACACTTTGACCTACCCAACTGCAATTGAGCACGTTCTTCAAACCCACCAGAAAAACTTCCGCAAGCCAGACGTCTTTCTGAAGCCGACAATTCTACTTTTCGGCAATGGCATTTTTACATCCGAAGGAGATTTTTGGATGAAGCAAAGGCGGTTATCACAGCCCGCTTTTCATCGAAATCACATTGGAGCAATGGCGAAAGTTATCGTTGAATGCGTCGAGAAAACGTTGGCTTCATGGGACGCGAAGCCTGACGGCAGCCAGATCGATTTACAGCATGAAATGGTGCATCTGACTCTCAGTGTGGCGGGGCGTACCTTATTTAGTACTGATTTGACTAATCATGCTACGGACGTCGGGCTTGCAGTCAGAGATGCATTTGAAGTTCTCAATCACAAGATGAATAACTATCCCTTTGTTTTTCCACTCTGGGTGCCGACCCAGGACAATAAGCAGTTCAATCGTGCCAAAGGAATTTTGGATTCCGTAATTACAAAAATTATTTCCGAGCGCAGAAAAGATTCACAAGTGCACCACGATTTTCTCGGCATGCTTATGAGTGCTAAAGACGAAGAGTCTGGGCAAGGAATGTCTGATGAACAGCTGAAAGACGAGGTTTTGACTCTTCTGGTAGCTGGTCATGATACGGTAGCAGCAAGTCTGGCGTGGACGTGGATTATGCTGTCGAAACATCCTCACGTGCGAGCACAATTGCATGATGAATTGAAAAATGTGCTTAATGGAAGAACACCGGATCTGGCTGATAGTGAGCGCTTGACGTATACCAAAATGATCTTCGATGAAACTCTTCGACTCTATCCCCCTGCGTGGGGGCAACCGAGGCAATCAATCGATGAGGACGTTATCGATGGATATTACTTGCCGAAGAATGCTTTTGTTTCTCTCAACCAATACACGACTCATCGACATCCGGAATTCTGGGAGAAGCCTGAAGAGTTTGATCCTGAGCGCTTCACACCCGATAAGGTAAAAGGGCGACCTCGCTTTTCCTACTTCCCATTTGGCGGTGGTGCACGCGTTTGCATAGGGCAAAATCTTGCACTGCTGGAAGCCCAACTTGCCATTGCGACTATCGCTCAGCGCTATCAGATTGATATTCTACCCGGACAAACAATCGTTCCGGATCCTACATTTACTCTGATTCCCAGAGGAATTATCTCTGCAACTTTAAAGCGGAGATAAAACGCGTGGCACGAACAACCCTCTCTGATAGCTCCAAGGATCAAAAACGCGCAGAGATAATTTTGGCTGCAAGAAAGTTGTTCAAACGCTTTGGCGTCAAAAAGACGACGATGCGGGACATCGCTTCCGAAGCCGGTCTTGCTGTTGGTACACTCTATCTTTATTTTGAAAGTAGAGATGAAGTTGTTCTTGCCTGTGCCGAAGCTTTTGAACAAGTTCATTTGGAAGCCGCCAAATTGTCTCTGGAAGCATCAGGACCTCCAGCAGAGCGCCTCAAGAACTACATTATTGGGCGTTTTCTCGCTTCGGCGGAAACACGCACAAGCGACAGTCACGTCGCCGAAATCGCTCGCGCCGTAATTCGGGTTCGTCCGACACGATTGGAAGACGAGTCGAAAATCATGCAAGAAACTATTCTCGAACTATTCTCTCAAGGTGCTAAAGACGGCAGCTTCCGCATTGCTGACCCGAACCGAGACATGATGATTTTTCTCTACTCCATCGCTTGGTTCTTTCCAGTTGAAAAATCTGAGTTCTTGCCGGAGCCAGACGAATCAGTGCTCGCCAAACTAATCGATTGGTTCATCGAAAAGTGGTCGGCAGCTTGAGCTGGGGCAGCAATTGCCCAATTAAGCGTTTGGTCTGTATGCAACTACTCTCTGGAAGCTTCTTCCGTTGAACACATTGGCGCTTTCAACAGTGATGCGACGCTTGCTTGAGCTGTTCTGAGCAACCATTCCATCTCCTGCATAAATCGCTGCATGTCCGGGCTGACTGCCGGAGCGATTACCGATGATGATGTCGCCTGGGCGCAGGTCTCTCATATCGACTTGCTGAAATCCACTGCGGCGCAAGCTGTTTTCCAATCCCTGGCAACTGGTGTCTCGAATGTTCAGGTTGAACGTGTTTCTCAACGCTGCGCTCACGAACGTTGCACAGCCACGAGTCTCCGGCACGCGCGGATCGTATTCGCGAACCGAGCGACCTAGCATTCCTTGAATAGTGCCTGCCAAATTGTTCCAGTATTGATCGCCTCTTCCGCGACCATAGCGATCATATTGATCGTATCTGCCATAGCGATCGTATTGGTCCTGGCGTCCGTAACGGTCGTACTGGTCATAACGTCCGTAACGGTCATATTGACCGTATTGGTCGCGACCATAGCGGTCTCTGCCGTTTTGATTACCCCAGCCGTATTGGTCTAGGTCATACGGCCGCCCATACTGGTCACGACCTTGCTGCCAGCTTCTATCTTCGTAGCGGTAGCGCGGATCGCTATATTGATCACGTCCATACTGATTATGTCCGTAAGGGTCACGTCCGTACTGGTCCCGCCCATATCGATCCCAACCATACTGGTCTCTGCCATATGGGTCACGCCCCCAGTTGCCGCGATCGTAGCGGTCGTACTGACCCCACTGACCTTGTCTCTGGCGCTGCATCATTTGCATAATCAAGGCCAGGGCCATGCGCTGCATTTGTTGGCCGCGATAATTATCGTTCCATTGACCGTTGTAGCCGTCATAGCGTCCATATTGGTCGCCATAGCGATCGTTGTAGCGGTCACGGCCCCATTGGCTGCCATTACCCCAGCCGTAACTGTCCGGCTGATAGGGTCTGCCATAGCTATCTCTATAGGTAGGAGTGCCGTAATTGTCATAGCGGTCATAGCCGCCATATCGGTCGTAGCCACGATTGTAGCTGTTGAAATTGTCGTAGTTCGTCCAGCCGTGACGTCCGCCATTGCCTAGATTGAGCTGCACAGGTCCAAGTTGCAAGCGAATGTTCGGACCATAGTTATAGTTGGCTCTGACTATGTCGTCATATCCGCCCCAATTCGATGCGTAGTTTGGATTGTCGCGCGGATCGTAGCCCCGATTCGAGTCGTATGCGTCGTATTGCATACGTCTGTAGGTGGCTTCATCGACTCCGAGGCGCTCTCTGGACGGATAAATGACCATCCCATTGTCGCCATTGAAATTGGACCTGGCGTAAATGCCGGGATCGCCCGAGAAATTGCCCATATCGGCATAAATGCCTGGGTCGATGTCTCGTCCGTTCATTGGTCGTCCGTTTGGACCCAGCAATACATCGCCCCATTGGGCTTGGTTCGTTTGGTACCCTGGGCTCGGGCCGTCATAGAATTCCCTGGACATATTTCACTCGCGAAGTGGTTGGGCAGAATCTTTCGATTCCGGAAAACTCAAAAATTTTTCGTGCATTGGGTAACTTGAATATAGGTTAAATTGGCGCCCCTGAACCCCCGGTTTTCACCATCCTGTACGTGAAATCCACAAGAAATGTCCTTAATTAAGGCGTTTTTGATGAAAGATCAGTTCCAAGTCCGCCGCAGCGACTATGAAATCAGCTATCGAACCGTGCCTAAGTGGTTCGTGCCGGCAATTTCTGTGACCACCTTCAGCATCGGCATGCTGGCGGTATTCGGCAGTGCGTCTTATTTGCTGCCACTGGCACCGGCAGCCAGGCATATTCTGGGCTCGCCGGAATTGGTTTTAGAAACTTTCTTTCGCTGCATCGCTTTGCTCCTGCTTGGGTTTCTCACCTTTCTCCTTGCTGAAATTTGCCGCCACGACCGGCTGGTGATTTCCAAAGACGGGCTTTCGTTTCCAGTTTTTCTCGCGCCGGACTTACTCTTTCGCCGTAAGAGAAGTTGGGACGACATCGGCAATATCATGATCGGTGCCATGCTGATGCATGACAGGAAGGGCAGCTACGAGTACGAACTCGAAGAATCCAAAGACAAGCGCAAACTATTTATGTACTTCAAATCAGGCGGCCACGTTTGCCTGGATTTGACAAAAATACCCAAAAGAAATCAGGAGCGACTCTTCCAGGCTATCGAGTCCTGGTGCATAACCTGCCACCGTGCTCCGCAACCAACCCATATCAAAGGTGCGAAAAACTGGATTGAAGACTATTGTGCCGGGGAAACCAGCGGCAGCGCAAAGCGCAAAAATGCACAAGCAAGCAAAAAGCGAAATGCGGAATTTACTTACACTCGCTTGTGGGAAGAACAGTTGGAGTCCTATTTCTCCCACACCAATTTCGTCCCACTCGAGCGAGGTGAAAAGATAGGCAACGAGCGCTTTTCGATTCTCATGCAGTTAGGCGCAGGCGGACTATCGGCAGTTTATCTTGCTGAAAAATCCAATAAAGATCTCGTTGTCATCAAAGAGTCTTCTTTACCTGCCACGGTCAGCGACACGCAGCGTCAAAAGGCCGAAGAGTTGTTCAAGCGCGAAGCCAAACTTTTGCTCAAACTTGACCACCCGCAGATTGCCAAAATATACGACCATTTTGTCGAGAGAGGTCGAGACTATTTGGCTCTGGAATTCATTCCCGGTCACACGCTACGACAGCTCGTCGCCAAACGCGGACCTCAAAGCGAGCAAATGTCCATCGAGCTGATTCGACAGTTGGCGCATGTTCTCGATTATATTCACGGTCAGTCCCCTTCCGTTTTGCATCGTGATATAAGTCCCGACAATCTGGTTCTTAAAGATGATGGACAGCTGGTAGTCATCGATTTTGGTGCAGCCAACGAAATCGTGGGCACCGCAACTGGTACCTTAATCGGAAAACAGGCTTACATGGCACCAGAGCAATTCAAAGGCAAACCGACAGTGCAGAGCGACATCTACGCGGTTGGTGCGACCCTGTATTTCCTTCTCACTGGAAAAGACCCCAAGCCTCTTTCGACATCGCGCGCGCAATTGGAAAGACCTTCCGTTTCGAATCCTGTAGATGAACTGGTCGCCGCTTTGACAAACGTTGACGAGAAGAAACGCCTGAAATCTACTGGTGAATTGCTGGACGCCATTGAAAAAATCAAGCAAGTTGATCAGGCTGTTGCAAAAAGTGGCTCAAAGGCTCTGGATGCAGAAAGGCAGGATCACTGATGGAAGAAGCCCCCAAGAACTTCCTTGCCAATCGTTTTTTCTTCTCCAAAGGCGAGCGCGCCTCGGATGAATATGATCAGTATTGGATTCGCTATAAACCCATGCGCGTTTTGAGAAAGCGATGGAAAACCGATACGGCCCTTGAATCCGGCGTGAAGTTTTTCATTATTGCTGCGGTCATTCTTTCATTCTTATTGGGCGGACCTTTGCTTGGACTGGGTTTTCTGTGTAGTTTGCTGGGCGCCTTTCTCTTCTTTCGTCTGCGCCTTTTACTGTTTCCGACCCATATTGCTCTTACTGAAGACGGAATAACTTTTCACTGGTTGCGCTCATGGATGAACTATCAAAGCTGCTTGATTCCCTGGAGTAGCCTCTCTCATGTCAATTTGACGATGGCTAAGTTTGGCAAACACATTGAGCCGCGAGTAGAGTTCAACATTGTTGCTGCAAGTATGTCTTTGGCACAGCGATTTCCGTTTATCCTTCTTACGCCGGCTCTTGCCAGAGGCTGGCTTACGGACAGGGCAAAAGTGATTTTGCCACTGGATGGACTTGCTTCAAGTGACGACAGAAAGCGCTTACAATTCGGCTTTCAAAGATTTTTGCCAACCTACAGAGTCGATCCTAAGGTAAGCGATGAATTGCAATTGTCGCTCAGAGTGGAGAGTTATACGGATTTATGGCTGGGCGCGCTGTCGATGAATCGCAGTCGATTACGCACGGATACGCTGGCTAGTGGCACCCTGGTCAATCATGGTCGATACGAGATTGTCTCTGCAATTGGCTCGGGCGGGCAGTCCGTCGTCTATGCGGCTATTCAGAAAGAAATGTCACTGGATAAGCCTGTCGTCCTCAAGGAGTTTGTGTTGCCTTCCTACGCGGGAGTGAAGGTGCGCAAGCGAGTACTGGAGAACATCCAGCGAGAGTCGCAGATGCTCAAAAATTTGCACCATCCAAATATCGTCAAACTGCAAGATTTCTTTGTCGAGGATGAGAGGGCTTATCTGGTTTTAGAACAAATCAAAGGGCGCACATTGAAGGAACTTGTTGAAAGCGAAGGTCCGCTCAAAGAGCTAGATGCGCTCAACCTGGCTTTGCAAATGACATCAATTCTCGTATTTCTTCACGGGCGAAATCCGCAAGTCGTGCATTGCGACTTCACTCCAGATAATTTGATGCTCGGTCATGGAGATATTTTGAAACTGATTGACTTCAACGTTGCTCAACAACTGGAATCTATGTCCACACATACTGTTGCAGGCAAGCACTCATACATTCCGCCCGAACAGTTTCAAGGTGAAACGACACCGCAATGCGATATTTATGCAATGGGGGCGACTCTCTATTTCCTACTTACTGGCGAAGAGCCCGAGCCAATCTCCGTTTCTGTCGTAAAGGCTAAACGCAGTGACATTAGTGAAGAATTTTCCGCCATTGTTGAAAAGTCCACTGCCGTTGACGTGTCATACCGATATTTTGATTGCGAGGAGATTAAAAACGAGCTGGAAGCGCTCAGGCAAAAGCGCTATGGGCATTAATCTGCAAGCCTAAACTTGGAGAAAACCTAGCTCGGCGCCAAACCTGCAAATCATTTGGTGGTGGGCGTTTGCGGCGTGGGCAATAGGTCGTATAAACAAGTCATCTTAACAAGATAGAACGTGAGCCTTCATCGGATGCAAACGGTGTTACACTTTTTTCGTGACTAAAGCTTTGATGATTAAGTTTCCGCCCCGGGCGTCACTCGGAAGTCTTTATACTTCCGAAGTCGCGTTTCCCCATATGCGTTTATGGGTCGGCGAAGCCCAGGGCGAGCGCGAATTGACTGTCCCGGAAGGGCGCATGCTTGGTATTGCTATGCGCAATCTGGATGCAACAACAATCAGCGATGCCGTGAAAGACGGTCTAAAACACTTGCAGTCGGTTGATTTGTCGACCAGCTATTTTTCCGAAAGCACTCTCAACTGGCTTCACTTTATTGAGGATTTGAAAGAGCTTCGCTTGGATTTTCTAAAGGTGCGAGCCGCCGAGTTGGTTGGGCTGGCTCCGCTTTCCTCGTTGAGCACTTTGTGGCTTACCGGTGCCGAACTTGGTGATAGCGAACTGGGAGCAGTTGCTACTGTCCAGGGTATCGAGAACTTGATCTTAAAATCAACACGAATCACAGATGCTGGACTGGTTCATATGCCGTCCATGAAAAAACTGACTCGGCTTCATTTGCCGTCGCAAATTACTGATCAAGGCATCGAACACCTGGCTGGCTGTAAGACTCTTGCGAAGCTCGATATCTCGCAAACTAAGATAACTGATAAAGCGCTAGGGCACCTCGAAAAAATCGAAAGCCTTGAAGAGCTGTATTTGAATGACACCACCCTTGGTGACCAAGCCTTGTCTGCGATTTCTCAACTGAAGAAATTGAAAGTGCTTTTCTTGTGCGGGACGAAACTGACAGATTCCGGTCTGACTTTCCTCGAACAGCTTGAGCAGCTCGAACACCTCGAGTTGAGAGACACCAAAGTCTCTGAAATGGGTGTGCAGAGAGTCAGATCGCGATTGGCGAACTGCGCAATTTTTGGACCATAGTAAAAGCGATATTTTTGCCGAAAGTGCAGTCTGTTGAGTGGGCGCGAGCGCTACTTGATTTTCTTCATGTACTTTTCGACAATTTTGGCATTTTGGTTCAAACGATTATCAAATTCTTTGAACCCGGCATCGCCCAAGAATGCCTTAAGACCAAACGCGTATGCAGTCATGGCTCCGGCAACGGCTAAAAGAATCAAGCCTAATCGGCGACCCTGAACAATCCAGCCAAAGTTTCTGCGACCGGCTTTGAGGCGCAATTCGTTTTTTCTGGAAACTTCTTCAGTCTCGATGCCATACAACTCAGCGGCAGATTTCTTGGTCGGCGCCCAGTCCTGTCTTGCTTCATCATGGGGGATGAAGTGAGAGCAGTGTTCGCAGACAGTCCGGGGTTGCCTCGGATTCGAGTGCCCGCAACGAGGACAGTCAAGCATCTGAATTTGCACGTCGGCAAAGTCGATCTTGTACTGCGAATCCGTCATTACCATGTTTTTGTCGAAAGCCATGTCGAACCCTCGAAGAACCTAGTCTCGCCTGTTAGGGGCGTTATACCCCTTTCAGGCTATGTATTCACCATATTAGCTCTTAACTCTTCCAGATCTAATATTTCAATTATTAGGATCTGAAGAAAGAGCCGTCAAGGGCTCTATAAAATGCCCCGAAAAGTATGGGACCTCTCCGGAAGACTAAAGTCCTGTTTGCTTTTCGGGTGCCGGCTCCAGAACGATTCGATTCGGTACTTTAGCTAACATATCCTCGGTCTCTCGGATACTCGGGCTGCCTTCCGGCAGCAAACGCCTGCGCATGTCGAGCGAACGCTCAAGATACTCTCGAGCTTTGGTTTCATCGACCTTCAAGTAAGCTTCGCCGACTTGGAAAAGTGACAGGGCGATGTGCGGATGTGGCTCAAACACCAAATTTCGCATAGTCTCCAGGCATTCTTCCAGCTCTCTTTTCGTGTCGGTGCCTTTCTTGAGCTGTGCGTATGCTAGAGCTCTGCGAGCTTTTACATAGTCGGTGCCTCGATTCTGCGTTTTGCTTTCATAGTATTCGATCGCTTGCTGAGCTAGTTTTTCAGCTTTGTCATACTCCTTTTTCTTGACCATCAGTTGCGAGTGAAAAGTCAGCATCTCCGGATATAAGAGCGTCAACACGCGCTGTACGGCTGGATCTTTCACGATTTCGAAAGCTTGCTTCAACTCCAGCTCTGCCTCCGGGTCATTTTTCAGCAGTTTTATACGCGCTGAAAAATAACTGGCGAATGCGTCGTCTATGCTCTTTGTCTCAAGCGTCTGTTTTATCCAGATGTCTGTCTTGTTTGTTGAAACATCGTTGCGACTGGTTTCGATTGCCTTGTGTAGGCGCTCCAAATACTTTTCTGCATCTTCAATCCGTTCTAAATCGATAGAACCTTGGATGGCGCCGAGCAAAGTCGAGATATAGGCAGGGGTGCCTGTTCTGCCTGCGGCATCTAAATTGTCCAGATTGGCGCCCAGAAGCTCGAAGCCACGCGTGTAATTGCCGAGTTCTATGTAATTGCAAGCCAGGCTATTCGATTGGTATGCGCGATTATGGCGATCGTCGGCGGAATTTCGGTACAAATACTCTGAGAATTTGACGGCTGTCTTCAAGTCGCCCTTTCTGATCGCCATGACCTGTAACTGACTGACTTTCATGGGCAGCTCGTGACCCTCTGTTTGCGGCTGCCTGCCGGCTAGAATCTGTTCAATTTCATCTCCTATGCCGACGGTGGCCAATTCTTCGGCTTTATTCCATAGACCTTCTTCCTGGCAGCAGAAGGCAAAGTTCGACTGCCATATTGTTTTGACCGAAGTCCGGGTGAGAGTTATGGCAAAAATTCCCACCAGAGAACCCAGGAAGGCAAGCGGAGCATTGAGGTGAAATAAAAAGACGAGAATGGCGGTCATAATGGTCGCCATTACCAAAGCAAAGCCGCCCTGTACAAAGAGAATGAGTTTGATTGTCCGGCTGGTGGCCTTACTTTTGGCCCTCGCCAGTTTGAACGCATTTGCTTCAGCCGACTTTTCCGCCATTGGAAAAACATCCTGTCTGAGACCGGAACTCCCTTTATATTCCCAGACTTAGCTTTCGCGAATTATTCGCTCGTTTGTGTTTTTCGATTGTTCTTGGACAGTTATTCGACCGTCACTGATTTTGCCAGGTTGCGCGGTTGGTCGACATCTTTGCCGAGATAGTCGGCAATGAAATAGGACATCAACTGCATCGGAACAACAGTGAGCAATGGGCTGAAGAATTCATCCACTTGTGGAATGCTGAGCACCGTGTCGAATGTTCTTGCCGCTTGCTCATCGCCTTCGCAGGCAACTGCAATCATCTGAGCGTTGCGAGCTCTGGCTTCTTGTGCGTTGGATAGGGTCTTTTCATAAACACTTCCAGGCACGATTACAGTAACAACCGGAACTTTCGAGTCAAGAACAGCGATCGGACCATGCTTCAATTCGCCGGCTGCGTACCCGGAGGCGTGAATGTAACTGAGTTCTTTCAGCTTCAGAGCGCCTTCCAGGGCGGTCGGGTAATTTAGTCCGCGTCCGATGAAAACGACATCGTGGGCATCTGCATACTTCAGTGATGCCAGACGAATTTCGTTTTCTCTTGCCAGAATTTGTTCGAGCAAAGTCGGAATCGCGTTCAGGTCGGTCTTCAGCTTTTTGGCTTGTTCAGCTGTTATCGCTCCACGCTTCTCAGCAAGAAAAATGCCGAGCAGATAAAAGGAAGTCAATTGCGCCAGGTAAGTTTTTGTGGCAGCAACTGAGACTTCGATACCGCATTCGGTGACAATCAAATTGGAAGTAATTTGTGCCAGGTGAGAATCCGGGCGGTTCGTGATGCCCAAAGTGAAGGAGCCAAGCTTCTTCGCTTCTTCTAGCGCTGAGAGCGTATCGGCTGTTTCGCCTGACTGGCTGACCGCGATCGTCAAAGTGCTTTCGTTCACCATCAAACGTCTGCCGCGTGTCTCTGATGCAATGTCAACTGCAACTGGAATATTGCACAATTGCTCGATGATCTGTTTGCCGACGAGACTGGCATGATATGCGGTTCCGCAAGCAACAACTTGAATGCGGTCGATGCCTTTCACTTCCATGTCGCTGAGGTGAACGCCATAACTCTTGGAGAGGGCATTCTCTTCTTCGTTGTTTGTGGGAGCGTTGCCGTTGGGCGTGATGTGCGGAATAAAACTGACTGGCTTGGTCGGATGAACCAAGTATTTAGCCAGCGTTTGACGCAAGACCAGCGGTTGTTCGTGAATTTCCTTGAGCAAGAAGTGCTTGTAGCCGCCTTTGTCGATGACATAAGGATTGGAGTCGAGCG
Source organism: Candidatus Melainabacteria bacterium 17Bon1m (assembly GCA_032128875.1). Lineage (GTDB taxonomy): Bacteria > Cyanobacteriota > Vampirovibrionia > Obscuribacterales > Obscuribacteraceae > QKMZ01. Next base: position 30,784 of record JAVLKG010000006.1, read on the forward strand.
ACATCGGGCGACGTTTTACTTCTTTGCCGTCAAAAGCAAAAAGGCGCACGCCTTCAACTGTGATTTCGGCGATTTCGCTTTGTTCCAATCTAACGACTTTATTCGTGTACTGGCGAACAGCCATGCTGTCTGAAGCGAGGAAACTTTCGTTATTGCCCAGGCCAACCGACAAAGAATAGTGCTGATTGATCGCGTAGATTTTGTCGGGATGCTTTTGGCTGACTACACCCAATGCATAGGCGCCGCGCAGTCTTTCTACTGTTCTAAAGATCGCTTTGAGCATGTCTTTTTCTTTTTCATACTCTTTAGAAATCAGGTGCGCGATAACTTCGGTATCAGTATCAGACTCGAATGCGCAACCTGCCTTGATCAGTTCTTCCTTCAGCTCTTCGTAATTCTCGATGATGCCGTTGTGAACGACTGCAATTGTTTTTGACGCATCCAGGTGAGGGTGAGCGTTTTGATCATTCGGCACGCCGTGCGTTGCCCAGCGCGTATGACCAATTCCGACTGTTGCCGTCGGTTTGTTGTCCGTGATCAATTTTTCCAAATTGTTCAGTTTACCGGCAGCTTTGAGAACGCTCAATTCGCCATCTTGAATGATCGCGACACCGGCAGAATCATAGCCGCGATATTCTAAGCAGCGAAGCTCAGAAAGCAATACAGGAGCAGCTTTTGAAGGGCCGAGATAGCCGACTATTCCACACATTAAGAGTTATCCTCCAGACCTAAACTTCCATGACTTCTTGTTCTTTGTCATGTACTTGCTTGTCTATTTCTTTGACGTACTTGTCAGTCAACTTTTGCAGACTTTCTTCCTGGCGTTTCATATCGTCTTCAGAAAGTCCTGTGCCTTTGAGCTTCTTCAAGTCATCGGCGCCGTCACGACGAATGTTGCGCACAGAAACTCTGGCTTCTTCGCCGAACTTTTTGACTTGCTTGGTCAAATCTTTGCGGCGTTCTTCAGTAAGCACAGGAATGGTGATGCGAACAACCGTTCCATCCGAGTTTGGCGTAAGACCAAGACCAGACTTGTGAATGGCTTGCTCGATGTCTTTGACCACATTCTTATCGAACGGTTGAATCAAAAGAGATCTTCCGTCCGGCACAGATATGTTTGCCAAACTCTTTAAGGGAGTCGGGCTGCCGTAATATTCCACTTCCACGCGGTCGAGGATTGCCGGATTTGCCCGACCTGTCCGGATCGTCGTGAATTCCTTTTGCAGGTTCGCGATCGCCTTTTTCATCCGATCTTCAGCCGTAGCCAGTACTTCAGTAGCAGTACTCATTTTGCTCCTCCAACTCGAGTGCCGATTAGTGTTCCCACCTTTTCGCCTAAGACGATGCGCTCGATGCTGCCTGATTTAGCAAAATCGAACACTACAAAGGGGATATTGTTTTCCTTGCAAATAGATACAGCGGCAGGATCCATAACTTTCAGTCCTTGCCTGATCAAGTCTTCAAAGCTGATGCGCTCGATTTTCTTGGCGTGAGGGTTCTTTCTGGGATCGTCGTCGTAGACGCCGTCCACACCGTTCTTCGCCATTAAGACAGAATCTGCTTTGATTTCTGCAGCGCGCAAGGCAGCTGCTGTGTCTGTTGTAACGTGCGGGTTGCCTGTTCCGCCGCCGAATATAACGATGCGTCCCTTTTCCAGATGGCGAATTGCGCGCAATCTAATGAAAGGCTCAGCGATCGAGGGCATGGCAATTGCGGTCATAACACGCACTTGAGCGCCCTTTGATTTCAAAACTTCTTGCAGAATAAGGCAATTCATTACGGTGGCGAGCATGCCTACATAATCGGCTGCCGCTTTGTCCATTCCCCAGGCGCTGCCTGTGACGCCGCGGAAGATATTGCCGCCGCCTACGACGATTGCAATCTGAATTCCGAGTTGCTGTGCAGCGATGATTTCGTCAGCGATAGGTCCAATGACGTCGGGGGCAATGCCGAATTTTTCGTTGCCCATCAGTGCCTCACCGCTCAACTTGAGCAGTATGCGCTTATAAACTGGGTCTCTGCCTGGTTTTGCTGCTTGTGTATTCACGAGCGGGGATTCCTTAGTGCTTGGTGTGCCTGACATGCTGGCTTGGCAACCTCGATTTGCAATGTATATTCGGTCGAATTTAACAGGTAATATTACCGCAACCCGCATCGGGCCTTCCACTCATGCAGTCTCATTAGGTTTGCAATCGGATGTCATCCAGCTAAAACCCTGCTGCAAGCGGTGTAATGACCGTTTTCAAGTGAATTTTGCGCCATCCGGAGAACATACAGACGTGCTCCGAACGAAGGCCCATCAGTAATACAAAAGCCGCCTTGTAAGGGGCGGCTTTCATTAACTCTCAGATTTATTTACGCGATTACTCTTCGCCGGCTCCGTTTTGGTCGGCTTGTGTTTCGCCCAAGATAAAGAGCGAGAAGCTCTTCACTTCCAGCTTGGCGCCCAAATCGGTGCCGCTGGCAGCCAGGTACTTGCTGACTGTTTGGGTTGGATCTTTGACGAATTGTTGTTCGTTCAAGCAGCGCTCGGCAAAAATCTTGTCGATGCGACCTTGTACGATTTTTTCGCGCATTTCCGGCTTTTTGTCTGCCAAATCTTGCTTTCCAGCTTCGATACGGCGCTCATTTTCAATTGTTTCTGCCGGGATGTCGTTCTTGCTGACGAATTGCGGCTTAGCCGAAACGATATGCATCGCAATATCTCTGCCAAGAGCTGCTGCTTTTTCGGCATCAATCTTCTTGTCTGCTTCGATGGTGACGATTGCACCCATTTTTCCGCCCAGGGCGTGGACATAGATTCCGATAACGCCTTCTTTGCCATTCAAATCTTCAAGGGCAGCGCGGCGCAGGATGATGTTTTCGCCGATTTTCGCGATAGCGGCGGTCACATGCTCGGCTACGGTCGTGCCTTTGATTGATTGCTTGTTGAGGGCTTCAACGGAGGCGGACTTCGTAGTCAATGCGGTTTCGGCGAGGTCCTTGGTCAACTGGATGAACTCTTCGTTGCGGGCAACGAAGTCGGTTTCGCAGTTTACTTCGATAAGGGCGCCGGACTTGCCATCATTGGCGATGTGACCGACTACCAGACCTTCGGAGGCAGAACGCGATGCTTTCTTGCTTGCGGAAGCAACGCCCTTTTGACGCAGAATTTCGAATGCCTTTTCGGAATCGCCACTGGCTTCTACAAGAGCTTTCTTGCAGTCCATCATTGCTGCGCCTGATTTGTCTCTTAGCTCTTTAACCAGTTGAGCCGAAATCTCTACCATGACCATATTTCTCCTCGCAATATTCACTTGTGGCATGCCGCTGGTTTTTGCAGCTTGCCTGAGAGTAGTTAGAACGAATGCAAAAGCTGATTAAGCTTCTTCATCTTCAGTGAGGGCTTCTTCAAGGTCTTCAGCTACAGCAGCAGTGCTTGCGCCAACAACTGCATGAACTTTCTCTTCTTCCTGTTGAACAAGAGCTTTCTCTTCTTCAAAGGTGTGTGCTTGACCTTGTTTGCCTTCCAAGATGGAATCCGCAACTTTGCTCATAATCAGCTTGATAGAGCGGATCGAATCATCGTTGCCGGGAATTACATAATCGATGCCATCTGGATCGCAGTTGGTGTCGATGATACCGACTACGGTGATGCCGATTTTCTTGGCTTCGGCAACGGCGATGTCTTCACGCTTTTGGTCGATGACGAAAAGTACATCCGGGCGACCACGCATATTTTTGATACCGCCCAAAGACTTTTCGAGCTTGAACAATTCGCGGTTCAAAACTGCCAATTCTTTCTTGGGACGGCGGTAGAAGTCGCCGGTGTCGCGCATTTCTTCAAGCTCTTTCAAGCGGTTGATGCGCAGACGAATAGTTTCAAAATTGGTGAGCATACCGCCCAACCAACGGCGGTTTACAAAGTGTGCTCCGCAACGCTTCGCTTCTTCTTCGATGATGTCGGCGGCTTGTTTTTTGGTGCCGACGAAGACGATGTTTTTCTTTTCGGAAGCGATCTTGCGCAAGAAGTCGCAAGCTTTGTCGAGCGCACGAGTGGTCTGCTCTAGGTCGATAATATAAATCCCGTTACGTTCGCCGTAGATGTACTGGCGCATTTTGGGATTCCAGCGGCGGGTTTGGTGTCCGAAGTGGACCCCGGCTTCCAACAGTTGTCTCATTGATGCTACTGACAAGGCTGACTCATGCTCCTATTTCAATGTGAGTACTAGCGGGGGGTATGACTGCTTGTATATCTGTTTTATTTCTTCGATCACTAATTAACCCATGGCACCGCAGTAGGTACCGAAAGTGTTTATGTTTCAAGCGCACCCCCCATTGAGTGAATGGCGCGCCAAACACAACACTTCCCCGGACCAAATCTTGCTGCTGCAGAACGTTATCGTCCTTGCAAAACACTCGCAAGCCGTGACCAGTTGCCCTGTTCCCACGGAACAGACAAGTCACCAATTCTATCACGAAATCCTCGAAATACCTATTTATGGACAATTTCAGGATTTGATCGTTATAATGTTTCTACGTAAACAAATGCTAAGTAGCATGAGGAGCGGTCTTGTCTAAGGTTTTAGTACTTAATGCTTCGTATGAGCCTTTAAACATCTGTACGTGGAGACGTGCTGTTGTCCTTCTGCTTAAGGGGAAAGCTGAGCAGATAGAGGATAACGGCAAAATTGTTTACGCAGAGTTCCCGTTACCGACTGTGATTCGACTACGAAGTTACGTCAAGATTCCGTATAAAGAGATCAGTCTGTCCCGGCGCAACGTTTTGCACCGGGATTCTTATACGTGCCAGTATTGCAGCGAAAAGCGGCATGATTTGACGATTGATCACATCATCCCTCGATCGAAGGGCGGAACCGACAATTGGGAAAACGTAGTGGCTGCTTGTTTAAAGTGCAACGTCAAGAAGGGAGATCGCACTCCGAAGGAAGCTGGAATGCCCTTGCTTTGTGCGCCTCGACGTCCTCAAAGCCACGTGCACTTCGAAATATCTAAACATTCCGTGTCCGGCGATTACGCCTGGAAAAAGTACGTCATCGGTGCCTAAAGCAGTCGCCTGAGATAAAAGCATCTGAAAACCCTTGCCACGCAAGGGTTTTTTGGTTCTGCTGGCTGTTTTTTTGCAGATGCGCCGAAACTTTTATCGCTTTTCAACCTTCTGTTTTGAACTTTTTCTCCTCTGGCGACGTTTTAAAGAAAAGCAAGACTCATACGGACGGAGGGCGCGGAAGTGACATCACCTCTATACTCATTTGAGAAAAGGTTGTTTCATGGGCGGCGATTTAGATTGAGCGGCAACAGGCCTGCAAGTTTGGATTCTTTGACAGGCTTAGACACAGCGCCGCTTTATGCGAGCGTTGCTCTAGACGTTCAAATCCGCGACCTAAAAGACCGGCTCTTTACCTATAAAGTGCCGGAGCATTTTAAAGATGACGCATTTGTCGGAGCTCAAGTCCTGGTGCCGTTCGGCGCACAGGGGCTTGTGGCGGGCTATGTTGTATCTCTCACATATACTCCGGAGAGTTATGGCGACGGGAAGGTCAATTTCAAGGAAATTTCCGACATCCTTGTCCCAGAGCCTGCTTTTGACTCTAATTATGTCGGACTGCTCCATTGGATAGCTGATTTCTATCTGTGCAATATATCTGATGTGATTCAAGCCGCAATACCGTCCATTGCCGCACCAAAAACCAAGCGTGTTATTTCACTTAACGAAGTCGCGTTCACCATCGTTCCGTTTGAGATGCAGCCTTATTACAAGGATAAAGCGGCGCGGGCAATTGTTGAAGTTTTAAAAGAATCGAAGAGCGGAGTTCTTGCTGTGAGCGCTGCCAAACAGCGTTTTCAAAAAAAGATAAAGCAGACGCAAGGGCAGTTTTTTAGAGCTCTGACTTTGCTGCGACAAGAAAACGTCGTCACGATTTCCACCGAAACTGAAGCCGGCACACAACCGAAAACTCAGCGTTGTGTTGCAGTTGGGATGAGCGAGCCGAAGACTACTCGCCAGAAGGAAGTTGTGGCAGTACTTAATCGTGCTGGTGGTCAGATGCCACTCAAGCAATTGCTGGAAGAAGCAAAGACAACCCATGGCACTGTGAGAAAATTAGAAGAGGATGGCATTGTATTCTTCGTTGAGGAAGAATTGGTGCGCGATCCCATGGCGTCAGTAGAGACAGTTGAAACTAAAGCTCGTGGCGCAATTACTCTCACGGACCAGCAAGAAAAAGTTTTCGCGACACTGAAGCAATCGTTGGAAGACTGCTTCGATGGCAATATTCGTCTCGTTGAGCGCGACCCGGCAAAACCGGGTGCAAGCCTGAAAAGCGTCAATTCTCAGCCGTGGCTCCTGCATGGAGTTACAGGTTCAGGCAAAACTGAAATTTATATCCGGCTGATGGAAGAATGTTTGGAGCACGGTCGGACGGCACTGCTTTTGGTGCCTGAAATAAGTTTGACTCCTCAACTTTCTCGACTTTTGAAAACTCGCTTTGGCGGTAGTGTTGCAGTTTGGCACAGCGCTCTGAGCCCTGGTGAGCGCTATGACACGTGGCGACGGATAAAGTCCGGCGATGTGAAAGTTTTACTCGGTGCCCGGTCGGCGATTTTGGTCCATATGCCCGATCTCGGTTTGATTATCCTAGACGAAGAACACGACGGCAGTTACAAGCAATCGAGTCCGGCTCCTCGTTATCACGCCAGAGAAATTGCCGAAGAGAGAGCCGAAAGAGAAGGTGCTTTGCTGCTTTTGGGCAGTGCAACACCAGATGTCGGTACTTATAAACGTGCCATTGCCGAAGGAAAAATTCTAGAACTTCCCGAGCGTGTTTTTAAGCAAGCACTGCCCGCGGTGAACATTGTCGACATGCGTCAGGAATTTTCCGAAGGAAATCGCACAATTTTTTCCAACGTTCTGGCGGGAGCAGTGCAAGAGCGCCTCAACGCAAACGAGCAGATCATCCTTCTAATTAACCGGCGCGGTTATGCCAACCATGTATTTTGCCGCGGATGCGGATTCGTTGTTCGCTGCAAGAATTGCAGTGTTTCCATGGTCTACCACCAAAAGCTCAATCAGTCCGAAGGATACATGGCTTGCCACCACTGCGCCTATACACTAAATGGACTAAAACTCTGCCCTTCATGCAAGGGGCCATTCATCAAGCAATATGGATTAGGAACGCAGCGCGTTGAAGAAGAAGTGCTAGAACGATTCCCGGACGCGAAAGTCATACGCCTGGACAGCGACGTAGCGCAAACCAAAGGTGCACATGAGAGGCTGCTTTCTAAGTTTGCTTCCGGAGAAGCAGATGTACTTATCGGAACGCAAATGGTGGCAAAAGGTCTGGACATCGAAAGGGTAACTCTTGTTGGTGTTCTGGCTGCGGACGCGGCATTCAATATGCCCGACTACAGATCTATGGAGCGCGGTTTCCAACTTCTCACGCAGGTTTCTGGGCGAGCCGGGCGCGGCAAGCACCCTGGCTCTGTCATTTTCCAGAGCTACAACTGTGACATGCCGGTAATTGCATGGGCACAGACACACAATTACAAGTCATTTGCCGGAAGTGAATTGGAGTCTCGCGAACTATTTCAGTATCCGCCGTTTAGTCAAATAATTCGCGTCGTAATTGCCGGTGTTGATCCAGTCGCGACCGAAAGTGCTTGCGAGCGCTTGGCTGAAGAAATCGGGCATCAGCTTGAGGAAACCATCGGTCTTAGCGATGTAAAAATTCTTGGGCCTGCGCCTTGCATTATCGAGCGATTGAGAAATAAATTCCGCTTCCACTTGATCATAAAAAATCTTGCTGGAGAAGAAGGGCGAAAGTTGATCGGCGGTTTCCTGCGCGCAAAGCGTATGCCACCGGATCTTCAAATGGCAGTCGATGTGGGCGCTTTGGACTTGCTATAGCTCTCTTTGGTATTGGAACCGATACCAGCCTCAAAACGTCATCCAGTAGATGATTAGAGGTGATTTTTATGAAAGACCTTTTCAAAGATAAGAAGACCGAGCGAGTAGGTTTGCTCGTGGCGACGGTCATATTCGGCATTATTGGCGTGGCGCAATTATGGCGCGCGTTTTCAGGTGTGCCAGTTGCCTTCAACGGCACTGCCGTGCCCGTTTGGATTAGTCTGGTAGTCGGCTGTCTGGCTCTGTTTATGTCATTTTGGATGGGACAGATTCTCAGACACAACCGTCCGATTATTTAGAGATAGCTGCATGAATAAATCCATTCGTTTAATGCGCTGGCGCATTCTCTGGAGAAATTTCCGTGTACGCGGTAAGAGAAGCTTTCGACTAAAGTCGCGACAAGCCGCTTTCTAGAATAATCCAGTAGACAAACCGGCCGCAATTGCAAGAAGCAAGACAGAAGCGGCGATTTCAATTTTTTTGAGCGACATCTTCTTCAAGAGTTTGTTGCCGATTAAGGTGCCTGCAATCGCTGAAAGAGTGGCTGCAGAAAGAAGAGCGAGATGTCCGGAAAGTTCGGGTCCACTAATCTGCTTCCAATAAACCGTCAGTCGACCTATATCGACCAAACAACCAATAGCAGCACCAGTGCCAATTAGCTCCTCTTTCGTCAGCCCCGCTTTTAAGAGGAACATCGTTCTGAACGCACCCTGATTACCAGACAAACCACCGAAGAAGCCGCTCAGCAGCCCGCCGACCGGCATCCATTCGGGTTCGATTACCCACTTTTCTGAAATCCCAAATAAGTCCATGAGCGCAAAGAGAGCCATTAAGATGCCGATAACAATCCGCACTGGCGTGGTTTTGAGAGTTCTTCCTCCAATTTCGTAGTTAAATATCAACTGCTGGCTGTCAATCATGTTGAGTAAGAAGGCTCCGGCCAGAGCGGCGCACAGCGCGGCAATCCCGAAGCGCAGCAGTATATCCTTGCGAGCATGACGACCAACCAGAAATAGCTTGAAAACGTTGTTGGACAGGTGGACTACGGCTGTCGCAGCTATGGCGACACTTATTGGAAAAATCAGCACAAAAACAGCCAGGAGCACCGTTCCGAGCCCAAAGCCCGTGAAAAATGTCAATATAGCCGCAAAAAACGCTGAAACAATCGCCAGAACAAATGTCACGTTATTACCTTTTCCGCCTCATGAGCAAAAGTCTAACCCTGTTGCGGTTATAGAGGATGGTGTAAAGCGTTTTCTGCCAAAAATTTCACCATTAACCTGATTCTCTGGCAGGCACGCAGGCTCGCGGTTACACTGAGTTCGTGACAGTCATTTATTACATCGGAATCACTCTATTGCTCCTGTTCGTCTGGCCGGTGCTGATTTTTAGCAGCAAAGCCCGGTTCGGCGTCGCTCAGAAGCTTGGATTCATTCCTTCTGCAGTGCGTGAGCGCCTCAAATCTGTGAGTGTCAAGCCTGTATGGTTTCATTCCGTTTCGGTAGGCGAATTCAACGCTGCATATCCCCTGATAAAGGCTTTTCACGAAAAACATCCAACCCGCCCAATTGTCGTCTCCACAACAACGGGTACAGGGCAAAAACTTGCAATGGAGCGTGTCGGCGACTTCGCTCAGGTGATCTACTTTCCTTACGATGCTTATTTTTGCGTGAAGTCTTGGCTGGATGCGATTAACCCGGCCCTGTTCGTAGTCGTGGAAACCGAGATGTGGCCAGGCTTGATTAGTCAATGCAAGAAGCGCGGTGTCCCTGTCGTTATAGTCAACGGAAGAATTTCACCTCGCTCATTCAAGTCTTACTGCCGGATAAAACCGTTCTTTCAGCGCTACGTGAAAATGATCGAGCGCATTGGTGCGCAGACGGAAAATGAAGCTGAGCGCTACAAGATGCTCAGCGATGGCGCTGTGCCTATAGACGTCATGGGAAATCTCAAGTGCGATGGCTTGCAGCCAAAGCCCAAGGAAGAGATAGATAGGTTGCGCAGCAGCCTTGATTTGGGCGCGGACGATCTTGTCTTTATTGCAGGCTCTACGCACGAAGGTGAAGAAGCCGCAGTATTGAGTGCCTACACGCAAGCACTGAAGCTGATGCCGGATAAGACGATTCGGTTGATCATCGCGCCCCGTCATCCTCAGCGTTTTGATCGCGCTGCCGAACTTATCAAAGCATCGGGCTTTACAGTGCTTCGCCACTCTAAATCTGAGCGCTTTAAAAACGACTTCGATGTTTATCTCATCGACAGCATTGGTCATCTCGCTTCTTTTTACGGTGTTGCCACTGTGGCATTCGTAGGTGGCACTATCGCGCCAATCGGCGGGCATAACGTTTTAGAACCTTATACATACAATGTGCCGGTTATCGCCGGACCTCGTTTGGAGAAAACACGTGATTTCGCTCGATTGCTGCAAGATCGCGATGCGCTCTTCATTGTGAAGAATGCCAACGAGATGGCGCAGGAATTGCAGCGATTGCTTAGTGATGAAAGCCTCAGACTTGAGATCGGAGTGCGCGGCAACAAGCTGCTTTTGGACAGTCAAGGCGCAGTCAGTAAGGCGCTTGTGATTTTGGAGGAAACTCTCGGAACAACGTCAGTTACACCAGAACCACAAAGAAGGAATGTAACTGCATGAGCTGGGGCAATCCGCAATCTTCGCAAGAGAAAATTCTCTACGGTCTAATCAGCCCGCTTTCGGTTGGCTACGGCATTGGTTCTTACTTTCGCCTGGCTGCATATTCGAAAGGTTACATGAAGCGAATTAAGTTGCCGATTCCGGTAGTGAGCGTCGGCAATATCACATGCGGTGGCACTGGAAAGACCCCGATGGCAATCGACATCACGCGCAGATTGATAGCTGCAGGCTACAAAGTTGCCGTGTTGAGTCGTGGTTACGCAAGAAAGTCGAAGCAAAAGGTGACTGTCGTTTCAAATGGAAAAGGCGATTTCGCCCTTTGCGAGGAAGCCGGTGACGAACCACTGCTGATTGCTATGTCGGTGCCGGAGGCTGTTGTTATCGTCGGCAGCAGTCGGGCGCAGACGGCTGCACTTGCGATCGAACAATACAATGCAGATGTGATTGTTTTGGATGACGGGTTCCAGCACATTCGTCTGGAGCGAGATCTCGATATCGTTCTTGTCGATTACAACGATGACCCGGAAAATGACATGCTCTTGCCTGCGGGCAGATTGCGTGAGCCTCTGTCCGCGCTCAATCGAGCACGCGTTGTAATCATAACCAAGGTCCCGGCACAGCCTGATCAAGAACGTCTGGAAAAGCTGCGCGCTACGATTCGCAAACATGCAGACCGTGCAGAAATCGCTGAAGCTCGATTTGTGCCGAAAGGGCTGCGCACTAATAGTGGTGCCGCGCCTCTGGAACAATTGAAAGGACAGCGTGTTGTAGCTTTCTGTGGAGTCGCGCGGCCAGAAGGTTTTGCCGCTACGCTCAATCAACTCGGCTGTACGGTTGTGCAGTTGAAGAGTTTTTCCGACCACCACTGGTACACGCCTGATGAGTTAAAAATGCTCGAGAAGCTGATGCGTGAATCGAATGCATCAGCGGTTGTAACAACCGAAAAAGACATGGTCAAAATCGCCCCTCATGACCGTTTGAATCAGCATCTTATTGCCGTCGAAATTGGTGTTGAGTGGCTGGGTCCACTGCCTTTGCATATTTCGGACATGATGAAGGGAAAGTTTGAGAGTGAATTGAAGCAAAAGCAAAAGTGACGAGTTTCAACTATATGTCTGCTCCAAGTTCAAATCTTCTGAAAAACGCCAAGCGAATTCTCGTCATCCGTTATCGCTTCATTGGCGACACGATTTTGACGGTTCCCTTTCTTCGAAATCTGAGGCAAGCTGGTCCGAATGCAGTCATCGATGTGCTTGTCGGACCTCAGAGCGGAAGTGTTTTGGAGAATTGCCCCTACGTAAACGAGCTCATCGAATTTGATACCACGCGGTTTCACAAATATGACAGTGGCAAAGGCAAAGCAAAAAACTTTTGGCATTACGCTTTCATGCTTAGAAAGAAAAAGTACGATTGCGTTTTTGTTCTAAAACGATCTTTGTCTTCCGCTTTCCTGTCTTGGTTTACCGGCGCACCCTTGCGTATCGGTTATGCGACCGAAGGTAGAAGGTTTCTTCTCACCCATCCGGTGAAGTGGCGCAAAGATGTACACGAAGTCGAATCTCTTTTTGATATTCTTGAAGCTGCCGGTGCTCAAGTTTCGAATCGCGAACTCGAAGCTTGGATTTCTCAGGACGAATCGCAAAGGGTCGAACAACTCGTTCCTGAGCTGAAAGACAGCGGCATGAAAATCTTGATCCATGCTGCTGCTGCGCACCCGGACAAAATGTATCCTGTCGAGAATTGGTTGAAGATTTTAAAAGCTCTCAATGAAAAGTTTTCGGCGACGTTTTTCTTCTCAGGAGCAGAACGTGATGTGCAGTTAAATGGGAAGCTTATTGCAACGTCTGGCGTTAGCGGTGTCAATTGCGCCGGGCGTCTTTCTTTGAGGGAAAGCATGGCTCTCTATTCGAGAATGCAGTTGGCAGTCTGTGTTGATTCTGGGCCGGCACACCTGAGCGCATCTGTAGGTACGCCAACGATAGCTATCTTTGGTCCGACTGACCCCAATCGTTGGAGACCATACGGAGCCAAGCATCAAGCGGTTTTCGATAAATCAATTGCCTGCGCAGCCTGCGCTGGAAAGAAAGAACTGACAAAGCATGATTGTCTCGTCTTGCTAAACCCAGACAAAGTCATCGATGCCGCTGTCTCCGTTTTCAGCGCAACTTCGTCGTGATGCCTTCGCCTGGGCATTGCAGCTATTTAGAAACAGTGTCCTTGTCCATCGCTGCCGGCGGTGCGTCTGTTTTGAAAAGAAACGACGATTCTAGAAGGACCGGCAACCCGCGCAAAACACAAAATGCACAAGTGACATAGACTAAAACATCTGCCACCATGGGAAGTGGCGTTTTGGAAAACATTTCCGTGCGCGCCGCGATCAAAAAACAGAAGGCTAGAGCCTTGCAAACTGCATAGGTAAAACGGCTGAAATTGGAGGCGACGAGAAACTTGCCGAGACCGCTCTGCATCATTGTTTTGGCGCCAAAAGCTGTAAAGCCTTGTTCGCTCGCGTGTGAACGAATGGCGTCGACGAAGGTTCCTCTTACAGTGAAAAGCAGCGGCACCCATAGAGGAACCCATTGAAAGGCTGCGTATGCGATCCAGTAAGACATTTCTACGACGCGGTCGCCGGCGATATCGAGGATGCCGCCAAATTTGGATGATTGGTTGAGTTTGCGCGCCAAATATCCGTCGAGCGCATCCGCATAGATGACGAATGCCGTCAGCCAAAACGCTGCCCAGCGAATTGCTTCACCGGGCAGAGTAAGCATGTAGATGGCAATCAACGCCAAGCCGACCCGGGAAACGGTGACTATGTTGGCGACATTGACCATTAGTCTTCTTATACGTCGAGGCTGGCGAGATACGAGTTGCTTTCGATGAACTCGCGTCTTGGTCCCACTGATTCGCCCATGAGAAGGTCGAATATGTGTTCGGCCTCCGTCGCGTCTTCAACTGTGACTTGTTTTAATGTGCGAGTTTCGGGATTCATTGTTGTATCCCAGAGTTGCTCAGGCATCATTTCGCCAAGACCTTTGAATCGCTGCACGACTGCTTTGTCGCCCATCTCAGCAAGAATCGCTTCCAGCTTGTGTTCGTTGTAGCAGTACTCCGTGCGCTTACCTTTTTCCACCTTATACAGTGGAGGCATTGCGATATAGACATAACCTCTTTCCACCAGCGGTCTTGCGTAGCGGAAGAAGAAGGTGAGAAGAAGTGTGCGGATGTGGCTGCCGTCGACGTCTGCGTCAGTCATGATAACGACTTTGTGATAGCGAATTTTCGCCAGGTCGAGATTGACTGCATTCGGTCTCAGCAAGCCGGTGCTCTTGCCGCCCGTTTCTTCATCATCTTCTTTGACCACGAGCCCAAGCGCCTGAATCATCGCTTGCACTTCAGCGTTTTCGTATATGCGAGTTGGTTGAACTCTCTCAACGTTCAAGATCTTTCCGCGCAATGGCAAGATTGCTTGATAGTCGCGGTTGCGGCCCATCTTAGCGGAGCCGCCTGCGGAGTCACCTTCTACAAGGTAGATTTCGCAACGACCCGGATCTCTGTCTGAGCAGTCGGCGAGTTTGCCGGGCAAAGAAGAATTTTCCAGCGCTGATTGACGGCGCACAAGCTGTCTGGCTTTCTGTGCTTGCTCACGAGCTTGTCTTGCAAGCACCGCTTTTTGAATGATGTTTTTTGACTCTTTCGGATTCAATTCAAGCCAGTCTTTCAACTTTTCGGTCGTGACTGCTTGCACAATCCCTTGAACTTCGCGGTTGCCGAGGCGTTCTTTCGTCTGCCCTTCGAATTGCGGTTCTGAAACCTTGACGCTGACGATCGCAGTCAGCCCTTCACGTGCGTCTTCACCAGTGAAGTTGGCTTCTGATTCTTTGATCAGGTTTTGCTGACGTGCATAATCGTTGATTACGCGGGTCAGGGCGTTACGGAAGCCGGTAAGGTGAGTACCGCCATCGCTTGTGCTGATGTTGTTGACGAAGGTGAAAATCGACTCGGAATACATGTCCGTCCATTGCAAAGCGCACTCTACAACGACATCGTCTTTTTCGAGTTCGAAATACAGCGGAGGCTTGTGCAAGGGGGTACGAGTATCGTTGATGTATTCAACGAAGCTGGCGATACCGCCTTCGTAGTGGAAGGTCAAAGACTTTGGTTTGCCGTCTTCCATCTCACGCATATCGGTAAGAACCATGCACAGTCCCTTATTAAGGAACGCCATTTCTCGCAAGCGATTGATGAGGACGTCGAATTGAATGACGATGTGTTCTCTTTCGTTGTCTTCGTTGATGTCGTGGAAGATCAAGTTGTCCGGCCAGAAAGTGACTTTCGTGCCGCGATAGTCTGTGTCGCCGACAATGGTCAGACCGCCTTCAGCATCGCCGCGTTTGTAGACTTGCTTGTGAATCTTTCCGTTGCGGTGAACTTCGACTTCCAGCTTTTCTGAAAGCGCGTTTACAACTGAGGCGCCGACGCCGTGCAAGCCGCCCGATACTTTATATCCGCCGCCGCCGAATTTGCCGCCGGCGTGCAACACTGTGAAGACTGTTTCTACGGCGCTTTTGCCGGTTTTTTCGACGATGTCGGTAGGAATACCCCGACCGTTGTCGAGTACTGTTACGGAATTGTCTTCATTGACCGTAACTTCGATGCGATTGCAAAAGCCAGCCAGGGCTTCGTCGACTGCGTTGTCTACGATTTCCCAGACGAGGTGGTGGAGGCCTTTTGGACCTGTCGAGCCGATATACATACCGGGTCTTCTGCGGACGGCTTCCAAGCCCTCTAGGACGTCAATGGTAGCCGCGGAATAGTCTGAATCCTTAGCCTCAACCTTTTCCTTCGGTTGCTTCTCAGGCGTTGGTTTTTCGACCTGCTCTGCCTTTTCCGGCTCCTGATCTTTTTGTTCTTCAGTCACCGCGCTAGAACCCTCTTTTTTCGCCATTTAATTCCACCAAATCGGATTGCCAATTCAGCGACCGTTGACCGAGGACGTAACCAGCATTCAATTTCGAATGCCGCACAGAGAGAGGCTTTGATCTCTTTTCCCTCAATGATCGCCAGCTCAAATTTTAGCATGTTTGCGTGCATAAATGAAACGGTGAAAACCGCATAACCATTAGACATTCCGCCTATTTGGTTTCCGCCAACCATTGGGATAGAATACTTTGCGTCCGGCAATATACAGAATTGCCGTCTTAGTACTACGCTAAGAAATCCGCCGACCCTTAGGACAGGATATCTCTCTTGAAAGTTTTCACAGAAGCCAAACCTGGTCTGGTCCAAAGCTCAGCCATTGCGCTTGGTTTCTTTGATGGCGTTCATCCTGGTCACCAGGTTGTCATCGGCAAGGCTGTCGAAGAGGCGCGCGCTCTGGGTGTCATGTCTGGAGTCGTTACTTTCCGTGACCATCCGCGTGCCTTGACCAGAGGAGTGCACCCTCTATTGCTGACAGATATCGATCAGCGCCTGAAGCTTTTTGAAGAACTCGGTGTCGAGGCGACTCTCGTCCTTACATTTTCGGAAGCTCTATGCCGCCTGTCGCCGCGCGAGTACGTCGAAAACGTCCTTGTTGGCGCAATGGGAGCCCGTTCTATATCTGTCGGACATAACCACCATTTTGGCAGAGACCGAGAAGGCAATCCGGACCTGTTGCGCACATTCGGCGAGACGCTGGGCTTTTCCGTTCATGTGGCGCCTATGGTTTTTGTTAACAACGTCGAAGTTTCCAGTTCTGCAATTCGCGAAAGCATCATCGATGGCGACATGACGAAAGCGAAGAATTTGCTCTCGCGTACCTACCGGATTGGCGGAGAAGTGATCAAAGGTGATGGGCGCGGCAGGCAGATTGGTTTTCCGACTGCCAATGTGCAGTTGCGCGAATTTCAACTTATCCCTAGAACCGGCGTATATGCGGGCATAGTCCAACTGAGCTCCGGCGAGCGGTTCGATTCTGTCATAAATGTCGGGTATCGCCCCACCTTCAAGGCAACCGGCGGCGATGATGATCCGCTTGTTGAAGCGCACTTGTTTGATTTCGACCGGGATATCTATGGCGATAAGTGCACTGTTGAGTTCGTTGAGTATTTGCGCACCGAGAAGAAATTCGACGGCATTGATGCTTTGAAAGAACAGATCAACGCCGATGCGGCAAAAAGCAGACAGGTGCTCGAAAATGCTAAAAATGCTGCAGGCGGGGAGACCAATCCCGGCGACAAAAGCAAGCTGCCTGCATAGTCTCATTTATCGATAGTCTATCGAAAGTGCGTATAACAAAAATCTGTCTGGAAAATTTCCGCAATTACGAACATGCTCTTCTGGAGCCGCATTCGTTTGGCAACATCATTCTGGGTGAAAACGCTCAAGGCAAAAGTAATTTGCTGGAAGCGATCGAGTACGCAGCCACAGGAAAAGCCTATCGAGCTGCCAAAGACTTCGAGCTGGTGAGGCATGGCGCCGATATGATGAAGCTCGATATCAGCTTTGAAGCTGACGGTATGATCGAGTCGATCTCAATATTTCTCAAATCGAAGACGGGCGTATTGTTGTCAAACTCTGTTACAGCCTCGCTTCAGCGCGAGATAAAAGTAAACGGAGTAAAACAATCATCAACCGCCGCACTAAAACGAAGGTTGATCGTCGTCAGTTTCAAAAGCCAGGATTTGAACATTGTGCGCGGCGGACCAGCGTTTAGACGTGATTGGATCGATATTCTTTTGTGCAATCTTCGCGCGTCGACTGCCGGACGTTTGCAACAGTATCAAAAAATAGTCGCCCAGCGAAACCGACTTTTGAAGATAATTTCCGAGAGCGGACGCTTTAGTACTAGCGACAAAGAGCAGCTCAAAACTTGGGACATTCAGGTCGCAAAAGCAGGCTCTGAAATCGTAAAAGAACGGCTAAACCTCATGGCACAGCTTATTCCCATTGCCGAGAAGCATCATGAAAGAATTTCCGGAAAAAGAGAAAAGCTCACTTCCGAGTATGTTTTCAAAAGTAAGAGCGCTCGCGATGGCTCTCAAAACCATGAGCACGACGAGGATGACGACGATGCTTTGCGCGAGAAAATGAAGTCTTTCAACATCGACGATTTGCGCAATGCAGAGACAAAGGAGATCGCCAAGATCATTTATTTGATGCTCAAGGATATTCGAGCAGAAGAAATCGCACGCAGGCAAACTCTTATCGGACCGCATCGCGACGACATTTCCTTTCATCTGGACGGAAAATCCGCGATGAATTTTGGCAGTCAGGGGCAGCAGCGTTCTCTGGTTTTATCTCTGAAACTTGCAGAGCTCGAATCGGTAAGAGCTGCATTAAACGAGCAACCTGTCCTGCTTCTTGATGATGTTCTTGCAGAGCTTGATCTGTTACGCCAGGAAGTATTGATGGAAATGGTCGGCAGCGGCATGCAGACTTTCGTCACCACCACGCACCTTTCGAGTTTCAAGCCTGAATGGCTGGCGGATTCGCAGTTTTTCAATGTGGAGAATGGCTGTTTATCAGCCGTCAGGGAGCCCATCCCCCGCTAGGGCGATTTTTTCCCAAAGCGGGCAAATTATGATGAAAACTCGTAAAGAAGCCGTTATGGTATAAGAACAGTGGGTACATTAATATTGCTTAACCATGACGCCTCCCCGCCCATGGACCTGGCAAAAGCCAGGAAAAGCAACATGGGCTGCATCCGGCGATCTTTGCTTTCAGTCCGGAATCATTCGAAAACCGACCTGGAAAGATCTAAAAAGGAAACTATATAAGCGTGTTTGCGGGAAATACAGAACGTGGGCTGGACCAGCGCATTTGCGTTGAGTGCAACCGGCAATTTACCGGGTTGTACACCGCATGCCCGCACGATGGCGCTCTACTGAGACCGATAATTCAAGACCCGCTCATAGGAACGGTGCTTGCAGGAAACTATGAAATCCTGGAAGTGCTCGGTCAGGGCGGCATGGGTGTGGTTTATCGCGGCAAGCACTCCTTGATGGAAAGAATTGTCGCCATCAAAATGCTGCTCTCTCAATTGATTTCGGATACCAACAGCGTAAAGCGCTTCCAACAAGAGTCGAAAGCAGCGGCGCGTCTAAAGCACCCGCATATTATCGACGTCTACGATTTCGGCATATCGCCCGCCGGTCAGCCCTACATCGTTATGGAATTTCTGGAGGGTACGCCTTTATCGGACCTGATTAAGAAAGAAGGTCAGATAGGGGTTGAGCGCTCTATAAAACTGATTGCTCAAGCTTGTGACGCTCTCGATCACGCTCACAAACAGGGCGTCGTCCACCGCGATTTGAAGCCGAGCAATATCGTCCTTACTCAATATGACGAAGAGAAAGATTACGTCAAGGTTGTGGACTTCGGCGTAGCCAAACTTATTGAAGTCGGCAACAACAACGAAGGTCAGAGACTGACTCAAGCTGGTGAAGTCTGCGGCAGTCCCGTCTATATGAGCCCCGAGCAGTGCATGGGACAAGACCTCGATGCGCGCTCCGACATTTATTCGATGGGCATTGTCTTGTATGAAACATTGACTGGAAAGTTGCCGATTCTCGGCAAAACGATGGTCGATACAATGTCTAAGCATATTTCCGAACCCCCGGTTCCGTTCAATGAGGCAAGACCGGACCTTTATATTCCGGAGCGTCTGGAGTGGGTGGTTCTGAAAGCCATGGCTAAAGATCCGGCGCAGCGCCATCAGACCATGGAGGAGTTCAAGCTCGACCTCGATCTTGCAATTCCGCGCCCGGGCAGAAGCACAGTATTGCGAACGCAAGAGCAAAAGTCTCCCATAGAGAGCATGCTCGGCTTCGTCAAAGAAGTCCCGGTTTGGACGTGGGCTGCGGCAGTAGCATTGATGGTAGCCGCTGGCGGAATTATTGTTCATGCAGTATCCGACAAGCCTGCTGCGGCACCGAGTCATGCGCATACTCCGCCTGCTCAAACCGCACCGGCCACTGCTCCGACTGCAACTACTCCTGCCACTACTAATAATCAGACAACTCCCGCGCCTGTTGCAAAAACAGCGCCCGCGACAGATAGTGCTGCGGCCGTGAAAACACCGAAACAACCGCCTTCTGTAAAGCCGATCAAGACGGCGACTTCTCGTGAGACTGCAGGTGAAGTCGAGCAACCAACTCATCGTCGCGCCTACAGCACAACGACTTCTGCAAATGACGAACCGGAAAGACCCGTGCGTCGGGCTGCACCTCCTCCACGCAAGGCGCCTACGCGTCGTGCTTATAGCTCGAGCGGCGCCAGCTCACATCCTGCTGCCAGCAGCGGCGGTGGCGATCCTTTTGCGCAACTTATGCGTTCGCGCGGCAGACCCGTCGAATAAAGGGTAATCGTGGGGGCGCATTGCATGCGCCCTTTTTTATGGCAAATCAACTAGTTGAACTTCGCTATCGCTTGAGTCAGCTTTTTGACTCGCGCCGGGTCAACATCGTTTTGCCAATTGCCATCAAACTTGGCATAAGATCCAACGATCAAGCCATCTACCAGAGGCGCATAGGTTGGAATGTTTTCCGGCGTAATTCCCGAGCCGATTAAAACCGGCAATTTTGCACCCTTCTTTAACGACTCGACATCCGAAAGCGTAGGTTCTTTGCCCGTGGCAGAGCCGGTTACAATGACGCCATCCGCCTTGAAAAATTCCGCTGCCTCCGCTGTTTCTAAAAGCGTGACATCACCTGTGATGGCATGTGCGGAATGTTTCTTCTTAATATCCGCGAAGATTTTTACCTTGCCAGCCTTCAGGTGAGCCCGCCTACGGATAAGTTTTGCAGCGCATGAATCGTGTAAGCCTTCATCGCCGACATGCGCGAAAACAAACCCTTCCACACGGATGAAATCCAGATTGCAAGCTGCTGCCACTCCCAGTGCTTCTAGATTGGCTCCGGCAAGGAGTTGTACACCGATCGGCAGTTTGGTTTGTATTTTGATCGCGTTAGCTACCACAGTCATGGCGGCAATTGTTTCTGGATCTACATAACCGGTCAAATACGGCGCATCGTGCATGTTCTCGACGATGATGCCGTCAACTCCGCCTTCTTGATACACCTTCGCGTCAGCAAGTGCCGCAGACAAAATCTGCTCCATGTTGCCCGTGTACCCTGCTGAACCCGGCAGCGGATGCACATGCACGCAACCTATAAGTGAGCATTTTTTGCCGAACATTTTGGTTCCTTTTTATTTATTCTATTTAGATCAAATCTTTAATTAGCACTGCGCGAACAGGCGACGCTTCCAATTCTGTCAGTTTTAGCGGCGCTGCCGAAAGAAAGTAGATTCCTTCTTCGGCGTTGGTCAAATCAAGATTTTCCAGCCAGCTAAAACCAGCTTTTATCATTGCATGGTGGACCTGCAGATCTTTTGAATCAATATGGTCTACAGAAGGAGTGTCGAGCCCTGCCATAATGATTCCGCGAGACTTCATCGCTTCCACCAGCTCGACTGTAAAGTGCGAGTAGATAGAGCCTTCCCAAACATCGAAGCGCAAATTTTTTTGTGTTTTGAACACCACTCGTGGTGGCAGTTCTTTAAACCGGCTTGCGGCCTTCTCCAGGTGTTCGCGAGTAATGCCTCCCGCCAAGGGAGAAACATCGAGCACCGCGCAAGGGCCTATATAAGGAAGCAGCGGCATTCCCGAGGCCATGCCGTCGGCATCATCCATTCGTCCCTGGATGTGGCTGGGGGCGTCGGCGTGTGTGCCGACGTGAGGGCTCATCGTAAAGGACGTCAAGTTGACTGTGGCGCCTTCTTCCATGCGCAGCGTCACCTGGCGACTGAAAGGAGTGTCTCCAGGAAAGCACGCTGTCCGGGGGGACACGGGCTGGGAGATGTCAATTATCGTGTAAGTTGAAGTCATAGGCGGTGGATATTATACAAAGCTCTCGCTCTGGTACTATTTAGAGCCTTATATCTATACGGAGTGATGTCCATGACGGCGACGCAGTCTTTGGGACGCAAGCAAATCAATCCGGAGAGCCGTGCACCCAAGGCACTTGGTTCTTACTCGCACGCTCTGCAAGTAGGACAGCTTGTGTTTGTGGCCGGACAGGGTTGTCGCGATGCGAAAACCGGCGTAGAAGCTGGTATTACACTTGATGGCGATGGCAAGGTGAAAGCCTACGACATAGAAGTGCAAACGGAAGGTGTGCTCAAAAACCTGGCAACAGTGCTGGAATCGGCAGGACTTTCCTTATCCGACGTTATCGATGCTACTGTCTTTCTCAAGTCAATGAGCGACTTCGACGCTTACAACAAAGTTTGGGCAAAATACTTCACATCTGAATGCCCGCCGGCTCGCACTACTGTGGGCGTAGCCGATCTTCCCGGACGCAATTACATCGAAATCAAAGCCATTGCTATGGCACGCGAACCCGTAGAAGTGGAAGCTTCGGTAAGTTCGCGCATCGACTCCGGCGCCGCCAGTTTTTAAGTACAAAAGCTCAGAAGTTAAAGCGATAACGCTTTAACTTCTAGTGACCCCGAATGACAAAAAATCTGTAAACCCAACCAGTGAGAGGAATTAGAGAGCGTGACTACTCAAGTGAAGCGCAAAGTCAGACACCTGCACCATTTCATTGGAGGAGACTATGTAGGCTCCAAGTCGGGGAAGAGCTTCGATTCGTTTAACCCTGCAACTGGTGAGGTTCACGCCACAGTTGCTCTTGGGGGCAAAGAAGAAATCGACCAGGCTGTAGCTGCTGCCAAAGATGCATTTGAAAACGGTCCGTGGCCTCGAATGTCAATGAAGGAACGCTGCGAGATACTGCGTCGCATTGGTGACTTGATCCTTTCGCGCAAAGAGGAGTTGGCGCAAGCCGAAACGCTCGACACGGGCAAACCAATTACTGAGAGCCTGACTGGAGACATCCCCCGCTCTGCACAGAATTTCCATTTCTTCTCTGACTACGCCCAGTCTTTAGGCGATGAGGTATTTACCTCTGCGCCTGGCGAAAAGCACATTGTTTCACGTGAGCCGCTGGGAGTCGTTGGACTTATTACCCCCTGGAATTTGCCACTTTATTTGGCAACATGGAAAATCGCTCCATGTCTGGCAATGGGTAACACTTGTGTTTTGAAACCTGCAGAATGGACACCGTACACAGCCTTTCTTTTGGCCGACATAGTCTCGCTTGCTGGTCTACCCAAGGGCGTTTTGAACATCGTGCACGGTCTTGGCGCGGACAGCGCAGGCGAAGCATTGACACGGCATCCTGATGTTCGTGCGATTTCATTCACCGGTGAAACAGGCACTGGGCGCGCAATCATGACAGCTGCTGCTGCCACACTCAAGAAAGTTTCTTTTGAGCTTGGCGGAAAAGGTGCAACCATCATCTTTGCAGATTCTGACATTGACGAAGCGGTAGAAACCGCCGCCAGAGCCGCCTACCGCAATCAAGGACAGATTTGTTTGGCTGGTTCTCGCTTGTTCGTCGAAGAGAGCGTGAAAAAACAGGTAGTGGACAAACTCTTGCAACGCGTCAAATCAATACGAGTTGGCGATCCCACGAAAGACAATACTCAGATGGGTGCTCTTATTAGCAAGGAACATCTGGACAAAGTCGAAGGATATTTGGAAATCGGCGGAAAAGAAGGCAAGTTGATGACCGGCGGTCAACGTGTAAAAGAGCTTGGCGAGGGCTATTTCCTCTCACCTTCCGTCTTCTGTGATTTGCCTGTTGACTCAAAACTGATTCACGAAGAAATTTTTGGACCGGTATTGCCTGTGGTGCCATTCGCAAAAGAAGAAGAAGTCTTGAAGATGGTCAACGACTCTCCATACGGACTTTCTGCTTCAGTCTTCAGCAAGGATGTTGATCGCTGCTACCGGATGTCTAGTGGCATTAGAACAGGGCTGGTCTGGGTCAATTGCTGGTTTGCCCGTGACTTGCGTACACCGTTCGGCGGCATGAAGTCCTCGGGTGTAGGGCGCGAGGGCGGTCGTTACAGTTTGGAATTCTTCTCGGAAGCGAAGACGATTTCCTACAAATATAAGATTTAGATAGAAAGCAGAGGCGTTCAATTTTATGGACTTTGGAATTAAGGGCAAGCACGCGCTCGTGTGCGCTGCATCGCGTGGTTTGGGGTTTGCCATCGCTAAAGCGCTGGCGCAAGAAGGTGTGGACCTGATCATTAGCGCTCGTGATGAGGAAAAGCTCAAGCAGGCAGCAGAGGCTCTGAGAAAAATCGCAAATGTGAAAGTCGATTACATCGCCGGCGATCTGAGCGTCGAAGCAGACCGAAAGAAGTTGATTGAGTTTGCCAGAGAGAAGTCCGGTGGACTGGACATTCTCGTCCACAACGTTGGGGGGCCCAAAGCACAAGCCGCACAATCGACCAATTCTGCCGACTGGCAGGAGGCTTTCGACAAGCTTTTCCTGCCCATTGTGGACCTCAATCAGACATTCTTGCCGGGAATGAAAGAGAAGAAGTGGGGCAGAATTATCACTGTTACTTCTCTTTCGGTAATCGAGCCGATAGCCAACCTGGCATTGTCAAACGGTATCCGCTCGGCAGTCACTGCTATGTTGAAAACTCTTTCCGACGAAGTGGCGCAGGACGGTATTACGGTCAATTGCCTGGCTCCCGGCTTGATTCAGACAGCTCGCACCGACGAGCTCATGGAGTCGCGGCGCAAGCTCACCGGGCAGTCCAAGGAAGAGTACATGACCGACTATGTGGCTTCTATTCCAGCCAGGCGGCTCGGCGATGCTGATGAATTTGGCGCAGTAGCGGCATTCCTTGCCTCCAAGCAGGCTCAATATGTGACTGGTCAGACCATTTGCATAGACGGCGGCAAACGGCGCTCAGTTCATTAAAGCCAGACTTCAGTCGACAAATTTAGACTTCTGTCGACCGCTTTGAGTCGCTGTAGTATGATTTGCGAGTCTTTATATATTGATGGGTTTTGAGGGTAACGAACGTGAAATTTCTGGTGCTTGGCGCAGGACGTATGGGCTACGCGGCAGTGTACGACCTGATCAGAAGTCCGAAGGTCGAAAAGGTAGTCGTTGCCGACAAGGACGCCAAGAGCGTGAAGGCTGCTGTTGAGCGGCTCAATGACCCGAAGATTGTGCCGGTCGAATTAGACATCACAAAAGAAAACGATGTCATCGCGCTGATGAAGAGTGTAGATGTCGCTATCAGCTGCGTCCCTTACGAGAATAATTACGAGTTGGCGAAAGCCGCGCTGGAAGCCAAAACCCACTTTGTAGATTTGGGCGGCAATGAAGAAGTTGTCGAAAAAACTTTCTTGCTCAACGAGCTAGCCAAAGAACGCAAGATCACCATCATCCCAGATCTCGGTTTGGCACCGGGTTTGGTATCAATATTGGCAGTTGCTGCCGCTGACAGTTTTGACGAGCTATACGAAATTCGTATGCGTGTTGGTGGTTTGCCTGTGGACGCCGACAACTTCATGGGCTACAGCCATGTGTTTGCGCTCGAAGGTCTGATTAATGAATACGCTGAAGATGTGACTTTGATTCGTGATGGAAAGACAATGCAAGTGCCTTCATTGTCTGAATGCGAAAAGATTGAGTTTCCAAAACCGTTTGGCATGATGGAAGCATTCACGACATCGGGCGGCATCTCTACTTTGCCAAAAACGTATGAAGGTAAAGTTCAGCACCTCGACTATAAGACCATCCGTTATAGAGGTCACTGCGAGCAGATGAACCTCTTGAAAGAGCTTGGCTTGATGAGCAAGGAGCAAGTAAAACTCAAAGGTGGCAAAGTCGTCCCACGCGAACTGCTGATGCATCTTCTGGATGGAAAGCTCGCAAAAGATGAACCCGACGCAGTCATTCTGCGTGTGACAGTCACAGGCGTAAAAGACAAAGAACCCCGACAGCTTGTTTGGGAAAGCATCGAATTCTCCGATCAGGCCGAGCGCCTTTCGGCCATGATGCGCATGACTGCTTTCCCGGCATCAATCATTGCCCAAATGATCGCTCGCGGCGACATTAGAGAGCGTGGTGTCCTTCGCCAGGAAGAATGGGTGCCTGTAAAACTGTTTCTTGCCGAACTTCAATCACGTGGATTGAACCTGACGCTGAATGACCGAGCTCCAGTCCCGACAGACAAGTAGAAGAAGAATTTTGGGAGGCGCATGTGCCTCCATTAACAGGGAGCCGCATGCGGCCCCATACGAACCGTGGTTTACAAAACGCCAGCCTGTGGGCGTTTTACATTTTGTCATGGATTTAGATTAAATGTCCCCGTTTAATGTCCAGAGACATACCGCGTTTGGCTAGATACCTGTGTTGCGGTTCGAATAATCTTCTCATCCTGTGCCGGACACCCCGGAGGAAACTTAATGAGCTTACTAGAGTCCGCTCGCGGCGAGACCACTCTGTCGCCCGAGCAGTCTTCTCCCGTTCGCGTCCACGCTGAAGAGTCTCTCGCGAACGTTTCGGAAGCCTGGTCACCACGTACCGAAAAGTCGAGCGGCGCAAATCAACAGATAACGCCGGAAACAGCATTCTTGCCATTCACACGTTTTGCAATGGCAGACAACATCGACTTCAACCCACGTCAGACGCTCGGCTTGAGCCGCGCCTGGGGCTATTCCAAACACGATTCAGTAATGAATCCGGACGGCGGAAGCTGCAATGCATCCTCCACCTCCATGAAGTGCGAAGGTGGTCCGCGTCAATACAAAGGCGCCAACCAAGATGCACCGAACCTTTATGAAAATCAGCGCCAAGTCAACGGCAATACTATTACTACTAAGTACTTCGCTCCTGCCGGACCGCAAGTAAAGTCGCCGGAAAACTTCAGATACCTGAATAATCCCGCTTCTGAAGATTCGCTCGTTGTTGAGCCGCTCGTCTACAAGACCGATGTCGCTTCCGCTGCTCCGAAAGTACAAGACGCAGTAAATGTCCGTCTGGAGCGCGGTCTCGAGAAGCAAGGGCCAATCGAATGGCGTGAAAATTCTCTCGATGCATTCGTAGAAGCAGTAGAAAATGAAAAGCCATTGGTAGTGGTGTTCGGAGATAACAACTCTCCTTTGTTCAACAAGCAAATCCAAGAAATGAGAGCTGACAAAGACAATTTGATGTCCAGACTTTCTCAACGCGCCGTGTTCGTAGTCGGCAAACCAACCGAAGATGAATACGCACGCCGCATGGCTAGCCACCTCAAGCTGACCGATTACCCAACCATCTCGGTAATCGCTCCGCGCACCGATCAATTGACTGAAACCTACAGAATGGAAGGCTACTTCAAGACTACCGACATCTTCTCGGATCTCGACAAAGCATTGCCCAAGAAGCAAGTTCCGCTCGGCGACTCCAGACTTGCTTAGGTTAAAACCGCAGATTCGCTGCTCTAACCGGTTTCCAGTTTATTAGCGCAATTGTCAATCATTGAATTCTTGGACGCTATGGTCCACCATATCGGACTTGGACTCAGTTGAGCACGCACACCCGTTGTGCGCGAACATGACGATTGGGAGAATAGCTATGCCAGTGGACAGCAAAACCGACCTTGCGCAGTACATCTCGGATTCACGCAAAGCATTTGAAGCTGATCTGAAGTCACTAGTCGACCTTGCCGGCGTTTCAATGGATCCCGAACGCAAGCAAGAAATTTTGCGCACCGCAGACAGTGCTGCCGCACTTGTAAAACGCATGGGTGGCGAAGCGGAGATTGTTCAAACCAAAGGCAATCCAGTCGTGATTGCCTCTTTCACAACCGATAAAGCTAATCCAACAGTTCTTGTCTATAACCATCTTGATGTTCAACCGGCTGACGCGGCGGAATGGAAGTCTGAGCCGTTCAACATGTCCATCGATGGCGACACTTACCGTGGTCGCGGCTCCACAGACGACAAGGGTCCAGCACTCTCAGTTCTTTACGCTGCTAACTACGCGCACAAAAACAATATTCCAATCAACGTAAAATTCGTTTGGGAGTTGGAAGAAGAGATCGGCAGTCCATCGTTCGAAGAGTTTTTAAAACAGAACAAGGAAAAGCTTGCCACAGACTCTATCGTCATCTCTGACACCATTTGGGTTTCGCGCGAACGTCCAGCAATTCCTTATGGATTGCGCGGACTGCAAGGCGTGTTGTTAAAACTGAAAACAGGAACGAAAGATGTCCATTCCGGTTTGACCGGCGGATTGGCGAGAAACCCAATTGGTGAGCTTTGTCAATTGATTGACCAATGCTACGACGCCAAGACCGGCAAGGTGCATATTCCAGGATTTTACGACGGAGCCAATGAGCCGACCGACGAAGAAGCCAGTCAATTCGTCAAATCCGGCTTCACTGTTGAAGGTTTCAAAAAGGCGCACGAACTTATCTCATTGCGGACGGACGACGCGAAAGACGGTTCTTTGAGAATCTGGGCGAGGCCGACCTTTGAAGTGCACGGCATCACGGGTGGGTATCAAGGACCTGGCGTAAAAACAATAGTGCCGCACCAAGCCGAAGCAAAAATCAGTATGCGCCTGGTTCCGAATCAAGACCCCGAGAAGGTCTACCAGGCGTTCGAGAAGTTCGTCAAAGAGAAAGCTCCTGATGTAATCATCGAGAAAGAAGGAAGTTTGAAACCGTTCCTTGGCGAGTTTAAAGGCCCATTCGCTGATGCCGCTGTAGGTGCAATGAAGGAAGCATTCGGTGCCGATCCTGCTTTCACGCGTGAAGGCGGATCAATCGGTGCTGTCGTGAGTATGAAAGAAGTGCTCGGCAAACCGATTGTATTTCTTGGACTTTCTCTGCCCGAACACGGATATCACGCCATCAATGAAAACTTCGACTGGCAGCAGGCTTCCGGCGGTATGAAAATGTTCGTCTCCTACTTCGAGCGGCTCTCCAAGATTAAATAGAAAACTGGTCGTTCACCTGCCGTTCACTAATACCTAATAGACTTGAAGTTAGGGGGGTGAGGAAGGATGAATTCTGATCGAAGAACAGAAACACGCGCTCGCACCGTTCTAGTCATCGGTGCTACCGGCTATGTGGGAACGCGTCTTGTGCCGCTCCTTATTGCAGCGGGCTATCGTGTAAGGGCCGCCGGGCGTTCTCTCGAAAAATTGAAGTCGCGAGTTTGGTCAGGTCATGAGCAGGTAGAGCTGCAAGAACTCGATCTCAAAGATGTCGAGTCTGCGAAGAAGGCTGTGCGCGGATGCTCTGCAGTTTACTACTTAATGCATTCGATGAATCCGCAGAATACAGACTTTGCTGAGGCTGACAGAATTGCCGCAGAAAACATGGTGGCTGTGGGGGAAGCTGAAGGTATCGAGCAACTCATTTACCTGGGCGGGCTTGGAGAAAGCGACACTAACTTATCTAAGCATTTGCGTTCACGAGCAGAAGTTGCCTCAATTCTTCAGACTGCTAAATTTCCTGTGACGATCCTTCGTGCAGCGATGATAATCGGATCCGGCAGCGCATCTTTCGAGATTTTGCGCTACTTGGTCGATCGCTTGCCTGTTATGGTCACGCCTCGCTGGGTGAGCACTTTATCTCAGCCGATTGCTATTCGTAATGTGTTGACTTATCTCGCAAACTCGCTGTTTTTGCCGGATGTCTATAATCAGTCGTTCGACATCGGTGGTCCAGAGGTTATTACATACCGGCAGTTGATGGAAACTTATGCGCGGGAAGCCGGGTTGCCTGTGCCTGCTATCGTTCCTGTTCCTGTTTTCACCCCGCGTTTGAGCTCTTACTGGATCAATTTTGTAACCCCAGTTCCTGCCTACATAGCGCGTCCTCTGGCTGAAGGTTTGAGAAATCCTGCTGTATGCACCGAGTCCAGAATAAGAGATATTATTCCGCAAGAACTTTTGACCTCTACTCAAGCCATAAGAATTGCAATAGACCGAATTCAGCATCATAAAGTCGAAAGTCATTGGACAGACGCAGGGAAGCTGCCGCCCGTAGAGTGGTTCAATTCCAATGATCCGGATTGGGCTGGTGGCACAGTCTACCAAGATGTTCGTGTTGCCGAAATAAAAGGCACTCCTGCCGACGCATGGAAGGCCGTCGCTCGCATTGGAGGAACCACCGGGTGGTACTACGCCAACTGGCTCTGGAAGCTGCGTGGCTACTTAGATTCGTTGTGGGGCGGTGTTGGTCTTAGAAGAGGTCGACGTCATCCTGATGAGTTAAGAACGGGTGACGCACTGGATTTCTGGCGCGTAAAATCTGTGGAAACTGAACGACGCTTGTTGCTAATTGCAGAAATGAGATTGCCTGGTCAAGCCGCGTTGGAATTTCAGATCAAGTCAAAAGGTAATGGGAAAACTGAAATACTACAGATAGCGCGCTTCTTGCCGAGTGGACTTTTAGGTTTGTTGTACTGGTTTGGAGTATCGCCCCTGCACGAATTTATCTTCACAGGGATGTTGAATGGTGTCGCTAACGCCTCTGGTTGCGCAGTATCGAAAAAGGCGCGCAGGGCGAGGAGCGAAACTTCCAATTCTGGTGTCTTGAAGACCATTTGATTCAGGGGAGGCGATTTTGTGAAAGGAAGAAACATTCTATTGCTCGGCGCCCTGGGCGTCGCGGGTGTGGCAGTAGCTGCAGCCAACGACCTATTTGCACATTACGAAGAGCCCGCTTACAAAGTCGATAAAAAAGACGGCGAATTCGAGATTCGTTCTTACCCGAGCGTTATCGCCGCTTCTGTACAAGTTGCAGGCAATGGAGAAAGTTCTGCCAATAATGCCTTTAAAATTCTTGCTGGCTATATATTCGGCAAAAATAAGCGTGCAACCAAAATCTCTATGACTGTGCCGGTTATTCAAGAATCAGCCGCAGAGAAGATAGCGATGACAGTTCCAGTCACCATGGAAATGCAAAACATGAGCATGTCGATGAGCTTTTACATGCCTTCCAGTTACACTCTGGACACTCTGCCAGAGCCGTTAGACAAACGCATTAAACTCGAACGCATTCCAGCAAGAAGATTTGCCGTAATAAAATTCTCGGGTTTTGGAACCGAAACAAATTGCCGTAAAAAAGAAGAGCAACTAAGGAATTGGATCAAACAAAATACAGCAGAACAAGGCGGAGGGATACTTCGTGCCTTTTACAATCCACCCTGGACTCTTCCTTTTCTTCGTCGAAATGAAATCTGGATCTCTTTATAGAGATGCTCTCGCCAACACCCGTCCTTTGAGTGATGCTAAGCCTCCATCGATATTGATGACTTCGCCGGTCACCCAACTGCTTTGATCACTGATGAGCCATTCAATTGCAGGCGCTACATCTTCAGGGGTGCCGATTCTGCCCAAGGGATGAAGCTGTGCAGAAGCCTCAAGCTGTGCTTGGCTATTCGTTATGCCTCGAGTCAGTTGTGTCGCTAGAAGACCTGGGCTGACGCAGTTGACCCTCAGATTGTACCTGGCGTATGTGGCGGCAGCAGAACGCGTGAGAGAGGCGACGCCTCCTTTTGCAGCAGCAATGGCGTCATGGTTTGGCATGCCTGTGGATGCAACGGCAGAGGCGACAAGCACAATGGAGCCACCCTTAGACATCATTGCTTTGGCTCCATACTTCACGCATGCAAAAGAAGAAGTGAGGTTTGTTTGTACAACGGACATCCAGTCTTCTTCAGTAGTTGAATGGGCCGGTTTTAAGTGCAGTGAGCCGACTGCGTTAACGACCCCGTCTAGGCGCCCGGAAGTTAATTGAGCGTCTTCAAAGCAGGAAGCCATGCTCGCAAAATCTGTAGCATCACAGACAATATAGGGAGACTCGAGTTCGTCTGCCAATGATTCCAGACCAGCTCTGCTCCTTCCTGCCAGTATCAGCTTGTAATTGTGCGATGAAAGTAAGCGGCAGACTGAGCTTCCTAAGCCGCCGTTAGCACCGAGTACTAAAATGCATTTCTTTTCGTCGCTCATGGTTTGTTCCTTGCACTGTTATAACCTTCAAGTTACATCTGTCGCGTGAACAGCGTTTGAACAACGTTTTGAGTAATATTTGAACACTTCCATTACGTCTGCGAGTCTCAAATCGAGGTTCGCTACGATCATGTCGGGTGTCGTTTCTCGGAATGTTATTTACTCATTGAGTAATAGACTTTTGATGGTTTGAAACGTCTGGCAATCGGTATCAACTCCTCAATATCATTCTCAACCCGCCGAATCCTTTTGTCGTGGTTGTCTAATTTGTCTTCCATGAAATTCATCCATGGATATATGCCTTTGGTCACTTCACTCATTATTTCGCTTAAGCTCGGCAAAGTTGCCACCACACTTTCAAGACTTTTGAAACGCTCATCCATCCTGTCAAAGCGCTCATCCATCCTGTCAAAGCGTTCGTCCACCTTCTCAAAACGTTCATCAATCTTGCGGAAGTTATATGCAGTTTCTTTCTTGTGAGAATCAAGGTTGAGGCTGAGCCTGTCAATTCGGTCATGAACTTCCGAAAATTGATATTTCATTGCGGATTCCAGGCTGTCAAAGCGAGTTTCGATTCTCGAAAATGTTGAACGCATCTCTGTTTGGATTTGCCACAAACATGTACTGGATATAGCGATTTGCTAAAAACTGGATTGGAATGATTCTCCCTTTTTGAAAGGAGAATTGCTTTAAATTGCGGATATGATCCCGAAAGCTAGATTACATCTGCGATTCGATGAGAGCAACTGCCTGGCAGGCGATTGCGAGCCCCTCGCCGATGGGTCCAATGCGTTCCATCGTCTTGCTCTTAATGCTGACTTGGTCCATCGAGATGCGCATTGCTTTGGAAAGATTTTGGCGCATTGCTTCGTAGTGCGGTGACATCTTTGGTGTTTCGCAAATGATGGTGGCGTCTACGTTTTGGATGCTGAACATTTTGCCGTCCAAAAGATCCGTAACGTGATTCAAGAAATCGATGCTGTTTGCATTCTTGTGTTTCTCGTCTCCGGGCGGAAAATGAACGCCGATGTCTCCCAAGCAAGCAGCGCCGAGCAGGGCATCGACAATTGCGTGGGTAAGTGCGTCACCGTCTGAGTGACCTTCCAGTCCTTTTTCGAATGGGATGGTGACGCCGCCCAAAACCAAGGGAGTTCCTTCCACAAGTCTGTGAATGTCGAATCCCGTTCCCACTCGCATGTCTTCTGCCATTGGCGTTTTCCTGCGTGAATGTGCGAACTAGTCGCTAATTTCCATGATTACGTGGTCGGTTTCCACCGTGTCACCTTGCTTTGCGGTGACCGCAGAAATTTTACCTGCTTTAGGTGCCACCACTTCCGATTCCATTTTCATTGCTTCGAAAATGAGAAGCTTTTGGCCTTGAGTGACTGTTGCACCAAGTTCTACAAGCAGTTCTTTGACCACACCGTGCATAGGTGCTTTTACTTTGCCTGATCCGCTTCCGGCTTGGCTAGATGATTTGCTTGGACGTTCTAACGAGCGACCGGAAGTTTTTACCGGAGCTGCAGCCGTTCCGGCTCCAGCTCTTGTCACCGGTGCTCCTGGTGCTACTAGTTCGTGCACCGCCACTTTATAGGATTTTTTGTCTACTTCTACTTCAAAGTTGTACGGTCCAACTTTCTCAGTGACGGCTGCTCCTGAGCCATTTTGGCTGGCTCCGTTTGCTGACGGAGCGGATGCTGTAGCGCCGGAAGTCACTGCCGCCGGTGCAGGCTTTGGTGCATTGGCGATGAAACCCTTCATGAATTCGGATTCTACATATGTGGTGTATGTGTCCGCGTTGACGAATTTCGGATCGTCGAGCTCTGCCAGGTGGAAAGGAATTGTTGTTGCCACTCCTTCAATTTTGAATTCGCTCAATGCGAGTTTCATTCTGTCGATAGCTTCTTTCCTATCGCGTCCCCAGACGACGAGTTTTGCAAGAAGCGAATCGTAGAAGGGAAGAATTTGGTAGCCGGTATAGCAGGCGCTATCCACGCGAACCCACGGCATGCGAGGCTCGGCAAAGTTTTTCACTGTGCCTGGCGCCGGCATGAAATTCTTGTACGGATCTTCTGCGTTGATGCGGCACTCGATAGAATGCCCGCGGAAGAAAACTTCGTCTTGTTTGACGCTCAGCTTCTCACCGTTGGCGATGCGAATCTGCTCTTTGACGATGTCGATGCCGGTCACGTATTCAGTGACGGGGTGCTCGACTTGCACTCTTGTGTTGACTTCGAGGAAGTAAAACTCGTTGCCGGCAACCAAAAGTTCGAAAGTTCCAGCAGATGTGTAGCCCAGTGATTGAGCGCCTTTTACTGAGGCTGCAAGGAGTTTTTCTCTTACTTTCGGATCAAGTTTTGCTGCCGGTGATTCTTCGATGAGCTTTTGGTGGCGGCGCTGAGTTGAGCAATCGCGTTCGCCCAAGTGAATCACCGTGCCGTGTTCGTCGCCGAGGATTTGAACTTCAATGTGGCGTGGATGGTCGAGATATTTTTCGACGTAGACTTCGCCGCTGCCGAAATAGGAGGCGCCTTCACGTTGCGCTGCGGTGAATGCGGCTTCCGCTTCAGCTTCGGTGCGAACCACTTTTAATCCGCGTCCGCCGCCGCCTGCGCTTGCTTTGATGGCGATCGGGTAGCCGTACTTGGCTCCCAATTCTTTTACTTCTTCTGCTGAGTTGACCGGGTCTGTAGTCCCCGGAACCACAGGTACGCCGGCTGCTTCCATGGCGCGGCGCGATTCTACCTTGGAGCCCATGCGGTGAATGATATCCGGCTTCGGTCCGATGAATTTGATACCGGCATCAGCACAATTTCTTGCAAATTCAGGGTTTTCTGAAAGGAAGCCGTAGCCTGGGTGGACGGCGTCGGCGCCGCATTTCTTGGCGATTTCTACGACTTGCGCGGCGTCCAGATATACCTTTTGCGGCTGTCCTTCTAATTGATAGGCTTCGTCGGCGAGGCTGACGTGACGGCTCAATTTGTCCGGTTCGGAGTAAATGGCGACTGTTTTTATGCCCATCTCCCGGCAAGCCGTGATGACGCGAACAGCAATTTCCGAACGGTTGGCAATTAGAACTTTCTTGATCATGGCTTCAGGAGTTTCCTCAAGTGATGTCTGGAATTATCCGCAAGATATCTGGTGGGAATCAAACCCTACCAAATAATGAAGCGATAAGCCCAATTCGAAATGTTCAATTTATGTCAAGGGAAATGTAGAGGTGCAGAAGTTGCCCGATCCTGACAGTTCACACACTGTTGGCGCTGTATTCTGGGCATTTTTGAGGATGGTACGATCAGTCGTTATTCACGTTTTTGAGGGGGCAAAGGTAATGGCAACCGGGTCCGGTATAACGACTGTTTTCATAGCCGGCAGTGGCTTCATGGGTACAGGCATCGCTTTTTTGATCGCAACCAGGACGAAGGCGAAAGTTTATATCTACGACATTTCCAAAGCCTCATTGCGTAAGGCTAACGAAACCCTCGAGAAGTACGGCAGGACCTCGATTGACAAAAAGATCCTCGACCCGGAGGATGTCGCCGATGCGCTTAAACGCATCGTCTCCACTGAGCGCTTGCAAGATGCCGTCTATTGCGACCTGGTCATCGAGGCGATTGCCGAAAATCTGGAAGTGAAGCAAGAGCTTTTCAAATCGCTCGATGAGATTTGCGACAAGAAGGCTATCTTCGCGTCAAACACCAGCTCTCTTTCTATCACTTCCATTGCGGCGGCAACAAAACGTTCTGATCGCGTGATGGGCATGCACTTCTTCTCGCCCGCACATGTGATGAAGCTTGTAGAGCTGATTCCTGGCTTCGACACTTCGGATGCCACCCTGCAGACCGTCACTCAGTTTGGCAATGAGTTGGGCAAAACTTTGATCCGCTCGAAAGATATGCCAGGCTTTATCACGACGCGATTGGGCCTTTGTTTGATCAATGAAGCCGCGTTCGCGCTGATGGAAGGGCTTTCCACGCCGGAAGATATCGACCAGGGTATGAAACTCGGCTACAACCATCCTATGGGACCGCTCGAATTGGGTGATTTCGTTGGACTGGACATTGTTTTGCACGTTATGGAAGTGCTTCAAGAAGGCTTCGGCGATCCTAAGTATCGTCCTTGCCCGGTGATCAAACAGCTCGTAAACGCTGGACAC
Organism: Candidatus Melainabacteria bacterium 17Bon1m; assembly: GCA_032128875.1. Lineage (GTDB taxonomy): Bacteria > Cyanobacteriota > Vampirovibrionia > Obscuribacterales > Obscuribacteraceae > QKMZ01. The sequence continues at coordinate 66,366 of JAVLKG010000006.1, forward strand.
CTTGGACGCAAAACCGGTCGCGGCTTCTATAAGTACGAGGCCAAAAAGTAGTGATACTTTTCTCCTTCTTGATGGCAAATACGGTCTTAATTTCCTGCTTGCTGGGAATGACCATCGCTTTCTATGCGCTTCTGCGCAGAGTGGAGAATTGCAAAATACCCGATCGCGATCTGCCGTTTATCTCGGTTGTGATTCCCGCTCGCAATGAAGAAGCGAAAATCGGACGGTGCCTGGAATCAATGCTGGCACAGAATTATCCGAATTTCGAGATCGTCGTAATCGATGACAGATCAACCGACAAAACTGCAGAGATAATTGAAAGCTACGCTAGAAAAGATAATCGAATCAAATTGGTTCGCGGCAAAGATGCGCCAGACGGCTGGGTCGGCAAGTGCAATGCGCTGGCTTTTGCAGTTGGTTTTGCCTCAGGCGATTGGTACATTTTCACTGATGCGGATACGTGTCACCAGCCGAATTCGCTGCGTGATGCGATTGGTTATGCAATGACGAACAAAGTCGATTTGGTTTCGTTCGTTCCATTGCAAGAACTGGGAAGCTTCTTCGAGCGCATGGTGATGACTGTTCTGCTCTCATCTTTTGTGCTTGGTGATGCGTTTCACACAGTCAACGATCCTCTGGCAAAACGCGCTTATGCCTATGGACAGTACATCATATGCCGCCGACGTTCTTATCTTGCACTGGGCGGGCACCAGTCGGTGCGCGACACCATCGTTGAAGATCACGCTCTAGGGCGCGTTTTCAAAGAGAAGGGTTACAAGATTGCCGTTGCGGACGGGAAAAACCTTTATCGCGTGCGCATGTACATGGATTTGGATTCGATGTGGCAAGGTTGGACAAAAAACCTCTATTCGCTTATCGATAGCAGTCCGGTGCATCTTCTGTGCATTTTGAGCAGCTTGAATATGACTGTGGTTATGCCGTTTATCAATGTTCTGATTGTGGCATCACTCTGGAGCAGTCACCCTGCCGACCACTACACGCCCTTCTCTACTATGCTCGTCGCTTGCCAATTCTTGATGTTGATTGTTTGGTTCAGGCTGACGGGAGAGCATAGAACAGGCGTCAGTCCTTTCTATTTCCTGACCATGCCGTTGGGCGCTGCCTGCGTTACTATGCTGCACCTCCATTCTGCTTATTTGGTTTTGTTTGGCAAGGAAGTGAGCTGGAAAGGGCGCCGCTACACTGTCAATACATCCAAGACAATCCGCTCTCACAGGACAGGTCAAGAGACTCTGGAAAACGCGCTGTCGTCCGATTCTGGCGAGTAAAGTGCCTTTAGTGCTATCCTCTTTTGAGGAGCGTTGCTGTCGACGTTCCTATGGCGTCTGTACTTAGTAATAGGGCCGGGTTCTCTTTCGGAGCCCAATCATGAGCCAGCATCGACGTTGAGCCGTCCCATCCTAGTTGCTACTTCATTTTGCCTGTGCTCGCTCGCCCTGGGTGCTCTTTTGTCTGAAGCACTGGCGGAGCCTGTCGCGTCCAGAATGCCTGGGCTTCAGGGCGAAAGTCATGAAAGTCTTTGGGAGCGCTACAACAAATTCGGCAAGAAGGCTCTCGATGTCGCGGACTACGGTCGCGCCAAATTGATGTTCGAATTAGCCTTGATAGAGGCGAAGAAAAATCCCGGCGAAGAGTCGCGCGGAGGAAGTGACCTTTCGCTGAAGATAGCGGCTGCGACTAATAATTTGGCGGAAGCTCACAGGCTGTCCGGCGAGTACAAAGAGGCAGAGATTCTGTTTAAAGAAGCGCTGGCGCTCAAAGAAAAGGCGCTGGGTGAAGAAAACATGTCCGTCGCCAACACTCTAAACAATCTAGCCGTGCTGTATCAGAACATGGCTAATTATTCCGAAGCGGAGAAGCTGTACAAGAAAGCTCTCGCCATAGAAGAGAAAGTTTCGTCGCAGGAGAATGCGCCGATCGCAACTAGCTTGAATAATCTCGGAGCGTTCTACGATCAGCAAGGTCGTTACGCAGAAGCTGAGGCGATGTATAAGCGTTCGCTGTCAATCAAAGAGCGCTTGCTTGGTCCATCGCATCGTGACACTGCTTCGTGCGTCAGTAATCTCGGTCTTCTCTACATGCACAAAAAAGAGTACGACAAAGCAGAGTCATATTACAAACGCGCGTTGACTATTAGAGAAGCTACCCTCGGTCCTAATCATCCGCTTGTGGCGACAGAAATGTCTCACCTGGCAGAACTCTATCGCATTGAGAAAAAATACGATAAGGCTGAAGCACTGCTGGAGAAGGCTATGTTTTTATACGAGAAAAAGTTGGGCATCAACAATCTCGACGCTGCCATGTGCATGCTCAATTTAGGTTGCCTTTACGGCGATGAAGGCAAATTCAAAAAAGCCGAACCGCTCTTTCGCAGAACACTCGGCGTGCGCGATCGCCTTCTCGGTCCTACTCACCCTGAGACTCTCATTGCATTGAAAGACTATTCTGTAATTTTGAAAAAGCTCGGACGAGCGAAAGAAGCAAAAGATCTCGAAGCAAAATACAAGACTTTGAAAGATCAAAGCGACAAAGATGCCAAAACCGGCAAGCAAAAAGTTAAGCCTAAAGCACGTAATCTAGAGCGCAATTTAGATTGAATTTTGGGTGGCGTCCTGAGTTGAGGAGCTCCGCTTTTATAGGTATAGCTTAGAAGTCTAACCGTTATCGGTTTAACTTCCATAGGATCTCGGCGCCCCAAAAATGGAGCATTGGCGCCACCGGATACGGTGACTATTTTGCGAGTTCTTTGACGGGTGTTTCGTACACGCTCAAAGCTTCAACTGCTTCGCTTGGTTGAGGCTCGACTGTTTTATGCGAATTGACTCGGTACTGTCTGCCTTTCCAGGAAACGTTATTACCTGAAAGAACCAGATATGCAGAGCGCAGATAGATGGCTGTAACCATGACGCAGCCGAGAGGAAGAAGCAGGAAGTGATTCCAGTTGACCCCTACGTAAAACTGTTTTGTGCGGCCGTACCAGGCTGCCAGACCAATGAATTCAACTGCTACAAGAGGAGCTATGTACTGAAAAATGTGCGGAGGGTGGCCGCCGATGATGCCGGCAACTAGGATGCCTAAGTGCACAAAGGGGCTGATTACAGCACCGTTTATCAGCAAAAGTATCATTGCCAGATAGAGCAAATTGCACTCAATGAGAGCATAAGCGTTCTTCGTCCAGCCGAACCAGAGTGATTCGAGATCCTGATACATGCGCACTCTATAAAGTTTGCAACCATCCACGGCCATAATGTGGAAGCCACTGCCTTTCACTCTCTGAGCCAACATGATGTCGTCCAAAATTTGGTCGTGTACGGCTCTGTGCGTGCCGATCGTGTCGTAAGCGTTGCGCGAGATGAGGATATATTGACCGTAGGCGTAAGCGCGTACGTGGTTAGGATCATTGACGCTGTTTAGCGGGTCGCCGGCTAAAAAAGAACCGAGCAATACAGGTGAAACTACCTGCTCCCAGAAGGTTCGTAGCTCTTGCAGGGGCATAAAGCTCACCATGTCGACTTTGTTGATGATTGCGTAGTCGACGGCGAATCGCAAAGAATGAGGTTCGTGGCAGGTGTCGGCATCGGCGAAAACCAGCCAACTGCCTTTGGCATGAGGGTAGGCTTGCACCAGTGCATTGCACTTTCCTATCCAGCCGGTGGGCGTTTCAGTGCCTTTTATAAATTTGATGTGTGGATGGCGTGAGGCAATCTCTTGAATGATTTCACCGGTTTTGTCGGTGGAGCGGTCATCGATTATTACTATTTCGTAGTTTGGATAGTCTTGCTGGGCAAGTGATTCCAGGCACCGCGCAATTTTTGTTTCTTCATTGCGAGCCGGAATAATTACCGATACAAACGGTAATTGTTCTGCCGGAATGATGGGTGTGCGGATTCGCCGAAAACCAGAAAGAAAAACGTGCGTAAGCCCGGTCAGGCTTACGATCAACAGCGTCGTTAGAAAGACTATGGTGAAGATACTCATTGCTTTCTGATACCGCGCTTTTTAGTTCTGAAGTTTTGCCACTGCCGGCGATGATTTGCCATTAACGAGAGTAGAGAAGCTCCGAAACACTGATCGCCTGAGGGGACCGAGTCAGATACAGAATTCTGCCCATCGTATCTGCAGAGAGATATTACCATTGGAAAGGCGCTTGCCACGTAGCCTGAAATTCTTTTGTACTGGCATCCTTTGCGTTTGGTAAATCGAATTTAATAGACCGGAAGCCGAAACTGGCGTTGTTTCTTTGGGTTGTCAGTTGTTTAGACAAATGGAAGAATAAGCCTTGATACAATTTCACCGGTTATCCTAAGTAGTGAATAGGCGACCTCTCAAAACAGGCGACAATCACACGTTATGACCAATCGCACAGTTCTAATCTCTCTTTTCTTAGGGATTTGTATCGGGGCATGGGCTCTCGACCGCTGGGTGCTGGGCGGCAACGCCATCAACCTATTGCTGGCGTCGATTGTTGCTATCTCAGCAAGCCACATCGTTTGGCTTCTGTCTGTTCAGATTAAATGGCATAAAGAGCGCAAGGACCACCCTTTCCAGGTTCCAGAGCTGGAATGGACTCCCTACATTAATATCTTTGTTTCTGCCAAAAATGAATCACGCGTTATCGAGAGCTGCGTTCGCAATCTCTTCAAAATCGACTATCCAAATTTCGATATTTGGGTTATCGACGACGCCTCAACCGACAATACGCTGGAAATTCTTAAGCGCATGCAGTCTGAGCTGCCCCGCCTGAATGTTTTGGCCCGTACGCCTGGTTCGATGCCCGGTAAGTCTGCTGCCCTCAATGAATGCTTGCCTCTCTGCAAAGGCGACATAGTTGCGGTTTTCGATGCTGACTCTTTTGTTAAACCGGATTTCTTCAAGATTATGGTCCCGCTCCTCAAAGACGATGAAGTGGGCGCCGTACAGGCTCAGAAGAAAATTTACGAGCATCAAGAAGGTTTTCTGGTCGATTGCCAGGCTTCTGAGTACGCAATGGACACTTGCCTGCAGATGGGTCGTACCCTGGTGGGCGGCGCCGTCGAACTGCGCGGCAACGGGCAGCTCGTAAAGCGTGCAGCCCTGGTTGACGTCGGCGGTTGGAACAACAACTCCATTACGGATGACCTGGACTTGAGCATGCGATTGCTCATCCATCGCTACGACATCAAGTTCTGCCCTGATACGGCTGTTTTCGAAGAAGGTGTCGTCAATCTGCGTTCGCTCTTCCGCCAGCGCCGTCGCTGGGCGGAAGGTAGTATTCGGCGCTATTTGGACTACATCATCCCCCTGCAGTTTCCGTCACACGCTTCGCTGGTCGAGCGTTTTGACATATTGTCCTTCCTTGTAGAATTTGCCTGGCCTGCGCTCACGTTTATGGCTATCGCCCAAGTTATTGCCGATACTATGCATGGCGTTCCTAGCGATGCACCGGTTGTAATCGGGGTTTCTATATTTGCGATTGTGACCATTTGGGTGCCGCTTTATGCTGGTTTGCGTTTCTACCGCAAAGACCTTTCACCGTGGGCTGCAATAGTTAACGCTGTGGTCGTAAATTCGTATATCTTCGCGCTCTGGACGCCCTGTGTCGTGGTTTCCATCTGGCAAATCATGTTCCGCAGCAAAGCCTCGACATGGAAGCCCACCCAGCATTTTGGCAGTGTAGAAAGCCAAACTCATTTGACTGACGCCGGATCTTCGGTCTAGTAAGGTCTCTTGTAGTTGCTGCCAAGGACGCAGGGCGACCTGCGCAGCCGTGCTTTGTCTGTTTGCGTGTTTTTGCACTTTGAATATCTTTGGCACCTAGTATGGTGCATATCCTAATGACCACATCGCTATTGCCCTGATGTATTCGGGTGCTAGTAACCCGCAACCAAATACGGTGGCACCCGCGGCTATCGAAATCATTGATTCACGCCTCGAGACTTTCAATCGGAGCACTCCGATTACAGTGCGAAAGGCACCGGTTATGAGCCCGCACAGATGTATTCCGCGTGCGATTTGTCGTATTAGCAGTCCCAGTTCTTGCGGGCACAGCACAGTGATGGAAAACTGATTGCGTTGATAAGAATTGATCATGTCGCCTTTGTAAAATCGCGACTTGAGCAGTTTTCCTACTGGATGTTTTACTTCTCTGGAAAGTGGCGCCAGCATCTTATGAGTGACAACAGCGCTGGCGTACTGGGCGTTTACAAAGGAAAAGACCAGAATCACAACCAGCGAAATTCCCGCTGCTTTCATAGCTAGTTGTGCCAGTCTCTTTGAAGTCACGGTACTTACTCCCGAATTAATTAGATTCTCCTCAAATTCGGCGCCTTTCAGAATGAGTTAGGCACTGAAAGAGGATCAGGGTTATTACCGGGTCTGCCTGGCAACCTGGGTGAATGAGGGTCAATTGCCGCGCAGCTGATACTCTTATACGGCGGTCTGCGGAATCAGTATTTTTCGGCGCAAGGAGGCTAAGATGAGCTCCAAAGAGCATGGCGGCAAAGGTCCCAGCGTTGCTGAGCTGGAGAAGTATGTAAGAGAAAAGGTGCGTCTTGAATTCTTTGTTGCAGGCGGCAAGAGCTATTCGGGGACTTTGCGCTGGTTCGACGAAGATGCTTTCGCCTTGTCCACAAAAGATGGAGAGCCCCTTACGCTGCTGAAGAGTAGTGTGATCGGATATAAACCTGTTACCACTTAGCAAGCCGGAAGCCCTGATACTATGCCGATTAGCGTGTTAGCAAATGGGCTTTCGTGCTAGACTTAACGCTGGTAGCGCCTAATTTACCTGTATTTCTTTCGTCATCAGCAGGGGTTTCGTGGGCTTGTTCAAGAACTATATGCGCAGAGGTATTGGTGTCGATCTGGGCACCGCGAATACCTTAATTTACGTAGATAAGCAGGGCATCGTCCTGCGAGAGCCGTCGGTCGTCGCTGTCGATGACTTGACCAACTCTGTCAGAGCCGTTGGTGAAGAAGCCCGGGCAATGCTTGGAAGAACACCGCAAGGTGTGCGCGCTACGCGACCACTTCGAGACGGGGTGATCGCTGAGTTTAAGTATGCTGAGTATATGCTCAAGGAATTTCTCAGTCGCGTGCTCAACGGCAATCGTGGCTGGATGGCACCTGATCTAGCAATCGGCGTACCTTGCGGAATTACCGATGTAGAGCGCAATGCCGTCCGGCAGGCTGCTCGCAGCGCCGGCGCCGGGCAGACTTACCTTCCTGAAGAACCAATGGCTGCAGCCATCGGCTCCGGTTTGCCGGTTGCCGAAGCAACCGGTTCTATGATCGTTGATATCGGTGGTGGTACCACAGAAGTTGCCGTAATCTCTCTTTCCGGCATTGTCGTCAATGAATCTCTGCGCGTTGCAGGCGACGAACTGAACGATTCGATTATTCGTTATTTGAAAAAAGTTCACTCCCTGGCAATCGGAGAGCGCACTGCAGAGGAAATCAAATTCCGCCTGGGCAGCGCATACAAAACAGTAGAAAACGATCGTTATGAAGTTAGAGGTTTGAATCTCATCAATGGCTTGCCGCGCACTGTCACTATCAGCCGCGGTGAAGTCAGAGAAGCTATGACCGAAACATTGACCAGGGTTGTTGAAGCTGTCCGCAGAACGCTTGAGCGTTGCCCTCCAGAACTTGCCGCCGACATCTATGACCGCGGCATCATGCTGACGGGTGGCGGAGCGTTGCTGCAAGGGTTGGACGAACTCATCTCCAACGAGACCGAAGTACCGGTCCTCATTGCAGAAGATCCGCTCTCCGGCGTCGCAATCGGGACAGGCAAGATGTTGACCGATCCGGCATATCGTCGCGTCTTAGCGCACGCACTCTGCGAAAGTTAGGGAGACGTCACAGGTGGCATCCCAGAACCAGGGCAACCTTGATTCTGAGGCGATCGCTGAGGTTGTCTTCTTTCTTGTCGTCGTCTGGATGATCGCTGGTCCCATTCGCGGGACGGTTCTGTCGACGCAAACTTGGATAAGCTCGGTGTTCACCAAAGGCGCGACGCAGGTCGAGTCGACTAAGAATTTGGCCGAAAAGCTTATTGAGTCTTCTGAGCGTATCAAGACCCTGGAAGAAAAACTTGCTAAGTCCGAACTGGAGTTGACCAAGTACAAGCAACAATCTAGAGATACCAACAAACTTCGGTTGCTGCTTGGTCTGCGTGAGAAAGCAGATCGCAAGACTATTGCTGCCGATGTTATCGCCCGCAATCCGGACAATTGGTTCGAGCAAATCACTGTGGACAAAGGCACGCACGAAGGCGTCACTGAAGGATCCGCAGTAATCACTTCCGATGGTGTCGTCGGGCAGGTTGTGAAAGTCAGCGACCACGCCTCTGTTGTGAAACTTTTGACAGACCCTGAAATGAAGCTCGGGGTTGTATTAAAGAAAACCGGCGTCACAGGCATTCTTTCCGGTAATTACCAGAAGCAAGCAAAAATCGACTGGGTGCCTGTCGGAACCAATGTCGATGTCGGCGAGAAAGTCAGCTGTCTCGGCAAAGGCGGCACATTTCCTGAGAATCACCCGGTTGGCACCGTTGTCGGCGTCCGTCGTGACACCAATGGAGCCTCCATGCAGATCGAAGTTAAGCTCAGCGAAAACTGTTACGATTTGAGTCAGGTTCTAATTCTTCCGCCCTTAACTGTCAGGTAAGTCAGACTGGCTCCATGCTGAATTTCGTTTCTATACGAGCAAGAAAACGCCTGGGCGAAATCGGATTCGCCGGGCTGATTGTGATTTTTGCCTGGCTTCTGCAAATTACTGTTTTGACGAAACTGTCTCTGGACAGTGTTTTATGTAGCTTGCCTCTGGCAATCACAATAACGTGGGGAGCCGTTTTTGGTTCGCCATTGAGAAAACCGTCACCCGAAGAATTGCGGATGCAGCCTGTCGATCAAGCAATCATGATGCAGATTGCATCGGGCTCTGTCAGCGGCATGATCATCGGTGCTATTTTCGCTTCCTTCTATGCAACAGTGTCGCCTGTTTATCCGGTTGCTTATCCAATCGTCGGTTGGCTTGCCGGGTACTTCTCATTGAAGAGCTTCAATAAAGCTACTCTCCTGTGCATCCCGCTGGTTTTAGGCGGAACAGTCTTCGCCGAGTCCATTTCAGCTCTGCAATTGCACTTTGTCGGTCGTCCCGACGTTTTACCGAGACTGGCTGAGATTGCTTTTCCAGAGGCTATTCTCAACTCGCTTATCGCGCCATTCATCTACTTTCCGATGCGCGCCTGGTTCGAATTTTTCAACGTCCGCGATGTGCGAGAGTAAAGCGAAATGATTACGACGCCATCAACTCAACGTCAAACTCCGGCATTCGAAACCACAAGCAAGATGGTTGTTCTACTCGTGGTCATCAGTCTTTGTATGGTGGCGCTTGTCGTCAGGCTTTTCTGGCTTCAGGTTTTGCAGAATAAATATTACAAAGCCTGTGCGGTGGAGAATTCTACACGCGTTACTTTCTTACGGGCGCCTCGAGGGATTATTTACGATCGTCACGGCAATTTGCTGGCGACGAACAAACAGTCACTGTCTATGGTGGCGATTCCAAATCAGATAGAGCACCTCTCTGATCTTTCTGTCCGCCTTTCCAAAGTGCTCGATTTGCCGGTGCAAAAAGTGCACGCTCAGTTGATGAAGGCAAAGGCGTCTCATGCCGTACTGCCCTATGTAATTGAGCACGATGTGGACATGAAGATCGTTTCGAATTTCTACGAGAATAGACTATTCTTACCGGGCATCGACATACTCGCTGACGTTTCTCGCAACTATCCACAAGGCGAACTTTGCGCCCACGTGCTCGGATACTGTGGCGAAATCACCTCGACCCAACTCGAGACTCGTCCAGAAAGACGTATGGGCGACGTTGTGGGACAAGATGGTGTCGAGAGACTCTACGACGTGCAATTGCGTGGAGTCGACGGCGAGCAGCGCGTCTCCGTCAATGCGATGGGAACTTCGCTGTCAAAAGAAACTGCCAAGCCGGTAATTACAAAAGAATCGCAAGCTGGACAACCGATCGTTCTATCTATTGATTTGGATCTTCAAAGAGCTGCATGGAATGCTCTGGGCGATCGTTCAGGTGCAGTCGTAGCTATCGATCCGCAAACAGGCGAAGTGCTTGCGATGGTCTCGAGACCAAGTTTTGACCCTAATGTTTTTACACGTCGTATCACGCCTGCGGTGTGGAAGAAGATCAATGCGCCTTCCCACCCTATGCACAACCGCGCGCTTTCCGGCTTTCCTCCTGGTTCTATCTGGAAAGCCATTACGCTAATTGCGGCATTGGAAAACAAAGTTGTAAAACCTGATACAAAACTGCATGTGTCCGGTGGTATCAGCCTTGGTGGCTTCTTCTTTGGTGACTGGACCCACACCACTGGTTTGTTCGACCTGGTGAAGTGTCTTGCCTGGTCACGAGATTCCGCTTTTTATCAAATGGGTCTGAAGATGACTCCCGAGATGATTAAAGAGTGGGGAGTAAAATTCGGTGCCGGTCGTCCCACTGGTGTAGAGCTGAGACACGAAGGCTCTGGTCTGGTTCCTGATTCTGCCTGGAAAGAGCGTGTGATGCATGAAAAATGGTATCCGGGCAACACGCTGCACATGTCGATCGGTCAGACATTCACGCAAGTCACACCGGCACAAGGCGCCCGCATTTTTGGTGCGTTTGGCATGCGCGGTCAAGTGCCAGGTCTGCATTTCGTTATGAAAATAGGAGATCGCCAGATCCCGCCGCCTGAAAAAGAAAAGATCAAAATGAATCCCAAGTTCTTGAAAGTAGTACTTGATGGATTGAAAGCAGTCGTATCAAGTGGAACCGCCGGTGCTACCAAGCTAGGAAGCATTGAGGTTGCCGGTAAGACTGGTTCTGCAGAAGCGCCGCCGGCAGGCAGCAAAACTCACGCCTGGTTTGCTTGCTATGCACCAGCTGATAAGCCACGTATTGCCATGTGCTGCTTTGTGGAACACGGCGGACACGGCGGATCTATTTGCGCGCCAATAGCCAAACAAATTCTCGAGCATTACTTCGGTCTGAAGGACAATGCTCAGATAGTTCAAAAACCGCCTGCTGCAAAACCTAAGCGGCACTAATAATCTGCAAATAGTTAAGTTGGTCGGCGCAATCGTTGCGAACATATCGTTTTGCTAATGCGCGAAGATGATGAGCAGCTAATCATGCTCATCATAAGTGTTTGTTCTTCTTATATAGAGAACATATAAAGCGGTCGTCTGGACAAGAGTTTCAAAAGGCTGGATAATGGCAGCCAGTGTGCTTTGGCATTGGACGACAAGAAGACGACCGAGGACGACATGACAAAAGTGATCAATACACCAAATCCGGTACCATCCTCGGATCCCACAGAAGAAGCGCCGTGCGAAGAAGCGCTCAAAACTCTTTTCTCTTCTGATGAAGTCGAAGGCAATAACGGAACGCCTGAAGATTCGGAAGAAATCGTGGTTATCGATGGTGCAGCAAACATGGTTAGTGAAGAGACAGGTGCACTTCCTGCTCAGTCACCAATCAATGCGCTGGCAAAACTCAGCGATACCGAAACAATTTCAAAGGCGGAATTGGTCAATGTACTTGAGAGTCTCGTCGGCGCCATCAAAGGCGATATGGCTCTCACTACAACGAACAACATGGATTTCTCAGTTGCTGCACAGAGTCCGGAGAAGATTTCTGCAGTGTCTGTAGACGACAAGACGGCAGTCATTGAAGAGCTGCGCGGCTTGCTGCTCGAGGCACAAGAGACAATCATTCGATTGTTGAACGATCGCGTTGATGATCGAGCAAATCTGGCGCGTTTGGAAACAGAATTGAAGCTTTTGCCGGATCTGCAGAATCAAGCCGATCGAGCAATTGCTGTTGCTATCAATACAGATGATTTCCGTAGCGACTTGACTAAGGTAAAATTTGAATTAGAAAGACTCAGACTGGCCAAAGTCCGCGAAGAACTCGGAAACAAAAAGGGTTTCTGGACAGGCGTCAGAGGCTGGTTCTTCAATAAGGGTACATAGAAGCTTTCTCTATGACAACTCAGCAAAGAGTGCTGGCGTTCCCCATGGACCGCTCCTTGGGCGATCTCTACCTGCTCGATGAGACAGCAGGAATCAAATACATCGGTCAGGCGCGTGGGCGTGTGACCGTAGATCAAAACGCTCTTGTCAAGCTGTCTATCAATGACCCGCTCAATGCTTATTTGTCTCCGCTTGACGATTTGCATCCTAACGACCTGGCCTCGGTATCTCTCTACAGCGCTTACATCAGTTCTGCCTCTATGACGCACCTGGCTCGTATGACGGGCTTGATAGAGCTCGATTTGGGCTATGCCCGCGTTATAAAAAGACTGGAAGCCGGTATCCCCAGCTCTGAAAACATCGATGGTCTCATCATTTATCTTCGCAAGCTGACAAATTTGCGAACTCTCAAACTGGGACATATTCCCCTTACAGACTCCGGAATTCAACACGTTGCTGAATTGAAGAAGCTCGAAGTTCTCGATCTGGAAGAAACTAAGATCACCGACAACGGCATGTTGTATCTGCAAGAACTGACTAATCTAAAAATTCTTGATTTGCAAGGTGTCAACATCACAGGTCCTGGATTGAGAGCCTTTACACGGCTGAAGAATTTGCAGAATCTCGATCTTCAAGACACAAAACTCGATGACAAAGGCGCACAGTATCTTGCTCACCTGCATCAATTGAAATGGCTCAGGCTCAAGAGTACCCGCATAACTGATGAAGGAATGCAGCACCTTGCCGGCATGACTGGGCTAAGAGAGCTTGAACTGGACGACAATAACGTCACGGATTTCGGTCTGATTCATTTGAGCGGCATGAGCCAGCTGCACACGCTCGATCTTTCATACACAAAAATCTCCGATTCCGGATTGCATTTGCTCTATGGATTGATCAATCTGCAGAGCGTCGGCCTCAAAGGATTGAATCTTTCCGAAGGGGCTCTGAATGACCTGAGGTTGGCGCTTCCCGGCTGCCAGTTAGTACTTTCCTGAGTAAGAAAAAAATGGCTTTATTAAACCGAAACACGGGTTTTATTCTCGGCAATGTAATTGGCATTACTGTATTAATCGCCGGCATTGTTTTGACGGCACCGCAAAAACAAGCAGAGCAGGCTGAGATCGATAGGCGAAACAGCCAGCCAGTGGTGGTCGCTGTTTCAGACATAAAAGCTGGAACCAAAATAAGCGCAGAGTTGCTCAGAGAAGATCGAAAACCACATAGCGAAGTGCCACTGAATGCGGTTGTGGCAGCAAAAAAAATACTCGGACTTTTGACGAAATCCGATATCAAAAAAGATCAAGTCGTCACCTACACTGCCCTCGATCTTCAGTCAGGAACAAAGTAGAGCCTAAGTAATAGCGGTGCACCTGTGCCTGCCTGGCAGGGAGTCGCATGCAGCTCCCTACTAGAATCTTCTTTCACCTACATCAATTACATTAACGGTGATGGTTTGTCAGTGACTTGCGTCGGACTCGGATCGTCTTCAACGATCTTCGGCGTAATGAGCAGCATCAATTCAGTTCTGTTGCGCCCCTTGAGACTGTTTCTGAAGAGAGCTCCCAGTACTGGAGTCTCGGCCAAATAAGGTACTTTAGCCAGAATTGCCGCTTCGTTTTCGGTAAATAATCCACCGATGACGAGCGTTTGTCCATCTTTTACTCGAACCTCTTGTGACATGATGTCGCGGATGTTCAGCAAAGTGACGATCGTCGGGTTTTGGTTCGGGTTGCCGAAAACCAGCGGCGCACCCAACGGTGTGGAAACTTGCGGTCTCAAGCGCATCGTGATAAATCCGTCTTCAGCCACTTTCGGGAGCACGTTCAGAAATATCCCGGCTTTTGTCAGTTCTACGTTTGTCGTCACTACTCCCAGAGAAACTGTCGATGTCACTTTGTGTACGACTTCTTGAGCAAGTGTTATTAGTGACTCGGTGTTGTCTACGACTACTACCGACGGGTTTGCGATCAACTTCGCTTTATTGGTTTGCAAAAGCATGTTGAGGCTGATGTTCAGCGCAGTCGGCATAGTTGCAATATTTGCTCTGCCACCGGCGCCACCGCCCAGAGTTAGCAAGTTAATACCGGTTTGTGCTGCCGGCACTGACGAAACCCCAGCAATCTGTTGCACTGTTGTCGGCAGTACCGAACCGATAAGTCCGGTAAATGGATTGGCGGGAGCGAAATTGGTTACGCTATTGGATGCCTGCGCGACGCTATTGGCTGTTTGCGTGACTTGTGTATTTGAGCTTGCAAATGGAAGGCTGAGCGGCGATGTTACTTGATTTACCACCTGCGTTCCGGAGCCGGCGATATTATTCGATTGACCGCCAAGACCAGGCAGATAGCGCACCAATGGTGCTGCAGCATTTCCTAAAATCGAAGCTGACAAGCCACTGCCTTGAGTGCTTACGTTGGCTGAAAGTTGCCTGATGCCCTGATTTGTAAGTTCAACAAGTGAAGTTTGTACGTGAACTTGACGAGGACGACGATCCAAAATTCGAATCGCTTCTTCGGCAACATTCATATCTTCGGAAGTTCCAACCACAAGAATCTGACGATTTTTCACATCCGGAACAACGATCGTAGAGCCGCCATTGGGATCAACTACATAGGTTGCAGGAACTTCCTGGAAGGTTCGAATTTGTTGTGTGCCTGGATCTACCGCAGCGTTGTTGAAGCCCACACCTTCTTGGGTTTGGCTTCTACTCGTACCAAGAACCTGGCGCTTTTCAGTATCAAGTTCTGTTATCTGATTGTTGTTGCTTTCTTCTCTTCCGCCACCTTCGGCAAAGCCCGGATCCGGAGCCAAGTCACCGCTTCGCTTTAATTCAGTGCTGAATTTGGGAATGTAGCCACGGTTGAAGACCGACGCATTAAGCAGCATTGCCACATCATAAGGATGCGCATAACTCAATTTGAAAACTCTGGCAACAGGACGATTCAATCCCAATTGGACCATCGCCTGAGGTGTACCGACAATGACAGTGTTGTCCACTTTGCGGCTTTGCAGACCTGCTGCAGCCAGCACCGTATCCATAGCTTCATCAAGAGTGAGATCTTTTAGATCTCCGGTAATCTTGCCGACTACGGACTTGTCGATGATGATGTTCAAATTGCCGCGTCTGGCCAACTCGGCAATTACTTCTCTTGCCGGCATGTCTCTAAAACTCATGTTGTGCAAGAGCTCTTGCGAAGCAAATAGTTTGAAAGGACGACGCACCTGCACAGTGCCTGAGATGCTGGTGACGGAAGGTTTTTTCGCTAAAGATTGTGCAAGCTGTCTGGCTGCTTCTTCTGGATTTGCGGAAAAATCAGACAGCGATGTAGATGGAGAATCGCCCGAACCGGAAGCACGTGAACGAGAAGAACTCGATGACGGGCTGTTCTGTGCAATTGACCGCCGGCGCCCATCTGCATCTGTTGATGAACGATCACTGCTAATTGATTCGGGATCCTTTTGCGATTCTCTTTCCGAATCTTTTGCCAAATCTTTTGAAGAACTTTCAGATCGTTTTTCAGATACTCGACTTGGTTCTTTTCCAGACGTTTGAACTTTTCCAGGTTCGTTTTCCGGATCTAAAGCAATAGGATCTGGTGTGAACTTCAGTAATCGAGTATCTGCTTTCGGCGCAGATCCTGATGCCGCATCATCCGCCAGTGCTGGTAGAGCCAGATACGGCGGAATGGTAAAGCTGAAAACAATAGGTGCGACAAAAATACTGAAGGCGAACCGACGTCCAGTCGCTTTCGACATTCTTGAATCCGCTGAATTGTTCTGGTGCCAAATACGGTGCAATTTTTTTCTCACTGTTCACAAATATGGCGTCGCCGGCGGTGCTTTAATTGTGAACTCTGAAATGCAATCGGTGAGTCATCGCCTCAATAATTGTACCGGGTGTAGTAGATTTTGCAATTAATTACTATCGTGAAATCGCCCGCTACTGCCTGCGTTTTCCACTCGCCAAACCGTAAATTGCGACTTCCAAATTATTGCGCGCTTCGCCTAACCGTGGATTGATTCGTAGTGCTAATCGAAATTCATTGATAGCAGAAAGCATATCGCCCTTGCTGTAGAGCGCATATCCGAGATCGTTGTGTGCTTGTGCGTTTAGTGGGTCGAGACTGACGGCCTGTCGAAATTCGTCGACGGCCCCTTTTACGTCACCATTTGAAAACAGGCAACGTCCCAAAACAGCGTGACTATCAGCAGATGTGGGGCTCAGTAGAGTGGCCTGCCGTGCAGTTCGCAAGGGAGTTTCTTTTTCTCCATACTTGAGCAAAGCTTTAGTCAAAGATACGTGGGCTCTGCCCGAACTTGGATCAAGCGAGACGGCCTGTCGTGCTGCTTTGACAGCGCCGATGGTATCACTTGCTTGCATCAAGCAATCTGCCAGACCGGACAATGCCTCCGCAGATGGTTGTATGCCGATCGCCCTTCGATATTCATTGATAGCCTCTGACATATCGCCGCGCGCACTCATGCACTCAGCCTGCATCACATGGAGAATGGCTTGATCGGGGGCAATTTTAATTGCTTGTTTGAATTCCAATTCTGAAGCTTGGCTATCGCCGATTTCGCTCAAGATTTTTGCCATCATTCCATGAGCAACATAATTTCCTGGGTCGAAACTGATCGCACGCCGTACTTCTTGTCCAGCACCTTGCGAGTCTCCGGCAAGATACAAGAAGGTTGCAAGACGTATACGCAATGCTGCATTTCGTGGAGTATCGGTGATTTTCTTTCGCAGAGAAACGATCAGGTCGCCAACCGATTTAAGCTCGACATTGTGCGCGGGCATTCTGATCAGATCAAGTGCTCGCGGTAAATCCTTTGTCGACTCGAGTCGTCCCTTCTGTTCGCTCTCGCCAAATTCCAACGGATCAAATAGGCTTCGCAGAGCGGATTTTGAAAGTTCGCGTAAGGGCTTTGCTTCTTCTGGCTCGATTTTTCCTTCCGGAATTCCAGTTGGCAAGGGAGCCCGTGTTGAAGTTTCTGTCTTGCCCTCAACTCTGGTTCTGACCGGCTTCTTCAGCGTAAACGCCATCGTTTGAGGAGCAAAGGTCAGCCCCATAGCAAAGATCAAAAGCGTTTTTTTGTAACTTGCCACTGTTTGAAAGAATTGGGCTTGTCCGGCAACGCAAGCTAACATACTAGCAGGCCCGGGCAAAAAGCCCTGATCTCAAATTGTCGGCGATTGCCGTGACTGGCGGTTTTTGTTTACTGAACATGGTTTCTCACGCGTATATACATATTCCTTTTTGCAGTCACAAGTGTGATTTCTGCGATTTTGCTGCCTTCGCCGGCGTCGATCATCTAACCGATGAATATGAGCAGGTGGTGCTTAAAGAAATCGACGATCGGCTGAAGACACTTAAGGAAAAACGAGGAGATCTCGATCAGGAGCGCATGCGCTCAGTTTTCTTTGGTGGAGGAACGCCAGGTCTTGTAGAACCGAAAGTGCTCGGATCTATGCTCGAAAAACTGCACGGGCATATAAAACCGGCTGCCGACTGTGAAATCACAATTGAAACTACTCCGCACGCTATCACGCGTGAGAAGTTAGAACAGTGGAAAAACCTTGGAATTAACCGGATTTCGGTCGGAGTGGAATCTTTTCTGGATGAAGAGTTGCGAGCGATGGGGCGCGACCACTATCGTCAGGAAGCCTTTCAGGGGCTGGAATTGGCTTGCCAGTCCGGGGTTGAGGTGGTCGGTCTTGATCTAATGTACGGTCTGCCCACTCAAAGTGTCGAAAGTTTCGCGAAGAGCCTGGCTTGCGCTGTGGAGTTCGCCGGACGGTTCGACAATCTGCAGCACATATCTGCTTACGGCTTGCATCTGGCGGATAATTCTCCTCTTTATTCGCGCTTTCCCAGAGGTGGCGAGGCATATCCTGCCGATAACATTTACGTGCAGATGTTTGAGCTTTTAGTAGAAACTTTGGAGCGTGCCGGTTTTGAACACTACGAAGTGTCGAATTTTGCTCGACCAGGGCGAGAATCCCGGCACAATTTGGCTTACTGGAAAAACGCCGAGTATCTGGCATTTGGAGTCAGTGCTCACCGCTATTTGGACGGCGTTCGTTCTTCGAACTGGCGGTCGCTGAAGCGCTATATGCGTGATTGGCTGGGCGATGAGACTGTCGACGTAATCGATGCGGATACCAGATTGCGAGAGTCCATAATGCTCGGACTGCGGCTCAGGCGAGGCATCGACCTGGAAGCCTTTCAAAAGGAGCACGGCTTTGATCTTTCCTCCAAGTTCAGAAACGAAATTGAAAAATTTGCTGACGCCGGGCTCATGGAAAAGCGCGAAGGGCGGCTTTTCTTAACTCGCAAGGGTGTGCCGGTCAGCAATAGCGTGATTTCTGCATTCTTTTGAGGCGTTCGCAGGGTTTCATTTCCTTAACTTTTGGTAATCTCGGAGCCATTCATACTTTCGAGTGAGGAGGCTCAGCTATCCCCGAAGAGATTAACGGCATATATATAGGGGTATGGAGTTCTCGGTCTATGACTTTTACTAGGAGCGCAAAAAGCGCGTTGAAGAGCTGCCCTGAGTGTTTTAGCGAGTTTGAAGACTCCGTGGACGTTTGTCCTACGGATGCAACCAAGCTGCAGACTGTGTCTAAGGACCCTCTAGTCGGCACCACGCTTGATGATCGCTATTTGATCGAAGGTGTTATCGGCCGCGGCGGCATGGGCGTCGTCTACCGGGCTCGCCAGCAAAACATGGACAAGGACATGGCGATAAAGATGCTTTATTCGCACAAAGTGTCCGAACCTGAGGCAATCAAACGTTTTCACCGTGAGGCGAAAACAGTTACAGCTGTTCGCCACCACCATATCATCAACCTCTACGACTTCGGCATGTACCAAAACCAGCCGTATTTGGTGATGGACTATCTGGAAGGCAAAAGTCTCAAAGACATTCTCAAAGAAGAAGGCGCACTGTCATTCGAGCGTGCCGGACGCGTTTTTACACAAGTCTTAGAAGCGCTGGCATCGGCACATGAATCGAATCTGGTGCACCGCGATTTGAAGCCTGAGAACATCATGCTCAGCCGCCACAACAACCAGGACGACTGGGTCACGCTCATCGATTTCGGTTTGTCGAAAATTATCGAATCGGGCGACGGCTCTATGGACCACGTCAATATCACCAAGGTTGGTGACGTTTGCGGAAGTCCGCCCTATATGTGCCCTGAGCAATGTTTGTCTTCAACTGTAGTCGACCCGAGAAGCGATCTTTATTCGCTTGGTGTCGTCATCTATGAATCCCTATCTCTCAAACTTCCGTTTAACGCTAAATCGGCAATTGAAATGTTGGACTGTCACCTATATGCGACGCCAATTCCTTTCAACTTTTCAATTCCTGAAATGAAGGTGTGCTCGGAAATGACCCGTGTGCTGAACACCGCGATGGAAAAGGATCCGGAAAAACGCTATCAGAACGCACAAGAGTTTTTGGAGAAATTTCAAGAAGCGGTAAAACGCGATGGCGTTAAGCATCGGGCGATGAAGCACAGAGAAGAAGTTGCTCAATTCCACGGTTTGATGGAAGAAGCAAAAGCAATTCGCGATAGCGAGCACAAACGCACGTCTGACGAGATGGACCGTCTTGCTGTTGAAACGATTGCCGCTGCCGAAAAGGCGGCTGCGTCACCAGAACAGCAGGCGCTTGCTTTGGCTGAAGTAGCTGGCGATGAGATTGAGGGTGAATGCCCTTATTGTGGTGCTGCCGTGACCACTGCGCTGAAGTTTTGCGCTAATTGCCAGCGTCAATTGCTGGGCTCCGAACCAAAAGGTCTGGGTGCTTCGAGAACTCGACCTGGTGCGGCTCGCCCACTGCACAAGACAACAGAACATTCAGTTGGTTTTTCCTCCCGCGCCAAAGAGCAAATGGGTAATTCGATGGGCGGTTTGACGACCGTGCAGAAGGCGCTCAGCATGCTTTTGGTCATTGTTGTTGTCTATGGTTGCTACGCCGTGACCACCAACGATGAAGTGATAAAATCCATTAACCGAGTCATGTCCTCAATGCAGAATAAGCCGGAGACGGAGGAAACAACCACGACTCCTGATGCAAATCCTGGTGCGAAACCAGCTGCTGGAACGAAGCCTGCGGTCCCAAGCAAAAAATAATTTTGTAATTTGGTTTCTAGCTGCTGTTGCAATTCCAGTGGCTTTGCGAGCCAATTCAGCGCGTTCCACGAGCCAACTCAGCGCGTTCTACGAGCGTTTTTGCTTCGCGCTTGTGCTCTTCTTGATCACAACCTTCGTATATTTTGTGTGCGCAATCGACCAACTCTTCGCCGTTTGTCCCCTTGTGTGACTCTTCAATGAGAATGGCTCTTTCCAGGGCGCGGTGCGCTTCTTCAATCTTTCCTTGAGCTAAGAAATTCTTTGCTGCCGTTGTGAAATACTCTGAGTATTTTTTAGCTGAGGCCTTATCGAGGTCGTCTAAATCAAGTGACGTCTGAAAGTTTGTTCTTTCTGATTTGCTGTGACCGTCAATTTTTGCAACTGCCTCTATGCGCTTAGTATCAGCTTCGGCTATGTTCAGTTTTACCTTCGCCGCTTCATCGGTCCGACCGGTATCTTCGTACATTTTCAATAGCGCAAGTTCGCTTTTTATATAGCGGTCGCCCTGATCTCCGAAAGCCTCAGCGTCTTTTGCAGCCTTTTGATAGTGTTGTTCTGCGGCATTCCAATCTTTACTCTTTGCTGCACTATCACCTTGAGCGAGTTCAAACTGCCAGAGTAGTTTTTGAAAAACTGGACCTCTATCTTCGTCTGGACCGGGCCAGGCAAGAAGCAATGCACCAGTAACGAGCCCTCCGCCTAAAAGTGCATAGAGCCAGTAAATATATTGGTTTAGCCGCTTGCGTTCCCGCTCTTGTCTTTCATTGAGACTGATAGCGTCTACCACTAGATTTTGCAGGCTTTTCTTTTCGTCCGCTTCTTTCTGCTGGCGGGCTAGAATTTCATCGTCGGCAGCACCGGCACCACCTGTAGAATCGCTTTGCTCGCTTGCTGTGCCTGTGTTGAATACGTCAGGTTGATACGCCGACTGCTGTTGTGATGCCAGATGGAGCTGCGAACCCTTTGCCGCCTCCAGCAATGACTTTTTCAGCTCTTCAACGTTTTGTTGTCTCTGCTCTGGATTTTTGCTCAGCGCTTTTGTAACCAGTTCGTCCAGCAAGCCAGGAATTGTCAGTTCCGGCGCTATTCCTCTTAAGGTAAGAGTCGGCTCGTTGACCTGCTTATTCATAGTCTCAAACGGACTTGCACCCACATGCGGGGGCGTGCCGGTTAGACACTCATACAAGACACAGCCGAGCGAATAGATGTCCGAACGAGCATCGATCTTGCCTCCGGTGCATTGTTCGGGGCTCATGTAGAGGGGACTTCCGAATACCTCGCCGTCTTTTGTCAGTTTTTGATCTTTATTGTCTTCACCCAACATTTTGGCGATGCCGAAATCAAGAATTTTGACCACGTCTCTTGCCTCGGCATCTTGCACGAGGAAAATATTTCCAGCTTTCAAATCGCGGTGTACGATTCCCTTTTTGTGCAAAACGCTCAATCCATCACAGACTTGCAGAAAAATGTTGACGGCTCTTTCGGGCGTAATTATGGTGGAAGCTAAAAGAACATCGGCAAGACTTTCACCTTGCAATAGCTCAGTGATGAGATACGGCTTTGATTCGTTAAAGGTTCCGAAATCAAATACTTGAACGATATTTGGATGTTTGAGCCCGCTGAGTGTTTTTGCTTCTTTTGTAAAACGCTCCATGTGCAGCGGATCGCTAACCAAAGCTGAATTGAGGATTTTGATTGCAACCAAACTATCCATCAATGTATGACGAGCTTTGTAGACGGTACTCATACCGCCGCGACCAATGACGGCGAGTATTTCGTACTTTTCAGCAAAAATAGAGCCCAGTAGAGGGTCTGGTCTCACTGGCATAAGCATTCCGCCATCGATAGGACAGACAGGCGTTCCTTTCGAATAGGAGGTCTGACACTTCGTACAGGTAAGTGTCATGCTCTGTTGCGCTTGGTTGTCTAAATCCACGCTGCGCCTCGCAACTAAGCTCCGTTAATCAATCATAACCTCAAACGAGAGCCGAAAGCTTTATGAGCCCTGGAGGGGACATGTGCAATCTTTGTGACTTCAGTCGGTGAATTAGATTGAGTTCAGCCGTGCAAATTAAACACAGGTCATTTAGCTGCGTTCTTCTGTCTTGATGGAAGGGAAAGACTAGCTTGGCTCCCAGGTGCCGTTTTTCATGTCTTTTCCAAGACGGAAACCATGAATCAAATTGGCTCTGGTTAATTGATAGATTTCGTGAAGAGCATCAGTGTCGTCGATGCCATGTTTTGTCGACATAGCATTGACCTGCTGCATTGCTACAGCAGAGAAATACACAAAGACCTCGTCTCTCACTTCTCCGCGCCCCTGGTTGGGCAGGCGTAGCACAGCGCGTCCGAAATCATTATTGACGGCTTCCACAAGCTCGTGTGTCAGTGAATCGCCGTAAAAGGTATCCGCTTTCTTACCCATTGAATCCTCTTAGTTCAAAAGTCAGCGCCACAGGCTTCGACTTTTCGTCTACATGATCTTTTTGAAAGAATCGTTCTTAAACAATCGCGCTTAGTATCTGGCGATTTAGATCAATTATCGAGGGCGTCCAACGCTCTTCGTATTTCCTTGATGTCTTGCCACATCAGCCATTTGGGGCTTCCGACCTCTCTCGATTCATTTCTCAAAAGAAAGGAAGGGTGAAACACGGGCATTACTTTAGCACCGTTTTTGATGTCAAACCATTTACCGCGAATACGACTTATCGGATCCTTAACCTGCAAAACGCCCTGCACAGCGGTCGATCCAGCCAATACGATCAATTTTGGTTTAACAAATTCAATCTGAGCTTCAAGAAATGATCGGCATGCTTCCATCTCATCTTTGCTCGGAACCCTGTTGCCTGGCGGGCGGCACTTAACCATGTTGCATATATAAGTATCTTTTTTGCGATCAATGTTTACGGAAGAAAGAATTTTGTCTAATAGTTGACCCGCGCGTCCAACAAATGGCAGGCCTAATTCGTCTTCTCTTTGCCCTGGACCTTCACCAATAATCATCAATTTCGCATTTTGATTACCATCTGCAAAAACAACGTTCTGCCGTGTCTCGCAAAGACGACATGCTTGGCAGACTGCAGCAGCAGATGCGGCTTCTTCTAGTGATGTTATGACGGTGAGAGCAGAAACTTCGAGCGAAAGTTGCTGGGTCATGTCGTAGCCGGCACCATATTCGGAGTCACAGTGGTTGTGTTGACTGCATGTTCTACCAGAGTGATTACTGGTGAAGTCATAGTCAACTCGTCTACTGTAATACCGTTTACGGTGTCGAGCGGATAACCTAGGCAGATTTTAGCTGTCTCGCGAAAACGTGATGGATCGCCAGTTGTATATATGTGCGAGCGAGAAATTTTTGCGTGTGCGTTCGTATATGTAGAAGATTTTTCTTCGATATTCGCCGCATCTAAATGAGCCGCCGCTTGCGGATTTGCAGAGGCAATCGATTTTGCAATCGAGTTGGCGAGTAGAACTGCTGGATCTATTAACTGAATTCTGTCTTGCAATAAGCGTGTAAGAGCTGCATCAACAAAAGGAAAATGGGTGCAACCAAGGATGACTGCCTCGGTGTTCTCTTTCAAAAGTTTGTCTGCGTATTTTTTCAACACCGCATCCATTTCTTTTGACTCGCTCAAACCACGCTCGATTAGCGGCACGAGATCAGGGCAGGCAATTTCAGTGACGCGTTTATGCGAATCTCTTTCGTGAATAGCTTTTGAAAAGGCTTTGCGTTTTACAGTCGTCGATGTCGCAATCACACCGATTCGGTCGAATTTGGACGCAACCAAATCCGCTGTCACCCCGATCAAATCGATAACAGGAACATTGGCCGTCTTGCGGACTTCATCGCCGGCTACGGCCGCGCTGGTGTTGCAGGCAATGACGATGGAATCGACTGTTTGATTGGATATCCAGTGGACTATTTGCGATACGAAATGTGATATTTCGCCTGCGGAACGGTCACCATATGGGCATCTGGCCGTATCGCCCACATAGACGAAGGAGTGGGCGCTGGCGCCGAGACGATGTGAAAGTTGGCGAAGAACGGATAATCCACCGAGCCCTGAATCAAAAAGACCGATCCGGGCGCCCTGCCCAATCGCGTCTCCATCTGCCTGATGATTTTGTTTAACTGACAAGTCCGGCCTCTGGTACCCTTTGAAACTTTCAAAAGCAAGTTTCGACCCAACATTATGATTCTCAACCAAAGCTCTTAGACTATGGTTGGCACAAGTTTATGTTTTTGTTTTATTCACTTTAACTTTCCAAGGGACCGTTTTAGGAGGGCAAAGTTCCCCTTAGAAAAGTCTCTGTCTAGAAGGATGACTTAACGGATTTGCCAGCCAGTTCTTGCTTTTCGGTCAGAAACTGGGTTATGCCGGCCGAAACGGAGTCGGCGATCTTCGCCTGGTAGTCTGCCGAGCCAAGATTGTCTCTTTCTTGCGGATTCGAGATGAAACCCACTTCAGCCAGGATTGCCGGAACTGGGGTGTGGTTGATCACGTAAAAACGAGCTTTTCTAACAGAGCGGTCCGGAACGCCCAGCCCCTGGACCAATTGCTGGTGGATGGCGTTTGCCAGCGCGCGACTTTGCTCGGTTTGATAATAGGTTTCTATCCCGTAAATGTTCGATGTGCTTTCCAGAGCATTTATATGAATGCTAACGAACAAATCAGGCTGCTTTTCGTTGGTGATTTTTACGCGGTCTTCTAATGAGACGAAAGTATCGTCGGTGCGCGTCATAACGACTCTTGCACCCATTTGTGTCAGTCGTTTTTTTAGCTGATTGGTGATTTGAAGTGTCAGATCCTTCTCTGAAACGCCGGACCTTTGAGCGCCGGGATCGCTTCCGCCGTGCCCCGCATCCAGAACGATCAGTTTGTCTTTTACTAAGCCGGCCTTCAAACCGACCGGCAGAGGAGAGCTCGAAGATGGTCTGATTTTGAGGCTCAATCCCATACCGTTTTCGACTAAATCGTCTGCCACATCGACAGTATTGTCTTTGAGATCTAGGACGAGTCTATGCGTCAAACCCGTGTCGTCCGGTGTTCCTGTTCGCATTCCTTTGAGAAGCAGCTCGTCTGCCAGTGACGGCAGTTGCGCTGTTTGAAGCGCAGGCAGTCCGTCAAAATCAATCACGTAACGTTCCGGCTCGTGTAGTCGGAAAATTTTGTAATTCAGCTTTTTGTCCGCTTTCACTAAAACATCAGTGGCACCGTTGTCTCTTAATTGATCGACATCGTTAACTGTTACTGTGACTTGTCCTGCATCGCGCATCTCATTTGAAACTTCTGTGTCTGGCGCAGCGGAAGCATATTCAGTTTTGGAATTAGGATCGAAAGAAGGTGCAGGTTTTACTGAATTACTCTTGTTGGCTGATTCGCTGGAAGTTTCGCTTGTACGGGAAGACGGGAAATTCAGCTTCAACCAGCGTGCAACCGCGGATGGTGGCTTTTGCCCACCTTTTTCTTCATTGAATTTGGGCTCTTCAATGGCAGAATTTTGAGGGACAGTTGCACCCGTAGATTTGTAGAGGACTTCTCCCGGCGTCTTTGTTTGACGTTTTGCTTCCCAAATGCCAGATGGAGAGCTATTTGGCGCTATCCATTTTTTGTTTTCAGGATCTTGCATATCAGGCAGTTTTTGCGCCTTGATCTCTGGAGCTGCTAAGGGTTTTTTGACGCTTCTTACAGACACATCCTTGGCTGGTTTGGCACCAATAGTAGTGCTGTAGGTGGAAACCTGTTCTTGCGCCTTGCGGTAATCGGGAGCAACCGGAGCTACTGCAATCGGTTCCTGAGAGGCGCTCAGCGGCAAGTTTTTTATGCGCTTATTCGTATTATCTGCCGCTTTGTTTGATTGCAGAGCATGGTTGCCCGTTGCATTAGGGTGAGTGGCTTGAGCCGGAGCGCCTGGAGTCCACTTCATTATTAAAGCGCCGGGACGGGCATGGAAAGCAATCGTGCGAAACGCCTTGGCGTTGAATGCTCCAATTGAAATTCTCATTGTGGGCGGCTGGCTGCTGAACTGCCCGATGCGAATTTCCTGAATGCCGTTTTGTCTCCAGGCATCAAGAGCGAGATTTTCTGGTTTCAATAGATGGGTGGCCAGCTGATAAGAAACACCTTCGAAATCAGCCACCAATAAAGTTTTTCCATCCGGACCAGGAAGATATTGGATCTGCGGCGCCGGCAGAGGATTTTTTGAGTTGGTGGAAATAGTTATCGAGCCGTGAGCAAGATCCGGAGCAACCGAAACTACTTTGTCAGCGGCAGAGACAGGAAATGTCTGCCCGTAGGTAAGCGGGCAAGCGATAGTCAACAAGGATGAGAGAGTCAGGAAACAGGCATGAGCACCAGATTTCCAGGACATGAGACCACCTTAACTATTGACCTTCAGGTCATGATAACACGTCATTCTGCTGTTCGTGGTGGCATTTTGTATGTCGCTTGAGACGGTGATTAAATGAAGCCCTATATTCGCTTGATATCAGTGTGCCACCACATGTGAGGCACAAATAAAATTGAGCTTTCCTCATGTGGGCCGTCGTTTGCTCTTAACCTGATAAATTAAATTCCGTAGTTTCGAGTGCAGTCGCTTTATTTCATACCCCCAGCGATCTGCCAGTCAGGATGCGAATCTCACCAGCAAAATTTGTTGCCAAGATCCGCTTTCCCGAATCTGCATAACTGACCAGAATCTATTCGACCGAGTTTCGGTCCGACTATTAGTCAAGCGGTTCAGTGTTTTTTACAAACAAATCAGCTTCTAAAGGGAGTTTTCCAAAATGGATGTCAACCTGCTCGCGGTCCTAGGATGTGGCGCAGCGGCAATTCTTTATGTGATTGTCGTTGGAAGTTACGTGCTCGGTCTTAGCCCCGGTAACGAAAGAATGCAGGAGATTGCTGCTGCAATCGAGCAGGGCGCAAATGCATTCATGAAACGCCAATACACGTCAGTTGCCTTGGTCGGTGTCGGACTATTCATCATCATCGGATCGCTTCTTCCGAAAGACGGATGGGTGACTGCTGCAGGTTTCGCCGTTGGAGCCACGTTGAGTTCGCTGGCTGGAATCTTTGGGATGAAAGTTTCCGTTAAGGCAAACGTGCGCACTGCCGAAGCTGCCCGCGGCGGTTTGGCTAAAGCGCTGGACGTCGCCTTCAAAGGCGGGTCTGTGACAGGTCTACTGGTTGTCGGTCTCGGTCTCATCGGTGTTGCCGGCTTCTACATGGCAACGAAGAACGTCAATGCTCTGGTTGGCTTGGGCTTCGGCGCCAGTTTGGTTTCAGTATTCGCCCGTCTGGGCGGTGGTATCTACACCAAAGCAGCCGACGTCGGCGCTGACCTTGTAGGAAAAGTTGAAGCCGGAATCCCTGAGGACGACCCGCGTAACCCTGCTGTTATCGCTGATAACGTAGGCGACAACGTCGGTGACTGCGCAGGTATGGCCGCTGACCTTTTCGAAACATACGCCGTTACAGCTGTTGCCACTATGCTTCTGGCATCGCAACAGTTCAAAGAGCAAATCGCTGCAGGCAGAGGAGAAATTCTCTACTATCCGCTCATCCTCGGCGGCGCTTCTATCATTACTTCAATCGTAGGTTGTTTCTTCGTTCGTCTCGGCAAGAAGAACAACATCATGGGTGCTTTGTATAACGGTCTTGTCTGGTCGGCAATTCTTGCCGGTGTCGCATTCTGGTTCGTCACCGACAAATATATGGGCGGACTGCAGTACACGACCCTCAGTCTCTGGTCGGCTGCAATGGTCGGCTTGGTTGTAACCGGTGCAATCGTTGTTATCACCGAGTATTACACCTCTACTTCGTTCGGTCCGGTTAAGTACATCGCAAAAGCTTCCGAAACTGGAAGTGCAACAAACATCATCGCCGGTCTTGCAGTTTCGCTGAAAGCAACTGCATTCCCTGTAATAGCGATCGTTATCGGTATCATCGTTTCGTTTGCACTTTGCGGTGTGTTTGGTGTCGCCCTGGCTGCAATGTCCATGCTTTCAATGGCAGGCATCATCGTCGCTATCGACTCTTACGGACCAATTACAGATAACGCCGGCGGTATCGCAGAAATGGCTGAACTTCCCAAAGAAGTTCGCGAAGTCACCGATCCGCTTGATGCCGTGGGTAATACCACTAAAGCTGTGACCAAAGGCTATGCAATCGGCTCTGCCGGACTTGCTGCTCTCGTGCTCTTCAGCTCATACACTGAAGAATTGAACATGGCATTGCAGAATGCAGCGTTGGCGGCTGGAAAAACAGCAGCCGAAGCTAATGTCATTCACTTTGATTTGTCCAACCCTTATGTTGTTTCCGGTTTGTTCCTCGGCGGTCTCATTCCATTCTTGTTCGCTGCAATGGCTATGGAAGCTGTTGGTCATGCAGGCGGAATGGTTGTAACCGAAGTTCGCCGTCAGTTTAAAGAACGCCCGGGCATCATGGATGGTACCGCTAAGCCTGACTATGCTGCCTGCGTAGACATCGTAACCAAGGAAGCTATCCGTCAAATGATTGTTCCTTCGCTCCTTCCAGTGTTGACTCCTGTAGTCATCGCTGTCTTAGGCGCTTGCTTCTTGAATGATGCTCTGCCTGGTGAATACGCTGCTGCCAAACTTCTTGGCGGAGTACTGGTTGGCAGTATCGTTACGGGTCTCTTCGTTGCAATCTCGATGACATCGGGTGGTGGCGCATGGGATAACGCCAAGAAATACATTGAAGAAGGCAACCATGGCGGCAAAGGTTCTGAAGCTCACAAAGCCGCAGTTACCGGCGATACCGTCGGCGATCCTTACAAAGATACCGCCGGTCCCGCTATCAACCCGATGATCAAGATTTTGAACATCGTTGCTCTCCTCATGGTGGCATTCCTCGTTCAGTAAACGGCTAAATGAGCCAAATCCGCATCGCAAACAAACAGGATGAAACGCACATTCGTGCGCTCGCAAAGGACGCCCTGGCGAGTATCTCGCAAGAGATCGACCTGAATGGGAACGATGCGGATTTGAAGAATGTCGAATGGAGCTACTTCGCTCACGACGGGATTTTCCTCGTGTTGGAAGTGAACGGCAAAATTGCAGGATATGCGGGCGCCGCAAAATTGTCTGATGATGCAATTGAGCTGAAGCGCTTGTTTGTTCAGCCTGATTCCGCCGCCAGTCTAGAAGGCTTGCTGGATATGCTGATCGATTTTGCTCGCAAAATGGACTATCGAATTCTGGTGTGTGCAGATGGTGCAGCTGCTTTCGCTCCAGCCAAAATGCTTTCTACAAAGAAGTTCGAGAATAAGGACGGGCGCCTTGTTCTAAACGTGTGGAGTGCTTAGAAATTAAAGCGTTATCGCTTTAATTAATGAGTGACTAACAACTTGCGGCGCAGCCAGCAAGTCAAGCGAAATTTCCGATCTTAGTGCTTGTTCGTGGAAGTTTAAGCGTTAACGCTTTAACTTCCACGACTTCTTTTTAGCGCCTGGGCTTGGTTTGAGGGGATTTGCCAGGGGCAGGAACTTCCAAGACTTAGGGCGGTCATTTACTGACAACCGCAGGATTCTTAGCGCCGTTTAAGCATTTGAAGCCTGTGGAATGAATCATATGTAGACAGTTGTCCGGTAGCTTCGAAAACGAAGCGGGAGCGACTCATGGAGAAGATTTCTCTGAAGACCATTTGGATGGCCGTGATGGTCGGCATGTTGATTGCTACGGCTCCCGGCTGGATGTTTGATCCGAAGCATCAGACGTCCAATTACGATGCTCCCTGGATTTATCCAGGCTGCGTGCATCACTAGAGCAGAAGGCTCTACCTAACCTTTGGGCTTGAGGAAGCTGTATTCGGCATCCTCAAGCATTTTTTTTATAGGCGTAGGTTCGCTCGGACGGTCTTCCAGCGGGCGCAAAGGTAGCTGCCACCATGATACGTCGTGCCACTTTTCGAATTTGTATCCTACGCCTTTGTACAGCCCTGTTTGCACGAAGCCAACGGACTTGTGCAACGCTTCGCTGCCAGGATTGGGCATTGTAATTCCGGCAAAGGCGTTGCAAAATCCTTGTTTCTTCAAAAGTGGCAAAAGAATTTCGTAAAGGGCTTTTCCTTTGCCGGTGCCATGAAAGCCTTCTTTTACATATACCGAAACGTTGGCAGAAAATCTGTAGGCAGCACGCTCCATATGTTGTCCGGCGTACGCATAAGCAACAGGTTGACCGTCTTGCTCGTAAATCAAGTACGGAAATTGCGTCAGAGTTTTTTCGATGCGGTTGCGGATTTCCTTAAGGTCGGGCGGCTCTATTTCAAATGTCGACGGCGATTTCAGGCAATACGGTGCATAGATATCCAGTACGCTTTGAGCATCATTACTGGTGGCTAATCTTATCGGTTGTACTATTGCCGTCATTGCCAATCGCCTCTTTTGTTGACGCTTTAACCAAACCTGTGCCACCATTCGAAACAGGCAGCAAAACTATGAATTAGATAGAATCTGAACAGCTCATGATTATGTTTCCGCCAATAGTCTACAAGATTGGAAATGTCATCAAATATTCGATGATGGTCTTGTGCACTGCACTTGTTCTGGCGGTGACCATTTTTGGCGCGTTGGTTTGCTGGGATTTGCGTGATATTCCGGACCTTGCTTATCTGGAGCATTACCATCATGGATCGCCGATTGAGATTTACGACCGCAACGATAAGCTCGTATTGACCGTCAATCCCGGTGTAAAGCATCGCGTCGTTCCCTTGAGTCAAGTTTCCAGCCAAATGACTCAAGCTGTCGTGGCTGTAGAAGATCGACAGTTTTTTGAACATGCCGGCGTTAGTTTTATCGGTGTGACACGCGCCATGCTGGTGAACATAAGGGCCGGCAGAATGGTCGAGGGCGGTTCTACAATTACGCAGCAACTAGTAAAAAATCTATTTCACGAAGGTGAGAAGCGGACATTGATCCGCAAGTTGTCCGAGACCGCACTTGCATTCATGATTGAGTGCCGCTACAGCAAATGGCAGATTTTGCAAGCTTATCTCAACGAGATCTATTTCGGAAACGGTGCTTGGGGCGTGGAACAAGCTGCGATGACTTATTTCGGAAAGCATGCTTCCGCACTTACACTGCCGGAGGCTGCATTCATCGCTGGTTTGATCAAGAGTCCGTCTATTTTGGGAAATCCAAATAATAGACTCGACGCTCTCAAGCGCCAGAAGCAAGTGCTCGGCTTGATGTCGGAAAACGGCTACATCACTTCTGGACAATATGAGTATGCCATGATGACCCCTCTGCGTTTTGGAGGTAAAGGCACCACTGTTGATACTGCTCCATTTGATAAATACCCTTATTTCATTTCGTATGTTCTTGAAGTAGTAAAGACTCTTCTCCCGGATGAAGGTGATACAACCCGCATAGGCCGCGGGGTCAGGGTGTATACCACTCTTGATCAAGATGCCCAAAAAATCGCTGAGGCGACTATTCAAAAAGGAATTGATCGAGCGCCGCGCGGAATTGATGAAGGTGCAATTGTTGCTTGTTCTGTTTCCAACGGAGCAGTGAGAGCACTTGTCGGCGGCGCCGGAGACTTTTGGAAAAGCCAGTGGAATTGCGCTACCAACCCTCATACAGCTGGTTCTTCATTCAAACCATTTGTCTATTTGGCTGCCTTCATCAACGGTGCGCTCGACAGTGAAAGTTTTCTCGACGATACAAAATTGGAGGTTCCTCAGATCGGTGGGACTACCTATATGCCGAAAAATTACGATGGCAAGTTTCTCGGCAAAGTGACAGTCAGACAGGCTCTCTATCAGTCGCGAAATGTTTGCGCTGTTAAAGTGGCCCGTCAAATTGGTATGCAACCAATCATCATGGCTGCTCAAGATGCAGGTATTAAGTCGCAATTGCAGCCCAATTTGTCTTTGGCATTAGGAAGCGCTGCCGTCACGCCACTGGAAATGGCTGGTGCTTACGGCACACTTGCACGAGGCGGGGTGGCCGTGGAGCCCTGGATGGTACGTATGATTACTTCGTTGGACGGCCGAGCGATTCTGCACAAATATGACCCCTATTTGCACCGCGTATTCGATCCAGCTTGTGTGCTCGAATTGAATTCAATTCTCGAAGATGTTGTAACGAAGGGGACCGGAGTCGCGGCGAAATTGAAGGACAGAACGGTTGCCGGAAAAACCGGCACGTCTGATAACTCGACGGATCTCTGGTTTGTCGGCTTCACAACCGACATGGTTACTGCTGTGTGGGCTGGAAACAAAAATCACAGCATGGCGATCGGTAAGAAGGTTACCGGTGGCACTGTTGCCGCTGCGATTTTCCATGACTTCAATCAAAACTATTACAAGGTGCACAAGTTGCCGCCTGGAGAGGTTGTTGCGAAATCGAGCAATTCGAAGTCGAAAGGTGACTACGAAGTCACTGCACCCATAAAAGCCGCTAAAAAAGCGCCTCCACGAGCAGCCGCTGCACAGAAGCAATGGGCGCCTGGAACACCAGAGCAGTTTCAACAAGAGTCTAAGCCTGAACTCAAGGCTCTGCCCTTGCCTCAATTGCAGCCTGAATCAGGCACGTGGCAAGCTTCGCACCCAGCAGCAGATGCCTCGTCCAGTCCAGTTCCAAGTCCGGCTCCTGCACCGAGTCCAAAAGCTGAGCCCGTCTTGACCGACGGCAAGGGCGGTTTGCGCGCAACAGCAGGCGCGCTGGCATTACCTGTGGTGGCACACCCAAAACGTTCTGCTCAACCGAGAAAACCGGTAAACAAAAATCGACGCGCTTATCAGACAACTTATCCGGGCGGCCGTCGCCCGGGCCAACCCGCCTCACATCCAGCCGGAGGCGTTGTAGTTCGCTCCGAAAGAGGGTTGCGAGAGTTTCGCTGGCGCTGATGAGCCGGTTCTACGTGAAGTTTTCCCCCAGTCCTGAGAATTTCTCTCTGGAAAAATTTCGGCGTTGTCATATAATCTGCCTCTGCATATATAAGGACCGTGATCAAAATGGATAATAAAAAGGGCAGAAGCTCGGCTGGTGGAAAGCGCACAGGCTCAGGCGGTGCGTATGGTAAGAAGCCGGGCGGCGGCGGCGGCAAGCCCGCTGGGCGTTTTGGCAAGCCCTCTGGCGGCGGCAAACCCGGTGGCGGCAAGTTTGGCAGTAAGCCAAGAGCCGGCGGCAAGCCCAAATTCAAGTCTGAAGGTGGCGAATCGGAAGGCGGCAGCTACAAACGCACCAGCACAGACCGTACTCGTAAGTTTGAAGGTGAAGGTGGCGATAAGAAGCCTTATGGTCGTACCGGTGGTAAGTTCGCCGGCTCCGGCTCCGGTGCAGGTAGAAAGCCATATGGTCGTACATCAGAAGGCGGCGGTTATGAAGGACGCACTTCACGCGCTCGCTCCTCGGAAGGCGGCGGTTATGAAGGACGCACTTCACGCGCTCGCTCCTCAGAAGGCGGCGGTTATGAAGGACGCACTTCGCGTGCTCGCTCCTCAGAAGGCGGCGGCTACGAAGGACGCACTTCACGCGCTCGCTCTTCGGAAGGCGGCGGCTATGAAGGACGCACCTCACGCCCACGTTCTTCGGAAGGTGGTGGTTACGCCGGACGCACCTCGCGGACCGGTTCGTCATCAGGTGGCTATGAAGGACGCTCTTCAGGAGCAAGACCCGGCTATGAAGAACGTAAGTCGCGTGAACAATCATCTGAAGGCAGAGAAGGTCGTCCAGGTGGCGGCTATGGTCGCAGCCGTGAGGGCGGATACGACGGTGCACGGCCGCGCACGAGCCGTGATGATCGCGCACCTCGAGGCGACAGAGGTGGCTCATTCGACCAGCCAGCTGACCCGAATTCCGTTTTCCTCAAGATGACCATCAGCAAGGATCTCGTTCAAAGAGCTAAAGATCTCGCCTCCGACAATGAAATGAGCTTGACTGATTTCTTGCCCAAGCTGTTCGAAGTGGCGGTTAATTCGCTCGAGCGCGCCGCTTACCGCAAGCGCACCTATGTGACGGAAGCCGCATCGCAAAACAAAAAGACCGTAAAGACCTGGCGTCCGAAAGAAGAATAAGTGCGATAAGAGCAAAACTTTGGCGTTCACAACAACTTTGTGAACGGCGAGAAAAGCACGTAATACATCACCGCAGATCCTAGCGCCGCTCCTGGAATAGTAATAAACCAGGCGATCAGCATTTCTCGGGCGACTAGCCAGTGCACACCCTTCTTGCGCTCAGCTGTGCCCACACCCATGACCGCAGATGTTATCACCTGAGAGGCAGATACTGGTCCGCCTGTCGCCGAGGCATAGACTAGAACCGCTGCCGCCGCCGCTTGCGTAACGAAGCCGTGGACCGGTCGTAAGCGGAAGATGTCTGTCCCTACCTTTCGCACTATCCGCGGTGCAAGTGATGCAATACCGAGAATCATTGCTGTTGCCGTGAGAATGCGCACCCAGAGCGGAACAGTGTTCACATTCATTCCCAATGAATGAAGAGAGAGCAGAGCAACACCCATCACCTTTTGAGTGTCGTTAGCCCCATGCCCGAAAGACACCAGAGCTAAAGCAGGTAGTTGCGCCAATTTCAGCCACTTATTCACGCGCGAGCTTGCCTTCATCAGAAGAAACATGGTGATCTTGAGGGTAATGTAGCCGGCAATGAAGCCCACCATAGGAGAGAGAAACAAGCTGACTATCAC
This sequence comes from Candidatus Melainabacteria bacterium 17Bon1m, assembly GCA_032128875.1. GTDB lineage: Bacteria > Cyanobacteriota > Vampirovibrionia > Obscuribacterales > Obscuribacteraceae > QKMZ01. The sequence goes on from JAVLKG010000006.1 coordinate 101,222, forward strand.
CTTCGCAAGTCCTGTGGCATCGACAATGTGCCGCAGCTCGCCCCAGACGATCAGCTGCGTTCCGCCTCCTGCAGCCACCACCGCGCCCAGTAATCCACCAACCAGTGCGTGCGTAGAACTTGATGGGAAGCCCAGTTGTTTGGTCAAATAATTCCATGTAATCGCAGCAGTCATAGCGCAGGCTAGCCAAACCAGGACTGTAGGATTGTCTGGAAAGTGAGCGATCGATTTGACGGTGCTGGCTACAGCGGAGCCGCCAAAGAGTGCACCTGAAAATTCGAAAGTGGCAACAAGCAAAACTGTTTGTTTCGGCGTCAGGGCGCGGCTGCCGATTACCGAGGCCGCAACCGTGCTGCCGTCCTGAAATCCATTGGAGTACGCAAAAACAGCGGAGAGGAATATGACAAAAATTAGGATAATGGTTGCATCAGTGTCCAAATTCGACTCCGTCTAAGGTTAGTCTCTTAGCTGATTTTCACTATCACGTGTTGCAGTTTTGCTCCCACTCTGTCGATATGCTCGGCGGCAACAACAAAACTTCTGTAGACCTCGACCGTGCGCATGATTTTCTTTAAGTCATTGATGGAAAAAAGCTCTCTCATCGCCTGCCGGTAGACTTTCGATAGACGATTCTCAGATTTTCGCGCCAGGGACGCTTGCACTTCGGCTTCGGAAAAGTTTTTCTCCCTCAGTGTTGTGAATGCATTGACGAGACATCGCGCGCCTTCTACCAGCGTCCGGGCCATCTCCGTCATGTAGGCATCTTCCGGATTCATCGTGAACGCTTCAATCTCGCGTGCAGTCCCTTTTGCAGAGTTGATAATTTCATCAAGGCGCGTCGAGAGGTCGTAAATATCTTCTCTATCGAATGGCGTCACAAATGAATCCACAAGCCGCTTTTGCAAATCCAGCTTGATCTCGTCTGCTTTCGACTCGAAGTCTCTCACTGTCTGGCAGCGCTCATCGGCTCCATCGTTAATCCAGCATTCCAGCGCTTCCAGCCCGTGAAGTGTCATCGTTGCTTGATCGATGAGTATCTTGTAAAAATCGGTTTGTGGTTCAAAAACCTTGCTGAACCAGCCAGGATTCTTATCTGCCATTTTTTTTCTAGTGCTCCCCCAATATTCTACCCGTTGGAGGTGTTGAAGAATTCTAAGAACGCGTCTTTGACGGTTTGAGAATTGAGTTTACTTTGCGCTTTTTGCGTCGTGTTCAAGTGTGGAACAATATCTTTGATGTCCTCTGCCGACCAGATGTTCTTGCCTTCCAGTCTATTGAGCCTTTCGGCCATAGGTTTCAAATGCAGGCGTGGTTGCGGTTTTCGCACTACCGTTTCAACCCAGGTTTCATAACGATAGTAAAAATCATGGCGCTCACCATCAGTGACCAGAATGCGCGACGAATTGGTCGAATTGTGCACGGCAAATTGATGGCAGACTGAGTGAGTCCAGCGCGCGCCGTCTACTTTTGGACGGCCCGCCACCCATTTTTTGCTGTTCGGTGTCTCAACGATACTGAAATCCAGGTCTGCATGTTCTTCGATTTTGATGGAACCGCTTCTTATAGCGTCCTCGCTCCAGTCTAGAAGCGTGTCTTCTTCTTTCCAGTACTGTTCCAAAAAATGCACGCGCTGAAATAAATTCGAGAAGCGAGGCAGCAATTCCTCGTAGAGAATTGACGTTACTTCGTCGTATGGTCGGCGAAAGACGCCTCTATTGAGCGGCGACTTGTCTGGCTGTGCCCAAGCCTGGAGCACGAAAGCGACATGAGCAGCTTCCCGGTTTTTGTAAGTCCCGAAGTCGCCAACCGTCGCTACGTCCAGCAAGAACTCCTTTTCTGCTAGAGCTTGCTCGGGATTGAGCAGCGCAAAAATTCCGACAATGCCGTCTTCGTCGAAATGATTGTTCGACACGGCTTCGGCTTTTGCCTTGAGAGAATCGGCTTCCGGCGAGCAAAGAAAGTTGAAAACTATCTCAGCGGAAAGGTCTGCCTTGTACGCCGAAGGACTTCCGCTGCCCGGCCAATGGCTGAGTGTGACCACTGTCGACTCAATAGGAACCGAATCGACAATGATGTTTGGGGTGGCTCCCAGACGGTTGTACGGCAGGTATTCCAAGCTTTGCATTGGCTTATTCTATGGGTTTTGTAATAAGGAAGATGACTATTTGTAATTGCGAACAAATACGAAAGGTTTTGGTAGCTATCGCAAAAACCCTGATGCTATGCCGCTTTTGAAAAACGGCACTTTCCCTTAATAAGTAAAAATGTTGAGAAATCTAAGTTTCAAGGCACTACAGGGTTGCGTTCCCCTGACAGCTACTTACAATTAACCAACTACGAACGACAACTCCTCCTAAGCCGTTACTATCTATGGGGTCTCAACTGGTAATGAAAGCTCTTGTCCTTGATAAACCGGGCACTCCCGACAGCCTGTATGCCACCGAAGTCGATCTGCCAAAACCGGGTCCTGGCGAAGTGCGCGTCCGCGTCCATGCCGCAGGTCTCAATCCAATCGACTACAAACTATGCTCCACCGGTAATCCTGACTGGAAATACCCGCAAATCCTCGGACTCGACGTCGCCGGCGTAGTTGACGCTCTCGGCGCAGACGTCGATGAGTGGATGGAAGGCGATCAAGTTTACTTCCACGGCGATTTTTCTCGCCGCGGCGGTTTCGGTCAATATGCCATTGCTAAATCCAGAGCCCTTGCCTGGATGCCTGAAGGTCTTTCCTTCATCGAAGCAGCAGCATTGCCCTGCGCAGGCTTCACCGCCTACCAGGCTCTGCACAGAAAACTCAAAGTTCAAGCTGGAAAAACCATCCTCATCCACGGCGGCGCCGGCGGAGTGGGTGGTTTCTCTGTTCAATTGGCTCGCCTGGCCGGTTTGAAAATCATCGCTACCTGCTCGCGTCACAACGCCAAGTTCGTCAAGGACCTGGGTGCCGAGCACGTCATCGACTATCAAGCTGAGAATGTCGGCGACAAAGTAAAACTCATCACGGAAGGAAAAGGCGTCGACTACATCATCGATACCGTTTCTCCCGAAAACGCTACTGCTTCGCTCTCAATGTTGGCGCTCAATGGAGCAATCGCCTGCATCGCCGGTTTGCCTGATTTCTATGAAGTCGAGCAATTGAAGAAAGCGATCTCCATCCACCAAGTGGACCTGGGCGCTGCCTATCAATCCGAAGATGAAAGCGCTCTTGATGAACTGGCAAGAATTGGTATCGAATTTGGTGCATTAGCCGCCAAGGGTCAAATCAAGCCGATGGTTGAAGAAACCGTCAGCCTGGAGGAAATTCCGGATGCTTTGACTCGTTTGTCCATGCGTCACGTTCGCGGCAAAATTGTTGCCAACGTTCCGCAAACAGCAAGAGAAACCACCAAGTAAGCAATCGGGCACGACGAGCAGGAGACGCCTGCTCTCCTGACCATCAGTTTGCTATTTGCGAAAGTACATAAGAAAGCCCCGGCTAAGCGCTGGGGCTTTTTCTTTGATGACTAAAAGTTAACAAGCCGTCGCCAGGCTGTTGCCCTGCATTGTCAGCCTGTAAGCGTTTTGAAAACTTTCCCAGAAGCAAGCCTGTGTGGGGCTCATTCCTTAAGCCTCCTTACTTGGCAATGACCGTGACCATAAGGGACAATGCGCCTTTCTGAAGCATTTCGCATGGGCCGCCTGGAGGAAAACTAAGGTGTCGGACAAATTCGAAGGCGATTACATCGAACAACATTCCACAGACATCGAGTCTTTGGAAATGGCATTTCGCTTCGCAACGACAGCCTTGCCGCCGGAAAAGAAGAGCGGACTGGCCTACACAATTAGCATGTGGTCCAGGCCTTTTGTCCTCGCTCACCGCATTCCTGTATTCAAGCGCGTCTGGTTGTACGTGGCAATGATGGCTGTTTATGCCTTTGCCGTAGATTGGATCGCCGACCGGATGATAACGACCCACCTCTTCAAAGAATTCGGTTCTGTCTCCTCAATGGGGATCATCCTTGGTTTGCTCCTCGTTTTTCGGACCAACTCAGCCTATGAGAGATGGTGGGAAGGTCGAAAACTCTGGGGGCAACTCGTCAACGATTCACGCAACATATGCTTGAAGATACGAGCTCTGGATACCATTGCCCCCAGTGAGAAAGTCCGCTTCGGGGAGTTGATTATCTCTTTCTCCTACGCGCTCAAGCATCACCTGCGCAATACCATCCCCAGCCGCCCGCTGCCTGGCGTTGGTCCTGTGTCCGATTCGGAAGTGAGAAATGTGCCGCTGCATGTCGCAGCAAAAATCTACGATCTGCTCTTGCAGTGGCGCCGAGATGGTCATGTAGACACGATTATGTCTATGCAATTGGACGGTCACGCGCTGCAATTGATGAACATCCAGGGCTCATGCGAGCGGATTAAGAACAGCCCCATCGCCATCTCCTATCGCGCCTTTATGCGCCAAGGTATTGCGCTCAACTTGCTGGCGATGCCGTGGTATTTGTCGCAAGAATTTTCTATCTGGTGGCTGCTGCCCCTGATCATGATCAGTACATACTTCTTGATCGGTATCGAGCTTATTGCAGAAGACGTCGAAGATCCGTTCGGCTATGACGGCGATGACCTGCCCTTAGATAACATCTGCGCCGGCATCAAAGACACTGTCAGTCAGATTCTCAAAGTCAGAGACGACCGCAAGTTTACGCGCTCAATGGAGATGCCCCGTTTTGATTTGCTCAAATCGGACGGTCCAATACTAAATCCTAGAAGCTCAGGCACCAGCATGAAAGCTATGGAGCCTGGCAAAAAGCCTGACGCACAGTGATGTGCAGTCCTATTCTTCTTTCTTGTCCGGGTCGACTTCCTGGACAATTAGTTTTGGCGTGTTGGCGCCCATCTGCGCTTTCAATGCCATCAGCTCAACGTCCACATCCATCTGCTTTTCGGCGTTCTTGAACTTATCGTCTTGGGCCATTTCTGTAAGCGCTTCGCCGCGCGCTTCTTTCATGCGGATCTTCTCTTCAATTGCATCCATGCTCTTTCCCGATGCACTGGACATCATGTCTTGAGCGTTTGCCACGGCATCGCCGGCTTTGGCGCGTGCGACCAGACTTTTCTGCTTGATTCTATATTCGCGCAGTTTTTCTTCAATCTCTGCGTACCGCTGCTTGAGCGACTCTTTTGATGTTTTGGCTTCGTCCAGTTGAGCCTGCAGCGCTTTGCCGTTTGCTTCCAACTCGATTTTTTTTGAAAGGCATTGTTTGGCGACGTCGTCATTGTCTTGAGAAACCGCAACAGCCGCGCGCTTTACCCACTGTTCTAAATCTTGCTGATTCTTCTCTTGCTGTTTTTGCAGCATCTTTTCTCGCGTTATGGCTTCCGTCGTCGCTTCCTTGAGCTGCTTCAGGAGATTCTCCAGCTCAGTTTCTCCCATCTGGGCAAGAATTTCAGGCGTTTCGAGCTTTGACACACCCTTGTCCAGCATCCCTTTCATTACATTTTTGAGTCGGTCAAACATCGCCTTCTCCTTTAAGTACTAGCTAGTCTATGCCCAGGAATTCCCGAATGAGACCGTGGAAGTGATGTACCCCGCCCTCGTGTTTTGGCGAATAGCGCCCACTATCGTAAAACCGCGAAGACATGCCGCGCTGTACTTTTTCAACTATGTCTTCGTCTTCTCGTTCAACTTTATCTAGTGCGGCTCCTGCGCCCGTCGCGATCTTCGACTCGTCATATACATATGTGAGAAAAGAAACTTTTGATCTGTCCACCGCCAGTGGTGTCACCACATTGATGGACAAGCCCCACGGATAGAAGTTGAACATCATGTTGGGAAAGAGAAAATAATAGTAGGCGGCGATGTTCCGACCATGATCGGGTGAGTCTTTCGGGATGTCTTCAAACCCTTCTCCGCTGGTCGATGAAACACCGATTTGCAAACTTGCAAAATCGAAGATTTCGTTTGAATAGTCTTTTACATCAAGCGCCGCCGCCAGATCCGGATGGACATAGGGTATGTGAAAACCTTCCAAATAATTGTCTACATAGAGCGCCCAGTTGGCGCGGACAATATAATCTCGCGATCTCGACGGGCTGAAAACATACTCTTCAACAGGCAGAAAGTCGACCCTATCGCTCATTGGTTGAGTCAAATCGCTGAGTGCAAAGAGTGGCGTGTCAGTAGTCGGAGCCGCAAAGAGAAACTTTCTCCAACTGGCAAATGGAACCGACTGCAAATGATCGGACTCGGCAGGGAAATCGGCGACTCCTTCAAAACCAGGCGCAGTGACCATCTGACCGTCCAGCGCAAAGCGCCGACCGTGATATCTGCAGCGCAAAGATTGCGCGTGGCATTCTCCTTCGACAAGAAGATTGCCCCTGTGAGTGCACACATTGGAAAGACAATGCAGTTGATCGTCTGCATCACGTGTCATGATGATGGGCTCGTTTAGAAAACCGTCCATGACTGAATGCGGCACCACTTGTCCGGGCGCCTTCAGGCGATCTACATCAGTGACTAGTTGCCAGCTGCGAGCGAAAATCATCTCTTTCATCTCTTCCAGCAAGCTGGCATCTTTGTAGAACATGGACGGTAAAGTCCGCATATTGCCTATGTTGTCGCCATTGCCCCCAGTCATTTTTTCTTTTCTCCGCTCTTGATTTCGGGAGCCAATTTCACTTCTTGTATTTTGATGAGATTGCATCCGCCCTTGCGTGCGATCCAGCCTTTTACCACGACACGCTTGGCTACAAACGGCAGTAACAAGTCCTTGCAGCCGGTGTACCCTTTGTGTTTTGCTGCAATGAAAAGCTCACCTGTCTTTTCGTCTAGAATGCCTGCGGACACGCCACCATGAATACATGCAAGCGCACACGCTTTATGTTTTTCTCCGCGTCCTGGTCCCATCACTTGTGACGCGTAGCACCAGGCATCAACGACTTCTCCTGTCATTTCCACCTTCTTGGTGGCTGGTATCAATCGTTGTTTGTCAACGGGAATTTCACTCTGCGGTTTCAGTCTCTCTGCAAGAGTTGGTTGGAGGGGAGCAAGAAAACACGCGAAAAAAAATAGCAGTGCAAGAAGTTTCAAGCTAGCGCCCCTCACCATATTCGGTGTCACCTCGTGGCGTCGGCAGAGGCAGTTGCTTCAGGCTCAGTTGCCGGCTCCACTTTCTTTGGCGGTTTGAGCATGTCTTTCAGTTTCCACGACCAGTCTTTGTCGCGCTTGGCGAGCTTATCGGAAAGACTGTATAGTGCCATCGAAATTTCTTGATCTTTCATTCGGAATGCATGTGCCTTTTGGTAGCACTGCAGCGCCTGTTGATAGTCCTTGGCGTAAATCTCGTAGTCTTTACCCAGTCTGTACCAACCGCGACCGAAAGCTGGCTCTTCTTGCAGTCCTCGCTTGTACTGTTCCATAGCCAGTCGATGCATGTTGACGCCGTCGAGAACATCACCGAGCGCAAAGAAAAACGCACCGGGCGGGTGCTTTCCTATTTTGATGGTGGCAGACTTTATGGCCATCTCGATGTCATCCGGTTTTGTGTGGCGGAAAACTTCAATGAGGCGCGACTTCTCTTTTGGATTATTGGAATCGAGCGAAGCTGTTGCACCAAGTGCAAGGATGGAAGGCTCTAATGCAATTTTCCATTTGCCTGCCCAAACTGCGCATGCCGCCAGGTTTTCAGCAAGACCCTGTTTGAAAGGCTGTTGTTCGTAGGCCTTGCTGAGAGGACCGATTGATTGTTCAAATTTGCCGGTGCTCGCCAGTGCCAATCCATAGATTCTGTTGGCCATAGCGTAGTTGGGATCTTTGGCAAGATCCGCTTGTGCTAAGACTTTTGCCTGAGCGAAATCGCCTTCCAGCAGTTTGATTTCAGCAAATGCAGAAGGCAATCCGAGAATTGGTTTTTTCTGACTCATCGCCAAAATGTAGGCGGTTTTTGCTTCTTCCCAGCGACCTTTCGACTGAAGGAAGTTGCCGCTCCAGAAGAGCACTTCGGGGTCGTTGGGAAACTTTTTCTTTGCCTCACCGATCAGTCCCATTGCCGAGGGCACCTGACCCATTTTGATTTGTGCCTTTACCAATTCGACAAATGTCTTTGGTTCGCTCGGTCCGAATTTCGTCGCTAACTTGAATTCTTCAAGAGCCTGTTCTGGCAAGCCCAGCTTGTCATAACAGTTGCCCAGATAAAGATGCGCCCTGTAATTGTTGGGTTCTCTTTGAATTATTTCGTCCAACTGCGCGTAGACATCTTCGCCTAATTCGTCTTTCTCGATGCGTTTTTCAATATTATCGAGTTGTGTTTTTGAACTTGCTGCAGGTGACGCAGCGCCGGCACTGAGGCTCAATTGAGGCTGAATGCTGATTAGAGCAGAAACTAACGGCACCACAAACGAGCAAAAAATCGAACGTCTTTTTGTCACTCAATCAAATCCCGAATTTGTAGGAGAGCACAACCAGTGTTCGGAAGCCAGGCTGTTTTGAGGGCGAGATACGCACCGTAAAAGTATTGTTGTCCTTGGCTGCCGAGACGTACTTGTCAGTCGGATTGGAAGTAAGCAATTGCCAACGGTACGTCTTCAATGCTGATTTATACCACTCAAGCACTTCATTTTCGTCTTCTCTGACCCCAATAGTCATGCCAATTCTGACGCCGGAGCGGTCTCTTGGATACCTGAGTCCGGAGATGAAAACAGCATGTCCAGTGTAATTGGGCACGTTGGGAAGTTCTACAATTCCGGTCAACTTGTCCGGTTTGAACTCGTCCGGTGCATGTTGAGTGGATGTATTCGGACGGCTCAGGTTGGGCAGCTGATAACCGCCGATCTTGCCAGTGGTGGTGGAATTCTGTTGAGCAAGGACCGGATTTTCCATTGCAAGCCCGCTAGCGGCAGACAGGCAGATAATCGTGCCTGCGACTAACTTGGACCATTCAATCTTGAACATTTTTCCTGAAGCCTCGCCAAATTACGCCTTTTGCTTTTGTGCGCCGGCTGGCGGCAAGAACCCAGCTGCGGCGCACAAAATATAGGTTACCTCGTTTTGGGTTATTCCTGCTTAGCAGGGGCAATCCCACGGGTCAGTTGTTGCATTTACGCAGTTTCTGAAGCGCAGTACGCCTTGCAAGCAGTTGAAACCGGAGGAACGTTGCCAGAGCAGGTCAGACCTGGTTTGGTCTGGACCGGAACCGAAGCAGTCCCACGGACTCGGATAGCCTTGCTCGCCTTCGATGTTGACGAAGTTGCGATTGCCTGTGATGTTGCCGGTGCTGGCTGTTGTGCCCGTACCATCGGGAATAACGGCGTCACCGCTGATCCACGAAGGCAGCGAGCCTTTTGCCGTGAAGCGCAACTGGCGGCTGTCATCCATCCAGATATAACGCACTTGTCCCATTGGCATCGATGCGCTCTCAAGGAATGAATTGATTTCGCTGTCCGACATCTCCGGTTTGATTTGTCTGATCTTCAAGAAGACCTGACTGGAGATGATATTGGCCAGCGGTGATGAGGGACTGTAGCTCTGGAAGCTTCTGATCAGTTTGCCTACAGTCGGAGCTTGCCCGAATGCAATTGGCTCGTTTGCGGTAATGCCGCCCAGAGGGAAGACTTTCATACCGGTGCAAACGTTTTCCATTCCGCTGACGATAGCTGGTCCACCACCCGGACGCGGGTTGATGACTTGTGCTTTGTATTTCTCGATCGCCATCAGTCCGTTGAGGCTGTTGCCGCTAGAACCATTTGGCAGTGTAAATCCGTAAGTCGTGGCCATTTGCTGCAAATTATTGAAGCAATTGGGATCGGCTTGTGGCGCGGTCGGAGTGGAGTTGTAATTGTCGCAGCTGGAAATCGGCACGCCCTGTGCCGGAATGCTGTCGGCTGCCGTTTGTTTTGGTGCCGGTCCGTCGAGCTTGTCGACCATTTGCTGCGGAACTGGATCGCTTGGATGGTCTTGTTTGAACTTTTGAATATCCAGGATGTCGTTGAGGTTGGTATCCATCGCCTTTCCACCTGGCGTTACGAATACCGGCTGGTTCATCAAAAGGTCGCTGAAGATATCGTTAGGTCCGCCGCCGTATGCCTGATCTGTCATACCGGCTGCCGGTCCTACGAAGTTGACTGGACCTGAAGGAATCGGGCCGTCTCCGTTGGCTACAACGATGTAGCCGCATGGAATCGATGCTGAATATTGTCCGGTCAAGTCGACACTACCGACGATGGCACAGGATCTTGCTGCCGTGCGGTCTCTCGTCTTGAGCTCCTGAGAGCTGCCGGCCGAGTGGAACGCGTTTGGCGGAACGCGTGTGTCAACTTGGTTGCCGCCACGCAATGGCGAAATCGAATTGTCCTTGAAGTCTGGAACGTTGACCAAGTGCGGCTTTTCCAGAGGACGCAGAGGCACGCCCATGAGTGGGTGGGAGTCTGACGTAATCCCCGGAACATTGATAAGCGAATATCCCTTTACGTAAGTATGGGACTGTTTGTTGACAGTGTTGTCGCTCAGGAAGCCTGGGGAAATGAATTGCGTATACTCAGTGGGCAAGACCATTTGACCGATCGTCAAATTGGTGCCGAAATTGCGAGCCATGTATGAGATGTCTTTTTGTCCACTCACAGCAGTGGCATTGTTGCCGCCTGGATTGAGCATCTTCATTGGGGTTATCGAAGCAATCTGGCTGAAGCTGATGTCCTGTTGAACGTCGTTTTTCAGCTTTTCAGCAAGTGTTACTGCAATACCATCATTAGGGTCGGTAAGAGAGTTGATCAGCGTTTTTGCATTGGCTATACCAGAAGGAGAAGGGTCGCCAAAGCCGTAGTTGTCTGAAATCGCGTTGACTGAAACGAGCAAGGCTTGTCCGACTGCTCTGTTGTAGGTAAGAAGATCAAGTTCGCCGTGAACCGGGTCTTTTGCCTGCATAAAGTTGTTTTTGGCAATCGTATGAATCGGATCGTTGAGATCGGAGGCGCCGTTGCCGAAGATGCGCAGGAATGGTCGCCGCATACTTTGTTTGGCGACGTTTAGGTTGCCTGCGTCAGTTGCGTGTTGCAGCTCTCTGCCGCCACCAAGCATTTTGACAAGGAAGAAGAAACCTAAACCGATCACAATGATAAACAGCAGCAATGCTGCAATCAAAGCGAGAGTGGCTCCCCTACTGCGATTTCTGGTCATTTGTACTAATCCCCGATCTGATTTTATAGATTGAACAAGGGCATTTGCCATCGAGCGTAGTCTCAAATTCGTTGCTAACGATTTAAGCCGTAATCGGCTCGGGCAGTGAAATTTGATGGATATCAGAAGATATCAAACCATGTGAACATAGCAACGCTAGTACCAAACCGCGATCAATTGCGGAAAGTAAACTGGAAACATCCCTAAGATTAAGGATGTCTCATTATGCGCTTTTAATAATCGGAAGTCAAGCCTGGTGCCCGATTCAGTGGGGAAAACACGATTTTGGGCTAATCGACAGAGCCTGTTTGCTGTTTACAGAAGGCTATATGCAAGGGATATGAAACTGAAATGCAGAAAAACGTTGTACTTGGCGTGAAAGGCGCCAAACATTAGGCGCTGGATAGGCTTAAGTATTAGCAGTACCTTATCAAAACAATTATATTTTGCTAATAGTTTGCCTTAAAGCCTACGGTATGGGTACATACGAAAAAGAGGCGTTATTTTAATAACGAAATCTGCCACTGACGCCCCATTTGACCGAACGGAGTAGCGCGATGAAATACCGTGCAAGAGGACGGAAGTCCAGCGGACATGAGTTTGCGGAATTTGCTCCTGCACTGTTCATTTTGCTCGTCTGCATCGTTCCTCCTATGTTGGATTTGCTCTACCTCGGTATTGCTTACGCATCTGGTTGGTACCTCAACCATTTGGAAACTCGAGAAGCAGCTTGTGCACCACCCAGCCGAGTTAGTGATGCGCTCGCCCGGGCACGAATTGCATGGGAAGCCAGCACTCTGGCAAAATTCACAAAGGGGCGTGAAGTCTCAGCCGTGCCGAACCCCAAAGACGTGAATCCCACCGATAATTTTTCTCCGGATACGATCCAGGTCACCACCCAAGTTCAAGTCGCACCATTCTTGCAAATCCCATTCATGGGAAGCATTCCGGGAATCGGCGCTCCGATTATCTTCAGTTTTACATCGGAAAGAACCCAGGAAGAACGCGGCATCAACTAATATTCGATGACACATACGCACCCCACGGAGGGGGACGCAGCAATGAAAACATCAGCCAGACGGAAAAGAGGAACAAGTATTGTCGAGACTGCGGCAGGACTTTTCATCATCATCCCCATAGTTCTCTTCCTGTTCGACGTGGCTGCTTGTGTCCTTGCACAGACGGCGAATGACTCAATGTGTAAGAGTGCCGCCAGAGCAGCTGCCGAAACCGATGATCCAGGCAAAGCACAGGCTGCGGCTCAGTCTGCCATAGACAACTTTCCTGCTGCCGGATACATCAAGTCAAAACGCCTGGCCAAGCCGGTTGCTTATGACCCGAATTCTTCAGTAACTGTAGTCACCGAGATTGTCTGTCAATTCCCGGTTCCGATTCCCTTCGGCGGGCCAGACAAGATGAATTTCGTGACCGATATGACTGAGCCAGTCGTCGGAAAACTCTAATCGAGTTTCAATCACCGCGCAATTCGCTTCGGCCTTGGCTCGGCTTCTGCTTCTGCTTCGGCTTCGAGTCCCTCATCCGGCGCGTTTATAGCTCTGTATTCTATTGGCTATCCGTCGCTGGCATTTTTGGCGGAAGTTTTTCGAATTCCATATAAAGGTATGAGAATGGACGGTACTTTGCTGATGGCATTGTCTATCTGCTGCTCGACTCTCACATCTTTGTCTTGAGCCAGCACTGTTTCCAGAAGCTTGTTCTTGGATACTTTGCTCGAGTCATAGACAATTACGCCACCATACGGCTTTCTGAGCATTACAGCTACTTTGACTACGCCGGGCAGTGTCTTCATCGTGCGCTGAATTTTCATCAGGCACACGGCGCAGCTTTTGCCTACCACTCTAAAATCCAGACGCCTTAAGGCTTTAGCATTGTAAGAAGCGGGTTTTGCGGCTTCGCTTGTCTGAATCATGGCAGGCTTGCCGGGCTTTGTCTCCGGTTTTGATGTGTTTTCAGCCTGTGCCGATGACCCGATTGCAAGAGCTAAACCAGCTATGACTACTGCACTTGCAGTGAAGCGCGAACTTCTTGATGACACGTGACACCCTCCACAAAGAACCGCACTAACGACCTACCCGTGATTTTCCAGTTTATCTCATTGCCTGATTCTTGGTCGTGCCTCACAGCCAGTCTGCCATGCACTGTATGTAGTGGCGAAGAGCGGGCGCCTGATTAGGGATTTGCCTCCTTTATTTTGGTTAAGAATTGCAGTAAGAAGAGCGTCTAGCGTATATCCTCTGTGCATATCGGCTCGCAAAGAGGTGTTGCCCATGGGCAGTAGCGCTCCCGCATCTGATTCGGCTTTCGTCGGACGCAAGGTTTTGACAGAAGAAGGTTTCAAGGAAGCAGCCATTCTCGTCAAAGATGGGGTTATTCAAGCAGTCGTTGCAGTTTCCGATGTACCTCAAGGAGTGCCGGTTGAAGACGCCGGCGACCTGGTTGTCATTCCGGGGCTTGTCGACTGCCATGTTCATGTCAACGAACCCGGACGTACTGAGTGGGAAGGATTTGTCACAGCTACCAGGGCCGCCGCGGCCGGAGGCGTCACCACGATTGTCGATATGCCGCTCAATTGCATTCCTGTGACCACGACACTGGATGCACTGAAAGAAAAACTTGCTGCCATTGAAGGACTGCTGAATGTCGATTGCGCCTTCTGGGGTGGTGTGGTGCCGGGCAATCATGCAGAACTGGAAAAGATGGTGGCACATGGAGTTGTTGGTTTCAAATGCTTCCTGATACATTCTGGAATCGATGACTTTCCCAATGCGACCGAATTTGATTTGCGCAAAGCGATGCCAGTGTTGGCGCGTTTGGGTGTTCCACTTCTGGTGCATGCCGAAATGGAATGCTCGCACGTCGATGAAAGTCAGGATCAGCCCGGCGAATGGTTGAAGGCAGAACCTAGATCGTATGCGGCTTTTCTCGAATCGCGTCCACGCCGCTGGGAGAACGAGGCGGTCAAACTCGTTTCCCTTCTCTGCGAAGAATTCAAATGCCGCACTCACATCGTTCATTTATCTTCGTCAGACGCGCTCTCCATTGTCAAAGAAGCGAAGGGCAAACAACTTCCCTTCACTGCAGAGACATGCCCGCACTATCTGACTTTTGCCTCGGAAGATATTCCTGATGGTGACACGCGTTTCAAGTGCGCGCCACCAATTCGCGAGAGGGAAAATTCTGAAAAACTTTGGCAAGCGCTCAAGGATGGCACGATTGATTTCGTAGTGTCGGACCATTCACCTTGCACGCCGGAACTAAAACTCATGAAAGAAGGAGACTTCGATAAAGCCTGGGGCGGCATTGCCTCGCTGCAATTTGGTCTGCCTGCGGTTTGGACCTTTGCCAAACAGAAGGGGCACAAACTGGAAGAAGTCGTCACCTGGATGTCTGAGAAAACTGCAAAATTCGCCGGGCTATATGGCGCTAAGGGCAAGATTGCGCCAGGATTTGACGCAGACATCGTCATGCTGGATCCGGAAGAAACTTTTGTTGTTGAGAAGAAAAACGTTCAGCATAAGCATAAGGAAACACCGCATGAAGGGCGCAAATTCAGTGGTGTCGTGAAGCGCACTTATGTTCGCGGAACCAAGATTTACGATCAAGGCAATTTCATCAAAGAAGGTCACGGCAAGAAAATCCTGAGCGGACGGCTGGATAGGCAAGAAGCGGTCGCAGGCAATTCCAGGTAAGCAGCAATGACAGTAGACGCCAATTCCAAGCTGGAGACATTGAATAGAAAGTCCGCAAGCGAGGCTGCCGAAGATCTGAAAAGATGCTGCGGTTCGCGCGTTTGGGTAGAAAAGATGCTCAGCCAGCGCCCTTTTCAATCTGTAGATGAAATATTCTCCGCAGCCGATGACATTTGGTTTAAACTTGCTCCCGAAGATTGGCTGGAAGCCTTTGCACATCATCCGAGAATCGGCGGCAATGTTGAAGCGCTGAGAGCTAAATTCGCCTCCACTGCAAGCTGGGCAGAGAACGAGCAGAAGGGAGTATCGCAAGCAACTGAAGATGTTTTGCATGCTCTTTCAAAACTCAACGACGACTATTTTGAAAAGTACGGATACATCTTTATCGTTTGTGCCACAGGAAAATCCGCCCAAGAGATGCTCGATATCTTGAAGTCCAGATTGCCCAATGACAAAGACAATGAGTTGAAAGTGGCTGCCGGTGAACAAGCGAAAATCACAAAAATTAGACTGGAAAAATTGATTTCATGAGCAAAATAACCTCACATGTCCTCGATGCATCGCGCGGAAAACCAGCTCAGGGCGTCCCTCTGGTTTTGGAGCGAAACACTGATGGAAAGTGGGTAGAGCTTTCCAAAGCATCGACAAATTCCGACGGGCGCGCGCCCGATTTGTGGACAGAAGAAATGAAATTAGAGACTGGCATTTATCGACTGACATTCGATACCAAAAATTATTTTGACTCGATTGGCGTGAAAGGCTTCTACCCGCATGTTCCGATTGTGTTTGAGATTCACGATGCAACACAGCACTATCATGTGCCGCTATTGATAAGTCCATTCAGTTATTCGACATACAGAGGCAGTTAGGCAAGGCAATAAGGAGATAAGGACATGAAAACTTCCCTAAACTCAGGGAACATCGGCGAAGTCTTCAGCAAGCTGGCAATCGCAAACAGAGAGTTTAACGCTCAGCATCCAGGTGATTCCGGTGCAAGGCAAGCAGTCCACACCGTATATGGTGGCGCTCACTTGTTTAAATCAGACTCCGCAAAAAAGCTCGGTGTCCTTGCTCTGCGCTCGTTAGATGAATACGCGCCTAACTTCGTTGTTTTTGCCAAAGCGCTTCAATTGGAAGGGTGGGAACAACTTCCCGAAAATGAAGAGAAGATTTTGAAATTGGAGCCTGTCCTCACTGAGAATCCGGAAGGCGTTAGGAAAGAACGCCACCCAGCCTGGCTCGCACACACTGTTTATAGTCGCGTCAGAGAAAAACTCGAGCGCGAAGCCGTCGAAGATTTCCGCATCGATTTCGAAGACGGATATGGCAATAGACCAGATTCCGAAGAAGATATGCACACAGAACTGGCGGCGCAGGAAGTAGCCAAAGGCATGAAAGATGGCACTCTTTCGCCATTCATCGGTATTCGCATCAAGCCATTTACGGAAGAACTTCGCGACAGAAGTGCACGTACCCTCGATATTTTTCTTACAACATTGCTTGCCGAGACTGGCAACAAACTGCCTGACAATTTTGTCGTCACCCTGCCTAAAGTGACAATCACTGAGCAAGTCACCGCCGCAATGGATTTGCTGGCTCTGATTGAAAAGAAAGTGGGCTTGCCCCATAACACAATCAAAATTGAACTGATGGTGGAGACGCCTCAATCAATCATCAATGCCAAAGGGCAGTGCGCACTTCCTGAGTTTGTCAGAGCTGGAGAGGGTCGCTGCATCGGATGCCACTTCGGTGTGTATGATTACACGGCGTCTTCCAACATCACCGCTGCATATCAATCGATGGATCATCCATCCTGCGATTTTGCTCGCGAAATGATGCGTGTTTCGTTGGCTGGAACAGGCTTGTGGCTTTCAGACGGTGCAACCAATGTGATGCCCGTCGGGCCGAACCGTCCGGATGAAAACGGCAACCTGACAGAAGCCCAACGGCGCGAAAATATAGAGACTGTCCATCGCGCCTGGAAACTTGGATTCGACCATGTCAGACATTCGCTCAAACACGCATATTATCAGGGCTGGGACTTGCATCCGGCTCAGCTTCCTGTGCGTTATGCTGCATGTTATTCCTTCTTTTTGGAAGGTCTCGAGCCGGCCAGTCTGCGCTTGAGAAGTTTTATAGAAAAGGCTGCCCAAGCCACTCTTGTCGGTGATGTCTTTGATGACGCTGCAACTGGGCAAGGTTTGCTCAACTACTTTTTGCGTGCCATCAACTGTGGTGCTGTCTCAAAAGAAGAAGTCAAAGCGACTGGACTGACCCTGGAAGAAATCTCGACTCGCTCCTTCCTCAGAATTTTGGAAGGCAGAAGAGAAAAAGTGCTCGCCAAATAGGCGAATTTAAAACTAGTCACGAGTGAGCTTTATTAGTGGCCCCCGTCGCCGCTGATACGTTGTCATTTTAAGAAAAACAGCGAATAATTTTCGGATTTCGAGGCCATTTAGAGTCATAAGCTAACGACGTGGTGGTACAAAGTACTAGGTTTGTCGCCGTTTGGTATTGACATTGCATAAGTCATCTTGGACGCCTCTAAAAGTTGCGTCCGTGGTCAATCCTACTGAAGTTGACCTGGACCGGGTCCTGAATCTCGCGCGCCAAAACCTTGGCCGCCCGGTGGAATTGCCTTTCGGGACCGGCAAAGGTTATTTGCTTACTGCGATCACACCGCCGGACCCGTCCGGCATGAACCGTGTCAGCTACATAGAGTGGACCCTTATTGACGTCGAGAATTCCCATTTGCCGCCCCTCTGGTCTCACCGGACCACAGACCTGGCGGTACTTCTAGGCATGATTCACCTGGAGATTTCCAAGAATTCCTCAGCCGGCATCCCTGCCCAGCCTGCTGCCGGCGCAACTCTGATGACCACCCAGGAAATGCAGCCTGGCGGCTTTCTTCAGCAGATCAACTCAAGCCCCAGCCTGCCTATGCAGCCACTGCAGCCCCACAATTCAATGCAACCAATGCACGGCGGAGGGATGCCTGATACGGGCAATGCGGCGAGCGGAACCTATGCGACTTTTGGAGTTAATCTTTCCGGGGAGCTGGAAGACATCGATCTGTTCGGTGTATTGCAGTCGGTTTCTATCTGCAAAATGACTGGCAGGCTGGAAATAGTTGAAGGCATGCGTCAGATAGAACTTTTCTTTGAAGAAGGCACGCCTGTCCATGCGACAAAAGAAGATGCACTTCTTGTCGAAGGGCAGAGTGCGCATAAAGGCTATGACGTAGTGCTCGAGTCTCTTCTCTGGAAGAAAGGCAAATTCGCTTTTGCATCGAAAATTGTTGCCAAAGAGAAGACCGTAACTAAGCGAATGGACGCACTTCTGGTCGAAGCTGCCGCGTTGCGCGATCAAAAACAAGAGTTGGAAAAGCGTGGATTCGATGATGACGCGCCAATATACAAGACCAACCCCGGCATGAGCGAGCAAGAGTTTGAATCTCTTGCGCGCGCTGGCGGTGTGCCCGCTGATTTGAACGTGCAGAAAACCATCTACAGTCAGATGAAGCCTGGCGAAACCATGCACGATTTTCTTGTGCGCATGCCAATGCCGATGGGCGTGTGGCTGCCTGCTGTTTTCAATATGACCATGCAAAATATCATCGCTCCGAAAGGAAAGACAGGGCAGCCTGTTTTTCAGAGCACGGGCGCGATCGACTTTTCTATCATCGATAACGCTTTCCTCGAAATCCTGCGTCCCGAGACGGATATGCTCAGCTATCCGCTCTTTTTGTTGTTTGTGCAAAGAGAGCATAAGCGCAGCGCCCGCACGCGAACTGGCTATTCTGTAGTTATTTTTGATGTGAAGCAAAACGGTCTTTTGCCGGCCGGCAAGCACTTAAGACGCGTCGTAAAGGCCTTCAATTTGGTGAAAGGTGAACTCGATCTGGTCGGGCACTTCCAGACTCTCGAGTTCGGTTTTATCCTTCCATTTAGCAATGGTGAAAAGGCGCTTGGGCTGTGCCGCAATCTCGTCAAGACTCTGGCTGATCTGCCTGACGAAGTTGAAGAGGGCGAGGCACCTGCCGAGCCTCAAGAGCCTGAAGCGCCGCTTAAGCTGTCATTTGGCGTTGTTTCTGTTCCGGAAGATTCGACAGATCTGACGAAAGCAATTTTGCTTGCTCAATCAAATCGGCTCAACAAAGCACAAGGTCGTTACTTCGAAGCGTAGCAAATTACGTAGGGCGCCTCATGCGGCTCCCTGACAGGTAAGCGTGTGCGCTTTCCCTACTTGGCACATCGGTTTCGTGCCAATGCATCTTTTATAGATTGTGTATACGGCGGGCTGAGCACACCTTCTTCTGTGATGATGCCTTTTATCAAATGATTTGGAGTGACATCGAACGCCGGATTGAGCGCGTCTGCACCTTTCACTGTCACAGACTGCCCTTCGATATTTCGCACCTCGTCTTTATTGCGAAATTCAATCGGTATCTCGGCGCCGGTTTGAATATCAGGGTCGAATGTCGATAGAGGTGCTGCAATGTAGAAAGGAATACCGTGATGATGCGCTAAAACAGCTAAAGAGTATGTTCCTATCTTGTTTGCCGAATCACCGTTTGCCGCAATTCTGTCAGCGCCGGTGATGACCATATCTACATCGCCTTTGTTCATCAAATAGCCGGACA
Source organism: Candidatus Melainabacteria bacterium 17Bon1m (assembly GCA_032128875.1). Lineage (GTDB taxonomy): Bacteria > Cyanobacteriota > Vampirovibrionia > Obscuribacterales > Obscuribacteraceae > QKMZ01. Next base: position 120,726 of record JAVLKG010000006.1, read on the forward strand.
TGTTGTCGCAGATCAAGGTTGCCGGAATGCCGTCTTGCGTTAATTCCCACATGGTCAGTTTAGAGCCTTGATTGCGCGGTCTTGTCTCATCGACAAAGACCTGCGGTTTCAAACCTTTCAAATGCGCCGATCTGATGACGCCCAGAGCTGTTCCCCATCCGCAAGTGGCCAGCGAACCCGCATTGCAATGCGTGATGATGCGCGCTGAATTTGGAACAACGGTTTGACCGAATTCGCTGAGTTTTTTATTTCGCTCCAGATGATCTTGCAGCATGCTCTCGGCAAACTGGAATATCTTGTCGGCGAAATCTTTGCTGTTGAGCCCGTCTTTGAGTAGTTGCTGCGCGTAAAGATGAACCTCGCCTGTTGCCCATTTCAAATTGACCGCGGTCGGTCTAGTTGCATCGAGCTTCTCTTTCACTGCAGTCAATTCACTAAGTAGGGGCAGAGAATTTCGATGAAGAGTCAGATCTCTCAGGTGCGCGGCCATAGAGAGTCCAGCGGCTACTCCAATCGACGGAGCTCCTCTCACGACCATATCGACAATTGCAAAACACATCTGATCTACATCAGTGGCGTCGAAGTACTCGGTCGCGTCAGGCAATTTGCGTTGGTCAATCAGGATGATCTTGCCGTCCTTGGTGTGAACCGGCATGGTTCCTTCGTTCAATTTGATTGCTTCCATAATCTTCGATCCTGCAAGTGTTCTTCTTGAACGCCAATAAGTGCTGCAGGCTGTGATTATCTCATGTGTAAGAAAGACAAAGACCGGACTTTCGCCCGGTCTTCAATTCTTTTCTGCGCTAGGCGCAACTTGGGAATTCGCTTAGTTTTTCGGTCCGCGAGACTTGAGGAATTCCGGTATGTCAAGGATGTCACTGCCAATCGGCTTTTGCTGCGGTCTCGGCTGCTCTTGCTGATAATGCTGTTGAGCACGAGGCTGTGGTGCAGACATTGCTGGTTGACGTGGTTGTTGATTTTGCTGAACCATGTCAAAGCCGGTGGCGATGACGGTGATCAGCACTTCGCCGTGCAGTCTGTCGTCGAGCACAGCTCCGAAGATGATGTTGGCATCATCGGATACTGCGGAGTAGATGACATTGGCCGCTTCTTGAACTTCATGCAGTGTGAGGTCTGGTCCGCCGGTGACGGAGAAGATCACACCAGATGCACCGTCTATGGTGCACTCGAGCAATGGGCTGTTGATAGCATTGCGTGCCGCTTCGACAGCTCTGCCTTCGCCTGTTGCGCGACCAACGCCCATAAGAGCGCTGCCCGCAGTCGCCATAATTGCTTTGACGTCTGCGAAGTCTACGTTGATCAAGCCAGGAACGGTGATGATGTCGGAGATACCTTGCACACCTTGCATCAGCACTTTGTCGGCTTCGACGAATGCTTCTTGCATGGAGGCGCGGTGATCGACGACTTCAAGCAGTCTTTGGTTCGGGATTACGATCAGCGTGTCGACGCGCGATTTGATTTCTTGAATGCCGTTTTCGGCTTGATTCATGCGGCGCTTGCCTTCGAAAAGGAAAGGTCTGGAGACTACGCCGACGGTCAGAGCGCCGATTTCTCTTGCTACTTCAGCAACGATAGGCGCTGCACCGGTGCCGGTGCCACCGCCCATACCTGCTGCGATAAATACCATGTCTGCGCCCTGGAGAGCTGCTGCGATGTCCTCGCGGCTTTCTTCTGCGCCTTTGGTGCCGATCGTCGGATTGCCGCCGGCTCCTAATCCTCTGGTCAGTTTTGCACCGATTTGCAAGCGATTTTTCGCTGCTGACAAATCGAGCGCCTGGGCGTCAGTATTGCAAGCCCAGAATTCAACCCCGTTGAGACCCGCTTGGATCATGCGGTTGACAGCGTTGGAGCCGGCTCCGCCGACACCTACAACCTTGATGTTGGCTTTGATCTCCAACTTTGCCTTATCGTCTTTTTTCTCGTTACGCTCAAGCACGACGCGTAGCCCTCATGGAATATATACAGTTGAAATACCTTAGTAGAATCTGGACTAGAAGCAGGACAGGTTGTGCCGTTCACGAGGGAACTGCGCTCCAGAGGCCCAGTCGATAGGCTTTCGACTAGGCTATCGTAAGGCGTATTCTGGCTATTTGCAATAATGTGCAGCGCTTATGTAGTTAACCTTATCCAAGGCAATAGCCGCGCACAGTAGTCAGTAAAACGGTTGCCAGTACCTGGCCTGTGGACGCGCTTTACTCCCCCAAAACTCGCATTTTGGCGTCTTCTTATATTTTGATAAATTCAATATATGTAAAGCAAAAGAGAGAAAGAACTACTTAGCTTTCGCCTCAGCAGTCTTTATCTTTTGCAACGTCTCTTTGCACGCTTTGTTGTCGGGAGCCAGGTCGCATGCGGTTTGCGCCGATTTCACTGCTTCTGCAAAGCGGTGGTCGGAAGCCAGCACCCCGGCGAGCATTCTGTGAGCTTCGGAATTTTTCTTGTCCAGCTCAACACATCGTTGCAAATACGTCGCTGCTTCTTTTGCATTGCCTGACATCGCATAGGCACTGCCTAAATAAAAATTGGCATCGGGATCGTTGGGAGTAAGCGCAACCGCCTTCTTCTCTTCTTCGATCTGCGCATCGATGTCGCCGCGCGTTCCGAGCGCCGCTCCGAGATCTCTGTGTGCTGCTGCGTGATCGGCTTTCAGCTTGATTGCTTGCTTGAAGGAAGCAACTGCTTCTTCCGGCTTGTCCATGCGCAGCAAGAGCTGACCCAGTCTGTGATGCACATCTGGATTGTTGGGATCGAGCTTGGCAGCGTCTTTCATCGCCTGAGCTGCTTCCAGCATGTTGCCTTCGCGCATCAATACACGCGCCAGCCCGAAATGTGCTTCCGACTCATTGGGCTCGAGTTTGATAGCTTCTTTGAATTGCTCTTCGGCCTTCTTCAACTCGCCTTGCATGAGATAGGCTCTGCCGAGTTTGACGCGATTCTTTTGATTTTTGGGATTTTGCTCGATGGCTGCTTCGTAGCGGAATACGGCATTCTTGATGTCTTCTTCGTCTTGATCGGCAGCCTGAGCCACTTGGGGAAGGACGCCGTTGAAGGCGAACGCCGAAAGTGCCAGCATGGTCAGCAATTGACGGTATCTCATTTGGTTCTACTACCTCACAGTCAGCTTTTGTCTTTGTTTGGCTGCCTTCCCATTCAGGAGCCTTTCCAGTGCGGCTCTTGTTTCAGGAGCCTTGGGATTGATTTGAATTGCCTGACGGAAAGCTTCGAGAGCTTCCGTTTCTTTGCCTTCTTTTTCCAGTGCTTCACCGAGTGTCAGATAGGCCCAGTGGTTTGAAGGCAGATACTTTATTGCCAGCTTCTCGAGTCCGACTGCGGATCTTATATTGTTTTGGTCGTTTTTTTGCAAAAGGCAGCGCCCTAATTCCAGATATGTGAAGGACAATTTTGCGTCATCTGGCTTGGGTTTGAGCAAAAGAATCGTGGCGTATTTTTCTTTCGCTTCATCGATGTTTCCTTTCTCTCTCAGCGCTCCGCCCAGATTGAAAAGCGCCTCGACAGAATTCGGCTCTTTCTTCTGAACGATCTGAAACTGCTCTATGGCTTGATCCAGCAACCCTATCTTTTGCATGCAAATGCCGAGATTGCCGCGCGATACGAGATCTTCAGGCTGTGCATCCACCACTTGCTTCAGCTGCCCGCCTGCTTCGTCATAACTGCCGCGTTTCATAAAAATGACCGCCATCTCTTTTCTGGCGTCAATCAAGCTGGGGTCATGATTGAGAGCTTCAAGAAATTCCGAAACAGCCTTGTCCTCGTTGCCCAGCCTCGCCAAACTGCGCCCGTACTCAAAGTGATTGATACCGGACTCTGCGTTTTTCTCGACCGCTTGCCGGAAAAGCTCGCAGGACGGCTGGAATTGACCGGAAAGAAACAGTTTGCGCCCTGTTTCCAGCAGTTTTTCGGACGGATCTTCTTTGGGCTTAACACTGAAGAATTGCGGTTTGCCAAGGGCTGGCTCGATTATTGGCGAAAAACACACAAATCCTGCGCACGCCGATAGTATGAGCGGTAATGTTGATGTGTATATAAAATGTTTGCGCTTTGAATTGCCTTTGGATTTCATTTGGATATCTTTGGCTCGATTCTTTTTTGCTTTCGCTTAAAACTTTGATGACAGCAGCGATTCAGCTTAAGTGATGTGAAGTCGCCATTATATGGGGGCACCTCCTGTCAAAACCTGTTTCAGCGTCACCTAATCAGATTGAAATGTATAAATCGCTATAACCTTCCTACAACGAGTAAACTTGCATTTGTACTCCTTAATGAAGCTGCTTTGCAGCCTTGAGTACTCAACGGGTTTTCAAACGGCGTCCCCTCTCGGTATCCAGGCAAAGTTTTATGGACTTTTCCATTTACGTACATCGTCTTTTCGGCAGTGAATCAGCCATTCTTTGGAAAGTGGCGATGCCGCCTGTGCTCTATGGCTTGCACGGTTGGATTGCCACGAGAATGGCAGTGGCAGCGCTTTTCCACCCCTATGAAACCTGGTACTGGCCAGGCACGAAGATAGCGATGCCTCTGACGCCGGGTATTTTTCCGAAGCGGAAGAATAAGCTCGCTGAGTCAGTAGCCAAGACGGTTACGGAGACACTGCTTACACCTGACGATATCTCCGTCAAAGTGGAAAGTCTCGTGACACAAGAGAATCTCTACCTGGCATCAGACGCATTCGTCGATGCTGTGCTCAAAGAATTTCGCGATACGACGAAATTGCACAGACTCGCTTCGGAACTTGCCGAGCTCAGTCCGGCTATGCTTCAGCACTTGGTCGACTCTGCAATCGAGGGGCTGGAGAAAGGCCGCGATCGCAATGTGCAGGTGATTGTCGAAAAGATTTTCGACCACATGATCCTGCCCATGCGAATTTCGCTCGAGCAAGCGACAGAGATTTCTTCCAGAATCATGGAAGCTTTCATCACGCCTGAGAAAGTTCGCACCCACCTGATTACGTTGCTTTCGCCTCAAAACATCAATGCTTTGGACGAGTCTATCCAAGCGCACGCCGGTGGTCCTTACAAATTGCTGGCGCGAATCATCGGCGTGAAGCGTGTTTGCTACGAATGGCGCAACTTCATGGAGAAAGAGCCGGAGGAGAGTATTCGCGTCATCGGTGACTTGATAAAGCGCTTCGGTATTCGCGATCAGATGGCGATTCAAATTGCCAACTTCGACCTGCGCTCCATGCCCTTGCAAAACATTGCCAAGCTAAAGGCCAATGTCGTCAGCTTTGTCGAGAATTTTCTTCTGCACAATCGTGACTCGATAATGGAAGCTGTCAAGGTGGGCGAGGGCGCCGCCATGAGCACTGTGCGCTCGGCGATCATCCGTTTCAACCCGGAGTCCATCCCTGAAAAATGGCTGGAGCGGACCAAACACAACGTTTCTACATTTGCCTACTCATATCTGCACAGCGAGTTGCGCGTCCTTTTGGGACGGTTGATTCCGCAGCTGGGCATAAAAGATTTGATAACAACCAAGATCTCGCAATTCTCATCAGAAAAAATGGAGGAACTGGTCAAGAGCATTTGTGCCAAAGAATTGCAGGCACTCGAATATTTCGGCGGTGCAATCGGTGTTGTTTTAGGGTTCGTTCAAATTCTCATCAATGCAATAGCTCCATAATCGGATTCAGGTAATCGGCTGGACGGTGCCACCATATATGATGCGAGGCAGAAGGCGCGGATATGTAAGAGCTTTAGAGGCGAAAGCCGGCTCGCGCGCGCCCGTTCGTCCAGGACAATTTCAAATCAAGATACCGTCCAACTTTCGCGATATGCTCGTTGGGCAGTGGCTGAACGGCATCGGGCAATACTATGTTTTGCGAACGCTCGGCACGGGCGGCATGAGCGTTGTCTATGCTGCCAAACATCTGGAGAGCAACAAAATCTATGCAGTAAAAACTTTGCGCATGCAGGCAGCAAGCGACGAGTTGACGGTGAAGCGTTTTCAGAGAGAAGCAGAAACGCTTACTTATTTGAATCATCCAAATATTGTTCGCATTCACGACTACGGCAAAACGAGCAAGAAACAGCCGTTTTTCATCATGGACTTTCTCACAGGCGACAGCCTCAATGATGTGCTCAAGAAAGAGAAACTCATCAGTTATGAACGCGTCCAGACAATATTCATGCAAGTTTTGGCTGCCGTGGCTCACGCGCATAAGCAGGGTCTCGTCCATCGAGACTTGAAGCCTGGCAATATCATGTTGCTCAAAACCGCCCAGCAAAGCGACTTTGTGAAAGTCGTAGATTTTGGTATTGCTAAGTTTGAAGAAGAGGCTCAAAAGCTGACGCGCATGGGCGAGGTCTGGGGCAGCCCGATTTACATGAGTCCTGAGCAATGCATGGGCGGTCAATTGGATCAGCGCGCGGACATTTATTCGCTTGGTATTGTGATGTACGAAGCGTTGACCGGCGAAGTGCCTTTTTTTGGAAAGAACTATGTAGAGACGATGTCCAAGCAGATTGGCGAGCCTGCCCGTCCACCGTCCCAGATGAACCCCAACGTCAAGATTCCGGAAAAGCTCGAGCGAGTGATCATGCGCGCGCTTGAAAAAGAACCGAACAAGCGCTACCAGCGTGTGGAGGAGATGCTCGATGATTTGCACAAATCAGTCGAGACACCAAAGAAGAAGCCGTCTGTGCCCGTTCCTGCTCCCGCTTCGCCCACTGCGCCCGCTGTTAAACCAGCGGCTGCACCTCCGCCTGCTATCGCCAAAGAGCCGGTCAAAGATAAGCGACCGTCCAAAAAGGATCTTGCCACTACGTTGCCTGATATCCCGGACAAGCTGCCGCCCTCGAGCGCTCAGACGTCAGGCGAATGGCAAAGCTTCGATCCCCAGCAAGGACGTGGGGATTTGCGGTCGCCTCAGATGCGCCGCTCTCAAGAGAATATGCAGCCCGCCCAACGTCGCGATTCTGTCGAAATCAGCCGCGATTACACGCGAGACTCGATGCGTACTTCGCACACCCGCGCCCGCGCCTATGGCACAGGAGATCCGCGGCAGAGCGGCTCTCGGTACTCGAGAATCAGGTACGAAGAAAAACCTACTTTTACCGGTCTTGTGATCAAGGCCTTGCTGATCGCGCTTTTTCTGGGGCTCTCGCTCGGCGTAGTAACGATGGGTGTTTTCTTCTATTCTGCTGTCAAAGGTGCCCATCCTAACTTGCCGGTCATCAAAGTTGACGAGAGCGAACAAATTAAGCTCGACGACAAACAGGGCGGAGAAAAAGGCGCCCCTGGTTCTAAAAATCAGTAAACTAGAAGCCGCTGCTTGCCGCGTTTTATCTAAACTTTACGGATGGCAAGGTGGCGTGGCAGGGTTGTCTAATTCCGGCTATCATTCTTACCTGATGGATCGTTTGGGCAAAGAACCACACGCGCGCGGCAGCTGCGCGCCTATTCAGCACTGAGGAAACATGGCTACCCAAGGAAAACTCTTGAAAAAAGGCAGCGCTTCAACGAAGTCAAACAAGTCAAACGGCAAGAGCGCCGGCAAAACCACAGGCAAAGCCGCAGTCAAAGAAGCCGGCAAAATTAGCACTAAGACAGCCAAAACCGCCGCCATTACGATCAAGACGGTCGGGGTCAAGAAGGATACTAAAGGCAAAAACGGCTCCCATGGCAAAGCTGACGCAGCCTATGACGTAGCCAGCGACAGAAATTCGACCGAAAAGAGCGTGAAAGTTAAAAACCTAACTTGCAGTATATACACAGAAGACGCTACATTCACTGTCGACCAATCGAAAGAATTCAGCCCTTTTGGTGAAACACGCAAAGTCGATATGAGCGACAAAATTACCGTTCGTGGTGCCAGACAGCACAACCTCAAAAATATTGGCATCGATATACCGAAGAACAAGCTCGTCGTAGTCACCGGCGTCAGCGGCTCCGGAAAGTCTTCATTGGCATTCGATACGATTTTTGCTGAAGGACAAAGACGTTATGTCGAGTCATTGTCAGCATACGCGCGCCAATTCCTCGGCCAGTTGGACAAACCTGATGTCGATGCCATCGAAGGTTTATCACCGGCAATTTCTATTGACCAAAAATCGACCAGCCACAACCCGCGCTCGACGGTCGGCACAGTCACAGAAATCTATGACTACATGCGTCTTCTCTACGCACGCACAGGGATTCCTCACTGTCCGGAATGCGACAGCTTGATCAATCCGCAAACGATCGACCAAATCGTAGATCAAGTCTTGGCTCTTCCTGAAGGCACCAAGATTCAAATACTTGCTCCCATTGTCAGCGGACGAAAGGGCGAGTATCAGTCGCTTTTCGATGACTTGCGCAAAGAGGGTTTTGTGCGTATTCGCATCGATGGCGAAACCCTTCAATTGGAAGACGAGATCAAGCTCGATAAAAACAAAAAACATAACATCGAACTGGTCATCGACCGTTTGGTTGTTCGCTCGACCATCCAGTCGAGACTGGCTGATTCGCTGGCTCTTGCCCTCAAATGGGGTAAATCAATTGCGCTTGTCGATATGGGTGAGAGGCAATTGTTGTTTTCGGAAAAACTGGCTTGTGCGAATTGCAATGTCAGCTTTCAGGAGATTTCTCCGCGTATCTTTTCCTTCAACAGCCCCTATGGAGCTTGCCCTGACTGCCATGGCCTTGGTTCTACCTTTGAGGTAAACCCGCGCCTGGTGGTTCCGGATCCTAAAAAGTCTTTGAGTGAAGGCGCTGTATATCCGTGGGCGAAAACTAGCAATCCGTATTACGAGCAAATTCTCGAATCCGTTGCAAAACACTTCAAATTCTCTATGAAGGTGCCGTTTTCAGAATTAAGCAAAGCGCATCAAGAAATTATTTTGTACGGTACCGGCGAAGAGAGAATAAAACTTCGGCACGAATCTTATGATGCCCGCGAAATGTGGGAATACAAAAAACCTTTCGAAGGTATTATCAACAACCTCAAGCGCCGTCATGAAGAGTCGCAATCAGACCGCGTTCGCCAGGAAATCGAAAACTACATGACGCAATTGCCCTGCACCAAATGCGATGGTGCTCGCTTGCGCAAGGAAAGTTTGTCGGTAAAAGTAGGCGGACTTTCGATTGCTACCGTATGCCGTTTGTCTGTTGCCAAAGCGATTCAGTTTTTCACCGACTTACCTGACAAAATGAGCGATCGCAATCGAACGATTGCGCATCAGGTTTTGATCGAAATCGGCTCTAGATTGCGTTTTCTCTCAAACGTCGGTCTCGATTACCTGACACTGGAAAGACAAGCGAATACTCTTTCCGGCGGGGAAGCGCAGCGCATCAGATTGGCGACCCAGATAGGTTCTGGACTGTCCGGGGTTCTCTATGTACTGGACGAACCATCTGTCGGTCTGCACCAGAGAGACAATAATCGATTGATTACGACCTTGCAGCATTTGCGTGACCTGGGCAACACGCTCCTGGTTGTAGAGCACGATGAAGACACAATTAGGCAAGCTGATTGGATCATCGATATTGGTCCGGGTGCTGGTGTCCACGGTGGCTATCTGGTGGCGGAAGGCGGTATGGATGACATCTGCAATGCACTGGATTCCAAAACCGGCGCCTATCTTTCTGGTCGCAAGCGCATCGAAGTACCGCGCAAGCGCAGAGCAGGCAACGGCAATCTGATGAAGATTGTCGGCGCGCGGCAGAACAACCTGAAGGGAGTCAATGTCGATATTCCGCTCGGTAAGTTCGTCGTCGTAACAGGGGTGAGCGGGTCAGGCAAATCGACGCTCGTAAATGATTTGATTTACGAATACATGCGTCACTACTTGCATGGAACTGTTGCTAAGCCGGCAGGCATCAACAAAATCGAAGGGCTCGATCCCATCGACAAAGTAATCGACATCGACCAGTCACCGATTGGACGCACCCCGCGTTCTAACCCTGCAACTTACACCGGCTTGTTCGATGTAATTCGCGAAGTTTTCTCCATGACCAACGAAGCCAAAGCCAGAGGCTATTTGCCTGGACGTTTTTCCTTCAATGTCAAAGGTGGACGCTGCGAAGCTTGCGGCGGCGAAGGCATGAACGAAATCGAGATGAATTTCTTGCCGTCGGTTTTCGTCAACTGCGAAGTCTGCAAAGGCGCAAGATACAATCGCGAGACACTGGAAGTGAAGTTTAAGTCTCGCTCTATCGCTGAAGTTCTAGAAATGACTGTTGAGGAAGCGCTCGAATTTTTCTCGAACATTCCAAAGGCAGTCACGAAGTTGACCACAATGATGGATGTCGGGCTCGACTATATTAAGCTAGGTCAGCCTGCCACCACTCTTTCTGGTGGCGAAGCCCAGCGCGTAAAACTGGCTGAGCAGCTCTCGAAGCGCTCCACCGGCAGAACACTCTACATTTTGGATGAGCCGACAACCGGACTCTCATTCGCTGATGTGGACAAACTCTTGCAAGTGCTCAACCGGCTTGTAGACGGCGGCAACACCGTGCTCATCATCGAACACAACCTTGACGTCATTAAGCAAGCCGATTGGCTGATAGACCTCGGTCCTGAAGGCGGAGAATATGGCGGAACCATTGTCGCTGAAGGGACACCAGAGGATGTTGCTCAAGTGAAGGGGTCTTATACGGGACAATTCCTGCAACAAGTGCTCAAAGCGGCGAAGGCGATGGCTTGAGGCTTTGCCGATTGTTTTGCCCGACACTCTTTGCATTTATAAGCACACCTACAAAAAATTGGCGTAATACCTACTTCTTAACTTCTGCCAAGAATGTTATTCTTGCCAATTGAGTCGCCTCTATGGACTTTCAGGACAGGCTCGATGGAAAAATCGTGAGCGAAGAAGTCAAACAACCAGGCCCGGCCGATCCGGTTTTTGAGAGCCTGCGTAAGCGTGGTCATCGCATCACGACGCAGCGCGAGACTATCTTGCAAATTTTCCGCGAGCAGGCTCACGGACATCACCTGTCGGCAGAAGAACTGCATTCGCTGCTCTTGGAGAAGGGCTCCAATGTGAGTTTGGCGACTGCTTACCGTACGTTAAAACTGTTGTCGTCGCTCGGGCTGCTTCGCGAATTGGATTTCGCAGAAGGTCACAAGCACTACGAGCTTAAGCAAGATACTCTGCCGCACCAGCATATTATCTGCATAGGTTGCAATGTCACCATTGAATTCGAAGATCACTTTCTTGAGGAAGCTGGTCAAAAAATCGGTGCCAGACACAATTTCGAAGTCATTGACGCTCAATTCAAGATTTTTGGGCTCTGCCCCACTTGCAAGGAAACACAGAAGAAGTCCGGACAAATGCCTTCTCGTATGCAGTCCGAGCGTGAGCGGCTTAGGGCTGGAAGACGTCTTAAAGACGGCTCCGGCGACAAAGCGTAAAATTTGCAAGAGTTGAAGAGCTGAATTATGGATCTGGAAGGAAAAACTCTCACTTTGTCCGAAGCCAAGCAAGGACAGAAACTTATGGTCGTAAACACCATCGGCGAAGAGATAACCATGCAGGCGCTGCGCTTCGGCATATCGGAAGGTGCAGAGCTGACGGTCGAGAAGAGTATCAAGGGTGGACCGGTCATTGTCGTTCGCAATCACCTGGAGATTGCCATTGGACGGGCACTGGCAGAAGCCATAGAAGTCAAATATCTCTAAGGATGGCATGTGCAAGATGTCCGAGTCCGGAAAAGCTAAAACCAGCGACATACCGTTTGTTCTCAAAAAGGAGATCGCTTGTCCTCATTGCAACCTCATCATTGAAGTGCCGCCCGGCGGACTTTTGAGTCGCAGTTGCGCTCGCTGTAACGGGCAGCTGCCGGAGACGGATGTTTGCAGTTCTAGCGGTTCGAGCTGCTTCAGCTGCTTGAAAGCTGTGGGGGCATCCAGCACGCCTTGCCATGAAGACGGAGCAGAGAACCCCTTGAATAGTGAGGAAAGCTCGTTAAATGTGGTACAGAGAATTTGGAATTACGTCACACGGCGTTCTTCGTAGTGATGCTGTGATGCCTGCAAAGCTCCGTTTGGCGCGGTTGTCCTGTAAGATAAGACTTGAAACCCTCTCGTGCGAGGAACGAGATCGCTGAACGCGAGCAAAGCGGTTAGCCTGTCATAAATTCAGCCCTTTGCGCAACGACCTCGCGCCTGGCGCGAAAAAAAAGGAAGCATAGGCTCTCAATGAGCAAGCCACTCAATCCCTGGAAACTCTCTGGATATAAGCCCGGTCAGAACGTGGTCTGCAGGATCATGAATGCTGAGCCGGGTGGATATGCAGTGCTTATTCCTAAGGATAATCTGCCGGGGTTTCTTCCTACCCAGGAGCGCTTGCGCCTGGGGGACGAAGTTTTAGCCACTTTCGTGTGCGTTCACAATAACCGTATCCTTCTTTCCGCGCGCTTCTCGACCAGCAATCAGGCAGTTCAAGGCGCCCCCTCGACCCAAACAGTCAAGTGGGAAGAACAACTCGACAGCATCAACCAGGCGCCCGATCCTAACCAGCCTCAACAACCTGGACCAGACGCTGACCAGGCTTTCAGCATTTGGGCTTCTCAGCAACCAACCCGTAAGTTCCATTTAAAACGCGCCATTGACCTGATTTTGCCGCCGATCCATGTGGACAGCCTCAATCAATTCAAAATCGCCGATTATGACTTGGAATGGTTAATCACCGACCTTGAAGGTGGAATGCGCACAGGGTGCGTCAAAGCTTCGTCTGAAGACCGCCTCTCGCGCGCTGCGATGCTTCTCTATCGCGGACGCGCCGTCGGCTGCATTTACGGCTGCAAGTCCATGCCCGATACGTTGCCGACCGAGCAATCTCTTCAAACAATGCTTACCGATTTGTCATTACCAGAGACAAAGGTAATGATTTACGACCTGCCTGAAAATGTCACTCTGGCAATGTCTGCGCTATTTCTTGGTTATCCTGTGACGCGCTCTGATGATTACGATGCGCGTTCATACATGGACTATATTTGCAGCTGGTTTGAGAGTAAGGGACAAACAGCTTGCCTGGCAATCTCGTTAAAACAGACAATGGCCACGTGTCTGGTGTTCATCTATAAAGGTCAGTTCTGCGGCGCCTTCTACGTCGAAGATCAGAAATTTACTCAAGACAAACAGTTCGTCTATGAACTCTTGCGCAATGATCCAAATTCCAGCGTAGAGGCAAGTATCTTGCCCCCTGAGATGACATCATCTGCGGTGCGCTTCGGATTTAGTTTGAGCATGGCCCGCAAAGCATAATTTTCAAAGCGCTTGTGAAAAGCGCCTGCTTGCCTGCCTGCTTTCTTGCTTGCGGTTCTTCATTGCTTCATTGCTTTCTTTCTTTCTTTCTTTCTTTCTTTCTTTCTTTCGTCCTGCAACGCTTGCAAAACGTTCATTCCTCCCACAGCGAAATTCTCGAGTTTTTCGCTGTGCCTTTGTGACCTGAAACTCCCATGTATTGGGATTCTGATTTTGAATTTTACTTTTCAAACTAGAGTACATCGCGTGAAACATTCACGGGCGCTGTTTTCCCCTATAAACACATACAGCGAAATTCTCGAGAATTTCGCTGTACTTGGTGGAGCTGAAAATTCGCTAGGCGAGTTAGCTCGCTATTTTGAGCTCAGCTTTAATCACCGGTATTAGCGGGATCAGCTGAAGATGCAGTGTTCAGTTCGAATCAGTCTTGCTGATCGGACTCTTGATCATCTGAAGACGGTGCAGCCAGCGTGAGCTGAGTGTACTGCTCCTGATTTGCATCGCTTTCATGCGCGCTTTGTTCTACGTCTTGTCCGTAAGAAGATGATTCAAACGGCTTTTCGTAGTTGAAAGCGTTGTTTGTGAAAGCGCTTTGGAATGCACTGTCTTCACTTCCGTTGCTGTGTCCATGGGATTCACCATGGTTATCGGAAGCCTCATGTTGCTCTTCTTCAGGTTTTGCCTTCGGCTTTAGACGATAGATGCCGGTGATCGGGTCGATTTCCGTTGCCGGTTCTTCCTCGACTTCCTCTACCACTTGTTCTTGATGAACTTCGTTATGTGAGCCGTGCTGGGATTGATCAGATTCTTCGATCAAAGAATCGGAATGCTCCGTAAGCACGGGTCTTTCGGCATCAGTATCGATAACGAAGATGGTTTCGGTCTCTTCGTGCTCGGTGTCATCGTCATCTGTGCTTGCATCTGAAGATGAGCTTGATTCGCCCATCTCGTTAAACACGCGCTCTACGGCAGAAATGCTTTCGTCGAGTTCGTGAAAGGCACTGTCGTCTTCGACGAGACTTTCTTCCACAAGAGAAGAAGGCGGAGCGAAGTTTTCTGTGTGCAGTTCAACAACTTCTTCGCTGTCAACTACCTCTCCTTCAGATTCATCCTCTTCCTCTATGCGGTTGAACGCACCGTGCTTGAGCGCTTGTTTGCTGTGTTTGTCATCAAGAAGATCATCGGGCACTTGATCGAGAATTTCTTCAGGAACAAATGGCATGGCGTCTTCGAAGCTCTCTTGCGATTCTTCCACATCGACGGTCGGAACCACACGTCCGCCCATGGCGGTAGCGGCGCGAAGGACAGAGCCACCTCTGTTTTGTGAATTGCGTCTTTGATTTTGACGGCTGGATTTTGAAGTGTCTTCTTCGGCAGCGCGGAAGGCAATAACTGTCTTATGCGAGCCGTGTCCGATTTCCAGGGTCGGTGTTACACCGATACCATGGCAGTGCGTGCAATGCACTGTGAAGAGTTCTCGCAAGCTCTGACCTTGTCTTCTGCGAGTCAGCTCAACCAGACCGAGGTCTGACAATTGTCCGATTTGCGGCTTGGCGCGGTCTTCTTCCAGCGCGCGCTGGAAATTTTCCAACACTTGCTGCTGGTCTTTGCGGCTGTCCATATCGATGAAGTCGACAATTACCATGCCGCCGATATTGCGCAGCCTGAGCTGTCTTGAAATCTCTTGAGCGGCTTCCAGGTTGGTGCGTCTTACTGTTTCGGCTTGCGTTCTGGACGAAGTAAATCTTCCAGAGTTGACGTCGATAACGGTCAAAGCTTCTGTCGGCTGGATATTCAAGTGACCGCCGGAAGGCAGTTCGACGCGGTCGGAAAGCGCCGCTTCGATTTCTCTGTCGACGCCTTTCGAGACAAGCAAGCTGCTGTCGCCGGAGTGAGCCAACACTTTAGTTTGTCTGCTTGCCCAACCTTCCAGGTATTCGGCTGCACGTCTTTGTCCGTCCGGCGAATCGACGATGATTTCTTGAACATCGTGCGAGTAGGCATCACGGATGACGCGGTAAAGCAAATCTTGGTCGCGATAGATGAGCGCCGGGCCGATTGCAGCTTCTGCTTCGGATACAACGGTTTGCCATCTGTCCCAGAGCAACTCGAAATCATCGAACAGCTCGTTCTCGTTTTGTCCTTTGGCTTCGGTTCTGATTATTAGACCGACGCCTGGTGGTTTCATCAAATTGACTGTTGCTTTGAGGCGCGCTCTTTCTCTGGCTTCCGAGATGCGGCGGGAAATTGAAACCCCACGCTCTTCAGGAACCAATACTAGGAAGCGTCCTGGCAAACTGATCGCTGTCGAGACGCGCGGTCCTTTGTGACCGGTCGGCTCTTTGGTGATTTGAACCAGCAATTTTTGCTTCGGCACCAAACGTTCCTTTAAAGGACCTTGTCCAGGAACATCGTTGGCGTGAAGGAAGCCCATTTTGTCTTTGCCAAGATTGACGAAGGCAGCATCGATACCGGGCAGGATGTTTTCCACAACCGCCGTGTAAATATCACCCAGGAGCAGTTCGCCACGATTAACGAAGAATTCCACTACTCGTTCGTTTTCGAGAATGGCTCCGATATTGTCGTGTTCTGAAATAACTAGTGACCTTTTCATAAGACTCCTCTTTGTCTTGTCTGAAATTTTCGGGGCGCAGGTGGTGCCAGGCACCGCCTATGGTTTTAAATGTTGGATACCGCCCCGTGTTTAAACCTCAAAAAGTGCAGTGTCGCCTTCAGCCCTAAGGCTTTCGCGAGTAACCCGCCAATTGATGTTGGACGCAAGATGCGCCAAAACATCGCTCGGCTTAACGTGCTGGCTAGGTCCTGTTGCCAGCAAAAGCTCCACATAAGGCTCCGAATTTTTGGAATTTTCCGAGACTGAGATGGAGATCACTCCCGGACGAATATCTTTCGATTTACCGTCCGCATTGAAGACCGGGAGCGAGTCGGCGTTTTTAAGCGCCAAAACTCTTTCTTTGAGGAAACTCAAGAGCTTGTCCTTGTCGGTTGGTGCCAGAACCGGTTTCGGTGCAGAACTTGAATTGACATTCGCTTCGCTTGTCGATGACAAAAGTTGCGAATCTCCATTTTTGTTCGGCACTGATTCAGATTCTTTTGCGCCTTCTTTCAAGGCAATCTCTTGCGATTCCTCGCAGATACTTTGTGGTAGCGCTCTATAGACGGCGCTTCTGACATATGAATTGAGCGACTTCTTGGTCTTCTCAATCCGTTTTGCACGAGTCACTTGCACCTCAGGCGGAAGTTTCTCGTTGAGCAGTCGTTGAAACTCAGACGGCTCCAGGGCATAAACAAGTTCGATTTCTGCAACTTCCCCTTCGCCTTCTTGGAACAGCGGAAGCGGGAGTGCCAATTCAATCTTCGGTGATGGGTTGAAACCTTGGGTGTAAGCAACTGCCATCATTGCGCGCCGTGCTGCGCGAGCAAATAAATGCTGCAAGTCGAGGTGAGAAATGTATCTCAATTGTCCTGTTTTGTGGAATTCAAAACGCAGGACACAAGCGCTGTCGCTCAATTTCTCTTCCGGCGGCTTAGTGAAGAAGATCGATGGATGGCTGTCTTCTTGCCCATGGGCAGCCAGCTCTTTGACGAAGGGGTTGCGCTTCATTACTTCCACTTTGGGCGCAGCCAATAAGTGTGTGGTTTTTAGCTCGGTGCAAACTCCGCACGCGTGGCAAAGGTTCTCGGTGCATGGAGCTGTCTCTTGAGTAGCGAGCGCTTTTTCCCACTCTTTCACCAACCACCAGTTGTGCAGACCAATGTGCACTACATCCCAGGGCTGATCGCTGCCGACAACTCTATCTTTGCAGGCCATGTCGATCAGGTTGAGACCCATCGATTCGGCCACTTCATTCCAGATGTGCGGTTGGAATTTGTCATCCCAGGCATCGAAAGTGCAGCCTTTTTGATATGCCTTGTAAATCATCTCGCCGACTTGTCTGTCTCCGCGCGAAATGACCGCTTCCAACAAACTGATTTCAGCATCAGTCAGATTGAGAGTGACATTCTTCATGCGATATTCGCGCATCTTTTCGCGCAGTACAGCATGCTTGCGTTTGGTTTCTTCCGGTGTGAACTGTCCGAACCACTGGAATGGTGTAAACGGCTTGGGCACGAAGTTTGAAATCGTGCAGGTAAATTCGATTGCACGTCTGTACTTGGCGCGATCTGTGTTTCTGATCGCATGGCAATGACGTGTTGCTTCGTCCAGAATTTGAATGATGCCTTCGAGGTCTTCATCGCGCTCGGTCGGCAACCCGCACATAAAGTACAGCTTTATAGACGACCAGCCGGATTGATATGCCGACTCGATTGCATTGAGAATTTGTTCGTGCGAGAGACCTTTATTGATGACGGCACGCATTCTTTCTGTGCCTGCTTCCGGAGCAAGTGTGATGCCGCTCTTGCGCACCACTTTCAACTCCTCGGCAATGTCCAGATTCATTCTATCGGCACGTTGGCTTGGGAATGAAAGAGAGGTGCGGCGCTTCGTATGCTCTTCATTGAGCGCTCTGACCGAATCATGCAGAGATGTGTAATCGCTGACGCAAAGCGACAACATCGAGTATTCGTCATTGCCGGAATGATTGAGTGCTTCTTTAGAAAGCCTGAGAAGATCTTCTGTCTTTCTTTCGCGAACCGGCAAAAACGTATAACCAGGTTGGCAAAAACGGCAGCCACGATCGCAACCACGACGAACTTCCAATACTTCTCTATCGTGAACGAGAGCGAGATAAGGAACGAGACCTTGAGTAGGTTGATTGTCATCGGAAAGCGGAACAGTTTGTCGCTTTACTCTTTCAGGAATGCCTTCGATTTTTGGCTGTGGCTGCGGCGATCCTTCTTTGACTTCATAAAGTGCAGGCACATAAATTCCTGGAACTTCTCTGGCCATCTTCGTCAGCAAGTCCAGTCTCAGTTGCTGCGCATGCTCTTTGTCGAGCTGTTTGAAATCAAGTCCGTCATTTTCACGCTTGAACTCAGCAATGATTTCCATCACGTGAGGCAGTGAATGTTCGCCATCGCCAATCAGGAAAAAGTCCATGAAAGACGCGAGTGGCTCTGGATTTACAGCGGACGGGCCGCCGCCGAAAATAAGCGGAAATACTTGCTCTCTTTCTTCTGATCTAATCGGAATACCGGAGAGATCGAGCAAGTTCAAAACATTGGTATAAGTAAGTTCGTACTGCAGCGAAAAACCGACCAACTCGAAATTGGCGAGCGGCTCACGAGATTCCCAGCCGAAGAGCGGAACATGAGCTGCGCGCATCAGCGCTTCCATATCTTCTTGCGGCGCATAGCTGCGGTCGCACATCATGCCTGCTCGGTCATTGATGATTTGATAGAGAATCTTCAGACCGAAATTGGACATGCCCAATTCGTAGAGGTCCGGGAAGGTAATTGCCAATCGAACCGTGTTGGCATGAAAAGATTTTCTGCGGGCGCCCCACTCGTTGCCGAGATACTGCCCCGGTTTGGTTGCTTTTTCCAGCAATTCGTCCAGGCGTGCTGAAATCCGCTCACCGTCGAAGTTTTTCACTTCGTTGGCGATTTCACGCGAAAATTCACGCGGCCGAGTTTTACCCGTTACGGCGTTAACTATGATCCTGCTCCAGATTTTCTGAGTCGTGCATCAAAAATTCGATTGGACTTGGTCACAAACAAATAGCGCGCAGCCCGAACTTCATACGGGCACAGCTTATAGCGCTGAGGCTCACTTACTTGAGGTTTTCGTCGCTCGGTCTGACCCAAGATGACGGGCCTTCCAAAACGGTTGTAATCAACCTGCGTTTTGATATGAGTTTCAAAAAAATCTCTTGAGTCGAGCGACCTCAAGTTACCTAATTATATCTCTTAAGGGTAGTTCTAGAGAACGGTGGCAAAACTTTAATCCGGAAGTGTCCGATAGTGAGCCATTTCGACGATTCTGCCAAGGGGTAAAACCTGCTACAGCTGCTTTTGAAGCCTTTGCGCGTGGTGGCCGTTTTGAACAAAACTGATGGAATCCGACTGCGCAGGCTGGTTTTCAGGAGCCAAAATTTACACCGGTTTGCCAAGTCACGCACTGCGAGCGCAACGACACGGTCCGTTACAATCAATAATCGTTTGAAATTCAACGTTCCGATGTTCATGAATTAAGGAAACAAACTGCCTCAACCGCTTGTCTTCCTGTGATATAGTCGGTTCATAGGCCGTTAGACAAGACCGGAAAGGACGACCGAACGTGATTCTTGAGGCGTTCGCCGAATATTTGCATGCATCCGACCAGTCGATTCCAGCGACCGAAGTTTTGTCGCGCTGGATAAAAGAACGGCTCGATGCCCCGGTACTAACTAACGTTGACCGCGTGGTGCACTGCGAAATTTCTATCGCTAAAGTTACGAATAAAGCCGACTGCAAAGAACCTGCGGCGAAGCTTGCGTTCAAAGGTAATTCGAAGTCCGGACGACTGCTTCTGAAAAGCTTATATGAATACTGTCAGAGCTACGAGCAGCAAAAGTGGGCGCGCTACATCCATAACCTCAAAGCCAGCGACTTTCGTGCAGGCGAATTGAGAGATTCGAACTAGTTTTCAACATAAACCTCGACCGAAATACCAAAGTGTTTATCGTTTTCCGAATGAAGTGACTTTACCCTCTGGAACGTAGCGGTCCATGACCACTCGCGTATCTATTTGGTAGTCCCCGTCCGAATCAATGTTCATTCCATCAGGTCCTTGAAAGCCTGGAATGAAAGTGATTTGCCCATTACGGCGCTGCGAATTTTCGAAATAAAATCGCATGCTTCTTCCATTCAAATCAGAGAATGAACCCTTCGCCTCAATGGCTCCATCAATTCCATCGTCAAATTCCAACTTGATTTCATTTTCTCCTGATTGCTCACAATTGAAGACAGCATCCGCTTTCCCATCATAATTTCTGTCGATAGAAATTGTTTCTATCCCGCCGAAAATGTCGTAGTCGATTGTTGCTTGACCATCGGCTTGCCAATCCGAATCACGATCGATCCATATGTGACTTGGAGCGCCTGTCAGCCAGTTGTAATCGTCGACTTTGTAGTGTGGAACGGCTTTCTGGCTGTCATAAGCGTCATGCAGAAACAGTTCGTCAGAAACGAGTGCTCCGATGATGGCGGCTTCCTGATTGTTTCTGACGAAATCCAAGTCACTCATGTGCAAACCTCCGCTTTGAACTTAGTCAATTCGCTTTCATCACCTTATAAGTTCGGTTGGACATTGCCGGGACAAAATTCCCACTTGTCGAAGATGCAAGATTGGGCCTTAAACGTTTGTTGCAGACCGGATTTAGGCAGCAGGCGGAGTTTTGGCGTTTTCGTCGACGTTTGGAACATAACCGCTCGGATTCTGGTCTAGAATACTGTGCGCGCAGAAAATAGCCGCGAAACCGGGGCATTGCTTTATGGCAGTTACAGATTACTCAAAAAACTCGACAGCAAGAAGTGGGTGGAAACACACGACTGCACTCGTATTTGCTCTCAGCTGTTCTATTGTTGCTGCAATGGCTGCTGAAAATCTGCGTTTAAAAGATGGCGTTTCCTTTGTGCAAGATACCGACAACGGCTTTCCAATTGTCGGCGACAAAATGGATGATGCCAATTTAGAACAAGCGAAGCCAACTTTGATTTTTTTTGGTGCGGCCGGCGATCTTAATACGAACCGTCAGGCAAAACGGCTCGTAGATTTGTACAAGAAGATTCAAGACAAAGTCAAAGTGATTGTCATTGATGTTGATCACCCGGCCAATGCGAATGCGCTCAAACTGATTAAGAGCTACTACAAAGGCTACATTCCGCTGAATGTCGTACTCGATAAAGATGGAAAACTTTCAACAAGCCATTCGGGAGAGATTGACACTGGCGATCTGAAATCAAAGGTTGACCGCGTTCTTTGACGCGAGAAACTTCCTTACTATGTCCTTCGGCAATGAAATGGAACCAGCGGTTGCCGCGTATTCCTTGTAAGGACCGTGGCAGTCAGAGCCGCCGGTTACGATAAGCGAATTGCGCTCGGCAAATCGTATGTACTGACGTACTAAATTGACCGAATGCATTCGGTGGAAAGCTTCCACGCCTGCTAGTCCTTGCTTCTTTAGAGCCAGAATATATTCCAGCATCTCAGGTGATTTGCCTGGATGAGCAATGGACGCAAAACCGCCGGCGCCATTAATCGCATCAATTGCTTCTTGTGGCGAAACACTTTCCCTTCGAACATAGAAGGGCGACTCTTTGCAAACATACTTTTCGTACGCTTCCATAAGGTCTTCCGCCATGCCGCATTCGACCATGCATTGCGTGATATGGGCTTTTCCTATAGAACCCAAGCCAGCCTTATCGCGGAGCATTTGCATGGTGAGCGGGTGACCGGCCGCCTGCAAGTTTTTCACCATCTTTTCGACATGTTCGTTGCGTGCTCGCCGCTGTCGAGCTAAAACTTCTTGCAACTTCTGATTGGTTTGATCGATGAAATAGCCCAGTATATGGACGTCTTTGTGTGTGCCGTCCGGCTCTCGCCTGATCGTGTTGATCTCCACGCCTGGAATGATTTCAATCCTTCCTTGCGCTGCTTCGATGCCTTCATTGATACCATATGTAGTATCGTGATCTGTTATCGACATGTGAGTAAGCTTTATTTTTACAGCATGCTCAACCAGCTCCTTGGGAGACCAAGTGCCGTCTGAGTGGTGAGTATGCAGGTGAAAGTCGGCTTGCATTAGCTGATTGAAAGCAGCGAGCGGCTAACCAATCGACATAATTTCTTGAGTCGATTTGGCCGAAAGCTGTGCTGATTCCCTATATTGAACGCGTTCTATTGAATTTGCTTTGCCTGTCTTTGAATCTATATTTAGCAAAACACCGCAAAGAAGAGCTGGACCTTCTGCGACTTCAAAGCGCGTCGGCAACTGCTTGATCATGCGTCTGAACACGCCCGCTTTTTCCATGCCAATGACACCATCCGCCGGACCACATGCACCGGCATCAGTAATATAAGCGGTTCCTTCAGGCAGAATCCGTTCGTCTGCAGTTTGAATATGCGTGTGCGTTCCCAACACAGCTGACACTCGACCATCCAAATAGAAACCCAGCGCGACCTTTTCGGCTGTAGCTTCAGCATGAATGTCGACGATGATGACTTTTGTTTCTTTCTGTAATTCGGGCAGATATTTGTCTGCGGCAAGAAAGGGATTTTCGAGCGGTTCCATAAAAACCCGCCCAATCAAATTTAGAATGCCGACTTTCTGATCGGCCACCTCGACAATGCAGTATCCCTTGCCTGGTGTACCGGCCGGATAATTCGCAGGGCGAATCACATTCACTTGCTTGTCGATGAATTCGAGTAATTCTTTACGATCAAATGTATGATTTCCGCCAGTGAACGCCTGAACCCCAGCTGTGCGCAGCTCTTCGAGGTTTGCCTCTGTTGTTCCAAATCCATGCGCAGAGTTCTCTGCATTGGCGATAATCAGGTCAGGCTTACTCGTGAGTCCGGCGAGATAGCGTCTGACGACCTGACGACCAGGCTTGCCGATGATATCTCCCAGAAAGAGGATTTGCAGATTGTTGTTCAAAGCCATGACCGTTGCGAAACCTTTTCTTAAGTGAATCTGTTCAAAAATATAGAAACGTTGTACGTCTCCGGACGTCTTTTATACAATACCTTCGAGATCATTATATGCCGCAGCGCCCGACAACACACAAAGATTTGCACAGAGCCGCCATGGGCTTGGCTTTTGCACTTGTATATCTTCTCGAGATGCAGGGCGCAGGCGCTGAAACCCCGGCGCAGGCTGCATCGCCAGGCGTTGCTCCCAAGTCGTCTCAATCAAAGCTTGTAAAGAAAGAACCTGCTAAGGCTGCTCCGATCGCGGTATCAGCTGCCAAGTCCGAGTCGGCAAAAGCAGTGTCTATACCAATCAAGCCAATTGTCTCTCCGTCAGCCAAGCTTCCTGTGCCGGAGATTAATGCTCCGCATAGCAAGTCTGGAAAACTACGCGAGATACCACAATCAACATTGAATGGCGAGCAAGCTGCTCCTGTGAAGGCTGATATGAAGCCTAATATGAAGTCGGATGCTCAACAAATTTCAAATCCAAACGTTAAGCAGACCGGAAAGCCTGATACTAAGCCAGTTGCGAACTCAGATGTGAAAGCTGAGAAAAAGCCAGCTTCAACGTCTGAGAAGAAAACAGCATCTGTGAAGCCAAAGAAAACGGTCTCTACTCCGCGATTGAATAATGGCTTGGTTCCTCCGCCTCCTCCTGTTATGCCTATAGGTATGGACGCTTTAGGCATGTACGGTGCACCGGTTGACTATCTTTCTTTGAAAGAACTTGAAGGAAGGAAGAAAGAATTGACCGCCCGCTTCAATGAGTTGAATTCGATTGTCGGTGACGGCGAAAGGCAAATCAAAGAGCGAAAGGATAAAGCTGAATTGTTTGAGTCTCTCTATCAGGAAGGCGTGGTCAGCCGCAGGGAATTGGAAGCAGCAAAGAGAGAAGCCGGCGAAATTGACCGCGACCTTAAATTCAAGCTCGACGAATTCGAATCAGTGAAGATCTCCATGAAGGCTGTAAACAACAGGCTCGCCATGCTGAAGAAACAAGAAGAGAAGATGAATTCAAGCAAAAAGAACTCTAAGGCCGTTGCGAAGAAGAAGTAAGCAACATTCGTGCACCAGATTTGGTGCCTAGTTGAAAACCGTTCTCTACCTGTATCTAGAGCGGCTGAATTCAGATCATTCAGATCATATTGTTTGGTAAAGTTCGACGCCCGCCAGTTGCGCCACCCCGCTTTTTCAATTTTGAGGCAGAAAGATTAGAAGTTGGCGCATGGTTCCAAAAAAAGGCTGCCAAAGTGGCTGGAATCTTGACCTGTTCTTGCTTTTCAGATGCCAAAGCCGAAGTCCCTTGCTGGGCTGGAGATTCGATGAACGGCAGTTAGACTTTGGTTGTTAAGAGGAGCTGTTCAAGGCTGTTTAGACCACTTTCTTTATTGGCGATAATTTCAAGAGCCGCTTCAGATGAGACGGGAGTCATATTCGGTGTTTTGATTAAACGTGGAAACGGAGACTATGAAACCGTTCTCAGGTTGCAAAGGGTAAACAGGAATGGATCGTTAAAAGCGGCTCACTGTGCCGTTTTTGTCGATACTATTGTGAGCACGGAAACGTTGCTGGCGCAGACAAGCCGCATTAACACTGGGTTTCGCTACCGCGGGACCAGATATCGGCTGCGCAGGGACAAGGTAACGCTTTCAAACTTACAAACACTAGGAGTGACTAAATGTATTTCAATCGTACAATCAGAAATTTCCAATCGATGAATAAACCGGTAAACCGTTATTTCGAAAACCGCCACCTTCATACTTTTGGTTCTGAGCTGACCAACTGGAACTGGCAGCAGCACGTAAACTACAGCGCACCCGAAACCGATGTTCTCGAACTCGACGAACAATACCTCCTCGAAATCGCTCTGCCGGGCGTAACCCTCGATGATGTAGAACTGAAAATTGAAGATAACTTGCTCACTATGATCGCGAAGCGCACTCCTTCGTTGTTCGAAGAAAGAGCACAGTACCTGCAAAAAGAGCTTCCTTGCTTCTTGATTCGTGAATTCTACTTCGAACAAGAAATCCTCCACGATCAAATTGAAGCTCGCTTGGATCGCGGCATCCTCTTCATCAGCATTCCGAAGATGGAAGTCGCCACCCGCATTCCTGTTTCCGTAGGAACCATGGACATGCACCTTCCTGGTTTGAAGACCAGAAAAGAAACCGTACGCAGCGGCAAAGAAGTCACCATCAAGTAACTTCAGCTGACGGTTCTCCTACTTTCAGGTAAGAGAGAAGAATTAGAGAGGGGAGCGATCCCCTCTCTTTTTGCATGCTTGTCTGATTATGCGAGGGGCTGTAACAGAAAGAGGCGCATCGCGCGCCTCTTTGAAGTTCCTAACCTATCAGTTCGATGATTAGTCGACTTGTACAGCTGCTAATTCTTCTTTGAATTCGGTGGCAGCTTGGTACTTGGGTTCGATTACCAATTTTCCTTTTTGATCTATATAACCCCACTTGCCGTCTTTGATTCTTACAGCGGCAAGTTTTTCGGTGAATGAATGAGCATTCGGGAATTTAGGCTCAATCACCATTTTCCCTTTCGGATCAACATAACCATAGCCATCTTTCGTTCGCACCAGTGCAAGACCGCCATTGAATTTTTCGGCCGCGAGATATTTTGCAGGGATGATGAATTTGCCTGATTTATCTACAAATCCCCATTGACCCTTAGTCTCGATTACTGAGAGTCCATCAGCAAATAGCGATGGTGCTTCGAGCTTTTCTCTATACACAATCACTCCAGCTTTATCGATCAGGCCGAATCGATTGTCCAGAGTCGTAACTTCGGCAATGCAATCTTTGTCGTGCGGACTGGCTTCTGCAAATTTCTCTTTGATGATTACTTTGCCATTTTCGTCTACATAACCCCAGCCGGCGTCTGTCTTGAACGCGCCCAATCCACAAGAGAATTTGCCGACGTCTTTGTATCCTTCGGCGATTTTCTTATTCTCTTTGGTTATATACGACCAGGTATTTCCTTCTTTGACACCTGCAAAACCTTCGCTAAATTCGTTTGCGCCGTCATAGTCGAGAGGAATCACCAACTTGCCGGTTTTGTCGATATATCCCCATTTCCCATTTGTGCTTACGGCGGCCATGCCATCAGAAAATGGAGTGACGACATCGTATTTCGGTTCGATAACTACTTTGCCTGTTTTGTCTATATAGCCCCAGCGCCTGTCTTGGACCACTGCGGCAAGACCTTCAGAGAAAGGTTTGACGGCTTCGTATTTCGGCTCAATTACGACCTTGCCGGCGGCATCGACGAATCCCCACTTGTTGTGCGGATCGAAAGGTTCTTTTTCAGTTAGAACCTTCGGAGGGGTTGTGCAAGCTACGAATGCCAGCGAACAAAAAGTAAGCAGCACAGATTTCGATAAGCGGTTCACTTTGCGCACTCCACGAGACAAACAGGCAAACCAAAACAATCAGCTGGGCTGATTAAGATGCAGGTCGCAATCGATTTTTGGTAAAGAGTAAGAGACACCTAACTCCATCTTCTAATATACCCCTACTATCGCCTAGGGTTAAGGGGATTTGGAGCAAGAAATGGTGCCTTTTTTGCGGTTCGGTTCGAAAAGCCTCAACTGGCGAGCTTTACCAGCTTCAAAATTCCGTTGCGATTGCACTTCGGGATGTTCTTTATTAGCCGCTCGGGCGGACAGTAATTACTGATAATTCTGTCGCCACAAGACTACTTTGTTTGGGAAGCTGATAGTTTTGAGTGACGGAATCCATAAAGCCAATAAAGCAACGCACCAATTCCCATCCAAACAACAAACCGCACCCAAGTGTTTATGGGTAGGCTGAGCATGAGCACGAAACACGAGATAATCCCCGCCCACGGAACGATTGGAACTAGAGGGCACTTGAAAGGTCTGACATGATCCGGATCTGTTTTGCGCAGGATGAGCACTCCTCCGCAAACGATGATGAAAGCTGCCAAAGTCCCAATATTCGTAAGCTCTGCGGCGAATCCGATGTCGATGAAGAGTGCTGCAAATCCCACCAGAATTCCCGTCAGGATGGTTGGTACAAACGGTGTTTTGTATTTTGGGTGCAGGTTGGAAAACATCTTCGGAAGTAAACCATCGCGCGACATAGCCATGAAGATACGTGGTTGGCCAAGTTGGAAAACTAGTAGTACGGATGTCATTCCTGCCAGCGCGCCGATAGAAACGAAGATATGTGCCCAGGGTTGCTTAGTTGCAGCAATTGCGGTGGCAACAGGTGCTGCATCGTTTGCATATGTCTGATATGGCAGAATGCCTGTTAAAACGAGAGAAACCGCTGCATATAGCACCGTGCATATCGCCAAACTGCCAAGCATGCCAATCGGCATATCTCTTTGAGGATTTTTGGTTTCTTCTGCTGTTGAACTTACTGCATCAAAGCCGATGAAGCTGAAGAAAACGATTGCCGCACCGCCCATGATACCGGCGAATCCGGTAGGCGCAAAAGGCTGCCAATTTTCCGGATGGACATAAGCCATTCCAAAGAGGACGAAGAAGATGACAACGCCTGTCTTGATGATGACCGCGACTGTATTCACCCACGAACTTTCTTGCACTCCGACGACAAGAACGTAAGTGATTAAAAGAACGATGAGGAATGCCGGCACGTTCATCGCCAATGCTATGCCGCCAACAGTGGGCAGATCCATTGAGCTGTACATGTTAGCGATATTTGGATCGCTCTTTAGCGCTTCCAGCCGAACCATCGCAGTATGTGGGTCGCATGCCAGCCACAATGGCATTTTGTATCCCGTTATGCCCGTTAAAACGTTTTGGAAATAGTCCGACCAACTGACCGCTACTGCGATGTTGCCGACCGCATATTCCAATATCAAGTCCCAGCCGATGATCCAGGCAACGAGCTCTCCCAGGGCAGCATAAGCGAATGTATATGCAGAACCGGAAACAGGAATCATCGCTGCCAACTCTGCGTAGCACATAGCCGCAAATCCACAAGCCAGCGCCGCGATTAGAAAGGAAATCACAATCGCAGGGCCGGCGCCGTCACGACCAAGGCTCGAGTGAAGCAGGAAATTTATAATCGGCGTAGACATGATGTCCTGGTGAACAGTCGCCTGTCCTGCCGCAGCTGTTCCGGTCAAGGCAAATATTCCGGAGCCGATTGTCGCGCCGACACCGAAGGCGATCAGGTCGAGCGCAGTGAGAGACTTCTTCAACTGATGGGCAGAAGACTCGGCTTCTGAAATCAATTGACCCGGAGGTTTCGTGCGCAAAAGCTGAGCCAAAGACAATGCTCAATCCCCTTACTTGCCGTGTTTCAAAAAGCAGTAGTTCTTTTAGAACCAATTGTGCTTCCAGAATCTACTTAAGGGTCAATGTTACGGTCTTGGTTTCTGTGTTTCCAGCTTGATCGGTCACTTCGATGACAAATTTGTGCTCGCCTGACTTTACATCGGTGATTTCGGCGCTCAGCCTGGCGGTTTGCGAATCCGCAGCTTCTTGCGTGCCGTCTGCGCCTATGCGCATCATCGCGAAAGGTGAGCCGTCGTCCATTTTGTATGTTGCGTTGGTGATTAGAGAGAGCTTGTCTTCAGCAGTGAGAATAAGCTGATAAACACCTTTCTCCTTGCTCTCAACTTTCACATCCGAAATTTGAGGTGGAGTGTTGTCGATTGTGATTGTGCCCCAGCGCTCGTTTTCCATGTAGCCACGCGGATTAGACAAACGATCATCGAGTTTAACGCGCAGGACGTAATTGCCGTCCTTCTGTTTTGTAGTATCCCAATTGTAGGTAAACTGCTCGGTTGCAGACTCTGAATCACTTTGCGTGGCAGATTTTATGGCACTAAGAGCTTTAGCGAGAGTCGCCTCAGGACTCTCTTTAGCGTTTGCTTTGGTCTTCGTTTTATCCTTACTCGCATCTTTAGATTGCGCAGAGTCTTTTGTAGCATCTTTGGCCGAATCTTTATTAGCTTCTTTGTTCTGCGAATCTTTTGTCTGCGGATCCTTGCCTTGTGGTTCTTTCGCCTGTGGCTCTTTGTTCTGACCTTCTTTACCTTGAGCGTCTTTGTCAGGCGTTTCTTTTCCTTGCGGATCTTTCGCTTGCGGGCCTTTTACCGGCGGTGCTTTAGCTTGCGGCTCACGTTCTTCGCTCAGCTTGCTGCTTTGATTTGAGCTTGAATTCGACTTTGACTTTGAGCTCGACTTTGTTTTCTCTGAAGATTTGTCTTCGCCGTCACCAACCGGCTTATCATCTGACTTTCCATCTGACTCATTAGCGTCATCTGCCTTGTCTTTGCTCTTTTCCTGATCCTTATCCTTATCTCGGATTTCGCCTTTGACTTCGCTCCTATCTTTGGAATCATTGGAAATCTTCGGATCTTTGGAATCTTTTTGATCTTTGGAATCCTTTGGATTTTTTGAATCCTTCGAGTCTTTGCTCGAATCCTTCTTCGATCTCAAGTCGGCGGCGAGCGTCTTCCAGGTTTTTCCGTCGTCGCTAGATAGTTCTAGCGAGAGCAACATATTATCGTGATCGGGATCGTTACCGGTGATGGAGACATCTTGCTTGCCTGAGAGGTGCGCGCCTGCATTGACCGAGATACTGCTCATATAAGGTTGAGCATTTGTAGGTAAATAAGTCACGTCTACACGGCGAACAGTGTTGGGCTCGTAGCCTTTGCGTATGGTGACCGCTTTTCCATCGAGCGGCTTCCACTTCAGTCTGTACTGCAGATACCTGCCTCGCGGAGACTTAATAGTGAAACCTTCGTTTGTCGATTCTGCTGCACTCCAGCTAGACCAGCTAGCATCGGGCTGACTGCTATTGCCGGTGCGAGTATCGACCGCAAGTCGGCTCAAAAGTTGCGGGTCCAGAGAGCTCAGACCACCGTAAGCAAGTAGTTTTGACCAGTTGGCTGGACGCTGCGCATCGCGAATTTGCGAGTTATATGTTGCCTTCGCAGATGGTGCCAGGTCGAATTTTAGAACTCTTGGGAAATTGCTGGTTGCAGCAAACAAATGTCCGCGTCCATCCAGCGCCAGGGCTGAAACAGCTTCTTCTTGCGTATGTGCGACAGGCAAGAAATATGCGCGACCAGTAATCTCTTCTTGTTTTGCTTGCGTGATATCGCCTTCCGCGTCTCCCGCAAAAACCGTGTCGCTGGCAGGGTCGTAGATGACTGAGTAAAATCCTTCACTCGTCGCCAGAGTTTCTGTTTCTCCGGAAGGTTTGACCTTGTAGAAATGACCGCTGCCTGACGTAGTTATATAGAGATTGCCTTTTGAATCTTTGACCGCGCCTGTGACTATGTGGTCGTTTGTTTGATACTCAGCCCGCGCGTTGCCTGTACTGTCGATGCTGTAGACAGCGCCTTTCTCGGCCGTGCCTACATAGACGCGTTTGTCACTCTTTGAGAACCACAGCGAAGTAATGTGTGCTTGTCCTGAATCGAAAATGACGGAAGCTGATTTCTTAACCGCGTCGTAGAACCATACTTTGCCATCGGCAGCTACCCCTGCATAAACATTGTCACGGTCGTCTACGCACAAAGTTGTGACGGTATCACCACCGGTTTTGAATAAAACGTCGTGTTTGCTTCCGTTCGGCTTTATTGAAAGAACGCGGTCTCCGGGCGCGGCGGCCGCAAATACCGAGCCTTTGCTATCTACTGCAATTGCCGGGCAGAACGAGCAATCAAGGCTTGCCACGGACTCTGGTCCTGATGCTCCTTCTTTCCATGAATATATTCTGTTGTGTGCACTGAAGTAAACAGTACCATTGGTGCAGGCGGCGGACCAGATTTGCATCTCAGGTGCAACTGTACAACGTGCGGCTTCGTGGAAACCAGGCGAGAGTCGACCGCGACTATCTATAGAAACTTCTTCTGCTTTTCCGTTGCGGAAATCTTCTTCTGTGGCTTGCCTCCAAGCCAGAGCGGAGCGCATGTGTGGATATTGTTTGGCTGCTGAAAAACTTGTGGCGCTGCTGGATGAGTCACGTTTTTCAGAAGATGAAGAGCTGGAGGAAGAACCCGAAATGGCGCTGGCAATAGATGATGCAAGCGAGCTTGCACTTGATGAAGAGCTTGATGATGAGCTGCTGTCAGACTTGCGCGACTGTCCGGCATCCAAAACTTTTCGTGCTTGGTCGGTCATATAAATGCCGTCTTGCGACGAGTGAGAATTGGTTGGATTGACTGTGTAAAACGGCGAATGCGCCATCGCTTTTTCTTTGCGCTCGACCGTCAAAGCCAAAAGGTGCATACCATCGAGAAGCCAGGGTTCAGAGGCCTTTGCCCTTACTTCACCTTTGACGATTTGAGGACCTTTTGTATAACGATCCGAGAAAAACAGCTTCAGCCAGTTTGCCGGTGGCGAGACAATACGCCTACCGTCAAGAAATAGAGATTGCTCCGGCAAAGCCAGAACCGCTTCAAGAACATTGCCCTGCCCTTGTTCTCGAATTCTGTTCGCTACTTGGTTTAGGTTTTCCGGCTGAGGATCGACGACTCCCATGCGTTTTCTCAATTGGTCAATTTGATCGCCAGGTCCTACACCGAGCAGCAAGTTGCCATCCGGAATGTCACGAGGAACTTTAAGCGCCAGTTCGCGCGTAACGCGTGGTTTGTTGTACGGACGCAGTACGGCAGTTACCTTTACTGTTTCGCCTGGTTCTACCTTTTGTTTGTCGAGTGAGATTCGCTCCAATCTAGCTGTGTCGTGTCCATCGTCCAAAACAATGTTGAGATTTACGCCCTTGATTTGTGCCTTCTCGAAGTCGTTGTTTACGATTCTTGTCAGCACGCTCAGAAAAGAAACCCCTGTAGAATCGCCGCCTCCCTTCATTTTGAAGCTTGAGTCGACCGGTCCATGCACGGCGAAATTTCCGGCGAATTTGTCGTGACGTTCAATGACTCCGACTTTGTCGGTAGTGACCTTACTGTCCACCGTCACTACGTACGGAGAGGTCGATTGGTGTGTTGTATCAATTGCCGACATAGCCGTGCTGGCAAGCAATTCAGGGGTCAGATCCGCGTGATTGATAACGTTGAGATGGAAGGTCTTTTTGACACCGCGTGTTCTGTCAGTGACTGTGTAAGTGGCCGGAATCATTTTTGATTGACGTCCCAGCTCGCCGCCGATGGCCCATGGTCTGTCGTTCGTAACGCTGCCTACAATTTTGACGGGCGATGCCACTTTAAAGGAGACTGCCAAGTTGGGTAAAACCTGGTGAATATAGGCGGTTGCCATTGGAAAGTCGACGGGACCTGCTTGCATAAAAGGATGACCAAAGGCCAGGACGTTGCCACCAAATGTGGTGGTCGCAGTGCCTGTCGCCGACGCTGAAAAATCACCTGTGACAAGGAGTACACTCACCGCTCCACCGGGTTTTATAGTGTCGCTGGAAGTGCCCTTATCGCCCGAAGAGTTTTTATCGCCAGAACCCACTTTGTCTCCAGAAAGGACCTTACCGCCGGCTGACCTTTTCTCAATAGAAGAATCTGAACTCTCGTCGCTGTCTAAGGTTTCATCAATCGCCCCGGCAGTGCCAGCTGAAACGGACATGCCGAAATTCTTGAAGTGCTCTCCGAGATATTCCTGAGCGCCGCTGGAGAATCCGGAGAGAGAAATTGGTGCGATAAGCGGAATCATTCGAGTGCCGCCACCGGAAGTAGTGGTTATGCCGCCGTTCAATCCCGCTGCAGTGTCAACTGATGTGCCGCTTGTTCCTTTGAAAATTCCGCTTTCGGCGCCCATTGAAGGAAGGGATCGATAGCCAATGTGTCCGCGACCGGAAGATCCGTCATCAACCCTTTTATCTGGAGTCAGCGCGTCCAGCATATCTGTGATTGGAGTCAGACCGACGATGGGCTCTCGTGAAAAATCAAAACCATACGAAACGGCTCCTACAAGTTTTCCGTTGATATAAACTGGACTTCCGGACATACCACGGATGACGGTGTTCTTGCCCATTAATGGTCCGGAAAGGCGCACCATGACTGCGTCACGACCGCTCAAGACTTTCTTCACCACACCAATGACTGTCACGTCAAATCGTTCGATTTTGTTGCCTTGAAATACAGTCAAACCGTATCCCTGCATCCCTGGCTTCAATTCTGAAAGCGGCATATACTGTCCAGCTTTCAGCCACTTACTTATGTATTCTGTTTCTCTTGGATCAAGAAAACTATCATCGCGCAATATCGCAGGAGCTGCGGAGGGCTCTGTCTGCACTAGTTTGACTGGCTCTTCTTGCGCGAAGACCGAAAGGTACAAAGACTGTGAGTAAACGAGCGAAACTAGAAATGCTGTTACGCGCTTCGATTTAGCTGCAAATCCAAACAAGTTTCTCTCCGTGGTACGCATGATGCCCCTTCATGAGAGGCGCGCGTTACGAACTCGGTAACTCAAACGACTTGAGACTCAATCTAGATTCTAGGGCTTTTTTCAAGTTCTTGCTAACATTCGTTCCCCTTAGCTCTTGCTCCTAGACGGCAAATTGGGGCTAACAAGGCAAACTGCAAGAAAAATCCTGATTTGCACTGCAAGCCGGATGATAAACCAAGCTGATAAAATTCAACGATTGGCTTTAGAGCAGAAGGCATCTGACCTGCATACTCTAGATCTGAGTACAACGGAGATTTAGGCACTAGGAGTGGAGGCAC
Organism: Candidatus Melainabacteria bacterium 17Bon1m; assembly: GCA_032128875.1. Lineage (GTDB taxonomy): Bacteria > Cyanobacteriota > Vampirovibrionia > Obscuribacterales > Obscuribacteraceae > QKMZ01. The sequence continues at coordinate 154,238 of JAVLKG010000006.1, forward strand.
AAATATAATGCTCAAGGCGGGTTCGATCGCCATTGGACTGGCGTCCCTGGCTCTTATGCCTGTTGTCGCTCTGGCGCAAGGGTCTCCTGTCCCGGGACAGAACAATAGCTACATGTCGCCGCAGGGCTCATATGGCAGTCCATCGAGTCCATCAAGTTCTGCCGGTTATGGACAAGCTCCTGTTCCTGGCGCTGCGCCCAATCAGTATCTTATTAATTCCGGAGCCTCTGGTTCGCCCAGTGCCTCCTCTGCGAAAGCAGGAAAGGGTGCCTATTCCAAACTGCCGCTCAATGTCGACGATGCCAAAGTGAGAATTGCCGAACTGCGCAATTTATTGGCGGTGAGCAGTGCCAAAGAGGTTCAAGATTCAGTATTTCAATTGTGCGAGTGGCTGTCTGACATGGCTGACGCGCACTGGAAGCTGAGTTTGGCACTGGGCAAGAATGATTCTATGAAAGCTGCGGCGGCACAAGAAAAGCAGTCCGCAGTAAAGTTTTCTTCGTTGAAACACGAGGCGGGGCTTCTCAAAGCAGAGATTTTCATCAAACAAAATCGTTTGCCTGAGGCACTCGGACCGCTCGTGGACATTGTTGTTGCCGAGCCCAAGTCTGTTATCGGTCAGGCAGCTTACGAGAAATTGAAAGAGATAGGATTTGCTGAAGAGGCGACTGGCGCTGGTTATCAGCCTGCGGAGCGCAGGGCGGAAAAGTCCACAGCTGCTGTGCCCGCGGCTCCTGCATTGAAACCAGTCGGCTACGAACTCAAGTCGGTAATTCCGGCTATGAAGAGCGTGCCTTCATTCAAGCCCGTAGCGCCTCTCAAGACTGTGGGTGCCGACCCTGTGAAGCGCACGGCGCAAGTTACAAAAACGCGATAAAAAACTTTTGTGCTTCTGAGCGTATTAGTATAGAATCTGCTTTATAAATCGTATTTAAGAATTGCTGTCCAATTCGGGTACGAGTATCGAGTGTGGATCTTCCGTAAGGAGGCAATAGATGTCGACCGGTGTTTTTTCATGTAAGAGCCTGACTGTTTCCCTGTTTGCTTTGGGGGCGGTGGCCTTGGTCAATCTTGCTGCCACACCGCAAGCCGGTGCTGCTGAACCTTTCAAGTTGGGCGCTGAGCAAAAACAGTACAACAGCGACTCCAGTTATCCCGCCTATCCTCAGTATCCGACGCCTCAAGCAATGCCGGCTCCGCGTCCGATGAACGCCGGCGTTCAAGAGAATGCGGCTCCGCGCCGCCCGCCAATGAATGCGGGCATTCAGCAGAATGCTGCACCTCCGCGCCGTCCACCAATGCAGCTGCAGGCTCAGACAAGGGTGGTTTTGCCCGCTAGTTTCCTGGGTTCGTGGAATGTCAGCGGTCAGCGCACCAAGGTTGAGGCTTTGCCAGAGTTTCAAGCCGGGGCTGAAGCCGTTTTCTCGCCAAGTACCAGCAACGTCTGGAATATTGGCGGCGATCCGAATTCTGGATACAGCATGAGCAATGACCAGGGTGTATCGACTCAATTGGTTGTTGATAAGGTCGAAGGCAATACTGCATTCATCAGATACCAGCATCCTGTTAAGAACACCGTTGCCGGTGAGGCAATCGTGATGAGCCTTGTGCCTGGTGGTGCTCAATTTAATGGTTTAGAGCGCATAACAATATCAAAACAAGGGGAGCAGCGCGCTAAAGTTACATATCAATTGGTAGGGCGTCGCGGACGATGATTAGGTGACCCCAGACCAATAACAATGTGGTCTGTGAAAGGTTGCTATCATGTGGAATCCCCGTCAAATCAGTACTCTTGGGCTATGCCTGGTTACCGCGGTATGGGCTTTTAGCTCTCCCTGCGCGGGTCAAGAAGGCGTTGAACTGAAGCCGCCCATTGATAGAAACGCTGCGAGTCCTGATGTGCCGGCGCATGTCCAGAGTTCGGACAAGCTGCAGGAGCCTTTCCCTGCGCACACAGACACAGATGGTGCGCATTCGACTGAAGGTCGTCCCCTGTTGCGTGGAGCTGCCGAAGCTGCTTCGGTTAACGGTCATGCACGCTTGCTAGCAACCACGCCATTGACGCATCACCGCGATCGCTCAGTGCATTTCATCGAGTTGAACATCAAAAATATCAGCGACCAGGTTGTTGTCATTGATGCAAACCAGGCGGAAGTCAGGCTGAATGGGCAAGTCTTTAAGCCATGCGATGCAAAAGAACTGGAACATGATGCGCAGTCGACTCTGTCACTGGGCGGAAAGCTCGCTGTAGCCGGTGTTACAGCTGCATCTCTTGGATTGGCTGGTGACATTTTCTATGAATTCATCACGCCTGGTCAAAACAGAAAGCGCGATCTGGGCGTTGCTCTGGGGCGTGACGGCACTCGCCATGAAGTGGAAGTTGAGAATTTCGGCAAGCGGGTTCTCATGCCTGGTGATGAAACCCAAGGATGGCTGGGCTTCGATGCAGATACGTTGCCGCAAGTCGAATCTATTCGTGTACCAATTTCCTACATGCCACCGTCCTTGCCATCGGCTGTGCTGACGGTTTCTGTTGATAAACCCGCGCGCAAGATATTGCCGTCGCAGGGCAACTGACGGTCTTCTGCGAATTTTCGCAACCAATCACTAAGTGAAACTTGAGAATAAGGCTTAATCCAAGCTAACTGCGCTAGAATCACTAGCGTTTTCACAGTAATTAGGAGTTGCCAAGCGAATGCTTACATTTAGTGGCCGCGATAATGGTCTCGGAAAAGTAGTACTGTCAGTGGTGGCAGCAATGCTTTGCCTGATGACCAGCATCTGTTTTACAAGCTCAGCAAACGCAATTGAACCTAAGTCTGCCGCTGGCAAGAAGGGAAAAATGACAGAACCAGTAGTTGTGATGGAAACCACAAAGGGAACCATCAAAATCCAATTGTTCACAAACGAAGTCCCAACAACCGCAAATAACTTCCAAAACCTGGTATCCAAAGGTTTCTACAACGGACTCACCTTCCACAGATACGAGCCTGGATTCGTAATTCAAGGCGGCGACCCCAAAGGTGATGGCACCGGCGGTTACATCGATCCAGCTACCAAGCAAGAGCACCGCATTCCTTTGGAAGTGAAGCCGAGCTTGAAGCACGACCAAGCTGGCGTTGTGGCGATGGCCAGAGCCAATGACCCCAATTCCGCAAGCTGCCAGTTCTACATCACGCTCGCACCAGCTTCTTTCCTCGACATGAACTACGCTGTATTCGGCAAAGTCATCGACGGATTGCAGGTCGTCAGCCAATTGCGCAAGGGCGACAAGATGACCAAAGTGAGCATGCTCGAAACCGCTAACAAGTAAGCGTTCGAACATCACACAGTAAGAGCAATAAATAGAAGGGAGACGAATTTCGTCTCCCTTTTTCTTCATCTCATTCTCATTCCTATTCATCTTCCTATTCATCATCATCTTGTTCTTGTTCTTTTTCTTTGCAAGAAATCCAATCGCCCAAGTTTTTTCACACAATAAAATGAAGATGTTCCCGCCGCTCAACAATTTTGAAAGTGTTGAGCCGTAAAAGAGTGGACTGATGATTTGCCGTAGGCTGTTGCTTAAGTCAAGGAGGACTTAACTAGCTATGCGCAAACAAATAGTATTGATGGCGATTCTGGCGATGCAGGTTGTGCCTGCGTATGCAAAAGATGGAGTAACTCCGTCACCACAAGATGTAGCTGAAGACCACATCAAGCAGACAGCTCTTATTCCATTCAAGCTGGCGTCCTTCGCAAGCGGCGTAGTAATCGGCACCCCGATTGCGATTGCGCGCTGTGAAGCGAAGAGAATGGATATGTATGCGACGAGTTTTGCAAAAGAATTCGAGCGCAACGACTACTGGGTAACTCCAACGATGGCAGCATCGATTCCTGGACAGACTTTGCGCGTTGCAGGAACTATTGGAGAAGGCGTTCTGAACGGCGTAGGCAATGCATTAACCGGCAGCGTGAAAGAACCCTTCTCGGAAGATGTCTACAGCTTGAAGAAGCTGGAAACATTGGACTAACTTTTAGCCCCTCAACTCACAATTTACTCCGAGGGCAAACTGGAAAGGGCGATGCAAACTTGCATCGCCCTCCAGAGCTTAATTTGTCTAGTTTCATGCGCCGCTGTCTGGAACGCACTAAATCTTGATGTACTTACCAGATGTCCAAGCTGATCCGCCGGCGCCCACAAGAACGCCCAGACCAAGCATGACTCCAAATGTTTGCCACATTCCGTACTCGATATTTCTCGGCAGAAAAGGAGCAAGGCTGACCAGCTGGTCGGTCAGGTAAGGGTCGAGATATATATGTACTCCCACCAAAACAAGAATTGCGACCGCTGCAGAACCGGCTCCGTAGGCGGCTCCTTGCAGGACGAACGGACCCTTAATATAAAACGGGCTTACACCCATCAGACTGAGAATTTCAATTTCTCTCTGCCGTGACTCGATGAGCAAGTGAATCGTGTTGCCGATCACAGTAAGAGTTGCTGCTGAAAGAGCTGCTGTGATGGCGAATCCAGCGATTTCAATGAAGTGCCGGAACTCGTTGATCTTGCGTGCGACATTCAATGGATAGCGAATGTTTTCTACTGCGGATAGCAGTTTTACTTTGGCGGCAACGGCTTCGACGGCCTCGGGGTTGCTGGCGCGGATGTGCAAAGTATTCGGCAGGGGATTAGCCAGGGAAGCGACTTTGAAGGTTGACTTCATCTCGTCCCAGGCGACGTCCTTGGTGACGATTTCGACTAATTGAACCTCGGGGATTTGACTGATTTCACGAGCGACTCGCTTGGGCTGGTAGCCGTCTTTCAAGTACGCGGAAACTTCAAGCTGCGAACCGAAGGCCGCCACGACGTTTTTCATCGTCATTGTCACTTGAAGAATGCCACCAAATATGGTGAGCGCGATTGCGAGAATGCTGACCACTAACCAATTCGACCAGCCCGATCTTTTGATACCAAGACCGGTCTCGATGATTACTCGGAAAAATGTTCTCAAATGCCTCATACGTTCAGATTTGGCTCCAATTCGTAGACGCCGCTATCGACGTCGGACACAATTTCTCCACCTTTGAGATAGATAACGCGCCTGCGCAGCGTGTTAACGATGTTTGTATCGTGGGTGGAAATGAACACGGTCGTACCGCGCTCAGCAATTCTTTCGAGCAGTTGCACGATTTCTAAAGACGTTGCAGGGTCAAGGTTACCGGTTGGTTCGTCTGCAAGAAGAACGGGCGGTCCGTTGACGATGGCGCGCGCGATACCGACACGTTGTTGCTCACCGCCGGAGAGTTCATCCGGATAAGCGTCCGCTTTGTGCTCAAGACTGACGACGGAAAGCGCGCTCTGCACGCGTTTTGCTACTTCTTTCTCTTCTACTCCAAGGGCACGCAAAATGTAGGCGACATTGTTGAACACTGTTTGCCGCGGCAAAAGTTTATAGTCCTGAAAAATTGTGCCCAGGCGGCGGCGTAACAGCGGCACCTGGCGCTTATGCAAGCGGTTGAGATTAACTCCGCCGACAAAAACGCTGCCGGATGTGGGAGTTTCTTCGCGGTATAGAAGACGCATCAGCGTAGACTTGCCGGCGCCTGACGGTCCAACGAGGAAGGCAAATTCGCCCAAAGCAATGTGTAAGTTCACATTGACGAGCGCTGGTCTTCCGCCGTAGTCCTTGGTGACGTTCTGTAGGCGAATCACTGTTTAGGGTCTCTCTTTTAGAGCGGTGCTACTGGCTCTAAGCGTTGAATCAATCAATTTTGAATCTTGTGTTCGAATGGAGAACATCGATCGCATGCTTATTTGATATCTGTTCGCTACTCTTCCGATTCTCTGGCGAAAAAGCCGGATTCAAGTGCCGGGCAATGATAACACAGTAGTCAGAAGGAAACTTTTGAAGACTCCAATCTTCAGTATTAATCTCTTAAGGCGCGTTTCATGCGCCCTTTTCGCTTTGTGCCGGACGAACCTGTGATTCGAAAAAGCACATTGAGCACAAACCCTGAGAGCCGTACAGCATGGGGGTTGGCTGCTTACATGTCTGGCATTGAGTGGAAACGTTCGCTTCCATCCATTTGCGCGCCCTTAGTTCCTTTTCATATAAAGCAACTATGCGGTCATGAACTTTTTCATGGTCCCCGTCAGCGGCCGTTAAGCGGGTCTTAAGAGCCTTTATGTCGGCTTCCTCTTCTGGCGTGAGCATTATCGAAGCCAACTCCTCAGGACCAGGCGTGTTGGCCAGGCGTTGTTGGTTTGTCGCTTCCACCGCTTTCCGGTTTTCGACTATCTCTTCTTTTTTGTAGAAGTGCTTCATGTCAAAACGAATGCCGCGGATTTCTACGCCCAGTCCGTTACCAGCAATACGCATCTTCTTGACTAGCTGCGAGCGCATCAAACTCAATTCTTGCCCAACAGCAGCTTCGCTAACGGAGATGACTATATTGCCTTCATGATCGATGAAAAGAGGGCGTGATTTCATAGCAAAAGGTTCGCCCACAATTGTCGGCCAAAGGCCAAGCAAAGTGTGCTCTTTTAAGCGCCTGTCCAGATTCAAGGAAGAGACAAGCTGATTTAGCACTTTGTTGACGCTGGACATAGTGCGTCTTTTGCCGAATCCGTCAGACATTCTTCAAGCCTCCGACTAGTCACTCATTATAAGTAGGGTTTTCAAAGTCCGGCTTCCAATCAACGATGAACAAAATCAAAGAAACAGGCAAAAACCCCATAAGTTCGCCCGTGCGATATAATCAGCCCGATGAGCGGCTTTTCGCCGAAATTTCGATTGTCATCACATACTTTTTAAATAGGAATTGAGTCAGTGTCAGGCATTAACACCATCCAAGAATTGCAAAAGCGCTTCAAACCAGAGGCCGCCCGCAACGTATCAGCCACTTACCTCTTCGCTGTACGCGGTCAAGACGGCTCGATGGTGCTGACGAAAATTAACGATGGTGAAGTCTCTTTCGAAGACGTCAGCAATGAAGCCAACCCCAATGGAAAAGCCGATTGCGTCATCTCAGTCAATTCCGACGACTTGAAACAAATCCTCGAAGGCAATATGTCGGCAATGACCGCAGCACTTTCCGGAGTGCTTGCAATCGAAGGAGAACTGGGACTGGCCATGCAACTGGTACCGATATTCTTCGACGGACAAGCCTTGATGTAGTCGAAACAGCTCACCGCAAGTAAAATTCTGAAAGCCACTGTGGAACATTCTTAAGGGCGTCCTTCAGTTGCTCCTTTTCAATGGATTTATTTGGCATACAGCGGGAAATTTCCTTCTGAGTAACTTTGTTTTTGCCAATGTGCCACAGTGCTACAAGAGAAAGTCCAGCTCCGCCCTTCTTGACCAGACGAATTTTTCTTTTGCTTGTCGATTGGAAGACGATTTTGATATTGCCGTACTTAAAAGAGCTTGATGAGCCGTCAATCCATAAAGCGAGCGTTTCTGTATTCCCGGCTGTCTCGATTAATTTCAATTGCTGCGCAACTTCATCGCCGTGAGTGGCAATCTTTTTGCCATATGCTTTTGCTTTTATTCTGGCGACCTCTAACGGTGTAGGAAGAGGTGTACTCTCATCTCCGCGCATAAATACTCCAGAAGCAAGTCGAACTATTTCGCCTTTTTCAACCAGTCTCTTAAGGGCACAATCTACTGCTTTGCGCGTACCAAATCGCAATACATCTTTAGTGGTAAACATTTGACCCCTATTGAGGCTATATACGAATCGGCGCAGAAACGTAGAGGCTGACATGGAAATCACCTTCTCACTGGGCATTTTTTGAAGTTTGGTCGAATACTTTTAAAGACGCAGTAACGGTCAAAAAAGTTCAGAAATTTTGATTGAAAATTCGGTACGACAAAAGGAGCTGTTTCACCTCTCTGATTTTCATCCCCACCAAGTGGAGGGATTTTCTGGAGTTTTTCCCTCATATGAAAAAGCTCGAACTCTTATAATTGGCGCTTTTGCGGGAATTCGTAAGTCTTTGAATTTACAACTGGTTGTAGAGTTCTGAACTGCTCTTGAATTTGGGCTTCACACCTTAAGGGATTTTCACAGGTTTTTCCCTCAATCTTCGGTGTCTTTCACTTTTGCACGGTGGGCACGGAAAGATTTAGCAAGTTGAGGGATTTTCTCGAGTTTTTCTCTCATCATGTGATCGATGGAATGCCCCATCGTTGCGCATTTTTCCTTTCTCACTTTAGATGACCTAGATCTTGCTCGTATGCGAAGTGCCATGAATTCACAAAATGCCAATTTGAGTTTGAGGGATTTTCCTGAGAAAATCCCTCAACAGGTAGAACACCAAATGCACTCAGCTATTTTTTGAAATTTTGTCCCTTAGGGCGTCTAGCATCACATCTGGTGGCACAGGTTTTTCCGTCCAGAATTCGAAAGCCAGGGCGGCCTGGCGCGCTAGCATCTCTTTGCCATCGATGCTTACCACTCCATGTTTAGCCGCTGCCTCGATCATTGGAGTCGGTAATTCGTTTTTCGAATAGACCATATCGAAGAAAAATGCACGCTCTGAGGCACGTTTGAACATCACATCAACCCAGTCGGGCAGCGCATTTGATGCCTGACCCAGTGGTGTGCAATTGACTATCAGCTGAGGCACATCATGTTCTTCTTGCACAAAGTCTTCACTCCTGTGCATGTTGAAGGTTTCGCCGGCCAAGAGTTTGTCGCCCAAGTAGAAGTCGCAAAGCGAGTGCTTCTCAGGGTTTCTGACTAAGAGTTGAATGTCTTGAAATTCAAGATCGACAAGTGCTGCAACTGCCGCTCTAGCCGCACCACCAGCGCCTAAGATGAGCGCTCTCTGCTTGTTTCTATTGCCAAAGTTTTCTTCGAGTGTTTTTCTAAATGCAGGCAAATCGGTGTTATGCCCGATCAACTTTCCGTCCGGATAGATTTTTACCGTGTTGACAGCGCGCGTGCGCACTGCGTCCTCGGTCTTTCCAACGCAGCGCGCAAAGATAGACCGCTTGTGCGGGATAGTTACATTGAAGCCTGCGTAACCTTCGCGATGCATTGAAGCGAGCTTCGCATCGAGCTCCTCTTCAACTACATCGATGAGACGGTAATCACCATCTCGCCCGATATGTTTCATCGCAGCCAGATGCATCGCTGGTGAAAGCGAGTGAGAGACCGGATGGCCAATCAGTCCTAGGAGAAGAAATACCTGCAGCTCCGGAGACATTCTCTAGTAAGAGCCTGCTTGCTGCGTCGCTACGCGCATCCGCTTGATGCCTGATTCGGCAGCGGCTTGCATGATGGCGACAATATCCTTCTGTTTGGATTCGGCATCTGCGTTGACTGTGCACGCGACGTCTTTCTTGCCCAGCTTCTTCAGCTGTTCTTCTATCTTCTCTTTGATCACTGCAGGCTCATTGCTGGGCACGAAGCGACCATTGATGGCAATCTGACCCGTTTCATCCACGTCTATGAAGATGCCTTTGCTCTCGTCGTCTTTCTTGGCGTTCTGAGTTTCTGGCGGCTTGATCTTAAGCTCCGACTTATCGATAAGTGGAGCGATAAGGATCATGATTACGAGCAACACGAGGAATACGTCGGTCAACGGTGTTACGTTGATCTCTTCGAAATTCGATCCGGCTTCGCCCATCGACATAGTGCATTACCCCTTTAGAGTTGAAGGTCCAAAAGGATTAGCGAGCTTGGGCTTGGTTGTTGGCTTCTTCTGTAGCTACGAAGCTCAAGAAGAGGAGCTTCAGCAGAGAGAAGTCATCGTTGAATCGCTTCACTGTGTTGGTGTAAGTGTTGTTGAAAACAACTGCACCGATAGCGACAATCAGACCGTAACCTGTTGCGATCAGCGCTTTGGCAACGCCGACGACTACGACAGGAGTACCGCCACCTGCGGCGCCAAGTTGGTCAAGCGTAAAGATAACGCCGACTACGGTTCCGAACAGTCCCAAGAAGGGGCATGTGGCGCCGATGGTTCCGAGGATCGCTAGGTGTTTTTCCAATTTTCGTGTGACAAGACTGACAGTGATATCGAAAGCCTTGGAGAAGTCTTCCTTTTGCTCCGCCATAAGACGGACGCCTTCTTCGGCAACTTCACCAACTACACCGCCCAGACGGCTGCATGTAGCTTGTGCTTTCTGCAACTGACCGCTTTCCAGTTCGCGTTGCAGTTGATGGATGAACGAGGTCACATCGCGACGGTTCTTTTGGTAGTAAAGATACCGCTCAACTGTAACCGCAACTGTCAAGACCGAGCAGACCGTAATCGGAATGGATGCGAACCAGTCGTGGATCATGAAATCCAGGAAGTACGTAAAAAATTTGCTTTCCATTTCCTCTCCAATTAGATGCGATTGGCTTTGATGAATATATCAGAACTGGCGGAAGGTGCCACGTCCACCACCTGAAAATACGTTGTAGTCGAACGTAAATTGAATATCAACATCGTCCGGCGCTCCTGCAGGCAGTGGTCTGAAAGGCGCAGCATTCTCAACGGCTTTAAGTGCCGCCTGGTCAGCGATTGCTACTCCCGAACCATGGTCCAATCTGAGGTGAGACAACTCTCCTCCCCTGTGTACCTTGAAAACAACTACGACGCGTTTTGATTCGTTACCTTTCGGTGGGAACCAAGCACGTTTGATACGTCTTTGTAGGTCTGCCATATATGGTCCGAAGTCCACATCGGCTTGTGCTGCTACAGAAGGTCTGCCGCCCGGGTTGTTGTTGGCGTCAGGGTTGCCTTTCTGGCCTTCTCCCCCGCCTCCGCCGGCTGGTCTGGGCACCGAGGGTGCCACCGCGATGGCTGGTCCGCCGCCGCCACCGCCGCCGCCACCACCGGATCTAGCCCGGGTTGGAGCAGGCGCTGCCGAAGGTCCGGAGCCGCCGCCACGAGTAGGTGATCCGCCACCACCGGCAATTGGAACTGGAGTCGTTACGCCGGAGCCGCCGCCCGATCCTGATGCAGATACAGGGGCAATTCCGGGACTCGGTGCCGATGAAGATCCAGAGCCGGAGCCGACTCTAGGAGATGCGGAGAAGGTTGGAGAACCGCTCTTGCCAAAACTCATAGGCGCCGGTGAAGGCGAGGGATTTGGCGACGGTGCAGCCGATGGATGTGCAAATGGATTGGGCAATGCCATCGGACGTGCCATAGGAGCAGGCGACGGTGAAGGTGATGGCGAAGGCGTCGGAGATGGACGCGGTGATGGCGACGGAGACGGACTTGGTGATGGCACCGGCCGTGGTGACGGTGTCGGTCTGGGACTTGGGCTCGGCGTCGGTGTAGGAGTCGGTCTTGGTGCCGGTGTCGGTGTCGGCGGATGGGGCGTCGGATGCGCTTGCGGGGTAGGACGCGGTGCCGGAGAAGGTTGGCTTGGTGCCTTAGGAGCAGGTGAAGGAGCTCTTACTTCTTGCTTGGGATCGTGTTTTCCGGAATTTTCGGAAGCCTTTTGTGCACGACGTTTTGAAACGATTTTCTTTTGAGTAGGCGGCTGGTTTTGAACAAACTCGATGTCCGTCACCTGTGTTCTAGGGGGCGGTGGAATCAAGAAGAAGAATGCAAGAATGAAACACGCAACAATAAAAGAGAAGTGGAATATGTACGATCCGCTGGTTGCTTCCGGCAATTCGATTACGTATTCCGGATATATCTGTTTGCGCTGAATGACACGCGCTCTGTCGTATGCATCTCTTGCTGTATATGCGAAGTATGCAAGAAACAGCCCCATTATGACCATGGATGCCGGCGATCCGAAGTGTCCTTGTGAGAGCGAAGCAACTAACTCACGGTTCGGCTTCATATGAAAGGATTGCCCGAATGAAACCAGTCCGCGCAGGAACGGGTCCATAAACAGCATCAACAAGAAACATATGAAGTTGATGGCGGTCACCGCCAAGAACAACATTCCTTTTCTTGTCTCACCGTTGTAAAGCTGACCAAGTCCCGGAATCACCGAGAGTATGACCGCCATGTTGGGGTCACGCTGATTATTTTGTCTTGCTGAGCTTGTCATTCCGTGCTTTGCCTGGTGGTTTAGGGCTTGAAGTCTAAAGATGCTTTCTGAGGTAAAACGTTCCTCAAATCTCGCGGCTTTCCAAGCAGTTTCGCCAAACTAGTAAGGTTTTGGTGATGCCCTGATGCTTCTCTCAAAGCTTCATTTGATTGGGCATTCGGGGTTTCTAACAACTGGTTAAGTATAACACAGCGGTCCACCCAGCCTTTATTTCGGCGGTTCTTGGCCTCGGTCCAGCTTAGCCGTGAGCAGTAAGCTCTAATTTCTTTCCACGATCGCGGTCTGAGGAATCCAATTCAACCGTATAAGTCGAAATCGATAATCTCTCACCCTCAGTTTGGCAGAGTTTTTACCTAGTTGCTGGCCTGTTTTTGCGGAACTGATCAAAGTGAATTTACTGGTTCAAGATCAGGGTAAACCCTGATCGATACGAACGACATTGGTAAGTCTCAACAAGGAATATCCGAACCATATGCACGACAGGGTTTTGCCCCGTACGTCATAAACGACAGAGTAATTGCCGATTGTTTCAATGGCGTGTTACACACTGATAAAAGAAGACACTCGGCTGAGCGAGGCTAAAGCTCTGCTCAATCAGTTTTGATAGTCGGTTTTGACAGTCTTAGCTTCCGGGCGCGAAGTCCGAATTACATCGTAGGCATCGCCAGTTCTTCTGCTAACTCGATTTTGAGCTCGTCGCCGGGTCTAACATCAACACGCTTACCTTTTTTGGAAAGCAGGACAGCAAGACCGATTGCAGCACCGATACCGGCTCCGATAACAGCACCGCCGCCAGCACCGATCGAGGATGAGCTCGAGGCGTTACCGGCAATAAGACCGATACCCAAGCCAACGCCGACCGGAATCGAAACGGCACCAACATCGATGGCAATGTCCTTGAGACCGCGCTTCGCATGGACAACACCACCGCGTGCTACCAGGTTGGCAACAATCGGGATCTGCTTATTATCAGGCGTTGTCACTGTATCGAACTTGAGCGCAACGTGACCGGAACGATTGAGAGCGCGTGGCAAAGTGATTCTGGCAATACGACCTTTGATGATCGAGCCGGCCGGAACAGCAACTTGTCCGTCGATGCTCAAATCTTCTGCCGTACGAGCAGCGAATTCGTCACCTTCTTGGCTGGTATCAGAATCAACAGCGGTGTCCATGATGATTGGAATTTTTGTGTCTTTAGGCACGACTCGAACGAAGCCTTGCAAAACTTGCTTCTTCGTTTCTTTAGTCGTAGTGGTTGCGGCAGTAGCTTCCTTTTTCACTTCAGGATCAATCAAAGAATCAATCGGTTGGCTGGCTGAACCAGCAGTGGTGGTTGATTCGCTCGATGATGTCGCATCTGAAGCGGTGCTTTCGCTCGATGTTGCAGATGTTTCGGTCGCTTCTGCAGCAGGAGTCTTCGGAGCTTCTTCGACAATTTTGTCTTCGGTAGGTGTTTCTTCTTTTAACAATCCACCGACTTCACCCGCAGGCTCTGATTTAGCGCCGGCAGTGTCTTCAGCCGGTGCAGCGGAAGATTCTGGGCTGTAAATCTTGAAGTTGAGCCCATCGGCAGCAAATGCTGCAGGGTGCGCAGAAAAGACGATAAGCGCGCTCATTATCACCGGCAATGCGCGATTGATCTTAAGCAAATCCGTTCTCCTTGAGTAACTTGAGACGTCTCTGTCTGTCTCTTCTGGTGGCTCGATTGGCGTGACCGTGGCAGTTGCGGCGTTTGCGCTCCTGATTTCCATTAGTCAAGCGGACCGGCTCGACAGTCTACCATGCCTTCAGCAGGTTACAAATTAGTGGATTTTGATCCTGTTTATTGACGGTATTAACACTTATTTTTGGGTTCAATTAAACTAGGAGCAGAGCTTCCCAAAATTATTGTTCTTTTAGAGGACGAATTAAGTGATTGAATGCCCGATTTGCCATGTGATGAATGACGATGGCGCTCACTTTTGTGCAGAATGCGGGCAACGTTTTTCACCGGCGGGGCCTCCTCAACCTCCCGCCCTGGGGTCTGTTCAGCCTGGTTTTGCCCAGCCGCCTGGACCTCCTCTAAACCCAGGTTTTACTACGCCACAACCTCCCAATCCCGCCGATACTCAGTGGAATCAAATGCCTAACTCTTACAATTCTCCGGACCAACCAAATCAGCCCAACCAGGCAAACCAGGGCGGTCAGCCGGAACAACCGAAGAAGCGCTTACACTCTCCAATTTTGGGAGGCGGCTATGAAGACGAGCCGGAACCCGAACCGGAAGTCAAGCGCGGCAGACCAGCTATGCGCGGTGGTGGACAAGAATCGGGCGGCAAGCCGAAACATTTGAGATCACCGCTTTTGGGCGGCGATGATGTTGATGATGACGATTTTGATGAACCTCGCCGCGCCCCCAGTGCCAGAGGCGGCAAGCCGGCTACGAAAGGCGGATTGAGATCGCCATTGTTAGGCGGTGCCGATGACGATGAAGATGATTATGACGAACCGCAGTCTAGAGGCGGATTTCCACACCGTTCGCGCGATATTCATGACGAAGGACCTCATGATAGAGGTTCGGCAAAAGGCTTACGGTCGCCACTTTTGGGCGGCGGCAGCGGTGATGAAGACGACAGCGCGTTCTCCAGTCTAAGGCGCACCACAAAGCCCAGCGGCAGTTTCCCTAATGACAGACGATCGAAGCCTGATGTTTGGGACCCAGGTTCTGAAGGCGGTTCTGGCAAGAGACCACGCCTGCGCTCCAATCTTCTCGGCGGTGGAGCCGCTGATGATTACGACGATTACGAAGAAGAGGAAGAAGAGATTGCCGATCCAAAGGCTCTTAGATCGCCTTTGTTGCGTGCAGTTACATCACAACACGATCAGGTTCCTGCGGCAAAAGCGCAACCGCATCAACAGCCTCCTGTCCAACAGCAACCGGCTCCGCAGCCGTATCAGCAGGCTTCGCCGCAGTATCAACAAGCTCCTGAGCCCGGATACGGGCAGCCGCAGGATCCCAATTCACCTTTGTTCCGTCAGCCTCTGACGCCGCCACAACCGGCAAGCAACTATGCTGACCCGCAGCAGATGATGCAGCAACAGATGCAGCAAATGCAGCAGTCACAGCAAAGTTATGCTCCAACGCCTCCGGCTCCTCCCACTCAACCGGCTCTCCAGCAGGCATCTTCTCCATTTGCACGCAACAATGAGCCAGAACCGATGTCCGGCTCCTCTCGTCTTTCTACCTCTAATATGCCGACTACGGTCAAGCCCTCGAAGCCTGCTCGTTTTCAACCGGACGAATCTGATGCGCCAATGCGTCCATCATTCGATAAATTTGCCTCCGATGCGCCCGAGCATGGCGGCAGTGGCGGTGGTTCGGTCTCACCAGCTATCGCAGGATTGTGCGTACTCGGCATCATCCTTAAAGGATGGTATTTCTTCAGTTACCCGACGATGTGGAACCAAGCTCCGTTCGTCGCAGATCAGTTTGCTGAAATACTTGTCATGGTGGCGGTGATTATAGTTGTCATGGGTGTTTCCAAGGGGCGCAGTTGAAGCTTGCAAGCCAGCACCTGAGCCAATCCCCGACTTCACACATTGACAAAAGGTAACTTTCAAAGGGGTTGCATCATGCTATATTGGCGACTGCATTAGACGAGTGTTCTAATCAGGATTTCATGTCCGGAACATGTTTTTCTCTGCCCTCGTCTTTCCCGACTTATGTGGGTTGCTGTCCAGAATTACTGGGAAGGTTGGTCTAAATGCTCGCCTCTAGGTCTCGCGATTGGCACAGGAGTGCAACCACTCCTCTGACCGTAGCGTTGACGATTTCGCTTTGCGCGCAGGCACTTGTTGTTGGTCCTGCGGAAGCTCTGTCGTTCATTTCGGCAAAGAAATCTCAATTGCAGACACCGATGGAAGCAAAATTGGATGATGAATCCGGTCCGTCTGCTGATACCGTATCTGGTGATGCAGCCGAGGCTCCCGCTGCAGTGACTGCAGCTTCTAGTGAAAAACCAAGTTCTAACGAAAAGCCAAGCTCTAGCGAAAAGTCGAAATCGAAGAAAGACACCAAGCACGTAAAAGAAACTGCAAAGGCTACACCTAAGAAGGATGAGCCCGTAAGCTTGGCTCCGGTCAGCCTTAGTGATGACAAAGCTTCTGATTCGGCCTCTGAGTCCAATTCACAAACAGCTTCAGAATCCACTGAACCAGCAGCAGCGACAAATGGTGAGAAGGGTGACGCGCAGTACATGAAGCTTCACGCAGAGACTATGGGTATTGCTCCTAAGGGACCTCTCGATGGAGAAGGACCGGGCACTCCCACGACACTCCCGACTAAATCACTTAAGTCTGAAATTGCTCCCGGAAAAGGACGTCTTGTTGATCAGGCCGGTTCTGTCAATCTTCTGCCGACAGCCTTGATGAACACCGACGCCGAAGAAGATCAAAAGACAATTACCGATCTGGACTGCGAACGCGCTCAGATTTCCGATCTCTGGGAAGCGACGTTGACACGGTCGCAAGATATTCAATTTGTTGTTCAAAAGCTATTGCCTTCCAGTGACAAGAGTCACACCACAACGGCTTTGATGCGCATGATTTCTTCGACGCTCTGCAGTGGTGTCAGCGCTGCTGCGATGATGTCGCCGAGCCCAATGACATATGGTGCGACTCAAGCAGGCTCTCAGATGATCATGAACGTCATGGGCGCCTTTGATGCTAAAGCTGCCAGAAAAGCCCAGATCGATCAGGGGCAGGCAATCACTCTCTATCAAATGGTAAGAAGTACTGCCGACAAAGTCACAGAGACCTATAGAGACTATAAGAAGTTCGTACGCCGTCTCGACCGTGCGCAGACCATCACATCTGATTTGCAAAACATGATCAGGGATGCTCGCGCTGGGCAAGATGCCGCAAAACAAATCGAGATGGAATACACACTTGCGAAGTCAAAAGGTGACATCGAAGAAGCTGTCTATGACGCACGGCGCTACCGCCAAAGCTTGATCGACCTCGCCGGTGCCGAAGCTGTTAACAAACTCGATCAATCTTTGCAAGATCAAATGCTCGCGGAAAAAGAGCTGGAGAAGAAATCTCAAATAGCTGAAAAGCCAGTTGCCGCGCCAACCAAAGAAAGTAAGAAAACTATGGATGCTTTGATCAAGTTGAACAACATGGTTCAACCGCAACAGCAAAATAATGCAAATATGTAGTTCGTATTTGATGCGGATGGCATACTTGAACTAGTTTTTAACCAAAACTGCTACCCGCAAAAATAAAGGACTTCGAAGTGCGTATCAATCAAAGATGGTTTGTATGGATCATCCTCATACTTTGTATTGCCGCTATTCCAGCGGGTTTAATTGACCAGAAGAGGTCAGCCGCAGCTGATGACACAGATTCAGATGACCACGATTTCTTTGTCAACTCAATGCTCAAAAAAGATCGCATCAAAGTGATCAGGCTTGAGGGCATGATTGTCGACAAAACTGATTCCTCAATTCTGCCTTCTAAAACCGGCTCGGCAAGCGCTTGTACGCGAGCACTACGCAAAGCTGCAAAAGATAAACATATAAAAGGTATTTTGATCAGGATGAATACTCCTGGCGGAACAGTTGCAACCTCTCAGGAAATCACCGACGCCGTAAATGCTGTAAAAGCGGAGGGAAAGCCGGTCTACGTATCAATGGCTGATCTGTCTGCTTCGGGTGGATATTACGTTGCAGCAGCCTCAGACAAGATCTATGCCTTGCCTGGATCGATTACAGGCTCCATCGGCGTAATAATGCATCTAATGAACTTTAAGACGCTTGGCGAGAAAGTAGGCATCGCTGACGTAGTCATCAAGTCCGGTCCGTTCAAAGACATTGCTTCTCCATATCGCGCCATGACAGATGAAGAACGCAGCATCTTACAAGCAATGATCGCGGATTCATACGATCAGTTTGTGACCTCTGTTGCGAAAGGTCGAAAAATGAAAGTCGAAGACGTGAAGAAGCTTGCCGACGGTCGCATCTATACAGGCAGACAAGCGAAGAAAAATGGTCTAATCGATGAGCTTGGCGGCTACGATGAAGCCCTTGATGCTCTGCAGGCAGTTTGCATGAAGGAAAACAACCTCATCGATAAATTGCCTGTCGAAGACAAAGCGGATTCCAGCTTCTTACGAAATCTTCTCGAGTCAACAAACGGCACAAATCTGTTTTCTCAAAATCACTACCGGATCAGCTCGGGATTAGGCGCAGAAGAAATAGTGACCGACTATTTTATGAACAAGCTTTACAAGCAGCCTTTATGGATGCTGCAGTAGCAGATGTCTGGGCTATATCAAAATGACTGAAAGCGCAAACGAACTTGAACTGAACAAAGCACCCGGCGAGACTGTCGGTATTCATCATTGGGCGGATGTTTTCTACGGGGTGCTAGTGGCGCCTGGGCAGACAATGAGGGTGCTTTCTGATGCATCTCAGTACAAGCCGACCGATACGGCTGTTCTCTTTTCGTTGGCGACTGTATTGACCAGCTCATGGATAGCATCATTTGGCGCGTCGGGCGGAGATGCAGGAGTGGCGGCTCAGGTTGGAATTTCCATTTGCACTTTGTTGGGAGTGCTTTGGTGGGTAGGTTTTTCACTTTTGCTCTTTGTACTTTCTCGGTTGTGCCGTTCGTCGAAGCATAATCTTGCATCGGCGCTCATCGCCACCGGCTGGGCGTTTGTGCCTGTTTATTTCATCAATCCGGCCAAATGTCTGTTATCTGTTCCGGTTTTGGGCTCAGTTGTAATCGTTGGGCTCGTTGTCTGGATGTGCGCGCTTCAATGGTTCGCTTTCATGTCCATGCTCGATTTCAATCACAAGCGAATGTTCGCGCTTGGCTTTGCATTGCCTCTTCTCTATAAGCTGACTTTGCTCATCGGATTGCTTTTCCTGCTCGGGATTGTCTTTTAAGTGCCGAAGCCCGTCATAGCCATCGTCGGACCGACAGCTTCCGGCAAAACAGCCTTGAGCTTGAGGTTGGCCGAAAGGTTGCCTGTCGAGATAGTTGCTTGCGATTCTCGAACTATATATAGGCGAATGGACATAGGCACGGCAAAACCATCAGTCGAAGAACAGGCGAAGGTCAAACATCATCTTCTCGATGTTGCCGATGTAGACCAGAATTACACGGTAGCGAACTATAAGGATGATGCCGCTCGGGCGATTGAAGACATTCATGCGCGAGGAAAAATTCCAATTGTTTGTGGTGGAACCGGCTTTTATGCTCGTGCCTTGCTTGAAGGACTCTCCATCCCGGAAGTGCCACCCAATCAGGCTTTGCGGGATGAGCTCAATGAATTTGCAGATAAAAATGGCAACGAGCAGCTTTTTGCTCGGCTGGCAGAACTCGATCCTGTGAGTGCGGAACGTTTGAACGCGAACGATCGCTATAGAGTCGTGCGCGCGCTTGAAGTTTCAATCACACTGGGAAAACCCTTTTCGCAGGCGGCAACACTAAGACCGGCGCCTTATCCCACTATATGGATTGGGCTTGGCGTGCAGAATCGACAATATATAAAGGATTTGATTGAGACTCGTCTTGATGAGCAAATCAGTGCAGGATTGATTGATGAAGTGAAAGATTTGCTCAGTGATTACGGACCTACAAGGGCACTTCTCAATGCTGTTCCGTATAAAGAAGTAATTGCATATTTAGATGGGAATTGCTCTCTTGAGCAAGCGCGTCTCGATGCTCAAAAGCACAACTATCAGCTCGCCAGACGGCAGATCATGTGGTTTCGTGCAAACGAAAACACGACATGGTTTATGGTCGATGTAGAAGAGCGTGAAAGTATTTTTTCGCAAGTGCAGGATCTGATTTATCGAAAAATCACTGATGTGCAAAACATTTGAACACAATAATTTTGCAAAATTGCAGTTTGAATTCTGTTCGAATTGAAAAAATCGCACCCATCACCCTTGCGTGGTAGGGCTCGTAAAGCCTTTATCAGTAAGCGTTTGCGGAGTTGGTTGTGCTGAAGCTCTGACTTATCTTCACTCGTAATTGAGAATGAGCATTTCAATTTCTTCCGCATGTGATGCTCATTTTCCTGATCTTCGATCTAGACGCCAAGAGATTTAGAGTTATACTGGTAAAAGTTTTTACACCCCAGATCAAGCTCAGTTAGAAGTTTTCGATCAATTCAATTGAGTTTGTAGAGATAGCAAATACAAGGCGGCACTCTGGGATGAAGCGATCGACAACTGATGAATACAGAGAAGTGGCATTGCCCTGGAGCGACGGCACACTCTCAGCAAGACTTTGGAAGGCACGCGGACGCGTTGTTGTAGGTGTCCCGGAGCTGGGTTTGCACTGCTATGGTGCTACAGAGCCGGAAGCCGTCTTTCGACTTTTCACTTCGTTGCTCAAGTATTATCGCCAGCTAAGAGCATTCAAGGCGCGGCTTGGGGACAAAGGACTTGAGCATCTCGATTTACTCAAAGGCTGGGTGGAGTCCATCGAGGATCGCATGAAGGCTCCTTCGATTGACAATAAAGTCGTTGCGCTTTCCCGGTCACGTCGATAGTTCAAAAGATCCGTTCTCTGGAAGTCGCCGGCTTCCTACAAGTCAAAAGTCATAGCAACTGCAGTATCTGCAGTTGTTTTTGTTCTTGAAGAGTTATTCAAATCGAAGATTCCAAATTGAAATTCCAAGCGAAAGTCCAAACCAAATTTCTAATTAGAAGACCACACTGCGAGTCCGTACCGAAAATCCGTATCGATTGAACTTTTTGAGTGTCGATTACGTATTTATCGATAGAGAGCTTTTTCGAGTGATACTCATGTCCAAAAACTTCCTTATTTTGGGGACGGCAATATTGTTGTCTGGCTGGAGTTTGCCCGCTCGGGGCGACGAGCTTAGAGGGACTAATAAAGAGAGCGATTCGGGGGCGACTTGTGTCTCTTCCGGTTCCTCATCGGTGTCTTTGCCGAATAGCGAACTGCCAGTGAAATACATAGGTAATTCGCAGAGCCACAAGTTTCACAGACCGTCCTGTCCTTTTGCTCGGATAATGGCCCCCAGCAAGAGGATGCAGTTTTATTTCAGGCGCCAGGCCGTTGGATATGGGCAAAAGCCCTGCCGTTATTGCCTTCCTGCTCTCTGGAAAGTAGTAAGAGCGCGCCTGCTTACGCCGCTTGATAGCGAAAAGGCCAAAGCCGCGCAGCCGGTTACCGCTCCCCCTTAAATCTGCCGTCTCTTGAATTCAGCGGAGTCTGGAAACGCAACGCATATATAGGAAAAGTCCTATGCTCGACCCTACTTTATCTTGCTATTCTAGGTATGAGTCATCATTTGGAGCTGGCGCTCAAATAGTGGTATAACGACTCGAGAAGGCACCTTCCATCGGAATTGCGACTTAAAAAATGAGCTTTGACAGTCTCCAACAAAACTTCGCTCACGCTACTGGTTTTATCTACGATCGAACAATCAGTCCCCGCAAGATGCTGGGACAGTGCTTCATCGTATCCAAGAGCCGTGCAGTAACGACAGCCAATAACCTCTACAATTACTCGGAAGCTCCGTGGGCGCTGGAAATTTACTTTCCGCACCCGGATGTCACCATCGGCATTAAGTCGATCGCTATCCACAACGACTTCGACCGCCGTGAAGCTCGTAACTATTATCTGCAACAAACCGGCTCACCACTCGATGTGCCGCCGGTTCTTCTGAACGACCTGGCAACCATTGTCATGGACAGCCAGTTGTCCGAGCTGCAAGCCGACAAAGTGGCTGAGATCAACCGTGCTCTTTCTATCCCATTCTCTAATCAAGGCGTGGAAGCGTCTGGAAACGTACGCGGGACGGAGCTTTTCTCTGTTATCAATTCGGTGTTGGAGTCGCGCCGTGAAGGACTCTTGACTTTGTATGATAAGCGCAACATCCCTATGGCTCGTCTGCAGCTGGGACAAGGCACGATTCTCAAATGTCACTATCGGGCAATGATTGGCGAAATGGCCTTCGCCGAACTGGTTTATAGAAAACCGGCGGAGGGTTATTCTTTCCAGCCCATGGCTTCTTTCAACTGGGGCGGTGTGCGTGACATAACAGTCCCGACCGATCAGTTAATTCAAGAAGCTGTTCGTCGGGCTAATGAAGTACCTCAAATCGTCAACTATTTGAGCTCCACTGGTATGGAAGCGAGATTCCAGCGCAGCGTCGGCGAAATGAATCCCGAGAATTGCTCGGAGAACATACGTTGGTTTGTCGAACTGCTCTGGCAAGCGCTTGATGGCTACATCACTGTAGACAGATTGCCTGAGCGCCTCGGCGTTGATACTTACACGATTCTCCAGGCGTTGCGTGAGCTGGTGAACAAGGGCTATGTTGCGCTGCTCAACCGCGCTTCGCCCTTCCCGTGCAATGGTCAGCTTGGTACTCCCCTCGTTTCGCACACTGACTTCGATATCAATCCAGGCGATTCGGTCACAGCGTTCTATCTAGATCCATTATCGGGTGCTGCAACCTGGCAGCAAGGCACATTCTTCGGTGTTTCCAGCGTCCTGCAGCCGAAAAACTTGCTGCACACGATCCCGATTTTGCCCGGTGCTGCCGGCGCGTTGATCTTGAAAAACTACAAGCTTGTAGGGGTTCATGGCGGCGCCATTGCACCAAAGCCCGGTCAGGAGTCGCAGCGTCTTTTCCAGATGATGTGGATTGGAGCGTTGCTCGACATGAGTGCTCGCAAACTCAGAACAGCACAAGAAGGCGCGGAAGAAGAGACAGACGGCATCGCCGGTTTGCGATCCAAGTTGGAAAGCGAAAGCACTGCGGCAGCCGCTGAAAAGGCCGCATTGCAATGTCCGAATTGCATGTCCTTTAATTCCAAGCCCGGCCCGTGCATCACTTGCGGGACCGAAATCGAGGCTCCTCCGGAAGAAGTCGTCCCGGAAAACAAAGTTGAGATGGTCGTCTACAAGGCGAAGAAGCTCAAAGAAAAATACAACGTCACCAACAAGCAACTGGCGATTGCCGGCGCGGTCGTTGCTCTGCCTCTGGTAATGATGATGATGTGCAGTTCTCCGCAGCCTCCAACTCCCGGAGTTAAGGACGGAGGAGCTGGAACAGCAACCGATACTGCAGCACCGACAGTGCACCAGAATTCCGACAAGGCAATGCAAAATGCAGTTGAATATGCGGGATTCAAGGCCACTCCTCCACCCGGTTATTGGTTTGAAGACACAAGCCCACTTACAGGAGAGCAAAAGTCTTTCGGGCTGTACTCAGAGCGCGCCAATCAGAAAATCATCTTCCTTATTTACGATGATCTTTCCGGCGGCGAGAACAATCTGAAGAACTTCTTCCAGAAGCCGCCTTTCGTCACCGTGCCTCCGGGCGGCGGCGAGGCAAAAGAGATTGACAGTCAACGTGTGCCGTTTGGAGAAGAGGGTCAATTCTTCACTTATCACGCACTGAAATACGGCTTCATGGAAAATGAAATGACAGCCCTGGTCGGTTCTATTCCGCCGGTCGATCCTAAGAAATCCATTCTTATGGTTGGGCAGTCCTTGAAAGAAAAAGAACCGTACAACTACAGATCGGCTACTTGGCTGGTTGACCAGATGGGTTCTGACCGCACAAAACGCGGCAATCAGGCGATGATGTCGAAGACTGATGAAAAAGGCGGTACCACCACCGATGGTACTAGTACGGATTCTGAAGTCGCAACACCGGAGCAAATGACTGAGTTTCTCACCAAAACAGGAGAGAAAATCAAAGGTAATTTGACTCTGCCTAATGAAGTTGCCGATGAGCTGAAGAAGAAAAAGTCCAAGAAGTTGAAAGTCAGAGTTGTTGTCGCCGTTGATGCGGAAGGCAAGCTAACGAAGATAGAAATTTCTGAGCCATCGGAATTGGAATCAGTCACAAACGCTGTCGTGAAGGCGATCAATAATTCGACGCCGATTGAGAACATACCTAAGACTAAGGACGGCAAGCTCTCGCTGAAGATCAGTCTCGATATGGACAAGATTACCGTCGAGCAACTTTAGGCTTCGGCACTGGCTTGATTGCATGTTATTGCACGAAAGTGCAAAGTTCTGGCATGTTCAGATCACAGGCATGTTCAGATCTCTTTCGTAATTGAAATCAGAAGTATTGTATTTTTAAATGCGCTGATATGCGCGCAAACTCAATACCTGCGCGCATATACAAGTTTTTTAACAGCGGAAGAATTTAGTGTTTCTTCTTCGGCTTTTTGTCTTTGGTAGAACTAGCCTTTTTCTTCATCTCTTCGGCGCCGTAGTTATCTTCGGTCTTGATGCCATATTCGATGATTTTTGATTTGACGAAATCAAAGTCTTTCACCAGATCTTGAGTTTCGCGAGCCTTTGGCTCGAATTTGACTTTCAGGGGCACGAGGCGCTTGTAAGTCATATAAGCCAATCTCCACTCGCCTTGCGCGCGATAGATCTGGCTCAAATAACCCATTGCAGTAACTGACTGACCACTTTCAGGTCCGTATTTCGTATCTGCTTCTTTCAACGCTTTGCTGTAGCAGTCAATTGCGTTGGTGTAGTCGTTATTCTTCTTGTAGTCGTTGCCCATGACGATCAAGCCCATGTAATTTTGCTTGGTTTCGCCTAGCCCTCCGCAAGCACCCAGTGCGAGCGACAGCGCGACAACTAGAGCAAACGCGAGCGGTCTGCGCGTTTTGATCTTTTGCAATCCACCCCAAGAGCCGCTTGTTGCGTGCTTTGTTTTTGACAGAGATTCTTGATCCATCCGGTTTCTCAGATCTGTTGGCATATCCGCACAGGTTCCCTTCGCTAACGAAAAACTAGAGCAAGCTTATCAAGAGCAATACTCAATCTCCTCCGCGATTATAGCAGCGGCAATCACGAACCAATTTTATGGATCTGAGCATTTGTAAAGTAGTGAGCGAGAATCTCTCGGTAGTTTTTACCGAGCAGAGCCATGCCTTGAGCACCAGTTTGTTGGAGCCCTACACCGTGCCCCCAGCCCAACCCACGCACCGTTACGGCGCTTAGCAAACCAAGGCGATCGTGCTCATGTTCGAAGAAAATCTTTGCACTCTTGAGGCGTACCAGTTTTATCTCAGGGTTTCTAAATGTGCTTCTGATGACCAATTCCTTTTTTACCCGCCACTGACCATGCGATGTATGAATCGAAAGTTCGGTAGCCACCCCAGAGATGCCTCGTCCGGTCACTTCAAACTTTTGAATATGACCAAATTTCCCATCCTCAGGTGGTATCACAAATGGTGCCGTTTCCTGCTCTTTTGCCAGCATGGATAATTCATGGTGCATGTGTGCTTCCAGCGACTGCGCAGGCATGTGCACAGACCATTTGTAGTGCGGCGACCAACTGTCGAAAGTGGCGTGCTTTTGGCCATTCCAGCTGTCTTTTAAGCGCTTTTCAATTTCTTGAGCTGATACCTTGGGCTCAAACATTGGCGCATTTAGTTTTTCCGGCACGGCTTTCAAATATGGAATCGGTGCCGGCGGGAAAATGTTGGTCTTTGGATCGGAAAAACAGTCTTCGTAATTTGATGTATAACCACCGGCGTTCGAACTGAACAACGCCAAAATAGCCCGGGTGCCGTACTTCAGGATTTCGCTTGATGTCGCCTCAATCGCTTGAGTATGTTTTGCCGAACCGACTGCTTTATGACCGGCGAAATATTGGCAGCACAAATACGAATCACAAACGTCCGCATTGTCTTTGTCATGGCTGATGCGCGGGTTGATGGCATACGTGCGAGCGGCAACTGCTTGAGCTTTGAGCGCTTCAATGTGATAGCTGGCAGGAATTTCGCTTTCCAAAACTCCCTTCAAATAAAGTTCAATATCAAGCACGAGGACTAGCCGGAGATGCCCGTTTTGAGGCGTGATGTCTAGCTCGTAGCCGCGATACTCTGGGTGCTCCTGACCTTTTGCACGCGCGCGTTTGATTGAGTTTATAAAAGCAGAATGACCACTTTTGGTCATGTCGACAGCAACCCTGGAAGCTGTGAAATGCCCGCCACTTCCCGTAATTAAGACATCCAGGTCTTCGCCTTTCGGAGTAACTTTGAGTTGTTGTGCACCATTGAGAGTGAGCGTTTTTACGCGCTTTTCACTTTCGACTTGTACAGAAAGCCCCAAAGGTGAGGAAACGACAACCTGCTTATGCTCAAGGCTGGAAAGGTCTGTCGTGGTAAGGGCGACCCGTAACTTCATGAAAAAATAGAGCGCTTCCTATCGATATGTGGAGATCGCGCTTTGCTCGGTTGTATCTTTGAAAAGTGGCGGAGCAGGAGGGACTCGAACCCCCAACCCCTTTCGAGGCAGCCGCTTTCAAGGCGGTGTCTTCATCCAGCCAGGTCTGCTCCATAGCCAAGAACACTATTTTACTTTCTTCCGCCCGGAGTTCAATCACTGAAGCTCCAACATGTCGATAGATGCACGAATGAATAAGAATGTTTCGTATGTTTTCGATCAAACAGAAAGTTTTCAATAGCTAGGATGCTCAACAGTTCTGGCTATGAACCCTTGCCATTTGACTGAACTCGGACACTAAATACCACCTGTTGGAAACAATCGGATAAAGTTACATAGATGGCAAAGTCTGGAAATATTGAACGGCTGGACACGATCGTCGTTGAGAGGGGACTCTTTGCGACGAAAGAATCCGCACGCACTGCAATCATGGAAGGCTTGGTACTTGTTGATGGACAACCGGTAACCAAGCCAGGTCACTCTGTGAAATCTCAGTCCAAGGTGGAGCTTTCACCGTCTTACCAGCCCCCTAAGTTCGTCAGCAGGGGTGGGTTGAAGTTGGAAAAGGCACTCGATGAGTTTCATATCGATCTTTCAAATAGAGTGTGTCTCGACATCGGCGCTTCTACCGGTGGTTTTACCGACTGCATGTTGAAGCGTGGCGCCAGTTATGTCTATGCTGTTGATGTCGGCTATGGGCAACTGGACTGGACTCTGAGGCAGAATGAGCGAGTCAAAGTGATGGAACGCGTCAATGCGCGCAATTTGACTCCAGCTATGTTGTATTCAGAAAGCGAAACAGCTGCGCGAGTTGATTTCGCGAGCATGGATGTTTCTTTCATATCAGCATTTAAAGTTTTGCCGTCGGTGCTGCAGTCGATGGACGAGAAGAAATCTGAGTTCGTCATTCTGGTCAAGCCGCAATTCGAAGCTGGGCGGCAGTTTGTAGGGCACGGAGGCGTTGTGCGTGACCCGGCTGTTCACCTTGATGTTTTGAATATGGCGAAAGAAAAGTCTACGGAATTAGGATTGCATGCTCAATCTGTTAGTTACTCTCCAATAAAAGGTCCAAAAGGAAACATCGAATTCTTGCTCCATCTTTCGCGTGAAAAAACGGCTGCAGATGCGGATCTTGCAGCCGTTGTTCAAAGAGCGCACTCCGAACTTACTGTTTTGTAAGGGTGCCGGGTGTGCCTCCCCTCCAGAACGAGAGTGAGCTACTGTTTTGTCACATCACGTTTGGCGGTGGCAGAAATCGTGACAATGACTGTATCTGCTAGCTTTTGGAAAACCACTTCCGGTCGCTTGATTTGGTGATCTTTGAACGGAACGTTGAATGTGCTCTTGATCTGAATCAGATCGCAGTCTTCAAACTTGCTTTTGGTGGTTTCGCAGTTCTTGTAGAAGGTCAGATCGACAGGCACTGTCTTTTTCACAGTGACTCCGTGCAGTGCGAAGTCTCCGGTCGCCTTGATAGTGACCTTTTGCTTGTCTTTCAAAACACCCGTCACGCCTGGCTGCGACTTGACTGTAAAGGTCGCTTTGGGAAATTTTTTGGTCTCCAGAAAATTGTCGCGCATGTGCTCGTTGCGCAGCGGGATTCCAGTGTCAATCGATGCGAGGTCAACGTCGAATGTCGCGGTGAATGGCTTGGAAAGATCCATTGATTCGTCGACGCTGATTTTGCCTTTTACTGCGCTTGTTTTGCCAACGATAAGCTCAATAGGAGCGTCGGACGTAAAGCTAATGGAGTCGCGCTTTTTCTCATCGTCGACAACAAAATTCAATTGCTTTGCATTGACTGATGTCGAAGCTACGCTCAGTGCGATTCCTGTCGCTGCGATGGCAGCGAAAAATACCTTGTTTTGCATGATTTATTTACCCACTTTTCTGTCGCCCACAAACAAATTGATTTCATGGAATTGTTCGATCAATTCAATCAAGTCAGTCACTGCTGACTGGGGATTGCGCTCAGGATTCAGTTCTACACAGCGTTTTGCTAGT
The DNA here is from genome assembly GCA_032128875.1 of Candidatus Melainabacteria bacterium 17Bon1m. Classification (GTDB taxonomy): domain Bacteria; phylum Cyanobacteriota; class Vampirovibrionia; order Obscuribacterales; family Obscuribacteraceae; genus QKMZ01. The sequence goes on from JAVLKG010000006.1 coordinate 182,473, forward strand.
TGTCCATACGAGCTGACATCCGCTTCGGAAAGAAGAACCTGTGCATTGTCATCAAGTTCTACGATTCGTACACGGTGAGAAAACGGATCGCGATACATTGCAACGTGCGATTTTTCCGGCGCAAATTTTTTGCGGCTGCCTTTTCCCTCGTCAAGAAGGTCGACAATCTTTTGAATTGGATACTTATAAGTTTTTACTGCCAGAGTTGGATTCAAGACTGGACCAAGCGATACAAACGCTTCCGGATCGCTAAGCGGAGTCCTTTCAGTGACACTAACTGTAGTATCAACTTCAAGAAGCTCCATTTCCAGCCATTCGTAGTCGGCAAGCTCTGCAAGGTATGGACGCTTTTCTAGAAGGTCTGCGCAGTGCTCTCTTATGAATTGTGGAAACCGTCTTGCTGAGCTGTTTAAATGAAAGTGATCGGGTGGAAAAACGCTTACATATTTCTTGACCAGCTTTTCCCAACTGTTGCCCAGGAGCTCGGCGCAATATGGATAAATTGATGTCAGAACATCCTCATGTCCATAGCCAATCAAGCGAGCGTAAAGCCGCGCACCATCAGCATCAAATTGATCTGATTCCAAAAGACAGCTAAGTGACTGAGCACTTTCGATCGGTTGTCTTTGCATCCAAACGGAGGTCAGTGTCTTTTCAATTTCATGCAGAGAGGACACGAGCGTGTTTTACCTCCGCCAAATCTCTATGACCTGCAGGTGCCGCTTTTCTATCAAAGTGTTTTGGAGCTGAAGCTGCTTTTGGAGGCATTCCTGATCTCCGCACTTGAGCTGCGGCGTCACTGATTGCGCGGATTCGGTCCACTTCCATAAGTATTTCCTCGAATTCGGGGAAATTTTGATCGCGCTCCAGCATTACGCCTTTTGCTTCCACTCTTTCCAGTACGTATTGGAGTAGTTCGAACACCGGTTCAACAACAGCAGAACCGTGCGTATCAATTACATATTCGCTGCCCTGCTTGTGACCGGCAACGTGAATCTGAACGGTTCTTTCCAGCGGGATTTGATCTAAATATTGATATGGATCAAAGCCGTGATTGAGGCTGTTTACATAAACATTGTTGACGTCTAAAAGCAGCCCGCAATCTGCTTTTTCAGCGACTTCTGCAAGAAATTGCGAGTCATTCATCTCGCAACCGGGGACGTTCATGTAATAGGAAATGTTTTCGAGAAGAAACGGTCTGCCGATCGTTTCCTGCACTCGCTTTACCTTCTCAGCGATCAATTTGATCGCTTCTTTAGAGCGGGGCAGCGGCAACAAGTCGTGCATGTAAATGCCGTCGCAGCTCGTGAAGCAGAGATGATCGCTGAACCAAGGTGCATCAATGAGGTCGAGCAATTTTTTCAGTTTGCTCAAATACTCACTGTTGAGGTCATCTGTGCTTCCGATAGATAGATTGATACCATGCGTGACTAGAGGGAACTTGTTACGCGCCGACTCGAGTCGTTCGCGGCAAGCCCCCCCTAGTCCCATATAGTTTTCTGGCACCAACTCTAGCCAGTCGATCCGGCTTTTGCTCTCCAGTGTTTGTGTTGCTAACTCTCTGCGCAAACCCAACCCAATACCAAGATTGGGAAGACGTTTTTTCGTGTCGAGAAAGTCAGGCATAACATCTCAGGCGAACTAAAGCTGAATCCGACTGGCAAAAAGCTGATGAAAAAATAGCGCCACACCAATAGTGAGCGCTATTTCTTACTTGGATTCTTTGCTTTTGCAGGCGCTTTCTTTGCCTTTGCAAGAGCTTTCTTTGCCTTTGCAGGATCCTTCTTTTCCTTTGCAGGATCCTTCTTTGCCTTTTTCTTTGCTCTTGCATGAGCTTTCTTTGCCCTTGCAGGAAGCTTCAGAGCCTTTTGCTTTCTTGGTGCTCTTTTCGGTCTTCTTTTCTACCTTTGTTGTTTCTTTGGTTTCGGTAGTTGTTTCATCAGCAGCGCGTGCGGCGCCGTTGAGGGTAAGTCCGAGTACTGCCAAGAGAGCAGCGGCCAATTGTGTTTTTTGCATGTTGTCCTCCCTGAACGTTTAGACAATGAACCCCAAGGGAGACAATCTCCCTATTCCTGGGCACATGTGGGTCATCCTAGGTCACTGTGATTAACAAAAAGCCATTTGTATGTAATGGCTGTGTAAAATCGCAAACCCACTGAATACTACGGCTTAGCGGGTTTTAAGATTCTTCACAAAAGTGAGCTATTTCTTTTCGACCTTGGTCTCTTTCTTTACTTCGGTTTTGGAATGAGCTTCAGATGCTGCTTTTGCACCTTTCTCATCGGTTCCGCAAGAGCCTTTGCCGCATGCTGATTCTTTTCCAGCCTTCTTGGTGGTCTTTTCAGTAGCTTTTACAGTGGTTTTTGGAGCTTTCCCGTCTTCCTTGGTCGTGGTTTTTTCTTTGACTTTGGTAGTTACGGAATCCTTTTTATCGGACACTGTAGTGGTTTTGTCGGTAGTAGTCGCGCTCTTTGTTACTTCCTTATCCGCTGCCATTGCGGCGTTGGCGGTAACAAGACTGACTACCGCGGCAATGAGAGCCGCGTCGAATCTAGATTTTGCTTCCATTTTTTTTGAACATCCTTCAAATGAGGGGTGTAATCTCGAACAAGAAATATTTACCAACAAGCTTGGGTTGAGTTCAACGGCATATTATTGACCGTTAAGAAATTCGCGCAAATTCGTTTGCTCAAGTCGCGGAATACATATATATAGGTACGAAACCACCGCGGTTGTCATTGGGGGGCTGGGAGAGAAGAGCTGATGGCTGGAAATACTAAGTCTGCGCAACTGAATGTTTTGTATCTGCATGGATTTGGGTCATCGCCTACTTCGCAAAAAGCGATTCGCTTCAAATCGATGCTTGAAGATAATGGCGCGCAAGTTGAAATTCCAGATTTGAATTTTCCATCGTTTAGAGAGATGACTCTCGCTACTCAACTTGATCTTCTCGATAGCAAAATAGATCAACTGTCATCTGGTATTCCGCTTGTTCTCTTTGGATCAAGCATGGGCGGTTTGCTCGCATCACTTCTTGCTGTGAAAAAGAAACCGATCGCAGCGCTTGTTCTTCTTGCTCCGGGATTTGGAATTGCAAGACGCTGGAAAGAGTTTGTCACAGCAGAAGAATACGAAAAGTGGCAGAAGACCGGAGAGCATCACTTCTATCATCACGCGCATGACGCGCACATGCCTTTAGGATACGAATTCGCAAGAGTGATGGAGAGCATGCAGACAGAAGATCTTTCTATTGAAGTTCCGTGTCTTGTCTTTCACGGAATGCACGATAAGACTGTGCCGGTAGAAGAGAGTAAAAAGTTTGCGAGTATCAACAAGACAGTCGATCTCAGAATTCTTGATGACGATCATCAACTGCTGAACTCTGTAGAACACATGTTGGTCGAGTCAAAGCTGTTTTTGCAGTCCCATCAACTCGTGCGAGCATGAATATTATCGGCAGGTAATAAGAAAGAGGCACCGGTAAAACCGATGCCTCTCAATGGATTAGGTCTTATTTCCTTTCGGAAGCTTAGCCCATACCGCCTTCAGCTGCCGGAGCGGCTACTTTCTTTTTGGCGGTTGCTTTTTTCTTCTTTGCTGGTGCCTTTTTAGCGCCGGCTTTCTTTGCTGGGGCCTTTTTGGCTGCAGCTTTCTTGGCGGGTGCTTTCTTTGCTGCTGCTTTTTTCTTAGGAGCGGCTTTTTTGGCTGCAGCTTTTTTAGGAGCTGCTTTCTTTGCTGCTGCTTTCTTCTTAGGAGCGGCTTTCTTAGCTGCTTTCTTCGGAGCTGCTTTCTTAGCGGCTTTCTTAGGAGCAGCTTTCTTAGCAGTGGTCTTCTTAGCTGCAGCTTTCTTAGGAGCAGCCTTCTTCGCTGCTGCCTTCTTAGGAGCTGCTTTCTTAGCAGTAGTCTTCTTAGCTGCTTTCTTAGGAGCTGCTTTCTTAGCGGTTGCTTTCTTAGCGGTTCTCTTCTTAGCGGCTTTCTTCGGCTTAGCGGTTTCAGCGCCGGCTTCGTCGGCCATAGCTGCAGCTGGATTTACTTTCTTAGCTGCTGCTTTTCTCTTCTTAGGTTTAGCTGCCATTATTTCTCCTCCCGAGAATTTGTTTGGCGGTTAGGAAGTTGCTTTGCACTGGACTAGTAATAGTTTGTGCTTAGAACCGTGTCACTGTCTCTAATTGAGTCGGACCCTTGCCACCATTGATACTAAGAGTACGAATTCATTTCAATTTGCACTCTATCAATCACACCACACGTTTAATACATTACTTTCTCTTGGCCGAAATTGCAATATATGGATCACCTCGCGCAAGCGATCGAGTTGCTCGAATTCGATCATCGATCAGTGATCGCATTTCATTGAAACCCGCATGATAACTCGCTTCTATTTAGGCACCACTGCTGATGGCCCCTCGTTTGGGGGACGAAAAAAAAATTTTTCGAGTTTGAAACATTTTTTTCGAGGTTTTGGATCTGTTGGTCGCAAAAGTTTCAATTTCGACCTTGATCGAAGCGCAATTTTCTTTTGTTCACTGCTGGTTTTGCAGTGTGTGAAAACCCGCATGATAAGCGTGTTGGCGAAGAGTGTAAAACAATCGCGCACTGCGTTTTTTTGTTTCCAAATTGTTCTTTTGATCGGACCAAAAAGTGGCGTATCAGGATTTTCACAACTTTGAAAAATTTTGGTCGTGTATTTAACATGCATATACACTTTCTGAAAAATCGAACAGAAATCACTCGAAGAAAAAGGCTGTTTGGACTTTTGCTCCAATCTAAATTTTGAGGTTCGAAATATACGCGCCTGTTTGCATTTGCGAACGCAGGACAATTGCAAATGGAATTTCCCATTTTCGCTGACGTCAGAATGCGCGTGCGGAAAATTTCCCGCAAAGCTATGTGTAGCTTCCGAAAGAGAATTGCGTGACTAAAATTAGAGTCTTCCGACGAATCCAAAGGCAGATCGGAAACCTTCAGTCTGCAACTGAGGTAAATCAGTAAAATCGATCACATCATGATCGATCAAGCGTTCGTATTCACCAGGAAGCGTACAGGGCGCGGGATTCCGGCCTGGGTTGTCCGTACAAATCGCAATCGCAACTCCATATTCTTTACACCGCTCAAACACAACTTTCAATTCGCTCAGATCCTTGATTGAACCGGTCTGTAAGTAGCTTGTCGGACAAACTTCCAGAGTGATCTGACGTTTTGCAACTTCCTTCAACAGATCAGGACGCGAAATTGGAATGTGAATGCCATGACCAATCCTATCGAGGACTGAAAAGTAATCTGGGTGGACATTCTCGGCGCTTGTCTCGCCGAGGTGGCAGGTTGTTTTAAGACCAAACGATCTGGCCTTGCGAAGGAGGTTTACCCAAACCTCATATTTTTCCGGATCGATTTCCGGACCGGCGAGATCAATTCCAACCACAGGACCCAGATTCTCTTTTGCAACATTGAGAATCGCTTCATTGAGATGTTGCGGAAGTCGTCTATCGAGACAGAGGATCTGCTTCACGGTAATGGGATACTCAGCCGGTCTTACGTTGGCAGAGATGATTTCTATAATCTCCTGCATCAACTCAATTCTGCGTTCGGGAGGTTGAGTGTGATCGGTTCGAAAGTAAGGATTGTATCGAAGTTCGAGATATTGAAGATTTTCGAAAGTGTATGCGCCTCTGCAAAGTCGTTTGCAGAAATACGGAAGGTGCTTTGCACTCTGTAATTCTTCAACCAGTGTGTGGATTTTGACAAACTCTTCTAATGTTTTGCACTGGCGCGTAAACCAAGTGTAGAAGCCGTCATAGTCAGGAAAGTAACTCAATACTGCATGATCATGCAATTGCAGGAATTTGTAGATGATTCTCGGGTGAAGTGCGCCGCCGAGATGTCGATGAAGATCAGCGTATAAAGCCATTAGGTTTGAAACTCACTAGGAAGGGGCTGCCGTATTTTGCAAATGCATTGGATTCTACAGAACTTATACCTCGCATTCGCAGTCACTCATTTTTGTAGGGAATAACAAACAGTGTAAGAACGGCCGGCGAGGTGCCGATTTCACTTGCACTGTACTATATATATGGAATGTCGTATAAAAGGTCCTGACATAACATGAAAAGCATGGCCCAGTTACCGTTTGCCAGTTTTATGCGGCGCGCACTCCCGTTGACAATGCTATCGACGGCGCTCGTAACTCTTTCTTTTTTCCAGACGACCATGCCGGCTTTTGCAAGTGACCCTGTTGTTTGTTTGAACACGACCAAAGGGCCGATTTACATCCGTGTATTCGTAGGTATGGTTCCGAATACCGGCGGCGCTTTTCTTGATCTGGTGCAGCGAGGATTTTATAGCGGTTCTGCTTTTCACCGTGTGGAAAGTTGGTGTATTCAAGGCGGCGGTCCGAATGGTAATCCCAATGGCGTCTTCGTACACCCTGAATCAGGACAGGTGCGCAGATTGCGGCTCGAAATCAATCGCAACTTATCGCATAGCGGCCCTGGTGTAGTTGCAATGGCGCGCACGCAAGATCGAAATTCTGCAAGCTGCCAATTCTACATAACAAAACAGCAGACACGTTTCCTGGATGGCAATTACGCGATTTTCGGCGGCGTTGTTCAAGGTATGAATACTGTTTTTTCAATTCGCCCAGGCGATGGAATTTTGAGTGCGGAAATTGTTTCGGATGGCTCAGCCCCACCGCCTCAGCAACAACAAGTCGAAGAAACTCCTCCGCCGACTCCTCAACCTCGTGGAAGAAGAGGAACCGGCGGTTCGCAAACACCTGCGATACAGCAAGGAAAACCGCAAGACAGCGGATTCTAGCGCAGGCTGTTGATGATTTTAATGCCACTGTATATGGTGGCGAAAACTAAACTCTTGTTCACTCGAATACTCGTATAAAAGCCACTAGTCAAGTGGTGAAAAATAGCTTGCCAAGCGTTTTGGATATTTGATTCGGGTGCATAAAACAAACAGCGAATTGCGTTTGATGTTTATACCAATGTTTGTGGGCGGTATTCACCGCACACAGCAGACCTTCGTTGCTTAGGAGGCTTCCATGTCGACCCGTTTAACACGGGCACTTCTTTCGTGCCTTTTTGTACAGACATTCGTTGCATCTTCAGTGCCAGTAATGGCTATGGAGCCGACGTCTATGAATCTGGGACCCGGAAACAATTTGTCGATCACAATCGACGGCCCAATCACTAATGATGATGTTGCCGGTCCGACAGAAAAGGTGAAGACGCCGACATTTGCAGTCGACGCTCCGCAAGGTTGGGATCAAGTTGCTCCCGTATCTAAAGTAGCTCCTCTCTCGAGCGCTGCTCCCAAGCATGCACCAATGCCAGGACCGACCCTGAGAGTCAGTCATCCTACTGTTCAAAAGAAAGTAGAAGGACCGTCGTCACCTAGAATTCTCGCAATGGCAACTCTGCCTTGCGATACTGCAGAATCCGGTGACACTCAAATCATTGTCGTTGATAATGATCTTGAAAATGAAAAAGAGATTCTCAAAGAAGAATCCTATTGCAATGAAATCGTTGACGAGAATGGAAACTCTAGAATCTCGGCCGGTTCACGTTTTCGAGTTGCCGTTCTTTCGACTTTGAATAGCCACACTGCCAAAGTAAATGATCCGGTTGAAGCTCGTCTGAAAAACGACCTGGTCATACACGGAAAACTAATTGCCAAAGCAGGCAGCATTGTTCACGGAAAAGTAAGCACAGCTGCACCAGCCCGTAGAATGCTCACAGCCGAACTCTCAAGCAAGAGATGGATGAGAGCCAACGGAGCGCTAGGGCTCAATTTCTACGAAATCGTAACTGATAGTGGAGAACACCTTCCACTTTCAGCTGCACCTGCTCGTCAGGCACGCATCGTGAAAAACGTCAACGAAGGAAGAGTACTCGGCGTAAATCACAACGGCGAAGTTGTATCTCCACTTTCAACTCAGTTGAAACACCAGGCCGCTCACCTGGCTATCCGCGGAGCCGCATCGGCAACCGGTGTCTTCAGTTTCGGCGCAGTACCACTGGCTTACGGGGTAGTCGGCGCAATCAACCCATCGTTTGCATTCTTGCATCCAGTTGGCAAAAACGTTCGTCACAGAAGATTGAAAGGGTTTGGCATGGGAGTAATCTCAGGTTTGCCCGGCGGATTTTTGATTGCTGATTCGATCATCAAAGGTGTTGAAGCAGTTGTAAAACCTGGCGATGAATTCCTCGCCGAGTTCAAACAAGACTTCACCGGCGAGCCCGAAACCGACGCCAGCATTCTGTCTTCGGGTCAAGGCAAAGTTCATGGACAAGTTTTGAAGACGGACGGTAAATAAACCGTTCAAACGCAACGCAGATCTAAGAGGGTGCCCCTGATCAGGTGCCCTCTTCGATTTTTTAGTCGTATTTACTCAAATTGAACTTTGCGAATTGTTGTTTAGCGAGCGTTTGCCAACCGCATCGACATAATCAAGTTTGGATTGCCCGCTTTGTCGGTCAACTTTCCATTCTTCATCAAGTCCCTTTCCTCAAGCCAGGACTCGAATTCCGGCGCCGGTCTCAAATTCATCAGCGCTCTGAGAGATGCTGCGTCATGAAAACTGGTTGACTGATACGAGAGCATCACATCGTCACCCATCGGCACACCCATAAAATAATTCACGCCGGCAAGTATAAGCAGCATGGAAAGATTTTCTAGATCGTTTTGATCTGCATTCATGTGATTCGTGTAGCAAGCATCGATTCCCATAGGAACCCCCAAAAGCTTGCCCATGAAGTGGTCTTCAAGCCCAGCCCGTATCATTTGCCTGCCGTCTTTCAAATATTCAGGTCCGATAAAGCCAACCACATCGTTGACGAGAAATGGATTGAATTGTCTTGCCAGTGCATAACAACGTGCTTCAAGCGTAACTTGATCCGCACCCTCGTGCGTATGCGAAGAAAGTTCGGAGCCTTGTCCTGTTTCAAAATACATGTACTGTCCACCGGCTACCCGAGCCAATTTTGAGCCGAGTGCCGTGCCTTCTTTCAACATGTCGTTGTCGATGCCGAATGCCTTATTGCCTTTTTCGCAACCAGCAATGCTCTGAAAAATTAGTCCGGCAGGCGCACCTCTTTCAATCGCTTTTAACTGCGTTGTAAGGTGACTGAGGATGCAGTTTTGAGTCGGAAGGGATAATTCCTCGATCAAAGAATTTGTCGCCTCCAGGAGCCGAGCAACTGTGTCTGGTGTGTCATACGCAGGATTTATTCCTATGACCGCGTCACCAACACCGTATGACAAACCTTCGTAAATCGATGCCAAAATTCCATCGAGCGAATCAGATGGATGATTAGGTTGTAATCGAATCGCCAGTCGGCCTTTCAACCCGAGAGTCGTTTTGGCTCTTGCAATAACTCGCAGCTTCGATGCCGCCAAAACCAGGTCCATACTGGACATCAACTTGGTTACAGCGGCCGCCATCTCGCCCGTCAAGGCATTGCCGATTTTTCTCTCACTAAGAGTTTCCTCGTCTTCACTAAGCAAAAATTCCCTTAGCTCGCCGACAGTCCACGATTTGATTTTTTCGAATTGAACCTTGTCGAGATTATCGTCGATAATGCGTGTTACTTCATCACGCTCGTAAGGCATAACGGGCTCTTGTCGCAATTGTTCGAGCGTGACTTGGGCTAGAAGTTCTTTTGCAGCAACTCTTTCCAGCTCGCTCGCCGCAGCAATGCCTGCCAATTGGTCGCCAGATTTTTCCTCGTTGGCTTTTGCCAGCAAGTCTTTCAAATCGGCAAAGTGGAATTTCTTGCCGCCCGCTTGAATGGACAGACTCATGCGCTGATTTCTCTACAAACGCATACAGAGGAAGCTCAATAGTGTATCGTATTCGGTCCCGATTCTCATAAGTTTTCGGTTTGTTTCCATGAGCGCGGACTCAAAAGCCAGTAATCACGATGCGGCGGATTTTTCGTCGAAGACTCCGGCTCGCGTTGCCGTCGGGCGCGCAGGCACTCGCCCTATAACATCTGCCTGGCTTAAGTTTCGCGTCGATCACGCGCTCGCTCGTGACGCCATCTCCAGTGAGTTGGATACGGACTTCATTCAAAAATTTGCTGTCGCCAATGGTTATCCGATCGTTCAGTCATCGGTCGCTTCTAAAGACGAGTTCATCCAATACCCCCCACGCGGAAAAGTTGTCGAGGAAAAAACACTCGCACAACTGAGGACGCAATGCTCAAGCGGCAATGATGTTCAAATCGTGATCAGCGACGGGCTTTCAGCAAAAGCTGTGGAAAAAAACGCAGCCAATCTTTTGCCGATGATAGTCGATGGTCTGAAGATGAACAATATTTCCTGCGGACTTCCCGTTATAGTTCGCTATGGACGTGTCGCTGTGGGCGATCAAATTGCATTCGCCCTCACGTCACGAGTGGTCATCAACCTCATTGGCGAGCGCCCCGGATTATCTTCCGCAGAAGGGCTCTCTGCCTACATTACGTACAATCCATCGCCGCAAACAATCAGCTCTGATCGAACTGTTGTTTCCAACATTCACGAGCGCGGAACTCCCGCTGTCGAAGCTGGCGCTTACATTGTCCGATTGGTCAAAACTATCTTGGAAAGAAAAGTATCTGGCGTAGAACTTCAGAAGTTGAGCTGAGTCGATTCAACCATGACGACTTTTCTCAGTGTTGGAATCGATGTGGGTACAACCTCCACCCACCTTACGTTTACGCGATTGACTGTGGTCAATGCTGCGCTTGTAAACCAATCGCCGCTTCCAAAAATCGAAAGCCGCGAGATCATATTTCAAAGTCCCATTCATTTGACTCCGCTTACCTCAGACGGCGTAATCGATGCTCAATCGGTTTTCAAACTAATCGAAGCCGAGTATGAACGTGCTGAAATAAAACGCGAAGACATAAAAGTCGGAGCGGCGATAGTGACTGGTGAGACAGCGCTGAAACGCAACGCCCGTGAGGTTGTTGAGCAACTTTGCCTGCTGTCCGGTGATCTCGTTGCTGTCAGCGCTGGTCCACATCTCGAAGCTGTTCTTTCCGCTCGCGGATCAGGTGCAGTTGCAGCGTCAGCGCAAAATTGCTCGACAATTTTGAACATCGACATCGGTGGTGGAACGATGAATTTGGCGCTCTATAAAAATGGCGCGTTGATTTCTACTCACTGTCTTGGAATTGGTGGTAGATGTTTTCAGTTCAAACATGGACAGAGCGCGGATTCCGAAGAATTTGAAGTAAGTGCTATCAACGAGAGTGGATTTTTCTATCTGCCTGCTGGTTTCAAAATTGGCGAAAAGTTGAAATGCGAGCAGCTGACTCGAATTGCAAATTTGATTGCATCAGATGTGGTCGATTTCATAAATCAGAAAGGCGACGACACGAAGTTGAAAAATCTTCCTCTCACTACGTTCGAACCTGACTGGTCTTCGCCTGATGAAATATGGCTCTGTGGCGGCATTGCAGAGTTTCTTCTGGATGAAAAACTGAATCGTTTCCAATTCTGTGACATGGGTGGTCTGATAGCTGACGCATTGCTTTCAAACTTGAAAACCGCCAAATTGAATTTCAAAATTCCTCAGCAGCCGATTCGCGCGACAGTAACCGGCGCCGGAATGTATTCGATGCAAGTGAGTGGATCAACGATCGATTTTGATATCGAGCATCTGCCGTTGCGCAATGTCCCCTTGCTGAGACCGTTTGAAGACAAAAGTCAATTATCGGATGAAGACGAAATCGTGGACAGAATAAAATCAGCAATCGAGCGCATTGATCCTGAAATGCGAGTTAACACAATTGCATTCGAGTTACCCTCGCTCGAAAAATCTCTCGATTACAATTCGCTGAAGCAAATCGCTCACGGGTTGGCAGCTGCAGCAATTAAAATTGCTAGATTGCGTCCTTTTGTTCTAGTCTTGCAGGAAGACTTGGGAATGGCTCTGGGGCAGCTTTTCCGGCTTTCGAGTCAGGAGATTCTTAGGCCAGAAGCCGAGCCAAATTCCGGCGACAAAAAAAACGCTGTCGACTCTTGTCCATTGATTGTTTTAGACGGTATTACAACCACTGATGGCGATTTTATTGATATTGGTAAACCGGTGAGTTTGGATTCGAACGGAATCGCGCGCACGGTTCCTGTCGTGTTGAAAACGCTAGTGTTCGGAAACCCATAGTGGTTCTATCGTGGGTCGCATTGCATGCGCCCTTGAAAAATTTTCTAGAGACTTACCCGCTCCACCGTAGCCTGCTTTGACTAGTCAAACACACACTTCAATGTGAGCGCATGTTTAAGTCGCTCCAAATATTCTTTACGCGAAATCTGTAACGCATTGAATGTGCTCAAGTGATCCGTCACGTACTGGGAATCGAGTAGCACAAAACCTCGCTCCTTCATGCGTTCTACTAGATAAACGAGACTGACTTTCGAAGCGTCAGTGACGCGGTGAAACATCGACTCGCCCATAAACGCACCGCCAATACTTACGCCATATAAACCGCCTGCAATTTCGCCCTCAAAATATGCTTCGACCGAATGCGCAAAACCGTGCTCATGCAGTTCGCAATAGACGCGCAAAATGTCTTCAGTAATCCACGTGCTATCGCGTTCAGCACACAATCGCATGATGCCTTCAAAGTCATGATTCACTCTCATTTCGAATTTACCGCTGCGAACCGTTCGCATCAAACGCTTGGACGCGTGAAAATCGTCCAGCGGAATAATGCAACGCGGATCAGGCGAGTACCAACGAATAATGCCATCATCGTGACCCATCGGAAAAATTCCAGCGGTGTACGCGCGCAGCACGAGTTCGGCAGTAAACTCGGGCTCAATCTTGTCACGTAACCATTTCATCGATTGCTTTGCTTATCAGACCGGAATTTACTTCTTCAATTCATTCTTCGCTGATGCTGGGGTCAAGCTTCGAATGTACGCAATTAAGTCTGTCATGTCATTGTCGTCGACTCGAGCCTTACTAAAGGATGGCATACCTGCTTTTAGAACGCCCGTCCGGATTAACTGTTCTATTTGCCCATCTTCTTTATAGCGAGCGAGAAAGCCGGGACCTTTGAGCGGGCGGTATGGGTGTAGCGAATTTTCGCCATTGGGGTGGCATCCCGAACAGGTCAGCTTATTGAATAAAAATTTGCCTCTGGCGATCTTGTCGGGCGATGGTTTCGCTGACTTTGGTTTTCCCTCGCCCGCTTTACCTGCAGATGTTTTGTCTGCACTCGCTTTTCCGGCACCCGTTTTGTTATCAGTGGATTTGCCGGCGGGTTTTGCCTGAACTTCTTTAGCCGCGGAAGTTTTAGCAATTTGGGTGGTGACGGGTTTTGATGCAAGCACTGGGCTAAAAACTCCCAGAACAAGCGCCAAAATTATCAGCGTGTTTCTTCTCGTTGCCGAGCCCGGGTGCCAAACTGGGATTCCAAAAAAATGTTTTTGCCGCTTCATGTTCTAAATTCTAGCGCTCACCAGGGCGTTTCATCTTTATAGACCAAATTTGCCCAACTTCATTGTTACCGTGCCAGTGTAGGTTCACCACCACCGAGCCTTCTTACTAAGCCAACCTCTCCTCCTTTTTTCCCATTCTTTTCAGCAACTACAGATTTCGAGCAATTTGCTTTTGGGATCTTAGGGCTCGATTTTCAGGTAAAAGCCTGTGAGTGAATCATCCACTATTAGACAGCAAGATGCGAAAACTGGTTCCGAGACCTTGCGCTCATCCACGGAACATCATGCATCAGCACGCTTGTTCGATGAAGCAGATGCGTTGCGTGCTTCTGCAATTACGGATGTGAAACAAGCACAATGCGCACGCCAGCCCTCTGCGGGTGAAGTACCTGTGATGAAGCCAGGGAAGGCGACAAGCGGATGTGACTATCAAGATCTGAAGAGAGTGGCGCAGGACTCTGGAGTGTTGAATGTTCCCAATCTCTGGGCTACCGGTTCTGAATCTACTGCGCGGATTGTCTTGCACGCGAAAAAAGGAACTGAAGACGGCATCACTCAAGGTACTGGTGTAGCTATCGGGAAAGTCGGTGACCAGTGTGTGATGGCAACAGCGCGCCACGTTGTCGAAAGTACTTCAAAGCGCCAAATAGTTGCCAGCGCGGTAGAAATGAACGACGGTAATTTCTACAAATACGATGTGAAAATCATGGACCCGCTCAGCGATCGCGCGGTGATTGCTGTGAAGACCGGCGCTAAGACTGATGAACTTTGTCATCCTGTTGTAGCTGGCGAATCAGTTATGAACTCTGGAAAAGCCGCGATAGTCAGCTATCCGGGCAATTCGAATTCGAAGCATTTGTCGATGGCGCGCGTTGAAGGCGTTAAGGACAGTGCGCCATACACGGCTGATGCGAAGGGAAGTACGAAGGAAATTTATACCGAAGCGCACACGAAGAAGGGAAGTTCTGGCGCGCCGATGTTCGACACCACCGGCAAACTCCGCGCATTAGTTACGCGCGGACCAATTGATGGTCGCCCGGATGACGATGTGACCGTGCTTGCGCCCGTCACAACTCAAGACCAGCGGCGCTGGATGGAAGAATTCCGTAAAGCTAGATAGATTTTCTTCTATTCTTCGAAGTTCAGATTCATTGGCGTGGCTGAATATCCGGTGCCATGTGCGTACTTGCCGGTGAGAGGAACGTCCTTACCGACTTCTTCAAGACTCACATCGTCAACCCACACCTGTCCTTTTCCAATTAACATCATTCCGAACGCTATGCCTGTGGACTTTGCCGGCAGCTGAACAACCAAATCATACTTCTTCCAATCCGTAATTCCATTGATGGGTCTATCGTCCATGTTATCGAAAGCCCCAGTTTTCGTGTCAGATTCCCACTCACCGTCGATGCGTATCCATAGTTGACAGGTTCCGGATTCAATTTTTGATTTGACCCATGCGGACAGCTTTACTCGCTTTCCCACGTAGTTCTTAGCGTCAATGTATTGCATCAAATTGCCGAATGGTCTTGGCTTTTTGACGATAGATCTCAGAGTCGCGCAAGACTTACCGCTATGCTTTTCGCTTGTATCAATGAATGTCTCGTAGTCGCTCTCATGTTCAGCGCAATACATCCAGCCCTTTGGCGTTTTAGTTTTTGAAGCGACGTCAGCTGCAGCGTCTTTCGCTGCTTCGTTGGCGCGAGCCGGTGTAACAAAAGCCAGCATATTTGAAATTGCTAGGAGTGTTCCTAGGAAAGTCATTGCATTGATTCTCGATGGCTGTTTCATGCTTTGCCTCGTATCAAACGTTTCGAGTGACTGTGAGTAAGTTACTATGGAACTATGGTCTTATCATTCCCGCGTTCGAGAGAGAAACTAAACCTTGCGCTGGAAATACCTAAAGATTGCTTTGATTGGCGCCCTCCTTGGGTTTCTTGGGCAATTTTTGTTTGATTTTTTCACGCCAAATATTGATGTCGATTATCACGGGCACAGGCAAAAAGATTCGGCGTTCCAAATCTTCTGTTCTATGCACGGTAATTCAAAGTTGTGTGCCGAAGATCAAAACCTTGTGATGCAATGCATACCGTTGTTTTTTCAAGCGTTAACATTGATATGGTTATCGGAAAGTTCGGAAGGCGCCTTGCGTACTGCTGCTATTTCCGCCCTATTGCTGGTCGCGATTGTTCAATCTATTGAACACCTGAAGCGCAATAAGCTGATGGCGAACAATTCCTAAAGCCCCGGAGTGCTAGGTGGGCGGAGTTCGCCGAGTTCGCCTTTGATGTTGCCGAACCAAACGCGCGGAATCAATCCTATTCCCCGAATCAGAGGTGGTGGTTCCGGCAAATCGGCTCCATATGTGTGCAGCACACTAAATGTTTGATGAACGCAATTGTTTTTTAGCAAATTCCATCCACCTGCACCACTAGCTGCCGCCGCTTGTATCGCCTCTTTCGGTTTAGGATTTTGAACTGGGAAGGCTTTGAAGTGATGGTATCGTATATGGTGTCCAGACTTCATGATGTCCATCATCGAAGCCAGCGTTCCTTCCTGGCACCAGTAGTCTACATCGGCGCCAACTGGAACACTTGCGTATCGCATCCAAGCCATAAAATCGTGCATATCGTGGTGGATCAAATGATCAGTAGAGCCAAATAGGTAGCGGTCGTATCCATCGAGCTTTAAGCCCCAGCCGATGTGTCCTAGATGAGCTGCTTGTTTGAAATTGATAAAGACAAAAGCGCGACCGATCATGGGATTCCTGTTCGAAAGCCTACAAAGCCGACTTCTTCTCGTATCGCTGAAAGCGGTATTCGATGTCGTTCTCTTCCATGGTATCCGATACGGCAGCAAGCGCGAAGCGGTCGTCTATAGCGGGAAAATGCGCATCGCAGTCAAACTCTTGCAGAATGCGCGTCAAATGAATTGTGGTGAGCATCGGGTGCTGTAATGCTTCTTTGTAAATCTGTGCGCCGCCTATGATATAGCAGTGTTCGTGCGGGATGCTCTCAAGTTTCTCAAGCGCAGATTCCAAACTGTTGCAGACTAAAACACCATCAGGTACGTCGATTTCAGTCTGTTTTGTAAGGATGATATTCAATCGATCTTTTAGCGGGCGGCGTTTTTCCGGAATTGACTCCCAGGTTTTGCGCCCGACAATAATCGCGTTTTTGTGCTCGCCCGTCGTACCCGTCGTGAGCGACTGGAAAAACTTCATGTCGCCAGGGATGCGCCACGGCAGTGAATTATCTTTACCAATTCCATTATCGAGATCGGCCGCAACAACTATTTCGAGTTTTTCTGCCACTGAATGCTCCTGAGAAACTATTTCATCCCGACAGAATTACTTTCAGGAAAGACTATGTCGGCTGGAAGCCGGCGCTCCGGCCGGCTTATACGGCAACAGGGAATTTGATAAAGCCCTGGTGATCGTAATTTTTCAGAACGAAATCTTCAAACTTGACTTCGAGCACCGGTTTTACAGGAATCTCAACCTCAGGCAATTGCCCAGGCTGTCTTTGCAGTTGCTTTTGCAGACCTTCCAAATGATTTTGATAAATGTGCGCGTCGCCAATAGTGTGGGTGAAAATGCCTGGGGTCAGTCCGCACTCTTGCGCCATCATTATCATCAGCAGTGAATAGCTGGCAATGTTGAATGGAACGCCCACCGCAAGGTCGGCAGAGCGTTGATAGAGTTGGCAATCCAGTCTGCCGTTTATTACATAGAACTGGAACATCATGTGACAAGGCGGAAGCGCCATTTTGGGAATGTCGGCGACATTCCATGCTGTGACGATAATGCGGCGCGAGTCAGGATTGTTCTTTATCAGATCAATCGCATTTTGAATTTGGTCGACATGCCGCATCTTGTAAAGTCCGGTCTTTTCGTCGAGGTCGTATGCCGGCCACTTTCGCCATTGATAACCGTAAATAGGACCGAGTTCACCATCGGGATTCGCCCAAGCATCCCAAATATTGGTGTGCTCGTGGAGGTCTTCATTGATATTTGTCGAACCCTTGAGAAACCACAGCAGCTCTCTGACAACGGCCGCGAAATTGACTTTCTTGGTCGTCAATAGCGGAAAGCCCTTGCGCAGGTCGTATTTTGTCTGTGTGCCGAACAGAGAGATAGTGCCCGTGCCTGTCCTATCCTCGCGCTTTTCGCCTTCCTCGAGGACAGTTCTGATCAAGTCAAGGTATTGTTGCATCCTGCTACCTCTCTCATTATTCGGCGATTTGCGCCGGTTTCAACAGCATAAAGAATAGCAGGAAAGCCGCATCGCTGCCAGGTTCTGTCGTATTTCGAGTCTG
This sequence comes from Candidatus Melainabacteria bacterium 17Bon1m, assembly GCA_032128875.1. Classification (GTDB taxonomy): domain Bacteria; phylum Cyanobacteriota; class Vampirovibrionia; order Obscuribacterales; family Obscuribacteraceae; genus QKMZ01. The sequence goes on from JAVLKG010000006.1 coordinate 200,227, forward strand.
TATAAACTCTATATCTTTCGCGGCTCTCATCTGTTTTTATCCATCTTAAAACTAAGCTGAAAACGGAAGGATTTTGCGATTTGGCACCTTAATATGGTGCGTCCAGATCAAACATTCTTTTGTCTGGTTTTACAGGATGCAGCCAGGAGTTTCCAATGCTTACCGAGTATCGCAACGAGCCATTCACGGATTTTTCCAACGCCGACAATCAAAAGGCTTTCACACATGCACTTGATGTGGTCAAAAAGACGTTAGGTAAAGATCATCCGCTCGTCGTCGGCGGTGAGCGCTTGCCGGTTGAGGGCGATGATTGGTTGGTTTCTACCAATCCGTCTCATCCAAAACAAGTTGTCGGTCGCTACGCGAAAGCCACGCAACAGCAAGCTGAACGCGCCATGAAAGTTGCCTGCGAAGCATTCGAGAGTTGGAAGCGCGTGCCGGGACCAGAGCGCGCACGTTTCCTTTTCCGCGCCGCTGCGATTATGCGCCGCCGCAAACATGAGTTCTCTGCATTCATGGTCATGGAAATCGGCAAGAGCTGGGCGGAAGCAGATGCTGATACCGCCGAAGCGATTGACTTCATGGAATTCTATGGTCGCGAAATGATTCGCCTCAGCGAGCCTCAGCCGCTGACGAAAAACCCCGGCGAAGAAAACGAATTGCATTACATTCCACTGGGCGTCGGCATTGTTATTCCACCATGGAATTTCCCGCTGGCAATTCTTGTCGGCATGACCACCGCATCGATTGTTTGCGGCAACACAGTCATTTTGAAACCGTCGAGCGAAACACCAGGCATCGCTTGGAAGTTCTTCGAATTGATGGAAGAGTGCGGACTTCCCCCGGGCGTTCTAAACTTCCTTCCGGGCGCTGGTTCTACAATCGGCGACTTCCTCGTTGAGCACCCGAAGACTCGCTACATCGCATTCACCGGTTCGAAAGAAGTTGGTCTGCGCATCAACGAGTTGGCAGCTAAGCCCCAGCCCGGACAAATGTGGATCAAGCGTGTTGTTGCAGAAATGGGCGGCAAGGACTCCATCATCGTCGACAACTGCGCCGACCTCGATGAAGCTGCAGACGGCGTCGTCGCCAGCGCATTCGGATTTGGCGGACAGAAGTGCTCTGCCTGCTCACGCGCAATCATCCACAAAGATGTGTACGACGAGCTGGTCAAGAAAATCAAAGAGCGTGTCGACAAGCTCGCAATCGGCAACCCTGAGGATCGCAAGCACTATATGGGACCTGTCGCATCCAAGTCTCAGTACAAGAGCGTGCTTGAATACATCGAAATCGGCAAGAAAGAAGGCAAACTGCTTTGCGGCGGCAACGCAATCAAGAACAAAGAAGAAGGCTTCTTCATCGAGCCGACCGTGATTGCTGATGTCAGCCCGACTGCGCGCATTGCGCAAGAAGAAATCTTCGGACCCGTACTCGCGCTCATCAAGGCAGACGGCTGGAGGCACGGATTGGAAATCGCCAACAACACCGAATTTGGTTTGACCGGTGCCGTCTACTCCAAAAACCGCCGCAACCTCGAACAAGCTCGCCACGACTTCCATGTCGGCAACTTGTACATCAACAGAAAGTGCACAGGCGCGCTCGTCGGTGTTCATCCGTTCGGTGGTTTCAATATGAGTGGAACCGATTCCAAGGCTGGCGGTAGAGATTATCTGCTGCTCTTCACACAAGCAAAATCAATCGCAGAACGTTATTAATTCCCGCGATTGAATCTTTGATTTCGAATTTTCAAAAGGACGTATCCGCGTCCTATCATGCATCACAGCCGTTTTTACGGCATTTGCGGCATGGTTACCGATTGGCGTTTCAGGGAACATCTGGGACATACCCTGCTGCCTCTCAGGTTCTGAAATTTGACGGACGATTCCGAACGGGATACCGTTTTCGTCCCTACCGGACAAGTGCCGGTGGGGAATATGCCTTTGCTCAACGCCAACCTCGAAAATTTTGAGGGTGTCGATCCCTTTATCGGGACTCAAATCGATAACAAATACGATGTTTTGGAAAACGTCGGGCAAGGCGGGATGAGCGTTGTTTATAAGGCGATGCAGACAGCGATGAATCGCGTCGTTGCGTTGAAGATGTTAAAGATGGGCTTGTCGTCCGACCCAATCTTCAAACAGCGTTTTGTACGCGAAGTTTCACTGCTCGGAAAGCTCAATCACCCAAACATTGTCACTGTTTTTGACTCAGGCACAACACCTGATGGTCACCTTTATCTGGCGATGGACTTTCTCTCCGGCTCTACGTTGCAGGACGTCCTTGATAAATCAGGTGCTATGCCGATAGAGCGCGCCGCGCCACTCATCTTGCAGATCTGCGATGCTCTCAATCATGCCCATAAGCGCGACATTATTCACCGTGATCTGAAGCCAGGCAACATCATGATTGAAACAGATCATCGCGGGCAGGAGGTCGTGAAGATTGTCGACTTTGGTCTTGCGAAGATGGGCGAGGGCAGCGAACGATTGACGCGCGCTGGAGAACTTTGGGGAAGTTCATTCTATATGAGCCCTGAGCAATGCAATGGCGCAGAGTCGGATGTACGCACTGATATTTATTCTTTCGGCATCGTAATGTATCAAATGGTCACTGGCAAAGTTCCGTTTCGCGGCAGCGGATTTATGGAAACCGTAACTAAGCAACTGAATGAGCCTCCGCCCCCTTTGAAGATCACGAAAGCTGATCTCAACTTGCCCGACATGCTTGAAATTGTTATGTTCAAGTGTCTTGAGAAAGCCCCGGAGAACCGCTTTCAGTCAGTGGCGGATTTGAAATCGGCATTACAAACAGCATTGCCGGATCCTCGCAAGAACGACGTTCGAGCTTCCACCGGTCCCCAACGAAAGATTGCCCCACCTCCACCTCCACCACCTCCGAGGAAAGTAGAGGTGAAGAAGGCAAAAACCGGAAGCAGTTCAACCATGAAAGGCATTATCGTTTTGGTTGTTGTAGTCGTCATTTGTGCGCTTGCAGTCTTCTTTGTGTTGAAAGGACGTAACCCAGCACTGGCACCAGATACGGTGCCCGCCGCTTCGGCTCCAAATGCTCCTGCATCCACCGTCAAGAAACATTGACCTTTTCAAATGTCTCAAAATTCGCCTGAAATTCGAAATCAGCGCGCTGCTTGTCTATAATTTCCTGTGCTGTGACTGTTGTGCGATTGAATACCATGCAAGAAATAGAAAAAACAGACAAAAGAAGTTCGTTCTCTAAAAGCAAAGCGGCAATGGTCTTGGGTATTGTTGTCCTGCTTGGCGTTATCGGGTTTCTCGTCTATTTGAGTCAGCCGAAAGATCAAACGGCTCAGGCTCCAGCGGAAGAAGGTCATAAGCGCACCAAGCAGTCTATAGGGGTTTATTCTCGCTTAAAGTCGGACGTCACCGAAGTCACCGACTCGAAGGATAAATCGCAGCCCAGGGAGAAAGTGGAACTGCCAGTTGCGGAAGAGAAAAGCTTACCAAAGACAGAGAAACAACCCGCCGCCGCCGAGAGAACTGAGCCTCCTATTCCTGTTGAAGTTTTGAAAGGCGAAACAACAAACGCTGCGACTAGTGATTCTGATGCTGCTGCACCAAAGGCGACGGAAAAGGCGACAGGGAAATCTGCTGAAATATCCGCTCGCAAAACTGCCGACAAACCTGCAATGGTCGCAGCGCCACATCATATAAAGAAGCATCATAGAAGCGAAGTGACGTTTTTCGAACTGGCGCCAAATAGTGGAAAGCACTCGCCCGACAATCTTGATCGAGTGGCTAACTAATTGAAGTTTGGCCGGAGCGTCGGCTTCCAGCCGGCAGTTGAAACAGCCAGGATGGCGGCGCTCCGTCCAGGCGCATACAATGCGCCGCTACGTTTTGAATCTAATATGTGTAAGAAGTCTGATATGCGCGGCGGCGCGGCACATCGCTGTTTTCCGAACGAATTTGACTTCTGAGCTCGTTTGCTCTGGCGCCGGAAGTATGCGGCTCGCGAGTAGCACGAACGACCGACGCGTCCGATATCTGTTGTTTGCGTTTGTATGGGGGTTCGCCTTCGAAATTGACTGGCTCGCCTGGTTTTACCGGAACTTCCGGCGCTTCTTGGTTTACGGCGCCAGAGTCTTTCACTTCACCTGACTGATTGTCGGCGCCTGATTGGTTTCCACCAGATTTTTGAGAACCTTGATCAGTAAGATCAGCAGGATGGTTTGCATTCGTCGCGTCAGTTGCAATTGTCGTGAAATTCGACAGATCTTGAGCGCTCGATTGCTGTGAATCTATTTGTGCTGCATTATTTTGCGCAAGTGCAGTGTTACTTTGTTTTGTTTGCGACTCTTCGACAGGCGAGTCATCTTTTGCCGCTAGCAATCGCTTCGAAATTTCAGGCATTCTTTGCTGCAGTTCCAATGCCTCACGTTCGGCATCTTTGGCATTCATTGCATGGCGAACATTTACCGTTGCGACAAAGCCGATGACGCCTGCCATTACTGCGGCAGTTAGATAGAGAGGAACTTCAAACTTCTTGGAGCCAAGAGTCTGAATCTTCGCTGCTTCCTTTTGCATGGCAGCAACGTCTGCTTTGTGACGTGCTTCTGCTTTTGCGCGGGCGCGTGCTTCGGCTTTTGCTTTTGTGTCGCCTTCTTTCGCCAATGCTTTTGCTTTTGCGGCATCAGCAGGAGTTATCGAGGAAACGGGGGTGATGATTGGCGAAGATTTTGCAGCCGCTTGCACGACTTCAGCAACAGGAACAACCACAGGCGCGAAATCAGATACCTTCGGAGTTCCAATTGCATTGAGCTCATCAAGGCTGTATGTCTTTTTGACTTTTGCGACCGGTCTTTCCGGTTCTGGCTCAACTTGTTGAGAAGCATGTCTCCATGAGCGCATCCATTTGGCTAAATCCTGAGCATTTTGGAAGCGATCTTCCTTCTCTTTGGCGAGACATTTGAATACTGTTGCTTCGACGTGAAATGGAATATCCAATTCCGGTGCGGACTCTTTGAAGCGGCGCGGCAGTCCACTCTTCTGATTGGCAATTAGCTGCTCGACGTCTTCGCAGACGTAAGGCAATCTGCCTGTGAGCGTCATATAAAGAACAACGCCGACACTGTAGATATCGGAACGCTCATCTGTTTCATCGCCGTTTAAGGCTTCCGGACTTGCATATTCCGGTTTGAAAGTCTTTGGCTCGTGGCGCTGCACCGCATCATCTTTGATTGTGGCGCCACCGAAGTCGGTGAGTTTTGCAATCTGTGAGGATTCGTTGTCTCCCAGCAGGAAGATGCATGAGGGGGTGATTTCGTTGTGGACAACGCCGGCCTCGTGCGCGGCATTAAGCGCTTCGGCAACTTCAAGGAATATTGGATAGACCAATTCCGCCGGCAATGGACCTTCGGCGGTGAGCATTTCGCCAAGGCACATGCCTGTAACGTGTTCGAAAACTATGTACAAATTCCCGCGGTCGGAAAAATGATCCAGCATTAATGGAAGGTTGTGATGCCGGGCTCGGTTGAGAGCTCGGATTTCCGACTGGAAAAGGTCAGCCTGCGCTTCTTTCGAAATCTTGGCGCGGGTCAATTCTTTGATGGTTACCAAACGACTAGTGCGGCGGTCGCGGGCGCGATAGAGGTTGTACCTGCCGGTCGAGCAGATAATTCCAGTCACGCTGTAAATGCCGTTGAGCGTGGCGCCGATTGGATATGCGCGGGCTAATTCAAAGGTGGTTTTCGGCTTGCTGGTGACCAAGCGCAGCTTCCCTCATGCGTCTGTAGTTCAATACTAAAGCCATTTGGGCGCTAACCCTAATAAGAAACCATTCACCAACATGAGCTAACTTTAGCCAAATTTGTTTTTGTTGTGAAATTGATGAATGTCCGCTGTGCGTCGGCGATTTGTTGAGGTTTTGATTGAATGGTTTTGAGCAAATTTTCTTAGACAAGCTGGCATTATATTTGGTATCAGTCTCGTGCTCGTCGAATCGGATGGATGTGTTGACATCTCCGCTGTTCTGAATTTGTTTTGTACGATGTAGATGCGCTTGACTACGCCTTTGACGATTCACGGGTAACTGTTCTGATAGAATCTAACAGTGCTATTCGCGCACAATTACTAGTAGTCCGCTGGCAGCTTGGTTTGGAGGTTCGTTAGATGGTTGAAACCATTCAACTCGTGAGACAGATTGCAGTTAGAGCGATCGTCACGGAGAACTTCAAAGGGCAAGTCGGCGGGGAAATCGCGCGCAATCTTCAGCAAATCGATGCTGAATTGCAGCAATTGGAATTTAAAGGAAAACGTGCCATCGCTGATATCGAAAAGCGCAGTGGCGGAGCTGTTACAGCCGACGCACGAGTGCAAATCGAGACAATAAGACAGCAGATCGAGGCTGAAAAGATGCGCCTCCTCCAATATAAAGAGGAAATGCAAGGACAAAGCCAGGCGCTGACAGAATTGCCGGTCGGCAGTGTAGTAACTCAGTTTACGGTTGAAAATCCCGTCGAAGTTCGCGTTGGAGAAAACATCTTCCAGCGCTTGGAAGGCGGCGAGATTCTTGTCAAGGACGGCATCATTCAAGAGATTCGCGTCTAAGTTCAACTGACCTGGTTTGATTCCATTGTTTTGGAACAGATTCAAAAGGTTCGTTTGTTTTAGCGCGTCTTGAAATGACGCCGTCCAAGCAATTGTTCTTCTTTGTGCTTCGAGATGATCTTCTTATAGATACTCTTTCAGCCTAAGCGTAATGTTGCTTTGGCGAAGAGCTCTCAAAGCCTTCAGCTCAATTTGTCGAGTTCGCTCGCGGGTGATACCCACAAGTTTTCCAACTTGCTCGAGAGTGCGTTGCTTACCGTCATTCAGTCCGAATCGTAGGATTAGAACCTCGCGCTCACGCGGAGTGAGCATAGACAATACGCCACGAATGTCGCTAGACATCAGGCTCGCCTCAGTTGAATCCTCAGGGCGAGAAGAATTCTCGTCCTCAACAATCTCTGAAAGTGAGTTGTCATCGTCCTCTCCGTATGGAGTGTCCAGTGACAGTGGTGAGCGGTTAGCGGCAAGGATCTCTTTGATCTTCACTACAGACACACCCATGCCCTTCGCTAGATCCTCGAGATTAGGTCTGCGACCCATTTCTTGAGAGAGCTTGCGAGTTACTTTTCTGAGGTTGTTGATTGTCTCGACCATGTGGACAGGCACGCGAATAGTGCGTGATTTATCGGCGATGGCGCGAGTGATGCCCTGACGAATCCACCAAGTTGCATAGGTAGAGAACTTGTAGCCTCGCTCCGCATCGAACTTCTCAGCGGCGCGAATCAGACCGAGGTTGCCCTCTTGAATCAAATCAAGGAATGGAAGACCGCGACCTTGATACTTTTTGGCTACTGATACAACCAGTCGAAGATTGGCTTGTACCAGGCGCTTTTTAGCCAGCATGTCGCCGGCGGCAATGCGTCTGGCCAGTTCGATCTCCTCTGAGGCGGTCAACAGTTTGATTCGTCCGATTGAGCGCAGATAGAATTGAACCGGGTCCTCTGACGTACCAGCGCGACGTCCGATCGGCGCGTATGAAGACGCGTCGTCGTCTGAGTCGTCACCGACTGCACCAAGCTCTACTTCATCATCCGTATTGAATGCTGCTGAGTATCCCGGCACTAGGTCGTCCAGAGTGTATTCATCGATAGATGGAGCGTACTTCCTAATCATTTTCCTGACGGCTTTAGCCGCTGTACGGTAATACAACGAGGTCCGAAATCGGATCTCAGAATTTTGGGGATGCAAATGCCCCGCCCTTTGGGGCAGTTACATATCTATTTGTTTGTCCCACCAACGCTTGAGACGGTACTTCTATTTAAATGTTCCGACCCACTACTTGAAAAGTGGGTTATCCCTAGATCTGAACAGGGGCTGGGTTTTTACTTGAACTTGCCGTAACTGTGCAGCCCGCCCAGTCCTAGGGAGTTGAATCCCAGGTAAGTCATCAGTGTTAAAAGTAGACCGACGATGGAAACCAGCGCCAACCTTTCAGCGGAGCACTCGCGATGCACTCTCAAATGGATGTATGCCGCATAACTCAGCCAGGTAACAAGGGCCATGGACTCTTTCGGGTCCCAGGACCAGTAGGTGCCCCACGCGTGATTCGCCCACAAACCGCCTGTAATAATCCCGAAAGTGAGGGCCGGCATACCGATCGCGATGCATCGATAGCTGACGTCATCGTAGACTTCGGCGAGTTTTGCATCCCCGATTTTTTTATCAACTCTCTGTAATAGTTTGAAACTAATCACCGAACCAACCAAACTGGCTCCGGCAAAGAGTATTTGAAGCCATGCTGTATCAACAGTGGTGAAAGTGCCGAGCACGACTGCCAGCAACGCCAAACAAACAGTGACTATTGCTGTAATCAGGCTCTGGATGCGCCCAGCCATGTAGAGCTGGATAAAACCTGCAAGTCCGCCAAGGAAAAACAAGGCATAGGAGACGATCAATGGTGGAACGTGAATCCAGCGCCAATAGCTGACAAGCGCTGGAACCAGCGGTTGGATGTCGTGCTGCGATTGCGGCAGCCAGCTACCGTAGAGAAACATCAGCAGCGCCGTCAAGCTGGCGAGCCATCCCAATTGCCTTACTCCATAAGCTTTTGCAAGTACGAGGTAAGAACCCATTGTTGCCCAGGCAAACCAGAGCAGAGACTCGTACAGATTAGCCAGGGGGAAACGCTGTGCATCGATGCCCCGAATAATGATGGCTGCTGTCAGACTCACAAACGCTAAAACCATCGCCCCGGAGCCGATTTTGACCATCAGGTCTTTGCGTTGTTTGAACCCGTTAGAAGCAGCAAAAACCCAGAAGGACATCACCGACGTGATGCCTGCCGTGTTTGTTAGTGCCATCTGCATCTCGGACATTAGCTATCTCCTTGGGCATTTTCCGTGTTGCCTGAGCCGGGTGCGCTTGCCGCCAGCTCTTTTTTGTTCTGTTTGCTGGGTGAACTTGTTTTCTTCGTGTCCGCATCAGAACTGGACTGCGCCTGGGCATCAGAATCAGAGGATTGCGAACTGGAACTTTGCTGCGTTTCTGCATCAGTGTTCGGCTGCGTTTCCAACGAAATTTCCGGCTTTGGTTCGCCAAAGTCTTTTGTGAGCTGGGTTTCGAATGCTTTGATCAAGCGTTCAAACCCGACTTTGTCTTTGACTGAACGTCCACCGAAATAGAGCACGTTGTTTTCAAAACTGACCCAAACGTGTCTGTGCGGAATTGCAGCCATCAGTACGCCGACAATTATGAAACCGAATGCAATATAAGTGATTGGCAATCCCGGATCGCATTTATATTGAAGCCCCGTCACCGGCATTGTTTTTATCAGCGAAATCGTGACGGGACCAAGCTTTGCGGGTTTATCCTTCGAGAGTTCGGTGAGCATGCGCGGACCCTCCCAATCTGGGCGCTTTGCAAAGACTTTGATTGGCTTGCCATCTGCGCGTACAGAGAAAAGCATCATCGTGTCCTGGTCTAGTGGAAGGAAAGCGGCATAGAGTTTGCCCATCGGTCTCAAATCGAGACGCCTTTCGTTGCCGTTGAAATTCAAGATGAGATGATCGAGTCCCCAGCTGGATTGATAAATGTCGACGCCATCATAAGAAAGCGGGTTGTTGACTGAGATCTCTTGAGTTTTGACCTCTTTGCCATTCTTGTCGATGACAGTCAATTTGGAAAACCACTGTTTTGCTTCGCCTGTCGGGTGGTCTTCTCTGCGAGTCTCATCAACTCTTACTGTCCAGTCAGGTAATTTGCCGATCCAAAGCTTGGAGTGTTCGGATTCGTGGAAATCGAGATGGGAATTGAGAAGTACTGGTTGAAAACCTGAGAATCCCGTCCATGAAGTGATTGTCACTCCGACTAGCAAAGTAAGCAGGCCTATATGGGTGACTGTCGCCGCCAGACGTCCGTACTTCCCATATTCCGCGAGCAAGCGTTCTTCGTTGGTTGAAACCTTGAATCCTTTCGACGCAAGCTTCAGTGCAATGGCTGTGAAAGCTGACTTCTCGCCCTTTGTTATGTTGACTGATGTGTTGACCGGAAGCTTGCCGATTTCTCTTCCACCGATAAAGGGTAGCGGCTTGTTCAACAATTTGACGCGAGGAAAAACTCTCATGAAGCTGCACGCGATCATATTGACGGTGAGCATTGCAATGAGGGAGAGGAACCACGGGCTGTGATAGATGTCTGTAATTCCAAACTGCGTAAGCAATTTCGCTGTCTCTGCACCGAATTGCTCGACGACTTTCTCTTTGCCGTTGGCTGATTCTTGTGGGCACCAGGCACCAATAAGCACTGTTAGCGCTGTCAAAGACATCAGGAAAATCGTGAGCTTCACCGAAGCAAGCACATTTTTGACGCTTGTTTGCGGCTTCAGGTCTGTCTTTTCGCTTTCAGTGTTCACGTGTGTCCGGGTTTCCTGTCTTGTGTTTTGCTTTGTCGGTCGACGCATGGCGTCGACCCTACAATAAAAATGCTGTCTCTTAAAATGCTGTCTCCTGGTGGGTTCCGCTCAAAATTTGATCGGTCAGACGTCGCGCTTCGTCAAAGTTGCCGCGACTGACTGCGCGATAAATATCTTCCGATTCTGCAAGTTCTCGCATGAATCCTTGTTTTTGCTCGTCTGAAAACGCGTTGTCTTGAGCCGTTTTTTTGAGCTTATCGGCGAGTGCGTTGAGGAACAAAACGTAGTTATCGATATCGTTTACAAGCACGCCCTCCAATCTTCCGATCAAAGCTCTTTCCAGTGCGTGACTGATTCCATCGGTCGATACTGCAAGTTTCAAATGTCCACGCTTGACTGATTGACCAAAGACAATGTCGCAGTCGGCGTTGAAATCTTCGGATGCGCTCAAGATCTTCGCTTCCGCTGCCGCTTCCAAAATCCTTTCATTCTCTTCTGCGTCTGCGCCGGTGGTCACGACCATAAAGAAATGACCGGAGTGAATGCGTTCGAAATCTCTGACGCCCATTTCTCTCTTTGTCAGAGTCAAACGATTCGAGTGCGAGAGTTTTAACTCTTCAATCTCGCTGGCAAATACAGGTGCAATTGCTTCCACCTTCGCGCCATATTCAATGAATCTGCTTATTTCTCTGAGCGCGCGTTTGCCGCCGCCAGCAATAAGAACATTACGTCCATCCACTTTCAAATTGACTGGCAGAAGATTGGCTAGATTTGCGTCTTTGGTTTGATGCGCGGATGTCATCTCATTTCGTCCTTACAAGCACGTAATTAATGAGGTTCTCCAAGGAGTCCCTAGCATCTGAAGGAGCAAGTTTGCTCAACGATTGTTTGGCGAGATCGCCATAGTGACCGGCGAGTTTGACGGTGGCTTCGACGCCGCCGTTGGCTTTGATGAGCGCAATGCCCTCTTCCGAGCCTTCGTCCGAAACAATTTGTCTGGTTTTAATCAATTCGCGCAGCCTGTTAGCAGCATCGTCATTTCTTTCGAGAATGTAGAGCGCCGGCGCCGTAACCACTCCGGCTCTAAGATCGCTGCCCGGCTGTTTGCCGAGTTCGGTAGCTTCGCCGGTAATGTCCAGAAGGTCGTCGACTATCTGGAAGCAAATGCCCAGGTTGACCCCGTAGTCTTTCAAAGCTTGCACGACTTCGTCGGATGCGGCGTTGAGAATTGCCCCGGCATGTGCGCCTGCGGCAAACAGGGATGCGGTTTTGGCGATCGACTTGTTGATATAGCCTTCCCAATTGACCTCAGTATTAAATTGGCTGCGCATTTGCTTAATTTCACCTGCGCAAAGGTCGCCGAGAACTTGCCCGTATATGCCAACAACAACCGGATTCATAATTCTGGCAAGGCAAATGGAAGCTTGGGCGAAGAGTAAATCGCCCAAAAGTACAGCCAGTCTGTCATTGAAGCGTTTGTTGACGGTTTCTTTGCCGCGGCGAAGCGAGGCAGAGTCAATGACATCGTCGTGGACGAGGCTGGCGGTATGGATGAGTTCCGTCAAAACGGCTTGAATAATGTTGAGGCGCCCGAGCTCGCGACCTTCAATCAGGCTGGCTTTCGAGCCCAGAAGGGCAATCGCCACGCGAATTCGTTTTCCGCCTGACTGAAAAACCTGGGTAAGCAACTCGCCGACAAACGGGTTGTCGTCAATTAGGTTGGAGGTCAACCAGGTCTCGACGATAGCCAGCTCCTCTTGAATCGGAGCGATGATGGCTTTGAGGTCGTCTTTCGCCTGTGTGGCGGCTTTGATTGGCGCGCTGGTCATTGGATTTGTCTGAGTTCCCTATAGTTTTGCCAGCCGGGCTACCAGCAGATGCCTCCGGCAGATCTACCGGATGTCATCTGGTTTTGCTAAGCTTTTCATATAAGGCCAATACACGTCAACAAATCCACCTTACTAAGCAACTAAGAGAAACTTATTAGGTTTTTAGCCAGTGATCTGGCTTATACCTAGCTAAGAATCTATACTCGTGTGCGGCCTCTTTAAATTGTCCTCTTTGAAGCCGGAAATCCGGTGTTTCTGGCGGAACTGACCGACAGCGGAGCACCCTATAGTGGAGCAGAATCCCTTGCAAGATCTCAAAAGACAAATTACTAACAAAGAAATCACACTACCTGACGCGCTTGCTAGGGCATTGCCATTGTTACGGGGCAAGGTCACGGACGAAAAACTGATGTGGCTGGCGTCTGAATTGCAAGGCTTCCAAAATGGATTGGAATTTTTCCAGAAGCACGCCAATGACACTGCTCTGGCGGAATTCCCTGCTTACCGAATCGTCACCGGCAAAATCTGGTTGTTGACACCGCAAGGTACGCTGGCTGAACTCAACAATCCGATGACCCAACGTGAGAGAGTCTTCCTTTCTGCACCAGTGTCGTGGTTGGAAGAAGCGCTCAATGATCCCAACGATACTTGCCTAGTAGACATGACTGAGTTGACCAACCTTTTTGCAAAGGGCGTAGGCAATGTTGTATGCGAATGCCCGAAAGAACACTTGCGCGGCATTCTTTCTATCTTCCGCCAGCGCTTCATTCAAGTGCTCGACGAAGCAAGCCAAGTCAACTAACCTGGCAGCGCGGGCGGCTCGCCCGCTTTGCTGTTCGAAAGGGCGGCTTGTACGCGCCCTTTCAATTGTTTGAACGATTTATGCGCTCAGTTAGAACTGGGCGTATAAAATGCGGTTCTACACTGCTCTATTTAGAACTCGTGGTATCCGAGCACAACTAGAACGCAGGCGCCGCCGTAGATCACGTTGAGCCCTGCATCTTCAGCGCGTTTGATAGCAGCTCGGCTTTCTGCCCCAGGCTGCATCCAAAGGTGTTTGACGCCAGCTTTGATAGCATCATCGACGACCTTTTCTGTCACCGCAGGTGGTGTGATGATGGAAACAGATTCGACCGGTTCTGGCAGGTCAAGTAAGGACGGATATGTGATTAGACCCTCAACCTCGCCCTCTGTTGGGTTGATCGGGATTGCCGGCCGATTGTTTTGCATGTAGCAGCGCAAAACTTTGTTGCCATACTTGTGGCGATTTGAAGATGCACCCGCTACCGCGAATTTAGGTGCGGCGAGGAATTGATTGATTTTGCTGCCTTCTGCGTCCATATAAATGTCTCCAGATGAAACTTTAGTTTAACCGACATGGCAAGCGACTGGTGATGCACGCGCCTCTGCGAAACCTCCGATGGCGTCGCCCTACATTCTGTAAATCAGTTGCTCTTTACTAATAACTGCATTTGATTCAGCTGCGGCGATTTTTTCTTTCACCAGGTCATGATGTGGGGAAAGCTTGCAGACAGGGTCGGCTTGAGCTGCATCACCCGCGAGGAGAAACGCCTGACAGCGGCAGCCGCCTAGGTCTTTCTCTCGAAACTCGCATGTACGGCAAGGCTCGACCATCCAATCGAAACCGCGAAAAGCGTTGAACGCCGGCGACTCCTTCCAAATCCATTCCAGTGTGTTTTCTTTGGTAGATGGAAAAGATAATGTTTTGATCGCGCTCGCTGCAAGGCATGGATAAGCAGTTCCATTTACTGAAATAACCATATGTTGGCTTGCCCAGCCGCCCATGCAGGGTTTTGGTGAACTTTCAATATAGTCGCCGATTATCCAACTGAGGTGCATTTTTCCCTGCAATTGATTTTTCTTTGTTTCATAAACAACTAGTGCGTCGCTCATTTGTTGTTGCGTCGGCAAAAGGTGGTCCATATTAGCGGCAGCAAAACCGTAATACTGTGTATTCGCTAGCTCAAGACGTTTTACGCCGAGGCTATGCGCCAGATCTATTATTTCGGCAACCTCATGAAGGTTGTGGCGATGCAGTACCACATTCAGTGCTAAAGGTAATTTCGAATTCGCGACCAATTTTAAAGCAGCTAATTTTTGCTGTTGCGCATCCCGGCCTGCAATCAATTGCGCGGTTTGCGAACTGGCTGATTGTATGCTGATTTGTATACTTTCTAGCCCGCAACTAATTAACTCTGATACAACCATTTCAGTTAGCCCGATACCGCTTGTAATCAAATTGCTGTAGATGTCGTGTTTTTTCAAACGCTCGATGATTCGTGGTAAACCTGCATAGGCAAGAGGTTCTCCACCGGTAAGATTAGCCTGCACCACTGAGAGCTTTGCTGCCTGATCGATGATTGAAAGCCATTCTTCAACAAGCAGTTCATTATCGGCGCGCACCAGTTCCAGAGGATTGGAGCAGTACAGGCACCGCAAAGGACAACGATGAGTCAGCTCCATCGTCAGGGTGTATGGATTAGAAACCGTCATTGTTTTAGCTCGATCCAGCCGCGAGACAGCGCGTCCATGAGAAATTCCGCAAGGTCTCTGTGCAATGTGTCATCTTCGTAGCGTACCGCAAGCTCAGAATAAATCATCTCTATGGTGCGATTGCCGTCGACTAGCTCAAGAACTTCCGACGCCGAATGATTGAGTTTGACGATGCATTCAGGCATGAGCAGTAGTTTGCATTGCCTTTCTTCGTCGTCTTTTAAACGGACGCCATGCGCCATCTGGAGGACTGATTCTTTGACAATGTTTTCTAGTCCGTCTGCCATTCAAATCACCGCACAACCTTGGAGGCGCATTCGTTTCCTTGAATCGCGTCCAGCATCGACCACAATACATCGCATTTGAATTCTACGGCTTTTAGCGCCTGAAGCTGTTTTTCCGGCGTGTTTGCTGCTGCTAAAACAATGGACAGTCCGTGTTCGGAATCTCGCGGTGCTTGACTCAGGCGATTGCGAAAGTATGTTAGACCGTCCTTGTCGATCCAATGATAATGCCTTTCTATGACTTCGATTCGATAGCTAACGAGTGTGGGTGCAAAGACTTCAGTGAGTGATGATGCGACAGCTAGCCACCATTCATTGTTGCGGCAATAATTTACGTACGCGTCAACCGCGAATATCACGCCCGGCAAAAAATGTTTTCCGTCGAGAAGCTCGTTGCGACTGATTCCGGCTGCTTCTGCAAACTTCAACCAAGCGTGAATGCCTCCATCATCTTCGGCGCGTCCGTCGTGGTCGACAATGCGTTCGCGCCATTTGATGCGGTCGGCTCGTTGAGGGAGTTTCGACAGAACAATGCCGTCTTTGATTGGCAAGCATTTTTGATAATAAAAACGATTTGCGATCCATCGCTGCATCTCGTCTTTGCTCAACAAACCCTCGTGCATGCGGGCGTGAAACGGATGTTTGTCGTGATACTTCTCTTCCCCGATTTTTTTCAGGCGCGCGACAAACTGCTCTTCGCTTAAAAGTTGACGGCTCGACTGTAAATCAATCACGAATCTTGTTCCTGCAAGAGTTAACCGATTTGCTCGTTGCAAGCGAGAACGGCGCGCCGCTGCAAACAGACATTCCGTCGACTGCAATGTGGACTCCGGCGGTTTCGACCGCCCGTCTTTCCGTGGAATTATCGCGCAAAATCGGGTTGCTGTTGTTGATATGAGTGAGGAATTTTGCTCTTGCTTTCACCTTTTCAAGTTTTGCCAAAATGCCGCCTGCGCCGCTCAGTGGTAAGTGCCCCATCGTCTCGGCGTCAGGGGCGTTGCCGTCCAATGCCTGCAGCTCATTTGATGTATAAAAAGTACCGTCGACGAGTACTGTGTCGCAGCCGTCGAGTAGCCAGAGGAGTGCTTCGTCCCAAGCGCCGATTTGAGGGGCGTAGGCAATGGCGTCGGATGTGTCGTGTTTTGGCTCAGGCTCGACTTGGTTTCCCTCTGCCTCGACGTGCTTTCCGTTTAACTTTTCTTGGCTGCTTTCGAACTTCAGACCGATGACGGCGTCAGCGGTTTGGTTCGTGTTGGCGGATTGTTCCTCGGTTTGGGCGCCAATTTTCGAGGCGCCCACGTATCGCGGTTGTCTATTGCTGAGGCCCGCCGCTGTTACCGTCATAGAGTCGCCTAGCTTGAATGGAACGCCTGGCACAATCGTGAAAAATTCGAGATGGGCGTAGTTTTTCAGGACTGCCTTAACGGGGAAGGCTTTTTCCATCAAGCCCAGAACCGACGCTGTGGCATAGACCCGCAGACGTGAGCCTTCGCGCAGATTAATTAGTCCCATCGTATGGTCAAGCTCACCATCAGTGAGGATCACAGATTTAATAGGACTATTTCGAACAGGTCCATTCGGCGGCGGGTGGAGCTCGCAATGTCGTGCCAGCTGGTGTCTGAGGTCGACGCTCGGATTGACTATTGCCCAGGACGTTTCCCCGTTTTCCTCATACTCGACCGCCAAGGAGTCGGTCGTGCGCGCGCTCTCTGGGTTGTTTCTTGCAAAATTGCAATTTTCGCAGCCGCAATTCCATTGCGGACAGCCGCCACCGGCGCCCGTGCCCAGAACAATCAGGCGCACGTTTACCTCTTGTGAATGTAGGCTGTCACCTCAGCGCCCGCGCTGATGATTTCGTAGCTGGGTTTTTCCCACATAAAGCCTCCAATTAATTTCTGCCCTGTTAAATTCGAATGGGCGGATTCACATATGGTTTCAATCAGGATCATGCACGCGTTGCGCCAAACTAAACTATCATTTGTAGATTAAAGGCCAATCTATTTAGATTAAACGGTGATTGACAAGGGGGCGCCATGAAGGCGAGTGTAGCCAAGAAATCCGAAGAGGCGAAAAGCGATAAGCATTTCGACCTGAAAGCTGTGCAGGCTGCGATTCAAGATGAAGACCTAGACGGATGGCTTTTCTATTTCTTTCATGACAATGATCCGTTGGCGCTCAGTATTCTGCAACTGGAACAAGGCCACTTCACGCGCCGCTGGTTTTATTTTGTGCCGAAATCCGGCGAGCCTATCAAAATCGTTCATCGTATTGAGATGGACGCGCTGGATTCGCTGCCTGGAGAGAAACGCGTTTACCTTGGTTGGAAACAGCTAGAGAGTGTGCTCAAGGAGACTTTGTCTGGTGTTAAAGAAGTGGCGATGCAATACTCGCCGATGAATCACATTCCTTATGTGTCAAGAGTCGACAGCGGCATTGTGGAGCTTGTTCGCTCCGCTGGCACGGAAGTTGCAACATCCGCCAACCTCGTCCAGAAGTTCGAAGCTGTGTGGAGTGACGACCAATTGAAGAGTCACGTCACTGCTGCTGAAAATCTGCGAAAGTTCATTTTCCTTGCATTTCAGTTCATCAAAGAACGCATTAATGGAGGCAAGCCGGTCAACGAGTACGAAGTTCAACAATATATTTGCAAGCTCTACGAAGAACACGGCATGGTGACCTCTTCACCGCCTATAGTGGCAGTGAATGGACACAGCGGATTGCCGCACTATCAACCAAACAAAGATTCTTTCAGCGAGATAAAGAAAGGCGACTTCGTTTTGCTCGATATCTGGGCAAAGCAGGGCACGCCGCACAATGCAATATACGCCGACATTACTTGGACCGGTTATGTAGGTGATGCAGTTCCACAGAAATACACCGATATTTTTGAAGTCGTTCGCGGCGCGCGCGATGCTGCTCTTGCTTATGTTTCAGAGCGAATTGCCGGAAAGCATATTGTGCACGGATACCAGGTTGATGATGTCTCGCGTAACTACATAACTGAGCGCGGTTATGGAGATAAGTTCGTCCATCGCACGGGGCATTCGATTTGTACCGAAGTGCATGCAAATGGCGCGAACATCGACAATTTGGAAACCAAAGACGAGAGAGAAATTATTGCGCACACGGGTTTTTCCATTGAGCCCGGCGTGTACCTGGAAGAATTTGGTGTCCGCAGCGAAATCGATGCTTACGTGGGTGATGATGAGGTTTTGGTTTTTGGGCAACCTATACAGACAGAGATAATTCCGATACTTGCGCTCAAGTAAGGAGCACCCGTGCCAGTCGAGAACTGTCTAATGAATGTTGGCGAGTGGGTTACTGACCTGGCGGCCATTTCGTGTCTTGGTGCCGGACTGGCTGCGTTGGTGCTGACCTTGTTGCCCGGTAAGCGACTGACGGGAAAGGCTGAATCCGCAGATCCTTCATCTTTCATCGATCCGGGGGCCGGCGAAACAGCGCGCTATCGCCTCGCCTTCAAAGACCTTATCACTGTGAAGAATTCGGGTTTGGACGTCACGCAGGTTTCTGGCACTGTACCGGAGCCTGGTGTTGGGCTTGAAGGAACGCGCGCAATGTCTGCAAGCGAACTGGCAATCACGATGTTCGACCAGGGTATTTTAGGTGTTGGTCTCGGCGAGAAGAGTCTGGAAGCGACAAAGTCTTTCTCGAAAACCAAATTCGAAAAGACGAAAGTCGATTCGAAAACCAAGATTGATTCAAAAACAAAAATAGAAAAGAAGGTCGACACCAAGACAAAAATTGAGCCGCGAGCCAAGGAAGAGAAGCCGAAGCCCGAATCGAAGAAGGACGCGAAGAAAGAAGCGAAACCAGATCCAAAAGATCAGAAGAACCAGAAAGACCAGAAGAAAGATCCGAAGAAAGACACAAAGAAGGGCGACGAGAAGGATTTGCAGCTTCATATGGCGGTGCGCAAAATCACTTATGGTTCAAAGAAAACTGACCCATATGTTTCAAAGCCGGTCATTGATGAGAATACGGGAGAGCAAACTCCCGATCCATTGAAGCCAACATACTTTAGTGAAGATATTTTGGACGCGATGGATAGGCAGCCGGCAAGTTTTCTGAATCAGTCGAAGGAGCCTGACCCAAGTCCACTCCCTGCAGAAAAACCAAACGCAGCTCCAGGTTTCCCAACGGCAGCCGGTCCAGCGCAACGAGTTCCGCTGCCGCCGCAGCCTCCGGCTCAAGGTTTCCCGCAACCACCGCAGCCTCCGGCTCAAGGTTTCCCGATGCCGCCGCAACCGCCGACTCCGGGTTTCCCTCAACCACCGCAACCTCCGGCTCAAGGTTTCCCTGTGTCTCCCCTACCTCCAACTCCGCCTCAACCGCAGAATCCAAAGGAAGGGCAACAGTCTCAGCCAGAAGAAATCGATCCAAGCAAAGACCCGAAGAAGGTTGGACGCTCGACACTGATTGAGCCCAAACGCAATCTTCAACAAGACAGAGAGCCGCCGCCGCCGGAGTACTTCAAGTGACCGAGACAAGAACTCCAGAAGCGAAAGCCGCGCCTGAGAAAAAGGCGAAGCAAGACAGCCAGGGTGTGAAGCCCTGGTCTTTGCGCCTGCTCATTATTTACGTCGGCATTGGTTTCTACGTTCTTTTTGCGTGGTCGCAAATAGGGCCCAGCATACTTTCGGCGATTGCGTTCAACCTGGCTGTTCTCGCCATTCTCGCCGTCATCTCTAGTTGTACTCGAACGCTAGTGTTGCGCCGGATGTTGTCGCTCTTTCTTTGGGGCGCATTTATGACTGGTGTTGCCGTCATGGTGTCGCATGTTGCTGTGAACGCCTTCGCTTTCTCTGGTCGTGGCGGCACTGAAATTGCCATGGCAGCAATCGAGGAAGTAATAAAACTAATACCGCTTGTGGTGCTTATGATCGTTGGCCGGAAATTCAGCACATTTACCATGGGCATGACCGATTTTATTCTTGCTGGTGCCGCGCTTGGTGCTGGTTTTTCCTGTCTGGAGTACGCTGCCGCTCACAAAAACGCAGCTGCCTATGGGCAACTTGCCTGGCTTCCGACCGCTGAGATTGTGAACGGGCGCATGATTTCAGGTCACCTCATTTGGTCATCGCTGGCGGCAGCAGGGATCGGATTTGGCTTTTTCTTCAAGACCAGATGGAAGGTTGCAGCAATTGGTGCAGCGATTGGATTAGCCGTCACCATCATCGATCATGCTGCCTACAACTATTCAATTGTCAGCAACGATTGGATGTCCGGTATTCTCAATGCGATTGCGCTCAACGGCTATCTTGCCTTTGGTTTGTGGATCGCGTCGATGGTGATTGCGTTGGTGGTGGATGCTCGCGTTTTGATAAAGGCGGTTCCACAGTTTAGCGAATTCAAAGTGCCGAAGGGACTTGAAGGGCTCGATGGATTGATGGCGATGTGGGACTTCGTTATCGATCGCAGGAGATTGGCGTATTCGCTGCATCACTATGAAAACGCGCCTGAGGCTTTGAAAAAAGACGCTGCTGTTACCTCGTCGCTGCTTGCGCAAACACTGATCAACTTTCATATTCCCGAGCGCAGATTGCGCACTCTTGATGCGATGACGCGAGAAGATCTGACGCTTGTCGCAGGAATCAACGATATAGGTAGAGAAGGCGATCCGGATAGCCTCGATGATATTGATCTACCGAAGCATATTAAACTGAATGCGCCTCTCAGTCAGGGCGGGATGGGCATCATTTACAGTGGTGAGCACATTCACACTGGGCAAAAACTTGCCATCAAGCTTTTGCATCCAACGTTTGCGCGGCAACAGCAGGCTGTTGAGCGTTTCAAACATGAGGCAAAAGCAGTTGGCGCCCTCCAGCATCCCAACCTGGTTACCATCACCGACTTTGGCATCACCGAGCGGAGAAAAATTCCCTATTTGGTGATGGAATTGATTCAAGGAGAAAATTTGGAGCAGGTGATCAAGGATGGCAAAGGCATGCATCCTCAGCGTTTCTTCACCATCTTCGATCAAGTCATCGACGCGCTGTCTCACGCGCACAAGCGTATGGTCATTCACCGCGATATGAAGCCGAGCAACATCCTTTTGACTCAAACCGAAGACGGACGCGACATGATCAAGATTGTTGACTTCGGTATTGCGAAAATTATGACCGGCGAGGGTGAAGAAGGCGCCAATGCGCAAGAGTTGACGCGTACCGGCGATCTCATCGGTAGCCCACTTTATATGAGTCCTGAGCAAGGTCTGGGGACGAAACTGGATGCCAGATCGGATATTTATTCCGTTGGTTGCGTTATGTATGAATGCATTGTTGGTGAGCCACCGTTGCTAGGAAACACCGCTGTGCAAACGATTATGATGCATATCAATGAGTCGCCGAAGACGTTGCGTGAAGCAAAACCGGAATTGAATATTCCAGCTGGAATAGATCACTTCGTTATGAAGTGTTTGGCGAAGAATCCGAATCACCGTTTTCAAACTATGGACGAGATGAGAGAGGCTCTGCACAACGTGAGGGCTAATCCGTTTGGACCACAAGGAGGAGGAAGCCCCCAGAGCCCTCCCAATCCGCATAATCCTCAAAACCCGCAAAATCCACCGCATCCACCAAATGTGATGGCATAGCAAGTACAATGATTTAGGCGTCCGTGTAAAGCACCAAGCGAGAAAAGGACAGTTATGACAGCTCGAAATCACGCCGGCAAATACATGCGCAGCAAGTTCGGGAATGTCTCCCGAAATGAAAGGGGTCTGGCAACCTGGGTCAAGATTCTGATTGGGGTGATGATTGTCGGAACGATTTCGATTGTTGCGATTATCGGTAGTGTTGCTTGGTTGGCTGGTTCTGCATACAAGGACATGACTGACCCTAAGAAGTCCAAAGCTACCTTAGAATCAATCGCCAAGTTCGAAGATCCATTGCCTAAGGGCTGGCAGTTTGGCATGGCTCTTCCACTCGGCCCGATAAGCGTCGCCATGATTTCTAATGACAAAGCGAAGCTAAATATCACCTTGTTGAAGTTGCCTAGTGGTGGCAAAGATATGACCAACGAAGTAGTAGTTGGAGAATACGCTGCAAAAGGGGTTCCTGATATGTCGGGCAGCGGCACTAAGTCGTCGGGCCCAATTACTGTTGAAAACAAGGGCAAGATGAATGTCGGCGGCGAAGAGCTCGCATATGTGACTGGCGTCGGCAGCGACACCAGCAAGAAATTTGCGCAATTCATTGGAAGTGTCATTCCGAAGAACAAAGATTCGGTGATTATTGTGCAAGGTCAATCACTCGACTCAGGGGAATATCCAATGGAAGAGACAAAAGCTTTGCTGGGTGCCATCAAGGGTTTTTAGCTTGTCCTGCGCCAGAGGGCATTTGAAAATGGATAAATATACCTCCATGCTGGCGCTTTATGCTCGTTTTCTATTGAGCATGTCGATGTTTTGGGCTGCTTTTTTCAACTTCGCTGGTTGGAATGATCAAATGACGATGTTGTTTCCGGTGGCGCAGCAATTGTCAGCGCCGCTTTTGGCTGCAACTACAGCCGCGGAGATAGTGCTCGGCATCTCCGTTTTGATTGGTTATGCAACGAAGTACATGGCTTGGTTGTCATTGCTTTATACGATGGTTATGGCGTGCGTGACGCACCAGTTCTGGGTTGTGGAGCCGGGTCTGCAAGCGAGGGAAGCGATGAACTTCCTGCATGCGTTCGGTTCTGCCGGCGGTTTTCTCTTGCTAATCGCCCTTGGACCCGGAACCTTCAGTATCGACGAGTTCTTGAAAGAGCCCGTGTCAACAAGTTCTGCACCAGCGACGGACACGAGGTCATAAAGATAGCTCTCTGCAGAGCTGCTATTTCTTGATTGATTGTACTTTTGGCTCAAACCCATCAAACACGCTCAGGAGCGTCTTATCATCGTTTTCTGCGTTGGCTATTGTAATGAATGCAATGCGCGCTTCCAATTCATTCGGAAAATCTTTGATGATTGAAGCAAACCCAGTTTTGACTTTATCCCAATCAAAATGGTCTTTACTGTCCGCATCGCTTCCATAGCAGTCGTCAAAAAATTCGAATGCCATTCGTGCGTAATACTTGTCTCCTTCTGAGCCACCCATTGAGTCAGCACGTTTCTTTGCGTACGCAATTCGATCAATTTTTTCTCCAAGTGTTTCGTAATCCTGAAATTTGAATGCCCACGAGTCAATACAGAAATAATGCGGCCAACGCTTGTTGGCAGCATCGATGACCTTGAATAAATCAGCCTTTTCGTGTTTTGCAGCAGCAAGCCGCAGCGCTGGAACGAATGCTTTGGGGAACCGATTCGGGAGGTCTGGATCAACATCCATAACGTCGTTTGCTTTTTGAATTAATGCTTTGTAGTTGGTATCTTCTTCGTCATCATCAATCTCCCATGCACGATAAATGTGCGTTTGGGCTAGACAGGTACGTGCTAAATCGGATTTTGGATATTTTTTCAACCAGCGTTCGAGACGCGCCACCCAAATTTTGTAATTCTTTTCATTGTTGTTGCTTTCGCCTTCAATCGCTGTAGAGAAATAATCAAGTTGTTCAAAACCAGTCCAGTAGAGTTGATGGCTCTTAAGGTATTCCTTACTCAATCGATCAAGTTCTGCAAAATCCTCTTCGGCAAACAAATGTCTCGCCAGTGCAGTCTCCGGTTTCTTTCGATTGCTACCGTGCCGAAGGCCGAAGACCAGTTCTTTCCATCCTTTTTCACAATGCGCTTCGGTGGTTACGTCCTTCAACTCAAGCCATGCTTCTAGCGCTTCCTTGTATTTTCTTTGAACCGCTTTCATTCGGGCAAGCATTGCATATATGTACCAGTTTTCTGCTTTTGAAAACTTGTTGTCCGCGATACTACTCACGGCTCGCTCCATAGTAGAATTCGCCCTGGCAGAGTCTCCCATGTCAGCAAAAATAACGGCTAAATATGCACGCTTTTCATTTGTTGCACTGCTGTTTGGCTGCAGTCTATTTTCTGCAATTTCAATGGATCTAAGTTGGTCTTGCAGTCCCGTATCTTTTGTTTTGCCTGCGAGCCACCGATCGTGTTTTTCCCAGGCGCGGTCATAGTAAACCTGTGAAAGTTGGCTCGCAACGGCTTCAAATTTCTTCCAAGCATCACCGCTCATCGCAAGTTCGATTGCTTTTTGAATTTGGTAGTCCCCTGCTTCTGTTAAATGTTCCTTGTAGAGAAATGAAGCATATTTCCTGTGCAGCTCCATCAATGTCTCTGGCTCAGTTCCGTTTTTGGTCGCCTGTTCAAAGATCTCTTCAATCTGAGCTCTACCTTGTTTCCAATCTACTTTTGCAACCTTAATTGCCCTGTCAAGATCTGCGTTCAAAACGTATCCTACGCAGACTTTAGAAAAGATTCCCCAAGTTACTCCACCAATCGCTAGAACAACAAGAACCACAATCCCTATGGATATCTTTGCTCCCGTGCTCATAGTCCTGCGTTCTTCGATGTCTTTAGTCATAAGAGTGCCCTAGTCGACGACTTTCTTCGCAACGTATTCTCCGGCGCGGACGGCACCGTCGATATTGCCGTTCCACAAAGGTGATGTTTCGGAAGTCGCCCAGTGAATGCGACCGAATGGTTCTCTAATGACGTGTCCGTAGGAAGTCATTACCCCTGGTGCCATGTGCGCGACATGGCATCCACGTGTCCAGGGATCTGTCGACCAGTTGTGTTCGAAATAGTGGCTTGGTCTTGCTCCTTTTAGACCGAATCGCTTGGCCATATAAGTAATCACGTGTTTATATCTTTCTTCTTCCGGCATTTCAGCCATTTCTGTAGCTTGAGTAGAGAATGCAAAAGACA
Organism: Candidatus Melainabacteria bacterium 17Bon1m; assembly: GCA_032128875.1. Lineage (GTDB taxonomy): Bacteria > Cyanobacteriota > Vampirovibrionia > Obscuribacterales > Obscuribacteraceae > QKMZ01. Next base: position 225,117 of record JAVLKG010000006.1, read on the forward strand.
TTAATGCGCCGACTTTTTCATCGGGCGGTGATGTATCCAGTGTCATCTGCAGATATTCATCGGGTGCTGTAACCTCGCCACTTAAGCCCTTTTGCCGCCAGAACGATTCAGGATAAACAGTGACAAATTTCATGCAATGACCAGCGGGCATATTCTTAAGAAGTTCCATTCTTTCGGTTGGAAGTGACGGTCGATATTCAATGTCGCATGCGAGAGCGGGAGGAATAGCAACGACGACTTGCTTTGCCTTAACCGTAGCTTTGTCGGATGTGATGGCCACTCCGTTTTCGTCTTGCGAAATTCGACTGACCGGCGAGGACAAAATCAGCCAATCACCCTTTGTTTTTCTTTGCCCTTCGTCTATTTTGGCGCGCATTTTTTCGGCTACTTTAATCATGCCGCCTTTGACCATGTCTTGCTCTGCGCCGCCCTCTACTTTCATTTGCATCTCGATGTCGTTGCCGGACGCTGCGATCTGAAAGAGAACATACAAGAGAGAAATTTCGGAAAGTTCTACAGTAAACAAGCCGATAAACAATGTTCTCAGCATTGCGAGAGCTGCTTGACCCAATTGATGGACAGGGTCATTGAGAAACTCGGCGAGGGAAATTGAGTCCCATTCTTTTGCTTTTGGACAGGTCCAAGGAGCGTCGTTCGGAACTTCGAGGGACATTATAGAAAGCTTCTGCAAGGTGTCCCAAACGCCATCTAGTGACTCGGAATCAACCTCAGGTACGTCCTCTCCGTAGCGATAATATTCGTTTTTGTAGACAAAGTAGCTGTCGCCGTGAATGGGCGTCGGAGTAATTTCCAGTTCTAATTCTTCGAGCAAAGCATAGATTCGATCTTGCGATGGTCCTAAAAATGTTCCGCCCATGTCAATTGGCGTTCCATCGCTGAGGTACTTTGTCCAGACTTTACCGCCTATTCGCTCTCGCGCTTCCAAAACAACAACAGCGTGTCCAGCTTGAGATAGTCGCAGTGCGGCGGTAAGTCCAGCGAATCCTGCGCCGACAATACAAAAATCACGCTCAATGATGTTGTCCGACACGACAATAAGACCCCGAGCCGGCGAGCCGCTGAGCCGCCGACGCTCCCAGATGCCCAATTAAATCAGCTTGAAAACTCACATCCGGCTTCCTTTCCACTTCACTACCGGATATCAGAAACCGGATTGTTGGATGCAAAAGAAAAAGCCATTCAACCTGATGAAGTGGGTTGAATGGCTAAATTTCAAGTTGGCATCGTATATGGTGCGTTAGTCTTCGACGCGTTTTTCTAATGCTTTCTTATGGATCTTGTTGCTGATTTTGTTCAGATCTTTTTCTACTTCAGCGATGTTTTCATAGCTAAGCTTGCCGCCGTTTCTTGCCTTCATGCGGCTGACTTTTTTCCAGACATCTTGGTTATCGTCTCTCAAGTCTCGCGCTTCGCGCAGAGTCAATTCGCCGGCTCTTTCCATGCGATTGATTTTTGCCGCCAGGATTTCGTGGCGCTGAGTGATTGTATAACGACGGGTTTTTGCTTCAGAAGGCTGCGATGCGAACTGCAACACCGACAAAATAGCAAGGGCAGTAAATACTTGGCGAATCATAAGAAGGATACCTCCGACACTGTGGTATCGGGAGGACGATGTATCACTCAGTTGGTTCCCTGCATTACGAACTCAAGAGATAGAGAATACGAAAAGTTCCTTTTGCAGCAGAGCGCCTAGATAAGCGTGTGATGAAGGGCAAAGGAAAGGAAAAGAAATGACAAAAGTGCTAAGAATGGCAAAAAAAAGGGCGCGTGCAACGCGCCCCTACGATCATTCTATGGACGATCAATCAACTAGCGGTCTTCTGCCGTTGATTTATGTCGCTGATTTATGTAGCTGATTCCTGTGGCAGATGGCTTTGGATGTAATCACGCAGGGAAGAGAATTCGCGCTCGATTGAAGTCGCAGTCTCTTCAGCTTCAATCCAATCGTGTCTGCATGCAGTTTGCTCAAGATAGAGGCAAAGGCGAGCCAAATTTTTGGCCCCGATTGATGCGCAAGACGCTTTGATTTCGTGTGCTAGAGCCGCAACCAACTTGGAGTTTTTTTCCTCCATATGATTTTTGACCTTGCTCAACATGTCTTGAGTGTCATTGAGGAACATCTCCATCATGTCAGTCAATTGCTCGGGTTCATAGAACTCTTCCAGCTCAGCCATATCGAGAGGCTCGCTCTTGACGAGGGTTAGTGCAGCTTTCGGTCTTAGCACTTTGCGTCTCTGCTTTTGAGTCTCGCAAACCACTTCAGTTCTAAGCCAGTGATTGACTTTCGCCTTCAGCAAGTCAATGTCAATGGGCTTTGACAGGTAGTCGTCCATTCCGGCTGCAATGCAGCGCTCTCTATCGCCCGACATCGCAAGCGCGGTGACAGCAATGATAGGACTGTATGTATTTGTACGAGCTTCAATTTCCCGAATAGCGACCGTAGCCTCGAATCCATCCATCACAGGCATATGACAATCCATTAGGATTAGGTCGAACTTGTGATTTGACACGGCTTCAACGGCTTCGCGACCGTTGCTCGTAATCTTTACTTTGAGACCAAGGCGTTGCAGCAGAACGGTTGCTACCTTTTGATTGACGAAATTGTCTTCGACAAGAAGCACATGGGGCGCATCGCCTTGTTGCGTGATTGAGTCGCCAGCTGCTTGTTTCATCGTATATTCTGGACCTCCTGGTCGTCACTTTCGGTGCAAGTCCGAAACACTTTCTCCTGAAGGCGCGCATTAGCCTCTTGAAGAGAGACTTTGTTTGTCGGGCTTACGGAGATACTTAGAATTATTGCCGAAAAACGTTCCTGTTTGCATCAAAAATTTGTCTATCAACCTATTTTTAGTGAAACTTTGATTTTCTCCTTTGCGAAGTCTGATTTGCGGGTTTTGAGTAATGAACAAGGAGACGGTAAAAGCCGCCTCCTTGTTGCCCACAATTCTTGCTTAGTTAACACGAATTCCGATGCGAGCGCGAGCACGCTGTGTGCTGGCGATATCGTTGTCGAAGGAAGACTGGATATCATCAAGCTTTTCAGTCAGATATTTCTGTTTGCTGTCGCTCAAAACTCCGTTTTTTGTGTACTTAATTTGTCTTGTTGAAACTTCATTGAGTCTCTCTTTCAAGCTGGCGACGTTTCTGTTTGTGAGACGGCCGGCTTTGTATTCATCGTCAATCTTAGTGGTCATCAGTGCAATTCTGGCGCTAATGTCTGTCGTTGCTACAACCACAGGCGTAGCTGCTACCACAGCGCGAGCCGGTGTAATGACCGTGGTGGCTGGAGAAACAACAGTCGTTGCTGGAGCTATTACAGTGCGGGAAGGCACCACTGCAGTCTGAACAGGCGTAATTACGGAGCCGTCGCTAGTGATATAGGTTGTTCCTACCAATCTTCTCATTGCAATTGTAGGTACATAGCCAGTCAGTGTCGCGTGCAAGTCATTGAGGCGAGTTGCTATAGACAGCGCTTCATCGTAGGTGATTGCTCGTCCATTCGCTCTGTAGGCTGCTTCCTGCGCCGTGATTGTAGCGAGGTCGGAGCGAAGATGCATCGCTTGGTCTGCGGTGATTTTGCCTAGCGACAACGATTCGTTGATATAGCGCTCCAGGTCCGCTCTTCTCGAGTCGATGACCCCGACAAACGGGTCATATGCAGGTACGGTGGTCAATGCGACCAAGTGGCCAGAGGTGTCAAAACTGGCGAGAATTCTGTTGTTCGATCTGTCCAATACAACCCAACCGGGGCTGATGCTTCCGGAAACGTATCCTCTTATAGGATCGTACGGACCTTTGACTACACCGGTCAGTGGGTCGATAACTACATAGTCTCCCGAGCCGGACAGAACAAATTCTGTCGCCGAAGTTGTCGAAACTGGCTGGGTGATTGTTGTTGTACGGATTATTGTTTCAGTATCTGCAAATGCAGGCATAACAGCGCAGCCCAAAATGCTCACTGTGAATGCGGCTAATAGTACTTTTGCGTTCATCTCTCTCATCTCCTTAGTTACCCTCGGGCTGCTTCCGGATTTGCCGGCTCAAAGGACGTCCGGGAAATTTAGCCAGTGGTGAGACTGAACAAAACTATTTCGGTTCCTGTTTGTTCGATACATTTCTCTCTATTAGTAGATTTCTGTTTTAGGTTAAAACGTGACAGTAATTGTGACAGTAATAGCCACGGTCCATACAACTCATCCAATTTCCCGGCAAAGTCAAAGGCTCAGGCGACACCTTGTGCTCTCAAAAGCTCAAATATTCACACTCTTGACGACCTTGACAGTATGACAGTAATTTGGGAGAATACTGTTATGGTTGTTCAAGGACACGACGGATTTACCCTGGATGAGCTTCTTACGGAAGTCGGAAAGCTTGTGACGTCACTCGGGTTGCTGGGTGTTCAGAAAGACAATCGTGTATCGGACCTGCCGGATGTGAGGACAGTCCGCTACTACACCAGTCTCGGCTTAATAGATCGCCCGCAAATTGTGGGGAGGCAGGGCATCTATGGGCGCAGGCACATTCTGCAATTGCTTGCTATCAAGGCTTTGCAGACCCTGTCGCTACCGCTTCAGGAAATCCAAAACAAGCTCTTCGGGCTGTCTGATGCAGAACTCGAAGGTTTGACGGCCGCAATCTCCGGACAGAGAAAAGCAGCAATGCGGGACGAACTTCAAACTCGTCCTGTACTCTGGAGGGAGATAGTTGTAGCGCCTGGACTGAAGCTAATGGTCGAAGACGGGTGGTCTCCGGAATCCGATGCAGACTCACTTTTGAACATGATGCGCGCGGCTTTGCATTTAATTATCAAAGACCAGCGCCGACCTGAACACGATGGAGGTTAAGGTAATGTCGTCAGATCCAATAGCACAGGTTATACCGCTTTTCGACCCGGAATCAGAGTTTGCAAAAAGAGCTCTGGGCATGCTTATCGCCGAGATGTCCGGCGTCAAAAAAGAGATGCCGCTAGCCGCGGTCGATATTCAAGCCAAGGTTGCCGACCGTATTAGCGATGTCACTGTAATTCAGAAGTTTCGCAATACATTTAAAGACCACCTTGAGGCGGTATACATCTTTCCTCTGGCACATTCAGCGGTTGTTACTTCATTTGAAATGCGCGTTGGAACTCGCGTTGTAAAAGGCGAAGTGAAAGAACGCAAGCAGGCTCGTCAGGACTATCAAGCTGCGCTCACAGAGGGAAAGCGCACCGCTCTGATGGAGCAAGAGCGCGATGATGTTTTCACAATGCAAGTCGGCAATATCGCGCCCGGCGAAGAAGTCAGTGTAGAGCTTAAATACTCTGAGCGCTTGCCGTTTTTCGAAGATGGCTCTTGCGAAATCAGATTGCCTCTAGTGGTAGCGCCACGGTACATTGCAGGTCGAGCCGTCGATCGAAACTCTGTCGGCATGGGAACCGAAGTCGATACTGATCAAGTTCCTGACGCATCACGCATAACTCCTCCACGTCTGGTAAAAGGCGCAAAAGATAATGTCCAACTGTCAGTTTCTGTTGAACTTTTGCAATCGGCTGATGGCAGTTTTAACGTCAAAGATTTGAGTTCGTCTCAGCATGTGGTTGGAACTTCATTGAGTGATGGCAGCATAAAAGTCGAGCTGTCGAAAGAAGACGAGCTGATGAACAGAGACTTCATCCTCAAATGGGTTGCCGCAGAAAAGAAATTGAAACCGAATCTCGTCACTTATACTGACGCGAGCGGTAATACATATTGCATGCTGACGGTCATGTCTCCCAAACAAGATAAATTTCTTGGCGTGCCGAGAGATGTGATCTTTATTGTCGATCGTTCCGGTTCTATGGGCGGGTCGAAAATGGCATCAGCAGCCAAATCATGTTCAATACTTTTGGATACTTTAGGACCCCAAGATCGTTTTGCGATCTGCGCATTTGACGATATGAACGAATGGATGCAACCGCATACAGAATGGACCAGCAGTGTCTCCGGCAAATTTGTCGGTGCCGACGAATCCGGAATCGAAAGTGGCAAAGCTTATTTGCGCACGATTACCGCTCGCGGCGGCACTGAATTGGAACCGGCTCTGGCTGAAGCGCTTGGCGAATTTAAATACGGGAAAAGAGCGGATGCATCTGGAATTATCGTCATCTTGACCGACGGTCAAGTAGGCAACGAATCGTTTGTCTACAAGCGCCTGCAGGATGATCTTGGCGATGCGCGTGTGTTCACCGTCGGTATCGACACTGCAGTCAATGGCGGAATATTGACTCGCATGGCGACATTGGGCGGTGGCACATCTGCGCTTGTCACACCAGGTGCAAAACTTGAAAAAGCGCTCGGACAAATTGGCCGCGAGATTGGTGTTCCGGTGTTGACCAGTCTGAAACTGGAAGCAGTGTCGGGCAATTTGGAGGCAGATACAATCACGCCTGCTGCCCTGCCCGATCTTTTCAGAGGTCGCGCCTCGACGATCTTTTTCAAGATGTCTCAAGGCATTTTGAGCGGCAAAGGCAAAAAGAAGATTCGTGTGAAAGGCATTCTCGCCGACGGAACCGCATATGTCGAGGAAGTTACCGAAAAGCGTGTTGAGCTGCAGGCAGTGGCATCGCTCTATGCAAAATCGCTCATTCGCGATTTAGAAGATGCGCTCCGCGAAGGCATTGGACATTCAAGTTCAATTTCCAAACGCATGATCGATGTTTCAATTGCGCACTCCGTTCTTTGCAGGCTGACTGCCTTTGTGGCAGTTGACCATGCTGAGGTGACGAACAAAGATGGCAGCAAACGTACTGTTGTTCAGCCTGTTCATCAACCGGCAGAGTGGGAAGAATTTGACCAAGGAAGCTTGAAACATCTGTCCGCAAGATCTGTCGGCGCTAGAGGAGCTATGCAAGGATTTGCCGGGGGCATAGGCTCCTATGGAAGTCCACTGCCTGGCGCTGCTCCGGCTCAGCCCTCTGCCCAACAACAGAGTGGTTGGGGTTCTACAACCGGCTCTTTTGGCGCACCCGCAGGAGGTAACTCTTCTAATTTCGGTATGCCGCCTTTCCTTGGTGGAGTTCAGCCGCCTCAAGCACCTGGTGGCGGTCAAGTAAGCGGTGGTCAGCCACCAGCGTCGTTCGGTTCAGCAGGAGCATGGGGACAGCCAATTCAAGAACGCTCGAAAGAAGCGGGCAAACCACAATCGCCTGCTCCCGCAGAATTAATTACAGCACTTGCGAATTTAATTGTCGCAATCGGCGCTGTCGTCAATGCTTTCTCTTCGGGGACTCAACCTGATTGGAAACAGTTGGAGGATGCTAGAGCTTTGTGTTTGAAGACTTTGCAGTCGTCTCGCTTTGCTGCTAGCGCTCCAAAACTACAGCAATTCCTCCGTACAGAGGCAATCGAATGTGTTGCTGCAATCAAAGCGGGTGGATTGACAGGAGAAGTTGTAGAACGAGTAAAACGGGCCCTTGTGTCTTTGGAAAACGAAATTGATTCCATAAAAGCGAACAAAGAGCCTGTTGTCTCTGCAGGCAACTTCTGGGAAAACTCGATCTAGTTTAAAACTCCGTTGTGCGTTAAAGAAAGAAGCTGGAGAAATCCAGCTTCTTTCGCTTTTGAAATTGAAACCTGGCCGCCCTCATTGCGCTTCAGGTCGTGTTGTCATCACGCTACGGTCTATCATCGGCTGTCCGTGTTGTTGGCGATAGAGCATGAACCAGCTAGGTACTTTGGGATCTTCACCCATAAGAATTTCTATGCACCGCATTCCCTGCGTCGGATTGAATTTGCCGATGCCACCGGGATAATTCTCTAATGCTCTTATGAAGTCCTTATTTGCTCTTGCTACCTGCTGTTCGAGAGATTCGTCTACATGAATGGTTTCTGTAGTGACACCAAATCTAGTGCTTTTGAAATCGAGCGTTGCGGGGTTTCCATTTTCATCTCTAGTCACTTTTAAATATGGTGCCTTTGATAGAGGATTGCTTCCATCTTCTGAAAGCTGTCTCAATACCTGCTCTCTGAATTGTGGCGGTTCTTTCATGAGTTTTTCAAGTTGTATTCTAACGTCCAGCTTTGCTTGTTCATCTTGATCTAAAGACCGTGTGATAAGTTGTTCTATTTGCTTGGCCTGAACTTCCGGATGGTTCAATCTGTCGGCTTCTTTCGCCTGTCTTTCCGCTCGTGTTTCCTTTTCAATCTTTCGAAATTCTCTCCAGGTATCGTCGCCTTCAAAATCCACCTTCGGCAAATGTTTTTCTGCAGCAGTTTGAACCGGCGCGGTGCAATAGTCATTGTAAGGCTCGCGATTGCCTTTATTTATAAGGTGCCAGCCATGACCGTCATTTTGAATACTAAGATCTGGAATATTGTCGGATGGGTCCTGGATTTTATTGAGCTGTCTGAACGCTGCCATTTGGCGGTCTGTCGACCAACTCTGGAAAATACAGTCTGCATTCAATCCTTTAGAAGTTGCATCTATTAAATGGCGAGCATCATCAAACGGCTCTTGCGAAGATTCAACTGGCATATTTAACTCCAGTATCAATATATAAGTGATGTGGCTGGATATAAGTGATGTGCCTGGGAGAAGTGGGAAGTCTTCGCGGTTCTTGGTGTTCCGCTCTAACACTTCGAACCTTACGCTTGATGCGTGAAATAAATGTGTCGCGTCCGTGAAATTTTCGTGGAACGACAATATGGCGCGTTATTTTGCGCAATTCCACGTTTTTTCCACAACTTAAATGGACAATCATATTCTCCCCGGGAACAATGGCGGCTGAAAATTGTCTTTGCATTCAGCAAACGAAAAGCGCAACCCTGAGAGCCGGTGAAAGCCACCGGGAACAATGTTCTCTAGGCTTGCCGAATCGTGTTCGAAAGATTTACCGCAAGTAGTCTAAGAGACTTGGTCCAAGTAAATCAGTCCTCAAACCTAGTCCAAGGAATCCCAAGTAGATAGGTGAACCAAAATGTTGTTTCCAGAAAAAGAGAACGAGTTTGAAGTTTCCAGCGAGACAGTCATCAATCTGACATCTCAGGTCACAGAGAATGAGTTGGAACAGCTCCTCTCTAGCAAAAATGATGTCGCGGAGTCATGCCCTGGTGGCGTTTGCCAGCTTAACTGGCGTCCGGCTCGCCGCTCTCAAGCCGCATAACCTACTCATGGCTGTGGATGCAAGTCTTTGCCCCCGCCTAAATCGCAAGTTTTCCAAATTTTTTAGACAGTCACGTTGGTGTTATATTTCGTGAATAGGATATTGACGGTAGATCTCTAGCACTTCCCGCTAAAGCGCTACTGCCGGGTGTTCCAGGGCTGAACCAAGACTTGGTCAGGTTGGACGATTAGGTTAGTCACTAAGTCACTATTTAGTAATTTTGACCTAGTAATTTATCCTCATGCCACAACTTTTCCACACTTGTTCAATAGACTCTCAGGCACCCGCAGGAATCACCTGTCCATTCCCTTTCGCTTCTAAAAACTTACTACCGTGAACTTAATTACTAAGAAAACCGCGTATGGCCGGTACGCTGCCCTTGTGGACTTAGCCACCGGACTTCAAACAAGCCTCCTTCTAGACGAAGTACGCATTGGTCGCTCGCGTGAAAACGACATTGTGCTGGAAAGCGACCTAACAGCTTCCCGCAAACAGGCGCGCATCACACGCGTCGGCGATTGCTATTTCCTTGAGGATCTTGCCAGCACTAATGGCACCCTTCTCAACGGAAAGCAAATCCACGGGCGCGTTTTGCTGAATCATGATGACGTTCTAAACCTGGGACGGCGCATTTACCTGTTCTCGATGGTCGAGCCGGTCACCGAAGATGCGCCTACAGTCAACCTGGGCGACGGTTCAATGGTGTCGATTTTCCAGTCGGCACATCGAATGGTCTCTGAGGTGCTCAGCCACTTCAGTGCTAACAAGTCATACCCGGCGCGTTCCATGTCCTATGCGGAATCGCTGGCAAAGACGGTTCCGCAGTCAGGCACTAATCGCTTGGGGCAAGGAAAACTTTTCGCTTCTGCTTTGAAGCAGTATCAGAAGAGAAAACAGATGCCGTCCATTACGGATCCTCGGGTCCATGTACACCGCTAGTGTGTAGTGTCCGCGCCATGCGTCGACCGTTCAGTTGACACACTGTAGACATTGACGTTGCATATGGCGACGACCGGGCGATTTATTGCGTGCGCCTACAAGCTACTTTTCGGCTGGTGGTGCACTCGAGGTTGGTGCTTTTTTCTCGCCCGGTTTTATCGGTGGCAGATCGACAGCTCTACATACAAAAGACAGGTTGCGACCTGAGCCTGTGCTGATCATGATGGCTTCGATTAGAGGCGGGTTTACCTCCTTGTCTCCTTGCCATTCGACTACAAAGCTGGCACCAGAACCACCGGAGGTGTCATCGAGCCGCACGACAAAATCAGCAGTGGCCATAGGGTCCAGTAAGACCGGCTTAGGGACGTATTCTCTGATCAGTTTGCCAGTGTTTGATTGATATCTGACCGACGAGATCACAATGGCATTTGCTTCGTCGGTGTTTCTAACACTCAAAGTTTCCGCCAAATTCAGCACTCTTTCACGGTCTTCCGTGTAAATGTGCGAGTAGACAGGCACATATGCGCGAGCATGTTTTGTAAAGGACGTGAGGGTTTTGGCGTCTACCTGCTTAAGATGCTTTTGCCAGCTCTCTGGGCTTTCGGACTCAGATGAGGCTGACGAACCATCCTGATTACAACCCTGGAAAAGCAGGGCTGATACAGTGAGAACGGCTAAGGACGTCGTAAAAGTAAAACGCATTGACTATATCCTGGCGGTTTGCACTCTCTATTGTAGTGGCGTAAAGCTCGCTAAGGAACCGGCGGCGCCTGTTGGCGTCTACAAGTCAAGTGAATGGGGTGTGGCTGATGCCGACAGGGCAGTTTTGTTGCTTTATCGCTACAAATTTACGAAGTGAGAATTTGAGAAAAACCTTCTCGAGCCCTCAATATTCCGTACCTGACGGTCATTTTATAAATCAACCGCAATCCGTATTCTTGAAAACCGGAGCTGCACGTATAATAGGAGTACTTTAGATAGCTTCTATATTATTATTGAAGCCCGGTATCATCTAAGTCCCAAAACGTCCTCAGGAGCATCAAAGGGTGTCAAAAAACATATCCTTTTCGTGGTTAGCACGTTGCCGCTGGAACGTCCTCGACATGATCAATGTGATCGGACGTGGGTCGGTTCCAACTTACATGTTTTACGAAATAGATATGACGTGGGCTGAACAGCTGCGTCTCGAGTTGAAGGAGAAAGGCATCAAGGTTACTGCCACCGCCATTCTTTTGAAAGCAATCGGCATTGCCCAGCGTTTGCACCCCGCTAGCCGCACCGCAATTTTGCCCTGGGGGCGCACTGTGACTTTTAACGACATCGTCGCCGGTTTTACAGTTGAGCGTTATGTCGGACAACAACCGGCAGTTTTCTTTGGTTCTATTGAGTCACCAGATACCAAACCGCTCGTTCAAGTCGCGGAAGAACTGCGTGCATACGGCGAAGACGAAATTTCGACGGTTCCTCAATTGGACATCGAGGATCGCTTCAACAACATGCCATGGTTGTTCAGGCAGTTTATTCTTTGGTTGGGGCTGCGTTTTCCAAAAGTACGCTTGCGCTATATGGGTGCCACTTTTGGACTCTCATCGCTCGGCAAATTTGGTTGCCGCGGTTTGATTCCACCTTGCGTTAGCACTTCCACTTTTGGCGTCGGCACCATCGAACCTCGCGCTGTAGTCCGCGAAGGCGCGATTGTGGTTCGTCCGATGATGACCTTGATTCTCAACTTTGACCACCGTCTAATTGACGGCGGACCTGCTGCCCGATTCATGCAAGATGTGCAGAGACTGGTTGAAGGCGAGCTGCAAAGCCACATCGAAGAAGAATTGCGCTTGCTCGATTCTCAATCTAAATCGATGGCAACGTCTCCAGCGTAAGACGCCATAAGTTATTAGTTCTTATTCGAGTTCGTGTCCGGTGTCGGCGAACCGATTACTTTGCCTTGGACGGTGAGGTTTTCCGGTCCGACAAGCTTCAGAATTTCTGGCAAAGCCTTTTCAGCCGCGGCCACGCCAGCCGCGACTGCAGTTTTTGCGTCCTTGCGTTTTGTCGATACCATTCGAATGCCGTTAACGTCCGGGTGAATAACTATGTTTGCTAGCTTTACTGATTCCTGATCGACTTTCGCGAGGTGCAGGCAAATGACACGGTGCGCAACGCTGCCGAGTTTTTCAAATTCACTCATCGGCAATTCGTCGATGCGTTCATCAATATCTACGGCAATGATGATGTCTGCGCCCATATCGCGCACCTGCTGAGTGGGCAAGTTGACGAGCACACCACCGTCTACGAATAGTTTGTCCTCAATCTTCACTGGGCGGCGCAGCATTGGCAGTGCGCAACTAGCCTGCAATGCCCTGCCAAAATTGCCTTTGGACAAGGCGTAGGGCTTGCCATCGACCAGGTTGAGAGCAACTGCGCAAAACGGAATTTTGAAAGATTCGATGTTTTTGTCTTCGCACGGAAGTGATTTATCCATGTACTTGCGAAAAATGTTGCCGCGATACAGACCATCGTATTGATGCGACCCGACTGCCTTCAGCGAAAGAAATGCGGGAGCCACAGCCAATCGCAAACCAATAGGCGCAGTCATAAAATGCTTCATGAACAACCCGCGAGTGAATTTCTCCTCCATCTCGCAAATTGGAACACCAGCAGCATAAAGTCCACCGATTACCGAGCCCATGCTAGTGCCGGCGATGTAATCGACATGCACACCTTCCCGCTCGAGCACTTCCAATACACCAATGTGGGCTGCTCCGCGCATGCCACCGCCGCCGAGGGCAAGCCCGATTTTGGGGCGGCGTTTTTGTGAAACAACCACATCTGGCGAGCAAATGTTTGCTTTGTTTGCCTCGTTGAGCTGCTCGGCGGCTTCCTTCAACTGCGCGGTTGTTTCGTTTAACTGCGCGGTTGTTTCATTCAACTGCTCAGTAATTGAGTCGAGCTGCTTTGATGTGAGATGTGCTTGGGCTAGAGCCGGAGCCGGATTGAGAGTGAAGGCAGAAAATTGAACAGTCAAAAACGCTGCTGTGAGGCAGGTGTACGGCTTTCGTGCTGTGACTGTTTTCTTTATGTCCAACTCCATTGCATACGAATCGGGATTGTCCAACCTAGTTTGGCAATTGCCTCGTCCACAGTGAGGGTTGTTTTGACGCACATTTTCAGCAGTTCGATTGCTTGTTCGGACGAGAGCAGACCTTCTTTATAGAGAGACTGCGTACGCAAAACGCTGTAGAGCATCTGATCATTGATTATATTTGCATCGAGTAATTTTTTGCCGACTCTGACAGGTTTTTCTCCCTCTGAGGCGATCTTCTCGATAATGGCACGGTCTGCGACTTTGGCTGCCACAAGTAGGTCGCCAAAACGCATCAATTCTGCTTGAACTTGCGGCGGTGGGTTTAATTCTGCCATAGCCTGGTAAACGCCGATGTTCTTAATCTTGCAATTCCGTAGCGCTTCGGCCGCCTGATATGGTTTTAGATAACTCTGCACAAGATCGAGCATGGTCATCGCCGATTCGAGCAATGAATGAGTCACCAATCCATTGTCCAGAAGAAGCTTGGTCAGTGGCACTTCGAGCAACACTTCATGCTCAAGCAAGTCCATCAAATCGGACTCCGAAACGACCATCGACATGGCGAGAAGTTCCGGCAGCCGCAGGCTGGCGCCCGAGCAGTCTTTGTGAATTCCCTGCTCGAACATGATCTGCCAAACAGAATGGCGTTTGTCGCATGCTATCCGCAGCGCTCTGACGGCATCATCGCGGGCAACCTTCTCTTCCCGTACAAGTTTGAGCAGCGTAATCGATTCGAGCACTACGCGGCGGCTTTGGTAGCGCATAAACACGATCGAACGCGTGAGCGGCATGCCCGTTTCATTCGCTTTCTTAATTGCACTGGCGAGCTGGTCCATAGTGAGAGCCGTGGCATCTACCATGAGCTCCGTCAGAGCATTTGTCTCAACTTTGGGCGGCGGCGGTCTGTCCAACACTATGCCCATCATGGTGAGCGCCTCGAGAATTGAAAACTCATTCTGTCTTGCGCAGATGACCGCTGCTACTGCCGTGTCTACATTGATCTTTTCGGCTTTAACGAGCTCGTGCGCGTCCATTGCAAAACGCAGCGTCTGCTCGGTAGAGTGGCGCAGGATGAGGATAGCCTGGCTCAGAGACATGCCCAGCTTTTTGGCTGTAGCCATCGCTTCCTGAGCTTCTTCAGGACCGACAATCTTTGCCGAGACAACTATTTGGTAAAAGGGATCGACCTGAGTCGTTCGTTCTTGCATGTTTCACCGTCGCCTTTCATGGGTCAGGCTGGGTTGGGGTAGTAATAGGTCGCCATCGAACGTATAAAAAGAGATTCCATCTACCTTATTCCACCGGAATCCGTCTAATCTACGCCGTAGAGAGGGGCAACAAGATTTAACGAACGCTATTTGCGTCCTATAACCAACGTTTTGTAGCGCACAGTGTTGGTCGGATGGCTGACCCCATGGCGCTTAGAGGTGTTTGGTCGCTTCAGCGATCGTCGTAAACCCGGCAGCGAAATTCTTGTGAAAACAGGTCGTCGATTACATCTGCGGCATGTGAAACGTTCCAGATCAGGGTGTTCAATTCCTCTTGGTCCAGCCCGGCTATTGGTCTCTGCGACGTAACCAAAATGATTTCCTCGTGGGAGCTCAAAGAGCAGCAATTCAACTCCTGGTTGAGTTCCAGGCACCGTTGAAAGAATCGCTCGCGGTCGGTATCTGGAAAGTGAACAATGGGGCTGGTGACGCGCAACATGATTTTGCCCGATTTGTCCTCCTGCAGGAATATGTACACCTTTGCGGAGCCTTCCATCAGCCACCAGCCGCAGCTGTCGCGGTCTCCATCTAGCGCATGACCATCCATGTCCAGCTTGCGCCGCTTGAAGTAATCCGAGAGCATTGCAACTACACTTTCGACGGTTCCTTTGGGTGGTGTTCTTGTGCCGAAAAGACCCATTTTCTTTCCTCTTAGCTTGGAGCTGGGCGTCAGCGCATATTTTAGCCGGTTGCCGAACATACTTTAGCTGCTCATACCTTAGCCGCTGGCCGCTCATGCTTTCCGATGCCAAAATCGCTAGAATTTTCCCTTGAACGGTCCGCGACTCGACTGAGGAATGCAACTTGCGAAAATCGAAAGGCGCCGTCGTTCTATACCTCAGCGCCCTGACTAGGGTTCTTGGTTGTTGCTACTTTCTGCTCACCCTTGTTTGCATGGTTTTGGTCTCCTGCACACCTGAGGCGAAAGAGTCGCCCGTTGTTACAACGCTTGCGGATCCAGCATTGATTGACTGGGATAATGCGAAGGTTTCGGTTGACTCCAAAATCGTCAAATATGCGGGCAAACCTTTCCTCAAAATATCCCAGCGAGATAAGGAAGCGGAAGTTACAGTCGACGCCTACATCCACTGGAAAGGTGGAACGGCGCCGTATCTGCCGGTTAAAACTGCAGTGGAAGATCGAGTCGCCAAAGACTGGCGCGCAGTGAAGCTTTCGCCGAGTGAAACTTTCATTGCAGGCGGAGCATTTCAAAAACCAGAAGGGGTGATTGATCAATCCTGGATTTTAGAACCAAAAACATCTCGCATTAAGGATGGTCCACAACTGTTGCGTGCTCGCAAATCGTGCACTCTGACGCCGCTTTCGAACGGAAAGATTTTGATCAGCGGAGGGCTTGATGGTAGTGGCACTCCGATAGATGAGTGTGAATTGTACGATCCGAAGAATCAGACGATGGCAAAATTTGCACCACTGGCGATGCCCCGCACAGGGCATACTGTTTTAGAACTTAGCAATGGAAAACTATTGGTCGTCGGAGGCAAAACAACACCGAAGCTTGCAAATGCTGATGGCGACCTGACCTCTCAGATTGAAGTATGGGGTTCCGAGGGAAACCGTTTTGAGATCGTTGGTGCGACCAAGAAAGCTAGCTACCAGCCACATCTTTATTTGATGAGAGGGAACGATGTTCTAATCGCAAACGGACATGTGTTCGCAAATAGTTTGGAAACCCAGGAATCGCCCCCTGCAGAGATTTATACCTATAGCGCACAAAGCACTGAACCATAATAAGCCGGCGAGCCGCCGGCGCTCCTAGGCTACTTCGCTACAGCGAGGTCTTTTTCTGTGATGGGCACTACGCCCTCACGGTGATACTGTAAGGTCCCAGCGAGCACTGCCAGGTTGGCGGCGGTGTGGATGTCTTTGCCCCGATGTAGTGACGCGCACATTGCGGCGAATGATTGTTCACCACAACCGGTGGCATCACCCATTGCGTTGTCGGCTATTTGAGGGCACTCGATTAGTTTCTCCCCATCCTTGGATGCAAGGACTGCGCCATCTTTGCCGCGGGTAAGTAGCACATGCTGCGGACCCATCGCCAAAAGTTTTTTAGCTGCTTCGACGGCTGTGTTGTTGTCTGTAATTTTTATGCCAGTGAGATGTTGCGCTTCATCGTCATTAGGCTTTAAAAGAAAAATGTCGCTATTTATCAGCGAAGCCACGTCGGCGTCGCCGCGCGCGCCGCCGGGGTCCAACATCACCTTGATGTGGTGCTCGCGTGCCTTTTGAATGGCAAATATTGCCGTCCCGAAGGGGATTTCCATCGACAGAATGAGCATGCCTTTGTTCCGTGAGACTGCACGAAAAAGATGGTCCGACTGCAACAGATCATCCGGCGAAAGCTCACAATTGACGCCTTCGACCACATAGGTATGCTTTTTACCTTCTTCGTCCATGGCCATGAGCGTAATGCCGGGCCAGCCGGTTTCTTTGTCGAATCGCACGAAGCGAATGCCGGAACAGTCCACCCCTGCTTCAATTAGAGCATCCACCGGCGGTCGCCACAGACCGAAAGGATCTTGAGTCGTACGACCGACCATTGCAACTTTGCCTTGTCCCAAGAGAGCCGCCAGCATTTGGCCGACATAACGGGATTTGCCACCGGGACCAACTTTTAACTTGGTTCCGTATCCAATTTCGCCTTGCTTTACCAGCGTTGGAAATCCAAAGCCAACAATGTCCGTATTGAATGACCCGATTACCAGGGCCGACAGACTGTCAAAACTCACCGTTCGGTACCTATAGAGCGCTAGCCTGAACGAGTTACTAGGAATGCCTGAAGTCCAAAATTATACCTGTATACATTGAGGTAGATTACGATTTTGGCTTTCCGCAGGGACTAAATTTCGGAACATTTCAAGGGCGTCTGTGTCTTATGGTGAGTATGGATGAAACCAGATTGGTTGAAATCCAGGGGGGAAAAGAGTTTTCTTTCACACGAATTTCATTCGTGTAGCGAAAACTGTAGTAGGGGGAACTTATTTCTCAGACGCGCAACACCGCTTGGTTGCTGGCTTTGCCATAACTTCCAAGTCGAATTGGTGATTGCTCGCGCGAGCAAGTGAGCTGGAGGGTAGTCCAATGTTTAGCGCATGGAGATATGAAAACGGGCTTGATGAGTGGATGGAGCGAAAGCTGGGACCACGTTTGTCCCGAATTGCACGTCCGATTGTTGTCACCGCTTTGGATATCGTTGCTGCGCCAATCGAACTGACACAACGTGTCTTTTATCGCCCTAATAGAAACAAAGACACCTTTGTGGTTGAAGATTTGCATGCAAAGTCGAAAGGTCTCCTCACTCAAACTTACTTAGATACGTGCACTCAGACTTTCTACGCTGACAAAAGAAGTTCGCCACAACAAAATCCGAATCGCACCTATGAAAACCTTGCGGCTTGCAATTCAGGCACGTTCAAAACCATTGATCCTGTCGCTCACCCGCATGTAGACTCGGCTGCGAGTGTGCCGATTGCTCCGCTCGCACCCGAACATCACGCGCCTAACAGCATCACCATGCCTGCGCGCATGTCCGATTCTCAAATTCTCTCCTCGCGTCCACGCCACCTGTTGGTCCGACCGTTTAAGGGAGAATATGCGGTTAACGAATTCGGTGCCACAGCTTCCGGTACCTTCGTTCCGCTGGCTGGCTTCCACAAATGGCAGCAAGAGAATGTGCCCAAGAGACCGGAAAACAAGGCATCGAAGTCGGGTAATTTCCCAGCCACGTTGCCCGGTGAGAATCCGCATGGTCTTAAGCAGTTCCTCAGTACCGACGGCTAGAATCCGCAAAGCCGTTGAAAGTGCGGTTTAGAGCTGCACTGATCCGGTTCGTTACGGTCTGAAGCGAATGTGATCTTGAATCCTCCGGCTAGCCTATAATCGGCTGACCGGAGGATTTGCTATGGACATACTTCGTCAGCGCATTTTGAATGATGGGAAACACCTTGGAAAAGGTATTCTCAAAGTCGATTCTTTTATGAATCACCAGATTGATCCGCTTCTGATGCAAGCGGTGGGCGAAGAGTTTGCCGGGAAGTTTAGACAGTTCAATCCCACGCGAGTGTTGACCGCGGAAACAAGCGGCATTGCGCCGGCACTTGCCACAGCGATGGCTTTGAGAGTGCCATTGGTGTTTGCAAGAAAACATAAACCAGTGACGATGGCAGCGGAGCCTTATGTCGAGTCAGCTCCTTCGCATACCAAAGGCGGCGTCGTTGACCTCATCGTCTCTTCAGAATATTTAGAATCAACTGACCGCATCTTGATCATCGATGATTTTCTCGCCAGCGCAAAGACACTTGTCGCTCTCGCGAATCTTGTCAAAGCAAGCGGCGCTACTCTCGTCGGAATCGGTGCTGTCATCGAGAAGGAATTCCAGGGCGGACGCGCTCTTCTGAAGGACATCACTGTCCCCATTGAGTCGCTCGCCATCATCGAAAGCATGGACGAAACGATCGTGTTGAAGGAAAAAGTCAGCGCAAAGTAGCGCTTAGAAGATGGCAGATTGTCCGGAGTAAAGACTAAGCCTGCTTCCGTCCTTGCGCAGGATTACCTGCCATCTTTCCGAAAGTTGGTCCCACATTCAGTCCCCGAAATCGGAGCCCGCGACGCTGAGCAAGTGAAGCACGCGGCGGCTTGCTTTGAATTTGTCACCGAATTTTGTCAGCGCTTCTTCTCGCATTTTTGGCGCATGACGCTTTAGATATGTCTCTAGATTGTCTTTACTTTCGACGATGTATTGAATCGTCCAAAGTTGCGAGCCATCGGGTTCGCGCTCTTCTTCTTCGTGATTGCGGAAGAACCATTGTGCGGCTTTGAAGCCTTCGAATTTGAGCATCTGATCTATATGCCCAGGCAACCAGCCTGCAAATGCGAATTTCGCTTCTTCTTTGACTTCGAGATTTACTTCGTAGACAAGCATGGTTGCATTACTCCTTTCGCAATTAACTCCATCGATTTGAGAACTTGTTTGTGGGGAAGTCCGCCGAAATTATTGATAGCTAGAAAGTTGGTGAGTCCAGCATTTTTATACTGTTGTGCGACGCGAAGCACCTCTTCAGTTTCACCGAATGCCACCAGATCCTTTTGGATGAGTTCGTCGATTGGCCGCTGTTTTGCATAAAGCCTTGTGCGTACATAACGATCCATCGGTTCTGTCGCTTCCTTTCTTGCTTGCTCTGTTGTTGCTGCGCAGTGAGTGTGAAGTCCGAAAGAGATTTCGATCTGCTTTGAGTCACCACCCGCTGCAGCAAATGCTTCGCGATAGTTTTTTGTTGTCTCTGCTAACTCTTCCAATTTCTCTGTCGTAGCATAGGGAATCATCATCATTGGCAGCTTCTGCGCCCCAACAAACGGTGCAACTTCGTTGCGAAGGGCAGCAACATGTATGCGAGGTTCTTTTTGAACAGGCACCACATTCAGTTGCACATCCTTGCAGTCGTAGAATTTGCCTTTGTACGAAAACTTCTCACCAGTCCAGGCTTTTCGCAGTATTGCCAGGCTCTCGTCGAAGCGTTCTCTCTTATCTTGTGTGTCAAGATTGAAACCAGCAAACTCGTGCGCGAGGTATCCGGAGCCGACGCCAAGTTCCAATCTACCATTTGAAAGAATGTCTACCATTGCCAGGTCTTCAGCGGTGCGCAGTGGATTGTCGAATGGCAAGACTACGACAGCGCAGCCGAGCTTAATGCGCTTTGTCCTTTGCGCTGCTGCCGCCATCCAAATTGCTGGACGCGGTATTGCACCGTATTCGTGGAAGTGGTGCTCTGCTATCCAAAAAGAATCAAATCCAAGAGCTTCTGCAGCTTCCGCTTGCTCGAGCAGTTCTTCATAGAACGTACCGACATCGCGCGGCAGCTCTTTTGGATAATGATCGACAACCGAAAAAATACCGAACTTCAAAGCCGTATCTCATTCGTTTTGGGGCGAATTGATAATAGCATCCTGTAAGGGAGCCGCATGTGGCTGCCTGCGCAAGGCGGCTCATGCGCCGGACTTACATCAACTGAAAAGCGAAGGGGCGACTGCTGTTGGCACCGCCCCTTCTTCCCCTTTAAAAAGTTTGTAGAAGCCAAAAAGCGCTTGAGTTTCGGATCGTTAAATCCGAAACCCCAGCTTCCCCTTCACACATCTTCGAACGCGTTGTCTCTTGCGTTCTGTACTCATAATAGGAAGCCCTTGTTGCAGTTTTGTTGCAGCCAAGAAACGGTTTACAAGTGTTTTTTAAGTGCTGAAAATAGCCACCGGATGGAGCGTTCCGGAAGTAATCAAAAATTGAACCACTTTACATTTTTGGTGATGAAAGCTAATAGGTCATATCAATTTTGATTTTTGTGCCGACGGCCGGGCAGGCAAATTCTTCCCAGGCCGAGCCGCCGCGCTTGAACAATTCCCAGAAGCGTCTGTCGTGTCCGGAGCTGCCCGGCGCAAAAGCCAGGTCACCTTCCATGACATTGAAGCTGCCCGCGGCTACAGTCGCCGCGCGAATGATGGAGCCGATTGTAATTTTTACACGCTGCCCATCTTTGAGCTCAGACACGAGAGGATGCCCTTCGCGGAAGGTTGTCTTCAAATTTCCAAACGAATCTTTGTAGCCGATAACTTCTTTCGGTTCATCCATAATGACTTTTGCAGGATCCAGTTTGTGTACCAAGAAAGAGAAGTCAGACTTAACCGCCTGCGCGATTATTCGAGGGAAGAAGTCGCGAGAGCGAAACTGACTGCCGAATTCCTCTGCGTCTGTGCTCCACAATTCCAAAATTTCATCACGTATGAATGACATAGAATAGCCACTGTTGACCGCGATCACGTGCACGCCGTTTTTCAAACTGGCATACAACAGTCCTTCGCCTTCATTGTCCTGGCGAGCTTCTTTGACATCTTTTCGTGGCGCGCAATTTGCGAAAATCGTCAAACTTTCAGGCTTCAAAAGGTCGGTCGCGCAGCTCAGTTGACCAACGATAAAGCCCGTGCTGACCGTGTCGAAGGAGTTGACCGACGTCATGTGCAGTGGCACATCCTCAGTCAGTTTTGCTTTGAAAGCCGAGTAAACTTCCGCCCAAGCCAAGTCGCCGGGAGCGTAATCACAGATGACGTGCAAATAGCTGGTCATAGATTCCTTGAATCCTCAATTTTGAGAAACGCTAGCAATCGTGAGCGCGACCAAATCTCTTGGGCGCTCTAAAGAGTATAGATGAAACTCAGTCCCCTTCGTCATAAGAGCTTTGGGTTCTCAAGCAGCTGCTCGTTTTCGCTAGAGAGGCTTCAAGAGGCACATAGACCTATCTACTTGTTATGATGTGATGCTTCTGGAATTGGGCATAGGTCCAAGCGACCTACCGAGTTCGCAGTAAGATGTCTTCAAACTCTAGTGGCAGGAAAACAGCTTGCGAAATATATTGAATGCTGTCTGGTCATTCCCGCTCACTCGCATATTCACCTTCCTGGTGATTCTCTTTCTGGTAATTATTCTTAGCGAGCCAATAATTGTTGCACTGATTGGCAAGACCGGTACATCAGCGCCACTAGCGATTTTTCTTTGGACTGAGGTTTGGCATTTTCTGATTAGTTTTGGATTGCTTTCGCTTTTCGTGAAGGGCGAGCGCGCAAAACTCGGCGATTTTGGCGTGAGCATGAAGAACGCAGTGCCTGAGCTGTCATTGGGTGTTGTTGTCGGAACGCTGCTTGTTGCTGGCATTGTGGGTGTTATGTTTTTGCTAGGCATCTATAAACCGATTTCGCACAGCAGTGGTTCAGACTTATTGCTTGCGGCTGGCACACTGTTTTTCGCAGCGGTGACGGAAGAGTTGATATTTCGCTCTTATGCGCTCAATGTCTTGGAAAAACATTGGGGCACCATTGCTGCAGTTATCGTTTCGTCTGCAGGCTTCGGATTTGCCCACATGCTCAATGATGCCGGTGGTTCGACGGTGCAGAGCAAATTATTGTTTTGCACATTTCTTTCACTGGAAGCCGGGGTATCTCTAGCTGCCTGCTATGTTTTCACGCGCCGGTTGTGGATGCCCATAGGTGCGCACTGGATGTGGAATTTCTTTGAAGGACCGGTGTTCGGCACGCACGTATCCGGTGCCGATTTTGGTCAGAGCTTAGTGACCGCCAAAATGGAAGGACCTATGCTGCTTACCGGTGGCAAATTCGGACCAGAGGGCAGCGTGATCTGTTTGGTGCTCGGCACCATGGCCGGTGTCGTCCTGCTGTATCTTTCTAAAAAGCGAAACAATTTGATTTCGTATGAAACAGCGCAAAATCGTTTGAACAACGAGATCGAATCGAATCAAATTGCAGCATAGAAGTACAACAGGCCGTTCGCCGCAGCAGACAGAACCGAGACAATAGGAAACTCATGGCAGAAACAAAAGACGAATCGAACAAGTTGCAGACTTCGGACTCACATGTCGAGGTCAACGGCGTTTTGCTCAAAGTTCGAAAACTCGAATTAGAAGCGCCGCGCGCGACAATTGTTTTTCTCCATGACTCGCTTGGATGTATTCAAGTTTGGCGCGATTTCCCTGAGCGGTTGTGCGCCGCTACCCACTGCAACGGAATAATCTACGACAGGCAGGGCTACGGTGGTTCTGGTCCATTCACGCGCGAGCGTGACCTTCAATATTTAGAGCGTGAAGCCGATGCGCTTGCCGCGCTTATGAAAAAACTCGGACTACCGAAGGGAATTCTTTTCGGCCATAGCGACGGCGGCTCCGTTGCACTCTTGGCGGCAGCAAAGACGCCAGAATGCATTTCTGGGGTTATCACGGAAGGTGCGCATGTGTTTGTCGAAGAGATAACTTTGAATGGTATCAGGCAAGCTCAAAAGCTTTTCGCCGAAACCGATTTGCGCCAGCGTATAACCAAATATCATGGCGACAATACCGATGGTGTGATCAGCGCATGGATAGACACGTGGCTTTCGCCTCAATTTCGTGATTTCAATATGGAGCACTTTCTGCCCGCGATAAAATGCCCCGTGCTTGTTCTTCAAGGCGAAGGCGATGAATACGGCTCGGAGGCGCAAGTCGATGCCATCGTCAATCAGGTCGGCGGCAGCTCACTGAAGGACATGGTCAAGTTTGCGCGCCATACACCTCACAAAGAAGCGCCAGAATATACTCTGCGTGTGTGCGCCAATTTTGTCACAAGCTTGAATTCAGTTGTAAATCCGTAAGTTGGCCCGAGCGCCCGCTTCTAGCCGGCATTTTGAAATTACGTTGTTTCACCGAGCAACTTGCGCAGGCGTGCAGATAGATCTTTCAAGTGAAAAGGTTTGAGCAGATAATCGTTTGCGCCCGCCTCGAGCCCTGCTTGTTTGTCTTTCGCCTGGTCGCGACCGGACAGCATAAGTATCGGCGTCGTGCCGCCTTCTGAGCGAAACTTCTTGCAGATGTCGATTCCGTCCATTCCCGGCAAGTGTCCGTCCAGCACCACGAGATCGTAGGACTCGAATTGCAGATGTTCGCAAGCTTCCGGACCAGTGTAAACAGCATCGACGATGAACTTCTCAAATTCCAGCCACTGCCGAATTTGATCGGACAGGAATTGGTCGTCTTCTGCAATTAGAATTCTCGCCATTTTCGGATCCTCGAAATTCACTATCCTTCGCTGATGATGCGTCGTCTTCCTTGCTCTTTTGCGATGTAGAGGCGCTCATCGGCTTTCTTGATCAACGCTTCAATCTGGGTTCCATCTTGGGGAAAACTCACAAGTCCGGCTGAAAAGCTGACGAAAAACTGTTCTTTGTGATCGCCTTCGAATGGTATTGTAACCAACTCATCCAGCACACGATTGAGCGCGCCCTTCATAGTTTCTTTCCCTTCGTGGCGAAATGCCATTATGAATTCTTCGCCGCCCCAGCGCCCGCGCAAATCCTCCACGCGAAAGCGCCGTCTGAGCAATTGTCCGAAGTGCGCGAGCACGCGGTCGCCAGCCATGTGACCGTAGGTGTCGTTGACCTTCTTGAAGTGGTCGACATCCATCAGGCAAAGACTGAACTCCAATTTGTGACGCTCGGCTTCGGAATGCAGCGCCGTAAGCGCTTCGATAAAAGCGCGTCGCAGCAACAGCCCTGTGAGAATATCGCGGTCCGCGCGCTCCTTCATCAAGCGCATGCGGTCAAGACGAACCCGCACGCGTGCCAGCAATTCCACTGTCGCAACCGGTTTTGGAAGATAGTCATCTGCGCCCGCATCAAATGCGGCGAGCCGTGAATCAAGCCCTGACTGCGCTGTGAGAAAAACAATCGGCAAATCTTGCCAGCGCGCCATCGCACGAATCTTTCTGCAAACGTCATAACCGCTCGTGTTTGGCATCATCACGTCGAGCAGCAGTAAATCAGGCGAAAAATCTTCGAGAACAGGCAGAGCGTTATCGGGCTCGTTGACTGACTTTACGAGCATGCCTTCTTTTCCTAGTGCAGACTCGATGATTTTGGTGAAGTCTTCATCGTCGTCGACAATCAAAATCCGCGGTCGGCCTCGCAGGGCAATCAAATACTCAATAGCTTGAACCATGTCCGGCCCACTGACCGGCTTCTTAAGATACAACGATGCACCGGCATGCATGCCTTCTGTGCGCCTGCCTTTGATTTCTTCCTTGTGTATGAATGCGAGCGGCAGCGTTTCTAGTCCTGAGATACCTCGGAGTTTTAACGCGAGCTCGAATGACGAATCAGACTGCGTTTCAGACATATCGATAATCGCCGCATCGAGCATCGTTGCCCTGGCTTTTTCAATTGCGTCTTTGGTATCTTCCGAAAAAATCAAGCGCACAGTTGCCTTTTGCGAAAATTTCCGCGACTCATCCTCGTTGTATTTTCCAACCAGCAGCACATTAGCCATCGAAGAATCGTCAGCCATCTCCCCTTCGGCTGTGGCTTCGGGGGGCGGCGGAAGTTTGTCTGGAAAGTCCTGTTTGACGTTTTCATGTAAAACACCGACCAGCCGACGGATCGTGTCCCAGGTGTTTTTATCCAAAGCCTTCTTGCCGTCGATGACATCATTCATCGTTTGCTCTATTTGTGCCGCGGTTTCACCCAGGTGATGGAAGCCGCAGGAGCTCGCTGTGCCCTTCAAATTGTGGGACAAACGCCGAACCTCTTTGAGCGCCTCACCGTCACCTGGATTTGCCATCGATTGCTCGACAACTTCTTCCATGTTTTTGAGACGACCAGGCAATATCGAAGCAAAACGCGTCTTCAGTTGCATGAACGTCTCAGTGTCAGTGACTTCGTTGAGGTCGCTGGCAGTCTTCGCCTTCAGCTCCCCGTCTATTTGGGCGCCGAACAATAGTGGTTTAAGCGGTCTGTGGACAACGAGCGAAACACCGAAATCCTTCGTCAGTTGCTGATAAACGTCAGTTTCTTTCCATTTGCTCGATATGAAAACGACCTTTGTATCACGGTTGACTTGCCGTAATTTGATGATCCAACCGACACCGTCGATGTCCGAAAGCTGCTCGCTGACTACGATCAAGTCGGGCTTATGCTTCGAAAGAGAATCTATTGCATCCTTTCCGGAATCGAAGTGCGAAACTTCATGCCCGCGACCCGTGAGCAATGATTTGACCAGCGCTGTCAGCTGCTGGTCGTTGTCGACAAGGAGAATGGACGTTGCCATAAAGACCCCAATTGCTTAGGGTCTCTTATACCACTGGCGAGATAGCGAAAAACTCTTATTTGGGTGTATCGAAGAAAATGCTGGAATAGGGCAAGGCGTCCAGTTGTGGCTGTGCAAACAGGATGAATCCCAGTGCGGCTGCGAGAATCACTATCGCCAAAAATTGAACGCGAATGGTCACATTGAGCGCCACAATCTCGTTCTTCTGGTGCATCCAGTCCGAATAGTCTACGTCTATTCGCTCTTCAATTGGACGATTAAGGTTCTGCATAACACGGGATACCTAGTATGTTTGAACGCGGAAATATATTTTGAGTGGTGGATTCTCAAAGAATAGGGTCATTTTGTGGCAAATGTGTGGAACCGCAAAAGCCGGTATTCGTCCTGAAACGTACAGGCACAGCGGTTTTGCTAAGGCAATCCCTGAGAAATCTTGAAAGCGAGAAGGTACCGACCCTTTGCTGTTTAAGCTAAATCACTTTCTGTATTGAACCTGTACATAGGAAGTTTTTGCTTTTTATCGCAGTGAAACAGGATTGTGAAAATTACAGATCCGACGATGACAGGAATTACTAGTGAAATCCAAAATAGAATAAAAAACACCCAGGAGAAAGTCATTCTAGAAAGAACGTAATCGAGCCAATTGTTTTCGCCTGCCAACCTGAGGTTGAAGCTCATAAGTAAGGCAACGCAAACAGAAACGAGTAATGTCCAATCAAGTGTTTCAAAAAGGCGATCCCAGCCAGGGGACCGACGAGATTCAATTCTCAATCGAGTGTAGATGCAGGTTACTAGAGTGGGTATTGCCAAATACCAATAACCTTCTTGAATGAGAAACGCTGCAAATCTTAGGACCAATGCCTGGCTGGTCAAAAACATAAATTTGTCGGGAACGTAAGTTAAACGGTTCAAGTCCCAAAGCGGAATCTGCCACTCTCCATAGTCAAAGTGGTTCATAACCCACGAATCGGGCATGGACGAAACCAAGAACGCAATTGATAGCCCGATTGTGATTCCTAGCAGAAATGGGATGACGTAAGTGCGCACTTTGTCTCTCCAACGACCATTCCAGCATACCGCTGAGTTTCGCTAGAGATCCATGGAGTTTTTACTGATGTGCAGTTATTTCTTCTCGTCCAGCTCGATGGATGCAGAATTGATGCAGTAGCGCTGTCCGGTAGGTTTTGGACCGTCTTCGAAGACGTGACCCAGGTGTGCACCGCACTGGCTGCAGGTTACTTCGGTGCGCTGCATGCCATATGTCGTATCGTCATGCTCCGCGACGTTTTCCTTTGTATGAGGCTGCCAGAAGCTAGGCCAGCCGCTGCCCGAGTCGTATTTTTCTTTGGAGCTAAAGAGTTCGGCACCGCAGCAAGCGCATTTGTATACGCCTTCCTTATGGCAGTTGTAATATTTGCCTGTGAAAGCACGTTCTGTGCCTTTCTGCCGCGTAATTTGATATTGCTCTGGAGTGAGTTGGGCTTTCCATTCTTCTTCTGATTTCTGGACTTTGTGTGCCATTGCTCCTGTTTTCTCCTTATCGCTTTCACTCTGCGCCGGTCCAATACCGGGTGCGCAAGTCATGCCCTTCTTGAGTTTTGGCGCTTGCCCTGTCTCAGCCGGTACCGGACTAGCACAGCCGGAAAAGATCATGGTCAAAATCGCCAAAAGAAAAATATGTGCGGGTTTCATAGTTTATGAGCCTACCATTTTGAATCACCCACCACCTTGATTGAATCCGAATTTTGTAAGAACTGCAAATGGGGATCGTAAGAAACTATCCGGCTGGAAGCCGTCGTTCCTGGTTAAACCCGCAGTACTGCGGCTCCTGTGAATTTGCCCGCGCGCAGGTCGTCGAGTGCATCATTTGCAAGGTTAAGCGGATAGATAGTGACGGAGCAAATTATGTTCACTTCTGCTGCTTTGGCGAAAAATTCGATTGCGTCGGCGCGGGTGAGGTTTGTCACCGATTTAATCGAGCGCTCTTGCCAGAGAATCTCGTATGGCATCGCCGGAAGTTCAGACATATGAATACCACCCAGGACAAGCTTTCCTGCTTTATCCAGGTTTGATAGCGCATGAGGCACGAGCTCTCCTACGGGAGCAAAGATGATGGCAGCGTCAAGCTTTTCAGGTGATGGTCCGTCGGAATCGCCTGCCCACTTGCAGCCGAGATTCATCGCCAGGCTGCGCGCGTCGTTGTCTTGCGGGCGGACGAATGCGTATAGCTCCTTGCCGTCGTGATGTGCCACTTGAGCGATGATGTGCGCTGCAGCGCCAAATCCATAGATGCCGATGCGTTTTGCGTCGCCGCACATTTTGTAAGAGCGATAGCCGATCAGTCCCGCGCACAAAAGAGGCGCTGCTTTCGCGTCATCATAATTATCGGGTAGCTTGAAACAGTAGCGAGCGTCAGCCAGGCAGTATTCAGCGTATCCACCATCCAGCGTGTACCCTGTAAACTTCGCTTCGTCGCACAGATTCTCCCGGTCGCTGAGGCACCACCTGCAGTGCCCGCAGGTCCAGCCGAGCCACGGAACCCCCACCCGATCGCCAACTGCAAAGCCCTGCACTTTATCGCCAACCGTATGTATCGCGCCGACAATTTCGTGACCTGGGATAAGCGGAAGTGCGGGCTCCTTCAATTCGTTATCGATGATGTGAAGATCGGTTCGACACACACCGCAGTGGCTCACTTTGATGAGCACTTGCCCGGCACGCGCCTCAGGAACATCGCGGTCCGCCTGAAAAAGCGGACCGCCACGTGATTCTAGAATCATTGCTTTCATCAGGTTTTGCTTTCCTGTGGAGCTAACTTCTTCTATTTACCCGATTGTGTTTTTAATGCTCGGTTTGATCTTTCTGCGGATAGTCGCCGAGTTTGACTGTCGATGCTGTGAGCGCCCCGTTTCTCAAAACAAGGAAATCGACAGTGTCATCAACCTTGTGAGTACGGATTTGCTTTTGCACTTCTTTCGACGTCAAAACCTGTTTGCCGTCTACTTTCTCGATTACATCGCCGGCTGTCAGCCCACCGCGTGCCGCTGGTCCGTCCGGCTCGACTTTGGCGATTAGAACACCTTTGGTGTTGGCTGGAACGCCAACAGCATGGGCGATTTTTTCATTCATGTCTTGCATGTAGATGCCGACATACGGGCGCTTGATAGTGCCGCCTACTACGAGCTGGTCAACAACTTCTTTTGCGATATCGATTGGAATCGCAAATCCGATATTTTGACCGTCGCCACGGATTGCGGTGTTCAGCCCAATGACCTCACCCCTGATGTTCAAGAGCGGCCCGCCGGAGTTGCCCGGGTTAATCGCCGCGTCAGTCTGAATGAAATCAACGCTATTGATGTCGTTGAGCGAACGACCCAGCGCACTGATAATACCCATGGTCACCGAGTGGTCGAGCCCGAGTGGGCTGCCGATAGCGATTGCCCAGTCGCCTGGACGCAGATTTTTGCTGGTGCCTAATTTTGCGATCGGCAATCCTGTCGCTTCGATTTTGACGAGGGCCAAGTCGGTGAAACTGTCGCGGCCGACAACTTTGCCCGAAAATTCGCGCTTGTCGTTAAGCGTGACTTTGATTTCGTCAGCCTGTCCGACCACGTGATTGTTGGTCAGGATGTATCCGTCTTGTCGGATGATTACGCCCGACCCGGAGCCGTGCTGTTGAAACTTTCTGGGCGCACCGTTTTGGTCTATACCGTTGCCGAAGAAAAACTGAAATGGTGAGTTAAAACCCACACTCGGCACTTGAATGTTTTTGCTGATGTCTATGTTGACTACGCTTTCGCTGGCTTTGCTTGCCATATCGGCAATAGTGTTTTCAGCCAGAGAAAGGAAAGCGCCCGTCGGAGCCTGTGATGTCGCAATCGGAGCGTGAGCGCTTGGCGTAGGCAGCCCTGCCGGCGTAGGCCAGAACTGATGACCTGCAAAAAACGCCGCGCTCAAAGCTATGCCTATCGCAATACCACCTATAAGGACTGGCATTGACGACCTTTTCGCTTCTTTGGTCGCTGGGGACGACGTTGTTTGTACCATCTCTCTACCTCTTATCTAATTCCGACCGGCATTTTGCCGGTCACTACCTCGTGGGGCTGATTTCAGTTTATGTATCCAATTGGTGCTTTACGCCGAAAACTCACTTTTCGTTAATCTAGCCGTTTGCGACGAGTTTTACCCCTTGGATATTCGTCTGTATACGACTTTGTAAACACCGAGTGTTCACTTGCGTGGTTATGTTTCGGCTTTTGCTTCAAATGGGTGCCAAGTCCGGAAAGGTCCATCATATTGGCTTTTGCTGCGTTAACTGCTGTTCAGATGCACAACCTTAAACGCATTTTTACTGTAAGCACCGCAAAGTGCTTTTCCTTTCATCAGTCCTTAACCGTTCCATAACCCCTAGAGACGAGAATTTCCTTCTGCAGTTCCGAAGGGGTAAGGGCAGGAATTTACCGGCGTTTCATCTACCTACTCGATTCGCCATCGTTTCAACCTTACCCCTCAAGACTTGGTATCACTGATTTGGAGGCATCCACTATGAGCGCAAGCTCTGGGATATTGTTGATTGATATGCTCGTCAGACCGTTTTTCAAAATCGGGATGAAGTTTCCAATCGTTTTGCTCATCATGCTTTCAGTTTTTTACGGATATATCGCGTATTTCGCGCTCAGATCCTCTTATGGTCAGATGACCGACTATTAGAACGGGACAAAATCCAGGGTATATCGCTAAGGGCTCGCCGTCATTTCATGCATCGATGTCTTAGATGACAGAGAATGTTTGAAAGAGTGTCGAAAAGCTATTCGAGGTGCCCCGTTTTTCAAATGTCAAATGCGACAGTAAAAGCAATAGCGACAGTTTTGTTGGCGTCTTGCACAGTTGCGTTCGCTCAAACTGCATCTGCTAAAGATGAGTTGAGTATCGCCGAAGCAAAACAATACATGCTTTCTTTGATAAACAGAGACCGGAAGTCTCAGGGATTGAAGGAAGTTGTTAGCGATGAAATTGCAGAACGCGCGGGAAATCTTCATTCCGACGAGATGGCGAAGTTCGGCTTCTTGAGCCATTGGGACACCGCCGGGCGAAAACCTGATCAGCGATATTGCGAAGCTGGTGGCACCGGTTTTGTCATGGAAAATGGTCACATTGAATTTAATGGATATGCAGATGATTCCGCAGGCGGAAGCGCCGAGTTTAAAGTCGATCCGTCGGCAACAATCTCCAAGCGAGACATAGAAGATATTCAGTCCGGTTTTTTCAACGAACAACCGCCCAACGATGGGCATCGGCGCAACATACTTGATCCGGATCACACCAAAGTCGGCATTGGACTTTCAGTGGCGAAGAAGGGTGATTCATTCAGACTTGCTTGTGCGCAGGAATTTATTCACAGCTACGGCAAGGTCGAGAGCAAGCCGCAATCCATAAAATTGGGCGAGAGTTTTACTATCACGGGAAGCTTAGATCCCGGGCTCAGACTTTCTTCTGTGGATCTCTTTTGGGAAGAACTTCCGCGTCCGATGACCATCAAACAGCTTGATGAAACGCACAGTTATGGTCCACCACAAACGCGGGTCAATACTTACTTTCCAAACACCCCTGCGGCGCAAGAGCATTTGACAATAAGCGAAAGCGCTGGACGACAAGACTTCAGTTGCACTTTTGAAACGGACAAAGCTACGTGGAAACCTGGGCTTTATTATGTTTATGTCTGGACAAGAACCCCAGACGCGAGCCGTGTAAAACCTCTGGTTGTGGCGTCCAAAACGATCGAAGTCCGCTAAGATAATTTCGTCGCGCCCATTGGATTTTGCTGTGTCCTTCAAGCAAAAAATGATTATCGTAATTGCCTGTGTCATATGCGGCATTGCGATAGCGACAGGTGTTGTTTTTTATTTGAAACAGCATGACATCGTTTGGCAAAAGGCTTGTGAGGAAGGACTTAAAGAACGCGAACAGTGTAATTTTCAATCCGCCGAAAAACATTTGCTGGTGGCATGCGCTAATGCGGAAAGTTTTCCACTAACTGACGTGCGGCGTTATTCGAGCAATCTTGCCCTTGCGGAGTTATATATCGCGACAGGCAGTTTCTCAAAGGCTGATACTTACTTGGAAAAGGCAAGAGTATCCGCTGAGTTGCAGAACGATGTTGAGCACAAACTGAAGGTCCTTGGACTGCGTGCAGATATGCTTTGTCGTGAAGCTCGATTCGATGATGCTCGTATTATCTACAAAGAGATGTCCGATCTGGCTCGGAAGACTCATCAGACATCATTTGAGATGGATGCTTTGCTCGGTCAGGCAAAGCTCGATCTTTTGTATTTGAGGCGAAATGAGAGCGAAGAAGCCATTGAACAAATTGACAGTCTTACCTCTGCACTGGAGGAGAAGACGGAATATGGAGTCGTGCTGTCTATATACACCGCTCTGCTTGCTGAGTTGAAAGGTCGATACAAAACGGCTTTGATGCTGTTTGAAGATGCAAATCATGTGGTGCAAAATCGGGAAAAACCTTCTTCTTCATTGAAACTTTTACTCGGCAATAACTGCGCTACCTATTATTTGCATGCACGCAATTCAGTGCGCGCACGTAATCTTGCTGTGCGTGTTTTCGACAACTGCGATAAGGACTTCGCCTCTTATTTCGACGCACACGCATTACATGCTTTGCGAAATCTTTCAAGTATCTATCTTGAGGAAAATGAGTTGCGCCGTGCGAGGCAATTTATCGAGAAGGAAGTGGAGGCGGTAGGCATGCGCCTTTCGCACAATCATCCATATTATGGCGTCGCGTTAGAACACAGAGCTGTTCTGGAAAGTCGTGAGGGAAAAACAGATGAAGCCGCTCGCGATTTCAAAGCCGCGCAGGATATTTTTGTAAAAACGTTCGGTGAGAAAAACAGATTTAGCGCCGATACTTTGGCAGACATAGCGAAGGTGGAAATCGAGAAGAAAAACTTCGATGCGGCCTCAATTCCATGCAAGGAAGCGCTTGCGATCTATAAGGCGATACTCCCTTATGATCACCCGTCTGCGTTGAAAGCCACTCTTTTGCTTTCCATGATCTACAAGGAACAAGGAAAACAAATAATGGCTCACACGCTTGAGGTTGAAGCATCGCAAGGACTCAGCGCCGCCGACGGTAAATGATGTCTCTTGCGATTTCGTAGATTGCAACGTGCTTCCCGTGAGTGCGCTTGCCGTGAACACGCCCACATAGAACGCGCTAACTTCAGTTGGGTGAGCCACCCGGGACGTCTGTTGGTATGCCTGCTGGACCACTACCACCCGGAGCATCTCCTGGACCACCACCCGGAAATCCGCCGGGGGCTCCACCAGGAACGCCACCAGGAACGCCACCAGGTGCGCCACCCTGTGCTCCTCCGCCCCAATTACCGCCGCCGCGTCGCCGATGTCCTCCGCCCATTTTGCCTAACTGTTCGCGCATCTGGCTTCTTTCTGATTCATCTATCTTGCCGTCGTGGTTGGCGTCAAAGCGTTGCATCATTTTCTGCCTTCGCTGCTGACGTTGTTCGTCAGTCATGCCTCCCATTCTTCCGCCCATGCTACCGGCGCCCATTCCGGCACCAGGCATTCCGGCACCAGGCATTCCAGCCTGCGCTCCTGCTCCATTCGGCCCGCCGTTAAACCCGCCGCTGCCATCCATTCCCATGCGACGACCGCCTCGACGTCCACCTGCGCCATCCATCCCCATCTCTTTCATTTTTGCTTCTCGTGCGGCTCGCATTTGAGCTCGCTCAGAGTCATCTAGGGTTCCATCATGGTTGGCGTCAAACTTTTGAAGCATGCGTTGCTGTCTTTGTTCGCGCTTTTGTCCCATATCTTGACCACCGCCAAATCGGCGCCCACCGCGCCCGCCTACATCAGGCGCCGCTTGCGGCATCGAGCCTGCTCCGGGATCGGCACCGCCTCCAGGCGTCGTTTGGGCATTGGCAGCGGTGAAGAGCCCGGAAGACAGCAAGAATGAAGCAGCCATCAAAAAGGTGTATTTGGTTTTCATAAGGTACCTATGGTTTCGGCAGTCATATTGTTAAAGACGTAGCTTGCCGAAAAAAAGTTCAAAGGAAAGGGCAGCTTTTCGAGGAAATTTTTTCCATCTACTTAAAGGAATTGCCCTGACGCTGGATCCGAAAAGCAAATGCCCGACTTCGTAAAGCCGGGCATAAGAATTTCGATTTCCAGGTTGGCAGGTTATCTTGAGTAGTACTCGATAACGAGGCTTTCTTGGAAGGATTGGTCGAGTTGGTCGCGCTCTGGCTTCATCAACACTTTTGCCGTCAAAGCTTTGACGTCGGTGCTGATCCACTCTGGGCAAACGCTCACCAGTCCGGCTTGCATGCCTTTGACCTTGTCTTTGCTGCTTTCCTTGACGGAAATCACTTGACCCGGCTTGAGGCGCATCGAGGCGATAGATGCCTTATGACCATCAACCAGAATGTGCCCGTGTGAGATGAGCTGGCGAGCTTGCGGTCTGCTAGCTACCAGTCCCGAACGGAACAAAATGTTGTCGAGGCGCGATTCCAAAATTTGCAGCATAACCGTGCCGGTTACGCCTTTCTTGGAGGCTGCTTCGCTGAAATAATTGAAGAACTGCTTTTCGGAGACGTCGTACGTCCAACGAATTTTTTGCTTCTCGAGCAAGTGTGTGGCGTACTCAGAACGCTTCTTGCGGTCGCCGCCATGCTGACCCGGTGGGTTCGGCTTTCTGGCGATTGCACATTTGATGCGGCCGCATACACTGGCACCGACTGCTCGGCAACGTTTACATCTGGATCCAATGTATCTCAAACTACCCTTCTCCTATCAAAAATCGTCAAAACTAAGTTGTGCTGCGAAAACCAAACAGGGCAGCCGCTCCCTCGCATACTCTCAGCTGGAGAATGCACGTTGGGCACCGCAGCGCAGCCAAATACACGCGCTTTCAGTGCTCGTATATGTTAGCAGACGGGAAAGAATACCAGTCATAGGTATATAAACGCTTTATAGTTACTGCGCGCCTTTGTGGGTGGAGTTGGCGAGTAGCGCCTGAAAGCCTTGCCTGCACTGCCATAGCAGACGCCATTAATTTTACTTAGTTAGGACCTCTTCGCAAACAAGCGCAATCTTTCGCCGCTCCCCTGCCCCGCAAAGCGTGTTTCTCTTTGCATCCCGGCAAGGTGGCTCAGCCCAACTCTGAAAACCATCACTCGCTAGCTTGCTCACGTTTTTCCGCGGTCGAAAGTTGTACCTTTTCCTGTTTTGCAGTTTTCGCAAATGGCAGAGTGACTCTAAATGTCGTGACGGTGTCTTCGCTGCTTTCGCATTCGATTGTTCCTCCATGAGCGTCGACGATTCGCTTGCACAGGTAAAGTCCGAGACCGGTGTTTGCGACAAATCGCTTGCCCGGCTGCCCGCGCCAGAATTTGTCGAAGAGCCTCTTGCGAGAATCTTCGTCTATATAGCTGCCTGTGTTGACGACTTCCAAAACCAGATCGTCGCCATCCTCTTCTTGCCTTATCTGCACGCTGCTTCCTTCGGCACCGTATTTGATGGCATTGTCGATTAAGTGAGTGAGTAACAGCCGCATAGCTTTTTCATCTGCTGTTACTTTCTGCATAGATTCTTCAGCGGTACATCGCACTGTGATCTTCTTTTCCTCTGCGGCTTTCGCGAAGTTAGCAACAACTTCATTGACCAAATTCTTCGAATCGACATTCGAGAATTCCAAATCTTTGCCGCCGGATTCATAGCGGTAAATTTCCAGAAGGCAATCAGTTATATTTAGGAGAAACTTATTGCGGTCTTGAATTTGTCCGATGAGAGTACGGATATCGTCAGGAACCTCGCCGAGTTTTCCATCCAAGAGCATCTCGAATACGCGACTTGAGCCGAGTAGTGGCACCTGCATATCATGCGCGAGCGTGGACATGAAGTCGCGAGTCTGTTGAGCTTTTTGCTGTTGCAAGGCTAGCATCTCGGCTCGTTTTCGCTCGGAAACACCTGTGAGAATTCCTCTGACTCTGGTGGTGAGTTCTTTTGGGTGAAACGGCTTGAAGAGGTATTCGTCTGCTCCTGATTCCCAGCCCTTAATGAGAGATTCGCGGTTGGTGAGCGCGGTTAGAAGAACAACAGGAGTCGACTTTAAAACGGGGTCTGATTTGATTTCTTTGCAAAGTGTCAATCCGTCGATTTCGGGCATCATAATGTCGCTGATGATCAAGTCCGGCGCGATTGCTTTCATCTTGTCCAGCGCTTCTTGCCCGTCTTTTGCTATGAGCACACGACAAAAAGATTCTAGTACTGATTCGATGTACGCAGCAAGTTCGGTGTTGTCTTCCGCAACTAGAACAGTTGGCTTGTGGTCATCTTTCGTGCGCTTAGCGCTTTCGTTTAATCCATATTGCGGCACCATTGTTTTTCTGGCGACACTGCTGTCCTTTTGTTTGGCTCCTGCAGCGTCTTTGCCGATGAAAGTGACTGAAAACTGGCTGCCCACGCCGAGTTTGCTCTCAACGGAAACATCTCCGCCAAGCAATCTCGCGAATTCGACAACAAGTGCCAGCCCCAGACCAGCACCCTCGAATCGCCTGGTGGATGGTGCTTCCGCTTGCCTGAAACGTTGGAAAATCAGTTCGATATCGGATTCTGGAATACCAATGCCTGTGTCTTTGACAGAAACAACCCACTGATCGCCCTGAACTTTTGCCAGGCTGACTGTGACAATGCCGTTGATTTGTGTGAATTTGACAGCGTTGGAAACAAGATTGAACAATATACGTTCATACAGATAGCGATCGATTTCGATTAAGCTCGATGTTTCCGGCAAGTTAGAGACGATC
This sequence comes from Candidatus Melainabacteria bacterium 17Bon1m, assembly GCA_032128875.1. Classification (GTDB taxonomy): domain Bacteria; phylum Cyanobacteriota; class Vampirovibrionia; order Obscuribacterales; family Obscuribacteraceae; genus QKMZ01. The sequence goes on from JAVLKG010000006.1 coordinate 262,043, forward strand.
GTCAATTGCTTCTGTTTTAGCGCCGGAGTGAAGTCCGCCAGAATCGATTTAGTCAAAGTGACAACGTCTGTAGGCTCAGGACGCATCTCGATTTTTCCTGCCTCTAGTCTAGAAAAATCAAGCAGCCCCGTGATCAACTGGAGCAATCTGACCGTGTTGTTGTGCATGGTCTTGAGGTGCTCGGTTTGCTCGTCAGTGAGCGCGCCGGCGTCTCCAGCCAATATTGATTCAATTGGGGCGAGAATGAGCGTGAGCGGTGTGCGCAACTCATGCGAAACCGTAGCGACGAACTCACTCTTCATCCTTTCAGACTCAATGAGCTTCTCATTCAATTTGCTCAATTCTTCAGCGCGTTTTGCGACTTCATCTTCAATCTGTCGACGATACGCAATGCCTGAATACATGCGTCGCACCAGGTAGAAAAAACCACAAAAGACGAAGGCGCCAAGCAGCGCAAATCCCCATGCTGTTTGTGAGAATACATTGTGAGATTCAGTTAGTTGTCCCTGAATCAATTCTTGCTGGTTGACTTCAAGGCGTTCAATCAAGGTCTGCAAAATGGCGCCATCGCCGGATTTGTCATATTCCTGCAATTTTGCCAGGGCGCTATCTAAGCCTTTCGTACTGCGCTCATGAATCACGCTCAGCAAATGCGTTACGCGTTTGACACTAATTTCGTTCAAGCGCAATAAATTTCTGCGCTCATACCAATCCGGCACGTCGTTATAGAGCGTTTGCAAGTGCACGGGAATGCTCGAGGCAGCCATGTTGAACTCATTGGAATAGGCTTCCTTTGGCTCAAGCAGGTATGCGCGTGTGAGCGACTCTGTTTTGACGATCTCTTCGCGTGTGGCGCGCAGTTCTTCCAAATAACTGTGTCTTTTCTGAAGAGTTTTTGCAGCATCTTCCGAGCTGGAAGAAAGAAAGAAAAATGCGCCAAACATGAAAGTGGCAAGCCCCAGCAGAATGCCGAAGCCAGTGGTCAGTTGTGTCTCCATCGACAAACTGCTCGCTATTCCGGCTTTCTTCTCAGAACTCACTTCATTTACTACTAAGCATAGGTACTAATAGCTTCGCTGTTCCCCAAATAAGTGTCTCGATAACTGAAAGAGTCTGATAGGTGCCTTCTCAGACGATAATTCCACCCTTCGGGGGATGCTATTGTCCGTTTGTCGCCGCAGACGCCGCATTGACCGATTTAATGATTTCGCCGTATCCTGCCCAGGAGTCCTTAATGCTATAAAGCCCGGTGCTGTAGGTCCGCGCAGATTCTTGGGTTCTTTTCTCCATAGCTTTCACGACCGGAATTTTGTCCAGCTCTTTCTTCGCTTCTTCCGATCCTTGCAGTGCGGCTTCTCTCAGCCAAATCTCTGCGTGCCTGACGTCTTTCCTTGCCCAGGTTTCGTCCATGTACAGCAAGCCCAGGCGCAGTTGCGCGTTTCTTTCGCCATGCTGGGCAGCTTTCAACAACCAATGTTCTGCTTTGTCCAAATCCTTTTCTACGTATCTGCCCTCAGCGTAGAGGTGACCCAAGTAGCTTTCCGCTTCCCGAAGTCCGTGCCCGGCAGCCTTCTCCAGCCAGTAAATAGCTACCTTTATATCTTTCTCGACGCCCAGTCCAGTTTGGTACAGCATTCCCAAAACTGTTTGAGCCTTAGGATGACCTTTTACAGCTAATACTCTGGCTCTTTCGGCTGCCAGTTTGAATCTTCGATGGACTATGTGGTGGTGAACTTCATGGAAGGCGTCCGGCTGTTCAGCCTTTAGAGATTCGTGCGTACTTTTTTTGTGTTCTGAACTCTTGCTGGGCTCAGCGTTTGCAGGAAGGCTGTGAGAAAAACAGAGGACAGCCGCGCCGGCGGTTATTAGAGCAATTGTGCGGTTAAGGCACGGCGTCGACCCTACATCAGTTAACGAGTACTCCTGGCCGAACAGTTTCGGCAGCACATTCTGATTTTTGTCGGTCTGAAGGAACATTGGCACTTCGGGCTAAAGTTATACGTGCCAATAGTTTACAGGAACCTATAACAGAGAATCCTTGCCTTGCTCATCGTCTAAACAACTGTAATTAGAATCTTCTTGCGACCGGTTGGCTCTGTACTGCTGAAACCAGACTTCTTGCCAAACCTCGCGCCATCACTTGTCTGAAAGGAGACACTGTGACAATGTCATAGCTCGCACCTCTCATCGTCAGTTCGTTGTCCAGTTCTTCCAATAAATTGCCGCCTTTCGAGTCATTGCCGACTTGCAGAAATGCAATCGAAATTTGATCTGGTGCCGTCATTCTTTGACTCGCGTTGATAATCAAGTCCTTGAGCGCACGCGGGTTGTCGGGATCTCCATCCGTGACAATGGCGACCACCAATGGCTGCGTATTTCCCATCGACTGAGCTCTGAAATAATCGTCAAGCTGATGCTTCAGAGCACCGACCAGGTTGGTGCCACCATCGGGTGAGTTCTGCTGGAACAGCGCTGGAATCATCTCGGCGCGCACGTTGTGATAGACGGAATCAGTGCCGCTGAAGAATACGAGCGAAAGACCTTGCGGCAAAACTAGCGCCGTTTGCCGAGCCAGATCGACAGTTTGATTCAAACACCAATCCCAACGACTTAAACTGCGCGGAGAAAAATTGCCGAATGTCATTGGCAGAGCACAGTCTTCAGTTTTCATCGAGCCTGACCGGTCCATGATTATCGTGACGTGTCTGCCACGCAGACGAGCCACCTCCATTGGTGCGAGCAGGCTGCCGTTGAGTGGTTGTCTTGTGTTAGGAATGTTTTGAGTAAAACTTTGAGGTGCCGGTCGGGTTCTCACTGTTTGCAGCATCCGATTGGCAAACGCTGCGGCATCGAGAACCTTTTTCACGGTCTCAGGCTCTGCGAATTCATTAGCCCAGCCGCTAGGTGCTACTGAAGCCGCTGGGGTCGCTTGGGTCGACGGAAGTCTGAAGCTGCTCACGCTGTTGGGCCCCACCCCCAGATCGCGATTGTCCGAAACTGGTGCGACTGGCTCATCGAACTGAGACCGCTGAATTCTGAACGTGCCTTGAGCAAGCGCAGAATTTGCCGTGAGCAACAGGAATGCCATTGCTGCAAGGGCATTTAGTCTCATTGCCGAATCTCCCGAGGGGCGACTTTACAGGCGAGCTTTCGCCGCATAAAAGTATTGGACGCCCGAGGAGTTTTTATGTTCCGCTCTAATCGCCGGTGATTGAACTGATTGTCTCGCTCAGTTGTGTAAGCACCGCAGGATCCTTTTCGCTAGTCAGCGTGACCAGAATTCCTTTGCCGAAATCAGCAAGGACCATCGAGCCAACTTGCGTTTGCATAACGATTTGCTTGATACGCGAATGCCCCATAACCATGATGATGTGATGAGAATTCATGTAAGACACGAGGGTGCAGCCGCCAAGCAATTCAATGTCGACATCATGCGGGAGTGCGCTAGTGATTGGCAAACCGTCATAACCGCAAACCATATATCCGAGCACTCCTTGAATTTTCAATATCGGCTCGAGCGCCATCGCCATCTGCTGCGCAGCATCGAGAGTAATCACTCGGGCGTGGCTGTGTCCAAGCCCTTTCTTTATGACACTATCAATCTTCTGGATGGTATCTTCGGTCAGTAAAAACCTCCCGAGTTCCTTGATATTGCCAGGACTGTTGGTAGCGTATTTGATATCAGCCAAGCGTCCCAGTGATGAAAGACATTGGTTGACGTCTGTTTCCAAAGCCGAATTCTGGCGAGGAGATTGAACATTCCCAGGCAGGCTTTGAGCTGGAAGTGATGGAGTTTGGGTTGGTAGTGATGGAGTTTCGACCGGAATAAATTGTGGTGCTGTTGGCTCTGTCGGCGGATTTGAATATGCGGGTTCGTTAAACAGCTGATTGATGCGGTCACCAATGGCATCTAAGGGCAGAGCACTTGCGCGTGTGACAGGAACGATAGTCGGCTGCGGAATTTCTACCGGTTGGGTTTCAACCTTTTTCTGTTCGTTTTCAGCAAGCTGTTTCATGATCTCCGCTGTGTTTTTCAAGTTTAGTTTGGAGATGTTTGGTGCTGAGTTCACTGAGAATGGAACAAGTGGTCCCGTCTCTGTTTGCCCTTGCAAAGCCGGCTTCACAGGTGGTGCCACTGCTGGATACGTGCCCGACTTCCATTCCATCAATTGTTCATCTGAGAAGTCGTGACCATTTACTAAATGACTTTGAGTCGCTACATTCTGAACTTGCGGACTGACCGTCACAACCATGGATACTCCGAGATTGACAGGCGTCGCAAGCTGTTGCATCGTTATGTTCGCAGATACTATGTTTGGACTTGACGTGATTGGTAAAGTAGCTGCAGGAACGACTATCGCTTGGGTCTCGTTGATATCTGATGTTTTCGGTTCTACTGGAAGTTCTTGGATTTCTTCTGTCAAGTAACCAGAGTTTGTCTCTAAATGTTCAGCCTCTTGAGCCTCTTCACGCAGATGTTCGTGTACTTTCTCTCTGATCGCCTCTGCAAGAGTTTTGCCAACTTCTTCAACGGGTTGACTATTCTTGTGAATGTTTAGCTTCTTACCTAATCCGCCTACAGCGGAGTATGTTCCAGTAACATACTGATCGACTGCCGGCAGACCATGAGGAGTTTTCTCCTTTGCTGGCTCACTGAGATGTTCTTTCTTTGGGCTAAGCACAGCTGGATCAATTTTGCTTTGTGCACCACTGTTACTAACAGATCTATTTTTGTGCGACGAGTCGGCACCAGGGTTAGTGCCTTGAGTGCTCTGTTGAATAGCTGTATAACCTGCTGAAAATCCAGTTGAGGAGCTGGCTTTCAGCCGTGTCGCGGAATTGCTGGCGACACTTCTTGTGCTGCGCAGATCATTCTTTCGATTTTTATGACCTGCGAAAATATCGAGAAGAGGTTCCCAAAAACTTGCTTTTGCATTGGGGAGACTATCAATAATTTCAACCGCCAACCGGCTGCTGTCCCCTGGTCTGACGCTCTCCGGAAGTTCTAAATCATGCACCGCTGCAACGATCTGGCTCAGGTTTGCACGAAAACTCGCTGCTGAGTCGTTGACCATAAGCACACGCCTCAGCCGCATCTCCTCTTCCTGCGACAGATTACCGTCCAACTCTCGCTGAATCAGAAGCCGTGTTTGAGATTCATTCATACGTCCCCCCATTCCACTAGACGCCAACTCGGGAATGCGTCTGGTGGATGCAAAAGCGTGGCCACGGCTCGAAAGCCGCTGGACACAAGCTATTTTTGATGTGTGATTTCGTTTTCTATGTGCAGCAGCGCAACGCACTTAGCGCCTGAAGCACAGTTCGTTTACCTATTCCCTCAACAGCAAGGCGCGTACTCCTTGCCTGTGTAATTGCCGCCAATGCCCGTAAAGGGCCGCCAAAGCTGAATACAGCCGTATCTGCATCTTTGCATGCACCCAAGAATGTTGTCAAGAGAACGCGAAGAGCCTAAGAACAGCAACAGGATGAGTTCTTCAAACTTTGCTTGTTCTACCTTAACTAAACTTCAACAGGGTGCCGGATGAAAACCGCGATTGCAAGCGGGTTTTAGGAAGACCGTATCTCAATCGATTCCGACGTTTGTGGCGGAGCCGTATATGTAGAATCTGCATGAGGATTATGAGAGGTCTATAATTGTGCCTGGAATCTCGTGATTGTCGAATTTGAGGTCCGGCCGTATGCGTTTTTCGCCTTTTGTGAAAAGGAGCTGTATTCCTGTCTTAGCCGCCCTTCTCTTGCTTGACGGCGCGTTCTTGATCGCTCCTTCTTTTGCTCAAAGTTATGGTGACGTCACTGTAAGGAAGAATCCGGACGGATCAATCGAGACATTCGATACCTCCAGTTCATCGGCTCCTGCGCCAAGGCGCGGTTCAAGTTCTGGACATAGGCGTGGGACCCAGAAGTACAGCGATGGCGTCGTCGTTAGAAAAAATGCTGATGGCTCAATCGAAACTTACGATTCGGGCAGTGGAGCGGCACCGCTACATTCAACAGGTCGCTCTTCTTCTTCGCGTGCAGCAAGCAAGTATGGCGAACGAGTTACTGTGCGAAAGAAGTCCGGCAACTCGACACCTGCACCCCCGAAGTCCAAAGCCAGTTCAACTAGTGTTCACAAATTCGTGCATAAATATTCGAAAGATGTCACGGTCAAGAAGAATCCTGATGGTACGATCGAGGTCATCGGTTTTGAAGGCGCACCGGCTCCGAAAGGCAAGTCGCAGTCTTCAGCGAAAGTGACCTCATCGGCAAAGCCGAGTTCTACTGCAAAGTCGAGCTCAACAAGCAAATCGGGGTCAGCAAGCAAATCGAGCACTTCAACAAAAGCCGGCAGCGCTGCTAGAACCAAGCATCACTCTGCTCGCAGACCGAGAGGTCATGGAAATTTTGGTGACGTAAGAGTCATAAGAAATCCAGACGGCTCGATTGAGACCTACGACTCAAACTGAGATTGTGAGCTGTTTCTCACAGAAAAAGCGGAAAAAGGAAACAAGGTAATCATGCAATACGATGCGGTGCTGGTCATCTCCTTCGGCGGTCCGGAAGGAAAGGATGATGTGATGCCATTTTTACAGAACGTTCTGCGCGGCAAGAATGTTCCGGAAAAGCGCATGAAGGAAGTCGCGCACCATTATGATTTGTTCGGTGGCGTTAGTCCAATTAATGGACAGAACCGGCGCCTCATCTCCGCTTTGAAGGATGAGCTCAAGAAGCACAATATCGATCTGCCGGTTTATTGGGGAAATCGAAATTGGCATCCAATGCTCGCCGACACGCTGCGCAAAATGAAAGATGCCGGTGTCAAAAGAGCAATTGCGTTTGTCACTTCCGCATATGGTAGTTATTCCGGCTGTCGCCAGTATCTTGATGATATTGAGCGCGCTCGCGCCGAGGTTGGCGAGGGCGCTCCTGAAGTGGACAAGCTGCGCTTGTTTTACAACCATCCGAAGTTTATAGAATCCAATGTCTCTCACTTACTCGATTCGCTAAATCATATTCCAGAGCAGCGTAGAGCGAATGTCCATGTGATTTTTACCGCGCACAGTATCCCCACTTCGATGTCGGAAAGCTGCGATTACGAAGCGCAGTTGCTAGAAACCTGCAGGCTGGTGGCGTTGGCTGCCGGTGTTTCAGATTGGAATCTCGCATATCAAAGTCGTAGCGGTCCCGCCACCCAACCTTGGTTGGAGCCTGACATCCAAGATCACCTGCGCGATGTCGCACATCGGAAAATAAAGGACGTTGTTGTTCTGCCGATTGGTTTTGTGTCCGATCACATGGAAATCATTTATGACCTGGATACCGAAGCCGCGTCCGTGGCCGGAAAAGTAGGCATCAATTTTGAACGCTCTTTGACTGCCGGTACCCATCCTGCGTTTATATCAATGATTCGCGAATTGATCGAAGAGCGGTTGCAGGACACAGAAGAGCGCCCGTACGAGGGTACACGAGGTGTGTCGCCTGACTTCTGTCACCCAGATTGCTGTCCTCGTCCGGTCAGACCACAAGCTGCAACATCTACGACATCGGCTTGACAAGCGCGCTTTTCGGCGCCGTACGTGATACCTTTTGGGACGGTAAAGTAGGCCCAGAGGTTGATATGTCACGCATTCAAAGTGTTCGGACTGCTCAGACTGCGCTTTTGGTTTTCTGTGTAACTATGGGACTTTGCGCCCCGCTTGCCCATGCAGCCGAGTCGAAAGACCCTAAGATTTACGCTCACCGTGGCGGCGCCAAGTGGGCGCCTGAAAACACCATGGCCGCGTTTCGCAAGTGCAAAGAAAATGGCGTCTACGGCATCGAATTGGATATTCAACGCTGCAAGACCGGCGAACTTGTCGTTATTCATGACGAGGACTTGAAGCGCACCACCAATGGTACCGGGCTCATCAAAGACGTTAGTTTTGCCGATTTGAGCAAACTTGACGCAGGCAGTTGGTTTGGTGAACAGTTCAAGAATGAGCGCGTGCCGCTGCTCTCAGATGTTTTAAAACTGCTTGATGGCAAGGTTGTTCTCAATATCGAGATTAAAAACACGCCCGTCAACTATCCAGGAATTGAAGACGATTTGCTCAAGGTTCTTGCAGATTACAAGTATCCGGACACCATTATTATCAGCTCGTTCGATCATGAGGTGCTAAAGCGTCTTCATGCGAAGAGTTCCAAATATGCCATTGCTCTGCTGGGCGATCCGATTATTTGCGATGTTGGGCAGTACGCCAAGCAAGTTGGCGCCACAGCATGGCACCCGTATTTTGGCAGTATGCGCAAAGATGTAATTGATACCGCTCACGGTGCTTCACTCAAAGTCAACGTGTGGACTCCTAATAAAAAGCCTGAATGGGAAGAATTGATATCACAGGGAGTCGATGGCATTGTGACCGATGATCCAAAAGCGCTGAGCGAATATCTTGGTCGCCGCGAGCGGAAGCAGAAGTAAAATAAGAGAAAGTTTGATTGAATCGTAATACGTCTAGGTGAGGGTCTATGAGTTTCAAACGCACTGCAATCAGTCTGAGCATTCTGGGTGTGCTTGCCGGCGCACCGGTGTTTGCCGAAGGGGAAAACCCAAAATTCGAGAAGGCAAAAGCTACGGCACAAGCGTCAACGGATGCAGGTGAGTGGAAAAAGGCTGAGACTGCGTGGGGCAAGTGCCTTGACACGTTGGAAGCAGTAGGCGAAGCACCTGCAGACGCCAATCTGGAACTCACTCTGAAGCGTCTTGCTCAAGCATGTCGTCAAAACGGTGATTATGGCGATGGTATGGCATATCTGCAGCGGGCAATTGATACGGCTGCAAAATGCGGTATTTCCGATCCTGATTTGCAAACTGAAGCCAACGAGCTTGGCAAATTCTGCCGAATTATCGATCCGGCAAAGCTGGGAAAAGACGCGGAAAAATTGATTCGCGACAACAAAGCTACCATCATCGTTGTGAAAGACAAAGACGAAGGCAACTTTATTGTCACTGTGACAATTCCTAATCGCATCGAGAACACCACCGGCGACGATAAAGTCGATCAAATCGCGATGGAAAAGTCGGTCACGTTAAACCTCAACGAAGGCACAGACGGAACAGTCGCCGCAACCAACATCAAAGGGTTCAAAATTCACGTTGTCGAAAAGAAAATGTGGGTCAACTTGCTTGCCGCTAAGTTCGCCAAGCCTAATGAGACTGGCGCGCGCGATGTAGCTATCACCGCGGGCAAAATGGGCGTGACGAAAACCGTTACTCAGTCTGTGGATGCCAATTTCTATCAACCAGTTGCCGCATTCGTAGAAGAGACCAAACTCTTCGGCACACCAACTGATATTGCAATCGGAGCTACTCCTGCGACCTCAACCACTGCCACGAGCTCAACATCCTCTACCACTTCTCTTACGAGCAATGGCAGCAGTGTGACTCCGGCGTCGACCGCTGTTACGACAAGCAGCACAGCTCCTGTGACGACCACCACAGCTCCTGTGACGACCACCACAACTACCACCACTGGCGCTGCAGACCTGACTATACCGGCTTCGAATGGTACTCCCGCCACTACCACTTCGACTACCACCTCAACCTCAACGACGACAACTTCGACTCCGGTTGAGACGACAACCACGACTACTTCCACGTCATCGACAACAACAACTCCCGAAGCTGTTCCTGAGAAGAAGACGGAAATCGAAACCACCACGGTGATCGATCTCAGCGAACAGAAGAAAAAGGAAGACGCACCGAAGGTTGAAGAGCCGCAGCAACAAAGCAGCTCATCAGTGCAGAAGGAAGCTAGCAGCACGTCAGCAACTACGTCGGTAAAGAAACACCGTGATCATGACGATGACGACGATGATGATGACGACGATGACGACAAAGAAAAAAAGAAACGCGACCGCGACGACGACTAGCTTTTGGCGTGGGGGCGCATTGCATGCGCCCTTTTTCGATTCCACATAAGCACAAGAAAAGGGCTCATGCGAGCCCTTTTCGTTTAATTGATCTGCTTTCGTTTAGTGACAGGAATTTGCCTTCTGTCTCTATTGTTAAAAGCCTACTGACCTTGTGGTGCAGTGAATTTGTTTTGCATAAAGGTATCGAGACCTTGCTTCAACAATCCGCCGAACCCACCTTGTGGATTGGTTCCAGGCATACCTGGTTGAGTTGGTGCTGCACCGATCGGAGCTACGGCTGAAGCTCCCAGCGAAACTTGAACTGCCCGTGGATCTTGCGCAGTCATTTGCCCTTGTGGTGAAACGATAACAAACAGAGACTGCCCTGTCGCCAGGTTGCTCATTAAATACTGACCAGCCGGGAGTGTCGAGGTGCCAACAGAGACGAAGTTTGTATTGTATTGCGACCATGCAGCAAGCGGAAACAACACCGCGGCTGCAAACACGGCGCCGGTTACGAATTGCTTTCTCTTCATCCCAATACTCCTTCTAGCTGTGACGACCGCCTATTGTACACGGTCGCCTGTGAGGGCTATGTGGGATGTAAACGGAAACTGGGCGCGTGCAACGCGCCCCCACGCTTTTGCCTACGATGCGCCCCCACGCTTTTGCCTACGACGCGCCCCCACGCTGTTGCAGTGCTCAGCAGCGGACCCCCACGCTTTTGCGGTTCCTGAAGGTGAACTTAGGCAAACATTCCCAGGATTGTTCGCCTTGCAAGTCTGGGGTTTTCCCGGATCGTTTTTCCTCGCCTTCTCAACATAATTGGCTTCAAGAGGCGACCGCATTTAAGAGGCAAATATGTCCCGACGAGCAATCAATACTCTGACCCTGCTTGCGATAGTCGCAGGTACCGTGGCTGTCCTGCCAGCTTCAGCGCAGACAGATGGAGCGAAAAGGACAGCTGAGTTTCCTGTGAAGGGTTTGATTAACGAGAGAATTGATCAGATCAACGGCTGGCAACCGAGACTTGCGGACAAACCAGTCATTCAGGGAGTGCGTCGTCTGGTACCTGCTGATATGAGCAAAGGGCGCGTTGAAATGCCGGTCAAAAGCTTGCTGTTCGACAAATTTAAGCAGCCAGCCGAAGCAAGTAAAGCTCGATCAGTTGTGGTGCCAGAGTCAGTTGCGGTTCCGGTTCCGCCACCTGCGGAGCTTCGTTTAAGGGCTCCTGCGAAAACTGTGGGCAGTTCGCAGAAGCCCTCATTGAAAAATCGCAATGAAAAGGTCGAGCCGGGTAAAGTTCGCTGGCACAAAATGGTTCAAACCGCGATGGACGCGTCTAAGCAGTCTGGCAAACCGGTTTTGCTGTTTCAGATGATGGGTCATCTCGATGACCGTTTTTGTTGAACGAATGCGCGCCTGGCGAGAACCGTGTTGTTCTCGGATGAAACTGTAGCCAAAGAAATCAATGAGAAATTCGAACCAGTCTGGGTTAGTGTGCGCGAAGTTCCGACGGTTACTATTGATTTTGGCAATGGCCATAAAATCAAACGTACTCTGCATGGCAATGTCGCGTCATATGTACTCACCGCGGATGGTACCATCGTTGATATTCTGCCGGGATTGTACGAGCGCGATGAGTACGTGAAACAGCTCAACAATCTGTTCTGGGTTCATCACTACATGCCCCTGAGCAGAAATGCGCAAGTATTCCTCGCTGATTATCATAGAGAGCAAGCTCAGTCGATCAAAACGAGCGGGAAAGCCTTGGAAGTGAGGCCCTTTGCCGACATGTCGAAAATGGCAATCGAGATCAGTACGAAGACAATTTTGCGACCGCCGGGCTGGAGCGCCGGACGTAAATCTGGCGTGAAACCTGTGGCAACTGTTGAACATCCCGATTTTTCAAAACCAGGAGAACTCGCACACTGGCGTAAGCTCTTCGATGACACCGCTATCAACGAAAGAGAGCGCCGCGGACCTGTACATGCGATGTTGTTGGCTCATCCTGTCGCGAAACCCGCGGATGTCACAAAGCAGCTTTATCGCGAAGTGCTTCACGCAGATATCGACGACCCGTATCTGGGGCTCGGCGAAACACTCTTCAAGGACTACCCATTTACTGAGGATAATCCGGAAGATGCCTCGAGGGCGTCCCTGGGAGTAAAGCACCGCGCTTCTGAAGGTTCGCAAGCCATCTGATCAGTTGTTCAACTGTTCTGCATCAGTGCTAGATCATTTTTTTCGGTATACCCTGTATGCTGTGAAAGAGATTTAGGAATTGTATGTCGGACTTGTCAGACGAAGAAAACGAATCAGTCGTCGCCAGAGCATTAAAGGAATACGCTCGGCTGCGAGAACTGTGGATCATCATTTGCATGATGATTCTCCCGTATTCGATCATCTGGTTGGGGATGAACTTTTTCAAGAGCGCAGTGTGGAGTTTGGCTCTTTATCACGGTTTATGCCTTTTGCCTGGCATTATTTGGGGAAAGGAAACGTTCCGAAAACATCTGCGCATACCAGGCTATTTGGAGTTGCTTGGGCTGGTCATAGCAAGCGCACTATTTTCTTTCGCTTCATTGTTTACTTATCAGCATTTTGGTTCGATGGTTCTGTCCGACCAACACGTGTTTGATTTGATGCAGACGCTAGGATATAACCGCGACATTTTTACCCCTCTGTGTGTTTACATTGTCGTTGTAAATCCGGCGCTGGAAGAACTTTTCTGGCGCGGTTTTGTGATGAACAAACTAGACGAGTTGTGTCCGGACTTTCCTCATTGTGGATTGATTTGGTCTTCGTTTGCTTATGGTGCGTTCCATTATCCGATTATGCAATTGGTGATGTATCCCGGCTGGGCCGAGTTTGGCACCGTTGCGCTTATGGTGTATGGTGCAGGTCTCGGCATTCTGTATCGCAAAACCAAATCCGTGATTATGCCCGCACTTGCGCACGCTCTTCTGACCGATCTCTCGGCTGTTCTGCTCATGCTGGCGCTGTTTCAAAAATTGAACGTAAAATAGAGTCTATTTTGATTTCAGATAGGCTATTCCATCTTCAGTAGCTGATGCACGAGAGCTGCTTCTTCGACTTCTTTGGCTAAAAGATTTACGTTATCGTTGTTTTTACCGAAGTCAATGATTGTGAAAAGCGGTTTGCTATAAATGCTCACCGTGCAAGAATTCTCAGTCAACGGATCCACCTTTATTCCAACCAGCTCCCCTGGGCTGCGTGCAGTAGCCGCACTTATTGCGCTGACTGTACCGTCTTCTCTGTCCAACGATTCGAGAGTCCAGCCCTTTTTGGCGCCGATGGCTGAAATACTCAATTCAATTCCCTCTTTGAGGGGGACGGGGATTTCAACTTTTCGCATTTTATAGAGCTTCGTGTGTTTGAGTGCCGCTTCTCTAGCCATTGATGTTGTCGCAACTTTCAAAAGAAGGAACATATAAACAGCGCAAAACAGCGTAAGTGCGACGGCGAACAAACCGCCCATTTGGAGACAAGTCCAGACTGTGATGAATTCACCACCCAAACTAATCACAACGCTAGCCATAAGAATGGACATCAGCAACCCAGCGGAAAGTCCGCCGATGACTCCGGTATGCAGGCTGAATATGAGCATGTTTTTCGTGCTTGCGCGCGTTTGAGCACGCTTTATTTTTAACGTCTGAAGCGTATTACTCAATTCTTCTTGTTCAAATTCCGATAATGCACCAATAATTCTGGTGATTCTAGAAACTCGGCTTTCCATAACAGCCGGAAGAGCCTTTTCTCCATCGACGTTAGTTTCATTGTTCGCGTTTACGCTATTAACTGATTCTGTCATTTTTGTTGGTCAGGGAAAACATCAAAAACTGCATGCCCAATATCGAGTGTAGCTGAATTGCTTGGATGAAAGGCTCTCGCTAATAAAACCATAGCTAATGAAAAGACCGAGCTGTGCGACTCGGTCTTTTGCTGGGGGTCCGATAGGTTGTGAAGCACCTATCCTGAAACCTGTTTGTACTTTTGCTTTGACTATTGCTCTTTTCTTGGTCCTTTGATTCTTTCGCTCCTTCAGCATTGTGTGGTGTGATTGAGCATTCAATTTTGCTGAGTAATCGCGCCTCGGCAGGCGGTATAGCTTTGGCGCGATTATCAGCGTGGTGGGCTACCTTTGCATTATGCGAGCAATAATGTTTGGTTTTTTGCCTTCGGCTACTGCTCTTTCGAGCTTGGTCGCACGCATCTCAAGTCGGGCAGTGACTTTGTGCAAGCGTTCCAATTCTTTTGGTGGCAACCCTGGAGTCAGGCTTTCATATGCTTTGTATTGCATGACTGATTCTCGGAGTGCTTTCGAGTCTTGTTGGAAGAACCGTTCTAGCGTCTCTGCCAATCCCAGTCGAGCTTGAGCATTGCGTGGGTCGTTGAAGATTGCCGTGTGGTATTTGTCCACAGCGCTGTTGAATTGCTTTCTGCGCGCAAGGTCATTGGCAAGATTCAAATCTTGTTTTGTGACTTCGCGAGCTTTAGCAACCAAATGCAATCCACGCTTCGAACTCTCCTGTCCGCCAGGCATTGCCGCCAGCTTTTTGAATGCCAGCTCTGCATTGCTCAGGTCTTTGATCATCAGAGTTAAATCTCCGAGCGCGGCTAAGCTTTTCGCCGAGTTTGCATTTGCCACCAGCGTATTGAATTGTTCGGTGGCTTCTGCAAATTTGTTTTGTGCAAGCAATGCTTCGGCATATGCGACCCGCTCGCCGTCGTTTTTCGGTGTGCCGATGATGGAGAGATCGACAGGTTTTCCGGAAAGCGAGCGCAATTTCGCATCAGCCAAGCGCAGTTGCAGATTGTTCGGATTCATTTGAATCGCACGAGCAATAGAAGCTTCTGCCGCTTCGTAATCGTTGTCGGCGATGAATGCGCCGGTGGTTTCTTTCTGCGCTCTCAAATAAAGTGCGCGGGTCAAACCCTCAACAGCCGCTACATTGCCGGGCTGTGTTTGCAGAACAGCTTCGTAGTCCTTGATGGCATCAGCAATTTTTTCCAAGCGCAAGCTGTTGTTCGCAATGCGCTGCAAAAGTTCTGTATTGTTGGGCATCAAGTCGAGTCCGGATCTCAGCTCTGCAATGGCGTGCTCAACATCGCCACGATTCTCGCGAATCTCTGCGATTTTGATGTAAGCCGACGCGCTTTCAGGCTTGATTCTGATGGTTTCTTGGAATTCTTTGATCGCAGCGACCATATTGCCCTGGCTTTGATAGGCTTTACCCAATTCAAAGTGGACAGGCGCGCTATTTCTAAATTGATAGAGCGAAGTATTCAATTCTTTGATTGCTTCGTCTGCCATTCCTTGTTGCAAGAAAGCGCGACCCAAACCGTAGTGTGCGGTCGAATTGCCGGTATTGAGGGCGGTGGCTTGTTTGAAGCTGGTCATAGCTTCTGCAGTGCGTCCACCGTCGAGTTGGACCATTCCCAGACCTGCATATGCGTCTGAGTAAGTCTTGTCGGCACGAATAGCATTCTGGAATGATTGTTCTGCTTGATCGAGTCGACCTTCTTCTTTGAAAACACGACCGAGCATGCAGTGTGCTTCAGGAAGGTTAGGGTCAGTAGCTAGTGCCATGTTGCATTCGGCGCCTGCTTGTTTGATGAGCGCATCTCTGTTCTTGCGCGTGGTGCCTGATGAAGATTGCAGTCTGTTCAAAAGAACTTGTGCCTTCCCGCAGTGTGCCATCGCGTTTTGCGCATCTGCTTTTAAGACTTTGTCAAACTCTTCGTCGGCGCGGTCCAGCTTAAAGCTCTTAGCGTATGCGTATGCCAGTCCGTTGCGCACATTTACATCTTTGGGCTGCTTGTTCAAAGCCGTTCTATATAGTTCTTCTGCTTCATTGAATTTGCCCTTGCGAATCAAGTCGTCCGCCATAAGCTGTTCTTGGCTGATTCTCGCCTTTAATGTCTTCTTTGCGTTGCGAGCATCTGCGTCGCATTGAGCACTTAGAGAGCCGCACAGAAAGAGCGAACCTGCAACCAACAATATGGATTTTTTCTTCAAGTCCATAACAAAATATCCCCTTCAACGTTTTCCGAAACGCCACCATAAACCGGGTTTTAAGTCGAAACAAGTTCGGATACCGAATAAGAAGACATAAGTTTGACTATATGGTGAAAATGGGAACCTCCGCACTGGTAGAGGCTTTCGATTGGTTTCAAAGTGATCATAAGTTTGTGGAAAAACTTACAAATGTGCGTCGAATAAAAGTGAACTGCTTCTGATAAAGCGCATGTTTAGCTCGTTTTGGCTACCTCAATTTCGGTACCGAGTGATGAGTTCACGCAAAAGTGTCACCGCATTTAGTAGCTAGTGTCTCGGGGAAGTCCATTAGGGCTTTCAATTTTGTTAGGCTTTCCAAGAGCCAGGAAAATCTAACAACTTTTCACCTTCCTTATTAGTGGCGGGCAGCTGCACCCTATGTTATTCTATTAATTGACCGAACGTTCGGTAAATGAAATTGAGCCCTGTCAATTAGGGGGTGGCTATGTCAGTGGAGAAGAAAATGCCCAAGACCGCTATGCCTGTTAAGGAAACCGCCGGCAAGGATGAAACGACCGACAAGGCGCTAGAAGCCAAAATGGTCAACCCACCCACCCATCACGATCGGATGCCAAATCCGGAAGAGCTTCTGCTCAACTGTGAAGACGCTCCCAAAATCACCGACAGGCTGAACATCTTCCCCTTCGACTGGCGCGTCGAGACTCCTCGTCTCATGGAAATTTATGAAAGCTCCCGCGATCCGGGTTGGTCCCCAAGCAAATTGCCGTGGGACACACTCGATGTCGAAAGCATGACTCTCGACCAGCGTTATGCAATTGCTTACTGGTGGTCGCTGCTTTCTGTATTTGATGCTTCTGGACCGGCTGTTTTTGCCCGAGCCATGATTCACGCTTACGAAACCCACGAAGAAGATTCCATCCGTAAGTGCTTCTTCTCCGTCACTCGCGACGAGTTGCATCACGAAGAAGTTTGCGGCAAAGCTATCACCTTACTGACGCCCAATGGTCCGCTCGGGTACGAGCCTGAGACAGAACTCGGTCGATTGGCTCGCAACAATGTTGAATGGCTCTATCACAATGGTGCACGTTATTGGTCTGGCTACAAGAAAGCCGTAGAGCACTATCCAATGCCCATCCTTTTCAGCTCTTTCCTTTTCGGAGAAGTTGCTTCATCCACGCTCTTCCACAGCATGTACGAAAGCACTGACATTCCTGTCTTCAAAGAAGCATTCAAGAACATTGGTCGCGACGAAGGCAGACACCTCAGCTTCTGCCTGGCTTTGTTGAAAGAAGTGCTGCCGAAAATGTCTGAAGAAGATAAGGAAACTGTCACCAAGCAGTTCCGCGCCGGTTTTATCTTCTTGTCCGGTATTCTCTTCGAGCCACCAGGCGAGTTCTGGCAATTGCCGGATACCTTCATTCCAGCGCAGCGTCTGCTTGAAGAAAAGGCGCGCGAAGCTGGATTTGGCATTCTTTCTCTGGAAAAACGCAAAGAGAATTGGAGAACAGCGGTTGTGCGCTTGAAGACCATCGTTGAGCCGTACGGCGTCAAATTCCCGGCGCTTCCGGAAATTGACGTGGATGGCGAAACAGTGGCGTTCGACGCGGACAAAATTATCCCTATCTTCTAAACGCGACCTTCAAATCCCTCTACGATTGGCAACATTCGTTGTTTAATCCACTAATATAGAGCGATGGTCAGACCTCGCGCCGAAAATTACCTGGAGCGTCAGCAAGGCATTCTCGATGCCGCCGCTGCCATGTTTGCAAAGCATGGCTTTAATGGCACGTCTATTGCTGCTTTGGCCGACTCTTGTGGCGTGTCAAAAGCACTTCTTTATCATTACTATGATTCAAAAGAAGCGCTTCTCTACGACATGCTGCTCGTCCATTGCAAGTTGCTGTCCGAAACCGCCAGCAATGCCACTAAAGAGTCAACCAATCCGGAAGAGCAGTTGCGCAGTTTGGTGCGAGCTTTGATGGAACTTTATATGAGTTCGCGCGACAAGCACGTTGTTTTGTTGAACGATTTGCACTGTTTGCCAGAAGCTCAGCAAACCGAAATCAAAGAAGAAGAACGCAAGGTTTTGCAGGAGATCAAAGAGCTCATTACGAAGCTTCGTCCGGACCTTAAGCCACCACAGGTGACATCACTCACAATGTATTTAATGGGTGCTGTTAACTGGACTTACACTTGGTTTAAGCCGCAAGGGCAAGTGACTGCTGAAGAGTACGCAGATTTAGCAACAAACACTTTCCTCAAAGGTGTTCTGCAAGACTAGCGTGTTTTGCAGGGCTAACGTGTTTGTAGCTCACGATCTCGAAGCGCCTCCTTCGTTTGTTTTTGTCTTTGCTTCTCTTCGAGAATACTTCCCAGGAGTCTCGGCAACAGTGCTCGATTTAAATTGTTGCAGGTCGGCGTGCGCCTGTCTGAAGAGTACTTGCTTTATATACTGCTGATAGGAAATACCCATTAGCTCCGCGACTTCCTTTATCAATGTCAGCTGAGCTGTCCCCCATCGAAAGTTGATGCGGCACTCGTCATCAGCGATTTCGGTTTGCCGAATAACCTTTTGATGTAGATCTTTAGGCAAAGTGACGTCGCCCACATTTTTTACTTTGCCGCGATCAAATTTGCCTCGAGCTTGCCGTTTCATCCCAGCCCCTTAGATCGACACTTCATCCGATTCTTCAGTATCGTTGCCCACCATTTTGAGTATATCATGAGAGTGGCGATTGTATGGCAATTTGCCACCGGGAGTACAGGCTATCCGATGCCGCATTTGCTGCATATGATCGCGCTATTGATATAGATTGCCGTCTCGCCGATGTCCACAGCTTTTCGGCATTTTCGGCATACGCTGAGATATCGAGCTATAAATACGCTTCCTTCTTTTCCTTGCCGGAAAAATTTGAGTGCGTTTTTGTCTTTCTTCGCAGTATTTTTCAACTGTTTTGTGAGGGCGACAATTTCAGCTTCTGCTTTGGCACTACGTTCCGGTAAGCGCTGCAGATTTTTGATGCGATCGATAATCGCTTGCGTTTCATCAACGTCGGCAACTTTGGTGACGCCTTTTGCAGCTTCTGCTTTTGTAGTGCGGCCGCAGGTGTAGCACTCCACCTTCTTTGTCAAAGGGTCATACCAAATTCGATCTCCCTTTTGAATGCGTTTTGAGCATTTGCAGTTGCCCACGTACAGAGACTCCATAAGGCGCGGTGTCGGAGCTATATCAGAAGGACCAGATCGAGAAAATTTGCTCACCATATTGAACCTCACAGTGGGACAATGTGGCACCATATATGGTGCTATTCGTTCACAGGGACGGGGTGAGATAAGTGTCGGGATAGTTTAAAAACATCCGTACAAGGCGAACTCGCGAGGATGAGCCCGCGTACGGATTTTTAGCTTTGCTGAGGTGCAGCAACTGCTTGTTTTGAAGGGCGATGCTGCAGCACCGCCCTGATGGCTTCCGGAAATAGAGTATTAGTTTTCGACTGCGATTTGAATGTGCAATTCGACAGTCTTTCTTTCTTTCTTTCTTTCTTTCTTTCTTTCTTTCTTTCTTGCCTTCTGAATTTACGAAGGTCTACTTGCGCGCGATTGCCTTCCAAAGCGGCTCTTTTGCAATGATCTGCAAAGCTTGTCCTAGCAATGTTTTTCCCGGCTCCATTCGATGCCATGTAGAGGCGCCGGAGGGATGCGGCAGTGGAATGATGTCGAACTCTTGATCGAATGCTACTTGGCGATGCTTGGTTCCGATAATGCTGGCAAGTTGCGTTTTGCCAAAAAATTGTTCGATAGCCAGTTTTCCGACAGGGATGACCAGCTCTGGCTGCAGCAGGTCGAATTCTTTGCGCATCCACTCGCTGCAGTTTTTAATTTCCACGTCGTTGGGCACGCGGTCTCCGCCGGTTTTGGCTTTTCCCGGGAAACATCGGCAAACGGCTGACATATATACGTTCTGCCTGAAGGTCTCTTCGTCGACCCCTATGGAATCGAACCACTTAAAAAGCGTCTTGCCGGCTGTCCAGGCAAACGGGCGCCCCATCTCGCCTTCGCGCGGTCCTGGCGCTTGCCCTACCAGATATATTTTGCTGATAATCGGTCTGTGGGTGACTACTGGCCCAATCATGAGCGGGCAGGCTGTGCAGCCTTTCAGTTCTTCAATGTGTCGTGAGATGAGGGTTTTCGAGTCTTTTGCTACTGGCATCGTTGGCAGATAATCCGAAACGGGCGTAACCACTGAATCGCACGCCTTTCAACGCTAAGTCTATTCTATTGGCGCTCAATCTACATATAGATGGAAATCAGAATCGCAGCAAATACGTTGTAAATTAGCTTCTACTGCGTGTTTTCGTAGGAGTGTTTTCGGACTGGCGCGCTTTTTTGAGTGATATTTTTCAACGAATCCACTACTAACGTGCATAGTGAAGAAGGTGATGCTGAGCGAATCTCCGCAGTAGCGCCTTACCTGAATCCTGATTTATATACAAACAATCTACAATCGGCTTTGATTTTCTCGATAAGTCCGCCATGGCTTCAAAACCCGCATCAGGACTGGGTTTTATTTCATCTATACAATCCGAAACGGAGACTTGAATTGATTAAATGGTGGGGGTTTTGATTAAACATGCTTCTCTACCTCGTTATGTAGTTGGTTTGAAGATGCGCTAGGAATCAGCCTTTCGAGACGCGATATATCGAGCCGTTATTCGGAATAGATGTGTTGGACTGTATTGCATTAATTGTGAGAGCGGGCTTATCATAAACACAACAGAAACCGCTTTGTATCCGCACTCGTTGCACTGTTTGGTCGACCGTTCTGGACGATCTAAAAAAGGGTCCTCGCAAACAGGCTAACGAAGGCAAAGTTGATAAGACTCTCTCGGGTCTTGATCGACGGGCGGTCCGCATCTTAAACAAACACGGAACAATCGAATCAACGTTTAGTTCCACCGGTGTGGTGGCACGGGCGGTGCTCGCGTCCTCACGCCGAATTGCTGGAAATTCCAGCGAAGGAGGCATTCAATGAATAATATCGCTGATGTAGTTGTTAAGGCTGAAATGCTTGAAGAACGCGGCGAGTATCGTAAAGCTGAGCGCATGTACAAAAAGGCGCTCGTTATGCAAGAAAAGGCTGTAGGCGAAGATCATCCTGAATTGGCTGATTACCTCTATAACCTCGGCATGATTCAATGCGCTCTAGACAAGAACACCGACGCCGAACGAGTCCTCAACCGTCTTTTGACACTGTTGCAGGATGACGCTGCCGAGCGCGATTACGATGCTCAGGAGATTGTTCTTCTTCTCGATTCCATTCGCAATGGCAACGAAGAAGACGAAATCCAAGAATTGCAAGCCGCAACAGCGTAGAACACGTGCGCCGGGCGATGCATGGCATCGCCCCTGCCGGGACCGCATACGCGTTTTCAGCAGAAAAGCAAACTGTTCGAAGAGTGTGCTGTTTTACGAATGTACAGATCAAGAAAGTACTGATGAATAACGTACTGTTCTAGTGTCGTACTGTTCCAAAAACTTGCAAACCTAGAACAACTTGTTTCTTAGTGCGTTGCTCTCAAGGCGTTGTTTAAGAACGACGCTGGCGACAAAAGACAAATGTGTTTCAGGAACTTAGTCCCCTGTTCCGTCGAACACTGTTATCAAATCCGAGTGGAAGTCCTCGTGCATTTGCGCGTTTAAGTACGCGTGGAAGCTCAAGGAAGTACACAGAAGTGAATTGAGCCACTGTTTCAAGTGTTGGCGCTGAACCTTTCAGCTCACTTGAATCGAGTGAAACTTTTCAGTCCCAAATCATCTTTGTCGGCACTGAGCGTGTTCTCCGAGTCGGCAAGAGGAATAATGGCGCGTTTGCTTGACATGCCGTTGTCTGGCAATCCTGCCGGAATAACCCCCGTGACCCAAGGAATTTAGTACTCTATGGCTCTGAAACACCGTTCTTTCCAGGAGAGAGGAAAATGGCCGAAGGAGTCAATGTGGGCACGCTGGCGCCGATTGAGGAAATCGCACAGGCATTGGGGCTTGCGAAAGAGGATATTGAGCAGTTCGGTCTCGGCAAAGCCAAAATCACATATGAGGCGATGTCACGGCTGCTTAGTGCCAAGGACAAACGTGGGAAGCTTGTTCTTGTCACCGCCATAACACCGACTAAGGCCGGTGAAGGTAAAACCACAACCAGTATTGGCTTGGCGCAGGCGTTGTGGAAACTCGGGAAGAAATCACTTGCAGCACTTCGCGAACCTTCACTTGGCCCGGTGTTCGGCATGAAAGGCGGCGGAACGGGTGGCGGTAAAGCGCAACTCGTTCCGATGGCTGATATCAACCTGCATTGCACCGGCGATTTGCACGCTATTACGACGGCGAACAACTTGCTCTCCGCGCTCGCTGATAACCATATCTTCTATGGCAATCAGCTCAATTTCGATTCGCGAACTATTCAGTTTAAACGCGCAATCGATATGAACGAACGCGCGCTAAGAGATATCGTGCAAGGTTTGGGCGGCAAGGGAAACGGCTACCCGCGTCAATCTAGCTACTTGATCACAGCGGCATCAGAGGTGATGGCAATTCTTTGCCTCGCCGATTCGATGGATGATCTAAAAGTACGTCTAGGAAATATCCTCGTTGGACAAGACACTAAGGGCAAACCAATTCGCGCCGGAGATGTTGGCGGAGTCGGCTCAATGGCTGCGTTGTTGCGCGACGCACTGAGACCCAACATCGTTCAAACATTCGAGAACACTCCTGCTTTTGTGCATGGCGGACCATTCGGCAACATCGCACACGGATGTTCCAGTGTTCTTGCAACACGCATTGCTCTGCGAACTGCAGAAATTGTTGTTACTGAGGCAGGCTTCGGAGCAGACCTCGGTTTTGAAAAGTATTGCGACATCGTGGCTGCGCCCCGCTTGCCGGAATTGGCTCCAGATGCCGTTGTCATAGTAGTAACAGTAAAAGCGCTTAAGCTTCACGGTGGTGTCAGTGATGATGCTTTATCTGCGCCGAATGCCGAAGCTGTGAAGACTGGTTTTGCCAACGTCGAGCGTCACGCCGGTATTGTTGCAAGAACACAAGTGCCGTTCGTGATCGCGATCAATAAATTCCATACTGACACAGAAGAGGAAATTAAGGCGATAAAAGATGCGTGCGCTGCAAAAGGTTGGCGTTGCGAAACATCGGACGTATTCGCAAAAGGCGGTGATGGTGCTATAGATTTGGCGAAGCTCGTCATCGAAGCCACGAATGAAAAGTCCACCTTCAAGCCGCTTGTAGACCAAGGTTTGCCCATCAAGGAAAAACTCAAGCAATTGGCAGAGCGCGTTTATGGTGCCACATCGCTTGAGTACGATCAGGAAGCAGAAAAACAACTCAGGTGGATGAACAACAATGGCTACGGCAACTTGCCGGTTTGCGTCGCCAAGACTCAGTATTCGTTGTCGGACGATCCTCAGAAATTGAATTCGCCTCGTGACTTCGAGATGCGAGTGCGCGGATTTCAAGTTTCATCCGGCGCTGGTTTTGTTGTCGCGCTCATGGGCGAGATCATGACATTGCCTGGATTGCCAAAACAACCCGCCGCCTTCAACATCGATGTCGATAACAACGGCGTTATCACCGGGCTTTTCTAACTTTTTGTGAGGTATTCAAGGTTCAAGTGGCACTTCCAAGAATAGACATTCATACGCACATTCTGCCGCGCGAAATTCCAAAGTGGAAAGAAGACTTCGGCTATGGCGGATTTATTTGTCTCGACCATCACTTGCCGTGTAAGGCGCGCATGCTCAAAGATGACGGGAAGTTTTTCCGCGAAGTTGAAAGCAACTGTTGGGACGGAGCACAACGCTTGCTTGAGTGCGATGGAGTTAATGTTGATGTACAGGTGCTCTCGACTGTTCCGGTGATGTTCAGCTATTGGGCGAAACCTCAAGATGGGCTCGCTGTCGCGAAATTCTTGAATGATGATCTCGCTGAAACGGTCAAAACAAACCCCTCACGTTTCGTAGGTCTTGGCACCTTGCCTCTTCAAGATCCAAAACTTGCGGTTAAAGAACTCGAGCGCTGCATGCGTGATTTGAAGTTTCAAGGAATTCAAATCGGTTCGCACGTAAATGAATGGAACCTCGATGATCCCGCGTTGTTCCCCGTGTTTCAAGCAGCGGAAGAATTGGGCGCTGCAATCTTTGTTCATCCATGGGAAATGATGGGCGAGGAGAAAATGCAGAAGTATTGGTTGCCGTGGTTGGTTGGAATGCCAGCGGAAACGACACGAGCGATTTGCTCACTTATATTTGGTGGAGTGCTTGAACGCCTGCCAAAACTCCGTATCGCCTTCGCGCACGGGGGTGGCTCTTTCGGTTTTACCGTCGGGCGAATTCAGCATGGGTTCGATGTTCGTCCTGACCTTTGTGCCATCGACAACAAAATTCCACCGCGAGATTACCTTGGGCGCTTTTATGTGGATTCGCTTGTGCACGACAAAGAGATGCTGCGCCTGATTGTCTCTATTTTCGGTGAAGACAAGGTCGTCCTTGGCAGCGATTATCCTTTCCCACTGGGCGAGGATCGACCTGGAGAATTAATCGAATCGGTCAGCGAGTTCTCGGAGACGACGAAGCGAAAGCTACTCTTCGATAACGCCGTAAACTGGTTGCAGGTGGACGCTTTGAGGTTTTCGACCGCCACCGCCCCTTAGAAATAGACGTGAATTGGGCATGATATAGAGACCGGTAACTGCCGGAATTGAAAACCTGGGAGCGCCCACCGCTCGTGGGTTTTTGAGCGGAAACCTGGGAGCGCCGGCGACTCGCCGGCTTTCAATCGGAATCCTGGGAGCGCCGGCAGCTCGCCGGCTTTTCAAAAGGGAAAACAACATGCTAGTAGCTGATGTAATCATGTGGTTTTTAATCATCGTTGGCATCTGCCTTGCCTTTCCTGCGCTCTGGCTTCTGTCGCGTGGATTGTATCCGCGCCAAGTGGAAAACATTGCTGACTATCTTGAAAAGAGCCTTGTAAAGCCATTCTTCCTCGGCTTGCCGATAGCGCTGGCGGCATTCTTCACTGTCGCGGCGCTGGGCGGTAAGAAAAGTCCTTTTATGGACATTGCGATGTTTCTCATCCTTGGCGCGTTTCTCTTTTATGCAAACGTTGGCGTCGCCGGCTTTGCAACGATGATAGGTCGACGCCTTCCGTCGCCAGTTGATGCAGAACGCCCATGGAAGTGCACAGTTCGCGGTGGCACCGCACTTGTTCTATCTTTTGTTTTTCCGTTTCTCGGATGGTTTTGCATTTTGCCATTTTCTTTGATCATCGGTGCAGGGGCGCTGACAAACCGGTTGATTGCTAGCAGGAAAAAGCCTGGAGCTTTCGTCGTTCAGCAGCATGGTAGTGCCAAATCAGCAAAGTCCGACGCTGACGAAGCAGTCGGTGCGGCAGGATAACTGCGAATTTCTTATGTGAAACAAGTTTTTGCCGGTGAGTAAATGACGAGCGAACTCAGTAGAAGAGAGTTTTTAGCCATCAGTACTTTGCTGGGGTGCGCACTGCCTCTTGCCGGTTGCAGCAATCTAAATGGCTACGTCGCTGACAGCTTTGGTGGCGGAATTCCAGAAAAGATATCTGTCCCAGACTCGCCGCAAATTGATCCTGCGTTTCACTTGATCTCGCGCGCAGGTTTCGGACCTTGGCCGGGCGATGTAGAACGTATCAATAAGCAAGGCGCAAAAGCTTGGATAGAAGAACAGCTTGAGCCGGAAAGTATTGATGATAGGTTGTGCGATTTCCGCTCTAAACGTTTTGAAAGCGTCTTTCTCGACCCTGGCACTTGTTATGAGTTTAAGCGCGAGGCGTTGCGCAAAGACCTCTGTCGCTATCACTTGATGCGCAGTGTCTACAGTAAGCGTCAATTGCTAGAGTCGATGGTCGAATTCTTCAGCGACCACTTCAATATCTACATTGAAAAAGGTGACTGTATTTATTTGAAGGCGACTGACGATCGTTCTGTCATCAGGAAGAACGCGCTCGGCCGCTTTCACGATCTTGTTTTGGCGAGCGCGACTTCACCTGCGATGTTGGTGTATCTCGACGGAAAAGAGAATAAGAAAGAAGGACCGAAAGGAATACCTAACGAAAATTATGCGCGCGAACTTTTGGAACTGCACACGCTAGGAGTCGACGGTGGATATACACAGAATGACGTCTACGAAGCCGCTCGCTGCTTGACTGGCTGGCGCTTAGGAAGTGATTCTAAGCGTGGCACTGCCTTTTTCGATCCTAATTTGCACGACGACGGTGAAAAGATTGTGCTCGGCAAAAAGATACGCGCCGGTGGTGGTGAGAAAGATGTTGCAGCGTTAGTAAATATTGCATGCAACCACCCGTCCACAGCAAAATACATAGCGAAAAAACTCGTCTCGCATTTTGTCTCTGAAGAGCCTCCTCAGGCACTCTTAAACAGAGTCGCTAAGCGGTATTCTGAGACAGGTGGACAAATCAAACCGATGATACGAGAGATTCTTTATTCCAATGAATTCAAAGAATCGGCTGGTTCTAAAATGAAGCGCCCATTCCAGTATGTGGTCAGCTGCCTGCGTGCCACCGGTGCTGATACTATGGCGGGCGATGAAGTTCTTGAGTATTTAACACGCATGGGTCATGGTCCTTTTCAATATCCGACGCCTGACGGATATCCGACCGAGGCAAATCCTTGGTTAGGAACCTTGCTGTGGCGCTGGAATTTCGCCTTTGCGCTCTGTTCAAATTCGATCGAAACAGCCAAAGTCGAACTTGCGGACCTCTGCAATGCGGTTGGATTGGAAGACCTTGCCGGCATCAAGAAGTCTCCCGCAACACTGTTTGCATACTTGGCTGGGCGCCGCCCAAATGCTGAGGAGAGTAAAGCTTTTAAGGACTACCTATCGCAACGAAATTTCGAAGATGAGAAAGTTCGCGACGAGTTGGTTGGATTGATTCTCTCATCCCCAGCGTTTCAAAAGGTTTAGGTCGATGCCTGAGCAATCGCGACGACAATTTTTGCAACGCTTGGCATTGCGCTCCGATGCTCTCAGCGAGAAG
This sequence comes from Candidatus Melainabacteria bacterium 17Bon1m, assembly GCA_032128875.1. Taxonomy (GTDB): domain Bacteria; phylum Cyanobacteriota; class Vampirovibrionia; order Obscuribacterales; family Obscuribacteraceae; genus QKMZ01. The sequence continues at coordinate 289,065 of JAVLKG010000006.1, forward strand.
AGCGACAAAACGCTTGTGTGCATCTTCTTGCGAGGCGGCGCAGATACACTCAACATGTTTATTCCGTACGCCGATGACACTTACTACAAAATCAGACCGACGATTTCAATCCCCCATCCGAGTGGAAAAGGCTCCGATGCATCGATTAGGCTTGACGATTTCTACTCCCTGCATCCGAAGCTCGCACCGATCTTGCCAATCTATAAAGAAGGGCGAATGGCGGTTGTTCAGGCGGTTGGCACCGACAATCCAACTGGGTCGCATTTTGAAACTCAGGATCAAATGGAGCATGGTGATGGGTTTAAAAAGACCGCAGGTGGTGGTTGGTTGGCTCGATACTTACGGGCAAGATTCGGCAATAATCTGACGCCACTCTCTGCTGTTTCAATTGGACCAATGCTGCCGGAATCCTTACGTGGTGCGCCTGGCGCGAGCGCAATCACCACGATAGACGATATTCGAATCAAAGCGCCTTGTGAGAATCCAGCTGTCGTTGCACAAGCACTGACTAGTTTGTATGGAGCGGATGTCGGAGTACTTTCCATTCCTGGACGAGATACTTTGAGGTTGTTGACTAGAGTTGAAACCCTGCGCACAGCGGAGTATAAACCGGCTAATGGTGCGAATTATCCCGATTCTAATTTCGCCAGAGGGCTCCGGGAGGTTGCGCGATTGATCAAATCGGATGTTGGTCTTGAGGTTGCTTGCGTAGATTTGGATGGATGGGATACGCACTTCGTACAAGGCTCGGTCGATGGACAGCAAGCCGCTTTGATAGAAACACTTGGAGCCGGATTAGCCGCATTTGATGCGGATCTCGCTAGTCGACGCAAACAAGTGACGACCTTGATAATCACTGAATTTGGTAGAAGAACTTATGAAAATGGATCACTCGGAACAGATCACGGTCGCGGATTTGCTGCAATGGTGATCGGTGATGGACTTCGTGGTGGACAAATCTTGGGACGCTATCCTGGTTTGAACGAAGCCAAATGGGTTCTCGGTCCCGCAGGTCTGGACGTGATTTACGACTATCGCACAGTGTTGTCTGAGGTGCTTACAAACAAAATGGCCTTGCGAGATATCGGTGCTGTCTTCCCCGGATTCGAACCACAGAAAATAGGTATTGTGGCTTAGTTTGAGAAAAGCTTCTATAGAACGATCATTACTTTTGTCGATTGTGCTTTCAGTCTTCTTAAGCACTTCGGAAGCATTTGCCGATGGAATTTCGTATGTTGCGGTGCCGCATTATGCTACCGGCTCGCTCTATTTGCTTGTGACGTTGTTCGTCCTTTCTGTAATCACTTTTTCGGTAAGTATATTTAGGGCTGAACGGGTTCCGAATGTCTTCAGAAAGTATGTCCCGTTAGCGTTGTTTTTAGTCTTTCTTGTTTGTGCGTCTTTGCTTGACAAGAAGCGCTTTGCTCCAATGCAGGTTGCTGACTCTGCGACGGCAGATTTGCCCATCTTCAAGTTTGTTCTTCCCTTCTTCTACAAGTCTTTACCTACTGCAGCTGTTGCACTTTGGATTACGGCGTTGGTAGACAGTTTGAACATGATTCATTTTTTCTTGGGGCTTTGCTCAACTTTGTTGATTGAGACACTTATTCTCTATTTTGGCTTAGGCAAGGAATACGATGGACGAAGCAAGGTTTTAATAGGATGTCTGCTCAGTCTAGCTACGTTTCCAATCGTCAATTTGTTAATTCCTATCTGGTTAAATCCGGAAACAATGTTGTTTGCGTACTGCTGGATTTCGGAAACATTTGCTTTCTTAGCTGAATGTCTGTTATTCGTTTTCATTTTCTCCAAAAAACGATCGACCAAGTCCCAGTTAGCTGTCAATTGCGCCATCATTTTTTTAGCGAATGTAGCGTCTTTTACTTACGGATACTTTTTTCTCTAATTCAGGAATTGAGGACAAACAATGAGGAGTCGTTACTTTTATTGCCTTCTTGTGTTTTTCTTGTTGCAAGCACTTCCGTGTTTTGCTGAAGCTCCCTCCAAAAAACTTGGCATGGAAATAAGTGCGCTTACAGCCAGATTCCCAGAAGAATCAAATGAGCATAATGCAGCGCTTGAAGTGGGATTTCGCAACAAGACTCAGAACTTTATTTATGTCCAGTTTTCAGGAAATTATGGCAAAGGGAATGGTATTAAGCCACCCATTTATACTTCTCCTGAAAATCCGTATTGTAGACAGCCGGCGGTTTTTGCTGAATTTCTTTATGAATGGTTTGATAGCGAGGGAAAGTCAATTCTCAAGGGGAAATACGATGTAAGCCGCGAGAGTTTGACGTTGAAACCAAATGGTGTGAAAACTGTTCTTGTGCCAGTAATGTTGCCACCGCCGGGAATTCGCAAACTGGTTGTGAAGTTTTCAAATTTGCAACTAGTTCCTTTATCCAGCACTTTCAACATGTTTCAAACGGAAGACACTGCTATCTTCGAGGAGCTTGAAGATCAGGCTGTTATAACGATTAAGAAGTAGGTAGAGGACTTCTGATGTTCAAAAGCCCAAAGTATCGTGTTCCTGTTTAGATACCCACACTAAGACCAGTCGACGCATGGCGTCGACCCTCCGTTACTTTTATCGCAGCTACTTCTTCTTTGCGGCGTTTTTTGCTTTTTCTAAAATGCTGGCAGGAACTTGGGGCAAAGCTTCGTCTTTTAGAGTTAGTTTTTCGTAGTTGGCTTTGTAAGCCTCGATCTGCTTGTCGAACGCAGCCATGTCCGAATCTTTCCAACCGCCGCGTGCCATTGCAGGTTCATTCTCGAGAAGTTTATCTAGCTCTGTTCTGAGCTTCTTGTAGTTGCCCTCGGTAACAGCGTTGACGCGTTTTGCCTGATCCAAAATCGCGCCAAGATTCGAAAGTTTTTGACGATACTTGACCGCGTTAACTTGAATTCGTTTGAACGAAGCCATCTCCGGTCTGTCCATTACGGGCACTTTTGCCGGTGCCTGCGTCTTGCTGGCTGGCGCAATTGTCGTCGTTGGTTTTACTGGCTCGTTGCCGCCAAAAGCAGCAGGCGCAAGGGAGAAAACCATCAGCGGTGTCATCGCCGCCAGCAGAATTTTTTTGTGCTGAAACATTTTTTCTCCCTTGCACTATGCAGTTTGTGATTGCTATTTCGTGGACTTAGTTGTTGTAGTCTTCGTTGTTTTCTTGTCACCAGAAGCAGTTTTCTTTGTGGTCGTGGTTTTCTTCGCTGCTGGTGTTGTGGTTTTTGTTGTAGTCGTTGTGGTTGCAGTAGTTTTCGGCTTGTTTGATGCTGACGAAAGATCGGCGTTGACCTTTGTCACTTGCTTTTCGAGATCATCAACATCTGCTTTGGGAAATCCTGCAGCCTCGATTTTTGCTTCAACACCAGTCAAACGATCTAGCTCTGCTTTGAAGTTGCCGTGTTCGTCAGAGGTGATCCACCCTTTCGACAAGGCTGTGTCGTTTTGTTGGTTGAGGTTGTTGATTCTCTCCTTGAATTTCAAAGTGTACGTTTTCGATGATTCTACTGAAATCGAAGTAGCGCCGTTGGGCGAAGTTCTGCCGGATGATTCGATAACGGTAGTGCGTTTGATTACAGTCTCTTCTGCTTGAGCAGGCAACACAGAAGCAATCAGCAGGGGGGCTATCAACGCAAGGGATACACGCTTAATGTCGGTCATTTTTCTTCTCCATGAAACTGAGTCCTTACTCAAGGACTCTCTTGAGAACTTGGGTCAATATAGGCTCGCGGACTTGAATATACCCTGACCTCACTCGCCCAAAAACGACATTTAAGGCATTGTATCGGGCCATCACCATACCTCGCAAACTCTACCTCTACCTCCATAAACCCGTCTCTGGTTTTGTAGTAACCCGCAAGAGGAACAATGTCGAAGTCAAATGGCCTCGAGCGGGGTAACTCCGTGAAACTTATCATTCAGGTTTTGTTGGTCTCGATTGTTCTGATAATGTTTTCCGGGCAATCGACGGTCGGACAAACCCCGACTTCGCCGTCGTCTGAAGGCGCTGCTGTTGTAGTCAAAGGCAAGCGCCTTTTCTACTTTTACTCAAACATTGGCGAATACACTCCCCGGCAGCGAGCGATTATGGCTTCCGAGGCATTGCAGCGATTAGCCGAGAACCCTGACTTTGACGTTGATTCGATAAGAGTGCAGGAGACGCCTTCCGGCACGGATATTGTGTCTGGCTCCACGATAATTGCGACGGTGACTCCCGAAGACGCAAAAATTGCACAATCCTCAACTACTCAGATGGCGAACAATTTCGCATCGCGGGTGCGACTTGCCGTATCTGAGCGCCGGGAAGAAACAACCACGTCCAACATGGCGATTGGTGTTGGTTTGTCTGTTGTGGCGACAATAATTCTTTTGCTGTCGCTAGTTTTAGTGAGCAAACTTGCCGCGGATTTGTGTATTTCAATCGGCCGTCAGCGCGGACACGCAATCAAAGGATTGAAGATTCAGAACGCCGAACTCATCGGTGCGAATGCTCTCGCTGACTTGCTTTTGACAATCGTGAAGTTCTCGCAGATTCTTCTTTTGTTTTCCCTGCTGGCTACATATGTAGTGCAGGTTCTGGGGTTTTTCCCTGGTACAAAACATCTCGCCAAAGCGGTGATTGCGAATACGCTGGTACCACTTGCTTCTATTTGGGAGAAAGTGATTGAGTACTTCCCATCTCTGGTGATGCTCGTTCTCATCACACTAATCACCTATGCGGTGATGGGATTTGCGCGATTCTTCTTCGACTCTTTGCGAGACGGAACCATCAAATTTGCCGATTTCGACCCGGATTGGGCGGAGCCGACTTTCAAACTCTCAAGGTTCCTCATCCTTGCGTTTGCCATGATGGTTGCTATGCCATACCTGCCAGGCTGGGAATCTCCAGCGTTCAAACAGGTGGGGTTGGTAGTTGGTATTTTGGTTTCCTTTGGTTCTACCGGTGTGGTCAGCAATGTTATGGCTGGCGCTGTTTTGACCTACACTAACGCTTTCAAATTTGGAGACCGTGTGAAGATCGGAGATACCGTCGGTGATATCGTTGAGAAAAATCTCTTTGTGACTAAAGTTCGAACGCCTAAGAATGAGATGGTGTCGATTCCGAACGGGTCAATCATGACGTCGAATGTCACTAACTACTCAACTCTGGCACGCGAGAAGCAACTGATTTTATATACGTCCGTCACCATCGGTTATGACGAGCCCTGGGCGCAAGTTGAATCATGTCTGATGGCGGCTGCAGCTGAAAGCTATGGAATATTGAAAGACCCCAAACCTTTCATCCTTCAGAACGAACTCGCTGATTTCTATGTCGACTATCAGCTAAATGTGTATACAGACTTGGCCAACGAAATGCCCGTCGTTTACTCCGAATTGCATAAGAAGATTCAGGATAAATTCAACGAAGCTGGCATGGAAATTATGTCTCCGCATTTCTTTGCGGTCCGTGATGGAAACGAAATCGCAATTCCTAAGCAATATCGCGGCGACAATTACAAACGCCCGACCTTTGGAATCACCCAGGCGTAGAATTAATCCGTAGGGGAGGCACATGTGCCTCCCTGCTAGGGAGAAGCATGCGGCTCCACTACGGTTGGATTAGATCACAGTCATGTATTGCTGAATGGCGCGCTTATTTGGCGATGCGGCCTTACAATTTTCACATTGAAATAGCCGCGTGGAAGCCCATCAAATGAGAGGCGGCTAAGTATTGCGAGAACATAAGCCATGTCTAAGATGTCGCATGATAAGGGTTTCCTCGATCTTTTCTTAAGTGTCCAAAAGGGCGAGCGCACGATAACAGCGTTGCTGTTCACGTGGATCTTTCTCTTCATTTGTGTGTATTACATTCTTCGTCCAATTCGGCGCGGTCTATTTCTCGCGGGGTTGGGCAATGAATATATGCCGCTGGTATATATAGGTACCGCGCTCTTCACTGGCGCCGTCGTTTGGCTCTATTCCAAGTTTTCAAAAGCTCCGCGAAAGATTTTGATCAGTTCCGTCTATGGAATTTTCATCGTCAATTTGCTTGCGTGGTGGCAAATCTTCAAATACGAATCACCTGTTGCATCGGGTGCATTCTGGGTTTGGCTCGATGTTTTCTCAATCATGGGCGTGACGCTTTTCTGGATGTACGCCAATGATGTTTGCGATTCGAACAAAGCGAAGCGTCTCTTTGGTGTCATTGCTGCAGGCGCTGGACTGGGAGCTGTTCTTGGAAGCACGATAACTGCGTGTCTTATCGGCAGTATTGGAACCAGCAATCTCCTTCTTGTGGCAGCGGGTTTGGTTGCTTTGACTCTCGGACTGTTTCACGTCCTCGAAGCACTCAACAAGAAAAAGAATGTTGTAGAACGTGCTGCAGCGCCTGAGTTCGAGAAGGCAAAAGTTTCGAACATATCTGGCGCGTTCAAACTTATTTTTCAAAACAAGTTTTTGCTGTGTCTATTTTTTGTTGTCGCATTCGAACGCGTGACACCGGACATGGTGCAATTCCTATACAACGATATTCTTAAAAACATGGCTACCGGCCGTGATGCAATTGCCGCTATTGACGCTAATCTCGAGCGCTGGCGCGGCATTGTCGAATTTGTAGTCGAGCTGTTTCTTGTTAGCGCCATTGTGCGCAAGTTGGGATCTGGCTTCTGCCTTTCATCTTCTGCGGGATTGATTTTCGCCGGTGTGACAATGTTTGCCTTTGTCCCTAATCCTGTGATTCTGATGGCTGTTTTCCATGGCGATGAAGCGATGCGCCATGCCTGGTTCAAAGCCGCAAAAGAGCTGATGTATACCGTCACCAGTCGGGATGTTTTGTATAACGTAAAGCCTGTGATTGAGATGTTCGTGTACAGAATGGCGCGAGGCGTTGCCGGTGTGATTATTTTTGTAGTCAACACTGCCCTCGGTCTAGGAGCCAAAGGTGTAATGGCGGCAGCGGCAATCTGCGCCTTGAGTTGGCTGTACTGCGGCTGGAAGTTGAGCAAAGAGTATTCGCGCTTGGAAATGGAAGCGACTCGACGCGCTCTCGAAGCACAGCTTGGCGAGGGTAGTCTCCTTGCAAAAGAGGTTTCTAGCGCAGCTCCAGTTTAAGGTAGGACCAACGCTATACGTCGACTATCAATTAGGTAACCACGGCAAATGTTGCAGAGCGTCAACTGCGGTGTAGGCTTCTACTTCTAGCGTTTCGAGCGTTTCGCCGGTATTTGCCACGACGTGTTAGGCAAGATTCAGACAATTCATTCTTCCTCTGTATATGATCAAACTTCTATTGTGCAAAGGACAGCGAGCTTTTGGCGCTTTTAAGTTGGAGACTTGCGTGAAACATTCAAGAATTGCAGCAATATTTTTTGTTCTTTCGACTCTTGCGGTGGGCACTAACTGCCAGACTCCTCTAGCTTTAGCGGGCGAAACACCTGCGCATAGTCGCAAGCCGGTAATCGGAATCAACTGCGATATCGATGGTGAAAAGCCCCGACTGATTGCCCTTTCCGCACCATATGTCCAGGCTTTGAAAAACGTGGGCGCGATACCGGTAATTTTGCCTCCAATGCCTGAAGAAGATCTGACTGCAATTCTCGGAAAACTCGATGGAGTGCTGATGGTTGGGGGCGCTGACTATCCGCCTGCGCTTTACGGTCAAAAGAATGAACCGAAGACTGTGCTCATGGACGAAGAACGTTGGCGCTTCGATGTTCTTCTTGCGAAGACCGTTGTAGACAAAACGAAGCTGCCTTTCCTCGGCATTTGTGCAGGCAGTCAGGCGCTAAACATCTCGCGCGGTGGTTCGTTGATACAAGACATTCCAACAAAACTTCCCGAGATGAAAGTTGCGCATGCCAGCAAAGATGGTTGGCAGAAAGGGTTTAACAAGCACGAAGTCAATTTTGCAAAGTTGACCAAATTGAAAGGTATTTACGGCATAGATAAGCTCAGCGTTCCGACTTCACATCACCAATGCGTTGACAAAGTCGGCGACGACCTTCAGATTGCTGCCACTGCGGACGATGGCATGATAGAAGCTGTCGAATTGAAAGGAAAACGATTTGTAGTCGGTGTTCAATGGCACCCAGAGCGCGACTTTTCTGCAAACCAACAATTGTTCAAAAACTTCATCAGTGCTGCTCAGGAAATCGCTGATTCGAAAATCGCTGATTCGAAAATCACTGATTCGAAAACCCCTGATTCGAAATCTAGCGAATCTAAAGACGCTAACGAAGCGACTGGTCGAAACAACTCGACCACTTCTAGCAGCTCGAATAAATCTGGCGAAACGGCTGGCATTCAGAGCAGGTTTACCGCGGAGTAACCGTTTTCTTGCGTACGGTTTTCTGTAAAGTCTGAAAACCCTTGCAATTGCTAGGTAGTACGTAATGCTGCGTGATATTTCGGAATTGCTTGCGCTCCAATCCTTCAAATCCAGCCGGTTCTTTAATCATGGAGTCAGATTGTTGTCACACGATTTTGATACGAATATCACGGAACGAATTTGTGGACGTTGAGGTCTTTGAAAATAACTCACTAAGAAGTGTGATTTTCACCTGAGATTAATCACTACCATTAGTGAAAAAGTTGAATTTTAGAGGCTATTGGAGCTTTGGTTTGGGATAATTGAGGTGAGACGTAAGGTGCTGTAAGCATGAACTTGTTGCGATTCAATGCTCTTGCCGACATCGTGTCGGCAGTGCGAAAGTACAAATGCCGTGCGTCGGATCTCGAGTCCCGCGCCCAAGAGTTGTCGCAGCTGCTAGTGCAAAAATTTTCTGTGGATGGAAAACCGGCATTAAAGTCTGCGCGGCTATTTTTCGTTCCTTTCGACAAAGTAACTGATAGTTCTGAGCGTGCTGTAGTCACCGAAACCGAAATTCGTCAGGTTACAGATCGTCCGTCAAAGCGCGCCAATCGGAAAGGTACGGTTATGTACCTGGAGAATAGCGGCAGTGCAGTCAGCTTTGTGAGCGCTCCAACCAGCAAACAGCCGAAGAAGAAGGAGCAGCAATCGTCTCAGGAGGCTAACCCTGACGATCTACCATCGGAAAATGGCGCAAAGGTAGTAGCGACGGTGCGTGCCAGCGACGAATTGCAGTTTGTCGTGACGCTTGAAATGACGGTGAAATTGGCACCTGATGTCGCGCCATACTTTCGCGTTCTTTCATCGATGCTCGCGTCAAAAGTGACAGACAACGACATTTTTTCCAAAGATATTTCAGAGGAATGGGCAGAGCTATACGAGCACGCCTTTGAAGAGTTATCGCGAAGCGAATTTCATATCGTTGAGCGCACTAAGGCGCAAGGATTAGAGTTCACCACAGATGATACCGACCATTTTTCGGAGTGGTCGCATAGTCTCGCGGAGTCTTTGCCGCTGATAGTGTGGACTGCGCTTCCTGATGGTTATGTCAATTTCGTCAACAGCAAATGGGCCGATTACACCGGATTGAAGTCGGTGGATGCTCACGGCAAAGGCTGGCAACGCGCTCTGCACCCTGATGATTTCGAGCGGGCAACGAAGAGGTTTGAGCATTGCATGAAAACAGGAGAGCTCTTCGAAAACGAGCATCGCTTGCTTGATTTAAATACACGGCAGTATCGCTGGTTTCTCGCCCAAGGTGTCCCAGTAAGAGATCGTGACGGCAACATTAAGAGCTGGTTTGGAACTGCCACAGATATTGATGAGCAAAAGCGCGTAAATGAACGCTTGCAATTTGTGATGGATACAATTCCCGCTGCAATTTTTTGGAAAGACAAAAACAGCGTTTATCTCGGCTGCAACAAGACGTTTGCTAACATTGCCGGGCTTTCTCATGTTGACCAGATCGTCGGCAAGACTGATTTCGACATGCCTTGGACTTCGGATGAGACTGAGTTCTACCATCTGTGTGATCGCAAAGTTATGGAAGAGAATCAGCCCCAGTTCAATATACTCGAGCCATTGACCAAGAAAGATGGTGAAGTCTCGTGGCTGAATACATCCAAAATGCCTATGCATGATGCATCAGGAAATGTTATTGGCATTTTGGCGCACTTTGAAGACATCACGAAAACCATTCAACTGCAGTCGCAGAGAGAGGACTTCATGGCCTCGCTCGCTCACGATTTGAAGGTACCTGTGATAGGTGCTATTCGCGCCCTTGATGCCCTTCTTCAAGGGTATGTTGGTCCGCTCGATCATAAGCAAACTGATTTCATTCAGTGCCTGCATCGCAGCCATGAAAATCTTTTGCTGATGGTGAAAAACCTTTTGCAAGTGCTGCGCTATGAATCAGGCAAAGATCAATTCATATTCGAACATTTCGATCTGGTCGGTATTTTGAACGATTGTCTCAAGGACGCTGGTCCGGCCATGACAGCAAAACATATTCACCTGGAGTTTGAGGCACCGAAAAAGCTTATTCTCAATGCAGACAGAGTCGCTGTGAAATCTCTCATCGTAAATTTGATCGGTAATGCGATCAACTCTGCGCCTGAGCACACACAGGTAAAAGTCAATCTTGAAGCCACGGACAAGCAGGCCACGCTTGAGGTTCATAACGGTGGGGAGCCGATAAGCGAAGAGGATATGGAACAACTCTTCCAGCGATTGTGGCAAGGCAAGCGCTTTGGCGCAGGAGCGGGACTGGGACTTTTCCTCTGTCGTCAGATTGCAGAGGGGCATAATGGCTCGATGTCGTGTATCAGTTCTCGTGAAGAGGGCACGGTCATGCGCTTTTCACTTCCAATCACCCCTGCTTCGCCGGGACATGGAAAGCAAATTAAGCCGAAGAATGTGTAGTGTGGATTAGTGCAGATTAGTGCAGTGCGCTGTATGGTTGTGTATTGCGGAACCGCCTTATGCGGTGAAGTGTGATGAATTGCGACTCTTATGAGGTTTCCTCTCGTGCATTTTGGCGGTCTGTGCCAAAATCTTGTGATGGAAACCCTAAATCGGGCTTGAACTCGATTGACCGAAGCTAGATTTACCAACGAACAGCTAACAGTGCGGATTCTCATGATCTCCGGCGCGCTGACGTGTTTGGCTGGGTTGAATTGCGGTTGGTTTGGTCCGCTTGTGCCGTCAATTGCGGTTTCCCAGAAAGTCCCTTTAGTCGAAGCCGGTTCTCTAATAAGCGTCTACAGCGGCGGCTCGCTCATTCCTCTGGCAATCGGGCGCCAGCTATTGGAAAGATTTGGCGGTCGCAGGTGCTTGTTGAGCGCAGCCCTTCTATTTATGTGTGGCTTGTCCATCCTATCTTTCGGCAGCGGCATAATCGGCATGTCGGTAGGCGCCGCGGCCCTTGGTGTGGGCGCCGGGCTCAACGGTATTGCCGGCACGATATGCCTTCTTCGACTGTCTACAGGCTCCAGTGCTGCCTCGCTGGGAAAGCTCAACGTCTTTTTTGGCATCGGCGCATTGTTGGGACCAGTCGTGGCGTTGGTCGGCTTGAACTCACCTTGGTCATACCACGCTGTCTATGCATTTGGTGCTTTGTACGCCGCAACCGTCTTAGTCGTGGCGTTTTTGGCTAAAGGAATCGACGTCAGAGTACCGCCGGTAGACGCTACCGTTTCGAAGTTTCGCCCACTGCAATTGCCAGCACTTCTCTACACCGTGTCTGTCTTCTTGTATGTAGGAGTAGAAGTCGCGCTTGCGACCTGGCTTTTCACCTACCTCAATGCTTCCTGCAATCTCTCTAAAGAATTGGCCGGCTGGAGCATGACAGCACTCTGGGCTGGTTTGACCACTGGTCGAATGTCTGCCGTACAACTGTTTAAGTACATTCCGGCCCGCCGCATTGCTCTAGCCGCAATGGGTATCGCATTCTCTGTGATTTTTCTTTTGGCTACTCACCCCGGGTTGGGACCTGGGTCGCTGGGGGTCATATTTCTTTTAGGGCTCGGTTTTGGTCCGATTTTCCCGACGCTGGTTTCGAGCGCATCAGAACGCTATAACCAACACATTGCCTCGATTACTTCCCTTGTTGTCACTGCGGGTGCGCTCGCAGGCATAACCTTTCCCATCTTTGTAGGTCAGATCTTTTCGAAATTTGGTCATCGACCCGGAATGCTTGTTCTCGCGTTGTTTTCCAGTGCGCTGCCGTTGGTTTTTTACACCGTTCAATTTTATTTAGCGCGAAAGGCGGAAAATTCAGGCTCGTCGAAAACACCTAATGATTTGGACGTACCGATTGGCTCTTTGGGCGCAGAAACCATTGGAACATCCAGGAGCGATACTGGTTTTTCAACGCGCATAAATTCCGCTCCGGATATGAGTGTTCAGCAAGAGCGAGCCCCGGCTGAGCCAATGCATTAGTTGCTTGGACTGTCCTATAACTGTATCGGCTCCGACCGGCTGAGTGCCCAAAAACCTTGACAGGCAAGCAAAAGCCGACTCTTTGTTTCGCAATGGATAGTTAGGTAAGCTAACTATTAGTCTATAATTATATTGACATGCTGAAGAGGCGGTAATGGTTGCCACAGAGCCAACTTCCACCATATGTTCGAGGGAAATCCTAGAATCCATTCCTGTTGTCATGCACTACATCAGGCGCGGAATTCGGCGCGAGCTTGGAGACAAAGCATCGGTACCGCAGATTCGAGCACTCTCGTTTATTCGCCGAAATCCTTCGACCACACTTACGACTGTTTCTGAATATCTTGCGGTCAGCAATGCCACCACGTCGAGCATTGTCGATCGCCTGGTCAAAAAGGGCCTTGTTAGTCGGAGTGAAGATCCCAATGAGCGGCGCTGCTTGCAACTCAAATTGACCCAAAAGGGTCAGGAAGAGTATCGCGTGGTCGAAGATCTCGCCATTTCCGAGCTTACGAAAGTGCTCATGCGTTTGCCTGACGATAAGGTAAAGCAGATTCAAACTGGACTGCGCATTCTAAAAGAAGCGATGGAGGAGGAGCGCAAGTAACATGCTTACGCGCGACACCCAAACTTCAGAATCCAGCAGCAACACGCCGCCTGGAAAGTTGAACAACCGAATCGTGTCCTTGATTTTTGTTGTGGCGCTGATTGTTGTATTAGCTGGATTTGCTTACTTTACCGGTGAGCATGAGAAGAAACCCCCGGAAGTGAAACGAGCAGCAGTGGTGCGTGTTGCTACTGTTGAAAGAGCAAATGTGCCGCGGGTATTGAGAGCGCTCGGACACGTCGAACCAATGTCTACTGTTGCAGTACGTTCGCGAGTGGATGGGGAATTAGTTGATGTACTCTTCGCTGAGGGCGACCGAGTAAAAGCGGGACAGCGATTGTTTACCATCGACCCGCGTCCTTTTGACGAAGCAATTCGTCAGTGGACTGCAAAACTCGCCCAAGCCAAAGCCGATGTTTCAAAATGTCGTTCGTTGATTGCGAAGGATCGCTCAGAACTGGCTCGTTTGGCAGCAAATCGCGAGAAGGACATGGCGGAAGAAGCCAATGCTCGCCGTGATCATGCGCGTTATCAGGAATTAGTGAAAGAGGGCGCGGTTTCTGTCGAGCAGGAGAATCGCTATGCCACCAATGTGGCGTCGCTTGCTGCAACAGTCAAAGCTGATACTGCTGCGATGGAAAATGAAAAGTCGGTGATTCAATCAGACCAGGCTCAACTCGAGGCTGCACAAGCGGCTCTAAAGGCTGCGGAATCTGATTTGCAGACCGCTCAATTGCAGCGCTCGTATTGCAGCATTACGGCGCCTATGGATGGAAAGACCGGTGCCTTGCTTGTTCACAGAGGGCAAATGGTAAAAGCCGGCGATACTACGAGTCTTGTTGTAATCAACAAAGTGAAGCCCGTGTACGTGAGTTTTTCCGTGCCAGAGCAAGACCTTCCGCGCATTCATGAACTGCAGAAGCAACATCCGCTTACGGTAGGGGTGGAAGGGCTCGCTGACCATGTCGGCGAGGTTAGAGGCACTCTCACTTTCATTGATAATAGTGTTCAACGCAACACAGGCACCATTTTGATGAAGGCGACGTTCTCGAATGAGAATGAAGTGCTGTGGCCTGGCACTTACGTGAAGGCAGTTCTCAATCTTGACACTATATATGATGCCGTCGTTGTGCCGAACCATGCTGTTCAGGTCGGGCAGCAAGGACAGTATGTCTATGTTGTAGGACCGGACAATAAGGCGAATCTTGTCATCGTCAAGGTCAAGTACAGCGACGGAAACACAAGTGTCATTGATGGCAATCTCGAGCCGGGCGATCAAATTGTGGTTGATGGGCACATGCAGTTGATGCCCGGCTCTTCGGTTGAAATACAACCAGGAGCACCGGCTCCAATACAACCCGGAACACCGGACCGAATACAACCTGGTGCAACCACCGAAGCACAGCAGCCGCCCACAACTACTCAGAGAAGCGCGCCGTAATTTGAGCCTTAGCTGATGACCCTAACCGACCTCTTCATTCGCCGCTCTGTAATGACCACACTGGTCATGGTGGCGATTTTTGTGTTTGGTTTGCTTGGCTATTCGACTCTGCCCGTCAACAATTTGCCTAACGTCGACTTCCCGACTTTGCAGGTCAGTGCGCAGTTGCCTGGTGCTAACCCGGACACTATGGCTTCGGCCGTTGCTACGCCACTGGAGAGGCAATTTTCCACAATCGCCGGTCTAGAGGCGATGAACTCCGTCAGTGCAATTGGATTGACCAATGTCACATTGCAGTTCAACTTAAATCGCGATATCGATGCTGCCGCACAAGATGTGCAAGCCGCTATTGCCGCCGCACAATCGCAGTTGCCGCCGGGAATGCCGACGCCGCCTACCGCTAAAAAGGTCAATCCTGCCGATCAACCGATTCTCTACCTGGCTGTAAGTTCGCCGACGCTGCCGCTTTTTCAGGTCGATGAATATGCTGAGACCATAATCGCGCAGCGCTTGTCGATGATAAGCGGCGTGGCGCAGGTTCAAGTTTTGGCGCCGCAGAAATTCGCAGTTCGTGCCCAGCTCGATCCAAATGCATTAGCGACGCGCGGAATTGGTATTGACGAGGTCACGAATGCGATTCGTCAGGGCAACGTCAATTTGCCTTCCGGCGCTTTGTATGGGCGTTTTCAATCATACATGGTGCAGCCGAACGGACAATTGTTGACGGCTTCTCAGTATGAGCCACTCATAGTTGCATACAAGGATGGATCTCCAGTCCGGCTGAAAGAAGTCGGAAAGGCGATTGATAGTGTTGAAAACGATAAGACCGCAAGTTGGTTCAACAAAACACGCGCAATTGTACTTGGCGTTCAGCGGCAGCCCGGCAGCAATACCGTCGAGATTGTCGATAACATCAACAAAGTGATGCCATCGCTGCGCGCGCAAATACCTGCATCAGTCGCAATCGACACACTCTACGATCGCTCTCAAAGTATTCGTGAGTCGGTTCGAGATGTTGAACTTACGCTTGCCCTTTCGGTCGTTCTCGTCGTAATCGTTATCTTTTTGTTCTTGCGCAATGTTTCTGCCACGCTGATTCCCAGCCTTGCTTTGCCGTTTTCGCTTGTGGGAACGTGCGGCGCGATGAGCTTGTTGGGGTTTAGCATCAACAACCTTTCTCTGATGGCTTTAACGCTGTCTGTGGGTTTTGTCGTGGATGATGCGATTGTCGTTTTGGAAAACATTGTTAGGCACCAGGAAGCCGGAGAGACAAGAATGAACGCGGCGCTCAAGGGGTCGCGCGAGATTGTTTTTACTATCTTGTCCATGACTATTTCACTTGTCGCTGTTTTTATTCCGATTTTGTTCATGGGTGGTATCGTCGGTCGCTTATTCAACGAATTTGCCGTCACGATCAGCTGTGCGATTTTGATCTCCGGTATTGTTTCTCTTAGCCTTACACCGCTCTTGTGCAGCCGTTTTCTGAGTGCACACTCCACCAGCAATTCGAAGCTGCTCGGCTTTACAGAGAAAATATTCGAATCATGGACTCGCCTGTACGAGCGTACTTTGCGCGTTACTCTCCGGCATCCGCGGCTGACTTTTATTTCTTTCCTCGTGATGACGGCAATGACAGCGATGTTGTTCGTCAAGATTCCCAAAGGCTTTATGCCGACTGAGGACATAGATCAAATCTTTGGATTGACCGAAGGTGTACAGGGCATTTCTTTTGACGACATGGTGCGGCACCAGAAAGAACTCGCAGAGATTGCGATGAGCAATCCGAATGTGAAAGACATCATGTCTTCTGTCGGTGCCGGTGGACCTAACGTTGCCGGTAATACCGGACGTATCTTTATGCACCTGAAGCCTCGCGCAGAAAGAAAACAATCGGCAGAGCAGATTATCGCGGATTTGCGAAAGAAATTTGCGATGGTGCCGGGTATTAAAATCTTTCTGCAAAATCCTCCATCTATCCGCATCGGCGGTCAGTTGACGAAGAGTCTGTATCAGGTTTCGTTGCAGAGTTCAAACACCGAACAGCTATACCAAAGTACGCTAGATCTTGAAAAACTTCTGCGTGAGCATCCTGACTTTCAAGACGTAACCACAGACCTGCAAATCAACAGCCCGCAAATTGATGTTCGTATGGATAGAGACAAAGCTGCGACGCTAGGACTATCCGCAGAACAAGTCGAAGATGCGCTGTCCAGCGCCTACGGCAACAGGATGGTTTCTACAATCTACGCGCCCAGCAATCAGTATCGCGTAATTGTAGAGCTCGAGCCTGAATATCGTGTTACGCCGAATTCGATGCCTTTGCTGTATGTGCGTTCGAAGGCAGGCGAGTTGGTTCCGCTAAGTGCAGTGGCGAAGCTTGTGCCTTCGGTCGGACCTCTGCTTGTCAACCACGTCGGTCAGATGCCCTCCGCCACTGTGTCATTCAACTTGAAGCCGGGCGCATCCCTGGGAGACGCGGTAAAAGTAGTCGAGTCCAACGCGAAGAAAGTCTTGCCCGACGGTGTCAGCTATCGCTTTATGGGCAGCGCAGAAGCTTTCCAGTCGTCGCTCAAGGGCATGTGGTCGATGCTGATTTTGTCCATCGTCGTTATCTATATTGTTCTCGGAATTTTGTACGAAAGCTTCTTGCACCCCATAACTATTCTCGGCGGATTGCCGCCGGCTGGGCTGGGAGCGCTCATTACGCTGTACATTTGCAAGATTGATTTGAACATCTATGCCTTCTTGGGGCTAATCCTTCTTATAGGTATCGTCAAGAAAAACGCGATCATGATGGTCGATTTTGCGCTTGATGCGCAGCGCAATCACGGCAAAAGCCCGGACGAAGCCATTTATGAAGCGTGCATTGTGCGTTTTCGCCCCATTATGATGACGACGATGGCGGCGATTATGAGCAGTGTGCCGCTGGCATTGGGTTGGGGGGCAGGCGGAGAGTCTCGCCAGCCACTAGGTTTGGCTGTTTTCGGCGGGTTGATGGTTTCTCAACTCGTTACCTTATATATAACTCCGATTTTCTATTTGGCTTTTGAAGGTTTGAAAGCAAAGTTTAGCCAGGCACAGCCTACTGCGACCAGCCGCCGGTCTGTTTGACGCCTTCTTTGTATGAGTTTTCTCTGTTTTTGCATTTTTTCAATCAATTTGCATTTTGTTTGACTCGTCAAACGAATGTCATGCCGCTCGTATAAATTGCAAGTGTTGGAAGCGGCACCGCAAACGGAAGACACCGAGATGCACCGATGACCGCGGTCTAAAAACTGAGAAACACTTCCGACACAGTTTGAACGGAGAGGTCGGGAAGAGCCAAAGCCAACTTGTTTGGATTGGCTCTTTTCACTTTTTGATTATGGTGCAAAGTGCACAGTGCAAATTGTATGAATAATGGCTCAATGAGCCATCTTTAAGAGTCATTCTTTTTTTGTTTCTGAATTTCAATGCAAATGTTCAAACGTCAAGCGAATGTCATATCGATGGATTATTGTTTTTCGTGTGGGGAGGAGGAAGGGAGACGAATTCCCACATTTACTAAGCATTGATCCAACAAGGGATCAACACCCCGGTCCCTTGTATCTTGCGCTACTCAAACCTAAAGACCCTGAATAGCGCCACCTAACGGTCCGTCAAACGAATGTCATACGGTTGCGTTAGGGTAGACGAGTCGATAGCAGCGATTCCAATTTTTGACAGATGGAATTGAAGAAATCGAGTCACGAAAATCCCCTTGACCTTACGTGTTCCCGCACCAAATATGGTGCTTTCTTTAGAGGACGTTTTCATGGAAAACATCAGAGAAGCAGCCTCCGCAGTCTACGAATCCAGCGAACATAAAGGCGACAACGCCGCTCGCCAGCAGGCTGTAGACCTTTTGAATGAGCCAGACGTTAAAGGCAATCTTACCGCCGTAACCCAACAGCTCGAATCAACAGGAACATTGCCGCAACTGGTAATTTCCGAATTCGATCGTCTTGATGGGGATGGAAATGGCAACCTCACTTGGGATGAACTTCAAAAGGCTTCGACAGGCGGTTCTGCTGACGCACTTACGAAAATGGCTGCAGACTATGCAATCAAGCGATGGGATAACATCACCGATTCCGATGATATTCCTGGACTTAATTGGTTGCCGGATAATGAAATTTCAAAAGACGAAATCAATAAGTTCCGCGATAGCCAGAGAGCGTCGAGAGTGGCTGAGCCATCTGAGATGTATAAGGCAGATCGCGTGATCAACAATGAGACGTCTGAAAACGAACTTCAAACACTGCTTACACGCAATGCTTCAAGCCCTGAGCAGCAATTGAAAGCTATCGAGTCACTATTAGCCCAAGGTAAAAAGAGTTTTGAAATGACTGATCTTGATGGTAATAAGTACACCGTCAGTATCAATGTTCAAAAGGACAGAGGCGTAGAGTACATCTCACTGCAAGCTAATGATGACGGCAGTACTTATCCATTACTGAGAGCAGTCAACCGCAACGGAGTATACGAACAGCAGACAAGAGATGGTCAGCCTGTTTCCTGGTATGGAACTCAGTGGCAGCAACTCCACCCGGGAAGTGCATTCGCAATGTAGTTATAACAAGAATTACTCGCAAGGGAAGAGGAGCTGCAGCAATGTAGCTCCTCTTAAATTTTGCTGTTCTACTGCTCTTCGACTTTGTATCCGACACCAACTACGGTGGTGATGTAGGAAGGTCTATCGGAAACATCGATCTTCGTGCGCAAACGTTTTACGCATTGTCTGATCGCATCTACCGAAACTTCCGTGTCACCCGCCCAAAGTTTGTCTACTAGCTGGTCGGGAGTAAACACCAGATTGCGATTGCGAATCAAAAAGTCCAGCAGCGCAAATTCTTTTGGCAGCAGCCTAATCTCTTCTCCGCGACGCAGGCAGCGAAATGCTTTGGTATCAAGTTCGATATCGGACCAACGAATGATTTCGCTGGAAAGCTCTTTCGGGCGTCGCAGCAGCGCCGAAACACGCGCTCTAAATTCGCGCATGTCGTATGGCTTTGGCAAATAATCGTCAGCGCCGGAGTCAAGTCCGGTCAGCTTTTCGTCGATAGTGCTACGCCCGGTCAAGAACAAAACCGGTGTCGAGCCACCATTGCTTCTGAATTTCTTCAGAACCTCCAGCCCGTCCATACCCGGCAGTCCCCAGTCCAAAATGACCAGGTCATATTGAAAACGCTGCAAACTTTCCCACGCATCAGCTCCATCGGATAGAGCATCGACCGTGTGCTTTTCATGGACGAGCACGTCCACCAGAGCGTCGAGAATCTCTTGGTCGTCTTCTACTACAATGATTTTTGACATGTTTCCGGCAACCGCTCGGTCGGTAACCCCATGCGTTATTGTGCCACGACTGACAAGGTTTCAAGACAATCTCGTCACCCGGGGATGTCATATGGATGTGGCGGTTGGATATTGCCACGATAAAATACACTACGGTATGCGGTAATCGCGGCTATCAAGGAGTACGCGCCTTTCTATGGCTAACGACAATCAGCGCGACCGCCTCGACCTTGCTCTCAAGGCAATGAGCGATGCATCAATAGAAAACTCAGAAGAAGTCATTATCAAGATAATTACTTCTCTGGAGGAAGAGTTTGGCGACAATCAGAAAACCATCGCCGAAGAATTGCAGAAGATTTCGCGTCAGATAGAGCAAACTGGCAAGGCTGACGTTGCAATGGACTTCAAGCAGCGGACGACGTCGGCAATGCTTCGGCTCAATATGGAGAGGCGTCGTGGGTTACGACCGCCAGCGATTATTCCGGGCGCTCCGGCGACGGGGGCTTCTTCCTCTGGTGCATCGAGAGGACCCAGCTCTTATTCGTCATCTTCTTCCAACTCATCCAATTATCCAGGTGCCTCATACTCATCATCCCCTGCTTCATCGGCATCCACCGCCTCCCAGGCATCAGCCGCATCCGCTTCCGGCAGGTCGTCCGTATCTGTTGCGCCAAGTGTCCGTATTGAAGGCACGCAGGTCGAATATCTGGTGCATCCATCGCGCGATGTGAGAGCCGATGCTAGAGCGTTTTGCGATGTCTTGAAAGGTCAGAAAATCTGGGAGTCTGCAGGTGGAAACATTTGTGCAATTAAGTTTCCTGCTGGGCCTCAAGTGATTATCGTTGAGGAAATTGCCTTTACCTGCTCGGTTGTTTTTTCTGTCTCAAACTTTGAGAAGGTCGCTGACGACCTGGATGCGCAAGGCTATCAGATCGTAGGATCTGTTGCTACGCCTTCTGGCTCTGCAAGCGTGTTCGCCTCTGACTGCGGCAGCAAATTTGCGCTGATTGCGCGCAAGTAATTAAGGAAGAAACGGGCGCGTGCAACGCGCCCCCACGCCTCTGCTTAGCCACGCTTGCTTGCACGGCATCACGCCCACACGCCTATGCTAAGCCACCCCCGCTTGCACGGCACCACGCCCGCGCGTATATTCAATGGTCGAAGCATGGCGTCGCCCCCACCTTACATGAGGTCGCGGAGAACCTGCAAAACCTTCTCCGGCATTGGCGCGGAGCGACGTGTTGTTTCATCAGTTAAGACAATTACTGACTCCGCAGTCGAGCAGCACTCTCCATCTTTGAACAATGCTTGCCCGCATGTGAACGAGCTTTTGCCGATATGGTTTACTCTAGTTCCGACTTCAACGGTACCCGGAAAATTCATTTCTTTCAAAAAATCTAGAGACAGTTTTGCGATGACAAATGCATAGCCATCGTCGGCAATGGTGCCATATTCGTGACAGAGAAATGCAACACGGCCGGACTCGAAAAATGTGCAGTAGGCTGCGTTGTTGATGTGTCCTTGTCTGTCTGTGTCGCCATATCGCAAAGTGACTGGCGTCCAAAGTTTGTAGAACTCTCTTTCTGTAGAGCTAACGGTGCTTCGTTTTGTATCGCTGCTTGTCACTGGCTTTTTCCTGCTCTTTCTTTAGACTCTCGATTTTCGAACTTGATCTTGAGATCTGTTTCGATGCGATCGATTGCTGCAGACTCGACGAGTAAGCCGATGCGCTCATAAGTTTTCCACAACTCTGACCATTGCATAACAACAATCACACGCTGCGAGTATTTTTTCGCCAACTGAGTAACCTTCGCGTTTCCGCTTTTGAGAAATTCCATATCGTCGAGCTTCGAGCATTTACGACAATGCACTTCGCGTTCGTCTTTGCCCGGTGCAAATTTGACAATGCTACCTGGCTCTTGCTTCCCATCACAGTTAAAGCAGCGGCTCGCCCGTATCAGTGAGTAGACTGGCGGTTCTTTTGCGGCTTTCTTGGCTTGTTCGCTCATCAATTAACGTCAGTACCGATACCGTGTTTTTGCATGTAGCGATAATTGTACTGGTTTACTGCTTTTTCAAAGTCAGCACCCGAGACGCTCGCCGCAGCGGATTCGCCTAGGACGGCAGCGGCCTGCTTTCTGTCTCTTGCAAGTAGTGCATCGCGTACAGTGGCTTGGCTTGTCATGTCTGCGCGCGTTATGTCCGGATTTCCTTGACGGAGAACCGACATAATTGATGTCTTGTACGCTTCGCTCCACTGGCTACCGCGACCAAAGCCGGCTACGATTGCCGCTGCATTTTTGTCCTCGACTGCTTCAAAACTATCGCTCGCCTTTACGCGGCCTAATTTCTTGCCGGTTTGTTGTTCCAGCTCGCGAAGTTGTGCATTGACAGCCTCACGCAACTGCGCCGGGCTGTCCTTCACATAGGTATCTTCTGTGCCGAGCATTGCCTCGACCCGTTTGGCAAACGGCTTTTCCGGATCTGTGGCGCCCTGCATTGACGCACGCACAATACTGTTGTCGTTTTGCGACCACTGAGCCGCCACCTCAATGGCGCTGGGCTCACGCTCGGCCGCCCCTTCGGTGTTGGCGTTCATTGCGCCCAACTCAAAACCCTGCAATTGCTTGCCCTGAGCGGCTTTTCCGTCGTCAAATGCCATTGCCACAGTCTCCCTGGAATGTTTCCCTAATTTATATGCCCTTTCAGGTACATTTTTAGACTATAAGTTCTGTATTGCCCGCAGAGTGGCTGTTTGGGGGCTTTGTCAAATGATTGAGGGCAGACCCGGAAACCGGCAAGGAGCCATCGGGCTTAGCTCTTTGTGCTATATGTTCAATGAGAGCGTTTGAAAACGCTGTGGAATCTGCAGGTGTTTGTTTTGGGTACTATGGCTTCGAAGCCGCGCAAAGAGAAAGTGGTGGCGCCTTTGGTGGCATCACTAATTACGTCCTTAATTGCACCGACTTTCTTTTTGCCCCTGCCTGCAAAAAGCTCGCCCGGAATTCCAGAGTGCGCATCAGAAACTTTGATAACTGCGTCGCGTGCTTTGATTGCAGCCAATCATGATAATCATACGAATTCGCCTAACCCGCAAGGAATTCAGCACAATCACACGTACATCGACGTCAATTCCACAGAACAAGAAATTATCCAAACTGCGTTAGACGGAAAGCTCCTCGACGCAGAGAAAATGCTTGAGCGTGAGGTCAGCCAAGAGAAGGACAAAGAAAAGAAGATTGGGCTTTTCTACATGCTCGCGGCGCTCGAAAAGATGCAGGAAAAAAGCGGTGAAGCGCGGCGCCATCTGGAGGTGGTTTTGCATCACCAGCCCCCTGCAATTGACAGCACTGGTCAATTGCGGCATGCGCTGTTGCTCAAAAGAATTGGTGACTGCTATTACGGTGAGCGAAAGTATAGCGACGCGCTTGCAAGTTACAACGCTGCGTTGATCATTTCGTCTGCTTTGCCAATAGGTTCTCGCATCCTTGCGGACCTTTACGAGTCTGCGATGGGCATTTTGATTATTGAAAAACGCTACACAGATGCGCAATCCTATGCGGAAAAATTCCTTGCCGTAGCGAAAGAACGCGCTAAATCCGGGCTCTGGGA
Source organism: Candidatus Melainabacteria bacterium 17Bon1m (assembly GCA_032128875.1). Classification (GTDB taxonomy): domain Bacteria; phylum Cyanobacteriota; class Vampirovibrionia; order Obscuribacterales; family Obscuribacteraceae; genus QKMZ01. The sequence continues at coordinate 312,328 of JAVLKG010000006.1, forward strand.
TGATGCCGGAGTTTTATTTTGGGCGCAATTGCAAATGCTCAATCTTTATCGTCACATGAAAAATCCGCCTGACACTGAGCCGATCCGGCAGGAAGTTTCTGCGTCAATCGAAAAATTGATGAATTATCGATTCAGCTTGGAGTCGCATGGCAAACTGCCTCCACTCTCCGAGCGCAAGGAGATTTTCGAAAAGCACTACATTGCCGAATTCGCGCCGCAGACCGCTGCTGAATATATCTGGTTAGCCGGCGAATTTCGCCTGCGTACAATGCCTGTTATCGGATGGATGCCAACGCAGCAAAAAACAAAAGCTGCGATTCTTTGTGTGCATGGGCTCGGTTTGGACAACCAAGCATTTACACCGTTTGGCTTGAAAATGTCGGCAAATGGTTACGCAGTTTATTCGATGGATGTTCGTGGCTTTGGTGCCTGGCTCACTACTCCTGGTCAGGAAGATTTGCGATTGAACGAAGCGATTAACGATGTCGGAAGCATCCTCGGTTTGATATCGCAAAGACACGGTGGCGTGCCGATTTACTTGCTTGGTGAATCAATGGGTGGCGCGATCGCACTGCGCGCAGGGGCGAAGTATTCCAAGGATTTGCACGGGGTGATTTCCTCTGTTCCGTCTGCTGAAAGATTTCAGGCCAAGAAAATGGGACTTACCGTTGCTGTTCATTTTTTGAAAAACCCCAATAAGCCGTTCAGAGTTGGTGACATGGTAGTTCAGCAGGCATCAGCTATTCCGCGGGTTAGAGAAGCGTGGCATGATGATCTGAAAGCAAAAATGGAAATGTCTCCGAAAGAGCTTATGCGATTTGCTGTTTTCATGCGCGAGACGAAGTTTTCGTGCGCGAAATTGAATGACCTGCCTGTATTTTTTGTTCAAGGACTTAAGGACAAGCTTGTTAAACCTAAAGGAACATACGAACTGTTCGAAGCTGTGACCTGCGAAGACAAAAACCTCTTTATCATCGGCTCTGAGGAGCATTTGATTTTTGAGACTTTCAACCAGTCCGGTATGCTTCTTGAAGCTATTACTGCATGGATGGATAAACATTCAGCACCCAGAGTGGACGACACAAAAAATGCATCGGCGTCGAATGCGCCGGGGGCATCTTCTGCTAGCGCGGCATCTGTGAATAAAGCTTCTCCTGACTCCGGCGATCGATGGGAGCCCGCAAGTTCGTCATCCCAGGTTCCGTCTGGTGTGCCGCTCAACGACACCGCTTTGGGCGTTTCGACAGCGAAAAAACACAGGTCGAAGCACAAGCAGAAAGAACCGAAAACTTCAGCGGCACCCTAGAGCGAAGTGCTGCACCTGTGGGCGATACGGGGTTTGCAATGAAAGTGAAACAACTCTCATTTAACCTTTCATATAACCCCACCCAGGATGCTCACCGATGGCACAACGATTTGATCAGGTCCCTGCTTCCGACCCGCCAGTCAAATTTACATACAACGAGAAAAATCCTTCGCAGTCTTATCTGTGCGAAGACAACATGTGCAAGCAGGTTTCACCCTCGCAGTTTAAGGCAGAACATCCTCAAGAATATGCCGATTACGTCAAAATGCATCCTGAGTACAAGCAAAGGATGGACGCGTTTGACCGCACTAACCCTGGCGTCCAAGGATTGCCGCTGACTACCATTGATGGACTGCTCGACAGTCGAAAGCCTGGACCAAAGGTCAGGCTCAAGGAAGGATCGGCCGACGCAGAGGGTCGTATTCCTTTGGTACTGGATCCCAAACTGAAGGGAAAGCTGGATGATCTGGTCATTCCTATTCAGCATCTGGAATTGCAAGGACCACCGGAGCAAGGCGATTCGTCTGTTCGTATGTTGCCGCTTGATTCCACCAGGTCGCAATATCGGCTCGATTCGAATCCGCGCACTCTCAAACTTGATGCAAATGGGCGCCTTCAGTTTGATGACAGTGGCGACCTCAATTTTGATCCAAACCGTCGCCTCCAATTCGACAAAGACGGTCGCATTCAACTGAGAATTCGCCCCGATGGCAGCGACTTCAGAGGACCTTCAAATCCCGATGATCCATTGTCACTACTAAGAGATCCGCGCGACAGATATGGCTCATATGGGCGTACCCCGCAGAGGCGCGATGTGCTCGAGGAGCTGCTCGATCCACTAAGCAGAAGTAGAACGAGATTTCCGCTCGATCCTTTTGGCAGTAATAGAAACGCTAATGGATTGGATGCCTTGCTAGATCCCTTTGGACAGCGTCGTAAGGACAATTTTGGTGGCAATCGCGACCAATTCCCGCTTGATACTCGCTTGCGTTTGCCCGGCCAAAACGACGACGTGATGCCGTTGCGTTTGAACCGCGACATGAGTCCCGATCAGCTCAACGACTTGTATAGAAGAGGCGGACTACAGGCGTTGCCCCCAGATGTTCGCAAGCAGATCATGGACCAGTTGAGCGCGGGACAAGTGCAGGTTGTTCCGTTAGAACTTCCTCAACCTGCGAAGCCTCCGGAAAAGCCTCCAGAAAAACAACCTGAGAAGCCACCAGAAAAACAATCTGAAAAGCCGCCTGAGAAACAGCCGGAGAAGCCGCCCGAAAAACAACCTGAAAAACCGGTGGAAAAGCCACTGCCGGAACAACCAGCTCAGCCAATCGATGGTCCAAAGCCTCCAACAGATTTGGAAAGACCTGTTGATGCGAAGGAGCAAGGCGAGAAGCTTGATGCCTTTGGCCAATCAATAAAAGATACAGGCGCGTTCACCATCGATAATTTTGGTGATGCATACAAAGAAGCGGCTAAGTCTGGTTCTGGTGTCGCAATTATGGTTGTCGGTCGCGGTATTCCAGGCAGTGAAGACGCTATAAAGAATGTTAAAAAGCTGCAGGAAGAAAATCCTAAACTCAAATTCCTAATTGTGGATCGCGACAAAATCGACGCCGCTGTTCAGGCTGATCCTAAGAATTCCAAAATGCAGGAATGGAAGAAGTGGATCGACGAGAGCACCAAGGCATGCGGTGGTAGTGATAAGAACACCGTGCTCACCAGTGTTCAGTCCCTTAAGGCTGACTCTTCCGGATATCCGGCTCCGGAAAAGGTGACGAGTTTCCACTGGAACTCCAACATCAATCAAGACCTATTATCGAAAGCTGCACTTGCGAGCGATGCCACTGTTTCGCACGCTAAAGAGTTCAGACTGTCGATGGACGCGCAAAGTGCTACAGCTCTTGCCTCGCAAATAAGAGCAGCGAGAGAAGAAGCACTTGCAACTCCGGTCAACGCAATGCCTGGCTTGCAAGAGCGTCAAGCGAAGTTTGTCAAAGCGCTGCAAGCTGCATCGCAAGCACGTCCTGATTTGCTAGCTGAACGCCGCAAAGAAATAGACAAAATTGCTGACCTGGATGAACGAAATAGACAACTGGCAACTTTGTGGGAGCTGGAGAATGCCCCAAGACTTCTACGTGCAGAACTCGGTCTGGACATGGTGAGAAGCGCGAGCAGCTTACCTAAAGCTGAGAAGCAAGCGGCGATGAATCAAGCCGGTTTGGATGTCTTGAAAGATGCTTACAGAACGGCACCAGAGCTGAAGGACAATCCTGAGTTTGCTGCTGCTCTCAAAGCCGCAGGAGTCAATGTCGAACAGTTGATCAAAGACTCTGAGACGGCACCACCAGTGACTTCGGATCAAATCAAGCAAAGACTAGAGAGTGCCTACTCGGCAGGTGACCCTGTTCGCGTGCAGGAGAAGAGAACCGAGTACAGAGGAAATCTGCCGCCCGAAACTCGCGCACGAGTCAGAGCGAGCGGAGGCTGCTGCTACAGCGATGCCTGCATTCGTCAGAAGTGCTGCTCAGGTGGTATTTGCCGCAGACTTTGCGGCGGACGCCGTTAAACCTTATAGGTGACTAGTTGATGCGTTTTTGAAACCAAATCGAACTGATGTACTGACCGTGCTTCTGTGCGTATTCATCAAAGACGCCGACTTCTGAAAATCCCATTGCTCTATGCAATGCAACCGAACCAGGATTTGGTAATGCAACGCCTGCTACAACCAGGTGCACTTTCTCGTCTCTAATTGCTTCGAAAAGCGCTGAGTAGAGTTTCTTTCCAACGCCCTTGCCGCGCGCCTTTTCAGTAAGATAAATTCCGAATTCCACCGTTTCGACAAACGCTGGATGGTCGCGATACTGGCGGCTTCCTGCACTGCCAATTACCTCTCCGTCTGTTTCAGCAACGAGTAGCCGATATGGTCCCGACGTCGAGTATTTCTCGAACCAGGGTTTGTAATCGTGAATCGTCATTGGTTGCGTGTCAAACGCGATATTCGTGTTGACGATGTAATAGTTGTAGATTTCAGTCAGCAGCGGAAGGTCGCTTTCAACTGCCGGACGAATAACGAGTGATTCCACGGGGTTGTGTCCTTGTAGACCGTTGAGCCAATCTGAATAGCGTGTTTTGCGCCAGTAAATGATATCCGCGCACGGCTGCCAAGATAATGATCTTTTGATGAGAATTTGCGTTCAAGGGTTAAACCTGTGGCGGAATGATTTTATGTGGCTATGCTAAACAAATTAACAGTTGGAATTGAGCAGAAGGGAGTTTGGTTGAAATCAACTTTGCAGAAGAAGTCATCAGCAAGAGTGTTTCGCCTTAGCGTTGTAGTTTGCTCGACAATTTTCCTCAGCAGCTGCAGCTTGATCGAAGAAAAGTTCAAAGAGCTGATGCGACCTTCGCCTATCGAACATCCTGGTCAGCCCCAGACCGGGCAAGCTGAAAAGCGTTGGCCAGAGCCTCCGCACTTTACGATTCCACCACCTACCAAAGAAGAACTAGCTGAAGTCGGGTTACCTGTTCCCCCCACATTTTTTGTTCCGCCTCCACAGAAGCCTAACAAGAAAGTTCGTGGACGCAAAAATCCAGTCAAGTTCGAGAAAAAAACAATTGATCGCATTCCGTTCTACCAAACCACAATTGATTTGACTGACTACGACACATATCTCTCCGTGCTTTTGCCGCACAATGCATCGCAGGCGAACAGCGCAGAAATCAGCTACGGCGCCGAGAATTTTGAATCCTTTGTGACATCGCATAGAGGGGCAGTTTTGATGAACGGAACTTTCTTCAGCAAAGACAAAGAACAGCGTGTGATGGGCAATCTTGTTGCCGATGGCAAAATACTCAAGTACAGCAGGTGGGAAAATTATGGCACCACACTTGGTATTAGAGCCGACAACAAGCTAGAGATGGTTACAGCCCGAGCAGAAGGACAACCTCAATGGGATAAGCATTGGTTTTCTCTGACTTGTGGTCCGCGTCTGTTGCGTCAAGGAGAAGTTTGGGTTCATCCTGATATTGAGGGTTTTACCGATTCACACGTTTTGACCATCGGACCGCGGCAGGCGATGGGATATCCGAAGAGCAAAGACAAGATTTATCTGGTCACTTTTTTGTACGGATTGTCACTAGAGAAAGAAGCCGAAATGATGAAAAAGATTGGCTGCTACGAAGCGATGAACCTGGACGGTGGCGCATCCCGCGCGCTCGCTCACAATGGTTCTATCATCATCAAAGCTGGTCGCCCACTTACGAATGTTTTGATTGTTTATGACAAAACCCATCCGGCCCCGCAAAACACCGTGAAATCTTGGGACCACTTTCAGGAAATCAATCAAGTAGCCGAAGAAGAAGGCGCTAACTAATTTAGTGACCCGGCTGGGTATATAGATTTGGCGCTATTGGGCTTTGTCTTTTGGATTGAAACAGGTTGTCGAACCAATAATGTTGATTGCCAGACGGGTGAACTATGAGTGCTGATGACGACAAAAGATTAGCCGCGTCTGCGGCCGTCGAATTAGTTGAAGATGGAATGGTGCTCGGCTTGGGCACTGGTTCTACTGCAGTGTTTGCAGTAGAGATGCTTGGCGAGATGGTGAAGAAGGGATTGCGAATAAAGGGGGTTCCGACTTCGGATTCAACCGAAAAACTCGCCAAAAGCGTCGGTATTCCAATCGTGACGCTGGACGAGTTTCCACAACTTGATTTGGACATTGATGGCGCAGATGAAGTAGAACCGACGCTGTGTTTGATAAAAGGCGGAGGTGGTGCGCTCCTTCGCGAGAAGATTGTGGCGTATGCTTCTAGGCGAGTTGTGATTATTGTGGACGAGAAAAAGCTGGTGGACAAGCTTGGGAAGTTTCACCTGCCAATTGAGGTTGTTCCATTCTCTCGTGGGTTGATTCAAGAGACGATCAAGAAGATGGGCGCATCCAGCGTGGTTAGAGAGAGAAATGGACAGGTGTTTCGCACCGACGAAAACAACTTGATTTTGGATTGTGACTTCGGTTTGATTGACGATCCCCGCGCACTAGGACAGCAACTCTCCTTGATACCTGGAGTTGTGGAACATGGCTTGTTCTTGGATATGGTTGAGCGTGTCATCATCGGTGGTGACGGAAAAGTTAAAACACTTTCGCGATAGACGCTTTCTATGACGCTGTAACAGCTTCTCTCGTGCCTACTTTTTCTAGAACAGCTTGTGTGGGCGGGCTGTATTTGTCGACGCGCGTGAAATCAGGATGGAAGAGTCTCGTTATCCATGCTGGTTGTGCAGCGCTGGTGCCCAGTGATATCACAATGTGTACTAGTGCACCCCACGTGAAAAACTGGAAGAATTCGAACTGCGTGAAGCAGTGCACTGGCAGTGGACTGTAGGGTGACAGCAAGACTATTAACGCAGTCAATATGATGTTAGCGCTGACAAAAATCATCAAGGGCTTCGTCTGTTTGTAAGAAATCATCTTCCAGCTAGGGTAAACGACCCAGAAAAGCACATGGTAAAAAATGAAGTTAGCTAGGTTGACTGGATGTATGAGACCCATCAGTACAAAAGCCAGACCGAGTGATTCAAATGCGCACACCTTCGTCATTTGCTCTTTAGTAAGGAACTTTCTGTGTCTGAACAAAAAGTAGCCGTACACGCATGCGCTTATTACATAGCCACTCCAGTAGAAGAGTTCTGCTTCGTGCTTATGCCCAAAGTGCGGAGATCGTGTTGACGCAAAAAATACAAATGTGTTGCAGACAATTGAAGCGACTCTAAGTAGTTTTGTTTGGCTCCAAAGTTTTGGCATTACATTCTCAAACATCAAATAGACTTCACTGAAGACGTAGTGAATGCCGAATGCAATGAAGAGAAGCGTTGGATTTTCTAGGCTGGCAAGAAGAACGGATGCACCAATTAGAAGCATGAAATATGTAGCGGTTGAAGGACGCTTCATAGCGTCGACCACATACTTCTTGGAGTACGGAACGGCTAGTAAATAATGCGCGATTGTGAGCGGCATTGAAAAAACCGCAAATGCCATCGGCTTGAAAAAAAACAGCGGTATAGCGACCGCGAAGAGAAAACTGAAAAGGCGTAGTATCAAATATGATGGCATGCAAACGCCGGCTTAATTGAGGCGTCACGATTATACCGTGAGGGCGTAAAGCCTCACAGGTTCAGCATCTTATGCTGGACATGCGAGGTTCTGTAGCAAGGCGCCAATCAATGCTTTGCAACCAATTAGAATCGCTTAAACCTTCGCAGGTTCAACAATTTGCTTGATGTCAAGCGTGCCTATGCTACCTTTTCGCTATCAAATGAATCAAACTCGTTAAAGGAATCACCGTAAATGTATTTGTGATTCCATTCAGGAACTCTACGCAAGTAGTCTTTGATTTGCGCAAGCATCTGTTTGTTTTTCCGCACATCTAGCCGAAATACTATCGGCGACCACTTTGGCCCCCAGATCTTGGTAATCAAAAATGTGCGAACAGGCGTTAGTTTGAATGCCGAGTCAACAATCACTCGAGTTTTGTTTTCACCGAGCTGTTCAAACTTGATGTCTACCATCCTGTCGACGGTCACCCAGAAGTTTCCTTTTACGCGCAATTGAATGCGCTGGCCTTCTTCGAATGTTTCGATTTTAGACTTCGGTAATTGAGTTGTTGCTCCAAGGCTCAGTTCAAATGCCTGTTCAAGCGGCATATCCAAATCTTCGTATGCGATGAAAGCACTGGCGCCATGATTCTTTAGTCTGCGCCACCACACAAAGTGATGAATCATCGCCGAAATTAAAAGCATGCCGACGATAGTTGTTGCAACGCCAAACTGAAAAGAGAGCAGGCGAGCCATTGGAAGACCTGCGACAAGCGCCATCAAGGTGGGCGGGAGAGTGAACACCATCGCGTAAATAGTGGCGCCAACAATCGGTCTCAGGTAATCCTGCGGCTGGATAAGCTCGGGGTTTAGAATAGGCAGGTCGATAACGACCAGTTCTTGGCTCTCTTCGGACATTAAATGCACCCTGGGCTGAGTCTTATAAGTTCTATTCCCCTCTCCGGGCAATATCTCTCACAGGCACCTTCAGGTTAGAATTAACGCAATCCATGTGGGGCGTTCTTTGCCAGACTAGGTTTCGCTTTTGAAAATCAACAGACTCCTCGTTGGGCTCGTTAATGTTGTTGTTCTCGGAATTTCAATACTTGTCGTTTTGAGTTTCGTACCTGCTGATTGGTACTGTGACTTACTAACTCAGTTTCGTTTGATGTATGTACTAGGTCTTGTGGTGTGCGTTGGCGCTTTGACGGCACTGAGGGCATATAAAAGCCTTGCAGTCGCCGCTCTCGCATTGATAGTGGCGGGCGCACCGGTGGCTACGATGTTCATTCCGCGCAGTTCCGGAGGGCACGACGACACCGTAATGCAGACCATCAGCATTATGAATTTCAACACTGAGTTTCAGCACAATGATGCCTATCACAAATTTGCCGACTTGCTAGAAAGCAACAAACCCGACGTTCTAGCGCTGGTTGAGACTGATCAGAAGTGGGTTACTGGGCTGTCTGAATCACTCGCCCGATATCCATATCAGCAGGTTGTTATCAAAGGACCGGGGATTGCGCTGTTCAGCAAATATCCAATCTCAAATGTAAACGTGTTTTTCTATGGGAAATCACATCATCCTCGTATCTCTGCCGAACTTAGAATCAAGAAACGCACTGTTAATGTGGTTATTGCTCACCCTACGACACCTAAAACACGGGCTGGGTTTATGGAAAGAAATGCCGAACTTAGGCTGATTGGCGATGAAATGCGGTCCAAGGTTGGCACAAAAATTCTTATCGGTGATTTAAACTGTGGACCGTGGTCTGGGGAGTTTCGACAACTCTTAGGTGATGACCTTATCGATTCGGAACAGGGATTTGGACCTCAACCGTCATGGCCTGCTCGAACAGGTCGAGTAATTGAAAACTTTCCAATACCACCGTTTGTTCCGATAGATCATATTTTGATTTCCAAGGACATTTCCATTGAACAAAGAATAATCGGACCAGCTATTGGTTCTGACCATTTGCCAGTGTTTGTGAAACTGAAATTGTAGAGTCAATATAGGCTTCGGTCTGGAGTAAGTCGTATTTGCCGCGGCTTTGCTAAGCTGAGAGCCTTGAGGAGGCATTGTGGTCAAAAAAGTTGTTTTGTCGATTCTAATCCTCTATCTACTCGGGGCCGTTGCTCTGAACAGTCCTTTGTTCAGCCTCTGCGTCATTTCGCCGTCCCGAAAAATAGATCCGTCACGATTTGATGCGATTCAAGGAGCCCGAAGGCAAAGGTTCGTTGTTAGGTCCGGCACAGAACAATTAGAAGCTTGGTTTTTTGAGGTCAAAGGTTCTACGTCACTCGCCGTCGTACACCATGGAAGAGGTGGCAATCTATACAACAAGGCATTTCTAGCTCAACAGCTAATTGACCGTAATTTGTCTGTGGTAGTTTACGATTATTGTGGCTATGGTGCGAGTTCAGGTCCCGCATCCCTGAATAGCTTCAATCGAGATGCGCTTGCAGTGCACGATTTCTCGATTGTCAGATTTGGATTTGCTCCCGCGAAGACGGTTATCGTTGGAGAGTCCATTGGTACTGGGCCTGCTTGCGCTGTAGCTTCCCAGCGAGAGTGCGCTGGAGTGTTCTTGCAGGCACCATTTACGTCATTACCTCAGGAGGCTAAGAGCTGCGCACCAATTCTTCACGTATATCCGGATTGGTTATTTCCAAAGCCAAGCTTCGAGAATATTCAATATGTAAGAGGGAAGCATCCCCCTTTGCTGATTGTTCATGGTGCTAAGGATAATCAGATTCCCGTATCTCACGCGAAAGCACTATTTGAAGCCGCGACTCAGCCTACGACGTTGGTGATACTACCCAACGCCGGTCATAGAAACGTTGGTGGTGCTGATCCTGAGCTGTTCGGAAAGGCTTTGACAGAGTTTCTCAACGAAATTAAAAATTAGCCCGAGTTTGCACTACGCATTTTGCAATCATGTCGTGCAGGCATTGTTTTTTCTTTGAAACCAAAAAGAGAAGATATCCAAATCCGAAAGAAAATACAGATGCATACTTGCTCACGTGCCTAGCGAGAGCGCGTGATTTGCTGATTTGTCTGCCTTGAAGATCAGTAACGATTAATCCGAAAATGATTTTTCCTGGCGTCGCCTGAAATTTTGAACCTTCAAAGAAAACATGATAGGCAAATGCAATAGCCACGCCGATTGCCAAACTGATCATAGCCATTTTTCCAGCAGCAAGATGAAGGTTCATTTGAAGGCAGAGAGTAAAAAGTGTTATGCGTGCCAGAAAAATGATAATTCCCACGATAAGAGAATCTGCCAACCATGCGGTTAGTCGTTTTGTGATAGTAGGAAATTGTTGATTATCTCGTGTGGTGCTCATTTTGTTTCTTTAAATGTGTCCATCGGCAAAAATGGTCCATCAATTCCGGGATACGTTTTTCCCTCCGGAAGAGACAGCTCCAAACTGTTTTCATTCACCCAATGAATAAGTGACGCAACATAACTGTTGCTTGTCCAAAAGCCTAAGCGGCCTATCTTGAATGGACGCACTATCGGACTGTACATAAACTTGCCCTTGTTTATGTTTTTCATTCCGTTCTGCGCCATCGTAATTAATTTGAAGGCTGAATCTCTGGAGAGTTTTTGTGGTTTACCAAAATCATCCCAACTCCTTATGTTGAATAAGGGAGAAGTGGGATGCTTTGGGTGTATGTATGCTTGCAAGAAAACAGGAAACAAAGCGGGGATTTGATACACAAGCAATGTGTCGTGTGCATAGGTGGTATCCCAGCCGCCATTGATGTACCAAGTGGCTGACGGCTTATCGTTGGTGAGCATCGTCAATTTCATACCGAGGTGATATGAACCGAAGTCTCCCCACCTTTGATAAGTGAGGATGTAAGCGATTTTCTCCGCCGCCTTATTTGCGTTAGTTCTCGAGATCTGTTGTGACCACGCCGGAGCAAAAGTGGTTGTAGTGATTAAAAGTGAAACGAGGGCTAGTATTGATAAGCGAAGCATATCTTTTCGACGTAAGGACGTTGTTGTTAACGCGGCACGATTCGCAAAGTCTGGTTCCAGTGACGCTCTTGAATTGCAAATGTGCCGCGGTATGACCGGTTTTCTTGACCAATTATTTGATAAAAGCAAACGCATATTTATGTCATTGAAAACTGTCAAGGAGCTAGATTACTACGTTTTGGACAGTAGGGGCACTGCCCGTTCGAGCAGGAACCACCCGAAAAGCATTGCCTCTCGCGCTTTTTCGCTTTGGCAAAAAAATTTTGCGCTTGCGAACAAAATGCCTTAAGCTGCTGTGCTATCAAAATACCGAGACATACTTAGCAAGCATTGTTGTCATTAGGAAATCAGGTAACTCTAAGTGTTAAAAAACAGTCGCAGAAGTATAGTTTGTACCTGTCTTGCTACGTCGTTTTTCCTTCAAGCTAATGTGGCGTGCTTTGCTAGTGAAAGTGTTGCGGCTAGTTCGCCGTCGTCCGGCACCGAAGCGGCGCACAGTAATGTTGATTTTGGCGAACTCCCTATTGCTGACGATATGTTGGTTGCTGCTGCTGACTTGAAGTCAGTTACCGAGTCCACGGCAAAAAATTCAGATATTGCACCGAATGATCAAAAGCCCGACTATGGTGGTGACGAGCTGTTTGATGAAAAGGCTGGCGGAAAGCCTCAGAGCGAAGACACAGAGACAAACTCTAGTTCGGCTCCTGCTGATAAAGCAACTAAGACGGCGGAGAGTAGTGCCTCCGATACGGACAAAACCATCAAAGTACAAGGGTCTGTGGGTGGTGCCGGACATCTGACTCGCCCTACGGCTATCGCACAATCATTTGGCGACAAAGTAATTTTGCGAGGAGATGCTTCCGTTACACCGAGCGAAGCGGCGCGGCAGGTCGATGATCTGACCAAGCAAATACTTTTAAAAGAGATAGAACTGCAAAGGTACAACTTGCATTACACCATGGAAGTGGCTAAGCAAGGCCGCTGGAAAGGATGGCGTTATGCACTCTTCCAGGAAATAAATTCCGGCATGGGTTTGACTGGTTCGATTATCTCCACGTCAAACCGCGGACAAGCATTGCATAATGCTAAGCGAGTCAATCTGCATACTCAGCTGGCGGCAAACTACATTCCCATGATTGGATCTATCATTGGTGCCAGTGCGGCCGCCGGTGAATTTGGTATCAATACCTACCATGAAATGGTGGCGCGCTCGCATGGATTTTCGCCAACGGCAGCAGTAAAGAAAGTTCGTGGTCTGCAACAAGACATTGATTCATTGATCAATAAACGCGACGCTCTAATGCGAATTGAGGCTTCAGAGCCAAGCCTCCATGAGTATGTCACAGTAGATGATGTTGAAGGAAGAGTTTTGAAGGATATGCGTGACCAGTCGCTCATGGAATTCGAGCGCTTTCACCTTGGTGCGCGTAAAACGCTCGGCTTCCAACAAGCTCAGTACTTGTTTGACGTCGCAAAATACACGACAAATGCGATTGGCTGCAACTGGGCTTATCTGTCCCTCGCTAATCACCATCGTATTTGGAACGGACGCGCAGGTGTGATGTTTGCGATTTCTGGTCAGTTGACTTGCTATGCACCTATTCTCAGCAGACTGTTTGCTAAGGGCTATGGTGAGTTCACCAAAAAGGGAATGAAAGACATTCGCGAAGAAGCGCGCGAGACTAGCATGGCTAAGTTGTCTGCGGATCTCAATGACTTAAACCAGATCATCAAAAAGCATCAAGAACATAACCCTGAAGTTGCTACCACTGTTGTGATGCAGGGTGACTATGAAGCTCACGAGCGAACTTTCACGAAAGAAATCGATGCAGCGCAAAAGAAATCTGATGCGGCAAAACTTACTGCTACGCAGAACATCGGAGCCGGTTTGTTTGTCGGTGGTTTGAAAACAGCATCAGGTGTGCTCTTCATCGTGCCTGGATTCAACCCCAATTACAACAAGTCCGATACGCGTTCGTCACGTGTCACTAACGACTTGTTGTTTACGACAGCTATCCTTGGATTACCTGCCGGTGTGTTTTCAATGCTCGACACTCTGCGAATTCAGGTTCGTGGTGAAATAAATCGACACAAGGCAGCCAAGGAAGGAAAACTTCCTGGACAACTAGCTGTAGCTCGCTTGAAAGAACTCGATCAGATGGAACGGAAGCTCAAGGCTTTGTAAGACTATTTCTCTTTTGGGGTTTCAGTTGGGACTTCGGCGCCATAAGTTTTCCAAAACTTTTTCGCTTCGTCTTCCTTCTTGAGATTTTTCAGCTTCCAGTAGACATCTCTTACTCTTTCAACAGTCCGTGGATTGTCCTTTCCGAGGACCTTATCTAAAACTGCTATTTCTTGTTTGTAGTAGGGGATAGCGTCAGCGAGTTTTCCTTGCTGAAACAAGATATTTCCGAGTTGATTGTACGCGTTTGCGCAAGCGAGGTGATCTTTGTTTGGATATGCTTTTTCCACCAAAGGGATCAATGAGCGATCAACTTCTTCTGCTTTCGCAATCTCGTTCGCTCCACGGTAGGCCTGGCCCAATCGAAAAAGCGGAAGCAACGAGAGAGGATCTCCCTCACCTCTCGTTCTTACTTTTATTTCTCTCGAAAGGCGAGCCTCTTCGATAGCTTTACGATAGTTCTTCTCTTGAAGATAGATTTCGGCCATCCAATCATGCATTGAACCTCTTTCAAAATCTTCGCCGTGTTTTGCGTTGAGTTTCAGAGCTTCTTCAAAGGATTTTTTTGATGCGCCCCAGTTGGACATATTACTTTGAAGTTGCGCTAACTGCATGTAGATCAATTCCCGATCGTGATCTGGCGCATTTCCAGCTTTTGCAGCTTTTAAAGCCTTTCTTAGCTCGATTTCCGCGCTGGCATAATTTGCTGGACCGTTATTACTGGTCATCTGCGCTGAGCGCGCGAGTGCATTCCAAGGCGCCGGTGCGAAAGTTTCTTTGAGCCTGGGACCGATAGTAAAAATTCCTACTGCTGTAGTTATAAGCGCAAAAGAGATAATTCCGAATTTTAGCGCTTGCTTCGGAGAAAGATGTCTCTCTAATTTTTTATATTTGTGTTTTGCGGGACCGTCGGGATTTTGAATGAATTGATTCAGATCTTCGGCCGTCTGCCAGCGATCATTCGGGTCTTTCTCTAGACATCCTTGAATTGCGCTCATTAGTGTGCGAGCAGGATGTTTAGCGGGTTTTACAAACTCTTGGTTGTTGTGCTTCATCAAGACTTCAAGTGCACTATCAGCAACAAAAGGAGGTTTGCCTGTTAGGCACTCAAACGCAACGCAACCAAGCGAATAAATGTCCGAGCGTGCGTCCGCATGTTTCCCCAAGCATTGCTCCGGGCTCATGTAGTGCGGTGTTCCAAACACCTCTCCTGTCTGTGTCAGGTTTGCCTGATTTTCTTCATCGACAAACTTTGCAATACCAAAGTCAACGATCTTGGGAATCTCTTCTCCGTTAACTTGAGCAAGAATTATATTCGCCGGCTTTAAATCTCGATGGACGACACCTGCTTCGTGAGCATGTTTCAATCCCTCACAGATTTGGGAGATGATTTTCTTGGCTCTTTCTTCTCCAAGAGTTCCAGCTTGTTTGATCGCGTCCGAAAGAGGTATTCCATCAACAAAATCCATTACTAGATATGCGCCGTTATCGTCGTATCCGAATTCGCGCACGGTGGCAATGTTATTGTGATTGAGTGATGTTGCCGTTTTTGCTTCTTGCTGAAACCTCATCGCCGCTTTCGCCTGCATGATGCCAGGCTTGATTAATTTGATCGCAACGATACGATTGAGCATCAAATGTCGTGCCTTATAGACGACACTCATCCCACCCTCACCGAGTTTTGAAATTACTTCAAAACGGCCGGCAATTATTTGGCCGATTATGGAGTCGTCCTGCAGAGGGCTCGATGGAAGACTTGATGAACGCTCATCGCCAAATGAAAGGGTTTCGGAGCCTGAAAATGTGTTGCTAGTCGAATCTAAAAGTTCTCTTTGAGCGTGTTGCGATTCATCTTGTCCAAGAACAAGATCGATCTTTTCTTGTTTCCTCAGGTCTTCCTTGCTCACGAAAGGTTTACTGACCAGTAAGTGCTTTGGAAATCATGGTGCCGGCGAATGCCCAGACACCAAGAACGATAATTGCGATCCCCGCGAGTACCATCACAAGTTTGCCCCAGTTGGATGGTGGATTTGGATCGTATGGATCTTCAGGCATTTTGTTCACCTTTTCGCGGACGAACTTCAATCGAGACTCCATTCAAGATTATAGACCTCAGAATCTTAAAAGCGTTCAAAAGGTGCTAAAAATGACATGGGAGCCACAAGTGATTAGTTCTGGGATTGTTGTAAACTGGTGAGCTGCTTGGCTGAACAAGTTCAGAGAATAAGCGAAGAAGAGGCGCTTGCTGAAAGCAAGAGGGTGCTTCTCTTTGGGTTGCGATCAGAACTGGAAGCAGAAGAAAGCGTTCTCTGGTCGGAGCTAATGAGCCCTGACGTGCGACGATTGAAGCTTGTAAGGGGGATTGCGCTCGGTGCAATGGGAGTGCTTTTCATTTTGACGAGTACGCTGTCGTTGACAGGTCCAGAACCGACAGCTCTGAATGTTTTGATCGAAATTGTATTTGCTTTTTTCGCAATCAGGTTTGCTACTAAATTTCTTGACCAGAGTGGATTCAGTTTACACCCGAGAATTGCGGTCCTGACAAACATGCGCGCTATAGAATGCGATAGCACCGGTGCGCAAACAATTGTTTGGTATACCGATTCCAATTTTGGAAACGTACAGGCGAATCAGACAAGATTAGACTTGGGAGACTTGCTGTTCGCGAAAGACGATGAAGGCCGGATGTTTGGCTTCAAGGACGTACCAAACGCTGCTGTTGGCGCGGAAATTCTATTCCGTGCGCAGGCCAAAGTCCGCGCAAGAAAGTAGAAGCAATGATCATTTGCCGTAGAAGTCGGCTTCGATTCGTACTCTTTTGATGCCCTCGGGCAGCTGGTGTCTGAGTGCGCAGTGTTCGAGAGCGCTGCGAGCGGCATCGACAAACTGAAGACCAGACGCTTGATCTTTTGATTTGCCGAAATATACAGGCACCACTTTTATATTGGTGAATTGTCGGTCTCCATCGATTACAAATGTAGCCCGCGCAATTACTTCAACCGAATTGGCAACAGGTGACTTCCAGTTTTTCCACAATTCATCACATACAGCTACACGGAAAGCTGCTAACTGAGGTGCCATTGGTGTTCTGGCAAAGACCTTTTCTTGAAACCGCGTGTACACGCGATCTCCAAATCTGAAGTCTTTCTTCTTCTTCGTTGCTAATTCCATGGCTTCGCAAAGCTCTTCAGAAACATGTCCATCTATGTTGACTTGATGTGCGACTCTCCACAGTGCAGCTTCTGAACCAGAAGACGACAGTTGACCTATTCTGGCAACCGCACTCGAATATGCCGTATTAATCACGTGGTTGTAGTTGATAAACTTGCCGTCTAGCTCGTTGGAGTGAGCGTTGAGATTCGCCCATATAGCAAGCGTCGCAAGCTGGTTTGGGTCGGAGAGTCCGGCGACAATTTCTCCCGCAACTTTGTCGAGCAGCTTTTGGTGCTCTTGATACGAGATATCTTTCTCGCTTGCCTCAGCCAGTGTTACGATTTGCTGTTCAATCGCGTGCAATTTGGCGTCGCCATATACGTCCGATTCGCCAGCGGCAAAAGTTGGGGCGACGAATAACATTACACCCAGTAAAAATCCGGAAAAGCTTGTCTTGCCGTATTTTTTCAACTTCCGTACTCTCTTTGAAGGCGTCAACAATGATACCGCAAGCGGACTGCCGCTGTTTTTGGGCATAAAGGAATAGGTGCCAAATCCGCAAAAGGTCTCCTGTGCCGCCTGTAGGGTGCGACTTGGTCAACAGTGTATACAACGAAGCCGCTGAGGATTCGGGGGATGAAGCCCCGAAAGAGCCCGTTTACCAGGGTGAGACGACCCTTTGCCTGCCCACTGAGTCCCTGGAGGTATTGAAGCCGGGGACGGTACTGCTGGAAAAGTTCAAAATTCTAGAACTTCTTGGTCAGGGCGGAATGGGTAGCGTTTATAGGGTGGATCATCTGCTGATGAATCAGCAGTTCGCCCTCAAGTGTCTCAATAAATTCCAGACCGAAGATGCCGGGTGGCGGAGGTTTAAGAACGAAGCCAAAGCTGCCCACATGCTGGACCACGCTAATCTAATCAAAGTGTACGAGTTCGGTCTTCTTCCAGGCGGTCAGCCTTTTTTCCTCATGGAGCTGGTGGAAGGGGTGACGCTTGCAGATGAGATCGAACGGCTCGGGCATCTGCCTGTAGAGCGCGTCATCAAGATTTTTATTCAAGTTGCTTTTGCTATCGGATATGCGCACGACAATCGAGTTATTCACCGAGACCTCAAACCGAGCAATATTATGCTCGTGTCGAAGAAAGCTGAGAGTGACCCGGAAGTGGTAAAGGTTGTGGACTTTGGCATAGCGAAGCTGACCGGCGTTGATGAGTTTAACCAGCAGACTCTCACCAAGACCGGCGAAATATTTGGCAGTCCGCTTTACATGAGCCCCGAGCAATGCATGGGCATTGCGGTCGATCACCGCAGCGATCTTTATTCCCTGGGTTGCGTTTTATATGAAGCATTAACAAGTGCGCCGCCGTTCATGGGCGAATCGGCGCTATCGACAATGATGAAACATCAGTCTGAATTGCAGGCATCAATGAAAGAAGCGTCATTGGGAATGCATTTTCCTACGGCGCTAGAGAAAGTTGTTAATAAGCTGCTGGAGAAGGATCCACAAAACCGCTATCAATCCGCTGGTCAACTGGCGTCTGATCTCATTCATGTTGAAAGAACACTGAGCAATTCCGGCACGCAGGAAATAACTGACGAGAAGATTGAGCCATCTCCGAAGCCCTTCGCGAGACCTTTGAGCAAAGATGAGGAAGAGTTTCAACGTAAGGAGAAACATTTACTTATAGCTGGAGTTGCGGCAGTTGCGTTCACGGTTGGTGTCCTTGCTCACAACCTGACTAGCCGCTTCATTATGTTCGATCATGTCAAATCAACTACTTCCACAATGCCTGGTGTACCTGGACGTTCTGACCGCTCTATTCCAGACGAGTCGGATTCAAATTCTAGTCCCACTGCAGATGATTCAAAGCAAGATTCTAATGCTAAAGCTTCTTCTTCCGCGGCTGACAGTAGTGCCGCCGATGGTGCGGAGTCGAAATTGCCGTGGTCGTATTTCAAAAATGACAAGCGTGTTTTTGACTTTCCCGCAAAGGTTTCTTTGGGAAAAATTGTTGTGGCTAATGGTGAAACCTATGATGCCACCGGAAAGGTTGAAGTGCCGAGGGAATTGCCAATTGGTTTGATCGCCAATGATTACATTGTGAAGAACCTAAAATTGCTAGACCGCTTTAAACCTGATGAATTGGTTGTATTTGATTTCAATAAAAATAAGGAAGCTGGTCACGCCGCGTTTGAGAAAATCGGCACGATGACTAGCTTGAAAGCACTCAATCTTTACGATACTGAGTTTTTGAGTCGCGATCTGCCTATTCTCAAAAACTTGAATAAACTGCTCTATCTCAATCTCGGCTTTACTGGCGTTAGGTGTGATGAGGCGCTGAAGTTTGCGCCTAAATCTTTGAACAGCTTGGATCTCACCAGTTTGAAAGGCGGACATGAGGCGGTCAAGCTGCTGCATGGATTTCCTCATCTTCGGCACGTCTTACTGGTAAACACCAATATTGGTGATGATGATTTGAAAGAGCTAGCCAAGACTGATAGGTTGCGAATTCTGGATGTCGCCTGGAATAAAGTGACAGATGTTGGAGTGGGGTATCTGACCAAACTTAAGAACCTGGAATATCTCGATTTGTCAGAAACTGATGTTTCACCAGATGTTTGGAAGTCTGTTTCGCAAATTCAAAATCTGCGTAAAGTCAAACTGGCAAGATACAGAAGTCATCCCTGGCCGGCCGCTGCAATGCGCTATTTTGAATCTCAGATGCAAAAACATGCTCCGAATGTCGCCGTCATGTGGGTATATGAGGACAATTTGGATTTCATTACGGCGTCCACTGATTTGACCTGGTTGAATGAAGGTATGCATGCGCATACTTGCCCGTACTTATCGGATTTTAAAGATCCGTCCATGTTGGGACCGACACCCGACGAGTAAGTAATGTCTTAGGATGCCGGCAGGAAGCCGGAGCTCCCAGTAAAAGCCGGCGAGCCGCCGGCGCTCCCAGTAAAAGTCGGCGAGCCGCCGGCGCTCCCAGTAAAATGTCAGCTGTGAGCCGGCACTTCCAGCAAATGCTCCCAGGGGTTAATGAAAGAGTCTGCAGGGACATTGTTATATCGAAACGTCGATGGCAGCATCGAAGTATTGCTGGTTCATCCTTCGGGCAACTATAACAAGAAGGCGAAGTGGGGCATTCCCAAAGGATTACCAGACGAAGGTGAGAATTTTGAGCAAGCGGCGCGACGCGAAACGCTTGAAGAAACGGGAGTTGAAGCAGGGACGCTCAAGAGTTTGGGTTTTGTTGAATATACTAAGAGCCGCAAGCGCGTGCATTGTTTTTGCGGACCTGCTCCAGATGACGCCGCACCTCATTGTGCTTCGTGGGAAGTCGACAAAGCGGAGTTCGTCACACTGGATAAAGCTAAAGACATAATTCATCAAGACCAAGGCGAGTTTATTACGAGATTAGAATCGTTGTTAGGCATCGAATGATATTTGAAAGTCGATTGATAGCGATTGAAAAGCGATTTGAAAAACATTTTGAGGTTTTATGGACTTAAAGGACTTGAGCGTCGCGGCCGAGAGATGTTTTGCAAAAATGCTGGGTGTGTACGAACTTCAGCCCGCTGAAACCACCGATCCCGAATTTTTAGAACTCGGAAAACGATATGGTATCAAGTTTGTTACTGAGGACGAGCTTGATTGCTCCGACCTTTCCTATCACAAAGCGACTGACGATCAGTATCGCCGCGCAAAGGAAATGATCATTGAGGAGTTGTCGATTTACCCAAAAGAAGCGATTGAAAAAACGAGAATTGAGCAAATTATTTTCTGCTCAAATCTAGTCGTCAGCAACAAACGCGCGGGCGGCACTTTAAAGGTCGGGCTACATTATGTGGATACGCTTTTCATAGACTTGTCTGAGTTTCGCAATGAATTGCATGGTCGGCGAACATTGCATCACGAGCTATACCACGCAATTGATTTTCGCGACACCTGGCATGGGTACGTCGATGCGGAGTGGACACGAATACAAGGTCCGGAGTTTAGATACGAATTCGATGCTGCCGCTGAAATGCACCGGTTGATGGGAGAAAATCCGCAAGATGTAATGCCGAGAGAATTTGATGATCCATATAACAGGATGTCTGCGTTGGAATCGGCGACTCCTGGATTTATAACTGACTACGCGCGATATTCTGCAGCGGAGGACAAGGCTGAGGTTTTTTGTCACCTGATGGTTTCATACAAACAGGTTATGAAACGTGCTGCGGTTGATGCAATATTGAAGCGGAAAGTCGAACGCATGAAAGAGATGCTAGTTGAATACATTCCTTCTATGGATGAGAAATTTTGGAAAGAAACAATTGCGAAGCGAAAAGTAGATTTTGACTGAGTTATCTGCCAATACTTAAGACTTCATTTGATGTGCAGTGTTTGCTCTTTGTCTTAAGGCGCCCTTAACCGGTTGAGCCTGATAATCGGAACAACTGAGATGACAAACACAAGAAGAAGACAAATGAAGAATGAAGACTATCGTACCTGAAGACTGGGAAGTGCCTCCTCAAATTCGCGCTCGATTCGGAGACAGTGCCGGACGACAAAGAGCAATGACAGCGAATGGGCATCTGTTGCTGGTGTTGCACCAGCCGCCAGGACCAAACGACAGAGAGCGAGACGCTTGCCTTTTATGGCGCAGTCCCGAGGGCGTCTGGCAATGGACCAGCGATGGAACGACGACCAACTTGCTGAAGAGACACATTATGTCCTTCGCCTCCAAAGTAGAACAGTTGGAAAATCAATTGCAATCTGCTTGTTGCGCGGCAGATTATTTTGAATTGCTGCAAGCGATAACTCCGCTGCATCGAACCTGTCGCAACTTGCATGCGACACTCCAAACGGCGCGAGACATGGTTGTAGACGACAAAGATGTTATAGTGGCGCGCGACGCCGCTGGAGATCTCGAGCGAGCATTCGAACTTTTGCACAACGATGCGAAGAACGGATTGGACTTCACCGCTGCGCAGAAGGCGGAGTTGCAGTCGCAGCGCAGTTATGAGATGGCGATGTCTGCGCACAGACTCAATTTACTTGCCGCATTGTTCTTCCCTGTAACGGCAATCAGTTCAATATTCGGCATGAATTTCTCGTCTGGTTTGGAGACCATTCCAGGGCAATGGCTTTTCTGGGGAATTCTTGGCGGAGGGCTTTTAACTGGGATTTTGCTTACGCAGGTAATTGCCAAAAAACCAGCGCCCGTCGAACAAACTGGATTCCACAGTGGGGTCACGAAAACAAGTCTTAAACCCACACTACGATCTAAAGTACGAAAACCAACAAAGTCAAATAGACCAAAAATTCCCGCGGTATAGATTGCAACAAACCTATATCAAGGGAGTTACCGGCGAAAGTTTGTGCGGCATACCTGCTGTACGAAACCGTAACCGGGTGTTGTGACGTACTTCAGTGGGCAAAGAAGGTACTTAATGGAAAGGGAGTGGGCCTCGAAAAAGCTCGTCTGCAATCTAGTAAAGAAAGAAAAGTATGAGCTGGCTGGCTATGTTGTGTTAGGTGAGAAGGTCGTCTTCGAGATGTATTCGAATTGGATCTCTGATACTGAATCGAGAACCCGCGATACATCCGAAGACAATCGCAGACGAGAGTTGAGCTACATCATTGAGATGGCAAAGGAAGAGATCAGAGAACACCGCAAGTGGCAAGAGGAGGTTCTCTCCAGCTTGCCACGTAAAGACGATGCCTTGGGGTTGACGGGGCCTCTGCGGTTGGCGTTTGCTGATGCTTCTGACGCTAGAAAAGCTCTCTTGCAGGAAGTGATGGTTGCCCATGGTAAATTCATCGAGCCTGCTTGTGAGGCAGTTTGTGCGCAAGAAAGTCTACAAGCTTCAGCGTTATAGTCACCTCCTTAACCGTTTAGAATCGGGGTTTCTGATTCATAGCTTGGCGTTTGTTCTGATGGCGGCGTTTCGTGCGGCGGTTCTACTGGTGGTGTAGCAGGCGTCTCAACGGGGGATTCTGGCGGGGTTTCTGCAGGAATTTCCGCTGGGGTCGCTGGAATTGTTTCAGCTGGAGTTTCTTGTGGAGTTTCAGATGGGGTTTCGCTGCCGGGGTTAGGATTTGGGTTTTCCGCAGGGACACGCTTCTTGAATGGGGATTCCTTGAGAGGCTCGTTAGGGTCATGTGGCGGTCGACGTTTAGCTACTTCAGCCAACGCATTTTTCATCTTCTCTATATCTCTTGCTTGTTGTTCCTCCTCCGTTGGAAATTGAAATGGTTTAAACGCGCCTTCGCCTGCTACATGACGTTGTTTGACTTCGTCCATGGCGTGCTTGACTCGTTCGCTAATGCTTTTCTCTTTCGGCGTTTCGGTGGGCTCAAACTCAAACGGTAAGCGTGTTCTAGGCTCTGGGCTGGCTTCTGCTTCAGGGGAGCCCGGAAGGGTTTTAGGCAGTCCAGCATCGTCGCCTGGCTTTTGATAAGTCCCCCTGCCCTTTGCACGGGCATCGCCCGAGCTGGTCGGTCCAGGACCTTCTATTACTCTGGGGACACCTTCTGCTGGACCTACGGCGTAGGCGACTTTGGGACCATCGCTAGATTCGCCGCTGGCTGAAGCAACCGCATTGGGTTCTGCTGTAGGTTCTGCCTTGGGTTCTGGGCTAGAATCTGCGTTAGTTTCTGTGTTGGGTTCTGAACTGTTTTCCGCTTGTGCGAAATTGTTTTGCTGAGAGTTATCTTCTAAAACTAAGTTGCCGAGCCAATTTGGGTCGTCTACTTCGCGGGCTCCGGACGAATACAATCTGTCGGACATGATTTCGGCAAATGCTGATTGCGACCACGCATTTGCTGTGGCAGACTCGCGAGCGGACTCGAATTGCCCAAAGTTATTCTCAAGAACAGACATAAAGTGCCTCCTCAATTAGGATCGGGCGGTCGCTTGGAAGCGAACCGTCATTTGTTGATTAGTAAGGGTGAGCGGTGTCGAAGTTGACGCCTCAAATACTAGGCGCCAAATCTGATCATTTCCTGAGGAAAAGTCTGAAAAGCTAGAGTGGCACTGGCGCGAAAGGATTCAAATGTTAAGCAACTTAGGCTCGATTGTTAAGCAACTCATGTTCCCTGAGATGCAACCTGTAGGCGAGGCAAAGCGCTAGATCTTGATACAAAGGAATCTAATCGCTTTCAGAATCAGTTTTGCCATTGAGCGTTATAGTTTCAGCACTTTCGTTCGCCTCGATTGGTAAGCAAACTTGAGATGCGTGCTGGTCACCACAGACAATTTCAATTTCATCGCTCATCTTTGCAAATGGTGGTAGCTTGAAATGATTTCTGTCTCGCCCTGCAATCGAAAGACGCACACGATGCCCTTTCTTGAATTGATATGAGATGGGAAACATCTCCAAATCTACTTCTCTAACTTCGCCTGGCGCAAACTGTTTGTAGTCGATCTTCTTGAACGTTCGCATCGGCAAAAGAGTTTTATACTTTTGGACTTGCGCATCACTGAGAGTGTTTCCGCACAGAATTTGTGCCTCGGTGACATAATTCACAGAGCCGCTTGGTGAAACGTCTTCGAGGTAGACAAATAGGCTGCAATCTTCTTTGTTTGGTTTTACAAAAACCTTCACTATCGGGTTGCCGCTTACGATCCAATTTTCTGCCAGAGGTGCGGTTTGGAAGCAGATGTTGTGCTTATCTTCACTCTTCCTATTCGAATAGGGGTCAAGCAAAACATTTCCCAACAAGCAGTCCCAACGCGAATTTTTTCCTGAGCCACTCTTCTCGTCGACTTTATAGATCGCAGTCTGCTCACTCGCTGGCGCTTTGTCATTCATTGATTTGTCTGCAGACAAATACAGCGTCTTCGGATTATTCTTCGGCGGCCAAGTGTCACTGCCATGCCACCGCTCTTCGCCCAGTGTGTAGTAATGCACTCGAGCATCATGCGCTAGAGAATTCTTGTTCAACATGTAGTGATCGAAGAATTTGAGCATCTCTCGATCGATGCGGAAGCGCGACAGTCCGCCGCGGGTGAACGGGCTGATGTTGAAGAAGTCGTGCTCCCATGGCCCCAATATTAGCTTTGACCCAGGCGTTGTGTAATTGAGAAAACGATTGACTGCCGCACGAGAATTCGAACCTTCCAGCCAACCAGAACTCATATACATCGGCACTTGTGCCGCATCGAATTCCTTCCAGTAATCGCTTGGGCTGCTCGGATCCACACCCAGGGCTTCGAAGTGCATGCCATATCTGTCACGCAAAAATTCTGTTGAAATGTCGCGTGTTTTGGTGGCATGTAAATCAGTTGCAGTAAATGGAGAGTCATCTCTGAAGTTCAGTTTTTCTGCAGACAGCGCTGAATTTTTCTTGTGCTCTGCAACGGCTTGCTTTAGCATTAGCTTACTTTTGTCTTCGTCAACCGGCTTCATGTGAGAAAGAAGCGGTCGAAGAAACTTCAGGTTGCGCGGCAAAATATTCGAATCAAAGTCCTTGTTCAGATTCATCCAGTCATTGATGAATGGCTGAAGCGGAAGACCGCCTGGGCGAAGCACGTCTGCGTAGATGTCGAACGGGCTAGACAAGACCGCCGCCGCCTTCACGCCCGAATGCTTGTTCATAAGTGCAAACTCGGCCATATTGCCCGAGTACGAATGCCCGATCAATCCGATATCACCGTTGGACCAGGGCTGCTTCACAATCCAGTCCATGATTTCTTTGCTGTCCTTGATGTCCAGGGGTGGCAACTCCCAAGGACGGTCGCCGAACGACGCACCAGCGCCGCGCGCGTCACTTACGACCCATACATATCCGTGCTTGAGAAACTCCGAACGGTACAAGCTGAGAGGCGTCCAGTAGAGAAACTTCAAATATGGCTTTGGTTGAATGACACGCCAATAGCGGCTCTGCTCAAACATAACCGGCAGCTTCTCGCCAGTCTTGACTGTATTCGGAATATATACATCGACGGCAATCTTCGTGCCGTCACTCATGGTCAAATACTGGGACGTTTGCTTATAGAGGTGGCTTGTCTTGGGCGTCTTGTAGACAGTTGGTGTTCCTTTTGCTTCATCTGCCTTGCCTCTGGCCAGATTCCTGTGAGCCTCAGCGCCTGGCGGCTGTAGCAAGGACGCGCAGCCAAGGGCAACTAGAAGCTTTGCGTAAGCTTTCTTTTGATTCAACTTCCTATGATTCGGCACTGACCTGGTTTCCGATAGTCCCGAGCGTTCTGAGGCAGATGTGCCGCCACCAATGGTAGCCATACTTTGCCACGCTCTTTATTGATTCTACTTTTGATGCGATATTTCGGCAATTAATTGGATTTATAACATCCCAAATGTCCACTATGGACTGCTTTGTGTTCCTTAACTACATTGAGAACAGCCGAAATTAGGGGGCTGGTTACCGCCGAGAGGGGCTGGCGAATGCGGTTTTCATCACTGTTGGCGGCGAAATGCTCTATATAAGGTTGGAAACTCGTCGTAAGATGGGATTGAAGCCACGTACAGGCTGTCTGTCTTGGATTAGAAGTTATGCGCCGATTCGTATTCGCAGCTTTGATTGGAGGTTTTATCGGCTTTGCCGTGCTCTTGCAAATTGCTTCGGATAAGGCTGGATGTTGGGGCTACGACAATTTTCATTGTGGAAATATTGTTATGCTTCCTGTCACCGCGTTCAAAATCTCTGATCTGATGCACGCGGCACGCATCCTCATCTTCCAATTTGAGATCGTAAATTCAGGATTTGAATTCTTCGTTAGAGGCGCTGGTGCTGGAATCTTCGTATTGATGATTTACGAGGGGCTCAGAAAACGAATCAAAACGCAGACGATTGACTCACTTCTGCGCTGGACTTCGCTGCATGAGAATTCGATTGCCACTGCACTGTGGCTTGTGGGACTTCTTTTTGGATGTTACGTTCTGCTCGAACTTCTAATGTTCTGCATTGGTGTGTCGTATTTTGCCTTGGGAGGGTACCTAAATGCGACTTCAATAGCAATTATTCTTCCTTCAGTTGTTCTGCATGTTCTAATTCTTGCCGCAGCTTACAAGAAGAAGCTTTTCCTTTGGCAACAAGTAAGCCGCGACACTCCACACTTTCATCTCGTAAAATTTTTGAAGGCTTTTTTCTTTCTGCTAGTCATTTTACTTGGAGTTTTGTTGGCTTGTTATTTCATGCTCTTAGGTCAAAGTTATTGGGGTGGTGCGTCTGAGTTATCCAGCTCTGATTTAAATCTTGCACCATCTACCTCGTATAAAGGTGTTGTTTTTGCAGAAGCATTCAATACTTTTATTAGTGCTTGGTGTGCTTGCGGTTTGGTTTTTCTGTTGGAGACTTCAACTTTTAAATATTACACAGGAAAGACGTGGACAGAATGTGCACGTATCTGTGGATTCAATGCTCTTTTACAATGTGGTTGGCTGCATCTTTTGTTGCCTACAATTTGCGTGCCTCTCTTTTTTCATCCGATCGATGGCGGTTCCATCCGCCCGTTTCTGATGGATGTTAATAGTATTGTCGTTGCAATCTCCACGATTCCCGTGACCTTATGTGGAGTGGCAGTTGCTTTCGCGCCCAGGCAGGACGGAAAGCTCGATCTCTACGCTACAGATTCGAAACTCCATAATTCCTCCACATTAGTTTGATAGTGTGAAGGTAATGGCAGGCGAGGGCTTGCGTTTAACCGATCAGCATCATGGGCGCGAAGTGATGGGCACGAAACGTCACTTCCGCTCCTGATGCTGCATCGATGACTTTGGAGACGATATGCGAAACACTCTTATGCTAGCCGTTGTCTGTAGTTTTGCGATGATTGCTATTATTTCTGCAAATTCCGCCTTTGCGGAAACCGACGGAATCGGTTGGATTCCCACTTGGAAGCAAGCGATTTCCGAGGCATCCAAAGCACACAAACCGATTTTATTGGTTGCTGCAGCTCCGCAGTGTGCTGGCGTCTCTGGTATTTGGTGACCAGGCAAGCAAGACATGGATGAGAGGTTCTTGTCCAAGCCCAACGTAATAAAAGCCTCCAGAGATTTCGTATGCGTCCGCATGATGACCTACGAGAGTGCAAGCGAAGCGCAACTGCTGAAGACACTCTGGCGTCCGGATGCGCCGCTGGAGAATACTGTTTTTGCCATTCTTGACCCGGATGGACGCTCTATCGTTCGAGGTGGTCGCAGTCCGCAAATGGTATTTCGCGATGCGGATGATATGACGACGCACATGAATGAGATCGCCCGCTACTACGGTAGTAACGGTGATTCTGTTCCGAAAGCGCTGCCCACAGTAGATACTGTGCGCCTTGCAGTAGACGTCGCTGCGTGCGACAAACGTCCGTTAGTGATTGTTGTTGGGCAAAACGATCAAGAGAGAAAACAGCTGGCAGCGCGCCTGGCACCAAGCGCCTGGTCGGAGCCATTAATCGGAAAACTCGTTTATACGACTGGAAGCGGAACAGACCTGAGCATCATCAAGAATGCAAATCGATCCAGCGGATACATTTTCGCTGCACCTGGGTTGTTCGGAACAGACGGCACCGCCTTGATGCATTTAAGCCCTTCTGCCAGTCAGATTGATCTTTCTGCGGCGTCCAAGCAGGCAATTGGAATGTATCAACCTCAAGTGCTGAGCCACCATGACCATGTACGTGCAGGGAGGCAAAACGGCGTTCAATGGCAAAGTGCTATACCTGTTTCCGACCCGCACGATCCCCGATCGTCCGGTGGTGCGCAAAACGGCGGTCCTGTGGTTTTTGGTCATCCCCCTGGTCCTCATCCAAGCGCCGGTCGCCTTGGCGGCGGATTCAGTGGCGGAAGTTATGGTGCTCCTTATGGTTCACCTAGCACCAGGCGACAAACTTACATTCAGGAATTTCGGTAGCGCAGGTAGTATCAGCCGATTTATTTACTGCGATACCAATCTGTGATTCTTGCGCAAATGTTTGCAACACTTCTGGGGTGCCTGTTGCAAAGTGGGTGCATGACAAAGCTAGATAATCAGGGTTCAAAATTGTAGTAGAGATTCGTTGAATTTCATCCTTTTCCCTAGGTGTTGCTCGTCCATTGACCTAGGATGTTTGCCTGCTTGCTCGACTAATATTGAGTCCATGAGCGTTGATGAATTGGAACGCGTTAGTCGTTCCCAAGTGCAGAAAAAAGAAATGTTTGCGGGTAAGCGGTCTGTAGTGAGTGTCGGGGTTTTTTCCTTCACCACGTTTCTTGTCTTGGTACCTTTTCTAAGTAGTTCATGGTTCGGCGAGATAGCTGGTAGTTTTCGTCTTTACTATTTTTTTCCGCTAGTGGCTCTGGCAACTTGTTTCCTGGTGAAGCGAAATTGGTTGCTTATGAGTTTGGTTGTAATTACTTCGGCCATAAACGTGATGCCTTTGCTCTACTTATTTCAGCGAGAAGTTCAAGTGGGCAAGGGCGAAACTTTGAAAGTGGTTCAGGTCAATGTCGAATATTGCAATCAAAATAGAACCAAGTTAGTGCAGTGGTTAAAGCAAGTTGATCCTGATGTTATTGCAGTAGAAGAATTGTCACTTACATGGGATGCCGCACTTCGCAAAGAGTTCCCCGGCTATGACGCCTTCACTGTTCCGCAGGATAGTTACTATGGGATTGGGCTTTTCTCCAAAAGGAAATTGATGAATGGGAAGAGTTTTATTCCACCTGCCGTCAAACCAATTGAGCCTGCAATATTTGCCAAAATTCCATGCAAGAATGGTTCATTAAATCTCGCTGCAGTCCATGTTTTCGCGCCGCACCGTCCTGACGATTGGCGTCGGCGCAACATGCAAATGAATGCAATTGCAGAAGCGATTGGTGCAAACACTTCGTCGACAATCCTATTGGCTGATCTGAATTCGGTGCCATGGTCAAATGAGATGATGAAGTTTAGAAAAATAACCAATCTTCGCGATTCTCGTCTTGGCTTTGGAATCAAGAACACTTGTTTGGTAAAGCACTTGCTTTGGGTGCCCATCGACTATTGTTTGGTATCGCCAGGAATTAGGGTTCAAAAAATGACAATCGGTCCTTCATTTGGTTCTGACCATTTACCCATGCTGTTGGAGCTGAAGCTCTGATGAAGAAGGTGATTCTCATCCTCTCCAACTTGATACTAATCGTTCTCATTGTTGGATATTTGTTGATTTCCGGGCTCAATCTATTATTTGGTGACTTGTGCGGCAACGACGTCATAAGCGAAACTTATTCACCTGACAAAAAGATGAAAGTGGTTGTTTTTCGTCGCAGTTGCGGTGCTACGACGGGTTTCTCTACTCATGTATCTATCTTGAATGCCTGGGATAGGTTGTCTAATGATGAGGCGGGAAACGTTTATTGCCTCGATGATGTGATTCCTTTGAACATTACGTGGACAGGAAACGAGAAATTAAATATTGTGCGCAGTGTTCCCTCTGCGACCTTTACGAAGGCGAGTACTCATCTTGTTTTGCCATTTTTCCAGCAGGTCAAAATAACCTACGAAACACTTACCGTTGATTAGAACATCAAAGATTGTGTCAATTGCAAACGAAAGGGGAACCGAGAATAGCGCGCGCCCCCCACAATTCCTTGTTTTGGAACTTTGAAAGGTTCGCACTGTCTCCGTTGAGAGACAGGAGACTCCCGGCATGCCGGATAAGTACGAAATTGCCAATTATCTGCGCGAGACTGGTTTATTGCTCAGTGCTAAGGGCGAAAACCAATTTAAGGCGCGTGCGTATCTGCGTGGAGCAAAGGCAATTGAGGCCACGCAAGCAGACATCGGTAAGTTGATAAAGGATGACATGCTCACCTCTATTCCTGGCATTGGTGAATCATTGGCGAAGACCATTGCGGAAATTTACCAGTCAGGCGAGTCAAAATATCTGGGGCGATTGAAAGATGAAGTGCCAGAAGGGACGATAGAACTTTCCCGAATTCCTGGTCTTACACTTGAGAAAATTGAAAAGTTGACTAGTGCTCTGGGTATCCGCACAATTGCCGAGCTGGAGCAGGCATGCCTGGAAGAGCGCGTGCGGCTTGTGCCTGGCTTTGCGGCACGCAGCGAAAGAGCACTTTTGGGGAAAATTCAGCGGATGAAGTTGCGTTCGTCAGCCATTTTGCTGGTCGATGCTTTAGAAACCGCCGAGGAAATCATTTCTTATATGCGATCCTCAGTACGTGGTTTGGATATTGAGGTGACGGGCGACGTGCGTCGCTGGCACGAAGCCGTGGACAAAGTTCAGTTCGTTGCCAAACCCAAAAAGGTTTCCTCCGCTATTGATGCTTTCAAGAAATTCCCTCTTGTTGTTGAGGTCATTGAAAGTAGTGAGGAATTTGTAGCTGCCAGGCTTTTCAACGAGCTAGTCGTCGAAATGTTTATTGCTGAGAATATGCATTTGAAACTGTTGGAAACCACAAGCCCAGCTCACTTCTCGCATCTGCAAAGACTCGCAAAACGCAAGAATATTAGTTTGAGCGACGCCGAGTTTAGAACAAAAACGCGACACATAGAAGTCGTTTCCGAAGCAGACGTTTATAAAAAACTCGGATTAGCTTTTGTACCGCCCGAGCTGCGAGAAGATGATGGCGAGATAGAACTAGCTCGCAAGGACGACTTCTCAGATTTACTAGAAATTGAAGATATTCAAGGCATGACTCATTGCCACAGCACTTACTCAGATGGGCGTCATTCCATAGAGCAAATGGCTCGTGCGGCTGAGCGTCTGGGCATGAAGTACATGACCATTACTGATCATTCTCCGACCGCGCATTATGCTGGTGGTCTTACTGTCGATCGCCTGAAAGAACAATGGGAGGAGATTGAGCGCGTTCAAGAGAAAGTGAAGATCAAACTGTTAAAAGGAACTGAATGCGACATTCTGGCGGACGGTGCGCTAGATTACCCTGACGAAATTCTTGAACAGTTTGATGTGATCATCGCAAGTATTCATTCTCGTTATAAGCAAGATGAGCCGCGTATGACAAAGCGCTTGCTAAATGGCTTGCGCAATCCGCATTTTAAGATTTGGGGACATCCGCTTGGACGCCTTGTCCTAAGACGTGATCCGATTCCTTGCGATGTTGAGAAGATTTTGGAAGCCATTCAAGACTCTCCCGTTGCGATTGAAATTAACGGAGATCCCTATCGGCTGGACCTGGCACCAAATTGGGCAAAGATTGCCAGCGAAATGGGCTTCAAATTTGTAATTTCTACTGATGCGCATGCAACTTCAGATTTGCAGAACTTGCCATTCGGAATTCACCAAGCAAGACGTGCTGGTATTCGTAAATCGCAAGTATTGAACGCACAGAGTTTTTCAACATTTAGGAAAGCCGTAAAACCAGCGTAGTCATGTCACGGGGCTAATAATTATGTCAGTTGCCAAATCAACAACCTCCAAGACTAAAGCCAGTAAGGTTTCTGCTGCTACTAGAAATTCGTCTACTTCGAACTCGAAGCTGAATTATGAGTATGCGCCGATGGAAGCTCTGCTGCAGGACAAATTACCTTCGGGAGATAAGTGGCAGTATGAGCCGAAGTGGGATGGTTTTCGATGTATCGCATTTCGCGATGGAGATGAGATAGAGCTGCGTTCGAAAAGTGGGCAGTCTTTGAGTAGATATTTTCCTGAAGTCGTTGATTCTCTTTCGAAATTGAAGGCCGATAAATTTGTGCTTGATGGCGAGTTGGTTATTCCTGTCGGAAACATTTTTTCGTTTGACGATCTTTTGCAGAGAATACATCCGGCAGAGAGTCGTGTCCGAAAGCTGTCCGTGGAATTTCCTGCCTCATACATCGTATTCGATCTTCTGAGTTCGGACGATGGAGAAAACCTGACGTCGCTGAGTTTGAGAGATAGACGTCAAAAATTAGAGAAATTCTCTGGCAAGTATTTGAAGAATCATAAAACGATAACTCTAAGCCCAGTTGCTTATGACATTGCGGATGCGAATGAGTGGCTAAGCAACTCTGGCGCCATCATAGACGGTGTTATTGCCAAAGACGTTGATCTGCCATATCAAACCGGCAATCGCAAAGGGATGGTTAAAGTCAAAAGGATGCGCACGGCGGACTGTGTTGTCGGTGGTTTTCGTTATGGCACTAATTCAAAAGTAGTTGGGTCGCTCTTGCTTGGTCTCTATGATGATGAAGGTGGTTTACACCATGTCGGCTTTACTTCATCGCTCTCGTCAAGCGAAAAAAAGGAATTAACTAAGAAACTTGAAAGCCTAAAGGCCGAGGCTTCATTTACTGAGAATGTGCCTGGTGCTCCTAGTCGCTGGAGCAATGAAAGGAGCACGGAATGGGTGCCGCTAAAGCCTAAGCTGGTAGTTGAAGTTCGCTACGATCACGTCACTGGGGGGCGTTTTCGTCATGGTACGAAACTATTGCGTTGGCGCCCCGACAAGAAAGCGAAGCAGTGCGCGTTGGAGCAAATTTCATAAGCAGTGGTTTCGCAGTCATAAACTATTTGCGTTTTGTGAAAAGCGCTTTCAATGTAGTATTGCGGTTTCGGCCAAATAGCAGAGTGAAAAACAAGAGAGTTAAACCAGCCAGACCAATCAAGGCGAACGATATTGATAGAAAGAACTTACTCAATCCGCCGACTTTTATTTTGTTAACGATTGCCTTCTTGTGTCCTGCAGAT
This sequence comes from Candidatus Melainabacteria bacterium 17Bon1m, assembly GCA_032128875.1. Taxonomy (GTDB): domain Bacteria; phylum Cyanobacteriota; class Vampirovibrionia; order Obscuribacterales; family Obscuribacteraceae; genus QKMZ01. The sequence continues at coordinate 345,669 of JAVLKG010000006.1, forward strand.
TCTTCAGTTTTTCCGAGCGCATCCTCTACATTTGAGAGCTCTTGGAGTGTTAGTCCAATCAATGTTTCGTTGCGACTCTTTTGCGCAATTTCTAAGCAATGTTCTAACTGAATCTCCTCTTCTGCGAATTTTTTTTCGCGGCCCAAGTTTAATGCATCCGAATGAAGTTTCTCCCATTGATTTGTTAGCTTGGTTTCGTTGTTTCTGTTAATTGTCAGGCTCGAAAGAGAGATTATCAGCACCACAAACACAGTAAAAATTGCCAGAATGGCGCCGAGAAGAATTTTATATTGCCCTGTTTTCGTATTTGTGTGCAGTGGTTTATTGCCCGCTTTGATTGCTTCCAGATCTGCCATTAAGTCAGACATACTTTGATATCTTGACGTTGGATCCTTTTGCAAGCATTTCTCAACGACTGCTCTTAGGTCTTTGCCAACGTTGGTTCCAAGAGAGGGCGGCTCGCTATTTACGTGTGCAAATAAAATCTGGATTGCGCTTTCGTTGTGAAAGGGTGCATTACCTGAAAGCATTTCAAAGAGTATGCATCCTAAAGCGTAGATATCTCCACGTGCATCTACCTTGCTGCCGTGACACTGTTCGGGACTCATGTATTTTGGTGTGCCGAACACCTCGCCGGTTTGCGTCAAGTTGGGACCTAAATCATCATCGCGCATCAATTTCGCTATTCCGAAATCGACGATCTTTACTTCGTTATCACCATTCCTGTTTTTGGTCAGCATTATATTCGCGGGTTTGATATCCCGGTGTATAACTCTATTGTCGTGAGCGTGCTTCAGACCAGCGCATACGCCGAGGATTATCTCTATCACCTTTTGTTCTGATAAAGTGCGCTCTTCTCTAAGAACGTCACCAAGACTGGTGCCCTCAATGTAATCCATTACCAGGAAAGGGACACCATCTTCAGTTATTCCGAATTCTCTGGTGCCGCAAATGTTTGTGTGTTGTAGTCCTACCGCTGCTTTGGCTTCTTCTTGGAACCGCTGCAGCGCTTTGCTGTCGAATTGCCGGCCGAGTGCCAAAAATTTCACAGCAACGTCACGGTCTAGCAGTTGATGTCGAGCTCTGTAGACAGTGCTCATTCCACCCAATCCAATCAAGGAAAGAATTTCGTAGTGTCCGCCGATTACTTTTCCCAAGTGGCGGTCGGAATAAGGCACATCTTCACTGCGAACGTCGTGGTTGACGATGGTTAGATCCGGGGATGAGTCCTGTGTTTGTTTTTCTTCAAACGTTTGAGATGGCCCAGCGCCAACGTGACGAGCGGTTTCTTGATGCGCTTCACTTTCAACAAGTTCTATCTCTTTGGAGGTTCTTAAGTCTTTTCTGTCCACTGGTCACGACCATTGAGTTGCATTAGGGCAAAAGACCAACAGAATTAGGCTTCCAGGGTTTGTTATACCCGGTAATGAGATTTTTTCGGTCAAAACCCATAAAGGTAGGAACAACAAGGACTTTGACCGGTCCTTAAGGTCAGTAGGATGGGAGCGGAATTTTCGCTATTTCTTCTGCGTATCGCTAGCCAAAGCCGAATAGCGTCAGGCTAGCGAACCATCCAAATATTAAAACAGCTATTCGCCAGAAACATTGGATGAGCTAGAAACTTTGAAGATTACGATGCGGGTCGACAATTAAAAATCTGCGGATTTGTAAAGGCATTCCATAGTTCGCTTACAAATCGTGCCATTGGAAAACTGCTGTTCAAGCGATTTTGCGCTGGCGTGGTCATACATGCTGTGCGCGCGAAACCCATATTGTAAGCGTCTCCACAATTGCCTTACAATTCTCATGTGACAAAACCCTAGACGCTGTGCGCTGTTTGAGTATGATGGAAAATATATCCATCGCACCACGAGGCAAAACTATGTTGCGCTCTCGAAAAGGCACCGCCATTAGTGAATTTGCACCAGGACTTTTTCTGTTGCTTATGTTTGGTCTATTTCCAATTGTAGACGCTGTTTGCATTGGCATAGACTATGGCTCTGCGCGCTATCTCAACGAGTTGCAATTGAGAGAGGCACAGAAACTGCCGCGCTCAAAAGCGATTGATATGAACGGGTCGGTCATTAGCGGAATACCTGATGCGTGGCGTCACACACTCTTAGGTGGATTGTCGGCGACCGATCAAAAAGTGGTGACGAAAATAGAATATGTCCCTGTGCCATGGCAACCAGTCGGTAGCAATCAAACGGTCAACTTTTGGTTCGTCAATATTGCCACCACAACCACCTTCAGACCTCCCCTTCCAATTTTTCTCTTTAATGGTGTTCCGGGACTAGGCGGTCCAATTACGTTTTCAGTAGTTGGGCGTCGCCCGGTTGAGAACAACCGTTTTCTGAACGAGTAATTTCTTGTACGAGTGATTTAGCGAATCGAGCAAATGAAAAATAGAAGAAGAAAGGGCAACGCCCTAATAGAGTCGATTGTTGGCGTCGGCATCGTTTTTGTGCCGCTGGTATTGTTTGCGGCGGACCTTGCAGTGATGTTTCACGCAGCACATGCAAATGAGGAATTCGCCGAACAACTAGCACGTTTGTGTTCGACCCTTCCCGATGAGGCTAATGCACTAAAGGCTTGCTCGGATGTAATTAAGCAGTATCGCTTGCCTTCGAACATCTCAAATCTACAATTCAGTAATTTGGTTTTTGACGCTGGAACACAAGAAGTTTCGCTCACTACTTCGATGGTCGTGTCAATGCCAGTGCCGTTTCCTGGATACGAGCGTGTCACAGTTTCGGCCAATGTAAAACAGCCTATTGTTTCCGTCCCTGTACCGCGCTGAGGTATGTACATACTCATGCAACGCAAGCTCAAAAACGCAAAAGCAGAAGAAAACGCCAATGCAGAAGCCAAACCAGAAGCCAAACCACATGCAAATGCAGTAGCCAAACAAAAAGCAAAACGGACGCGCTCAAATAAAGGTAGCGCATTTGCGATTGTTGCGGTGTGCGCATTGCTGATCATAATTGCAATCGTCACTGGTTTTCGCATGAGCGTATTTCTAGGCAGTTCGCAAGAGATGAAAAACTCCGTAGATGCCGGTGCGCTCAATGTCGCGAAAAGCGTATTCGAATTGAAGACGAAGCCGAAAGCGTCATCATCAGGTTATGGATACAGCGACGTTACGGATTCGCAGCAAACGATAAGTTTGGCAAATATCAACAGAGTCTGGGGTAAGAGTTTTTTGGTTAACGCCAATGCTCAGGCGATGAGCCAGCAGGGCTATGGAAGTGGCGGCAACTCTCCAACTGATGCGTTTCAAAACGCGTCGACCGTAAACAATGATTTGTACGACTTGCTGACCAAAAAAGGAAATCTGGCAGTTTATTTCAATAAGCTTGTTTCGAGCAAACCGGCGAAGTTGTTGGGACACGGCGGCTCTGTCTCTTCCGGTGCCACAGACGAGTGGGACTCGGCGGCGCTCTACCGTGGTGAAGAGTCCAATATCGAACTCAATGATCCGCAGACGATACCGACAGGGATAAATGCAAATCTGCATACTAAGAACAATCAGACTTATTTGCAGGGCTACAACCCATCGGAAGCCAACGGAAAACACTTCTGCTTCGTCACGTTTCACGCAAATGAAGCATCGCATTTGGTGTCAAATAGTACGTTTGACCAGTGGAAGAATGTAGCTGTTCCGAATAGCACGGCTATGACCTTGCCAAATACATTCAAGGAATCTGGTCAGATTGCCGGGCAGCTTCAATTGGCTGCGGCTGCTTCTGCTGTGGCAAATCCGATGCGCAGCTATGAATTGACTATCCCTCACTCGTTTGTAGCGATCACTCTGAATTCCATCGCTACAATCAGATTGGACGATGGGCACGGGCATGTCACCACCTATCCGCAAATGACTTATTACTCCGATACTGGTACTGTTCAACCCTTCAAAAGTGTCGATTTAGAGAAGAAGCGCTACACATACCCATACACGTCTAGCAAATGGTTGGCGACTTCGGGCTTGTTGAGTGGTTATGTTTCGCTAGGCAATGAGCTTCAGCCGGATAATCTGTGGCAGGCGATCAATGCCTTGCCCGGCGATCATTCCGCTGCAATTACTGCGATTCTGCAACGAGTGAAGGAGTTTAAGCCTGGCTATACACAAGCCGAACTGCAGAATTTGCTGAAAGGTCAGCATCTCATAAACAACGGAGAGGATACTGTCACCTATTACATTTTTCCAAAGTACAGTACGCCTGATAATACCAATGCGCAGGTTTCAGTTGGAACTGCCGGACAGTTGCCGAGCTGGCTGAACAAAAGCGCGTCACCTGAAGGTTCGTCGAAGACGATCGTGAAAGAAACAACGCAGCGCGACAAACCGAATACAGCATGGAGCACCATTAATGAAGGGCATTACGAAATCCCGATGACTCCTAAGCCAGATTGGCCAAGTTATTCGGCAGATGTTCACAGAACCGCTGTTTCCGGCACGCTTTCCTGGCAACCCGGAACCGGTTGGAATCAGTGTCTTGGTGTTCTGAGTATCAAGCGGAAGACAGATGTTATCTTCACCGGTTGGCCTTCCCGATCGAGTGATTACATGGATGAAATTTTTGGACCTGTGCAGTAGTGATGGTGGCAATGAAAACGAAGTTCTTAGTGTTGACTGTTTCGCATATTATTTTTCTCGCTTGTATGTCATCTGTTCAAGTTGACGCTAGAGATCAGCAAAATTGTGTCGATTACCTAGCGAATAACGTTGCTACTGCTGGTGTTAACAATGGTGGCGGTTTTGTCATGAACAATGGCAAGAGCTTTGGTGTGAACAATGGTGGCGGCGACGATGAACCTCGAGTTGAAGAACCAAAGGATAGTTTGCTCAATAAGGCAATCAGACAATACCGTTGCCGCCAGTTTGCAAACGCAGCAAACGATCTGGGCGCAGCGCTGCCAGCGGAGTTTAACAACCCGCTGTTGCACTATTACTATGCAAATTGCATGGTGCATTTAAGGCACAAAGAGTCGGCAATTCGAGAGTATCGAATTGCGTATGCTCTTCAGCCGAGTGGAACCATTGGTGAATACTGCAAGCTCTGTCTAGATCGATTTGGAATTGACGCCGAAGGTAAGAAATCGTCGCAGCCGAAAGCATTGCCATTAAAGCCGGGTTCAAAGAATTCTGTCCCAGATGTTCCTGAGCCACCTAGCGCTACCGAGTTGGCAGCATTGAAAGCAAATCCTAAAGACGGTTCGGAAAGTGCACTTGCCCGCGAGAAGTCTGTGGAAAACTTGAAAGATTTGATGCAACAGAAGAAACGTGCAAATGGCTCACCTCTACCTTCTTCCGTGGGCACCAACCTTTATGTTCGTAACTACAAAGAATCCATGATGGCGCCTGAAAAACTTGCGCAACGGCCTTCCGGTATCAATAAACAGGCACCGCAATCTGTGCCTTTAACAAACAAACCTTCGTTTCCGCTAAAAGGTTTCAAACTTTGGTGGTGGTAGTCTCTAAGTGGTGTGTCGGAGGCTTGCCGACGTTGGGCGGCAAGCTGCCGCCTGTCCAATGAAAGAAGCCAGCTGGGATAAGCTGGCTTCTCTACCACCGAAGTAATGGTGTTGAATGATTACTTGTCTAAATTGTCTTCAGCTATCGCATCTGCGATGAGTTTGTATTGTCTTGCCAATATTCCGCTCAGTGCATATTTTGGACCGGTCGTCGGGGCTAGACGTTCTAAAGTTTCCTTGTCTCTGAAAACCTTCGGAACTGTTTTTTCCATTTGTGAGTGCGTCATGCCGTTTGCCGTTTTTTCTATTGACGACATTTGTTTTGCCATCTGAACTTGAGCGGCAAGTCCATTTACGGCAAGAGCTTGCAGCCTGGTTGTTTCGGTGTCGCTGTTTAGCGCGAGGTCTGCCGCCCGCTCTTTCCCATAGATGCCAAATCGATCAAGGCTACCGCTTCTTTGCTCAGCAGTGACCTCACCTGACGACGAAATTGTGAGGTGCGATTCCTTTTCAGGACTAAAACCACCTAGATATCCGCCGCTAGTCGCGTTTTGAAAGTTTGTTAGAACGTCGAGCGAGTACTGTCCGTTATTATCAATGACATTAACAGTGGTGCTAAGAATACTAGTCAATTCACGTGCCATGGCTTGGAGTTTTTCCTTCCCAATGGAATCGCCCTCCATCTCTTTGAGCATTGACTGAATCTGTGTCATGTCGCCCGATACTAGAGCCTGCATAGCGACTTGCGTTTCGGCTGAGATTGGTGCGTTGTGCGGAATGAGGCGTCCATCGCCTTCATCTGCAAGTCGTTCAATTGTCTCATTTGCTGTAGAAATTGCATCACTATTAGGCGTCTCAGCCGCTGTATATGGTGGTGCTGGTCTTTGACTAGATCTGTTATTTGGTAGCACATCGATGCCGTCCATCACCTTTGGTTGACTGGATTTTTCGAGTATTCTGATCACTTGTCCGTTGGGGTTTTCAGGGCTAGGTTTTGAACGTTCAACCGTTATTGTTTCGTCTCCCGGCGCTGCCTTACCGGAAAATACAGAACTTTGTCTGCCGTCCTGGTGACCGTGACCCATCGTAGGATCCACAATTTGAAAAGTATTATTGATCCAATCGCGGGCGCTTCCGCCGAGTTCCTTTGCACCGCTAAAAATCTTTCCCGCATCTTGCATCAGGCTCTGGTAATCGAATTGTGGCATAGCTGTTGAGCCTAGACCTCCAGCTTCAGCATGGTTGTCGCCTGAAGTGTGCTGTGGTTTTGGCTCTTGTTTTGCGATTTCATTTCCCATTACAAAATCCTCTCGGCAGTGTAGAAGCGCAGACGACATACAGGCTCTGCGCCGGTCGTCAATGCTGTGGTGGAGTTCGGTGGTGAATCGGAAGGTTGGTCGCGGTGTCTTGACCGCTTGTGCCAATAGATTAGGGCGAGTATGTTGCTCGAAGGTTGCTGCCATGAAAGGCAAACAGGGCTTTGCTCTCGACGTTTTAGCGAACTAAAGCGGTCTTTTCTTTGCTCTGAGCATTAGCCAACATATAACGACAAAACCTTCAATCGCAGCGGCCATGAATGTATTCTGTCGCGCGCCGTGTACCGCTGGAATTGCGAATAGCTGCAGCAGCTGAATTACAAAAATTGAGATAAGTACGATCCATCGAATCTTCTGGTGAAGTGCTGGTGCGCAACGGACTGCAAGACTAGTTGCCCAGCTTGCGCATAAATATGTTGTGACCGCTCCGCTTATCCAAAGTATATTTGTGACGAATGGCACAAAGGTAAAGAAAGCAATCGCGCCTTGTAGCGCTGCGCTCACTATGTATCCAAGCGCATAGCCTGCCATTCCCGCGAAAGGGGTGGCAATCCATCTTAGTAGGGCTTTGCTTGCGCGTTTCACTGGTAAAATCCGGTCAGTGCATCACAACCGATTGCACAGTATAAACCACCGGGGCACGTCTCAAAAGTAGATATTCGCATGTCATGGTTATGTGACTTCTCTCATTCGTATCCGGCAGCACGACTAAATTTCCGCAGCCACCATTTGAAGTTTTGCAGTCGAAATCTATGGAAGCCGTACTTGCGCATCTCATCGTAGGCTTGGTTGAATGACCATCCCTGACGAAACATGCGAAAGATCGCGATCAAAATTCCAGTTCGGTCCGAGCCGTGGAGGCAATGAACATAAAGAGGATGATGCTCGGAATTGTCGATAAGATCGAGAAAATTGTCGATTGTTTCCGGCTTCGGTAAATTCCAATAGTTGAGCGGCATTGAGATGAATGTCATACCGAGGGATTCAACCGAGGCCTTTTCTGCCGCTATGACTTTCTTTCCCCAGCGCAGGCACAAAACGGTTTTGACGCCCAAATCCTTGAGTGCCATAAAACCCTCTTTCACAGGCTGTCCACCACGATAAAGGTAGGGTTCTACCTTGTGAAAATTGCGTATAGGGACTTTGCCATCGCCTTGTTTTTTCGTGATGTCAGTCATAAAAACCCAATGGAAAGTGGCACTAAATGCCAACACGATCTACTATAGCCGTCTATCACCAAAATCCGCATATCGGTACTCATCCGGCTTTCTCAAAACTTACGCAATGACGCCCGAAAGTAACACCCCAGACTCAAAAATCAAGCAGGTGCTGGTGGTGTACAACCCCGCTTCAGGAACAGTCGGCGATTTCGACCGGCGACTGGGCTCGATGGTTCGACATTTTGCGGAAGAGAAGGGCTATGTCGTAAACGCTCGCCCGATAACGCCTAACATGACCAGTGCGGAAATGCTCGCGCCTGTTATGGGTCCGTTCGAGCTTGTAGTGGCTGTGGGTGGCGACGGCACCGTCGGCTTTGTGCTTGGTGCCGTTGCTGAGTCAGGATTGAAGATTCCGGTGGGCATTATTCCTTTTGGTACGGGAAATCTTCTGGCACGTGCCTTGAAGCTGTGCACTGGAAGACACGGCGAAGACCCACTGGAGCGTGCCATGGACACGATTATGCACGGCGATACCATTAGCCTCGATCTCGGCAAGGTGAATGGAGCTTGGTTCACTATTGATGCCGGTACCGGCCCTATTGCAGACGCAATAACAAAACCAGTCAAAGAGTATAAAACTACTTTTCGCCTTCTGGCTTACGGATGGCCACTGCTGAAAAGCGTTACTCATCGTCCTCTGAGATACGAACTTACCATTGATGGAAAAGAGAAACTTGATGTAGAAGCTTCCGGCATTTTCATTACTAATAGTTCGGAGATGGGCATCGGAGCTGAGGGGATAGAACATCTGTCTGATGGAGTCTTAGATTTGCTGGTGATGAACCCGCGCAGTGTTGCTGACTATTGGCGGATTCTTGTGCGTTTCTTCAGATGGTTTATTCTCAATCAGGACTCAGGAAACGTGCCTTATGTTTTGCGCAAGGTAAGAACTGTCGAAATTGAAATGATACCGAAGCAAGTTAGTCGTTCTCCTCTTCATCGATTTGCACGCAAAACGCGAGACATTTTGTCGGGTAAAACGCATGTTCCCAAATTGAAGTTTGAGGCAGAGGTTATGGTCGATGGCGAGCCCTGTGGAAAAACGCCGTGCACGGTGGAAATTGTCCCGGCGGCAGTCATGGTGCGCGTACCAAGGGCAAATGCACCGGCGCTCAGACGATAGCTAGCAGGTAGGTACTAGGCTGTTAGCCGAAGTAGGTCTATGATGGTTCTAGAGCGATTGAGAGGTTGCCGGCATGGACCAGACAAGGCGACAATTCCTCAAAATCTTGGCTTCAGCCCCCCTAATCCTGCCACTTGGATTAACGGCGTCGCCGATCATGCGTTATCTAAAACCGACAATGAAGCCTGGTGGATTCTTTGACCCGGCGGATATGCCTGCTAACGAAGAGGAAATTGCTTTTTCACGTAGCGATTTTCCTGTGCCGTGGACATGTATTCCTTTTATGTATCACATGAAAATCACGGAATTTAACCCTGAGCAGCAGGAGATTCGTGAGATACCCGCTTTTATGATAAGGCTGGCTGATGATGAGATCGTGGCTTATTCTAGGATTTGTCCGAGAGGAAGTTGCATCCTCAACTGGGTGCCAAATCCGGATGAATTCAACTGTGGATGTGCATCTACTGCCGATAAATGTTGTTGCCACTACAAACTAAACACTCCGGCTCTAGTTTGTCCGTGTGACTTAAGTACATTCGACCTATCTCGTGCAGGAAAAGTAGTTTTCGGGCCAGCTCCAAGACCGCCTCGTCAGTTCGACTTGAAGGTACGAGAGCACATGATTATTGTCGGTGCATTGGAAATGCATACTGTTCAGTAATGGCAATAAACTAGTCTTTAAGTAACCCTAGTTCACGGCGTTTCTTTTTGGAAACGCCCTCAAGAACTAGATCATATGATTTGCGAATGTAATCTTTGAGCTGTTGGTCTGTGAATCCGGGCTTATCGTAGTGCTGGATCCAGAGAAGTCCCCGTGATGCCAAATATGGTGCCGGTCGGAGTCCGGGTTGTTCTTGCAAAACCTCGAACGCCCACGGACTTACTTTTATTGTGTAGGCTTCCTCTTCTTCTTCGCTCCAAGCGCCGATTGCAAACACTTTGTCTGCGACTTTCCAGACGTGGCATCCACCCCACTGCATAACATATGTTGTGCAAGGAAGTGATTTGCAGAATTTGTTGAACTGAGCGAATTTCAAGTTTGTATTAGCCTATGGGCGACACTTACTTGAGTTTTACCATCGTGACAATTATTCGTCAAAGAGCGAATCAACGAAGAAATCAGCGTTGGTACGTTGACGCCCGTCAAGAGTCGGGTCAAAGGCTCCCGCACCTGTTTTTGAATCAACGGTAATACCAGTGAAGTCCGCTTTTAATGCGGGCATAAATCCACCGAATAATCCAGTTGACTGCTTAACTTCAGAGTTGACATAGTTGCCACGACTATCGAGATTGCCTGTTAGCACACCAGATATGGTGCTCTGAGCATCGCCGACAAAATTGAAGTTAAGCGATCTCGTGTCTGCGTCAAACGTAACTTTGTCGTTGGCGTCATGACGACTGCTTATGACTTCATCATCCTTGACTGCTTCTCCCAAATTGCCGTTGTTGTCTACGCGGAATGCCTTTCCATCAGCTTGGAACATGATCCGCTGCCCATCTCCAAGATTCACAACTTCTTTGTCGAAGACGGTGATGTCGTGTCCTTCTTTGGCGCGCAATTCTGGATTATCGAATGATGTGGTATGTCCGGTTATGGAAGCACCATCTGATGTTTTGACTAAAAGCACATTCTTGTTAGCTTCGATTTGATCTTCTATGTTATTGCCTTTCGCATCTTGGATATGGGGGTCGCCCCAGATCAAATGGCGCTCGGCTTTGTCATAGAACTCGGGCTCACACGGTGGCTCCGGTTCGCATGGAGTTTCTGGCTCCTCCGGAGTTTCGCAGGGTGGTTCTGGCTCGCAAGGAGTTTCGGGCTCTTCCGGCGTTTCACAAGGCGGTTTAGGCTCGCACGGATTCTTCGGCTCCTCTGGTGTTTCACATGGAGGAGTTGGTACTTCTGGTTGCTCGCATCCCGGCTTTTGCGCTCCCGGTTGTCTGTGTCCTCCGTGTCTTCCACGTCTGCTGGCGTCTTCGATATTATCGACACCATAATCAACATCGTCGCGACCGTTATTCAGCTCTCTGCGTCCTTTGCGGAGGAGCTGCATCGCCTCATCTTCTCTACCGTTGCGTATGAGGTGAAATGCCTTCGATAAGTGGTGGCGGCTGTCTGAAATTTCGTCCAACCCTTCTCTGACATTGCGCTCCCCGTGTCGATCTTGTCGGGAGTCATTAGGATTGTGTCTCAATCCATCTCTAAGGTCCTCAACGCCTCCTCTGATGTCTCTCAGAGAGTCGCGCAGATAACTTGCTGCGCCTTCGGAGTCGCCGTTGCGAAGGGCACGCAGTGCGCGCTGAACTTCATTACCTGCTCTGTCGAGGCGGTTTTCTCCAGAATGCAATTCGTCTACGGCGCGGTTTTGGTGCCGTTGATCGTTGTGGTCATAGATATTGAAGTTTAGCCCGGCATTCAGCTCCTGCTCCATGTCATCGTTGTCTCTAGAGTCTCTTCTGAATCCACGGTTTGTGTAGCTGTCTGGTCTCCACGCATCTTGCGCTGCATACGAACCCCACTCGCTAGCTCCTTCCATCGGCTGGTGGCGTCCGGATGTGGAATCATTGGGCCTGTGCATGTCGAACCTCCAGTAGTCAAAGCAGGCTCAGCGGGCGTTTGCTCGCTTTAGAAACTTTGAGAAACGACCAGCTCAACGCAACCTTTTAACGGCTTGATTGCGTGTGGTCTAGTAAGTGAATCGGAAGAGCGTTGCCCAATCCCATCAGCCTATGGCTGATTGGCTGGGTAAGCGGAAGCGGAAGGCTTCCACCGGTTACTTTCCGTCACGACTATGACACAAAAATGACAATACGCCTGCCGCCCCTGAAAGGCGGAGAGGCGTATGCATTCATGGAAAGCGACCGGCTAGCCGTCTGAACCATCCCGCAGGCGACTGTATGCGGTTTGAGTCTCGCTCTGATTCTGTTGGAGCGAAGCCAAATTTCTGGCGAACCGGCTCCAGTCAAAAGCAACAGGGTCGGTCCGATCGCTGGGCTGAACTTCGCCGTGCCCGCAAATCCTTGTTATGTTGAAACGCTCCTTGACGTAGCCTACCAGAGCAACCAAAGAATTGAGTTGCTTTTGCGTGTACTTTTGCTTGCCTGTGCGTACAATCTCGATGCCGATACTGTTGTCGTTGTTGACGCCACCTAGCGCTGTTCTATCGTTGACGTGGACAGTAGCATAGGCTGGATCCGCGGTTTGCAGAATGGTGCCATCTCTATCAACGATGTACTGTGCACCAGGATGGCGGGGTCCGATATTATTCCAGCTTCGCACGATGGTTCTTGCATCGGCTGGACGTCCGGTCTCAGTAGAGTGCAATACGAGGTAACGAACGCCCCCTGTGCGCTTCCGTATTCCGCCTTTTAAAGGATAGTGGACAAACACCCTTGCACGCACCATATCTTCCGGTGAGAAGCGAGCGGCGGTGCCAACTTTAAATTTTGCGTTGATGCGATTTCTTACAGCAGCCGAGTACGGTGCTGTATTGATAGGTGTTGACCAAATGTTTGCCACAAGTGTTCGCGTCGCACGGGTGACTGTCTTCCGTCTAGTTACAGTTTTTCTTGTGCTCTTTGACTGCTTATGCTGTTGTTTTGCAGTAGTTTTATGTTTTGTCGTTGCAGAGTAACAAGGGAGTGAAAACGAGATATTTAATAGAAGAATAAGTGAAACGAACCTAAGCCACCGTGATTCCATTAATTCTCCTTTTAAAAACTGTTTCCTGAGGTGATACCAAATGTGGGGCACCGCTTGAAACTAATTAACCGCAACAACGCCAGACGCACGTATGTAATGTGCGCGCAAAGTAATAAAAAGCAGCCGAAATCGGCGGTTTGAATACCGCAGTTTCGCTAACTAATGCCGGAGTATGCGCTAAAACACGCAATGCCGAGCCATTTTTGGGCAATACTATTTACTGACTATTTACCGAAATTTTTGTTCCGGAGGCGCGAGCGCCCATAAGTGCCACTTGCTCTCTTATTCACAAGATACTTGGCAGTTAACAATGTGAGTGCTTTTGTAGAGCAATCTTTACCTGAACTGATGCGGTTTTACACAACTGCAGGTTGTGGATTCACAGAGTTTTTTTTGAGTGTGTGCAAGTAGCGAATTCTCTGTTGCAAGCCTGTTGAATCAAAGAACCACTAGTGCTGGAAAATGCTCGGTGTGGCTGTCACCGTTTCGCCCAAAATAAATGACCTGACCGCCGGTAATCTGCACGAAGTAGCCGACACAACCAGCTTCCATTGTCTTTCTAACAAAGTCTACATAAGTATGTTCACCACTTTGGCTTTGTCTGACTGCATCCGCAACAGCCATCGCCGAGAAGTTCACAGCGGTGTTGTGTTGAGCGTGCGGACTCGAAACCACATGAGACGTGCCATCTGCCCAGTAATAAGTAATTTCTTGACGGCTATAATCGGCGTGATATCGTTCGACGCCTGCTTCCGACAATTTCTTCAGCACTTCGGGAAATGTGAGCACCCCTTTGAGTGACCCTTCTGCACATTCTTCCGCAACTTCAATGTTTTCTGGTTTCATTAGGATTCCTTGAGTTTTCGGATCTCGAACTATTTTAAACCTTTATATATCGAAGAAAGAATTTGCTCCAGAAGTTGTTCTCTATTTTCGCCGGTGCGTTGTGCCACCATAAGAGGATGGTGGAAATCAATTGTCGCTGTGAGTAACATCAAAGCGATTGTCGACGCGTTTCCTTTTATCAAACCATCGTCAATAGCGCGCTGAACAAGCATGGTCATTTGCGTATTCATGAGCGCAATGTGGCGTTTGACGAATTCCTTTTCAATTTGCGAACAGAAATTGAACGCGCGGTAAATTTCCGGGTCGTTCTGCACCTTTTCTTTCTTTGCGCGGTGTAGTACGAGAAACCATTTCGTGATGCGGTTCAGTGCATTTTTTATAGTTTTGTCTTCGCAGACTTGTTCGAGCTGGGCATCCAAATCACAGACGAAACGCTCGCTTACCGCGTCGAATAGAGCTGCTTTATCGGCAAAGTGACTGTAGAGGGCGGCGTGAGTGATGCCCATGTCCTTGGCGATGTCGCTAAGGCGTACCTTTTCATGGCCAAACTTCCGCATACGGGCAATGGTGTGCTCGATGGCGCGCTCTCTTATTTGTTCTTGGGTTAATCCGGTCTTGGGCATAATTCACTCTCATTTTAACTTACAAAAAGTGGATTATGTAAGATTGCCATGGTATGCTTACAAATAACAAAATATGTAAGTTGAAAGAAGGTCCGGACGGGAAATGCGTCCAGTCCGGCAATTTTTCGAGCAAACTGGAGAAAATCAATGAAAATACAGGGCAATACCATCCTTATTACTGGCGGGACTAGCGGAATTGGCCGCGGGCTGGCGGAGGCTTTTCATAAACTCGGCAATAAAGTAATCATCGCTGGGCGCCGACAAGCATTATTGGATGAAATCACCGCAGCGAATCCTGGCATGGAAGGCATTCAGTTGGATGTTCAGGATACGGCGGCGGTTACCAAATTCGCAGAAACGGTCGCGAAGAAATATCCGGACTTGAACTGCTTGATCAACAACGCCGGCATTACGAAAATTGAAAACTGGAAAAAAGGCGATGTGAATATAGATGACGTCAGTTCCATCATTCAAACCAACATAACTAGTGTCATTCAGTTGACTGCAGAATTGTTGCCGCTTCTCAAGAAACAGAAGAATGTAACTGTTATCACCACGACGTCTGGGCTCGCGTTTGTTCCGCTAATAGCTGCACCAACTTATAGCGCGACGAAAGCATTTTTGCATTCGTGGCTTCAATCAATTCGCAGTCAGTTGGAAGGTGTTGTTGAAATTCTGGAACTCGCTCCTCCTTACGTTCAAACAGAATTTGGTGGAAAGCAGCAAGCCGAAGATCCTCGTGCCATGCCGCTCAACGAATATGTTGAAGAAGTAATTGAGTTGTTGAAAAACAATGATGCTCCAAACGGCGAAGTTTTGGTAGAGCGCGTCAGAAGCTTCCGCGACTGCGTAACCACAGATGAGTACGATAAGACATTCTCTATGATCAATTCGATGTTCCAGTTGGTGTAATAGTTTCAGGCAGTACCGCTAATTAAATGACGACCGCTTCTCCGCAACGAGTGGCGGTCGTTATTTCTATCGCCCTTCTCTTCGCTAAATCGTACAAACTTGTCCGCAATTGCGCGCGCTGGTTGTATCCAAAAGGTTATAGGAATGGACTGGTTCGAGCGGGCAAATCGGTTTAGCATTGCAGCGTTTACCTTATCGGGTGGTTGTCATGGGCAAAAGATTGGCGATAATCCTACCTCTTCTACTGGCAGGAATTTTCACCGTTCCGCCAGCATTTGGACAAACGGCTGAAGTAGACCGCGACTCTGAAGGCGCGACTTCATCTGAGCCAGTTACTGTCACTACTAAAACTGAGACGTCCTCGGCGGCAAAGCCGTTGGGCAGACCTCGCATCGGTTTGGCTCTCGGTGGTGGTGGTTCGCGTGGTGCTGCTCACGTTGGTGTTCTGAAAGTATTGAAGGAAGAAAATATTCCGATTGATTTGGTTGTTGGCACCAGTATTGGCTCTGTCGTGGGTGGATACTATGCCGCTGGAACGCCCATCAATCAAATTGAACAACTATTCATAAATGATAGGTTCACCAAAGAATTCACTCCGCTTCCTTATGTCAGAGTGGCGACCGAACCGCTCGAACTTATGCTGCGAGTCGTTGGATACAAGCCTTATGACGGGCTTTATCGAGGCTGGAAGTTCAAAGGGTATGTCAGAAAAACCCTTAGCGATAAAAACATCGAGCAGCTAAAGATGCCTTATGGTGCGGTTGTCACTGATGTTGTAACGGGCGAGAGCTGTAGGCTCACCTCTGGCGATATTGCAGTAGCAATGGCTGCAAGTACTGCTGTGCCGGGGTTGAAGAAACCTGTTCAGATCGGTCCGCGCCTCTATTGTGATGGCGGATTGATCAACAACGTACCGGTAAATCACGCGCGCGAGATGGGCGCTGATTTTGTCATCGCCGTTGATATCGATGAAAAGCTAAAGGACATGCCGCTGGATAAGTTTCGAGGTTTGGGTTCGATGGCGCGGCAAGCGCTAAAAATTCAGTTGGCTACTTTTGATAGCCATAATTCAAAAACTGCGGACGTGTACATTCATCCTGATACTACCGGCATCAGCCTTGTATCTTTCAAAAAATCCGATGGGCAAACCGGCATAGAAGCAGGTATTGCTGCTGCACGTGCAGCAATGCCGGAATTGAAGAAGAAGTTGTCCACAATGGGCATTGCTCTAAAACCCGGAAGCAATACACAGTAGTAAGCCAGTTAATCCGACAAACGACCGCTGCCTCTTTTTTGAGTAGCGGTCGTTTTCTTTAATGCGCTTTTTTCGAATTATGTATCATAATCGCCGGTCCATGGAGGGTAGAAGACCAGATCTCCTGGCTCCATCGAGGTTTGATCTCCATACTCCTCGGTTGAACTGTCTAACATGCCAAATTTGTGTCCATCGACGATGACATCGAACAGTTTAATCGCGATGTTTCCATATTTGACTGAGTCAAGGCTCTCGATGTACGACATCATTACCTTCTCCGCTCTATCCAAAACTTCGCGCTCGCCATCTGCTGTTGCGCCAATTCTTTCTGCTTTGGTCTCTAGATGATTCCCTTTTGAATCAAACGTGTGCAAAATCGCGTACCAGTGTTTTCGCTGCTCCCATGATTCATCAGTTTTTTCATTGCTAAATTCAGCTGCTACACGCGCCCAAAACTGATTGCGTTTGCCAAATAACGAAGTCTTCTCTCCATAGGTTCCAATAAATTTTGAGTATCCGTAATCGGGATAGTAATTAACGGGGATAACCTTGGGCAGTGTTTTGGAGACGTAAGGTTCAAAGGATTCCTCAAGGTCTTCGTGAGGTAATTCGCGCTGTTTTTCCTGTGCCTTAATTAGCTGTTCATCTGTCTTTGGGAAATTTGAAAGCAATTCGTCGATTGAAACCAGAATTGAATTTGGCTTAAAGTCAGTTGTCCTCTCGATCTCAGTCGTCAACGAAGAAAAGACGTCTCGAAATTCGCGCACAAACTGCTCCAGTTTTTGACAACCTTTGTTTTCATCCGGAACTAATCCGATGGTGCTGGCAAACTGTTTTGGGGAGCTGAATGGGAAAAACTTGCTTACATACTCGATCTTTAGCTTCTTGGTCGTTTTGTAGAACGAACACTTTGGTTTGCTAGGTAGCGTGTTGTTATAGTCGTCCAGAAATGATGGTTGAAACCCCGGAATGTCAGGCACTTCTGTAGCTCGAAATCTCACGGTTACATCTATTTCCAGGACGTCTTGCGAACCTGATATTTCGTGCAAGCGGAGCAGGTAGGGAATGAGTGACAGCAAATCATGTCCACCGCCACCACTAACAGTCCAGTACATAAACGAAGCGTTCATTTGGGCACCCAATGGTTACTTTTCTGAATTGGTCTCGATTATAGAGTATCTGCTTGGTTATTTTTGCAGCTCTCCTGTTACGCTAGGAGAATAAACCGAAGCGAAATTCAATTGACTACAAAAAATGACCAAAAACGCGGAAGGTGGCGTTTTACTGCTGTATAGGCTGCGCTCGGCTAACTAATCTTACACTGTCCAGATTCTTGAAGTTTCATAAGAAACGTTTGTATTCAATATGAGAGGTGAGAATAGTGAGATATGAAGATGCGATAGGTCCTCTCGATACAGGTTGTTTATGGTCAACTCCTGAACTTCAGAAAGAAGCGCGAGAAATGGATGATAAGCGTAACGCAGATGAGGTGTGGCTCTCACTAAGCGTTTGTCATGACACTATGGATCCAGATCAGATCAGTGATATTTTCGAACTGGAGCCAGATGACGTTAAACGAGTCGGTGACACAATTTTCCGAAACGAAAAGTATCACATAAAGTCGGACAGAACCATGTGGCATGCTGATACTAGTGAGTATTTGGACTGTAATTCATTTGAAGAACATCTCCGCTGGCTTTGCGAGCATTTGCATGGAAAGACGCCAGATATACATAGATTACTTGAAGAAGGATGCGAGATTGAGATTGTTGCGCACATCGATTTGATGTCATACGGAACATTTCCAAGTTTGAGTGTCGAAGCAATGAGGTTTTTGGCTCAGTTGCGCATTCCGCTTCGTTTCATAGTTCGTTATCTTAATGCAGTTGAGTTTCAAAAGGAAGAAACGACCGATGACGGTGAGTCGAGTAGCGGTCGTTTCTTTTGATTACTTGCTTGTGTACTGAACTTAGACTTGCGCGAATCCACCGTCGACGCAGAGATCAATTCCGGTCACGTAGCTTGAATCGCTCGAAGCCAGAAAGAGAACTGCAGTTGCAATTTCTTCTGATTTGCCAATGCGGCCCATTGGAACTTGACTGATAAACGCTTGCCGCATCTCATCGCTAATGCCTTCCAAGGCAGCGGTATCGATTGGACCTGGGCTGAGCAAATTAACGCGGATTTTGCGTTCTTTCAAATCATTCGTCCATGTGCGAACAAACGAACGCAACGCTGCTTTGCTTGCGTTGTAAACGCTGAAATTCGGAATGCCTTTGCGGTTTGCGACAGACCCGTTGATGATGATGGAGGCACCATCTTTCAAGAGCGGAAGCGCCTTCTGAACTGTGAATAGTGTGCCTTTCACGTTGAGATCGAAAATCTTGTCATAGTGCTCTTCGGTGATGCTGCCCAACTGTTGAAATTCGCCTTGCCCTGCACTGGCGAACAGCACGTCGATTGATCCTTTCTCGGCTTTGACTGTCTCGAATAGTTTGTCTAAATCTGCGAGATTTGCTGCGTCTCCCTGGATACCCTTGACGTTCTTGCCAATTGCTTTGACCGCTTCGTCGAGATGTCCTTGTCTGCGACCGGTGATGTATACGTATGCGCCTTCTTCTACAAATAATTTTGCTGTCGCGAGCGCCATTCCCGACGTCGCGCCGGTGATGACCGCAACTTTGCCTTCAAGTTTTCCCATTAGATGATTTGTCTCCTGCTTTCCGCTGGTTTGTTCGGAACATATTAGACCGGTCGGCTAGATTGGTCAAGGGAAGAGTCAAGAACTGTAATGTCATATTATTTCAATGCTTTATCTGACCTGCTTTTAGCCCGTTCGGCACATGGAATGTTTGTTGAAACATGGACAGGATCTATGCCGGTTGGTACGATGAAGTTTGACCCCGAATTTATTTAACTATGAACAAGAAAGCGATTGCGAAGACAGCGTTATGTCAATACAAAAGCAGTGAATCAGTTTTTGTTGTGCAATCGCCCCTATTCGAAAGAGTCATCGGCGTCGGCGAGACTGAAGCGGAAGCGTGGCAACTCTTTGGAGAGGTGCTGGACGAAACCTATATCGCTTTTTTAGAGGGAACTCTTGTCGGATTTCAAACTAGCTAAAGCTTTCGGTTCGCATTTCATAGCGTTTCTTTTCTCAACCCGAAGTGGCGATAAGAACACCCCGGCGCCGCTGACGCGCAGCTCAGTCCATCGATTGTTTTGGACTTGTGCAGTTTGTATGTGCCTATTTCTCTGCACCCCATCACATTGCGACGCTCAAAATTCAAATGCGAAGGTCATTTGGGAAGACTATCATATGGGCGATGAATCCCGCGAATGCACTTGGGAAAATTTTCGGAAAGAGAAGAGACGGTCAAAGCTTGATTTAGACTCCAAGATTTATCCCGGTTTCGAAAACGCAAAAGCTTATGAAACAACGTACTTCGACAATCGCATGTACATTTATGGTGCTTACAAACACAGTAATATTGAAGGTCCGAATTCTGCTGTCGTCATTTGGTGGCTCCTTCGGTACGCGGATCAGTTAGATCGTGGGCAAGCTACAAATTTCGGAGCGGTTCTCTCAGATGTGAACAGTAGAGTGCAAAGGTTTTCGATTGAAGAGCAAAATAAAGTTCTTACACTCCTGGCTACGTATCCATCTGTGATGTTGCATACTGATAGAGAAATCAATGCAATTCCGCTTGTTTACACTGTTCTGGGATTATGTGACAAGCCTGGGATTGAAGTAGATAAGGACCTTGCAAATAGATTACGTTGCATCGAACGAAATTTTTGTGGCAGTTGGGAACAGGTGACTTCAGACTCGCGTCGCAACAAATGCGTTTTAGATGTCACTAAAAAGTCAGTAGAATTATTCGAGAAGTTAGATCCTAAGTCTAAACTGGCGGTGATTGCGCACGAACATCTTGCCCGAGTTTTTGGTGACGAAAATCAAAAGGGAGATGAGAGTGCCGAATACCTAAAAGTGTTGCAGTTGAATTTGGAAGGTGTTCAGGGCGAGTACCGACCAGGAACTGTATTGCGCATGCTTATGGAGCTATACATAAGCGAGCAGCAATATTCGGAGCTATCCCCTGCATTCAAAAAATACTCTACTTTCCTTACGAAGAGTAGCGAAGAATTTCGATGCGCGAAGCTTTTACAGGATGTTGTTAGAGCCGGCGCTTACACCGCTGCAATCGACGTCGGTCCATTGATTTTTTCTAGAATGGATTTCGAAGAACCTACGCCGCCAACACCTCCCAGACCAAACCAATTGCAGCAGACTGGTTGTGGTATGGTTCCAAAATGCTATTCGCAGCCGAGCTGGTATCTTTCTGGTTGGTTGAGCATAATGTGCGACGCTGGGACAAAAATAGAAGCCCAAAAACTCTACACGCAATGTATTTCTGCGGCGCTTCGGGCAAATAAGCAAAATACCAAAGAATTTAAACTGTCAGTCGATTGCGCGGACACTTATTCTCTCCGTAAGTCTGACGAAAAAGAGATGAGTTTTGAACCTAGTAGCGGCTCGAGATCTATTTCAGCAGCTGGTAGACGATGATGTCGTTGTCCAACAAACCGCGACCGGGTACGTATTTTAGAGAGTGCCTTTCTTCCCCATCGATGTTGACCACATATATTTGAGCGTTTTCGTCAAACAGTTTCCAATCGCCGGAAGCACCATTGGTGGTGACAATCTTACCGTCCGCGGTGAACTTGCAATCTCCAAGCGGCTTTGTGTAGCCTGCTAGTTGTTTATACATTCCTGCGATGGGCGAAGCAGAAGAGCCGGTTTGATCAAAGGAAACAGCACCTGTAACCTCGATTTCATAGTTGCCACCCACTCGAAGCATTGCATTAGTCGGAGGTACCACGCTAATCACGATTTTAGTTTGTGCCTTAGGAGCGCCTTCAAACGTCGTGTCGACCGGCGTGCCTTGCGACATCAGTACTTTACTTGTGTGCCAAGTATTGGCAGCATCGGACATCGTGAATGTAACTGCCGTCTTTGGCGCAGTTCCATAAATGCCCATTGCGCTGAAGGTGACGTGAACCTTGCTGGCGCCAGGCTGGGCTGTATAAGTCCAGTAATGAGGTCCAACGAGGGCATCTACCAGTCCTCGATTTATACCCGGCTTCAGGGGTGTCGGCGCATCGGCTTTTAGCGACTGCGCTGGCGAGCTAGTTGTACTGATTCCGAAGGCAAGAGCAAGGACGGCAAATTTCATCACGCGGCGAAAACGTGGAGAAGACGAGCGAAAATTTCTATATCTGAACATCATGTACCTACTAATTACAACAGCAAAAATGTCTCATAAGTGCCTCACTGCAGGAGTACAGAAATTAGGAGGGAATTTTTACTGTTTTTCCTGGCTTGGTTTTACATCAAGATTGTCAACGGAAAAGAAGAAGTGACTTTCCGGAATTTGTGGGAACAGCTCATAGTCGCCAGTTGAAATGACTTTCAGATGACAAAGCGTCCCCGTGGCCGTTATAACGTCGCCTTCCTTAATTGGAATGAGCAATTTATGCAACCTTTGTTCTCTGATTTCAGAGTGTTCGTCTGATTTCGCACCTCCGCCGATAGTTTCAACTGAAATAGAGATTGCATCTGGATTTTTTCTATCGCGTTTTACCGCGTAACGAAGAATCAGTTCGCTGTTCTGCGGAACCGGCAGCGACTTAAATGCAATAACCATTTTTGTCTTTTCGTCTTGAATGCCAAATCTAGGGGTTCTTCGAGGAGTCAGCTTTCCGCTAATCGAAACCCGTTTGCCAATCTGTTTTCTTAGTTCCGCACCATGAACACTGTTGATATCCTGCGTATCAATTTTTACTCTGAGGCGATGCGTGCTGGCCGCTTCCTTTTGTTGCTTTGCAGATACCTCTGTTTGCAATAAATGCGCCGTAAAAACCAGTGAACATGCGATCACGACTATAAGTCTTGCCGAAGGAAGAATCTTCATACCTTGTTTGCCCTACAATGGTCTTTCTATGCCTAGCCGTTTCATCAGATCAAAGTGTCGCTTCTCTGCTATGCCTCGCATGAAGTATGCGCTAATCCCGAGTCGTGTTGTGCTGGAGGAGACTGCGTGTATTGTCACTTTCTTTCGACTTCATGTTCATTCTCACTATATTCAAGTTTTCGGAACACAGCTTGTAGTTTGGATCGATTTGAAGTGCTTTGAGGAAGTATTCTTCCGCCATTTGATATTCGCCCATGTTCAAGCATAAAACACCTCGGTTATTTAGGCATATAACCTGGTTCGTTCGGCTTGGTGGAGTTTGTAGTGCCGTGGGATTTTTTTTCCAAATTGCGAGTACGCGTTTGAACAGGACCCTATCTTCCGTGTTTTGTCTAGCTTTTATTCCAATCAGTCCTCTTAAGTTTGACTCTAGCAAAGGGTCGTCTGGAGCCAAATACGTATCTCTGATTGCGAGAGCACGTCGCAAACATTGTTCGCCTTTCGAGAAATAGTCGTACATCCAGTACATGTGACTCTGCTCGTCAAGGATTTGAGTTGCAGTTTTACTGTTCGTGCCCTCTGATTTTTCGCAGATAGCTAAAGCTTTTTCCAACAGGTTTTCAGCATCAACAAACGCGGGATTTTTGCGCGGCTCGGCTGGTTTAGGATCGAGATCAAACGCTCTCTCATATATACAATGTGCAATATTTTTCATCGTGATCGCGACTGATGGACTTTCAGCGCCGAACTTTTTCTGCTCAATCTTTAGAATTCGTCTGTAAATCTCCTCTTCCATGAGGTAATTGCGGTGTCTTTCTTCTAACCAAGCTTGCTTCGATAGTACTTGAACAACATCTGTATGATCTGTCCCTAGTTTCCTTTCTCGAATTTCCAAAGCTCTTTTGTAAAGCCGATCAGCGGTTGCAAACCGCTCTTCTTTACAGCAGGCATCCGCTTCGCGCATTAAACTTGTAGCGATCAAAAGTTCGTTTGCGTTAGCGTTTTGTTCGCTGCAGGCAGCCATCGCAAATAGATTTTCCGCATCGTCGAAATTTCCAAGCCTAAACGAAGCCTCGCCGGCCTCCATGAGATTCTGCCAGGTGCTATCCATGCCAGGCTTTACTTTTTCAGAAGCTCTCAAGGCAGGCGCACCTTCTCCGAAAATGACAGACGCAAAGATGGCAAAGGAAAAGACAAGTAAGGGTGTCCATTGAATTCGACATCGTTTCATGTGCTTAGCGATACTCCATTTCGGTCGTCTCTCGCGCCCGTAAGGCAAAGCTGGCAATTGGACTTCTTGTTTGACAGTTATGAGCCGAGTTTTGAGACATCCAGAATTCGAATGAATCGGCTGAGTATGGGGTCTTATCTTCATTCTAACGGTATAGTCCGAGGAAAGTTATGCAAGTGTCTAATTGACGATTGAATTGCTCTGCTTGATAATCAAATGAGTAGTTCCACAGGCTTAGAAGCAACGATGCACGGCAGTGGTAAAGGCTGGACTCGCATTTGTTTTTTGACCACCATAGTTTGCTTCTTCTTGGGAATAGTTATTGGACTTCTGGAGTTTCATCCATTAACGATCGTGATTGATGAATGCATTGGTTATCGTTTAAATGAGAAAACTCAATACCGCCAGCGGGGTAGGTTATTTGGTTTGCTTCCTGTTGAAGTACGTTATTACGCCGTGACGAAAGACGGCGAAAAGTTGCAAGCCGAACGATTGCGTCGTTATTAATCAAGACAAAGCGAGAAGTAAAGCAAATGGGAGTTCAGTGCGAAGCTCGCCACCCACTCTCGTTTACAAAGCAGGAGAGCGATTGACCAGCGTTTTGCACCAACAGGAATAAGGTAACCGACACTAACAGTGGAAGAGAGTTCCAACCAATCCTCGACGCATTCAAATGAATTGCCGCTTTCTGACGATGCGCCGCTCGTCTCTGGCAGCTTGTGGAAATCTATTTGGGTTATGTCCTGGCCGCTATTGGTGGCGACCGTTGCCAGCTCGATAGTCGCGCTCGTGAATGTGCAAGTTGCTGGGCTGCTGGGTGCCGCTTCGCAGGCTGCTGTCGGTGTCGCGGAGCAGATTATATTTATGTTCCAGGTGTTTCTGATGTCCGTAGGAGTCGGGACCACTGCCATCGTTTCGCGGGCTTACGGTGCGAAGGATGTTGCCGAGTCAGATTTCGCAACGGCGCAATCTCTTTCGCTCTCGATCCTTATTGGAGTCGCGTTGTCGGTTACAGCGATTCTGACAGCGCACTGGATTATTCCGCTGTTCAGCGAGGCTGCTGATGTGAATAAGCAGAGTGATTTTTACCTGACAGTGTACGCACTGTATTTGGTGCCATTCAGTTTAGTGTGTATTGCCAATGCTGCATTTAGAGCAATAGGAAACGCGCGCATTCCTCTGATCATCATTTGCATCGAAGTGGCTATCAATATAGCGGGTGACTATTTGACGGTTGTCTATGGATGGCCGGTCCCGGGTTTGGGTGTGCGAGGCATAGCTGCGTCCGCGGTCGCCGGCGCATTGGTTGCTGCTGTTGCTGCCATCATTTTTGTGCGTCGATCGCAATTGAAAGGCAGCTTGAATCAGCTGCTGCCCCTCTCCGCTTCGTTTCTCAAGCGCATAATCA
Source organism: Candidatus Melainabacteria bacterium 17Bon1m (assembly GCA_032128875.1). Lineage (GTDB taxonomy): Bacteria > Cyanobacteriota > Vampirovibrionia > Obscuribacterales > Obscuribacteraceae > QKMZ01. Next base: position 370,753 of record JAVLKG010000006.1, read on the forward strand.
ACATTGGAGTGCCAGCCGCGTTGCAGCGTTTGAGCTGGGCTTTCAGCGTATTCGGGTTGTTTTTCATACTTTCGAAGGTTGCGAATCCAACTGCTGCATTGGCTGCGTGGACAATTGGTATGCGTGTCGAAGCGCTATTGTTCATGCCGGAACTCGCATTGAGTATAGCTGTGAGTTCGATTGTCGGGCAAAACCTCGGTGCGGGTAAAGTTGACAGAGCTTTTCGTGCAGGTTGGGCAGTGTGCGGCATAGCAGTGTTGATGATGGGAACCGTATGCGTCGGCGAATTTATCTTTGCTCGCCAGTTAGCAGAGATGATGTGCGCAGATGACCTTGCCACCATTGAGGCCACTACGAGTTTTCTTCAGATAAATGCAATTGGTGCCGTTTTTCAAGGGATAAATGCTGTAATCAGCGGTGCTCTGCAAGGAGCTGGCGACACCAAAATAACGATGTGGATTTCGATTGTGTGCTATTGGATAATCCGATTGCCGCTGGCTTGGATGCTGGTTGTGGGTTTGGGCATGGGCGCGAGCGGTGCCTGGATATCGATGGCAGCTTCTGCGACGATTTCGGCAATTGCAATGTCGGTGCGATTCCAGACTGGCGGTTGGGTGCATCGAAGGATTTAGAGGGGACTGCTAATCGCTGCTCGAAACGCTTGCGCCAGAAGCCATCGCCACGAAAAACCTGATCAAAATTGGAATGGCCGTGCAAATCAAATAGAGCACGACAGCATCGCTCCATCCTTTATTTACGACAGCATCAGACGGATGAGATGGGTTGTAATAGACGGTTTCTTGCTTGCCTATTGCCTGATCGACGCCGTTTATGACTGTTCTTCCCTGCCCCGGATGAAACGAACTGTGCCCACCCAATCGCTTGGCGAAAATGTCTACGATGTTCTCGTTTGAGGTTGTGTAGACCTTCTTATTGGCTTCATAAGTCATCGTTCGATCGTTGACTTCGTTCTTTGTCACGACCGCTACAGTCGGCGACCAGTGGTTGGTCTCGTTTGCCAAACCGCACAGAGAGATGCCGAAGAACAGATAGAAAACGATGTAGGCGAGAAAGACAAAGTTGCGCATTATTCCGACCGCGTTCCGGCTTTAAAGTGCGTACTCTGCAAATAGGGTCCATTGAAGCCGGGATAAAAGCCATCAGTAGGAAACGGCAACTTGATTCCGTCTTCATTAGCCGATTTGACGAGCGATGCCACCACTGAATTGCTAGTCCAGCATTGAACCGGTCCCATGTGAATTGGAATAGTTGAATACAGCATTTCACTGTTATTGTTCATCGTGGTCATGGCGTGGTGCGCCATCGAAATAAGCATTGTGCCCTCAGCTTCATTCAGCTTGAACGTCGGACCAAACTCATTCGATGTAAGCAGGCCCATAAAATGCTTTTTGTAGCCTTGGGGGTTTACATAAGCCGCTAAATAAGCCGGCGGAAGTCTGAACTTAAGCTTGCAAAAACCGAGGTCCAATTCCGTTTTAGTTGGACGTCCAGCACCATCAATATAGAGCTTTTGCTGATGAACACCGTCGCGGAAAGAATTCACAACCAACGTGACATGATAGATGCCAAACACCCCATAACGGTCGTAACGTGCGGTGTATGTGATTACTGGTTTAGATTTTCTGCTCTTCTGTGAAAGTTGACTTGAGTCTTTGAGCACTTGCTTAAGTTGTTGTTGTTGTTGTTGTTGTTGTTGTTGTTGTTGTTTCGCTACTCGCTCGGCATGCGCCGCCGGCCCTTGTATAAGCAAGAGTGCGCTAAGTGCGAGAAAGTGTTGAATTCTGAACATGTCCGACGAACAGTAAAACGTGACTCAGTCGACCGAATGTACAAATTATAGATGTTCTTGGCAATCCGCAATTAAGCCATTATTAGAATGCTGGTACCTTTGTCACCATAAACATTTACAGTTTTTTCGGATTCAGATAGATTTAGCGGCGCCTTCCCGATCAACGGTTCTTATCTCTAGCGATTATTTCGTCCCAATCAGCTTTAAACGCGTGGAAGTAATCAACACGTCTTTATTGGTAGTATTGATGAAATTCCTTTGACTGCCGCAAGGCAAGGGTATGACCAACAGTTCGTGACTCGGCGTCTCTTAATTCCTCTGGCATTTGCTGGTCCGTTGCTTATCGCGGCGGGAGTAGGTCTGACACCAGCGTGGTGCGGCGAAACAACAAAGACTTCGACCGACGAGATTATGGCGCTCAAAGCAAAGCCCGGTGACGTCAACGCCGCTTCGGTGAGAGCCCGATATCTTAAAAAACTCAGTCCTGGCGGACGAGCTTACTTTTATGTCAATGCTCGTGAATTGAAGCTTGCGCTGAAGGAACTCTCGAAACTGCCAATGTCTATTCGCGATTCTGGTAGCGCACTGTATCTGAAGGCGTTTTGTCTCGCGTCAGTGCATAAGTTTGCGGAGGCGGTTCCTTTCTATGAACAGGCGAGGAAAAAGATTGGTGGCTCTTTCCGTCCAGGGAACGCTTTTTACGAGGACTACGTTGTAGCTTTAACCCGCACGAAGAAGTATTCAGAAGCACTAAAAATGGTGGCATTGGCGAGACAGGTGCCGGTTGATGGTCGATACAAGGGTGACTGTGGGTACATTAGCATTGGCGTTGACGAAGCCGCATTGTTAGAGCTTTCCGGCAGGTATGAAGAGGCTTTCAAAGCATATTTGGCGTTGTTCCGCGACAAGGGCACACAGTTTGGATTGAACATCCCCCTACTTGGCTCACAGGAAGAGCAACAAGCTGCCATTAGTTGGTTGAAGAAGAACACTTCAATGCCGAATGATCTTAACGAAGTTCAGAAAGCTGCATACTTTGTCAAACGAGGCAAAGCAAATCTATCGCTAGGAAAGAATGACGATGCTATTACTGATTTCAAAAAGGCGCGGACCCTCGGCGACGACTACCTCACTAACAAGTATATCGGCGACAAAGTCGGCATGCGCAAAATCAGAGAGCAAGCTTGTGCAAATTTGATGAGGCTTTATTACGCTAAAAAAGACTTTGCTAAGTGTTGCGAAAACATACGACCCTTCTTTGGTAACGAACCTATTGAAGAGTGCGGTCTGGGCTCTTACAATGTTTGTCTGCAAGATGTCATCGAAGTCGCCGCTCCTCAGGATGTTTCTGCGCATTCAGTTGAAGCGGAATCAGTAATTCTTTCAAGCCCGCAAGAGCGAGCGGAGATGGAGTCGAAGTGGACTCACCATCAAAAGCTTCCGACTATGTCGAAGTCTGTGCTGGAACGCAGCGAGGGATTGGCAAATGCTCGGAATTTAGCGAGTAGAGGCGATTTCGCTGGAGCATATAACGCACTTGTGCACTATGAGTCAGCTGCTGAGTCAAATGGACGCGGCAATCCTAAAAATGATGAATTTTATTTGTATAAGTCTAAATTTGGTTGGAAAATAAAACTGCAACGAATGGCGTGTGGTTTGGCATCTGGTAAGACTGATGTATCTCTGAGTTTTGCATCGCGTGATGGAGCATATATAACTGTGCCATCTACGATTGAACAATGTTTGGTTGAGCGCTTAAACCCTGACGAGGTGCAGTTTGCCTGGCGAAAGAAATTCGGTCGAGCCATCGATAACGAAAGACTCTGCTGGAGCCGTTTTGCGTTTGCCATCAGCCGAATGAGAAAGCAAGATTTCAAAACAGCGCGCCAACAGTTTGATGCCATACTTGCTGCGCCTCCTACTCCAGATGACTTGCAGCTGTTTGCTAAAGCGATGAAAGGTTTCGTCTCAAAGCGCAAGACTTCAATGAGAAGTTTTGGCGGTTGGAGAAAACCATCTTGAGCCTGAGGAACAAGCTCCTAATTCTTTTGATGCTGCCGATGGTTTTGCAGATTCTTTTGGCTGGCTCGATTTATCAGTTGTACGTAAAGTCGGAGGAGCTGCGCCAGCGTGCCGAGCAAGCGCACCTTGTGAGCGAACTCTTCGCCAGAGCCTTTGAAAAGCATGCAATTTTAACAAGTGTTTATTCGGGCGATTTGGCGTTGCAAGATAGGGATTTTCACCAAAATGCAGAGCGCGCAAAGGCAGGATTTAATGTTGCGTGCGCTAATCTCGGACGCTTGTTGAAGGATGATTCGGACGTTCAAGCGGCTCTACGTACGATATCTACTGAAGTAACCCACATCGATCCTATTCAGAAACAATTGGAAGAGAATTGGTCCACCACCGAAGTTCAAGGCGGACCATCCAGGCAATTTTGGTGGGCAGATCTTCGGAAAATCATTTCTCAAGAACTTTTGGAAGATCTCAACAAGATTGACAGTAAATACAAATCATCATATGAGATGAACGTCGCTCAGGCTGTAGAGACGAATAAAAAACTCGCATTCACGATCGTTGTTCTGTGTGTGGTTGTAGCTGGATTCTTTGTGGGTGGAACTATTTTCCTTCTCAACAATATCGGCACACGCTTCCGTATCATGAAGGAAAACACTTTTAAGTTGGCGAGCAGTCAGCCGCTCAACGCCCCGCTCGGTGGCACTGATGAAATTGCCGATATGGACAAAACGTTTCACATGATGGCGAAGTCCTTGAGTGATTCGACTAAAAGAGAACGCGCAATCATCGACAATGCCAAGGATGTGATTTGCACTTTGTCAAAGGAACTGCGTTTTGAGTCAGTGAATACAGCCTTGGAAAACCTTTTGGAACGCGGATACAGCGATATTCTTACTGTTCCGCTGTTGCGCTTTTGCCGAGCTGAGGATGAGCAGAAAATCAATGACTATTTTTTGCAAGCACGAACTTCCAATCAGGACAAACCGCTGGACTTGGATTTAATTGCATCTGAGTCAAAAACGGTGTCGACCGTGTGGTCGGTCGTTTGGTTTCAGGATTTGAATTCGTATTTATGCGTTGTGCATGACGTCACTGAACGTCGGAAGCTAGAACAAATGCGTAGCGATATATTTCGCATGGTGACGCATGATATTCGCACTCCACTCACTACGATAGATGCGCTTATTACTTTCTTGGAAGAAGGATATCTTGGAGAACTCAACGAGCGGGGAGTAAAAATGACGGGCAATGCATCTCAAAGCGTTCGCCAGGTGATAGGCCTCGTCAATGACTTTCTTGTTGCTGAAAAACTGGATGCCGGCGACTTCGAGTTGGACCTAAATGATGAGCAATCGTCGCCAATGGTTGCGGAGGCTCTTTCGTCGGTCACGGGTGTAGCCCTTCGTAAGAAAATTTCCTTGACTCAGTCTGGTGATGATGTGTGTGTCTCTTGCGACCGCGACCGCATAATTCAAGTGATAGTAAATTTGCTGGGCAATGCGATCAAGTTTTCCTCAAATGATTCTGAAGTTAAAGTCTCTGTTGAAGCCATTGGTGACTGGGTTGAATTCCAAATCATTGACCATGGTCGTGGTATACCGGAAGACCAGCTTGATCATGTCTTCGAGAAGTTCAAGCAAGTGTCTTCTGCTGATTCTAAAAACATGGGTGGTGCCGGACTTGGTCTGAGCATCTGCAAGTCAATGGTGGAGAAGCATGGCGGACAGATTGGAGTTCGCTCGAAGATTGGCGAGGGAAGCACATTCTGGTTTCGTCTTCCAACAGCTAAACGTTGAGGACAATGATCGTTGAACCTCTAAAAGTATAGGCTCCTCTGCTAGCGCTTTTGAAAAACGGTCTATAAGATGACAGAAGACCGAAGTGGGCACTTCGGTCTTTCCGGCTTGGTTTTAAACTGTGCAGTTGGCTTTCGTCTCGATAACTTAATCGCTTACTTTCCCTCTCGCAATTACTTCGCTTTGTATTGAATGTTCGTCGAGGTTTCTTTTCAGAGTAAGCTCCCCCCAAGAGTTGCCGGTTACGAAATAGCCGCTACCGCTGAGCTTTTCTTCAAGCTTTTGATTTAATTCAGTGGACGCGGTCACCGCTTCATCTGGCGCCTTACCTCTCAGTGCATCCAGCGTTTGTTGAAACATTTTTCTTGCAATCTCTTCTTTGTCAGACTCACGGCCCTCTTTTGGCAGCACGGCATTACTGTCATTTTGTATTGCCGCTTTTGGTGTTGCATCCGATGGTGTCCCATCGTTTTGTAGGGAATGCTTAGGCGTCGCGTCTATTGAATGCCCTGGTCCAATTGGTTCTGACTTGGTATCCGGTGCGAAGTTTTTCTGCTCGCCTGGTTCGCCTTCACCTTTTGTTTTGACGACTGAGTTTTCGTATTTTGAAATGCTGCTTGCTGGCGATGTTCCATCTTTAATTACTTCGTCACCATCCATCAGCTCAACACAGGGTAGATCTGCATTTTTGCACTTTGGCTGCTCGTAAGACCATTTCTTCATTTCACCGTAGATTTCTTGCAATCCTTGATGAATATCTTGGGGTGTTGGTTTTACTAAAACGTCAGCGCTTTGCTCTAGAGTGTTTGCCATAATTATCGTGCCTCTTGGGTCAGTTTTGAAGCCGGTGCCATCGCATTCGGCTTTCACATTTGCACCTTAAGGACGATGCATAACCAAACCATGGCATCGACAACTTCGTCCGAAACGGCAAGTCGTAACGCCCACCGGTGCGCTCTCTAAGGATGGTTATAGTTTGGTTAGACCACTTCTTCATAGTTGGGAAGTCGAAGTTCTTCGACGTTTCTATCTGGAGGGGTTAATCAATGGCAAGCTCAATGGTAAATCCGCTTGAATCACTGCAGCAACGCGATGAAAGTGCATTTGAAAGTCAACCGACTAATCGCTTGATGGAATCCGTTAATACGGAAAGACAATCCTCTTTTCAGCAATTACGTGTTTCTCACGATGCTTCAACCAGCGAACAGGCATTGCTGGATTTTGGAACAGCGGGAGAGCTATATGGAGCAGGTGAACTTGTTGAAGTTGAGCCTAAATCATTGCTGGAAAATCAAGCCTCGTCTTATGCGCTGGGTTTGGAGTTTGCTCACAACATGCGCATTTTCGAAGAGCGCATGGGCTCGACAGCTGACGGGCAATCAGCGATAGAAAACACTTATAGGAACATCTCAAATTTGCTGACCTCGACAGATGCGAATTTGGCGACAGAGCAGAGAGTAGCCCTGGCTCAAGAATTGATGGAACACGCCGCTGACCCATTGAACATAAATCAGGGCGCTTACAATACGTGCGTTCCGGCTTCTATGCAGGGGAAAATGTGGTCAGAACATCCGGACAAGGCTGCTCAGATAATTTCACAAGCTGCCCTCTATGGCGCTTTCACTTTGGCGGATGGCTCTGTCATTACCTTGGATAGTAATTCGATTCTGTCCAGTTATCAGCCCACCGTAAAGGGATTGGAGAACGTAAGCCAGCGCGATCAATCCGAACAAATACTTCAAACTGCGATCATGAATGCATTTCTTCAACCGAAGCAACTGGAATATTCTGTGGTCGCACCCACTGATGGTTCCACTGGTGAGCGCATCTCTCCAATTGGTGATTCTTCCACTAATATCTTTCCGCGAGGGTTGCCTACCGTCCAAGATGAACCCTTGCTCGCGGAAACGTATGCAAGATTGACTGGCGATAGTTCAGGCATTGGTAGAGACTTCCTGACGAGTTTTCGTGATGCATACAACGCCACTGAACTTGGGGAGCAACTTTCCCAGATGAAAGAGGCTAACAATTTTCCTCAGTTGGCATCGATAAGCACGATGGATCCAATTGTTGCTTCCGTGATTGGAGAAGCCAATGCTCGTGCTGCTGCTGAGCAAGGTATCTCGAGGCATGTGGTTTTGATCGAAAACTATGATGCTAATTCCGGTATTGTCTATGTTCGCAATCCTTTGAATGGTGGCAGTTCAACTGCTGTTTCGCTGGAGAACTTTTCCCACGCATTGAGGAATCATCAGCTGAATGAGCAAGAAATGGTCATGAAGACTTTCTCCGACGGTGTCCTATTTTATGAGGGCAAAATGACTGATTTAGACTTGCAGGAAGGCGCGGCGGCGTTGCCAGATAGTCAACGCCTGATTGGCGTCAAATTAAATTGAACGTCAACGACAATTAGAATTGCGCTTTTAGGACTTCCTTTCCTCCTTTGCTGC
>JAVLKG010000007.1:0-362495 GCA_032128875.1 Candidatus Melainabacteria bacterium 17Bon1m
CGAGGATTTGTCATCGTTTCTGCCGTGGAAAACAATCGAACCCGACCAGCTCCGCATGGTTCACTGAGGTCATACACTTTAAGAACCGTTTCACTATCAAGCATAGTATCGCCAGGATTTTGAAAAGGCGACCGTGTATCGAGTCCCAAAACCCTCAACGGCCGCACACTACCACGATTTGTCTCAGATACAAGAAAAAGATTTTTCGGCGAAAAATCTTTTTCGACCTTGCATGGCGTAACTCGACCTTGGCGCCCTTTCCGCTTGGGAAGCCCTGTTATGAAAGGAGAACCGCCTGGGTTTTTAGGCCCAGGCGGAGAGTTCAATCGAAAGGCTAATTACTCGTAATCGGCACTACCCGCGGTGCAGCCATCCGCCAAAGGCAATCATGGACTGCAACGAAGCAGGCGCCTTCTTGCCGGCAAGCAAATGTTCGACGCCGCCGATGTCCAGCAGGTTGACCGTATCCGGCAAGTCAGGCAGAGTCTTCAGCCCCGAATTGGTGATGAAGAGAGTCCGCAGTCCGACCGGCAGCTCGGGCAGCTGTTCGAGCTGCTTGCACTCACGCACGCACAGCGACGTGAGAGTCGATGGCAGCTTGCCGATGCGCTTCAGCGAAGCACAGCGATTGAGGCTGAGCTCCTGCAAGCCTTCGGGCAGACCGTCCACTTCGACCAGACCGGAATCATCGAGGTCCAGGCGCTCGATGCCGGAAGGTATGTCGGGAAGCGTCTTGAGCGACATGCAGTAATTGAGCATCAGGCGCTTCAACCCCTTGGGCAGGCGCTTCGGCAAACGCGTCAGCGCGGCCGCCCCGTACAGGTTGATGGTTTCGATGCCGTCAGGCAACGAAACGCCGATGTCGAAGAGGTTGCGACAGCTTCTTACTGCCAGAGTTTTCACGGATGAAGGAATGGGAGGCAACCGAGTCAACCAGCCTTGTTCGTAAAGGCTGAGAGTATCGGGCTGCATCGCGAGATGATGTGCAAGTGCTTGGTAGGTTTCCAAATCTTTTGTCCTCGTCCGTATGTTCGTTGGGAGGTTGGTAACTAGCGAAGTTCTCGTTCAATTACAGACAGGCGTAAAGCGACATGCACTGCCAAAGGTGCATGTAAAAACCGAAATTGCAAGGTAAATGTGTCGCCTGTGTGCCTGGGTCGCCTGTGTGTGTTTGAATGAGAACTGCTTTGAACCTAGCTATTTGTGCGAGAGAACGGCAATGCGATAGCAGGAAATATACACATAAGGAAATGATTTTTTCGAAAATCTTTCGAAATGGCCCTGTACTTATTCTTCTATTACAAAGTCCGAAAGGTATGACTGCGCAGCGCTTTCGGGTTAGCGCAAGTCCTGCGAGGTTAGCGAAAGTATCAGGCACAATCCTGTCGCTTCATGATTGTTACTCAGTGACCTTTTATTGTCTTTTGGGCTCGCAGTGAACTCCTTGAGCACCTGTAAATGAGACTCCATGTTCGCTTTTTTGCTCAGCGAAACATTGTCACGACGAAGCAAACTTTCCAACCGCGCAATTGCAAACTGAGTTAACCAGCCATTCTTATCCGTCAGAAAATAAAGTGCAGCCATGACCATTAGCGAGACAAACGCAGAATAGACTGCCAAATTCACTTCCGTTTTCGGCAGAGCCTTGAGTATCATTCGCGCTTGAGAGGCAAGCGTTTGCGCATGTTGAGCTTGCCCCATTTTCTGATATACCTTCGCGGTAACCAACATAGTATCTGCGACCTTGGAACTGCTTGCTCCAAATATTCTGCTACGCATAGATGCAGCTTCTGCAAGCGTTTTCAAAGCCTCGTCAAAATGTCCATGATCGGCCTGCAATTGACCCAATCTGGTCAGATATTTTCCACAACCTTGAGGAACCTTGATTTCGTTAGAAAGTTTGATTGCGTCAACGTAGAATTTTTCTGCCTTTTGCCAATCGCCACGTCTCTCTGCCAAGTCTCCAAAGTCAGCATATATGTCGCAGACGCGTTCGCTGCGTGCGCCAAAGTGTTTCACTCTCACATCAAGCAAAGCTTTGTACATGCGCTCTACTTCGGCATAGTGCCCGGCTTTCATCTTTGCACCGGACAAAAGCTCCATGGTGTATCCAGGATTTACGCCGACCAAGGTTGAAACTGGAAAACGAGAATACATAAACGCAGCCGCGTTATATCGACCCAAGACTGCAAGACCAAAAGACGTTGCGTCAATAATTGCGCCAAAAAGAACCAAACTTAGAATAAGCGCCATAAAAGCCGAACAAACAGAAGAAATCGTCTCACCAACCGGAATGGTGAGAAGCAAACCAGCTGTAATACTCTCGCGTGCATTGGCTGATTTCGTCTTTCGGCTCCTGATTCTGTAAGCCAGAAAAAGCAGATAAACAACAATCTCAAAGGCGACCGCACCGGTTAAAGCCGGTGAAGGAGCCGCACAAGCAAAAACCACCAGGTAGAAGAAAAACACCAGGGCAAGAGAATAACCGAGAATATCTCGATAGTTGTTGCTCAGTAAAAAGTGCATTGCTTTTGGCTTCACGTAGAAGACCTGCTATTTTGACTCGAATTCAATGAAAAGGACTGGAGCCTCAAGATGAGCCTAACACCAGCAATTTTTCAGTCAATAAATTCAGTGGTATAAACCGCAGAAGGACTTTCCACTAGACCCTTTGACATTGCGGTTTGAGAAATTAAAACCTAAACCAGCCGCCCATGCTGTTTTAAGATGCGCAGCACGCTATCGACCGGTAATTCATGACGAACATTGTTGTCGCGGCCAGTAGTTGTTTCCGCCATGAAAAGCGCGTTAATGACAGCTTCTTCTACAGCTTCGGCGGCGGCAATAAAGAGCGGTGTAACACTCTTCATACTGAGCTCAGGTAAGTTTAAAACTCTTGATTCGTCCCTGCGATCGTACTTTCGCGTGGTTGAGAAGGCGATGACAAAGTCTCCAGAACCATTGTTAGCATTGGCTCCGGTCCTAGCAAGTCCGAGCGCGGCGCGCTTTGCTACTCGATTTAAGAGCAAAGGCGACAGCGGCGCATCGGTGGCAACAACTATGCAGATCGATCCTTCACGATGAAGAGCGACCATCTCATCCTCGAGTTGCCTTCCTACGGGAACCCCGTCAATCAGCAATTGGCTTCTCCTGCCGTGATTGCAATTCACCAATGCGCCGACAATGTAGCCGCCGTCTTCTTCGGGTAAGCGACGAGATGATGTTCCTATCCCACCTTTGAATTCATAACAGCTCATGCCGGTTCCCGCACCCACAGCACCTTCTGCGACCAGACCGGATTGCGCGGAGTTCAAACTCTCAAAAACATTAGCCTCTTTGACATGGCGACCGCGAATATCATTGAGTGCGCCATCATCACACTCTCCGACGACTGGCAAGTAAGTATCATCGGTGACACCAAGCTGAGAGTACTGCTGCAACATCCAGGAAATTGCCGCATCGTAAACCATACCCACAGAGTGAGTATTGGTCAAAAGAATCGGACCTTCCAAAAGCCCGGATTCCGCCATCCAATCCAGACCTGTCACCGAGCCATTGCCGTTCAAAACAAAAGAAGCAGCACTCAAACGCTCATTCCAGATATCTCCAGAGTGCGGAATGATTGCTGTTACACCTGTGCGGATCGGTCCAGAACCAGGAATCAGAACGCCTTCACCCTGACTTATGGTTGAATGCCCAACTTTTACACCATCAACATCTGTGATTGCATTATTCGTACCGGGACAATAGGCGCCTAGTTTCACGCCCCATTCTCGGGCTCGCTTGCGCGTCATTTTTGTCTCCTTTAGTCCCAACTCAATAGAAATAGCTCACTATCTTCTGTGCCCGAAATCCTCAGCCAGAAAGCGAAATGACGGAACAGTTTTCCGCGCGCTCTAGCGAGCCTGCGCGAATGTTCGCCTGGTCCATGCAATTTACCGCACCAGACGCAGGTTTCGAAACGTTGCAAAAACGCCCTTAGCAGAGCCGCATAAGCTGTGATGTTACTTCGCAATTCCTGCAACCAAGATGCCAAGCAGCGCACCTGCACTGATATCGAGCACGCCACCATTGCCGCAGGGTTGCACATTTCCCTGCTTACAACTCAGACAGAACAAGTGAAGCTAGCCACAGAGAGCCTCTTGGCATCCACCTTTAGATCATGGCTGGAGATCACATAGTCTCAAATCATTCCCTTGATTCTTCTTTCTTCTTCAAACAACCCCTCCAAGAACTACACCAGTTCTTCTTATCTCCAGCGCAAGACCCGAACAAAGCTCTCCAATTGAGCTTGGATTCGGCGCGCGCTCATCTACACGACGGGAGGCTCTTCTCTCCGTCGGGGAAGCATTTTTCGCTTCTCAAACCTGCAAAGAAAAGAGGTAACTATGCGCAAATGTCAATCTGCCGATCGCAACCTGTGCGCAGGTGGCGACAAGATCGCGGCGCTTTTCATCGATATCGACGGCACTTGCGTTGTCTGTCAGCCCTACTGGGACGGAGCCTTCACCGAATTCGCCAAGCTCATGCAACTCTGCAGACTCGGCTCGTTCGATGACGCCATGGCCGTCCTGAGGAAGGTCTACTACGGCAGCATGCCCATGCGCGGATTCGAGCGTCATCGCTTCGGTGAAGCCCTGCACGAAGCATACAGCGAGATGTGCAAGGCCAAGCGTCGCAAGCTCGACCCCATCATCGTCGACATCTGCAAGAGCATCGGCAGCCGCCCGTTCTTCCGCAAGCCGGAAGTCTTCGAGCACTGCCTGCCTGTCCTCGCCCGCGCCCGGCACAACTTCCTTCTGGTCGCAGTCACCGTCGGTGACCGCGAAGCTCAGAAGTACAAGATTCGCCAGGCCGGTCTGGACGCACTGTTCGACCACACCATCATCACCAACGCCGAAAACAAGGCGGAACTGGTGCGTGAAGCCATCGAAGACATGGGCATCGACCCGAATGCATCGGCCTTCATCGGCAACAGCATTCGCTCCGACGGTGCCGCTCTGTCCGAGACGAACTTCATCTACCTGCCTCTGGAACTGAGCCTCAGCCGTCCCGGTGATGCTCTTCCGGAGTCGAAGTTCCGCAAGTTCGAAGCGAAGGACTGGCGCGAAGTCGAAGAGCGCGGCATCGTCCGCCTGCTTCGCCAGCGTCAGACGCACATGGAAGGCCAGCCCGGCGAGTTCGGCAACGAACAAGAGGAAGGCTGCACCACCTGCGGTCGCTGACGGATGAAACCGCGTAGGAGGGCATTTCATGCGCCCTCTTACGCTCGGATGGCAACGCACTAAATGCGTGTCCATCAAGAGCCGCTGTAACGGCTCAAAGGGGCGGTGACAACGCCTGTCATCGCTCCTCCAGAGCTGCCCGGATGCGCGTCAAGTTTCTGGCGCCACCGCGGGCAGTGACAACCAGGAGAAAACGATTTGAAAAGATACCACGAAGATCGCGGTCTTATGAGCCGCCGCCGCAAGTTCTACGCACATGTAATGCATGTGGTTGTCGATTCGGCTGGACGCTTCCGCAAGCGCAAACCGCTCGATTGCGGTCGCGCTCAGTGCAAGCTCTGCCACGGCGAAAAGCTCTTCAACCGCCCTTCCGTGAAGGACCTTCGCGCAGACGAAGCGTTTCGGTTCGAACTCCAGTTGGCTCAGGCGCAGTAATTTAGCGCAGCCCCTTGCTTTGCTCGCAGCAAAGTTCGCAAGTAGCAATACTTGCATGTAGCACAGTCAGACTGGAAGCGCTCATCGAAAGGTGAGCCTTCCAGCTGTCTTGCCCAAGAGGCACAACACTCGTGATTAATCTCCTTGCCAGAATCGGCTTAACGGCGCTGCTGTTCAGCTACATTTTCCCAGCGCTCTTCGGCGCGTCCGTCCACTTTACTGGCAGCTTCTGGCCAGACGCCGTGCTCTACGGAGCGGCATTTGCAGGCGTCTGCTTCTTGTTCGACCTGGTGCTCGCATTCGCCATCAACGTGTTTGGCATTGCCACTCTGGGGCTCGGCTATATCCTGGTCGGCATCTTCCTGCTCTTCGGATTCTGGCTCATCCCAGCGATCCAGCTGCAGGTCTTTGCTCACTATTTCCCGAACGTTTTTGCAATAGCCGACTGGGGTCACGCCATCCTGGCCGGGTTGTTGATAATGTTCGTGAACTGGCTGACGGCACCGACCCGACCGCAGCGGCGCCCCTCGAACTAAGAAGAACCCGGCGACATCGGCACATAATGCTGAATGTTGCTTGGGGTTGAAACGGTAACCGCCGACTAAACCCCGACAGAGCGGGAGATGCAAACAAGCGTCTCCCGTTTCTGTTTTTTGCAGCCAGTGCTACGATATGGATAAGTAGCGCCAGTTCGGATTTCTCTCCTTTCACTGAGACGAAAGGGCTCGAACAAGTCCGGCACCGCCCCACTTTCCAAGTCTTGCCTATCCGCTATAATCGACCAGCATTTTGCATGCGCCTTTCGCGTTTCAAATCCGTCTTTTGCTGGAACGTAAGAATGACGGACACTTTTTGGGAGTAGAAGAATGGCTGACGTCCTGTGTTTGGGTGAAATTCTGGTCGATTGGGTGTCGACGCAAGTGGGCGCCGAATTAGACGAGGCAGCCACATTCACCAAGGCGGCAGGCGGTGCGCCGGCAAACACAGCAGTGGGTCTGGCCAGACAGGGCATATCAACAGGCTTCATCGGTCGCGTTTCCGATGATGAATTCGGCAGATGGCTCAAGAGCGTCCTAGAGAAAGACGGCATCAGCACCGCATTGACGGTCAGCGATCCGGAAGCGCAAACACGAATGGCTTATGTCGTCACGACAAAAACCGGCGACAGAAAGCTTGCCGAATTCACCAAAGTCGCTTGCGCAGACGTCCGCCTGCAAGAAAAGGATTTGAATCCACAAGAATTCGCCAAGGCGAAAGTTCTCCACTTCGGCTCTATCTCGCTCATCGCCAGCCCAGCTAAGGACGCCACACAAAAGGCAGTAAATCTGGCTCGTGAAAACAATATGGTGGTTTCCTACGATCCAAATGTCCGCCTCGGTCTATGGCCATCACCACAAGCATGCAAGGACGCCATTTTAGGAACTCTTAAATGGGCCGACATCGTCAAAATCAATGAAGACGAGCTCGAGTTTTTAACTGGCTCGCGCGATACGCAAAAAGCTGACGAGCTTAGAAAAGCGCATGATTTGCCGGTTCTCATCATCACATTAGACTCGCGCGGCGCTTATGTCTGCAATAAAGAAGGAGGCAAGGTCGTTCCCGGCTTTAAGGTCAAACTGGTGGAAGCCACGGGAGCAGGTGACGGTTTTAACTCGGGTGTTATTACTGGTCTGATGTCTTTCATCACCGATGAAGAGCGACTCAAAAAAGCTTCGGGCAAGCGGCGCCAATTGATCGAAGCAATCGATCTGAATTCACTGTGCCAGATCATCGCTCGCGCAAATGCGATAGGGGCACTGACCTGCACCCGTGCCGGTGCAATTCCGGCCCTGCCGACCACCTCGGAAATCGATAGTTTCCTTTCGGAAATGACCGCAAATGCGCCTGCATAGCAGGATTCCGAGCAACAGTTAGCGCAACCATTTCACCCTGACAACCCTCATCCTTGCAACCAAATTACTCTTACTGATAGGGTCAATTTGTCCTCTTATTCACATCACCCTACCCAAGCATTCAAGACATCCAAGTAGCTCAGGCAACCTTGCACAGCCAATAAAAGCCCTCTTCAGAAACCGTCCCGGTTTTTGGCTGTACACCGCGCTCTTGCCTTACTGACTTTGCGTAAATCAATTGCCGCTTGCAGTGCAGACGGCGTAAATTTCTAGTGGAGACAAACATGTCGATCACGATCTATCTCTTCATGGCGCCCCTCTTTCTTGCGTGCTTACTCTTCGCACTGGGCTGCGCCACAGTCATCTCGTCAAAACGCGGCGGGCATCCGAGGACTATCTACTGGAACAAGATCTTCAGCGGCCTCGGCTATCTCTCGCTCACTCTTCAAGGCGCCATCGTGATGCCGTACCTTCAGGGAACGCAGCTCTTTGTGTCCCTCATCGTCGACATCGCCTTCGCTCTTTTCGGTCTCTTCATGCTCAATTGGGGACTGAAGTTGCGCAAGGCAGCCAAGACAGGCAAGTAAGTGCTGAACCGAATTGCCCGGTTGATAACGTAAAAGCTGCGAAAAAATTTCGCTGCTTTCGTTTTCAAGCACACTGGAAGTAGAGCTTGAAACCAGCTCTATTTCCTTTTCTCGGCGTTTCTACCATATGTTTTAGTGAAACAAATACAGAACC
Organism: Candidatus Melainabacteria bacterium 17Bon1m; assembly: GCA_032128875.1. Taxonomy (GTDB): domain Bacteria; phylum Cyanobacteriota; class Vampirovibrionia; order Obscuribacterales; family Obscuribacteraceae; genus QKMZ01. The sequence goes on from JAVLKG010000007.1 coordinate 8,294, forward strand.
CGCCATTAGCGCGTGATGAATCGATGCACTACAGTTTCGGATCAAGAAAACACCTATAATGAACGCAACATGAGCCTGCACGTTGGCAAGTGCTATGGGGCAGCGACAACCGATTCCGAACTTGCAAAGGAAATGGAATTGGAAAAGTAGTCGGAAAAGTAGAGAGGCGCTATGAGAAAAGTTGCGACAGTTCAATCGTTGGTTTCGGCAGTTCTGATTCTGGCTAGCCAGGGCGCAGCAATGCAGCCTGTGTTTGCTCAGCTCAAACAAGCACCCCCGGCAGTAGCCAATCCACCAGCCGCAGCAAAACCTGCTGTTGCCACGGACAAGGACAAGAAAGAAGACACCATCGTCGTCGTACAAGAATCCAAGCCGATTGTGCAAAGCTCTGCAAAGTGGCAAAAGTTCACCGACTACATCAATATCAAACAAGGTCAAGACACCGTGCCTTTGACCATGACTTTCAAAAACGGCTCAGAAACAGCTTTGCCGTTTGAGTCAATGCGAATTTTCCTGGCCGGAAGACTGCTCGGCACCGAAAAGAACTTCAAGAGCAGAGTTTTGACAATGGACATGTCTGGCGCCCTGGCAGTGGGCGGAACACAGCTGATCATCGAAGCGTTCGGTCCTGCCGGCGCCTCGCTGAGCTGGCAAATCACCACGCCGAGAGTCTCAGTCTCCTCCATTGCTCCTAAAGAAGCCGCTCCCTCAGACAAAATTGTTATCACAGGTAAGAATTTCAATCGCGGCGCTCTTGTGCAAATCGGCAAGCAGTGGGCAAAAATCACTGAATTGAGCGCCACCAAAATGACGGTTCAAGTACCTGCAGACATCGAAGGCGGAAAGCAACAACTTATCGTCACCCAAGCTACGATTAAGAGCAAAGCCCAGGAATTGACAATCAAGGCAGCTCCCTCTGTAACGGGCATAGACACTCTTTCTGCACCTCCTGGACAACCAGTCGGCATCACCGGCAAGGGCTTCTCGAAAAATGCTTCCGAAAACATCGTTACCTTCAATGGAACGCCTGCCAGTGTCACTTCTGCCTCGGCAACACACCTTTCTGTAATCATCCCTGAAATGAGCTTTCCGCAGTGGGATGTACAAATCAAAGTGAAAACCAACGGTCAAGAATCAAAAGACAGCGTCAAGATGAACATCCAATCGCGCGTTATCGAAAATAGCGGCGTACCTGAGCAATAGACAGGCGACAAGCCGAATGAGTACTTTGAGGGCGGTGCAAATGCATCGCCCTTTTTGTGTTTACGAAGCCCTCACAGACTCTCTCTCTCTACTACGGACCCTTCTCGCCGGCAGATGCCAGCGCAAGCGGCCTCTTCAGCGCCTCTCGATTGACTGAGAATATTCCGGCAGAACCGCCATTGACAGCGACATTGACCAGCATGCGAGCCAGGTTGAGCCCAAAGCCCAGGCCATGCCCATTGCAGCCCACCGCGCAAAAAACACCCGGCAATCCTTCATGCTCACCAACTAGAGGTAAGCCGTCGTTCGTAAAGGCCATCAAGCCGGAGAACCTGTAATCTACCGGCGTCCCTGCACACTCAGGAAAACGGTTTTTTAGATAAGACTCGAGCGCTTGCTGCACAGAGCGCGTTACCGAGTCACCAAAACCACGCTCCTCATCCATAAATTGCTGGCGACATCCTCCCAAAAGCAGCCTGTTGTCAGGCAACTGGCGGAAATATTCAAATCCGTAATTGGCATAACAAATTGAATCCAAACCTTCGATACGCTTCTTCAACGGCCTGGTGACCAGTATTTGCCCGCGCACAACGTTCAACTTTTCCGCCAGTGCATACGAGCCGAGGGCGGCATAGGCATTGGTGCAGAGTAGGACTTTGTTGGCGACAAGCGAGCGCTTGTTGGTGGATATGACCAGCTTTCCCCCGCTGGCACTTTTCTTGACAGCAAACACCTCTTCGTCTTCGTAAACGGCGGCATTGCTCTTCTTCAAAAGCGCCCGCGCCAGCTTCACCGGGTTGATGGCAAAGTCTTTCGGGTTGAATATGGCTCCGTAATAGTCGCGGTCGATTGGGTCATCGACCAAGAATTCAACGTCAAAACCGTCTTCTTTCATGAGTTCTGCCGATTGCCTGAGATCGTCAAGCTCGTCCAATGAATTGGCAAGCAAATAGGAGCCACATTCGCTCAGCTCGAAATCGTCGCTGGTATTTTCGGCAAAAACCCTTATCTGGCGCTGGTTTTCTTCGGCGAATTTGAAAACCTCACGGGCCATCTCACGACCATACAACTTGATGGCATGGTTGTAATAAGCTTGAATACCGCGCAGCACGAAGCCTGCGCTGCGACCTGTAGAGCCGCCGGCGATACGACGACTCTCGAAAAGAGCAACTTTGAGATCACGCGTCGAATCGCCTGATTGCAGCAGCGAGGCGGCCGCACAGCCGATGATGCCACCACCAATGATGGCAATATCCACTTCGTCCAGGATCTCTTCTGCGGAGGAGCGTTCGTCGAGCCAAATAGACAATGTCATGATTGTTAGCCGGCGGGGGATGTGGAACGCTTAGGGACCCCGGTTTTTCAAAGACCGCCGATGCCCCTATATAATAAGACCCGGATTGCCTAAATCCGTACCAAATCGTGTCCCCGATCTTAAATCGAGTCAATCTTACTATGATGCTGTCTGAGCTGAAAAGAGAAGTAGAACTGGCCGAGGAGCGCCTGGCGAAAGTCAGCGAATATCTTTGACTTAGAAAAGGTAGCAGCCGATCTAAAGAAGCTGCAGGAAGAAACTCTCGAGCCCGATTTCTGGAATGACAATCGTGCCGCCAAGGCTGTGACGCAAAAAATGGCACGCCTGGAAAATTCGATAAAGCAACACGAAAGCTGGACATCGCAAATAAGCGACTTGAAGGTTTTGATACAGCTCGGACTGGAAGAAGGCGAAGAGTCGCTGGCCAGCGAGGTCGCGCAAGGTCTCGATAGGTTGAACAAAGAGCTCGAGACCTACGAATTCACACGTTTGCTTTCGGGAGAATATGACGACTCGGCAGCAATCGTCACTATCAATGCGGGCGCAGGCGGCACGGATGCTCAGGACTGGGCGGAAATGCTTTTGAGAATGTATCTTCGCTGGGCCCAACAAAGAGGATTTTCGACCGAGATCATTGACCAATCGGCCGGTGAAGAAGCAGGCATCAAGAGCGCCACAGTAAAAGTAGAAGGCCCTTACGCCTACGGATATCTGTCGTGCGAAAAAGGGGTTCATCGACTGGTTAGAAAGTCTCCGTTCAAACAAGGCTCTGATTCCAGGCAGACAAGCTTCGCTGCATTGGAGGTCAGTCCGATAATGAGCGACATCGATGCGCTAGTTGAGATCAAGGACGATGACATTGAGGTGGAAACAATGCGCTCAGGTGGCGCAGGTGGACAAAACGTCAACAAGGTCGAGAGTGCTGTTCGTATCGTGCACAAACCAACAGGTATTGCAGTTAAATGCCAGCAAGAACGCAGCCAGTTGCAAAACAAAGCGTTAGCGATGGAGTTGTTGCGCTCAAAACTTCTGGCTATCCGTCAGGCCGAGCGAGAAGAAGAACTGTCGAAATTGAAGGGCGATAATGTGCAAGCGACATTTGGAAACGCCATCAGATCGTACGTTCTAGACGACCGTATGGTGAAAGATGTGCGCACCAAATGTGAAACCACTAATGTGGAAAGCGTGCTGAACGGCAACCTCGATGAGTTCATCAACTCGTATCTGCGGATGAGAGCCGCTTTAAAATCCACTTGATAACCGAACTGCGCGACGCGATTTTTGTCTTTAAAAGTGTCGAGGAAGTGCCCGAATACAGGGAAGCCCTCTTTACAACCACAGTCCAGAAATCAGCACATTAAAACTGCCATCGAGAGCCGCGCTAATTGTTCGCGCTTGACATCAGCGCCTTGCAACCCTCACAGCCACCGGTCTCGAAAGCCGCGCGAGCCATTGCGGCAATCATTAAGAAAACCAAAACGAGCCACCAGGGCGGTTCTTAACGGCTACTCATCAAAAAACGCACCTTACAATGTACCCCAAAAATACCATGCCGAGGGGACTCTTTTCGGTCTAATGACAACTCGGGTTTTCCCCAGCAGTTCCTTTATCAACCGTTATCAAGTGGATAGGCGATTCGGATGAAAAGTGGACTGGTTAGCCTTTCCTTTAGCTTTTCAGTAGGCGCCCGTCTTCTTATAGATCTTTATTTGGTGGTTCCATCCTTATTTGATACGGTCGAATTATCGTTTTGCATCCATTCGCATATCCCTGGAGTCCCACCCACCACCCGTCCATCCGTTTTCCATACAGGTTTCATTGGCTTAGTCCTCCCATCAGCGTGCCGCTGTGTTGTAGACCGTCTATCCAAATCAGCAGTTTTCACACGCTGTTGAAAGGATCGGCTTGATACCACCAGTGACACCTAGCAAGAGAGATGAGTCCGTGCTTACCAGGGTGTTCAAAGGCGAGGGAATGCAAGGCATCAGGTTGATGGTGTTGTTATAGATTCGCGCCGTTAGCAGGAGTTACACACACATCCTCTAATAGCGTCGGATTTCGAGCACGCCTCGCCCGGTCAAAAATTGCCAGTCACAGCAACGCCCCTCAGTCGTTGCGTATATGAGTGCGAGTCAACCAGAAAACTGCTCTGCAGTTCGCGAATTGCTTCGGCAGTTTGTTGGTTGACTCGCAATCTATTGATTGGCGATTCCGACCTGACGGCCAGTTTCGCTTGAGGCGAGGCTGACATCAACCATCAATCAGAAGCCATAGGGCCTGCGGCAAAAACCGCATCCTCCTATTGGGCTGAATTCTGTCGACCTCAATTCGGCGTACGCCTCAGAACAGTTTGAGAACGCGCGCCAACTATCCGTGTGAAGGAGGTAAGGGCATGTCCCAACATGAGCTAACAAATCTGCTGAAGCTCACTCCTCTGACTGACCCTCCGCTCAATTACGCCGAGTTCCTCCTGGAGCTCAAGGATCACCTGGAACGTGCGGACACTGCGCCCGCACTCATCCTGCGTTCGATCAAGGCGATGGGCGAGGAGAAGATCGAGGATGAGCAGGACCCCGAGCGGCGTCAGTTTCTGATGACGCTGAAGGACGTGGGTATCCCGTCCCTGCTCGCGTTCAAGCATGTGTGCGGTAGCCAGCGCTTCGCACTCAGCATGCTGAACTTTCTCGCCGCGGCCGCAGGCAACGGCGCGCAGCTCAAGAAGATGATGATCGTCGAAGGTGGCCCCGGTGCGGGCAAAGACTTCTTCGGCGACGGCATCGAGCGCGCGCTGGAACTTGGCGCCAAGGTGTATGCGGTAAAGGGATGTCCCGACCACGAGAACCCCATCAACTTGCTCAAGTTGCTTGACGACAAGCAGCTGAAGCAGTTGGCTGAGGTGACCGGGCTGGGCAACACTCTTTTCGACATCCTGGCGGTCGCCGGCGATCCGTGCCAGCACTGCTACACGAACGTGAAGGGTACCCTCGCGGAACCCAAAAAGGAGCCGTCCCTCGAGTGCATCGAGGTGGAGGCCATTCACGTTTCGAAGCGCTCGGCCGGTGTTTCCGAATGGAAGCCCGGTGAGAACTGCTCGCTTATCGCGGCTCTGCGTCGCGGTAACCGCGGTTTCATTTCGCTTCCGGATGCGTTCATCAAGCGTGAACTGAAGCCGGGCGAAGCCGACGAGCGCCTCATCCTGCTGGACGCTACGCAGTATCGCCGCCTGCCGGCAGCCAGCGATGGTTGCTCGGACGCCGCCGCGGCATCGCCGCTGGATGCGTTCATCATGGCGACGACCAACGCGAAGGCGTTGTCGGAATTCCTCAATACGCTGCCGGACAAGGACGCGTTCACCGGTCGCTCGACCCTTCTCAAGTTCCCGTACAACCTCGTCCGCGTGGAAGAGGTGCGTGCGTACTTGCAGGAGATGTCGCGCTACAAGGTGACTGCCAAGTTCGACCCGCTCGCCTTGAAGATGATTGCGACCCTCGCAGTCATCAGCCGCTACGCGGTGCCCAAGGAGGGTGAGCCGTTCGTCCATCCGGTCGACCGCCTGCGATTGCTCCAGGGCGAAACCATTCAGGTGAAGCCTCGCGCCGGATCCGAGTGGTCCAGCGTCTGGGCGACGGAGAGCGGCAGCCGCAGCTCGAGCAGCTACGATGATCGCTTCGGCGGTTACGGCAGCAGCAAGCCCGCGGCGACGGCCAGCACCAACAACTACGGTCCGGAGGCCATGGCCATCCCGACCGACATGGCGATCACGTCTGGCCTGATGTGGCGCCTCATCGGCAAGGATGAGGGTCTGCAGGGTCTGGACATGCGCTTCATGCTCGGCTTGCTCAGCCAGGTCAACGAGATCGGGCTCAAGTCGAAGCACAAGTGCGTCAGTGCGCTGGATGCCATCGCGCTCCTGCGTGCTGCGATCCAGAACAGTCTCTCGACGTCCAACCTGACGGACGCTCAGAAGGCCGTCCTCAAGCGCTGCCAGAAGTGGCTGGGCGGTGAAGTCACCACCACCAACGACTGGAACAAGAGCGCGACCGACCGTCCCGAAGTCATCGAGGCGGAGTATCGCCGTCTGCTCAAGCAGCAGATTCTTCAGGTCTTCTGTGCGGACTACGCCGCGCAGGCCCAGGGTCTCTACGACGCTTACCGCGCTCACGCATCCGCGTTTGCGCAGGGCGACAAGGAAGCCAGGGTGAAGGGCGTCGGTAAGGTGCCGGTGAACACCAGCATCCTCGACGAACTGGACCGCTACCGTCTGAACAAGCGGCCGGGCGACTGGCTGACCGAAGACGAGAAGAAGTTCCGTGGCGCTCTCGAGACGCTTCTCGACGAGGCTCGCGAAAAGTTCATTCAGGACAACCTCCCGAAGAACGCCGGCGAGCTGAAGGAAGAGGAGCTGCGCGAGCAGCGTATCGAAATCATCAAGCGTTTCGTCGAGAGCTGGGAGACCATCCCGGAACTCGCCAACGCAATCCGCGCGAAGCTCGATGAAAAGGTCGGTAAGGCAGTCGAGAAGCTGCTGACGACTGAGGTCACTTCCGACCTCACCGACATCGAACAGGAACAGCTCGCGAAGGCGAAGCAGACCATGACCGACATGGGGTACTGCGAAGCTCTTCAGAAGCCCGTTCTCGAATACGCGAAGCGTGTCAAAGTCTGGGCCTTCAAGGCCTAATTCCTCAGATAAGGAGTCTGCACAATGAATACGAACCTGCAGTTCACAAGCGAGACGCATCCCCAGCTCTGGTTGCCGGAGGATCCGTTCCCGTACTCGTTCAACGGCCTGAAGAACACCCTGAAGGACTTCCTCAAGGTCGTGCGCGCGAACCCGGCTTACGTGGAGACCACGCACGCCGCGTTCTATCGCCTCAACATCCGCGAAGGTCTCGACACCAGCCGCAGCGAAGCTCTGCTCCGCATGACCGGCAAGGAGATCCCCGGCTACAAGACCGCCTCCAAGTTCTACGGCGTGGAAGAGGCTGTTCACGAGATCGTGAACGGCTACGGCTTCCAGGCGGCTCAGGGTGGTCGTACCCGTCGTAAGGCGCTCACCGTCACTGGTGCGCCCGGCGCCGGCAAGTCCGACCTGACCAACCACTTCCAGTACAAGATCATGCGCAACCGTGAGCCGATCCCCTTCCTGGGCGGCTCGGACATGTGGGCGAACCCGCTGGGTGCGCTCTACTTGATCAAGCTGGTCGCGCAGAAGAAGACGCAGCGCCGCAAGGACGCCACGCTGAAGGAGATCGAGCGCATCATCGGCTCGCTCGACTTCACCGGCACCGCGGAGCTGGACTTCGACACGCCGGAAGTGCGCGCCATCCTGAAGAAGCACGACGTGTCGAGCGACAAGCCGACCGACGCCGAGCTGGCTCAGATCCTCTACGCCAACGACAAGGACTTCGTGGCCATCGTCTGCTTCGGCCTGGGCCTGCCCCAGCCGACGTTCGAAGCGCTCGTCATGCCGGATCCGAAGGCGCAGGACGTGGTTCTCGGCGAGTTCGCCGGCGCCGCGTTCGTCAACCGTGACGTGCTCGCCGCGTCCGAAGTGAAGACCGCGTCCGGCAAGCCGGCCACCGAGGTCAAGGGCAAGAAGCGCGGCGACGCGAAGTACGCTCAGTACGACGCCGACTGCGCCATCGAGCTGGCGGACTTCCCGCTGGACAACATGTTCATGTCCGAAGGTCAGGGCATGGTGGACGTTGCCGAAGTGCAGCCCATCAACTTCGACCTGAAGGTGTGGCGTGGTGACACCGACATCGCGTCGCTCGGCCTGTACGACGACCGCGACCCGCGTGGTGTCTCGCTCTCGGGCGTGTTCAACAAGGGCAAGTTCATCGTCCTGACGGAAGGCTTCCGTAACCCGGACGAGGCGTTCCGTATCCTGCTCGAGGGTCTGGAAGGTCAGCGTCTGTCGCTGCCCGAGCCGCTCTCCAACTTCCACCAGCAGGGTGTGGGTTGGGAAGGCATGATCCTCATCCACTCGAACGACGAGCAGTGGAACAAGTTCTGGTCGAACCCGGCGCACCGTGCGCACAACGACCGTCTGTTCTGGGTGTCGTTCAAGTACCCGCTCGAGCCGGAGCAGGCTGCCGCCGTCACCGAGAAGCTGTACAGCTCCTCGCAGTTCGGCAAGCCGACGGCGCGCGGTGGCGTTCACCGTGAGCCCCTGATGAAGTCGTACATCGGCATGTTCCGCGTGGCGACCCACATCGACTGGCCGAGCAAGGGCAACCTGCCCTTCAACGCGGTGCTCAAGGCGTACTCCGGCGAGGTCGTTCGCGACTCCGGCATGGGTACCGAACTCGAGCTGCGTGCCCTTCGCGAGAAGGCGCCGTGGACCGAGGGCCTCGAGGGCATGTCGCCTCGCGAGATGGACACCATCCTCGGTGAGCTCGCCTCCCAGGCGCGCAACGAGTTCGAGTCGGGCCATCGCTCGTCTCCGGGCTTCACCGTCGCCGAGCTGCGCGATCACATGATCGACAAGTTCCGCAAGGATCCGCGTCTCGAGCAGAAGAAGAAGGAGCAGTGGATCAACTGGCTCCAGGGCCCCATGGAGAAGGCGCGTCGCGTCGAGCTGAGCAAGGTCTACAAGGCCGCGTTCATCCCGAACTTCGCCGACTCCTGCCAGCAGTTCTTCCGCAAGTACCAGGACTACCTGAAGGCGATCAACCTCGGGTCGACCCGCAAGGGCTACTCTGGTTCGAGCTACATGAACCAGGCGGACATGGAGCGGTTCCTGCAGGAGATCGAACGGGCTGACAGCCTGCAGATCAACTCCGCGCAGGCCGACAAGTTCCGTACCAACGTCCTGGTGGCCATCCGCGCGTACAACGAGGAGCACGGCACGTCCGAGCCCCCGTACACCGTGCACGACGGCCTGAAGCGCTGCATCGAGGCCTACGTGCTGCGTCAGGCGAAGGACTTCACCGGCGTGATCGGTATGTCCTCGCTGTCCGAGGACGAGAAGAAGCGTCTCGATGGCGCCAAGGCTCGTCTGATCAAGGAGCACGGGTACGACGAGTACACCGCCGAGAAGCTCCTGGTCGAAGTGGCGCTCACCCGCGACTTCCTCGTCGCCTAAACGTCGTGACCTAGTCTGACTGGTCATGATGTGAAAGCTGGGGCGTGACGCGAAAGCGTTGCTCCGGCTTTTGGCAATTAGCTTGAGAAACGGCAGGCACCGGATTTGGTGGCAACACCAGACACCGGACCTGCCGTTTTTCTTCTTTTCCATCTAATCATGACAAGCTCAGGCAAGTCCTGTGCCAAGTCCAAATGAGACTGGAGGTCAAATATGAACCGCGATGACATCAACAAGAGTCAGGACGGCGCAGAGGAGACTACCCCCGGCACGGGTGTGGTTAATCACGACGCGGCAGCCGAGAAGGCTCTCAGCGAGTGGGAGACCCAAATGCTGCGAGTACTCAACGGCGACGTTGACGTACCCGAGCGTACCCGTCCGTCGGTGGTCCTCCCGAGGCCGCCCTACTTCGACCGCACAATCACCGACCGCTGGCGCTTCATGGAACGCGCCAAGCCGAAGATCACCAAAGACGTTCTGAAGCAGATCATCCGCGGCAAGAGCGGTGTGTTCAACGAGACGTTCGGTGGCAAGTCCACCTCGACGCTCGCGCACATCTTCCTCACGCATGCGATGTTCCGTGACTGCGAAGTCGCGCGCGGACTGAACGACATCGTCTATGTTCCGGCCAAGGTGCTCGATTCGGGCTTCCTGGCTGGCGGCGATATCGAGGTGCCGATCGGCGTCGACGAACCGAGCTGGTGGCCCGGTCGCGACAAGGCTGGTGGCGGTGGCGGTGGCAACGAAGCCGGCGAAGATGACGCCGACATCGTCTACATGCCGATCACCTATGAGGAGTTCCTGGAACTTCTTTCCCTCCTGTTCGATCTGCCGTTCCTGAAGCAGACCGACATGGACAAGATGCTGGTGCAGACCATCAAGATGCGTGGTCTGAAGCGCACCGGTCCGTCTGTCCGCATGGACAAGAAGGCGACCGCGATCGCGCGTCTCGAGCGCTTCCGCGCCACCCGCAACTCGCGTCCCGACGAGTTCCCCGACCTCGACGCCGAGGCCAACCCGACCGTGGAGCAGTTCCCCTTCCACAAGGTGGACCTGCGCTACAAGCGCATCGAAGAGCGTTGGGATCCGGACTCCAAGGCGGTCGTTTTCTTCGAGCTGGACACCTCCGGCTCGATGAGTGGTGAACCGCTGGCGATGGCCAAGTTCTACTTTCTGCTCAACCTCATCTGGCTGCGCACCAAGTACAACGAAGTCAAAGTCGTGTACATCGCTCACAACCACCGCGCCGAGCGCATCCGCAACGAAGCGGACTTCTTCAAGACCGACGTCAACGGCGGCACCGGCTTCGCCTGTGCTCACGAGTTGGTCTGGGAGATCATGAACATCGAATTCCCGGGCGACGGCTGGAACAAGTACTGCTTGCACGCGACCGACGGTTTCGGCGAGCACGAAAGCCAGATCACCCCGTGGATCGAGAAGCTGGTTCGAGGCGGCTTCAACTATTTCGGCTATCTCGAAGTTGACCTCGGTTGGGGCGGCTTCGGTGGCTGGGAGACGTCAGGCATGAAGGCCGTGAAGCAGACCGCTCCGGACGTCCGTGAGCACTGCGGCTGGTCCCGTGTCGCATCCCTCGATGAAATCCCCGCGGCCATGAAGCAAATCATGACCAAGGATAAGACCGCCTAACTAAGGAGGATTTGATATGAAAAACGAATCAAACTCCACCCACACCTGGGCGGAGATTCTGTCTAATGATCCGAGGCAGGCGCAGCTCGTCCGCAACCTGAACATCATGGTTCCGCGGGTGGAAGCAGCCGGCAAGCGCTTCGGCGCCAAGCCGTGCCGCGCCCTCTTCACCATCAAGTCCGATCAGCAGGTGCTGGATGACCTCGTCTATCCGCTGGGCGTGCCGGTTTCTCGGCCCGCCTGGTGGTACGGCAAGGCCGTTCAGCAGTCGCGCAGCAAGGGTCAGGGCGGTCACGTTTTCGAATTCGCGACCGTCTCCAACCCCGCGCACGTGGTGCTCGGCGAAACCAACGACCTGATGATGCACATCCTCGTGATCATCCACGCGTGGATGGGTCACGTGCACATGTTCACGAACAACATCTGGCACGACGAGACCGAGCGCGAAACCGCGCTGCAGCGTTTCGCCCAGGCCGAGTCGTTCGTGCAGCGTCTGGTCAACGACGAGAAGACGTTCGGGTGGGAGTGGTACGAGTTCTTCTCGGATGCCGCTCACGCTCTGGAAAACCACTCCGGCGAGCTGCCCTCCAACAAGGAGCGCGAGTCGGATGTGGAAGCGCGTGCCGCTCTGCGTCAGCGTCTCGATGACCTGAAGCACCAGCACACCCTGGCGAAGACGGACCCGGATCGGGCAACCATCGAAGCGGACATCCGCGACATCGCCAAGACGCTGTCCTGCCACCCGCTCAGCCCGACAACCGACCTGCTCGGCTTCCTGGCGTCGGAAGACAATCCGCACGCCCTCCTTCCGGAAGTGAAGGAGATTCTCGATATCACGAGATACGAGAACCGCTACTCGACTCAGGTGATCGGCCGTACGAAGACCATCCACGAGGGTGTCTCGCACTGGTTCGACGCTGAGCTGCCCCTGCAGCCCGAGCTGGACCTCATCCGGCTGGGAGCCGATCGCATCTTCGACGCCGCCAAGTACGACACCATGCACGACGCGTGGCCGATCTACTGGTACTCCGACCCGTACGCTCTCGGTCAGGAGCTGATCTATTACGTGGACTCCAAGCACAGCCGCAAGACTGGCACGGAGATCATCAAGGTTCGGCGCCTCAAGCTCCTCACGGAGGAGGACGTGGCGAAGGGCGGCAAGTACATGGAAGCGGTGCCGGATCACGTCGATGCCGAAGGCAAGACCGTGGTTCGCTACGAAGAGCGCGACATCAACGAGGAAGGCCGCATCGCCGGCGACCTCGTCGAGCTCGACGAGTTCAAGGAAGTGGAAGTGGACGTCTGGGACCGCACTGAGTTCTGGAGCGTTCTGAACACGTTCGATGACAATCGGCTGTTCACCACCTACCTGACCGAAGAGTTCTTCGAGAAGCTGCACAAGAAGGCGCTCGGCTGGGTCAAGAAGTCGATCACTTCCATCAACCGTACCCTGCGCGAAGTGCGTTGGGACCCGAACCTCATCTTCGACGGCGACCGCTTCCCGCAGACGCTGCAGGAGATGTTCCAGGTCATCCAGATCTGGATGAACCAGCTCCAGATGTCGAGCTGGATCGGTCAGTGGTTCGGTTACGGCGCGGCGCCCTTCCCGGTGTCGCAAGTCGTCCTGTGGCAGATGCTGCAGATCGTCCAAACCGTCGCCTCGTACGACGCCGACAAGAATGAGTTCAAGCGTCACATGCTGCTCCGCACGGGGCTTCTGGCGCTGCCGAACATCAAGCTGGTCGACACGGGTCGTGAGAACAAGACTCCGTACTGGACGCTCCGTCACGAATTCGACTCTGACTTCGGTCCGCTGAAGCAGAGCCACGCGCGGCAGACGCTGCGCTACTTCTGGCGGTTCTCTGGTCCGGTGCGCATGCTCACGATGGAAATCCTGACGGATGCTTACGGGCGTCCGGTGGGTCCGCCGCGTCCGTACGAGTACTACACGGAGAACGGCAAGACGGTGAAGGAGCGTTGGCTGTAACAAGCCGGCGCTTCTCACTTATTGCCTGAAACGTGTGTCTAAGTCCGAGCTCGAGCTTCCCTATATGAGGATGCGGTGCAAGCTCCTTGTTAGTCCGCTCACGCGGCCTAGCTCGGAGTGCGCGCGCGCATTCCTCTATAGGGCGAGCCGGGCGATGTCACTCTAATCAGTCTCTAAAGGAGTACTCACATGAACAAGCGAAATCCCGGAATTCCGGCTTTGCCCTCGGGTCTTGTGAAGGTCGACAAAGGTTCGATGCGCGACGTCATCGTCGGCATCATCAATGGCGATCGCATGCCCGCAGGTGGCTTCGATGTGCACGGCCTGCCGCCCAACCACTTCCGAGTGGTGGAACCCGGCTTCTGGGGCCTCATCATCGGTGCCAAGCACGCGCTCGATGTGCGTGTCATCCAGGACGGAAAGCTTCTCATCGAGAAGCGCATCAACCCCATCGCGCCGCCGACGAATCCTTTCATGGATAAGAAGGTTCGGCAGATGATGTCCGAATCGCCGCAGCCGCACTTCGTCACCGAAGACGCGCAAGGCAAGCGGTTCGAGTTCAAGGGTCACGACAAGTCGCTCTCCGCGGCCGAAGTGGTCCACGAACAGTTCCACCCGCTGCGCAACGCAGTGCCGCCCACCATCGACATGATCGACAACGGCGGACCGAAGACCGACGAGCTGATCGCCGACATCACGCCCGACCAGGTCGTGGCCATGATGATGAAGCAGCAGGGCATCAACCCGGCTGACATCGAGAACGCGATCGTCGAAGTTCCCGCCGCTCCGACCGCGGATGCGACGGAACTGCTCGCCACCACGGACGGTGACCAGCCTGCGCTTCCCTTCGCGGACGCTCCGGCTGACGAAACCGTTGTCGACGCTCCCGCTGCGGCTTCCGAGCTGAAGTGCGAGGCTGTCGACGAGAACCCGTATCCCCCGGCTCTGGACCTGACCAGCCGCAACCTCTACTGGGCGCCGTCCAACGGCCTCATCGCGGTCGGCATTCGCATGGTGCAGAACCTCGAGGAGAACGAGCCCCCGGCTCCGCCGGACGCCTTCACCTATGTGCTGTTCCAGATGAACCCCTGGGACGTGCACACGGTGGCCATGGCTCACGCCGCCAACCGCGTCATCATGCCGAGCCGCGAGGCGATGGCTGCGATGATGGCGGACGAGGGCTTCGACGGCGACGTTCCGTTGCTGCCGAAGGTCAAGTGCGCGTGCGCCAACATCGGCTGCCGCGGCGGTCACTAACCGCGTCACATCGAAAATCCGAACGAGGGGTGGTGAAGCTTGCTTCCCACCCTTCTAACTACGGAGGTATACAACATGGCAAAGCTCTGTAAAGAGTGCGAGCAGAAGAAGCCGGACACGTCAGTCCGCGGAACCTGCGGTGCACCGAATTACGTGAAGAGCGGCGGTCTTCCTCAGGGGCACTTCCCCTGGACGGAGAGCCCGAACTTCACGCTTTGTGATGCCTGCGCCGACCACTTCGGTCGCTGCGCATGGTGCGGCGGTTCGCTGACCGGCTGGAACTACAGTCTCCTGCCGACCACCAAGCGATTCTGCCAGCAGGACGACAAGTCCAACGGCGGTCACGTCGAAGGGATGTACGTGGGCGAGCAGATTCTCGTTCGCCTCACGGTCGATCTCTATTCCGGCGTGTCCTGGCGCGTTCGCTCTCTGTCGCGTGGCGTCTCGCTGGCCAACAGCCGCGTCGTCACCGAAGGCGGTCAGTACGGCTACCTGGAGATGTACTTCGACCTCGGCGTCGTCGACTCGAAAGCGTCGATCGTCCTCGAGCAGGAAGCGTCTCGCTCCTGGGTGTCGCTGAAGAACGCCGCAACCTGGGGCATCACGGTCGAAGTGAAGCACTAACGTGCTGAGCTTCTAGCTTCTAACGAAGCGGCAAGGGGGCAGAGCGGAGGCAGTGAGAAAGCAATTTCTCGCTGCCCGAGCCTCTGCCTCTTTGTTTTTTTTACCATTCTACTTCCTCATATAATAAGCACAAGTTTGGCTGAAACAGCGGGAAAAAGCGAACACAGTCAGGCGTATCGATTGGGAAAGCTGAAAGAACATCATCCGCAAGGACAGCCACCAGTAAAATACACATCAAATAGAATCCTGACTATAAGCCTATAAAGCAGAGTTCGCCGACTTCGGTCTATTGCTTTTGCTGACGAAATGAACCCCTTCAGCAGATCCTTTTATACACCTCAACCGAGGAAGATTTGCTTAGAGAGTGCTCTTGCGATGATAGTAACCGCGGCAACTTTCTCTGCAGTTCCAGATGTACATTCGATAAATTGAAAAACGACTTTGCCATTGCGCCCCTCAGAGACTCGTTTTTCATAGACGAGTGAAAGAAGCGTTTGTTTAATCGAATTGAGTGGAATTACACTATACCCTATCGTAGTCTTGACGCCTAATAATAAGGATAAGGAAAGAGCGGGGGGCTCAGCATGAAGGTTTTACCCCTCATGCCTTGCCCCCCGTCTGCCAGGTCTATGCGACTAGTACCCAAACCGCACCAGTCGCATTATCGATTAGTGCTTGAAGTGACCTACTTCTTGCACTCGCCGTCTGCCTTGCATTCCGGCTTGGCGACGGGCGCGTCGCACACTCCGGAGCACTTGGCACACTTGCCGTCGGACATCAGGACATTGGCGAAACTGTCGCAAGACAGACACTGGCCGCCGCCCATGTGCTTCAGGAAAGCGGAGTGTCCAACAGCGCGAAGCGGGTCGCCGAGGGTGATCTCGGGCTCCCGCGTGTCGGTGGCGTTTGCCATTTAAGTGTTCTCCTATTGATTCAGGTGAGCGTCGAAAGACCCTTACCAGGCTTCAATTAAAGCTGCACGCAAAGGCTGGCGCCGTCGCGGTCGGTGTGGTAGGCCCACGCGAACACTTCCAGTCGCTGTTCGGACGGAAAGCGATTGACTCGCGAGTTCGGGGACTTCTTCGCCACGCGCACTTGGTTCTGCGCATAGCAAATCGCACCGCCGGCGACTTCCACTTCGGTGTTTTCGACGAACCAGCCCTGCGTGGTGTCGCAGAGGGTCGCCTTGCAATTGCCACGAGCGCGAAGACGAGAGCGACCGTACGCGCGCAGGATGGCTTTGCCGGCACCGAAGATGGTGGCGTTGTCGTGGCTGTCGAAAACGGCGTTGCCGGTGACAGTCCACTGGGAATTGCCACGAACAGTACCGCGCGCGTTGTCGCGAGCGATACCGATGACGTGGTCGTAGCTGTTGACCTTGGCACGGCCACCGGCGTCGACATGCACGTTGTCGTGGCAGCTGAGTTGAGCATCGTCGGTGGCGATGACGCGAACACTGCCGCGCGCGACGCCCTTGGTCTTGCCGACCAAGATGAGGATGCCTTCACCGGTCATGGTCACTTGCGTGCTGTTGAGAGCGACGACAATGCCGCTCTGCACGACGTGCCTGCCGGAAGTGAGAACGCGAAGCTGAGCCAGATCCTGGGGTTCGAGATATTCGGCGAGAAGCTCGCGAATCTCGGTTTCCGGATTGGCGGACACTGCCTTCGAAGAGACGGTGCCCAGGGCATCTCGAAGGGACGCTTCGACGACCTGGCACGGATCCTCGATGAGAATCTTGATGTCGGACGCACGCGTGGGCTCGGTCACTGCGACGAGCGGAGCGGTGTCACCCGAACGATACGAGGGAATTTCGTTCCTGCTCATACGGAAGAGCAAGCTGATACGAGACGCACTCTGATGCATAGATTACGTTCTCCATTTACTTCTCGAGCGTCATTGCTCGAAGAAAAGGTTAATTGCGTGAAGCCCCGTTTCTTCTCGTTGTTTCACCATTTTGTCCATAACTCATTGCGCAGGGAACATCCAGAAACCGAGGAGGTTTCAGAACAGGGGCGGGAGTCCGTGTGGATGTGGAATACGCGAGAGTTTTTGAGGTCCTTGAACAGAATGTGGAAATAAGAGATGCGCTGAAACCCTAGTTGCGGACGCAAGAAGTGATCAAGAGGGTGCATTACATAGGGTTACACAATCATGACAACATGCCAAAGGCATCACAGGTTCAAGAAAAACCCAAGAAGTCATGTGCCCCTTTATTCTTCAGACAGCGCGTAATCACTGCGCTAGCTCTCATAAAGATTTTGTGAAACCGATATTTTCCGAAGAGCCTCTAAGGATGAGGCATACATGTTGTCAAGAAAGCGCAACTCGCACCAACTTGTTCGATAACACCCCTTGGCATGATACCGTGCGCGCCACCACAGATTAGAGACGGCTCACAAGAAGGTCTCTCAGATGCGAAAAACACGACTCTGCTGCGTTTCCCAAAACCGCGAAACAGGCAAAATCAAGCTACCCAGTGTTCTCGCGGGCAGTTCAAATCAAGAAAGCAAAATCTGACACCAAATACGGTGCAACACCGGAAATAGTTGAACCCGGAACAAGGGCAAGTTCTGCCACCACCACTGGTGCTGTTCAATAATGTCGCGCGAACGATGCTGTTAATGACGACAGTTATCAAGAAGCCCATCTCGTGCAAACTTTCCGGCAAACACAAGCACGCGCGATCCATCCACTTGGAAACACATTTGCCGGTTATTGGCGAGCCGCGCTAATTATCTAGATCGAAAGGCTATTTCTTGGCAGCCTTGTAAGTTCATACACTTGACATCAAGAAGTCCAAAGAACGCATCTACTAAGAAGCCCAAGTGTCGGCGGTTTTGGGGACAAAGATCTGAGATCAAGAGCCTAGTATAGCTTTAGTGTTTAAATCACTCGCGCAAGTTACAGATGTCTCTTTATGCCTTACTCATTTGTTTTGAATAGCCTCTTTCCATATGTTTTAAGGGTTCCGAATATTCACCTTTGCTTAAGGCAACCAACCCACCAAGCCACGCGCTCCTTTGTCCCGAATTAGCAGCTTGAGACTTCACTTCCTGTGGAGTTGGCCGGAACTTTCGCCCATTGGGGCGACTTTCTTTCCCTGACGGATAACCGTAAAGCAGCCTAGACCGAAGCAGGAGCGCTTTCTGGTCGTGCTGAACCTTTTCCGTTCGAAATCTACGCGAAACCCTCGAACAGTAAGGAGGACGCCTATGTCTACTGTGTTTTTCGCACAGCCGATGTGGTTCGCGCTCGTCTTGCTCGTGATTCCCATTCTGTGGTTTGCCAATCGCCGTCGAAAGGCGATCGGTCACTCGCAGGTGGATATCCACAAGAACTTGCGCGGTATCCCCATCGTTGGATGGCTTCAGAGCGCGTCTCTGGCCCTCCTCGTGCTCGTTATGGCGGCTCTAGTGGCTGGTCCTCTTCTGCCTGAGCAGAAGTCGATCGAAGTCATTCAGACCCGCGATTTCGTTATCACCACGGACATCTCCGGGTCGATGGACGAAACAATCAAGGATCCGGACCAGCAGAATTTCGCTACCGGACAGAACGCGCCCACCGACGGCACCCAGCCGCCGGCGCTCAAGAAGATTGATGTCGCGGCGCGCGCCATCAAGGTATTCGTTGGTCAACGTCAGGGCGACCGTGTCGCTCTGCTCGTGTTCGACACCGAAACGTTCTACTACTGGCCTCTCAGCCGCGACTTGCGTGTCGTGATGAGCAAAGCCGAGCGTGTCAACAAGTACACGCGCGGCGGCACGGACTTCGACAGCGACAACGGCGCCGTTCTCGGCGCGGTCAAGCATTTCCGCGAGGCATCCACGGCCAAGACCAAGGTCATGATCATCGTCACTGACGGTGAAGCCTCTATCTCTGCTGAGCGCAAAGAGCTGCTCACGCGCACGCTTACCGAGATGGGCATCAAAGTGTATGTCCTCGGTGTGGGCGACTCGTGGGTGAACAACGCGCCCATGACGCAGGACCTTCGGCAGCTTGTCGAAAGTCTCGGCGGTGTAGTGGTGACTGCGGGCAACCAGGCGCAAATGGATGCCGCATTCGCTACCATCAACAACCTCGAAAAGTCGCAAGTCGAGCTCGAGAAGTCGGTTAGCTACAAGCCTTTCGCCATGCCGTTTCTAATCGCGGCACTGGTTTTGGCTCTAGCTTACCTCGGCTTGTCGGCGCTCGTTCGTGACGACGCCTAAGGAGTCTAGATATGCGCAAGAAAAATTCTCGCCGCACGTACTGGATGATCGCGGCGCTTGTCGCGGGCATCCTGTTTTCGGGCTTCGGGCTTCACCTGGCGACGTACCAGAGCGCGCAGACCGGGTACTACAACCTCGGCCTCGCCGCGTACCAGCAGGAGAATCTCCAGCTCGCGAACGCAGCTTTTGACCGCAGCATTCAGGCCTACAAAGCCGAATCGCGTGCGGGCTGGCTGCACCGCTTCATCTACCCTGAGCCCAGCCGCGAAATGGCTGCGCTCGCATACTTCCACAAGGCGAAGGTGCTTCTGCGCGCCCGCCAGGTGGAGCCTGCAGTGGAGGCCTTCAAAGAGTCTCTGCGTCTGAACGCCGGCAACGGCTATCAGGGCATCTCGCTCACCGAAGCTCAGCGCCTGGAAGCCCAGGCGGAGGTCGTGAAGTACGACCTGGAGCTGCTCTTCAAGAACCAGCCCCAGCAGGGCCAGGGTCAGGGCAAGGGCAAGGGCAAGCCGCAGCAGGGCGACGGCAAGGGCAACCAGCAGGTTCCGGGCGACCAGCCAGGCGCACAGCCTGGTAAGGGCAAGCCGGACGACATCTAATCTAACAGGAGGCTGAACGATGGAAGCAATTCATCTAGCTCGGCCCGACGTACTGATCTGGTTGCTCGCCGTATTGCCAGCAACCATCGCGTTCTGGTTCTTCGGATTTCGCATGCGCAAAGCCGCACGCGACAAGTTCGGAGAGGAGCGCCTGGTTGACCGCATCACCCCGCCTCTGACTTTCAAGTCGGAGATTCTGGTGCTGGCCGGCTGGCTCAGTGTCGTCGGATTGCTAGTCTTCGCTGCCGCTGGTCCTGTGGCTCCCGCTGCGCCTTCAAAAGCGCAGTCGGGTACGCTGCAGGTCATCGCAGTTACGGACGTTTCTCAGAGCATGCGTGCGGAAGACTACCGCCCCGCCATGCCCGACAAAGACGGCCTCGCGCCGTCGCTCGTGCCGGGTCCTTACGGAACTCGACTCGACATGGTCAAAATCGTCATCCAGAAGGAAATCCTTCCGGTGGTTCAGGGCAACGAGTTCGAGATTGTGCTCTACATGGGCAACTCGGTCGCGTTCCCTGATTTCCCGACGGACGACTTCCAGACTCTGGACTGGATCTTCCGCAACTGGGTCCGCATCGGCAACGCGCCGGGCGGCGGCTCAGACTTCGTGGAAGGTCTCAACGAGGCCGTCGCCTCCTTCAAGCGCAGCCCGAACCAGAATATGGAACGGGTGATTGTGCTGTTCTCGGACGGTGGTTACACCGGCAAGCCCGAGGACCTGCAGAAGGCGATTGACGAGATCAAGAAGCTGGACATCCGGCTCATCATCGTCGGTGTCGGCACGCCCGAGAACGTTCCCATCCCCGAGTATTCCGCATCCGGTGAAATGACCGGATACAAGAAACTGAAGGAAGGTCAGTCGACCGCCCTTCAGGAGCAGAATCTCGTTGCTTTGCGTGATGCAGTGGGTGACAAGGCGGAATACGTCTTGCTCGGCCCCGACGCGAAGCTGAACATCAACTGGGCTCGGACACTTGCCGGGTCCAAAGTTGAGCAGCGCGAAAACCCGCTGGACGGCTATGTCGTCATGGCGGCGCTTGCGATTCTGCTCATCCTATCTCTGCGTGGCGCTGCGACGGGACTCGTAAAGGGTCCCCGTAAGCCGCGCCAGTAGTTCTCTCGCAATTCACCCGGCAGTGGCACCGCGTGCGGTGTCACTGATAACAGGCAGAATCCCGCGCGGGAACTGCCCTGGACCTTCCCTATACACGCCGTACTGCAATGTGCGGCAAAACGGAGAAACAACCATGTCTACCAAGTGGACCCCGAAGGTTGAGAAGGCCGCGGCGCTCTTGAAGGAGCTCGACAAGGTCATCGTCGAGTACGACCACATCAAGCGCCAGATCCTTCTCCTGCTCATCGCGGATCAGCACGGCTTGCTCAAGTCCATGCCCGGACTCGGCAAGACCATGCTCGTCAATACCCTGCAGAAGTGCATCAAGGGCTCTCGCTCTGCCCGTCTGCAGATGACCCCTGATATGAAGCCGTCGGACATCCTCGGCTTCGAGTACTTCAACCCGAAGACCGGCGAGATGATGCTCAAGAAGGGGCCGATCGTCGACGCCGACATCCTGCTCGCGGACGAAGTCAACCGTACCACCGCCAAGACGAACTCTGCACTGCTTCAGGGCATGCAGGAGCGCAAGGTGATGGTCGGCGACGTCTCGTTCGACCTGAGCCAGATGTTCCTGGTGCTCGCCACCATCAACCCGGCCGAAATGGGCGGTGAAGGTACCTTCACCCTGCCGGAAGCCATGCTCGACCGCTTCACCGCGTCGCTCGACATGGACTACATCAGCCGCGCCGGCGAAATCGAGATGCTGCGTCGCACCTCGCTGCACGGCCGCGCCGCCACCTCGCAGGTGCAGGAAGTCCTCACCGTCGAGGACGTCTTCGCCATGCGCGCGGAGTTCGCCCAGGTCGTGGAAAACACGGTGAAGGCGGGCACTCTGCTCGAGTTCATCGTTGACCTCGTCCGCTCCTCGCGTCCCGGCAAGCCCGAGTTCAAGGCGCTCATGGAGCGCTGCGGCAAGCCGCTGGACGACTACGTGAAGTTCGGCATGTCGCCCCGTGCGGAAATCGCTTCGCTCAATCTGGCGTGCGCCCTGGCGTACCTGGATGGTCGCAGCGTCGCTACGCCGGACGACGTGAAGGCGGTCTTCCGTGACATCGCCCGCCACCGCATCATCATGCGGGAGACGGCGGAGATGAACGAGATCACCTCCGACCACGTGATCAACGAGATCCTCGGCCCCGAGAAGGGCGTGCCGATCATCGAGCCTCGGGCACGGTAAGCCGGCTGACTGAGGGAATTTACGGACCCCGCGCCGTGCATGTCACCAGTAATGGTGGCATGCCGGTCGGGTTCTGCAAGTCTCCAAAGTTCGCTGAATTACCTGCTCTCGCCTCAATCTATAGCGTTTTCACAGACGAAAGCGCTTGTATATCGCATGCATGCGCACGCGTCTTTCACGAGATGCGTGTGCTTAACATGCGCTTGTTTCTAAGCGCATAGTCCTAAACAGGAGCAATTCCTATGGTGAAGAAATCGACAATGGAGGCGATCAACGAAGCTCTTCGTATGGTGGCCTCCACACCAATCCCGACCGGCTGGCGTACCACGCAGCCGTACCCGGGCGGAGGCGCGCGCAAGAGCAGGGCTCGAGGTTCAAACGGCTGGGAACTGGCCACGCGACTGGAATATGAACCGGGCGACAACGTCCGCGACATTGACTGGCCCGCGACCGCCCAGACCGGTGGACAGCAAGTGCTTGTCTCGCACAAGCTCGAGCCGCGCGACCTCAAGATCTACATCCTGGCCGACGTTCAGCCGACCATGGATTTCGGTACGTTCCGCACCACCAAGCGCCTGCTCGGAGTCGAGCTGGCGGCCTCGGTGATGAAGAGTGCGGCCAAGTCCGAAGACAAAGTCGCTTTCATGGCGTTCTCACAAGAACGCGTGGAAGCTCTGGTGACGCCTCGTGCACCGCAGAAGGCGATGTTGCCTGCCCTGGTCTCCATGATCGAGGGCGGCAATGTTCCGCGCTGGGGCAACGAGAAGCAGCCGATGTCGGGTCTGCAGCGGGTTCTGAAGAACCTGCCCACCCGCAAGGCTCTCGTCGTCATCATCTCTGACTTCCTCAACATGACCGACGCCGACCGCGAAGCACTGCGGAAAACCGCTCAGTTCCATGACGTGATGTGCCTGTGCGTACAGGACCGCCGCGAGCGCGAGCTCCCTGCGGGCATCAAGGTTCTCGGAATGGAGATTGGCGGACTGTACACGCTGCGCGATTTGCGCACCGGTCAGCGCAAATCGATCTGGCTGTCGAAGGGCAACCGCGAGAAATTCGCGGAGAACTTCCGCCAGCATCAAGAAGCGTTGGAGGATTTCTTCCGCAAGTCGCACATCGACTTCGGCATCTTCTCCACCGAGGAGGGTGTCGCCGGCCTGCCCAAGGTCGTGCGCCTCTTCTCGAACCACCGCTAAAGGAGCAGAACCATGCGTTCACCTAAAATCTGGTCCGCCCTGCTCCTGGCTGCTGTCGTCTCCGTCTTTTCGGTGACGACTCAGGCGCAGCAGGTCCCGGGCGCGTATCGTTTCCAGGCTGTTCCTGGTGGCACCACTGGTGTCACCACCGGTCAGCCGAATATGAATGCCGCCGGCGCTGCATCGCAGTCCTGCGGTATTGTCTCGACCCCGACCGCTATCGCGCAGGTGCCTCCCGGCTTCCCAGGCTTCCCTGGTGAAGAGGAGCCGCCTGCCGCGGAGCCGGAAGATCCCAAGCCGGCTAACCCCGTGCAGAAGGTCTGCGAGGACGGTCGCATCATCATCCAGGTCGGCAATGGTCAGCACTTTGGCCATCGCATCATGGACCTGGTGGAAGTGACGGTTCTCATCGTCGCGGACGAAAACGTCAAGTTCGACTTCAGTTCGCTGGAGAAGGGCGTGATTGGCTTCGAAGGCCAGGACTTCGATCTGGCGAAGCCGTACCCTCTGGGTGCGCTCGCTCCGGGTCAGGCTCCGGTCAAGATTCAGAGTGCGCCTTACAAGAAGGGTCAGACGATCTATCGGATCGATCTCATCGTTCAGAGTTCGGTGCCGAAGAAGGCCATTCCGTTCCAGCTCGACCTGCGCTATGCAGTCGACACCGCAGCCGATGGCAAGTCGCCAAACTGGAAGCGGCTGACTACCCCTGACTTCGTTATCACCACGTCGAATACCGCGGACAACGGCGACGAGCTGCTCGAGGGCGACCTCGAAGCCAAGCCGTCGACGATGCCGTGGATGATGTGGCCGATGCTGGTCGGCGGTATCTTCCTCACCCTCCTCTGGCCGGGGTTGGTGATTGTGCGTCGCATCAACCGCGAGAAGCCGATTCGCAAGAGCCCGCCCAACGAGGTGGCCTGGCGCGTTTACCTGCGAGTTCAGAAGCAGGTGGCCGAAACCGGTTGGCAGGAGAAGCACTACAAGCTCCTGGCCGCTGCCATTCGGCAGTACTTCGGCGTCGATCCTGCCACCATCAACGAAGTTGGTGAGCGGCTCAAGGATCACCCGCAGTTGGAGACGATCATGTCGGCTCTGGCCAAGTGCGAAGCGGTGCTCTTCCAGCAGCGTGCACTGTCGGAACACGAGATCAACGAGCTGTGCGAACAGTTCGAAGACCTCATTCCGCGCCCGATTCTCCTCTGAGAATCGTAATCGAGGCTACTCGGCACCGCACAGTCACAGCAATGTGGCTGTGCGGCATGCCGTGTGAGCCACGTCTTCAAAGTACTGCAAAACACTCGCTTAGAACCTCCCTGCTGGCCGCCACCACATGCGGTGACTGGTCAGTAAGGCAGTTCTCCTTCGGCACTAGCTGATTGTGCGGGAAGTTCGTTGCGTGCTGAGACGAATGCAAATGAATGAAGACTGCCCGAGCGCATGGAATGCGCTCCATTGCAGGATCTCCTGCGGATGCATGGGCAGCAAGGAGTCCTACCCATGAATACACCACGTAAACTGGTGCTGGGCCTCTTGGTGCTACTGGTCACGGCGTTCGCCCTCACGGGCCCCTTGACCGGCGGCAGAGGAGTGTTCCAGTTCTTGAACTTCGGCGCTCAGCATGAGCCCGCACAGTTCGACGGCAAGTATCTGTACGACCGTGCGTTCCGCGTCATTCGCGACAACGCGAAGCCTCTCATCGACCCGGCCGAGCGCGCCAAGTGGACGGCCGAATGGGAGCACAAGTTCGACAACGACGGCACGTTGAAGACTGAGGAAGGCGCCGACAAGGCGATCACTCAGATGCTCAACAGCCTCAATCAGCGCTTCGACCACTACTCGCCGCCGGCTGTTCGCCAGGCGGAGCACGAGATGCAGGAGTCGGCGCTTTTCGGCATTGGCGCCAACATCGCCAATCCGGACCTGAACGCGCGCCTGCGTGCATTACCGAAAGATGCCACCGAAGAGCAGGTGAAAGCCGCGCTCACAGTCGGCGCCGACAACCGCATGGTTGTCGATTCCCCGATGCCGGGCAGCCCTGCCGAGAAGGCCGGTGTTCAGCCTGGTGACCGCTTTGTCGCGGTCGATGGTGCCTCGGTCAACGGGATGCTCATCGAAGACGTGATCAAGAAGGTCAAGGGTCCGGAGAACACCAAGGTCGTCATCACCTTCGCTCGCAAGCAGGCTGACGGCACCGAGAAGAACATCGACATCACGGTAACGCGCGCCCGCGTCATCGTGCCCGTCGTCACCTTCAAGGACGAAGGCAACGGCATCGCCTACGTGCGCCTGAACAACTTCGTGTCCGATTATTCGGTCAGCGAAATGGCGGCTGCGCTCACCAAGGCGAAGGGCATGAAGGGCCTGATCATCGACCTGCGCGGCAACGGCGGCGGCAACCTCGAGTATCTCGATGCCATCGCTCAGCAGATTCTGCCCGAAGGCACAATCATGGTTCTCGAGCATCGCGCCGGCGACAGCATTGTCGAACAGCGCAAGGTGCTGCAGCCACGTATCGTCGTCGAAACCCAGGTCAACACCGCCAAGCCGGACGATGTCTCGTACACCGTCAGCGAGCGTTCGCATGACCTGATCGTCCCCAAGACGATGCCCATCGTCGTTCTGGTGAACGGCGGTTCGGCGTCTGCTGCGGAGCTGCTCTCGGGCTTGCTCCAGGCCAACCACCGCGCCACCATCGTCGGTACCACGACGATCGGCAAGGGCGTTGGTCAGGCCGTGATTCCGCTGCCCTTCGGCCGCGGTATTTCGGTGACCACCTTCGAGTTCCTGCCGGGCGGCGCCCGCATGGACTACATCGGCGTCGTTCCCGATGTCGAAGTGAAGAACGACGAAGACCCCAAGGTCGATGAGCAGCTGGAAGCGGCCAAGGCCGAAATCAGCAAGCACATCGCTGCCGATGCGGCTGCGCAGACGCGCCGCGACGAGATCAAGCGTCACAACGACGAGGTCTGGGGCAAGTACATCCGGGAACGCAACGCGAACCCGAATCCGTAATTCCTCAAACGCAAAAGAAGCAGTGCTGTTGGTCTTGCACCACCGGCACTGTTTCGCGTTTATGCGCTTGCCGAAACAAGCGTACATCTGAATCGGCATTACGCGCCGTTCGCAAAGGCGCGTGCCTAACTCTAACTGGAGAACACAAATGCGCAAGATTCTCACGAGTCTGCTTGTGCTGTGCTTCACGCTTGCCGGTCCCCTGGGCATCGCTCAGGCTGAGACCACGAGCAAGCCGGCCAAGCAGGTGAATCCGATCATCATCATCATGGGCGCCGATTCCGGGACGCAGGTTCCGGACCCGAATGCCCCTGTCCAGGCGGTTCCTGATGAGAAGGCCAAGCCGGTCAACCCGCTCGATAACGGCGGGCCGATGCCGGCGGACCTCCAGGAATTCTTCCAGCATCTGTTCGGTCAGATGCAGGCGCAGGTGGCACCACCCACGCCCAAGCAGCTGGAAGACGTCTATAAGAGCGTCTGGTATCGCATCAACGCCACGTACTACGACCACGACGCGCTGAAGAATTTCGGTCAGTGGAAGAACAAGTACGACGGCAAGCTGACCACGCCGGCCGAGCTCGAGACTGCCATCAAAGAGATGGCCGGATCGCTGAACGACCGCTGGACCAGCTACACCACTTCCGAAGAGATCAAGCAGTCGATGAGCCAGCACAACGCTGGTCTCGAGCCGCTCGGCATGATGTTCAAGCAGCATCAGGACGGCTCCTACGTCATCGATTTCATGGTCTACGGAACGCCCGCGCAGAAGTCGGATCTTCGCAAAGGCGACACCGTCAAGTCCATCAACGGCAAGGACCTGACCGGACTGACTGCCACCGAGGTCGAGAAATTGACTCTGGTGAAAGCCGGTGATGAAGCGACCATCGTCGCTGTCATCGACGGCAAGGACGTCACCGTCACGCTCAAGTCGGCTCCCGCCGACGCGCCGGATTTCGCGGCCAAGCTCCTGCCGGGCAACATCGCCTACGTGCGACTGCCGAGCTTCGAGAGCGAAGAGATGGTGGCTGGGCTGGTCGGCAATCTGCAGGAGCTCTACAAGGCTTCCGGCGGCAAGCTCAACGGCCTCGTCCTCGACCTGCGCGGAAACCCTGGCGGCGTCTTCGATTACGCGCGTCAGGTTGCTTCGCTCTTCCTCTCGCAGGGCGTCATCGTGACCAGCACCACCCGTCAGGGACTGGAGCTTCACGAAGAGCGCTTCAGCGTCGTGAAGGCATGGCCGCATGACTTCGGTGATGCGCCGCCTGAGGCCATCGCATTTCTCCACACCCTGGAGACTGTGCCGATGACCGTCCTCACGGACGGCAGCTCTGCCAGCTGCTCTGAAATCTTGACCGGTGCCCTCAAGGACAACGGTCGCGCAGTCATCGTCGGTCAGACCACTTACGGCAAGGGCGTCGGATACCAGTCCGGTCGTCACCGTGCCGGTGGCTGGCTGTCCGTGACGTCTTTGAGCTATCTGACTCCGTCGGGCTACAACCTGGCCAACAAGGGTATCGACCCCGATATCCCGGTTGCTCAGCCGCGTGGCGCTGCTCTGGACGTTCAGCTTGACGCTGCCGTGAAGGCGGTGAAGTCGCAGCAGATGACGCCTGCTAAGCCCCAGGGCCAGCAGAGCTCGCCGCTCGCCTTCATCGATCCGAATGGCGTTGTCGTCAAGGCGGCAATGATTGCTGTCTTCTTCCTGGCCATCGTGCTCTTTGGTGTGCACCTGCACATGCGGGCGCAGGCTGAGGAGAAGAAGAAGAATCCGCCGCAGAAGAAGGACGGCAAGTAAAACTCAAAGACAGGAGCGCTCTCTTTCGAGGAGCGCTCCTGCTCTTCGAGTATCTCTGAGAACCGCTGCGTATGCGGTTCGAGCTCGGCCAACCGAACAAAACGGAGGGCATAGAAATGGTCAACACGAAAGGAGATCCCATGAAGCTAACTAGGTAGAGGCGCCGGCGCGCGCTAATGTTTTTTGCACAGGACATGCGGCATCTAGCAAATGCTTCGGTCTGTGAAACACGCTCGTCTGCGTGTTTCTAATTCTGTGTGCGAACAGTCACCCTTCAACAACTGCGCCGGTGCCTCCTACCAAAGGAGGCATCATGGGCAAATCCCACCGTCACAGCTACAAGAGCTACGATCGCGACGACCACGAAAACCGTGGCACCATCTTCGTCAACCTCTCTGAGGTCTACATCACCGACTCCACCGTGCAGAAGCTCCTCGATCGCGATGGCGGTCAGATCGAGCAGATGCGCCGTGACTTCGAGGATGGGCGTGAGATGTTCCGCTGCGTTCTGCGTCCCCGCGTTGGCGGCGGCTACAACATCGAAGACGGCCGTCACCGCATCATCGCCGCGAAGCTCGCTGGCGTGTGCTTCATCGAAGCGCTCGTCATCGGCTAACCAGAAAGAGAAAGCCGCAGGGACAACTCAGCATCACCGCTGAATCCCTGCGGCTTTTTCACCTTTTTGCTGCGGTTTTTGCCGAGCAAAAAACAGTCTTCATAAATCTCATCGCGTTTCCAAAAACAGAAACGCTACAAACAGGAGTTTCCCTATGAATCGCGGAACACTGCTGACAGTCATCGGCACCATCCTCAGCGTTGGTGCGCTTGCCGCCTGGGCGTTCGTCGCTCCGGCTGCCGGTTCGGGCTGGATTCTCTTCGTCGCCTTCATCGGCGCGATGAACCTGCTCAACTCCATCAACAACAGCACGCTCGCCACCATCTCCGGTGTCGTGATCGCAGCTGCATCGGGCTTCATCTGGTTTACGCACCAGACGCTGCCGGACGTCGGTTGGGTCGGCTTTCTGGCCATCCTTACGGCGCTCGGTGCGCTCAATGCGCTGAACTCGGGCGTCAGTCGCAACACGTAACTAGCGTTACAAGTTGCGCTCACCCAGGGAGATAACAATGGACCTTTTCCTCTACATCTTTCTGATCGCCTTTGCGGGCGGTGTTGGGTTCTTTCTCGGCAGCGGCAATCGCCGTGGACTTCAGGGTTCTCTTCTGCCTGGGCTGATTCCCGGCGTGATCATCAGCTTTCACTTCTGGACGGACGCAATGTACCTTCCGGCAGCGCTGATGATCGTTTCGGCAGTAGTCGGCTCGATTGTCTCCAGCCTGACACCCGACTCGAACCGCCTCAAGCGGCTCAGTCGCGAGCAGTCCGGCTTGAACATCAAGGTCGGATCGTATCGACTGGGCAGGAAAGCCTGAGCGTCTGAAACCGGCGAGGTGGCTGGGATTGTTGCGCTTAAGCGTGCACACAATCTCAGTCACTTCGTTTTTGGAAATTTTATACTATCTTTTATAGTTTCTCAAATCGAAAAAGTGAACGGCTCAGGGCGTCGCGCCAAGAACCGTTCACCTTCGCAATCGATGGAAGGCCCGCACGCATCCACCCATTGGTGAAAGTCGCGCGCGAGCCTTCGCAGGTTCTCTCAGATAATGCGGCCATTTTGTCGGGTCAGGTAGCCGCAACCGTTGTCGGCTCCCCATCACACGCTCGTGACGGAAAGCCGGTTTCTCAGGCGGTCATAGCCGACGAACAACCGCTTGCCCAGAACATCGAGCCTGAGCAGACGAGCCAACTTCAGCATCAGCACCAGGTAGCCGACGACCAGGAACCAGACGAACTTCACCAGTCCGCCCAGCACCGTCTGCACACGCGCGGGCGTATATTGCCGGTAGCCGGAAGCCACCGCCGCACCGCCCACACCGAGCCAGCCCCAGATGTAGCGGCCGCCCACGACAGCGAGGTCGCGCGCAGCCACGAACTTGGATGCGACCAATCGGAAGAAGCCAACCAGAAGGTCAGCAACAACTTCCGACAACAGCCGGTCTTCGCTCTTCGGCTGAGGCACCGTCACCGACAACTTCTTCACCACCGGCAGTCGCCTTGCGGCAATAGCGATGACGACCGACGCCAGCATGACGAGCATGCACACGCCGTAGAAGTTGAGGCTCTGGATGAAACCGTTGTTGCGCTGCAAGGCCGCTACGAAAAGCTGCCCGGCAGTCAGCGACATTGCCGCCACGATGGTGGTGACAATCGGCGTCCAGAGACGTTTCCACCAGCTACTCACCGACGACTGGAAGAAGAACATCCAGATGGCGCAGACGACAGCCAGCGAACAGCTGAAGCGCACCGGATAGCTGCCGATGCCGGAAGCCATGGTGACAAACGCCATTGCGCAGAACGCCAGAGCGTAGAACGCACCATCACGCCAACGCAGCCGCCCGACATCGCCGAGCAGCATCAGTGCCGCCACGGCAAGACCGAAGGCCATGCCGCCGATGTGAGCGGAGAACGCCACACCTGCAGCTTCCTCGGCACCACCGAGCTGCGCCCAGAGCGACATCCACTGCATGACCATGTACTCACCCAGGAAGAACACGCTCAGGGTGGTGATCAGGTTGAAGGTCGGCGTCATCCCGTCCACGCGAGCGCGCGGATAGTACAGGACATAGGCGCCGAGCACTCCACCGATGGCACCGGAAGCTCCCAGAATGTGCCCGGTTCCCGACGTGTCGGTAGCCAGGAAGGTGAGCGTCGCCGCAATACCCGAGAGCAGGTAGAAGGCGGCGAACCGGCCGTGACCCATCCTCGCTTCGAGCGCGGGCGCGAAGCAGAAGAAGAACCACATGTTGCCGAAGATGTGCGAGAAGCTGCCGTGCAAGAACATCGCCAGGAAAACGGCGATGATGCTCCTGCCGATCAGCCACGGATCGCCTGTGGCGATGCCGGTCGTGAGCACGTCACGAACGGGCAGCCAGCTGGTGATGGTGGTGTTCATCACGCCGCTGGTGTCGAGAGTGATCTGCCCGATGTACATCAGCACATTGAGCGCGAAGATCGTCACCGACACCCAGGCGAACTTGGTATAGCGCAGATTGTCCTTGAGAGGAATCATGGCCGCACCTCCTTGCCGTCGGAATCGGCAACGATGCCGAACTCAATTTCTGCAGCCGAGGGGTGACGATTTTGCTCCGCTTCCAGCAGATTGCGCTGCTGGCGACGGAAGTGATACAGCACGAAGAACGCCAGGAAGATGAGCAGTGCCGCCGCGCGGAAAGGCGTCCACAACTGCGGCAGGACGGACACGAAAGTGCCGATCCCGGGCAGCTTCTTCAGCCACTCCAACGTCTCCTTGAGGTATTTCTGCACGGTGGCAGTTTCCTCGTCGATGTCGGCAGTCCGCTCGGCCTTGGGCCGCTTCTTCGCCTGCTGAGCCAGATAGACGTCGGGCTGACTGTCCGACGCCACCAGATGCGGTGACAGCTCGGTCGCCGAGAGCGCCGGTTGTGCCATCGCGGGAGATGCGATGCCGACCAGCGCAACAGCCGACGCGACCGCCAGTGAGAGCAAGACCGCTCTCACGCGCAAGACGATTCTGTTGATCATTGGAAGCTCCTAACTATGTTCTGAACGGCTACACGCCGCCCGTTTCTGCAACCGGCACAATTGCCGATCGCCAGTTGGGACGGCAGGGCTGCCGTCCGTTACATCGAATAGGGCCGCTTGATCAGCTCGTCCACCTCCTTGAGGAGCTGGGCTTGCTCGGCGGCCGACAGAGGACGATCGGTGATCAGCACGCGGTCCAACTTGCGGAACACGCTCTTCACCAGGTTCGCCTGCGGATCATCGGGCAGAGCCTCGATTTCCGTAAGCGTCATGCCCTCCAGCCCCGGGTAGACCGGCGCCAGGAACGTACGCACGACACTGCTCATCCGCTTGTAGTGCGTCTTGCCGAAGCCGATTTCCTTGCCGGACTTGACGGCGGAGTGCATGGCCAGCCAGGCTGCCGCTTCACGCGAGATGTTCTTGCGCGCGCGGACCCGGTTGACGTAGCGCACCGTAGCCATGACAGGCCAGCTGGCGAACAGCAGGAAGCAGAGGATGCCGAGCAGCGGAACCGGCCATGCCGAACGCGGCTTGACCATCTCGGTGTTGCCCATCACCATCGGACGCTTCATGTTCTCGTAGCCGCCGTCGATGTTGTTCAGAAGAACGAACTCGGGCGTCACGAAAACCTGATGGCGCGGCGTACCGTCCGGGTTGTTGTCAACCGAGTACGGCAACTGCATGGTGAAGCGCAGGTGCGGCTTGATGGTGAACTGACGCACCAGGATAGTGACATCATGGGTGGTGACACCGTCCTTCGTGGTCGTCGTGATGACCGGCTTGCCGGCCAGCTCGAACGACTGCTTGAACGATTCCTCCAGAGCGATCTTGCCCTGACGGAGCGGGTCGAGATTGACCGTTGAGCCGGACGCCACGATGAACTTGATGTTCAGCGGAATGGCGTCGCCGATCTGCCAGCCGAAGACGCGGGCGGAGATGACCACCTTGATCTTGCCGCCGCCGCAGTCCGCCTTCATTTCCGGCAACACCACCAGCGGTGGCACGACCGGAACTTCGGGAACGGCTTCCTGATTGGGCTCGGCTTGCGCCTGCCCGTCGGCAGCCGGCGTCTTGGGAGGCGCCTTGGCCGGATCGGCAGCACCAGCCTGCGCGGGCTTCTTCTCTTCCTGCACGACGCAGAAAGGCGGCGTCACGGTCGGTGTCGTGTTGACCACGCCGGTGTCCTCACCCGCCTGCGCGTACACCGCAGTCGTGATGGGCATTGCCAGAGTTGCGGTCAGCATCGCGGCCGCCGCGAAAGTGAGTCTACGATTCAGACGATTCATGTTCATTCTCCATTGGCCGGTGACCGGAGTAGATAGGCAGAATGGTCTCATTGAGACCGTCGACATCCTGGTCGGTCCAGAACTCCTGCATGGAGCATCCGAAGTCGACCAGAGTTTTGCGCAGCTCCTGACGCTGAGCGTCGAAGCTTTCACGCCATTGACGGCGGGTCTTGTCACTGAGGTGAATGCCGGACACACCACCCGTGCCGAGATCCTCGAGATCACGGAAGCCGGAGCCTTCGGGCAATTCGCGCTCACGGCGATCGCCGACGACGAGGGCTATCACGTCGTGCATCTCCGCTGCAGCCTCGAGCGCATCCTTGTCGGCGGCGCTGTAGTTCTGCCAGTCGGAGATGATGAAGACGAGGCAGCGCCGGTCCGTGGGCAGCCGCTCGAGCGACTGAACCAGACCCGACTGCTCCTCGGCATCGAAGCCGTCTTCTTCGGAATCCTCGTCGAGGTATCCGAAAAGTCCTTGCTGAAGCAGACGTCCCGCCGGACGATGCGAGCGGAACTGATGAATTTTGTTGCCCTGCCAAATCGAGTAGCCGAGCAAGTCGTTGGTGCAGGACGTGTTCTGCAACACGGAGCCCATCAGCCACGCGCACAACTCCTTCTTGGTGTGGCGAACGACACCGAAGTCGACCGACTTCGAGTTTTCCACCAGCACGTAGACGGTGAGGTCGCGGGGCTGTTCGAAGACCAGCGTGTACTTCGTACGCCAGCCGGTTTTCGCAGTGGGGCGGGGCGCCAGCCTGTCGCCGGGTTCCCACTCCTTGATGCCTGCCAGGTCAAAGCCGGAATCGCCCAAAGTCTCGCTGTCACGCTCGCTGCCCGAGTAATCGGGAGCGTTCGTACGCCACGGGACTTCGATGCCGACCGACATGACCCCGGACAAGATGTCCTGGATTAAGTCTTCGACAGTCATGATTCTATCCACCTTTGTTTGAGTGAAATTGCCTGTGCCCGCATGTCTTGAGCACCGGATTGACCGGGCTCGGTGAAACACGCGGGCAGCACGCTTCATAGACGACCATTACGGCTGGGTGTGGACCAGGATCGAAGTGATCAGGTCGTCGACCTTCACCTTCTTCTTGCCGAGCGACGCGGTCTGACCCATCTTGGTGTGGGCGCGCGCGACCTCGGGGAAGACGGCCTTGACGTGCTCGGGACGCACGGTGTCCTGGTCCATCGCGTGGGCCAGAGCGGCAGCAGCCATCTTCAGGTCCATGGCGCAGCGCGGCGAGCCGCCGACTTCGACCATGTCCTTGTACGACTTGCCGTTCGGGGTCTCCCACTTGTCCATGAAACCAACGTAGGGGTTGGTGCCATAGGACAGGCGAGCGATGTACTCGTTCACCGACGAGCCGACGCCGACCGCCAGCTCATGCACTTCGCCGCGCATCTTGAGCAGCTCGGTGACGCTGGTGACCGGACGAACCATCTGCTTTTCGCCGCGCGGCATGCGCAGCATCTGAGCGTTCTGGACGATCTCGGTCAGACCTTCCAGCGTGGGGTAGCCCCACTGGATGTTGAACATCAGCCGGTCGTAGGCTGCGTTCGGCAGTTCCACCGTGCCCTGGCCGGGAGCGGGGAAGTTGCAGGTGATGAGGCCGACGAACAGGTCCGGCATCTCGATGGTGACGTCTTCGACGGTCTTCTCCCGCTCTTCCAGCATCTGCAGGAAGGCAGCCCAGAGACGGGGCGTGTAGCGAGTGCCCTCGTCGACGAGCAGGAAGTTGGCGCCGTCCGGACCACCGGGGACCTGACCGTGACGCCACACGCGCGAACCATCGGCGGTGTCAATCGGATAACCGATGACCGTCGACGGCAGCGCATCCGGCGTGCCCTGGCAGCGGGCTTCGCGGCAGCCCTCGATGATGAGCGGCATGACCTTGGCGATCTTGGTCTTGCCCAGACCGGAGTTGGCCATCAGGATGGCGTGACCGGCGGCGGTGAAGAGCAGGTTGATGAGCACCAGCTCGCGCTTGTACCCGACGATGACCTTGCCCTCTTCTTCGAGCAAAGCCCTGTGGACCCGGTTCTTGATCATGTCGATGTCGAAGACCAGGCGGTGATTGCTATCGAACTTCATGGCGATATCCTTTGTTCACTTGTGTCATGAGGAAAGCCGACTCGCCCAGGTTGGCAAAGCTGGATGCTTCCAGCGATGTCAGCCTTTGCGAGTGCGGCGGTTTCAGTTGGAAGTCACGTCTAAGCGCGACCGTCATGGCCGCGCTTCTTTGCGCCTGTCGCGACGAACGCACGAGCGCGCGTCACCAGTGGGCCCACCAGCCAGATGAGCATGAGGACGCCAAGCATGCCGGCCACCAGAGGCTGGTACCAGTACTTTTTGGCGACCTCGACTCGCGAGCCGGCCAGTGACCGGGGCCAGTCGATGTCGACTGACTTGCCCGGCTCAGCGATGACATAGCGACCACCGGTCGCTGCCGCCAGCTCGTTGAGGAACGCGTCCACACGCACCGTCTGGGCAACCGACCCATCCGACATCATGTGATACGCCCGCTGCCCGTCCTTGTAGATGGGCTTGCCTGCGCCGTCGTAGAGCGGGATGTACGACGGTTGGGTCGAGCCGATGCCGACGATGATGAAGACGGTGTTGATCTTCTTCGCCGCATCAATCGCCGCCTGCAATTCCTCCGGCTTGCTGTGATTCTCGCCGTCGGTGAAAAGCAGGATGACGTTGGTCTCGCCGTTTTCGGCCGGGTCGCGCTCGAACATCTTCACCGCGGCATTGATGCCGTTGTGCAGATACGTGCCATCGCCCATCGCCGTGCCCACATCAACCCACCCGTCGTCCAGGATGTAGTTGATCGGGTCGAAGTCGTTGTTGAGGAACGACTTGGTCACGGGAATCATCGAGTAAACGATGATGCCCAGCTGGTTGCCGGAGATTGCAGGCATGATCTGCTTCTGCAGAATCATGCGCGCCGTCTCAACACGCCTGCCGCAAGGACCTTCCACCATCGTGCAGCTCCTGCCTCCGTAGAGAGCAGGGTCATCGCGATTCTCCGCGCCCATACTGCGGGACACGTCGAACAACGCCACCACACGAAGCGAGCCTGCCGGCACGCTGACGGCGCCCTGGCTCTGGTACGGCATGGTGGCGGCGGTGAAGCCGAGAACCAATATGAGCACCAGACCAGACAAAACGACCGCAGCGGAACCCAGCCTGGGAAGCGTCGTCCAACGCTCCACCAGCTCCGTGGTTCCGTAGTCTTTGATCGCTTGCACGCGCCCGCGATACCACAACCACCAGAGGGCGGCCGTGGCACCGATACTGATCAAGAGCAGAAGGCATCCGAAACTTACGGGACTCCTCCACCAAATGAAGTGGGGATTCTCGAAGTGGATGCTCTGCAAAAACTGCCAGAGTTGATCCATGATCATCGCCTCCTTCAGATGGCGTCGTTATTGTCCTGACCGGGCTGTTTGCCGGTCTCGTCACCGGGCATCGGCTGACCCTTTCCGGGCTGACCGGGTCCCTGACCGGGAGGTCCGAGCTTGCCGGGTTCTTCCAGCATCTTGGCCAGTTCCGGATGTTCCGACAGCAGCGACAACAGGTTGTTGCGCGTGTCGTCTGCCTGCTTCTCCAGGCGGAGCAACTGGCAGTCGTCGCCCGAGACCGGGCGAGCCATGCCCACCTTGTCACCCGGCGTCACGCAGAAGTCGCGCGCGTACTGGTGGCTGCCGTCATCACGCGCCGACACGCCGACCAGCATGCGCTGACCGGCATTGAGGCGAAGCGACTCGACGTAGGCCTTGAGCGCGTCTTCGTTCTTGTTGGCGGCACGCAGCATGTTGCCGACGTGGAACATGGCGAGAGCGGCCATCTCCTGGTCGCCCTGCGGCAGGATGTAACGCTCCGCCCAGGTCTTGGGTTCGAGACCCTTGAAGGCCTTGTACGACTCCATGAAGGCCTGCAGCGCCTGACCGGCGACATTGGGGTCTTCGTTGGAAGCCATATCGATGGCCTGGTCGTAGAGGTGGGTCTGCACGTCGGTGTACTGCGCCAACTTGATGACCGTCGGCGTCAGATAGATTGCGATTGCCCAGGCCACGACGAATGGCAGGGTTCGCAGTGCGAACTTTTTCATGTCGTAGTTCCTCCAGTTACAGGGTCGAGCGCCGAACGACGCTCAATCCAATCCACGTTGCGAAGCTGATCGCCGCCACCATCAGGAGAAACAGCAGAGAGTCCTGCCGCTCCTTTGTGTAGACGGTACGCACGCTCGCGCGAGCGAGCGCATCGATCTGCGTGAGTGCCTGCTTGAACGCTGCCTCGTCCTGCACGCGGACGACGGTGCCGTCGACCGATTGCGCGAACTTGATGATCGGCTGCAGGCTCGAGTTGTTCAGGTCCTTCCAGGGAGTGTCGACACCGAATACGAAGAAGTGGATGCCCAGCTCCTTGTACGCGGCGGCGAGTTCCTTCGCGCGATCTTCGTTAATGCTGGCCATGCCGTCGGTGACCATGATGTAGATACGCGTGGCGTTGCCGTCCTCTTTGTTGAAGACGCGCAGCGCCCCCTGCAAAGCACCGTCTTCGCCGGCCCCGTTGACGGGACCATCGAAGTTGGTGCCGCCGCCGTACTTGTCGGTGTACGTGCGAATCTGGTCCAGAACGCTGATAGCGACTTCCGGAGTCTTCGTCGCCGGGTAGGTGAGGAAGAACTTCGAGTCGAACACCGTGAGACCAACGCGCAGTCCGCCGGCATTCTCGATGAACACCTTAGCGGCGCCGAGTTCGGCATCGATCGGTTGCACCGCTCGAGCAGCGTCTTCCGGCTTGTCGGTCTTCGGCTTGTATTCCGGATTGGTGCGCGGGTCGAAGTAATACGAGAGATAGCGCTCGTAGTCGAAGTGCACGCCGCCAGTTTTGGTCGAGCCGGACGTGTCGATCGTCATGTAGATGACGCCGGCCGAGTCCGTACCGACCTTGTTGAACGGGAAGACCGTGCCCGCCAGACCAAGCACAAGCGCAGAGTAGAGACTGCCCTTGCTGAGCCAGATGAGCGCGGTCAGCGCTGTTCCGGCCTTGGTACTGACTCTGACGCGCGAAACCTGTGTGTTCTTCAGCGTATGGGAACGACGTCCCCAGAAGAACCAGACCGCGAAGGCTGCAGGCAGCGCCAAAAGCAACCACAGATAGACTGGGTTCATGAATTCCATAGTTTCCTCCATGGAAATACGAGTTAGAACACCGCAGGGTGAGCCGCGATGTCACTGGTCATTAAGGGCGGGTACTGTTTCAACCAACCCTGGAAAAACGCGCTGATTAGCGAAGCTCTCCCACGAACGTCGCGGAAAAACAGAAAGCATCGCGTCGCGTTCTCATGTGTGGCTTACTAGGTCGCGCAAGCCATCACTGTTTCGGGCAAGTCAGCTCAAGCGTTAAACACGCACCTGGAGAACTGCAGAGAGCGGCTCTTCAAGGACGTGTGCGGCTAATCCCTGGGGAAGGGAGGCTAAATTGCCCGAAACA
Organism: Candidatus Melainabacteria bacterium 17Bon1m; assembly: GCA_032128875.1. Taxonomy (GTDB): domain Bacteria; phylum Cyanobacteriota; class Vampirovibrionia; order Obscuribacterales; family Obscuribacteraceae; genus QKMZ01. Next base: position 46,935 of record JAVLKG010000007.1, read on the forward strand.
GTGATTGTTATGTCGAGTACTGGGAAGAAAATGCCAAAGGAAATCTTAAGGAATGATGAATTCAACCTACCTGACACCCATGGATATTCAAAATCGAATGAATTCCATATGTTTCAGACTTTGAAGCAAACCGCTCAGAGAGCTAATTAAGGACAAAGCCCAAATCGCGCACTACATGACCCTCTTCGAGGGCCGATCTGAATGAGAAAGCGAAGCTTCTCTCTAGTGAACTCCCAAACCGGTTGATGAGTAACGTTTGTAAAGGGATTAAGTCCCAACATGATCGATAGCGCAGCTCGTCGAAACCTCGAAACCACCGCCGACAAAGGTAAAATGCAGACAGTTTTTGACCGTCGCTTCCTTTCATATCGAGGGAAAAGCCGACCAAAAGCGAAATCACGTAACTTTTGTGACGCTCCTTGGTGGCACATGTGATACCGCAGAAAATCGCGTCAAAAGTGGTCCAGATCATCTCCGGGGCATGGTGCTAGCCGCGCCAACATTTCCACGCCATGTCGAGAACTCAAAACCTCATGCTAGCCGCGCTTTCCATATCGGCGACGTTCACGATCTCTTCACGCAATAGCTTGCACGATTGAGACTACAAAAGAAAAACGTACTCGCGGCTGCAGCAACGAACTGCCAGTCGCCATCAGTGTTTGCCAGGCAACCCATGAGATCGCACACACTGTTCTGTGCAGTGCTTTTTCTACTTCGTTTTCTACTGCGTTTTCTTCTTAGCCGCTTTATTCAAATCAGCACCGACATCATCGAATGTCAGTTCATCGACTTCTTCATCAACTTTCGCTTTTACAGATTTGGCAGCAGCCTGAACCTGCGTTTCGCTTTTTGTGATTTTGCGCGGTCTCTTTTTAGCCGTTTCTTTCGCTTTTTCGAGCGCCTTTTCCAGCACTTCCTCGCCTTTTCCATCTCCGGCTTCTTCCTGCCTCGACTCGGTTTGCGAATTTATCGGCTGCATGCCCGGCACTTCTTCACCCGGCAGCGGGACATAAAGAGTATTGGCAATTGCTTCTGCCTTAGCGGCTCGCGCATCTGCCACTAACTTATCGATTGTGCGAGCGCGATTTTCAGACACCTTGCGCATGAGTTCTTCCATAGCCGATTCATCATCGACACCGCGAGAAAAACGCGACCCGGTTCTGACTTCGATAGAACTAGCATCCGATTCCAACGATTCAGCGATTTTGTCGAGAGAGACCTGATTTTCTTTAAGATGCTGCGCAAGCTGTGCTGTCTCTTCATCATGATTGCTGAGTGACACGGGATTTTCGGCCGGCGATCTTTTGTTTTCAATTTTTTCGGCAACAGGCTTTTGATCGCATAGTTCGCCTGGTCCGTGACTGCTGTGGCAAGATTGCATCTCGACTGGTTTTGCACCTTGCATTGACCTGGCAATTCGCGCTTCGTTTTCGCGAATATCCAAAACTTCGAATTCAATATTCGAGGGACAGCAATCTTTGATGTCGCGCAAGTGGCTGCCGATGCGATGTGCCGCCTCCCGCAAATGAGTGAGTGCGCGCTTGCTCATCTCCAGCGACTCGCCGGATTTCTGCTGCTTTAAGGCCACGACCGACTTGACCAGATTGTCGCAGCCGTCGCACATCTCGGTCAGACCATAGTTGATCTCGCGGACTTCAATCGGGTGATCTTCGTAGTACTCACCAAGATCGACAAGCGCATGTCTTATAAGGTTGTAGCTGTCTTCGAAAATCTGCAAAGATCGCAAAAGTTGCGCGTAAGCGACGCTGTAATTTCCGGCGCGCGTTTCTTCGACCAAACTTTCGACATAGACGAGACCCTGTCTCAGTCCGGTATGTCCCATCATCAATTCCTGAATACCGCTGGATCGAACAACCAGCCGATAATCAAAAAAATCGACGTCGGACATTTGATTCACGACGTGTTTGACTTCGCGTGAACGTCCATGAATTCTGTCGTCGTCTGAGGGCTTTTTGTCGTTGGCCACGCCGGTGTCCTATGGGTTTCCCGCCCAAATAGGTTATACCCACCGGATTCAGCGCGGTTGAAAGCGTGGCGAAATATTTAAGAAAGCGTCTCTTTTGAAAGCCTCTAAATACGCTGCCGAACAGCTCTTGATAGAAACTTGATGCGAGACTTACCTTATTTGCAAAAGTCTTCTTGCGATTCTGGCAATCTTTCTGGTCAGCAATTTTAGTTCGTGACCGAGAGTGACGGTTTGATCGTGGACAAAATTCGGATGTATGCCCGTGCCCTTGTAATGGCTATCAGAGGCGGCTGAGAGGGCGGCCAAGGCGGCGGATGTGTCGCCATGGGTAAAAAGTCTATCCGCATCACGGTGATACAACAGCTTGCCGTTAAACCCTACGTATTCAACTTCTATTCCGCTGCCGCATGTGGTGTCACGGTCGAACCTTAGTAAGTTGGTTTGGTCGTGAGAGAAAAGATCGGAATTTACTTTCTCATTCATTTCGATGGCGATCATGGAGTTCATCGAGCGCTCCTGCACAAGAATGTGAGTATGACTGGGATGCGTCTATCCGGGAATTGGTGCCAACCAGTTCATACTCGTTACAAACCGGGCTCTTGTCAAGGACCACTTTAAGTGTCGATCCGCAGGCCGCTTGATTAAACACGACTCAGAAAACAGCAAAGACCGAATGGCGCCCGTGCTTACAAAAAAGCGCAGGCGTCAAAAAACCGCCTGGAGAGCCAGGTTTAACGTGGTTTAAGAGAAGGAGGGCAAGTGTGCGGGTGCAAAAAGCAGAAAACACGAACGATCGCAAAGCACGCATTTGCGTCCAAGCGAGCATTCGAAGAACGAGTGTTTATCGAACACCACGTAAATCGAATTCAATGAATTCATAGGTTTGAATTCAGCAAAATATTTTTTTCGAGTTTAAATCAGGCGCCTTTGACGACACCGTTTCTCCTATCACCTCCTCGGTTGATTATGCCTGTGGATCGCAGCCCAAGCGCTTCAACGAACGATCGAGAGTTTCCAGCTGTGATACCAATTTTGATACCAGAGCCAGACTGCCTTGACCGCGTACACGCTCGAGATTTTCGAGAAGCTTCTGCCTCTCCTTCCACAATTTCTTCACTTCGAGTGAATCGTTCTTTCTGGAAATCGCATGTGCATTAGCTGCTTCGGCAGCCACAAAACGATTTACACGAACCTTTTCGGCTTGCTCAGCCTTGGCGGACTTCTCGGAGATTTTCTCCGATTCATTCGATTTGAACTTGGTGTTGTTCGCGTCAGAAACATTGGACAAATTGGTAGGATTCGTAAGGTTATTACGCTCCACCATCTCGTTGAACTTCTTGTCTGCTTGACGGCGAGCGTATTCGCTCAGCTCCATCTGCTGCTGATTTTTCTTGCGCGCCTCAAGAATTGCCGGGTTTTTCTTCCCGCCGGCAAAATTGTCGAATATCGACATTGCAGCGCCCATGCCGAAAAGCATCAGTGGCGAACAGAACGCAATTGATGTAAGAGACAGTTCGCTGCGGGCAGAGAAAGCTCTGGCCTCCTCATCCTTAGCCAGTTGCTCCGGAGTCTTGGGAGTGTTCTTAGCCGCATCTTTAGGCGCGTTTGACGCGGCCTTCTTGTCAGTCGCAGAAGGTTCTTTCTCAGTCTTATTGAGCTGCTCGCGCTTGGTTTGCTCTTGCTTCAGCTGATTGATGCGCTCACGCTCTTCTTTCAAGCGTGCGGCCAGAAGTAATTCTTTTTGATGTTGAACCTTTTGCTGTTCTTCGCGCAACCTCTCTTGCTGCGCACGATCTTTTTGCATCTGCTCCTGGCGAGCTTTATCGCGCAGTGCTTGTTCTTGTTTCAAACGAGCTTGCAACTGTTGTTCGCGCTGCAATTGTTCTTGCTTCAAACGCGCCTGCAATTGCTGATCGCGCTGCATTTGTTCTAAACGACGACGCGCCTGATCCTGCTGATCGCGCTGCATCTGCTCCTGCTTGAGCTTTGCTTGCTGCTGTTCATACCTTTGAATTTGCTCTTGCCGGAGCTTTGCTTGCGATTGACTGTCGCGCTGCGTTTGCTCCTTGAAAGAACTGACATTCTTCGCCTGTTCTTTGTACGCCAGTTCGCTGCGCAACCGTGCTTGTTCCATCTGGTCGCGGATCATTTGATCCTGGTTTTGTTTCACCTGCTGGATCAGATCTTTCTGCAGATTGTCCTTTTGCATCATCTGCGATGCGAGTGTCGCTGCTGTCGCGTCGCCAACTTGAGGCGCTTTCGCCAACAACTTTTCTATGGAAGCTTCAAGAGCCTGGATTTGCTGTGAGGTATCTGGTGAGTTCATCAAGTAAATTTGCCGCGTGCGCTTGGGGTGTCTCTCTCTAATTGGCGCACGCTCGCCCTGGTGACCATATTCTGGGTTTGCCGAGGGTAAAAGTCGATGGGAAAAATACCCTCAGAAGTTTTGACTGGAACGGAGTTTGGGCTTTTTTTCCAGCTAAAGTGGGGATTTTCCCATGCTATGACACAGAATAGTAGAAACAGTTCGAAATAGAAATGGCTTAAACAGCATCAAATGGCATGAACGGCGCGGAAATGCTCTGCGAAACCCACATTCGGGTATCGCTTCTGTATGAGCATATTCCGCGCCGTTCGCCTACTACTGTCGGGGTCTGTCATAGCAGCTTCCCCATAAGGACGGCGCTGGCAACGCTGAAGTAGATGACCAGTCCGGTCACATCCACAAGCGTTGCAACGAACGGCGTCGACGCGCTGGCCGGATCGAAACCGAGCCGACGCAGCAAGAATGGCAGAACGCTGCCGGTGACGCTGCCCCAGAGGACAACACCAACCAGGCTGACTGCCACGGTGAGCCCGATCAGCACGGAGTGCGGACCGTAGATGTGGAACATCTGCTCCCAGGCGACGACCCGGACGAATCCGAGCATGCCGAGGATAAGTCCCAGCGAAAGACCCGTGACCAACTCGCGCTTCATGACACGGAACCAGTCGCGCAGCTTCACTTCACCCAGCGCCATGGCGCGAATGACGAGCGTGGACGCCTGCGAACCGGCGTTGCCGCCCGACGAGATGATCAGCGGAACGAAGAGCGCCAGGATTACCGCCTTGGCGATTTCGTCCTGGAAGTGAGCCATCGCGCTCGCCGTCAGCAGTTCGCCGATGAAGAGCATGACCAGCCAGCCACCACGCTTGCGAATCATCGTGGGCAGCTTGGTGGTCAGATAGGGCATGTCCAGGGCTTCGGAACCACCCATCTTCTGCATGTCTTCGGTGGCTTCGGAGCGAACGACGTTGACGACGTCATCGGCGGTCACCACACCCTTCATGCAGCCGTTGCCGTCGAGGACGGGAATGGCAATCAGGTGATTGGTCGCGAAGATATTTGCGACTTCGTCCTGGGCGCAGTTTTCCGGCAGCGTCACGAGCTTGGAGCGCATGATCTGCTGAATTTCACGGCTGCCTTCCACCATCAGAAGCTCCTTCATGGAAATCACTCCCATGAGCTTCTGCTGGCTGTTGAGGACGTAGACGTAAGACGAAGTGGCCGGATTGGCCGTAACTTGCTTGCGCACGTACATGATCGCTTCTTGAGCGGTCATGTGGGGGCGAACGCGGATGTAGCGGGGATTCATCAATCCGCCGGCGACATCTTCAGCGTATGCGAGCAATGCCGTCACTTCCGCACGGGCGCTGAAGTCCAGCAGCGCCAGGAGCTTTCCGCGCTGTGCGTGATCCAGCGACTGCAGCAGGTCGGCCGCATCATCGGGATCGAGCACGCGCATGGCGAGACGTTGAGCATCCGGGGAGAACGTGCCGATGAGGTCAGCCTGTTCGCGCACCGAGAGCTCCTCGAATGCCGTTCCGGCAGTGTTGCTGTGCCGGAAGAGATTGTTTTCAGTGGTGGTCATAATTCACCTCCGATTATTTGAGAGGTTGAACAGCGGGCTGCAAGAAAAACGCAACCCAGCGAGAATGCACAAGCACAAGGGCGCCGTGTTGATGCGAATTAGTAGAAACCTTTCGACCGAACCTCAGCCAACCAAACGAACCTGCCTTTCGCCGAGCGGAGTCTCTGGCGATCGCGGCGCGATCAGGTCAAAGACTCTAAGAGCAGACTAGAGAGGAATTTGGGCTTGTGTGAAACGCGGACTGGGTTGGTGAAAAACGGTATGGTTGCAGCCTTACATAGATGCAAAGAGATAAGCTAATTGAGCTTATTTAAGAACACGCGTCATAGAACTATAAATAGAGAACGTTTGAGGCTAGAACGTTCATGAGCGTTCTTGAAACGCTCATAGAGCGCTCTAATAGCACTGGTTCGTTTTGATCTATGAAACCGGCCTAGTCTTCGCCGCGAAAAAAATAGACCTCGCGAATCTATCGCGAGCCGTCTTCCTCTTCGTCAGTGAAAGCTTCGTGGTCAGGCGTGTCACGGTGATATTTCATCACTGATTCCTTTTGCTTTGCCGGCATCATGTTGATGGCTTCATCGTGTGATAGCCAGTAGAGATATCCGAGCATGCCCGCCAAACCGAAATATGCAATGCCAATCATCGACTTCTGCGCCAGAGTTGCTGGAGTTTGAACCTGACCCGCACGCATAGGTCTTTGATCAGGGTTTTTGAACTGACCGACGGCGCTCATGAAGGCAATAATTCCGATGATCGCAAAGATGAACGAATGGAAGAAGAAAGCATATGCAAAAACCAGTCCCACTCCCGGAATCAACAACCACTTACTGATTGCGTTGACGACAAAACCGCCGTCCAGTGGCTTTGCAGGGATGAGCTGCAGTAAGTTCAAGAACAGTCCAACGCTGCCGGCCGCAACAAAGAAAAGATTTTGCGTGGTAGCGCCGTAGTAGTAGAAAGCAGCGGAAGTGACACCGCCTAACAATGGTCCTGCTAATGAGACCCAAGCGTCAGTAGCTTGATCCGCAGGCATCTTTTCCATCTCGACGTAAGCGCCAAGGAAAGGAACAAACATCATCGGCTTAGGATTTAAGCCGTTAAACTTCATGCAAATGTAGTGACCAAGCTCGTGGATGATAATCAAACCCACGACAATCACCGCAAAAATTGGTCCAAAAAGCATCCAATAAGCTGCAAGTGAAACGAAGAGCATGAAAAAGCTTTTGAACAACCAACCTAACTTCAAAAAGCTCAGTCCCTTCAATGCAGCGAAGAGGTAGAACTTGCCTTTCAGCAGAAACACACCGAGAAGGCCCAGCCCTCCCCACATCCCGGCTTTGCCTTTTTTCTCGGAACCTTCGTCGGAAGGCGCTTGCTGTTGGAAGTGTGCCTGCCCATGGTGAGTTTGCTGCTCGGCTCCGATTTCGCGATTGGATTCCGGTTGCTCTTGTGCGGACATTCAACATTCCTCGTTTTGGTCGCTCGACCAATAGTTTCCTACCCGATGACTCGACACATATATGAAGCGTATCACCGTTGGAAATCTATCGCAGGGACGCCAAGAACCGCACAAGAAGCCAAGTGTTACAACCAACACTTTCGCATCTGTTGGTTTTGGAGGATCATGAAACCCAAATCATGGAACCAGCTGGGGTTTCGAGCGTCTCAATCTTCTGTGCCAGTGCGTCCCCAACAAAATCTAAAACGCTCTGAACATGTACTGAAGCCCGTTAGTCGCTAAAATATTTGGGTTATGGTTTCATCCGTTCGTTCTCGCAACAGCATATTTCGCCCCATCGACATCATGGTCGAGCAGTTCGGCAAAGCTTGCCAACTGCTCGGGCAATGCCTGATTCTCCTGTTTCACACACTCAAGTACATAGTGCGCGGCGAGATCGACTGGCGCGAAACCTGGCGCCAGAGCTACAAAATTGGCGTCGAGTCTTGCATAGTCGTTTCGCTCACCGCTCTATTCACCGGATTCGCTATGTCGCTGCAGATTTCGCGCGAGTTGGTGCTTTTTGGCGCCGACACCGCAATTGGCGGCGTCGTATCGCTGGCGCTGGTCAGGGAAATCGGTCCAATCACTGCCGGCATCATGGTCGCCGGGCGCGTCGGCTCGTCCGTCGCAGCCGAGCTGACCACTATGATGATTACCGAGCAAATCGATGCTCTTAAGGTTATGCGCGTCGATCCCGTTCAATTCCTCGTTGTTCCGCGCTTCGTGGCAGCAATGCTGATGATGCCTGCGCTCACTGTTTACGCAATGGCGCTCGGACTTGTCGCCGGAATTCTTATCGCTTACTCAGCCGCAAACGTGCCTGCTGCAACCTTTCTCGACTCTGTCAAACAAACCATTCTCGACCGCGATTTCGGCACGCACTTCTTGAAGGCGTGGACAAATGCGATTCTTATCATCGTAATTTCCTGTGCAATCGGGTTGAGAACCAGAGGTGGCGCGGAAGACGTCGGTATCGCCACAACGCGCACGATCGTGTGGACTATGACGATGCTTTTCGTCTGCAACTACATCATCACCGCTGTCACATACGCGCCGAGGTGATCAATTTGCAGATGGTTCGTCAAAAACAGCCTCCGAAAATAGACAGCTCAACTCAACCTATGGTTGAAGTCAAAGACGTGTACAAAGCGTTTGGCGACAAAGCTATTCTCAAAGGCGTCACCTTCAACGTTTACCCAGGCGAAATCCTTGGCTTGGTCGGCAAATCCGGCTGCGGAAAGTCCACCATACTCAAGATTTTGTGCGGACTGCTAGAACCAGACTCGGGCACGATCCGCATGCACTCCGACGAAGTCGGGCTTGTATTCCAAGGCTCTGCGCTTTTGAACTCCTATACGGTCAAGGAAAACCTGGCCATAGCGCTGCGCAGACGCAAATTGAGCAAGCAAGAACAAGAGCGAATTATCGCCGAGAAGTTAGAGCTGGTCGGGCTGCGCGGTTTTGAAAACAAGTATCCGACCCAGCTTTCCGGCGGTCAGCAAAAGCGGACGAGTTTTGCCCGCGCCATCGTCAACGATCCGAAAATCATTTTTTATGATGAGCCGACAACCGGACTCGATCCGGTCATCTCGACCGTCATCGAAGACTACATGAACGAGCTGGAAGACAGGCTCAACGCTGCATCCATCGTCGTTACGCACCAATTATCCACATGGACGCGCACAGCCGATCGCGTGCTTCTGATGCACGACGGGCGCATCGAGTGGGAAGGAACACCTGATGAGGCGCTGATTTCATCGAATCCGTACATCCAACAATTTGCGTATGCTAAGCGGGAGGGACCTCTGCTTGATAGCACTATTTGAACCGAAGACCAAAGAGAAAGACAGGACAAAGCAATTGAATTCAACACCTATTCAGAAGAAGCCCGAGGAGTCCATTCATTATGAATGGCGGGTCGGCTTCTTTGCTTTCGTCGCTTTCTGCCTTTTGACTTTTGGCTGGGGCTGGCTCAAATCTTTCTCAATGGAAGCGCCTCAGCGTTTCGGCGTCAGATTTGCTGACGTCGCCGGACTGGCGAACAACGCGCCAGTCAACCTCAATGGTGTTCGCGTAGGCGTGGTCGAAAAAATCGATCTCAAAGGAAAGAGCGAAGTCATCGCGCACTTGAAGATCACAACAACTGATGTACCGATCACCGAAGGTTCCAAAGTCACGATTCAAACACTTGGTTTGGTGGGCGCCAAGTACATTGAAATCAACCTGCCCGACATCAAAGAAGGCGAACCTGCACCCCCAGTTATTCCCACAGATTCAATCGTCGAAGGTGAAAACCCGGTTCGCACCGAACTTTACCTCAACAAGATCGCGACCAACTTCAGCAGTTTCACAGATGATATTGCCGCTGAAAAGTCGAGAACAAGCCTTAGAACGGCGCTGGAAAAATCCGGCGCGACAATGACCAATATTCAGTCTGCGGCTGAGAAGCTCGACAAGAACATGGAAAAGCTCTCCTCCGCTACCGAAAGTTTGAAGGGCACCTCCGACAAATTCGGCCACACTTCGCAGTCTGCAACAAGATTTTTCGACGAAGGCTCAAGCACTCTCAAGGACGTGAAGGGCGTATCGACACGCATGAAGAAGATTCTCGACAATCCGGCTCTGACGACCGATTTGAAAGAAACAGCTCAAATGGCGCGCGAGACCTCGGAAAATGTCAAAGCGGCCCTCAACAATCTGACCAATACTCTTCAAGACAAGCCTCTGCGCGACGACATGCTTAATATGATGACGAAGCTCAGCTCTTCGACTGAAAGCATCGCTGTCTCCATGAAGCAGGTCGATAAACTGACCGGCGATCAAGCGCTGCGAAGCGACCTCAAGCAGATTACAGAAAACGCTAGAGATGCGGTCAACAAAGCAAACAAGCTGGTTAGCGACACTAATTTCGGAGCTGATATCTCGTCGACCATGCAGTCGGTGAAGAAAACATCTAATGACCTCGATATAGTCGCTAAACAGCTCAATCAGGTACTCAACAAGCGCAATCCTCTTTTCCACTTGATGTTCGGCAAGCCCGGCTACATCAAAGAAACAAAAGTAAAAGAAGAGAAAACCGAGAAGAAAGAAGGCGCGGAGACGAAGAAGACGGTTGAAACGACCACGACAGAAACTCCCGCGCAGCCTGCCGAGCCACCCAAGAGCGAATAATACCCAAAGCGTGGCGCTCCGGTTCTCTTAACGTAGGGGCGATGCCATGCGTCGCCCGGTTTATTAGGGTAAAATAGTCGGTCCCCAATCGGGTTATGGTGTCGGCGTAATGTAGAGTCGACGCCATGCGTGGAGTTGACTTAATGTAGGGTCGACGCCATGCGTCGACCGCACAAGAGAGACTGGCTATGAAATACGACACAGTTATCGGGCTGGAAGTTCACGCCCAACTGAAAACAAAGACCAAGATATTTTGCTCCTGCCCAACCGAATTCGGGCAGGGTCCAAACGATCAAGTCTGCCCAATTTGCCTGGGAATGCCGGGCGTGCTGCCGGTTTTAAATAAGCGCGCACTCGAACTTGCAATTCGCGCGGGTCTCTCTCTAAACTGCGAGATCGCCGAAACAACTAAGTTTGACCGCAAAAACTATTTCTATCCTGACTTGCCGAAAGGCTATCAAATCTCGCAATACGACAAACCTATTTGCAAACAAGGGCATCTGACCGTCAAAGGAAAGAAGGTTCGCATCACGCGTGCGCACCTTGAAGAAGATGCTGGAAAGCTCGTTCACGCTGGCGCAGAAGGCTTGCACGGCTCCACGCACTCTTGCCCGGACTACAACCGTGCCGGTGTTCCGCTTTTGGAAATCGTCAGCGAGCCGGACATCACATCCGCTGAAGATGCGCGCGAATACTTAACTGAGTTGCGCACACTGCTGCGCTATGTGGATGTTTGCGATGGAAACTTGGAAGAAGGAAGTTTTCGCTGTGATGCAAACGTTTCCATCAAACCCGCTGGTTCTGCGGAACTCGGAACACGCACCGAAATCAAAAACATGAACAGCTTCAAGGCTGTTGAGCGCGCAATCAACTCCGAAGTGGAACGCCAAATCCAGCTCGTAGAGGGCGGCGGCAAAGTCGTGCAAGAAACACGCTTGTGGAACGAAGCCACAGGAAAAACTTTTGCCATGCGCTCGAAAGAAGATGCGCATGATTACAGGTATTTCCCAGACCCAGATCTAATTCCCTTCACGGTCAGCCGCGACTGGGTGAAAGAAGTTGAAGCCGAGATGCCGGAATTGCCTGAAGCACGCCGCGCTCGTTATATCGAGAAATGCGGCATGTCAGCGGAGGACGCTTACATTCTTGCAGAAAACAAAGACATGAGCGACTTCTATGATGAGGTTTTGAAACTCGGTGCCAACGCAAAAACCGTTGCAAACTGGCTCTTGGGACCAGCTCTCGCTTTCATGAATGAAAACGGGCTTGATTTCACCCAACTCAAAGCAACACCGCAAACGATTGCGGACCTCGCTAATGTCGTCAACAAAGGCACAATTGGCACCACGACTGCAAAGCAACTGCTTCCGGAACTCCTTAAAGACGGCGGCGATGTGAATCAGATCATCAAAGATAAAGGGCTCGCCCAAGTTTCTGATGAAGCCGGCTTGAAAACTGCAGTAGAAGAAGTTATTTCCAAATTCCCCGATCAGCTCGCCGAGTTTCGCTCAGGCAAAGTCAAAGTACGCCAATTCTTCTTCGGCGAAACGATGAAATCGCTCAAGGGCAAAGGCAATCCGCAAGTCATCAACAAACTTCTGGACGAACTTCTCCCCGGCTAAAATCGTGGGGGCGCGTTGCACGCCACCTTTTCCAATTTTGATTGGAGCGATGCCATGCATCGTACGGCTTAATTTGCCGTGATAGATTGGAGAAACTTCTCTCTCCATGCAAATGCTAAACAACCTCAAAAATTGCTTCACTGTTTCCGTCCTAATGCTGCTGCTTTGCGGTTCAAATTGTTTCGCAAAAACGCCTGACACCGAGAGTAGAACAAATCAAACCAGTACAAAACCCACTGACTCTAAGCTACGTGAAACGAGCACAAGAACTGCAAAACAAGCTCACGCGGAGCCTAAGAAAGCGCTCTTGGACGACGAAGCCGCCAAAAGCAGTGTTTCAGATTTTGCAAAAGAATACGCTGCTCTCATGAAGAAGGCGACATCAGCTATCCATATAAACTGGCCTTTGAAAATGAACGCAGAACAAAAACTTTGGAGCGACTACAAGTCAGGAAAGTATGCGAAGAACAGAGAGTTCATGCGGAATATGAAACTGGCTGAGCCATATCACAACAGGCTTCGTTCCATCCTGCACATATTCGAAGATCAAAAGCTCGAGAAGCTCGATTTTTCGCACTCGTCTAACGCGAAGCCCAACGTGAAGAAAAATAGCTCGGTCAGATAATTCGATAACAAGTCAGTAACAACGTACCGCCGGATACAAACTACAATAGACACCTCTTCGATGTTTGGAGGTTCGTCCATGAAAGCTTTTGGCGCAGTTGCAGCCCTTTTTCTTCTTTGCACTACCGCAAGTTTCGCGCAAATTTCCGTACAAGGTGAGGACGGAAGCACAATTACCATTGGACCTGGCGGCATCAATATGAATGACCGCAGCTCGGGAAGCAAATCACACGTGCGGATGGGCGCTGGCGGAATACAAATAGACAGCGCAAATGGCGCAAATCGATCGCGCGTCAACCTCGGACCAGGCATCAATGTTCAAACAAATCGAGGAGTTGGGACTAGCGTAACCTCGACCACAAAACACATCGGCACAAACACTGTAAAGACGACCACAGTCACACAAACTGCTGGCGGTGCCGGTCAGCAAATTTCACTCATCGAACTGAAAATCTACGGAAAGACCTTTCCGGCAATGCCTTTGATGGCTCGCGTTGAAAAACTCGAAGTAGACAACCTGGGCAAGAAAGGCGCTGGTCCGCTGAAAACTCGAATCAGCATTTTAGCGAAAGAACTCGGCGTTAACCTGGCGTCGACCACAACGACTACCTCCACGACCGTCGTCAATCCCGGCAATACCATACACATAAACTCTGGACGACCAGAAGCTGCCACAATCAGCGTCATCGACGGCGCTTCGAGAGGATCAATCATCGCCAATGAGTTGAATGATCTAGTGATTAACGAAAACAATCAAATTATCAAAGGACACTGCAACGGCAACGCCATTGTGATCAATGGAAACCACTGCCAGCTTCATCTTTCAGGCAAGTTAGGAAGTGTCACTATCAATGGTAATCACAATATCGTAAAGTCGGAGCGCATCGAAGAAGTTGTCACCAACGGCAATTTCAACGCAGTCACCTGGGCGCATGGACAGGCAACGCCGGACATCGCTAATAACGGCAAAGACAACACCATTCGCCAGCAATAAAGTAAAAACTCAAAAGCGGCCGTGCATGATAGATTGATTGAAGGCATCCCGGCTCCCTTGCCTTCAATTTTTCTAGAATGACAAATCCAATATCAGATGGTGAAGGCATTCTCCTCAATCGTCCGCAAAATGCTGCGCGGACGGATGAAGCGGTCGCAGCCGAACGAAAGAAACTACTGATCATTTACGGATCGTTTGTTGGTGTGCAGCTGGTCGTGTACTTGTGCACTTATTTGACTGTCCCTGGGTTCATAACCCCCTTTCTCAACCACCCTATTGCACGCATTGTCATTTCAACGTTTTTTCTTTGGGAAGTTGGTTTGTGCGCACTGCACTTGTTTTTGGCACCCATAAGCAACTTTGGTCGTGCCGCAACTATTGCCGTGGTTGTGCTGATCGGGATTATTCCGAATATTATGCTTCCCATGCTCGGCCCGGCTTGCATCGTAATTCTCAGCGCGCTGGGACCAGCTATACTAGCCCCTTTTCTATAAGACAGGAAATGAAAGAGCGCTTATCCGAGCCTGTTCGCAACGAACTACTAGCAATCCGAAAAACTTACACTCGCATAGTTTTGGTCCAATGCACTTTTTTCATACTCCTGATCATTGCGTCGCCGTCGTACCTAATTCCCCTGCTGAAACATGAAAAAGCCATTCCATGGGAAATTGGGATCGTGTGCGCTGAAGCCCTTTTGATTTGGACACACGAAATGTTGAGACCAATCTCGAGATGGAAGCGAATCTCTTGCTACGCAATCACACTAATGTTTGGAGTCGCACCCACAAGCCTTATTCCTTTGATTGGGCCTGCCATCGTTACTGTTTCAAACTCTCTCTGTAACGGACTCGTAGGTGGCGGAAGTCTCCAGTATTTTGAAACCAGCCAGCGAGACAGCGTTTCCAAGACCAGGAAAAGTGGCGGCTCTTCGTGGTAAGACATATAGTGTCTACCTTCGATGCACCGGAGTTTTATAGTGGCATCCCACGGACGCAACCAAATTGCGCATCCGCTTTCAAATTCGAATCGTCGCATTAAGCGGCGATTTTCTGCGTTTTTGCCAACACTTCTAGCGTTGGTTAGTTTGCCTGCACTTTCGGTTGCAAGCCTTGCTGGTTCCTACACCTCTCCGCACGGACCCGAACCGTTTTACCCGCGCTTCCTCGTTTCTCCCATGCGCGACGATATTCCATATTCGCCGGTTGGTATGGGTTTGGTCACATCGAAAGCTGGATTTAGAATTCACCCCGTGACAGGGCGTGGCGACTTTCACTCGGGCGTCGACTTGGGCGCGAATCTCAATCAAGAAGTCTACAACTTGCTCGATGGACAAGTGATTCGTGTCGGTTGGCGAGGCGCGCTCGGATATCACGTCGAAGTCCTTCATCCATATCCTTATCCTGGCATTCGCACAATCTGCGGTCACTTGAACGCATTTTGCGTACGACCCGGAGAATGGGTTTGTCGCGGTCGCGTTTTGGGATATGCAGGAACGACCGGACGCTCTACTGGCGTACACGTGCACTACACGGTCGTTAGAGCGGACACGAAAGAATTGATCGATCCGATGGAATATTTACAGCTCGTACCTAAATATGTAAAAGCGCTGAAGACTGCGCAGTATCAAGCGGCGATTGCATTCTACAAACAGAACGCGAAGAAAAATCTGGACAAGGTAAAACCTCTTGACTTGGGCGATGAGGAAGAAGAGCCCAAGGAAGAGGAGAAAAAACCACCTAATAAAAAGGAAGAGCCTTACGAAATTCCGTAAGGTGATTTCTCTAAATTACCGTTGGGTCGCCGTCATGCGTCGACCGTTTTTTAGCACCATGCGTTTTGTCACCAATCTGATCCATGTCGGCGAGCCGCCGACATATCAATGATCAATGTCGGCGAGACGCCGACACCTATGATCAATTGATCAAATACAGATTGCCGTCTTGCGAACCAACGAAGACTCCCGAAGATGAAATTGATGGCGAGCTGACGATCGGTCTTTGTGTTTTGTACTTCCATTTGATTCCGCCGTTGCGGCAATCAATCGCGTAAAGGTTCGCGTCCGAACTTCCGACATACAACATATTACCGGCGATTGCGGGCGACGATGAAAGCAGAGGCACTGGACTATTCAATTGGGTTTTCCAAAGCATTTTTCCAGTTTGCGCATCGAGACAATACATTTTCAAATCGTCATTGCCGACAAAAACTTTTCCATTTGCACCTACGGGCGAAACGCTGTAACTCTCAGCCCCTGGCACTTTCCATTTCAACTTGCCCGTTGTTAGATCGACGCAGTAGAAATTTTTGTCCCAGCCGCCAGTGTAAACATGCCCATCCATTATTAGTGGAGACGAGAAGATTTTGCTCCCTGTCTTGAATTGCCACTCGAGCGTTCCATCATTCATGCTCAATTTATAGATGTATCCTCCGTGCGAAGTGACGATGATCGAATCACCGGTCATTCCAGGTGACGACGTAATGCGCCCCTCGCCTTGGAATTTCCACTTCACCGCACCGCTGTGAATATCGACAGCATATACATTTCCATCCCAGCCACCGACATACGCGACTCCACTAAACACTGAAGGAGAAGATGAGATGCGGTCTTGCGTGTCCATCGTCCACATGATCTTTCCGGTCTTCGCGTTGACGCCATACAATTTTTTGTCTTCGCATCCAACAACGACCACATCGTCATCGACTGCCGGTGAGGATTTCACCTTGTCGCCCAGTTTTGCTCTCCAGACCAATCGGCCGGTATTTTCAGCAAGCGCATAAAGGTAGCCATCATCGGAGCCCACATAAACAGCGCCCTTATAGACTGCTGCGGAAGTGTCGACAGCACCCTCGGCAGGAAAACTCCAACGCAAATTTCCTTTTGGCACAAAAGACATGAGCGAACCAAAGCCGGTATGGTTCGGATTTTGCAGATACATCTGCCAACCGTTTTTAAAATGCTCTTGCAGATTAACTGACGACTTAGTCACTTGGGCCTTATGAACATCGGCCGGAATAGGACTTGCGGGTTTTGGCTCTGCACCTGCCACAGGGGCGGCCTTCTTAACTTGTGTGATCGAAGTTTTTGCAGGATCGTTTGAAGGCTTTGCAGACTGGGTAGTCGCAGTCGTTTTATCTTGCGATTGCGCGAATGCAGCACAGGGACTGAATCCGCAAACTATCGTCACAATTGAAGCGGTGATGATGCGATCAAAATCACAAGTTGTCATGAGAATTTTCCTTCTTCGCGCAGGCAGATTCGTAGCTGTTTTAGTATCGATTTAGATGTGCATTATAGATCTTCGAGAAATATCTCGCGCTGAATTTTCACCCAAATTCAAAGACTATCAAACCACATGAAAACCAAAGCCCATCATGCTTTCCCAGCGTCGACCAAAAGTGATCCTAATGAACATCTGATGGCTATGTCGTTGCAGGAAATGCAAAATTCTTGTTGGAGCAAAACAAACCGCCTCATCATAATTTCCGCGAAACGCAAAACTGATGGCACTCTACGATCACCTAATCATCATTGTTTGAACGTGAGGTCGAAAAAGAATTTTTCGAATTTGCAGGCCAAATCTATTGTGTATTAGATTATGCGGTGTTAGTATTCCGTCTTGTGGGTTGGGATGAGTATTTCCACTAAGGAGGAAATCCGAATGAACCGAGCTGAGCTCGTTGAAAATGTAGCTAAGACCACAGGTCAAGCTAAGTCTGAAGTGACCAGAACTCTTTCTGCCTTCATTCACACAATCACTGGCGCTCTTTCCAAAGGCGACAAGGTAACCCTCGTCGGCTTCGGAACTTTCGAACGTCGCAATCGTAAAGCACGTACCGGCCGTAACCCGAGAACTCTTGCTCCGTTGAAAATCGCAGCAGCACGCGTTCCCGCTTTCCGCGCAGGTAAGGAACTCAAGGACATCGTAAATGGCCGCGCTAAGCAACCAACTTTGGTTCTTGCTAAGCCGAAAGCTGCTAAGCCTGTTAAGAAGGCAGCTGCTAAGCCAGCTAAGAAAGCCGCTAAGCCAGCCAAAAAGGCAGCAAAAAAGGGCGGTAAGAGAAGATAAGCCTTCTCGATCTGAACCCTACGTATTAAATGGATTAGGTAAGGTAAGGATCATCTCAACCACTTCGAAGGGCGCAGGACTTAGGTTCTGCGCTTTTTCATTTGTGGGAAACTTTGGGAAACGTGGAGAAAATTGATTGTGCTTTTCTACTGTGCGAAAAATTTTTCGCGCCACCCAACTACCCTCAAATCGGCATATGGCCTTTTACTCCGAAAAATCTGAAATTTCGGAGTAGCAAATTCCCGAAGTTCAAACGCACCAAAGGTTTCGAGCGATTTGAACATTCAAACGCAAAATTGTCCGCAACGCGCCGCCATTACACGTTTTACAGACTTGCCCACTCCGAAAAATTCCGAGTTTTCGGAGTGGATGGAGAGTGCTGAATTGAGACAGCTATTTTCTATGAGCTGAATTACAATCGATCTCTAACAGAATTTGCCGAACTCCCTTTTGCAGGATTTGAACTCAATGAGTGATGGTAATCAGGCGCAGTCTAACTTCGACAATATCTGCATTGCGATGCCTTGCAGCGTGGACTGGAACGAAATGAAAGGCGACAACAAAGCTCGTCTCTGTGGCGGCTGCAATAAAAATGTCTACAACCTCTCTGAAATGAGCAGAAAGGAAGTGGAGGAAGTGCTTTCGGGACCAACACTTCCCTGTATTCAGATTACTCGAACCGATGAAGGCAAAATCGTCACGAAAGAACAACCGAATTCGATTCGATACTTTTGGTCCTATGGAAAAACTGCCGTAAGCGCAATCCTGTCGTTGTTTGCGACCCTGGCGCCACAATGGGCATCAGCGGCTGACGAAAAAAACAAACTAATGCTTCGCGGAAAACCAGCGGTGATAACTCCACAGATCAAACAACAAACAGCGCAACCCGTCACTCCTCTACCACCCGGTGTTCCAATCTATGTGCCGCGGAATCAAGGCACTACAGCCTTTTGGCCATCTTCAATAACAGGTTTGGGTTTCACCAGTGATGATCTGCCTCTGACTATTTCCGAGAAATTTTCTCCAGAACAATTCAAAGCTGTTGATAGACAAACGCTCTCTCTAAAATCTGTGCCGACTCAACTTGATAAAGAAGCATGGGAGTTGTTTTTCAAAGCTAGAAAACTTCATCTGAAGGCATCGATGCATGCCGTCAATAAGGAGCTTGAAAAAGCACTTCGCGATTGTCAAGAATCACACAAAATCTATCAGCTTGCTCTTGAGCAGATCGCGAGAGGAAGGCATGACGCTGCTTTTGCCGCCTTCGTCTATCAAGAACAAAACAAAACCACACAGATAGAATTACAGTGTCGGCAGTGTTTGAATCTTCCGCAGGCAAAGTAGGAGCGAAAGGACAGAGAAACGATGCAGCGACAGAGAAACGATGCGACGACAGAGAAGCGCGCTGAACGGAACGATACTTTTTGATCGACTATTCCGATCATTTAGGAACTTCGACAGGATGACCTTGTCGGACAGGCATCTATATTTTGGCGGAGGACACATCTGTGTTTCAAAACAAACTCGTATTGCTGGGAATCGGCGCAACTGTCTTAAATGCTGCAACAACAGTGAATCGCATGTTGCGGCGCATTGATTTCAAAGACAAAGTGGTCGTAATCACAGGTGGAAGCAGGGGACTTGGCTTAGTGCTTGCTCGCAGACTGGCGAAAGAAAACGCCAAGCTGGTTCTGCTCGCGCGCGACAACGAAGAATTAGAACTAGCAAAACAGCAATTGGAAGACAAAGACGCGATGGTGCGGACTTTTCAGTGTGACGTGACGGTTCAAAACGAAATAGAAGAGACGCTTGCGAAAGTCATCGAAGAAATGGGTGCTATTGACATCTTAATCAATAACGCGGGTGTTATTCAGGTCGGACCACAAGAGTCCATGACCACCGATGACTACCGAAATGCGCTTGACAGTCACTTCTGGGCGCCACTGTACGCGGCTTTGGCAGTAATTCCACACATGAAAGAAAGGAAGTTCGGTCGCATAGTGAACATTGCGTCAATCGGCGGAAAGATAAGCGTGCCGCATCTTTTGCCATACAACGCGAGCAAATTCGCTTTAGCGGGGCTTTCGGAAGGTCTCCGGTATGAACTGATGCCGGACAATGTTTTCGTCACTACAGTGTGCCCAGGCTTGATGCGTACCGGAAGTCATGTGAACGCCAAGTTCAAAGGGCAACACAAACTAGAATATGCTCTTTTCAGCACGATGAACTCCCTGCCATTTTTGTCGGCAAATGCAGAGCGCGCTGCCGCAGAAATTATCGACGCGTGCAGATTTGGTGATGCCGAATTGATCATCACGATGCCTGCAAAGCTCGCGACCAAATTCAAAGCACTTTTCCCAGAAACCACAGCCGAAGCGCTGGGAGCCATCAGTCGTTTCCTTCCGAAGAAAGGAGAAAATGGAAACGAGCTTAAGAGCGGGAAGGAAAGTCAAAGCGAACTTTCGCCCAATGCCTTTACATATCTGGCTGACAAAGCGGTTCTCAAAAACAATGAGGATAAAGTAGCTGCGAAAGAAGCCGCAACATCAGGTAGTAATGGGAGCGGAAACGGTGATGGAAACGAGCATCACGAGTAACTTGTAGAAAGCGGGCCGGAGCGCCGCCATCTTGGCGGCTTCGAATGCGTCCATAAATGCAGTTATAAATGCCGGCTGGAAGCCGGCGCTCTCATTGAAGAACGGTCGACGCATGGCGTCCTACAGTAAAAAACCGGGCGAGGCATGTCCTCGCCCCTATTTTGATTCGAGACTGAACCAAAAAACAGAACCGCCGCCGTCTGCATCGCGAACGCCTATTGAGCCGCCGTGCTGCAAGACAATGGCTTTGCAGATTGCCAGGCCAAGACCAAAGCCGAGTTTTGAATCGCGCTTTTTGTCGGCTTGTTTGTAGCGTTCGAAAATGGAATTCTTCTTTGAAGTGGGAACACCTGGTCCTTGGTCGGCAACTTCAATAATTACGCGCCCATCTTCAGTCTTGTTTGAGAGTCGGATCTCCCCACCTTCAGGTGAATATTTCACCGCATTCGATACCAAGTTCATAAGCACTTCTTGAATATAACCGCGGTCAGCAAACACTGACTGGCTCTCGACTTTGTTCACAATATCGAGCTTTTTGCTTTCCAACTGAGGTGCAATTATTGAAGCGACCTCTTTAGTCAGGTCAGAAATGTCAATCTTTTCTTGACTTAGTTCGATATCGCTTGTCGCTATTTGCTCGATTTTCAACACACGATTCACCAGCTCCAGAAGCACGGACGCGCTCTTCAATGCAACTTCCAAGCGATCCCGTGTTTCTTTCGCCAAAGCACCATGGGCTCCCTTCAGCTCCAACTGCAAGACACCGCTGATAGTACCAAGCGGAGTGCGCATGTCGTGACTTATCATAGACAGGAAATCCGACCTTGCTTGTTTCAGACGATAAGATTCTGTTTCGTCAGCAACAACAGTAAGGTACTTTTTCTCCGCTTCCGCCCCAAAAGAAACAGTTGAAACCTTGACTGGAACTAATTCCTTCTCTGGTGTCAAAGCGAAAAGATCCATTGGAGTGCTTCCAGTCTCGCGCGCAAGCACAGTAATGAAATTGGTTCGATTTTCAGAATTGAGCTGAAAGAGTTTTGAAAGTTTTTGCTCGTGAAAATAGTTCAAATCAATGTTGAAAAAATCACGCGCAAACTTATTGATAGATTCTACTCTGCCTTCAGAATCAGTGATGAACAGTGCCGATGGAAGTGCATCGATTACTGTCTGCAAACTGTCGCGCGACTTCGCGACCTGTTGCATCATTTCCAATTGCGCCTGCCGACCGGCCTCAAGATTTTCAGCCATTGAGCGAAAGCTTTCGTCCAACTCGCCCAGTTCGTCTTCGGATTTGGCAGTAGGCAGAAGCGGCTGATGATCAGCCAATCGCTTGTAATTTTCTTGAATAGAGCGAACGCGTCGCACGATTGTTTGCGTAACGTACACGGCAAAAATGACAGAGATTAGCGAGTTGATTAACAACGCTAAATCGAACACGTTTCGCAACTTGGAACGTGACGCATTCTCAGCAATGACGCCGGTTTCCACAGCGACCTTCGCCTTGCGATCGATCTCTCGCAATGTTTCAACCATAGCAAGCATGGCGCGTTTCACACGTTGGTTTCGCTCCAGGTCTTCAAAAAACGAACCAAACTGATTTTCCTTATCAGGCCTAAAGTCAGACTCCTTCAGAGAATGCAGCAGCTCAGCGTAAAGAAAATGGATCTTCGATGCACCAGCAGGATTGTTCAATTTATTGGTCAGCAAGGACTCCAGTTCTTCAACATCTTTCGCCATGCGCTCCATGTAGAGCTCATGCTCCTGCTTATCCTTTTCGCTGTGAAACATCTTGTACTGCATGAGCCCCTGCAGCGCGAATACTTCATTGGTGATGATACTGTTCGCGGTACTGGCTTCAGCCCGTCTGGCGTCTAGCTCTTCGACTTGGCGCTCAAGTGTTTTCACTTGGCTTTGTGTTTCGGAATACAGGTAAACGTTGACTGCAAGCGGCACAAGAGCAGCGAGCCAGAGCTTATGCGAGAGGGTCAGTTTTGCAGCCATTTGTCCCTTTCGTACAAATTCGGATCGGCATTGGATCGGCTTTAGTGCAGGAAAAGTGCCTAAAGCTACGATAACAGAGTTCAAAACCGGGCGACGCTATGGGTCGCCCCTACGAAAACGGAAAACCGGGGCGCATGCAATGCGCCCCCACGAAAGACAAAAACCGGGGCGCATGCAATGCGCCCCCACGAAAGACAAAAACCGGGGCGCATGCAATGCGCCCCCACGAAAAACGGAAAACCAGGGCGCATGCAACGCGCCCACGCCCCAGCTGAACAGATCATCACTGCGCCAACCGTATATGCGCTAGCGATGCTAATTTTAGGCGGTTTCTAAGATGTGACTAAAGCCCGATTGTCAAGCGGCTCGATAGCACCACAATGTCGCCAAATTTCGGGTTTCCATTACCCCAAATAAAGCTCATTTAAGTACTTCTATTGGCTAAGTGTTCAGTGATTACAAAAACTTATATGCCTGTAATCGCACGGCCTGTTCATTTACGACGTGCGCGACATTAGAGTCTATGGCACCACCCTCTTTACTTCACACGGAAACAACCAAATAACTTCTCTATCGTTCAACTTCTAGACATCAACGTCGCCCGGACTTAAGGCCGTAGTTAACGCTCTTCTGAGCGAAGACAACGACTTTCAATCCGGGCTTTTAGATCTCCTGCGGACCACGCCCCGTTTCCACCTCCGACCTAGCGCAACAGGCGACAGGCTCAGGTGGGTAGCGACGTTGTTCCTGCATCGGAGAAAGGAGACCTGAATATGCTCAGTAACCTGTTCACTGATATCATGGCCAACCCCATCGTGCAGCAGATGCACACGTACATGCCGCATGTTTTGCTGGCAATTGCGTTGGGTGCTGGTATCGGACTCGAGCGCCGTCATCACAACAAGATCGCCGGTGTTCGTACCCATTTGCTCGTCTGCGTGAGCTCTTGCATCATCACGCTGATGGGCGCACTGATCGTCAAAGCGGCAGGCATCGGAGACGCCACCCGAATTGCCGGACAAATTCTGCCTGCTCTGGGCTTCATCGGAATGGGCGTGATCAGTCGCAAAGGCTGGACGACTTCCGGTGTCACCACGGCGGCAACGATTCTCTTCACTGCCGGCGTCGGCATCATGCTGGGTTACGGATACTTTTCTCCGGCCGTCGTCGTGTCCATTGTGACCATGACGATGGTTCAGCTCAGCTACTGGATTTTCCCCAACACCGACAGCTGGCATGGGTTGCGGGTCGTTTGTCCGGAGGAGCACTTCCATGAGGTCCGCAAACTCTTCGGCGAGCGCGCCAAGCTGGAGAGTCTCTCCAAGAACAACGGCAATTGTTCTTTCCTCCTGCTGGCCGAGCTGAGCACCGATGAAATCGATGACCTCATCGCGCAGCAGGTGCACAACCCTCACATCATCACGATCGAGCTCGCTGAGGCGAAGGAATAACCTCGCTCTTCTGTAGTCGAAACAGTGCCCGGACGTCCTGCGGCTGAGCTTTTGCTCCGTCGCCGGCGTCCGCAGGCACGCAACTTACGAGCAACAAATGAGCCTGAAATCCAAACTGATCGCAGCATTGCTTGCAGCACTGCTGGTATTCTCAGGTGGCGTCTACACTGGGTATCGCATCCAGCCGGCGCCCATGCAGGGGCAACTCGAGACGGTTTTCACGCCGTACGAGGATGGTCTGCAAGCCTACCTGCGCTTCCTCGATCGCGCGGAAAAATCCGTGCATATCGCCGTCTACACCTTCACCGACCCGCGCATCTACGACAAGCTCCTGGAGCTGCATGCGCGTGGGGTGAAGGACATCCACATCTTGATCGACCTCTCGCAAACGCGCGGCTGGTCGGGAGATGACATCGAGAAAGGCATCGGTCGCCTGCGAGCAGCGGGTATCGAAGTCGTGATCGGGACTTCCGAAAAGAGCAACCAGATCATGCACTCGAAGTACACCATCGTCGATGGTGTCTGGGTCGAAGACGGCAGCTGGAACTACACCAAGCTCGCCAACAAGCAAGCCAATTACCTGAACTTCAGCTACGACTCAAGGCGTGGCGCGTTGTTCATGGCCAACTGGCAGCGCATGTATGTCTTCATGAAAGCGCAGCAAGACGCGCGTGATGCGGCTGAGAAAACCGCACCCCGCAAGCGCTGAAGCGTATAAGCACTGTTAAAACAGGAGTTTGTGATGAAACAAAACAACAAACGCGGTCGATTCGACTTCAAGGTCGGCGACCGTGTCGAGATCACGCGCAAGGACATTGCCTGGGGATCTCGCAAGAAACAGCGCTACGGCTACGTCACTGGCATAGACGGCGCCTACCACTACGTGCGCCCGCTGTGGTGGAAGCAAGACGAAGTCTTCGAGCTGTACGCCGGAGAGATTCGTCACGCGCCACTCAAGAAGAAGAAGGGCTAAGCATCAGGGACGCGAGCGTTCGCGTTCTTTCCTCAAGCCGCGGCGCCAGCAAGTGCCCAGTGCGACCGTCTTTGAGGTTCATGGCCTGTGTCTTTTACGCGCGCTTCGAGCGTGCGGGATACAGGCCGATTTTCATGACTCAGAGGGCGAGAAAGAAAAGAATCGCTCTCGCAGAGGAAACCACACCGCAGGAGATGGCACTCTTCACTGCGCGCCGGTTTCTGGAGTCTCTTCATGCGACCACGCAAAATCACTATCGTTTTCAATCCGAAGGGCGGCTCGGCTAAGGTCAACACCGTGACCCAGCTCGCTCAAATCTTCCGCTCTCTCGGCATCGAGACGACTGTTGTTCATACCACCGCAGAGCCGGGCTCCGCGACAAAACTGGCTCGTCAGGCTGCGCTTGACGGTGCCAATGTCGTGATTCCGTTCGGCGGCGACGGCACTGTTCGTGCTGTGGCTGAGGGCCTCATCGGCACCGAAGCCGTGCTCGCGGTCTTCCCCGGCGGCACCGGCAACTTGTTTGCCCGGTCGTTCTACGCCAACCCGACCGTCGAGCAGTTCGCCGACATGGTGGTCAACGGCACTCCCCAGCCCATCGACATGGTCAAACTCGCCTACAGCGATGCGGCCGGTCAGGAGCACACGCAGTATCAGCTCGTGGCGCTCGGTCTGGGCAAGGTGTCGGATGCGATTTCGGAAGCGAATCCCTTCTTCAAGCGCATGTTCGGGAAGCTCGCTTATGTGGCGCGCGTCATCCGTGCCTGCCTCTCTCCCAACCCGCTGCGCTTCCGCCTCACGGCGAACGGCAAGGTTCGCGACAGCAGCGCGGCGGCGGTGTTCGTCCTCAATGTGACACCACCGATGATGTCAGCACTGAGCCGGGGCGTTTCCGCTTCGGACGGGTTGCTCGACGTCGTCGTCATCAGCGGCGTGAACACCTGGCAGTTGATCGGCTTTGCCTGCGCAATGAGCTTCGGCCGTCCCGAAGGCAGCCGTCACTACCACAAGTTCCGCACCGAGGAGCTGACGATCGAATCTTCGGGACCAGTTATCCCGAACATCGACGGCGACTCCGGCAAGCCCACGCAGTCCTTGCGCGTCACCAACGTCAAGGGCGCAATCAAGGCGATTCTCAGCTACTGAGTGTCGCAAGGCGGAATGCGTCCTAACGCGTTCTTGCCAACAATGTCCATTCTTCACCGCGCAAGCACCGGCTCTGATTCGCTCAGAGTCCGGTTCTTCGCACAAATACTCCAACTCTGGAGGTACCAAACTGTGAATATCGAAAACATTCTGGCCGTGCTGGCAGACCACTGGGTCTGGCTGGCAGTCGTGCTGGCAGTCGCTACTCTCGGGCTGTACGTCGCCAAACGCTACAGCTTCTGGAAGGGCGAAGCCAAAAAGTTGCTGGATGGCGGCTATCTGCCGGCCCCGCCGACTTTTCTGGCGCGCCTCTTCTTCGCCATGGCTACCAGGTTGATTGTCTTCCTGGTCGTCGGGCCCGTGAAGGTCGTTGGTCGTAAGAACGCCCGCTATGACGGCAGGCTCTTGATCGCACCCAACCACACTTTCCAAATGGACTTTGCGGTGACGCGTACGGCTCTGCCGTGCCACTACACGCAAATCGCCAAACAGGCTGAAGTGCAGGGCGCGCGCGCCATCTTCGCTGCCTGGGTCGGCACCATCGCCGCCAAGGTCGAAGGCGGTTCGGCAAAACCCGGTCAGGGTGCGGCAGTCGTTAAGGCAGCCGCCAACTACCTGGCTTCGCGCTCCGACACCCGCCTGCTGCTCTTCCCGCAGGGCAAGCTCGTTTACGACAACGTGCTGCGCCCCGAGGACTTCCGTACGGGAGCGGCTCGCACCATGGCTCTGGCTGTCAAACAGCTGGGCACGGACGAGTCTGTTGCACTCCTTCCTGTCGGGCTTCACTACAAGCGCGATCCGAAGCACGCCTCGCTGTTCCAGCGTGCGGTCGGAGCAATCGCGCGCGTCATACCACCCCTCAAGAAGTTCCGCACGTGGGCTGATGTGACGAAGAACCCCGATGGTTCGAAGAACGTCAACAAGTTCCGCAATTACGGCGCCACCGTCGTGATCGGGGAGCCCATCCCGTTTTCCTCACTGCCCGAAGATCCCCATGAATGCTCGCAGTTCATGCGAGCCAAGATTCAGGAGTTGCTGGATCAAGCTGAAAAGCTGTAATTCAGCAGCCCTGCTTCTTGCTAGATAGCAAGGAATCAGGACTATGAGTATCTCAATCATCATCGCGATTGCTGCGGTGAGCCTAGTGGCGCTCAGCCTGGTGTGGAAGTATGCGGTGACTCCGCGCGTAAAGCGCTGGAAAGAGTACACCAAGCAGCTTGCCACCTGCGGGTATCTGGCGCCTCCGCCGACGGACAAAGGGCTGCGTGGACTGCAGCGTTTCTCGCGGTTCATGACCTTCCTCCAGGTCGGCAAAATTCAGGTTGTTGGGCGGGAAAACCTGGACTCAGTGCCAGGTCCGTTCATGTACTCGTCGAACCATCCCTTCGGTGTTGACGTGGCGGTAATCCCGCTCGTCATCAACCGGAAGGCTCGCTACATGGCGCACGAAACCGTGTTCACTTTCGCAGGTGGACTGGGCGCGCACATCGTCGGGCCGTGGGGTGCCTTCGTTGCACATGACAGCATCCGCGATGGCGGTGTGCGTGCTCGTGCCGCTGCGACGAAGGTTTTGACGACGGGGCAGAATCTCGTCCTTCTGCCTGAAGGTCTCACCAACATGGAACCAACCATGTTGCCGTTCAAGGACGGCGCAGTTCGTATCATCAAGCAAGCCGCGAAGGAACTGGGTCGCGACGTGTGGATCATGCCTGCTTACATGCGCTACGGGGCTTACCCGGGCAAGTGGATTCAGAAGCTCCCGCGTCCGATTCAGTACACCCTGACGATGCTGCTCTTCCCGTTCTACCGCCGCGGCGTCAAGGTCGTGATCGGCAAGCCGATTGCAGCCAGCCAGTTCTCGGCGGATGACGCGGAAGCGACTCTGCAGCTTCGCGCTGCCATCGAGGCTCTCGACCCGAAAACGGTCAAGTAAGAGAGCAAACATCCACAACTTCCCAGGCCGGGGCACGTTGAAGCGACCTATACGGCGACTCTTCGTGCCCCGGTTCTTTCTAGGACAAATATGCGCAAATTCGGAAACCTGCTGTACTGGGTGGCTTTCGCCATCGGTGCAGTCTTCCTCGTGGGCTCGACTTTCCCGCAAGCGCCGACCGGCGCCGCCTCGGGATTCCACGCCCTGATAGCATTCGGTGCCGCGTTCCTGCTGTCGGTCTTCGAAAAGGGCAACAAGACTGCCCTCCAGAAGATCTTCCTGGCAGCGTTCGGCGCCTTCGCAACCGGCGCAATCGCATACAGCCTTGGCTGGATCGGTTTTGTCGGCGCCTGCCTCAGCATGTTCATGGTCGCCACCATGAAGCTGGACGGCGGCGACCGAGACGCTGGTTAACACCGGCGCCTTGCATGTTCTCAAACTACAGCGAAAGCTAGGTGGAGGCGACCGGATCTGAAGTCGGAAACGATGGAAGGTCCTGTCGCTTTTCACTTTCTTTGGAGTATCGAAAGGACTAAATGCCATGAGACCCTCAACACTAACGGCCACTGACACGCTGCAGACGACGTCAGGCGATGCCCTCGGATATCAACGCCCGCAATTGAGACGCGCATTCTGGCAGTCTCTCAACGGGCTCTGGCAGTTTTCTATCGACCGCGACAATACTCGCACCCAACCGAATCAGGTCGCGTTCGACCAACAGATCACGGTGCCTTTCGCACCCGAAACAGAAGCGAGCGGCATCAACGACACCGGTCTCTACCGGCGCGTCTGGTACCGCCGGCGGTTCACAGCTCCGCGCCTTACCAGAGGCGAACGGCTGCTCATCCACTTCGGTGCCGTCGACTACGCTGCGAAGGTCTGGATCAACGGCAAGCCCGCCGCCGAACATGAAGGCGGATACACGCCCTTCTCCATCGATGCCACCGACTTTCTCAAGCGCGGCAACGCTGAGCAGGAAATTGTCGTGCGCGCCGACGACGACCCATTCGATCTTTCCAAACCGCGCGGCAAACAAGACTGGGAGCTGAACGCTCACTCGATCTGGTATCCGCGCACAACGGGCATCTGGCAGCCGGTCTGGCTGGAAAAGGTGCCGCAGACCCATATCGTGGCGATCAAATGGACCTCGTCCGTCGAACGCTTCGAAATCGGTCTCACCGTGACGCTTTCGGAAGCAACGCGCCCGGGCTCTCGCTTGAGCGTCAAGCTGGAAGCCGACGGGAAGACTCTGGTCGATGACACCTACACCGTGAGCGAAGCGGAAGCGAATCAGCACGAGCTGTCGCGACGCATCAGCATTCCGGACGGCGGCATCGACGACATTCGTGCGCGCCTGCTCTGGAGCGTTCACAACCCCAAGCTGATCGACGCTCACCTGGTTCTTTCCGAACCCGGCGCCAAAAGCGAAAAGTCAGCCGACCGCGTGGAGAGCTACGCCTCGATTCGTTCGATCGAAGTGCAGCGTAATCGCTTCTGCGTGAACGATCGCCCAGAAACGCTACGCCTCGTTCTCAACCAGGGCTACTGGGAAAAGACAGGCATGACGCCTCCTGACGATGCGGCTCTGCAGAAGGACATTGAACTGATCAAGTCGATGGGCTTCAACGGCGTGCGCATGCACCAGAAGATCGAATGCCCGCGGTTTCTCTACTGGGCGGACAAGCTCGGGCTCTACGTCTGGGAAGAAATGCCCAGCGCTTACGCCTACAGCGATAAGACCGTCGAGCGCGTCAGTTCGCAGTGGATCGAAGCCATCAAGCGCGATGCGAGCCATCCTTGCATCGTTGCCTGGGTGCCGATCAACGAGTCCTGGGGCGTGCCAAGCCTGTCTCAGGTCGATGCGCAGAGGCGCTTTGTCGCCTCCATGTATCACCTGACCAAGTCGCTAGACTCCTCGCGACCGGTCATCGGCAACGATGGATGGGAGATGGTGGAAACAGACATCATCGCCATTCACGACTACCACCACAACCCGGATGTACTGGAGGAGCGGTATCGTAATGATGCTGCCACCATCGAGCGCACGCTGCGCTTGGAACGTCCCGGACACCGCCTGCTTTTGCTCGAAGGGCTGCAGCACGACGAGCGTCCGCTCATGCTTACCGAATTCGGCGGCATCAAGCTGTCCGCAGACGAGTCGGCATGGGGCTATTCGGTGGCACGCAACGAGGAAGAGCTCAAGCAGCTCTATCTTCGATTGATGACTGCCATCAATCGCCTGCCAATCCTGGCGGGGTTCTGCTACACGCAGTTCACCGACACCTACCAGGAAGCAAACGGGCTGGTGAAGATGGACCGCACGCCGAAGTTCGACCTCGAGGAAATGAAACGCGCCACCCGCGGCTAACGCTGGAGGCTCGCATCACTCGAGGCTTTAGCCTCAATGGAAGGACTGGGCGCAACCCCAATCCTTCCATTTTTTTCGGCACTTTATACTATACGTTTCAGTATCTCCAAATCTGCTAAACTCCTATCGTGCTTACTTTTCACGTCATTACGCTATTTCCCGATTTGCTCACCACCTACACAGGCGTGAGCGTGATTGGGCGCGGCATAAAAGCTGAGCGACTAGCGGTTAAAACCTACAATCCACGCGATTTTTGCGCCGACAAGTACAAAAAAGTCGATGATACGCCTTATGGTGGCGGCGCCGGCATGGTTTTAAAGCCAGAGCCATTCTTCGCTGCATACGAGTCGATTTGCAAGGCTGTTGGAGATGATGAAAAACAGCGTGCAATGCCTGTTTTACTCATGAGTCCGCAGGGACAACCATTCAAGCAAGCAACAGCGCAAAGCCTGTCTGAGCAAACGGACATCGCGATAATCTGCGGTCATTATGAGGGTTTTGATGAGCGCATCAGAACCATCGCCACGCAAGAAATCTGCATTGGCGACTATATTCTCACCGGTGGCGAGCTGGCCTCTCTCGTTGTTATAGACGCGGTCGGCAGGCTTATTCCGGGTGTACTTGGCAAAATCGCATCAGTGCACGATGAGTCGTTTTCCGATGGCATTCTCGAGGCTCCCCAATACACTAAGCCGCCAGAGTTTAGAGGCATGGAAGTGCCGGAGATTCTTCGAGGCGGAGACCACAAAGCCATAACGACCTGGCGCCGCAAACAGGCGTTATTGAGAACAATGAAACGCCGCCCGGACTTGTTGGAAAAAGCGGAATTATCAGCTGCTGACCGCAAACTTCTCGATGAGATTGAATTAGAACTCGAGGGTAACTAAAGAGCTTCAACGAGCCGCATAGTGGCTTTCCGGGTATAACATCTCGGGGTTCGGGCTTTGCCGTAATCATGGATCAGGACAATAAACTCGATTCAAAACTAAGAGTTGCCGACAATGCACGCATGCAATGTCCAAAGTGCAAGGCGCTCTATGCGAGCAACGTTGCATTTTGCACGACCGACGGAACCAAGCTTGAGAAAAGCGAGACTTCAAGCGCAACCTCAGCCGTATTCGCGGAAAAATACGAAATACTGAATGAAATCGGCAGTGGTGGCATGGGCACGGTTTATCGTGTCCGCCAAATAATGATCAATAAAATCTGCGCTCTCAAAGTAATTCCAGCCGACTCACTCAATGATGTGTTGATTAGCCGTTTTCAGCGTGAAGCAAAAATGATGGCGTCACTCGACCATGTAAATCTCGGACGTGTTTTTGACTTCGGTATTTTCCAAAATCAACCATACATGGTAATGGAATATGTCGATGGAATACCGCTCAACAAGCAGATCTCCGAAGGCGTGTTGCAACCGGAAGAAGCAATCGACATTTTCGGACAAGTACTGGAAGCCTTAGCGCATGCGCATAAGAAAAACGTTTTACACAGGGATGTAAAACCAAGCAATATCATGATTATGCAGTTAAATCCGAACGCTCAATCAGAGACATCTCGTGTGCGTCGAGCAATACTTCTAGACTTCGGTATCGCCAAAAAATTTGACACAGAGGAAGATGCGAGCATAGCCGAGAAGAGCAAAACACAAGCTCTGACTCGCACCGGTGAAATGATCGGAAGTCCTCTCTACATGAGCCCCGAACAAGCTCACGGAGAAAAAATGACAGAGCGCTCGGATTTATACAGCGTCGGTTGCTCTCTCTTCGAATCTCTAACAGGAACACCCCCGTTCGTCGGAAAATCAACTGTCGACACTCTCATTCTGCATATGGAAAAGCCGGCACCCACCCTGAAAGAAGCCTCGCTGGGCAAGGACTTTCCAGCAGGACTAGAACGAGTGGTCCATACGCTGTTGGCAAAAAATCCTCAAGACCGCTATCAATCAGCAGACGAAGCGAGACGCGCTCTAGCTCTTTGTCTTACAAGCGGCGCCGAAGCATTGGAACCATCCTCAGTCAAACCTCAACATGCTATTAGTCCCAAACTTATGTTGTTGGGCGCTATGTCAGTGATCGCAACAATTTCAATCGTTGCCTATCTAACAACCCAAGGAGAACATTCACTGAGAAAGTCTGCATTACCACCTGAAGGTGCTGATGCCATCCAACTGGACAAGACAGCGATTGCAGTCGTCAACGGAATTTTCACAGAAGACGAAAAGAAGCAAAAACTCAAGCGCCAGAAAAGCAAGGAAGATTCGGATACCGATGAAGATGAGTACGAGGACGACGAAAACCCAATCCAATATAAATTAGAAGACGAAAAACTTTTGAGCGCTGAAAAGATAATCGGCAACGAAAGAGTGCTCACGTTGCGCGGAAGAAAGCTCAGCAGCGAAGACGTTCGCCTGATTGAACAGAACAAAAACATTCAAGTGCTGGGCTTGGTAAGCGCAACTTATCCCCATGAGATGCTGGGCCGTCTGTCCAGCAAGGTACGAGTATTGCGCCTTTCCGACACTAACTTGACTGATGATGACCTAAAACTTGTCGGTAAAAATATTTATCTCAATGTCCTTCTGACTAACGCAAACCCTGTTACCAACAAAGGGCTTAGACATCTGACTCAATTAAGGTTTCTCTGGCTGTTGGACATAGGCAACACTCAAATTGACGCCACTGGAATTCGTGAACTCAGGCAATTACCAAGCCTGGCTCAGCTTTCGGTAAAAAACAGCATCTTGATGGACGACGACGCTGCCAGAGAAATTTCAGCACTGGTTGGACTACGCTCACTCAACATGAGTCAAACCAAGGTAAGCGGCAAAGGTATCTCTCAATTGGCTCATATACCAATGCTTGTTACTCTCTTCCTGGTATCAAACAGGCTCGGGTCCAAGGATTTGGCTGGATTGAAAGATTGCATCGGGCTGAAGACTTTGGTATTAACGCACAATAAAATTTCCGGTGACGGGCTGAAATATCTTCTGCCACTCAAACACTTGGTCAGTCTTGATCTAGACCGCAATCCAATCACCGATGAAGGCACAAGTCACTTACTGAAAATGCAGCAACTTCAACATCTGAATATATCTGCCACCAAACTGTCCAAGCAAGGTGTCATGCGCCTTTCCGCGCTGCCTAACTTGAAGGAGATTTTTGTGCGAAACGTCGACGAAATTGACGAAACTTTCGCTCATGAGTTTCTGACCCGTTGCAAATCGTGCGACAAATTCGTCTACTTGAGACCGAAAGGCGCAGAATATACCCGCAAAGAATGGTTTTTGGACGAGAAGAGAAAGCAGCACGAGCAGAACGAAAGCGCTCCCAGCGTCGAATAAATTTACCTCGAATTGCACATAGCACAATATCCCTGTATGCCCATGGGCGCGGGGTATAAGAACTATGGGGGTGAATTCGAATGGAGCAGGATAAAACTGCACACCTGCGATCGGACCAAGAAGAAACATCGCTGCGCAAGTGTCCACAATGCGACACCATATTCAGCGCCATTACATACTGCCCAAATGACGGCACCAAGCTTGAATCTCACCACGCAGAAGGAATCGGCAGTGTCCTTTTCGCGGACAAATATCAGGTTATCGAAGAAATCGGCAAAGGCGGGATGGGCACAGTATACCGGGTCAAGCAGGTTTTGCTCGACAAGATTTTTGCACTCAAAGTAATTCCTTCCCATTACCTCAACGAACAGCTTGCCGTGCGCTTCCAGAGAGAGGCGCGTACTATGGCTTCGCTGGATCACCCCAACCTCGCTCGAATCTCGGACTTCGGGATCTGGCTCAATCAGCCGTTTATGGTCATGGAGTACATAGACGGCAACTCCCTTTCCAAACTGATTTCCGAGCGTGTAATACCACCAGCACAAGCGGTGGAGTTATTCTCACAAGTTTTGGACGGGCTCACTCATGCTCATGAGAGAGGCGTTCTGCACAGAGATATCAAACCGAGCAACATTATGATTCAGAGCGAAAACGGCGTTAATAAAGCAGTTTTGCTCGATTTCGGAATTGCAAAAAAGATTGACTCGCAAGATGGAGTTGTTTCAACTCAAGCACTTACACGTACCGGTGAAATGATTGGAAGCCCGCTTTACATGAGCCCCGAGCAGGCGCGCGGAGACAAGCTAACGGAGCGATCTGATCTATACAGCCTTGGCTGCGCAATGTTTGAAAGTTTGACAGGAACACCACCATTCGTCGGCAAGACAGCGGTGGAAACCTTCTTCTTGCACATCGAGCAAACGCCCCCGACATTAAAAGAAGCCGCTCTCGGACGCGAATTCACCCCTGGGTTAGAAACAGTAATCAGAAAACTGCTCGCCAAAAATCCGGACGACCGCTTCGTTTCAGCAGAAGAGCTGAAGCATGCTCTGGCTCTTTGTTTGCACAGCGAGCCCATCCATCGAGAAGTAAAAATCGAGACAATCAAGAAAAAGACTACACCGATTCTGCCCATCGCAATTCTCGCAATCACCTCGATTATCCTTGTAAGCATCGTGGGTTTGCTCTTAGAACAAGGCGAAAAAACCTCGAAATTGCAAGCCAAGAAGCTGACCTTGCCTCCGGATCCGGCGATCAGGCTATTACCACTAGAAATTCCGAATGAAGTAATCAACAATGACAATGAAATCTCGCTTCACGCTGAAGCGAACAGAAACGGGCGTGTGACCAGAGGGAATGGCACTCTGATTCTCGACAGACAAATCATAGACGAGCGCGCTGCTGATGAAATCTCTCACAATCAAAGCTTACAAAAGCTGGGGATAAATTACAGCACTTTTCCAAAACACATGCTTTCAAACCTGCCGCGCAGGCTTGACTATCTGGAACTGATAGGGTCAG
Organism: Candidatus Melainabacteria bacterium 17Bon1m; assembly: GCA_032128875.1. Lineage (GTDB taxonomy): Bacteria > Cyanobacteriota > Vampirovibrionia > Obscuribacterales > Obscuribacteraceae > QKMZ01. The sequence goes on from JAVLKG010000007.1 coordinate 82,145, forward strand.
GACTCACCAGTGAAGACTTCAAGGCGATTGCGAAGAACAGGAGCATTCGCGAGCTCAACGTGCGAGTCAACGCCGTCGATGCGAGGTGCATCCAAAACCTTGCAGGCATGCCCAATTTGGAAGTACTTGATCTCAACGGCACACATATTGACGCAGCGGCATTGAAGGAATTAAAACTTCTCGAGAATTTGCGCGGGCTGGTTCTATCAGACAATGAGCTTATCGACGACCAGGCAATTATTCCCATAGCTTATCTGAAGAGTCTTGAATGGCTCGACATCAGCAATACGCGCGTCACTCCAAGAGGGTTGAAAACCCTATCTCGTCTGGAGAATTTAAAAAAGTTAGGCGTGAAAAAATTAGCACTAGCCGACGACGATGTTCAGGTATTGAACAATTTCAAAAATATAAAAGTACTCAAACTGGCAGGCAATTCGATCTCTTCAGAAGGATTTGAAACGCTCAAACCAACACCAATTTACACAGAACTCGACCTGAGCGAAACCTTGCTGGAAGACGATGCAGCCCCACATCTACTGAAATTCAAAAATCTAAATTCCTTGCACATTTCGAAGACGAGAATAGCTGCAAGCGGTTTTCTCACTCTGCACAAACTGCCACTCACAGCGATATGGTGCAAGAAATGCAACATTTCCATCAATCAGGCATACGAGTTTCTCGATAAATGCCCAACCTGCCAAGTCGTGTACTACACCCACAACGATGACGATGCTTTCACGCGCGAAGACTATCTGCGCGAAAAGGCAAAATTGTTACGTTCCAAACGCTAATCAGCGCGCTCTTTGCCTTTACGTCAATGAAAATCGTTTGCCTCTAACCTGTCAGCGCGTTTACGCGGGCTCTTGCGCCTGAGAAGAAGCCTGCGGCTGTTTCCACCTGCGCATGATGTACAGAGTTCCAGCAATTACAAGAATGAGATTCTGCAGCAGAACAGGAAATGTCCGAATCTGTGTTCCAAAAATCGACAAATTGAAAGTGATGAAACTGACAAGCGGATACAACAACATTGTCATGCACCAAACCCTATAGGCCGGGTCTTTCTCTTTCATAACGAGCGCTGGGCTGACGGAAGGAATTGTCAAAATTGCAGCGACAGCCAGCAAAAGACAATCGTGAATATGCAGATGCGGTCCCAAGAAGAGCGCAATCGCAATGGTCACTGCCATTACCCAGTTGTGCAGCTCCGGCATTTTTGCAGACTTAACCCACAGCCAGGCGCTGAGAATAAGCCCCACTATCATGCTGACTGTTCCGAACGTTAAGACAAGTTGGGTGGTCGGCAGATGAAGTATGTCGTACATCACGAGCGCTCTAATGTTCACCTGCTCCTCCGGGGAAATCCCTGTGAAATGCGGAGAAAGATAGACCTGCGAAACGTAGTGCACATAGTCGGGCACGCTATGCATGCCATATCTAAACAGGCTCCAGGCAAATAATGCCGAAGCAATTGGTATTGCCGTGGCAAAAACTTTCCACTGCCGCAAAACCAAAATGGGAATCACGAGAAAGAGCGCGTAGTGAGGCTTTGTAATGCCTATCAAACCGAGCAACACACCCGTGAGCAATTGCCTTTTCTCGAAAAAACTCCAACAATAAAGCGACACAAGCGACAGACCAAAAAAAGAATATTGTCCCGATCTGAAGGCCATGAGCGCAGGAGTATTGGCGATCAAAGCGACCATAACTGCCAAACGATCGATTTTGCTAAAACGCTTTTGCGCCCAAATAAGCGCTGCTGAGCCGAGCAAGCCCAAAATCATCGAAGAGAATATCCAGACAGAATAGGCATTACCGAGCGAGAGCAAGCTCAACGGCGCGATAAGAAGATAAAACGTCGGAGGATAGGGAACCGAAAATGCGATGTCGGTATGCGCTGGAGCGACAATCTGATTGAGTACCGCAAGCTGCGAAGTGAGGCTGTACAAGTCTCCGCCTGCAAAACCCAACTTCGCTGCTTCGTAATAGCCAACGAAGTCGGACAATCGAAGCGACCCTTCCCCTTTCATAATCAGATCAGGTGGCGAGGTGGCGAAAAAGAAAAGAACATTGCCGGCCCACGCAAGGATCATCGAGAAATAAGCAAATTGAATTTTGGACGGTTGAAAATCGTTTTTCTTCCCGCTGGGCTTCCCCTCAGCAGTATCAACTTGCATTCTGCGCAGTTCCTCGCTCCATGTGAAAGGCTGCTCTTTCCCCTGCCACCGTTAATGATGGCACAATTTCGAAAAGACAGATAATCAATGCGCTGTTTTAGCTAGGTACATATTACTGAAACCCAGTTATAATGCTGCGTGGCAAGCCCTACGCTCGTATATCGTACAGCTATCAAAGAATAGCCAAGGAGTAGCAATGCAGATTCACCCACTCGTCCCTATGCGCAAGGCTGCTGATCTTTTGGGTGTTGAGAAAGACCAGCTCAAAGCAAAATTAGTCTCTGGAGAAATCAGAGGAGAGCAAAGACGAGTCGGCTCCAAGGACAAATGGTTTGTGTACGCAGGCGAAGTCAGCAATCGCATTGATACCGAACGCCTGCCCGAACTGATGAGACGCACTGACGGACAGTTAGCTCTGGAAGTCGAGACTGTGCTGGAGCCCGATCCAGCGACATTAGAGAACCTAGACACTTTCTTCGAAGAAGCACGGGAAGAATTGGCTACCCAAGCAGTGCAAAACATCGAAGTGACGCAGGCATCTGCGATGACAAATTCCGATGCCGCTGCAATCACGAACGAAGTCAAAGCAGGTTTGCCTGCAACTACCGAGTACAATCACATTTTTGAGTCTCTGACAGTCGTCTTCGCGCAGCGCCTTTCCGACGAATATCAGAAGGTTTTGACAGCAGAACAAAAGGCAAAAACCGCCGAAACCCGCGTCAAAGCCGCAGAGCAAAGAGCCAAAGCATACGAAGAAAACATCAAGCGCCTTGAAGTTCAAAGAGACGAAGCGCAGTATTTGGTGGATGAAAGAAACTCAGCAATCGCCGAGATGGAAGCTCAAGTACGGGAATTGCAGCAGCAATTGACGGCGAAAAAACCGACTTTCTGGCAGAAATTCTTCGGAGTCTAGCCGAGGACGAAGGCGAGATTCAGAGCCGGCACGAAGATGACGGCGATCACGACCTCCCCCACCGACGGAACAGGCGCAAACCAACTACCGACCATCGTAGCACCAGCAAGAAAAAAACAAATGGAAGCGCCCGCTAAAATGCACAGGCTGGACGCTGCCATTTGTTCCAATAGGGTGCTGAAATGTCTTTTCCCGCCATTTGGAGTTACCCAAAGCCTGCCAAAAGTGAACGCGCGGTCCAATTCAATTGTCGGAGTTTGCTTGCCGCAATCGGAATTGGAACTATGGGTCAGGGTTTTGGGAATTCTCCAAGGGGTCGGGAAAAGATGCTTTTAGCATAGGCGTCGCGAGTTCAGAAATCTGCAGAAAACCGCTGCAAATACAGAGAATCAACGATTGTGACTGACGCAAATCTGGCGTTCTTAACGCAAAATGCACTGCAACAGTGTTTCACGACAAGCTATCGCACACTACAAACCGCAGCATTAGCGTTCTTTACGCACTGCGATATGACTGTCTTTTCTATTCATCAAAGAGTGAAGTAACGCATAAGCCGGGTTCTGTGTTCGACTGTCATCTCTCTGGGAATGTGGTCTCCCACACCCTCTAGCGGCATCGGCAACTTGGGGTGACGGGCCGCCACTTTCCCAAGCTATACCTTCGCCTTGCACCTTCAGCGGGGTTTACCTAGCCAAGGCCTCTCGACCTTGCTGGTGCGCTCTTACCGCACCGTTGCACCCTTACCAGATCAGCGATCTTCACTTTCGCTCAGACCACTCACGAACTGGCGGTCATCATTTCTGTGGCACTATCCTCACGCTCACGCGCACTGGGAATTACCCAGCAACCAGCCCTGCGGTGCCCGGACTTTCCTCACTTCACCTTGCGGTGAAGCGCGACAGTCTGCGCTACTTCAAGAGCCATTATATGGCATTTTGTAAGAGCGGCGCATGCGCCGCCCTGGCAGGGAGCCGCATGCCGCTCCCCTACGAACGTTGCCGATGCGGCTCCCTTACGACCATTGCGGGCAACAAAAGTGACAAGTGTCTGAACTCGCCGATGCGCCTCGCTAGCTGTAAGCGATGTGGTCTGCAGCCTCGAAATTGGTTCACGCAATAGGACTTGGCTCGCAAGGGCGCGTTTGGTTCGCGAGGGTGCGATCAGAAACGCCTTGTGTGACTCGCGGGAATGGTTTCGGGTGAAAATCCCCTTGTTGCGAATCGAGCGAAGCTCGACCAATGTTAAGGGTTTGGCGCCAGTTCGGCCAGGATTTCGAACCAAACCTAGCGCAACCTAGCGCTTCAGAAGATGCCACCTGTGGGGGTTTCCCGTCCGCCCATAATTCAATACTAGTGAGAGCCAAAGCCCGCTCAAAGGGGCAAAAGCCTTTGTACTGCTCCTGTTTATAGATTCAAGACCGTTATTTTCCCGGAAAAATGCCGTTCTTCCGCTAGCTCGGTAACCGAAACATTTGGTTGCTTTTCCCCTTGGCGACCTTCTAGGGTCGACTTATCCACCTTTTAATCCTTTCTGCACAGAGAAGATTCAGTCCCTTAAACCCCTTGCGATTCCTCCTTCTTCGAACTTAGACGTCCCGCGCGGGATGTCGGAAGGAGTATTTGCATTGGAATGGGGGGTGGTTCAGTCATGCCCACTGGAACGGGCTTCAAAAATATCCGTAAGGAGAAGTATGAAAAACATGAATGACACAACCTCTAACGTGTCCGTTCTCGCGAACGGCACCAACTCCAACGTCGACAGCAGCGCTAGCCAGCCGCTGTCTTTCGAAGCCCTGCTCGCCGCCTATGACGTTCCGCGCCCGGTCGCGTACGGTCAGGTCGTGAAGGGCACCATCCTTCCTGTCGGTGACAACGCGCACTTCTACGTGGCCATCGGCCAGAAGTCGGACGCGCTGCTGCCCAAGAAGGACGCTGGCGAACTCAAGGCCGGTGACGAAGCCGAGTTCCTCGTGGTCTCCGACGGCGAAGACGACGAGTTCACCATGCTCTCGTTCACTCGCCTCCAGCACCAGCGCGAAGTCGAAGGAGCCTGGTCCGCGCTCCTGCAGCTCGTTGCCTCTGGCGATGTCACGGAAGTGACCGTCATCGGCGTCGAGAAGCGCAAGGACGATGACCGCATCTCCGGCGTGAAGGCTTCCTTCCGTGGGCTGCTCAAGGGCTTCATTCCGCTGTCGCTCGTCCAGGGCTCGGTGGATAGTCTCATCGGGTCGTCCATCCCGGTCAAGGTGCTCAAGGCGGAAGACAAAGGCCGCTTCAGCAACATCCTCTTCAGCAACAAGGCTGCCAACGAAGCTCTCGTCGGCAACGCCATCGCCGACCTCTCGGAAGGCACGGTGGTGACGGGCACGGTCACGAAGATCATGCTCGAGAAGAAGGATGCGCGCAACGAAGGCGCTCCGCGTCGCGAAACCGGTGTGCTGGTTGAGTTCCAGCCCGGCGTCAGTGGTTTCGTGCACAAGAGCAACATCAGCGACTCGCGTGGCGTCAAGCCCAGCGATGTGCTGAAGCTCGGGCAGGTCGTGCAGGTGAAGATCATCAGCATCGACACCGAGTCGCAGCGCATCTCGCTGAGTTACAAGGATGTGGAAGCCAACCGCGAGGCGATTGCCGCGCAGCAGGCTGACGCCATCCGCAACCAGCTCGGCTCGCTGACCGCCGGCGACAAGCTGACCGGTCGCGTGAAGCGCGTGCTGCTCGAGCGCGAAACCAACCCGTCCGCCGAGAAGCGCGAGCTCGGTGCGATCGTGGTGCTGCCCAACGGCACCGAGGCGTTCTTGCACCGCAACGAGTGCTCCGACAGCCGCCTGGTCTCCATCTCTCACCTGATGAAGGTGGGCGACGAGATCCTCGTCGAGGTGAAGTTCGTCGACCTGGAAGCCGGTCGCGTTCAGCTCAGCTACAAGAAAGTGGCGGAGAACAAGGAGCGCGTGCAGTCCGTGTCGGACGAGCTGAAGAGCTCGTTCCGCTCCGGTCTCAAGGTCGGTGACCGCCGCAACGGCACCGTGGCTCGCGTCGTGCCCTTCGGTGTGTTCGTCCGCATCGGCGGCGGCATCGAAGCGCTGCTCCACGTCAGCGAAATCACCAGCGACCGCTCCCGCCAGGAAGCGGAACTCGCTGCGTTCAAGACGGGCACTCCGTTGGACGTGGTGATCTCGAAGACCGAGGAGGACAAGGGTCACACGAAGGTGTGGGTCTCCCTCGCGCCGGAACAGGCCTAACCGCCTGGGAATTCTCCTCTGCTGCTGAGAAGCATCAGGGCTGAGTTCCGGGAGTGGGATTGGAGGCTTCGGCCTCCTTTCCTTCTCCTTTTGTCCGGCTTTCTACTACACGAGAACGTAGGCCAATGTGTTCGCGCCAGTGATGGCAAGCACAAAACAGCTCCGTCCAGGTACAGCGAAAAACTCGAGAATTTCGCTGCATATGGGCGCGCTCGTTTATGCCTGTGAGGACCCGCCTGTTTTAGCCGCGCCACCCTGACAACCGGATTCGTTACACCGCTAGTCTTGAAAGTCCCATATCTGGCGCCCTAAGTTTCTAATCCCTATTCTCTTTTCTTGATTCAGGAATCAAATCTTTCAGCCTCAATAATTGCTTGCCCAAAGCACTCTCACGCCCGTTTCTTTAGCGCTCCTGATGCGCGCGGCGTGCAACTGCTTGTGGACTAAGAGGCACTGTCGGCTCCCTGGCTCGGTTTGCGGACAACAATCCAGCGAACTGAAGAACAGGCGCTGAGCCAATGACTACGGAACACTGACATGAAAACCATGACCGAAGTTGGAATCATGGGCGGTACGTTCAACCCAATGCACATTCGTGAATTGGCTGTTGCGCAGTTTGCCCTCGAACAGCATGGTCTCGCCAAGGTGATTTTCGTTCCCAATGGCACGCCTCCGCACAAGAAAGTCGACGTCTTGGACCGCGAAAGCAGGTTTGAGATGGTCAAAGCGGGCGTCCGGGACAATCCCCTTTTCGAGGCTTCTCGTATCGAAATCGACCGCCCCGGAATCACCTGGACGATCGACACTCTCAAGCGGTTGAAAGAACAGCTCGGCGACAACGTCCGGCTCAATTTCATCTGCGGCGAAGACGTCATAGACAACCTGGTTCGCTATGACCGGCGCGCAGAGTTTCTCGGACTGGTGAGGCTTCTCATCTCTCCCCGCGCCAGTGAAGACGCTCAGAAGGCGCTGATCACCTGGCGTGCAACATTGCCAGAGGCGCAGATCGAGCTGATTGACTGCCCACCCAGCGGCATCAGCAGCACGCTCGTGCGCAAATGGATCCGCGCCGGCAAGTCAATCCGCTACGTGGTGCCTGCCGGAGTCGCTGAAATCCTCGAGCGCAAGGGACACTACAAGAGCGAGATTCCTGCCGAAACCACAGCAGAAGCCGCGTTCGGAGGTCGTCAGTTTCACATCACTACTCTCAGGGTCAGCGGTCGCAGGCGACCGTTGGCGCAAAAGAAGTAGGCGGAACCACGGCTCGATAAAACACCAGCTGCGAAGCAGATACTTAGTTGACTCGTCTTGAATGGCTTCCACAGCCTTTCTCCGACGAGTCAACTTTTTCGCCGGCTTATACTAAAGTTTATAATAAATCAGAGCATCGCAGCAGATTTTCGGTACCACATACGGTGCCGCAATGATGCCAGCGAATCGCAACTGGATTCAAATATCGATCAAGAGTCTTCAGCCGAAATTTCGTCCACGAGCTTTTTGATGCCGACTATCGAAGTTTCATCGCAGTCTATCTCTTCAACCTGTCGCAGGCATTTGTAAGACTCCTCATAGTTTCCATCAAGAGCTTCCGCTCTCGACATATGCAGCCAGGCGTTTACGTAATACGGGTTTATGTCGATTGCCTTGCGCAGAATCTTCTTTGCTTTACCTACATCACCCAGCTGAATAAAGAGACAGCCAAGATTTCCATAAGGCCATTCAAAGTCGGGATACTCTGCAATCAAGGCTTCGAATGTCTCTCTGGCGCCATTCTCGTCGCCACTGCAGAATTGATTGAAGCCATGAATATTCGTCTGCTCTGCGACAAGTGGGACTGGATGGCGCGGAATTTTGGTTCTTAAATAGGACGCAGCCAGCTTGCCGGACTCGCCATCCGGTTCGATTTCTATTGCAAAAGCGAGTGCATCGCGGGCTTGTTCGGTCCATCCTATTTCTTTGTACTTCAATCCCAACTCGTAATACTCGGCAGCAGTCAAACCTTCCGGAACATCAAGCGGCGGCGGATCGGAGTTTTTCAATTCCGTCATTGATTCCAAAAGCTTGTTCAAATACTGGTCTACTTCGCTCTCAGCCACTCCCAGAGCGATCAACTGTTTCCTTATCTCCGCCTCGGCGTCTCCGTCAGAATCTAAACCCGCTGTAGATTGGAGCGGCCCAGCGTCATAATCAGCATCATCGGTCGCTGCCTTACGCCAGAGCTTTAACAAATTGAGGCTGAACTTCAGACTCTCGGTCATGGCGCCATCATTATCAGCTTCTTTGCCCTTCTCAGGATCTTCAGCAGAAGCCAGCGCACGCCTCATTTCACTGGACCGAGTCAAGGCTTCGACAGCCTGCTTCTGGCAGCCCATGAGCATATACAATGCGCCAAGCCGTTTATAGCCCTTAGACGTCAATCCTTCTGGCACTTCTCTGGGAGGCAGCGGCATGTTTTTACTCGGTGGATTCCAAAGCGACAAACCCAATATCAGGCAAACCAGCTCGCTCCTAAACATGAAAGATTAAGCGACTGAATCTGCTCGCACAGATCACATTTACCCAGTTCGCCTTTCTATAACTATGCAATTTAAGGACATTACCAAAAGTTCTGAAAGAAACATTCAAAATACAAAAATGGCACCGCATTCGGTGCCACAAACAGTTTCAATCCAAGCGAATCTAAAAGAGAAAAACGCCTAGAAAATGGTCATTTCAAAACCGTACGCCAGAGCAGCGTTGTAATCTTCCTCGCTAAAACCATCGCAACTTTTCGCCAGCTCATCGACGAAAACCCGCTCTTTATCAGGAAGTTCGAACTCAGCGCCTGGAGGATTTTCAGTCGTCCACTGGAAAACAAGCTTGCAAGCTTTGTCGAATAGGGCTTCCACCCGGGTGTAAGCAGACACATATTGTGGATCAGAATAGCCAGGAATCCTTTCCTTCAATTTAGGCAACAGATTCTTATCCAGACGGCTCTTTTCGCTGAAAAGCTCAACAGCTCCCTGCAGGAGAAGTTTTTCGTCTGCGTCTGTTTCCGTTTGCTTCATTACAAGATCTCTGTCCGTCTAGGCAGGAAATCGAGGGCTATTTACCCTCACATCCGACAAGCTTTTATGAGGATCATCTTCCCCAGAAAGGTATCGATTTATCCCATTAGCGCCTTGCTGAACACAAACTATCACAGTCTAGCCGCGAGCGCCTACCTCGATTTCGAAATTCTCGCAGAAAAGAGTACCTGTTGAAATCGGCTGCCCCATCACTTATGACACGTTTTAGTAGAAGCAGGTGGCCTGAATTATTCATGGACGGGGGATTTTGACTTCTGTGAAATACCCTAAGCCCGCATGCCAGCGGCTTAGTGGCGAAATGAGAGATTGATCAGAATTAAAGCAAAAAAGGCTTTTAAAGAATGGAAAAGGCTCCGAGAACAGCTCAGAATGCGTGGTTACGAAGCAACACATTTTCAGCTGGAAGGAGCCATTTCTGTGAAAAAGTCTATCGCGAATCCCCGAGTTTCACAACTGAAACTGGATTTACTTCCGGTGAAGCCCGTAGTGTTGGGCTTTGAAGGGGAGGACGTGAGTGGAAACGGGGGGTTGCTCTTGGCTGGGCAACTGGAAAAGGCGACTGGATTTCTAAAACAGGCAGCTGATCAGTTAGATGACCATCGTACAAGTTCGCTGATCAAGCACAATCTCTTTGAAGAAGTCGCTCAGCGGGTCTTTCAAATCGTAGCCGGTTTTGCTGCGTGTTCGGACAGCGACGTCATGCGGAATGATCCTGCACTAAAAATGGCTGTGGGACGAGATCCGCTGAGTGGGGAGGCACTCGCATCGCAGCCAAGCCACTGCCGTTTGGAAAACGGACGCACTTTTAAGGAGCTCTATCGGCTTAGCCAGTGGCTCATCGATTACTACATTCAGAGTCATCGAAAACCGCCCAAGCACTTGTTTCTGGATTTTGACGGTAGCGCGATTGAAACGCATGGAATGCAGCTAAACGCCTTCTACCGTGGCGGTCCGTACAAGAAAAACATGTATTTCCCGTTATTCGTATTTGATCAAAATGGCTGGTTGTTAGTCGCAGCCCTGCGTCCGGGAGATCAGGGTGAAATTGAATTGGCGTTACCAGTGTTGAAAAAACTAGTTAAACGATTGCGGAAAACCTGGCCCCAAGTTCGAATTACGGTGAGGGCAGATGGTGCATTCACGAGCAACGAATTCTACAAATGGATGGATGAGAACAACGTTCAGTACGTGCTCGGAATCAAAGAAAACCATGCGTTAGCAATCGAGACCAAGTACCTTCGGAGGGAGACAGAGAAAAAGTTCAAACGAAAACTAGATGAGCCGATGTTCAAAGGAAAGGCTGGAGACAAGCGGAAAAACGCGGCTCAGAAAGAATTGCGATCGATTGTTAACAAAGAGGAGCGCGGCAGGAAATTGAAGGAGTCGGAAGCCCGCCGAGTCCGATCCTTTGGAGATTTCAGATACGGTGCTAGAAGTTGGGACAAAGAAAGACGCGTAATCGCGAGATGTGATTACACTGACAAAGGGCTTGAAATGCGCTATATCGTGACGAACATTTCGCATCTGACAGCTCGAGAAATCTACGAAGACATTTATTGCAAGCGGGCCTTGGCGGAATTGGGAATCAAGAACATCAAAGAAACCAGGTGTACAAGACTTAGCTGCAGCCAGTTCAAAGCAAACATGTTTCGCCTGCTCTTGCATGCGATGGTCTACGTGGTCATGCACCAGATTCGAATCAAACTAGCAACACCTAGAATGAGTTTTGAACAGCTTCGCCGGCGCTTTGTGAATGTCGCGCTGCGGGTGCAGGAATGCAGAAAAGAAGTTTGGGTAACAATATCCAAGAGCTATCACGCAGCAAAAGAGTTTCGACTAGTTGCAAAACGGCTTGGAATGTCACCTCACTAAAACTGTGACTTGTATTTCTTTTGGCCGACACGCGGGCAGCCGCAATGGAAGGAAAACTATTTCCGCCCGTTCCGCCTGGCGTTTCGCATGTTGAAAGGGACTTTTGCAGGGTCGGAACGCCGGTTCAAAGTGCCGAATCACTACATTGCAAGCCAATCCTCATTCAAAATCCCACCCGACAACTATATGTATGAATAGAGCAGGGTGGAAAACGAGAAAAGAGAGGAGGAGAAAAATTTCTCCCCCTCTCCTTCTCGCGCACGTTATCTAATCAACAACCGATGCGAAACGGCTGCTGGTTAGGTTGGTGCCTGAGCCGATGAGCGGCTTAGTTGATCTTCCAGCGGATGCCGTAGCCGATGGTGACCTGGCCGTTGGCCGGGACGTCGACGGTGAAGGTGCCGCTGTTCTCGCTGTCGGTGATCAGCTCGTGGGTCTTGTCGAGGAAGCTGTAGCCGTGCGGCAACTGCTCCTGGACGATGACCTGGACCGGCGTGTCCTTGAAGTTGTAGACCGTGATCTCGCGCTGCTCCTCGCGGAAGCGCGGCTTCGGCTCCTTCTTCGCCTGCTTACCGGCGCCTTCGGCGACTTCCTGACGCCGACGCGCATGCTCACCGGGAGTGCCGACGCGCGGGCCGCCCTGGACGGACATACCCATGGTCATGCGCGGACCACCTTCGAAACCGCCTTCAAAACCGCCTTCGCTGGCGACTTCGTGCTGCGGATAGACGTGGCCGCCCTCCGGAACCGGCTCGACCACGGGCTCCTTCTCCTCGGGGTCCTGATGGAAGGACACCAGGCGGCGCGCACCCTTCACGTCGGACGACGGAGTGGTGAGCTCGAGCTTGAACGCCTCGCCCTTGGCGACGGCGCCGATGTGGAGCTGCGGGTCGGTCTTCTGGTACTTGCCGGTGGAATCCGGCTGGAAGACAGCGACTTCGCCGGCGGGAAGAGCGATGCCGAGGTTGTTGTCCTTGTCGTTGCGCAGACGCAGACGCACGAAGACGGGCAGCTTGCGGTCGTCTTCCTCGTTGGCGGCGAGCTGGTAGTGGTAGGCAGCCGGCAGGTAGAACTCGGCCTTCACCGGCACGTCCTTGGCGACGACCAGGTAGGGGCGCTTCGTCTCGCCGTTCTTCAGCGTCAGCTTCTCGGGCAGAACGTAGATCTTCTGTTCGCCGACGGAACCGACTTCGGCGTTGTCCGCGTAGTCAGCGGCACCGCCGAAGGAAGCCGCGGCAGCCATCGGCTGCATGGCGGACTCGAGGCCTTGAGCGCGCATGCGGCCGCGGCCACCACCACGCGAGGTGTTGTGCGCAGCCAGCAGCTTCAGCTGGGCGTCATCGAAGTCGGCGCCGGTCTGGTTGGTCAGCTTGACGCGGCAGCGCAGCTTGGTCACGGTACCGGTCTTGTCGTCGTAGAACACCGCGTAACGCGGCGCCCACGAGAGACCGCCGGTCTCGTACATGGAATTGAGCAGGTAGACGCCGGATTCGGCAGTCGTGGGCTCGAGCGAGAGCGACGGAGTGGCGCTCAGGCCATCGGGGATCGATTCGAGCTCGAACTTCTGCGTGAGCGGAAGCACCTGGATGCCGTTGGCGTCCTCGATGACGAGCTGGTTGCCGAGCACGAAGCGAAGCGTGCCGGTGGTGCGAATCTGACCCTGAGAGGTCTGCTCGAGAAGCGTGATCTTGCGGCCGACCGCCTTCTGCAGCAGAGCTGCCGAGGAGAGGTTCGCCGGCTTGAAGCTGTCGGGACCGAGCTTGAAAGCACCGGGGCCGGAGACGTCGGAGACCTCGAAGGAGTCCTCGACGAAGTTCTGGGGCAGTCCCTCGAGCTGGATGGTCACCTTGCCCTTGGGCAGCTCGACCTCGCGCGACTCGTGGACGACGGCATCACCGGATTGGTAGACGGTGAGTTCGACAGACGTGGGCTTCTCGGAACGGACGACCTGTCCGTCATTCTTCGTAAGCGAAGTGCTCATGTGTTTACTTTTCCTTGCTTGCAGAGTGGACGTCTCCACTCAGGCTGGACCTTGGGTGTGACTTGCAGAATCGCAAGCCGGTGTAGGGAAGCAAGAATGCCTGACCACCCGCCTCGTAACACTCTCTCCGACCACGTGTTGCAAACCGACATGTGACATCCCTAGCCACCCTTGGGTGGGTTGGATGTTTATCGAGTTCAACTGCGCTGGAAAAGAGTGTCGGGTGGTATCAGGCAAAAATAGATGGGAATACGAGGTACGCCCACCCTAACAATCGCGATGATTCAGTTGCCATGGAGAAACGTCCAATGTTTTACAAACGGCAATCATAAGAAGCGCACGGGCACCCGCAAATCTAATGATCACGGCATCAGCACGTGGAGTTGATTCCAAGAGGTGCGACAAATTTAGGTTTTCGCAATTGCCAAGCGATCGCGCGAGATACGAAAGGATGATGCAAAGCAGCACATACTGGTATGAGACGCGGCAATACCGGTCTGGCTGCAAAGTGCTAGCGCAAACTTTTGCACCGGCCGCGCACTTTCACGTCAAGTTCACGAAGCCTGCTGTTATATAGTCCTGTCAGCCCCTTCGATTTGGCAGCCCTATATCCGACCAGACCATTTGTCTGGTCTCCTGCCACGCCGTTACTAAGACAACACTTGCATGACAGCCCCCCAAGCCCCACTTGCACCGCCACCCCCATTGGCGAGTTTGAACGAAGACCAGTCGAGATCGACTGCAGGTCTTGATTCACCGCCTCTTCAAACAGAAGAAAACAGATTGAACGGCGCCGATGTCCTGGCCGGACTCAATCAAAATGCGCCTCCCGATGAATATTGGGAAGACGAAATTCCTCGCGAGGACGCAGCAGCAACCAGTGACGCTGCGCTAGAAGCCACTCCTGAAGCCGATTCAAAACCAAAGAAATACGATTTCTTCGGTCATGTCCATGACATTGCTTACAGCGCAAACGCAGAAAAGACAGGCCCGGACTTCAAAGCGATGGAAAGGGAAATGGTCGACAAAAACCTGCTGCCGGTTTTTGCAATTTCAGAAAGTTTTTCCCCACCGCCTCTTTTCGCTTTAAACAGTGGACAAGACAGGACTCAAAAGTCGCTCAATCACTACCGCGACAAATATTTTGAACTGAAAGCACAAGCCTAGTATAAAAAACGGAAGAGTGCCGCGCCACCATCTGCGGTGCACGACCTGCAGGTAATGGCGGAAAAACCCTAACGTTTTACAGCCTTGAGAATGAGCTTATCGTCTGTGTAGGAGATGGGTTTTCCATCTTTGATTTCAATTGCATAGTGCTCTTTCGCTACATCAGGAGCCTGTAAAAACATTGCGCGCACTTGCTCTTTCAATTCAGACGAACAACCGGAATTGGACATCCACTCTTCGATGCTATGCGTTTTTCGATAGAGTTCGCTGCGCACAACACGCAGCCCAGAATGAATCAACATGCGCCGCCACTCTCGTTTTGTGTAAGCGCGAATGTGGGTAGGATCGCGCAGCTTCTCCAACGAATTGACGAATCTGTCGAGCCGCTTCGATTGCGGAGAGATACTGTCTTCAAGGATAAACGCGCCACCAGGCTTAAGCACACGCGCAATCTCGTCGACCGCCTTCTGGATGTCCAGAAAGTGATGAGGCGCAATTCGGCAGGTCACAGCGTCGAATGTGTTGTCTGAAAAGTTAAGCGCTTCTACATCGACAACTACCGCATCTGTGTTGGATAGCCCCTTTGAAGCAAACAGCTTCTTTGTCTGCTCAATCATCTCCGGCGAAAGATCCGAGGCTGTCACATGTTCGACATTAGGTGCAATCGTGGCTGCTGTATGTCCAGCACCGGTTGCAACATCTAAAACACGCATGTGGGGCTGCGCTTCCAGATAAGCGAGGACAATCTGAAGATCGGAACCCAGTGCGTGAGTCTTACTCATCGCATATTTTTCGGCGTTTGAGCCAAACTGGCGTTTTACATCATCTTTAGTGGTAGTCATGTGCGCCCCCAATTCCATATTGAAAGGATAGCTGATTGTTGCAAGTAGTCGTGGCCGCAGGGGAGGCGCATGCGCCTCCCTGAGCAGGAGACTGCACGCGGCGCTCTATTCCGCAAAATTCAGCACCTGTTACGAGTTTCTATAGTATCAATCATGCCAAAGCAGAAAAGCGGGAGAGAGTATTGAGCACTCTCCCCCGTTTCCTGCCGGACGATGCAACGAATGTCTGTCAGAGACAGACTAGGCTGATCGACGATCAACCTAGACCTGCATCAGTCCTGATAGAACGCCTGACCGCGAGCGGCCATGTCCTTGATGAGCTGGCAAGGCGCGTAGTTTTCACCCGCAACCTTGGACAGCATCTCGAGCTTCTGGTGCACGACCTTGATGCCCACGCTGTCGGCGTAGCGCAGCGGACCACCCAGGAAGGGCGGGAAGCCGGTGCCGAAGATCATGGCGAGATCGAGCGTGCGCGGATCGGACACGATGCCCGACTCCAGAACGCGCGCCGCCTCGTTGACCATGGCGAGCGCCAGACGATCCTGAATCTCACCACGCTGCTTCTTGACCGGCTGCGCAGTGACCCAGGCCTGGACCTTCGGGTTGATGCCGGCGCGCTTGCCCTCGGCGTAGGCGTAGATGCCCTCGCCGCCCTTCTTGCCGACCAGCTTCGCCTCGTCGACCTTCTTGAGGATGGTCGGGGGGTTCAGACGGTCGCCGAAGGCGTTGTGCAGAACGCGCGCGACGTGACCGGCAACATCCAGCCCGACTTCGTCGAGCAGGGTGAGCGGACCCATCGGCATGCCGAAGGACTGCATCGTCTTCTCGATGTCCTCAGCCGCAACGCCCTGCTCGAGCAGCCGAACGGCTTCCAGCAGGTAGGGCGTGAGGATGGCGTTGACGATGAAGCCGGCACGGTCGAGACAGAAGACCGTGGTCTTGCCCAGCTTGAGCGAGAACTCCTGAGCCGAAGCCGCAGCCGCGTCAGAAGTGGTGTCGCCGTAGATGATCTCGACGAGAGGCATCTTGTGCACCGGGTTGAAGAAGTGCACGCCCACGACGAGTTCGGGGTTGCGAGCGCCGGACGCCATCTCGCTGATGGACAGCGAAGACGTGTTGGTCGCGAAGATGAACGGCTTCTTGATGACCTTTTCCAGGTCGGCCAGCACGATCTTCTTCACCTTCATCACTTCGACGACGGCTTCGATCACCATGTCGCAGTCAGCCATGTCGGCGTAGTCGAGCGTGCCGTGGACGGCAGCCAGACGCGAAGCACCTTCGGTGGCCGAGAGCTTCTTCTTAGCGACCAGACCATCGAACAGTCCCTTCACGGTCGCCATGCCGGCGTCCAGAGCTTCCTGTTTGATGTCCTTGAGCACGACGTCGTAGCCGGCGTAGGCAGCCGCCTGAGCGATGCCCGCGCCCATGACGCCAGCGCCGATGACGCCGACCTTCTTGATCTTGAGAGCCGGTGCCGCGTTGTTGCGCGCCTTCTTCGACTCGGTCTGAGCGAAGAAAATGTTCACCAGGTTCTTGGACACGGCGCTGACAGCCAGGCGCCCGAAAGCGCGCGACTCAGCTTCGTAGGCGCCGGCGCGATCGGCCTTGTTGCCGACTGCTTTCACGGCGACCTTCAGGGCGTCGACGGGAGCCGGGTACTTGCCGCGAGTCTCCTTCATCACACCAGCCATCGCAGCCTTGAACACAAGGGCGCGACCGGCAGCGGTGTTGGTGAGGAAGTTCTCGACGGCGCGCACCTTCATGGGCTTCACATAGCGCTTCACCTTGCCGGTGAGAGCGATCTGCTCAGCACGCTCCAGGAGCGACGCTTCCTCGACAGTCTCGTCGACCAGACCGAGCCGCCACGCCTTGTGCGCGTCAGCGGTGGCGCCGGTCAGAAGACCGCCCCAGCCGATGCCCTTGGGCAGGAACGGAAGGGGCGGCAGGACCGCCGAGGGAAGACCGATCAGGCGAGGCAGGCGAACGGTGCCGCCCCAGCCGGGGATGAAGCCGAGCTTCACTTCCGGCAGACCGATGGCGGTCTTGGGATGGTTGGAGGCGATGCGGTAGTGGCACGCGAGAGACATCTCGGTGCCGCCTCCGAGGCAGATGCCGTTGATGGCGACGACGACGCGGAAAGGCATCTTCTCGATCTTCGAGAAGATTTCCTTGCCGACGTTGCTCGCGTCATAGGCGGCTTTGGCGGTCTGATTCTGGACCGCCTGGATCTCTTCGATGTTAGCGCCGAACACGAAATTGTCGGGCTTACCGGAGTGGATAACCATGCCCTTAACGGCTTTGTCGCTGGCAGCCTGATCGAGACATGCGATCAGGTCCCGGAGCACCCGCTCGGACAGCAAGTTGTACTTGCTGTCCGGCAGGTCCAGGGTCACCAACGCCACGCCGCTATTGAGCATCTTCATGGTCACAGCTGGCTTAGTCATAGGTTCCTCGTTTTTGTTTTGGAACTTGGAAGTAGGGAACGAGTTTGCAACTCAACGAGTGATGAGATGCTCACGCCGACGGGTTTTCGATCAGGGTCGCGATGCCCATACCGCCGCCGATGCAGAGTGCAGCGATGCCGCGCTTCTTGCCCTGACGCTTCAGCTCGTGAGCGAGCGTCAGCAGAACGCGAGCGCCGGACATGCCGATCGGGTGACCGAGGGCGATGGCGCCACCGTTCACGTTGACCTTGTTGCGGTCCAGACCAAGCAGCTTCTCGCAGGCCAGGTACTGGGCGGCGAAGGCTTCGTTGATCTCGATGAGGTCGATGTCGGCGATGGTCAGATTGTTCGCGGCGAGAAGCTTGTTGATGGCTTCCACCGGACCAATGCCCATCTGTTCGTGGTCGACGCCGGCAACCGCGTGGTCGACGAGCAGCGCGAGCGGCTCGACGCCAAGCTCGGCAACCTTCTCGTCAGACGCGACCAGCAGCGCGCAGGCACCGTCATTGATACCAGAGCTATTGCCAGCGGTGATGTCCTGAGTCTTCAGAACACCGCCCAGGCTGTTGAGCTTCTCCAGGGTGGTGCCACCCGGATTGCGCTCGGACTTGACGCCGCGAGCGTGCTCGTCACGGCTGAAGAAGCCGCGGCCGGTCTCGATGGGCTCAATTTCCACATCGAAGCGTCCGGACGTGATGGCCGCATGCGCGCGCTCCTGAGAGCGATACGCGTAGGCATCGGCGTCTGCACGCGCGATCTGATAGGTGTTGGCCAGGCGCTGAGCCGTGCCGGACATGTAGACGGTCTTCATGTCCCAGATGAGCTTCAGAGGCGCCAGACCGTTGTCGGCCAGCGCGATGACAGGGCGGGGGCCCTGCGGCTTGATCCACTTGCTGAACCACTTCACGATGGGTCCAGACCAGCGGAGGCTGCCGGGGAGTTGGTAAGGGATGGTGGACATGGACTCGGCGCCGACGGCAAGCACGAGGTCAGCCTTTCCCAGCCAGATCTTTTCAGCGGCGTTGTTCGCGGCTTCCATGCCGGAACCACACTGACGCTGAACAGTCACAGCGGGAACGGAGTCAGGCACGCCCGCGAGCTGCGCAGAGACACGACCAGTGTTGGGCGTGTAGGACGACTGGTAGCCGTGACCCATGATCACCGCGTCCACTGCGGACGGGTTGACCTTGGACCGGCGCAGAACGCCCTTGATCACATGCGCTGCAAGCGTGTCGACAGTGACCGATCGCAGAGATTTGCCGAACGAGCCAATCGGAGTCCGAACACCAGAGATGAGCCAGGCATTTTTCTTGGCTGTCATTGTTTTTCTCCTAGTAGACTCTTGCAGGAGGGCACCCGTGACAACGAGTCGCCGAGCGCCCTCCAGCAGGTTTGCCAAGCGAAGAAGTCGCTTGACTGATTTAGCTTAGCAGTAACGAGATCGCCTTGGTGTGCGTTTGAACCAGACCTTTCGGCTAGTTCTTAGTACAGCCCGTGCTTGGCCATCAGCTCATCGGTCATCGCAGCAAGCGTGCCTTCCTGAGCGTCGGTGCAGACGAACTGAATCTCCTTGAAGCGCTCGGCGATCTCGTTCGCCCGCGCCAGGTTGTCACCGGCAAGTACACCGCTGGCAGTGAGTGCCGGCAGCGAACCCATGAAGCCCGCCATGACCGCTTGCCACTTCTGGTCGCGCGTGAGCGTGAACTGAAGCGAGCGGAAGTTCATGGCAGTCGGTGTTGCGAGCATGAGCCCACCCTCGCCGGTCAGGTCTTCCTGGTCCGGCGGGATGCACTCATCACCGCAGATGGTCTTCCACAGCTTGTAGATGCGGCGCGACCACTTCGACGAGTCATCGCCGACGTCCATCGCCACAATCTTGTTGCGGGAAGCACCGAAGAACGTCTGCACGAGACCGACAGGGCAGCGCCCTTCCGGACCCATTGCACCGTCGTGAAGAAGCACGTCCTCGAAAGGCACAGCGTCGATCACACCCGGAACAGCGCACGAACCGCGAACGGCGATGCCGAGCGGACCGGGCTTGTCCGAGAGCTGGATGATGTTGCCATCTTCCTTGTGCTCGTAGATGCCGTGATCAGTGAAGACGTAGCGCGAACGACCGGCGACAGCCATCGTCCAGTAGCCCTTGGGCCAGCCGGATTCGGTGACATTGTCGCCCGCCTTCTTAGCGAGGTCTTCGAGGAAAGTGCCGAGTTTCTCCGAGCTCATCACGCCCTTCACCGGACGAGTCTTCTCGTACCGGCGCTGCATGAAGTAAGCGAAGATAATCTTGAAGATGCCGGAATGGCGAGTCAGCTTCTCGGCGAAATCGAGGTCAAGAGCGAGGTGAGTCAGCTCCTTTGCGTCCATTCCGAGAGCGAGAAGCGCGGTGGGGATGGAACCGCCGCTGATGCCGCCCATGGAGTGGAACTTCTTTTGCCCAGCGACGCTGAGAGCCAAGACAGTTCCAGTCCCGGCGAGGATAGCCCGCGACCCGCCGCTGCCACAGACAAGATGCAGTGACGGCGTATCGAGGTTGCGAGCACCAGAGTCATTATTTTGCGTTGTCATGGTGCGCTCCAATTAGAGGCCGATGTCCGCACCAGAGCAGGGGGGACACTTTTTCTGTTTGAGAGACGGCCTGTCATTTAAGCCAGCCAAAAATGGCAGGCGTGAAACTTAGACAGAAAGAACAGAGAAGGAATTCGGGTTAGAGGGTGGTGAAAGAAAAAAATGGAAGCGATAAAAGTACTCGTGAAATCTAGGAAGTTTGGAGGCCCAATAACAATCGCCTTCTTCAGCCTTTTGGCTTAATAGATCTCATTCAGAGCTACGGATTAACTAGAGTTTGTAATTAGCGCTGATTTCTTACCTCGAAAAGAAGCCATGAACATGACATCCTCAAAGCGGCAACGAACCTCTTTTCAACTCGACCAAACACACAAAACACGCGCCGTTTACCACTCGCTCCGGCTCCGCCAGTGATACCACTCCCTCATGACTTCTAATTGTCAAGACCGCGATGCTAAGCGGTTTTGCTTACAAACGGCCGAGCTGTGTCACAACCGATCACAGCTCACGCCGCTTTGCTAAGTTCGATCGCATCGATCGCTGTTTTCAATGTCAGGCTGCGCACCAAAGCCAATACCACGACTTTTGCATGAGCCGTTTCTCTTTTCTTGAACTCTTGAGATAGCGCGAAATGACCTTGTAGTCTGAGACGTTTATTTTGCAACTAATTCGTTTACACGTTCCCGGCTTCTAACTAAGTCTCCACAGCACTTCTACAGCTCTCCACTCGCTCTTTCGGGAGTGTCGGGGAGCTTTTGCTCTTGAGTTCAGTACAAGCCCGGATCTTGTCTCAACCAAATCTAGCCACAGCTCAGAACTTTAGCTCCTGAGCTCATTCTGCGTTCCCTTTCAACGAAACGCACCAAGGAGTTATACATGGCATCACAAGAAACACTGATCCATCGCTTCTGGCGCCACGTCTTCGAGAAATCTCACCGTCCCGCCTTCCTCGTGAAGAACCGGCGACCGCTTGGTGAGCCAATCTTGATTGGCGGTGGTCCAATGCATGCTCCGCATGTCTATGTTCCGAAACGCGAGCCTTACGTTGCGCTTACTTTCGAGGACGCTGGCGTGCTCGTTGCGGAAATCGTGAACTTCCTTCGCCAGTGCGGCTTCAAGCGCGGCGATAAGGCAGCCATCCTGGCTTGGAACAAACCCGAATGGGTTTGGACGGATCTCGCGATCCAGACCATGGGCGGCGTCACGGTTCCCATCTATCCGAACTCGAACGGCGAAGCAGTCGACTACATCCTGGCCAACTCCGGCGCGACCTTCCTTTTCGGTGACAGCTCCGAGCAGCTCGCCAAGGTCAGCCCCGATGCGCCGGTGAAGAAGTTCCTGCTCAACGAGGCGATCATCAACCTTGCCGACTACGAAGCGCAGGCTCCGAGCCGCAAGGAATACTCGATTCTGACTCGCAATCTGCTTCTCGAGATCGAGCAAGTGGTCAAAGGCGATCAGCGCAACGCGATTCTGGCCGGCGCTCTGGCGTCGATCACTCGCAGCGACCCGGCAACCATCATCTACACCTCCGGCTCGACCGGGCGGCCCAAGGGTGTCGTGCTCACGCATGGCAACATTGCCTCCGCCTGCGAGACCCTGAGTGAGACTGCCTTCCAGTTCAACGAGGAAGACGTCGCGCTCAGCTATCTGCCCCTCGCCCACGTGTACGAGCGAGTGGACGGCAATGCGCTCACCCTGTGGAATGCCATCCCGTCTGCGTACTGCTCGCCCGAAGAGGTCGGTGACGTGCTTCCTGTCGTGAAGCCCACCATGCTCATCGGCGTGCCGGCGGTGTGGCGCAAGATGAAAGACAAGATCGACAAGAAGCTTGTCGCCGAAACCGGCGTCAAGGGCAAGCTTGTCTCCTGGGCACTCAAGCAGAACAAGCCAGGCTTCTGCCGCTGGCTTGCCGACAAGCTTGTGTTCAAGAAGGTGCGTGCAGGCATGGGCGGGCGCTTGCGCATCGTCATGTCCGGCGGCGCGGCTATCTCGTCGGACATCCTCAACTTCTTCAACCTGGTCGGCATCAAGCTTCTGGAAGGTTACGGCATGACCGAAACCTCCGGCGGTGTGATCGTCAACACGCCCACTGCCAACAAGGTCGGCACCGTGGGCAAGGTCGTCTCCAACGTTCTCATCAAGGTCGTTCCGCGCGAAGCCGACCTGGACAAGCCGAACACCGGCGTGCTCTGGATGAAGAACAAGTACGAGCACGGTCCGATCTTCGGCGGCTACCTCGGTCTGCCGGAAGAGAACGCCAAGTCGTTCGACGCGGAGGGCTACTTCTGCTCGGGTGACGTCGTGCAGATCGTCGACGGTGACTACGTTGCCATCCGCGGTCGCGCCAAGCGGCAGTTCAAGACGGACCAGGGCAAGTACGTTTCGCCGGACGACGTCGAGAAGGCGTTCGACGGCGAGTCAATCGTGGGCTTCATGGTCCCGATCGGCGACGGTCTGCCGTTCGTCTCGGCACTCGTCTTCGTCAACCAGCTCACAGCCAAGGATCACCTGAAGGCCAAGGGCATCACTGCTCCGTCCGGCCAGGATACCGCGGCATTCTACGCTTCGCATCCGGAGATCGTGCAGCTGATCGAACAGGCGAAGGAAACCGCCAACAAGAAGCTGCAGCGCTGGGAGACCGTCAAGAAGGTCACCATCCTGCCGGTGGAAGCGACCGTTGCAAACGGTCTGCTGACGCCGACTCTCAAGATTCGTGCCGAGGAAGCGATGAAACGCTACAAGGCCGAAATCGAGGCGATGTACAAGAAGTAATCGCTTCTTTTGTGTGTGGCACCCATGTGAGAACTTCGTAGGCAAGCCGCATGCGGCTTCCTGTTCAGGGCAGCGCCTGCGCTGCCCCTACGGGGTTTTCATTGTGGGTGCGGCACCCTGTCCTTGCTTGCTGCTAATGCAGATTATTCGAACCGGGCTTTAGGAGCCGGTTCGTAGAGGACAAAATCATGAACACGTTTGCAAGCCTGATTCCCACCATTATCGTTGTGCTGGTCGTGGCGTTCACTTCCGGAGCAGTTCAGCAGCTCGTGCTGAATCTGTTCAACGTGAACAGCATCGCCAACCCCGGTACTCAGAAGTTCGTCCGCGCCGCTCTCAACGGTCTCGTCTTCACGGCGATGTTCGCGATCGGCTTCGCCCTCATCGGAAACCCGTACACCCTCGGATCCTTCCTGATGCTCTGGGTGATCGTCGGCGCCCTCGAGTACATCCTGCCGAGCCGGCGTTAATCGTCGCCTCGCGCCTTCCTGCACAACAGGAAGAGCGGGAATAAAAAAACGCAGCGTCAAAGCGTTCTAGCAGAATTGCTGCTGTAGTTTTTTGTCAGAGTACAGTCCGATTGCCTTTTCCAGGCGTCGCCCTCTGTACTCTGATTTTTCCACGCGTCCCTACTAATGCTTTCAGTATCTACTATCACAAAGAGTTTACAAACCGCGTTGTTGAAGGGCATATTTCAATTGGCTCGAGCTAGAAAAGAAATGCTTTCGGTCAAGAAAAAAGCTCTGGTCAAAACAAAGATCTTTTCCGCAGTTTCAGGCAACACTCATTTTCTTCTCTCGATGCCGCGTCGCAACCCCCATACAACCAAAACCATTTCACGCGCTGCAGCATGTATAGCGGCTCTGTTGCTGATACAAGCTTGCGCATCGAGCTGGCAGGTAGCGGCCGACCTATATCGCAATGCGCAATCAGCAGAGACGTCCAAAGATCTGAAGAAAGCAGAGCAGCTCTACACTTCGTGCGTCTCTGCCGGATTAGACGCAAGACGAGAGGACTATCAACTGGCAGCCCTCAATCGTTTGAGCGATTTGGAAAGGCAGCTAAGCAATCAGTCCAAAGCAAAAGCGTACATGAATCAAGCTGCGACTCTGGCAGAAAACATCAAGGAGGGTGCAGACAACAACAACGTGATCGACGATTCAAAACTGTTTTCCCTTCCAAAAGAACAGCATATTGCGTTAATGCGGCTTGCTGACTGGGAATTCGAAGACGGCAACTATATCTCGGCGCGCAAACTATTCGAGAAAGCATCGGCTTTAGAACAGCAATTGCAAATCGATGCCAACTCAAATGAGTCAGCGTTTTTGCGAATTGCCAGGCTGGATTCGCGCGCTGAAATCGAACACAAGCAAGTCGCATTAGCTATGTCCAAAGATCCATCTGCAGCACTGATCCGCGGACCGGCATACGAACACCGCCTGCAAGATCGGCGCAAAATTTTGCACAGGTGGAACGAGATACTCAACCAGTATAGAGCCGACGGCACCGACAGAAGCGGTAAAGAAGTCCTAAGAATGCTGCAGCTATTGCGCACCACATATGGTTACACAGAACCAGAATTCAGAAGCGCAATGAACTTCGGCGTAAAAACATTCCTTTTACATGGACATCCAGACCATGTCGCTTCGATTGTCGAGCAGGATCTACCTCTCTACAAAAACTTCTCGCAAGAGGATTTGGATAACGCGGTGCCGCAAGCCGTAGATAACGCCACCTGTTACGCACAGGACTTAGTCCTATTGGCAATGATCTACCGGCATCAAGGACGTTTTGAGGAGTCTCTAGGCAAATGCATGGAGGCTCAAAAGCTTTCTAAGCAAGTGATTCCGGCCAATTCCTCACTCGAATGGGAACTTGCGCTCGAAACAGCGATTGCTCTCGAGCACAATAATAGATACGCAGAGGCTGTACCGTATCGCAAACTAGTACTGGCTAAAGCGAATCAAAATGACGTTTCACAATCAAGTTATGCCGATCTCCTGGGCAATTTAGGAACAGATTATTTCGAGGGTGGAAACAGTGTAGAAGCAGAGGCGGCCTTCAAAGAAGCCATCAGGCTAAAACGAATACAAAAGAGCAAAGAAAGCTTTTCGTACATTTTATTGGCATATGCAAAAACTCTTTTAGCCCTTGGACGAAACGCCGAAGCGCGCAAAATCCTACTTGAATCAATTCCTGACAGCCAGAAGGAAGGTGGATTTCAACCCATCCACAATTATTCACTGCTGGTATCAGCTTGTCGGGACATAAATCCCAAGGAAGCGGTGATTTACGGCAAGAAATCGATTGAACTGATGCGCAAGAATGGCACATACAATCATGACTACATGATGCCGGAAAACTGCGTGAGAGTTGCGGAAATTCAAGTCTGCCACGGACTCTACAAGGACGCAATCAAAACACTAGACGAAGGTTATGATTGGCAAAAGTCACATGGAAAAGAACTTACCGCGCATACTGCAGGCATGCTTAACCTGAAGGGCACAGCTTTGCACGAGCTAGGGAAGCTCGACGAAGAAGAAGCAACAAGACTCAAGGCGATAGAACTATGCAGGAGATTCAACCCACCGCAACCGGGACCTCTCGCCAGCACCTTATTTCAAACCGCATCACGATTGCAGCAGAGATCAAAGTGGGATCAGGCAGAAAAGCTGTACAAAGAAGCGCTTCTTGTCAGTGCTGAAAAGGATAATCCTACATGCCGTCAGGTCAGTCTACAGAGCAAGGCGACGTTAGGTGTAATCGCGGCGGTTCACCGAAAAGATACAAAATTGGCAGAGCAATACAAGTCAGAGATATTGCCGATCGACAAAAAATATTTTTGCAACATCACACACTCCGACATCTCAATGCTCGTCACTGTTGCGGACCTTTGTTTCATTCTGCACGATAAGAGGAATCTCAAACTTATCATGGATACAGCTCAGTCGATTTATGACAAAGATCCGCAAAAACAGGCTGATCAACTGGAAAGACTGCGGCGACACAGAAAAACATACGCTGCGCTTTTGAATTAGAACCAAGTCTTATCCAAAGAGCCCGAGCGGATCCAATGCTTTCTTGATCACTTTGTTAGGGTCTTTGAGGTCGGATGGTTTAGGAAAAAGTCCCAGAGGATCAGCGACTCTATGTGCTTGATCGAAATTACCACCACTCCACATACCGCTATCGGTTCTTGCGTGCCCGTGATCATTGTTGTAATGCTCGCGAGCGCGATATCCCTCACCGGTGCCCCACAGATCTTGTCCTTGATTGATTGAACTGCCATTTTCGTAGCGACCGGTCATTTCATTGAAATTCGGTGAACCACCAGCATGCACTCTGTCTTCGTCCCGATACATGTGATCGTGAACATGACGCTCATCTTCGCCCGTTCTTGAGTCGCTGAAGTTTCTTTGTGCTGAATCTATTTCGCCAAGACTCTGTAAGAGTGACTTAATCGCTCCTCTTTCATCACCGTTCTTCAATTGTTTGATTGCTTGTTCGACTTTCTTGTCGGCATCCCTCACGTCACGACGCCCATCTACCATGTCATCCAAATTCTCCGTAGTAGCGGATGCACCCAGGTGTTTGATGGCGTTCTTGTAGTCACCGCTGGCGCCGTCCAGGGAATCGTCGCTCTTCTGCAAATCTTTCAGGAGTTTGTTGGTGTCATAATTCCCATCGAGTAATCGGTCAACAACTCTGCTTATCCTGTTTTCCGCACGAAGCAGATCGCTGTTACCGTCGTTCAATTCACGATTTCCGCGTCTCGAGTTATAGATATCGTTGTCGCCCATATCAATGAAAGTAAGCTTGCTTTCGTCTGATCTTGGATTGTTTCCACGCCAATTAGAACTATCCCACGCTTGTACTGCGAATTCACTTGTGGCGCTTGATGAGCCGCGTTCTGCTACGTCAAAAGATTCGCGCTCGGTGGTCATTGGAATTACCCCCTAAAAACAGCTAATGCTAGATTTTGTTAGTAAGGTTGCCCGGCTGAAGCGCAAAAGCAAAGTTAGCGGGTGCAACTATGCAACAGTACGGCGACTAACGTGGCAATTACGTGGCAACCAGCACCGGCAAGACTTTCCGCGCCTTCTTATTGTTATTCTCTCTGTCGCAAGCTTCTCTTTCTCAGCGCTTTTTACCGCTCAAAGGAACAAGCTCGTCCAGAAGTCCGCTGTCTTTCAACTCACCATCGTATTCTGTCAAAGTACGTTTGTAGCCAGGCGGAATATCCATCGCTTCCAACGGCATCATCTTTTTCTCACACGACAAAGTATCAATAACCACCACATGATTTTTGTTTCTCGTCACATGGATAAATCGCAAAGGCAGCTTGCCTACCTGCGGGCAGCCACGCAGGCGAGCAATCAAATTGGCAGCAGGTGCAGCGACTTTCAAATCGGACGCAATCCAAAAACCGCATATCCGCAGCTCTTCCGGTATGCATTCAAAGCCAGTCTCATATTTTTTGTCCTTACAAGTCGCATCTATCAAGCGTTCGGAGTTCAGGTTGGCGATTTTGGCTTTCTCCACTGTTTGCCACTTCACCTTTCTCAAATCGCCGCCTTCAAGCAGCATGTAGCGTTGCATCAAAAGGGCCTGAGTGTTGTTCTTCGAATCAAAATAAGTTCGATTGGACGGGTTTAAGACCACCGCGTTCCACTGAGGCGCGCGTGCAATGGTCACTCGTCCCGCATTTTCTTGAACAACCCGCAGAACATTGGCGCCCAGATATAAAGTTTCCAGCCCGCCCTGTCTCGATTTCTGCTTGATCACCAAGACTTCTGAAGCCTTACCTGCTGCAAAGGCTGGTTGAACAAACGCTATCAACGCCGCTACCGATAAGCAAAAACATGGCAGCAGAAAAACGCGATTGTCGTAGAGCATTTTAGTCAGTTCTGTAGGATTTCGAACAACAAAGTCGCCAACTATCAGACAGACAAATGAAAGACCTATCTGTTTTATACCAAAAGCCAACGAAGTAAGTGTTTAACCATGTGGAATATCACTATGAGCACGACTATTGGCTCAAAGAGAGTTCGCATTGAACCGCAAGCAAATCTGCCTTCTCATCACCCTTTCGCTCCTCACGGGTTGCAGCGCAGACGGTGTTTCTCAAAAGGAGATGGAGGATTTGGTTAGTCAGGCGCGTGTTGATGCGGCGGCAAAGCAATACGCGGACGCTGAGAAGAAGCTTTTGAAATGCCTTGAGTATGCCAATAAAGATACGCAACTTTCTATTCGCCTGAAAGTGCTCAACCAGCTTGCAGACTTGGAATCAGAGCAACACAACTCCACGAAGGCAAAAGAGTACATGCAAACTGCCGGCAATCTTGCCGACGAATATTCGCGTTCTGACCCTTCCGCGTTCACGTCCGCTGAACCGCGACTGCTCAAAGAAGCGATCAAAGCCATGATTCGCAGGGCCGATGATTTCGCCGAGTTTGGACGTTATGACGCAGCCCGGTCTTTCTATTTAGGTGCAAGAGAAATGCATCGCGCAGACTTGGACCTACCGCCGGAAGACTCTCCGGAAATTCGTCTGCAAAAGCTCCAAGATCGGGTCAGAAGCGAGAAACATGCGATTGAACAAGAAGATGGCTTGAATGATTCTAAAGATCCTAAGTTTGCGGCTCGGGTGGGAAGAACAGCCGCACGGCGCGCGCTGATGGACCAGATGAAAGTCCTTACGCTGGTGATGATGAAAAACCCGAACACCGAAACTCTCGACAGGATGTTTCCCATTGTCGAGAAGATTCGCACCGCATATGGTGACCGCGAAAGTGAATACAGAGCGGCGCTGGAAAACACTGTCAATTTCGGAGCCCTGCACGGACACCGCGAAAAGGCTCTTGCACTGCTCAAATCCGATATGGCACTCTATGAAAACATCGATGTGAATAGGGCACTCGCAGCGGACACACAAAGTCTCGAGGACTCGACCTTCCTGATTTCAGACCTAGCCAGCTATACAAAGCTGATGATGCATGAAGACAACTACATAGAGACGCGCAACGCAGCGCTTCGAGGCATAAAACTGGCTGAAGATGTGCGTCATGTCGACTCCGAGAGTTACGCCAATCTGCTCAAAGCGGCAGCGTGGGAAAGAGAACAGCGAACTCGCTATGAAGAGGCAATTTCCTTCAGGCAACGGCAAATTGCCATGCTCAAGAATTTGAAACTGACCGACGACTACCCCTTCTACTATGAAGGTAGACTAGAACTCGGACATGATTTATTAATGGTAGGACGAGCTAAAGACGGGCTTCCAGAGATTGAATATGCAATTTCGCGGCTAAAAGTAAAGCAACCAAAAGACGAAATTTTAGCTTACGCTTACACAGCGAAAGCAGAGTGCTTGCGCTCGTTAGGCGAACTCCAAAACGCGCGTCAGTGCATGATTGATGCTCAAAAACTTTGGGAGTTACGCGGCGGCGTTGAACAGAAATTTGGTTGCTATCGGATTCTCAGCAAAGTGTCCAGAGGATTGAAACGATTCGATGAAGCGCATCAAGCTGGGTTGAAAGCTCTTCAAAACTGCCAAAAACTCCCCACTGCCCAAAGGCTGAGCGCACTGCCGGACGCCTATCAGGAGCTGGCTCAAATCGAGATGGAGCGAAAGCGCTACAAAGAAGCAGAAGCATATGAGCGCAAGGCGCTAGAAGCGCAACTTAAGGTCCAGCCAGAGCCAAGTTTCGCAGCAGCAGGCATGCTAAATCTAATTGCCCTCGCAGCGACAAATCAGGGAAAACTTGCTGAAGCAGAAGCGCTCCGGCTGCGCGCTGTAAAAATGTGCCGCGACAGCAAGGAAACTCCGCGGACACCAGAATTGAGCACGCAATTGCAGCTTGCCAATTTTTACGAAACAACCAAACAGAGCGATAAAGCGGAGAAATCGTACAGAGAGTTTATCTCAGCTACAGAAAAACTCAAAAAACGTGGCGGTGAAGAGATGAAAGACCAATACGCCATTCAATACCTGCGTGCAGCGCGATTAGAGCTCGCGCAGCTGCTCAGAGACAAGAAGCCGCTGGACTCCAAAAAACTCAAAGACGAATCGCTTCAACAGGCTCCCTCATTGATGACAGCTGACCCAGTGCAGGACTGCAATTACTACCTCAAGCTGGGCGACCTTTGTATGAACCTTAGTGACTTTGAAAACGCAGAAAAGGTTTTGCAAGAAGCTGAAAAATTGGCGGGTTCAACAAAACCACCCCTTACAGACTGGCAGATTCAAGTTCTATCGCGCAAGAGAGAGCTCTACAAAGCCACCAAGCGCGAGAAATTGGCACAAGGTGCGGCGTCGGAACTTGAGCGCCTGAAAAACCCCCCAGGAGGTCAATAGACTTTTCTACTCAGCCATTTGCGGGTAAAGTGATGCAGGGACCAATCAGAAAAGCTTTTATGAAATTACCAAATTATTGTCGTCGCCAGCTTTTACTGTCTTTGAGTGTGGCGATCTTTGTATACACAACCCTCGCCGGTGCATGCGCGGAAAGCGGTGCGGCCCAAGAAACACAAAATCTCCTGCGCGCGCGGTTGTTCGAGACATTCTACGTAACGACACGCGCCAACGAAGGCAGCTCGTTCAAGCCTGTCTATGCATCCAAGCGAAATTTGGATCTTGGCGGCGGATCACTCGACTACGGCTCTGCTGAAATTGAAAGACCCAATTCCGCCGCAGCGCTGCCTACTTCTGCCAACTTTCCGCAGTTCAAGCTTAATATGGAAACCGCCGACAAAGACTGGCAAGCAGCGCAGGTTAGGCGGTTTAACAGACTAAGTTTGCCCGACTTTTTAGTCAAAGTGAAAAACTGGCGTGGACCGATAATGGTGTTTATTCACGGATACGATGAGAGTTTTGACAAAGCATTGAAAGATGCTGCCATGATTGCGTATCAATTCGATTCTCGCAGCGATGTACCTGTACTGCCAATATGTTTTAGCTGGCCATCCCTCAACAGCAAAGCTGAATATGCCGCAGATGAAGCCAATCTAGAATGGAGTACGGCAGCATTTTTTGAGTTTCTCGACACTATAAAAGCAGCCAAAGATCCAGGTTCGCCACTAGATATGGTGGCACATAGCATGGGCAATCGCCCGGTGATTCAATACTGTTTTCAACATCGCAACGACGCACCCAGCTTCCGCAATATCATTCTTTCCGGCGCTGACGTTGATTACCATATGGCCGAATCACGCAAAAGCGACATCGAATCTGCCGCCGACAGAAGCGTGACAATAATAGTTTCTGACAGAGATGCTCCTCTTATAACGTCACAGCTCCTGCACGGACAACCCCGCCTTGGACGCCCCATAGATCCTCCAAACGTCCGGGCGGACAAATCAGAATTTCTTAGTTCTTCTTTTTGGTCGCGCCTTACACTCGATGCCAGCACGCTTTGGCTCCCCAACGCCATCAACATGGACGATGATGTCGTTCGCTGGATCAATAAAAATCCCAGCCTCGGCAAAGAATTCGGCGAAAAAACAATCTTCATCGACGTAACTGATCTGGTCAGCGGTGAAATGGGGCATCGCCTTGCGTACCCAGTGATAGCCGGAATTCTGCGTGAAACGCTGGTGCCCCTCAGCGCCACAGCAGTCTACAAAAGACCTGACAAGCTGACACTCGAGGCAATGGGTGGCAGTCCTCGTTGGCTTTATAGATTTCACAAAATAGACTCCAACAAATTTAGACAATGAAAACCACAGCCTGCGCCGTTGCTCTGGTCCTAACCCTCGGTGTTTGTGCTAACGCTGCAATTGCGCGCGCCTATACGACATTCGAAAAGGGTCTCGAAAAATTCAGTCACAGGCAATTCAAGGAAAGCATTGAGGTTTTCCTGAAAGCCGTCAAAGAAAATCCCCAAGATGCTGATGCTTGGACGTTCTTGGGCAGAGCTTACATGATGGAAGACAAGTTTCCACAAGCCGTCGACGCCTGCACGAAAGCAATCGAGCTCAACCCTGAAAACGCTCAAGCCTACACGTTTCGCGAGTTTTGCTATTTCCAAATGAGGCGCTTTCCAGAAGGGCTGGCGGACTCCGAGAAGGCCATTAAGTACTACAAGCCAAACCCGTTTGAGCCATCACTGGTCTGGGCGCTAGACAACCGCGTTCGCGCTTGCAAAATGATTCGCCGCCCAGACTTAATCGAGCAAGATTTGAACGTTTTGCAGACATACGAAATACTCAACAAAGCTATCAAACATCGCGAATGGGCACGGCTTGACGATGCGATAAAAACCGTTGACCAGGCGATTAAGAACATGCCGAAAAACGCGGACATGTGGTTTTTCAGAGGGGTCGTCAATTCGAACAAACGTGACTTCTGGAACGCCGCCGCCGAGTTTTCCAATGCAATTCGGTGCGCACCTGATGCGTGGTTTCTCTATTATTTCCGTGCCGATGTATATAAACAACTCAATCAAAACAGAGAAGCTGTGCGCGATCTCACAACAATCATCAACGCAAATCCGCGGCTTGCCGCGTATAGGTTTACCTGTGAGACTGGACGTTTGCGCGATCAAGGCATTCGTGTCGATGAATCTCCAATTACTATGCAGGACATTTATTATCTGCGCGCTGAATCAAACGCAGAGCTGGGCAATATTCGCGAAGCAATCGAAGACCTTTCGGAAGCTCTCAAACTCGACCCTTCCGATACCAAAGTGCTGTCTCTTCGCGCTGAATTCGTAAGTGAAAACGGAAAAGACGACGAGGCAATTAAAGATTTCACCGAAGCGCTCAGGCAAAACCCCACTGATTGGACAAAGCATCAGCAGCGTGGAAACGCTTTTTTGAAGATCGGGAAAACAAAAGAAGCGATGGATGACTTCACCCAAATCATCAAGCTCAATCCCAAGGAGCCGGGCTCTTATTTGATACGCGCATTAGCGCTCGACAAAAATGGCGAACACGAAAAGGCTCTCGCTGATTACACACGAGTGATCGAACTTAATCCAAGTGATGACGATGCCTATCTTGCCCGCGCCGTCTGCCTCCAAGCGTTAAAACGGTACAAAGAAGCGCTCGATGACCTGGATAAGGCGGAAAGCCTGAACCCTGATAACAAGTCAATTGTTATGGCAGAAAAAGCAAAGCTGTATGTAGAAACTGGACAAGAATCCCTTGCCCGCAGTCAAACAATGCCATTGGACAGTGCTCTGGCAGCCAAAAGACCGAACTACTGGCTGTATGGCTCGATCGCTTTGGGATTTACACTAATCGGCACGACAGCATTCTTGGTTCGCAGAAAACGAAAAAGCAAAACCAAGTAGAATGCAAAACAGTGTCTGCACACAGACCAGATCAGCGAGCATCAAGTATAGGATTTTTGCTTCTATGCACAAGATCGTCGGAATTTCGATAATTGCCCTTCTCGTCACTCTGCTCGGCTGGTGCCGTTTGGGAGTATTAGCCGCAGACCAAAAGAGCGAGGGTAAATTGCCATTTGACCCGGCGAACGCAAAAGACATCACGCCCGACGCTTTCAAGGGAATTCTCAAAGTTTATAAAACCCCCGAGATGAATGCTTCGATGCCTACATATGTGGTCAGAGGGAGCGAATATTTGTCCCTCGGAACTTCATTCGGAGGCGACGGAGTGTATTCGGTCATCGCGGCTGACATAAACGGCGACGGGAAGAAGGACTTGGTCTACCTTTACTCCTGGGGCTCCGGATTGCATCGCACAAATATTGGCGCAGTGGAAGTCGGAGCAAAACTGATCGATCATCAAGCTGCGGACATGCTGATGGATCGAGACGAAGACATCAAGCTGCTTACGGGTAATGGCAAGATCACTATTTCAGTCAAAGACAAACCGTATGCAGACCTAGTCCTGCGCGCAGATAAGTCCGGCTCCAAAGTTTTAGTTCTGGAAAAGCGAAACCCAACTTAAAAGCAGTCATTAGTTTTTACTCGTGCAGATCATATAGATGACCGGCTTAGCGCCACGGTTTTCAGCTGCGTGGACTGTTCCTTTAGGCAAATCCAAGGCATCACCGGCGGTGACAACAAACTCTTCACCGTCGATGATAAACACTATTTCGCCAGAGTGCACAACGATGTATTCATCGTGAGGATGACTATGCGGGCTGTAGTAGGCGCCCGGTCCATCTTGCCATGAAAAGATCGAGAAGCCCTCAGATGAGAGCTTCTCGCGCATTTCATTCACGGACTTGCAGTCCGAATATTTGCGTTGAGCCACAGAGGCCCGACGTTTCACTTAGCCCTTCGAAGCTTTTGCTTCTTCAGACTTATCTTCTTTGTCGGCTTTGTCGGCCTTTTCACCTTTTTCAGGCTTTTCGGCTTTCTCTGCTTTCTCAGCCTTTTCGGCCTTTTCAGGCTTTTCAGCTTTTTCTGGCTTCACCGATTTTTTCTCGTTCTTTTCAAAACGGATAACATCGTTTTCGATCACAGTCTCGATGTAATCGCCTTCTTTGAAGCGACCTTGCAAGACTTGCTCAGCCAGATTGTCTTCCAACAAGCGCTGGATAGCGCGACGCAGAGGACGTGCACCGTAAGCTGGGTTGTAGCCTTCCTTGGCGATCAAGTCCTTCGACTCGTCGTTGACGAAAAGCTCCATTCCTTGAGCCTTGATGCGAGCTCCGAGATCGGCGGACATGATGTCCACGATCTGACGAATTTCTTCGCGAGTGAGCTGTTGGAATACGATGATTTCATCGATACGGTTCAAGAATTCCGGTCTGAACGTCTTCTTCATGGCGTCCATGACCAGGTCTTTGATCTTCTTGTACTTCTCTTCCAACTGACCTTCGACTGCCTTGGCTTGGAAACCGAGAGTCAGTGAGGTTTTGTCGATGAATTGAGCACCGACGTTGGAGGTCATGATGATGATCGTGTTCTTGAAGTCGACCGTTCTGCCCTTACTGTCGGACAAGCGACCGTCATCGAGAATTTGCAGCAATACGTTGAATACGTCTGGGTGCGCTTTTTCGATTTCGTCGAAGAGCACTACCGAATACGGTTTGCGACGTACTGCTTCGGTGAGCTGACCACCTTCCTGGTAGCCGACGTATCCCGGAGGAGAGCCGATCAATTTGGAAGTAGTGTGGTGCTCCATGAACTCTGACATGTCGATACGGATAAGCGCATCTTCAGAGCCGAAGAAGTAGCCGGCAAGTGCCTTGGCCAGTTCGGTTTTACCAACACCGGTAGGTCCGGAGAAGATGAATGAACCGATCGGGCGCATCGGGTTTTTTAAACCGACACGAGCACGTCTGATGGCTTTGCAAACAGCGGTAACAGCTTCGTCTTGGCCGATGACGCGTTGGTGCAGAACATCGGACATGTGGAGCAGTTTTTCGGATTCGCCCTCGGTCAATTTCAGCAAAGGAATGCCAGTCCAGGAGCTGACTACGTAAGCAACTTCTTCGGCAGTTACGATAGGCTTTTCAGTTTCTTGCTTGGCTTTCCATGCAGCTTGAATTTCGCGAATCTTTTCGCTGAGCTTTGTCTCTTGTTCGCGTAGTGAAGCTGCTTTTTCGAACTCTTGGTTGCGAATTGCCATTTCTTTGTCGCGACGAACTTTTCTCAATTCACGCTCTACTTCTTTGCCTTCAGGCGGCAAGGACGATGCGCGCAAACGTACACGGGATGAAGCTTCGTCGATCAAGTCGATTGCTTTATCCGGAAGGAAGCGGTCGCTGATGTAACGATCGGAAAGCTTGGATGCTTGCTCGATAGCTTCATCGGAGATGACCAATCTGTGGTGCTCTTCGTACTTCTGGCGAAGACCGCGCAAGATTTCGATGGTTTCTTCGACCGACGGAGGATCGATGATAACCGGCTGGAATCTGCGTTCCAATGCAGCATCGCGTTCGATGTGCTTGCGGTACTCGTCCATTGTGGTGGCGCCGATGCACTGTAGTTCGCCACGTGCAAGCGCCGGCTTCAAGATGTTTGCAGCGTCGATAGCACCTTCTGCGGCGCCTGCGCCGATCAGTGTGTGCAATTCGTCAATGACCAGCATTACGTTGCCGGCAGCGCGAATTTCGTCCATGATCTTCTTCAAGCGCTCTTCGAATTCGCCGCGGTACTTGGTACCAGCGACGAGAAGACCGATATCGAGCATGACGATTTTCTTCTCGGACAAAATGTCCGGCACGTCAGCATTAACGATGCGGATTGCAAGACCTTCTGCGATAGCTGTTTTACCAACACCAGGCTCCCCGATGAGAACTGGGTTGTTCTTGGTACGACGACCAAGGATTTGGATAACGCGCTCGATTTCCTTTTCACGACCGACAACAGGATCGAGTCTGTTTTCCGACGCTGCTTGAGTCAGGTTGAGACCAAACTCGTCGAGGGTCGGGGTTTTCGATCTGCCGGTCGAGGTGGAAGTACCGCCAGAAGCAGTAGCTGCACCGGACTCTCCGAGCAATCTAATAACGTGTGAGCGGACCTTTGTGAGGTCTACGCCGAGGTTTTCCAGTACGCGGGCTGCAACACCCTCGCCTTCACGGATGAGACCCAACAGGAGGTGCTCAGTACCGATGTAGTTGTGTCCAAGCTGACGAGCTTCGTCCCAAGACAACTCGAGCACGCGTTTGGCGCGCGGAGTAAATGGAATTTCAACGGCAACGAAACCAGAGCCGCGACCGATGATTTTTTCGACTTCGACGCGAGCGTCTTTCAGATTGACACCCATGGATTTGAGCGTCTTCGCCGCAATACCCGTTCCCTCTCCGATCAATCCAAGCAAAATCTGCTCGGTACCGACGAAATTGTGACCAAGTCGACGTGCTTCCTCTTGAGCAAGCATGATGACCTTGATGGCCTTCTCGGTAAACCTTTCAAACATGGCGGGTCGAGCCTCCTGAACTCCGCTAATTAGCGTCCGTAGTATGTTTTTGATGGACGTTTTAAGTGACCTTATTCTAACATCAGCATGGGATGAGGGTTGTAAGTCCGCTCCCGTTTTCCTGTGGCTAATTAGACTTGCAAGAAGGTCAAGACCAGACGTTTGTTCCCAAAACAGTGATTAATTGGGACTTTGCCTTTTCAAGAACTCTGCGAGCCTGCCACATTAATCATGAGGCGTGGCGGGGGTTATAGCGAAACCCTTTAGGATTATTTCGCTATACAGCGCATAGAAACCCGCCTATACCAATCGGATCGCCATTTGGCAACCAGCGGCCTTTGCGGTATCCAGTGGGTTACTACCTAAAAGCCGCAAGGGCGATGCATGGCATCGCCCCTACAGTATGTTTTGAAATGTCGGCAAGCCGATGGCCTGGTGGGCGCGTGCAAGGCGCCCCGACGAACAGTCTACGCGTGTTTCTCTTCACCCGTGATCGGTTGAGCGAACGTGCATTCCTTGTTGGAGCAAGCGATTTGGTCGCCACGCTTCAATGTTTTGTAGATGAGCATGGTGCCGCATGATGGGCACTTGTTCGAATTGTTTGGTCCACCAGAGATTACTGGCGGATACCAGTAAGCCGATGTGCACTGATTCTTCGAATACATGCTGCAACCGTAGAAGATTTTTCCACGACGCGACTTCTTCTCGACAATGTCGCCACCGCACTCTGCGCGCGGGCATTTGACACCGGTGAGTTTGAGAATAGGTCTCTGCTCGGTGCACTCTTCCTTGGAGCAGGCGAGGTAATCACCGTAGCGACCGTATCTAATCAACATGCTAGCGCCGCAAGTTGTGCACTTTTCTTCCGAAGGTCTATCTTCCGGAACAGGGGTTCCTTCCTTGGTGAGCGCGATCTTCGTTGTGCACTCAGGGTACTTGATGCAACCCAAGAATTGACCGAAGCGCGAAGAACGAATAGCCATTTGCTCTCCGCAAGCAGGGCACTGCTGATCGCTGAGAATAATGACCTTGTTCATGTTCTCTTCGGCCTTCTTCAGTGTTTCACCGAAGGGCTGATAGAACTCTTTGAGCATGCCATGCCAGTCGACTTGATCTTCTTCAATCATGTCGAGCTTCTGCTCCATGTCGCGCGTGAAGGTGACATCAACGATGCCACTGAAGTGCTCCACGAGCAAGAGGTTGACGGCTTTTCCAAGTTTTGTCGGAACTAGCGTTTTGTTGACGCGCTCAACATATTTGCGATCCACGATTGTGGTTACAGTCGCTGCGTATGTTGATGGTCTGCCAATACCTTCCTCTTCCAATGTCTTAACCAGACTCGCTTCAGAGAAACGCGGCGGTGGCTGCGTGAAGTGCTGATTGGGTTTTATGTCTTTCAGCTTCAAGGCTTCGCCTTTGGAAAGTTCTGGCAAACTTTGCGTTTCACCGCTCATTTCACCATCTTCTGCATTTTCACTATCGGTTTCAGAAACCGCCGATTTTGTCGGACGGTTATAGACGATGGTGAATCCAGCAAATTTGGTTTCCGTAGCAGATGCACGGAAAACAGCATCACCAGCTGAGATTTCAGCGGTACGAGTGAGCAATTCGGCTGCCGACATTTGGCTAGCCATGAATCTTTCCCAAATCAATTTATATAGTTTGAACTGGTCATTGCTCAAATACTGCTTGATAGATTCCGGCGAATTTTCAGGAGAGGTCGGACGAATTGCTTCGTGAGCGTCCTGAACATTCTTGGCTTTGCGTGTATATACTCTCGGCTTATCCGGGCAATACTCTTTGCCATAGCGATTCTTGATATATTCGAGCGCTTCTTCCTGCGCTGATTCTGCAACACGAGTCGAATCGGTTCTCATATATGTGATAAGACCGGTAGCGCCTGCTGCACCGAGCTCCACGCCTTCATAAAGGGTTTGAGCAACTTGCATAGTTTTCTTCACAGCATAACCAAGTGCCGTTGATGCTTCCCGCTGCAATGTTGAAGTGATGAATGGCGGAGATGGTTGTCTCTGGCTGGTCTTCTCAGTCAGAGAGCTGACTTTGAACTCTTCACTTTCAATTGCTTTGAGAATTTTGTTGGCAGCTTTTTCGCTGTCAATAATCATCGTATTGGCTGCGGACTTTTCCGATGCAGCAATTACACGTTTGCCGTCGTACTTATATAAAGGCGCGATAAACGCTTGCTTGGATCTCGAACGTGAAAGTTCGGCTTTGATGGACCAATACTCTTTGGCATCAAAGCTTTCAATTTCCGCTTCGCGCTCGCAGATCAGGCGCACGGCAACTGATTGCACGCGTCCTGCCGAACGTCCGTTTACTTTTCTCCAGAGAAGCGGACTGATTTTGTAGCCCACCAATCTATCCAAAACACGGCGCGCTTGCTGCGCATCTACCAGACGCTTGTCAATTTTGCGCGGTGACTTGATCGCTGCCAGGATGGCGTTCTTTGTGATTTCGTTAAATTCGATGCGATGTACTTTTTTATTAGGCAATTCCAGAATTTCTGACAAGTGCCAAGCGATGGCCTCACCTTCACGGTCAGGGTCAGGCGCGAGATAGACTTGTTCTGCCTCGTCGGCCGCCTCTTTGAGCTCTTTTACGATCGGCTCTTTTTCTTTCAGAATCTCATATAAAGGCTCGAAATTCTTGCGCACGTTGACGCCTAGCTTATTGCGCGGCAAATCCCGCACGTGACCAACACTGGCTTTTACGTGAAAATCTTTGCCAAGGATTTTTGAAATCGTCTTGGCTTTGTGCGGAGACTCAACAATAACTAGATATTTCGCCATTTGAAACGCGGCACCTCGGAACTGCAACCTGTCAAGATATGCGGACAGTTCGGTACTATAACACGGTCGTCAACCCCCCTCTAAAAATCGGCCCAGCCGAAAGGTACCCCAATTTTTGAAAGATGAACACGAATATTTTCTAGTTACACCAAGGGTTTTAAGCAAAACCACAGGTCGGGATAAAACCCATCTTTTGCAAACCGAAAATTTTGCTCACTTTCAGGGCTTCGAGTACATCCCGACAACCTTGTCTAAAACAGCCTTGGAGACCACGCTAGAACCCGCTAAGAAAGCCATTCTGCCGAGGTCTTCTTCGGGATCTTCTTCTCCATTACGCGCGTCGCTTGAGATCTCGTCACTTTTGTCGTAAGCGAAACGGATAGTCAGATGGTCCAACTCATCTAGATAGGAGATATGTTCGCCATCGATTTTGATCAATTTGAACAACTCACTCCATTCAATTACACAAACCATCTTTCCATTGATGAACTCGTCCAGCTCCAAGAGAAGCTGATCTCCGAGCGCTTGCGCCTCGCTTTCACTTGACTCGCTCAAACGATATAGATCGAGATGGTAAAGAGGAAGTCTTCCTGAATGGTATTCATTCAGCATAGTAAAGGTAGGGCTTTGCACAACTTCTTTGACGCCCAGACCCTGCGCCAGTCCTTTGACAAACGTGGTTTTGCCAGCGCCGAGCGGACCCTCCAGCGCGATCACACAAGAATCATTTATAGATTTACCGAACAGCTCACCCAGAAGAATAGTCTTCTGTCTGCCATCCAACTTCAGATTCACTTTCGTTGTCTTCTGTTCACCGGAGCGCATCTCGAATTGCGAAGTTCCGGAATAAATAGATGGTCCCAGTCCCGAACAAGAATGAGTTTTGACCCGGAATGTTCCAGGTGGGGAACCTCCTAAACGGTTTACCGTTTCCTACTTCCTGTTTGTAAGGACTTGCGTCCGCAGGCTCATAGGTATACGTGGCCATCTCGAGTCGGAACCCCGAATACTCAATTCTGTAGGACAAAACTTTTTGAATTTCTGTCCAAGACTGAGACTAACCGCATCATAGAGAAGTGGCTTAGACCTGTCAACAAAGGGTAAAGACAAAGATTTGGCAAGACCCTGAAAGAAAGAATTTTCGTGTTTGCAAAATGCGTTAGAGCCACCAGTCCCAGTGGCATACCGTAATAATGTGCGGTCGACGCAATTCGTCGGCCCTACAGTAACTGCTTAATGCGCTCTTTGTACTTTTCAGTAAGAGTGCCAACCTCTTTCCGTGCCGGCAACCAATAAGTTTTTCCACCTGGATAGACCGGCTCTTTAACAGCCTTTCCCGCGGTACCCTCACTAATCGTCGGAGTCATATTGTTGATTTCGTAAATAGCTTCCAGGGGAATGTCAGAACCGTATTTTTTTTGCGCCACCGCATATAGTGTCTCATCCCAATTTATTGTTACGAATGAGCGTTGCTTATCATCAGCGCTGCCAGGCTCGCAAACATTGTGTTCATCAGGACTTTCAAGTTGTGGATGCAACTCATCCATCAATGAATAAAACTCTTTCTCAAGCCTTTCCACTTCAGACCAGGCAGGAAAAACATAAGCGTTCCCGGCAAAATAAACAGGGTCAAGCAGCCTGCGAAGCCCGTTTTCATAGACAACCGAAGGCTTTAACCCATTCGCTTGAAAAATCGCAGCGATCGGATGTTTTCCCTCATACTTCAATTCGCTCAGTTGCCAGAGTGTTTCGCCACGCTCTACAACAACCTCGACGCGCTCATTCTTTCCGCCAAGACGCTTGTCCAGACTCGCTTTCCGGCCGCTGTCATCGGAATTTGGTGTAGTTTTTTTCTCAGACATTATTTCTTGTCCAAAACCTTGCCGCTTACAGAATGCTCTGGCTCTTGCTTGGCCGGAACGCCAGTGTCGGTTGGCAGTTTTCCATTCTCGCCCGCGCTTTGACCTGCCGGAGGTCCCCCTGGCTCGCCGGTTTCGGCTGCCGGCACATCGGGCGCCTGCGGATATTGGTGCGGACGAATTCGCGCCACGGAGTTGTGAACTTCCGGCGAAGGGCTTGGCACAACACCGAAGTTTCGCACGTACAAGCCGGTTCCTTCCGCGCGCATTTTCACACGGTCTTTCAGACGGCTAGTTGAAAGCTGGCTTTCCAAGCTATCAGCGACTTCATCAAGTGCGGCCTGACGATCTTGGCTGTATTGCTTAAATTTCTGCGAACGCTCTTGCGCTTCTGCTCTAATGCGCGCAGCATCGGCATCAGCCTTCTTACGAATGTCAGCGCAGATTTCTCTACGCCTTTCCATTTCTGTTGCTCGCGCTTGTTCTAGGACAGCGTTAGTTACAAACATACCGCCAGTCCCAGTCATGCTGACCAAATTTACAGGAGCGTCCATAATTGCCTTACACTCGGCAATCGCATCATCCAAAATCTTTTTGGCTGCTCCTTCTCCAGACTTTATGACATTACTTCCAAAGACGTCTGCTGATTGCTTATGGCGACTCTTCTCAAAGTCCGCCTGACGTCGAATGGTGTCAACGGCTCTATTCAAATGCTGCGGAGCGTTGTGCGAAATCGTGTCGGAGGGTTGCATCGCTACTTTTCGGGCAACCGGCCTTCGAGCTGCAAACAGTTCTGCATCATTAGGGACTGCCATTCCGTAACCTAAAAGCGCACGGCGACAATATCCTGAAACCGGGCCAAAAGGATCGAGTCGGTAGGCTGCGTCGTATTCACGTTGCGCATCTTCATGCCGGTTGAGGTGAACGTAGCAATTCGCCAAATAGTAACGAGAAGTCGCATCATTAGGCGACTTTGACACAGCTCGCTCAAGCGGACCTAACGCCATCGAATAACGGCGAGCCTGGAATTGACGCATGCCTTCTTCCAATGGAGCGTTGAGCGCCGCCGCCGAAACCGACTGGACCTGAGCGAATAAAAGAACGCCGAAAGTTGCAGCAATAATGCCGGAAGATGGCGAAAAAGGTAGTAGTGACCGTTTAGGCATAACCAAGTTGGGCTGATTTAACCGAAGCACTATGTTGTCATTATGGCACCGAAGTGCCCAGAACAAAAGTAAAACCGTAAATACCCGAGCGTTAAGGGCGCTCAATTGGTTCGGCCGGTTCGACCTTTCATCGGACTTTTAGCTGGTTGAGTGACAGACTTGGCACGTAATTAAAAGCAGACGCAATCTAAAAGAGCGATGTTCCCACCTTGGAGATTAGATTTCCCAGGTCGCTGAACTAGATTTGGTATAAATGCCCGGCGATGAGCAGCGCTTGCCAAATATGGATTATCTGAAATCCAAGAATCCGCGTGTTTTCAACCACCACAAGAGACCGCCAGACACACACATCATCGCAGCTAGGCAAATGTAGTAACCCCAAGTCAGATGTACTTCGGGAATCTGAAAGTTCATGCCATAAATCCCCGCAATCAAAGTCGGCGGGAGGAATAGCGTGGCAATAATAGTTAGAATCATGGTCGTTTCGTTCGTGCGCAGACCGAGCCCCGAAACGTACACGTCCATTAGGTTGTAAGACATTGAGCGATAGGTTTCGAACATCCTCACCAGCGACATCGCTTCGTCATGACAATATCCTAGTTCTTGCCGCCCCTTCTCAGTAATCACATGGCAGCGGCAGCGTGACAGCGAAAGCACGACTGTTTCAACAGGCCAGACTGTATTGAGAAAAATCCAAATTACTTGCTGAGCACGATTAATGAGCTGCAGCTCCTGCTTACCTGGGTGTTTGATGATGCGGCTTTGAATGGTTTCAAGCTTAGTCCCGCCCACCTTC
This sequence comes from Candidatus Melainabacteria bacterium 17Bon1m, assembly GCA_032128875.1. GTDB lineage: Bacteria > Cyanobacteriota > Vampirovibrionia > Obscuribacterales > Obscuribacteraceae > QKMZ01. The sequence goes on from JAVLKG010000007.1 coordinate 125,657, forward strand.
AATACTTCAATATAGGTATGAATGATGTCTTCAATCAAATGCGCTGAAAGTCTATCCACAGTGTAGCCTTGCAGGCTCTCAGCACGCGCCATTAGTCGATCCACAGTTACCCCGAATGCTACATCGTGACTAAACTGCCTTGTGATAATGACGTGTTCAGTCATAAAGAAATTGATCACTTCAATGGCTTCCACGACCTCACCCACCGACGGGCGCTGCAATGTCCAGAAAAGCCCGTTGTGAAACTCATCAAAGAAAGAGCGATGATGAGGCCAACGCAGCAGCTTTTGCTGTTCATCCGACAGATCCATAAACTTGGCCAATTCACGCCAAAACTCGTCGCCGAGCGTACCAGTAACATGCAGCCAGCAAATTCCGTTTTCGCCGCGGTCAGAGCAAATGTTGTCGAAATCCAAAAATGGTCGAACATTCAGCCCATTCTCATTCAACAAATAATATTGAATACGCGGCTCGACTCTATCGGGCAAGCACGGATTCATCTCGAACGTGTTGAAGTCGAACGATTGGCGACCGTGGCTAAAAGGAAGTTCTTTCATCTGATTCTTGTATGTATCTTGAGATTCCGTCACTAAAGCAAGATAGTAGAATGACACAAAATGACGACTTGGCAGATGGTTTTAGCAGGACAAATGAGAGTGAAGTTAACTAAGACATTGCGACTAGCTTGCAGTCTGCTCTTGTTGTCCGCCTTGGCGTCCCCATCTACGCACGCGTTTCCCTTCTTTCACAGAAAGGCGCCGGAAAAACCTGCAGAGGTAGAAACCGCACCAGTGACTCCTTCCGCCGCAAACACTGAAACAGAATCGAGAACGAACAGCAACTTTGCGCCGGCGGCACCGGCGTTTCGTCCTTACGGTTCAACAACACGTTCTAACAGTTCAATACACCAAAGCCCGACACCCACGGCTTCGACTACTCCCTCGACTGCGCCTGCTTATCACCCAATCGAAAGGCGCACGCAGTTCACAGCACCTTCCACCGCGCCTTCATTCGGAGACGGACAAGGGGAGACCCTGCCGACCAATGTCCAGCCAACCACTCCTCAACCAGGGCAACAGCAAATTCATAAACCACCGGATGTCCCCGAGCGCCCGCCGATACCGCCACCGCCTGCGGTGCAGGCTCCTTTGATGATTTTGAACGGTGATCCGACTCCATCTTTGTCGTGGCGTGCCGTGGCGTACAAACTATGGATTACGCCTGAATCACTGCCACCCAAACGTTCCAAAACACAGAGTTCTTTTCCTTATTCGTCATCAGTAACGATGAAAGCGCTAATCAAAGCTCTTAAGGAAGCAGGGTGGAATACAACCCAATTCAGCGCCTCTGCGGGTCATTTACTTGCAATAAAAGCAGATCCAGAATCCAACAAATTGAGATTGATTTTCGCCGCTCATCCGGGTGACGGCGGAAATACAGTTGTGCGAGTCGCGACGGATCCTGATTCGAAGAGCTTCGACAAAAATCAGTTAGAATCAATTCTTTCACGCGCACAAGATATTGCTGCACGCAATGATTTGCTTTAGGTGGAGAAACTAAATTGACGCCGGATAGAAAACCATTTGTAATTGGCATCACTGGAACAATCGGCTCCGGCAAGTCGACGGTTGGCAGCATTCTAGAAGAGCTCGGCGTGCCTGTTATCGACACAGACACAATTACCCACAACATTCAAAATAGCGAGAAAGTTAGGCGCGCTGTTGTTGAGCGTTTTGGAAAAAATATACTGAGCGACGATGGAACAGGCAAGATAGACCGCAAAAAACTAGGCGCCTTGGTATTCAAAGATCCCGTCGCCAAGCGCGATCTAGAAGCACTAATACATCCGGCCGTGATTTTAGAGAGTCGACGTTGCGTTGCAGCAAACTCTGACAAACCAATTGTCGCAATACTTGCACCGCTGCTTTTTGAAGCAAAAGTGCAAGGAGAATACGACGAGATATGGGCGATTGTGGCGAAGGAGGAGGTCCTCCGCGAACGGCTCGCCAAGCGCGACAACCTCAGCAACGAGTTGATTACACAGAGACTGGCAGCTCAATTGCCGCAGGAAGAGAAAGCACGTTTGTCTTCTGTTGTAATCGACAATTCGACATCACGCGAAGACACGAAGCGCCAGGTTGAGGTTAATCTTGAAAAACTCAAAGCGGGATTGAAGCGCTGACTAACACCTAGTCCAAGATCTTCTTCAACTTGTTGGACCAATGCTTGTCTTTTTGATTTGGTCCGAAGCCTGAAAGATAGTCTTCCATCGCCTTCTCTGGATCTTGGGAAACATTTTGACCTGCCGAATTAGGCAGCGGGGCACCTTCTGGCACTGGATTGGCACCGGCTGCGGGGTCGATAACTTTTGTTCCGCACTCTCCACAAAAACGCGCGGTGGGATCAAGTGGAGCCTGGCAGGAAACACAAGTAGGAATGCGAACGCCGAGCTTGTAGCCGCACTCTCCGCAGAAGTTAGAACCACCTTCCAGACGAGCCGAACACTCAGGGCAATGAGGAGCATCATCATCGCCTTGCGCGAAACTCTGCACTGGTTGTTGAACGGGCTGTTGAACGCTACCATTCGGCTGAACCGGCTGCTGCATTGCCGGTTGCTGCGGGACACCTTGAGGAGGGTGGTATTGTGGTTGAGGCGTGCCTTGCTGTGGTGTTTGTGGCAACATCGGACGAGCTGCAACCTCAGGAAAAGCGCTTTCCGCCTCGGTTTCTTCGGGCGTATCTTTATAAACTTGCGGTACATCTTCAGAACGCTGACCGCGCGAAAGACCACCTTTTATTCCACCCCAAGCGACGTTCTTTCCTTTTTTGCCGATGTTATCTGGAATCGCAGGCACTGTGCCCATTCCCGGCAAGGATTCGTCGTTTTCAATGGCGTTGTATACACCGCCCTCCGATACCACAGGTGGTGCGGGCGGTGGCACTGGAGGCGTAGCAGGCGTCTCCACAGGACTTTGGAATGACTCTGGATACAAAGGCGAAATCTGCGGACGCTGCGGACCTTTACGGACAGGAGTACCAATATCCTTCGGCTTATCCGGGTCATGACCAGCGGGCAATGGCACACTCAAGTTAGGAGCAATTGGCGTGGGACCTTGCTCCATCCAGCTTCCACGATGGTGTTCTCCAGCGCCTGTCTGGTACTTATCACCAACGATATGCTCATGTGAATGGAAGGGACTTGGAGGCGGCGGAGGCTGCTCAGGAGCTGCTGGCTCAGCCGCTACGGGCGCTTCTGCTGCTTGCGCTGCAATAGATTCCTGAGCTGCTGGTTGCTGCGGAGCACCCTGTTGAATTGGCGCACCTGGCTGAGCCGGAACACCCGGTTGAGGCGGCATCGCATTCACGTCCCCAGTTTGTTTTACCAGGTCTGGAGTTTCTGCAGAATGCTCTTTACCCTGCGAAGACCACTGTTGCAGCAAGGGCTTTTGTGCCTGCGCCGCTGGTTGAACCGGAACGTTCGTCTGTATGGGTTGGCCTGGTTGAAGCGGCGGTGCCTGAATGTGCGGCTGCGTTGGCGGAGGCGGCGGAGGCGGGGGCTGCATAGGCGAGTCCCACGGATTTGGCGCTGGTGGTTGACCTGCAGGGGATTGTACCGCTGGTGGCTGAGCGGCCGACGACTTTGTATCACCAACATTGACCGGTGCAACAAAAGTCTGAATGATAAAGCCTTCCTCGTCCACCTCAGGCTCTTCCGATTTCACCGCCGCCTGCAATGGTGAAGCTACATCAGCCGGAAGCTGACCAAACGCAGCGGCAGCCGCAGCTGCAATGATATCCACATCTGCAGCAATAGGCTCTGGAACAGGTGCAAAATGCTCAAGGGGGGCTGGCGGTGGCGCTTCTACCTTAACTGCAGCTGGCTCGGGAAGAGCTGGGGACTGTGTAACGACGAGCGGTTCTGGAGCAGTAGGCGTCGGCGCTGGTTCTGGAACGGCCGGAGTTGGCTCCGCCGCCACTTCAACATTCTTGCCCTTGCGCCCTTTCCTGCCTTTAGCCGGAGTGACAGGTGTTTCTGCGGCAGAAGCAGCAATTTCAGATGACGGTGGCGGAGCGACCAACGGAGCTGGGGCAGATGGCGTTGCCGCGGGCGGGAGCCCGGATGCATTCGATGGTATCTGAGGCCTGGGTCTGAATACCGAATTGTCTTTCAACTTCGGCAAATTCAGTTGAGATGGATTCGGATCAGGAATTACAAATCCAGCCGGTAAACCAGGATGCGTGCGCGCCGCAGCCTTAGCCGCTTCATTCACGATTGCCTTATTCGCTATTCCTGCTATTTCCGGCGCGGACTTATCGTCGATAAGCGGTTCTTCATCGGGACCTATCGGAATACCAAACACGTTGTATTTAATACCGGCAGCTTCCTTGGCTTCAGGCGCAGGCACTGCTGAAGGCGCCGCGGCGGCCGGCTGTACAGGCGCCATGTGTTGAAGAACATTCTGCTGTGTCGCTTGAAACAGCGGATCTGGAGCTTCAAGCGGCTTACTGGAGAAAGAATGCTGCGGGGCTTGTGAAGCAGTTTGCGCTGTTGGGAGATTCGGCAAAACATGAGGCATTGCTGGAGGAGGAGTATTTTCCCTCGCCGCTGCGGATTGCTGCAATGGAGCAAGTAACTCATCCAGCATTGGGTCGGGACGAATCGGAATGGACTCAGCCACTGGCTTAGAGACAACCGGCTTGATGATTACGGGCAAATCATCGTTTATCAAACCCGGATCCGGTTTGACAGGTATTGCGGCAGGTGAAGACTGTGCTGCCACCATGGGAGGTGCCTGCTGGGGCTGAGACTGAGGTTGTGGTCTGACAGGTATAGCATGAGGCGGACTTGGCTGAACAGGCGGCAAAGTCTGCGGCTGTGACGGCATCGGAGCAGTCACTGGTTTGACTGGAACGATTTGAATTTGAGGCTGCGGTGGTGGCGCCGGGGGCGGAGGTAGTGGCGCCGGAGGAGGTGGTGGTGGCGCTTGCACCGGCTGCTGCACCGGCTGCGGCTGCACTTGGTGCGGAACAGGCTGTTGTGCTGGCTGGGGTGACGCCGCTTGTTGCACAACCTGCGGCTGAACTGGTTGTTGCACAGGTTGAACAGGGGCCTGAGCAGGAGCCTTCGAAGGCATGCCTGGGTCTGGCAACACTGGAATGTTGGACGCCGGTGTATGAGCCACATTCGGCTTCGCCCCAGGCTGCATACCCGGATCCGGTTTTACAGGAATCGCCGCCGCGGCTCCACCTTGTTGTGCCGATTTTGCAGCCGGCTTTACTACTCCAGGATCTGGCTTGACCGGGATTTGATCCGGTTTTACGGGAATTTGATCCGGCTTTGCAGGACGCTTCGGTTCGACCGGAGCTATCGTCGCCGGAGGAGGTGGAGGAGGCGGTGGTGTTGCCGGTGCAGCGGCTTGAACGACGGGAAGTGGCTGTCCACCAGCCTTTGGTGCGGCCAACTGAAATCCGCCTTCCGCAAGGAAAAAACTAGGAAGCAGCGACTCGCCATTGAATGATGATGGACTCGAAAGGTACAAAGCCTCTCTCGTTCTTGTTATTGCAAGATAAAACAGACGACGTTCTTCTTCCAGATCGTTCACATCAGATGGGAATAGCCCATCAGACATACCGACAACAAAAACGATTGGGTACTCCAATCCCTTTGTCTCATTGACATTCAAAATCCGGACTGGGCCTTCATTTCCTTCGCCCTTGTCTTGCTGCCGTGCGCTCCATGTTTTTACAAACTCAGAAACGCTCTTATATTGGCGAGCTTCCTCCTCCAATTGAGCAAGTTTTCTCAGCGGCTCATAATTGACTCCAGCTGGCACTTTGATTGATTTGTAAAACTCATTGAGGCGCTGCGTACGTTTCAAAAGCGAAATCGTTTCTGCCGGCGGAAGTTTTTCCGCGTGCATGGTACGAATGATGCGAACGAGCTGTGCTAGGTCGATGCAAGAAGGATCTGAAACAGCTTCCGAATAGATCTCGACTGCCTTCAAATAAGAAAGATTGTTCGCCTCACCAAAACTGGCTATAGTTGCGGATAATTTCGGATCAACCTCTTTCACGCGCAATTGGCAAATACGTTCGAAAGACTCTCGCGCTTTTGGACCGTCAGGATCCATAACCAGCCTCAAGAACGCCATGACATCGCCGACTTCGTCCGGGATCATGCCAGCGTCAGGATGGGTCGCAATACAACGAATATTGCGTCGCGAAAGAGCCTCTTCAATCAGAATTGCATAGCTGTTCTGCCGATAAAGCACAACAATCTCGCCGGATTGCCTGCCACTATCTATGAGTATCTGCACCTCATCTGCAACCCACTCGGACTCTGCCATCTCATCGGCAAGAATCTGCGGTCCGATGACTGCCTCTGTAGGTGCTGGTCCCCAGCCAGTCGTGAAATCCTTTTGCATACGGCGACGCTCGAGAGCGCGCACCACATGACGTGCATTCTCGACAATTGCAGGGTGACACCGCCAGTTTTTATCGAGTGTGTAACATCTTGCATTCGGGAGGCGCAGCGACACTTCAGGCAAAAGACGCGGCAAACTCCCCTTCGCCTCCCAGATAGTGAGATCTTCATCGCCCAGGATGAAGAGATTGTCCTGAGGGAAAGAAAGCAAGCGTGCGAGTAAATCCATCGCTGCAGAGGCATCTTGATACTCATCAATAAGCACGTATTCGAACTGATATTGATAGCGCGCACGCACATCAGCGTTTTCAACCAGCAAATTGGCGGACAAAGTAATCATGTCATCGCGGTCAACGCGATTGGCTTTCTGCAATTGGTCTTCGTACGCCTGAAAAACCTTTGCGACCAGCTCATCAACATCACCTTTGCCGCGCTCTTTAACGTGCTTGGGTGCAACCAAATTCGCTTTGTAGAGTGAAATCAATGACACAAGAGTAAACTCGTCGAGCTCTTCGGAAAGCTCAAGCGTTACCGGGTCGAGGTCCTTTTTATACTTCTGCAAAAGACGCTGAATCACTTTCAGAACATTTTGCTCAACCTTCAAAGGAGGCTTGCGTTTTATTGCTGAAAGGTTTTCCTTTAGTATCTTCAGACCTAGATCATGCCAAGTAAAGAAGTTGACCTTTTGCGCAAGGAGCTTGTCGCCAATTTCATCGACCATTGCTCGAAGCGGTGTAAGCGTTTCTTTTGAAAAGCTGATTACAAGAATCGATTCAGGATTGATACCTTGATTGAGCAAGTTGACTACGCGGTGAGCAAGCACGGTGGTCTTGCCGCATCCTGCACCACCAGTAATGGCAGCAGGACCGGCGCCGTGCGATATCGCCATGCGCTGCACTTCGTCTTCAACAACCAGCTCCGGCACAACAATATTGGCGTTGCCTTGAATCAGGCGTCCAAACGAGGACTTCTTCAACCCGCCGCGCCATACGTCTTCTACAGCATCAGCACAAGCAACTACGTTGCTCATAATTTCCGAGTTAGTCAAGCGAACAATGCGCCAACCATCACTAAGCAGTTCTAGATTCTTCTTCGCTTCTGCGGAATATGAGCTACCGCCATCGAGTGACGACACATTATCTATCTCGACATCCAATTTTGAATGACGATTGAAGATTGCAAAGTCCAGCATGTAGTCGCCGACCACATGCATTGGAGTTATCGGAAATTCCCTCGCCTTGAGTGTTTTATAAAGATAGTACTCAGCCTTCAGCATCGGAGGCAGTCCTTCCTCTTTCATCTGGCTGAAGTGGTGCAAATCAATTGTGGTTGCTTCGAGGATGTAGAGAACCTTCTCCCAGGTCACTTTTCGACCTGCGTACTCAAGGTCCTCGCAGTTACCACCTAAGCTAATCAACTCGTAGTAGTCGTGCTTTGTAGTGATAAGCAAAGGCTTACCGTTCAAAGCCCGTGGATACAGAATGTGATGGTAGAGATACCAGAGCTGTTGTGCTGTTTGCGGCGGCGTGAAGTTGTTGATAACCGTTACTGGCGCACCGGTCAGATCAAGCTCGAACTGCGTTGCGACAGGTCTGCCGAACGATGTTCCGCGCACAGCCTGGTCCCACAGCCTTGCGGCCTGCTGATAAATTGCAGCTCCTTCGACAACTGCCGGTGTGATGCCGCGTGATTTCAGGTTGATGACGGCAGATTCAACATATGGTTCTGCTGCTTCGTCGAAGTTGGAAACTAGAAGACCGCGCGTGGAGCCCTTATAAAGCCCAACTGTCTCAACAAACCAATGCAATGCCTCCCTGCAATCTATAGGCTGCACGGGCATCTTGTTAGGTTGTTCGGACTCACGCTGACCTTTGGCCAATTGCAAAACCCTTTCGACAGCGGAAATTGCTGACCTTTGTACGGGATGTAGATGATTCTACTTGATAACCTTATTACTTGAAAACTATAGCTATGTATCTAATACCTGGTCCTTCGAGTTTTTACTCAAGTAGCCGATAATCAGATTAATTCTCACAGCCATGGCTCCAAAGGCCCGTCATTTGGCTGTTAACGGATTTAACACAGGGTCGTCTTGACATTATCACTGTGGAATAGGGAATAGTACAATGGACCTGTGGTTCTATATGAACGTATGGAACTTCATGGCAACCGGCATTCTAAGATGGTTTCCGTTATTAGGGGCCGCCAGGAACCTCAGCAAAGGAGAGGACGTTTTCTATGAGACAAGCATTCCTAGCTTTGTCAGTTTTACTTGTAGCTTCGTTACCAGCTAACGCACAAGCCTGCGGAGATGAAGGTCGTTATTTCCACCTTAAGCCTCCGTCTTGGACACTCACATCTGCAAGAAGACACGCCGTGCACCGCATGGCTAAAGCACTTCGTTGGTACCGTGAGCACCTCGGCAACAAACCGATCTGCGAACAATCCAACATCCAGGGTATTCAGTGGACCCAAGTTAACCCGCCAACCCGCTAAGAGTCAGACAGACATTTACGTCAGTTCTCTCTCCGCCGCGTAAGGCAGTGTTCACTTAGTTTGGCAAGCATGCTAGTCATGCTTGCCTTTCCTGGTATCTTTCAAAACCGTCAAATAATCGCGCAAACTCTGCGTCTGGTTATGTTGGCGGTTTTTCTGCGTCTGGATTTTGTTTCAGCGAACCCCAGGTTCTATAAAAAGACCTCACTCACCACTCAAAAGGAGACATCGTAATGCTCAAGGTCATAAGGAATAAAGGATCCAGCTAACTTGATTGATTTGAATTCGAACGACTCATCGCACCTTATCGACGACGGGAAGGGGATAGTGGTGGACTTAGGGACCGGAGACGGTCGCTTTGTCTGCCAGAGCGCCCGTCAAAACCCTCACAAGTTCTATCTGGGAATCGACGCATCCTCGAATCTTCTGGAAAAGACATCGGAGAAAATCCATCGTAAGCCTGCCAAAGGCGGGCTGAAGAATGCTCTTTTCATTCAGGCGGCGGTGGAGGCGCTCCCTGAAGAGCTTGATGGTGTTGCCAATGAGGTGCACATTCACTTTCCATGGGGCAGTCTCCTCAAGGGGGTTGCCACCGGGGATGAAACCATGCTGAAAAACATCCACCGCATTTGTGCACCAGATGCGGTATTGGAGGTGTTAATCGGAGTTGATGAGCAACGTGACGCCACAGAACTACGGCGCCTGGGAATCGACAGCTTGTCAGCTGATCTGATCGATGCAAAGTTAGCGCAGCGATACAAAGCTAGCGGATTTCGCATCATCGAAACCGGCACGTTTTCAGCAGGTAATTGGCCGAACATTTGCACATCCTGGGCGCAGCGATTGAAAACAAATGACAATCGCAATCTCGTTTACATCATTGCTACAACAGCGAAAGCGTAGTGGTGCATCACATTTAACTGAATTGCGAAGACCACCTACTCATCGACTCTGCTGCGACGCGCGCTTGAGTCTTATCGCTATTCATTTCAAATGCTCTGTTGAGTGAAAGTCATGAAACAGAGCAAGAGCGAAAATTATCGCGTTTCTTGTGATTCAAACTTTGTTTGCGCAAGCTCAAAAGCAGTCAGAATAGCTTGGATATCGTCTCTTTGGCGCTGCGTATCGCTGCGATACACGCCGTTGTTGTACTTCACACCAATTTCCCAGAGGTCATCGCGAGTCAATTCATCCTTGTTGTCCTTAACGAAATTGACCATCCGATCCCAACTGCCTCTATCCATCAAACCAGCCATAACTTGAATATCTTGTCCATGATAGCGACCGCTGCTATGGGCGGACTCCAATTCCGCGCGGCTTATGCCGCCACTCTTATCAGCATCCAAACTGCTAAACATTTCCAGAGCATGAACGGTAAATGAGTTAACTCCTGGAATTTGCTCGTCGCTTACCGTTCTATTTGAATCATTCACGTCTCTCAAATGTATAGTCTCTGCTTCCTTTTGCGGTTTTGCGTAGGCGGTAGAAGCCTCATTTTCCCAGGCATTGCCGTCTTCGGAACCATGCTGTTCTGGGAGATCGGCAGTTTCCACAGGTGGGACAAAGACGTAATCTTGTTGCGATGATTTGCTCATGGAGAAATCGCTCCGAATTGCGAGTGGGGAGACAAGAGGCTTGTATTCGAGAGGAGAGATTGAGGGGGAGCTCAATCAATCTGGAGACTTGCGGGGGGTTGCAATCACCATAAAGCGCAATTTGGAAATTTTGCGGTAGCGCCGCAAGCTAGAACCATCCGGAACAAGAGTTGAGAGCCATTAAAGACAAAAATAAAGAGCCAAAATGAATTAGCACCCTATTTGGTATCACCAGCAGTCGGAAGCTTACTCATAGGAGATGCGCTAGTGAAGCTCCAGCGCGCTGCATTGAACAACGGATTGTCCCATGGGACGCCTGTCTTTCTTTGCGTTCCCAAGCTGATGTTAGTAAGGGTGTTTTGATGCGCAAGCATCAGCTTTGGCTGCACGACGAAAACCCATGGCACCCGTTTTGCAAGTATAGATTGCATCTCGGAATAAACGCGTTTTCTATCCTGAAGCGAAGTCGCCGTGCGCCCCTTCTGTATTAGTTCATCAACAACAGGATCATTGAATCGCGAAAAATTCATTGGACCTTTACTCGACCAAATCAAGTAACAGTCGGGATCAGGACCAGATGACCGGCTCCACAAAGTGACGTCGTAGTCGCCCTTCTGCAAATATCTGTGACGTAAGGCAGCAAACTCAACCACCTCAACTTCACAAGGAATATGAGCTCTCCTGAGCTGTCCTGCAATGGCTTCTGCAATATCCGACGAATCTTTCGTTGATTTGATACGAAAGGCCAACAGTTGTTCTTTGCCGTCCTTCTGCCGCACATAACCTTGTTTTCCCAATCTAAAGCCTTGCTGTTCGAGAATTTCGCGGGCTTTCCGCTGGTCATAGCCGTACGTTTTTACCGTCTTATCGAAAGACCATCGCCCTTCGGCAGAATCGCTTGTAGGCAGCACTCCAAAGTCCCCGTACAGCTTGCTCAAAATATCCTGGCGGTTAACACAGTGTGCGATTGCCTGACGGACAGCATCTTCGTCAAAAGGTGACCGCGCTAGATTGAAACCCAAATAAATAGTTCTGGAGCCAGCAAATGCATCCAGCACAACATTTTCTTGCTTGCTCAAATAGTATTTCCAGGCTCTTGCGTCCACCTGCGCCACTTGAACATCACCACGGCTGAGCGCCATCGACAACAAACTCATGTCTGGTATAACGCGCCAGATAAGCCGTTTAACATCAGGCTGCTTGCCCCAGTAATATGGATTTGGTTCAAAAACCAGCTCCAGCCCTGACTCCCAACGCCTTAAGCAAAATGGTCCAGACGAAACAGGCTGCCGCATCAACGCGCGTTTGCCTTTGTCCACAGAGGAAAGTAATACCGCAGGCAGGATTTTCAGTTCGACAAGGCGGGACAAAAGCGGCGCGCATGGACGGCTGAGCTTCAGTGTGATGATGTTTGTATCGCCAATGACTTCTTTCACATCCCGGTAATCATCTTTGTATGGAGAGATCTTTGACGATGCAGCGTTAATCGACTGGATAACGTCTTCAGTAGAAATCCTCGTCCCATCGGAGAAGCGGAGGTTTTTTCGCAACCAAAACTTGTAAGTCAAACCATCCGGGGATATCTCGAACCGCTCGGCAAGCCCAGGAACGATATCGGTATCTGCGCCGTAACTAACAAGACCTTCGTAAACCAGTGTTTGTCCGTAATAGGAAGCCGAGTCGACTGCGCGAAGCGGATAAAAACCAACGGGCTCCCAATTCATGCCGAAGACAACGGTCTTTCTCTTTTCTGCAGCAAGCGCCGCGCTATTGCCAGCAACCCCGCTTTCGCCGGCTCCTTTTCCCACGGCTTGAAACGCCAGCAGCAAACACACTAATGCTAAGCCAGCCAGCATCAAGCTAAAGCGAAGCACCGAACCCTTTGATTTGCTCAAAACAGTCCCAAACAGCTTAGTAGCCGTTGCCTTGAGACACGAAGTAGAAGCAAGCTAGCATCACAAGCATGGCGCTCGTCACGCCCAGCCAGAATCCAGCAACCAGAATCTGCCAAACAATAAGCGCCTGACGAGCTGTAAGGCTGATCATGATGCCCAAGCGGTTGATGATGTAGAAGATTACAGCGCCTACCGTGAACAGCAGCGGCAAAAGCTTGATACCGGGCGGTACAGGTACGCAAACAGCCATCACAAGGCTGAGAATACAAAGTACGACGAGCGCGATGGTCACATAGTCCGAAAAGCGCTGTTTGACGTTTTCCGCCACAGACGCTTCATTGACGTGCTTCAGCGCACGAAGGAAATTGGTAAGACCCTGGCGCCTAATAGGCTGTTCTTCACCAGCGCTATCTGCCGCCGGATTGGAATCCATTTTGTGTGCTTCCGATTCAGACACAAACCAACCTCTTTACTCGCCGGAACTCCCTCTAATATTATCAAGCCTCGCTCTTATCCGTGAGCCCGAAAAGAAGTAAAGTGAGCCAGTAGAAGAAATAAAGTGAGCCTAAGTGAGCCCGTCCGACAATAATTATCCGTCGCAAGAGCCGTCCGTGTGGGCTCTAGTCCTGCACTGGCGCGGGATTGAGTACACTCGGCGCTGCCTGACTTCCCTCAAAGAAATACACAAGCCGAATTTCAATATTTTGCTGGTAGACAACGGGTCTGAAGAAACAGACGAGACAACAGACGGGGCAAAACTTCAATCGGAGTTTCCGGGCATTGAATTGCTGCGATTGGAGACCAATCAGGGGTTTGCAGGTGGCTGCAATGCCGGAATGCGCTACTGCTTGGACAAGGGCGCCGATCTTATCTGGCTTCTCAACAACGACACGACCATTCCAACTGACTCTTTAGATAAGCTCCTGGCAGTTTCCGCCACGAACCCAAAGGCTGCTGCCTTGGGAGCCAGCATTGTTGAAAACGAGGAAGACGGGCGCGCAAAAACCGTCCAAGCACGCGGCGTGATTGATTTCACCAAGGCAAAAACTTACCTCAAACGAGACGCCGAAGGTCTCACTGTGGATTGCGAATGGTTGTCCGGGTCAAATTTACTGTTACGAGCCGATGCTTTGAAAGAAGTTGGTCTCTTCGACGAGTCGTACTTTTTATACTTTGAAGACACCGAACTCTGCCATCGGTTGCGGCTAAAAGGTTGGAAGTGCCTTCTTGTACCGGATGCAATCATCGCGCATACCGGCAATGCGTCTACATCTGGAAAGCGCAGATTTTGGCGTGATTACTATTACACGCGCAATAGATTTCTATTTTTCTCGCAGTATCTACCAGGCACAAAACGCCTCCCAGCCTACGCTTTCATCTTCTCGCATCTGCTACGCCACACTCTTGTACTTCCTTTTAGAGGAGAAAAAGGACGCAATCAATTGCGCGCTGAATTGCTTGGAGCGCGCGACTTCTTCAGTCACTCGCTCGGACGGGCAACATGCCTGGACTGGTGCGAGGAAAACTAATTCTCTCGAGGCAAAACTCAAAAAATCCGGGAAAATCGCACGCTAGACTTTCTCACGTGATCTTTATGTGTTGACCCTTAGAGTGCTCAGAACCCCCCCCGAGCACCTTGGAGAGTCGATATGGAAAATTTTCGTTGTGCCGACAGCACGCAGTCACAAGGAAGTAGTCATTCTGCTCTGATCGAAGACTTCTTAAATCAAACATTCCAGAAAGAAAACGAACCTGTCTATCGCTGTCCTACAGGAACAGTTCCTGCCGTTGAGATGTACGACTCAGAGGCTGCGCAGGGCGATAAAGCAGCGGGTCACAGTGCAGTGGTTAATGCACATAACGCCTTTGACGAAAGCGCCGAAAATCTTGACCAGAGACAAAAAGGATTAGAATACCTAAACTCACACAAATCCCCCACGGAGATTGCATCTCAGTACGCTAAAGACTGGCAAGAAGGACACTATCAATTCTTCACACCGTTTCTCAACGACATCTACCATGTAGCAAGAAACAGTGATGACAAGGCTGCAACGCTAAAACAAATACAAGACACAATGAATCAGATCTTGAAGGATGATCCGAAGGATACCGAAGTTGCTCTAGATCTTCGAGCCGATGGCACAGTATTGGTGCGCTTTGGCGATCAAAACAGCTTCTACAGACGCATTGTAGATTTAAAAGAACCTTTCCACTACGGCAATAGCTTCAGCTGGGAAGACTATTAGAAACACCAGCAAGAATAAGCTGAATAGCCTGATCCACGTGCACGTCATATAGATCTTTATTCAAAATATCCGGCGTGCCATCAAACATGTGAGCGAGGTTGTTCCGCGACATCGTATAGAAAAGACATGCCCCCATGATGTTGATCGAGGTATGAAGACTGTTTATCTCACTCCTAAAGACGCCTTCTTTCTTTCCGCGCTCCAGAATTGCTTGTATTGGTTCGTAAATAGCTGAGATCACAATCTGCTTATAGTATTTGCCTTCATTCTGAATGCCTTCGAAAAGCATGATCAAAGGCAGATTTCGATTCTCGCGCAAATCCGTCATGATTATGCGGAGAAAACGCTCCAAAGCTTCCGGCGGCGTCGCCTGATTGATATCGAATCCCTGAGCGACTTTCGCCTGCTCAGAGAACATTCGCTCCAATACGAGCTGATACAAAGTTTCCTTCGAATCAAAGTAATAATGAATCATCGCGCGCGTACAGTCTGCCGCGATCGCCATGTCTTCGGTGCGCGCGCCTAACAATCCGCGCCTGGCAAATTCGCATTCAGCTGCGTCGAGAATAAGTTTTTTCGTCAGCTCAGCGTCTCGCTGTTTGCTGACAATTTTGGTTTTGGCCATCAGTTCACTCGGTTTGTTTGGTCAAATTGATCGATTTTCGATCGAAAAAGCGCCCTTCTCGGTCCAAAAACCCAACCAACTAACAAAATTGTAAACCAGACTACACAATCCGGCAAGAAACCCCCTTGACGGTTTCGGCTTTTGGGTACATACTAACTAACATGTTAGTTAACCGATTAGAGGGCGACGAAAATGGCAGTCCCAACATTAGAAGAAAAGCCCTGCACCGAACTCAAAGCTTACCCGGTAACCACAGTTCCTTGTAGAGATGTCACCACCTCCCCCAACCCGGAAGGCGACGCATACGCTGAAAACGTTCACACCGACAAAAAGGCTGGAAAGTTCAACTTCGGAAAACATAGGAAGGTTTTGGCGATAGCGACCGCAGCGCTGCTATTAATCGGTGGCGGCAGTATCGGAGCCATTCAGTGGCTTTCATTCTTGTCTGCGCACCAAGAAACAGACGACGCTTACGTCACCGGACACCTGCACCAAATCAGCAGCCGCATAGACGGAACGGTCGCGCAAGTTCTTATCGACGATAACCAACACGTCAAAGAAGGACAGGTTATCGCTGTACTTGACCCGCGCGACTATCAAGTGAAGGTCAACCAAGCGAAAGCAGCACTCGATTCTGCAAAGCGCCAAGCAAATTCCGCATTCAGCTCCATCAACCTCGCTAGCACGACCGCCCAAGGCAACGAACTGAGCGCCAATGGAGCTGTTGAAGATGCCCGGGCCACGATCGCCAAAGCGGAGGCAGCAGTTCAAGAGTCTCTCGCACAAATCGAGCATTCTAAAGACGACCTGGTCGGCAAGCAAGCCGAGGTCGAACGCGCCGAGCTCGACTACAAAAGATTTGATGACTTAGCCAAGGATCAAGCCGTTTCGCAACAACAAGCAGACAATGCAAAACGCGACTTCATCGTCGCCGAGAAAGCTCGCGACATGGCGCAAAAACAAATTACACAGGCAAACGCACAATACGCTCAAGCGTTAGAAACAGTGAAGAAAGCCAAGGCACAATTGGTCCAAACCCAAGGACAAGTGCAATTGGCCAAAGCAAGTCAGGTACAAACAGAAGTCAACTCTAAGAACTACGACGTCGCAAACGCCGCTATTGAAGAGGCTACGGCCAAGCTCCAAGAAGCTGCTTTGAACCTCTCGTACACGACGATCGTTGCACCGACGACTGGACGCATCGGCAAGAAATCAGTCGAAGTTGGTCAGCATGTGCAGCCTGGACAACCGCTGGTCACGCTCGTTTCGGATGACCTTTGGGTAGTCGCAAACTTCAAAGAAACACAACTCGAGAAGATGCGCCCGCATCAAGAAGTCGAATTGAAAGTCGATTCTTTCCCAGGACACATTTTCAAAGGAACCATCGATAGTGTCGCTCCTGGCTCTGGTTCTAGCTTTGCAGTCCTTCCTTCAGACAATGCAACCGGCAACTTCACCAAAATCGTTCAACGCGTTCCGGTAAAGGTTGTTTTCAACAAAGCCAGCCTTGGAATGTACTCGGACCTGCTGGTTCCTGGAATGTCGGTCATCGTAGACGTTGAAGTGAAAGGTCACAATACCAAAAAGGCGTAAGGTATCATGAACGCGCAAGCAACAGCAGAAGCGCAACCCGCCATGACCAACTCACCCAATCAAGGCGCTGAACGCGAAGTAACCTTCAAAGACTGGATTGCAGTCGTCGGTTCCGCGCTCGGCGCCTTCATGGCAGTGCTGGATATTCAAATTACGGCATCGTCTCTCAAAGACATTCAAGGCGCCTTGGGCGCAAGTCTTGACGAAGGCAGCTGGATCTCCACCGCTTACCTGATTGCGGAAATTGTCACTATCCCTCTCACTGGCTGGTTGTCCAAAGTTTTCGGGTTAAAGCGCTACATCCTCACAAACGCCGTCCTCTTCCTCATTTTTTCGATGTGCTGCGGACTTGCCTGGGACTTAAACTCACTCATCACATTTCGTGCAGCTCAAGGATTCACAGGCGGTGTGCTGATTCCGATGTCGTTTGCAATTATTCTTTCGAAACTCCCTCCATCGAAACAACCGATTGGTTTGGCGATATTCAGCATCACCGCAGTGTTCGCGCCATCGATCGGTCCTACAATCGGCGGCTATCTGACCGACAACTTCGGTTGGGAGTACAGCTTCTACCTCAATTTGATCCCAGGCATAGCGCTCATCTCAATGCTTGCGTATTCATTGCCAAAAGCAAAAATGCAGTTGGAGCTGCTCAAACGCGGCGACTATCTCGGCATTACCACAATGGCAATCGGGCTCAGTTGCTTGATCTATGTACTTGAAGAGGGGCAGCGCAAAGACTGGTTTGGTTCAGAACTGATCTCGCGCTCGGCAATCGTCGCCGCAATTACGCTAACTATTTTCGTAATTTCTCAGTTCGTCAAGAAAGAACCGCTGCTCAACCTCAAACTGCTATTCCAGCGCAACTTCGGTATAGGCAGCTTCGCCAACACTGTCTTCGGGATGGCTCTCTACGGCAGTGTATTCATCATCCCGTCTTACCTGACAATCGTGCAAGGCTACAGCGCCTTGCAAATCGGGCAAGTTTTGATTTGGTCAGGACTGCCACAACTTGCGATCACACCATTTATACCGCTGCTTATGAAGAAGGTAGACGCGCGCATCATGCTCGTCGCCGGTCTCGCGCTGTTCTCCGCAAGTTGTTTCATGAATGCATTTATGAGCCACGACTACTCGGGTCCACAGCTGATCGCAGCAATGCTTGTGCGCTCTTTGGGACAGCCATTGATCATGGTTCCACTATCGACCTTAACCACCGCCGGCATTGCACAGGAAGAAGCACCGACAGCCTCGTCGCTGTTCAATATGATGCGCAACCTCGGTGGTTCGTTCGGAATTGCAGGACTTTCGACCATTCTCACGCAGCGCGAACAGTTTCACTCTGAGCGCATTGGCGAGTCTTTCACCGCAGTCGGTTTGAACACACAGCAATTCCTAAGCCAAGCAATGGAGAAATTTCAACAACACGGCTACTCGCAATATAGCGCTCACCAAGCTGCGATCGAACAGCTAGCGCACCGCATCAAAGTGGAGGCCTACGTACAATCATTCAACGATTGTTTCCTGGCGCTCGGCATTGTTCTACTTACAGCAGCTATTGTCGCAATGTTCTTGAAAAAAGCAGACCCCAACGCGCATTCAATGGCTGAGTAGCCAATTTGGCTGGAGTTGTGGGCCCTATCAATCTTGGTCTTTTGTGCACTGGGTATGTGTTGTTTGCTTTCGCTCTGACCACTTTCCACTCACTTCGTTCAACACAAATGAAATGAACGCAGTCATCAATGCCACGCGAAATGCAACTTCAATGCCCTCATTAACCATGTTACCGGCTAGGGCAAGCGGCACTATTTGTTCCTTCAACCTCGAAAGCTCGCAGTGCACAAACATATCCGCCACGCGTCTATAACTGACACACAAAGCAGCGTACGAGGTAGACGCTTCAAAACTAAAATGTATCAGCTCAAAAAGAAAGCCAATAAAAAAGCCAAAGAAAAGCGGTCTCCAGTACCAGAGGATCTTTTGTTTGCGACTTAGTTCACTGTACGCCGGCATTGATCACCATTAGACAGTAAAAAACAATCTCCAATCAAATCCAAGTAAATCCAAAAACCCAGTCAAAATCATCAAAACGACAATAGAACCAATAATCGCCACACAGATGACCTTTGCCACATCACCCTTAAACATACCAACGATGGAATAGTGATTTTTGCCAAAAATAGAGGTCAACACTTCATCTATAGGTTGTGCCCATTTGCCCTTCACTTGTTTAAGAGCAAAGGCAATAAATGTAGTGATAACCGTCGTTCGAAAAACAGTATCCATGCCCTGATCTACTAAGTACCTAGCAAAAACCAAATCTCTTGCTTTAGCAATTAAATCTGCATGTCTTTCATAAAAATCGTTGGGATCCATACCCGGATGCCAGAACGAATCCCAGTCGATGCTCCAGTCACAGGCGACTCCCAGACCAATCAAAAGTACAAAAACAATCCCAAGATACATCCCAAAACAGAATGGGCGCCAGTACCACAGCAGTTCCTGTTTGCGCGAAAGAATGCCTTTAATCAATTTGGATTACCTGACTAGTTATCTGAATCCATCATACAAAAGACGATGTCGCAGCAATCCTCCAGTTATTGTCGGCTCTGCTCCCGCGCTTTCAATAGCTCGCCTCTTCTGGTTTCCAACGTATCATCAATACACACACGCAAATCAGCAAAAAGAGTGGCAGCACGCCCGAAGCAAACGAAAACAGAAGCAATATTTTCAAACCGCATAGGAGTCGAATTATCATCTGGTCAAAAGATTGATCAACAGGAAGCTTGCCCTGCGCTGCACTTAATAGGATAAAGGTTGTTCCAACTGCAAGAAGACACGTTGCAGCTAACTCAAGACTCCGACGAATGCAGTCAACAGCTCGAACTTTTTTGAACTGTTCGAAAAATACCAAAACCATAGCGGATAATCCAACGTACAAGAATCCGTGATCTAGAAATTCCATTGAGAATCTGAGAGCAAAGGCCTGCGTCTTCAGCCGCGCGTATTGGTCTCGCAGAGCCAAATAACTGTCAAAGGAAGCATTGCCAGGACCAGCGACTTTCGACAACATCTCACTGAGTACCGGAAATGGTGCAATCATCCGGTCACAGAAAGGCGGGGGTAAAACCGATTCGACAGATTCTAAGCCCAAAAAAATTGCGCCGAGTCCAACACCAATCAGAATAATTGCAATGTACTTCGCTCTTGTTGCGCTATGAGTTCCAAAGACGTTCATCCTAATTACTTTTCTCAAACTTGAAAGCACACGCCAATGCCGCTCAATGAATGGCTTCTATTTCAAAACGAAAACTTGAAATCTAGAAGTTCATCTCAACCCATCATACAAAAGCACAAAAATGCCGGCTTCGAAAACCGGCACTTCTAAATTCCATTTTTGAAAATGCGGGCGAGCCGCCCACGCTCCCAGAGCGGTCGACGCATGGCGTCGACCCTACAGTTACGCTTCGTCTACGACTTCGGCTTCGTCGCCGTACGCTTCTTCTTCGGCAGCGTAATCATCATCTTCGTCGGCAGGTTTGTGTTTGCCGTTCGACTCTTTCTTCTTCTTACCGCCGCCGCCTTCTTCCGGCATGCCACGATAAGTGATAACGATGTGCCTGTCTTGACCTTCGCCTTCCGATTCGGACGCGAGTTCTTCGAAGTTTTCCTGCAAGTATTTGTGCACGATGCGGCGCTCGTATGGGCTCATCGGCGGTAGCGCGATGCGCTCTTGCTCACCATTCAACACTTCAACAGCAGCTCTCTTGGCGCTGTCCTCGAGATTGCGACGACGACGCAGTCTGTAATCGAGCACATCGACTACGAATGGTCCTTGGTCAGCCATCGCTGATTTGCACATCTGTCTAACGATGAACTGCAGAGCTTCCAGAGTCGCTCCATTGCGTCCAATCAGCAATCGGGCGTCATCCGGACGGCACTCGATGCGGAAGCACGTGGTCGTCTCGTCAATGTCCTCTGCCGAAACCTGCGCCTCAATGTCCAAAATGGCGAGGATTTTTTCCAAATATGATCTGGCGTTTTCGTCTAGTGAGTTCATAAGCTATTTCTTCTTCTTTTTTACTTTGCGCTTTCCTGTTGACAAACTTATCGTTTCACCGGTGTCGCTTTCCACCGTAATTTGCTTGACTCCATCTTCTGTTTTCTTTTTGCTCGAACCCTTCTCGGATTCTTTACTGGAGCCATTCTTTCCGCTATCACTTACGTCTTTTTTTTTGCCCTTTGGCGCATCATCGTCCGGCGATTGCGGAGGCACGTAATCATCATCGCCTTGCGTCACATCGACAAATTCTGGCACGGGCGACTTCATGACCAGCCATGTTTGCAACGTCTGAATGACGTTCGACACAACCATATAAACATACACTCCCGAAGGCAATGGTATGAAGAAAAACATTGCCGAAAGTGCAATTGGCATCGTTTTTGCCGTCTGCTGCTGGATTATTTGCTGCTCGTCCATCTCTTGATTTGGATCTGGCGGCTTCATTGTCAGCTTGGAAGACAAGTACATCGTTGCGCCGAAAAGAATGATCATGACGACCAGATCAAAGTTTTCCGGTTTCAACAAATCCATACCTGACGCAACTTTTCCAAGACCATTTATCGGTCCAAAATTCTCATGCTTGGCGATGCCAGGAACCATTGCCTGAACGTGATATTCACCAGGCTTGTTAAAGGTGGCGTGACCGTTGTCATCGATAGT
Organism: Candidatus Melainabacteria bacterium 17Bon1m; assembly: GCA_032128875.1. GTDB lineage: Bacteria > Cyanobacteriota > Vampirovibrionia > Obscuribacterales > Obscuribacteraceae > QKMZ01. The sequence continues at coordinate 147,254 of JAVLKG010000007.1, forward strand.
TGCTGGTGCTTCTTCGCCTTCTTTCTTTTGCACATTGGCGAGTTTCCATTGCACCTTGAAATCGGCCGGCAGCTGCCCTTCAACAGAGCGTGTATTGAAGTCGACACTCTCGCCTTCAACTACAACCGAATCACCCGGGAAAACTACTACCTTGGCGATCTTGCCATCGGTTGCGACATACGGACAGTTGTTGCCACTAACCTCGACCTTCTTAACTTCGGCAGACTTAGCCTTTTCAACGACGTTGACCTTGACGTCAACAGCTTTGTCACCAAAAGGTGGACCGGAGAAGGTTGCAAACAGTGCAAATAACACGGGAAGTTGAACAAGAGTTGGCAAGCAGCCGCCCAGCGGATTCATCTTATTCTTGGAGTAGAACTCCATCATCTTCTTTTGGAATTTCTCAGGATCAGACTTGTACTTGTCCTGGATCTTCTTCATCATCGGCTGCATCTGAGACATCTTCTGCATCGACTGAGTCGACTTGACGACCAGCGGCCAAACCAGCAGACGCACCAAAACTGTGAGCAAGATGATCGCCCAGCCGTAGCTGTTCGTCATCCTGTGGAAATACTCCAGGATCGGAATCATAAACTGATAGGTGATGTCCAATTTGCTACCTCTGAATCAAGCTCTCTGGCTTGTTTTACACACGGTGCCCTTCCGGGCTGGTCGACGAATGGCGCCGACCTACACTACTTTGTCGAAATCTTACCTTTGGTTCCAGCTAAAACGGGATTTAGCCCTGTTTTCATAACGATTTGGCAGGTCCGGCGACGCGGCGTCTCGGCACCCTGGGAGCGCCGGCTGCCAGCCGGCTTCGGGCGGCATTAGTATCGTCCCTACACTCATCCTTATGAACATCGGCTTAACCGTGTCCGGCACCTCATCAACCCCGCCGTCGTGAAATGGGTGACACTTGCAAATGCGCACCACACCTAGACGCATGCCGGCCATCAATCCATGCTTTTCAATAGCTTGGCGAGTGTACTCAGAGCAAGAAGGGTAAAAACGGCACGCAGGCTGACGAAACCGCCTGGTCCATTGCCAGGCTTTCAAAAGTTTCAAAACTGCTGCTTTCGCTCTACTCACGCGGCTTGCCCCCTGGCTCTCCGCCTCTTATCACGCCGTATTTGTGTTCTGCTTTGCTCAGACATTCATCCACGGCTTTCAAAATCTCAGCCCAACTGGCTTCCAGCGCAGCGGCATGCAGCACGAAAACGAGCACATACCATTGCCCGAGCTTGTAAGTGGCTCTGCCGGCTAACTCTGGCTTTGACCTTGTTTCTGTTTTGATTTCTGATTTGGCTTCTGTACATATAGCTGTATTCTGGACCGTTTTCTCGCCAGCTGCTTGGGCTGTATCTGAGTGGCCTTCTCGCAAAGAACGTGTCAGGAGCCTATACGCTTCTCTGACACGTCGTTTTACTCGATTACGCGCTACTGCGCTTTTGAGCACCTTTTTTGCAGCTACGAAGCCAACAAAGGGCATTCTTACTGCATTGAACGTTTGTTTCGCTCCTGGTGCTTTCCTCTCGCTCTTGGCGCGAGGTACAACGTACAAGGTTACAAGGCGCGTGTTTACGTTCTTCCGTCCCGTGTAGGCTCTCTGGAAAACGCTGGATTTTCTCAGCCTTTCATTAGCGGGAAGCAAGAGCGACAACCCATCCTAAACGGAGAGTCTGTAACGGCCTTTTGCCCGACGTGCCTTGATAACTTTCTGTCCGTTCTTGGTGGACATTCTCTTCAAAAAGCCGCTTCCTCTTTTAACTTTGATAAAAGATCCGCGCAATGTTCTCTTCATTGGTGTAACTCCTGGGGACCAACTACTTTCATGTTTTGGCGTGGCAAAACTTGAAAAAATTCTTGGCTAGCATACATAGCTAAAACGAATAGCTGTCTATGCTATCATCTCCCGCATATGTTTTTAGCTCTTCCCCACGCGGGACAGAGTAAAAAAATTCACGAAATAGCCGAGATCGGTAAACCAAATCTCCGGCTATATTTTTTAGTCTGCCTATGCGGTGCATCAACCCTCTTCGCCAAGCACGTTGAAACCGAGACAGGCAGCTAATTTTCAGTGGTCGCCCCCGCTGGCATCTTTGCTTCGGCAGGCGCACAACTGAATTAGGGAATCCTCATCTGTTTTTTTCGAATTTGGCCGACTTTTGTAAAGACGGCAGCCTTACCAACTGAGTGCGCGGAGCAATTGCATGATGACCAAAGAGCGGGATGATGTTCGCCTCATGAAGTCTTCCGCTGAGATTTGGGCAGATGTGCTGGACATTCTTAAGCCGCAAGTAAAAGAAGCCCCCTTCAATATGTTCTTCACGCAAGCCGTGTGCAAATCGGTTGACGCGAATGAAGCAACCGTTGCTCTTGTTAACGAGTTTGGCCGCAACGTGATGTTCAACCAATACCAAAAGCTGGTAGAGACAGCGTTTGAGCAAGCAACCCACGCAAAGATCAAAGTCACTTTTGTTATTGATGCAAGCATCGCATCGGGTCGCTACGAACCTTCCATCGCCAACATCACTGTAATTCCGCAAGGAGAAGCGCGAGAAGCGCTGGATTTATCCAATGCATTGATGAATGCGACTGGCGATAGTGTTTCTCTTTCTGGTGCATCTTCTGGGGGAAACTACCCGGGGCCGCCGCGCAATCAGGCTTTTTCGGTTCAGCCGATCAATCAATCTCTAGCCACAAAGGCAAATCTCAACGAGAAGTACACTTTTGAAACGTTCGTAGTCGGCTCAAACAACCGTTTTTGCCACTCTGCAGCACTCGCTGTTGCTCAAAAACCGGGTCAGGCTTACAACCCACTCTTTGTATATGGTGGAGTCGGACTGGGCAAAACGCACCTTATGCAAGCCATAGGACACGAGATTTTGCGCAATTCGCCGAACACCAATGTCAAATACATTACTTGCGAACGTTTCACAAACGAGCTTATTAACTCAATCCGCGATGATCGCATGATCGATTTCAGAAAACGATACCGGCAAGTGGACGTACTTCTCATAGACGACATCCAATTCATCGCCGGCAAAGAATCCACCCAGGAAGAGTTTTTCCATACCTTCAACGCGCTTAGAGATGCCAATCGTCAGATTGTTCTCTCGTCCGACCGTGCGCCCAATGCAATTGCCACCCTCGAAGAACGGCTTAAGAGCCGCTTTGCCTGGGGTCTCATTACGGATGTTCAGGCGCCCGATTTAGAAACTCGCATGGCGATCCTGCGCAAGAAGTCCGAAATGGATAGGTTGTCTGTAAAAGACGAATTTATAGAATTGATCGCTTCTATGTATACGAATAATATTCGTGAGCTGGAAGGCGCACTAATACGGGTTCATGCCTATGCGAGTTTGACTGGAGAGGATCTCAACCCACGGGATCTAATTGCCTTGCTGAAGCCGGAAGGCGCTACAGCGCCCAAACCACAGATAACTCTCGAGCTAATACTAAATACAGTAGCGGAGATGTATCACGTCGAACCTTCCGAACTCCGCTCCCAGAAGCGTTCTGCTGACCTCGCATTGCCAAGGCATATAGCAATGTACCTCGCACATGAGTTGTGTCAAATGAGCTTTCCCCGCATCGGAACGGCATTTGGCAACCGCAAACACACATCTGCCATATATGCGATCAAGAAGATCCGCGAGGAGAGCGAATCCGACCGCGATCTTTCTGAGTCGATCCGCAAAATCCGTCACAAGTTGGGCGTTTGAGAGCCTGTAGAAAACTTGTAGAAAATCTGTCGATTTCTTGTAGGCGAACTGTGTAATACGCTACACGACGGGTTTTTGATCGATCGTGTTTTACACACCCCGCCTACAGGTTTTTGACATGCGAGAAGTTTCGCCTGTTTGCGTTTCAAGCGTTATCTACAGAAAACGCCCGGCCCTACTACTTCTTATTTAGTAATTTTATAAAACCGGAAGTAACAGCCAATAGCAAAGGACCGTCAGAGAGCGGGATCCGGCTAGGTTTAGATCAATACGCACAAAAGATATGCAGAACGATCCGGCATCAGAACTGGCTTGAATTCTAGGTTTCAAACAAATCGATCAACGATCGATCCGATACGGAGATCGATGCAGATCTATATCGATCAGGATCGAGAACCGGTTTCACTCAAAAATCAAAGCGAATTCAGAAAACCGCAAACGCTAAAGAACTGGCACACAGCCTAGAAACTCTCCGAAAAACACTTGATCTAGGGCCTGTCAGGAAGTTACTCTTTACTTTCCTAACCACAAAGTCGTGCGAGGTTGTATATATGCAGTTCGATGTCCAAAAGGACGTGCTCGTTAAAGCACTGCGAGATGTCACAAGCGCAGTGGCGACACGCGTTGTACAACCTATTCTCAGTAATGTTCTCATTGAGACAAGAGAGAACAGCACTTTGAGATTTCAGGGCACGGACCTCGATATCACTATCGAGACCAAAGTACCTGGCATGATCGAAGAGAAGGGTTCAGTAACTCTTCCAGGTAAAAAGCTTTTGGAAGTCGTGAGCAAACTGCCTAACAAGACAGTGCGTTTCAAAGTCAATCCAGAGACATTAGAAACAACAGTCACGTGCGAGCGCTCTAAATTCAATTTGACAGGCTTGCCCTCTGACGATTTCCCAAAACTTGTAGACAGCGCAAACGTAGACGGAGTCTTGATGCCGTCCGATGTTCTTCGCCGTTCAATCCAACAAACCAGCTTCGCTGCCGCTAACTACGATGCGTCCAGCGTACTGGGCGGCGTCTACCTCGTCATCAACGAAGGCATTTTTGAATGCACCGCCACTGATGGCAGCAGACTTGCACACAGAAAAGAAGAATTGAGCGTCAGTGCTCGCTCTTCGCGTCGTGTAGAAGGCGACAAGGAGACCGAAGAAGGTCAAAAATCCGCAACTGCGACTCTCGACAAACCCATGTATTTGAAAGCCATCGTGCCGGCACGCGCCTGCACTGAATTGGTGAAATTGCTCGATGCACAAGAAGGCGAGAAGGGTGCCAAAGACGGCTCCGGCTCAATGAAAGAAGTTCGAATCGCAATGGTGAGCGGACAAATCGTATTCGAAACCGAAACACACTATCTCTCTTCTCGTTTGATCGGTGGTGAATATCCGCGCTACCAAGAGCTTTTCCCAACCGAGTACAAGTACCTCGGTGAGCTGAAAGCGGATGATTTCGTCTCTTCTATCGAGCGTGTTGCAGTTATGTCCGACGATCGCACTCACCTGGTGAAGTTGCACTTCGAGGGCGACACTCTCCAAATCTCTGCTAACACCCCTGATGTTGGTCAAGCACAGGACGAAACACAAGTCCAATTCGAAGGACAAGTGCTCGATATCGCAGTCAACGTCCGCTATTTGATCGACGTGTTGCAGCGTCTTGCAGGTGCTCCAATCCGCATGGAAATGACTGGTCCGTTAAAACCAATCATCATCAAAACCGGCGCTGACGACAAATACCGCTACTTGCTGATGCCGGTTCAAGCCCGCTAGTAACATTTCTACTCTTGCGATTTTTTGTGCGCCTTCGCCCGTTTCTGTTCGTTTGTAACATGAGCGTTGCGGGTATAGGATGTAGGGGTGCACGTGGAGAGGTGTAGCAATGATATGTCCAAAGTGCGATGAGACCATGACCGTTTCGCGTGAGTCATACACCACACGTAATTCGAATCCGCCAAATCGCGGAAGACATTTGTATTATGATCACCACCAATATCACTGTGAAAATTGTGATGTTTGGCTCTCTTTGGAAATTCCACAAGTTGGCAGTGAAACAGAAGTGTCCGCCAGAATTGCTTGATTGGTACAACTACAACAAAACGCGAAAGCCCAATCCGCATTTATTTTTTTCTGAGTTCTTTTCTGCTTTTGTTTGAGATGGTGTCGATGTCTTTCAAAACGTCCATTTCTTCTTGGTAGAGACGCGTGGTTGACTTGAAGAGAGGATTCGCAGAGCGCACGAAAGCGGCTTCTTGCGCTCGGAATTGATCTGCTTCTTTGTTCTTTTTCTGATTACGCATAGAGCGTTCTATTTCGTTAGACATCTCGATAAACTTATGCGTGCCGTCGCGCTTTAGCTCAATCTTTGCCATCTCATACGCTCTGCGAAAGTTTTTCTCGGCTTCTGCGTACTTTCCTCTCCCTTCGCAGAGATAGCCGAAATTGCGAATGGCGAGCAGCTCTTTGTATTTGCTTTTAGTCTTAATTGCATCAGCGAGCTGCTTGCGACACCACACTTCCGCGCCGTCGTAATCTGCATACATGCAGCAAAAGCTGAAGCGGTATCTTTCGATTTCCCCGGACATTCCAGCTTCATCGAAATTCCTTTTAAGTTCGGCGAAAATCTTCGTTGCATCAGCCTTTCGTCCAAGTTTTTCGTAAACACAGCCGAGATAAATCAACCAGCGAGCGCTGTGAACCCACGCTTTGCCCGTGAGTCCTTTCATGTCGCTGCGAATTTTTTCCAGTTGAACTCTCGCTGCATTCCAATCCTTCTGTGTGATGCAAACTGATGCGTATTGGCTTCTCACCTCGATCAGCTTGGGGTGTTTTTCACCGAATACTTTTGTTTGAATGTCGATGGTGTGCTGCAAAGCATAGAGGGCCTTAAGCTGCGCCGCGCGACCATACGGCAGCTCGCCTCTGGTGACGCCACTGTATTCAGCATAAGTGTTGGCGAGGTCTTCCATGGCGAGCGCTGCTACTTCATCGAGCGCGTTCTTCTTATTGAGGTCGCCGGCAAGTTTCATGACTTCTTGAAAGTAAGGTTCTGCTTTTTTCGCATCGCCCTGGTCGATGATGGCGCAAATGAGCTTTGCCAAAACCTCAACGCACTTAGATGGATTGTCTCCGTAGGCCTTCGCCTTCTCCAGCGTCTTCAAATAGATCTTCTGGGCAAGAACATAGTCCCGGCGTTTGTACGCGCTGTAGCCCCTGTCGAAGTCCTCTTGCCACTTTGCCCAGCGTTCGTCAGGTGCCCAACGACCCATAATGTCGTGCGGGTCAGCAAGAACCATTGCGCCAGGTGCGTGGAAAACTTTCAAGGTTGCTTCAACAAAAACAGCCAGCAGAAGCGAAAATGCAATAACACCACTCACTCGATCTAGCTTTCTGGATAAGCTATGTGCCTTCATGTGAGCGGCTTTATGTGTTCGGTACGGTAATACTGAGACGCCGATTTGATCTATTGATCTGTCCGGTATTAACCGTTTGAAAAATACGGGACCGACGGGACTCGAACCCGCGACCTCCTACGTGACAGGCAGGCGCTCTAACCAACTGAGCTACGATCCCATGTTCGTCAGTCTAAACCCGACGGACATTTCGGTGCGATTGGGATGGCTAATGAGGAATCACTTGCCAGCCTACACACCGGAATCTGAGTATAGCACACGCATATAGGCGCGTTCTGGCTGGCGGGCGTTTACGGCCGTCTGTTTACATTTGCTGTTTGTCATTTGCAGTTCGGCACTTGTTTAACCGTTCTCTTTGAATCGGGCCGAGCGTAATTCTTGAAAGCTTCCTTTCGTTAGCCTGTCATCGTTTCGGAGTTTTTTAATGAGGAAATCGTAGTCTCCCCAGTGTCTAAGATGAGAGCCGTCTCTAATATGGGTTTTACATTCCCTCCGGAATCCCCATAGGAGTTCTCATGACTGGTGCAAACCAGACAGGCGAAGCATTCAGCAACTCACTATCTAGTCAGATGGTGGCAGAGGCAGGTGCTGATAATGTTGCCAAAATATCGGCAGAAAAAGCTGATGCGTCGAATTCGCTATGGCAAGCAGCATACGAAAACCCGGGCACCACAGCTCTGGTGGTGGGCGGAACAGCATTGGCAGTCGGCGCTGCAATCGCAAGCCGGGGCAAGTTGGCAAAACTCTTACCTACTGCAAAAAACGACGTGTTGCTAGTTGAAGATAGCGCGATGTTCGGCAATGCATTTAAAGAAACGCTCGAGTCTCAAGGCAATCGAGTTACGTGGGTAACTGGTGCTGAGGACTTGAAAGCGCTTAAGGCGGGTATTGCGACTGGACCAAGTGGTCAGCCGGTGCCTGTACATTTGGAACGTTATCGTGCGGCATTCGTTGATGGAGATCTTGCTGGAAAGGTCACAGGAGCTCAAGTTGTTGAGCGCCTTACTGCGCAGCATGTTGCCAGCGTTGGTATCAGTTCGCAGCCTACTATGAACGCCGCGATGTTGAAGGAAGGTGCAATTGCTGCTGATCTGAAGCCTTCAGTATTTGGCGCATTGGTAAACAAAGAAATCAGCGTGAGTGGAATTTTGAAAGACCCCACCGCGGTCCAAGGAAAGCTTGATTCATTCAGAACCCGTTTCATGGCTGACAGCACAGTCGGAGCCAAAGCTTCTGAAATTTTGAAAAAGGCAATGGAAAGATTTGGCGTCTAAATACTTGCCAGGCATTTTCCTGCTTTAAGTCTAGGTAGAACTTCGTTTTTCCACACATCTTCTGACGTGTGCAATAGGAACGAAACGTTAGAAATAATGCCGACTTCTGGGCTTGATTTTGCGTCTGTGGGAACCAATTCATGCAGGTTGATTTGGTTTTGAAATGATTTGGCAACAGCCAGGCTGTATTGAATTCCGTGCACAGCTGCAATCGGGCCGAGGTCTTTGCGAATGACAGTAATCTGGCATGAAGGCACCGTTTCCAGCAGAGCGTTGAGTGTTCCTGGATCGAACAAAGGTTTGTTTGAAACATCAACCAGCACCACCCCTGGTGCAACAGTAACAGCGGATTTTACAAGTTCGTGAGAAACTCGCACCGCTTGATCGTAGTTTTCAACCTGCTCCTCTAGTCTGTTTCGCGCCGCTTCATTCCCTTCAACCGCCTTAAGCCAATCAGAGAAAAGTTTCTGATGGGCAATTTCTCTATCTTTCGGTTTTGTCGCATCATAGGAGGGAATTACGGCTATGCCCTTCGCCAAAAGTTGACTAATGGGAGTGCCCGTAACTTGTAACTGTGGCTCACCATCAAGTTTTGCGGCGTCTTCGTCCAGTCCTTCGTAAGTGATCCCGGCCGCTTTCATTGCTGCGGTAAGTCCGTCTGCATCAGGGTCGGCAATGATGGCAACAGCACCGGTAAACTCTCCAGCCTTTACTAGTGTGCTGCAGGCAGGATGCAATCTGCGAAAAGTAATCGTGCAGTTATCGCCAAGCATTTGTCTAAGCTTGTGTGTTGCTTTTACGACGCGCGCTTCGCGGTCATTCGTCGGCTCTCCTTCTATACCGTGATGATCGCGAAAAACCACATCGAAGCCTTCATCTTTCAATCGCTCGACTGCTTCGACGGTCGCATTGGTAATGGGCGTATCTATGAAGAGAATGGTGTTGCTGCTGGATGAGTGAAACTTGAAAGCATCGCGAACAAAACCAATGATCGTCTCTACATCTTCGGGCGTGAAAGCCTTGATGAATAGCGCAGGAACGTTGTTGATGGTCAGTTTGATCATGATGCGTACTTTCTGTAAGGGCGACGGCAAGTGCCGGCTAGATCAATTGGTTATTGCTGGAGTGGCTCGGCTGAAAACGATGTGATACTAACGTCTTCGGCTTGGTAGGAAATAGAAATTGGATTGCAGCAGACTTCGCAGTCTTCTACATACTCCTGCCCTCCAGAGCTCAGGTCTAGCAACATCGATATTTCTTCCCAGCAATAAGGACAAGTGAAGAAGTGTTCTTCGAGCATTTAGTTTAGAACGTCCCGATTGATCCTTTCTTATCGTACATTCTGAGCGGTTTTTCACGACGAAGGTGAAAGCGTGATGCAAGAAAAACACACATTGCTGCCAAGTGGTTGTGCGGCTGCGCGAGCGATAACGAGAATGGTGCGCGGTTGTCAAAGGTGTGGTTGTTTGATGTTTTGCTGGATCGTGAACGAGTGTTGCGGGCGGTGCGGTTGCAAAAGTTTGCATTACACGCGCGTATCCAGAGTTCTTTATTCGTAGAGTTATTTTGTTTCACTCGTATTTCTTTCTCCTCCAACTTCCTCATCGAAATCAAAACCTAATCTCGCTTTATCGAGAGTTTTTGCTTCTTAGACGCGCAGAGTGTCTTTGAAGTAGAGATACGTTTTGGTTTTGGAAACGAATCTCGGCATGTTGTCGGTTCGGTCGAGCGAAGTGCGTGTGTGTGGATCTGCGCGTGAAAAGAACAATCTGAAAATCGAAACGAAAGGAACTCCCTATGTCCAACAAATCCCCCCTCGGCGATCGTGGCAAGGCTGCTGAAGACCAGTGGGCTCGCGAGCAGGACCGCCAGGCCATCGAGAAGATGAAGACGAAGGACGGCACCAAGAAGGACGGCGACAAGGAAGGCTGCGGCTGCAAGGGCTCGAAGAAGTCCGGCACCTGCGCCGACCACGACAAGACCGACCCCAAGGATTGCTGCAAGAAGAAGAAGTAAGGCGCCGGCGCGGTTGTTCGCTTGGTGATTCGCTTCGGCGATAACCCGTAGAGGAGCTTGTGCCGCTCTTCTACGGCGAACATACTGCTGCTGTTGCCGGTGAAAGGAGCTAGATATGCTTCAGTTTCTGGCACTTCTGTACCTGCTTGCGTTCGTTCTTGGCTCCGCACTCACCGGCTTGCTATTTCAAGCGTTGTTCTTCTGGGCTGCGTCGTTCAGTCGCTTTCCCATGAAGGGCATCGTCGAATACATCACGGTTTTTGGTCTGGCTGCTATTCACGCTTGGGCTTGGTACACGCTTGTACCTGACCCCTTCGTTGCAGTCATGACCGCCGTGATTGGATTCGTTAGCGTTGTCTACTTTCGACTCTCGCTTCCTTCGGGAGATCAAGTCGAGCTCTGAAGTCGGAGCATCAGTGTTGCTGCAAACAACCTCTAGTTCTGGAGCAAATCCATGTTCACGTGGATTATCGTCGGCATCCTGCTGGTTGCCGTCGCCATGATGTTCACCAACCGCTAACTCTTCGAGTTGGCCGGCGGTGTCGAGCATTCAGGTCGTCTAAGACCGAACTGTTGTTGCAATCAACCACGAGTTCAAGGAGCAAAGCCATGCTTACGTGGCTTCTCATTGGCGTCGCCGTCGTGTGCGTCGTCATGCTGTTCAGCAACAAGCGCTAACAGCGACCGGCTAGCCTTGCGTTAGCCTGAGCGGGGCGACCATTCTCACGGGTTTCAAAACCTGGAGTTCGGTCGCCCTTGCTTTTTGGTTGGTAAAAACTACAAAACATAGTAAAAACTTAAAGGCGCTAAGGGAGCCGTTTTTGATCTATGTCGCAAACCTAGAATCTTCTGTTTTTTTGAATAAAGAAGAAAGCGAAACTCCGAAGAATTTCGCTGCTCCTAAAGTTCGATTAGTTGAGAGCGCTGATTACTTAGCGCACGCCATCTGTTTCATCCACTCTTCTTGACCTTTCATGATTTCTTCTTTGGTCAAGTCTTTTATGTGAGTTGCGATGCTCCAGCGGTGTCCATAGGGATCTTCAACTTGTCCCATGCGGTCACCCCAGAACATGTCTGCCGGCGCCATGATTGTTTTTGCGCCTGCTTTAGTTGCGCGCTCAAACAATGTGTCTGTGTTTTCCACATAAAGCCACATGCTGACGCTTGTTCCGCCATATGATGCTGGCGACTTGCAATTCATCTCTGGGAATTCATCGTTGAGCATGAAGATCGATTCGCCGATTTTCATCTCTGCATGCATGACGTGTTTGCCATCTGGACCAAAGGAAATATCACGCTTTTCGGCGTTGAATGCTTTGACGTACCAATCGATTGCTTCTAGGCAATTCTTGCAAGTCAGTGTCGGTGTAATAGTGTGGTAACCCTTCGGAATCGGATCTGCTTTGGTAGACATGAGTCCTCCTTCGGTGTTGTACGTGGCGGTCAGTAAAGCACACATTTCTATGTGCAACATGAGTCCGCAAAGCCTCTATTCAAGAGGGTTTTAAACTACCGCGGTAGTTGGTATCTCTGTTCGCATGTCAGCAGCTTTTTTCATTTTTTGGGAAACTATACAAAACAGTAGAAAACGATTCAAAAACGAAATCACGCAGCGGGGCAGTGTTGATGCCCTTTTGCATGATTTCGTCAATTTTATTCTACGAGACTCTCAAACAATTCCATTCGGAAGAAGGCTCAGCGTGTGCCAAGCCTCCTCCGATGGAATGTGCTGTCAGCGCAGAATGCCCAACGACTTGACCTTCTCGAGCCACAGAGGAAACTCGGAAAGCATGCGGTCGTAGAGCTGGGCGTCGGTGATCTTCTGGAAGTCGTCGATGGCGAAGAAGCCGGCGTTGTCTACCTTGCGTCCGGTCATCGTGTCGAGCTTCGTGAGCACGCCGTAGCTGGAGCCGCCGAGACCGATGAACTGCCAGAAGATGGGGAAGCTCGACGCTTCGACCAGGAGCTTCTGGATGTCGCGGTCCTTGTCGATGCCGCCGTCCGTGACGAAGAGTACGAGTGTCGGAATATCGTTGGCGCCCTTGCAGTCGTCGAGGATGGGCTTCATCACGACGGGCTCGTTGTTGTCGTAGCCGAGGCCGGGGACGATGCCGCCGCCGCTCGAGCTGCCGAACATGCCGCCGAAGATGCCACCCTTCTTGCCTGCAGGAGTTGCCGAAGAGCCAGTGCCGCCCGCCTGAATGTTGGCGATGTAGTTGTCCAGGACGCTGAGCGTGACGTTGTCGAACTGCTTGGCTCCGGTCGCATACACCCAGAATTCCAGTTCGCCGTTGTCGTCGAGGTTGAGAGCGACAGTCGCGAGACGGTCTGTGGCAGCCTGCATGGTCTTCGGCCACATGCGGTGGGTAGAACCGGATGCGTCGAGAACCATGATGACGCGCGCCTTGACGCCGTCGAGCTTGTTCTTCTTGAGCGAAATCGCGGCAGCCTTCTGCAGGCTGAGGAGACGTGAGCCCTTCTTCTCGAGGTCGGCAGTGACTTGATCGACCTTCGAGAGATTGACCTTCTTCGGTGCCGGAGCCGGCGTCGGAGTCGCAGTCGCGGCTGCCGGTGCGGCAGTCGTCGAAGTGGCAGCGGTGGACGTTGTGGTTGCGGCCGGTTCGTCATCGGCAATCGGCACACCAAATGCGGTGGCGATGCCTTTCAGTCCGTTGACGAAGCCTTGAGCGACGTGACGCACTTTCCATGCGCCGTTGCGCTTGTACACCTCAGCGATGATGAAGGCGTTTTCCTTGTCGCCGGACGCGCCGAAGGAGATCAGTTCGTTGGCGCCGTCGAGGATGCTGAAGGTGAGGTCCTTCACTTCCGCGAACGTCTTGGGCGTTTCCGGGTCGATGGTGAGCGTGATGGCGACCTTGTCGACGTCTGCTGGCACATCGGCGAGCGAGATGGTCAGCTCGTGGGTGTAGCCGTCTGCCGCGTTCTTCTTGTCTGCATACTTGACCGAGCCTTCCGGCGAGTTTGGCGCGCCGTAAAAGACGAAGTCGTGCTCGCTGCGCACCTTGCCGGTGGCGTTCAGAAGCAGCGCGGAGAGGTCGGTGTCCGGACCTTTGTGTTTGGCGCGGATGGTGATTTTTGCTGTGGGCAGATTGGCGTTTCCGCCCTTCGGCAATGCTTGTGCCATATTTCAATTCGCTCCTTTTTTGAAACGCGCACGAAGGTCTGAACACGAGGGCTCAAACGGTTTTACATGCGCGATTCAGTTCTTGAGTGACCGCAGTTAACTACTGGACGCAGTCAGGTGTTCTTAGGATTTCGACGGCACCTGTGCGCGCACCCATTCGCTGAAAGCGGTGGGATTGCGCGTTTGCACGAAGAGAGTGCCGGGACCCTTGAAGCGGCAGACGAGCCATTCGCCGCTGGTGGCTGACGAAAACCAGCCAGCCTTCGCGGCCTTCTCGAGTTTGTACGTCATGGTGTCGGTCCAGGCGACGAGGTGTCCGTTGTCGACGACGAATTCTTCGCCGGCGGGGACATCGATTTCCTGGATCGCACCGAAGGCAGAGACTGCGATCTTGCCGGAGCCCTGCGTCTTCTGCACGAAGAAGCCGGCGCCGGAGAAGAAGCCTTTGGCGAGGTTCTGCATCGCCGTATCGACATCGGCACCACCCATGGCGGCAAGGAAAGCGCCGCGCTGGAGCAGATATTGCTGGCCGGGTTTTACAGTCAGAACCTTGATGTCGCCAGGCAATGACGGCGCCAGGAGGACCATTCCGTCTTCCTGTTTGGCGGTCAAAACCTGCACGAAAAATTTCTCGCCGGAGAAGGCGCGCTTCAAGCCGCCGAAAAGGCCGCCATCCATCTTGCCTTCGACAGTGACTTTGCCACTCATCGCGACCATTGCGTTCGATTCAGCCTTCACAGCTTCGTTCTGTTTCAAGCTGACTTGCAGGAGGGCACCACTGCCCTCGTGATGAATCTCATGTTCCATTAGCACCTCCTGGGTGTAGGGGAACGGTTTCGCTTTCTCCAATCCGTACGGGAGCCGCATGCGGCTCCCTGTCAGGGAAAGCGCATGCGCTTGCCGTACGGATGGAAGAGTTCCGCAAAAAGCTCGAAAAGGGGAGAGGCGCAATTGCCCCTCCCCTTGCGAGTTGCCACTAACAAGTTATCTGAGGTTCTCAGCAGAACCCCAAGCAAAGCTCGCTAGTGCTTTTCGCCCAACTGAATCAGCTTCGGTCCGAAGCGATCCAGATGTTCTGTATCTTCCGGCGGCATGTCGCCAAGCACGGGTTCGCGCTTGCCGTTTGAGCCATCCGGATACGGATAGATTTCCGACACCTTCTTCGAGACGAGAGGTGCGGTCACCACGCTGATGTGGTTGCGCGTCAACTCCCAGGGAGTGCGCACGCCGATCGCCTTCAGAATGATGAGCAGGTCTCGCTGCAGCACCATGTTGTAGTTGGCGGTACGGACGTACTTGTCCTCGGGGTCGAGACCACGACGCAGGCGCGGGTCCTGCGTGGCGATACCAACCGGGCAGTGGTTGGTGTGGCAGCGCTTCGCCATGATGCAGCCCAGGCCGCCGATCAAGTTGCCGCGGGCGATGTTGACCATGTCGGCACCCATCGCGATTGCGACGGCAACATCAGAACCTTTGGCGATTTGACCGGAAGCAATCAGCGTCGTCATGTTGCGGACACCGTGCTTGCGCAAGATGTTGTCGACAACAGGAATCGAGTGCAGAATGGGCTCGCCCATGTGATCCGCCAGAGCCACTGGCGCAGCACCGGTTCCGCCCTCGCCACCATCGATGGTGATGAAGTCGGGACCTTCACCGGTCATGGCCATGAGCTCGGCAATCTCTTCGATGTGCCGGTCCTGACCAACGACGATCTTGATGCCCACCGGTTTGCCGGTGAGTTCTTGCAGCGCGGTGACGAACTTGAACATGGACGGAACATCGCAGAACTCGTCCCAGGCGTTGGGAGAGTAGCAGTCCTTGCCCATGGGGATGTCGCGGAATGCAGCCAGCTCCGGAGTGATCTTCTCCTTCGGCAGCTTGCCACCCTGACCAGGCTTGGCGCCTTGAGCCAGTTTGATCTCGAACATGACGATCTGATCGTCTTCGGCGAGTTTTCTCACCTTATCGAAGTCCAAGCCGACGAGCTCGTCCTTGCGAGCCTGATCGAGCAGCATCTCATTGTCGAGCCCGTTCAGGTAGAACTTCTCGGCGACGCGCCGGAGGTCATCCATGTCGAACTCGCCCGAATTGACGCCGACGACTCGCAGGCAGTCCTTGAGGGACTTGCGGAAGCCGAACTTGGCAGGACCGATCTGAAGAACGATACGACCGCCACCGACCACCACAGCCTCGGGCTTGTTCGGACGCACACCGCGGCGAAAGCCGAGGTTCCACTTCACGAGAGCCTTGTAGTAGTGGAAGATTTGGTCGATGGTGATGCGCTTGGTGACGCCGTTCAGGTGATACGGAGTCAGACCGCCTTCGCCGGTGAGCATGTGCACGTTGGCCAGCTTCGCACCGGACGATAGAGCCGCCACAGCTTCAGCCGACAGCGCACCCCAGCTCATGCCGGAGATGTTGATCGGCCACGCGCAGTGGTAGGGCTTGCGACGGTTCTTGCCGATGACGAGCGGAGGCAAGCGATTGCCGCGGTCCTTCTTTTCCGACACCGGGAACATCTCGTTCAGCAGATGCACTGCACCGACTGCACGCTGGTCGCGGCTGGAGCCGAAGCCCAGGTTGTAGTTGACGCCTTTGCCGGCGCGGTACATAAAGCGCCGCGTCTCGCGATCGTAAGGTCTTTCCTCCGTGTCGGACATGAACCAGTACTGGCGAAGCTCATCACCGATGAGCTCGAAGCCATAACGGCACCAGCCGAGAACGGGGAAGTTGCGGCGGATTGCATGCTTGCGTTGCAGGTAGAAGTCGTCGATGCCGACGAGCGCCAGGAACGCAATCAGACCGAAGATCAGCCCGGTCATCGGGTTGAAGTAGTGCCAGCCGCAGAACCAGGCAACGATCGTGCCGGTCAGGGCGAGCGGAAGCAGAACGCTTCGCTTCAACGTGAATTCGAATACCGCCAGTTGAACGAGGAATGCCAGAAGGGCAGTCAGAACCGCCGCGGGCAAACCGAGATAGTATCCGGCAATCAAGCCGGCGATGAGCGAGCCTGAAGCAAGCGCATGCTTGTGCTTCTTCAGGTCATGGATTGCGAACACTGATAGCGCGCCCAAAAGCGTGAACACGAGTGCCAGTGAATGACCACCCTGCGTCCAGCCAAAGAGACCTGCCAGCAGCGCCGTAACGATTGTGGCGAGAGTCCAGAACATGGTGATTGTCTCCTTGAATTAAAGGTCGGTGCGCTAAGAGATTTGTGGGTCGCATTGCATGCGACCTTCTCTTGCTCCAACCCGTATCCAGAATGGTGATGCTGTCTCGGTTTCGCCGCGCACACACTAGATGTGCACGAACCGCAGACCCGGCACCACCCGTAGTACCGTTCGAGACTTGCCGGCGTCGAACCTGGTGAAAAGCGCAAGCGCTTCCACACGAAAGTCGTGGCGTCAGCAAGAATGAGGAATGCACAGTGTGCAGTCCCATATGTAGAGCTGTGTGAAACGGCTTGCGGGGAGCGTTTCACTGCAGGTTTGCTAGACCTGCAAGAGGATTTGTTGAGCGTGCAACCCGAATTTGCTCACGAAACAGGGGAGCCGCGAGTGGCGGCCCCCCTGTTTTTGAGCGTGAAACGGGTTGTCTACGCCGCCTGAGCCGAGGTCATTTCGACCTCGATGAGGATGACGCGCTCAGGCATCGAGTCCCAGGTTTCTGGTCCGATGCCGAGATAGCCGGCCAGGCTATATGAGTCGAAAAGGCGGCACCACTCTTCTCGGGTGCAGCGCTCCTCTTCCCATTCGCGGTCTTCGATGGCGGCGTTGAGTCCGTCCCAGCCGGAGCCCTTTTCGCTTGCCGATTTGACGCGGAAGGGCGCGGTGCGGTTCATTGCTTCGACGCAACACGCTCGCGCGCAGTGCTCGTGCGAACGCGTGTGGAGGTCGCGCTCGTGGAGCACGACTTCGTCCCCGAGGTTGGGGATGGCGTTCGCTTCGGCGAGCCGGCATTCGAAAAGGCGATCGCCCATAGCGAAAAGGAGGGCGATTTTGACTTGGGATGCGGTTTGGCTCATTTATGCCTCTTGGGTTTTGGTTGCTATTTGCAGAGCCTTCTTTTTTGAGAACGCGCCTGCGTGAAAACAACCGTGCACACAAAACCATGATGCACAGCTGTTTGACGCGCGAAGGTTAGAACGTTTCACGTTCTTCTGCGCGCGGTGATACGTGAACTGCGGTATTTCCTCACATGTGCGTGGGAGAAAATACCGCAATTCACGCGCGAAAAGAAACTGCAAGGGGAGCCCGTCTCCGGGCCCCCCTTACAGCAAACTACGATGTAGAAGCGGCGAGAACTTTCGTCCTCGCCGTTTCCGTTAGGCCTTTGCCGAAGCCAGAGCCTTCGCCGACGACTCGAGGTACGAGGTCAGCTTGGGCGTCTCGCTTTCGCGCAGACCGACGTTGACGCTGAGGCGCTCGATCATCTGAGCGACCGCCATGTCACCTTCCTTCACCTTGTTCTTGGTGAAGAAGTCCACGACCTCGGCCTGCAGCTCCGGAGTGTCCAGAGCCGAGCAAGCAGACACCATGCGGGGCACGGCGTTGTCGGGGTAGGTGGCGACGATCTTGGTCCAGTTGTCGCGCATGAAGTCCCACGCGGTTTCACCCGCATGCTCCGAGCCGATGATGCCGGCCAGGATGAAGGGAGCGTCCTGCGTGCGGATCTCGCCGGAGAGGGTCATCTCGATGGCCTTCTTGTAGAGGCCTTCCTCGCGGAAGTTGCCGAGCGCTCCGAGGAAGCGCAGCTTCTCCTGCGTGGTGGGAGCCTTCTCCGCCAGCGCCAGGAACTCGTCGAAACGAGCCTGATCGCCGATGTACGACAGCGTGCCGATCAGCGCGGGAACGACGTTGGGGTCGACCGAGTTGCGATCGGCCTTCCACTTGTCGAACTGCACAGCGGCTTCCTTGCGGATGTCCTTGTCGGAACCGACGGTGCTCAGAAGACCGATAAGCTGGCCACGCAGCTGAAGCGTGTGCACCGACTCACCTTCCTTGGGCGTCCAGCCGAGCTTGTCGAAGACCGGGCGAACGGTCTCGCGGATGGCGGCCTTGAACGCCTGGCGATGGTCGCCGGACGTCAGACCATAGACGGTCTTGAGCGCGCCCGAGATGACCGCCCAGACGTTGGCGTCGGTCTCGGTCGAGAAGCTCTTCACGAGCTCCAGGTACTCGGTCGCCGTCATCGAGTTCTCGCTGCGCGCACGCACCGAAGCCCACGAGTCGTTGACGAGGTTGAAGCGCTCGATGATCTGCAGCGTGTTCTGCACGTCAGCCAGAAGCTTTCCGCGCAGCCCGTCGCTGTAGTCGACGCGGTAGAAGCCCGAGCCGCCGGCATTGAGCACGACGTAGTCGAGCGGCTTGTCGCTGAGGGTCAGGGTCGTCGAGCCCTCGTTGACGAGGACCTTCTGCTCGACCACTTCGCCACCCGCCGAGAAGCGGATGTGCAGCGGCAGCGGCCAGACGTCCTTGTCGCCCGCGGGCAGGAACTGGAACTTGCTCTGGCTCACCTTGATGGTGCCCGGCTTGTCGCCTTCCGAGACGGAGACGACCGGGTGACCGGCAGTCTTCCACCAGAAGTCCATGAGCATGCGGACCGGGATGTCCTTGCCGTCGACCTTGGCGCCTTCCTCCAGCGCGTCCCACAGCTGCGAAACGGTGGCATTGGCCAGGGCGTGGCGCTGGAAGTAGATGCGCATGCCGGTGCGGAAGGTGTTGAAGCCGGCGAACTGGATGTACTGGAAGAGCAGCGAGCCGCCCTTTTCGTACGTGATGGTGTCGAAGAACTGCTGGATGTCATCCGGGTGGCTGACAGGGATTTCGACAGCGTGAGTGGACTTCAGCGAGTCGAGCGCGAAGGCGCCGGCACGGTCGATGCCGAACTCGTTGTAGACGTGCCACTCGGGGAACATGTCGTTCATGGCCAGGTAGGCCATGATGGTGGCGAACGACTCGTTCAGGCCCAGGCCGTCCCAGTCGTCCATGGTCACCTCGTTGCCGTTCCACTGGTGAGCCAGCTCGTGCAGGATGACTTCGCAGACCCGCGCCAGTTCGGCGTAGGAAGCGGTCTTCTTGTTGACGAGCAGCGCCGTGTCACGGTACGTGATCAGGCCGGTGTTCTCCATGGCGCCCGACGCGAAGTCGGGAATCGCGATCATGTCGATCTTGTCGCCGCCGAAATACGGACGGTTGAAGAAGTCTTCGTACCACTTGACGCCGAAGGCGCCGCACTCGAGCGCGAACTCCTTGAGGTGGTTCTTGCCCGGGATGGACCAGATACGAATTTCCTTGCCGTTCTGCCACACCGGCTCAGACGACTCGAACTCGCCGACGCAGAACGCGACGAGATAGGTCGACATGATGGGGGTGCGAGCGTAGGTGACGATCTTCTTGCCGTTGCCCAGCTTTTCGGTCTTGATGTCGCGACCGTTGGAGAGAGCCGTGAGGTTCTCGTCGACGATCAGCTGAACATCGTACGTAGCCTTCATCGCCGGCTCGTCGAAGCACGGGAATGCCTGACGCGCGTCGGTCGACTCGAACTGCGTGGTGTAGATGTTGTGAGTCTCGCCGGCCTCGTCCTTCCACTGGCTGAGGTAGAAACCCTTCAGCTTCGTGTTGTGGATGCCGGTGAAGCTCATCTCGAGCTTGCCCTTGCCCGTCGGAACGATGCCATTGAAAGTGATGATGGCGAACTCGTTCTTGGGGTCGAGCGTGACGGTGCCCTCGAGGCGCTTGCCCTTCTTGGTGACGAAGGAGGCGCTGTGGATCTCGAGGTTTGCAGAGTGCAGAACGATGCGGTCGGTGGAGTGAAGGACGTTGACCTTCACTTCTTCACGGCCGGTGAACTTGTAGACCACGTCCTCGTTGTCGCCGGTCTTGGTCGTAACCTTGATGCCAGGCGTGAGCGTGATCTTGTAGTTGATGGGCTTGACGTGCTTGGGCAGACGGAATTCCTTCTGCTTGGACACGGAGAGCCCCTTACTGTGAAGCATGCACATATTTGACTCCGATCATGTTTTGTTGCTGCGTGTGAGGCAGCGGACCTTGGAGATGGAAGAAAACCCTTCCTTGAACGCCGTTGGCGTTCTGAACGAGACACACCATTGTGTCGTGCGTTCCCGGTTTGCACTTGCGCGCATTCCAATTCCGACCACTTCTTTAACTGGTGATCATAACTACTTTGGAATCTGATTGCCTTATATGACCGGTGACGGGCGCACGACAAAATGTCGGATGCACGCGCACGGAAACTCAGGCGGACAGATGCTTGTAGTTAAGGACCAGAAAAAAAATCGAAGGAATAAGGGATCTAGAAACTATTACTGAGAGTTCTTGATAATCAAATCAAAGCTGCTTAATAAGATCCGTTGGCGCTTTAGCGAAATCAGCAAAGCTCGCGAAACCTTGATGTCAAGCGGTTGTGTGATCTGGTTTGTGATAATTGCCAAGAGGACAAAGAAAGGGTTTGCTATCTGCGCGAGTCGCTAAAAGAACAGCATCAAAACCCGCGAAAAATCAAGTTGTCAACAATTTTCACAAAGCACGCTATATGCAACACATGTCCAGCGCTAATTGCGCAGATTACAACACTAGATACTTAGAAGCAGAAATCATGAGCTTTCTGACTTTTCACTAAAATTTTCTACTGACAACCACATATGCTGCTTTTTATTCTCTTCAGTTGAGAACTCAGTGATGTCACGGGTAGTGTCAACACCTAACTTCTTTCTTTTCGATTCAACACACAAGGCACCAAAAACCTACCCGCGCCCGGCTAACAGTTCATCTCTCTCAGGCTCTTCGCCCGAGGAGTGGTACCGCGCGCGGTGTGTTGTAAAGAGATAGAAGTTTGTCAAGCGGCTTGGTGATAAGCAGCTAGCGCATCCAGCTAACGCAAAGGCTTCAGTCTCGGCGTTGGTTCTGCCCTGCTGTTTCG
This sequence comes from Candidatus Melainabacteria bacterium 17Bon1m, assembly GCA_032128875.1. Classification (GTDB taxonomy): domain Bacteria; phylum Cyanobacteriota; class Vampirovibrionia; order Obscuribacterales; family Obscuribacteraceae; genus QKMZ01. The sequence continues at coordinate 168,770 of JAVLKG010000007.1, forward strand.
CCAACCGCTCCAACTGTCCGCCGTGCACTTCTTCTCTTCTCGAGAGGAAAAGGTGCGCGGTTTTTTTTTCGCAGCTACCCCAGCTGTCCAAACCATCGATCCAAGCACTGCTTGGAAGAGTTAGGGAGACCTTAAATGAAACGTTCTCGTTCCCACCAGGGAATCATTCCCCCGTACGTCCTGCTGCACCTCTCGAATGCCTTCCCGGATGACCCGTCGTACCTCTGGACGCTCGACGAAACCCGGAAGATGCACCTCAAGGGTCTGCGCAACGTCGTGCGCTACCGCCTTTCCAACGGCAAGTCGGAAGTGCAGATCTACGACTGCAAGAACTCCACTCGTCTGCCGGGCACCCGCGCCCGCTTCGAGCAGGACAAGGCAGTCGCCGACAACATCGTCAACATCGCCTTCGACTACCACGCCGCCGTCCGCGACTTCCTGAAGAAGGAGTTCGGCGTCGACTCGTACGACGGCAAGGGCGGCAACCTCATCGGTTCTGTCCATTACGGCTACAAGTACAACAACGCCTTCAACAACGGTCGCCAGATGGCCTACGGCGACGGCGACGGCAAGGTGTTCAAGACCTTCGTCCTGCTGGACGTTGCCGGCCACGAGTTCTTCCACGGCGTCACCGGCCAGTTCTCGGGCCTCGAGTACTACGGTGAGAGCGGCGCGCTGAACGAGTCCATCTCGGACGTGTTCGGTGTCATGCTGCGCCAGTGGCTGAACAACCTCACCGTCGACCAGGACTCCTGGCTCGTCGGCCCCGGCCTGTTCGTCGACCCGAAGCAGCGCGCTCTGCGTGACATGCTCAACCCGGGCACGGCCTACAACGACGCCAACATCGGCAAGGACCCGCAGCCCGATCACTACGATCGTCGCTACAAGGGCTCGTCCGACAACGGCGGCGTCCACATCAACTCCGGCATCCCGAACAAGGCGTTCGCCACGTTCGCGCGTTCGCTGGGCGGTTACGCCTGGAAGAGCGCTGCCGGCAAGATCTGGAACGAGGCCAACACCGGCGCTCGCCACGTGAAGTCGGACTGCGACTTCCACACCTTCGCTCAGACCACTGTCGACATCTGCCGCACCGACTACGATGCGGAGACGACCGACAAGCTGATCGCGGCGTGGAAGCTCGTCGGCATCAAGACGAAGTAATTCTTCGTCTCATCTGAATCAGCTCGGGGGCGGGGTTTCGCTCGTGGGGGCACCGTTTCTGTCGGGAGGATGCCATGCATCACCCGCTGAAGCCCCTGCGTAGCTTCCTCGCCCCCGAGTATCTATCTTGTTCGATTGGCATCGCAGCGACGCGTTTTCGCTGTGATTTCCAGCACCGCTACGTTTGTGCGTATGCGGCTTTTTTGCAAAATCGAATCTTTCTCATAACGAGTGCTCCAACTTCTGGAGCGCTCCTCACCACGAAAGAAGAGTCCTCTGGGACTCTAAAAGGAGCTCAACATGAGCAACAAAACTGATAACAAGCCCGAGACGAAGTCGGGCGGTCTCGCTGAAGACGTTCTGCGCCAGGCTGGCAAGTCCGATGAGGAAGCCGGCAGCATGGGCAAGATCGACCGCGCGGAGGACGAGCTGGAAGCCACGCTCGATCCCAAGTTCCGCACGGAGAACAGCCCGGTGCACCAGGCCATCTGGAACCGCACCACGCCGGTCAGTCTGTTCAGCGTTCCCAACTCCGCCACCGCCGGCACTTCGCCTGCGCAGGTGGCCATCGAGAACTGCATCCGCGTCGTGAAGGGTCACATCGCGGCCGGCACTCTCTTCGACGCCAACCGCAAGGTGAGCGATCAGGTCCTCAACGACCTGGCTGCCCAGGGCTACTGGGGCATGCTCGTCGACAAGAAGTACGGCGGGCAGGGCGCGACCATCACCGACTTCATGAACCTCGTTACCCGCATGGCGGCCGAGGGCGAAGCGACGACGGCTGGCCTCAACTCCATCCACGAGTGCATCGGCGCCGTCGACCCGGTGGTCGGCTACGGCACCGACGAGCAGAAGGCCCGCTTCCTGCCGAAGCTGGCTTCCGGCGAGGCTCTCTCGGCGTTCGCTCTGACCGAGCCGGGCGCTGGCTCCGACCTCACCGCGGTGAAGACCACGGCTGACCCGGACGGCGAAGATTTCGTCGTCAACGGCGAGAAGCTGTTCATCAGCAACGTCGCCCCGGGCCGCACGATCGGCCTCGTCTGCATGATCCCCGTTCTGGACAAGGACGGCAAGCCGAAGGTCGGCAAGAACGGCGCCATCGAGCGTCGTCACGCCGTCCTCATCGTGGATCTGCCGAAGGAGGAGAACGAGAACTTCAAGCTCGTCAACTACCCGATCCATGCGGTGAAGCACATCTACAACCGCGGCATCATCTTCACCAACTTCCGCGTGCCGGCGAAGAACTTGCTGGTGCCGCCGGTCGGTGACGGTCTGACCATCGCCTACCACGGCCTCAACCGCGGTCGCGTCGCTCTGTGCGCCAACGCCGCCGGCGTGATGCGCCAGCTGCTCGGCAGCATGGTTCCGTGGTCGCAGTACCGCAAGACCTACGGCGAGCCGATCAAGATGCGCGCGCTGGTGAAGCGCCGCGTCGCTCGCGTGGCGTCGCTCATCGTCGGCGCCGACGCGCTGCGCGACTGGGGCAGCCACCTGCTCGACGAGGGCTACCGCGGTGAGCTGGAGTGCGTGATCGCCAAGATCTACGCTTCCGAGGCTCTCATCGAGACCACCCGTCTGGCTCTGAAGACCCACGGTGGTCGTTCCTTCCTGGGCGGTCACATCATCGGCGACAACCTGCACGACTTCTTCGCTCCCTCGATCTACGAGGGCGAGAACGAGATGCTGGCCATGGCGTTCTTCAAGTCGCTCATCAAGCAGTTCGGCACCAAGTACATGGGTCCGATGCTCGCCAAGTCGGCCGCGCTCGGCATCAATCTCAACCAGTCGCCTGCGAAGGTGACGTTGCAGATGGCCACGCGCCCGGACAAGGCCTTCAAGATGCGGAAGGAAATCCTTTCCGTGGTCGGCCGCGCCCTCGGCATCGAGACGCGCTTCTCCGACAAGCAGAAGGTCCGCGGTCTGGACGGTCGCCTGCAGGCGCACGTCGACTTCGCTCTCTCGCAGTTCGTCAAGAACGGCAAGGATCTGTACCGCACCATGCTCACGCACGGCCTGAAGCTTCAGGACGAGCAGGAGCTCATGGTCGACGTCCTGTCGATGCCGATCCAGCAGGCGGTCACCATCCTCGTGACGGCGCTTCACGCGCACGCCAAGGGTGATGAGGGCACGAAGCTGGCTGCCGACCTGCTGTGCATGGATCTGCGTGCGCAGATCACCGGCAAGGCTGTGAAGGCCGACGGCAAGACCTACCGCAAGTACATCCGCACGGCCAACAAGCTGGCGGACCTGGTGGTGAAGGGCGAATTCAAGCAGCTCGAGGGCACGCTCGATACGCCGGTGCTGCGTCAGTACGACGGCAACGGCCGCACGATCGCGCGCTAAGTGAAAGGGCGGTGCTCTGCATCGCCCTCATAAATCAAGGCGCCGCCGAGCGTCTTAGATAGACCTGGAACGTCAGCTCCGAGGGGAGTTCGCATCTTCTAGATGGAGATGCGAGCCCCTTGGGGTTTGGCTAATACGGATATCTAACGGTCGGGGGTTGCTCAAAGTTCTGTGGAAATTCTTCGTAGGGGAGCCGCACGCGGCTCCCTGTTCAGGGTTGCGCATGCGCAACCCCTACAGGCTTTTTTACAGGGTTTTGAGCAGCCCCCGGCTGACTCGGTTTTCTCCAGTCGAGAAACGCGCTTTATGTGGTGACACTACATATGGTGCGGTCTTCGATTGACGAAAGTCGCAGTTTTGCTGCGACGAAATGTTGAAGCACTGCAACTAAAGCGGTGTTTCGCATAGTCCGATACGGGTATTGCGCAGTGTTAGCTGCGCCGACCCACTTTCGTACTGCTCCGAATATGGCGCAAGTTGATGGTTCTGCATGGGGACAGGCGGCACGTTGTCGCCCTGTATGTGCGGAGCTCAGCGACTCGGGCGCCTTCGACCAACAATAGGAGCCCAACAAAATGAAGTCTAAGCAAATCAGACTTGATCTCAAGCCACGTGGACACCGGCACACGCACATGCATGTCCCATCCGGGGACTGCTGCCGCAACCACATGGTCGTTGTTCCGGGCACTGGTGACGAGAACTTCAAGTTCCCGCCCGTGCAGGAACTCGTCATTCGCGCTCTCAATCGGCTGTCCAAGCCGGTCGAGATCGAGGAAACGGATGACTCCCAAAACCCTACCGAGGGGAGCGACGGCACCGTTGATAGCGGCGAGAAAGCACGCGCGAGTGTGCATACTTCTGAGAAGAAGCTCACCGTTGTAACGCACGACGGCCGGCGCTCCCTTCCCAAAGTCCGCAAGGTGACGGTCAAGTACGAGCACACGTTCGTGCCTGGCATGCCCACCGAAGGCGCGGTTCCCGTGCCGCTTCTGCCCCGTCCCATCGACTCGGGCAAGGCGAACGGCGCCACGCTGTTCACCGCCGCGCAGGCGCTGCGCGAAATCATGGATGAGGGGCGTTTCGACGCCATCATCGCCGACCGTTTCGACCCTCTGTCCGGTGCCGTCAACTGGGCGCGCCTGCACATGGAAGAGCGGTTCCAGCCCGCCATCGAAAGCCTGAACGGTCAGCTTCTGCAGCTGCGCGTTCTCTATAAGGATGCGCTGCCGCGCGTTCTTACGGTGATCGCCGCGCAGAACCCCGACGTTGCCGAGCAGATGCTTCTGCAGGTCGCCGTCCAGGTGCTCGACGAAGAGCTGGCGCAAATCCTCACTGTCCTGCGTATCTGGACCGATGCTTTCGCTCAGCATCGCGACCAGATGTACGAGCAGCTCGGCGCTGTTCGTCAGCTCGTCGAGGAGAGCTACCAGCTCTTCCGCGGTGAAGCTCTGGATGGTGACGCTCACGGCAAGAAGGCGAACGTCCACACGACTGTCTTCCAGGTCGGCAACGTCTTCGTGGCGCGCTTCGGTCATCTCGGCCCGGCTACTCTGCCCGCCAAGGGTCCGATTGGCGCACATGCCATCGAAGTGCCGATGGATGAGCGCAACATCATCACGCTGATGCTGCCCCTCTACGCTCACGAGTTCCGTCACGACGTGTTCCACGACGTGGTCGGTCTCGAGGACGACGTGCGCGAAGCGGTGGCGAAAGCCATCGTGGAAGCCTACGAGAAGGGCGAGCTGAAGTTCTCTCAGGAGTTCATCAAGCTCGGGCGTCAGAAGGTGAAGACGATCGACCTTATGGTCAAGATGATCGCCGACACCACGCCTGAAATCGACGCGGACATCTCCGGTGGCGTTCTGCTCACCGGCGTCGCGTTCCTCTATCTCGTCATTCTCAGCTTCTCGGCGTTCAACGCCAAGGGGCGCACGGTGGAAAGCACGCCGCGTCTGCTGCGCAGCGCTTCTTACTTCGAGCTGGTGCCGGATGAGAAGACGGGGGCTGTCGCGCTCGAATTCTTCCCGCACCCGCCGGATTACATCCGCGCGCACATCGTTGCTGCCGCGCTCGACGAAATCGGCTTCAAGGCCGAGGGCGACGAGTGCCGCACGCTTGCCGACATCGCCGCCGGCGATCCGCTTCCTAAGCTGATCAAGTGGTTCGATGCTTCCGGCAAGAGCAAGCTCGTCATCGAGATTCCGGTGGACGACATCAAGGCCGTCGCTCCGGTGATCGCCAAGGCGCTCATTCGCACGCCGCTGAAGTCCCTGGGTGATGTTGCCACCGGCGACATCCTCAACTGGGACCGCAAGCGTCAGGCGAAGGTGGACAAGCTGGCCGAAATCCTCATGCAGGGTCGGTCGGACATCCCCGCCGAGCTCGGCGATGTCTATGCGACGTACGTCGCCGCTGCCGCCGCCCTGGCTTACTGGGGTTCGGTCGGTGCCGGTCGGCGTGCCAAGCTGCACGCGGTGCCGATGATCGAGAAGAACGCGCTGGCCATGCTCAATACCATCCGCGAACGGCGCAATCAGGCGCCTGTCGTCGCGGACGCCGGTAGCAAGCATGTTTCCTGCGTGCACAGCTCGCACGACGATGACGGTGGCGAGGTGAACACTCTTCACAAGCCCGCCGCCAATCCGGCTGCTGACGGTGCTGCCGACGGCAAGCCTGAGGGTGAAGAGGCTCCCGAGGCGTAAGGCTGAGGCGTAAGCCGTAAGCCCGAGCGGGAGCAAATCTGCATGCAGAGGCGCTGCAAGGCGCTTTTGCGAAACTCGAGAGGGGTGGCTGCGTTGTCGAAACCTTGTAAGAGGTGAAAGCTGCGCAGTCGCCCTTTCTCTTTCGAGCGCGCTCAAAAACGCTTGAGAGCGCTCAAGCAGTTAGTTACCGAGGAGCGTCAAAAACGCGACTCATCTCTTTCCAGTCCCAGCAGCAGCGAACGCCGATCAAAAGGATCTGCGAATAGCTCCTGCACTTGCTAGAAAAGGAGAATGCACTGCCGGTGGTGACAACTGCCAGCAGTGTTTACTGACATGGAACATGAAAATAAAACTGGTTGGTTCAGCCGCAAGACGGTTGTGATCGCCCTGATTCTCGTTGCCGGCGCCGTGCTTTTCGGAGTTCTGCGCAGCACGCCCGAGCCGATCACCTCGCCCTTCCCTCAGAAAGGTCAGGTGCACATCGCGCTCAAGCCTTCGAAAGCCAACGAGGATATCCGCTATACCACGTTCTGGCCGGACGGCAAGACGAAGATGAATGAGCGCGTCGAACTCAAGAACGGCGTCACCATTTATCGCACGTTCTCTCACCAGGGCTATATGCGCGAGGTGAAGGAGTTCTTCCCCGTTCCTGCCAAGCCTGGCGACAAGCCTGCGCTCAATGAGGACGGCTCGCTCAAGTTTCCCTCCTCGCAGCCGTACGAGTTCAACACCGCAGGCCGCCAGCTCAAGTCGTTCATCACCTTCTCTGCCGACGGCAAAGAAGTAACGTCGACCGAGACGTACCGTCCCGACGGCACGCATGAAGTTGTAGGAAAGAGGCTTCCCGACGGGAGCTTCCAGAATCTCGTCTTTCACAAAGACGGGCTGACTCTTAGCTTCAGCCAACTTTTTGCGCGCAATGGGGACTTGCTCTCAGAGCAGCAATTCGCTGAAGGCGGCGCTCGTCTGATCGCTACCTCACAGCGTGAAGCCGACGGTTTCCTGCACAGCAAGAGCTTCCGTGAAGACGGGACGCTCCTGTCGGTGGGAATCATCAAGCCGTACGAGCAAGTGATCGAGTTCTTCCAAGCCGATGGCGTGACGCGGCGCATGGTGGTCAACAACACCGCCAACAGCGTCACGGCAGTCTACTTCCGCGAAGACGGAGAGGCAGTCAGCAAGCGCGAATGGTCGAGCGGCAGCATGTCTGTCACCGACCTCGTGCCCGGCACCGGTCACTTTGGTCCCGGCGGTGTGGTCGAACAGGCCTACACTACCGGCAGCAAGGCTACGTACAAGGTGATTCCCGCGGACAGCGCCACCGGCAAGCCCGAGAGCTATGTGCTCAGCGGTCTTGAGGTGGTCGGTGCTGACGGCAAGGTCCATCGCAAGTTCTTCTTCGATGGCACCACGGGCACCGTCAACCGCGTGTACATGTACAACGACGGCGTCAACACGCACGACCGCATGTACAACCCCGACGGCACGCTGAAGGAAGTGGGTTGGGTTGGCTCGGACGAGAAGTCCAAGGAGTACAACGCAGCTCATGCCAAAGATGCCGACCGTCAGCCGGGCGTGAAGATGCCTGCTGATGACGTCGCTCTCCTGAAGCGCTACGCGCAGGACAAGCCGTTCGATGACCCGCGCCCGCTTCTCACGAAAGTGGAAGCGCAGCCGTATCAGTACAGCGGCGAAGACATGCACTGATTCTTCGAGGCTCCGGCTCCAATGCAAGTTGGTTGGCGCGGACTTCGGAGAACCGGACGAAACCACAGGTGTTCTTAGCACCCATGTAGGGGCGGCAATTATGCCGTCCCTACGTGGTTTTTGTCCTTTTTAGGGAGATTTGCTGCGCAGATTTCCCGTTTGCTGCCCGCGACTACCCAACACCGGACGTCCAAGGTGGACGCCCGACCTGGAGTTATCCAATGAAACGAATTCTGACGATACTGGGTGTGTTGGTCGCGGTTTTCGCGATCGGCACATTCGTGTATACCAGCCTGCCACAGGACTGGTCAGTGCCTTTCCCGGGCAAGACGGCAGTGCGCGTACATGCGCCGCCGGCGTCGACCCAGGAAGACATTCGCTACATCACGTATCCGGACAAGGACTCGAGAATTCCCATTGAGGAACAGATCGAGTACAAGAACGGCGTGACCGGCTACATCTTCTATCGCCCCAATGGCACCATCCGTGAAACCACGGAATACTGGCCTGCCGTCGAGGGCTTCGCCCAGCGCCAGCTGAAAAGCGGCTCGCTGCGCACTGAAGATGGCGCCAACTTCTTGTCCGACCGCACCTTCCGTAAGGATGGCACGCGCGAGCGTGAAGGCAAGCGCCTGCGGGACGGCACGTATCAGATCGACATGTACTTCGCCGACGGTACCAAACTCGAGCGCCATCAGCTGGTTTCTGCAACCGGCAAACCGCTGCTCGAGCAGGTTTATCGCGAAGATGGTTCGATGAAGAGCTTCACGCAGGTGGATTCCACCGGCAAGATGATCATCACGACCTACTTCGCCGACGGCAAGACCGAGTCGCAAATCGTTGTTTCCCCCAACTACTGGGAGAACACCACAGCGACCTACTACTACCCGGACGGTGTCAGTATCGCCCGCAAAGTGGAATGGTCGACCTACTCCATCAATGCCGACTACTATCGGCAGGATGGCACCAAGCGTCTGTCGTATGGAGAGACCATCTACTCCTCCGGCAGCATGGTTTGGGTGCAGTACGATGCCAAAGGCAAGCCTGTTCTGAAGCAGAGCTATCGCGTCGAGACGAAGGTAGATAGCGCGACCGGCAAGTCCGTTCGCACTTATCTTCTGCGCTCGGTGGAAGAGCTCGATGGCGCAGGCAAGACCAAGCGCGAAATCACTTTCGCGGGCGACGGCACTACGCCCAACGGTGTGTGGATTCCCAAGCCACCCGGCAGTTACTGGAGCGGCACTCGCAAGACCTTCTACCCCGATGGTTCGGTTGCGAAGGTGGAAGAGAAGAACAACGACGGCGACGTCGTGAGCACGAAGACGTACGCGCCGACGGACAATGTTCGCGAGAACTTCCCCGGCTCGTATCTCGTGCGCCCTGTCGAAGACCCGATTCCGGCTCCGCCGAAGAAGACGGCGACACCGCCTCCCTATTACTACGGCTATCCTTAATCGGCAGCCGTAAGGGAGTGCTTTGTGGTTGCGCATCACAGGCGCCCGCACAAATTCTGGTCGCAGCTCGCGACCACTAAGACGAGCGTGCAGTTGCAAATTGACACGCTCTTTTGAAAGCCCGCTCGGCAGTTGGAGTGGGTTCGTGGCAGTTTTTGTGAAACGCGTCCGCGCGTTTTGCGATGCTATCATGGGCTCACTTCGGCTGCCGGGCGGCGTCTTTCTTGGAGGCTGACTTCCGGTGCGATGCCTTTGTGGCCGCTGGGAGCAGTAAGTTGATGAACAAGAAATCGTTGAAGCGCACTCTGGTTGCCACTGGCATCACTGGAACGCTTTTTCTTTTTGCCTTTAACTCGTCGGCTCTCATCACGTTAGCTATCACTGGTCTCGACTACCTGCGCGGCAAGACGAGCACAGTGGCACCGCCTAACGTCAACCAGACCGGCAGCGTCGTTCTCAATGTGTTCGACGGAAACCGCCGCCTGGTGCCGCCCGGGACCAAGCTTCTCGTGCGCATTATCGACGGCAATCAGAAGTTTGTCGTTGATCGTTATTACGATGGTCCATCGATTCGTTTTGATGGGCTGCCGTTTCACGACAATTTCGGCGACAACTACACCATCATCGTCTGGACCGATGGCTACAAGCAGGCTGGCTTCACGCCGGTCAAAATCAGCAACAAGCCGGAGGAAACTCCGACTCTCGACTTGATGCTTCTGCCTTCAAAGTACTCAGTCGATTTCAGCGAAGCGTCTTTCGCCGTGCTCAAGGCAGCCAACTCACCTATCTATTTCCTGCTCTTGTCGGGAGATACGGAAGCGTTTGCCGAGGCGCGTTGGAACGCTTTGATGAAGAACGACCCGCTCACCGCCCTCTGCATTCTCAACATCAGCACCGCTCTTTCCGAGTCCAAGCTCGCCTCAGGTAGCCCGCTGCTTCCTTTTGTGCGCCGCATCACCTTTGATGCGAAGAGCCCGGACAAGCCAACCAAGAGTCACTTCTTCGGCTACGCCGACAAGCGTCTCAAGGAAGAGTTGGACGGTGAGGTGAAACGCGGAACATGGCACGCTGACCCGGGATCATTCGTCTTTCACCCCGGCTCGACATCGAGCTTCCGTGAGAGGCGGTACGGCGAAGCGAACATGCAGGTGACCTTTTACGAAAACGATATCGTCACGATTGACGGCGTCGTTTGCGTCAAGGTCGAGATTGATATCGACTACTACCGTGACCCCGCAGCGCATGCCATTCTCGAGGTGCTTCCGCATCTCCTTACTGGTGGCGCGTCGGATCCCCTTACGGTATATCAGCTGCGATGGATTGCTGGAAGGCGCACGGGCAGTGACTTTGCTCCGCCGTACCGGATACTTCCTCAGCAGCGCAAGCCTGCCAAAAAGAACACACGCGTTGTTCGTCCTTGAAGTTTCAGGCTAGTCTCTGAATCTTTGAGCTGCGTTCGAAGTGAATGTGTCCTGAACTGCGGCCGAGGCGGATCAGTCGTTGTGCATTGTGCACGACGTTTTTGGCGCTGATGGGAGTGTGCGTGTTTTCTCTTCGCGCATTCCCAGCCTATAAACTGGGGAGTTAAATCCCATGGAAAAGAAGCGTTTCAACAGCTTCTCAGAGTTCTATCCTTTCTACCTCAGCGAACACCAGGACCGAGTCAATCGGCGCCTGCACTTCGTTGGCAGCACGCTGGTGATTGGTCTGGTGCTTTTCGCACTGGTCACTCAGCAGTGGCTGTGGCTTGCGGCTGTTCCTCTGGCGGGCTATGGCTTCGCCTGGTTCGGTCACTTCTTCTTCGAGAAGAACAAGCCTGCAACCTTCAATCACCCGCTGTACAGCCTCATGGGCGACTGGGTGATGTACAAGGACATCCTCACGGGCAAGGTCAAGCTCTAGTCGAGCAGCCTATTCCCGGATAACAAGGCGCTGGTAGAAACGTCTTGTTGTCGCGCAGGCGCGTGTGCGTTTGCTTGAGGAACGTGTCAGAGGTGGGTGCCTATGGTTCGGTATCCACCTCTTGCACATCATCAGCGGAGCGCCTCACCGCGCTCCAGTCCCAACGTTTTTAAGGACACTTGATGGAAACCGCAAAAAATTCCGCCGCGGCCCCCGGTCGCAAGATCTTCTATCTGCCCAAGCGCGCCAATCAGGGCGGCTGGGAGAAGCTCATCGAGCTTGGCGCCGTGCAAACCGGCGAAGGCGATTACAACTTCCACAGGCTGGAAGTGCCGCAATCCTGGGACTTGCGTCCGAGCGACGTCAGCCCCTTCCAGAAGCGTCTGTACGACGCCGAAGGTGACGCAGGCAAAATCATCGCCAAGGTCTTCTACAAGCCCGGCAGTGCCGGCGGTGGAGGGTCGCTGCACGTCTTCCTGACGGAAGACGATCCGCAGCGCGACTGAACCAAAGAGCCGCGTCTGGTCATTGGGGAGAACGGGTCCGCCCGTTCTCTTCTTTGACTTGCGCATACTGCAAATCACCCAATAGAGGAAGTTTATCGATGGGTGTTTTCACTATTCTTCTGATCATCTTCACAGCCGCAACGACCATCTTCACTGCGACGCTGTACGGCACTCTCATTGGTGCCAATCTCTGCAAGGTGCACTACCCGACTGCAGCCCGCTGGAGTTTTCTCGGCAGCACGGTCGGCATTGTTGCACTTCTCGCGTTCTCGGGTGATTCGTACCAGCAGGTTTGCCTCTGGATGTCGGGTCTCTCGTTGCTCGGCGTCTTCGCCTTTCTCGTCACACTGCTCATGCGCAGTGTTGATTGGAAGTAAACGACACCAGTAGACGTTGCGTCTAACGAGTTAAGGTCCATGAAGCACAACCTCTGGAGGCGCAATCTGCCTTTAGAGGTTTTGCTTTTTGCCTGTGACTATATTATCGAAAATAGTAAGATTTTGGCTTGTAAATAGATTTTTTTAGGCAGGTGGCAGGTGGTCTGAATTTCTTGAGAAAATCAGACCACTTGTAACTACATGTTTAGGGTATTGCATGGCGGTTGCGAGAAACAGAAGCGCAGCACAAAAATAAACGCAGAAGAGGCAGTTCTCCGTCGCTGCTGATTATGGCTGTTCGCTTATTTTTGCGCCTTTTGAGTACTTTGCCAGCCAACTGTATATGGCTGGCAACACGAGTAGAGTGAGAAGGGTGGAGGTGACGATGCCACCAATAACTACAGTTGCCAGAGGCTTTTGAACTTCCGCTCCGGAGCTGGTCGAGAGCGCCATTGGAAAGAAGCCGAGAGATGCCACCATTGCTGTCATAAGAACCGGTCTCAATCGCACTTCGCAGGCGCGGCGAATAGCTGAATCGGGCTGCATGCCGTCTTCAATCAATCGGTTTATATAGGAGACAAGAACAAGCCCATTCAATACCGCCACGCCAAAAAGGGCGACGAAGCCGATGCAAGCCGGCACGCTGAGATACATGCCACGCACCCACAAGGCCACCACTCCTCCGATCAAAGCGAAAGGCACATTTAGTAAGACCAAGAGAGCATGCTTGATTGAAGCAAAGGTGATTGTAAGCAAGAGAAAAATTATCAAGATTGAAAGCGGCACCACCAGAGTGAGTTTTTTCATTGCCCTCTGTTGATTCTCGAATTGACCGCTCCACTGCATGTAATATCCTGGAGGCAATTTGAGCGAAACCAGCTTGCGCTGGGCTTCTTGTACAAAAGACCCAACGTCGCGATTGCGCACATTGCATTGCACGACAATGCGCCGCTGTGCGAACTCTCGATTTATTACATTGACACCTTCGTTGACTTCTATATTTGCTACTTGAGAAAGTGGCAAGCGCTTACCAGCAGAGTTTTGCACGATCAGATTTTGCACCGCTTTAGGATCAATGTTGCTCCCTTCCGGAAACTTCACTCTCAAATCAAACCGCTTGCGGCCTTCCAGTACCTCCGAGACAGGCATGCCCATTATTGCAGTCTGTACAACTGTCTGAATTTCGTTAACATTGACGGCGTATCGAGCCATGCGGTCACGATCGGGTGTGATTAGTAATTGGCCACTGCCAGTCAATTTTTCTACTTGTAGGTCCGTTTCTCCTTTGACAGTCTGAAGGACTTTCTCTACGGCAGTGGCTAGGTCAGCCAGGGTGTCGAGGTCATCACCAAATATTTTTACCGCTACATCCGAACGCACTCCGGAGACGAGTTCGTCAACGCGCATGGCTATGAGTTGGGTAAAGCTGAAATTTCCACCGGGTACCTGTTTTTTTAGACGACTTCTCAGTTCATCTACAAGCTTTTCCTTGGTCATTGCCGGACGCCATTTCTCTCGAGGTTGGAGAATTACATAAGCATCAGTTTGATTGACACTCATTGGATCTGTTGCCAGATCTGGCCTTCCTGTTCGGCAAACTACAGTTTTGATCTCAGGAACATCTTCTATAGCCTGCTCAATAATGTTGGAAACTTTTACTGCCTCTGGAAGTGAAATGCTGGGCAAGTTACGCGTTTCGATAATTATGTTTCCTTCCTCCAGTCTAGGCACGAATTCAGTGCCCAAAAGCGGAAGCGTAATCATGGTGATAACCAGCATGGCAATTGCCACCATCATGGTGAGACGCCGATTGCGCAGGCACCAATCAAGACTGGAAAGATAGGGGCGTTTAATGGCATTGATGATAAAACTCTCCCACTCCTTTACCTTGCCTCGCAGCAATAGCGAGCAAAGCACAGGCGTGAGCGTGAGGGCAATTATCAGTGAGCCAAGTAGAGCAAAGCAGACCGTAAAAACCATTGGCGAAAACATTTTGTATTCCATGCCTTCCAGCGTCAGGATAGGCATATAAACAATGGTGATAATCAAGACACCAAACAAGATCGGTCTAGCCATTTCACGCACCGATTCCTGAATGATTTGCAGATTACTGAATTCTTGATCTGGATTGTGAGCCAATCGGCGCAGACAGTTTTCAACCATGACAATTGAGCCGTCGACGATCATTCCGAAATCGACGGCGCCCAAACTCATAATGTTCGCTGTGATGCCTAGTTCCTTCATGCCCATGAATGAAAACATCATTGAAATCGGAATCGCAGCCGCGACAATCAGGGCCGCGCGCAAATTGCCGAGCATAAGCAAGAGGACGAGAATTACCAGGGCGCCGCCTTCAATCAGGTTGGTTCCAACTGTATGAATGGTCTCTTCAACCAGGATTGATTGATCGTAAAACGGCTTGAGCGTTATACCTTCTGGCAATGTCGACTTGATTTGCTCTATGCGCTCTTTGACACGCTCAATTACTTCACGACTGTTTTCTCCTTTGAGCATCATTACGATGCCTGTTACCACTTCTCCCGCGCCGCTCATGGTTGCAGCACCCTGTCTGGGAGCAGTGCCTATATTGACACTGCCGATGGTGCGTACAAAAATAGGCACACCATTATGGGACTTGACGATAATATTCTCAATATCGGCTATTCCGCGCACCCGTCCTGTTCCGCGCACTGTGTACTGTTCGGCATCATGATTGATGATGCCGGCTCCGAAATTGTCATTGTTTTTTCTTAGCGCTTCAAAAACGTCTTGCACTGTCAGACTATATTGCTGTAGCTTGATTGGAGAGATGGTAACGATGTATTCCTGTGTTTCGCCTCCAAATGTATTTACTTCTGCAATTCCCGGCACCGATCGCAGCTGATACTTGATCTGCCAGTCTTGCAGGGTTTTCAAATCTGTCAGGCTGTATGACTTGCCTTCGACAACATAGTGATAGATTTCTCCCATCGCCGTTGCCACCGGACCGAGCTGCGGATCGATGCCCTTAGGCAGGCGTGCGCGGGCTGATTGCAGTCTTTCGAACACCAGTTGACGCGCGAAGTAAATGTTGACTTTGTCCTCAAAGACGACGGAAACGACAGATAGTCCAAACTTGGACAATGATCGTACTTGAGTGACATAAGGCAAGCCGTTCATGATTGATTCAATGGGTATAGTCACCAGTTGCTCAGCTTCAAGAGGTGCCATTCCTGGGGCATCCGTAAGGATTTGCACCTGGTTGTTGGCTAAATCTGGAAAAGCATCAATCGGCAGAGTGACAAGAGCTTGAATCCCTCCAGCCAATACGAACAAGAAGAAAATGCAAACAGGTAAACGATGTTTGACTAAGTTGGCGAAAAAACTCTCCATCAGCGTTCACCTGCCATCGTGCCTTTGAGCATTTCAGCTTTCAGTGTGAAACTGCCTTTGGCGACGATTAACTGCCCAGGCTTAATTCCATGTGCAATCAGATAGCCGTCTTCAAGCTCCTTAGCTGGTTCGACCACCTGTTTTTTGAAAGAGCCATCGGGCTCGACCAGGAAAACGAATTGTTCTTTGCCATACTTCTGAAGCGCGTCTTCAGGAATATATGCCAACTGTTCTGCCCGGTGCTGCTCTATTCTTACCTGCCCCACCATGCCTGGTTTCAAGTCCATATGTGGATTGTCGAGCACTGCTCGGGCGACGTAAGTTCCACTGCTATCTTCTGAAGACGGCTTGATGTAGCTCAACCTACTTCTGAGCACGCGCCCGGGAATTCCATCGGTTGTAAACGTGACTGAATCGCCTTCCTTGATGCTCTGAATTTGTTTGTCATAAACATTGATATCAAGCCAGACATGGCTCAAATCTCCAACCACGTACAGCGGTTCTATATTGGAGACGACATCTCCTACCGTCACGGTCTTTTTGATGATCACTCCACCTCGCGGTGTGGTGATCGGGCTGCTGCTCTCAATGTGCGCCACGCTCGTATCGCCGAGCTTGACTCCGTAGGCTGCCAGCATTGACCGGGCTTCTTCACGAATGTGAATTGCGTGTTCTTTCAAACCTCTGAGCGTTTCTTCTTCTAGTTTTTTGTCTGATTCAGCCTTTATGTAGTCCTTCTCGGCAGCGATTTTCTCTTCATACAACCCTCGAATACGGTCGTAGTTTTTCTTGGCAAGCGCAAGGCGAGTCTGAGACAGCTCGGTCTCGATTTGATTCTGGTGTGACTGGTGAATGAAGTCCCCGTATACCTTTGCCACATCCAAGTTTTGAACGATCGCCAGCGTCTGACCGGGATGAATGATGTCGCCGAGCATCACCTTGTCACTAATGACTCGCCCGCCAGACAAAGAATTGATGTGAAATACACGATTCTCATCAGCTTTGATCGTGCCTGTTGTGGAGAACGTCTGAATATCAGGTCTTTGCCCGACCGTAACCACACTCAAGCCGAAATGTTCAATCGCCACTGGAGACAATGTGATTCGGTCGACCGGTTTGGCAGTCTCTGCGGGCTTCTCGAGAGTCTCTGGTCGTGAGCAGCCGGCAATACCGATGCACAAAACCAGCAATATAATTACTAGTCTATATTTCATTTTTTAGGTTCCAGACTGACTCTTCATTGACACGCTTTAAGCCAAGCGTGCTAAATCTTTCCGCGCTAAAGCAAAAGGAACATTGCTCACTCGTGCGCGCATTCCAGCAAACGCACAAGCCGCTGGTCCTTTTAGATCAGCAGCGCCCGATTGATTATGTATAGTCTGGTTGCAGGTTGATCTGTCTTCTGCGCTTTTGGAGGCCCACGTTGACTGCTATTTTCAGCAAGTATTTGCCGTCGGTTAAACGTAACCCTGACGATCGAATGCCAGGCAGGCGTCTGGGGCTGTACGCTTATGTCTTTGGGATCTAATCTTGATGCGACAACGGCGTCGTGAAGGTGCCCTTCCAGGTAGGAATCTGGGTCTGTGGGAGACAGAAGTGTGCACAGGGAATTGTCAGCCGCAGCCGCATGTGCAACTGAAGAAACAGATAGCTGGTCGGGCGCACCCATATCATGCAACAGTGTGCCTGTCCAAAGAAGGACAAATAGCATCAGTGTTAGCAATAATTTGCGGGACATGAACTCGAGCATTTGCCTCAAGATGAATGCATTATTCATAGCATAGCTCAGAAGCTGGTAGGACAGTCTCATCCTTGCGGATGACGGGTTGTTTGCTTTTAGGTAGTCAGAACGGTTAGTAAAAAATCTTCTTCGTAATAAGCATTTGTTTCGCCTAAATGTGTGACAAGCCTCACATAGGATTGTGTGAGTTTGATATGGTGAATTTGTAGCTTAAGGAACCTTGTATGTCCACGAACTTGAATATTGACGAAGAGCTTTTGTCCGAAGCATTGCGTCTACCCCAAGATTTTTAGCATTTTACAGGTGGTATGAATTTCTCGAGAAATTCATACCACCTGTAACTAGATGTCTAGGTCATTCCATGGTGCTTGCAAGCAACAACAGAGAAGTATGAAAGGAATCGCAAACACACCTGTTTTCAGAATGAAGATGCCACTAATTAGAAAACCACAGCTCCAATAATGGTCAACGGGACCACCCTTGTCTGCGAACGTCATAACTAAATAAAAGACCGAGAGAGAGACTGAAAATATAGACGGGAGTGCAAGCAGGAAAGCCAGTATTCGAAGCGGTTGTGGAACTTTGAATTTGCGTTTTGGATAGCTACTCATAGTCTTTTCCGATTGGGAAACCTGAGTAGAACACAGGTGTTTCAGCGAAATCCTATGAATTACCCTATTTTTGTTCTAGGTAAGACATTAAGTAGTAGGGTTAAAACAAAGAACGAAGAAGCAGAAGAGGTGGGAGTCTTGGAAGGTAAGATTGTGCCGAGCGAACCGATGCTCGCCCGGCACAAAATTTATTTGGTTAGCAGGCAATTCGAGTTAGCTTGGTTCGACTGCTTAGTCGCCTCCGCCACCTCCACAACTGCTGCCGCCACCACCACAGCTCGAGCCGCTGGAGCAGCTGGAACCGCCGGAGCAGCTCGAACCACCATAGTAGCCACCCGAGGATGATCCGCCGGAACGACGACCGCGACTGCCACTGCCACCACGACGCTTGCGCGGAGGCGTGCGTTTGCTGGACGTGGAAGTCGGCCAGGACGAGGACTGCATAGGTGCTGGTGCCGGCGTTGGCTTGTCCTTGCTCAGACTGATGGGAGCCGGAGTGACAGGCGTGGGGACAACACGTGCGCGCGATTCCGCCAGTCGGTCCTCAAACCTCGTGCGCGTTGCCTCTCGCGTGGCTTCACGTGCTGCTTCGCGGGCAGCGGTGGCACGGCGAGCGGCGGCCAGACGCGATTCTTCGCGGATGCGTGCTTGCTTGCGTTCCCAGCCGATGACAAATATCACCAGCGAAACAACGCTGACCAGCGCGGCTGCGATCAGAACGTAACTCTGAAACTCGGTCATGTTTGCACTCCATTTTCACTTTCGGAAAAGGTAGGAGGCGAGAAAACCACTTGTGTGGATCGCTCGCCTCCGAGTGCCTTAGGGCGCTTTGCGTCCTTTGGCGATCACGTTCTTTCGGTTTCCCGGACCCCAGACTGCAACGGGCGGCTCACCGAAGTGTTTCCGGTAAGACTCCAGCGTTTTCAGATACTGGTTGGCGAAAACCGCCTCATCACCTGGCTCTCCCTGACCGGGGTCATGGTGAATGAGCTTGCCGACGACGTCGCCAAGCTCTTCCCAATACGAGCGAGTGAAGATGAGGTGCGTGTGCCACACTTCATCAACCACGAAGGACGGAGTGACAGGGTGGTCGCAAACCGCAGCCAGGAAGATGAAGCGCTTGTACTCTTCAATCGCCTGCTGCGCGAATTCGATGGACCAGTCCTGCTCATCCGCCAAACGCATCGAGAAAGGGTACGGAGCACCCTGTTTGTCGATGCGAAATTCTAAGATTTGCCGGCGAAGTGAGGCTATATCAGCGACTTTACTCGGAGTTGTGCGTGCCGTCGCGGCAGCGCAATCAGGGAAGTAGGCAGCCAATTCGAATTCTCCTCTTTACTGTTGCAATCAGCGATTCAGGCGAACCGCGTGCAAATGTGTGGAAATTCGATTAGCCGCCGCCGCCGCAACCGCCACCACCGCCGCCACCACAGCTGCTGCCGCCGCTGCTGCAGGACGAGCCTGAGCTGGAGCTGCAAGAAGAGCCGGAGCTGGACGAGGAGCTGCAAGACGGCGTGCTGGGAGTGCTGCAGCTCGGAGCGACCGGAGGCACGTAGCCGCTGTCGCTGGAGCTGGAGCCGGAGTCGCGACGCGGTTCGTCGTCATTGCGACGAATGGTCTCGGAAAGCAGAACACCAGCAACGACGCCGGCGCCGGCAGCCGCAGCAGTGTTGATGCCATCGTTGTCGCCACGACGACGGTTGTCGTCATCGCCATCCGGTGCGTCGACACCACCGGCGGTGCCGCCAGTGCGGTTGCGACGGCTGTCGCTGAGGCGTCCTTCGAAGCCGCTGCCGGGCTTGCGCGTGGTCGGGCGAGCCGGAGGCGTGTAGGTCGAGGACGGACGGCGCGGCGGGAAGATGAGCCGTGCGAGGAGCGCGACGGCAATGACGCCGCCCGCAATGATCAGCAGAGTAGTGCCGATGCCCATGGAATTGTCTCCTTCGGTGGTGCCGGAAGTCGGCTGATTGCCGCCGCCGGAATTGGCAGGCGGATAAACTTTGGAGGTGACGATTGCGTTGAGGTTGTTGACGATGCGCACCGGAACGGATGCCGGATCGCTTGCGAGGTAGGAGCGAAGAACAGGCATGACGGGCCCGTTCGGATCATTCATCGTGGCGCGCATGATGCCGAGGTTATTGAGATAACCACCGGCGCGAACACCAACGGAAGTGAGCGTGTGCCTATCTCCGGTCATGAGGACGATGACGGCGCGGTCGGACTTGAACGCGACATCGGCGGTCCATCTGGTCCAGAGATTGCGCACCAGAACCGGTCCTGCCTGACGTGCATCACTGCCGGCATCGTCGCCCGAAGCCGTGATGATGACATACACGTCGAGATTGTGGACTCTTGCTGCATTTCCGATTTCGGTCTTGAACGCCTGCGTTGCGTATGTGCCCTCGAAGGACGCATCCACGCCGGGAGCGATATAGACCGTTTGTCCTGCATTGTAGGTTGGCAGCCAGCTCGTTTGAGCGGCAGCGGTTCCAACCAGTGCGAAGAACATCAGCAAGAGCAGCGGAATTGTGTTCAGCAGTCTTTTCATGTGTGTACTCCTGTTCAGGCGATTGCTAATCGCGCTGTTAGAGATTTCGTAACTCCGGCTTCGTTTCACCAAAACCACAAGACATGCAGACCCACCACACGAGAACATGTGTGCGACTTCGCGCGGAAGTAGAGCTAAAGGGTTAGGAGTCTGGGAATTCGGTCTGGGTGCAGAGAAGAAGGAGTCACTTACTTTTCTGACAGAAAATGACCCAAAGTACTTGTAAATAGAGCTGTTACAGTGATGCTTTACATCTTTCAATTAGCTTGCTCACAGGAGCGGAAGCTCTTACTGGTTGCGGCACATGAGAGATCGGTGTTCTCCAGCAACAATACTTGGAGCCAAAACAGCGAGAAAAATCAGAAAGCAAACCTCCTGTTGTCAAGAAACGCTAGGCAGCGCGAGCATTGCTTCTTATTCAAATGTGGCTGTTAGATGCCTTTTCCAGTGCTTGATGTCAAGTGGTTGCGTGGTGCTGTTTCGCACAAAAGCAGCGCCGATGAAATGGCGCTAAAATCGCATCTACCGAGTAGGAGTTTCAAAAAATGCAAGGTAGTTTGCTGCGGTCGATTTTGTTTGCTGGTGTTGCACTTTCCATCACAGCATGTAGTTCTGGTGGTGGTGGTGGAAGCACTACGGATTCAGCATCAACTGGCGGTGCCAGTGGACCAGAGCAACGCAAAGAAGGCATGAAGTTCGTCGATGCCGCATACAAACTCCGGACCGAAGGCAAGCTTCCAGAGTCGCTCGTCGAAATTGACAAAGCCATCGCACTTGATAAAAACAATTACTACGCCTGGCAATTGCGCGGTGATATCAACAGTGTTTTAAACAAAGCAGAAGACGCGATTGAAGATCTGAACAAGGCCATCGAGCTGAAACCTAGCGACCCGGCACTCTTCTACGCACGCGGAAAGTACGAGGGGCAAGCAAGAAAGTTCGATGATGCGTTGAAAGATGCAGAGAAAGCCGTAAGTCTCGATCCGAAGAACATTGATTATTTGTACATGCGTGCCAGTGGTTATGCGATTGCACAGGAATACAAGAAAGCCGTTGCTGATGCGACGACTGTTCTCGGTTCTGACCCGAAAAATATGAATGCACTGCGACTGCGCTCTGTCTGCTATTTCAAATCAGGCAATAAAAAACTCTCGGCCTCTGATGACCGCGAATACCAAAGACTCGCGCGCAACAACGCCCGCGTCATTCCAGTCAACGGAATGCAGTAAGCGATCGGTTCAACGGAATGCAATAACCAATCCGTAGTGGAACCGCATGCGGCTCCCTGGCAGGGCGGCACTTGTGCCGCCCGTACTCATTTTGCTGTGTTGATGTCAAGCTGAACTAGTTATCGCGTTTGTTGAAGGGCGCATAGTCCGCTTGTTTTGCGGTTGTTTGTTCCTGTGTGAGTTGCGCCAATGGTTGAATGTAAACTGTCAAGTGGATAAGAGATCATGACAGAGACAGTGTTCTCGCGATCTCATTTCATCTTTCTTTGACTGTGTGAAGCAATGAAAAGATCGGGCGCGCGCGCGAATACGCGTGTTTCAGGCGAGTAAGTTATTACTCTTCCCCGTTTTATGTTTTTGCTCTCTTTCTCCTAGCTCGAATCAAGCCACTTCTCGTACTGCTTAGCAGTATCAGTAGCTACAAGCTACTGCGGAGCGGACTAGGTTTGAGTCGGTGAGCGAGACTTGGTAGATTTGGCAGTTGATGATTTGGTGTTTGCGCTCGGTTACTCCGACGTGTTTGTTCTTCACCAATCGTCTGCCACTCTAGTTTGCGCTTGTTTCTAATAGTGCAAACTGCAAGAACCCACGGGGTATCTGCAAGATGAAGAAAACCTTCTTGCATTCGACAAATGTCTCCATCAATGCCTTGAAGCGTTGTTTCCTGCCATCGGGAGATGAAGCAAACAACGTGGGGCAACCTGTCGCGAAGAAGAAAGCGCGACACAAACGAAGGATATCCCCTGCCATGTCTTCACTGATTTTCGGTGTCATGGTTATCGGGTTGATCGTGTGGCTCATGCACAAATGCCAACCTACGCACGCACAAGTGCAAGAGTCCATCAAGCGTCAAGAGCGCGCGCAGGCGTTGCTCAAGAGCGAGATCAAGGTCCAAGTGACCAGCCCGACCAAGCGGCTTGCCGACGCAACTCCGCTCACCTGGCGTCCTTTCAAGGGCGTCGTCAATCACGATCTCATCGAAGTGCTGCCCGCCAAGAAGTACCAGAAGATTCTCGGCTTCGGCGCTGCCTTTACCGATGCGGCTTGCTACATGTTCAAACAGCTCGAGCCGGAAGTCCGCGCCAAGCTGTTCCATGACCTGTTTCACCCGACGCAGCTCGGGCTGAACGTCAACCGCGTCTGCATGGGCGCCAGCGACTACGCGACCCATGAGTACAGCTACTGTGACAGCGACACGCCTGATCCGGAGCTGAAAAAGTTCTCCATCGCGCACGACACCAAGTGGATTCTTCCGATGGTGGAAGAGGCGCGCAAGGTGAACCCGGACATCTTCCTCTTCGCCTCGCCGTGGAGCCCTCCCGGCTGGATGAAGTCGAACAAGTCGATGCTCGGCGGCAACATGCAGCGGCAGTACATGCCGTCGTACGCCAAGTACTTCGTGCGCTTCCTCGACGCCTACAAGAAATACGGTGTGCCGATTCAGGCTGTCACTGTCAACAACGAAGTGGACACCGACCAGGACGGTCGCATGCCCGCTTGCTTGTGGCCGCAGGAATACGAAGTCGACTTCGTGAAGTGGCATCTCGGTCCCGCTCTGCGTGACGCGAAGATGGACACTCAGGTGTGGATGATCGACCACAACTACAATCTCTGGGGCCGCGCGATTGCGACTCTGGAGGATCCGGAAGTGCGCAAGTACTGCACGGCGATCGCGTGGCACGGCTACGTGGGCGATGCTCATCGCATGTCGACTGTGCACGACGCTTTCCCGTCAGTCGACTGCTACTGGACCGAAGGCGGTCCGGACGTGACGAACAAGGACTACGGCACCGACTGGTCGAAGTGGTCTCGCACGTTCACCGGCAATCTGCGCAACTGGTGCCGCGGCATCACTGCGTGGAACTTCGCGCTCGACCACGAAGGCAAGCCGAACATCGGTCCCTTCCCGTGCGGTGGTCTCGTGACCATTCACGGCGACACGAAGGAAATTACGCCGAGCGGTCAGTACTTCGCGATTGCGCAGTTCTCCAAGTTCGTGAAGCGCGATGCCGTTCGCATCGGGTCTGAAGGCGCTGCCAAAGACCTGGAGCACGTTGCGTTCGAAAACCCGATTGCCGTTGATATGTTCGGCAAGAAGGTCACGGACAAGAGCGAGAAAGTGCTCGTCATCACCAACAGCGGTCCGACCCGGATTGTCGAGGTGAAGATGGGCGACCGCATCACCTCGATTCCGCTGGAAGGCGACTCGGTCACTACGCTGCGCTTCGAGTAATCGGAGCAGGTAGCGTCGGCGGGCGGTATTTATGCCGCCCCTACACGATCACGAAACGATTTAACTGTTGACCGTGTGTCTGGCATAGTGCCACCACACGGTTTGTTTCAATACGCACGGTCGTCGTTTGACGGCTAAATTCACCCAGGGATCGAAAACGGCATCGCGAGGCAATTGGAATGCGTTCCTGTGTGAGCGCTATTGCAATTCCTCGCGTGCATCGGCGGCGCTTACCCGCCGGTGTCCGTCAGCCGTTTTCGCTCTCCAACTGGAACTAGGGTCATGAAAAATGCCCTCACCTCTCTACCCTGGAAGCGGTTATACAGAATAGGAAAACCCTTTTGGGTCTCGGAGAAGCGGACCTCAGCAATCCTGCACCTCGTGGCTGTGCTTGGTCTTCTCTCTGCGAACGCGTGGGTAATGGTGTACATGAACTCGACTGCCGGTCACTTTATGACCGCCATCGAGCAGCGCAATGACGCTGATTTTCGCCATTACCTGATGATGTCAGCTTTGCTGATTCTTGCCGTGACACCGTTGCAGGTGTTCTACGGCTACTTGCGCACGCGATTGGCGTTGATGTGGCGAACCTGGCTTTCCTCAAGCCTTTTCGCCGGCTACTTCGCCAACAATGCGTACTACAAGTTGCTGCGCAACAAGGATGTGGACAATCCAGATCAACGCATGACGCAGGACGTTGACTCGTTCTGCAACTCGTCGGTAGGTTTGTTCATCTCCATTCTCGACTCTGTCGTCAACGTGACCATGATGTTCGGCGTGCTCTGGGCTATTAGTCCGATGCTCACCGGCGGCGTGATCGCGTACTCCATAATCGGCTCGCTGATTGTGGTTTGGATTGGTCGCGCGTTGGTGCGGCTGCAGTTTCAACAGTCTAAGACCGAAGCCGACTTGCGCTTCGGTCTTGCCGAAGTGCGTCGAGAAGCTGAGGCAATCGCCTTCTACCGTGGTGAGCAAATCGCTCGAACTCAGTCGAACGGTCGGCTGGGCAAAGTAATTGCTACGTTGCTCGAAGTTGCCGGTGTTTACCGCAACATCCAGCTGTTCACCACGCCTTACAACATGCTCGTCGGGCTCATCCCCGCCGCCATCATGGCTCCGATTTATTTCCAGCACGAGATTTCCTTCGGCACCATCACAATGGCGACGATGGCTTTCGGTGCGATATTTAACGGAGCGACTCTGCTCATCGGGCAGTTCGGTGGCATTACCAACTACACCGCAGTAATCAATCGCCTCGGCTCGTTCATCGAATCGCTCGATGCAGCAGGTGTAGAGCAGCTTCCGCCCGGCAAGTACATCGAGGTACACGACGGTGACACCATCACCTTCGATAAAGCGACCGTGATGACGCCGGATCTGGCAAAGCTACTGGTCTATGAGCTCTCTGTGAGCGTTCCGCCCGGACACAGCCTGCTGGTTACGGGTCCTGACGGTGCGGGAAAAACTGCGCTCTTGCGCGTCATCGCTGGCATGTGGAATGCTGGTTCTGGGAGGCTGATTCGTCCGCCAACCGAGCATCTGATGTTCCTCACGCAAAATCCGTACTTGCCGCCGACCACTCTGCGCGAAGCGATTTGTTATCCGGGCATCGATCTTTGCCCTGATGACGAGCGCATCATGCAGGTTTTGCGCATGGTCAATCTCAACGACCTTGCTCAGCGCTCTGGTGGATTGGATACCGTGCAAAATTGGCACGACATGCTGTCTCTTAGCGAGCAGCAGCGCTTGTGCATTGCGCGGATCATCCAGCAAAACCCGAAGTATGTGGTCATAGACGAAGCAACGTCTGCGCTCGAGCCGGAAGCAGAACACTTGTTTTACACGCTTCTGCGCACGCTGGGCACGACGACCGTCAGCGCCGGGAATGGCGTTGCGCTCGCCAAGTACCACACGCAGATTCTTGAACTGGCTGGCGACGGCTCCTGGCGGACCTACCCGGCTTCGAACTACAAACCACGCGAATTCAAGTGAGGAGGCAACACATGATTCGCACCATACGTGAAGTCATGAGTTATCTCCGTTCGCTGGCTTGTAAAATCTTTGACTGTGGCAGTGTGCGAAACACCGGGAGCTCGCAAGAAACTCCCGAGAGTGATTCGCAGAATACTGCCGACAATCAGGGACAAGTGGAGCCCAGCAATCAGAGTGAGCGCGTAGTGTCAAAAGAAGCGGTGCAAACAACTGCGCCAGAACCGCAGAAAAACGATGACGATTTCGTCTTCCCGAAAGACTTTGTCTGGGGCACCGGGACTTCCTCCTATCAGGTCGAAGGCGCTTGGAACGTCGATGGAAAGGGCGAATCCATTTGGGATCGCTTCAGCCATACTCCCGGCAAAGTGAAAAACGGGGACACGGGCGACGTCGCCTGCGACCACTACAATCGCTTTGCGGAGGACATTCTTCTGGCGAAGCGGCTGAATCTGAACAGCTATCGCTTCTCCATCGCCTGGCCGCGTTTGCAACCAAACGGTCGCGGTGAGTTCAATCAACACGGGTTGGATTTTTACGACCGCATTGTCGACGCCTGCTTGCAGAATGGCATCACGCCGTTCATCACCCTGTACCACTGGGATTTGCCGCAGGCGCTTGAAGATGAGGGTGGATGGGGAAATCGCGAAGTGTGCGAGCTTTTCGCCGCCTACGCTGCTAAGTGCGTGGAGCGCTACGGCGACCGCGTTAAGCACTGGACCACTTTCAACGAGCCGTGGTGCACGTCGTATCTCGGCTACGAGAACGGCTACCACGCGCCCGGCAAGAAGGACCCGAAGCTGGCTGCACAAGTCGCCCACAACCTGCTTGTCGCTCACGGATTGGCTGCTCAGGCGATGCGAGAATCTGCTAATAAGGCGAAGAAACCAATCGAGGTGGGCATCGTGCTCAACCTTTCCATCACCGAACCGTTCCATGCGGACGACCCGGAAGATGTGAAACTGGCGGAAGCGGCTTGGCGACGAGATTGCGGAGCCTATCTCGACCCGTTGTATCGAGGCACGTATCCGGCTGATCACGCGGCGAAGATTGGTGACCTGCGCGAAGGCGACCTGAAGATCATCAGCCAGAAGCTGGATTTCCTCGGGATCAACTTCTACTCGCGCGGCATCGCTTGCAAGAGCGAATTGCCGTATCCGATTCCCGGCTCGACGTATACGGCGATGGGTTGGGAAGTGTCGCCCTGGGCGCTGCGCGGTCTTCTGACGCGCATCTACAACGAGTACGGGCATCCAACACTGTACGTGACGGAGAATGGCGCGTCTTTCGACGACGTCATCGACGGCGAAACAGTCGCAGACACGAAGCGTCTCGACTACATTCGCGAGCACGTGCGGCAAGTCGCGCTTACCATCAAGTCCGGCGTGCCCATTCAGGGCTACTTCGCCTGGTCTTTGATGGACAATTTCGAATGGGCTGAGGGTTACTCTCGGCGCTTCGGCATTGTCTACGTCGACTTCGAGACCCAGAAGCGCACAATCAAAGACAGTGGTTACTGGTTTGCCAATGCGGCAAAGCAGAACCGCGTGTCATTGACGAAGGCGTAACCAGCGTGGGGGTGCGTTGCACGCGCCCTTTTCTGTAGGGTCGACGCCGTGCGTCGACCGGCCTGGGAGCGCCGGCTTTCTCAACCCCCTGGGAGCACGGGCGGTTCGCCCGCTTTTCCAAACCAAACTGCGATGCGTTCGCTGCGCATTACTATTGGAGTTGGCGGCAGCAGTGTATCGGTTTCGACCGGTAGCTGCGGCCGCTTCTCCAATTTCTTATCCCTGTACTTCATCGCCTCGTTGCGGTGAATTGAAAAACGCGCAAGATGTGTCAAACGTTATGAAAGGCACACACCATGAGACAATACATCATCATCGCTGTGAAACTTCTGGCAATCTTTGTCGCCATCGTAGGTACCTTTTGGTTGGTCAATCCGCCAAAGAATGGACCCATTATCAGCGGCATTGAAAGCCAATCTCCTACCGAAAAGTGACCGACCCAATTCCGATCGACTTCACATCAAACATCCGACGATCTGAGCGCGAATGCTCAGAACGCCGATTTCTTTCGTTTTTGAAACCAATATACTATAAGATGCCGTAACGCTAGGGCATGGCGCTAATGTGGTATGTCTAATCCGAATCAGTTTTGCGTTCTGCGGTCTATTTCGAGAAACTCTGTGAAAAAAAGAACTAGGAAAATTGCGAATCTTGTTCGTTGCGGTGCAGAGTTTGTGGCTTGTTTTTTGACCGTTTACTTTGCGGGTGGACCATGCGCCGCGCGTGACATGATGGGAGTTTTTGATTTCCAAAATAAGGCTGTAATTTCATGCACGTATAAGAACATTCAGTACATTGGTTGTGGTATTTACCTCTGTGAAGGATTTGAAAACGGTCCGGGCGCCAAGCGAGATAAACTGAATTTCGTCCCCTTTTCTGCGTTACCGGAGTCAGTGCGGACTGAAGCAGAACGTTTCGGTTCAAAAGCTCCGAAGACTGTTCGAGACAAGTACGGAAACTTAGTTAAGGTCAACTTGCCACGAGAGACAGCTTTGATCGACGTCTTTATTCCCGAGAGAACTAGATTTGCTTATCTCCGCGACCAGAATAAGGCGATACAAGCGGGTTTGCCTCAAGATGCATTCTTTGCTATTGCAGGTGTCTCCGGAATAGGAGTGTGTGACGTTCAAGGAAATCTTCTAGTTGAACCGAAGTATCCTTCTCTCGTTATCGGTGGCGCTGATTCTGGCAAGGTATCTGGGATGGAGTGGGATGAAGCGAAGAAAAAACTTGTACAAGTTCAAGTTTCTTTTCCTTTGAATAAGGTCATTGGTGTCAGTAATGCCGCGAAGAAACCACCACAGCAACCAGAATCTGCGAAGAAGCTTTATGAGGGCCTGACCGCGTTCCGAAGTCCCGATGGACTGTATGGCTATGAGAATGAGAAAGGAGACATTGTCATTCCAGCTAAGTATTTTTCGGCAGGACATTTTTCGGGCGGCGTCGCTGCTGTCAGGCTAAATCCGTGGCAAGGGCCTGAGAAAGGGCAGCACTGTTTCATCGACAAGACAGGCAAGATTGCGTCACCTATTTTTTGGAGAATATGGGGCTTTTATGGGGACTATGCGCTTGTTTGCGAAAGAGGTGGAGAGCCTTCATTAAGGGGGCAATATCGTCGGGATAATTACGGAATTATTGATAGAAACTACGAGTATGTCGTGCCATTGGCACCGCAAACAATCAAATACCTTCCAGATGGATATTGGGCAATTGGCAACGGCGGTGGTCCAACAGTTATTTTGGATCGGCATCTCAAAGAGATTTTTCGCACTCCTGAACGCGCAAGTTTGTGCAATGAATCTGGAGACACTCATATATTCATGACCACTGGTGCTGGCAAGAGAAAGCTGCTTTATTACGACAAGGACTGGAAACTGGTAAATGAAGTTGAAGGTGACCCAGGCCAACGTAGTTCGCAACCATCAATAATCACTAAGGGTCTTACTTTCGGATATGAAGTGCAAAGTGCTGTTGTAGACGAGAAGGGCAACTTTTCAATTCCCTACGAAAACGCAAAGTTTTTGTACGCAGAGTCAGATCGTTTCATCAAAACAGAATTCGGCACTACCTTTGTGAAGGAAGACTGGGATATTCCAAATCGCGGTCGCTCGCGCGAATTTCAGTTGTTCGTCAAACAGTACAAACTTGTAGGAATGAAGCGTCGTGAGGTTGAAAGTCTGCTGGGTCCAGGCAATTCCCGTAACGGTAATTCGAATGCGTATTACACGATTTCTGGGTTCGGTGCATCTTGCGGAAATGCAGTGACAAGCGTCGAAATTGAATACGATAACGACGTTGTGTCACGCTGGCGATATAGAAATATTGGTAGTCGCAATGAGTGGAACCAGTGATTTCGAAAATCCTTGCCTTGCTAACTTTGTTTTATTCGTTGTCTACACCAAGTGCAAAGGCGTTAGATAGAGTAGGTTTGATTGACTTTCGAGGCGACGAAGTCATTCCTTGTAGGTACAAAAGCGTCAAATATTTGAAACAAGGCTTCTATCTTGCCGAGGAATGGCCGGATGGCGCGTCCAATGCTATTTTGTCCGCGCTGAAAAGTGATTCTCTGTCGGACGCTTTCAACAGCATTGAGAATCATGAGCTATTCGCTCCAAAAATTCTTCTTACTCGTAATGGAAAACGCGTACACGTACAGCTTCCCAAAGATGCATACTTAACGGATGTGATGCTGCCTCCAACGGAATCGGACTATTTTCAAGGGACGGAATTACGAGCAGCCTATTCGAAAAATGCGCTCAGCTTGCCGAGCGACGCAGTTCTATTTTTTGTTTGCAGAAGTGGATTTGGCATCTGCGACGTAAGAGGACGTGTCTTTGAAGTCAAAAAGCCTTCTAATAAATGCGTCCTTTCGCTAGATGTTTATCCGGATGCGCGTAGGTATGTTGATGATTACGTTGCCAGATTTGAATCGAAACGAGCGGAATGGCAGGTTCGCTATCAGAAGGAACTTGAGATAATTACTCGACAAAGAAAACTGCCTTACAGATCCGAAAGTGACACGGTTGTGCTCAATCTACGGAGGTTCTCGCGTGAGAAAGAGAGTTTCTCGCGCTTTGGCAAATTTGTTATTACTAACGACTTAGGTCAAAAGATATCCCCTTCTCTGGAGTATGTTTCTGGGTTTTCCGATGGAATCAGTCTCGTTGCAACCAGAGAAAAATACTTTCCGGCGGGAACATCTCGATATCCTGGCGATGCTTATTTCATCGGAAAAGACGGTAAGCAGATTTCTTCAACATATGAAATGGCTGCACCTTTTCATGGAAATTACGCTCTAGTCACACTGAAAGGGGCTGACAAAAAAGAGATAGGATTTGTAGATAGGCATTTCAACTACACTTTCTTGTGTTTCGGCGATAGACCCTATTTTTATCGAAATGGTTGTTGGGTAATTATGGGAAGGAGCACACCAACAATAGTTCTAGACTCAAACTGCAAAAAACTATTCGAAACTCCAGAACCTGTGACGTCTTTCGGGGATGTTCCGTTTTCGTTTCAGTCTACGAAGCTCGACAAATTGTATTTTTACAGTCGTTACGGTGAGCATTTTGCTGAAAAGTCAGGAGTATCTGACTTTTGGACTGCACGTGAATTACCAGTTGTTTTGAGAACTGGAGGAGCTGAATGGGATGGGCTTCACGGCGTTCTTGGAAGAGATATGAGTTGGATTGTGACGCCACAAAAGGCTAATTTTCAAATTACTGAAAGCGATCGAGCGGTAAAAATTGAATATGGAAAATTCAACAGAGAATGTTGGTTAAATCAGGACGACTCGCGCTTGAGAGAGTTTTACGCATTCTTGCGTGAACATAAGCCGATCGGAATGACTAAAGTGCAGGTTGAAGCTTTACTAGGCTCTGGAAAAGCACAGGAAGGCGATTCGCTTACTAGGCGCAATTTGGATATTCCACCTGATCCCCACGTTGTTTCCTATCAGCTGAACTGGTTTGGTGCTTGGTGCGCTAGTTCAACTTGGTTTGCAGAGTTTCGCTATGAGAATGAGACAGTCAAAGAATGGCGCATCTATAAACGAACTGACAGGGATGCCAGTTTTTGGATTCGCTCCTAGTAAGCTCGATTCTATCGATCTGCAACGCGATGTGCTGGTGCTGTGTAGTAATGCGATTCAATGTTGCTTGCATCAATTGGCATCAACATTAGCATTGTGTCTTTCCCAATACGTGCTGGTTGAGCGGTTGATGCAAGCGGAGCAGTCAGGAATATACGCGTTTCCTGGCTTTCCACGTACTGAGGAAACAGCATGTGCCAAACGCCATTCATGCCGCGTGCGGCAGGAATGCAAGCCATTCCTCCGAGGATTGAGCAAACGATGCAAACCGCTGCGACTATTGTGAGACTGCCTTTTGTTTTCAGTTCTTTCATCGTGCGCACTCCGAATGCCGCCTATCGGTCTGTCAAAAGGCGGTGAACAATCCTGATGGCTTCCGGTTCTCCCTTTTCATAGCCTTCTACAAGTTTGTTGACTGTAGGATTCGTCTCAGCGAATATCGACAGTGATAGTGCTACTCTTTCGTCCATTACACCAGGCTTCAGCTCAATCACGCCCCACTCAGAGCTGATTGCAGCGTTCAATTCTTTTGCTGTTCCGGCAGACACGCCTGCTTCTTCAAACGGCTTGAGAGGGCGCTCTCCGTTGAGAATGCTGCGGAATAGAAAATCCTCTGGCTTGTGCGTTAGGTTGTTGCGCAATAATGTCTCTAATGGACCAGGCTTGCTCGCGTCCACTAGACCGACTCTTCCACCGTTGCGTATCGCAGCTTGATCGCGCATTAAGAAGCCCTCGAATTCGCTGATGGTCTTGCCGTTTTTCTTGATGCGCTGGATAATCGAATTTTCCGGCGCCCACTGCTTGAGCTTCGCGACTGAGCCCGCATGGTCTTCTCGCGCGATTTGAAGTTCGGCATTCAGCGAGGTCAGCTCGTCCCAAGACTGCGCGCGCTGCCGTTTTTCCTGAATGGATTCGATTACCGCTTCTTTCATTTTAACTTCAGCGCGCAGCCCTTCCATTGCTGTTTCAACTTGTTTTGCGCGAGCTGAACTGAGCGGAAGCAACTCTTTGCGTGCTTGTTCGAATATCGATTCGACTTTTCCGATAACAACCCGATCTCCGTGCGTTGATCGGAAGCGCAACTCATTCTTTTCCGGCGACACGTTATTGTGCTTGACGTAAACGTCCGTTTCTCCGTAGTTCGTATGGACGTGCTGCTTACCGTTGAGGAAGTACTCAACGATAGAATCCTTCGCGACATCGACCGCTGACCGGGTTACTTCCCTGTTGGAAGACCCATGCACCGCCCATTCCAGGTGATCCAGCGTCGTCTCTTTCAAGTTCTTCGCGTAATCTTGCACCATAGATTTGTTACCGCGGAAATTTAAGTCGCTGGGTAAACGCTCTAGTTCATGCACGAATTGGCGCAACTCGGTGAGTTTTTCAACGTCCGCTCCTGCTTTTATGCTGGGCAATTGAACGTCGCGCAAATTCAGTGTAGGTTTGAAACCACCAACTTCGCCCGTTGCTCTGAGCAGGATTTGTCCAACTTCGGAAGGGAAGGAATCTGGCATGTCCGGACCGTGGCTGTTTGCGCGGAACCAACTCTTCTGAATTTCTATGATGCCCATAGACCTGATGGCAGGCGGGTTTTTGGTTTGTTCTGTGCAATCGAGCATGTACATTTGCCCGGTTTTTTCGTTGAAGATAACAATGTCGGCGCCGATCATATCCATAGCTGAGCCTTGCTCGGTGACGGTTGATTTCCAGCCTTTCGCCTCTAATCCGGTCTGTTTCAGCTGTTGACGAACGATATCATTTACACTGGATTCTTCAGCAGTGTTGTGCGCAATGCGGCGAAGATTTTGCATGTTGTTGCCGAAATTTTGCGCCTGATCGCCAAGCGGAATCGGCTTGGAATAACCTTCTTTGACTTCCTGCGGTTCGGACGAAACGCGAATTCTGTCTTTGCCTACCACCATTGAAACGTCTTTTCCGACGACCGCAGATTTGCCTTGCATTGCCGCATCTAGATTACAGATTGCGAGTACATCAGCCATGCGTGCGGCATCGTAATTGATGCCCTTCGTGGCGTCGTTATGCTGGATGAACAAGTCTTTTTGCGGACCGTACTCTTGCAAGCCAAGCACACGCTTCCACCCTCCGCCGGCGCCCAGATGCTCGCGCACTTTGACCATTGCGCCTTCGCCGTCGCGGAGTTTTGCAACGGCTTCTGTGAGCGCTTTCTCGCCTCCCACAAGCTTGAATTCTGCTGTGGTTGGACCATTCTCAGTCTGTTCTTTTGAAGACCATTCGAAGTTCTGCCTGCCACTCTCGTGGCGTCCTCGGAACTGTTGATGCGCGCCCAAACCCATACCAATCACGCCCATTGTGGTGATTGCCTCGAAGTTTTCGCGTCCTGTAGCCAGCCTGCGCTCTGCGAGATATGTGTGCATGTTTGTACTTACAAGACCAGCCGGAATTGCAGATATTCCCCCGGCGGCAATTTCACTTTTCAGCAGTGGCGCTGCAACGTTGAGCCGGAGTTTGTCCGCGGTCGACGAGAACATTCTGCTTGCCGCACTCTCTCCCACAGGCAGAAGGGCAGAGCGCTCAACACTAGCCATTCCCCCGAGGTGTTTCAATCCAACACCTGTTCCTGCGAGTGTAAGCATGGTGGCGCCGCCGGTGGCACCTTGTGCTAGGCGTGCCATGAAATAATTTCGCTTGTCGCCTTCTTCCACAGGGCGCAAGGCGAAATCGTGTGCAAAACCGGTTATGGTCGCTTCTTTCAATGTCAGACCAATCTGGCTCTGTTTTGAAAGGGTATTGGCCAGTGCAACTTCAGTCTGTCCGGCGCGCATTACTCCCTTCACGCCTTTGCCGACAGCCCAAAACGTACCCAGCATTCCAATCGCGCTGCCGCTCTGTTGCGCCCAATAGTTGGCTGTGCCAAATTCGGCGTGGTTGGGAGCATCAATTACTTGAACGCTCGGCAAGTAGTTGGTGCCGAAAGTTTTGTCGATTGGCTGTACTAGAGCGTTGACAGGATTCTGCGCTACGGTGTGCAGAAGCGACCGTCCAAAGTCCTCCAGCAGGCTCGCGTCTTTGTGCGGCTCTTTCTTGTTTTCCCCGCTGTCCGCACCGTTCTGATTTTGCGCGTCAGCCGCCTCCGCTTGCGAGAAGCGCGAGAGATACGGACGATACGAGAGTGACTCGGAATTTTCGGTCATATTGTGAGTTAGGGGCCTTTGGCTTGCCTAAATTGAAGACAAGCTATTAGTTTTTACCCGTATTTCCTGGTTCTTGGACACTTTAAGCTCGTTTCTAATGTTCTTATGAGCAGTGGAATGTTCTCAAACGTACACGGGCGCGCATTTGACGCTTTACAGTCATCAGCGTCCGCATCTGTCACACGAATGTCAGATGGTTCGGTTAGGCTCTACTCGTCGCTTACTACGCCCCCCCCCGAGTATCCCCATGTTCCGATCTGAAGAGATTGGCGATAGCGCGATTGCATCGCCGCGAGTAAACAACGCTTTGTCCCTGGAATCTGCACAACTGCTGGCTGAGTTCAAGCCGCCGGTTCTTCCCGCGCACACCGGTGACTTCCTCGACCTGACCAATCCGTATGGTGACAGCGAGTCAATGGACTGGAACTCTGACACTGGTTCAATAGGCTTGGTTTCTGAGAACCAGGCACCGGAAAAGAAGTCTCTGGCTTTTCAGCCAGACGCGCCGAGGACCGTGAGCGTTGATGAAACGGACGCACCCGACTCCCCTCGAAATTGGACTATGGCGATCGATCTGACCTCTGGCGGGGACGTCGAATACAACGGCGAAAGAATTCCGACCGGCGCTGCCGGAAAGTTGTCTGAAATTTTGGAATTGGCGGAGAAAACTCGCGATCAGCCGGTCACTCTCTACGTGCAAGCGACGCTGCCGCTGCCGCAGATTGTTAGAGAGGACGGCTCGATACGCACCAACAGAAACGATCAGGAGGTCGCGACCTACAGGTTGGAAGACGGGCAAATCACCCTGGTCGATCGAGGTCCGTCTAGAGGTTTTGAACATGATCTTGTCGAGCTGCTGAAGCGAGCTTCTGAACGTGCGGGCGACGGCAATCTCGGATTGATCATTCAATCTCACGGATATGCCGCAAAAGGACTTGGTGGGGACAGCGGCGAAGTGAGCCTAGCAGAGCTGGAGCAGGCGATCACCAGCGGTTTGGACGGTAGTGGGAAAACTTCGCTCGACCTTTTGAATTTTGATTCTTGCTTGATGGGAAATCTCAACGTAATCCAGGCTATGCAAGGGAATGCCGAGCACATCGTGGCTTCAGCAGAAGTCGAGTCGGCTGTTGCTGACGCAGATGGACAAAACATGCGTACCACACTCGGTGCATTGCTGGACAATCCAGATTTGACTCCGGAAGAGTATGCAGCCGTTTCGATTGAACTGGCAAGCGCAGGACACAACGATGAGACAGGAAACACCGATCTCAATTCGACGGGGACCTATACCCTCGCGCATGTTGATGTGGATCAATATCCACAACTGGAAGCAGGCATTAACGAGCTTGGCGAGGAGTTGTCCGAACTAATTGCCGATCCGGCGCAACGTCACACTCTCGTTGAACTGATGAATGAAATTCAACCGTTTTCTGAAGGAGGAGCTATGTTGAGTGGCTCTTTCGCGCCGGCTAATCGAGACTTGGGGCTCTTTTTGGCCGAACTCGAGCAGGCTGTAAGCAATGGCGATTTGAAAGATTCCGACGGTTCGCTTTCAGCAACAGTAGGAGAAGTGCGCGATGCATTGAGTGATGTTGTTCCTCAATACCACGGCGAAAACTTCGGGCAATACGAGGAAATGTCCGGGCTTTCTTTGTTTCTTCCAAATTACGAGCACATTGATGTAACTTCGCTTTTGCAGGATGCTTCACCGCTACGGCACATGATTTCATCAGTGAATAATGCCAAGTTGGCTGACTTTAACAGTCGCGAAAATTTGGTAAGGTCGTTGACGTTCAATTTGGAATCGCTGAGTAGCTATGGTGATGCTTCCTCTCTTGCCTCAGCAATTGAAAACTTACGCGCTGCTGAGGATCAAGCGCAAACGGATATTGCGATGGCAAACCTTCAATCAATGTTGGTTGACGCGAACTCAGGAGATTTAGGCGCTGCGTGGATGAACGCAAATCGATCGGAGTACGACGAAAGGCGCGATCAGATTTTTGCTCAAGAACTCGAACAGCTGCCGCCGGCCTGGAGTGACTTCATAAATTCCCTACGAGTACAATAGCTCTATCTCGGTAGCTGAACGCTGTAGCTCAGTACCAAGCGTTCTGTAGTTTCTACCGTAGGGCGACATACCTGCCGCCCGAGCCTCTCTCCATGTGAAAAGAGCGCCCTTAGTAGGACGCTCTTCTCGGACACCAGGCTTCCGGTTAAAACTTGTCGCTTATCTCATTTCGATTGGGAGGACCTTACGCGGTGTGGCTTCGGATTCGGCATGAGGTGTGAATCCTTTGCGGCCAGAGTGGTCTTCATTGATTACGAGCGATGGAGCCAAGTAGCGCGAACCGCCGATTTCAAAACCTTTGCTGCTGTCCACGAGTGTGAGGGATGGCAGACCGTCGCTGTTTGATTTCACTTGAACGTCCCAGCCAGTGCCTTTCTTATCGCTGTAGTTCATGTTAGCTACGATTTGTTTCCAGCGCTCGACCCCGTCGGTGCCTTGGCTCATGCAGTCTACGAAGTCGGCTCTCAATCTATCGGCAACTTGTTCGGCTTGTTGTTGAGTCTTTGCATTGTCGAGGCTGTTTGCCATTTGGTCAGCGCCGGTTCTTACGTTTGCTTCGTTGATAGACATGATGGTGGTCCTCGTATTGTTTAGCCTTGGTGTGGGGGAGGTGCGTTGCCCTCGATGCACTCACAATACGGACGGCTTGGGAGCATTCCGGGTCATATACCGGGCGTTTTTGGGTCATGGGATTAAACGTGCCGGGTAGGGGCTGAAACGCCCACAGGCGCGTGAAATCACTCTGGGCGACTGCAATTGGCGCCGAAACCTTACACCCACGCTATGCTTGGGCGCGGTATGGAGTGCGTGATCACGGAACTCTGTGCGAAAGGTCCGCCGGCACCTAGTCTTTAGGCTATACCGGCAAGTCTCTTTACGGCTTTGTGTTTTTGTTGAGCGCGCCAAATATCAACCGACATCTGAAGATTGAGCCAGAATTCTGGTGATGTGTTTAATGCGTCTGCTAAAACCATTGCCGTTTCTGGTGTGACACCGCGTTTTCCCGTGATGATTTCGTTTACTTTGGGCTGAGTCCAACCAATATGTCGAGCGAAGGCGCTCTGACTAACCCCCAGCGGCACCAGGAATTCTTCGAGGAGAATTTCCCCGGGTGATGTTGGTTGTCGTTTCATTTTCTTGTACATTGATGCCTCAATTAAACGAGATATCGAGTTATTGGCCGGTCTCGAACTCAGTGATAGTCGGTGATCTTAACTTCATGTGGTCCGTTGGAAAGCCATTTGAAGATGATTCTCCATTGGTCGTTTACGCGGATGCTCCAGTAGCCTCTCATGTTACCCTTCAGTTTTTCCAGTCGGTTGGCAGGCGGGGATGCCAAATCCTGAAGTTCTGCTGCTGCTTCGAGCATATCGAGTTTGCGCTCTACGACTCGTAAAATGTTTGGTGGAAGTTTAGAAGTTTGTTTGTCGTTGACTCCCCAAAAGATCTTCTCTGTTCGAAAGTCGCCAAACGATTGAATTGTCACTTGGTTATACCGTTATACCATATACCAGTATGAATCAGAATAGAAACACCTAAAAGGTCAAGTAGAACGAATCGCTTTGCTCTTTTCGTAGAGTGCGAGCGCTTGATCTGTGTCTCCGAATTCGGAGAAAACCGACGCGAGCTTCAGCAGGATTTTTGCACGTTTGTCTTTTTGCTCAGGTGTGTGGATTTCCCTCAGGCTCAACGCGCGTGTCAGATGCCGTTTGGCAAGACGCAATTGCCCCTGTTCTAGCCTGATATCTGCGAGTGTTTCCAAAAGCATGATCTCGAATTCTTTAGGCGTGTTTTTCACGTTTCTCGTAATTGCGAGCGCGCGCAAGTAGCTGTTGGCGGCTTGTGGAAATTCTCCTTGTGAGAATTGAGTGTGACCAACGTGTGCGAAACTCACTGCTAGTCGATAGTCGAGAAGCTCTTCTTTTCTGGCTTCCGCAAGTGCTTCGGTAAACATCAGTTTTGCTAGTGTGATGTCGCCGCAGTTCATCGCGCGGGTTCCGACGTCAGTGTAGTTTTGCCATACGGAGTGGCGGAAATGTCTGTATCTTTGGGGCAAGATACGAATTCTGGCGGATATTACTTCCCATTCTGTAGAAACGACTGGCATGGAAAACTCCTTTGGTTAAAGCCGTTCAACCTGTGGAGAGAATATTCGTTTTGAAAAACCCAGTTAATGTGGAATTGAACAGGTGTGCGGGAAACCGCCACAATATCTATTTGCGCTCTGTGAAACTGTGCAAGCTGGAAGACACTGTCAGCAATCGCATGTGTTGCGGGAATTGCGCATTGAGATTTGCAAAGCGAAGATCTTCTTGCAAGAACTCTGATAGCCTCTCATTTTGCTCGTCGGCGAGGTTTTTACGTATCGATTTGCTAGCGTCGCTACGTTGTACACAATCATTTAGTTTCGTAGGCGCACCACAGCGCAAACGTTTGACTAGGTTTCGCATCCGTTCCTGAAAACAGTGAAAGACCGTCACCGGCCTGCTTCGCGGCGTGTTTTGGAAAGTTTTCACCGCATCCAGTAAATAGGTCGCAAATCAGCGGCTGCGAATGTAGGGTCGAAATATATTCGTCGAACAGATTTCCACCGGAGTTGCACGCAAACCCTGAAGCCATTGCCAATGCACTAAACAAGCGGACTTTCAAAACCCACTGCGTGTGAGGCGTGGAAGCTTCTTTTCGAATACACACATAAGCAGCTGTCGCGATTCGCGATGGTTGCTTTCATATTTTAGGAGCTTATATGACAGATAGAAATACACAGCTTGTTGTTATGAACGACAACCTCAACGAATACGAATTCGCGCGAGCGTTGGACCTTCTCGTTCTAACTGATGAAGAAAGAAAAGGCTTTGACATGATGGGCGAGTTCGACGCGATGGACAAAATTGATGCCGAGATAAATGCGCATGAACAAGAAGGATTCTATGTTCCTACGCGCGAAGAGTTGATCGAAACAACAGGCGAATTCTTTGTTCATCTCATGTTGGAACGCGAATAGACCATTTCGCGAATTGAACTGACTCGCATAGATAGACACACACGAACAAGAGAGCTGGCGAGAGCCGGCTCTTGTTCTTTTATAGAGGTGATTATGGCTGATACTTATAGAGGCTTAGCTAAAACCATTGAATGTCCGAAGACGAAAAAGGATCTGCAACGGATCGTCGACGCGGATCACGAGATTATCAATAAAGATGTTTGTCGGACTCTTCGCACGGCAATCAATCAGTGGCGCTCCAACAATCTCAATGCTTACAAGCCCAGGTATTTTGGGGAGTGCAACATCAATGCACTTTTTCACCAACGCAAAATGCCATGCTTGAAGCAGGTGGTTAAAATCGCACGTAAGCTCAACTTGAGGTTAGTCCTGAAGACTTATCCATATGCTGAATCTTTCGTTGAGCCATGGCGGCAATACGCATTCGATGACGAATTCGAGCATGCCGAGTTTGTAGCATTTCTTTGGGGGCTTTCAGCCTACCGCTCGAAGCGCGGAGACACAGAAGAGATGAAATTAGAGCGCGAGCAGATCCTGTCTGAAATAGGTAATCCGAATTTTGCCCTGTATTGGACGAAATTGATTCGCTACTTTGCCGCATGTGGCTACCAACTCTCTGTTCGATTCGTTGAGAGAGACAACAAAGAGGATGAAGCAGCACTGCTCCGAAGGCTGAATTACCCGGCTTAGCCTAGCTCTAATTCATCAATAAAAGTAAAAGCCGTCGGATTGTTCCACGGCTTTTTGCTTTTATTGATGTAATACTAAAACATATAAAAGAAAGCCGGAAAAGAAGAACTGGGGCGGAAATCGCTTTCTCGCCCCAGTTCAAGAAGTTGCAGTTATGGCACTGCGCGAAGGTCCATAATGCGCGACGCTTGAGTAGGAAAACTCGTTATAGTTTGGAGCTTTTCAGCACCATAAGTTTTTCCTGACTCATTTCGTGCGCACTGTATGCGATACCACCCATGCCAACACCGGAATCGGCGCGTCCACCGAACGGCATCCAGTCCACGCGGAAAGCAGTGTGGTCGTTGACCATTACTGCGGTTGCGTTGAGCTGTTTGACAGCGTGCATGGCGACATCAATGTCTTTGGCGAACACCGCTGCCTGAAAGGCGAACGGCAAGCTGTTGGCGATTTTGATCGCATCGTCGATGTTGTCGTACGAATACAAGCAAACGACCGGTCCGAAGATCTCGTCGCTGCTCACTTTCGTGTCAAGCGGCGGATTAACCAGAACAGTCGGCTCGTAGTACGTGGGTGCAATCACGTTGCCGCCGCACATGAGCTTCGCTCCGGCTGCAACCGCGTCTTTAACCCACTGGTCGATACGTGTCACTTCGCCTGCGCGAATGAGCGGACCGACTTCCGTGTCTTGCGACTTCGGATCGCCGACCTTCAACGCCTTTGCCTTTTCGGTGATGAGCTTTGCGAACTCGTCCAGGCGAGACGCTGGGACGAAGATGCGCTTGCTGCTGACGCAGACCTGTCCGGCGTGATAGAACGCCCCTTTGACCAGAGGGGCAATCACATCTTTGATGTCAGCTGAGGCGTCGATGATGACCGGTGCGCTGCCGCCGTGTTCGAGGGCGACGCGGGTTCCGGATGCGAGCTTCGAGCGCAGGTACCAGCCAACTTTGGCAGAACCGATGAAGGAAAGGTAGCCGACTCGTTTGTCGGTAGCCAGTCTCTCGGAATGCTTGTTGTTGACGAGCAGCACCTGGCACCACTCCTTCGGCAGACCCGCCTCGTGAAGC
Source organism: Candidatus Melainabacteria bacterium 17Bon1m (assembly GCA_032128875.1). Lineage (GTDB taxonomy): Bacteria > Cyanobacteriota > Vampirovibrionia > Obscuribacterales > Obscuribacteraceae > QKMZ01. The sequence continues at coordinate 210,308 of JAVLKG010000007.1, forward strand.
AGCTTCACGAAAGCGACGCAGGAGCGTGGTGTGTTGAGCGCAGGTTTTACAATCACCGGGCAGCCCGCGGCAATAGCCGGAATCACCTGGTGGACGATGAGGTTGATCGGGTGATTGAACGCCGAGAGCGACACGACGACGCCAATGGGTTCACGGAAAGTGAACGCCTTGCGATTGGTCGAAGCCGCTGTCAACCCCATCGGAATTTCGGTGCCATGCAAGTGGTTGATGGCGTCGATGCCGAGTTTTACACCCTGCACCGCCCGGTCGATTTCAACAACAGTGTCGTTATAGGGTTTCCCACCTTCCTCGACGGCCGTATCGATGAGGCTCTGGCGGTCGCGCTTGAGCAGCTCGGCGAGCCGCTCGAAGATGGCGATACGCTGATGCGGCGGCAGCCACTTGCTCTGGTCTTTGTAGAGCGCATGGGCAGTCGCTAACGCCTTTTCCACGTTATCGGCTCCATCGAGTTCGATACCTTCAATCAGGCTCCCATCATGCGGAGAGCGCACCTCCAGCCGCTCGCGGGCCGGTTGCTTGTCCTTAGGCGCTTTCAGATACGCGACGTCCAGGTCGACAAGTTTGAGCTTCTCGCCAGACGTGTAGTCGATCGGCACATCGATGATGTGCACGCCCTTCGCGTTGAGGCATTCCTTTAGCTTGGGCAAAAGCTCTTCAGTGCGCTCGATGCGATGACCGTGCGCGCCGTAAGACGAAGCGAGCGTAACGAAGTCCGGGTTGTTGAAGTCCAGCCCGAAATTCTCCTGCTTGTTCTCCGTCTGTTTCCACTTGATCATGCCATAGGCATTGTCGTTGAGGATGACGACGACGAGGTCGAGCTTGAGGCGAATTGCGGTCTCCAGCTCTTGCGAATTCATCATGAATCCGCCGTCGCCGCAGACAGTGATCACCTTCTGGTTGGGTGCGATGAGCTTCGCCGCAATTGCCGATGGCAAGCCGGCGCCCATCGTGGCGAGCGCATTGTCGAGCAGCAGTGTGTTCGGACCGTGAGCCCGATAGTTGCGAGCGAACCACAGCTTGTAGAGCCCGTTGTCGAGCGTGACGATGCCATCGGAAGGCATCGCGGCACGGACATCGGAGACGAGACGCGAGGGAACGACAGGGAAGCTCTTCGCCGACGACTGCAGCTCTATGAGCTTGTCGCCGTAGGCTTTCACTTCCATGAAGGGCTCGAAATCCCAGCTCTTCGAGGGCTCGCAATTCTTCGTCAGTTCGTAGAAGGTGTTGGCGATGTCGCCGATCACCTCATGCTGCGGGAAGTATACGTCGTCTACTCGCGCCGAGAAGAAGTTGACGTGCAAAACTTTTGCACCGCCGCGTTCCATGAAGAAGGGCGGCTTCTCCACCACGTCGTGACCTACGTTGATGATCAGGTCAGCTTTGGCAATCGCGTGGTGAACGAGGTCATCGTTCGAAAGCGCTGCAGTGCCGATGTACAGCGGATTACGCTCGTCGACGACACCGACGCCCATTTGCGTGTTGACGAAAGGAATGCCGAGCTTGGTGACGAAATCGAGCAGGGCTTTGCGGGTGCGCTTGCGATTGGCGCCGGCTCCGATGAGCACGAGCGGATGCTTTGCGGCAGACATCATCGCGCAGGCGGTGGCGATTGAGGTGGGATCTGGATAGGGGCGCATTGCCTGGTGGATAGCGAACGGCTGGTCGCAGTCACTGATTTCCTCGGCGGCAATGTCCTCCGGAAACTCGATGTGCACTGCGCCTGGACGCTCCTCGGCGGCGAGGCGGAACGCTTCGCGGACGATGGAGGGAATGCGCGAGCCATCGACAATCTGATGCGTAAACTTCGTCAGCGGGCGCATCATGCCGACCACGTCGACGATCTGGAATTGCCCTTGCTTGCTCTTCTTGATCGGCTTCTGCCCGGTGATCATCACCAGAGGCATGCCGCCGAGATTCGCATAAGCAGCGGCAGTGACGAGATTGGTAGCGCCGGGTCCGAGTGTGGAGAGGCAGACTCCGGGCTTGCCGGTGAGGCGTCCGTAAGTGGCGGCCATGAAGCCTGCCGCTTGCTCGTGCCTCGTCAGGATCAGTTTGATCTTCGATGTTCTCAGTGCTTCCAGGAAGTCGAGATTCTCTTCTCCCGGAATGCCGAAGATGTACTCAACGCCCTCGTTTTCGAGAGCTTTGACTAGGAGTGTTGACGATTTCATGCGGTCTCCTTGCGATTTCGAAAGAGCGCTCGGTGAAACTGACTCGCAGTTTTTGTGTATCTCGGTCATGGTTTCGCTGAGTTCTCCTTCGTGAAACGGCTTGAGAGTCGTTCCTTGGTTGGACTTAGTAAGCTGCAGTTCTACTGCGCGGGATTGTGCGGGTCGTTGGGTTGCGAAAAAAGACTGGTTCTTCGATGAGGTTTGTTCTTGTTGTTGAACTGCAATCTTTCAAAGCCTGTGGGCTTATATCAAGCTGCAAGCCGTAATTGTATTTCACCGTAAAGCTCTATGACCTGTTTCACATATTCCCTAAATTTCTGCGCAAGCACGCGTATAAAAGGCGCACGTGCAAAGCGGTTGTCAAACGTGTGAGCGGTTCGCATCGTTTGTGCGGTTGGCGCGAGCGCTTGGCATGTGGGGCTCAGTGTGTTGGGTAAAGTGCAGGCGAACTGCAACATTCCTTTCCTATCTGGCGGTCAGTTCAAAGCCCGCATCCGTCTTTGTCAGCGGCAGAAATTCTTCGGCAATCGGATCGTAGATGTAGACCTGTCCCGTTTCAATTTCGTAGGTCCATGCGTGCAATTCGAGTTCTCGCTGCATTATTCGTTTAGAAATGCAGGGCAAGGTGCGCAGATGCTCGATTTGAACAAGAACGTTTTCTTGAATGGCAATGTTCAAAACTCTTTCGAAATCTTGCTCATGATAGTTGTCATCCAAAATTCTTTTAGTGTCTTCAGCATGTCTCAGCCAATGTGCCACCGCGGGCAGTTCCCCTAATGAATCTGGCTTCAAAAGGCCCTTAATTGCACCGCATTGAGAATGTCCGCAAATTATGATGTCTTTTACTTGTAACTCTCGCAATGCGTATTCAATCGAAGCCTCTTCGCCGCTCCATTCTCCATAAGGCGGGACGATATTTCCCGCGTTGCGGATGACAAAAAGTTGTCCGGGCTCGCTTGTAGTAATGAGATTTGGCACGACGCGGGAGTCTGAACATGTGATGAAGATGGCATCCGGGCTTTGACCCTTTGCCAGATGTTCGAAAAACTCTTGATTGATAGAGTGAATCTCTGACTGAAATTGATGCAAGCCGTGTAGAAGTTTTTCCACTGGAAACCTTTGTCTTTCGTAGATGCTGGACCGACATAATCATACAGGTGAAGCAAGAAACTTACTGTTTGTTTGACTGTGTTTGGCTGGCGGCCTTTGTGAAAAACGTACGGGTTTGCATTAAACGGGAGCGGAACGAGGCAGCATCAGGGTTTGCTGTAAGCGTACTGAATCGCTTTGTGACACTACATCGGCTAGTAATGATGGTTCCAAGTGAAAACCTGATGGAGTGGGCATTTCACCCCATCAGGCTGAGTTTCGTCGCCATTTGCAGCGAAGTAAATTTTTAACTTAGAGCTTCAATCGCTTACTTCTTCGCCATTTACTTCAGCGCTTCAGTCGAGTGAAGCACCCCTGGCTCTTGTCCAACGGTCCACTTCAAGATTCGGAAGGTACCGTCGTATTCTTCGACCAGGGCGGTGCAGTTTTCCACCCAGTCGCCATCGTTCAGATAGAAGATGCCGCCTTTGTCTTTCATCGCCGGATAGTGAATGTGGCCGCAAACAACTGCATCGGCGGCTTCGTTGCGTCCGTGTTTGACCACTGCATCTTCAAAGTTGGTGATGAACTGCATGGCGCCCTTGACCTGACGCTTCATATAAGAGGCGAGCGACCAGTAAGGCAGACCGAGCTTTCTGCGCGCCATGTTCAGCCAACGGTTGAGGATGACTGTCATGTCGTAAGCCCAGCTGCCGAAGTGAGCCAGCCATTTCCCGTAGCGAACGACACCGTCGAATTCGTCACCATGAATGATTAGAATCCGTTTGCCGCCCGCGGTGATGTGCCGTTCGTGATTGCGTACCGGAATTTGGCCAACGATGATGCCGTTGTAGTCGCGCGCAAATTCGTCGTGGTTGCCGGGTATGAAAACCACGTTCGTTCCCTTTCGCGCCTTGCGCAAGAGCTTCTGCACAACATCGTTGTGAGCTTGCGGCCAATACCAGCGTTGTTTCAAGCGCCAGCCATCGATGATGTCGCCAACAAGATAGAGATTATCGCTTTCCGTTCGCTTTAAGAAATCGAGAAGAGTGTCCGCCTGGCAGCCGTAGGTGCCAAGGTGAACGTCGGAGATGAAGATGCTGCGAAAACGCAGACGCATATCTTCATTGATCGGTGATATCTGCGGAGCATTCATAAGACTTCTCCTGTTTTGAGAACTGCGCTAGCCGCTCTGGTCAACACCTGGAGGCACCCAGTCCCGGGGGGAGACTTGAGTGAATGAAGCAGTAGAAGGAAGAAATGCTGGTTTGGTAAGAGATTCCAGATGAATGAAAATGAGCGGATGATTAAACCTAACAATCAGCCAATTTAGAGTCGCGTTTTTGTATCGGAGTTTGTTTGATGTGTGTGTGCCAAAAGTGCTACCAAAAGCCACTCTGCTAGTGATCGAACTTTGCAGTTGATCAAATCTTTCTATTTATTTTTGATTGATTGGGGTGGCCCAGTTTGCGCATGCCACCGTATATAGAGGCATCATGTTTTGGTTATGGTTGGGTTAAGAGGCGCGTAACGATTGCCTTTACGCTGTTTCTTCACATTCGCAATCATTGAATGCATAGTCAGCGCAGACAATGCTTGTATGGTGCGCGATGTAGCGCGACCACCTTGCAGCCATGGAAAGAGAAAAAGTAGCAAGGGCATTGTTAGCGGACAATGCCCTTGCTAGACCGTGATCGGGTTGGAGTTTCAGGGTGTAGAGCAGATCACTGGTCAGATGAAACTTCCTGGTTGGAATCTAATTCTGCGAGTATTTCTTCTTTGACTGAAAGGATCTCGTCAGGAGACAAACCGGCCGTGTAATGGACGGCTGCAGAAAGTCTGTCTTTGTCATCTTTTGATAATTCGGTCCGTGCGGCTTGTTGAAGGTCTGAAGTCTCGTAAAGGTCGACCAATTCAAAGCCGTTTCCTTCATCAATCAAGATTGCTAGAAGACCTTCTTCCGGAGCAATTTCAGCCACGTCTGAAATTGGGCCGACAAACTCATAGTTGCCGACCAGTATGGATAGGAGTTCGGCGCTGTCCAGTGTGGATTCAGCCGATTCAAATTCTTCCGCAGTTAGATTCATGTCGATTGAACAAAGCTACTTTCTAGGTAAGTTGTTGCGGGTATTTTCCGCTGTGCTTACTAAGGTGAGGTTAAGAGCTTTGAACGCGTAACAAAAACTGTAAAGTGCCGACGAATACTTGCTTCACACCGAGCCGTGTAAAGCGTTAAATACTCTTGCTTCGTACTTGCCGTTTTTCGTTTGGTTATGCTCGACGGCAACTCTGGCGGCGTGCGGGTTGTTTTTCATAACTGGAAATCGAGTGCTTTAATTTGGTGAGAAACTCAATTGAGCGCCGGTGGTTTTGCTCGCAATTGTCCGTGATAGTAAAAGATATTAGCTGTGATAGTAGAATGGTGCCCGAAAGGAAAAGGGCTAGCGCGATTGGACGCGATAGCCCTCTCCAGTAAAGGTGTCACCGCTTAGCGGTGAGGACGTCCGTTGATGCGGTTGTCAAATGCACGGCGCTGCTCTTCTTCGGTGAGCTCTGTCCGTCGCTTCACTGCCAAACTGGCAATGTGTTTCACGCCCAAGATGAGCGAAATTGCGAGGAAAAGGAAGAGTAGGATAACGGGGATCGCCGGGTTCATTGGACGATCTCCACGTTTGCAGTTGTACGAACTGCCAGTGACATTCTTTTATTCCTTCGATGACACGGGGCGTTTTCCTTTTTGCCCCGCGTGCTTCTGTTCTGTGCGGGCTAAAAGTCGAGAACGGCTGCCTCAATCAGGTGCGAGGTGTTTGACTCCCTCGAACCTGTTGAGACAACCGTTTCAACTTCTTCCGCCGTTAGATCTGAACGATAGTTGCCGTGCGGGTCTCGGTGTCGATATCGACAACGATTACCGTGGGCACGCGCTTGTAGCCTTCGTCAGTGCTGGCCGCGTTGATGCAGAGAGTGTCATTGACCATCTCTTCACCACGCATGCCGTGCACGTGACCGAATACATGGAGGATCGGTGAGATCTCTTCCATGCGCCAACGCAGCTGCGCGCAACCGACCTGCTCGCCACGCGGCAAGACCATGTCGCGCACCGTGTTTGGTGGCGTGTGGGTGATCAGCACGTCGACGTCATTCGGAATGGCAGACCACTTTGCCTTCAGCTCGAGAGAGCCGCGAGGCAGGTTGAATGCCCAATTTCGGTATTCCGGCTGCCAGGGGCTGCCGTAGAATTTCACGCCTTCGATGACGATTTCCCTGTCTTCCAGGTACGTCGCTGCTGTCAGTTCAGCGATTGCCTCCTCGCGCTGGCGCTCGAAAGGCCAGTCGTGATTGCCGGGGACAACCAGTTTGTGCTTGTGCGGCAACTTCTGCAGTTCGGCATTGAAAGCGGTGATCGCCTTCAGTTTTTTGCCGCGCATCATGTCCCCGCTGTGGATGAAGACGTCTCCGTCCGGAATCACCCACTTTGAGAGCGGGTGATGATGTGTATCGCTCATCAGCACGAGTCTCAGTTTCATAGGTGGTACCTCAGTCTAATTTCTTACTCCGACAGCAAGAGCGCTGTCGGAGGGAGAGGGCGGCACGAATGTCGCCCCTCGTTTTGTTCGAACGAGTAACAACGCTCGTCGTTTTGCGACAGCGCTCTTGTTCGAATGAAGTCTGATGCGGCGCGGATGTAATCCGGTGGAACCGAACCCAGCCGCTTACATCAGATTACTTGCTGCCGGTCGTCCACTGGAAGCCGAAGCCGTAATGGGCATCGCAGTCCTGGTGACCGCGGAAGTATTGCTCTTCCTTGGTCAGCGAGATCTGCCCGTCCTTGACGGAGACCTGCGCCAGAGCGCAGAAGGTCTTGCCGCTGGTGGAGTTGTTCAGGTCGATCGTCACGGTGTCGGCGCCGGTCACTGCCATGGTCACGCGCGTCTTCAGCTTGGCGAAGTCGGACGAGCCCTCGTAGAAGTAGGCGAAGAGGACCAGGCGCTTGATGCGGTCGGGGCGCAGGATCTCGAGATTCTCGCCGTCGGCGGAAGCGCCGCTGCGGTCGTCCTTGTCCAGCGCGATGAAGGGGTCGGCGGTGCGGGAGCCGAAGAGGTTGCCCAGCGCCTGGATGACGCCCTTGCTGCCGTCGACCAGCTCGTACATGCAGCCCAGGTCGAGGTCCTGATTGCCGCCGCCGCCGAACCAGCCCTTCTTCGCGGCCTCCCACTTGAGGTTGACCTTGATGTTTTGCGGGGCTTCCTTCTTGAGGCTGACCTTGTGTGAGTCACCGGATTTTGCGAGGCTGATAGCCATGTGAATTCTCCTTGGTTTTGGAAACGAGAACTGTGCGTGGGAATGTCGGTGTGACATCATCGGCAAGGCGCAAGAAAACTCACGCCTCGCCGGTGAACGAGTGATGATTCGATTGACTGGAGCGCTGCCATCTTCGCGGCTCGAAATGCCGGCGAAGCCGGCGCTGCGGCCGATCAGAAGCCCATGCTCTCGCTTGCTAGAGTCCGCGACTTAGTAGTGCGGCTCCGGGTCGGGCACCTTGGTGATCGGCGCCGGGTCCGGAATTTCTTTCATCAGGTCGAGCGGCAGCGCCAGCGTGGAGCAGCCGCGGTCCTGCGGGAATTCCGTCTTCTCGATGGCGTCGCCGAATTGTGCGTTCTGCAGGACTTTCACCTTGAGGCAGCCGGCTTCGGTGTAAGTGTTGACTTCGACGAGCTTCGAGTCTTCAGTGGGCAAGCCGTCCTTTGACTCGTAGCTGAAGTTGGGAACCGTCTTGCCGGCGTGCTTTGCGTCGGTGTAGAACCACAGCTTCCAGTACGGCTTTTCATTGGCGTCGATACGCGCGACGCTGTAGAGCTGCCAGACGCTCTCGGCGCCCTTCTTGGCGTCGTAAGGATTCATGCGCTGCCAGAACTGCTGGTACTTCGGCACGCCGTTCTCGTAGACGAAAACGTCCATGCCGCCGAAGCCGATGACGCGCTTCTGAGTCGGCTTGCCGTCGGGTCCGAAGTAGACGACTGTGAACTTGGTGGATTCCATGGTCACATCCATCTTCGGCTTGCCGGTGTCGCCGTAGTACTCGACCTTCTTCGTTCGGAAAATCGAGCGAAGCACGTACTTCACCGGATTTCCGTTCTCGGCGAAAGTCTTTTCCTCGATGCCGTCTTTGGTCTTCTCCCCGATGTAGAGAAGGAGCCCATTTTCCGTTGTGACACGGTGATACAGCGCAGAACCATCTGTCGCGAGCAGTGTGCGCTCGTTTTCCGTCGTGCCGTCCTTGAAATACGTCACGATGGAATAAGTGCCATCCGCCAGCCGTTCGCCGACGCGCTTGCGCGTGCCGTCGCCCCAGAAGGCAGAGTCGCTGGTGTACGTGACTCCATCGAGTCCTATGGTGGCGCGCCACTTGAGCTGCATTGGCATGTAGGGCATCGATTTGTAGAAAACTTCGATGCGCTCGATGGTACCGTCGTCGCGATGATATTCACGTCCGGTGTCGCCGTTCTTGAAGTCGACGCTGGCGTCCTTCGGGAACAGGCGATCGGGCGAAAGTTCCGTGACGCGGAGCTCAACACCCACCTTGCTGTCAGGCAAGTCGATGGAGTGAGGCAGACGGCCAGGGAACGCGCCCGCGGTCAAATCAGCAGTGCTTGTGCTCTGCCCGTTCAACCCAACTGCTGCAATGCCTGCAATGAGCAGTGCCGCGGCAGCAGCAGTGATTAGTGATTTGGTATTCATGCGAGACTCCTGTGAGTCCGGTTGCATTTAGCGGGCACCTAGCTCTCGCCTAGCGTCCGCTGGTTTACTTGAAACAGGTGGCAAGATGGCGCCCCCTCGTGGATTCGGCTATGCGCGAAAGTACCCATTCCCGACAAAAACTTGATTCGCGCGTTTCAATCCGACGCCGTCTGACTCGCGTGTGCGAGCTTTCATGCGTGACGTGCGTGCGGAGTGTTCCTGGTTTTGGGCTTATGAGAAGAATTGGGGATGGGGCATAGGATCTAGAACCTACTCTTCGAAATACCTGATAAAAAGCATGTGTTCGTTGATGTAAAGATATAAATTAACGAGTTGAATTAAAAACTGATGGGCAAAAGCAGTGATTACTAACTACTACTTATTTTGCTAGCAAAAGCTTTTACAAGAACTAATTACATAGTCGCTCGTACAGCTTGCGCTGGACTGAGCGATCGGTATTTGAGTGGGTGCGTTGCCGATTTGTTGCTGCGAATGTTTTCTGCAGCAACCTTTGCGCAACTTCGCAGGCATAAAGTTAAGCAGCGTTATAAAACGCAGCGATTGAGGAAAAAAGCAGTGATGAAAACCCCTAACCATCAGCAATTTGGTGAGCCCAATCTCACAATCACTCCGGCTCAATATGTTTGTGCAGAACCAGACGACAGAGGTCCACTGGCAATAAAACCGTCATACAAGCGAACGAACAAACAAAGGGTTCGCGCACTGACAGAATTGATAGTCCAACTTCCTGAGGGCGGAACCCGCGAAATTGTCAGCGAAGCATCCACTGCCATCATCAATGGAGAAGGCGATATAAAGCACTTGCGCGCGCTCACCATGTCCGCTGCCAGGCAATTGCGCACTATGTATTTGTCCGGTGGAGAAAGAGCTTCGCTTGCTGATATGAGATGGAAAATACGCGATTTTGTCTGGACGAGTTTTGGACTGCAACTGTCGATCGGTCCTCGCGGCCTGCATTTAGGCGAAGGGAAGGGACCGGATGAGCTGAATGCTTTTCTTCGCATTGAATCAAACGGTCAAATTTGGGCCGGTGAAACATATGAAGATGCGCCTGTCCAGTCGAATACGTATCCGCTAACGACGGAAGAAGTCTTTCAACGTTTGAGCGAAAAGCTGCTCACGTTTCTCTATTGAACTATAACAATCGAGCTTATACTCGATCGCAGCGCATCGGATTCCGTTGTCGCATGCTATCAGCTTTTCGGCGATTTAGTCGCAATCGAAATCTTCCGGAGAATAGTTGAGAATTGCCACTTCGGCTACTCTTCCGCGCTTGTCGGCTTTACTGTTGATTGCTCGATTTGCATAAACGGTCTCAATGTTGAACGCGTCATAGAGTTCGCGAATGAAAGGCGTATCCGAATTGCTGAGCATTGCGTAACAGCCTTTATCCGTAAGCTTCTTGAACACGTCTCTGAGTCGTTCTTGATCTGACTCACCAAACGAATTTCGAGTGTATCCGGTGAAGCTCGACGTTGTGCTCAGCGGCTGGTAGGGCGGATCTAAGTAAATAAAGTCGCCGCGTTTTGCTTGTGATAATACAGCCTCAAAATTGGCTGTATTGATCTTGGCATTGCACAATGCTCTCTCGGCTGCGCGTAAGTTTACTTCATCGCAGATCTTGGGATTTTCGTATCTGCCGAAAGGTACATTGAATTGCCCTTTGCGGTTGACTCTGTACAAGCCGTTGAAACAAGTTTTGTTCAAAAATATCAGACGCGCGGCGCGCTCTGCGGGTGATAGATCCGCAACATCCATCGCCCGTACCTTGTAGAAATGCTCGCTGTCATTCTTATGCTTTTTGAGATAGCGGATGACGGAAGGCAGTTCGTTTTTCACCATGTTGTAGCAATTGATTAGCTCAACATTTTGGTCAGATAAAGTTGCGCGCAAGTTCGGGTTTTTTGCCACCATGTGGAAAAACACCGCACCACCGCCTAAGAATGGCTCGAAATATCGATTGAATTCAGCCGGGAAAAGTCTTGTGTAATGCTTGAGCAACTGGGTTTTGCCGCCCGCCCATTTAACGATTGGAGACGCGACCGGATAAATGCCACGCTGCCCTGCCATAAAGCCGGCACGCTGGCGTGCCGTAGCAGCGCTAGCAGCAGGAATAGGTTTTGCCAAAACTAAAACCGCTTCTTTCTAGTAATCTTCGTGTTGATAAATAGTGTACCTCCCAAACGTCTGGGCCGTAACCACCAGCGAACACTGAAGCGAAAGAAATTCCCAAATCTGCAAAGGTGTCAATCACCAATTCATCGCGTGCTTTCATCACCGATAGAGGCAGCCGAAAGTAGCTTGTGCCGGGCAATACGTCTTTTTCATATGGGTCGCTTCCGCCGACATAAATCACCATATCCGGTGCAAATTTTGAAAGGGAAAGTTTCAAACCGGCTTCGGTTTTTTGCAGATATTTCTCTTTCTCGATTTCTTTTATCGGTATGTCGAGGTCGCTTTTCTGCTTGATTTCCGGCCATCCTTCCTCTGAATGAACCGAAAATGTAAAAACGCTATCGTCGTTTTGAAAGGTGACCGCGTTGCCATCTCCCTGATGAAAATCGAGATCGACGATCATCGCTTTTTTGATCTTTCCGATTTTTTGCAGGTGCCTAATAGCGATTGCAATGTCGTTGATCGCGCAGTAGCCTCGCCCTTGATCCGGAAATGCGTGGTGGTATCCACCGCCAAGATTGGCTGCCAGTCCGGTTTCTAAACTAATCTCGCAGGCTGCAAGTGTGCCACCGCTTTTCAGTTTGAAATCATCGATTATTGTTGGAAGCGGACGGATCGCTTTTTCCGGGAAGTATTCGCTTTCGCGAAACTCGAAAAGATCGATCCATGTTTTCGGGATTTTGAGCGTTTCTAGATACTCGGGAGTGTGCACAAGACGAAGCTGTTCGTCGGTGATTGGTTGAGGTTCTAGATATGGCACGGGTGCGCCAATGTCCTCACCCAGCTTCTTGAGAACCATCTCTCCGCGATCTAGCGCGAATGGCTTATCAAAGCCGAAGTCGGACAGAGGAGTCTTATACCTGGGAGAGAATACTAGATTGGTTTTCATGACTTCGGAAGTATAACAAGAGTCTCTATATTAAATGTCAAGATAAGCTAACTGAATGAGCTTTGAAGAGTATTTCCTCATGATCTTAGTCAGGTATTAGAGCAGGACAAGAGGAGCAGATTGAACCTGACTAGTGTTCTCTTCTAGATTCGATCGCACTTATTTCTTCTACAACTGACGCTTGGTACGAAAACCAAACGAATCCCAAAGTCTCTACACGACCCCCTGCACACCCTACTTGAAGGTCACACTCTCCCTGAGTCTGCCTTTCGTGGATGGACGCGCTGCTGAAGAAGTCGCTTTGATTTCTTGCAGGTTTCGGTGAACTGTCGAGCATCCTGAAAAATGTGTCTCCGTCTGTAGAAGCCCTGTGCGTCCCGATTATGGCGACGATCTCACAACATGCTTCCAGCGGTAATCTGTGGAGGTAACACAATGTCATTCGGCCCACTTTTGCTTGGGCTTGCGCTTCTCTTTGCCTTCCTCATCCTCAACGGTCTCTTCGTGGCGTTCGAATTCGCCATCATCGCGCTCCGCAAGAGCCGACTCGAAGAGCTGGTGAAGAATGGCAAATCGGGAGCGGAACGTGTGCAGAAGCTGCATAAGCAATTGGATAGAACCATTGCTGGCGCGCAGCTCGGCATCACGTTGGCTAGTCTTGCCCTGGGCTGGTTGGGTGACCACTCAATCTTGCCCCTGATCCAGTCTGCGATGTCTTCCATTCCGGGAATTGCTGAATTGCAGCTTCCGGCTGGTCTGGGCGTCGCTATCTCGTTTATCATCCTCAGCCTCTTGCACGTAGTCGTCGGCGAACAGGTGCCGAAGACGATGGGTCTCAGGGCTCCGGAGAAGATGTCCTTCTTGCTGTCCGGCCCGTTCCGCATCTTCTGCTTCGTCACTGCGCCTCTGGTGTGGTTGATGAACGCGTTCACGTGGATTTTGCTCAAGCCTTTCGGCATGACGAAAGCGCACCACGAGGAAGGACACCTGCCTTCGCCGGCGGAGTTCCAGATTTTGTTTGAAGAGAGTGTCAAAGCTGGTACGCTCGGAAAGCAGGAGTCTGATTTCCTCAAGCGCGCTCTCGAGCTAAAGGCCGTTACCTTGAAAGAGGTGATGATCCCGCGTACGCGAGTGGACTACGTTGAAGACGGTGCCAGTCTTGTCGACATGATGGCCGTGGCTTCGCGCACAAAGCACTCGAAGTTGCCTGTGTTCCGAAATTCGCGCGACAACGTGATCGGCATTCTCAACACCCGCGACCTGCATGACCTGTTCTACGCGCACCTGAAGGCGCGCGCCCAGACTGGCTCCGGCGCGGCTACCGGCTCGGCTCAGACCGGCTCCGCGCAGATCACGCCCAAGCCCTTCCGTCTCTCGGACTACGTGCGCAAGGCTTACTTCGTGCCCGACACGATGCTTGCCAGCACGCTGCTCGAGCAGATGAAGGAGCGCAAGCTGCAGATGGCTGTCGTCATCGACGAGTTCGGTGCGACGGTCGGTATCGTCACCCTGGAAGACTTGCTTGAACAGCTGGTCGGCGAAATCTGGGATGAGTACGATTCGCCGGGCGCGGGTATCGAGCAGGTGAGCGAAAACGCCTGGCACATCCCGGGCGACCTCACCATCTTCGAGTTCAACAAGTTCTTCGGCTCCGGGCTCAGTTGCGAAACGCACTGCGTGACGGTGGCGGGGCTTGTCATCGAAGCGCTCGATCGCCAGCCTGATGGTGGCGAAAGCATTCAGGTCAACGGCTACACGTTCACCATTCTCGAGATCAAGAATCGCGCCGTCTTCCGGCTTGCGGTTCAGCGTCCCGATGGTGCGCCGCCGCTCGCCTTCCCGCCCGGCGGAGAGCACGGGCAAGCTGACGTCGTTTCCTGATTCGCCCAGGAGTGCGTTGGCACAATTCGCTTGCTCTGAGGCGTGCACCAGATCCGGTGCATGCCTCGGGGCGTTGTTAGCTGCATTGTTCACCCAAATTTTCCCGTAGGGGAGCCGCATGCGGCTCCCTGACAGGGAAGCGCATGCGCTTCCCCTACGAATCAGAGCGGAAGCGATGCAGCCCAAATGAGAGCCGCCGTCACGTTTGACGCGGCTGAATGGAGACCCCGATGATTACTCTACTTGCTATTGTTGCCGCGGCTCTTGCTGTGGTGACTTGTATCGCGATTATCCGGCGGGGCTCCGCGCGGCTTCGAGAAGAGGCACGTGACCCCGCTGTGAATACCTCGCCGTTCGTCGTCAAGCCGATGATTCAGCTTGGCGCACGTGACGGCAAGGCGATGTTCGAAATCGTCTTTGCTGGCGCAGGCGTTGCAGCAGACTACAAGCTGCGCGTCTACGCCGACCGCTCGGGCACTTTGGATTTCACTCCCACTGTGTCGTACCCGGTCAACCTGCCAGAAGCTCAGCCCAAGATCCCAGTGCACAAGGTCTTCCGCGTGCCGGTCAGTGGGCTAGAGCCTGGTGAGCGCTTTTCCTATCGCATCAATTACGCTGGCAATCAGGTCTTCGCGGCAACCGCGCAGGCTCCGACGGCGGAAGGCGAGAAGACGCGTATTGTCGTCACCGGCGACATCGCAAAATGGGGAGCGGATGAGCGACGCATCGCCAACCGCGCCTATCAGGAAAAGCCCAACATGATTGTCTTGGTTGGCGACATCGCCTACGACGACGGTCGAATCATCGAATATTTCGAGAAATTCCTCCCGGCGTACAACGCTGACCAGGCTGCCGATGCGCTCGGTGCGCCGATTCTGCGCTCGATAATGACGGTTGCTGTCGCAGGCAACCACTGCGTCGGGCGCCCGGAGACTATGGCTGTCCCGGATTTCAACGAGTTCGCGGATCACTTCGCGTACTTCGTCTACTGGGCTCAGCCGCTCAACGCGCCTGTTCCCGCCGCCGCCGCTGCTGCCTACGGCAAGGACCTGATTGGTCCCAAGTCGCGCAAAGACGCTGTCTTTGCAGCAGCCGGTGAGCGCGCACCCGCCATGCTCAACTTCTCTTTTGACCATGGCGATGCACATTGGGTCGTGCTCGATTCCAATCGCTACATGGACTGGACCGATCCGGTTCTGCGCGAGTGGCTCGAAAAGGACCTGATGTCCACCACAAAGACGTGGAAGTTCGTGACCTTCCACCACTCCTGTTTCCACTCCAGCCGCAAACACCAGGACGGTGTGCGCATGAGGCTGGTCGCGGACATCTTCCAGAAGTGCGGTGTCGACATCGTCTTCACTGGTCATGTCCACACCTATGAGCGGACTTTCCCGCTCACGTTCAACCTCAAGCGGAAGCTCGCAGACCTCGGCAAGACCGAAGCCAACGACCTTGTCGCAGAGTCCACTAAGTACGAGGGCGACCTCGTTCTGGACAAGGAATACGATGGTGTCACGAACACGCGACCCAAGGGCGTCATCTACCTCACCACTGGTGCCGGTGGCGCTCCGCTTCACTCCGAGGCAATGCCGGAAGAGCTGAAGTGGCAGCCGCAGACCTGTGTTGCGAAAGCCGGAAGGCACTCGCTCACGGTGCTCGACATGATTGGTCCGAAACTCGTCGCGCGCCAGCTCACCGCCCAGGGCGAAGAGTTGGATCGCTTCGAAATCACCAAGTAACAGACCCTCTGTAGGGCCGCATGCGGCTCCCTGACAGGCAGGCACATGTGCCTCCCGTACAGAGTTCTCGGCGCGGGGGTGGGTTTCATTGCCTTGCAGTGAAGCTCACTCCCGTGTTTCCTTCTCTCGTTTCTCGCTTCATCGAAGAAACACAACCCTCAAAAAAAAGACTCACGTCCTTGGAGGACTACAAGAATCTCCAGGGAGAAGGTGCTATATGACCCGTACAAGGACCGTTGCGGTCAATCTTGACGCAAGTCACTCGAACGAAATTTACCTTGCAGCTCTGAAGCCCAAAGCTGGATTTTTCAGCAAGCTGCTCTCAACCCTCTGGCTGTTTGTCGGACTCGGCGCACTCATCTGGTTCGCTTGGTCTGAGCCGTTTTCAGGCATGTTCTTCAACTGGTTGCAAAACCACGGCGTGGCACCGTGGGTGGTGACCTATGTCCTCACCCCTCTCGTCATGTTCGTGCGTGCTGTCATCGCAGTCGAATCGATTGGATACGGTTACCACCGCTTCTTCCAGCATGTCGGCTACTTCACCCGCAAGGCACAGGTGTTTCGGCGGAACCAGCGTTTTCACTGGATCCACCACATGATCATCTATCCGATCGGGCGTCTCTACAAGCACGGCAAGCGCTACCACACTTCTGAGAAGGGCTTCGGTCTGAGCTGGGTTCTGCCCGGTCTCATGGCTGCCGGACTCTTTCTCTACACCCACGGCTTCAACATGGTGAGCTTCGCGTTCATCTTCGGGCTGTGGTATTACGCCAAAATGGTAGTCGACCTGACGCACGCGCGTTTTCACTTCGACAATCATCCGTGGGTTGGTAAGCCGTATTTCCTGTGGTTGGAGGAGATTCATCTCCTGCATCACTGGGACCAGCGGTACAACTTCACCATCGTGCATCCGCTCATGGACAGGCTCTTCGGCACCTATCTGGACCCTGCGACTCATCGCAAGGAGCTTCAGATTTCGCTCGAAGACAATGACGTGACGGTGTCCGATTTGATCAATTGGCGATACCTGCTTACCGAAGCGAGCCCCACTGAGTATGCGGCTTTCGTGTCGGCGGCGCAGCGCTATCCCAAGTCGCTTCGCAAGGTCAAGCATTTGCTGACCGTGTTGAAGCATCGAACCGACAGTCATCCTGAGGACGCAGAGGCTGCAGAGTTGCATGCCCGAGCCCTCAATTTGGTCACCGCCGTTGGAAAGACGCCGGAGACCGTTTAGTTTGAAATTCAGGTTGTGATTTAGGTTGATTCTGGAGACGCCGAAACGTCTTCTGACCAACCGCCTGACTGACTGTCACCGATTAACGCTGTTTCCCGAGAAGGGGGCGTATTTTGGTCTGGTGTTACTGGAGAAAGACCCGAGCCCAGATGTTTTTGAGCTCCGGTCTTTCTCTCTTGGCCAGCTGCCTACTAGGCTGAGTGGTATGCGCGGTTACTTTACCCGTGAGGCATTTTCTCCCGCGGGTTGTGAAAGCAGTGCTAGGTGCAAACCGACGCATTAGAGGTTTCGCTCTATGTAAACGCTTGGAAACCGGGCGTGCCCGCACGTAGGCTGGGGTTATCGCTTCTAGAACTTTTCTTTCCGAGACAACTACCCTCCTTCTTCGTCAACCTTGCACCAAACAGGCTTTCGCCTAACTCCGCGCGCACGCACGCAGAGTCGGCCCCTGTCGCAATTGAGTCTCTGGAAGCGATTAGCTGAAAGGTCAGTACCATGTATCACTTGAAGAATAAGACAACTATCATCAACGTTGGCGTGGAGCGGCTCGGTGTGGTCGCTTCGCCCCAGAGCGTCTTTCAGGAGGAAGGCGTTCTTAACCCTGCCGTGTATCAGGACCGTGCCGGAAACCTCGTCGTGATGATGCGTTCGGTTGCGAAAGGCAATCAATCGCGTCTCGAGATGATTCGGCAGCCCTGGGAAAACGGCAAGCCGTGCACGGATGCAGCCGGCAATGAAGCGCCGTTCGAACGGATCGGATTCGCACTTGTTCCGCAGGCTTCTTACGAACGCCGGCGTCGCATCGGCGAGTCTGGCAAGGTCGAGTTCATCGGTGGCGAAGGCTGCGAAGATGCGCGCGTGACGTTCATCAAGCAGCTCGACCGCTACCTGATGTGCTACACGGCTTTCGGTCCAGAAGGTCCGCGCATCGCGCTCGCCTGGTCGCAAGACGGCTACAAATGGCACCGCATCGGACTTCTGCAATTCCCTGAGGAATTCGGACTGCATCCTGACGACAAGGATGCCGCTTTCTTCCCCGAACCCGTGCTTTCGCCGAAGGGCGTTCTGAGCATCGCGCTGTATCATCGCCCGATGGTCAACATTCCTGCCTCCGACGGCATGGATGTTGTGCAGTCGACGCTCTCGGCGCGTCCCGACAAGCGCCAGTGCATTCGCATCGCCTATATTCCGCTGGACAAGGTGATGAAGAACATCCGCAACGTGCTCAAAGTCAGCGAATCGAAGCTCGTCTTCGAGCCACTCGCTGAGTGGGGCTCGTTCAAGTGCGGTGCAGGAACGGCGCCGGTGCGCATCGGTAGCGGCTGGCTGGAAATCTTCCACGGCGTGGATCAGTTTCCCTCCGCCTCGCGCCCCTCTGGCTACCAGGGTCGCTACGCGGCGGGGATCATCGTTCACGACATCGATCGCCCGGACAAGATCCTCTACTACTCGACGGAGCCTGTCATCAAGCCGGAAACGAAGGACGAGCTGGAAGGCATCGTCAACAATGTCGTCTTCCCGACCGGCATTGTCGAGCGCACGGACCTGCGTTTCTCGCATCGCGCATTCGGTTACACCGACCGCGTCTTCGATGTCTATTACGGCATGGCTGATCGCCTGATTGGGCGTTTCCGCCTGACCGTGCGCGAAGAAGCCTAGCGGTTTTCGCATAAAGAACGGCTACCTAAATCAGATCGGTAAATGCTGCCAGCCGTTATGGATTGGAGCATTTGCCGATCTGATTTGTTTTTGGCGGTGGCTATACGATATAAGATAGTGTATTCTGCTTTTGGTTTGGATGGAAGGACGGCGCTGATGCTGCACTTGCTGCTCTACATGTCTTTGCCGATCAGGTTTTTGATTACTCCGGTTTTTGTGGCGAGAACAAGTACGCTGCCACAAAGGCCTGGAACAATGCAGAAAGTTAGAAATGTCAAAACGCACAAATAATCGATCTTATTTTGAGTTGATGCTTCATAGGTGTTTCCAAAAACAACGCACGTCGAAGACATAGACGCGAAGACCGTTAGGCTGAGTTTTGAAACAACCGGCAATTTTGATTTATCCAAGCAAGCCCACATGATGTGCGTGACGATTGCGGACAACGCGCCGAAAATTCCCAGGGTTGGCGAGTAGAGCAGCGCCTTTTCAAAAGTACAAAGTCCTACCAAAAACGGCAAAGCGACTGCAAGAAGAACTCCCGATGCGACGAAGGAAAATACTACTGCAGAAAAACCTGTGAACACGCGCCAATCTTTGCTGTACTGTTTTTGCAAGCGTTCATAAGCGCGATAAGGATCAATCTCGTACAAAGCCTCTGGCCCGGCGTTTTCCAACAGCCGCTGCCTTGCTTCGTGCAGGTTCTCCCTCTGCTTTGTTTGCATCGCAACAGTCTACTATGATCAACACTGATCCGTTTCCACTTCGCTCAAATCTAGTCCCTAAGCCGTTGTTTCGAAAAGCAGCGCAGTCCACTGAAGAGACTTTCGAGAGCAGCTTTTCAGCATAACTCGTAATTTTGATCGAACGTCGATGAGAGCCCCTTAGCAAAAAGGGCTCTCAAAGCGTTATTCGCATTCGAAACGTGTGTGGTGCTACAGGAACATCTCAGGTCTCATGCCGTTTCCGCAAGAGTTCCTGTCGCTGTTCTAATGACGCCTAGTTATCTATTGTTTTGACGATTGTAGTGGTTGAAGCCACGGAAGGTTCCCCATACCGGGGTGTCTTCGAAATAAGCAACATCAGAAACGGTTCTTTCAACTTCATCTACTTGTTGTTGCTTTTGAGCTTCGGCGGTTTGATTTGCAAGGATTTGATATTCAGGCATGAGAAAGACACCTCGGGGTGGAGGGAGAATCGATGGGGTTGGTCAAAGGGTGGGGCGTCGAATTGCTTTCGACAAAATCATTGTCAAGCAAGGTACGTGAAAAACACGTGAATCACGTATTCACTTTAAAAAATCCCCATTTTCTGGGAAAATTCGGGGGTCGTCCCCTGTCCGGACCACCCAAAAAGGGTGAAAAAGGGAGTAAATATTCACGTGAGCGTGAAAAATTGGCCGCCTGAAGCCGCCAAATTAATGTGCTTATTGAACGGCGCCTGCAAATTTGACGTCACGGACCTGGCTGAGCGTGCACTGACGCCGGAAATTCTCCAGTCTGTAAGTTATTTGGATTCCGACGAGGCTGTCGATAGTCTTCACGCTGACCCGTACTGGCCCAAATGGGATAGTCCCTGGTGGCACATGACCCTTCTTTATGAGATGGGGCTGGCGGACAAAATTCCCGACCGCGCTCTCGATGCGTTTCAATCCGTGGCGCGCAAGCACTATATAGATGTTTTTCCGCTTAAAGAGGAAGAGATTCCGGAAGGCTGCGACACGACGCGGAATATTTGCTGCTTCTGTGCGCTAGGCACAGCGATGCAAATTTTTGAATCACGGGGAATTCGCAGTGATGAGGTAATGCCTTGGGCGCGTTCGTGGTTTGAGCGCTATCAAATAAATGATGGCGGCTATAACTGCGCGGAAGAGGTTTATCTGAGGGACACGCCGCGATCATCGATCGTTTCCACCGTACCGATGTTGGAAGCTCTTTTGAAACTATCTGATCGCGGGCTTAGTGATGAAGAGTCGCAATTCTTGGATCGCGGCATTCAATATTTGTTGGAGCGGCGCCTCTTCAAATCGTTGAGCAAGCAAGATGCAGTAATCGACCCGGATTTTCTCAAGCTTACCTTCCCGCGCTTCTATGAATATGATGTGCTGCGGGGGTTGAAACTCGTCACAGATTGGGCGATTAAGCGCAATAAAAAACTGCCCTGGCCGGCGGTTGAAGAGGCATTTGCAATCGTTGGCTCCAAGGTGAACGCGCAGGAAGCCACGATTAATTTAGAGCGACAGTTTTACGCCGATAAGAGAACACTCGCAAAAGACGAAAATGGTGATTGGACGCGCGGTCACGACGCTTCTGTTTTTCCGCTATTGGAGGCTACGGGCGCCTTAGGTCCGTCGCCTTTCCTTTTCCGCCAGTTCATGCACATGTACGAAAACGTCTACAAACTGACTTACTCCGGTTGCCTTGAGCTACAATGATGCGACCTTTAGGAGTCGGGCATGGCTGAGCATGAACGCTATGACGTCATTGTTGTTGGGATGGGCGCTGCTGGAAGCTCTGCTGTGTATCAGCTCGCGCGGCGTGGTTCGAAGGTGCTCGGCATTGATCAGTTTGAGCCGCCCCATACACTAGGTTCCACTCATGGCGAAACACGTATAACTCGCCAGGCAATCGGCGAGGGCGATCACTACACACCTCTTTCGTTGCGTTCGTATGAAATTTTTCGCGAACTCGAAGAGCTCACCGGCGAGCATTTGCTTGATGTGACCGGCGGATTGATGATTTCCAGCCCTGGCGCTACTGGCGTCAACAATGTTTCCAATTTTTTTGAAACGACACTTGCAGCCGCGAAGAAGCATTCTATCCCGCATGAAGTATTGAACGTTGATCAGATGCGCCGGCGGTTTCCGCAGTTTCATGTGCAGGATAACGAGATTGGTTATTACGAAGTTGAATCCGGCATACTCCGTCCAGAAGCCTGTGTTAGAGCCACTTTGTCTATGGCTGCAAAGCACGGTGCGACTTTGAAAGTAAACGAAAAAATGACGGAGTATAGGGAAGACGCTTCGGGCGTAATTGTGAAAACAGACAAAGGCGAATATCATGCAGATAAGCTCGCTTTGACTGTTGGTCCGTGGCTTCCGCAAATAGTTGGCGAGCAGCTCAAGGGGCGCTTCAAAGTCTATCGGCAGGTGCTTTTCTGGTTCGACATTAGCGACAACTATGATCGTTTTAAACTCGGCAACTTTCCAATCTTCATTTGGGATGGGCAAGGAGAGCGAGATTCTATCTATGGTTTTCCCGCGGTGGACGGACAGGAAGGCGGCATAAAGATTGCGTCTGAAGAATATGTGGTGGAAGTGACACCGGAGACTGTAGATCGCTCTGTGTCGCAAGATGAAATCGACAAGATGTATGAAACGCAGATTGTGCCTTGTTTCCCGGGTGTCGGAAAAGAGTGCGTCAAGTCTGCCGTTTGCATGTACACGATGACTCCTGACTCTGGTTTTGTCATAGATTTTATGCCTGGCTCGTCGCGCACAATTGTTTGCTCGCCTTGTTCTGGTCATGGGTTTAAACATTCGGCAGCCGTGGGAGAATGCGTTGCGGAGTTGGCTCGTGACGGAAAGACGACATTGAATATTGAACCTTTGAGAATTGATCGAAAAGCATTAGTTCCATCTACAATTGAGAACCCCGCGCGCTTCCCTGCTTAGGACGCTGCAGGGAGCGACACCGTATAGAGCAGTTAAATCAGAAGTCAGCGGCCAAAAGTTCGGTCAAACGACACTCAAACGTCAGTCAAACGTCAGTCAAACGTCAGTCAAACGTCAATCAAATGACAATCAAAAGTCAGGAGTCAAATGTGTCAGAAGTTGCGATGAAACCAGAAATACGAGTGATTGAAGAGGCTGATGCACAGGACTTTTGGAATTTGCGTCTGCGCGGATTGAAGGAAGATGCGGAAGCGTTTGGTGCGAGCTACAACGACTCGGTAAATATGGCGATAGAAGATATTCGCAAACGTTTGGCACCCACTGAAGATGCTTTCGTTCTTGGTGCGTTCAATCCAAAACCTTGCGGCATGCTCGGTTTTTTTCGTCGAGTTGGCGAGCGTGCGCGTCACAAAGGTTTTATCTGGGGCGTCTATGTTGCTCCAGAAGGCAGAGGTTGTGGGCTCGCGCGCAGACTGATGAATGAATGCATAGAGCGCGCGAAAAAGATGGACGGGCTGGAGGAGGTCATTCTCACTGTCAGCACGACGCAAGACGTGGCGATGAAACTCTACGAATCGATGGGCTTCAAAGAATACGGTCACGAAGTTCAAGCGCTCAAACAGGGCGATATCTACATCGACGAAAAGATGATGGGACTGCGCCTACTTTAGGGTGAGGGAGTCGATGATTTCGCTGAACGTCTTTTCGTAGTTGGAAAAGTTGTCGATGTAGGCTGCGCAAGAGACTATGTAGTATTTGCCGTTATTGGCGGCGAATGCTTTGAGCACTTTTGTCTGTTGGACTTTGTGTTCTGAGCCAAATGAAAGCGGGATAGTTTGAACCAAAACGAGTCGTCGGGTGGGGGTTTTTCCTTCCTTTGAATGAACATCCGACTCGACCTTCCAGATGGCTCCCCACTGTTTTACCGCGGTATCAGATATGGTGTCAAGGGTGTGTCCGTCTGGAATGGGTCTCACGACTACTTTAACGTTCGGAATTGGATTGGGACTCTTGAAACTTTCCAAGGGCGCCGCAACGAGGTTTACTATCGGGTCTTTCTGGGTTTTCCATCCTGCTGGAAATTCGAGGCTGTATCCGTTTTCTTCGTCGCTAAATTGCGTTTTGTCCTGGCTAACTTGAACATCCGCAGTTGTTTCTTCCGGTTTGTCTTTCGCTATTGCCTCTGTTGAAGCAGAACTGCAGATCAAACAGAAAAATAGCAAAGGTGCCAGAAAGTTGCTGTTCATGGCTAATTTCAAAACGCGGTCCTCGCGAAATCTGAGAGCGTGATCATGTGAATTGTGATTGTATCGCTTTGTTTGTTGGCTAGCTTGTGGCACTAGCTAGCGCAACAAAAGAGAGCTGCTGAAGAGCTTGTGTGATCGCCTGCTCATTTACAGTTATTCTTTACAACCAGCTAAGAAACCGTGTGATTGCATCTTGGTGGCTCTTTGCAGCTTCTTTCTTCTGGAGTGAGTCTTAATACGCACGATAGGTATTTTTGACTCAGTTGAAAGCCTGAATCTAATCTCAGATCACTCCCGTTATTTCGCTCTTCTCAAACAGACACCTCTTCTAGATCATCATCCCGCTAAGTTCAGTCCCAAAGCCCAGCACCCTTCGGTGTTGGTCGTGGATCGTGCTTGGCGATTTGTCTGTTGGAGTTAGCGAAAGTCGGTTCAACTTTCCGCGACCACACTTGGTCAGAAGGAGAAACGAAATGAGTCAACAACTCGCTGCTGGTGGCAACGCTCCGCTTCCTACGGAGAAGGTCACCGTCAAGTGCATCCACATGGGACCCGACGCGGACCTCTCCGCGCTTCTGCTCACCGCCGCCGGCAAGGTTCGCTCTGATGCGGATTTCGTCTTCTATGGTCAGCCCGCGTCCACCTGTGGCTCGGTGACTTACCAGGACAAGAAGAAGACCGGCGACGCCACCGAGCAAGCCATCATCATCGACCTCTCGAAGGTGCCCGCCGCCATCGAGAAGCTTGCCATCACGCTGACCATCGATCCCGAGACGCCGAAGACATTCGCCGACCTCGGCGGCGCCGCTCTCTCTGTCTGCAATGCCGCCGGCACCTCGCTCGTCGAGATGGAGCCGAACGGCAACAAGGAGAACGCGTTCGTCATCGCCGAGATCTACAAGCGCAACGGCGCCTGGAAGGTTCGCAACTTCAACCAGGGCTTCCTCAACGGTCTGGCCGGCATCGCCACCGCATATGGTGTCGACGTCGGTGACAGCGCTCCTGCGCAAGCGGCTCCTGCTCCTGCTCCTGCGCCCGCTCCTGCTCCCGCACCGACCCCCGCCCCGGCCCCGGTGAAGGCTGCTCCGCCGCCGCCTCCTCCCGCGCCTGCCGCCGCTCCGAAGGTAAACCTGACCAAGCCCGCACCGACCGGCAAGGTCAACCTGAAGAAGGGCAGCGCCATCAAGATCGAGAAGACCGCGACCATCGTTGCCACCGGCGAGTGGGGCAACAAGGGCTGGAAGAAGCTCGACTATGACCTCTTCTGCCACATTGCGTACAAGGACGGCAAAACCGAAGTCGTCAACTTCGACAATCTCGTCAGCCGCAATGGCTCGGTGCGTCACCACGGCGACCTCAAGGTAGGCGGCGTCGGCACCATCGAGAAGGTCTCCGTTAACATGACGGACGACATCGCGGCGGTCGGCTTCTCGTTCTACTCCGCGCGTGAGAATGGCACCGGCTCCTTCGCCGACGCCAAGGCGCGCGTGTCCATCGACAACGGCGCCGGCTCGACCATAACCATCGAGGTGGCGAACATGAGTGTCGACTCGAATCGCTACACGCTCTACTTCGGCACTTGCATCAACAAGGACGAAGCGGCAGTCGAGATCGTGGCGCACGAGGACTACTCGGCGAAGCACTCGGAGAACCAGGCGGTTCTGTACAAGGACGGCACCCACAAGATGGACGCCGGCCGGGAGAACCGCACCAAGTAAGGGCGGAAGCTCTGCCGCCACAGGCGAAGTTAGGTAGAGCGAGCGCTATCGCTCTACCGACTTCAACTCCGCACTTGGCGCAAGGTGAATCCGGCAAACCGGCCGCCTGCGCCTAACGGGGGTAACAACGTATCGGATACGCGATAGGCCTGCGAGGCATTGCGTATCCAGGAGAAAGCAATGACTCAATTGGAAAAGGAAGCCCAGGCGCGTAATTGGGGTGCGCTGCCGCTCACCACGGGCTTCTACATGACCGACATGATCCGCTCGGTGCTTCAGTTCGCCGACACCGACGAACGTTGCATCGCCATGTCCCGCGTGGTCGACCTGCTCGAATCGGGCAGCACGGACGAGACGAAGTGGCGCTTCGCCATCAACGAGTTGCAGGGGCTCCTGACGGCGCATCCCGATGCGCATAAGGAGTCCGGCACCTGGTACGACGGTGACTCGACCATCCTTGCCCTGGCAGTGGCGAAGGAGGCGGCGTGCCATGCGTTGTACATGCTCTTCCCGCGCTCGTATTATCGCGGAGAAGAGCGTGGCGCTGCTTACAAGGTGCTCAAGTACACCATCCGCGCGCTCATGCAAAAGCCGGAAACGGCTGTCGACGCGCTGAAGTGGGTGGAGCGCAGCATCAATCTGATGCAGCGCTACTAAGCTCACGGCTGCACTTTCGCAGCTGGATTGAGGCTTGGGAAACAGCGGAGGAGCTCTTTAATAGGGGTTCTCTCGCTGTTTTCCTTTTTTTTTGGGAGGTGCTAATACGTATAGTAAAGGTTGTTTTTCAATTCGGCAAGAAGTGTGATGGAAACACGATTTTCAGCTGAGCTGATATGACTTATGCTGGAGAAATGCGAATCTATCTAACTTTTTTTATTGTTTCGCTTGTCTCCGGTCTTATCGTTGGAGGCACCGTTGAATTTTGGTCCGACAAAATACCTTCTGCCATGCTGGGAAAGGATGCAAGAAAGTTTTTAATCGACATGAATATAAATTTGTGCCGAAAACGTCTGCATTACGGTGACTACCTTGGGACAATCAGAGCTTGCGAGGCTGTTTTAGACTTGGATTGCGATAATGTGATCGCTCTCTGCAATCGTGGACTTGCACTTTCTAACTTGAAACAATTCAACGGCGCGATGGATGACTTCAACCATTGCTTAGCTATCGCTCCAGATGATGCAATTGTTTGGAATGCGCGCGGCACCTTGTTCGCGAAAATGGATCGGACCAACGAGGCTGTAGGTGATTTTCGCCACGCAATTGCATGTGATCCCAAATATACGATCGCTCAGGTTAACATCCTGAAGTGGGAATTTGATAATAAAAAGATCTCGAGAGAAGAGGCTTTATCGCGTGTTAAGAAATTGGTTGAAGTCGATCCTGAATCTGATTTTGCCTGGTTTTATAGCGGGTGGCTAAAGTTTCTGGCCAAGGATTATGCGAGTGCTGTTTCCGACTCGACAAGGGCGATTTCAATTGACGCTTCTGCTGATGTATATAGGGTACGAGCATATGCAAAATCTGCTAAAGGACAGCATTTTGAAGCGATAGAGGATTTAACGCAAAGTATTCGCCTGAATTCATGGAGCGCTTGCGCGTATAGTGATCGCGCGTATGAACGATCTCTTCTTAGAGACCAAGGGGGCGCGTTGCGAGATTACAGCACAGCCCTTTCTTTTGATCCAAAAGATGCTTGGGTCTGGAAATCGAGAGGGCGTAATCAGTTTGATACCGAATGTGCAATAAGGGACTTTACGATGGCCTTATCTCTCAAACCCAATGATTCTGAGATTTTAGAAGATCGAGGATATAGCTATCTTGGTTGTGGAAAGTATTCTGAATCGATCTCTGATTTAAGTAAGGCAATTGAACTGAAGCCGAGTGGTTGGAGTTTTGCTTGGCGAGGAATGGCTTACAACGCACGCGGTCAACGAGATCAAGCGATTAAAGATTGCACCGAAGCAATTGGGCTCAATCCTGGCACACCAGCCCACTACATGAATCGCGCTATAGTTTATCTTGATTTGGGGAAGTACGAGAAATCAGTCCAGGATCTTGATAAAGCAATTGAACTCAAGACTTCCGATGAAAGAGCTTATGATTTACGTGGATATGTGCGCAGGCAGATGGGCGATGCGGCAGGAGCTTTTGCAGACTATAAGAAAGCACTTAGCCTTGAACCTCGTATGTTTTACCTACCTCGTCACCATGCTTGGGACAAAGGAAAGCCCTTGCAGTACGCTCAGGGTGTCTCTGATTATTTGATTGTTTCAATTACGAATCCCATGTGTTTCGTGAATACATTCGGTATTTTGATTGGGGATATGTACAATTCATTCAGAGCGGAGCGCGCTTCCGTCCCGTAGTTTCAACTATTTTTTTGAACGCGCTTTTGGTTTATTGCTAGACGGCCATACACAAAAAATACACAGACTGTTCCGGTTTTGTTTCCAGACCAGCAATTATCGTGATTGCAGTCGACCGCTGAATGCGTTTCCTCAAACGCCGAAGAACGTTACAGCAATCGCCGAACAACGTTGCACAAATCGCTGAACAACGCTGCAGCTGTCGCCCGTTTCTCCCCAAGCCCGGATTTACTAATATGCCCGACCTTATCGACACGATAGTGCAAGACGCTATTGCTGCACAAAACAATACAGATAAAGGATCTGCTTTTCAGAAGATTCATGATGAAATCACCGAGTTGCAAAAACAGGGTGGTGGCGCAAATGGTGCGCAATTTCAAGCGGATCTGCGCACTCTCAATCAAAAATTGCATGAGAATGGCATCCTGGCAAACATGGAGATCAGAGGAATAGAAGAAGGTGATCCGCCAAGCGACAAGCTCTTTCAAAAACGGGACAGGATTATTTTGTCGGATGGACAGGTCAAAGGTGACCTGGTCAAAGACGAGTATTTGGCGGGTTCCAGATGGTTCTCGGAAGGTCAGCTCAGCCCCACACAAACAAACATTCTCAATCAATCTAAGGATGCAGTGGGGCAGCAAGTGTGGGCGACGCGCCACCCATCGCCTGGTTTAGCTGACAGTCCTGACCCACCGGGACCTCCGCATTATGGCGGTCCAGGCGGCTATGGATGCGCACCTTCAGTGTCTGAAATCCTGCGACGCTCTGGTGTTTTTTCACAAGACGAAGATCCGTTGAATGTTCAAAGCGTTCAAAACGTATTGCAAGACAATCATGGCTGGAAGCCGATTCCAGGCACATCTGGCGAGCCTGATCCAAATCTAAAACCTGCTGAGTTGAACTTACGTCCGGGCGATGTTATTTGCGGCTATCGCAAAGGAGATGATCCGACATTCAGTGGAGCCGGTGCACACGTCGGGATTGTCGGAGAGGATGGAAAAATTTACGGACACGGACTGACATTGGATCCTGCAAATCCTGGTCGAAAGCACGAAGAGTGGACGGCCAAGGACATCACCAACTGGACCACATTCGACTACGACGCGGGCATTGTTATATTGCGTGCACCGGACGCTCAGTAAAACGAGTTTTGGGAGAAAGAGGAGGAAAGGGGCTTTTGGTCCCTTTTCTTTTTGATTGAATTGCCTTCTTCTTTGTTTGGCATCACGTTTTTTGTTTGGATTTTCGTGCTGGAATTCGAGAAACTAAAAGATATAGTGGAAAATGGGGTTAAAAAGAAACCGCGCACAGCAAGCCTTGTTTAAGGGCTCCCCATGCGCGGTTTCGAAATCTGATACGCCGGACGCAACCAACCTAACCTTTGCTTTTGGCTTGGTTACGAAGGTCGCGTGCGGTTAGGCGTCAGTTCTTCTTCAGCGAAGCTGCGGCTCCGTTGTCTGCCGGTCCGTCCTTCTTGAGAGAGACGGTGGCGTCGCCTTTGCCTTCAGCGTTGCCTTCGCCGGCGGTTTCCACAGTGGCAACCTTTTCCAGCGACACCGGCTTGGCCAGCGAGATCTTCTCTTCCGGAGGATTTTCCGCAGAGAGCACGAGCGTGTTGCCATCGGCACCAACGTTGACCTTGGCGCCGTGCTTGACGGACCCGTCGATGATCTTTTCGGCCATCGGGTCTTCGATGAGCGCACGAACGGCGCGCTTCATCGGACGTGCACCGAACTGCGGATCGTAACCCGCCTCCAGCAGCACAGCGCGAGCGGCATCGTCGGCGTCGAGCGTGATGCTCTTCTCGTTGAGCTTCTTCTCCAGTGCCTTCAGCTGCAGCTTCAGCACTTCGCGCAGCTCGTCCTTGGACAGCTGACCGAAGCAAACGATTTCGTCCAGCCGGTTGAGGAATTCCGGGCGGAACATCAGCTTGACGATCGGCATCACCTCGTTGAGAAGGTCCTGGTGCGAGCAGTCGACGCCGAGCTTTTCGAGCAAGGCCATGATCTGCTGCGCGCCGATGTTCGACGTCATGATGATGATCGTGTTCTTGAAGCTGACCGTGCGACCCTGACCGTCGGTCAAGCGACCGTCGTCCAGAACCTGCAGCAGCACGTTGAACACGTCGGGGTGCGCCTTCTCGATTTCGTCGAGCAAGATGACGCTGTAGGGCTTGCGCCGCACAGCTTCCGTCAGCGTGCCGCCTTCTTCGTAACCGACGTAGCCCGGAGGCGCGCCGATCATGCGCGAAACGCTGTGCTTCTCCATGTATTCGCTCATGTCGAGACGAACGATGTTGCGCTCCTCGTCGAAGAGGAACGACTGGAGAGCCTTGGAGAGTTCGGTCTTGCCCACGCCGGTCGGGCCGAGGAACATGAAGCTGCCGATCGGAGTGTTCGGGTCTTTCAACCCTGCACGCGAACGACGCACCGCACGCGACACGGCGGAGATCGCCATGTGCTGGCCGATGACGCGCTTGTGCAGCTCATCTTCCATCTTCGAGAGGCGGGCGGCTTCATCGATGGTCAGCTTGTCCAGCTTGATGCCGGTCATCTGGCTGATCTTTGCTTCGATGTGCTCCTTGCTGAGTTCGGTGCCCGGGAAGTCGATAGCAAGCGCGCTACCGGCTTCGTCGATGACGTCGATGGCCTTGTCGGGCAGGAAACGGTCGGTAATGTACCGGTCCGCCATGTGCGCTGCCGTGACCACCGCTTCGTCAGAGATGGTGATGGCGTGGTGATCTTCCAGCGACTTCTTGCGGCCGCGCAGAATCTCGATGGTGTCTTGCACGGACGAGGGGTCCACCGTCACCGGCTGGAAGCGACGCTCGAGAGCGCCGTCCTTTTCGATGTGGCGGTATTCGTCCAGCGTGGTGGCACCAATGGCGGTGATCTCTCCGCGGGCAAGTGCCGGCTTGAGCGTGTTGCTCGCGTCCATTGCACCCTGCGCAGCGCCGGCTCCGATCAGGGTATGCAGTTCATCGATAAAGATGATGCAATCCTTCGTTGCCTGGAGTTCGGCGAGAAGCTGCTTCATGCGCTCCTCGAACTCACCGCGGAATTTCGTACCGGCGACAAGAGCGACCAGGTCAAGGCGCAAGATGCGCTTTCCCTTCAGGCTCTTGGGCACGCGATCGAATGCAATCTCAACGGCAAGCCCTTCGGCGATGGCAGTTTTGCCGACGCCGGGCTCGCCGATGAACACCGGGTTGTTCTTGGTCTGACGACCGAGAATTTCGACAGCCCGGCGGATTTCCTTCTTGCGCCCGATGATGGGCTGGATCTTGTTCTCGCGAGCCAGCTTCGTCAGGTCGACCGTCATCTGGTCGAGCATGGAAGTCATGGCGCCTTCGCCTTCGGGCAGACCGTTGACGTTAGTCTTCACGGCTGCATCGAGGAAAGACGTCAGATTCTTCAGACGCTGTTCGGGAGTGAGATTGCCGTCGACTTGAGCGCCGCCCGGCAAGACGATCGGAGGCTGATTCCGGCGTTCGATCGTCAGGAACGCGGATTTGATTACTCGCTGACCATCCGGGTGTTTCACCAGTTGGTGCAGCAAGTGAGTGGGAGTCGTGCAAATGTGCTTGTTCTTTTCGGCGACTTCGCCGGCTTTCACAAGCATTTCTTGGGCGTCGCGCCCAACTTCTGGTGCTGCGACTGTCGTCGTTCCACCTCCGGCCTGCGGCGAACCAAAGAGGTTTCGCGCAGTGCGCTCCAGGATGTCGGCCGTGAGACCGGCTTCCAAAAGGAGCTTGTGACCCAGAGATGAACTTTCAGCTGCCACAGCCACCACAAGACACGCTACGTTTACATCTTTGGTGCCGATCGCAGCAGCCTTGAGGCCGGCGAGCGTCAGCACTTTGTCGAGTGATTGCGAGTTTTGCGGCATGGTGTCCGTCCTCCGTTAGAGGATCACCTCGTTACTAAAGACCAGGTGAGCATATTGAGGGGATGAGTTGTGAGACAAAAGAGGTCAACACAAGTCACCAGGGCGAGACACCGAGGCAACTTTGTCCGAGTGACGCAGACCGGTCCGG
Organism: Candidatus Melainabacteria bacterium 17Bon1m; assembly: GCA_032128875.1. Taxonomy (GTDB): domain Bacteria; phylum Cyanobacteriota; class Vampirovibrionia; order Obscuribacterales; family Obscuribacteraceae; genus QKMZ01. Next base: position 241,969 of record JAVLKG010000007.1, read on the forward strand.
TGTGGACCCTTGACCGGTCTGCGATTTAGCCATTTCGGCGCAGGTTTCGACGGTTAGTCGAAATTCCGCGTCATCGTGTACAGCGGACGGAGACCGAAGATGATCTCGTTGTCCAGGGTGTCTTCCTTGCCGCCCTCGATTGCCTGGTAGCGGATGAACTGCCAGACAGCCAGACCGGAGACGGTCTCGGCGGTGGGACCCACGGTGATCGACGTGCCGCAAGCGGAAACTTCCGCCTTGGCGTCGTCATAGAGGGTCGCTTCCCAGCCCTTCACCTGAGCGGGCTTGGTGGGGTTGAGCGTGTAGATGCGGCCCTCGGTCGCGCCCATGCGGGTCTCGATCATGAGCTTGGTGCGCATCTTGTAGCGGATGCCCTTGTTCCAGATCTCCTTGCGCGAAGCCATCGTGTCCGTGAGCAGGAACACGACGTCACCGAGAGTCTGCGAACCATCGACGCGCTCGTTGTGCGTGTGGATCTTCAGACCGGTGGCAGCCTTCACGACTTCCGCCAGCGCCTCGACCTTGAGCTTGCCGATGTGCGACTGGTCGTAGGCCTGGTTGGCGATGTTGTGGGCCTCGACGATGTCGAAGTCCCAGACGTGGATGTTTTCCAAACCCAGCTTGGCCAGGCTCAGAACGATGCGCGAACCAGTTGCACCGGCGCCGATGACGTCGATGCGCTTGTTGCCGAACGCGTCACGCGAAAAGATTTCGACGTGTCGAGTGATATCGACATTGTTCATGGTGTGTTCTCCTTCGAAAGAACAGCCGGACAGGCCTACGCTCGAAGAGCGCAGATCCGTTCGCGGCTGGACTTGTTAGGTTGCAGGTGTGAGCCTGTTACTGAGCGTCGTCCGGGAGCCGGTCGGCGCGGTTGTTGGGATTGGACGGCTTCGGACCCTTGTAGTTGGTGCTCCAGGGGTGCGACGGATCGTTGCAGTTCTGGGGCGTGCAGCGCTTCTTAGGGCGCTCGGAAGTCGTCGACTGATAGGGCTGGGGTGGGGTGGGACCGCTCTCGAAGAGGCTGCCCAACCAAGCGAAGAAACCTTTCTTCTCCTCGACTTGAGGACCGGCACCGCCCTTGTAGGCGCCGGGCTGACCATTAAAAGGGGTGCCACCCGGACGAATGTCCTTGCCGGTGGGAATCAGCTCGCCATCGACCACCTGGCTGCCGACATCGTCGGGGCCCGCGGTGGCGCCGGGAGCGCTCGCGTCGCCGGTACCGGCGGCGTTGTCACCCTTCTCATTGGCGCCGGGCTTGCCGTCGCCGTTGTTGTCATCGCTCTTGCCGAACCAGTTCTTGAACACCGTGAACGTGCGCTCCTTCACCTTCGCCTTGTACTCGGCGGTGACTTCGGCGCGCAGCTCAGCGCTGATAGCGAGCGGGTCTTCCTTCTTCGGCGCGGGCTTTTCGGCCTCGTCGCGGTTGAGGAAATTGCTCAAGCCGGACTTCTCGTCCTGCTGGCGAGCTTGCTCTTCCTGGCGCTCCTTCCAGGTGCTCTGGTAGCCGCCCTGGCTGTAGCCGTAGCCCGAGGGACGCTCGTCGCTACGACCACCCTGCCACCACTTGCGAGTGACGGTGCCGCGCTCGAGGATGACCCTGCCGCTCTCCGGGTCCATCACTCCCCACGGCACGTCGAGAAGACGGTAGCCGAGCTGGAAGTAGTAGACGTCGAAGCAGCCGCGGCCGAGCTTGTTGAAGATGCCGCGGATGTAGTATTCGTGGCCTTCGCGAGCGAAGCGCTGCATGGTGCTCTCGTCGGTGCCGGACGGGCTGGTGCCCATACGCACGTGCGAGTGACCCCAGAAGTGCAGCTTGTTGGACTTGTCCAAGCCTGCGTCGCCGGCTTCCAGAAGCTCGAGGATGAGCTTCTCGGTGCCCTGCACGGACAGCTCCGTCTCGGTCGGAGTGACTTCCTGTTCGACCAGGAAAACCTCTTCGATGAGGAAGTCGCCGTTGGGGCGCTTGCTGACGGTGCCGAGCCAGCCGACTTCCTTGGGCGCCAGCTCGACGTACAGGCACATGCGCTTGTACGCGTCGGGCGTCATGTAGACGGTCGGAGCCGGCGGGTCGAAGATGAGCTCAGCGCGCGTGTGCGGGTAGTGCGGCTTGAAGGGGCCTTCCGGCTCGCGGTAGACGTAGGACTTCTTCTCTTCCTTCTTCTCGCCGGCCTTGTCACCGCCGGTGGTGTCGCCGGTCTTGGCGGCATCGCCTTCCTTGGCAGCACCTTCGGACACGGTCGCGCCCTCGGACACCGCCGCGCCTTCGCTCACCGAGTTCAAGGGAGCGCTGGACGTCGGCAGCGGGGGCGGGACATTCGTGCTGGACGTACCCGTCGTTGCACCGGAGGTGCCGTTCGATGCCGGAACGCGCGGGACGCTCGTGCCGCTGGGCTTGTCGCCCTTATAGACGGGCTTGCCGTCGCCGGAATTGGTGTCCTTCTTGGCCGCGCCGCCGTTCAGCGGGAAGCCGAACAGCTTCTCGAAGAAGCCGGGACCGGACTCGATGTTCTCTTCATTCGGATTCACCGGGCGATTGGAGCCGGCGCCGTCGGACTCGGTCGTGCGAATGACCGGCTTTGCCGACTTGTTGTCGTCGTTATTCATTGTCTTCTCCTGGGCTCAGGCTCTTGCGAGCGGCCATTTGTCGATGAACTTGCTCATGTCGTCTTCGCCGACGCTCTCGACGAACTGGATAGCCAGCTCGGCGACGGTGGCGAATTCGAATTGCGCGATGAGCTCGAGGAGGGTTTCCTTGATTTCATCGATGCAAGCCGTGCCGTCCGGGTAGACGCGAGGCGCGTTCATTCCGGGCTGCACTGTGCGTACGCGGCGAGTGCTGTTGAACCATCTGACACCGTCATCCAGACCATCGGTGCGGATGACGATCATGTATTCACCCAGCTCATGCTGTTTGCCAGACTTGGGATGGGTGGCGACGAGAGTCTCGGTGAAGACCAGAAGCGCACCGTTGGTGACGCGAACGGCCTTCACTTTGTCGACCGCCATCAGGCGATCGTACTCGTCCGAGAAGCGCTGCTTGAGCGCGTCTTCAGGAAGGTTGGTGGAACCAACGAAGTGGTGCCGGGCATTCTTCACGAAGACTTCTTGCGCGGGACCAAGCTTCTGCTTGCGACTGTTGATCTTCGCAACTGCCTGCTTGGCCATGTCGCCGAGTCGCGCGGAACACAGCTCGATGTACCGCGCACGCGATGCCAGCATGGTCGCGTCATATTGACGCCCGCGCAAATTGGTCGTCGTCACCACCGTGGGCGCGGGAGTGAATGCGAGCGTGAGCTGGTAAAAACCTTCGTACTCGGTTTCTTTCTCTGTGGCAGTGGCGCCCAGCAGCTTGAGTGCTTGCTGGAGATGCGCCTCGCCGATGATGATCGAGACGTCGTCCCACGGGTAGTACACCACACCGTGGTCGTGCAGCATCTGCTTATCGTTTGCGTCCAGGTTTGGAACGATATAGCTCTTCATAGCTTTTCTCCTCCCTTACCTGGCGACAGGCCAGCTGGTGATGTAGGCGCCCCAGTTGTCGGCGACGTTCACCGACTCGACAAAGGCGATGGCGAGCTGCACCGCAGAGGCGAGCTCACGCTTTTGAATGAGCGACGGGAAGAGATCCCGAGTATTGCCCATGCAAGCGTTGCCGTTGGGATCGACGTGCGGAGCGTTCATGTTGCCGTTGCCACCAGGGACCTTGCGGGTTTTGTTGAACCACTTGATCATGTTGGTGGAGATGTCGATTTTGATGTCGAACGCGCCGATCTCGTGCTTCAGTCCCGTGTTCGGGTTGACGCAGTAGAGAACATCGGTGCTGACGACAATCACGTTGCCGTCCACGCGAACGCCATTGACGTTCGCCAGCGTGGTCAGCTCATCGAACTCGCGGCCGATTTCCTCAGCCGGAGCAGCTTGCAGGCGTAGGAAATCGAACTCTTCCACAAGTGCACCACGCAGGTGCGCATGGAATGTCGCCTGCGAAGCGTTCAGATCAGCAGCGCTGATCTTTTTCGATTTGCCGGCATTGAACTGACGCGTGCATTCCTGCACGTAGTGATCCGCGACTTTGCGCGTGATCACATTGTTGTCCGCGTCCACTGCGCCCTGCACTTCTTTGCGCACTTCCAGCAACAGTTTGGCAGCCAGAGCCGCTTCCATCTTTGCACCGAAGTGGACGTAGTGCATGTGCAGGTAGAGATTGCGTCCAACAATCTCGCCGACGATAAAGCCGTTGTCGTCGATGAGTGGCATGCCGTGAGCCGAGGGTGCGAAGGCGGTTTCGCGCTTGAGCATGCGATGCCCCCAGACTCGCTCCGGTGCCGTGAGACACGGTGCACCGATGGGCGAGGAGTGCATGAAGATGCGGAAATTGCCGTCGTTGACAGGCGTCGCGTTGAGCCCGTTGCAATCGCGAATGATCACGTTGGAATTGACGACCGGCGTGAGGATCTCGCGCACAAGTGACGACAGCACAACCAGCCGTCGGCCGGTGATGCCTTCGCCTTCTACGCGGAAGTCAGTCGTGTCGGCATTCTCCACCGCCTGATTCTCAGCTTTAACCGAGGCGATCAGGTCTTCGAGGAACTTGTCGGCAGCCAGTTCGCCGTGCACCTGCTGCAGAATTCTGAGCAGAAGACCGGCTCGCGCCTTCAAGTTCTTACGCGTGACCAGGTCGAGGTGGACATACAAGTTGCTGTCCACCAGCTCGCCGAGCGCGAAGTTGGTGTTGGGCTCGATGATCGGCACGCCCGTTCCGGAAGCGCCGAACACCGTATGACCGGTGCTCATCTGCGCTCCGAGCAGCCTCTGCGGCGGAGTCACACCACCTGCCAGATTCTGTGGCGTGCTGAAAAGATACAGATGGAATTTCCCGTCTGTTGCGGGAGCTGCGGCTTGACCGTTCTTCAGGTGAACGACGATGTCCTTCTTCACGCTGGGCATGAGAGCATCGTTCACCAGAGCTGCAAGGCGGCGGCGATTGAGCCGGCCTCTGAGGTCGTACCACTTGAGAGATCCAGCGACTTCGGTCTTGAAGCCGCTTAACGCGGGGTCGCGCCTTTCAGGGAAAGCGAGAACCGCTTCCTCGAATGCCCGACCGCTTGATGGGAAGACTTCGACCACGCGCGCTTTGAGCAGTCGCTTTGCCCTTGCAAATGACTGTGGGGAAAACGAGATACCGTCTTCTCCAGCTCCAGCGCTTGTTTGAGTGTAGGGGATCGAAGCCAGACGCAGCTTCTCCTTTTGCTCTTCGGTGAGCCAACGAACAAACACCTGAGAAGGTGTTCCTGGGCGACCAAAGAACAGGTGGAGATAATGCTGCGCAAAGGCGAGCAACCCGGCGACTATGAAGACGCCTGTGCCAGCCAACGCGAGAGTTTGCTGAAACTCGTTCATATGGGGTCCACCTATTAACGGCGACGCACGGCCTCATAGAGAGACACTAAAGAGAAGTGGCTCCCCAAGCGGGAGCCACTTCGACCAACAATGTCACGTAGGAAGCCGTCGCACCTCAATGCCTTGAGATAGCGACTGACGAGTTGACGGTCTTAGTTGCCGCGGACGGGGCGGAGCAAAAGAACCGTCTGGCCGTCGGTGACCGCAGTGGTCAGCGAAGCCGGCTGGCCGCTGACACGGATGTCGTAACCCGAAGCGTCGACCTCGGCCTGGCGCAGCACGGACTGGACGGTCCAGCTGTTGCCCTCGAGGACGAGCTTCTTGATGTTGCCGGGGACGCCGACGTTCACGGAGATCGTTCCGGTTGCGCCGCCGTTGTCCTTGTTCAGGTCGACGTTGCCGCGCACGGGGCGGAGCAAAAGAACCGTCTGACCGTCGGTGACCGCGGTGGTGAGCGAAGCCGGCTGACCGCTGACGCGGATGTCGTAGCCGGAAGCGTCGACCTCGGCCTGGCGCAGCACGGACTGGACGGTCCAGCTGTTGCCTTCGAGAACGAGCTTCTTGATGTTGCCGGGAACACCGACGTTCACCGAGATGGTGCCGCCGTTGTTCTCGTTCTTGCCCAGGTCGACGTTGCCGCGAACGGGGCGGAGCAGAAGGACGGTCTGGCCGTCGGTGACAGGCGTATCGGCGTTGGACGGCTGACCGCTGACGCGGATGTCGTAGCCGTTGGCGTCGATTTCGGCGTACTTCAGGACGTCCTTGACGGTCCAGCCGTTGCCTTCGAGAACGAGCTTCTTGATGTTGCCGGGAACGCCGACATTCACGGAGATGGTGCCGACGGCAGCGGTATTGTTGGTGCCGGTGGCGGAATCGGTGGTCGTGGCCGTTTCGGGCTTGTTCAGGTTTGCCATGATGTTTAGCTCCTTTGACTTCGTACGAGAGTGAGACCGTGATCAGGTCTCGGGGTTGGTGTGTTTCCTGCTCTGTCCACAGCAATCAAAAAACCCAAGCGCGCGCTACCCCGCAGCGGTACCGCTGGTGGTGACAACAAACTATCGAACGCGAATGGGGTTGAGAGGTGGGTGAAAGAGCGAAGGGAAAAACGAGGAAACACAGGATCATGTAACTAGCAAAGAGGCTCTTGCTATTACAACGCGCGTATATGCATGCATGTTACCTGTTATGAAAAACTCTCGCGCGCACAAACGTAGTTCTAATGAGCTTCTTGAGGTGCTGTCAAGAAATAGACTCTCGAAGATATACATATGCTTTCGAATGCTTTAACAGATTCAAAGCAGACTAGAGATTCGCGCAGTTAGATACGGGCGTGCGGAACCTTGATCTCTTGGCATTTTGTTGTTAATAGTTGTCAGTTGTTGGTGTTGCCTGTGGCGACAAGCATTTGATTGGTTTTCAAGAAAGTGGCTGTCAATAGATGTTTGGTGTGGTTTGTTTTCAAGTGCTAGCGCTGCTTTCCAAAGGTTGAAGGTCGCCGGACTGCTGCTTGACTAGTGGTTTCTCTATTCATTTCTATATGACATCGCGAGCCAAAATTGGATTTGCCGTAACTTATTTCGTGCGCCTGAGGTATTGCTGATAGATATGCGGCTTCCTAAATAAGCAATCGCTACAGCTTTGGAGATGTCGGCTTCAATGACTGCTCTGCTCTTGTTACTGCTCTAATGACTCTTCTGCTCTTGTTATTGCTCTAATAACTCTTCTGCTCTTGTTACTGCTTGAATTACTGCTCGCCATGTACTCCGAAATCCCGGGATTTTTCGGAGTACATGAAGAGCAGTTGCACAGCAAGCGTTTCCGGGTTTTTAGCCGTTTTGCGTAGCATCGAGATGAGATTTTGAGTCATGGTTTTATGGCCATTTCGGGACTTCTGAGGGTGTTTTCTCCTCCGAAAAATTCCGAGTTTTCGGAGTGGATGGGCGAGTTGAAATTTCAGAATGGACTCAGGGAAAAACTCGAAGTCTCCGCAAATTTTGGTCGGGCACCGTATATGGTGCCAGGTTGATCAAATTTTTTTTGGGAAGTAATTCCGGTTAGGCGCTTAAAACGAAAAAGCAATAAAAGTGCAAAAAATGGAAGCCATGAGTACGAGTTTGCAAAACAAACTTGGTGTACTCATGGCTTCCCGAATTGATCAGATTTGGTTTGCTGTGACTCTCAGCTCACAGCAAAGGCCACTTACTCACGTACTTGCCGTACTCGTTGGCTTCCGGGTTCTCGATGAACTGGATAGCCAGCTCGGCTACCGTAGACAGTTCCAGGCGCGCGATCAGCTCCATGATTGTGGCATGGATTTCAGCGGCGCCTGCTCTGCCGTCGGAGAACACAGTCGGCGCCTGCATGCGCTCACGCACGCCGTCGACGCGGCGGGAGTTGTTCTGCCAGCGGATGCCGTCCTCACTGCCGTCCAGATAGACGGTGATGAGAAACTGGCCAATTTCATGGCGGAAGCCGCTCTCCGGGTCTGTAGCGCAGAGAATCTCAGTCGAGATGAGGAGCCTGTTTGGCACCACATGCACCGCCTGAACACCCTGCACCATGCGGACACGCTCCAGTTCTGCGACCAGCGTCTGTCCCGCGTTTTCGTTGCCGGCAATCTTGCTCGAGCCGAAGACTTCCGTCCGCTTGCTCGTCACAAAGCGCTGCTTGGCTGCAGAGAGCTTCTTGCGATTGCCGGAGGCGGTACTGGCAGCGGCGTCGAGAATCGACTTCGTGCGCGACTCACAGGCCTTGATGTACCGCTTGCGATACTCCAGGCGTTCGGCTTCGCGACGCAGTGTTTCCGCATCAACTTCGTCGTTCTTGCCCTGCTCTTTTCTCTTCTTCTTGAAGGTGAGCTTGAGCTTGTAGACGTTTTCGTACTTCGATTTGCTCTTGGCGCCGGTGGCGTTCAGGACAGCCAGCACGATGTCCAATTGCGTTTCCTCGAACATGATGCCCGAGTCCCACGGATAGTGCTGCACGCCTGCATTGGTCAGCAAGCTCAGCTGCTCATCCGTGAGGTCTTTCACTAGATAGCTTTTCATTTTGCTTCTCCTGGGCATGCATTACACCTCGCCTACGGCTTCGGGAAACAGCGAGATTCCCTTGCCCCAGGCATCCGAGGTGTTGACCGATTCGACGAAAGCAATAGCCAGCTGCACTGCTGAAGCGTATTCGCGCTTCTTGATGAGCATCGGGAAGAGGTCCTGCGTGTTCCCGAAGCACGCCTTGCCGCGGCTGGAAACATGCGGAGCATGCATTGTGCGGCTCTCCATTTGGATGGTCCTGGTCTGGTTAAGCCAGGTCACCTCCGAGTTGGAATCCATCGGGATGGTGATCTTGAACTCGCCGATTTCATGCCGCTTGCCCGAGCGAGGATCAACGCAGTAGAGCATGTCGGTCATGATCACGATCGACTTCTGCTTCACTTCCACCGACCGCACTTTGTACACTCGGCAGAGTTCATCGAACTCGCGCCCCAGCTCTTCAGCTCCGGAGTGCTCGAGCCGGAAGACTTCGGCGTCTGCGATCACAGCGTCGCGCAGAGCCTTGCTCAGTTCTTGCTCGCTTACAGGCTTGTCGTTCTTGCCGGCTTTGACGCTCGCTGCAATCAGTGCCGCTTCTTCTTTGAGGTCTTCCTCCGTGAAGCGCGGACCACCTGCGCGTGCAGCCTGTTTTTCCACCAGCTTGCCTGCTTGGACAAACAGTCGAGCAAGCAGCTTCGCTTCCGCTTTGGAGGCGTGCGTGAGCAGGTACTGGTGAATGTACAAGTTGTTGCCGACGAGTTCTGCGTAGATGAAGCCGCTGGCTTCGAAGAGCGGGATGCCCAGACCGGTGGGACCGAACGCCTTATCCTGGCGAATCAAGTCACAACCGAGCAGCTTCTTGGGCACGTCTTCGCCTGCGCGTCCGGCGACGGCAGAGTTGAAGAAGACGTGAAACATGCCGTCGTTGAGCGGGCGCTGCGTCTGTCCATGGCAGTTCTTCACGTGGATTTCTTGCCGCAGGTAGGGGCTGAGGAACTTGTGGATGGTGGCGCGCACAACGGCACGCTCTCCCGCTTCCTCGAAGCCCTCGTCAGCGATCGTCTGGCGACCAGCCGCTGGTGGTATCCCTTCGCCTTCCTCGGCGTAAACTTCCTGAAGGAATTGTGCCGGGTCGCGCTCTATGAGCACCCGTTGCAAAACCCGCGTCAAAAGCGCATAGCGCTGCTCTTCGCCGAGCTGCCAGAAGTCAGCGTAAATATAAAGCGCGCCCTTCGTCAGTTCGCCGACGATGTAGCCGGTGGCCGGATCGATAACCGGAGAGCCGGTCACGGAGTAGACATACGAGTGCTGCGGCGCAACCTCGATGTCGAACACTCGCGGGGGCAATTGTTCGCGCGTGCTTGTGCGCGGAACCGTGCCGAAGAGGATGTGGAAGTTGTGGTCGTATTCGCGATCAACGCGCCCGTTGGCGTCGAGCGTCACTTTGATGCGCTTGTCCAGGCGACCGGCTAAGACCGCATGAACAACCTGTTGCACTCGCGGCGCGGTTGTTTTGTCACGCTTGTTGACCCAAACTGTAATCTGCTCGAGGTTATGGGCGTTTGCATTCTCGTGGGGGAAAGCGAGAACCGCCTCGTGCAGCTCTTTGCCGTTGAGCATCAAGGACGCTGTGTGCGTCGCATTCAGCGCGGCTAGAGCTCGGGGAAGATGGTCGTACTTGACGATGATACCGGCAGTAGCGTCCGGTGCGTTGCCGGTCTCAAACTGAACACCAGCAGCCCGTAGAGCCTCTTTGTGCGTATCTTGCAGATAGCGCATGAAGTAATTCTTCGGACGTGCCAGGTATTTCTGAAGCAGCCGCCAGGCTTTCCATCCGCCGTAACCGAGCAGAGAGATACCAGCAGCAGCTAGAGATACATAGATAATCATTTGCCAGGGCATGGCTGATATTCCTTCGGTTTTACTCTCTATGGGCAGCGCACGTGATGCTTTGTTGAAGCAGTCTCATGCGGCGCCCATAGAGAGTTTTGCGTTAGAGTCAGAAACTCGTTCCGCGCAGCAGACCCCCACCACTCTTGTCACCACATGCAGTGCCGTGATCCCGAAATTCAGGATCGGCACAAGATGCACTTGAGTAAGGTGAGATTAGTGGGGGACTGCTGAGGGAGCGGTAGTGCGAAAGGGAAAGTAAAAGAACAGGATCTGTAGCTATCAAGCTCGCACTTAGCAAAGTATTAGAGCATGTATATTTCGTGAGCTAAGAAAACACTCGCGCGCGCCTGCGGAATCTGGCGAAAGCGGCAACCGGTTTGAGTTTTTCTCTGACGCCGAAAGAAGAACTATATGAACGCTGCGCTCATTATTTGCGCCGTTTAAGGACTTAACAGTGAGCGCGCGTTGGCCTAGGTGTTTCTAAAACCGTGTCAAAAAAATACCGGAATTCGGTAACAATACCGGTTTACAATGTGCTTTACATCCAGCAAAAGAAGCGTTCTTAATCCGCAAACTCTTGGCCCACTTATAGTCTCTAATAACTACTTTGCTGAAAGCTCTTTGAACTTCCGATTGACTTATTTTCTTTGCTCTTACTAGAGTGATGTTCTTCCCTCCTCAGTCATCCTTCGTCGAGAAAAACCAGAACTAGCCGCTTTCGTGTTTACACAAGCATCGAATCAGCACCAAAGCAGGTGTTCGTTCGAGCGCGCCGGTCGTTTTTTTCTGGGCAACTGATGCTGAGATTTGTTGTCGGCTCTTCTGAAAGTTTGAGTCGAAACTCTTCGGGCGAGTGTTCTTGCGGTTGATGCCAAAAAGAGCGCACGCACTTATGCCTCCTCTACGAGGTCCACAGCCGCCACTACATGCGGTGCAACTTAATGGGTGCAGCATGACCCAATCTTCCGATACAATCGCCTCAATCCGCAAGCAAATCTACGACGCGCTTCCGGACGGCGTTACCGTCAAATGGCCTGATCTCCTCGCCAAAGCCGGCGATCTGCGCGCTCACGTCGAATCACTCGCTTTCGGAAAACCCGACAGCGTTACTCGTCGCGGCGATCGCTTCCTCTGCTCGGGCAAAGTCCCGGCGCAGATGCCTCCGCGCTTCGGCTTCACTGCCTTCGCCGATAAGGAAGTTCGCTTCACTGTGCGCGGTACGGGTGAACGGCTGATCATCAGCGACATCTCCGGTGTCAAAGTGCAGCCGCCTGTCGGCTTCAAGTTTTCCGTCACCGAGGTGATCATCAGCACCGACGGCAAGGGCAACTTCACGCTCGGAACTTCCAAGTTCGGCGTGCCTCTCACCGTCACGCTCGACCCCAACGGCGATTTCGTCGGCTGGCGGTTCGGCAAATAATTTCGGCAAGTAAATCCGGCAAGTAAATCCGGCAAATAAATCCGGCAAGTAAAGTTGGCGTGAGCCAGGGCGGGGCGATGGTGAAAACACTGTCGTCCTGCCGCTCTTGCGACGCGCACTACGGCTTCACAATCAAATCCACACGCACACCAGGAGTCACAAAATGCTCGATGTTGTTTTCGCGCAAATCGGTAAGTTCCGCATGAGATCTGGTTCTTTGTGTTTTTTGGTGGTGACACTATGTGTGATAGTAAGATGCGTGCAAAAGGGAAAGAACAGAGGGTTTTTGGCCCTCCGTTCTTCCCAGAATCACTAGATGCCGTGAGGCATTCCGGGGAGCGTTCTAAGCTGGAGTTCTAGGCAAGTCCTCGCACATTCACGCTTGAACCCTAGAACTCTTTCGCTTAGATGAACTCCTTGGTGGCAGCCTGCGGCGCGCCCGGAGGCAGCGCACGCAAGCCCCGCACGACGCCAGACTCCAAGTCACTGCACTTGAAGACGACGTCGCCGTTGCGGTACGAACCGCTGACGACTTTGCCCATCACCTTGCGCGGAAGCAGCTCGGCGACGCCGAGTTCGATCGTCGGGTCGGAGTAGAACACGGTCATGCTGTGCGCATCCGACATGTCCGGAGTGGCGACGAAGATCGTGTGATCGACGTCGACCTTGGCGTTCAGGTCGGGCGCCTTGCCGTCGTGAGCGTCCAGCGTGGGGACGAACAGGTAGTCCTTGTCGTCCTGCTTGGTCGGCTCGTACGAGAAGAGCAGCGGCTTGGCGCGCTGGGCATCGGTGTTGCTGAAGCAGCACACGGCGATCGCCCAGTTGGGGTACCACTTGGCGTAGGCCTTGAAGATCTCGTCGTTCAGCGCCGGGCGACGATCGTTGGAGATGGCATCGCTCTTGATGGCCTTGGCGAGGTCCTTGGCGCTCTTGGCGATGACGATGGTGTAGACGTCGAATTCGATGATGCGAACCGACTTGGAGTCGGCGCCGAAGGAGGCACCGCGGCGGCCGGCGCTGCGAGAGCGTGGCGTGAGCGCGGAGCGGATGTCCTTCAGGAAGTTCGGGCACGAGGTCGTGTCGATGACCTCGATGTTGCCGACTGCGTCGGGAATGGGCAGAATCATCGCGTTGCCGGTTGAGGCAGCGGTGGTTTTGCCGGTCGCCTTGGGGGTCACCGCTTCCTCGAAGGACCAGTTGCCGCTGCGACGAGTGCCGCGACGAACGGGTTTGCGAGTGGTGGTCTCCTTCGGAGTCGCCACTGCGGGCGCGCCGGAAGCGAGATTGGACGCGGTGTTCTGATAGGCGAGGTAGCGACGACCGTCAGCCCCAACGAAAGCGCCGACGATCGTATCCGAGAAGTGAGCCGGGTGCAGTGAAACGCACATACGTTGAATTCTCCTGGTCTTGTTGCCGCTCTTTGAACGCATCGCAAACCGCATTGCAGGGTGCATTGCAGAACATCGAGCAGAGTTTGTTTCGACGGAGTTGAAGCCGTCTAAAATATCCGAGCGCAAATCTGTCGCCATCACCGCGCGCGAAAGCCACGCCAAAACCGCCATCTATGCCTCATCGATGCGCAATGCGCATTGATGAAATAGAGTCGATTGGGCTGGGCGGCGGGTGAGAAAAGGTGATTTGAACTTGGACAAGAGAAAAAAGAAGCGACAAAAAGAGCCTATCCAGTGAACTCTTGAGTCTTCAAGCAGTGTCAAAGAATAAAAACTGACTGAGCGAGCTGAGAGAAGAGACGCTAGGTTTAGTTAGCGGTGGATAAGCTAGAGGAGAGCCAGTGGATGATGGTATCTCCGGCTCGAGACAACTTTTGCCGGCTTGGTGGTTGCAAAGGTGTGTGAGCTGCGCAAGGCTTGGTCTTGCTGCTGAAAAGGGTTTGCTGGTGTGGCATTTCACGATTGTCTGTCGAGGAGAACTCGAGCTACTTTCAGAACTCCAATATTAGTTGTGGCTTAATGACAACTTTTGCGCTGTTGCGTGAGGCTGGAATCAGGCAATACGTGACGCTTTCGCTCGTCGCCCAAAAAGAATTTTGTCAAGCGTCAAAAGATGCCTTTACTTTGAGAGCTCTTCACGGTTGTCAGTTGTTCTTTTGTTTGTATTGTCAACAGAACCAGTTGCTGATCCGCGCGCCTGTAACGGTTTCTTCTGACCAGATTTGTACTTGAGCAAGAGATCTTCCTAACGTATGGCGCTTCTTCACTTCGTTTCTAAACAACTAAACCAGTCTCCCAAAAACCCTTGCACACTCTTTCAGTTCATCTGAGTCCGTTCCCAAACGGCTGTGTGTGCTCGCGGATTGGTGATACCGCTGGTGGTGAAACAGGGTCTTAGAGAAGCACGGAATCGGCGCATTCCGCACTTGAAACTCGCGCAATGTCGCGCTTTCAAACACGCAAGCCGCGCCTCGAGCTTGCTGTAACAACGTATCCAGGAGACTCACATGGACCTCGGAATCGGAAGTATCGTAACCATCTCTCTCATCGTGCTCGGCGGCATCATCCTGCTGTCCGCAGCTATCAGTTCGCTTTTCTCGGTCAGCAACCGCACGGTCAAGATCATCGAGCGCTTCGGCAAATACCAGCGCACTGCCGGCGCCGGTCTGAATGCGAAGATCCCTTTCATCGATACCGTCCGCGCCACGCTCAGCCTGCAGGTCGAGCAGCACACCATCAATGTCGACTCCATCACCAAGGACAAGGTGTCTGTGCGCGTGAGCTGCACGGTCAACTACAACGTCCTGGAAGGTCGTGAAGCCGACTCGTTCTACAAGCTCGCCACCCCGAAGCAGCAGATCGAGACCTTCGTGTTCGACGTCGTTCGCTCGCAGGTGCCGAAGCTGACGCTGGACGAGATCTTCGACAGCAAGGACCACATCGCCCAGGCCGTGCGCCAGGAGCTGATGCACGACATGACCGACTTCGGCTACGAGATTGGCAAGGTGCTGGTCACCGAAATCGAGCCGGACGCGAAGGTCAAGGCTGCGATGAACGAGATCAACGCCGCTCAGCGTGAGGCGCAGGCCGCCAACGCTCGCGGTGAAGCCGAGAAGACCCTGCGCGTGAAGAACGCCGAGGCTCAGGCCGAAGCCGACCGCCTCAAGGGTGAAGGTATCGCCGCTCAGCGTCTCGCCATCATCAACGGCGCCAAGCAGTCGGTGGAAGAGCTGAAGTCCGCGTATCCGGGCGTGAGTGAGGAAACCCTCATGAACATGCTCATGATGACGCAGTACTTCGAGACCCTGTCTCAGCTCGGCGGCAAGGCCGGCGACAAGGTCATCTTCGTGCCCGTCACTCCGGACGGCGTCGGTGCGTTCCGCCAGCAGATCATGGAAGGCCTGGCCGCAACCCCGGCTACCCGTCCGTCTCTCGCCAAGGGCGACGCGCATGCCCGTGGTGCTGAAGGCGAAGGTCAGAAGAGCTAAGTGCTAAAAGCACTGATCGCGACCCAAACTCAAAGTGGCATAGGCGCTAGAAGCTGACGGCAAGCGGCAGGTTTTGGTGGTCGTTGGAGTTGCGTAAAGCAGCTCTCTTCGACCATCTTCTCCTGCTGCTTGTTTTACTGACTGCCGATACTAAAGCGCGTAGTATAAGCATGATCTGGAAGAACAGGCGAGGTTGCGACTCCGGAGCCGAATGCTTTCGCAATCGGTTATTCCGAAGCACAACCCCGCCTGCCTTTGTACGCCGTTAATTCAGGCGTCTACGTCAGCAGCGTTCTCTGCTTATCGAGGCGTCCCCATCGAGATGGCGACGACTGCGATTGACTGATGCGCCAGGGCGCGAACGGCGAGAATGAAGGATTCCAGCGCGACGAGGCAGGCTGCCAGTTGATTGGCGGCGCCATCGGCCCGCAATCCAGCTTCCGCGTCCACGTAGCCCATCGCAGCGGAATGCTGCGTTTGCTGCAGGATGTCGCGGCGTTGCCGCGCTTGAGTGATGTACCTTTCGGTCATCTGAACCAGCGCACCCGCCTGAGCATGCACGTAGTCCAGCTGACGCCCGCGAACACTGTGAGCCGACGCCGTATTAGCGGCAGTTTCCCGGGCGCTCACGGCGAGTTCGGATGCCTGGCGGAACAATTCCGCAGGCGAGGTGCAAGACTCGTGATTCTGATGGTTGTCGCACAGACCCAGTTCGCCGTGCGCGAAGGTCGCACATTGCTCCTGAGCGGTCAGCGACAAAAGCAACAGCCCGAGTAAATCGGGCTTTGCTTCGTTGGTCTTTTCCGTCATTCTTGTCCTTTGATGCGTTAGCATCTCTGCGCAGTGTGGTGGTTTTCTTCTCGATGCCGTCGCTTACTTCAGGGGCGGTGCGAAAGGTGCGGGCGTGGACAGGTCGCGGGCATGCTCGGCTTGTTTTGCGGCAGCGCTGACGCTCGGGTCACTGTCCTGCTTGGCGCGCGTGATGAAGTAAGCCGCCTGCGGATAGGTCAGCTGCGCAGCTGCTTCCACAATGCACCGGCGCACGACGGCGTTCTTCTCCTTGCTGTACGAGGACTCGAGAATCTCAAGCAACTGCGGCTCGACGTTGCGAGCATGTCCAACCGCAGCCGGATTCTGCTTCTGGTTGATGGCGATCTGCTTGAAGGCATTCGCGACCGAAGCGCGCACAGTCGGGTCGCTGTCCGTCTGGAGCGCCTGCGCCAGAGTGTTGAGCTCGTTGGTCGACGGGGTCGTGACGTGCTTGCCGAGCCACGCGACTGCCTGAAGGCGTTCGGTGGTCTGCGTTGAAGTGCTCAGCCTGGTGAGGCTCGAGGTCACCAGCGGCTGCGACACCTGCACGCGCGACTGTTGGGCGAGGCCGACCAGACTGGGGGAGAATGCCACCAGGGTGACCGCGCTCATGGCGAGGATGACGGCGACGATGCTCAGCTGGAATCGTTGAGTTTGTTTCGGACTTTGGCTTTGGGCCATATCTTCTCCTAAAGGTTTGAGTGCCGGTTGCCTCAGCATTGGCACGACCGGGGGAAAACTATTGAATCGTCCTTCGTTTTTGTCTTCTCACCAAAAACTCAAAGCACGTGCTCCCCTTGCCACCTGACCGCAGGCGGAAGAAAAAACAAAAGGGAGTACAGAACAGAGCTTTGGGTTTGAACGGATACTGGAGGTGAGAGAAAAAACGAATACTAAAAACCTATCCGTAGAACCTGTTTGGCTCAATGAACATCTCTTGATATGTTGTAAAGTTGTATTTCAACAGTTCGCTTCGCTTGCCGAGCTTGGCGAACTTTTCTTTAGGCGCTTTTCAGCGTGTGTCGAAGAAGCGCATGAACAGCCGTTTGCGCTAGGTCTTGTTAAGGAAAACGAAAATTTATTGCTAAGAGCTAGTGTCCGCGCCGCTTTCTGCCCTTCGCTTCTTTCATCGGTTTGGGTTCCGGCCCACCGTAAATGTCTTCGTGGGTTAGACCGTTCACATCCGTGACCCGCGGATAACCCTGCATTTCGGGCGTAAGCTTCAAAGTCATTGTCAGTGAAAACGGTATAACTTTGTCTGGTTTTCCTTCGACTTTGATGATGTTCTTGCCGGCTACTTTGAAGGGCGTCGATGTCTTATCGATTGGAACCATAGCGGTTGCAGAAGTGACTTCTACGACATTCCGGCGCTTCTCGTCTTCGGCAATTGTCTTCTCTTTGATGACGTCCAATCCGGCGTTGGGTATCACTTCCAACTTCGAAAGTTTGGCGATGCAATCATCAGTTAATTCTTGTCCGCGCAAGAAGTTTGTCGATTCAGAGAGAGTCGATGGATCTCTGTCCAGCAAATGTTTTGTTACCTGAATCGCCATTTTCTTCATCGTCTCAGCACGCTCTTTGGCTTGCTGTTCGGGGCTTTCGCAGCCTGCTAAAAACGATAACGCAATGAGAGCGCTCAAGGTTTTTATGACTGCCATTTTGGAGGCTACGGTGATTTTGATTTCCATGACGTGACTTGCTTCAGGTTTGGTGCCGGGGAAGCAATTATCATACGTGCAGGCTGAAATGTCCTCTCTTGACCATTGGCATGTAAAGCGACTGTTGTAATTGAAGGTGATTTGCAAGATTGTTTGTTTTGCTTGATGCCTTCGGAAACCTTGATGAATAGCGACGTTTGATAGGTTATCAAATTCAATGACTGCAATTTTTTTGGAAAACCTCACCTGGCTGGAAGCTGAAGAAGTTTTGCGCGAAGACTCAATGATCGTCATTCCGCTTGGTGCCGCGCTGAAAGAACACGGCAAACATTTGCCACTCAACAACGACAAATTATTAGTGGACGGTTTGGTCGATAATCTTGGAAAACGGCTAAACATCGTCGTTATGCCAACGATCGGAACTTCGTTTTACCCAGCCTTTGTCGAATATCCAGGTTCTATTTCGCTTTCATTGGAAACATCCGCAGCTCTTATCGGGGAAACTTGCACTGGACTTGCGCGGTTTGGCTGCAAGAAGATTTACGTTCTGAATACCGGGGTTTCCACATCCCGAGTTCTGGATAAGGTGAGTGAATTTTTGAAGGAAAACCACCCCGCTCTCAAATTCTCTTACACGGATTTTAAAACGGCGCTCGAGGTTGCCGCACAGGGAATTTCGCAACAGTCTGGTGGTGGGCACGCCGATGAAATTGAAACATCGATGATGCTTTTTCTTGCACCGCAGGTGGTGCATATGGAGAAGGCAGAAAAGGACTTTCATGGAAATGCTCCCGGTCCGCTTCACCGAGATGAGCAAAAGGCGCGCGATGCCAATGCTGTTTATTCACCGACCGGAGCTTGGGGTGATCCTACGCTAGCCACTAAAGAGAAGGGTGAAACGATTGTGAACCGACTTCTGGACCGGATTGAGAACGACATCAAAAAAATGTAGGTGCGATGCCATGCATCGCCCTGGCTGCGTAATGGCGCATCATATGTAATGTTTCGTAGGGTAAGCGCATGCGTAATGTTTCGTAGGGGAAGCGCATGCACTTCCCTGACCAGGGAGCTGCAGGCGGCTCCCATACGATTAGAAACGAACGGGTGACGGTTTGAAATAGCTTGATGAGGCAGGCGCTGCCGGCAGTTCAAAACTGTTTCTGCGAGTCCTCTTGGGCTGTTGTTGTTTGCTCACGAAGAGACGAAGCACGGCAATCATAATGGCTGGGATGCCGATGCATGCACCGAATACCCCAGTGTACCCATCGAACAAACCATTGATAATCGCCGTGCTAGTCAAATCGTTACCCTTTGCCAAATCGTTGATTCCACTGAAATTGCTGTAGTCTTGTACATAAATAGTCTGGCAGCAAACTGGCTCTGCAAAAGCATTTGGACTAGCGCTAACGCCGTCGATGACCATGTATTGCGCATTTGCTGCAGGTGTGGCAAATGCCACTGCCAGTGATGCCATGAGAACAGCCTTGGTGATGTTTTTCTTTGAAATAACAGCGTATGAGTTCATGTCGACCTCAGTGTGAAAGGTGGGTTGGACTGCATTTGAATGTCTTAGCTAAAGAGATTCGCGTCGCGTGCAGAGGCGACCAACCAGTTGATCAGCCCAGGTGTCGCCAGACCGCCGGTTACTCCGCAGCATCCGTGGATGATGCCTTTTACAGCGTCTTTGCTCCCGGCTGCCATCTTCATGAAGCCGTAAATGAGAGTCGGTCCGCCCCAGGCAACGCCGAGAATTTCCATGCCGTTGGCGATGATATTGAGCAAAGCTTCCAGGTTGGAGAGGTTGTTTACGCGTACTGTTCCGGCGGTGTTTATGCCTGTGATGTAGGTGGCATCAGCGCCCTGTGGCGCGATTGTTCCATTTGTCGCGCCTTGTAGCTTTGGCGCGAGGGCATCCATGAAATGAAAACTTTGTGTTCCGGTATTGCCTTCGTAAGAGCTGGCAAACTGTCCGTGATTGTCGGCGAATGGATCGAGCGATGGTTGAGAAACGGTTGTGTACTGTGCTTGCGCGGGCGCGGTGCTGAGCAATCCCAGGGTGAAAAGTGAAACCAGAAGAAGAGAGAATGACAGTTTTTTCTTGCCAGTGTGCTCGCTGTTTTCGCGTCTCATTTTCAAACTCCTTGTAGAACCGCTAGCCCGGTGGCTGCCTGTGCCGACTAATTTAGTCGCGGGTTGTGGTCTAACTCGGGTCGATCTGTGGCGGACTTGTGGCGGGCAGATTAGAAGGAGTTGAACATCATCGAATTCGGAGTGAAATGAGAATTGAAGCCTGATCGTCTGGTCCTCGCGCTAACTGGCGAAGTTTCATCCAGGGACAGATGAGAATGTGAGCGATCTAAGAGTTCATGAGGAGTTGTGACCTATCACCCCGTAGGCGGCAGTCCGGTCAAGAGCGGAAAGTTTGGGCCCGCTTGCCCATTAAGAACATCTTCACGATGTAAAGAAGAAAAAACTGCAACGTTTATATCTTCAGATGCTCAAACTACTTAGGCTCTTAAATGTTCTATTTCTCTTCCCTAAGTCATATGCAGGAATCTTCCTCAGTCACCTAAAAGCGAATATTCACCAGGTAAAAGCACTTGGTCATGGGCAAAACGTTGCCTTCGCTGTGGACTGAGGTTTGGTTTTCCAGCTCGAAAGACTGGCTGTATGTGTGTTACGGGAATCGTCTCTGGCGCGAGCAGAAGTTCGTGTCCAACATTCACCGAACTCTAAATTCAGGAGCAACGCGATGCAAGAGGTTTTCCTCAACCTCATCCGCTCAATCTTTGGCGGGCTGACACCACGTCTCGACCTCGATTGCGGCGGCAGCGATTCCGATAGCGGTAACTGCAGCGACTGCGGTGGCAGCGACAGCGATAGCGGCGATTCGTCCAAGGGGATCGAAGGCGCCAGCAGCTCTGCCGATGTCTCATCTGATGCAACTGACAGCTCCGACAGCTCCGGCTCGTCGAGCGACCGTCGCTCCCGCGACGCTGGTCTGGTAGGTGGTGCCGCTGCCGGTGCCGCCATTGCTCATCAACGTCGCAAGAAGGGACAGCGCAATGCAAATGACGCAACCGATGAAGACCTTGCCTCTATCCCCCGTTGCCAGCGAGCTGAATGCCAGCGCAACGGTCGATGCGACTGTGACAACGGCGACGGCGGCGAACCATACGGCAAGCGCCCCGTCCGTATCCGCCTACGTAAGCGCTAGTTTCCTCAAGAAGACGGCGTTCATCGTCTGTCTTCTGGCAGCCACCGTCTGCCGTCGGAGCCTCGCTTTCCTGGCGAGTGTGTTCGAGGCTCTCTTCGGAAAGGTGGAAGCAGGCGGCGAAGAACTGATTCCTGAAAAGGGCTCGTTCGTTCTTGTCGTCAATCACTTCCACGGCGCCTGGACGCCCTTTGTTACTGCCGCTGTGCTCGCTGCCCTGAAGCGGCGACGAGCCGATGTTGTCGATGACCTGGCAATGGTCGTCGGTCAACGCGCCGACACGAAGAAAAAACGCTTCTTTGTCGCTCGGTGGGTGCGCTCGATTGTGATGTGGGTGCTCGAGAGGTGGCAGCACAATGTGCTGCGCATTCCGCTCGGCAATTCCAATGTCTCGATCGACCAGTTGCGCACTTGGAGGCGGGTAGCCACAGCGCGTCCCTCTCTCGTCTTTCCGGAAGGACTGGCGAGTATAACTTTCGAAAAGGTGCGTCCGGGCGCTGGACAATTCGTCCGCGCTCTCGGCGTTCCCGTTGTTCCCTGTGCGGTCTGGTATCACCAGGGGCAGTGGCACGTCGAATTCGACGCACCGATTGCCTGGGCGAAAAGCCCGGAGCTTAGCGATTTGCAGGTTGGGTTGTCGATTGCCCGACTTTTGCCTGCGGATCTTGCGCCAACTTGGCAGGGGCTTTTGGAGCGCTGGAATCGCGCTCACGATGCACCTGCCGACTAGTGGAGATTTCCATGAAATTGGAGGATAAACGTTGCGCGACTGTGGCAGCCGTAGCTGTGAGCTGGGCTGCTGTCGCGATTGCTATCGAGTATCTGAGCGGCACGCAGCTGTTCACTGGCATCACGATCGGCCTCATCGGCTTTATCGTTTCCGCCTTGGTCTGCATGTTCATCTTCGAAAGGCAGGATCGTAGGCGAGCAGCCGACGCCAAGCGCCGCGCCGATGGACTGGCTCGAGAGCGGCTGGGGCCAGTTTTTGCCCACGTGCCGGGTCCAGGTGAGCCGGGCTACGATCCGAATTACGACCCGGACGAAGACAAGTACGCGCGTCGCTACTACCGCGACGACGAATGAACAATTCGGGAGGCCAGTCTAGACCTCTTACTGCGCCTTCTGAATGAATTCACTCAAATCCCAGAGGGAGATTGTCCATGGGAGATTTAGTGACGTTTCCGGTCGTGAAACAGCTCGCCCCGACGCCCGCGGATTACGAAAGTGAGACGCAGGTTTTCGAGGTGGCATGGTACAGCCGGAAGTTCTACCGCCACGAGGCGGAGAAGTTGAAGAAGCATGGCATTCATGCCATGTTCGCTCCAGCCAATCAGTCCTTCTTCGTTATGCGGAAGGACATCGAGCGTATGTGCGAAATCCTCGGCGCCCGCATCAATGGTATCGTTGATGGTGGCAGCATGTATGCTCGCAAGATGGTTATCGACTCGCGCTCCAGTGCGGACGCTTCCGTCAACGGCAGCGAACTTCCCTATCTGGTGCGCCAGGACGAAGACCGGTTTCTTGCCGGAAATCCAAACACGTATTTCGATGTGCGCGCTTTCGGGCGCAAATTGTCGGACTACGAAGTTCGCAAGTTGCGCGGCCACAAGATAACGGTCAGCTTCAGCGTCGTGTCCGACAGCTACCACATCGCCAGGAGCGATATGGAAGCCGTTCTGCACATCCTGCAAGCACAGCTTCTCGGTGTCGTCGATTCGAAGACCGCCAAGAAAGTGACCATCGATGTGGGCGCGCTCAAATCCCGGCGACAGGTTTCATAGCACGTCGCCATAACGTTTGAAACAGGAGTTGAAAATGACACTCGATCTCGTTCTCAATCTCGTCGCTCAAGCAGCTGGTTATGCGTCTCTCGTGACGTTTCCCACCCTGCTGGTGATTCGATTCGTGCGTGACCGTCTTCCGCACAACGCGTAAGGCGTCGCTCTGAGTACTTCATGCAAACTGCACGGGTAGCCGTTTTCGATAAGGTTGAGCGGTTGCTTGACTGAGTTCGAACGGTTGCCCGCAGCAGTGCGTTTCAACAACTAAAGCTGTTGGAGTCCGTCGCAAATGCCGGACTCTGCAGTTTTAGTTCTTGGCGACGCTATACTGAATCGTGTAGTATAATGCGTGCCGAAAGCGATGGAAGAGAAAAGGGAAAGAGCTAACTTTCCCCTTTCTCCCCACCGCGGAGCCGGTTTCCCGGTAACTGACGGAGGGGAGTTTTCGCCTTGCGGCTTGACTCCCTCTCCTCAGCAGTTGATTACTTCTTGTCCCCGCCGGTCGGTCCATTTGTCGGACCCTGCGCATCGTCATCGTTCTTTGCTTCCGGCACGCTGCTCAAGATGGGCAGCAGCAAGAAGCAGGCGAACGTGAAGCCTGCTGAAACGAGAATCAGCGGGGTCAGGGTATGGAACACATCCACGTACAGACGCGCGCCGATGATGGCGGAAATTTGCGTGAAGGCGTTCGTGACGGACATCAACGCGGCGAAGGTGAAGCCTTCAGCCTTGGGCGGGCAAGCCTGAGCCGCCAGAGTCAGCGTCGACAGCGTGGCGATCATTGCAGCAGCACCGAACACGAGGTTGATGCCGATTGCGATTGCCTGGCTGTACGCCGTGGGCGTCAGCAGCAAGAGGTAAGCAAGCGTACCGATTGTGCCGGTGACGATGCTAAATGCGAGCTGCTGCTTGAGCGGACGTTTGGCGAAAAACTTGCCGTAAGCGATAGCGCCGAGCACCTGACCGGCAGAGCCGATCGCACCCAGAATGCCGATGAAGGCCTGGGAGAAGTGCAAGGTGTCCACCTGGTGGTAATACCATGGGCTGCCGAAGCTCGGGCTGAAATACCAGAAAGCCAAGAACGCGATCACCGCCCAAAGAGTCTTGGAGCGGAAGCCGGCGAACAGGCTCTTGGTGGTCGCTTTCATTTCTGCGACGTTGATCGGGCTCTTCTCCTCGCGGACGATGAACCAGCTCGCTGCCATCACTGCAAGCGGCGCGCACATGGTGATGATTGCCGCCACGTGCAAGGCCGTTGTGGGCTCGAAGACCGTACACAGCCAGCCGCCGAACAGTGAAGTTCCGACGGAAGCGATGTTGATCCACAGCCACTGCACACTCTGGAAACTCGCCGTCATCCCGGTTTTCTTACCGTTTTCCACCATGACCGCGTCGATGATGACGTCGGAGGCGGCGGTGCCGAATGCGGTGAGCATCAGCGCCGTGACAATAGTGACCGGGTTATCCAGACCGAATAGCCATAGGAAGCCACCAGCCGCCAGCGTGTTCGTGACAAGAAGCCACGTTTTGCGCCGGTAGCCGAAGAGGGGGATGAAGTCACTCACCAATCCGTAGAGCGGTTTGATTGCCCACGGAAGAGTGAGAATCGCCAGGTACTCTGTGACCTGCGCCGGGTTCAATCCCAAAGCCTGCTTGAAGAAGAACTGCAGCGGCTGAGAGACGAGTCCGACGTGTTGTCCGATGCCCTGGCAGAAGTAGACCAACCCAAACAGGATGATCAGCCGCCTTGCGTAGGCGGTCAGATCTTGATTGTTGTTGGAGGGCGTCATGTTTTCTTTCCTTGCCGCTCCCCGCTCGCTGCTCTATCGACCGCACCATGGGTGGTGCAGGCATATAGCAGCTTTGTCACGGAGAGCGCGCACTTACAAACGAGAGGAGATTGCTGTCCTCCTCAGACGTCAGCAAAAAATTCGTCATTGCACACAACCTGTAGTCATTGCTTACATGAGCGCTCAGGAAGGCGGCGTCAGTCGTGCCTCACGCTTTTACGCCGCTTGGATTTCGAGGAGGCAAAGCTGGGCGGAGATTCAAACCGACGTAACCGTCGACTTGCACCTCCGCTCCAGCTCATGAATCGCTTGCGCGTTTAAAACGCAGTCGATTACTTCTTCGTCACGACGCAGTCGATCTGCTTGTCGCCGACAAAGAGCTGATACACCGGACACTGCTTGGCAGTGGCCTTGATGTCGTCCAGCTCCTGCTGCGTGAGATTGCCGGTCACCTCGATGTCCTCGGTGATGACGGAAATCTTCTTCGTGGCATCCGCGGGGTCCGTCTGCTTGGTCTCGGTCACGGTGACCTTGACCGTCTGGACGTCCCAGCGCGGCATGTTGGTGGCGGGCAGGACCTTCGATGCACGTGAAATGATCGTCATGGCAGTGCAAGCACCGAGCGCACCCAAAGCGAGCTGCTTCGGGTCAAGACCGCTGTCGTCACCACCCGAGGTCGTCGAGACATCGCTGACCACGGAGTGATTGCCGTTGCTGATCTTCTGCTGGTACTTCTTACCGGCCACGCTGCTAACAGTTACGCTAGGCATTGGGTTTTTCTCCCGGTAGATTGGAAGCCCACATTCATGCGGGCTTCGTATGTGTGTTTCAGGATGAAGCTGATGGGCTGAAGCATTTGTCCCGGCTTAGCGCAAAACCGGCTGTTGCACCGGTAATGCGCAGTCCGGACAAACTTACTTCTTCAGCTTCTTCGCCTTCTCGACCTTCTTGAGCGCCAGACGCAGCTCGTGGTTGATCGTCTCCAGGACGCTGACGCGGCTGTACCGCTTGTCCTCGCTGGAGATGATGTACCAGGGAGCGTAGTCCGTGCCCGTGCGCAGGAACATCTCGTTCGCGCAGACGGTGTACTCGTCCCAGTGCTCACGCGCCTCGATGTCGTCGGGCGTGAACTTCCAGGCCTTGTTCTTGCGGCGGTCTTCGAAGCGCTTCCACTGCTCGTCCTTCGTGATGTCCAGCCAGAACTTCACGACGATGCAGCCCTGCTGCTCGAGCAGCCACTCGAAGGTGCGGATCTCACTGTAGGAGGCGTCGAGCGCTTCCTTGGGAGCGAGCTTTTTGACGCGCTCGACGAGCAGACGCTCAGCCCAGCTGCGGTCGAAGACACGCATCTGACCCTTGGCGGGCATGCGGTCGTTGCGGAAGAAACGCCAGAGGTACGGGTGCGCACGCTCTTCTTCGGTCGGCTTCTTGATCGGCACGCCCTGGAAGATGGACATGTCGAAGCCGAGTGCCTCGACGATGCGAGACGTCGCACCGGACTTGCCGGCGCCGTCGCGGCCCTGGAAGACGACGATGAGCGCCTTGCCGGACTCTTCCAGCTTGCGGACGAGCTTGTTCAGCTCGATTTCCTGCTCGGCGAGCTTCTTCTTGTACTTCTTCTTTTTCTTGATGGCGAGGCTGTGGTCTACCTTGGCGAGGTAGTCGAACGCTTTCTCGTCGTGATACTCGTCGGTCGGAGAATGGAACTGCCGAGCGACTTTGATCGTGCCGTTCGGCATGACCGTGAACTGGTCGCCGAAGGGCTTCTGGAACTTTTTAGCCATGTGAGTTTTCCTTCTTTCCTCGCGTTTTAACCGCGCTGTTGAAAGACATGAGAGCCATGTGGGCTATGTGAGTAGGACCCAAAACGGGACAGGCAGCCTGTTGCCACCTGCCCCGCTCGGGAGTGCGAATGATGCAGCCGCTTAGCCG
The DNA here is from genome assembly GCA_032128875.1 of Candidatus Melainabacteria bacterium 17Bon1m. Taxonomy (GTDB): domain Bacteria; phylum Cyanobacteriota; class Vampirovibrionia; order Obscuribacterales; family Obscuribacteraceae; genus QKMZ01. The sequence continues at coordinate 268,338 of JAVLKG010000007.1, forward strand.
GCTACTTCCCCGTAGAGGAGGAAGTAGCGCTTCAGCACGTCGTCCGTAGCTGCACCCGGTCCGAGAGTTTGTCTGCTCACCACTGTGCCGTTGTTGACGCTCAGGGTGACAATCTCGACCTGGATGAGCTTGCCGGAAGATGAATAGCTGAAGACAGCGTCGATGATCGGTCGCTGATGCTCATCGAGTTGGCGAATCCGCTCGATTTTGGTCAAAGATGAGTTCGCCGTGTAAATCGTCCGCCCGCCCGGGAAGCCATTCGGCTCGTAACGGTTGACGATGATGTTGCGACCGCCGTTTTCGGTGGTCACGATGAGCTGGTAGAGGAAACGCTGGCTGGAGCTGAACTCCATGCGGTTGATCAAGTCACCGCCGGCGGTGGTGCCGTTGACAGTGATGCCGCACGAATGTGTCACCACGTTCCACGTGTACACGCGCCACCGCACTGAGTTGTTCAGGTGCGGGACGACTAATGCCGGTTCTGTCTTCGTCGTGCTGGTCGAGATGACCGCGCAAGGTGCGGTAGGAACCGTCGGTGTCACCACCGGCGGTTCGGTCCCGATAATGGGAGGCACTGTGGTGCCGCCGCCATTGTCACTGCCGTCCTTGCCAGGCCACAGCCTACCAATTGCGAGGATCGCAAGCACGGCCAAGATAAAAACCAGTATCGCCAGCAAGCCCTTCTTGCCCTTTGGCTTGTCCGGTCCCGGAGGGGGCGGCGGAGGCGGAGGGGGCGGCGGGGGCGGAGGAGGCGGAGGAGGCGGAGGAGGCGGTGGAGGTGGAGGAGGCGGAGGCGGGTTCTTGCACTCGCAACCGCAGTCCGGCTTGCATGCGCAGGTGCGCTTGCAGCTTTTGCCGCAGTGGCAGGTGCAGCCGCATTCGTCCGGCTCCAATTTGCCCGGCTTGCGCTTCACCGACATCTTCACGTCAACGGTGAGTTCGTGCTCGCGGGGCGGGCAGTCGCTTCCGTCCGTGGCTTTGCCACCGGAGTTGACGGTCATCGTCAGTTTGGCTTCCGCCTCTTTGTGCTCGGTCGAGCCGACGTTGCCCATGCGCGAAAGCGCTTCCTCGGTGCCGATCTTCCCGAACGTTTCCAAAATTCGGTGGAATTCGGCATCGCGCTGACCATCGCTCATCCCGCTTTCACAGCCGTCCTTGGTGGGCGGTTGTGGTTCGGGTTCGGGCGTCGGTGTCGGCGGCTCAGGAGTGGGCTCCGGGGTGGGGTCCGGCTCAGGCTCGGGCGAAGGGGCAGGCTTCGGTTCGGGGCTGGGAGCCGGCGTAGGAGCCGGAGTCGGCTCGTCGCCGCACCCACAATCGTCGCTTGCCTTGCACTTCTCGTTGCGCTCGCGATCGGCTTCTGTAGCCAGTCGCAGGCACTCGATCGCCTGCGTGCGCAAGTCGTCCAGCGTTCCCGAGTTGTCGATAACCCGGTCAGCCAGCGCGACCTTCTGGTCTTGCGGCATCTGCACGGCGATGCGTGCGCGAGCTTCGGGCTCGGTGATACCGTTGCGCGTTTCGTCAGCGACGATACGCTTGATTTGCAGCTCCGGGTCGATGATCAGGCACCACGTTTCGTGGTAGTCGCCGGTCAGCTTCGACTCGTTGAGCAGTGGCACAAGAACAGCAACCTTCTGCGTTTTGGCAGCCTTGGCCCGGGCGCGAGTAGCGCGACGAATCTCCGGATGGAGAATGGCTTCCAGTTGCTTGCGGGCGTCCGGTTTGTCTTGTGCGAATACGATAGCGGCCAGCTTCTTGCGATTGATGGGACCGCCAGGAGCGTCGACGAGGTCGTTGCCAAAGCAAGCGAGAACCTGGTCATACGCGGGATTTGGGGAGTTGAGCAGCTCGTGCGCGATGTGGTCTGTGTCAAGCACAGTTACACCGAGCGCAGCAAGCGTCTTCCCGAGCGTCGATTTGCCGGCACCCATCACCGAAGTGATGCCGATCAGGTACGGACCATCACAATCAGTGCTGCGCGGGCCTTTACCAGCATTCGACAGATGCTCTTCATTTGTGCTCATACTGGATTTCTCCGTTCAGTTAGTTAGCGAAAAGAGACAGATGCACTTCATTTGAAATGCATCCCTTACAACAAGGCGTGCGCCACTTATGAGCTCCTAGAAAGCACATTAAGGGCGCGCATCTTGATTGCTGCTTAGTTCAGAGTTTGAATCTGAAGTTTGTTCAGGTGGAGATTTGGAATAAATGGAAACTTGAAAAAACTAGCCAACACCAGTTCTTGAATTCAAGAGTATTAAAAAACGTTCTTACTAGAACTAAGCGCGAGTTAAGTATCTCCGTAAACGCTTGAGGTTGCGGGGCTTCTGACGGTTTGGTGAAACCTGATCATGGGTCGCGCAAAGTCATTGTCGACCGCAAGAAGGCGGCAACAAGACAAGTGCTAACTAGCCGCGCCAGCTGTTTAGTGCTTGATAAGCGGCTGCACATCTAAGGTTTTCAGAGCAAAGCAGTCAGTACAAGCCGCCTTAGAAAACGGCAGTCGGATAGTTGAGGTCTAGCCAGCGGCACACAAAAAAGACAGCCAAAACCAAGCCGAATACAAGCAAAAACCAGTCTAGGAATGTCATTCGCTCTGGGTCTAACACGTGGATACCTGCTTTACGATCTCGGACGGGTTGGCCAGTCTCTACCCTTATGCCGCTATAATCTGTTTTCTGTTTTAGCGGAGCGTCCATCTGGCGAAAAGCTGGGTCGTTCCAAATTCGAGCATAAAGGTGACAATAATGAGCAACGCTCCCCAGCTACTCGGTATTTTACTCTGTGAGCGCGTTTTGCAGGATGTGCTACGTCGCGATGCTATTTCGCTGATCAACATTCACAATGGCATCAGCTCTCAATCATTCCCCACACTCATTCCATTGCTTTATGCCTTCGCTCAATTGTCGGCCTCAAGCAGCCAATTCAAGTATCAGTTCAAGGTTCTTGATGCGCGCGGAACCGTCATTACAGCTTCGCCTATCGCACAAGTAGAGCCGCTTACAAACGGCGAAAGCACCCACAAAGTAATGAGTGCCTTCACTGGTTTGATCTTCCCGTCGGAAGGCTCATACAGAGTCACTCTGGAAGTTGAAGAGAGAGAAATCGGCAGCCTTCCTTTCCAAGTTGTGAAGATCGCACAACCCGAAACAGCTAACGCTTAAGTTTTTACGCGAAGCTTTGAGTGGCGCTAACGCGTTATAAATCCCGGTACTGGCGATTTCTTCGCTGGTACCGTATTTGTTTTTGGCTTTGCAACTGGCGGTTTTGTGTCAATTGGTTTGCTCTTCGCGTCAAATCTAGCAGCGCCGGCAGATGTGGCTGATTTGGCTTGGACCTTTTTCGTACTCAGAGCTTTTACTTCGTCAGCTTGTGGGTAATAGTGTCGCAGTTGTTCGGCGACTAACCTGGCTACGTCAGTTTGTCCTGTTGCTGTAGCCAGACGGTATTTAGCCCAGAGCCCCTGCCAGTTCGTAGGCTCCAATGTGAGTGCCTGGTTGAACACCTTTTCGGCCATATCATTGTGATTCAATTGCACTAGAATCAATCCGGCTGCCACCATCACTAGTGGCTCGGTCGGGCCTAGCTTTGCAGCGGCACCAAGTGTTTTTCTTGACGCAACAAAGTCTTCTTGCGATTTTGCGTGCTTCAGGCGAGACATGCTCATGATCGATGCGACTTGTGCTTGCACTTTTGCGTCGCGTGTACTCTCGGCTAGTTTCATCGCATCGTCAAAGCGCTTCAAGGCAATTTCCTGCCCTTCTGTGTCCTTCTTGGCTGCTGCTACATCCCATTCGATGGCGGCCGAACTCGCCTTGGCCAGGGCTTCTATGGTCGGAAAGCCCAGGTCTTTTGCGTCTTCGGCGACTCGCAAAACTGCTTTGATATTGTTGGTACTGGATGTGGTATCGGGGTGATTAAGCTGCTGCTGCAGAATTGCCTCCATGCGGGCCGTCAATTCGTTTGCCTTGCGCTTTTCAGGAGTGGTCTCTAAGAGCAATCTCTGACCGCGGTAATCTACGGTCATGCGATAGCGGCTCCAAAATGGATTGCCTAATACAGCTAATTTAGTGCCTCCCGAGAATATTCCTGCCGGCACTGCTGCATTCTGTGAAGCCACTGAGAAGACCGGGTTGTTGACCGAAATCGGTCCTAGTTTGATGTTGTTGAACCTTACAGAGCTGGTTTTGATGCGGCGACCGTCTAATCCGAGCACGTCGCCCATGGGAAGAAGCGAGCTTGGCAAAATTGATTTGACTACGCCTTCGGAAATATTGTTGAATGCAGCTCCTGTATCCACCAGGCATGTCACAGGGACAGCACCATCCAAGATACCTTCCACGGCCAGACCTGAAACGCCCAGAGCGGGTTTTGTCTTGACGATTTCCACATTCGTCAAATCCGGTGTTTCTGAAGGATCTCGCAGTGTAAGCGTCTTTTTCTCGTAATCAAAAGTGATCAAAAATCGCTTCAAAATATTGGCGCCAATCAGTCCGGCCGGGCGTGCGCCGATCAAGTGATCGAAGCTAGCCAAGCTGGTTACGGCAAAGGGGACATTGCTAAGTGAAACATCTCCCAAAGCAACTTTATCCAAGTTCATGTAGTTCATTGCCACGCTGCCCGCGCCCGTGGTCATAGAAATATTGGAAGCTTTGAACTTGCCTAAAGTGCCCGCTACATCTTGATCGAGAATGCTTTGTGTAGCGCCTGTATCTACCAGGAATCTCAAAGTTTGACTGTCGTTGAGCGTGACGCGCACCACTATTTCATTGGACAGATATTCAAATGGAATTGTCACCGGGCCTTTTTTTAGCCTGGCGATGGGTCTTTCCGTGGGGATGCTGAAAATTGAATCTTCTACATCTACCTGCGCGATAGATTTGATATCAGTCTCGGCAGATTTCTTGTCGTTGCTGAATTCTGTGATGTGATAAGGCATTACAGAACCAAGAATTGGTCGATTGTCTTTGTATTCGCAAATTTTTGAAGAGGCGATACCTTGTTCTAGATCAGTGCCCATATAGTCGCTGCGCAAGATCAGATGAGTTTCGTCGTCAGCGTAAAAGGTTGATGGTTTGCCATCTTCCGCATAAATCTTCAAGCCTGAGCAAGGCCGTCCGTTTACTTCCCTTCTGTCCGCTGCTTCGATTCGGGCATTCGGTTCTCCCAGTTTGAGCAGCAGCACCATGCCGTGTTTCACTTCTTCGACGATTCTCTGAGTCGTGGTTTCATCGGCCGGAAAAACATGCTCACCTTGCTGAATCCAGCATTGCTTGCCATCATATCCGGTGACCATCGGTTGACCCATCAACTCGATTTTCGAGCGCATCATCTCGCCTTTAGAGATGGTCTCAGTTTCAAAATTATTGCAGGCGCCGGAAATCGTAGAGAATTGCTTTAAGTCCCCAACACTTTTGAAAGCCATTGCGTCCAGCTCTTTCATTTTGGCGTAACCGCCATAAGCGTCCAAAATCTGCTTCGAGAGTTCTTTTACATTGATAGGCGAAGTCGAGCGATGCTTCGCGGCGCTGCTCGTGTCTGCTGAGTTGAATGCTTCCTGTTTGTCCTGAGCGGACCAAACTGGAGGAGCAGAGGTGCTAACAAGTAAAGAGAAAAAAACTAAAAGAGCACTCGCTCGCCGAATACGGTACTTAACCATCGAAATCAAACCTTTTTCTAGTTCCCCATTAGATTTACCCGTGGCAACCGAGTGCATCTATCGATATACTTTCACACTTCATTAGTTATATGTACTTTCCGATTTGCCTGAAGCACCCTGCCCGGAAAAGTGCTATAGTGACTTGACTGCAATTTGTAATCAAGCAACTACAATATGGCTGAAAAGACTTCAAATATTAGCCTCCGCATCCCGGACGAGTACCGAAAGCGCCTCCAGCTTCAAGCTGATAAGAAGGGTATAAGCTTTAATGCTCATCTGTTGCGAGTTATGGAGATTCATTTGATGAACTCCGGCTTCGGTCCGACGTCACTGACATCCGCGTCAGGGCGCCTTTTCCAGATACGTTGCGAACCCTACATTGACAACATAGATGAAACTACTTGGGCTTATTTTATAGATGAGCCGAAATTTGAAAAGGAAAGAGCATATTATTTGATTGGCATTGGACGAACCATCCTTCGAGATTGGCAAGTGAAGGATAAGGGTCAAGTGTCGAAAGAAGTTGGTTTGGCTTTGCTTAGTTACTACACCAAGCGAGGTATGGAAGCAGACCGGCTTGTGTGGAATCAGTACCCTGGTCCGGAAAACGACGGACGCAGGGTCCTGCAAGTCGCTGAAGTGCCTGAAACGCTTGAGCAATTGCTGGACCTTCTCATGACCGACAATTGGGTCGACAAATATGTCTCCCAGGATGAAAAGAGCCAGGACATTCGGAGAGGTCGCCCAGAGTCAGCGCTGTATCGCTGAGTAATTCGGATCGAGGTCATTAATGCTGGAATTTATCACAGTCTTCTTAGTCAGCTACGTACTCCACGCTTGTGGAATCACGATTGGCTATCACCGTCTTCTTTCGCACCGTTCTTTCACGTGCCCGAAGCCGGTCGAGTACTTCTGGGTTTTTATGGGCTTGCTGGCGTTTGAAGGTTCACCAATCTGGTGGGCTACTATTCACCGCGCTCACCACCGCTGGACCGACACCGAAAAGGATCCGCATTCACCGCGCAACGGTTTGATGTACTCCCTCACTGGTTGGTTGAGTGAAAAGGAATACTTGCCGCATCTCGATCCGCACACCCAGTGCAAAGATTTGTTCAAGGATCCGATCTACAGATTCATGGAATGCAACGGCAACTTGCCTGCTGGTCACGCGCTTTCCTTCGCCATCGGCTTTGGCTTCAGAGGTATTCTCTGGGCGCTGTTTGGTTGGCAGGTTGCGCTTGCAAGTTTGCTTGCGGGATTTGCCGTACTGACTATTCCGCTGATGCTCAACGTAGTTTGCCACCTGCCGGCTCTCGGTTACAAGCTCTACGCCAGTGATGACGACAGCGTAAATGTCTGGTGGGTTGGACTTCTCGCCATGGGCGAAGGTTGGCACAACAATCACCATGCTTCACCTGGTTCTGCCAGAACCGGCATGATGCCTTGGGAATTCGACCTTTCCTGGCTGATCATCAAAACCATGCACAAGTTCAAGCTTGTAACACGCATGAACGTTGCTACCCACTATCAGCTGTATCGCGCATCAATGAAGCGTCAGTTGATCCAGGCGCGTGCAGGCAAAGTCCCGGCACATCGTCCGATCGACGTTACATCGCGCAAGCGCAAACGGGCTCGCGTACGGGCTTCCTGAGGCGGGTTGCATAGTCTGGGGTTGCAAACCCCATCAAAGATTCAGAAAGCCGGCGGTAAGCCGGCTTTTTTGTGTTTGTTTTTCCTGTGCCAAAGTTCAGTCACAGTTTCATCATAAGTAGCCGGTAGATTGACAGTGGGAGTGATGACAGCCCATCACTCCGATTTCTTGACCGGTCGTTCCACTTCTTGTTCGGGCAAATGGCGAGTCCCTCCCACCGGACTTGCTTTCGCCTTTGAGCGCGTTTTAAACGCCTCTCAAACGCCTCTCAATTGCGTCTCAAAGGGGTCTCAAGCGCTTCTGGTCCTGTTTTGAGTGCGTCTCGGTTGATACTTGAGTAATTGCGCTCGGTGAAGGACAATAGCTGACTTGGTATAACTGACTTTCCGGTCTTGCCGAGAGGTGGTTTTGATTTTGGAAAATGCAATGTCGCCTGTGAAAACGCAAGTGCTCGACAGCATCGATGCAGTTCGCCTCTGGCGCCGCGCGGCCAGTGTCGCCGGAGAAAGAGTTGGTTTTGTGCCAACGATGGGCGCCCTTCATGAAGGGCATCTGACCCTCATGCGCGCTGCACGCAAAGAATGCGACAGAGTTATTGCTTCCATTTTCGTCAACCCGTTGCAGTTCGCCCCTCACGAAGATTTCGGCAAATATCCGCGCACTTTCGATCGTGACCTCGAACTGATGAGTCAGGAAGGTGTGGACGCTGTCTTTTATCCCAATGAAAAGGAAATGTATCCAGAAGGCCGCGAGTCGGTCACCAGGGTCATGCCTCCGACAGAATTGGCTGATTGCCTGGAAGGACATTTCCGCCCCGGTTTTTTTGTCGGCGTAGCCACCGTTGTGGCCAAGCTTTTCAACATTGTTCTTCCTGAAGCGGCCTTCTTTGGTGAAAAGGATTATCAACAATTGCTGGTCGTAAAACGCATGGTGCATGATTTGAACTTGCCGATTCAGGTCACTCCGGTTGCGACTGTTCGCGAGAATGACGGATTAGCGCTCAGCAGCCGTAATGTTTATCTCTCCGATGCAGAAAGAAAAGTCGCGCCGCTACTAAATCGCACGCTCAATTTTGTAAAAGACTCGGCGCAATCTGGACAGTTGAGTCTGGAAGCGGCGCTGGAAAAAGGCCGCAATGACTTGCTGGCGTTGGAGGGGGTCGAACTGCAGTATTTGGAAGCGAGGCATGGCGAGACTTTCCAGCCTGCCACTCAGTTTGAATTGCCGACAGTCATTTTGCTCGCGGCAAAACTGAAGAGCGTGCGTTTGATTGATAATGTCGTGGCACGCTGATGGACGAAATCAAGTCACTGGCTGTAATTGGTCCTGGAAGAGTTGGGACTGCAATCGCTGTTGCAGCTAGGCGTGCCGGAATTCGCGAAATTTACTTGGGTGGACGTCATCTCGATAAAGTCGAGCAGTCCGCACGATTGGTAGAAGGTGCAAAGGCGTGGCGTATGGCGGAAGCCGCTCATCACGCGGATATTGTTCTTATTTCAGTAAGCGACAGTTCAGTTGAATTGGTGGCGAAACAGCTCGCTGAGGAAGACGCCTTTCGCAAGGGAGCTGTAGTCGCGCATTTGAGCGGTGCACTCGATAGCAGCGTTTTGAAGCCTGCTAAGACGTTGTGCGGCGCATTTATTGCTTCTGCGCATCCATTGAATACATATCCGTCCGTTGCGGCTGCGGTTGATGAAAAGCCCGGTACGCACTGGTTTTTGGAAGGGGACGCCGAAGCAATTGAGAAGCTTTCTCGATTAATTTCTGTGATTGGTGATTTGCCTCATGCCATCACCGGTGAAGGCAAAGCTATCTATCATGCTGCTTCTGTTGTTGCCTGCAACTATCTCTCAACCCTTATGGATACTGCGCTCGAGATGATGGTCCAAGCAAAAGTAGAGAAGGACGTCGCCTGGAAGGCTTTGAGACCGCTTGTATTTGCCACTATGAGCAATATCGATAATATCGGTCCCCAAGCAGCTCTCACGGGACCCATAGCGCGTGGTGATGAAGTCACTGTGGAGAAACACATGCAAGCAATGCACAATTCTTCAGAAGAGCAAAGAAGGCTTTATGCTGCTCTGGGATTGAAAACAGTGGATCTTGCTTTGCGCAAAGGAAGCATCGACGAAAATGCGGCCAATAAAATCACGCAAAAGTTGAAGCAAATGTTTTAACAATTTCCCTTTGCGCTACATTAAACGAAAGGTCCAGCCTGTCAGCTTTTATAAAGAATCAACATTTGTCCTTTCGTTCGGTTACGAAGTTCAAAATTTGTCGAATTCATTGCATATTTGCGACATATTCATTGAAACTGGCTTGGGCTGTTGATTTGAAAAGATGAAACGCGAATTTCGACTCTTTCAGAAAAATTCTTAGCGCAGAGTAATTTGATCGTTTGTATATACGCCCTGGGGCGTCTTTGGCGACTCTTGGACCTCTTTATGCTTATGCGAACGTGTTGCATTTTGGTCTCATCGGGAAATTACAAATGAGGTTAAACCTTGCCTGAAGGGGTTGTCATCCTCATTAGACGCGTTTAGACTTGTGGAGTTAAGCGCGATGTTTCATTGCCATGCATTAAATCAAGTACCGGCCTGGTTGCGGGCTGTGTGCCGGATTCTTCGCGCCAACTTCCAGGGTTTCAGAATCGCACTGTTATAGCGTTCTGAATGAGAGCTAGAGAAAGGGGTTTTTATGCTGATCTCGACTGCTAACTTCGCGAGCAGCGCTGGCAGTGTAACGAGCATTGCTCCAAAGCCTTATGTTTCTGTGCAAGCAGAGATTAGTGCTGCCACCGCGACACGCATGAGCGTGCTTATTGATGGTGATGCGGCGCTTGCTGTTTCCTGCCTTCTAGCGCAGAACGGTCACTCAGTGCGTGTTTGTGCTTTGAATAAAACAGCGCAAACACCTGCCGAATTTGAAATCAGAACCCGTCATGCCAGTGTTGGAAGTTTTCGTGGCAGAGTCCCTTATAGAAGTATAGAGACTGATATCGAGAAGGTTTTCTACGAGTCTGATGCAATCATTATTTCCAGCCCTGCCACTGAATATGGTGCAATGGTTGAGAAGATTGTTTCTCATCTGCGTCATCAGCAAACCATTCTTTTAGTAAATGCTCCGCTGGGAGCTGGTATGCAATTTGCTCATGCCATCAAAGCGACTGGAGCCGATTTACAGCTCAATATTGTGGAGATGGGCACGCTTTTCGATTGCGCAAAAGTGGAAGCCGATGTTCTCCTTATCACCGGATTGCGAGACAACGTAAGTGTTTCTGCCAACAAGCGCAATGAAATGCGCAGAGGCTTGTTTGTCGCTAACGCAGTGGCAAAAGGGCTTGTGCCTTCATCGAATTCTATCGAGCGTGGACTTTCCGATGTGGAGCGTATGCTTCGCCCGACACTCCTGGTGGCAGGTATGCTCGGCGGAAGAGATGTTTCTCTTGACAATATTCAATCTTGGTTGAACCCTTCTCTGGTATCGATCGTTTCTCGCTTGGACGCCGAAATACAGGGTCTTGCCAGGGTTTTCAAGGGTGTTGTGCCATCCTTCTCGCGAGCTCTGCGAGAGTTTGCAATCAATGCACCTATTGCAGAGATCGGCGCGACCGAAGAGTTGGAGCCACTTTTGCTCAAACTCGGGCAGAGCATGTTTGATACCGCCGATGGAGTTGACCTCGGTACGGTCAATGAGTTTGTAAAACGCGATATCGTTGAAACCCTGATTCTAATTGCCGATTTTGCCCGCTTGGCAAGATATCAAATGCCTGTACTGCAGAGCGTTATTCAACTTGGCGAAGTAATTCTGGGCAGCGAATTTGCAAAAGAAGGTCGTAAGCTTGAAGACCTCGGTCTGGTCGGCTTCGACATCGATGAGATTGTGGAACTGTTTAACGCCTAGTGGCAAGAATTGCGGGCGAGCCGCCCGCGCTCCCAGGTTTGTACACCATTGAGAGAGTGCGGCCAGCTACGTCACAACTTGCGCCAGTTAGCTTCAATTCGCAGTGAAAACGGCTAAAAATCGGCTGGGTTGGCATTTCACCCGCGCTAGTTAAACTGCCTCTTTTGATCTTTGGTTTTCAAGGTGATTGAACCGTGATAGCTGAAGCTAATAGCCTATGGAAGTTTTGCTGCCATATGTTTCTCCAGGAGTCCCCTTTAACTTAGTTTCCCGATAAAAGTCTCTGTTTCCCATACAGGTCTTTGGATGCGTCCCCCGCGGGATGTGATGGAAACGTGGTTCAAGTGGCGCTGCTTGATTGGAGCAAAATTCAGAAAAGTTCTGGTGTGGCCCTGAAGATGTGCTCGCGCAACGACGATGTACGCGCGCTCATGTCTTTTGGTCCTGGATGCGCAGATTTGCCGACTGATGCTCAGTTCGCAGATGCTGCCCCTCCCGCACCACAAAAATAACAGCCGACTTTTAGTCGTGCGAGGAATCCCAACTATGGTCAAATTCATAACTCCGGAGGTCCTCGACCGTCTGGGCTACAGCCGTGTGTCCGAGATAACCGATGAGGAAATCTGGGACACCCTGATCACGCCTATGACCAAAGGACTTCTAGGCAAAATCCTGCGCAAGGATGCGCCCAAACTGATGGAGACCGTTGCCGGCAAGTTCCCTGGCGACGAGGTCACGAACTTGAACAACCACCTGCTCTACGGGCAGCCTGGTTTCGTTCGTTACCCCTACCTGCACACCTTCTGGAAGACCCGCCACGGAGCCGTCGTCATCAAACGCGACCGCCTGAAATTCGAGGTCCTCTGCTGGTACGGTGATGTCGAAAAAAATCGCGGCGAGTTGATTTACAAAGCTGGTCTGCGCGATCGCCGTTTTGACGGCACTCCGCAGGCAAACGATTGTGCTCTGCTCGACTTTCCGTACGACGACCCAGTCTTCAACCGCCAGATAGCACCCGGCCTTCGCTCGGTCGAGCTGTCTGTCTACGGTTTTATGCCCGGGTCGAAGATTTCGGAGGGCGATGGCGACACTGAGTTCGAGAGCTTTATTCAGCAGCCCTTCCAGTTCCTGGACCGCCCTGAGAAATTCATGGCGCTGTTCAAGCGAGCCTGGAAAGGTCGCCGAGCTCCCGGACAATACGGCAAGCCGATCGATGACATCAGTGAAGATGTGCTTCCTGCCTTTGAACAGCTAGCGGCAAAGTACGGTTTCGACATGATCGAAGCTGCTCCAAGTCACTACCACGTTGCTCGATGGGTGCTCAACAATGGGTATACCTTCGCGTCCGCTGAGGACAAGGCGACGTTCAATGGCTTCTCCGAGGGACTGGAGCGCATTCGCGCTTCCGGCACTCCCCTGACTCGCCAACAGCAGTCCTGGGTGTGCGTGATTCAAAGCCTGAAACCGGCCGAACTCATTCCTCAGGAGCTTCAGCTTCCGGGGTTGGTTTGGCCTCAGGACAATCTCAGCAAGCGCTGCCTCTGGCTTTACCGGCCAATCTCCGAGGCGGCGAAGGCGCTAAAACTTTCCTAGCAACAGCAAATTTACTTGCTTCATCGCTTAGAGGAAGGCGGGATAACAGCACCAGGTGGTGCCGGTTCTCGCCTCCAACTTCACGCGTGTGTGGACCTCAAGTCTCCTCTCGCGTGTTGAAAAATCTAAAGGAGACCCCCTATGTCCAATGCATTTCCATCTGCAAACTTTACTGAAATGCTGGGCATTACACCGATCGCGCTGGTCTCAGATCAGCAGATTTGGGACGAGCTCCTGACACCACAGGTGAAGGCATTCCTGGGAGAAATCCAGGGAGCGCCGACTGTGCGTGTCCAGGAGACCGTGTCTGGTGAGTTTCCCGGCGATGAGGTCACCAATTTGAACGGACACCTCCTGTACGGAAAGCCTGGCTACGTCCGGTTTCCGTACATTCAGACCGTCTACCGTACCAAGTACGGTTGCGTGATCATCAAGCGTGATGGTCTGAAGTTCAAAGTGACAGCCTGGGTTGGCAAACGCGGCAAGCAGGAGCTCATCTTCCGAGCTTCTCTGCGTGACCGGCGCTACGACGGGACGAAGAGGGCGGACGACAGTTCGCTTCTCGACTTCACGTACGCGGACGCCATTAACGCACCGCTTCAGAAAGACGGCAAGTCGATCGACGCAAAGTCGGTCGAGCTGTCGATCTACGCGTTTATGCCTGGCTCCAAGATCGCCTCGGCGTGTGGTGACAATGCGTTCGAAGAATTCGTGCGCAATCCCTACACCTTCCTCGACCGTCCGAAGCTCTTCATCAAGTACTTCCGGAAGGCGTGGAAAACCGAGCGGTCGCCGGGTCAGGTTGCTAACCCGATCCCCGACGTGTCCGGTATCACTCCCGCTGTTTTCGAAAAGTTCGCTACCGAAGCGGGCTACGATTTCATCGAGAACTCCTCGAGCCACTACCACATCGCAATGTGGGGTGTTTCGCTGGGCTACCGTTACACCCTGCCTGAGAACGCCAAGGTGCTCGCCGCTTTTACTGCTGGAATCAAGCAGCTGAAGGCGAGCGGCATCGAACTGACGCGTCCTCAGGAGTCGTGGGTATGCGTCCTGCAGAGTCTGCCCAAAGAACATCTTCCCAAGGACCTCAAGGTCCTGGACCTCGCTGGTCCGGTTTGGCCCCAGGACAACATCGGTCCTGCCAACCTGTGGATGAACAAACCGCTTACAGAGCGGGCAAAGCAGCTTCTGCCAGAGTGACACAACCCGGGCGAATGCGAAAGTATTCACCCCCCAGACGTGTAATGCGTCACCTCGGCTCACCGAGGTTCACTCTAGAAAACGGTGCAGCCTGAGAAATGCACTGCTCTCTTATCGATTCAGAACCGGGTTTCTCTCAGGCGGAAACCCGGTTCTTCTTTCTTTTTGAGAGGATACTATATAAAAGCGTAGAACGAACTTTCTCTGTTTTCATGCGGCTTTCGTTTGAGGCAGATTTCTTCTTGATTTAGTTCTACGCAATTCTCGTTTTCCTTCATGCGCGTTCGTCTTGTGCATTGTTTTTCTGAATGCAGTGATTAGCGCAGGAATGGGAAAGTATCTCGGAGGACACTGCGTATCCGGTGCGTAACTGCCTTCGATTATTTCAACAATCTTTCGACTAAAACTGTGTTGTTTTGACGTCAATAACTATTATGAGAAGCCTGTCTTAGGGCTTACGACTCGCACTAGCTATGACACTGTATTTGGTGCATCTGTTTTGGTCTTTTCAATGATGCTGCAACATTAAATGGAGTGGAGAGCCGCTTGGAAAGCTCGATATTGCAGCGGCAGTAGCCTGTTTCAGCCTTGATGTAATTTTGATGTCGGAACTTTCAACAAGCATTCAAAGCAGGTGCTGGCCTTGCGTTGGAGGATTGCGAAGTCTAGGGTGAAAATATTGTTTTTCAGTTTTTCAATTTTCCAGAAACCCTTTACCAACCCAAAGTCCGCACTATAACAGCATCTACCAAGCAAACCTTTCGGTTTGCTGTCGCACTGCTTGCGTTTGACTTGCGTCTTTTCGCGTCATGCAGGCATTGAATCACCGTTGTTAAGCGGTAAAACCCAACGTCACAATTGAGAAAGGTGGACATATGTTCTTAGGATATGGCATTGCTATTGCCATCATCATCGAGTGGTGGCGCCGTCGCAAAGACCGTTTCAAAGATCCATCCGCAAGCTGGATGACAGATTTTGTTCGCGATGAATTGCTTCCAGTTGATGAATCAAAATTGTCTGCAGAGGCTAAGTACGAGCGTTTCCTAAAACGCTACAACAGACAATGGCGTGACAAATACGGTAGTGAGTCAATCTATCGCGTCACAACTATTGCCAATCTTGTCGAGCTGTATATCAGTCAGAGGCGGTATTACGAGGCTCGCGGGTGGCAAAACCTGGTCATCCAAATTATGGAATTTAACGGCGTCGATAAGGACAAACTGGCTTCTGCGTATGAGAAGCTGGCGGTTCTCGAGCTTCACATGGGACGCGTCATTGAAGCTTCTCTGAACTATCGCAAGGCAGCAGTTATTTATCGAAGTGTGCAAAATTTCAAGGCACTTTCAGAGTGTCTGATTGCTCACTTTGACACCATCGCCAACCGCGAAATGTCTGAGGAAGCATTGGCTATAAGCTGCGAGCTTATTGATGTTTTTGAGATCTTGTATGGACCTACGTCGATGCAAGTTGAGACGCATCTCTTGCACGCAGAGGCTTCGCTTGAGCGTGATAAGACTCCCGCCCACCGGCGTCAGTTGCTTCAACTGCTGATTTCCTTGCACGTCAGTGAAGATGCACTTGGCAAAGATCATTACGCGGTCGCGGGCGACTTGAGGCGATTGTCGGCGTTTTTTGCAACTCAAGGAAAAGTCATTGCCGCCGCCGATCTTGCTGAGCGTTCTGGCAAAATCATGCTTTTGAATAAAGTCGACGGTGTCGATTATCCGGGCATCGAGCGAGACTTGCTTGAGGTAGCAGATTGGCTCGAGCAGCGGAATCAGGACGCCGATCGCACGGTTGCGTTTCACATGCGTAAGCGTGCAGAGCGTATTGCAGAAAAACGCCTTTCCAAAGGAAAGAGGTAATCGAATGAAGACGAAGAATTTCCCCGCGGGGCTGCGCTCCGATTTGCTTATCGTTGTGTCCAAGCGCCTCGATGAGCTTCTGGTTGACGCAAATCTTGATGCGTTTCTGTTCGGCGAGCTGCGCAGATCTTTTCAAAAGCTCGACATGCTCGTCGTTGTTTCATACGATCCGTGGAGCAAGTGGCCTTGGAAGCGCACGCCGGTGTCGTTCCATTCTGATTTGTATGAACGCACTCAGCGGCAGCGCATAACTGATCTTGTCGCACCACAGATTGTTGATTTGATGTTGCGTGAGATGTCTGAGAATTCGCAGAAGGTCTTGTTTCACTTGAGAAAAGAGAATCTTCTGGCAGCGCTCAATCGCTTTTACATCAACCAATTCACCGGTGATGCAGTGGCTCGTCTGATTCTGCAAATGGCGGTGGATAGTGTCATGGAAGAGGAGGGAGTGCTCACGCGGGAAGCTTTGAACGAGATGTTCTCTTCGGAGAGTAGCGACCTCTAAGGCTCAAAGTGTTGACAGTGCCATAGAGCGCTGGAAAGGGCGAGACTGCGTTTAGACAGAAGTAGTCTGCATGCAGTGGGTTTGTGGAGTGTTTGGGCTAATGCCGCCTCCATTTTTTTTCGCGCCTTTGATACTAAAGTTTATAGTTAACCCTGCGGAACTTAGAAGCCTTAGCTCCGTCGACATCTGGGAGCTGCGAGGGCAGCTCTTTTCATTGTTTACATCAGTAAATGCCTGAATGGCGGATACATCGGAGCCCCGGAGAAAGGACCTTTTTTATGGGATTTGTTGCAGAGTTCAAAAAATTCGCCTTGCGCGGAAACCTTATGGACATGGCGGTCGGATTCACAGTGGGCGCCGCTTTTAGCACCATTGCCAAATCGCTGGTAGACAACGTGATTATGCCGCCGGTTGGTTTGGCGATTGGCAAAGCCGACTTCTCAGACTTCTATGTATTACTCAAGGCGGGCACCAAAGTGGCGCCTCCTTACGCGACTTTGGAAAAGGCACAGGCAGCTGGAGCTGTAACACTTAACTATGGTTTATTTATCAACAGCGTTATCGCATTTTTGCTTGTCGCTCTGGCGATGTTCGTCATCATCAGAGTGTTCAACAAATTGGACAAGAGCCTGGAGCATTCATTCCTTACATCAAATGTTGAAGAAGGCAAAGAGCCCGAGAACAAGAAGTGTCCGTACTGCGTCTCTACAGTTCCCTTTAAGGCTGTACGCTGTCCTTTCTGTTGCTCTGATTTAGCCGATGAGCAGAAAATACTGACTGAATCGAAAGTCGGTCAGGAGGTCGTTGCGAAGGCGCAGGCTGCTCTTGCTGAGAGCGAGGCGGCGGCTGCCGAGGCTGCTAAAGGTATCGACGACGAGGACAAGGCAAAAGTTGTCGCTGCGAAAGCGAAGGAAGCGGCTGAGAAGGCACACAATATGCCGATTGCACCAGAACTCGTTCTTGCAAAGGCCTGCGGGGAGGAAGTCTGTCAACCTGAAAAGAATGGTGATGGTGCGCAAAAAGAGGTGAAGATGATCGAAACATCGAAACCTCCGGCAGATGCGCGAAAAAGCGCTTAGTTCGCCGCGGCGCATGGCTTTCCTCTCAATGAGAGTTGTTTAGTGAACTTCAACAACTGTGTCTCCGGCCAAGACATAGATACGTTCGCTGCCTGTCGGTTCTAAGTCTGCACAGCCGGTAAAGCTTCCGAATGCAGGCAAAGTGCCGATGTGGTCGTCAAAAACGTAGCACGGCAGCCTCAGACTCTTTTGTCCGGCGCCGTGTAATCGCACAGCAGGATGGGTATGCCCGCACAAAACGTACCCCGCGGAGTCTTTCTCTGGGTGGTGTTTGAGTGCGAATGGCTGCATGACTAGCGGTTCTTCCACGATATCGAGGCGCATCAATTCCGCAATCGATGGAATTTTTCTATCGTGATTACCGCGGACAAGTGTGATTTTAATTTCGCTATGATGCTCTCTCCATGCCAGTATCAAGGAGCAGGTTCTGTCTGTCAGTCCACGTTTGTTGTGTACGAGATCGCCTAGAAAAATCAAATGTTCAGCGCCCGTCTTAACGATCAGTTCTGACAAGGCCTGCAAATCCTTTTCTGTGGTTCCTGTTGGAACCGCGATGTTGTGTGCGCGAAAAGTGGCTGCTTTACCGAGGTGTGCGTCGGCCACCAGCAGAGTTTTATTCTTCTGCCAGTAAATTGCACGTTGAGGCAGAAGAATCAATGATTCGCCTTGAATTTCTATTTCGAGGTGTCCACTAATTTTTGTTTGCATTGTTAGGAGACTTTAGAACCCTGCTCTTGTGCGGCTTTTTTCAACATTGTCTTCTGTGTGATTTTCGTTTTTGCGATCGGTGTGCGAGTAGCTTTTGGTGGTTTTTTCGTCAGGGCTAATTGCATGCGTGACACCCGTTGTGCGATTGTTTCAGAACTCACTTTGCCTCTCCACGATTCGACTAAGAGCGGCAGTGCCATTGGAGATGGGCGTTGCAGTTCAACTGAAATCAGACGACTTTTCGACAATCGTTTCATCGCATTGCGCAAGCGACTCTCTTCCAGTTGCTGCTCCAAGACCTCTCTTTGAGCTTGATGCAGCAATAGATTCTCAGGATCGTATTCGGAGAAAACATCGAATAAAAGCCCGCTCGATACCTGCACTTGGCGGCTTGTTTTGGATTTGCCTGGATAGCCGGAGAAGACGAGACCGGCAACCCGAGCGATTTCGCGAAAGCGTCGACGAGCCATCTCTGAGGCATTCATGCTACGCAGAATGTCGTCGGCTAGGTTTTCCGGATTGAACAAGTGGTGCTCGGAAAGCATTTCGACAGGAATATCGATGTTTGAAACCATCTCAAAGCCATAATCGTTGATGGACAAACTGAACGTTGCCGGAGTGAGTCGAGACATGCGATATGCAAGCAGTGCAGCCAGCCCTTCGTGTACGAGCCTTCCTTCGAATGGATAAATGAAGAGGTGATAGCCTTCGCGCGACTGCATGTGCTCGACGAGAACAGACTTTTCATCAGGTATTTGCGACCAGGTCTCTTGCAATCTCAAGAGCGGCTCGACCAGTTTCATTTCCTCTGATTCGTATCTGCCTTGCGCGGTAATGCCGAGCTCCTCACGTACAGCTTCGGAAAGTTCTGAAGACAAAGGCATGCGCCCGCCCATCCAGCGTGGCACAGTTCCGCCTTTTGCAGGAGCCAGTCGGACAAATGCTTTCATGTCTTTTGTGCGGACGAGTTCTAAACATCTTCCTGCAAAGACGAAGCGGTCGCCCGGTCGCAAGCGCGCAATGAATGATTCTTCGAGCGATCCGATGCGCTCTCCCGACATGAAGACGACATTCATGCTGTCGTCACTGGTGATTGTTCCTATCGACATACGATGTCTTTGACGCACGGAGTCACTCTCGACAATGTAGTACCCATCGTACTCTTGTACCTTGCAGTACTCGGGGTATGCACCCAGTGCGCGCCCACCCTTAGTAATGAAATTGAGCACCCAATCGAATTCGATGTCGCTCAAGTTTCTGTACGAGTAAGCGCTGCGAATTTCCGCAACAACGCTTTCCAACCTGAATCCGCCACCGACGGCAAGTGTGACCAAATGTTGGCTGAGCACGTCCAGGGGTTTTGGCAACGGTCTTCTCGATTCTATTTTTTCTGCTGCCAATGCCTTTCTCGCAGCCGCAAATTCCACAATTTCGAATGCGTGTGTCGGTACACAAACCACCGAGCTGAGAGCGCCCGGTTTGTGTCCGCTTCGACCGGCACGTTGAAGCAAGCGTGCTACACCTTTGGCACTGCCGAGCTGCAAGACCTGCTCTACCGGGGCGAAGTCGACGCCGAGGTCAAGGCTTGAAGTACAAACAACGCAGCGCAATTTGCTGTCCCGCACTGCATCTTCTACGAATTTGCGCGTCTCTCGATCTAGTGAACCATGATGCAGCGCGATTTCTCCGGCCCATTCCGGTCGGACTATAAGCAGTGCTTGGTACCACATTTCACACTGGGAGCGTGTATTGGTAAACACCAGCGATGTTTTCGCTTTTTCGATTGTTTGAGCGACTTGCTCCACCATGGGCAAGCCGAGGTGCCCCGCCCATGGGAAATTCTCCACTGATTCCGGCAGCAGTGATACAAAGCTGATTTCTTTGTCGATGTTTGACGTAATGCGGCGGGTCGTGCTGGCATTGATTCCGCACAGTGTGTGCATAGCCTCGTCTGTATTGCCCAGGGTTGCGGACATTCCCCACGTTCGCAGATTAGGATTGAGCACTCGCAATCGAGCAAGCGCCAGCTCTGTCATTGTGCCGCGCTTTGTTCCCATGAGTTCATGCCATTCATCAACTACTACGAGTTTTAAATTCGCAAACATCTTCTGATTGTCTGCGTATGAAAGCAGCAGCGACAGACTCTCGGGTGTTGTGATCAAAGCCGAAGGCAATTCTTTCTTTTGGCGAGCTTTGATGCTTGCAGAGGTATCACCGGTGCGTGTTTCCAGCGACCAATTCAGAGATAATCCGTCCAGCATCTCTCGCAATGACTTTTCTGTGTCGCCGGCAAGTGCACGCAGTGGAGTCAACCAGAGCACTGTTAGTGGTGGCGTCGTGACTTCTGTAGCGCCACTAGAAAGCGACTCCTCAAGCCATTCGATCAGTGGTGCCGGCCAGATGGCGAAGGTTTTTCCTGTGCCGGTAGATGAATGAATCAATCCACTTTCGCCTTTTAGATACGCGTCCCATGTTTCCTTCTGGAATTGAAACGGCTCCCAGCCTTGCCGCGAAAACCAGTCTTCGACAAGCTCTCGCCCTCCGCTTGTTTGCTTGCTGATACTCTCTAGTGCAACAGTAGTTGTGCGTTTCTTTCTGCTGTTGCTTGGTTTGCGCGAAAGCTCCTCCCTTTTTCGTTGAAGCTCTTCTCTCTTCTTGAACATGTTTGGTCGCTTTCTTCGCCTATTGCCCATCGGTTCGTTCATTGAGAGCTGCCTCCGTTAATGAGAGAGGACAGCGTTTCGAGTGAATCAGCTTCTTGCATCGGCTTGTCCGTGCGCCATCTGGCGATGCGGGGGAAACGCACTGCTACACCGGATTTGTGGCGGGGGGAATGTTGGATGCCTTCGAAGGCAATTTCGAAAACCAGCTCTGGCTTTACGGTGCGAACCGGTCCGAATTTCTCCAAGGTGTTCTGCCGTATGAATGCATCGACTTGGCGAATTTCGGCGTCATCCAGCCCGGAATAAGCTTTTGCGACAGGTACTAGTTTGCCGTCGTGCCAGACGCCGAATGTGTAATCGGTGTAAAGACTCGCTCGTTTGCCGTGTCCCCGTTGTGCGTAGATGAGCACGGCGTCGATGGAAAACGGATTCACTTTCCACTTCCACCAGTCGCCTTTGCGTCTCCCGACACCGTACGCGGAATCGGCACGCTTGAGCATAATGCCTTCCACTTTCAAATCGCGACTGTTTGTGCGCGATTCGGCGAGTTCGTCCCAGGTGGCAACCATAAGGCTTGGCGATACACGAAATATCGGATTCATTTGTCCTCGACAGCTTGGTGCTGCATCGAGAGCGCCAGGCGTCAGGAGTTGCACCAGCATTTTTCGACGTTGGCTCATTGGCTGGCTGCGCACGTCAATGCCGTTGTGCTCGAGAATGTCGTAAGCCATCAGGGCTACTGGAATTTCTTGCAATAGTTTTTTGCTTAGCGATTTGCGTGTGATGCGCTTTTGCAGAAGGTTGAACGGCAGCACTTCTCCTTCTGCCCAAGCAAGAATCTCTCCGTCAATCACTGTTCCATCCGGTAATTGCTCGGCTGCCTCCATAAGCTCCGGGAAGCGCTCGCTGATAAGTTCTTCGCCCCGTGACCAGATGAATGTTTTTCCTTCTCGCCGAATTAACTGCGAGCGAATACCGTCCCACTTCCACTCCGCCAGCCAATCCGAAATTTCGCCAAGTGCCTCCGGCTCTTGCTCGAGCGGATAGGCGAGGTAGAAGGGATATGGTCTGCTGGCGTCGGCGTCTTGAGTGTCGGAAGAAAATAGTCCAGTGAAAAACTCTTCAGTGGGGCTCCAGTCGCCCATCAAGCGATGCGCGATCGTCGGCTCGTCAACGCCGGACGTTTTGCTCAGAGCCTTAACCACGAGGAGTTGCGACACTCCAATGCGAAAGCTGCCTGTGATGATCTTGTTCATCACCAAACGTTCCGATGTGGAAAGCTCATTCCAATATTTGACCAAAAGTTGTTTCTGCTCTGCCTCTGGTTTTGAACGCAACGGCATGAGGCGGTCTTCCACCCATTCTCTGAGTGGAACATCAGAATTGTTGGTTGGCGGGGGCAAGAGCAGAGCGATTGTTTCTGCCAGGTCTCCAACTGCATCGTATGACTCTCCGAAGAGCCAGTCGGAGAGCCCGGCCTGTTCTTTGACGCACTCAGCCAAACGTGCAGTCGGAACAAGCTGTCTGAGTTTTCTGCCAGTCAATAAATACACTGTCCATGCGCCATCTGCTGGTGTGCAGGTAGAGAAATACTCGCTCATGGCGGTGACTTTTTCCGTTGTTTTTGTTGTTTCGTCCAGAGCGACGAAAAGTCTGGTGAAGTGCTTCATTCCTGCACCTCAATTTTGTAGTCGGCAGTTTCTGTTTCATCTGCGGAATCTCTTACATCTCCAAAAGCAGCGTCCCCTGCGGGTTTGAAATCTGGATCAGTACTAGTTTCCTCTGCAGCAGATGTTTCTTCCTCGCCTTCGTATTGAGTCGATAGCGTGCCGGCGTTAAGCCCCTGGTCCTGCAAATAGCGAACGAGAATTTGTGAGTAGCCGTGCGTGACGAGTATATTTTCAGCACCGGTGAGATGAATAGCTTTCAGCAAGGACTGCCAATCGCAGTGGTCGGAGACGGGAAAGCCTTTGTCCAGTGAGCGCCTGCGGCGAATGCCTCGCACGCGCATCCAGCCGGATGCGAAGGCGGCAGAGACTGGATTGAGTTGCCTTTGCCAGGGTGTGCCATATGCCGAAGGCGGAGCTAAAACAAGCGCACCTGCGAACTTTGTGCCCCGCGTCATTGACGATAGCCGTGCAGTTTCGGGCAGCGCGACGCCGGAACTCAAATATACTTGATTCAGTGATTCCACTGCGCCGTGAGTGTAAATTGGTCCGATTGAAGTGTCGACGCCTTTGAGCAGCCGCTGTGCTTTCCCGAGCGCGTATGCCAGCAGCAGGCTCGTCTTTCCATCTCGCTTGTTTTTCTCCCACCAGGCATTGATGTCGGTGAAGAGTTCGTCATTGGATTGCCACGCATAGATTGGCAGGCCGAAAGTCGACTCTGTGATAAACGTATGGCAGCGAACAGGTTCGTACGGCGCGCAGGTCGGGTCCGGGTCGAGTTTGTAGTCGCCAGAAACCGCCCAGACTTCGCCCTTTCGCTCAACACGAATTTGCGACGAGCCCAGTATGTGCCCGGCGGGGTGGAACGAGACGGTGGTGTCATTGAGAGTGAGTTTTTGCCCGTAGGGGACGGATTCAATCGGCGCTTCCTGGCCGATGCGATGGCGTAACACCTTGGCGCCCGGCTCGGCGCAGAGGTATTTGTTGCTGCCCCAGCGCGCATGGTCCGAATGGGCATGCGTCACGATTGCGCGCTCGACTGGGCGCCACGGGTCGATGTAAAAATCGCCTGCCTCGCAGTAAAGTCCCTTGTCGGTGGCGTAAATAAGCTTACTCACAACCCTAATTTAAGCGTCTTGTCTGACCAGTTGGTGAACACGTCATTCTTTGATCAGTTTTTGTTGCCTCGTTTGCTGCCTCGATGAAATGACAGAGTTGGTCGATGCTTGTTCCTTATACTAAAGAAAACAGTAGAGATCGGCGAAAAAATGAAAACGGTCGATTCTGTCGGGGTTTTCGAGCCCAGAGCAAAATCGACCGTTTCGTTGAAGTGGAGGGGTGCGAATTGGAAAACAAACTCGTTAGAGCTGTTTTCAGAAATCGCGCATTGCCGTCAGTCGATGCTACTTGCCGCATGTGCAAGTGCATTTACCGCAAGGCAGATAGACAGGCGATGACGTCGGCTCCGGAAGTTTTGCAGCTTCGGGGTTGCGAACGTCTGACTGCCTGGTGCCCGTGTGGGGGACTTCGGCGACAGGAGCTGAGGCTTGAGCGTTTTCCTGGGAAACATCAGCAGAGACAGACGCCGAGACTTTGTCTTCAGCAGTCTTTCGCTTTCTGGGTTTCCTGGGAGGTTTGCCCGCCGCTTGCTCCAAGATTTCCTTCGCATACTTTGCACAGGTGCCGCACTGAGTTCCGACCTTGAGTTCTTGGGTCATCTTCTTCCAGGCGCAGCCGTGCTGTTTTGCGAATTCTTTGATCATGCCGTCGGTGACGGCGTGGCAGCTACATATCCACATAGCATTTTCCTCTGCTTAACGAGCGCGGCGCCTAATGTTTCCGTGCAGGAATCAATAACGGCAGCTTTACCCAAAATCAAAATCGGTTCTTCTGGCAGTGACCGGTCGAGTCGCAGCTATGCCAACGAGATTTCCAACTTGCACGTCGGTTGCACTCCGCAAGGCGGATAACTAAATGCAAGGCTGGAGCGTCGGTGTTGCGGTCTGTGTTGAGGTCTTGAAGTCGGAGGTGAAAAAGAAGAACGCTATTACCCTAGAAGATCTCTTCTGGAATTCAAAAAGCGCTGTACGGGTTTAACAAAGCTCAAGACTGTAATCCTGTCTGGAAAAACGTTTCCGGCTTTTACCGGAGCCAAAATCAAGGAAAACTCTGAGCCAAAGCTAATTGATAACAGACTCGCGCGTTAGCTCATTTGTGTGCATCGCGTTACTTTGTAACGGACCATTTCATGCTGTGCCAGCTTTCGCGGTCTCTTGACATAAATTGCGCGCACGAGCCGGTTCATGAGTTTTCAAATCGGCGACTGCGAGATTCTCAACAGGAGTAAAACATGATTGAACAAATTGCTCTTACTGATAGAGCCAGGTCAGGATTTTCTGCAAAACAGGACGCCAAAGCCCGGGGTCAAAGCGGCAATATAAATGTAGCGCCGAATGCTCTTTTTCAAGGACTGGTATGCGTTTTGCGGGTTTCAAAGGGTTTCGTGTTTTCCCCATTGAAAGCGGAAGGGCAAACTTTCATACTGCTGTCATCGCATAGGCTGAATGCGATGCCATCCTCCCTCCTAAAAATCTCACGGTATTAAAAACATGGTAGAACAAACCTCTGCGCTCGGCAGGGGTCAGCAGTCTGCTGCCCTCGACGTGCCATCCAATCAGCCCGAAAAGTCTTCCAACATAATCAATGAATTCGCCTCCGGAGTCTGGCAAGGCTCAGTAACCAACAAGGTGAACGGAGTAGCTCAACTGTTCGGCGCCGACGTCAAAACGCCGGAAGTAAAACGAAACACCGCACAGACAGTGGCTCACACTGCAGGTGAAGTGACCGGCGACTTGATCGACTTCATGATCATGACCAAATTCGCTGGCAACGCTCTCGCCAAATTCGCACCCGAAATCGCAGCAACCAGCAAGGTTGGCGAGTATGTTGCACTCAATCCAGTCGGACGCAATATGGCTGTTGGTGGAACAGTGGGTCTCGTCAACGGCATGATCTTGACGCCTACAAAAGAAGGCGAAAGCGGTTGGAACAGACTCGGTCGTGGCGTCACAGATGCTGCCACCTTTGCCACTCTTGGTGGTGTCGCTACAAAACTCGCGCCGATGGCTGAAGGAACAGGCTTCATGGGTCGCATGAAGATGAACGCCTACTCCGGTGCCGCCGCCGGTGTAGTCAACTCCGAAGTCGATGGTTTGACGCACGGACGTCAGGTCGGGCTCGGTGAGATGGCGACCAACACCGCCGCCTGGACACTCGGTAACGTCGCATTCGGTGAAGCACTCCACGGACTCGGCGCTGCCAGCAAGAAATTCATGCCGAAGCATGAGCCTTTCGAAGCTAGCGTGAGCAATATGTCTGGTCTGAAAGACTGGGAAGTCAACGTCATGAAACGGGACATCGAAGCTGCCAGAGCCAAGGTTGCTGCCAGCACTGGCGCGTCCGAAGCTGCTGCAAGCACCGGCGCCACCGCCGAAGCTACAGTGATGAGAAGTGTGGCGCACGAACCGCAAGATCCGAAGTTGCTCGAAGGAATTCGCGCAGCGTCTAAGGGTCACGTCGAAGACGGACATTCGCATGGCGCCGGCAAAGGCGATTTCAAATCGGTAGTCGAAGAAGGAGCAGCGGTAGATCCTGCCAATCCGCGCCGACTTCAACCTGGCGAGTCTGCCAAAGTCACTGAAGTAAACGGCGGAGAGCCTGTCGATGGCGCACGCGGTGAGAATACTCTTCCCGCCCTGCGTGTAGCAGTTGCTCCCAAAGAAGGCGAAGTAAAAGTTGCTGTTGAAGGCGACGCTGCCGGTGCTAAGAAGGGCGAAGGCGTTGAAGGCGAAGTCGCGCAGACAAGAGATCGCACTCGCAACAACGTCATGCTCGACAAGGGCGAAACCTTGAGTATGAGAGAGCTGTACGCTAAAAATCCTGATGAAGCAGACAAACTACTTGCAGAATACATGGGCAAACTCGAGAAAGCATTCCCTCTGGAAGGAGAAATCGAGTCGGCTGCAGTCTACAAAGAGTATCTCACCAAGCCGGGCGGAACCTGGGATATGGTGGTTCTCAGAGACAAAGCGCAGAACATCGTCGGCGGTATTCAGTATCAAGTCATCGATGTAAACGGTCAGCAGATCGGCAAAGCCGCATGGGGCGAGCACATCTGGTTGGATGAAGCTTCCAGAAATGCGCCCAACTTCTACGGCTTGCTCAGCATCGCTCGCGAAAGCATTCAAAAAGCGAAAGGCGAAATCGTCTTCATGGAGTTCAACAACCCAGATAAGATGAGCGTCGAGCAAATGCTCATGGACGAGGCTGCCGGACTATCTGCCAAAGACAGAGAAAAAATCTGGGGTCGCACAGGCATTCACGTGCTCGTGGACAGCAAAGGAAAGGTTCTCGAGTATGGTCAACCGGCGATGTCCTCTGAGGATCCGCCCGTTATGTTCCTCTCGCTCGGTTTCATCTCGACCAAGCCCCTGGGCGGTCAGATGTTGCCGAAAGAAGACTACCTCAAGCTCATGCATGCCGCACACAAGACCATTCCGTCGGTCAATATCGAAACTGACGCGACCGTGAAGTGGTACACCGATGCAGTCAATGCGACGGGCGAAAATGCTTTTACCTATGTTCCGTTGAACGCATTGGGAATTGCTCGCGAGGCTGGTCAAAAGGCTGCTCAAGAAGCGATGCAGAGAGAAACTGCAAAGCACATCGCCAAAGTAATGAGCACGACAGAGCTGAAGGATGCGATCGCCAAGCTGGTCGCAGAAAACAGAGCAACGCCGGAAGCGCTGCAAGCTCTCGTCGAGCAAGCTGCATTGCAATCAATGCTGGCTGGCGCACGCAAAGGAAAATAGACGGCAACCACGCATTCACTCTAAGAGGAAAGTAGTTCACCAAAGATCAAATAGAGATCTAGATCTGCGGATTCGCAGATCGGCAGATCCGCAGAATTTGACGGACCGACCTAGGTCATGTCCAGTTGAAGTCAGGCACGCGACAAATAATAAGAGGGTCGAGAAATCGACCCTTTTGCATTGAGATTTAACGACTTCAAAATCTCATGTCGAGAAAATGCCAAAACAAAATGCGAAAGTTAAAACATCGCACAATTGCTGCTAAACCCCAACTGGTTGGGAGTTTGCTCCAATTGCCCGCAAGTTTTCCGAAGGAACACGTAAGCCAGGAGAAAGCGTTGAAAGCCACCAAAGTTCGCACATTTAACCGAAAAGTGGGATTTTCACGTATTAACACTCCCGCAAAATTTCCATACCATAGGTTCCTAAGGACCGCTCTTGCGGATTTCCATCCCCCATCACCTTCGAGAAAAATATGACTGAAAATGCACCCGCGGTACGCCATACCGCGAGAACCCACTTTGCGGGTTTTAGATCAGGTGGAGATAGCTCTCTGGGCTCCAGTAGCGCTGGAAGCGATTCTACAGGTTCGGTAAGTGCCGAAGTCGGTGGCGAATTGACGTCCCTCACGGGCAACCGTCGCTTTGGTCTTCGCAGCAGCGAGAAGGTGGCCAAGGCCGAAACAACTCCAGTCCGCGACTGGCGCACCAACAATCTTTTGGCCGAACAAATCGGCGGTGACATGACACTCACGCCGCTTAACGGCGAATACAATTCAATCTACTCGGCGGCAAACCAGCTCGGCAAAAGAAAAGCTGGGGATCAAGCGACAGCGCAAACAAGCGATCGCGCGGAGCCGAATCTATACGCATTCAACGGCGCCAAGACCGAAGGTAAATTCGATCCGAAGAAGTCGGTAGCAGAGCTGCTTACTGATGCTTCCCTTCAAGGCAAGTTGCGCATCGCCGACCAAGTAGCAAATCCGAACGACGCTGCAAGAATTGCCGATAGGCTCGGACCTGGCGACAAGCCAAACATCAAGGTTGTCTATCAAGATCATTCAGACAACAACCCTAATAAGCCGCAAGCTGATTTCATCGTCAAGAAAGATGGAACCATTCAGGTCGTCAACGATCATGAAAGAAATCCCGACAAAGAAATCTGCGTTGTTGTTGAACGCGCCAAGGGTGAAACCGACGCACCGCCGGCAGCACAGCAAAAAGCAACCGACGAACTGGTCGATTACCTTGCGCAAAGACTGACCGACAAATTCCCCTACCCGCAAGGTGTAGGACCTGATGGTAAGCCGCTTGCGCAGGTGCCAATCGAAGACAAACAAAATCTTGTTTCAGACAATCTCGAGAAAAAATTCGGCAATGGCAACAAGCCTGAGGCGCCAAGCTTGCCTCAAGCTCCCGATATGCCGCAGCCCGCACGTGATATGTCTGATGCGATGAATCGTACCGCAGGCAGTGGTGGCAGCCGCAATTTTGATCGCGGGGCCGTCGATAACAACTACCCGCAACGCGATGTTCCGCAGGCAGTCAATGAATCTAATGCGGTCAATTCAGTGAAGAACGCGGTTGCTTCAGTGTTCCGCGGAGAGAACGATACTGTTAGAAAACGCAGCGATGGACGTCACCAAGTCGGGCGATACGGCATGAGTTCTGGGCACTTTGGTGGCTGGCTCGGCGACTTGCTTGGCTTGGATCTCGGTGATCCGCCGGATATGGCTAAACTGCGCGAATTGCTGAAGAATAATCCAGAACTGCGTCAAAAACTTGCTGCGGCAATGAAGAAAGCACAGCAGGGTGGGCAAGACGGAAAGGGCACCAAGTTGCCTGAAGGATTTGCAGACAAATTCCAAGTCGGTGCCGACGGCAATTTCAAAGATCAGAAATTTGTCGATGGCTTCATGAACTTCGGCGACAAGCTATCCGGCACGAAGGGCGACATCACGAGCGCTGAAGTCAATCAGTTCATGCCGAAAGAACTTCAAGATATCATGGCGACGGATCGCGTCGAGAAGTACGCTCGCGACATGGGTGTTCAAGACCCGAGCAAAATGACCAAAGAGCAAGCCGGCGTTGTTGGCGTCGCTATGTACCTTGGTCGCATGCCGAATCAACAAGAAATGCAAGATCCTTCGTACCAAAAATACGCTTCGGATTTCGCGAACATGTATCAGATGGACCGCGCACGGGCAACCGGTTTGGGCGACGTCAACGTGTCCGATGCCAACGGCAAAATCACTGCTTTGGCAAATGGCATGGTCGGTCAAAGACTGTGGGCTCAGACCAAGTACCGCAATTCTGTCGAAGGTGGCAACCTGGGTTGCGCCGCGTCCGTGTCGAAGGTTTTGCAAGATGCAGGATTCAGCTACGCTGACTCTGCCGGCGTTAACGACCTGGCTGCAAAACTGCAAAGACACGGTTGGCAGCGTGTTTCTGTCAATCAAGCTCAACCGGGCGACGTTATCTACGGTATGAGCGGTGCACGCCACGGTCACATCGGTATTGTCGGACCAAATGGCATTGCTTACAACAACAGCTCAAGAACCGGTCAGTGGACGGCAGGCACAGTGAGCGGGACATTCACCCGCAGATTTGGCGGCGCCACCACCGTGCTTCGTCCGCCAGATGCCAACCGCGCTGCATAAGCGACAGGTAGCATTCTCCGCCAATCGCGAAACTGCTGGATCGAATTTCCGAGCTGTCGCATAACCGAGCGGTTGCATGACTGCAAATCAAAACCATCCATGTACTCCGAAAAAAACTGGTTTTTCGGAGTACATGCTTTTGTGAGATTGGGCGCTGGTAAGGCTTTTGGTAATCGGCTTTTTTGAGCGCGCCCGCATAGATTTTTGGATTGTCAGCCTGTGGGCGTCTTAGGCTCGCGCATCCACTCCGAAAAACCGGGATTTTTCGGAGTGGATGCGCATATCTAAATCCAGAGGGCATAAGTTAACTAAGCTGCTTGGGGTGACCCAAAATGGTTTCTGAAAAACTTACAGAGTATTCGGTAAACGTAATGGCGTTGGCGCGCATGGAAGCCGAACGCACCGGCAGCGCGAGTGTTGATGTTGAACATATTTTTTTGGGTCTGCTAGGCGAGGCGTATGGTGTTGCGTCTGAGGTGTTGCGCAAGAATGGACTTCAATTGCACGGTGTTCGAGAGCAAATGTGCGAACAAACAAAAGAAGAACGTTTGGCTCAAAAAGGCAATTATTCTTTCAGCATTAAAGCTGCGAAAATCCTCAATTCTGCGCTTGAATTTGCGGTTCAAATGGAGAATGAAAACATAGACACAGAGCACCTCTTGCTTGCTGTTCTTGCGGAAAAGAATTGGAAAGTTCAGAGAATATTTGACGACTTTGGGGTTGACGCAAATAGGTTGCGCAGTGATGTTGGGAAGGTTGTGCATGAGCGAGAGTTGAATCCGGCATCCGCTGAGGATGCTGGTTTTGAAGAAGCGCCTCGCAAGAAGAGAGCAATATCTCCGACCGCGGAGTATTCTTGGCCTTCTACAACGCCGATGTTCTCTCACTTTAATGACTCTGCGATTAAAGTGGTTATGAGGGCGCAAGAAGAAGCAAGGCGCCTCGGCCACAATTTTGTTGGTACGGAGCAGCTATTGCTTGGTGTTATACCGGACAATGGTTTAGCGGGTAAAGTATTTCGAGATTTAGGCATCACCCTTATTGCTGCTCGTCGTGAAGTTGAGAAAATCATCGGACACGGTTCTGGTTTTGTTGCTGTAGAAATACCTTTCACTCCGCGTGCCAAGGGGCTTTTGGTCGGTGCAATAGACGAAGCTCGCAGTCGTGGTTCTGAAATAATCGGAGCAGAACATATTTTGCTGTCGTTACTCGCCGAGGAAAATTGTGTTAGTACTCATGTCTTGCAAAATCTAGATGTGGACGCTGGAAAAGCCCGTGGAAACTTGCACAATGCTATGCGACGACCTGTTGTGGATGAGTGACTCAATGTTCGATAAATTCAGCAAGGATGCAATTAAAGTGGTCATGCAAGCGCTTGATGAGGCGCGCGTGTTTAAGCACAAAGAAGTAGGATCAGAGCATCTGCTTCTGGGTGTTTTCGCCTTTTGTGGCGATTCTATTTCGAAGGGTTTTCCGTACCTGGAAGGTGTCGATCTCGATCAACTGCGTGATGCAGTTAGAAATGTGAATCCGAAGGGCTCCAAAGCTAGCCCCGCCGAGCTTCCATTTAGTGACGAAGCCAAGGAGATACTCGTAAGTGCTTATCAAAAGTCTGGTCACAGCTTGATTTACTCACGACACATTTTACTTTCGATGCTTGATAAGCAGAATAGTGTTGGAGTAAAGGTTCTCGAAATGCTTGGCGTTGACCTGGCTCCAGGAGCCGGGGGAAGCGAAGACGAGCAGTCCGCAGCTGTCCTTAAATGTGCTCGGGAGGAGGCTCGAAGACTCGGACACAATTTTGTAGGTACTGAGCAGATTTTGCTCGGATTGATACTTTGCAGGGGAAGTGTCGGCGCGGTTTTAAGTAGGTTTGGAATTGAGGTTGGGTGGGCTCGACAAGAAGTCGAAAAGATCATTGGTCGCGGCTCTGGTTTTGTGTCCGTCGAAATTCCATTCACTCCGCGAGCCAGGAAAGTGCTGGAATTTGCCTGGGATGAGGCTCGTCAACTAGGACACAATTACATTGGAAATGAACATTTGATGCTTGGGATTCTTCGTGATGATACCAGCGTTGCGGCTCAGATTTTGAAAGCGGCTCAAGTCAACACCGAGGAATTAAGAGCTGCTATCCTTGCTCTTTTCGATCAGCCAGAGGAAGCGTGAGGCGATTCCGTGTTCGATAAATTTAGCAAGGATGCAATCAAAGTGATTATGCAAGCGCAGGAAGAAGCGCGCATGCTGAAACAGCAAGAAGTAGGTTGCGAGCATTTGCTACTGGGAGCTTTTGCTTCTGAAGTGGATTGTTTGCCTGTAGAGTCTGCCAACTCTCGTGACGGTACCCTAGAGAAACTTAGGGCTTCGTTTTCGCAACGAGTGAAGAAGGGCGCCAAGCCTAGCCCGAAAGAATTACCGTTTGACGATGATGCAAAGCGCGTGCTAGTCAGTGCGTATCAAATTTCAGGGCACAAAACGATTTGTGCAAGTCACATTTTTCTGGCGCTGTTTGATTTTCCAGCAATACTGAATGTCTTTCGCGATACGAAAATTGACGCGAACGAGTTGCGCTACGCCCTGGTTTATCAAACGCAATTCCACGGGGGGCTGCAAGTTGTTGATGGTTCCTCTGTTTCGCAGCAAGAAGCCATGGAGCTCTGTCGAGATATCTCAGATGTGATTAGCTTTGCAGTTGCTGAAAGACATAATTTCAAGCAGAAGCATTTGAGTTCTGAGCTCCTTTTGCTTGGACTTATTCATGCTGGTGGCATGCCCGCTAAAATTTTGGAGAACGCTGGAGTTACGCTGGATTCGGCGCGCGAGCATTTTGTGAAACTGATTGGTGAAGCTGCTGAACCAGCAGTGGTGGAAGTAAAACTGCAGTTTACTCCGCGTGCCAAGAAGCTATTGCACAATGCCAAGGAAGAAGCGTTTCAGTTGGGACAGGATAAACTGAAAGGACTGCACCTTTTGCTCGGATTCACCCATGAGCAAGATGGTGTTGCTTGGCAAGTCTTGCGAGAAAATGGCGTAGATTTAGCAGCATTGCGAGCGTCTGTGCTAGCTTTATTTGAGGAGACACGTTAGGGATTTCGCTGGTGTTAAAAAACTACACTGAAAGAGCTACATACTCGATTCGGCGGGCTGAGGAAGAGTCGCGTAAGATGCGACATAACTACATCGGCACTGGCATGATTCTTCTTGGAATTTTGGAAGAAGGCGGCGCGGCAAGTCGGCTACTCAATAGTTTTGGTATTACCTACGCGGCTGCACATGAAGAGCTTGAAGCGCTCATTGGGCGAGGCTCTGGTAATCTCGCGGCTGACATTCCGTTTTCACCAAATGCGCAAGAGGCACTGGCATTTGCGCGCAAAGAAGCAGAGTCTCGAGAGATAAAAGATGTCGCTGTTCCGCATCTGCTTTATGCGTTGCTGCATGGTAAAGATACAATGGCTATGCGCGTTTTCGATGTGATGGGAATCAACTTTGATGTGATCAGAAAAAAGGTTGCTGAAGAACTCGATAAGAATTACGGCTCGCGAAATTAGTTCGTTCGCGACTTCTTATTCTATTTCTTCCGGTCGAACTCTTGATAGGCTGCGCTGTCATTACGGTTTCCGACGA
The DNA here is from genome assembly GCA_032128875.1 of Candidatus Melainabacteria bacterium 17Bon1m. GTDB lineage: Bacteria > Cyanobacteriota > Vampirovibrionia > Obscuribacterales > Obscuribacteraceae > QKMZ01. Next base: position 301,982 of record JAVLKG010000007.1, read on the forward strand.
CTGTGACATACAGCACAGACGAATCAAATCGATAGATAATGCGAAATTCTCCAACGTCTTTCCGGAAATGTTTGCCGTTTCCCATTGATATTGAATCAGTGGGACGTGGTTCATCGCACAACTCAGTAATTGCTTTTAGTATCTGCAAAAACTGTTTGTTGTCGCGCTTTTTCAAGAAACGCATTGCGTCATTTGTTAGGTCTGGTTTTAGCATCGCGAGTCAGTTTTTCCTTGATGAAACTGGCAGTCGCTTCGGTACCAATGTAACCAGTCTTTTCTGCTACTTCGATTCGTGCCAACCAATAGTCGTTTTCAAGCTGCATCAGATGCTCGTAATCGGCCTGAGCGATCATAACTGCAACAGGGCGGCCATTTTTCTCGATTGAGATTGGCTCCTTTTGTGCCGCGGCAATCGCTTCACTCGTTTTGTTTTTTAGTTCTGTTGCGGTGATTCGTTTCATTTAAGTCGGACTATCAAGTTGCCTGTTGTGTATATATTGTCTATTTTGTTCAAAATAGCTATTTATGTCAAATTTATTGCACCGCCTGACTTTTGGGGTTTAACCTGGATACTAAGCGTGATAGTAATACGAGGGGCAAAAAAAGAGGTGTCGCGTGTAGATTGCTCCACAAACGACACCCCTTTGCCAGGTTTGGCTGAAACTCCATCAACCTGACGCTTCATGTGGTTAGTCTAAAGCGATGCGTCAGGTTGACGTGTCAGCGTGCCGAGGGCTCAGCTTGAGCTTTAGCCAGCATTCGCGTCCAGCTCGGCGATGAGGCGCTCGAGCTTTTCGACGCGTTTGCAAGCGGCGGTATACGCACCCTGCGCGGCCGCATAGCGGACGCGATAGGGATTGTGCCGATAGCCCCATTTGAAGCTCGAGTAGAGCCTCGTCATGTGGGCGCGGTGCTCGCGAGCGACTGCGCGATCGGTCTTCGCCTTGATGAGTGCCTCGCGCCGTTCGGCGGAGTTCATCGCACGGAAGCGAGCCGTTTCGGCTTCGTCAGCCTTGCGGTACTCGCGTTCGAGGTAGAAGTGAAAACCGACCAGCGCCGCTACAGGGAGCAGCGCGGCGGCGATGATGAAGATTGTGGTCATGTTGTTATGCTCCCGTTCAGAGTGTGAGTTCGTAGCAATTGAGCACGCGCTTGCGACCCTTGTACGTTCCGACCTGCTTGAAGCCGAAGCGAGGGTAGTAGGCGTTGCTGCGCATGCCGATTGGTGTCTTGAGCGCGACTTTCTCCATGCCGCGTTTACGCGACGCGGTAATCAGTTCGGTGAGGAGAAAGCTGCCGATGCCGCTGCTCTGCATGTCTTCGGCAACGCCGATTTCATGAAGAGTGGTGGCACCATCTTGGCGGTGGTAGGCGCGCAAGAAGGCGACGATGCGCCCGTCTGCGTCGACCACCACGCGAATGCGGTGTTGCGATTTCTCGCCGTCGGCGTTTTGATTTTTCACCGCGTCTTCGACCACCACCCTCGGCAGATAGCCGAAGGATGCGCGATTGTTCTTGCTGTTGATGATCTTGCGGATGCCGACGTAGTCTTCGACCTGGGCGTCACGCACCGTCAACTTCGTCGAGATTGTCTTCGAAGCGTTAGTTGCGCCTGTCCGGATCGTCGTCGGCAGCTTGCTGCGATGGGCGATGCAGGAAGGCCCACCAGCAAGAAGTCCGAGTTTTGATTTCGCCATTGTCGTCTCCTCTGGTTAGCCTTCGAGCGCCGCTGCGAGCATGCGGTCGTAGGTGACGCGCCGTTCGTAGTCCGTCTTGGGCGGGTTGTAGGGCAGCGCATCCGTGTAGATACGGGCGAAGTCGCCGGCTTGCGCCTTGCGAATTCGAGCGTTCCACACCTTGATGAGCTGGGCGGCGCAGGCGTCGGGCAGCGGTTCGCGGCGAGTGCGAAACTTGCTGGCGAAGCGACCCATCCAGCCGTTGCGGCGGACGTTCTCGAAGATTTGAACAATCTCGGGCACGTCGCTCACGCCGGCGGTGCTGATGATGAAGGGCGCCTTCTCATAGCGGAACGGCATGGTGCTGCCGTTTGCGCCGGGGGCGTCGGAATTTTGTGCGACTTGCCAGCGAATCTCGCTGCGATCGGAGTAGGGAAACGGTGTCACCGGCGGTGTCAGGTAAACCAGCTTGAAGCCGGCGTCACCACCCTGGACAAACGCGATGCGAGCGCCTTTCAGCTCGTGCACCTTCTTGGGGTGCATGAGGTTGGTCTTGTGGCATCCGGTCAAACCGAAGCTGCCGAATTCCCAAAAGGGATCCGAGCGCATCTCGGTGGGGCGCTCCATGTGCGGCTGCCGGAGCAGCGCGACGAGCACTGTCTGCTTCTTGGGCATGTTTCTCTCCATGAGTTTGTTATGAAAGGAGAGCCACCGCGACTTAACGCGATGGCTCTCGGTTACTTAGACAAACCGCACAGAGAGGCGCTCTGCGCGATTACTACGCTTCTTTGGCGGCGTTTTCGCCCACCTTCTCCACCTTCTCGGCGACCTTCTCGGCGACGATGACGCCGGTCGTGTCCGGGAATGGCACCGCCGCACCGAGCTTTCCGTCTGCATCTTCGAGCAGCCAGCAGTGCCCGTTGTAGCGGTTTTCCTCGATCCACGGATTGAGGTAGCTGTCGCAGTGCACGACTTTGTAGCCGAGCGCGACCAGCTCTTTGTGCCATTCGTCGGTGGTCCAGACGCCGAACTCCTCGTTGACTTCCATCGCCCAGTTGGCGAGGTAGTCTTTCTTCGAGAGGAATTCGTTGGCTTCGTGCAGCGTCATGCGGAAGTGCGTGACGCCGTCGAAGACTCGCTCGTCGTAAGCGAAGCCGGGTTTCGCCGACTTGCCTTTGAACTCGCGGGCGAACTTGCGGAAGCGCTCCTCGAGTTCTGCGTCCTTGCAACGCAGCCAAACAAGGCGGTCGCCGTTTTCTGGTTTCACACCATCGCGAATGATGATGCGCCCACCCACCATCAGTTCCAACCAGGCGTTCTTCAACGCCAGCCGGATCTGGTCACGGTCGTAGCCGTTGTACGAGTACACCTCGTGCATGACCGACGAGAAGATGATGGTCGACACCGTCCCTTCAGCGAAGCGCTTGTGGATGATGTTGCCCATCACAACTGCGACGTTGTGGTTGGGATAATGCTGACCTTCCGAGCGGTGCAGCAGGTCACGCGACAGGTCCATGCCGACGATCTGCGCCTTCGGATAGAGGTTCGACAGATGAATCAGCAGGGTGCCAGTGCCGCAGCCTTTGTCGACGATGTAGCCGCCGACAATCCAGGGGCAAATGTCCTGAATCTTCACCGATAAGCTGGCGTCCATGCCCTCGCTGTAGACGGCGAAGTCACGACCGTGCGACAGTTCGCCGTCGTCGTTGAGCAGCACGTCGCTGAAGAGCGTAGCGATACGCTCTTCGACTTGGTGGCTTTCGAAGACCGCAGCAGTCTCTGCCGTTGCCAGCTTTCGCCAGTCGCCGCGAGTCGCCACTGCCTGAAGCAGGTCGATGGGCAGCTTGCCGGCGGTGCTGGGCACGATCGCCTTGTAACCCGCTTTGGCGAAGTGCTTGTTGACGTCCGCGTTGGACGAGACGAGCACCGTGTTGGCGGGCGTGAGGACGGTCGTTTCGTCCGACTCCGACTTCACGACGTCGCAGATGTGCGCCGTCCAAGCCAGTGAATCGGGGATATCCGCGGCAGCATGGATTTCGTACGGGCGCCCGAGCTTCTTCGCGAAGCCCTCAGCGATGAGCTTGCGCTCGTTGCTGTAGAGCGGGTGCCGCTTGGTGCCGCCTTGCCCGTCCGCCGTGATGACGAAGACCAGCTTGCCGGGAACGTGCTTGAGGGCACGCTTGAGCGAGCGTTCCTGGTCTTTGGTGACGCCATGCCAGCGTCCCACGAGGAGCAGATACTCGGGCTTCACGCCGAGGGCTGCGGTTATCGCCGTGCCGAGAGCTCCCTTCGGAGCGGGTCGGGGCGATTTCTTTACATGAGTCGTGCGCATAGTTTTTCTCCTGCAAAGGAATACGGCATTTTCGTGCCGAATTAGACACGACACCGATGGAGCAAATTCATCGCTGAACTTGCAACCATCGGGTCGTATCCGGTGGTCGTCCTGGCGGACCTGACGACCACCCGGTCGCAGGCTCGCCTTACTTGCGAATCGCCTTCTTGCCCTTCAGCGCGGCTTCCACCGTGCGTCGGGTCGGCTTCACCATGTTGGCGATGACCGCGTCCGTGAACTTCACCGTGCCGACCTGGTTGCCGTTCTTCATGAACCGCGCCAGATCTCCGGTGGCAGTCTTCGAACGCAGCGTCTTCTCGATGGCGCGAGTGACGCACACGGCGGCCTCGTCCCAGTCGATGTACTCCAGCATCATGACGCCGGAGAGGGTGAGCGAGCAGGGGTTCGAGATACCCTTGCCGGCGATGTCGGGCGCGGTGCCGTGCGTGGCTTCGAACATGGCGCTCTTGGCGCCGATGTTGGCGCCCGGAGCGATGCCCAGTCCGCCCACTTGACCGGCTGCGTCGTCCGAGATGTAGTCGCCGTTGAGGTTCGTGGTCGCGATGACCGAGAACTGAGTCGGCTTGCAGAGCAGCTCGTAGAACGTGGCGTCGGCGATGCGGTGGTTGAGCAGGATCTTGCCTTCCGGCAGCTTGCCGCCATGCACCTTCCAGAGGTCGTCCTCCGACACCATGATGTCGCCGAACTCCTCAGCCGCAAGCTCCAGACCCCACTTCAGGAACGCGCCTTCGGTGTGCTTCTGGATGTTGCCCTTGTGTACGATGGTCACGACTTTGCGGCCATGGTCGATGGCGAACTCGATTGCTGCACGCACGATGCGGCGCGAAGCATACTTCGAAATCGGCTTGATGCCGATGCCGGAGTCTTCGCGGATTTCGTGACCGTACTTGCGAGCAACGGCGATGATCTCTCGCGCGCCTTCGGAGCCGGCCTCGAACTCGATGCCCGCATACACGTCTTCCGTGTTCTCGCGGAAGATGACCACGTCCAGGTCCTGCGGGCGCTTCACCACGGACACGATGCCCTTGAAGTAGCGCACAGGACGGACGCAGCTGTACCAGTCGAAGTGCTGGCGCATGGTCACGTTCAGGCTGCGGATGCCGCCGCCGGTGGGTGTGCCGAGTGGTCCCTTCATGCCGATGCCGTAGTAGTCGAGCATCTCCAGGGTTTCGGCCGGCAGGGGGCTGCCGAACTTCGCCACTGCTGCGTCACCAGCGTAAGCCGGCAACCAGGTGATGCTTCGTTTGTCGCCATAGCATTTCGCCACGGCGGCGTTGATGATGCGACGAGTCGCTTCCGAGATTTCCGAGCCGATGCCATCGCCGTCGATGAACGGAATGATGGGGCGGGTCGGTTTCACGGCTTTGCCGTCCACGAGCTGGATGATTTCACCAGCCGGGGCGGGCTCGCCGTAGAACTTTCTGACAGGTTTTGACATTTTTCGGACTCCTTTCGTCAGAGTTTTTCAACGAAGAACAGTTGGTCCGTTGTGACTCGCGTAAGGACGCGCGAGCTGAACAACGGACCGGACAGGCTTTCAGCTAATGGTCGATAGTCAACGCTCGGAGGAATACCCGAGAGAATTGCCGAAACGATGGTTGGGACTACGTTGTCGGTGTTTGTCTGACTAAAAGCTCCAAGAGTTGAAAGAAAAGAGATACAGCTATGACCCTAGTAGGTTTTAGGCAATGTCAAGCAATGCTTATTGCCTAATAATTTACGCAAGCCCGCGCGAAACTTTGAAATCTTAGATTTCTGGGTTCACTTAGCTGCGATAGCTCTTTGAACTGGGCTAAGTTGAGCTGGTCTTAAGAGAGGTCTAGGGTGGGTATCATGTTGGCATGTTGCCAGCCAATCGCGACCCTTCTGAAAACAATTCCGTCGGTTTTCCGCTTCCCGCTGAAACGCGTCGGCTATCTGTCTCCTTGCGAAATTTCAATGCTGTTGTGGTGGTAATTTTGCTGTCGGTGGCCGTTTGGTATTGCAACCAAATTCATATCTGGGAACTCGGAAAGGGCACTATTTGGGCATTTTTTTTGCATCGATACTGGGGCATAATCCCAATAGTTTTTGCGGTGTTGCCGGTAGCGGCATGGAGCGTGCCGATGCTCTATCTGCAAGACAAAGCGCAGAAGAAAAAACTGATCGTTGAATATCGCGATATTCCAAAACTTCGATAAATCCAGTCATAGGCGTGATCCACACCTAGACTAACCTCCCTTCAAAAGCATTTGATGTTTTTACCGAAAGGCTTCTGAAGGGTCCACCTAACGCAGTTGTGTAGAATGGAAATGAGAGCAACGATCGAAGGGTGACGATTCATGTGGCGAACCTCCACACGAGTCCTACAAAGCACAGCCTGCCTTTTGGCTGTTTTGTGCTTCGTTTTCGTTCGCACAACGGTGCTCGCGCCGCACAATAGCGAGGGCGTGATCAAAGCCTGTGGGGAGATTTTGCACGTTTGCGTGTCCGGCTCTCCAGAGATTTTGCTGGACAGCAAGCCGCACAAAATTTCAAAAATCCACTCTCCGATTGGGACTCGAATTCACCATAAACCTGTCGATCAAATCGCAAACCGGTTTGAGCGATTTCAGCTGTTTTCGAGGGCGAACGTTCTCGAAAGCAAACAGCCGATCTGGCTGATAAATCAAGCTTTGTTGATTTAGTCACGGTATCAGGAACTGAAACTAAAGCTGGTGGCATCTTCTCTTTCGGGAGAAGAGAAAACCGTAGGTGGTAACTCATGGTGGCAAAAGAACGCCGGAGTTTAGGTGGACTTAGGAGTTTTTGATGACGGAACTTGCTCTAATTGGTGATTTGGCTTTGATCTGGATCGTTGCGGCGGTCGCAGGTTATATCTGCGCGCGTCTGAAGATACCGCTGATCGCCGGTTATACAGGAGTGGGAATTCTTATTGGTCCACACGGTTTGAAGTGGATAGCCGAACCGGGTGATGTTCATGTTCTCGCTGAGATGGGCGTCGCATTGCTTCTTTTCGCGCTCGGGGTGGAAGTTTCACTGCGCCAGATTCTCAAATGTTCTATAAAAGTTGTCGGTACTGCGATCTTGCAAATTGGCTTCACTGTTCTCGCCGCCTGGTCTGTGGCACGCCTTTTCGGCTTTGCGACCACCCCTGCTGCCGGCATTCTCTTCGGATGGATTTGCGCTCTGTCCAGTACTGTTGTTGTAACGAAAACCCTGATGGATCGCGGCGAAATCGACGCTATACATGGAAGGATGTTATTGCCTGTTCTTATTGTGCAAGACTTGAGTCTTGTTCCAGTAATAGCACTGCTGCCTGCATTTCAAGGCGCCGGTGGAGACAATTTGTCGTCCGTGGTGTTAATTGCGTTGGCAAAAGCTGTTCTTCTGATAGGTGGTGTTCTCGTAGGTGCATACACTGTCGTGCCGGCGCTTTTGAAACCGATCGTCAAATCACAGCATCGTGAACTGTTCTTACTTACCATATTAGGTTTGTGTCTCGGTGTCGCAGTAACCAGTGACCGTGCTGGTTTGTCGCTTGCCCTGGGAGCTTTCCTTGCCGGGATTATGGTTAGTGAATCTCCGTATGGATCTCAGGCGCTCGTTGATGTAATGCCTCTTCGAGACCTGTTTGCCGTCGTGTTCTTTGTATCGATCGGTATGTTGTTGAATCCCGTGTTTCTCGCCTCACATGTTGTCGAAGTGTTGGCATTCGTTGGATTGCTTTTGCTGATGAAGGTCATCATTGGCACCGCCAGCGCGTTTTTGTCTACTAGTAATTGGTGGAGCGCGCTTCTCTTCGGTGTGGGAATTGCTCAGATCGGAGAATTCTCCTTCGTGCTGGCGATGCTTGGCTATCAAGCAAAACTATTGGAAGAGTCGCTCTACAACCTCTTTTTCGCTGCTGCTGTTGTAACCCTGGTTCTGTCTCCGATTCTTATGAATGCTGTTCCAAAATTGCTGGGACGTTTTGCATCTGCCAAGGCGCGGCAAGAAGCTGGTGTCACGGGCGATGGCGTCGAAGAGCATGGATTGAACCTGTCCGGGCATGTAATTATTTGCGGCTTTGGCAGAACTGGACGCAATTTGGGCTTGGTCTTGAACGGAGTGAATATTCCCTATGCAGTTGTTGAATTGAACGCCAGCATATTGGAAGAACTCGACGCCGAAGATATTCCTCACGTATTTGGTGATTCGGTCAGTCACCTTGTGCTGCAACGTGCCGGTCTTCTCAGAGCAAAGGTTCTCATCATTACGGTTCCTGATCCACTTGCTGCACTCACTATCAGTAATATGGCTAGAGAAATGAATCCGGATGTGAAAATTATCGTGCGCGCTCACCGCTCCGAAGATATAAATGTCTTGCGTGCGGCTGGCGCAAATGCTGTGGTACAGCCAGAGTTTGAAGCGAGCATCGAGATTTCTCGTCTGACTCTTATGAGTTTGAACATGGGCGATCCAATTATCCAGAGAGCGCTGCAAGATGTTAGAACCCAGCGATATCGGCTGTTTCAGCCGGATGTGGCCGAAGCTTCATTGGCTCAGCTCATCGGGTTTGCGCATGATGAGTTTATTGGAACCTGGTTTGTCGTTTCCAAATCTCCAATTGTTGGGCAGAGTTTGCAACAGCTGGACATCCGCCGCCTGACGGGCGTAACTATCTCTGCTGCGCGCCGAGGCAACAATCTTGTCGTGCATCCTGATCCGACTTTCGCATTGGCTGAGGGCGACGAATTGTACGTTGTTGGAACGCAAGACCAGCTCGTAGAATTCGAAGACACGTATCAGATAACGCGCTTCTGCCCGACATCCGAATATACAAGTGATGAGATCAGCCCATCTCGCCTGTTGCTGGAAGAAGCGTAAAACCATTCTGTTGTAGGCGAGCCGCATGCGGCTCCCTGAGCAGGAAGGCACATGTGACTCCCCTACTTTCGCTTATGATTTAACCGCCGAGATACTGGCGGGCGCATTCTGCCAATAGTGCAGAACCCAGCGGCAGTGCGTTTTCGTCGATGTCGAATTGCGGGGTATGAATTGCACGCGGCGAATCTTCGATTTTGGTTCCGAGGAAGAAGAAGGCGCCGGGTACAACTTGCGACATGAAGCTGAAGTCTTCCGCGCCCATTTCGTAGTTGGATTCGATGACGTTTTCCTTGCCCAGAATGCGGGCTGCGACCGAGCGAACGACGTTGTTTATCTGCGGATCATTGGTGACCGCCGGATTATCCTTCGTGCGCTTTATCTCGAAAGAACCCCCCATCGCCTCAACAACTGATAACGCTTTCTTGAGTTCTTCAAAAATCAATTCGCCGATTTCGTTCTCGAAATAGCGTGAAGTGCCGATTAGTTGAACTTCTTCGGCGACAATGTTTGGTCGATAGGTAGTGCTCTTGATGCCGCCAAACGTGAGAACAGCAGGCTCCAGCGCGGATTTCCTACGCGATATCACAGTCTGAATCGCTTGTACTGCCTGGGCTGCAAGGATAACAGCGTCGATGCCATATTGGGGATAAGCGCCGTGAGTGGGAATGCCTCGGATGCTGATTTCGAAGGTGTCGCAGGCAGCGAGCATGGCTCCGTCTTTGACTTTGATTTTGCCGACCGATGTCTTGGGATCGCAATGCAATGCGAAAACAGCATCTACATCGTGCATGCAGCCCTGCTCGATCATCAATGTGGCGCCTGATTTGCCGTCGTCGTTGACCATTTCCTCGGCGGGTTGGAAGAGGAAGCGGACCCGTCCGTTTTTGGGAGGGTCTTGAGCCAAAAGCATTGCTGCGCCGAGTGCGCAGGCTGTGTGAGCGTCGTGACCACATGCATGCATAACGCCGGTGTTCGATGAGCAATACTCTTTGGGGTTCTCTTCTGTTATGGGAAGCGCGTCCATGTCGGCTCTCAGCGCGACTGTTCGTCCGGCGCTCGCATCGCCGATTTCGGCGACGACGCCTGTGCCGCCCACCCCGGGTCGCACATCGTAGCCTAGTTTGCGCATTCTATCTGCGACAAGTTTGCCCGTATTTGCTTCGTCGAAACTCAGCTCGGGATGCTTGTGGATGTGGCGGCGCAGTTCGACAATTTCGGACTTGAACTTCTCGACCTGTGAGAGGACGGGCGCTTGCTCGACTTTGCTTGACATTGGCGTGTACAACCTTCTATCGAACGCGTTGACGCGTTCCTCAGGGACAAACCCGCAGATCATACACCGCGCGCTGGCAAAGGATACGTGGTTCTTGATAATGTGAATCAATAGGCGCACCCGGTGGTATAGGAATACTGGGGGCTATTCGCTTTGCGGCTGGGGGGAGACTGGTTATGGTTAAACGTGCTTTGTCGGGCGGATTGTTTGGTCTGGCGGCTTGTTTGTTAATCGCTGGCGCGGCTTTTGCGCAAGGAGCGCCCGGGAACACCGGCGGTGGTGGGGGCGACGACCTGAATGCTCGTATCCACAGGCAGTTTCAGCGCATCGAGCGGGGAGTGAGAATCGGAGCGATTAACGCTGATCAAGCAAACAAGCTCAAGGCCTCCGTTCAAAGTTTGCAGGGGCAGGTGGCCGCAAAACGGCAAGCGGACGGATCTTTGAAGAAAGAAGATCTCACGCTTTTGGAAAATTTGTTCAATCAAAACAGCAACATGATTCATTCGACGATTGGCGCCGGAGAGCACAAGGCTGACGGCTCAGCGGCTGTCGGACCAGCTTGGACACCCGGAAAGGATGGGGCGCAAAACTCGCAATCGTTGCTCAAGGAAATGAAGATTGAGAACCGCCGTGAGTTGCGTCAGGAGCGCCAGGCAATCGAGCAAAAGATCGAGCAACAGCAGCTAGACTACGAGCATAAGATGATCCCTGAACTTGCCAATCAAAAGAAAGCAATCTTGAATGGCAAACAGCAGTTGAAGGACATCAGGAAAGAACAGAACGCCAATTAGGAATTCAAAAAACTGCTTAGATAATTTCCGTGCCTACTTTTCTGCAGGCGCAGAAGATTCCTGCTCTGTAGGGCTTTTCTTCATCGTATCTTCTACTGAAGCATCTTCTTTTCCAGCATCTTCTTTTCCGGCTTCTTCTTTTGTCGGTTGTTCAGTGTCGATTGCGGCAGGTGTCTCAGTTTTTGGCTCGGTGCTCGAATCGGTCTTTTCTTCGGTCTTTGTTGCTGGTTGTGTGACTTTTGCCGGAGACGCTTCGTCCGAATGTTTCGTCTGATGGTCCTGCCAATACTGCCAAAGTGATACCATCAGCAGTGGCGTAAGAATGAGAGCCGAGACAAGTAAAATTTCAACCCACAGCGGGAAGCCGCGGGGGTGAAGCTCGGGTTGGTCGAATTTAGTCATTTTCTTCTTTGGTGCAGGGCGCCTGGCGTAACCTCAAGTCTACATTCCTTTGCGTCATTCTGAGGAAAAGATCTCGAACTTTTGCGCGTATTAGCTGAATTTGAACTCTTACAATTGGTGGCTTTTTTGTGCAATACTAAAACGCATAGTATGTATGACGTAAACAATGAAAAAGGCTGAAGGGGGTCAATGGGACGAGATTTGCAGAAACGCTGGCACGAGAGAGAGTGGGGTTTTGATTCCGACTTTCTCTCGTGTTTGCGCACGTTGCTTATACCGATTGGTGCAGACTCCAAGAACAAGCCGCGAAGAAGCACCAATTGCTTGATGATTCATTCGCAGCTTGGCTTGGGCGAGAAGTCAGAGTGCAGACGACATTACGTCAGACCAGAGCCGAATTACTTGCGGTTCTTGTCGTCGGTGTCGTCGCCAGGCTGACCTGAATTTCTGTCGTCACGGTTGGTACCGTCACCGTTTTCCCCATCGCGATTGCGCGGGCGGTTGGCACGAGCAAGCGCACCAGCGAGCTCATAGAGCCCCCAGGTGCTGAAGATCATGACCACGAACGCCAGCTTGATGCAGTCGACTGCATAAGCAACTGCATCGCCGCCGGTACCGATTGTCCAGAGGACACCGAGACCGAAAGCCGGACCCATGATGGAGATTGTGACGATAAGACCGTAGAAAAACGATTGCCAGAAGCGATTCATAACGGTGCTCCTTCAGTTTATGGAAGCGCATGGATATGCGTTCCTATCAGCCGTTTTCGAAATTGCGGCCGATTGGTTGTGTAACTAGCTACCGCGAGACTGCTACTCGTGATCTCAAATACTTGGTCTTGCCAAAACGCATCTTCAATCCGACGAACAACACCGGGTCGCTTTCGCGGCCGTAAGGTAATTGCTGGCAGGAGAAGAATTTGGCTGGGAAGCTGGGGGTTTGGGATCAAGAGGGGTAGTTAGAAAGCAATCCGAGGTTAAAACTAATAAGCAACTACGATCAAGAACTCATGACTGAAGCCTAAAAAGGCCGTTTAAAAATGTGCACGGTGCAAGTCCTAGAAGGTGCAACCGGCTGGGCTCCTGCTTGGTTGGTGAAGAAGTAGCGCAACTGATGGCAGCGAGTTGAGAATTAGCGCGGCTCGTAGACGGACTGCTTTGTGGTTGTAATGAGTTCTTCTGTAATTGGTTTTGAGTTATCAACATCGCTTCTTTTGGAGAGTTGGCTGTCGATGACGACCGATGACAAGAGGTTGTGCGAGCCTTGTAAACCATGACAAGCTCGTTATTTCAAGGTTTCAAAACCAATTCGTAGGCTCCGTCAATGCCTAGGACTTTCAGTCACTATCAAAAATTTTCGTCGAGAATTCATTTTGTTTTGGGAAGCTGTCGACTTTGAGTGACGTGCCATCACAATTGGTGCTGATAATGTTTTGATGCGGTGGCACATTCGCACTGTATATGGTGGTTGATCATAAAAAGATGGATGTCAGTATGAAAAACGCGGGAACTTTGTAAACTGCCATATAGTCAACGCTTTCAGCCCTGTTTGTATTCGAAGTGGTACCGCCGGTGCCATCGCGAAAATAAAAAGGATAGACGGTTGATTTTTTATACGACATCATTATGATAATGTTTTAGAATCTTGCAAAAAGAAATTCTGTTTAGCGCCACTAGAAGGAGCGATCGATGAAGAGGACAGGTCTTAACGCAATCGTCGCGGGTGTTCTGTCCATTGGACTGGTTCTACCTGCGGTAGCACAAAGCTACAACGGTCAACAATTACAAGGACGTGTTACTTATGTTCCAGCCGGAACATCTGTTGACGCAGTACTTACAAGTCCAATCGACAGTGGAGTCGCCAAAGCCGGCGATCTCTTCAGTGCTAAGTTGTATACCCCGATGTATCTTGGTACCGACCTGGTGCTTCCCGGCAACACGGCTCTCGAAGGGCAAATGGTATCCGTCGATAAGAGCGGATTGGCCGGAAGCAACGGCAAAATGACCCTGAGACTGACCGGTGCTGTTACTCCTGATGGAGTCAGATATCCGTTGTCTGCAGTTATTACTGCAAACCAAACAGCTTCGGTTGTACATGAAACAAAAGATGGTCAAAGTCTCAAAGGCAGAACCACTTCCAGCACCGTTAAGAGCGGCGTTGTAAGAACCGGTCTTTGGACCGCAGGCGGTACCTTGCTGGGTATCTGCTTCGCGCCGATCGTCGGTGGAGCAGTCGGAGCCGGAGCTATCGCTGGTGTCGCAACTGGTGGCGCAGTCGGACTGGGAAGCAACTTGTGGCGTAAGGGCAAGGATGTAAAAATCCCAAGCGGCACACGCATCCAATTCGCTCTCGATCAGCCGATGTCGCTTACTCAAAGCGTAGCCGGCGGTCCTGCGAACTATCGTTAGGAACGTGACTTCAGCATATTGAAGTCTGTTAGGTTAGGGGAAACAGGTAACGAGGGATCGAAAGGTCCCTCGTTTCTTCTTTGGGCGTGGTGGCGCATCGAAAGGCCCCTCGTTTCTTCTTTGGGCGTGGGGGCGCGTTGCACGCGCCCATTTTTGTAGGGGCGATGCCATGCATCACCCGGCGGGCGGCATTAATGCCGCCCCTGCAGCTGAGAGAGGCTATCAACCGGACGAGCTGACTTCTTCGAAATTACTTTTTCGAAATTACTTCTTCGAATCTACTTCTTCGCTTTGACAGCTGCTGTCTTTGGTGCAGCGGCTTCCTTGAGCGGGCGCAGTGACGGAAGAGCAGCTTTGTCTTGAGTCTTGACCAGTACGGCGACTACTTCGCGCAGTTTCCCGTCGTTTTTCATTTCCTGGTAGGTCTTTGCCAGTCCAATGTTGAAAGCGGTGTTTTCGGTCGAACCTGTGTATTTCTGTGCGCCGCTTTTGAATTGGAATTCTGCCTGCAGATAGTGCTTTGCTCGCAATTGCTTGCATGCTTCACGGTACTCTTTGACCCACTGATCTGGATTGTTGGCGTCTTTGTCATTCCATCCGCAACCGCACGAAACGCCACCGGTCCCACCTATTTCCAGCTTTGCGCCACCGTCAGTCACACTTATTTGAGGTGGGGATTTTTTCCAAAGAGAGTTCAAATCTGTAACAACTTGCTCTTTGACGAAAAATTTTGCAAGTGCTCTTTCGGCCTTCTTCATCTCGCTGGAAGAGCCTTCTGCCTTTGCTTTGGAAATAGCCTTCAAGTACCAAGGTTTGGCTTCGTCATACCTTTGCTGCATGGCATACCACTCACCTGCTCCTAGCAATTCTGCCGAAAAACATTGCCCAACTGATTCGTTCTGTTTCAGTGTTTCCTTCAACAAATGCTCTGCCTGTGAGATGTTGTTCTCCTTGGTGTAGCACTCGATAAGATCGAATTTTAGTTTGTGTTTGACGTCATACTCGCTGGCAAGTGGGATCAGTTTTGCAAGCAATTCTTCTGCCTTTTGATAATCTCCCGCTTGGTAGGCGGCTTCAGCATAGCCTGTTAGCTCGTTCTTGTATTCTTCGCTCAAATGGTCGCCGAGTGATTCACGAATTGCCATGACCTTTTTGAAATACTCGATCGATTGCTGTCGGTCCGGTGTGTTGCGCAAAAGTAAAGCCAATGCGCTTAAAAGTGGCAGGGTGTCGCGATCGGATGCATGTGTTTCTTCCAAATGTTGCAAGTGTTTTTTCAGCATCTCGACAGCTTGTTTGTCGAGTTGAAGTTCTTTCTCTTCGTAAAAAAGTGAAGGTTTTTGCGGCGCCATACCTTGTGCTACCGTCACTGTTGTCGCTGTGTTTAAGCAGATCGCGGCAATCAGAGTATGCAGTAACAATCGTCGCATCGAAAACTCCTGGGTTGAAATAATTTGGGAAGGTTTCAAAACCAAACTGCCAGAATGCCACTGTATACGGTGGCGGATGGGGATTTCGCGTTTATCTGACGGGCCGTCCCATCTCTGTCGACCAATGATATGCCACTTTTTCTTCGATTCACTGTCAGATTAAATTTGGGAATTTCCCTACGTACTTCCACGATAAGACAACTCGCCAACAGGCTTGACTTTTGGTACATTGTCAAGCACCTAAAAGCTCCTTGCGATTATTCCATTTGTTTTCGGCTATCCAGCTGCGTTGAACCTCACAGTTCGCGCCTGGGTCTATGAAACAGTTTTTCGAGACTTATCTCTTTGGCATTCGAAGCATTTCCCACAGGTAATCTTTCCAGCTATATGGTCGCCCAGGCCACAGATGTGGGCGGCGGCGAGCACAAGCCCGAGCAACACAAGCCCGAGCAGCAAAAGTCCGAACAACAAAAGTCAGAACAACCAACCGCGGAGCAGACTAAAGACCACGGTGGGCTCTTAACCGAAATATTTGGCGACCGCAAAGAACGTACCCTGGCTGGATGCGTCATTGGGTCGGTCAGAGACGTATTCTCCAGCAAATTGACCGAAGAAGAAAAGGTCAAACGTGCCGAAGGCAATGACTTTGCTGCCACGATAGTTGCCGACACCGCTGCCATGATGAGCAAGAAAGTGGCGGTGGGTGGACTTGTACGTGCCACAATGATGGCGGACACAAAAGGCGATGCCCGCGATTTTGCTCTCGGGTTCTTGAAAGACGGGCTCGAGGGTGTAGGTCTCAACTACATCGGGAAGATGGCGCAGCCTGGCTCCAGAGCATTTGAGTATGCCGGCGCCAGACTAGGCACCGGTTTGAAGCAGGAAATAGCTCTACATGCCGGCTCCGGCGCACTTTTCGGAGCACTGAAGGCAGGTTCTGACCCGATGGCGTGGCGCGATCAGGACGGGCACTTTTCATTCCAGGGCGGCCTGAATAATCTTACAGATTTGAAGAAAATGTCGACCGCTACTTTGTCCGGCGCCGTTATTAACGTCCCAGCGGGCATGCTCGGTTTTCGGATCGCCAAGTCATCGACCTTGTCTGTTGCCAACCGTACGGGTTCTGAAGCCCTCGGCACAGTAGCCGGTGGCGTACTCTCTGGTGGCGGCTCCGGCGCAATCTTCGGCGGTCTGGATGCAGTTGTGCATGGCAAGAGTCTTAGCGAAATCGGCAAGAGCACCTTAGACGGTATGCTCATTGGCGCGGGCACTGGGGGAGCGATGTCCGGCTGGCATGCCTTCAGGCCTGGTCAAAAGGCTCCACTAGAAACTCAACTACAGGAAAAGCTTCAACCGAAGTCTCAGGATGCTGGGCGCGAGCAGTTGGCGCAAGAAAGGCAAGTTCGTACGGTGCAAGACGGGCAAGAGCGTTTGTTGGCTGAAGGTGAATTGCCTGCAATCTCTGAAGCTAGCCGCGTCAAACTGACCGACAAAGTAGAGTCTCTGACACCGCTGCAGCAGCAAAAGATGTTCGATGCGCATGATGCGGTTTCATTTGTCTCGGCGCCGAAAGAGGGCGTTCGTGAGCTCAATAGCCAGCTAGTCTTGGAGAAAAAGGGCGTTGTGACTATTACGCGAGTCAAGGATGACCCGAATATTCCTAAGACTTTCAAGGACGATGCTGAGTTTAGAAATTGGACGGAAAACCATGTTGAGCAAGCGCGCATTTATCGAATCGATGGCACCGACGTCAAAATAGTCGTGCCCGAAGCTTATGCTCAGAAGCTCGATAAGGTTCGAGAACTGAGATTCTGGGCAGAAATTGACACGCCTTCATTCAACAGCAAGCCGATAATTGAGCAGCGTGTTTTGCGCAAAGCGATTCTGGAAGGCGATATGGAACTTGCCAGAGCTGCATTCGGAGATAAAGCCGACAATATTGCGCGTATTATCAAAGCCCGCAATGAGATAGATTCTCTTCTCGCTAATCAAAGAGCTCTGCCCGAAGATTTCGTTGGAGCGGTGAAAGAGCTGCCAGATCCAAGTTTGATCAAGGAGATAATTCTTCTCGACGAACCATCGCACAGAGATGTCTTTAAGCGCTCGCAGGCAGATGAATTGGGCAACAGTTCGTACAGTGCCGGAGCAAATGCCGATCGCAACGGAATCATCACTTTCTTTGAAGCCTACAATTCACGCAAGAAAGGTGACACTACGGGCGGAACAATCAACGGCTACCTCGCTCACGAGTGGTCTCACCTGGTTAAGTTCAAGCTTAAAGAACACAGTGCTTTGTTCAATGAAACTGCTGAAATAGAGACGGATTGGTACATTCGTGAGTACGCGAGACGGCAATATCCGGATAGTCCAGAACTGCAACATCACGAAAATTTCGCCGTGCACCTTGGTGATGAATTGATGGCGGCTGACGCCGACCGCTTCTTCATCACGGCTCATAATGCACCTGTTCGAACCACAATGCTGGCTAAGGCGCTGCTTGAAGCAATGATTCCTCAAACAAAAGAGGTCGTTGTACATCCCGCTGATTTCCTCAAGCGCATCGATCAAATACCGGAAAACATGCCCAATCGCGAATCGCACGTGGCTCGTCTGAAATACATTGCGGAGGAGATTGTCCCGGTTGCTAGGGAGAAGCTGGTCGAAACCATCAACTCAGGCAACTTGAATGAAAGAGTGCGCGCGTCTCTATTGTTGGGACGCATGGGGCATAAAAGCGACATCGCGCGTGTTCAGGAAACGCTTGATACCATCACAGACCCATTGCTGAAGAGAACGCTTTTTAGCTCGGTGTCGAATATCTACGATAACAGTCTGACCAATCGTATGAACTACTTGATCGAAAATGCCAAGCTCGGACAACCGCATAGAAACGAAGCTTTGGCTAATTTGGGTGGCTTGCAGCACCCCGAAGCAAAAGCGTATTTCGACGTGCTTCGCTTAGCTGGCAGCGATGCAAATCAAGTCGAGTTGATGAATTTCATTCAGAACACTCCGCACACTGGTCCAAAGAAAATGGCATTTGAAACCATCATGGGCTTCGTTGAAAAGGCGCCGTACAAGAACGAATTCCTGCAGACATATCTCGCTAAATTGCTACGCACTCAGCCTGATATCAGACTTGAGGTGATAAACCAAGCGGTGAAACATCCTTCCTTGCAAACCGAAATTGAAATTATGAATCTCACGAAGTCTCGCGATCAGGCTGTTGCGCTTCGTGCGAAGCAAGCTGTTGCAGAACTCCAGCTGGCGAAGAAGTTGGAGAATTATGGTAAGTGGATCAAGGGTGGCGATGAGCAAAACAAGTATGTAGCCATTCAAGAACTGGCGTGGCTAAATGATAATCGCGCAGTGCCGATGCTGCTGGAGGTTGTCGCCACCAGCAATCCCAAATGGGCGAGAGAAGCAATTGACGCTCTAAAGCACTACAATCCGGCAATCATCGCGGTCGAAGCGCATCAGATGCAACGCAACGGTAGTCCAATTCGCTGGGGCGATGTTCAACGTCAAATGAACGCTACACGGCACTAAGGTTAGTGTAATAGAGTGTCGACGCCATGCGTCGACACTACGGTATTCACAAGCTTATAGTGATTCTAGGCCGGGTGGAACATCTGGAAGAGCTTGTCCATGGAGAAGCTCATTCTGACTGGGCGTCCGTGCGGGCAGGTGTCGTTGCGAGGTGTTGCTATCCAATCACACAGCAGTGAAACGATTGAATCTTCGGAAAGTGTCATGCCGTTTTTCACAGCAGACTGGCAAGCAATTGACTTGGTTGCT
This sequence comes from Candidatus Melainabacteria bacterium 17Bon1m, assembly GCA_032128875.1. Classification (GTDB taxonomy): domain Bacteria; phylum Cyanobacteriota; class Vampirovibrionia; order Obscuribacterales; family Obscuribacteraceae; genus QKMZ01. The sequence goes on from JAVLKG010000007.1 coordinate 320,961, forward strand.
TCCAAAATGATGTTGGCGTGATCGCAGGTGATGAGCTGGTCTAAGAGTTCTTGAATTGCCGTCTCGTAATTCTTGTGTGCGAGTTCAAGCGGAACTTGCGTGCAGCAGCTGCCACCGTCTTCGGTGTGCTCGAATTCAAAACCAAGTTTCGATAATGTCTCTTGGTTCTCTTTCAGGCACGCAGATTGTTCGGCGCTCAGTCGCAGAGGGGCTGATATCAACAGCGTTTGTGTAAGTTCTGTCAAGCGCCCAGGTTCGCTTTGAACTGCCAGCAGCCGTTCGTAAATTGTTCTCTCGTGGGCAATATGTTGCTCGATTATTTCTAACCCTTGTTCCGACTCGACCAAGAAATAAGTGTTCTTCAAATACGCAAGAAGTCGCCAACCATCTGGCAATTGACGGCGTGTTTGGGTTGTTGTCGAAGGAGTGTAGGAAGTTTCCTCATTTGACTCTTCCGATTCAAATGAACGTTCTTTTGTGCTTTCACGAGCAAAAATTGTTTCCCCTGCAATCCGCATGTCGCCCCGATTTACATCGGGTTGGCTGGTAGGCAGATTGAAGGTCAGGCGGTCACGAAATCCAAGCTGACGCGTGCGCGCTGGGGATTCCGCAACAATAGAGCTTTGCTCCGTGTGCGCTTCCTCGCCTGCCTTTTCGAAGCGGGCATAAGCGATTTGTGCATCAGGAGATGTGTAGGTTTCAGTTTCTGCCGAGCGGGATTCAACGATCAGACTAACTGCTGCGAGCTCAGGCTTGGGCTGTGACGCTGCGAGTGCGTGGTCGATTTCGTGGCGAGGAACAGATCGCATTGCAGTGACAATTGCGCGCTGAACGGTCAAATAGACCTCGTTGCCTTGACTGTATTTGATTTCTTTTTTGGTCGGGTGGATGTTGACGTCGACGTGTGACGGGTCGACTTCAATTGCAATAACTGCGAAAGGATGTCTGCCCCTAGGAATGAGGTCGCTGTAGGCGTATTCCAGAGCTTTATAAGTGAGGGGGCAGCGTACCGGGCGGTTGTTGACCATAGTCAAAATCGCCTTGCGGTCTCCTCTGAAATGAACTGGTTTTGCAACCAGTCCGCGCACTTTAACGCCGCTTGTGACGTCGTGATTGTTGACTTCGATGAGCGCTTCGTTGCCGGTGAAAAGCTTTGCTTCTTTCACCACAATTCTCAAATCATTTGAGCCGCTGGTGCGCATGTGCACAGTGCCTTCGTGCTCTACGGAGATTGCCACGTGTGGATAAGCGATAGCGAGGCTCTGCACAATTTCTTGAATGTGCGCGAATTCCGTTGAAGCTTTTTTGAGGAATTTCAATCGAGCTGGGACGTTGTAAAACAAGTCCACGACTTCCATCGTCGTGCCGGGGGCGCAGCCTGTCTCTGTGCTTGTGATCTTGCCTTCTTGGGCGTCGATGCGGAAGCCACTCGCTGCGTCTTTCAGGCGTGTGTAGCAGGTGACTTTGGCGACTGAAGCGATGGAGGGCAGTGCTTCTCCGCGGAAGCCGAGCGAAGTGAGGCGCCAGAGATCGTCCGCGCTGGCTAACTTTGAAGTGGCGTGGCGCTGGAATGCGAGGATTGCATCCTCTGGCAGCATCCCATGCCCATTGTCGGCGATTGAAATGGTTCGGCAGCCTTCCGATACGCTAATCGATATATCGGTTGCTCCGGCGTCGATGGAGTTTTCAACCAGCTCTTTAACGACCGATGACGGGCGTTCCACCACTTCCCCTGCGGCGATTTGGCTGGCTATGTAGTCAGGGAGAACTTGTACTTTAGGCATGGGCAGATTCTAACAGAGGCTTCCCTGCGCGTCCGTATCCGCACCCTGTGCCGATAGTTGGAAGTTATTTATATCTTGCAAACCGGTTGGATTTCGCCATTTAATGGCTAATCTGTGCATTTAACGCGCAGAACAAAGTAAATTTAACGCTCATGTACTAGCATTTGAGATTGAAATTAGTCTTCCAATTTTCTCGTTGTATATATCTTTGGTTCTAAGAGGTGCTGAGGCAACATGGGCAGGGACATCGCGATGCCGGACAATGTCGTTCTGGAGCTTGTGGGCGACTCAACGGAGATGGATCCTGAGATTTTCTTTGAGGAACTACTGGGACTTGTAGAGCGCTCGATTTTGCAAGGGCGCCTCCTTATCTCGCTGAAACAGGCGGGTTTGACACTGGTTTCGCTGGACACGTCTTCCAAGCCTTACAAGCAGGTCAGCGACTTCTTGATTGACAATCCGCTAAAACAACAAAAGTTCGAAGCTGAGGGCGAAGAAGGTTGTTATCGCATTGAGCTTCCCTTCACCGATGAAATGATTCAGGAGTTGGAGAGTTTCGCGCCAGAGCTTGATTTAGATCCGCAGGAGATTGACGAAATCGTTGCTGCCTTCTTGCGCTTGTTTCACGCATTCGTCGGCTTCGAGGTCGACAATGAAGAGTTCGGATATCAGGCGGCAATACGCGGATTGAAAGAAGATCTCGAAGACTTCCACGAGAAAGGTTGGACGATGTCCGGCATGGCTGGTGTTGTCGATACACCCGCGACGATGGATTCAAACATCGTCTGGGCGAGTGAAGCTAAAAAGCCAAAGGACAACCCGGTTTTCTGTGTTTTTGATTGATGTTCGAACTTGATGACGAGCGCTAGCGACAAGCGATTCTGGTTTTCTGTGCTGCTTGCGGTACTTATAGCGGTGATTGCGGTAATTGGGATGCGCAATTTCGTCTCGTTTGAGACTGAAGTGTTTGAGCGTCTAATGCTTGCATTTGGGGAAACAGAATCCACTTTGAAGGCTGGAGGTGGCAACCCAGTTGCACAACTGGTATGGGTTGCGGTGGTTTCTGCGTCGTTGTCTTTTGCTGGTATTTTTGCCGGGACGAAACTTCAAGTAGCGGCGAATCAGCGCTTGGTTGTGTTTCTTGTGGTGTTTATCCAATTGCTTGGCGTTTCTCTCTTGCTCGATTGGGTTGTATGGAAATACCTGCACATCAGCCTTGCGCCTGTTACTTTTGTTGTTTCAATCATTCTTGGATTGGCCGGAGGCTTTGCAATTCGTCGCTGGGATGATGGCGATGTCCGCCTGCAGTCCCAGTTTTATCAATTGAAGGTGCGCAACAATGAGCTGCGAGATGTGCGTTTGCAAATGGTCAGACAAGATGAAGTAGAGCGCAGGATGCTGGCTGCCGACCTGCATGATCAAGTTCTGAACGACATGAAAAGGTTGCGCAAAAAATTCGAAGCATATGCAAAAGACAGAACTGATGAGCAGAAAGCAGAGATCGACCAAATACTTGCAACGACTATGGTCGAAATTCGCGAAGTTATGGACAGTTTGTGCCCATCCGCGCTAGAGCATCTCGGATTGACTGCCGCGCTTGAAGATTGTGCGCGAAAAGCGGGAGAAAAGGGCGGCTTCAAAGCGCGTTGCAAGAGTAAGGTCGAAGATGCTGATGTGGAAAAACTTTCGCTGGTTGAACAGTCATTGCTCTACCGCCTTGTGCAGGAAGCGCTCACCAATGTGATTAAACACGCCGAGGCGAAAACCGTCCGCATCAATACTGAGAGGGACGGGGAGAGCTTGCTGGTTACGGTTTCGGACGACGGGAAGGGGTTGCCGGAAGGCAAAGCAAATGAGGAGTCCAGAGGTTTACGCTATATGCGCCAGAGGGCAGATCTGATTGGGGCGACCATCTCATTTCGCGCAGGCGATCTGGTCGCCAATTCTGGAAACCCTGGAACAGTAGTGGAGATACGGGTAGACCTTGCAGGGAGAACAGCAGTTGAAAGTACTGGTGGTTGAGGATGTTCCGGCGTTGAGGGCGCATGCCATAGATGCCGTGAAGAGGCTTTTCCCGAAGGCAGAAGTTGCTGAAGCAACGAATGGCGCTGAGGGGCTGGAACTCGCGCAGAGCACCTCGCCGGACTTCATCATTATGGATGTGTCGATGCCGGAAATGAGTGGCATCAAGGCAGCGCAAAAGATTTGGCAAAGTTCTCCGCAGCGCAAGATACTTTTCTGGTCGCAGTATCATCGCGAGGCGTATGTTCGCGAACTCGGCAAAATTGTGCCAGACGAGGCCATTCACGGCTATTTGCTGAAGTCGGAAGGCGACGACAAGCTGGAAGAGGCAATCAATTCGGTTTGCAATGAAGACAATCCGTACATCGATCCGATCGTGCGTGGTGTACAAGCGCGCTTGAAGTGCAAAGACAGCTCACTGACTGATGTTGAGTTTGAAACGCTCGTGGATATTGCCACTGGTCTCACGGATAAAGCTATCGCCGCTCGCCGTCACATCAGTGTGCGTGGGGTTCAAAACCGCCTATCAATGCTGCTGGACAAGCTCGTCAAAGGCGAAGATACGCATCTGCGCGAAACAGCCGGCATGGAGATTTTCAACCCGCGTACGCGTGTTGTGTTCGAAGCGCTGCGCCGCGGTTTGGTCGACCCTGATGAAGTTCAGCAACTCGAATCCGATCTGACTGAGTGGTTTGACGAAGAGTTCGACTACCAGCGCGCAGCGAAATAGCGTCTCCTCAATTTCAAAACCTATGAGAGTTCAAAAGCGATAGTTTTTGGTCACTCGAATTACAAAAAATAAAAGCTGCTGCTGATGCGGTTTGCGCCACCGTCTTTTTAAAGGGATTTTGGACATCCCTGGAGAACAGAAAATTGCGTGTTGGAATTTATGTCCGTGTCTCAACTGCAGACCAGCAAACGCTGCCGATGAAACTGGCTGCGATCAAGAAACATGTCAAAGCCCGCAGCTGGAAAACAGGTTTGGAAGTGGATGATATTGGATCTGGCGCTGTAAATCGAAGGCAGCGCGAGCAGTTGACGCGGGTAGCGCGCTGGCGAGAAATAGATACGATTGTAGAAGCGATCGCTTGGAGCGTCCTCAGCCTGATTTAGTAGCTACATTACAGGAGCCTGGAAATCAGGTGGGCTTTGTTTCGATTACTGCAGCAAATTGCTTTACCACCTCAACGGGAAGGGTGCTGGCGGGCATGCAAGCCGTCTTTACGGAATTCAAGGGAGATGGTCAGCGAACGGGTGAAAACCGGCATTTCCACGCGCGCAAGAAAGGGGCGGCAGCATTGCAAGCTGACAAAGTTGGAAAGCTGCATCAGCAAAGCCGACCAAAGGCTGAAATGAAAATAGCCAGCCGGGTTGGCATGGTCGAACTTCAATGATTCGGATTTGGCTATCTGGCGACTTAGACCGGTCTATTATCAATGGTGAAAAAAACACCATGTCTTATCGTTGGTTTTCTGGCGTTCTTGGTTAATGTCCACTGGCATTAATGGTTCGATCTGGCTTTTAATGCGTTTCCGTATTGCACTTCGGCATTAGTAAGTGGTTGCCCCTTGCTATGAACTCTATTTCTAATTTCGAGAAACTCTTTTATTAGTGGTTCTGCTTTTTGTTCTTCTCCAACAGACAAATAATAAGTCGCATATTGATAAAGTCTCGATTGGAGAAGTGAACTATTCGCGCCTTTTAGTCTTCCAAGATGCAAATTATTTCGAATGTAGCCATCTACAATTCGATTGTCTTTTTGACCATAAGTGCTGGGAACATGTGCCTCAAATTGGAAACCAATAGAAGCTTTCCGTTCGTTCCTCGTGCCGTCCTGTTGGATTTCTGCGACTAACCCGTCGGAATATTTCTCAATTGTCCGGCTTTTGTCTACTTCTGTACTTTTTAGAAATACAATTTCATTAGGAAACAATGGACCTCCAATAGTGCCTAGTGTTTTTTCTCCATAATTTCTCGGCAGTGAAATTATTGAATCTGAAGATTGAGCGCATGGAATAGTAGCGCTGCAAAAGGACAACAAAATCAAATATGGGAAAGTTTTGTTCATGTGCTTCATAGATACCTCGCAAAAACTCAACTTATCAAAATTTTTTCGAAAAGGGAACTGTGCAGGAATTTTCCTGCACAGTTCCAGTTAAACCTTAGTTACTAGTGTGTTTTAGAGCCAAACGGCGCGTACCAGTTAGGAGTGGTATTCGAGCAGTAAGCTGGAGATGAGGGCGGTGTGAAAGCATCAGATGCGAGTGCGTTCCCCCAAGCAAACGTGCATTCCATGTATTTACCAGTCGATAGCGAAAGATTGCTGTTGATCAGCAAATCGGCGGTTGAATGCGTTAAGTTACTCACGGTTCCAACGTTTTGATTCGCATATGCAGCAAAAGCAAAAGCCTGTGCATACAGTTCTGAAAATCCTGAGGAATTAGGATCCAGGCTAGAGAAGGCAAAGATGCCTCCGTCAGAAAGCCTGATTATTTCGCTGTTCGTTTTACCTGCATAAGCACCAACAGGATCGTTCAACACGCCACTTGAACAGAATTGTTGACCCGTAACCCGGTCGATCACTCCTATAAGAGGAGCATCTAGGCCAGAACACGGATCTCTGTAGGTTGAACTTAACTCATCGCTTCCCAAAGCTGAATAGTCAAGGCGCAAGAAGTCGTTGTAAGCGAAGCCGATGTAGGTATTGCTCGTTGACTGCAAGCCACTATTTTGGTGCTTATATGCATAATCAAGAGCATGCCCAATTTCGTGAACGGAAGTCTCTGTTTCCCTTACCTGATTACCGAAGAAAGGCGCTTCGAAAACCATACTGTAAGTCTTTCCTAAGATATCGCCTGTGTAACCAGAGGCCAGCAGACCAACGTTTGCTCCCAATGTGTTCAGTCCGAAGAAATTTACGGCATCATCGCGAGTAGCGAAAGTATAGATGTCCACATCATCCTCACTCAATTTAAATCGAGCTTGGGCAGGAACATGCTGCATTGCGTCATTCTGGATTTGTGAAGGTGTACCTCCAGTGCAGTCCCAGAAACTTTTCGGCCAGTCGCCAGTACTATTAGCGTACTGCTTGCAGGTGACTTCGCTTTCGATAACGGTATTCAAAATCTTTATAGATCCCGAGTCCGAATTGACGAAAAGCTTCGGAGCTGATTTCCTAAGTGCAACGCAACAGTCACCATCTCCACCATCACTTTCAACCGCGATCAAGGTGTTCACGTTGAAAGGTGTTGGGTTCGAGAGTTCAACATGTCCGCCGGCACCGCCATTGACACCACCGAGTGCACTGATCGACACAATTGTGCTCATATCGAGCTCGTCAGTCGATCTGAGTTTGATGCTACCACCAGTCCCGCTGTCAGCAGCGTCCGCATTAAAGGAAGCCATTGAAAACGCAAGGCTAGTTTCCATATCTAATTGGATTTCTCCACCATCGCCTGACGAATCTGACCTTGCATCGAAGAAGCTGGTCCCTTCAAGCGCGATGCTTTCAGCGGAAATCGCAACTGTACCACCGTTTCCAGTTCCAAAGGCACGTGCGTTAAACGAAACAGTAGAATCGTTGCTGCCTGCAATCGCGTCGGCTTCGATTGTCACTGTTCCAGCGTCAGCGTTGTTTCCATCGGCGTAGAAATTGACTGCACCGTAGTCGAACGACAGACTGGTTGCGCCTGAAGGACTGGTCCCGGGATAGTGGATAGTCTGTTTAGTATCCTCACCGTACGCGAGGAAATTTGCGTTACCATAAAAACTGATGGGGTTTGCGGCAAAATAGCTTCCAGTCTCTTTGCCGTACGTGTATACGTTCAATGTAGTATTGTCTGGCGAGTAGAATTGTAAGCTTCCGTTATTCACGTCGAACTGGCGAATATGCGGAAGAATCCCTCCCAAATTCAGCACGGTTCCAGTATCAATGTTGAAGATGGCACCGTCCTTGATATCAGAACCAGAATCTCCATTAACATTGATTGTGGCGCCACCGGAATAGAAGAATTGGCGCGCCGCGATCAAAACATAGTGGTTTGAACCGTCTAGTCCATAATTGCTGGCATCTATAACGGAATTGTTGGTCAGTTCGACTCTTTGCGCACGAAGCACAATCTGTCCTGCTTTGCTAGTGCTGGAGCCTGCTGCGGAAAGCGTGCCACCCTTAAGCTTGATGTTTCCGCTATCGGCGTTGAGCAGGATTGCTCCCGCATCGGAATTTAAAGATGCAACGCTGATTGCAGCGCCATTCTCTATCGTGATTCCGCCCGAACCCTTATTCTCCACACCTACATACTGAAGAGGAGTCTGATCCCAAAGAGGGGTTCCTCCACCAGATGTCTGTGGGGCGGAGCCACCAGTATCAGTAGTGGCAAATAAAGCAAGCGCATGATTGCTTCCTGAAGAAGTACCTATGACGAACTCGCTGATGTTGCCTGACAAATTGGTGTGAAGTCGAATTGCTCCTGCATAACTCGTACTCCCGGCATAGATGTTCTCAACGGAAATATCTCCGCCGGCGAAAATTTCCGCTTCGAGAACATTGATATTTCCCGTTACAGTAACCTTTGCGCTAGATGAATAGGGCATGCCAGTATCAGCCCAGGCAGAAAAAACTCCAAAGACGCTTGTGATTGAACCATTGACAGCAATAGAGCCGTTATCCTGGGTATCGATTGAAACCCCGTCGTGTCCGTCAATGTTTCCGTTGATTGTTACGTTTCCCTTCGACGAAGAAAGAACATAGTTAGTCTGGCTAGTCAGATTTCCATTCACAGTAATTGAATCGGATGATTCCAGAGAAACGTGATAGCCTTCGCTATTTAAGCTGCCCGTGATGAGCTGCGCTGATGAAGCGAAAGAGTCTACGATTGTTGCGGGTGAGCAACTCATGCTCGCGCGTACGACGCAATCTGCATCACTCATAGGAGCACTCGATCCACCACCGGAAGTGGGAAGAGTGCCCTGAAGGTGGAAGTTGACACCAGCTGCGAGTCTAATAGCACCCGTTGTACTTACATCGCCTACGGTAACATTGCCGCTCGCGACGGCGACAAAATCGACCAGAGTAGTTCCAGAATACGAGAAGCTCGGAACGGAAAGATCGCCACTAAAATTGTAGTACAGCGGATCTCCTGATGCGACCTGCTTTGTGATGATCAAATTGCCTTTGTTCACCCCGACAGCGATGTTTTCTGCTGAGAGTTCTACTTTGCCATTCAGGCTGTTGGCTCCAATTTTGAGAGCTTTATCAGCGGTGAAAATCACTCGTTCGGCAGTGAGGTCTCCGCCGACAAGTTCAATATCGCCGGTGGAAACAAAACCTACGGCATCTGGGGCCTTGATAGTGCCCGCCTTAAGGTTGAGCGCAAAGGGGCCGGTGCCATTATTTTGGAACGTCAAATTGAGCACATTAGAAATGATGACACCATCATTTTGAAGTCCAGAAGCTTCAATTTGAGCTTGACGGACATCGCCGATAATCTGCAAGGTACCGTGATTCTCAAAACGCCCTTGGACGCGAAGCGGTCCCTTGGATGCGTCATAAGTGGCTGTCGCTCCTTGAGGAATAACGAGATCACCTACAGTACTTTTAACTTTAATAGGTTGAGACGTTTCGGGATGAGCCGAAACTGGGGAAAGCGCAAACATCGACAAGCAGGTCAATGCTGTGAACATCGCGAGCCTTATTCGCATGTTTTTCTCCTGTTTAAGTTGGTTTGGTTCCACCTCTTCTCTCAAATCCAGGCACAGCAACGTTTTGAACAGCGTTGCTGTTCATGTCTTGCTGGTTTCTATCCTTCTATTTGCGCTGGGCGCTGGGAATTTCTCTGGATGATTACTGGAAAAGTGGACAGCTCAACCTATGTTTCCGGCACGCTCAAATTCGCCTCAGAAGCCGTAATCGTTACAGAGTCAACGTTTCTTAACTGCGTAAAGTTTGTAAATGCGCGGTCTTGTATAAGTGTCAAGCCGGAAATATTTAGGCATAGAGCCAATCTAAATGAAATCGAAAGGCTAGCGCCAAGGTTAAAGAGCTGGTATTCTTTTGGTAACTAAAAGCTAAAAAAGCATCATTCGCGCTAGTTTTCCGAATCGCGCTTTGTCGTGATTTCAAGATGTTTGGCGCAATTTTTATTGGTCTTGATTTTCGGAACAAAGTGGCCACAAGGTTTTAGGCTGAATGTCCGATTATGCCTGTAATGATTCATTCACCAAATATGACTTGATTATTACTATCTCCTGTTTTGCGTGATCGGCTGCGGCAGTCCCTGAAATACGTTTTTCCCTAATTTTTTTGTTCTGCTTGACGCATTTAATTAGGCGGGTATCTGCAGTTTTTCCTTGAGAAACACTTGATGCAGCGAGTCTGCTGCAAGGTGCAGCTGGTCGTGTTTTACCCAAAAAGAAACTCGCGATTGCCCTTCAACGTTCCAAAAGCGCGGGACTATTTTGTGGTGAATGAGGCTGGAGAATACTTTGTTTACTGTGTCTCCGGCGTTGTAAAAATCCCCAACCAATGAGAGTTTCGCGAGTGGTTTTGCGTGCTCCATTGGTAGGTGCAACTCGATTGCTAATTCATTTACCAGTCCAATCACGTCATGCACGTGTCGATTGCTGACTGCTAAGTAGGCTTTGTGAGCGGTCTTTCTGCCCACTCTGCAAATCACTTCGAGCGGCATGCCGAGTTCTACCGCGCGATTTTTGAACTCTTGAATTATGGCAAGCTCAGCGAGGTTGTCTGCTCTGTGCACCGCGAAGATTTCTTGTTGAGAATCGCACGCGACGCCGAGGAAGTCGCCGGTCGAACTTCCGTCTATAAGCGTGCCTTGGTCCGCCGGATTGTACGCAGATCTAACTCTCAGTTCGACGTTGTACTCGCGGGCGATGTCCATGGCGGACGGCGCCATAACGAGTGCGCCGGCTTTGGCGAAGTTGAGCATCTCAGTGTAATTCACTTGTTCGTACTTCACCGATCTGTCGCACATTCGGGGATCGCATGAATAGATACCGTCGACGTCGGTGAAGATATCGCAGCGCTCTGCTTTCAGGTGTGCTGCTATGGCGACCGCGGTGGTGTCGGAGCCTCCGCGTCCCAGTGTTGTGATTGCGCAGCTTTCGGACACGCCTTGATACCCGCACACTACCGCCACGCGCTTTTGCTTCAGGCATTTCATCAGAGCGTATGTGTCCACGCATTTGATTTCGGCTGAGCCGTATTGATTGTCTGTCAGAATTCCTGCCTGCCATCCGGTGAACGCAGTGGCTGGCACATCTATGGAATTCAGAGCCATAGCCAAAAGGCTGGTGGAAACTTGCTCGCCCGTCGAGAGCAGCAAATCCATTTCGCGCTTTGATTTTTTTGCGTCGAACGAACTGCTCAAGAGCAGCAGGTCGTCGGTTGAGTTACCCATTGCAGATGCCACGACCACTACAGAGAAGCCCTCATCGACGCTTTTCTGCACTATCGCTGCGGCGTCTCGAATTCGCTGAATACTACCCAGCGACGAGCCGCCGAATTTCTGCACGATGATTTTCATTTTGATACCTCGGGATTCGATACTAATAACTTCGCGTGAAAGCCCGGGCGAGCGCCGTCCGGGCCTTCGCGATGGTTCAGGTCTGTGATGGAAACTTGCTAGCGGCTAACTGGTGCCGCGCTTTGCGCTGCGGTCTTATGCCGTGGCTTATGCCGCAGTTCTATGCCGCGTCTTGCCCTGCAGTCCTATGGACCTGCAATCGGGTCGAACATCGGTTTATTGCCGTAAGCCGTTTTGATGGTTTTGACTCTTCCACGCACGGTCGTTGCCCGGCTGGATCGCGAATGTGCGTTCAGTTTCAAAGTCACATTCTTTCTACTGTTGGGTTCCCTTTTCTTTGTTTTCATGGCTGCGATTCCTCCTCTGGAAATTGTTCAACCTGTGCTTAATTAGACTCCCGGGGGCGTCCAGAAGAGGCATAGATTTCGCCCGCCGACATAAAGTTAGTGTCAATTCATAATTCATTAATTGCCGGCTAGTTTTGAACCTTAAACGCGGTCGAATAACGCCCTAAGAGGCTGTCATTTGATCTAGACTTCTTAACTCTGGAGGAAACGCCCGTGACGGACGATTTTGAACAGGCGCTGGCGTTTGAAACGTTGGCTGCATCGCTAAAGATGGACCAGAAGGCAGCAGCCGATATGGTTGAACAGCTGGCGCGGATGCTCAGTAGCTGCTTGCCGGACAGCGTGGAAATCAAGCGCGGCGGCAATATCTTCTCCAAGGAGAAGCCAGTCGAGCAAATGACTATTAAGTTCGACGATTCCAATTACCAGATTGTCAAAGTTAGCAATGGTCGCTATACCGCTAAGCACCTCAAAATGGTGCGTGGTGTGGCGTTAAAAACGACTGAAATGCCATTTGATAAGTGTTTTAACGAGATTGTAGAAAATCTCGCCAAGATGGCTGAAAACAATGCGGCAGCTCGGATGGCACTCAACAAGTTTGTACTTGGCTAGATGGCGAACTGACACCATATGTGGTTTAAATTCAAAGCAGAATCACCTGAGGAAGTTGAGCGTAAACGTAGTGTAGAAACTGCAATTACAGCACTCCAGAACGGCGAGGTGATGCCGCGCGCCCGCCATCGAATTGAGCATCATATGGCGAGTGGTGCAAAACTTTTCTCGACAGACATGACTGTCAAAGAACATATTCTTATTGAAGAATGCGGGATTCAGCCGCTTGGACAGGTCATGGGTTCTTGCTTCTACCGTATCGGACTTTGGAACACCAATGTTTCTAATCGCTACACTGGCGAAATTTATGCCATTGCCGATGCGCATCGCGATGCTCGTCAGAAAGCGGTAGATCGCATGAAGAAGGAGGCGGCGTTGTATGGTGCTGACGGAATCGTCAGTGTTCGCATCAAATCTAGCCGCGCTGATTACAGCTCAGATTTAGTTGAATTTACAGCGATAGGAACAGCTGTGAAAGTTCATAATTGGGAAAAGGAAGATCTCGATGATGAGCCATTTACCAGTGAGTTGAGCGGACAGGAATTTTGGCAGTTGATTCATGCCGGATACAGACCAGTCAATATCGTTTTCGGTATCTGCGCATACTACATAAACACCGATTATTCGACGCGCAGCCTGACATCGCGCAGCGTGTGGTTTAACCAGGGCAACCAGGAAGTTAGGCAATGGACTCAAGGTTTTTATGAGGCTCGTGAACGTGCCATGAGCGGCATGCAGAAAGATATTGAAGATCACGGCGCAGATGGCTGTGTGGGCATGTACGTTGATTGTGAGATTGAAGATATTGAGTACGAAGTTAACGACACGAGATATTTGGATTTGTTGATTACGATCACGGCATTGGGATCTTCTGTCAAAAAGATGAAGAGACCTCACAAAGCAATAGAGCGAAAACCGCTTACGATGCTGAATTTGTCCAACAAGAGTTTTGTGACTATTGGAGGATCTCGGACTGACGAGTTGCGTGGCTCGATTGACGACGAAGATTTTATGAACGATTACGACTGATTTGAAACGCGCATTAGAAACAAAGGTTTGGCATTCCACGGTTAAGTAAGAACTCAAAGGAACAGGAAAATGACCAGCTCATCCGGATCGGGAGATCTTCCACAACACGCTAAAGAACGCCTTCATCAAATGATGGGTGAGGGTGGGCACCGCAAATTGTTTACTAGCGATTTGACGGTCAACGAATTCTTGCTGGTCAAAGAGTGTGGCTTCGAACCGCTAGGCATGGTCGTTGGTACATCCATCTATCACATCGGCTTTCAGCAAGCGAAGTGGACGCAGAATATGGAGATGGAAGTTCTCACGCAAGCGATGTATCACGCCCGCGAGTTAGCGATGACACGTATGGAAGAAGAGGCGCATGAATTGGGTGCTGACGGTGTTGTGGCAGTTCGCTTGACCGTAAAGCACATGTCGTGGAACTCTGATATTGCTGAATTCGTTGCAATCGGAACAGCAGTGCGACACGTCGATAATGACGGCAAATACAAAGCTTTGAATGGTCGCCCTTTCACAAGTGACTTGTCCGGTCAGGACTTCTGGACCTTGCTGCATGCCGGATATCGCCCAGTCGGAATGGTTATGGGCAATTGCGTGTATCACATCGCGCACCAGACTTTTGGTCAATGGTTCAAATCAGTTGGGCAGAATGTGGAGATGACCAACTTCACACAGGGCCTCTATGATGCGCGCGAACTGGCGATGGAGCGCATGCAGTCTGAGGCGGAAGGTCTGCAAGCAGAGGGAATCGTCGGTGTGGACATTCACGAAGGCAACTACGGATGGAGTACTCACGTAATCGAGTTCTTCGTCGTAGGCACAGCGATTGTTCCTATCCGCGCCGATCACCACATTCCGACGCCGCAGTTAGTGTTGTCTTTGAACGACTAGCAGCTTGTAAGTGTTGAAGGAAATGACCGGAGCGCCGCATCTTGGCGGCTTTGAAAATTTTCTTCCCTCCGAAGCCGGCGAGCCGCCGGCGCTCCAAGGTTTTAGCCTTGTGAGCTGCGGATCGCGAACTGAATAATTGCCTGACTCAAGTCGAGTGCGCCAGTGCGAATACTTTGTCTGAGAGACACCGCGAACTGCACGAGGTCGCGCTGATCCGGGTAATAGCGCATGAGTGATAGTTCCAGCGGTTTTGAACTCTCTACGGCAAACTCGATCGCCTCTTTGAAGTTTTCACTGGATAAGTGTTTGAAGTCGTCGTAATCCGCCAAGATCTTCCTGACGAACTGCGGCTCATGAGCCAGTTTTGTGCAAAGCTCTTTGAGTTGGACCAAGCGGAAGAAACCGGCGACTTTGAAAAATTGATAGAGGCTCATGTTTTTCTCTAGCACAGTGGGCACCAGTCCTGCCGCTTCTAGCAATTCTTCAGTTCTTGCCGGCGTCGCTGAAATCGCTTTGAGCAATTCAATTGCCGCTTCCGGTTTCATCATGCCATGCCGAACATCGCGTTGCATGCGCAGAGATAGCGACAAGTGCTCCGGTCGCACGGGACCTTTTTCTGCAAGAACAACCCCGAGCAAGCGCTTGCGCTGCCGCGCTTCAGTGAGCGCCTCTTCCAATTCGCCTTCGCTGATTAATCCTGATTTGGTCAGCAATTCTCCAAGCAGCATTCCCTGGTTTTCCTTGGCGGCGATTTTGTCGGCAACAGAACTGAGGTGTTCTAGTGCCTTTTCGAGACTCACTTCGCCGTTTCTTATGTGCTCTTGTGTTTTCAGAAATTCGCTGAGCAACTGTTCTGAAATCAAATCGAGGGTAGTTAAAACGCGCCCGAGCGGCAAGCCCGACGCGTGTGCGGCGCTCAACAAACCGCGCAGTTCATCCTCGCCGATGATGTTTGTTTTCGTCAGCAACTCGCCTAGGCGGAAACCCTTGCTGGCATAAGCGTCGATTTCCATGAGAATGAGTGCGTCGGGCAAATTCCAGCGGTTGCGGCGGCAGGTTCTCAATGCCTCTAGCGCGTCGTCTTTGGAGATAAAGCCGTCTTTCAGCATCCACTGAGCATGTACCGCCGCCAAAACAAGCGAGTCGGACATTTTTTCCTGGATTACCAATGCCTTGCCCAGCGGAATCCGGCAATTGTCGGAAACGGCTTTCCCTTTTGTGACGTCGGTTTCTGTGACGATTCCCGCCTGCGTCAGCAGTGTACCTAATCGAATATCTTCATGCCCTTGTGGCATAGGTCACCGTTTTGCCCAGTGAATGTCTAGCAAACTCAATCCCTGATTGAAGATTAGCTGCCTCGGAATCCTGCGGTTTTTTTGTACCGCGGTAGCCAGTAAGTGCTTTGTTCATCATGCCCAAGTCACGCGTGATTTTCTCCAATTGTGACAGTAGTTTTTTGTCTATAATCGAAATGATGACAGGCTTACGAAAGTCACAGTACGGACCGAGGCGCGCAAATCACGTGCAACCCTTATGGCGCCGATGTTTTCGCGTCTTCGCGCTAGTCTTCGCAACGTCGCTGTTTGGTTGTTTGCATTCGGCTACAGCGGCAGACACCCCTCCGACGCCGTCGCCAAAGAGCAATGCTCCCGAGGCAGCTATTAAAAATGCTTGGAAGCTCGACCAGCGCTCTCGCGTTTTGGGAGATGTAACTATCTTCATTTGCCCCACGGGGATAAAGGCAGTTAACCGCAAGGATAAGCTAACTGTTGTTTGCGCCGCTCCCTATGCGGAAGTTGTAACTTACAGCTTACGAACCGGAAAAATCTGCAAGCAGACTTTTGCGCGTTCGGATAATCCGTATGCTAAAGCTGTAGCCATGTTTAGTGGTATTGCCCATGCGCAGGTTCCGGTAGTGAAAACGCGAACGTATCAAAAGGGCGGTCTCACGTGGAGCGACTTCAAGATAACCGAGGAGTACAAAAAACAGCGTCAGGCTATGTGGAAAAAACATGAGGTAACTGGCTCGGAACCTGCTTACGGCAACCTTGTCGTATTTTCGTTGCCGATGGATAAGCGTGCAATTGATTGGCTGGCTCGTTTGTATTGCGTTCCGAAGACCGGGATGATCCCGTTTGACGTGACTTTCTGGGATGTCGACAACGAAGTTCACTCCTTGGTGAAAACGTTCAGCATGGTTTCCACCAGGCTTACGGCATCTGACTTCAAAATCCCCGGTGGACTGCATCCCGTGAAGGATCCGCGTTCTGTCATTCAGGATGAAACAGCAAACGATGCTATCGAAATGATGATGGGCGGCTCCAAATGACCGGGCGCTTGCGCTAGATGGCTCAGGCTGCGCCAGTGGCTGTTTTGCCGTCTACTGACGTCAACTGCGCTAGGTTTTTGGCTCAGAGCCGGTGAATTATGACTCATGACAACATGAAATGATGTCAATGGTTCTATAAACCCTTGCTAAGAGCTGGAGATCTCTTTGTGGCCTGCGTTCATGAGATTAGGATTTGACCCTCCTCTTTGCTACCGTGGGTTATATCTTCTCTTCTCGCAATCAAGGCGCAAACAACACAAAGTGTAGTTCTCAGACAGTTTCCGGTTAATCAAATGCCCGCATCGTGCGAGCAGCCGGAGCCCGTTTGTTTTGCGCCGTAAGGGACCTTAGCAAGACGTTAGGAAACGTCTATGGGAGTCGTTCGTAGCTCAGGAAAGTTTGATCCCTAGCACTTCGTCAAATCCCGCTTTCTTCCCTTTCTCTAATAAGAAAGCCTGCCTCAAACCGGCGCTTCACCGCACCGTAAGACTGCAGGCTGCAAGGAGTTTCTAAAATGAAACGAGAAAGGCAAAAGCGTTCGGCTAGCCCCAGCCAGCGTATCAAAATGCACATCTTGGGGTCGGCTGGAGATGTCTCCGGCTCGCTGTTCTACTTCGAGTACTCGCCGCCTGAAGGCAAAGTCATTCGCTTCCTGCTGGAAGTGGGCTTGCACCAGGAGCACGAGGAAATCAATCGCCAGAAGCGCCTTCCCAAGGGCGTCGACGCGAAGGACATCAACTTCGTCATCATCAGCCACGCGCACATCGACCACTCCGGTTGGTTGCCCGCGCTGGTGAAAGACGGCTTCCGCGGCGCGGTGTACACGCACCCTGCCACGAAGGACCTCCTGGACTTCTTGCTGCTCGACTCTGGTCGTCTGCAGGAGAATGCGGCTGACCGCGTCAACCGCTTCATCGCTCGCCGCCAGAAGAAGGCACAGGCAAGCGGCAAGAAGAGCCGGCGCATTCCGATGAGCGTGCCGTTGTACACACCGGAAGATGTTCCGCTGTGCTTCCCGCTCTTCAAGTCCATCAACTACAACCAGCTCTACAACATCGCCGACGGCATCCAGCTGCGCTTCACCGAAGCCGGCCACATCCTCGGCGCCGCTGTTGTGACCCTGACCATTGGCAAAGGTGACGAGGCGAAGACCGTGTGCTTCACGGGCAACGTCGGTCGCGCTGCTCCGCCGATGCTCAAGCCGCTCGTGCCGGTCAAACACGCTGACTACGTGATCACGGAGTCGACGTACGGCAACAAGCTGCATCAGAAGCGCGACCGCCTGTCGACGCTCGCTGAGTACATCAACAACGCTTACGCACGCGCCAAGCAGAAAGATCGCGCCACCGGCTGTGGTGTCATCGTCATTCCTGCTTTCGCTGTGGACCGCGTACCGACTGTGCTGCATGACGTGCAAACGCTGGCAGCGCAGGGTCGTATTCCCAACCTGGCTACTTACCTGGACAGCCGCATGGCTATCGCCGGCGCCGCTGTCTACCGGAAGTATCCGGCGCTGTTCCAGGATGACGTTCGCCAGCAGCTCGAGAAGGGTCTCGACCCGTTTGCTCCGGCGCGTTACCTCGAGTGCGTCAAACCGGAACAGACCAACGCTCTGTACGAAAACCAGAGCGAGCCGATCATCATCGTCGGTTCTTCCGGCATGGCTGCCGGCGGCAAGATTCTTCGCCACCTGGAGAAGCGTCTGACGCAGAAGAACAGCACGGTGATCTTCGTCGGCTACCAGGGCACTGGTGCTCTCGGCTACGACCTCGTCAATAAGAAGCCGAAGCAGGTCCGTGTGCACGGGAAAGTCATTCCTGTGCGCGCCACCATCGAGTACATGTCCGACTACTCCGGACACGCCGACTACGAGGAAATCATCGGTTGGCTGCGCCACTTCGAGAACAAGCCGCGTAAGACGTTCCTGGTTCACGGGGACGGCGGTGCGCTCGAGGCCTTCAAGGGTCACATCGAAAAGGCGCTCGGTTGGTCGGTTGTCGTGCCTCAGCGCCGGCAATGCTTCGAGCTCTAAGCTCGTAGTCGAACTCAAGCTCGGCATCGAACACTGAACACCAGGCAGCAAGCCTCCGGAGAACAGGCTCTACCTGAGCGGCAGAGCTTGTGATCCGGCGGTCGCTGTCGAAGGAGATTTAGTATGCCCAAAATCATTCTCGTCCACCTGGCATTCTTCGCCGCGCTCTTCGCGCTGGTGTTGCCGGGTTTGAACAACCTCACAGAAGCGGTTGGTTTCGGCGGCGGCATTCTTGCTGTCGCAGTCATGACCGTGCTGGCAGAGGTGGTGGTTATTGCCAGTGGCGTGCTCGGTCGCATCGTCGGCGACGCGCTCGGTATCAACCCCTTGCTCCAGCGCAAAAAGGCGGAGACCCTGTCGGCGAGCATCATGACGGTGCTCTTCGCCGGCTTCCTGTGGGCGAGTTCGGCAATCTTCCCGTCCGTCATCACCGTGACGTTTGTTTCGTCATTGCTGGTGTCGGTCGTGGCTGTCGTCGTTCTCTTCATCGCGGTCTACGTCAAACGCGCCATCATCGCCAGCCGACCCTGAGGCTGGTCGCAGGCCATGGCCTTTTCTGTTGAGCACCGAAAGGAGCTCAACGGAAACGGCTTATAGCGCAAGCTTATGGCCGTTCTTTCCTGTCCACCAGAAAAGGAACACTCGATGAACAAATGGTGGAGAAAACTCTTGCCCGGTGGTGAGCGCCTCGCTCTTCCTCCGCGGCGAGTCACGCAGTGGTTTTGGGTGGTCATCGCCATCCTGTCGCTGCCGTTCATGATTCTCGACACTGCCAGCCTGTACGACACCGCCATCGCACAAGGTGCGACTTTCGGCGATGCAGCACTGCGCGCGCTCGTCGGGTTCTTCGCTATTGGGCTCGCATACGGGATGATGGGAGGAATGCTCTTCTTCCTGGTCTGCCTATTCACTTCGGTAGTGATACCGGATGTGGTGTCGGGAGTCCGAGCCGTCAACAATGCCGCCCGTCGCACACCCGCTGCCTGGCAGCGGTTTCGCGAAAACGCTTCTCGCGCCACGTCGAGAGTGCGTCAAAGGACGGTTTCGTTCTTGCGCTTCCTGTCCGGAATTCCGGTCAAGGTTCGCGCAATGACCGCGCGCGATTGGCTGTTCACGCTCTACTGCGTGCTCGCCGTCGCTATCCTCGCCGGTATGCTCTGGTTCGCCTGGGGCTGGGCAGGCGTGGTCGTTTCGTGGCTGCCCGATTGGCTTTTCGACGACCGGCGCTGGTTCCTCCAGGCTATCGTCGACTGGTTCATCTGCATGATTCCATGGACGTTGGCGCTCTCCGTGCTGAACGCTGTGTTTAAGGCGTTCATCAGGCGGGGAAGTAAGCGCTAACGCAGGTCCTTCACCACTTACGCTGTGGGCGGCTCAGCTGCCCATGGCACAAGGAAAAACTGATATGAGTCACGAGAAAAAGACTTGTTCTTGTCACGGCGCCGCCGGTCAGCCTGCTGCGAACGCAACGGGCTCCATCTCTCTCAGCACCCCGCGACCCAAGGTCACGCTGCCGAAGATGATCAAGGTCGCTAAGGCTGACGAGGCTCTCTATCGCCAGGTCATCGAAGCCGCCAAGCGGGCGAGCGAAGATGCCTACTGTCCGTACTCCCAGTACAACGTCGGTGCTGCGGTGCTGACGTTCGACGGTGAGATTCACGCTGGTTTCAACGTGGAGAACTGCGGTTACTCGCAGACCATTCACGCCGAGGAATCCGCACTCACCCGCGCTCTCGGCAGCGGTTTGCTCCGTCGCGCGGCCACCCAGGGCGTCGATCAGTTCCATGCCATCAAGGCTGTCGCGGTCTACGCGCCCAAGGGTTCCGACCCGTGGCCCTGCTGCAACTGCCGCCAGTTCCTGGGTGAGTTCGGTTACGACATGCACATCATCGGCGAAGAGCCGAAGAGTGGTCGTATCCTTTGCCTGACGCTCGGGCAGCTCGTTCCGTTCGCCTTCCCAATCGAGGAAGTGCTTCGCAGCGTGCGCGGCGAGCGCTAAAACGCTCACCGACGACCATGCACAAGTGGAGGCCGGGGTCTAATCACCCCGCGCCTCTGCTTGTGTTATGGGCGTCTTCGAATATCGCGAACTTAGAGGACGCACTATGTTGGCTCTGCATGTAGCTATCAGCCTGGTGTTCGTGTACCTGCTCTTCTCGCTTGACGAATACGTCACGCATCGCTACCTCATGCATCGCATGAAGTTTGCGAACTGGCTGAAAAGCAAGTTCCTGAGAAGGCTGTGCACGAATCACATGTCGCTGCATCACAAGCGCGGTTATCGACACACTGATGACGAGCCGGACGATTCTCTGGCCGACATCATGATCGCCGCTGCTATCGTCGGGCTGCCGACAGCTCCCATCGTCTGGTACATCGATCCGATCACGATCTATGTGGCAGGCGTGTTTTCTGTCGTCTACAGCGTAGTTTGGTGGCTGGTGCATCTCGAGATGCATCGCAACAAGGGGTGGTTCTATGCGAAAAACCCTGTGTTTCGATACCTCGAACGGCGCCATCAGCAGCACCATCTCTACCCCGACACTCAGTACAACATTCTTCTGCCGTTCTGGGACTGGGTCTTCCGCACTCATCGCGTGAAGGAAGCACGTCAGAACCGACGTCAGCGCGCTGCGGCATTCTAAGCCGTAGCTCGAAGTAGCGTAAAAGCACGACAAGCGTAAAAGCGTGACGAAGCGACCGATGCGTGTGATGAGGACTATTTCCGCAAGGATTGAGTCCTCTAAACACACATCCGCGCCGCTTCGCTTTCTAATCTGTGCAACTATAACAACTAGTAATAATACTGGATGCTCGGATCTGCCGCAGCAATAGCAAATCAGCTTTTCCGCTTTCGTCAGACCGCATGTTTTCGCTACGGTCAATTATCGGGGCTGTGTAAGTTTGTCTCTATATGTCTTAAATATCGCCTGGCGTGTGCTTGCATTTTCGGCGTTTGAGGCAGAATATAATGCCTAGATGGCAGGCACTCTGCTCGGAAATCCCCCTTGAACAATTCTGTAGATCTTCCTCTCACAAATTCACCGTTGCTTTTGGCGATGAATTCTCCTGTTCTGCATGAGTTCATAGCCTATCTCGCGCAGAAGAAGAATGAGCAAGAAGCCAATCCCGACCAGCATCTGACGATCGAGCTGTCGCGGGAGTTCATCGGCAAAGTTCGTGAGGCCTTCAAACAAGACATTCTTGACGGCGAGCGCCGTCTGCATTTGCTGGCGCATCTTCTTGCATCAATCATGTTGGAAGGCGAATTCGAGCTGCATAGCAATGTCATTGGTTATTTGCCGGGCGAGGAGAATCGCCAGTTTTTAATTCGCGAAAGGATTAATCGCGAAACTCTCTATTCGGTGACCGACATCGATCTCGGCAATCACATGCTGGACAATTTTCGCTACCAACGCGATCGCTCGTGGGTGCCGCTGGCGCTTGCTGCTAACTTCGTTGAGTACATTCCGCTGCATCGTCCGATTACCGGTGTTAACCGTTTAACCAGCCGGGTCAAGGCTGAAGAAGAGCTCTCCAACAAAGTTGCCGATGAAATCTTCGCCCTCGATGAATTGGTTGCGCGCGACAAACAATTGCGTCAGTACAGCAAATTTGTCAAAGATATTTTTGGCATCAAAATAGTTTGCGAAGATGACGTCACATGTATGGCTGTGCATGAGACGTTGAAGAACCTCTTGGTAGGCGACATTAATGCGACACTCGCAGGCATGTTGGAAGAAGTCGGACTACCTGTGAATGAAGACAGTTCGCATCCGCTTTTAGCGTTTATCGAGACGAAAGACTATCTGACTTGCGATCCCAGTAAGATGAAACGCACGGGCTGGCGCGCCATTAAGAGCGTTGTTGAATGGAACGATTGTTTGTTCGAAATTCAAATTCAGCCTCTGGCAAATTATTATTTAGAACTCGATCACATGGCGGGGCCGTCGCACCGCTCATTCAAGTTTACCCGTGATACTTTGCGAGACGAAGTGGCTAAGCGCATTCCGTTGTACGGCTTGTATCGCGAATTGCTGACGATGCTCTTCAAAGAGTCAAACGCGCCGATCGAATCTAAGAACGTTTCGGTGATCATTAAGTAGTCTCGATTGCGAAAGCCTTTTGTTCTTGACTTAGCACGATTCCAGATTTAAGCTTTCCAAGCGCAAATTCCACAACTTTTCCACGAAATTTTGTCAGAGTTGATATGCGGGCAGTGTAAGCCTGCATGTCCGTCTCCCAAGCAAAATACGCATCAATACGGCGTTCGCGCGCTTGCGTTGTCCTGCGTATTTACAACAAAAACAAAATGCGCCTTCGCTGAGAAGTGATTGGCTGATTTATCGCGTAAGCGTAAATCGGTATCAGAAGAGCTTCTTTGTAGGTCAAGCTGCACGTATTTCTCGAAATGCTGCGCAAGTTTTGTGCTGCGAATTTTGGGTTGCGAGTATCGCGCCGTTGTTTCGCTGCGCCATATTTCGCTGCGCCAATGTGCGCACCCCGACTGGATTGCCATGTCTGAATTTCCCCATTTCGATAATGCAAAGCTTATGATTGCGGCAAGTGCTAGACATTGCCGAACCACCATTGAAGACTTGCCGGTTGGACAGATAGTTGTTGATGAAGCAGGAACTATCCAGTCGATTGATGTTTCCACTGAGATGGCATTGGGTTTTGAAAACATTCGTGGTATGAGGGTTTTGGAACTTTTGCTCGATGGCTATAACTGTTTTCCGCAGAAACTCTCTCTTGCCACTATTGGTGATTTGGGCTCAAACAAGTTTTGCTCCCGCGAGGGCAAGGAGTTTTCCGCACGCATTGTCTGTGTGCCTGGCTCGCATCCCAAAACGTTTTTGCTGAGCATCGTTTTTGGATGAGAAATTGCGCTGCAGGACGTGTCGGCGACCGGCATGATGTCCATGGGGGCGGACATGAGGTGGCTCACAACTCTGTCGAAGAGCTGGTTTATGGGTCTGCGTTGAAAGCGTCCCGAAGACTGCATTTTATTCCTGACGACGATGTCTGGAATCACATTTGGCCTTTGCTCCGAAAAACCGGAATTTTTCGGAGTGCCGATCTCTTGAATGTCCTATCTGGTAAGGGTTTTGAGGTTTTTGCTGCTCTCGAAATTGAAAGTGCTCAAAGCGCTCGCAGGGCGTAGGTTTTGGGCGATTGGCACTCCGAAAACCTGGGATTTTTCGTAGTTACTGGTGTGGCGCAATTTTCACGGGCTCGGTTTTTTGTGATATGAAAGCGTATAGTAGCTATGGAGTGAGAGAGAAAAGCCTGAGAGCATGCGGCTCCCAGGCTTTTCGTCTTACTCGTTTGCTTCGTCAGCAAAAATCGTTTTCATTGAATCAGTTCCATCACCACCGCGCCGAGCACGATGAGCGAGATACCGATTGCGCGAACGACATTGAGTTTTTCCTTCAGGAACGTGAGCGCGAAGACGTACATCACAAGCGGGTAGCCGGCGGTCATCGTAATCACGTATCCAGCGGTCGAATTGGTGAGCGCTAAGATATACGCGATATTACCCGCGGTGACACCTGCGGCTGAAAGCCAGGAGAATTTCCAGGCGCCGGGTGTGCGGAAAGCTGTTTGGTAGCCGTATTTCCTGAAGAAGATAAGGATTAAGACGACCAGTGCAGTTTTCCAGCAGGCCTGCGCGAAGTACGTTTCGAACGGGCGGCCGAACTCAAGGGCGCGTTTTTCAAAGATGCCGAGCAATCCCCAGAGCAGTGTCGACAACACCACGCAGAAGATGAGCACGAGCTTGTCGTGCTTGGTCATCTTCTTTTGTTCTTCTCCACCTGACCAGCCAATCAGAGCCACGCCAACGCTGACGAGGGCTGCGGCTGCGACTGCGGAGATTTTGAACGGTTCGCCCGTGAGCGGAGTGGAGAGAAGTTGCCCGATTATCGGATAGCCGGCTGTGATGCCCAAAACCCAAGATGCCTGAGTTTTGCTCATCGCATAATAGTAGGCGAGAAACGCCACCATCGCCGCCACCGCATTCAGACCTTCCCACATGATGACGCCCGTGCCGATGTGCCAGTCCGGATAGATCCAGGGCATGGACACACCAAGCACGAGCGCGACCACTCCAAGAAAGAGGTGGAAGGTGACGAAAACCGCACGCGGCTCCGCCGATTCTACCGCCTTCTTGTCAAAGATGCCCGCCACGCCCCATGCCATGAGGGTTAGAGCGATCCAGGCTATTGTCATTCCAGGTTGTCCCTTCGGAAAGCGGGTGCGTTTAGGCGCCCTTGTTGTCCTTTTCCACGGGCTCGCCATCAGCTTTTGGCGCTGCGGTTTGCCCGTTGGTGACCGATTGCCCGTTTGCAGTGCAGGGCTGTCCGTTTTCCGGACTGGTTCGCCCGCCGTTGCCGGTCGGTTTTGCGACTTCTGCAGAAGCTGCCTGTGTCGGAGTTACACCGGTGTCTCCGGTGCGCAAAGGGGTTTGCTGCTCGACGGCATTAGCCTGACCTTGCGGTCCTGCCACTGTCCGATCGTCAGTTTCCAACACCTGAGCCTCCCTGCCGCCGGCAACTTCATTCGGTGCCCCGTTTTTACTTTTCGTTCTCGTCACCGCATACTCTATAACCTTGTTCATCTCGGCGGCAACCAGGAGAACAAGGCTCGAGAGCCAGAACCAGAACATCAGAGCCATAACCCCGCCCAGCGAGCCGTAGATGCGGTTGTACGAGGCGAAGGTCAGCACGTATTCGCGGAAGAGCAGCGTGGCACCCAGAAAAACGATGGTGCCAAAAACACTGCCCGGCGTCACCCAGCGTCCACGCTGATGAGAAGCCGGTCCCATACGGAAAATCAGTGCCATGCTGCCCATGACGGTAGCCGGCACGACTATCCACTTTACGATGGTCACGTAGTAAGCCGTGTCACCGGTGATGTGAAACAGGCTCAAAATCTGCGGCCATGCCAGAAGAACGATCAACGCTACGAGCCCAATCGCCATCTGGATGATGGTGATGAGAATCGCCCATAGCCGCACGTGCCAGTACGGGCGCGTTTCCTTCACACCATAGATCTTGTTGAGAGCATCCATGATGTCGACGAAAACTGCCGACGCCATCCAGAGCAGCACCACGATGCTGATAGAAACCAGCCCGATTGGTGGCTGCTCCTGGATGTGTGTGATCTGATCGGTGATCACATTGGCTATGTCGGGCGGAAAGAGAGTCAGCAAAAACTCTCGCACCTGCTCGGGCGTGAGATTGCCGATGCCCAAATCTACTCCATTTGAAGCTCCCGAGAGATTCGGGAGCAAGTAGATGAAGGCGGTCAGCGCGAGGATAAGGAAGGGAACCGACGCCATCATTGAGCTGAAGGCGATTGCCGAAGTGCGTGTCAGCACCTCGTGGCGGGTGATGTTGCGCCACGTTTCGACGAAGAGTTCCCAAACAGTCAGTTTGCCTGTCACCTCGGGCAGTTTCATTCATTTGCCCTCCGGCTCGCCTGTTGCATTGGCGACCTTGGCGGTGTCGGCGGCCAGGTAGCGAGCGCCCCACAGCCAGAGAACGCCCGAGAGGAGGATGGCGCCGGACACCACCAGGAAGGCTGTGTTCATGCTGCCGGTTTTGTCCGCAACTGCGCCAATCACCATCGGTGATATCACGTCGCCGAGCGCGTGAATGATGAGGATGTTGAGCGCGAATGCGGAGGCACGCATCGCAGGATGCGTCACGTTGGCGAGGATAGTGTTGGAAGGACCGGTCGATACGAAGAGGCAGAAGCAGGCGCCGAAGATGAGACCCCACGCATAGGGAAACGGCGTGTAGAGCGCCGCGATCCAGAGCGGGAAGCCCACCAGCATCGCTGCTGCCGAGACCTGGAAGTATGCACCCTTGAAACGATCGCGCAGTTTGTCGGCGATCCAGCCACCGAATACGGTGCCGGCGATGCCTGCTACGACGAGAATGCCGCCGAAGATCAAGTTGACCTGAGCGAGGTTTTCCACACCGCGATATTCGTGGATGTAGGACGGAATCCAGAAAGAGATGCCGCCCATGGCGAAGGTCATCGCTGCCATGCCGAGCGTGTCGAAGCGGAAGGACGGAATCTTGAGGATGCCGGCGTAGTCCTTGAGGGACATCTTCTTCTTCGACTGTTGGACGAGGTTGTCCGCGCCGCCGCGGGTGGGCTCTTTCATGAAGAGACACCAGATACCGAGCAGAACGCCGGGCGGAACGACGAGGTAGAACGCCCATTGCCAGCCGAGATGCGCCGCGACCTGCCCACCCAGGATGAAACCGAGGGCAGCGCCGATCGGAATGGCCAGGTAGAAGAACGCCATCACCTTGCCGCGCACGTTGAGCGGGAAGATATCGGAGAGCATCGCGGGGGCGATAGGACCGTATGCTGCTTCACCGATGCCGACGAAGCATCGTGTGAGGAGCAGCACGCCGAAGGTGGTCGCCAGTCCGGAGCCGCCTGAGGCGAGACTCCAGAGGATGACACCGAAGGCGATGATCCACCATCGCTTGAGATTGAGGGCGCCGAAGATAGGTGCCGTGATCATGTAGGTGACCATGAATGCCATCGCCAGAAGGCCAATCATGGCGTTTTCCGGATGACCACCGAGGAAGCCGCCGAAGAAATTCAGCAGCCCCTGCACGAATGGACCGGGCTCAGCGCCAGGTGCAAAGAATTCTTCTCTGATATTCGGCACAACGGCAGCCAGAACTTGCCGGTCAATCCAGTTGAAGAGATTGATTGCAAGGAGCAGCCATAGTGCACCTTTCGCTCCGGGCGCGGCGTTGGCAAAAATGCCGCCGGGCGCGGAGCCTTGTTTTTGATCAGACATGTGAGGAGTCCTTAGGGTGAAACCATCCTGTAGGGCTGCGCATGCGCAGCCCTTTCAGGGAACCGCATGCGGTTCCCCTACTCAGGAAGGGATGTTTCATTTATCCGAGTGTCAGGGCTCGTGCCCGCATTATTGCGAGCAACCGATTTGGAGATTACTTCGTGCGACGACGCGATGCGCCGGGCGTGGAAGTTTTCACCGGTGTGCTTTTGCACGCCGTGACAAACACTTTGAAGAGCCGCCTATTGCCTTCGAAGTCGCGCTCCGGATGCCATTGCACGCCGATGACAAATCGTTTGCGGAGATGTTCTACCGCTTCGATAATGCCATCTTCCGCATGGGCAGTTGCCTTCAGCCAGCGCGCCAATTTGAGCGCCGCCTGATGGTGGGAGCTGACCGTCTGAGCAATGACGGAGCCATAGATGGAGAACAGCTTGCTGTCCCGGGCGACCATCGCCGAGTGAGTGGCGCGTGGTTCACCTTCGTTTGCCCGGTGCTTGATGTTCGCTCTGACCGCACAGTTTGCAAGCGAGGCGAGGTGCTTCGGAATGTCGATGATAAGCGAACCTCCTAGCGCAACGTTAATCAGCTGGAGGCCTCCGCAGATTCCGAGGACTGGGAGATTGCGCTTGATAGCTTCTTTGGCCAGCGCCAGGTCGAACTTAACCCTGTCCGGGTGGAGCAGTGCCACAGTTTCGTCCTGTTCGCCGCCGTAAAGCTCGGGATTGTAGTCACGTCCGCCGATGAGGAGGACGCCATCGAGCCGGTCCAGAATGCGCCGCATTGCAGCGGGTTTTGAAGGCGGAATCAGCACCGCAATGCCGCCCGCCTTCTCCACCGCTTCGTAGTAGGCACGCGCGACGCGCACCTGTTCCGGCTTTGTGACGTCCACATCGACATTCAAGCCGATGATGGGTTTCGTCATAGCGTTGCCATATCCTCGATTACGTACATGATGCCGTCGACTGCCAGCGTCATACGCGTGAAGTCGAGGCGATCGATGGTGTCTTTGGGTGTGTGGTAGAGCGGGTAACGGAAGTTGGACGTGTCGGTGACCATCACACCATCGTAACCATGCTGCCAGAAAGCCCAGTGGTCCGAGCGACCGGCGTCCTTGGCGAAGGACGGCGCCGCGACACCTTCGGAAGGCAGTCCCGCATGTTTGCGGAACACCTCAACGCAGCGGCGCACAAAACTGCGACCCTTGGCGTTGCCGACGAAAGCCAGGAAATTGGCGACGGTCGGATAGAACAGGTTGAACGGGCTCGGGTAGTGCTGGGAGTTGGGCTCGGTCGAGTAAACGCCGAGCATCTCCAGAGAGAGCATGCCAACGATGTTCTCGTTGCGCTCACGGCAGCGTTTCGCATAGGCAAAACTGCCCATCTGGTCCCAGGTGCCGCCCGGATGCTCTTCATTGGCAAAAGCCACGAAGCGAATTGTGCGGTCGGGAGCATTGGCAGCGGATCGGCGGCAGAAGGCGCGGCACAACTCCAGCATGGCGGCGACGCCGGTGCCGTTGTCGTCCGCTCCGGGAGTGTTGTTGACGGTGTCATAGTGAGCACCGACCACAACAATTTCATCAGGGCGCTTCTTGCCTTTGATTTCGACGATCAGATTCGGCATTACCTTGCCATCGAACTCGATGTTCTGACGCTCGACCTCGAGATTGAGTCCCTTGAACTCGCGCTCGATGTAGTCGATAGCCTTGAGCATGCCGGCGTAGTTGCCGATGCTGCGCTCACCGATCTGAACCGCCAGCGTTTCGACGTGCTCAGTCAGCCGCGCGCGCAGCAATTCTTGCGGCCGTCCGAAAGACGGCAGGCGACCCCGATAGCTCTGTCCCGGCATTTTGACGTACCGGTAAGCCAGAGGGTAGAGCAAGAACTTGAGAATGGTTTTCTTGAAGCTCATATTATTGTCTCCTCAAGTTTTTCACATTTCCGCACTTAAGGGAGGATATGAGGGGCTTCCTTCAGGAAGACACCCTCGACTTGGCGAGCGAAGCAGCGCTTGCGAATCGACTTGATGTCGATGGCGGCAAGGTTGCGGCGCAGCCTAAGGAGAGCGTCCCGATTTTCTACCGGGATGCGTTTGCCGCGTTCGAGAGCGTCCACCGTGGAGATGAACCCTTCGACTACTGCGTGCCATTTCTGGTCGAGATTGAGCGTGAACTCCATGGCGTGAAATCCACGAATCATCGGCTGAGCGAGCATCAAGCCGTCCTTTTCTTCGGGATGGACTGCATCGATGGACACGCACTTTCCGCCGCAAAAGATGTGGAAGAGCATGCGTAGCCACCGATTTTTCTTGATGATCTCTTCGCTGATGTCGATGGCGAAGATGTCCGATTTCTTGACGCCGAAATAACGCGGCGGCAAGTCGACTGGGCACTCACCGAACTCGGTGAAGGCCCCGTCCCACAGCGGCTCGCCTTTGAAGGCGACCGCATCGATCACGCCGGGAATGGCGCAGGAAGCGCGAACAGCCATACCCACAGGCACGGGCTCGTTGGCCACGTGCAGCGGGTGCGTGCCGAGACCCATGTGATGAGCACCGTTTTTGGTGAACACCACATAGCCACGATCGGCACTGGCGACTGTCCAGTATTTGTCAGGCCACGTCTTGGTGACGGTGCTGACGAAAGTCCCCAGCTTCTCGCTAGAGAAAACGCCGTTTTCCGGGCGAGTCTGCTCATAGCGATACTTCATGAGGAGTGCGAGAACTTGTCCGAGCTTGCCGGTCTTTGGCGTGAGCAGGCTGGAGAAATCCGTCTGCAACGCGTGCGACAGAATCTGCGTGGCATCTGCTCCGCTTGCCAGAAGTGCTGCGGGTATCGACCCGCCAGAAGCACCTCCGATGGTGGCAAAGTTTTTCAGTCCGGCGAGTTGAAGGGCAACGATGGCTCCGGCACCAGCCAGAACCGCTTTGCTCCCTCCGCTTCCGAAGACCACATTCAGCTCGCCCATTTCGCTAGAACGCAGAACGAGGTCTGCTTCATTTGGGCTTGTCATTTTGAGAATCCCTGGTTTTTAGGCGTTGGGAAGTAGAAACGAAGACGACAGCTCATCTCCACACCAGCAGGCAACCGATTCGGCAAGCGCTGCAATCCTGAAGAACGCAGATACGCGTCAACCGGTTCGCAGAACGCTCATGCAATGCACCGCCAGGTTCAGGTTCGCAAACAATGCGTCGCTAAAAACTAGAGCGGTGTAGTTCGGAACTATGAGTTTCAAGAAAGGCAACGTGGTTAGAAACCTTTCTTTGAAACACACATCTGGTAAAGCGATAAGCACTTCAAATCACATGTCGCGCTTGCGCGCAGACACGGAAATAAGTAACCAAGATCAAAGGTCAGATGGACTTGATGGGTTTGGTTTTAAAACAGGTAAGAAACAAAAGTGCTTCGAGATTCTATAAAAAAGAGACTTCTGTATTCTTGATGTCATAAGCCTAAAAAGATCGAATGCTAATAAACACAGATCACACAGCTTCAGCAGAGCTAGCATATCTTGTCATCTTTCTGCTGCGCGAAACCTTTGTCACGCAATGGTTTTAGCATTATGGCCAGGCGGTGCTAGATCTTGAGTGACTGAGCAAAACAACTTAAGTCGGGCGTAATCAAAGAACGTAAAGCAACTCATGCAGGCTTCCTTTACGCGGCGAAAAGTGGCCCGGTGCTAATTGCGGCAATCGGTTTGCTGATTGAATGTACGCCTTGGCATCCAGGGTAGAGTTGGTTTTTGTCTTGGATTTTTTTGCGATGGCAATGGCTATGGCCTTCGTTATTGCTCAAAACAAGGCGCAAAAAAGAGCAAAAACTGAGTCTGGGAAGACTCAGTTCTTACTCATATTGCGTGCAAGCCAAGCACTTGGGTAAAAAGCTTCAGAGGCCTAAATCGAACTTCTAGGGACTGTTTGGTCGTTTAACCGTCGGTCTAAAGGCCGGTCAGTCGTACAAAAGTTCGCCGGGAATCCAATCGAGGTTGACTCTACCGGTGGTGCGATCTGTTTGCGAAGAACATAAACTTTCAAATTGCTTTGGTGTCCTTCCGCAGTCGCATGGCGTACTGCTGTCGTGCCCTTCGTGGCTCACTGCTTCGCTATTCATTGAGTGTAGTCTGACGCGCAGAATTGGCGGTGCGTCTTGATTTCCGCTCGGCGAGTAGCTCCGAGATTGCCAGTAATTAAGAAGGGTTTGAGGAAAATTCACGTTTGAGAAATTAGTAAGAAATCGTTAGTGAAACCAAATTTGATACCAGCAATTCAATGTATAACACAGTGTGAAGTGGCCGTGTTTATGTCAAGCACACCTTCGGCGGCTAGACGTGCTTAATCAGTTTTGACGTTCGCAAATAGAGTTGGCATCAAAAATATATGCGATGCAACATTTCGAATTTCCAAAGTTTCTTGGAAAACCGCATGAGCAGCTAACTGTTTCAATCTTTTCCGAACGTGAACTCGATTACATGTGTCTGGGTATTTTGAGACACTTGAGCAATCTATTAGCTAATTCCAACTGCTACAAATGCATTTCCAAATGCTCATAATTCCCCCGCCTGTTTCGATTTGCGGGCCTTGTAGATATGCGATCGGGCGCCACGTTTTTCTAACAACCTGCGGCACGCTTTTCGTTTCTATATAGGTCCAATTCCATCCTATTCAGACCACTCAGATCTCTATGGTTTGAGCAGTTACCAAATTGTCTTTGCTGCGTGCCAAAACTTACAGCTAATAGTAGGCGACAGAAATTCAGCAAATAGCGATTGCTGAAGTATAACTTCTAACTTGCAAGTTAGGTGTTACAATGAGATTGTAGAAAACCTGTAGAAAAGTTTGAGACCACGGCGGAGTTTTTAGTTCGTTTGTTGAAAATGGAATCCCAATTATTTGCGCTTGCGAGGCGCGAAAAACCATGAATTCATACGTGATTGACGGAGTATTCACTCCCAGGGCTAGCGTCAAAAAAGGTGTCAGTGCTTACACGACCATCCACCCACAACAACTAGTAGTATCCTGCTTGCAGGCGCTCGCAGAGCGGCAACCCGAAGTTTTGCCGAAGGCGGAGACGGCTTTTTTCGGATGTGTGTCGCAAGTAAATGATCAGGGAGCCAACATTGCAAGAAATGCAATTTTGTCGGCCGGGCTCGATTGGTCTGTTAGCGCGTCCAGCGTCAACATGTGCTGCGGATCTGGACTGCAAGCCGTGAATTTAGCTTCTGCATTGGTGGCGTCTGGAACGAATTCTGTTGCATTGGCTGGTGGAGTCGAAAGCATGTCGCGAGTCAAAATGGCTAGCGATGGCGGTTTTATGGACGGCAATAACGATGAATTGCGCAAGAGGTTGATTCAAGTTCCGCAAGGAATTAGTGCTGACTACATCGCCGCGACTGATGGATTTACCCGTGAAGAGTTGGACGAATTCTCGCTTCATTCGCACCGTAAGGCATTTGCTGCAGCACAGAAAAGCTATTTTCAGTCTGCCTATGCGCTGGTCAAAGATGAAGCGGGGGCGCCTCTTCTCACTCGCGATGATCACATTCGACCTGATACTTCCATGGATGGCTTGAGTCAGCTAAAGCCTGCGTTTGCTGCTTTGGAAGAACAGTTGATGGCTGCAGGAGTCATTGGAGACGGTAAGACACTCGATAAGTTTGGACCATTTCACACGGCTGGTAATTCCAGTGGAATCGCTGATGGAGCGTCTGCCGTGCTTGTCGCCGGCGAGAGTTTTATCGAGCAATCTAAGGTAAAACCGCGTGCACGTATCTTGAAGGTCGTGGCAAAAGGAAGCGATCCTGTCGTTATGCTAAATGGACCTTCTGCCTGTTGCGATCAGGTTCTTAAAGAGTGCGGGATGTTGCCGAATGACATTGACCTATGGGAGATAAACGAAGCCTTTGCGGTTGTTCCTCTGCAAACGATTCGAAATTTAAAACTCGACCCTAACAGAGTAAACATCAATGGTGGCGCAATAGCGCTCGGTCACCCACTTGGCGCGACCGGCTCGATATTGTTGGTTTCTCTTCTTACAGCGCTAGAGAAAGAAGACAAACAGATTGGATGCGTAACTTTGTGCGTCGCTGAAGGTCAAAGTATTTCAGCCGTCATTGAGCGTGTGTAGAAGAGAAGGTTTTAGGTTGCGCGAAGGGTCGTTTGAAGAGGTAATTAATTAGATGCAGCGTCGATCTGATTGTCCAATCACTTGCACACTAGATCTAATCGGTGATAAGTGGACGCTTGTAGTGCTGCGCGATCTGCTCTTTCTCAATAAATCAAAATTCGAAGAGTTTCTCGCTTCTCCCGAGCGTATTTCCACAAGTGTTTTGACCGACCGTCTGCACAAGCTTGAAAAAGCAGGATTGATTGAAAAGTCACCCTACAGTACTCATCGTCTTCGAATGACTTATTCGCCAACCGAAAGAGGTAAAACCCTTACGCCCGTTTTGCATGAAATAGTCAAATGGGGGCGAACGAACTTTGAGGATACTGTGATTTTTAGCGCCGATTAGAAAGCATATGACAATGAGTAAACTCTTGTGTCTCTGGAATTTTGGGTGTACAGACGAAACTTAATTAGGACAGGGGCGCTTGTTCTTCGAACGAGGAAGATGTACATGTGCGATGGGTGGAAAATTCCAAAGATGGCTTAAAAGTTACCGATAGGTTATGGTGCGCTTTGTGTGTCTTTATGTCACGCAACTGCGTCGTCACATTTAGGTAGCTGTAGGCATCCCGCGTGAATTTGAAACTGATCTGGCTGCTCCGATCTGCAGCCGTAATGTTGTGTACGGCAATGATTTGGTGGCTCTTGTGGGTAGATTTTCATCGACTTGATTTGGTGGAAGCAACAGATTTTGCTAACAGTTGCTATGTCGCTGGAAAGATTGCTCAGACGGGAAATATTCACCTGCTTTATCCGTCAATGTCTGCAACAACCTACGTTGGAAGCTCGTTTCCACGGATAGCACATGAATTATTGAGCGCACTGCCCGTGGGGTCATATCCCGTGTGGCAATACTCACCCTTGAATGCATTTCTATTTTCATATCTTTCAATCCTCCGTGTTGATTCCGCCCTTCTAATCTGGCAAATCTTAAATGGAGCCGCCACCCTGGCAATTGCTGCAATGGTGGCGAAGCCCTTCCGCTTGCGTGTTATAGATGCATTTCTCTTTTGCTTTTGTTTTGCGCCCTGGTTCATGATGATCAAGTTTGGGCAGCAGGGGCTGATTTTTGGTGTATTGCCATTGTGTCTTGGGTTTTGGTTGGCGCTTAGAAACAGGTCGGTGTTATCGGGCTTGTGCTTATCCATCACCTTCCTCAATCCCAAATACCTGATAATTGCGGGGCTCTTTGCGGCTTTTGTTTTCTGGCGAAACAAGAAAATATTGCCAGGACTGCTGCTTGGTGTGGCGTTCTGGATTACATTCTTGTTCCTCTCCACTCCTAATGTGTTGCTGCCGTGGATTCATGGACTTAAGCTCGCTGAGCTTTATTTCTTCGACCCGCATTTATTGCATCGAACGTTCATCTACACATCCCTGCCGGCTCTTTCAATTCTGAATATGCCTGTTGAGTTTCGTGATATGGCAAAGATTGTTTGCTATACGGCGGCTGCAGTTGTAGCTTTTGCAACCTTGTACGTTGGTGCTAGGGCTTGTAAAAGCATGCAAAAAAAACAGTTTTTCTTGTTAGCTCTCACCCTTTCATTTCTTGCGATGCCCATCATTGAGCCCCATCTGCTCTTTTACGATCTTTCCGGCGCGGCCATCGGACTGCTCGGTTTATGGAAATTGAGAAAGTTGGAGATGCCCAACCTCGGCGGTCTTTCAGCGATGCTTTGGGTGACTATCACTTGCTATTTCTTGATTTTTGCGTTCAACCTACTCCAGCCGCAACCTCTCGTGTTCGTTCTGATTCTTGCAGGCGCGTATTTGCAGATTTTGCGACTATTGGTGCAGGCGATGCATACAAAAGGACCGGGCTTGGCTACGCCGCAGGAAAGGCAAGGACCACACTCTCTTGAGCCGCTTGCTATGGGTGCAGAACGACAATAGGTAAATCCCACCTATTCGTCTTTTTGACACGTAGGTGCCACGTGGAAATTATATGAATTGCTCTACAGGTGGCGAGCTGAGGTAATTCAAATGGGTCGCGATTTTATTGAAGAAAAGGCTTACAGAATGGCGCAGGACCTCGACAGAGGTGGCGGCGAGCTGGTGGCTGAGAAATTGCGCCAGGATTCGATTCGGCTGCCGGAGACAGAATTTGCTAGGTTGGTAAGCATGACTCGAGAGTATGAACGCCCAGGTGTGGGTGATGACTTGCAATCTCGCCCAATGCATGGTGGCGAAGTCATCACTGTTCAAAAGTACCTGGGGCAAGATCGCCGCGGAAACGATGTTGTTCGGTCTTTACCGGCAGGCGAAATTGATTTCTCCAATATCTATGAAGAGCAAAACCGAGGTGGTCGTGATGGTCGTCGAGGAAATCGTGATGGGATCGATCCTAAAGATGTAGCCATCGGCGCTGTGATTGGATTTGGAATCGGAAAAATCATTGAACATCACAATGATAAGAAAGACGAGCGGCGCCGTGATGACCGTCGACATGATGATCGTCGCTATCCGCATAGATAACACTCACAACGAGATTGTCCTCAACACCGGGATTGATAAGCGATCCCGGTGCCTTCGTGTTTTTGCCCGGCTCGCACCATCATCTACATCGCAATCATGGGAGCTTCTGGAACTGATTAGGTAGAGGCTAGCTTGCCGGCTGTGTCGTTGGTTGTAGTATCGAGCGCAGTGCTTGCAGGCTTGCGTTCAGAGATTCAATACTTTTTTCGTCGCTCCAAATTAACTGCTGTGCTTCCCACGCGGAGTCCTCGTTCTTTTCGGTCTCGCGTTGTTCTTTTATCGCGCGTTGAACAGATAAGTGTTCGTTGGCTTTTGCTATGGTCGTTTCAGTGACAGCAATTTGTACTTTCACAATTGCGGCGAAGCTTTCGGCGTGCTGCGGTTCTTGTTCAATGAACTTTTGAGCACAATGCGCGATCTGCTGCTCCAGTTTTGAAATCCTTTGTTCTGCAATTTGCACTGCTGTATTAAAACTCGGACCGGCCTGTTTCTCATCGATAGCAAAATTCGGAAGTTCATCGATGAAGTTTTTAATCGCGCCAAGCAGTTGCTCTCGTAAGGTTGTTGGCAGAGGCATGGCGCTCAGTAAATCTTTGAGAATTAGAAGCCTGTGGATGATGATATTAACTGACTCCAGGCGTGAATTCAGGTGCAGGCGTCTTTGGTTCAGCAGAGGCAATTGCGATTGGAATTCCAGGTTGGAATGCATGTAGGACACCTTGCGCTGCAAATTCTGCAACGCCAGTTGCTCATTGTCTTGCTCAAGCGCGAGCCTCGCGCGCTCTTCCCATGTCTCAATCTCTGAAGAGCTTTTTTCAATGTCCCTTTCGATCATTGCTTGCGCGCTCATCGCATCAAGAACAGCTGCATTGCAGGCTTCGTGAAATAGTTTGAGCTGATCATATGCGCGCTCGACATCTTTGTCCGGAGCGAGTTTGCGCGCAGCTTTTGTCAGCCTGTTGAACCATGAGTCTTTTCGTTCGTCGGTCATCTATCACACCGCATATCTGCGACTCAGCATATATGCGATTCTCTCACAACTGCTTGAGAAAAACTTTGGGGTAAAGCCTATTAGCCTTAGTGCTGCGTGAGCTGGACGCAGATGCCGCCGAGGACAATGAGTGCAATTCCTAGCAAGCGGGTGGCGTTAAAACGTTCTTTGAGGAAAAGAATCGTGAAGCCGTACATGAGCAGCGGGTAGCAACCAGTAATGGTGATTACATAAGACGCGCTTGCCATGCCGAGCGCTGCGAGATATGACCAGCCACCGATCGCGAGAGTAAGTGTTGAGAGTCCGGTGAAAAGCCAGGCTTGTGGAGCTTGCAATTGCGGGCGTTTTTTCGCAATCAAGAAATACAAGCAGAACGGAACCAATGTGGTGAGGTTCAAAACCAATTCCACGAAGTACACCACCAGCGGTGGCGCCATGCCGACAGCGATTTTGTCGAACAATCCCTTGATGCCCCACGTGAGTGTGGCGAGAGCCACACAGACAGGAACAACAAATTTGGAGAAGGAGCTTTCTTTGACCTTCTCAGGAGCTTTTATGGTGTGAACGGTAAGGTTTGCAGTCTCTACAGGTCTTTCGAGGACAGCAACACCGCCTCGGTCTGACGATGGGGTGCTGAAGGGAAACGGTTCAGCAGCGCTGGCTCTTCGCAAGTTTTCCAGAACAAGTTGACGATCATCTAAAACGATTTTGTCTTTACTCTTTTCTTGTTTCTCACCGGTCAAACCAACCGAGAACACACCGGCGGCAATCAGTGCGCCACCGAACATTAGTCCGGGCACGAGTTTTTCGCCCAGGATAAAAACAGCCAAGATCTGCGCTACAAGCGGATATCCAGCGGTGAAGCCGAGGACAAAACCTGCTTCCGCCCGCGACATCGCTGTCACATAGCTGATCATGCTGATGACGTAAAAGACGGCACCTATTGCACAATAATAGATTAGGGGGCCGCTCGCTTGCCAACCTGGATGGAACGCGTTCAACATCCACAGGCAGAGCGGTAGTTGCGGCAGTTGGCAGACTAACATCGCGAACAAAACGTCGCGGTTCGATGCGAAGTGCAAAGCCTTCTTGTCGAAGATACCCCAAACGCCCCAGCATGCCAGGCAGACGAGCACGAGCCCGTTCAATCCCCATTGGGCGAACATGGTCGGTTCAAACAGGCTGGTCAAGCCAGGCAACGGCATGGTTATCTTCGGAGGTTGCGGGTGTGCAAGACATGCCAGCGTACCATTGAGAGTGTAATCAAGTGAAACTCTTAGGCTGTTTTTAGTAATTAGGGAAACAAATAGCTTTCGCCGCCCGCGCTAAGTGCTAATTAGAGGCGGCTTAGCTCTCGCCCAGTGTGCTTCTTGCGTCGCACGCCGTTTCCACTGCTCGTTCTTCGTCTTGAACCGCGAGCACAACTTGTTCATACAAATTCCCGTCGGCGGTCGCGAAAAGCAATGTGCCATTGTCTGCCATGTACGCGAATGGATTGATAACGTTCAGTTGATCCCAAAACCGTTCTTCGAACGTGCAGGATTCCATCTTGTGGAGTCCAACATGCCCGACGGAAAACCCGAATCCGCCCCAGTTGATAAACACTTCCGCTGATTCGATCTTTGGCGCAGAATTGAAAACGTACCACTCGTCGTACATATTGCCGTGGCAGATATCTCTGGGAATGTCTGAAGGGTTTGAAACTCTCGGGCTGAGAGAAAAAATCCCTCTGCGTTGGGGTTGGTCTTTAAAGTCTGGATTGTGTGTTTCGTTTACTGCGTACTTCCAGCCTTGGTTCAACTGTTGTTCATTCAGAATCACCAAGCCGCTGTCCAGCGAAGTGACCAGTACAAACTTGTCGATAACAGTCTGTGGGGATTTTTCAAGTACATCACCCATGCAAGCCGCTTTCGAGCTTAGCCACATCCACTTGCCGTTTTTGCCCAGTATCATTGCGCTGCTATTTCCTGATTTCTGGTTCCGGTTTCTCTCAGCGTTTCCTTTCGACCGGGACATGCATGGCATGCACACACGTTTCGCTTAAATGGTCCTTCTATGGCTTCCCGAGCAGGTCTTGAATAAATCCCTCATCAGTTACGTTGGTGACGTCACCGACTGAAGCGGCAAGTTTGTATTTTGGAACAGTCCAGAGTCTGTTGTCGTTTGGAACTTGTTTGGCGCTTATCGTGTCGAGGTCGGTTCTCACACGACCTTCTCTATGAACTGTTCCACGAAGCGGCACGCCACCGAGCACGGCCATCGTCTGCATCTCGGCGAGAACTTTGCAGTTGCGAGGCGAGATAGCAATTGTTTCAGCGATATAAGAGGTGTAGCTTACTTTTACATGTTTACTTCCGCCGGACATGAATCCGCCGCCGCCACCCTTGAAATACAGTTTTTCATCGCTCGCTTTGTAAGCGCGAGTAGCTAAGCCGGCAACAGTAGTCTTTTCTGATTCTTTCGACAGTTTCCAGCTGAGCTTGGAAGTGTTTTCACCACCAACTTGCATCATCTTTGAAAAACTGTGCTCAAAACGATTCCAGTCGACGCAGCTCGCTAACTTGCGCCTGTCACTGAAAACCCAAACCTTTCCGCTTTGCTCATCTGCAATTAAGGTGTTGCCAATGTCGGTGTTTTCCACGCGTAATTTTTCCGGGAAAACATATATGGTTTGGTGTCCATTGGCTGCATGTTTTTGTTCGAGCATCCAGCCTTTCGGGCTTGCCTTGGTTGCAGCATCGGTGGGCGCGCTAATCAGGCTGTTGATGAGCAAAGCGGGCATAAAAAATCGACAAAAGCCGTTCAAATTTTTACCTGTTTTGTACCTTGCGAGTAAGTGAAGATCATAACCTAAACGGGGCGGCAAACATAACTAACACTTGAGCGCATATGCGAAAGAATGGCTAAAATGGGGGCATAAGAGAAGAGAAATGACTAGTTCAGCGACACCCATAAACAAAATTGCAATTCGGCCGGCGGCAAGCCTGCTGTTAGGCTCAGGCGTGGTTGTGCTGTTTCTTGCTTGTTGCGGACAAAGTGCCTTTGCAAATGAGAGTGGTTTGCCTTTTGAACTTCCGAAGCGCGTGCCGTTTGTGATTCCAGAACCCGCTCAGGCTGCACCGCCTGCGCCAAGTGCTTCTGTATCTCCTGAGACGCCAGAAGAGCCGAAAGTACGCAAGAAGCGCAAAGCTGCTAAGAAAGTTGCCCCTGAAGAGAGTCCGTCTAAAGCTTCTGAACCTAGCCCGTCGGTCGCTAATTCTGCGCCCGCGAGCGAATCTGCGCCACCGCAACCAGAATCCACAGCGCCGGCCACAGATCCTGT
This sequence comes from Candidatus Melainabacteria bacterium 17Bon1m, assembly GCA_032128875.1. Lineage (GTDB taxonomy): Bacteria > Cyanobacteriota > Vampirovibrionia > Obscuribacterales > Obscuribacteraceae > QKMZ01. Next base: position 361,332 of record JAVLKG010000007.1, read on the forward strand.
TTTGAGTGCGCCCTCATCCGATTCTCCTTCTGCGTCGTCAGGCAAGCGCTTCTTGCTGCAAGGTAAGACCGAAGTGGTTGACTTCAGGCTGAGCGAATTTGACGGTTACAAGCAAGGAATGGCGGCCTTGGATAAGCGCAATTATGCTCTTGCAGAATCATTGTTCAAAGCTGCTGCTGCCAAGCTCGATAATGGCTATGAGAAGTATCGTGCAGAGTGCAATTTTTTCGAAGCGAAATGCTTGATGATGCAAGGGAAATTTGACCAGTCGATGGCTCTTCTCAAATCGGCTATTGCTATGTTTGATCAGCATGACCCGAGCAATCCATACAAGTTAGCAGCTCAAAGACAGGTTGGAGACTTGTTGAGCGGTAAGGCGAGAATGGATGTTGCTTCTCTGCACGCGCATACAAACTTGCACCAAGCTCGCGTCGTTGACCAAAACATCACTTTTTATTCGAGAGTAGCTACTGATGATTCAGATCCGGTACTACTGCGCTGTGAGAAGGAGGCGATTTCTAGCACTATTCATGACTGCTTTGCTGAAATGACGTGCCTTGAGACAGCGGAGCTGGGCACTAATGTCGGCAATGCGAATGGGCGCTGGCAGCCGCTTTTGGTCAAGGGTGAGCCTGCGGCGTTCGAATTTGGAGCCAAGTCACCGGTGGTGAACATAAAGGTGAATGGACAGATAAAAGAAGTACCTGTCAACCTTCCAATGGTAAACGGGCTTCGGAGAGTTTTGCTGGCGACCGACAACGAGAAGGTTTGCGCGATAGATGTTGATAACAACGACACCTGGCTCCTGCAAATGGAAAATCTTCCGGACGGTACAATAGGCCGCGTGCGTTGGGCTTTGCTGAGACACGTCAAGCAAAAGAGCGCAACCTGGGGCGTCAGCCGTAATGTGTTGAACAAGCCGCACCCGACGGGGAACGCCTGGGGATCGGCGCCGCATCGCGGTTTTGGTAGCGTGCAAAACGTTAATCCGCGACTTTTTAGAAATAGTCAAGGCAAGTACTAAGACTTTGATCGCTGAGAGAACCCGCATGAGTCGCGGGTTTGTTTCTTGCGCGACAACGGTTATGTATGACTTCACTAAACCATGTAGCAGGTCCTGCTCAAAAGAACGAGCTAAAACCTCTGCCATTTTCGCTTTTCGAC
>JAVLKG010000008.1:0-275211 GCA_032128875.1 Candidatus Melainabacteria bacterium 17Bon1m
CCGAATGTCCAAGAGTTCTGAAACCCTCAATTTCAGCTGGTTGGCTGCCAAGATACTATATGTATGAATAGAATAGGTGCTTTTGATGTGGCACTTTGACCAGTTGCGAATTGCGCCGTGTACCTCTCTCCGAAAACCCGGGATTTTTCGGAGCGTAAAAGTCCCAAAACGCCCTGCCTGCGACGCCTTTCAGGTTTTCGATACCACTAAGACCCTAAAAGACCGGAGACGTATGCCAGACAAATGATTTGGGGAATCGACACTCCGAAAAAAAACCGTTTTTCGGAGAGAATGCCGAGTGTGATTTTGGATACCCACTCTCGCCCGCCATTCTTCAGCCCCTCCTTGCTACATAGATTAGTAGCAGTACGGCTAAAAACGAAAGGGAGAGAGCGATTTGAGGTCGCGCCCTCCCAGTCGTTTGATTCAACGCTTTATTCAATGCGCCGGGATGCGCATCACGTCGTCACTTCGCGGGAACCAGGTAGTCCTGCAGAGAGCAGCCACGCGACTTATTGTCGACGTTGACGGCGCCCTTTCCGGCTTCGTGGTCCGCGAGGTGCACCGTGCGAAAGTCGATGCTGAAGCGCGTCAGACCCGACGCGTTCTTTACCGTCTGATGCAGGTGCGCGGAGGAAAAGAGAATCATGTCGCCGGCGTTCGCTTTGAAGGCAACGCCATCCTTAGCGTCGAGAATGCCCTCAGCGACCGACGGATACACAGCCGCTTTTCCGCTGGTATTTTGCCAGCCGACGCTCTTCATCCACTCGTCGTAGTCGAAGTCGCCGCTCTGGTTGTCGACCGGCTTGTCGAACCAGTCGTAGAAGAACGCAAAACTGTCGGCTTCCGTCACGTCGTGCAACGGAATCCACCAGTTGACCTGTGCCTGCGGGTTGGCGTACCAGCTGTCACGGTGAGCAGTGTAGGCTGGGGCGGCTTTCGGGTTTTCATGCCCGAGATGAGTGACCGCCCTCAGCCTTGCAGGGTCGACTGCGTGCTCGCCTTGTTTGAAACCCTTTGCCGCCAGCAGCTCGAAGAGCAGCTTTTGGTAGGCTTCTTCCGAAGCGAGACGCTTGCGAACCTTGCCGACGCGCTCGTAAAATTCCGCGCCATCGAGCTTGAACTGCAGCTCGCGACGCGGCGTCGAGGCGCCGAATTCCTGCTCCAGCAGAGCCCAGACTTGCACGACCAGATGCCTGGAGCGCGCGCAAGCCGGGATGCGGATGACCTTGCCGGCATAGATGGCTTCCCGCAAAGCGCGATTGCTTTTGCTTTGCAGTGTTTCCATCAATCCGGTCTCCTCCCCACGCAGATGCAGCGAGGGCTGCGGTCGCTGCGCGGGTCTCCTTCGAGATTGCCGTACAGCTTGACGTTGGTGAAGCCGACGCGCTCGAAGAGCCGCACCAGTTGACCCGGCGTGTAGAGGCGCAGGGTGCTGGGCGTTTCGATCTTGCGACCATCCGGCATCTGCCAGTTCCAGACCTGCTTCATCAGGTCGGTTTCCTCGTCGATCTCGCAGTTGCGCGTGATGACGATTTCACCGTCCGGCGTGTCGAGCTTGCGCACCATCGTCGGCTGGAAGTTGTTGCGGATCATCGGCGCGTTCAGGAAATCCAGCGCGAACCATGCGCCCGGCTTCAGCGATGCGAATGCGCGCTGCAGCATGCGGATGTTTTCGCTGTCCTTGGCACTGTAGCCGAAGCTCGTGTACCAGTTGAACGCACCGTCGCAAGGCTCTTCCGGACTGAATTCGAAGGCGTCGCCGACGTGGAATTCCGCCGCCAGGGCACCGCCCGCGATGTCACCATTGGCGCGCTTGATGAAGCCGTCGCAGAGGTCGACGCCGACCATGCGGTAGCCACGCTTCGCCAGGGGAATGCTGACGCTGCCCATGCCGCAACACTGGTCGAAAAGCCGGTCGCCGGGACTCACTTGCAGCACGTTGGTGAGGAAACGCAGCGTCGCCTCGAGTTCGGCGGGGTCGTTGCGTTCGAGATAGAGATAGAACGGTGTGTCGTCGTAAAACGACTTCCACCAATTAGGATCGGCTTGTTTCGCCATTCAATACTCCTTCTTAGAGCGCGGGTATTTCACCCTCGCTCTAAGTTTCAGTTTTCAGTTGTCACCCACAGCAGCCCGCCGACGCGGTGTCGACGGGCTGTGAGTGTTTTCCAGATCAGCCTTTGAGCATCTGCTCGACGGCTACGACGGCAAGCTGGAAACGTTCGTCCCAGCCGCCCTTGATTTGAACGAACGGACGCTTGCGGCTATCCAACTCGTGAACACAGCGGTCGAAGAACGCCGGGCTCTCTTTGGGAATGTACCGATGTCCGTCATCCACCCAGGGCACGTCGTAGTGCGTGAGCAGATAGAGGTCATAGTGACGCTTGTCCGCGGCGCGGCGCAACTGCTCGGGAACAGTCCCGACCAACCGTCCGCTCCAGATGGAGCTCGTCACCATGTCCGAATCGCAGAACAACACGCGGTTGGCGTCCAGGGCGCACGCGTCTTCCAACGCGCACTGACCATGGGCGATTGCCAGCATGTCGCTGTCGTCGATGTCCTTGCCGTGAGCCTTGATGTAGCTCTCCGCATATTCCGGCACGCAGACCGTGCCGAAGTGCTTGGCGAGTTTGCGCGCCAGAGTGCTCTTGCCGGTGGACTCAGGACCGAACACACAGATGCGCCGCACGTAATGCGGACGCACGATGCGCGGCAGAGCTTCCCAGTTGGCGAGCGGGTTGGCGCGAATCTCCTTCTCGCCGATGAGGGCATGCCCCACCAGCGAAGGATCGCACGGAACGTAGCTGACGCCCAGCTTTTCGGCCAAGAGCCTGCCGCGACCTTCCAAGCAGAAGAGATACCCGCTGCCCTTTGGAAGAAGCCGGCGCAACCCGCTTTCGAGGGTCTTGCCGAAATCATTGCCATCGGACTTGTGCCAGACGGCGCTTTTGATGCGCCGAATGGAAACGTTGGGAGCCCCTGCGAAGAGCGCATTCAGCCAGGCGACACGCTGCTCTGCCGGGATGGCATCGGCAGCGTGTTCGTCGACAACAATGACGAGTTCGTCGACGCAGTTGCGAGCGAACTCAATCATGTGTACCTGGGCGTTGGTGAGGGGATTGAAGTCCCCGAGCACCACGCCCTTGCGAACCGTTTGTTTCCGGTCTCGTTTCATAATTGGGTCCTCTCTGCGTTAGCGCCGCTTCTTGTGCGCCTCCGGCTTGTCGGAGCCGTAAAGCCCCTTCTTGTTGATCAACTGCGCAACGTCGAACGGCGTGCAGTACAGCGTCGGGTTGCCCTCCTTCACCAGATTGCGGATGTCCTCGCTGGACACCGGAACGCTCGGAGCGTAGATGACCTCGACGTCGGCGTTGGGAACGCGCTTCGCCCAGGTCTTCGCCTTCTCGATGTCAGTCCAGCCACGCGGAATGGCGATGAACTTGACCATCTTGAACAGCTCCTCGGCACCCATCCACTTGCTGAGGGTGTACGGGTGCTTCGGATCGAGATACTCCGAGCCGATGATGACGTACAGCTCCACGTCCTTGCCGAAGCGACGGCGCGCTTCCTGCACGGTCTGCAACGTGTAGCTCACCTTGCCGCTGTCGACGTCGGTGCGCCAGGCATCGAAGTAATCGTTGCCGGCGGTCGCTGCCACCACCATGTCGTGCCGGTCTTCCGCCGTATTCCGCACCGAGCGGTTGTTGGGCGGATTGGCGCTGGTGACGAAGACCACGCGATCGAGATTGAGCTCGCAGTGTGCCCACTCGGCGCGCAGCAAGTCACCGTAGCCGATCGGGTCGAACGAGCCCGGGAAAAGACCGACGCGCTTCACATCAGCCAGTGCGGGCGCCTCCTGCCGGTAAGGCTTCTGCCCCGGCTTGAGGTAGTGACCCTTCTTGGCGATGATCTTCTGCACGTCCCACGTGGTGGTGTACCAGATGGAACGCCCTTCCGAGACCCACTTGCGGATCATCGTCGAGGACAAGGGCGGGCTGGGCGCGAAGAGCGCTTCGATGCGCGCCTGCGGAACCAGCTTCGCCCACTCGGCGATCTGCTCCACCGTGATGTCCTCGCGCGGAAACACGAGGAACGTCAGGTTCTTCATCGCGAACATCTGGTCCGCGCCGATCCACTTGGGCAGGAAGTACTTGTGGTCGGGGTTGAGGTACTCCGCGCTGATCATCACGAAGAGGTCGATGTCATCGCCGTACTCGTCGATGACGCCTTCCACCGTGTTGATCATGTACGACGTGCCCTTCTGCCGGATGTCGCTGCGCGACGCCTCGAAGAAGGGGTTGGAAGCGGTGGCGGCGACGACCATGTCGTGCCTGTCGTCCGCGGGCAGGGAGTCTTCCTTGCCGTTGGGCGATTCACCGCAGGTGACGAAGAGCACCTTGTCGAGGTTGAACTTCATCCGCGTCCAGTGCGCGCACAGCAAGTGCCCGTAGTGGATGGGATCGAACTGCCCCCCGTAGATGCCGAACCGCGGGCGCCGACGAAGCGGCTTTCCGTAGAGCGTCATCCCCAGGTGGTGCCTGAGATTCTGAATTTTAGCCATAATGTTTGATCTCCTGGTTTTGGCAGCGCTGCTGCCTTCGTTAGAAAGCTGAGCGCTGCCTACCCGCACGCGAAACGATGCAACGCATCGCTCCACGAGGCAGGCAGCTAGAGCTCGTTAGATTGGCCTTAAGCCATGATCACAAACGCTTCGGGGAAGTCCGAAATGCTTTCACCAAGGTTGAAAACAACCGCAAGATCAACATCGCCTGTCTTTTCGCGCATCCGAGATGCTGCAGTTAGATGAGCGATAAAGCCAAATTCGCGGGTATTTACGTGCCTAAGATGAAAGTGCGTGAGTAGATAATTTGAAACTACGAATATTCTTGACATCAGAGCAATAACTGTCAGCTTTTGTAACCATAGGCCCAAAGCCATGGCTTTCAGCTCTTAGCGCAGCTAGCGCTTGGGGCAAAAACCTTTGCGAGGCGGAAGCGAAAGCTAGCGTGGGGGCGCGTTGCACGCGCTCGCTACATGAAGCTCCCACGAGCGAAACCAGCGCGCGCGACCACCGCCACCATCGCTTGACATCAATAAAACCCGTTTAAACTACTGCATTTGTAGGGGGCGACGCCGTGAGTCGCCCGGTTTTCTAAATCAGCGGTTTCTGCACAACGTATTGCCCAGCTATTCAGCGGCGGGCGGCATGAATGCCGCCCCTACAGCCACCATGAGCTGTGCCCCCTAGGAGCGCCGGCGGCTCGTCGGCTTCTAGCGGCTTTCGCTACCACTACAGCGAACTCCTTTACGCTTCCTCAGTCACAATTTCCAGCCGCCCATCAGTAATCGCTTCGCGCAGACGCTCGTAATCTTGCAAGTTCTGATCCGCATAGGCGACCGCGAATTGCGAAATCGCTTCGGCGAAAACTGTTCCTTTGCCAATGTATCCCGCGATGATTGCAGGATCGCCAGAACGCGCATGTGCTCTAGCCAAAGCCCACGCACAGTTTCTTGCAAAACCGCGCATGTGGTCTGGATTGAATATTTCTACTAGTGGCTTTACTTTCACATCTCGAAGCTGCCGGACATAGTAGTGCCGCCCTGATGCGCCAATGAAGTGACCAAGAAAAAAGTCACTAGCTGCCTGCATCAATCGCTGTCCAGCAACAACGCGTTGACCATTGGTCATCTGATTTAGAAAACCTGAGTAATTCTCCAGAACCGAGGTTCGAGCTTCCTTGATCTGCAAGAATAGCGGGTCTTCTTCTGCCGCAAAGAAAAGAGCGACGTGACAGTAAGTTCCAACACTGCCGACGCCCACGACTTTGACTGCCATATCAGCAAGTTCGTACTTGTCGAAAAGCACTCGGCGATGCAAGGACAGCGAATTGCGATATCCCGCTACCGAGTGCGCGATGCGTTCTTGATACTCCGGCGAATCATATTCGATATCGTGATAGATAAGCGGCGGTTGGTCTTTTATCCGCGGTTTCTCACCTTTCATGCAAGCGAGTTTCACAAGTTCATCAGAAGCACTTCTATTCATGGCTTTCTTCAGAACGTTCTTGCGTAGTTTTTTCAACTTCTTGCAATCGGTTTGCTCGATCAACTCTTCATAATCGAGATATGAATACCAGGCATCGAGAGTCTTCATTTCAGCCAGCTCTCGCATCTTTTCACCGTAGGTCAACGCTGCTTGAAACGCGGCTGCCTTAGCGTCTTTTGGCTTATGTCCATTATGAACTGCCGCTATGACGAAACTCGCCGCAAGCCGCTTCAAATCCCACTCCCAAGTAGCCGGGAAAGTTTCATCAAAATCATTCATGTCAAAAATGATGTTGCGCTCAGGCGTTGCAAAAGCGCCGAAATTCATCAAATGACAGTCACCACAACTCTGAACAGCGTAGCTGGTGGAAGGGGTGGAAGCCAGGTCAGCAGCCATGATTGAAGCCGCACCTCGATAAAACGCAAACGGCGAAGTCACCATTCGCCCATATCGAATCGGCAGCAGTTCTTCGATCCGCCCCTCGCTCGAGGCGATCAAAACATCTATGGGATCATCGCGCTCCGGACGGTCCGGCTTATACTCCGCTTGCGACTCGCGCGAACACTTCAGACGCAGGGCACGTCCCAGCTCATATCTATCGTTGCGAGTCTGCAGGTGAAGTGGCTTCGACAGGTAACTGGCTTCAACCAATGTCGGTTTAAAGTGACTTACGAAATGATGTTTCTGACCTACAACTTCGCGGACCACAAGGTTCGGCGCTTCGGTTTGCTCGCGGGTCGTCGACGCATTCCCCCTTGGATTTGCACTGTTTCCACTTTTTGCTTTCGCGGCTTTCCGCCCTGCAGGTTTAGCCTTCTGCGCTTGCTCAGGCTTCGCTGTTTTACTTTCTCGAGTTTTCGTAGCTGTGTTTTCGCTGCGCTTTGGCATGGGTCACCTTACTGAATGTTTGAAGCCTGACAGATCAGTAATACCCGTCTTTAGTCGAACAGTAAGCAAACTGATTTATGAGATTTAGAACTTAAACTTCACTTTGCTAAATTCAGAAGAACAGTTCAGGGGAAATACTGATCTTCCAGCGAAGAAACTGTTCGACAATTGGAGTAGTAAGAACACATGGACTCCTGCATGAAAGTTCAAACGAAAAGCCTTTCTCAGCGCGGCGCCTGCCTCGCCGTCGCATCCCTCTTTTGCGGATTGTTTTACAACGGCCTCACGACTTGGTTTTTTGTCATATTTGGCCCAGGATTGAATTTTGTCGCGTTTCCATTGGGTTTTTTGTTTTTCGCGCTGCTGCCCAGCGTTTTCTGGATAAGTTTGGTAGTTTTGCTAGCTTCATTGCTTCTGGACTTCACGAGAAAAGAGGCCGGGCGATGAATGTCATTCTTCCACGCTACTTGCAAAAAAATCTTGCCGCAAAAGGAGCAATATTTGCGCTCCTAGCCTTCTTGTTCGGTCTTTTGAATGCGCAGATTTTCGAGGTTCTCAAAGTTATCTTGCTGTTCATCCTTCAGACGACTACAGCCTTTATCGTATATTTTGTGCTTCTTATCATGATGGGCGTCACAGGAGGCGGCATTTTTATGGGGTTGATATTCGTCACTACGCCCTTTGCTCTAATAGCAATTGCAATGTTCGCTCCGAGCAAACAGGACGACCAGTAAGCAAGTCGATCTAACTACTGTGCTGAAAGCGCTTCCGAAGGAGCAACTGAAACTTCTCTGCCGACTGCGGCGGCGACGGCGGCGAGTGATTTGACCAGCTCGCTCATTTCCTGCAAGGAAAGGGCTTGTCTTGCGTCTGAAACCGATTTTTTCGGCTGCGGGTGGCACTCTATCATCAGACCATCGGCGCCGCACGCTACAGCCGCACGAGCGAGGTCTGCGATGAGTTCGCAACGACCAGCAGCATGACTAGGATCTACGATCACGGGCAAGTGCGTCATCTGTTTCAACACAGCAACAGCACCAAGGTCCAAAACATTTCTCGTCATCGAATCGAAGCTGCGGATGCCGCGCTCGCAAAGAATGACATTGTGATTGCCGCCAGCCATGATGTATTCGGCGGCCATGAGAAACTCTTCGATGGTTGCGGCGAGACCGCGTTTGAGCAGCACTGGTTTGCGCACCAGCGAAACTTCCTTCAAAAGCTCGAAGTTTTGCATGTTACGGCTGCCAATCTGCAAAACATCCAGGCTATCGTGCGCTTCTTCCAACTGTTTCGCAGACATCACTTCCGCAATGACCGGCATACTGTGTTGTTTTCCGGTTTCAGCCAGAATCTGAAGTCCTTCTTCGCCCATGCCTTGGAATGTGTAGGGTGAAGTTCTTGGTTTGAAAACTCCGCCGCGCAGCGCTTGAACAGGAGCCTTGGAAAGCACGTCGGCACATTCCTGCATTTGCTCTTCACTTTCGACTGCACAAGGGCCGGCAACCAGCATGAGCTTGTTTCCGCCGCAACTCACGTTGGGCGCGATAGCAATTTCTGTGCGGTGCTCAGGGCTCCGCTTATGTGTGAGCAAGTCGTCCAAAAAGGTCTGCCCCACGGCGCGTAGATTGTCTCAGTATAAAGACGAAACTGCTTTATGGCGCACAGAATGTACTTACGTGACAGAAGCAGTGGGTAATTTACGCTAATCTGCGGTGACGAACAGCAATAAAACCGGTCGATGCAGGCGCCGCCCCTACAGAAAACCGCCAAAACCGGGCGATGCATGGCGTCGCGTCTACGACACTATTTAGTATTAAATCCGCAAAGATAAACGGGGGCGGGCAATAGCTGCGTTGGTTGGTGATTACCAATCGCAGCTAAGGAGAATCTCTCCCGCCCCCGGTTACCTGTGTTCGTGTTCGTCTACGGTTCATGGTCGGTGTCCTTTCTGGAAACACCTCCACTCGTAAAGAGCAGCAGTGTTCCCATCAGGCACCGTCCTTTGTCTTGTCGCCGCCTTTCTCACCTTCGGGGCTCGGAGCAACAACAGGACTTGAATTGTCGTCCGAACCAGTCGACGACGCAGTCGACTTCTTCGACTTCTTGTCCTTCTTCTGCGCGGGAGCTGCGGGAGTCGCAGTCTCAGCAGGAGCCGGAGAATTGTCGTTCTTGGTCGGAACGGGTGCTGGGTGCACTGTGTCGTCTGTCTTCACGACGGAGTCCGTCGTTGCAGGCGTCGCAGAGTCCGCTTTGACTTCATCAGCCGGCTTCGCAGTGGAAGCAGAATCATCAGCTTTCGCCGGTGTTTCCTTCTTTTCGGCAGCCTTCGTCTTATCACCTTCCGCAGGTTCCACAGGGCAGATTACAGACGCCGAGCCGGTCCGCTCCGAGCACTGAAACTGGTGAGTCACCAATTCCAGAATCGGATCGTCCTCTTGGACGCCATAACCCTTCATGTAGAGCTCCTTGATGATGCCAGGGAGCTGCGGGTCATCGATTGTCGCCGGATCAAAGTCGAACCACATGAGCTCGGCCAGGCGATAACTACCCTTCTGCGAGTAGCTCGGCCACACATACGTGCGGCAAAGACGCTTGGCTCCGAGACGCTGATAGAAGGCAAGGCGACGTTGGCGCCCAGTCTTTTCAGCAGCTTCCAAACCGATTTGCCTGGTCGATTCAATTTCCAGGACAAGACCGAGGAAGTTCGGATACGACGACTTCAGGATTTCCAGAAGTCGCTTCATGTGTTTCGAACCAATGCCCGTAGAGCGCTTGGTTGCATCACTGGCGATATATGACAGGAGAGCGAAATTGCTCATGGGGTAAACGATGCTGAAGCACAGAAGTTCGCCAGCTTTGTTGGTGGTTCTGTGCAGGAGAATCGAACCCGAGTCTAGAAGCTTCTGAAGTTCCTCGAGAGGAGTACGTTCATCAGCAGGGAAAGCAGTTGTGTACAAGTCCTTCCAGTCTTGTTCTTGACCGGAGGAGACCTGACAGAGATTAGTTGAGCCGTCCATAGGGGCTCCCTCCTTTTCTGTTTACTGCTTGGCCGGTGGGCAAGCTTTTTAGAAACGAAAGCTTCCGCGCAACCAAGGAGGCTGAGCGGCAAGCAGAAGCTAAGATGCGGAAGGGATTGCTAACGCGCACGAATACTGCACCGCGAAAACGGTGGTGATCAAGCTCGTGAATCCGGACCTACACTTGGCTCTGTCGGGAATTTGGAATGAAAATTGGAAAGGGATCGCAAATAAGAACCCTAGATTTGCAAACAAAGGTTTTCATACGCAATAAGCTCTTGAGCATATACGTCGCACAGGCACGCGGGCGCACACGTCGCGGGCACGCGAAGAAGCCAAGTGGACCACTTCGAGAGCTTTACCCTGTGCCGGTTTTAGAAACATTCATCGCTTGACAAGCGACGGCTTAAGCACTCGCATAGACATCGCGAACATTGAGACAGTCAAGAGATGCAGGGTTCGTACTTAGCGCGGCTGTAGCGAGCGCATAGTCAAGCAGAACAAAAGCTCCGCCTGACTTCCAGGGCGGACCGTTGTCAGCAGCTCTTGTTGTGCAGTTACACAAGCCACAATCTGAAAGCAAAACCGGCGAAGCAAAACCTACTGAGCAAAACCGACAGCCAGATTTACCTGCTCTTCAGAGACGGATAGAAACGTTGGAAATGCTTGCAGACTTCAGCGATTCGATCATCTACAAGAGATGCATTTCGATCTGGAAGGATGCCATCACGGGTGGCGGCAACTATTGATTTTGAATGAAGCACATTGTCCGAAACAGCAGTCCCTTTTCTGTTTTCACTAAAAACAGACATCGTCGCAACCGCTGATTCCGACAGCGATTTGACGTTGTACCCGCCTTCTAGAAAACTGACGAGTTTTGCGTCATTCTCATGAGCAAGATTGAGCAGACGCTGAGACAGTTCTGCATAGCCTTTTGTGGAAATGCGCTGTTGCCCAAGTGGATCGTGCTGGTGTGCATCATAACCAGCGGAAAGCATGATCATCTCCGGCTTGTAGTCCATTGCAATTGGTTCCACAATGCGTTTCCACGCTTCTAAATATCCTCTGTCACCTGTACCGGCGGGCATCGGAATATTGATGTTGTAGCCCTTTCCATCTCCTGCTCCATCTTCCGTGTACCAGCCGGTTTCTGGCGGCCAAAACGGGAATTGATGGAAAGAAATAAAGCAAACTGATGGGTCGTTATAGAAAATATCTTGTGTGCCATTGCCGTGGTGAACGTCCCAGTCGATGATCAAGATGCGCGACAATCCTGCCTTTTTCTGCGCATAGCGAGCAGCCACTGCAACGTTATTGAAAAAACAAAATCCCATCGCCTTATCGGCAAGAGCGTGGTGCCCCGGCGGTCGAACCGAAACAAAGCAACTCTTCGCATCCGTATCGAGAACAGAATCGACACCAACCATCCCAGCGCCTACAGCCAGTTTCGCCAGATCAAAAGTACGTGGGCTCATGAAAGTATCTGCATCGATTTGCACGATACGATCCTGGTCTTTGGCGATGCGCGCATCTTTCTCCAATTCTTCGATATAACCAGCATTGTGCACAGTCGTAATATCGTCTTCCGATGCGGCTCTAGGCTTCAACTGCGGCACGCTGTCATCGAGCATGCTGTTGAGAAAAGCCTTATCAATCGCCTGCAACCTGTTTGGCGCTTCCGGATGCAGCTCAGGAGTGAGGTGTTCTTGAAACTCGTCGTCACGCACCAAAGTCAACGTAGACATCATGTCCCTCTTTTGTATGTTTCGTAGCGGCCGGAGCGCCGGCTTCTAGCCGGCATCGGTTTTCGTGGGGGCGCATTGCATGCGCCTGGTTTTCGTGGGGGCGCATTGCATGCGCCCATTTCCACTTTTTCAATTCGCCGTCATTTATACAGAATGCGCCAGGCTAAAACGTGATTGTGAAAGCGTTTTCAGCTCGCACATGCACTTTTCTTCGCAAGCGATTTGCAAGACAGCCCTTTCGCTTGAGTCTATCACTAGTTTGTCGAAATTATTTGCGAAATCTTGATCTAGCTTCGCTAACTTCTTACGCAATCATGAGACGAAATTCTCCGTAGAGCCTTTAATACCTGATTGAGTACATGACCAGCACTGAGTAGCGTAGACCAGTATCTCTGTTTTTAAAACTCTCGCCGAAGTATCTGCTCTTAGCCCCTAATTCAATCCTCCATTCACAAGTTCATACAACTCTTTCTCCCTAATCAGGAGTGAGACGAGATGTGCTTGTAAATGCTGGAGGCGAAGGCTTCGCAACTCTTCGGCATGTCACGCGTAGGTCTTATCAGGTTTGCAGGTGCGGTCGTAAGCCGCCCTTCAAGCCTGCCGAGCCGTAGCTTCGTAACTAACTCTCAACCAACCGGGAGTCTAATATGCACGATATGCACTTCCTTCAGGACCTGATGGTCCTGTTCGGCATGGGCGTGGTCATGGTTGTGGCGTTTCACCGCCTCAATCTACCCCCTGTGCTCGGGTTCCTCATCACCGGTATCGTCTGCGGTCCATACGGCTTCAAGCTCGTGGAAAGCATCGATGCGGTGGCGACACTCGCAGAAATCGGACTCGTTCTTCTGCTTTTCGAGGCAGGCATTGAGTTCTCTGTAAAGACGTTCCTACGACTCAAGAAATTCCTTCTCGTCGCCGGCGGACTGCAGTTGCTCGGAACAATCGCAGCAACAGCGGTCATCGCCGCATACACCGGCACAGCACTCGAGCAGTCAATCTTCCTCGGCATGCTCGTCTCGCTAAGCTCCACCGCCATCGTCATCCGCATCTTGGAATACAGGGGCGATCTCGACACGGCGCACGGTCGCTCGGCGATGTCCATCCTCATCTTCCAGGATCTCTGCATCGTGCCGCTCGTCCTTCTGACGCCATTCCTTGGCGGCAAGGGCGGCAGCATGTGGGATGTCGGTCTGGTCATCGGCAAGGCACTCTTGTTCGTGATCCTGGCAGGCACTGTCGTTCGATATCTTGTCCCGTATTTGCTTGGACAAGTCGCGAGGACGAAGAAGCGCGAAGCATTCGTGCTGAGCATCATCCTGCTCTGCCTTGGCACCGCGGTTGCGACCTCGCACTTCGGTCTGTCGATGGCTCTGGGCGCGTTCATCGCTGGTCTCATCCTGTCGGACTCGAAGTACAGCCATCAGGCTCTCAGTGAAATCTTGCCTTTCCGAGAGGTCTTCAACTGCCTGGTGTTCGTCTCCATCGGCATGCTGTTCGACATCCGCACGCTCATCGCGAATCCAATGCTGGTTGCGGTTTGCTTGGCTGTAGTCATCGGCGTGAAAGTGATCATCGGCGCAGGCGTCACCGCCATCGCCGGTCACTCCGCTCGCGTGGCGATTCTCACCGGCGTCGCTCTGGCACAGGTCTCAGAGTTCTCGTTCGTTCTGTCCAAGCTCGGACTCAACGTCGGATTGCTCGATGACCGCACCAATCAGCTGTTCCTCGCTGTGGCGATTCTCTCCATGTTTTTCACGCCCGCTCTTCTGAGCTTTGGCGAGAAGGCCGTGAAGTTCGCTGAGCGCATCCTGCCTCAGAGCTGGATCAACGGACGGCTGAAGGAAGACCCGCGCAAGCAGATGCCGGAAAACCACACCATTGTGGTCGGCTACGGCGTCGCTGGGCAGAGCCTCGTCAAGACGCTCACGCAGCTCGGCATCCCGTTTGTGGTCATCGAGAATGACCCGCTGATCGTGCGCGCGGAAGCCGACAAGGGCCTGCCGATCTTCTACGGAGACGCCGCCCGTCAGGAAGTTCTGTCGCACGCAGGTGTGAGCAAGGCTCGCCTTCTGGCAGTGGCAATCTCCGACCAGGAAGGTTGCCTGCGCACGATTGAGATGGCACGCCGGCTCAACCCGAACGTGCACGTCGTCGCGCGCGCTCGCTTCATGAAGAGCGTCGAGTCGCTCATCAAGGTGGGCGCCAATCGCGTGATTGCGGAGGAATTCGCCGGCTCGCTCGAAATGGTGTCGCACGTGCTCAACGAGTATCTCTTGAGCAAGGACGTCATCGACGAGAAGCTGACGAATCTGCGCACGGATCAAGCGGTGAAGTGGCAAGCGCTTTTCGAAGCGCTGCATCCGCACGAAGGCAATGCCTTGCCGCCCGACTTCGGTGTCGAGATGCGCAAGGTTGCCGTCGGTTCGCCAATCGCCGGCAAGCCTCTTTTCGAGAGCGGCTTGCGTACCAAGACCGGTACGACAGTGGTGGCGATCATGCGCGGCGAGGGTCAACTCATTCCCAACCCGCGCGCGGAGGAGGTGATTCAGGCTGACGATGTGCTCATCATCATGGGCACTCCCAAACAGCTCGCCGAAGCGGCAATCATGTTTGCACCGGCGCAAGCTCCCCGCGAGGAGGCACCGCCTGTGGTGGTTCACCTGCCCGAACCCGGCGCACAAAATGTGGACACAAAGCCGCATGGCACCGGAGAGCAGGACGCGAATAAGACCGAGTAGTTTCAGCTACTTGGGTAGTCGAGCAAGAGTAGGGAGCGGCGGGCGACACCATCGTCTGCTGCTCCTTATCTCAATGAGACACCTGGGAGAAAACTCCCGACAATTGCACAAGGAATAGAAATGTGAGCCAAGAAACACCGGTCACTCTCTCCGCTCAAGCGCAAAAAGCGGCGAAACTCGAACTAGTCGATATCGCGCGCGCCGGCATGGCCGAGCATTACTTCACCATGCACGACCTCGAAGTCGTGGCGCATGGCACCCGCATGCAGTACCGCGACTCGATATTCAACCTGCTTCCTCGCTCCTGCGCCGGGCACGGGCAGTATGAGCAGTCGCGCGTCGGCAGCGGCGTTTTCCGCGGCATGGCCGTTCATGAGATTCTCGACGCCTGCTTCACCAAGGAAGCGGTCGACTTCTTCATCGAACACGCCTACAACGGCCACATCTTCTGGTCGAACATCTACCACACAGTCTTTTCGATCTTCCGCGAAGACACGGCGACGCTGCCCCTCGACCTCGATACGGTCAAGAGCCGCGTCATCGGTGACAGGACCCCGTTCGGCGTCGTCAGCTCGCCCTACAGCGACCTCCACATGGGTCGACTGAAGGCGGCCGCGAAGAAGAACAAGGGCAAGTTCGACCCCAACAAGCTGCCCGCGGCGTACGCCTTCGAGCTGATTCGCGCCGGCTTCCTCTTCCGGCAGAAGCTCGAAGACTACAAGCAGCCCTCCGTGCTGGTCGTGAATCCGATGTGGAAGCATCTGATCGACGACCTGGTGGAGGCAACGCCCGCAGGTGAAGCAGCCAGCTTTACGCTGTCTGCGCACGGTCAGACCACCGGCTCGATGACCATCGAACCGGCGGAAGGCTACACGGCGGAGAAGATCGCGAAGATGCTCTCGCAGCGTCACGCGCAGATCAAAGACGGCGAGGTGGTGGTCAACAGGATCGCCCCGCAGACCGGACACACGGTCATCGCCAAAATCACGAGCGAAGACAAGGGCGTGCTTTCCAACAGCACTCCCGTCTGGACCGTGATTCGCTAAGCCTTTTGGCTGGCATTTGAAAGAGGTGGTGGGAACAGTCCTTCCTCCTCTTTCATTTTCACGCCATTACTACTACTGCATTTAATATCAAAATCTGGACCTTGTCGCCAACCGGCTATCATTTCCTGGTTGGTTCTTGATTCGTTCCTGGTTGGTTCTTGATTCGTTCTTGGTTGGTTCACCGTCGGCACATTCGGGGTATTGCAAATGCGCTTTAGCATCAAGCTCGGCATCCTTTCGCTGTTTCTCTCAACAACATGCATTGCAGCTTTTGCTGAGCAAAACCCGGCGCAAGCTATTACGGCACCGGGCACTGTTTCAACCACTTCTTCAACCACTGCTTCGACCGCTCCGTCGACCACCGTTCCGAGCACTCCTTCGCCCACCCTGCTGCAAGGACAAGTCGTTCAAATCGATGTGACGCTGAACGATTTGCGTGACGCACGGCTCGCAATCGGGCGCCTTAGAAAAGCAGCCTCGAGCCTCTACGATGAGGTTACACGCCAGCAAGTGACGATGAGTTTCAACCCCAACGTAATCGGAACCACAGTCATCATGACGCCAATGCCGAGCTTTTCCGGACCGTGCCTCCCAGCTCGTCCAAAGTGGGTGAAAGAAGCGATGGACGACATCGGACCAATCATCGAGCTCTTCAAAGAAGATGTAGACGCAGCCATCGAGAGCAACCGCCGAACGCGCGTCAGCGAATCGGCTCGCAAATCTCTAGACCCCATCCGCGAAGACGTTTTTGCAAAAGTCAAAACATCCTTCGAAACCTACAAACAGCTCCAGCAACTAACAGCAGGCACGACATACGACAACAATGCCATCGCAACATCAGTCAACACGCTGGACAAACAGATGAAAGATTTGGATCGACAACTAAAACGGGGCATCAGCATTTTACAGAAAGAAGCAAAATCCGCCAGAAAAAATGCTTAACGCTAAATCAACGCTGCCGACTGTTTAATCAACGCAGGTTGACTAACCGACTGGCGAGAGCAGGACGACATCGAGGAAGGCTGCCGAACTTCCCTCACCAATCGAGCTAATCAGTCAACCAAATTTTTTAGAAGAGAGACCAAAACACAACGATTGGGCCGGCAGAACCGTCGGCTCAATCGCTGTTGTTGCGGTGGAGAATCACATTCTCCCTTGTGTTAACCTCATCTTTGCTGCGGCAGTAAAAAAGCAGCAGACTTTGTTGAATCAATTACCCTTCTTCTCCGTTTTCCTGTTCGGATAAAGAACGTCTTTCCATGCCGCATCAGCGGCGGCTTCGCTCCACGGCATCGGATAATTGCCGGTGCGTCGCATCCGTTCTGCCACGGTTTCGCGTCCATCCGCGGCTTGCCCTGGCTGTGTTCGCGGCGTCGGAGTCTGCTCCGCCTGCCTCGGTCCATTATGAAGGACACGCCCACCGATGTGGTCGGGGAGCTTATCTTTGTCCTTTGGCGAATCTTCCAAAATAAGGGTCGGAACTCTAAGTTTGCTGGGGTCCTTGCTGTTGCGCTGTTGGTCTTCTGCAACGTGCGCGATGTTCGCGGACTGAATGCTTCTGATAAGCGCATTATATTCAGCAGGTTTGATCTGGCTGCGAAGTGTAGCCAATTCTTTGTTGACAGCTTCGAAAGAGCCGGTTTCAGCCTCACTAGCCATCCTGTGACCTTGTTCGAAATACCGAGCCGGCAGGTCAACCTTCGCTTTGTCACTCATATTTTTAGAACCATCGGGAGATGATTGCATCCTATCGGCAAAGAAATGAACAAGTCCTGAACACCCCAAAAACCCAGCCAGCCTTGCTATTATGGCGATGTCCTTTTTGCGCTCAAACTGCTAAACCTTGCACGGATACAAAAATGTCTCCAGACCCATCGAAAGATGAGGCAGCAGCATCGAAAGATAAAGCTGACGGCGAGCAAAATTTCAAAAAGCCCGGCGACATAATCGCGCGCCAGTACGAGGTCATAGAGATGCTCGGCGAAGGCGGCGCCAGCGTGGTTTACCGTTGCAAGCATGCGATTCTCGGCACGGAATGCGCCATCAAAGTCTTGCTGCCGGATCGCCTGCCTGACGCTCGAGCGATTCAGCGTTTTCAACTGGAAGCAAAATCAATCGGCCGGCTCGAACACGCTCACATCGTCGCAGTGCACGAATTCGCCGTCGACGATGGCAATCACCCCTATCTCGTAATGGATTTCGTCAATGGCAAAAACCTCGCCACGTTAACGGAAGACAACAGTTTTATCCTGCCAAAGCGCGCCCTCAAATTGTTTACGCAAATCGCACAAGCACTTGTACATGCCCATGATCGCGGCGTCATTCACCGGGATCTAAAACCTAAAAATGTGATTGTGGAAAACCCTGGGCAATCGGGTGAATCCGCTCGCTTGGTCGACTTTGGCATTGCTAAAATAACCGAAACCGGAACAGACAAGAATCTTACCCAAACAGGCGAAGTATTCGGAAGCCCGCTCTTCATGAGCCCCGAGCAGTGCAAAGGATTGCCGCTCGACCAGCGCTCAGACATTTATTCATTTGGCTGCCTGATGTACGAAGTCGTCACAGGACAGGTCGCAGCGCAGGCAGACAGTGTGTTGGAAACATTGATGTTACACGTCAACGGACTAAAACTGGATTTCGACAACGCACCGCCTGCGGTGACACTTAAAGAAAACGCAAATCGAAAAGGTAGCGCAGAAGCTGCAGAATACAAGTGTTTTACCGGACTGCGCAAAGTAATTGAGACTTGCACCAACACCGAGCCGGAAAGGCGATATCAAACATGCGCAGCCCTGCTGCAAGATTTGCAAGCCATCGCTCAAGGGCAGACACCATCGGGCAATCGTTCTTCCAACAAAAAGATCAATGTAAGAGCCCTCAACAACTGGGAGTGGACGACACAAAGTTTGGTCATAGCCGGCGCAATTTTAGTGCTTTGCATTACCGTACCAATCGTTTTTCTCGTTGCCCAAGGCGACATAAAACCAGAAAAAACGGCAAAGGAAAAGGAAATTGAGGCTAAATTTTCTAAGCTGCTTGGTGATGTTCCCAAAGAAAAAGACAGCGCACCGGAAAAAGAACGCTTACCTGCGCGCTCTGGAAATCGAAGAATAACCATAGTTACTGACGATACCAACGCTGTACTGTCGGCGTTTTCAGCCTGTCCACGTCGTGGATTTTATTATGAAACGCAACAAGGTTTATTCACAAGCGGAATGAATTTCTCCATGAGTGAGCTGGAAAAGGCGGAGAAGCTCGGATGCACCGACTTCAAAGTAATCTCTCATAAAATTTCGGACGAGCAACTGTTCAATTTATCAAAACTGAAGAGGCTCAATTGGCTCAACATGAACGAATGCTCTGGGTTTTCAAAAAAAGGCATCGGCGCACTCAAACATTCCAATCTTGAAAAAATCTATTTATCCAGTACCGGTTTGACCGATGACTGGGCGCCTTTACTTGCGTCACTGCCAGTCAATACATTGGCTGTCACCGGCAACGATTTCACCGACAAAGGAGCCAATATACTCGCGCATTCAAAATCACTGAAATACATACTTTTGGAAGGCAATCCCATCAGCGAATTTCCTTCAGAGCTCAAGAAGTGCGGTTTTCGCCTTCTGCCCGAGGAAAACGGCACGTCAATGTGGTTTACGCGCAAATGAAGTGCACTCTATGCGGAAAAGACCCACCGCAGAGTGGTTCATTGACTCAGTGGCTCGGAATGGGCGACTACTGCAAATGCAGGCTCCTCGAAAACAAAGAGCAAAACCAACCAAGTAGTTTAGATGCCGTTTGCCCTCTCTGCGGCTTGCACTTGCATCGAAATACTGGCTCACTGACACAGTGGGCGTTCCGCAGACAAACATGCACGTGCCTGCCGATACTCACCGCAGCGCGCCTTGAAAGCAGCGGCGCTATTGAAGCGAAATCGCCACATCACGGAAATCCGCTCAAGACGCCAGGGAGTCTGATAGGGCGCCAATATGAAGTCATCGATTTTCTAGGTGAAGGAGGCGCAAGCGCAGTATATAAAGTCAAACATAAATTGCTTGAGAAAGAATTCGCCGTCAAAATTCTGCTGCCGAATCGCATCCCAAGCGGCGGAATTATAAAGAGATTTCAACAAGAAGGGCGTTCGATTGGACGTTTGAAACACAAGCACATCGTCGCTGTGCACGAATTTGAGGTTGACGAAAACAACCAACCTTTTTTGGTCATGGATTTCCTCGAAGGAAAAACTCTTTCAACTCTCATTAATGAAACCGGTGGTATAGAGCCTATTCGTGCGGCTGCACTCTTCCAACAAATTGCTGAGGCGCTCGAACACGCACACGAAAAATCAGTTATCCACCGCGATCTGAAGCCTAACAACGTGGTTATCGTATCAGACGATAATGGCAACGAAACCGTAAAACTAGTCGACTTCGGCATCGCCAAACTCGAAGAGGACGCGTCGACCCAAGACACTCTAACCAAAACCGGCGAGATATTCGGCAGCCCGCACTACATGAGCCCAGAGCAGTGCAAGGGACAAGAGCTAGACCACAGAGCGGACATTTATTCGTTAGGCTGCCTCATGTACGAAACCCTCACCGGCACGAATGCAGCAGAAGCTGCGACTGTTTTCGACATTCTAATGAAGCACATCAACGGACTCTCCGTCAATCTTGACGCTACCGCATGCGGTATCACGCTAGCAGAAAGGTCAAGACAAAAACAAAGCGACGGCGCACTCCAATACAAATGCTTCTCAAGGCTAAAACTTGTCATCGACGGCTGCCTGCAAGTGCAACCAGACAAGCGCTACGCTTCCGCGACAGCAGTGAAAAAGGATCTAGCTCTCGTCAGGGGCGGAAATGAACCGCAAGGACCATCTGCGCATAGGGGATATCTGGCTCAGAAATCGTTGTCGAGAAAACTGAAATCCTCAGCAAACAGGGGCGACTCTAGCGCCGACAGGAATGCAATCGCAGTGGCAATAATGCTGCTGATTGGGTTTATCTCACTCGTATCGATCGCAGTTGGTCCGTACTTGCTGAATAGAGAGACCAAGAAACAGAAAGTTCTCGCGGATGCCTCAATGAAGGATATGCTTGACGCCGCGCGCGACTTGCAACTTAAGTCGTCCGCGAAGCACTTGAAAAAAAAGAAGAAGCTCGAGAGTTTTGGTCAAAGCACCGGCTCGAAAAAAGCGGCGGCAAAACCAACCGGCGATCCTCACTACTTTCCACTGGACACTATAGGTACAAGCGTTTTTCTTTTCAACGAAAACACATGGTCGCTACTTGCCTCGGACGGTGAAGGGTTTACTGTGCAGCTCGACAGGATTTCCTGGAACATGTTTCACACCCTAGATGAGCTGGCTTGCACTGGCTACATCCTAAGAAATGAAACGATCACAGACGATATGCTCGATGCAATCAGCAGGCTGAAAAACATGGAGGAGCTGTATTTATGCCGCTGCGCAAAGGTCACCCCGGCAGGCATTGCGCAGCTCAGAGGGGCAAGTAAACTAAACGCTCTGCATATTCAAAACATGGTAATTACCAACGAATGGATTAGTGAACTTGCGAAACTGCAATTGACAGCGATTAGTTTTAAAGACTCTGTAGTGACGCCAGAAATGATTGAAGCAATCACAGCCGGCTCGCGACTCAAATACATCAACCTGGAGAATCAAGCAGCAGACAGAACAGTTTCGCTGGCGGACAATCCGAACTGGCGGTTGCAGGAAGCTGCTGACGGCAGCAAATGGTATTGCCGCGCAAAGGGTAAATAGAAAAAAAAACGGTCGCATGCAATGCGACCCCACGCAAACTGCAAGAAGCGCAGCTCATAACCGTTTCACGTATATACTATTTCATATCATATGCGCAACGCTAAAACAAAAAATTGAGCGAACCAGCGGCGAATTCCGCGTGGCTCGCTCTAAGTCATCAGCGTATTCATGTTATTCCGTTCTTGAGCGCGCGCAGATTCCACCACTTTGCGCTCGGAAGGGGCGTCGGCATTGGCACCGGCGCCGGGAGAAGGAGAACGTTTTTGGTATTGATAAAACGCGTCCAGTAGCCAAATTCATTCGGCCAACATGCACGCGTGACGATTTCGATCTGGCTTTCGGGCGACAGGCGAACAAGCTCGGCAACCGTCGCTTGCACGCACTGGTTCGTGTACGCGCCGACAACGCGGAAGCGGTTGGTATTGATGTTCTTCTCGCCGCAAAGTTCGATGACTTTCCCAGCGCCGCTGCGTTGCCCTTTCGACAACGAATGCCACGAGCCTTCGCCTGCCTTCTTCAGCTCCTCCAACACTTGCGGATGGATGTCGCCATACCCGGAATACGTCAGCACGATTACAGACCAACCCAGCTTCCTTGCAAGGCGAATCTGCAGGTTGATTTCTTTGACGAGCTTGCGAGCTTCCAGATGCCCAGCCGAAGTCTCGTCCAACTTGATGAAGCCTGTCTGCGGGTCCACGACGATGAGCGTTTGCTCACGGCGCTTGTCCTGCTTCATCAGGCGCGTGCGCTGGCAGTAACGTGCGTACCAATCCTCGCCGTCACGACGCCAACCATCGCGGTAGTTCTGAAGTTCTGCGGGCTCCGGGTAGGTGCCGGCGAAATTCGGAACAAAGCCATTCGCATACGCACGACCGCGGCGAACAGCTTTCAGCTTTCTGCGCACCCGAGGGTTGAGGAGGCGCACAAAGTTTTTGAGAAAAGACATTGCCACCTCCTTTCGTTGGGTGAGCAGTTGCAGGTATTTCCGCGCGCGCGTCAGTCGACATCCGCTGCGATGCAGGCGGACGGGTGCCGATGTGGCGCGAAGACTGTGAGGGAATTGAGTTTCCTGGGACCGAGATTTGCGAAATTTGAAAGAGATAGAAGATACTTTCACGCTATGGAATCTATGAGCTTCCAAGCAAATGAGTGTTTACTTAGCTCTTTGACGTGTTGATCGAGGCTGGCGAAACCCCGAGTCCATGGCAAAAAACGCTAGGTTCGAATAGTAATCTTCAAATTCGGAAACACGATGAAGTTTTGAAACGCGCTGTAACAGTGGGGCCAGGCGTTACAGGATGACGCGCCAGATGAGAGCCGTCACACGAGTGAAGCAGAGTAAGTGGTATCACCAACCATGCAAATTCTCCACGGCGTGGAGGATTTGCATAGATCTCATAAAGTTCGGCATCAAACTCTAGTAACTGCGCTCGTTTCGGGGATGCGTCGAAAGCGATGGTCCCTTTACCAGGTCTGACGCCATCATGTCGGTTAGCTTAACAGCGCCTGATTTGTTCAAGTGCACAAAATCAGAAAAATCAGATGAATTGAAAGCCGTTTTCTTGATGTAATCCAACGCTTTTATGTCATAGCGCTTGGCGATATCTAAGCAATCACCAGGGAAACGCTTTCTGAGAGCTACGGGAACCTTTGATTTATACTCGCCTCCCACTGGCAAAAACACGACGACCAGCTCAATAGAGTTATCCTTGCAGAGTTTCACGAATTTTTCGAAGTACACCAACTCATCAGCGTAGCGTTTTTCTTGAGGTCGAGAATCAACTGAAACCGTGCTTAGAGACGCAAACGGATTGCGTTTCTTGCGTTCTATAAACTCGCTTTGACTAGACTCCGACGGAGAGCCCCCGCGGTTTAGAAGTGCGCAAAAACGCTGAGCAAGCCAGTTTCGATGCTCCGTGCGAGCTTTGTATGCGTACGAAACAGAAGATACGATTGAATCCACGCAAAACTGGAGCCGTTCTGGATCAGTGAGGAACCGTGTGTCCGCAAAAGTTATGGTGAGCGCCGTGATAAAAGGCGAGCGCCATAAATAATCGACAGCTTCCACAACAGGCTTCGGCAACAATGTACTTTTGCTTTCAGGGTGTAGTGATGCGATAGTTTTATAAACTGGGGTGTCACCAATTTGCGGCATGCTTGCGTCGAAGAAGTCCCGCGAAACAGTCTCGAAAACAAGGAGTTTTGGCTTTTTATCAAACTCCACAAGTTTTTTGGTGAGTATCCATGCGTCAGATGCCATAGAGCCAGAGGTTGCTAGCGTTTTGCAAGAAAAATTCTCTCCGCAATTTTCTCGGAGTTTTCTCTCCAAGTAAATGGCATCCGTGTAGCGGTACTTATCCTTCTCGTTTAAGCGCTTGAGAGACTCGTCTGCACAAAACGATGAACAGAGAGCGACTGAAGAACCCAGGACGACCACATCGCTCTTGTTTTGAGAGTTGAGGAATTCTTGATACCTTGGAAGATTTGTCTCAGCAGAAGGGCTCTCGAAAGCGACACGTGCTGCGATGTCCAGTACTAAAGCAGAGGCGATTGTCCACGCACAAATCTGTGCAGCGACAGGATGTTTTCCCAGCAGTCCGAAACTAAGTTTGTTCATTAGGCTTTTGGATGTTTTGTTCACGATTGAGCCCTAGAACTGGAAGTAAATAAAGGGAACGGAGTTATCTGGCAAGAAAGTGATGATGGCGAGAATCACAGCGGTTATATACAAGCCCTTCAAGGGCGCCGGTGCGCGTGCAATCAGTCCACTAGCGCGTGCCCACCCAATTAGTGGCGTGCAAAACAGCAGTACGAGCACCATCAACATTGCAATCGGAATGCTTACAGGAAGCTCTGGCTTTAGCAGCATAAAGTTACCGGCCTCCGCACGAGTCATAATCGGTGAAAGCAGAACCATTTTTCTAACCATGCTGAAAATTGCACCGATGTCGCTAACTCGGAAGAACACCCATCCGATGCAAACGCAGTGGAAGGTCAAAAGCATTGAAAAAAACTTGAATCCGCGACTGTCGAAATACGGCTTAAGCGAAATTTGCTGTTCTCGCCAGATGGAAAATTGGCGGTGAGCAATCAGCAATAGTCCGTGATAGACACCCCACAAGACGAAATTCCAAGCAGCACCGTGCCATAGTCCTCCCAGCGCCATAGTGAGAAGCAGGTTTCGATTTGTCGCTAAATTGCTGCCACGCGAGCCGCCCAGAGGAATAAAAAGATAGTCCCTGAGCCAACTTGAGAGAGATATGTGCCAGCGGCGCCAGAAGTCGGAAATATTGCTAGCAATGTATGGAAGATTGAAATTGAGAGGGATGTGATAACCAAAAAGGTGAGAAGAGCCTCTTGCAATATCGGTGTAGCCCGAGAAATCAAAATAGATTTGCAGCGCGAACGCATATGCAAAAAGCCAAGTTTCAAGCGAACCGTAGACATAATGTGTTTTCGCGAACATGTCGACAAAAACGGCGAGACTGTCGGCGAAGAGTAATTTTTTCGCCAACCCAATAACTATCAGCGGAATGCCCTCATCAAAATAAGAGAGCTGAAATTTCTTTTCTTCCTGCATCTGCGCCGCAAAATCTTCGTAACGCTTGATTGGACCCGCAATTTGCGTAGGAAAAAATGCAGCAAACAAACCGAAAAGCACAAAGGAATCGATTGGCTTTTTGCCTTTGTGTACTTCGACTAAATAGTGGATAAACTCAAAAACAAAAAAGGAAATGCCCAGTGGCAGAATTATGTTGAGGGCTATGTGCGCGCTTGAATGACCAGTAATGGTGCTAAGAAGAGCTTGCGCACTGTCGATAAAGAAGTTTGCATACTTGAAATAACCAAGGCACAACAAATTAAGTGCAATGCCCAAAACGAGCAACGGCTTTTTCTTTGCTGAGCTGTGAATGCATTTGCCGAGTATCCAATTTCCCAGCGTTAGAGCAAAAATCAAAACGCCGAAGATTGGAATCCAGCTCATGTAAAACAAATAGCTGGCTACAAATAACATCGGAAGCCGATATCTGTGCGGCAGAAGCCAGAACAGTGTCACGACCGTCGGCAGGAAGAGCAAATATTGGCAGCTAGTGAATAACAAAACTAATTACTTATATGGGTAATCAAGCGACGATGTTAGCACGAGTCATATGTTTGACCTCAGAGCTCGCAAATGACCACTGGTTAATTGTTTCTCCCACATGGATCGTGTTTACGCACGGGCTACTCCGCTTTGCGTTAGCAGCTTGATGAGTCCCCTTTCAGCAAACTCGCGGACTCGAAGAGCATTGAAACATTAAGCGAGCCAGTTTAGTCGGTGCTAATAATTACGAGAATCATTGCCAATGGTTTCATCCACTACAAGCATTTTAGACGACCAGCTTTAGTATTATTAGCGATAGTACAACAGGCGATAAAAATCAGAGGAAACGGCAGGGAAAGCGGCTTTCGCCAACTTAAGCCCCACCGCTTCCTCTGAAAGTTTGCCCTACACGTCGTCTAGAGCGACGTTACACCGCGGCCGGCTTGCTCAGCGCGTCGGCGTAGAACGCCAGCGTGCGCTCGGTGATGCGCGTCCAGGTGAACTGGTCGAGCACCTTCTTGCGCGCCGCCTCCTTGATGTTTCGCGCCAGCTCCGGGTTATCCAGCACCTGCAGGATTCCCCACGCGAGACTGGACGAGTCACCAGCGAAAGTGGTGATACCGTCCTTGGTGTGCTCCACGATGTCCTTCAGACCGCCGGCGTCGGAAGTGACGGTCGGCACGCGAGCTGCCATGCCTTCCAGCGCGACGATGCCGAAGGGCTCGTAGAGGCTGGGCACGACGAGGACATCAGCGATGGTGTAAAGCTCGGCGAGGTCGGCGTCATTCGCCAACCCGAAGAACTTGACACGTTCGTTGAGCCCCTTTTCGTTCGCCAGCGCTCGCAGGTCGCCCTCGTAGTAGCCGGTGCCGGCAATGACGATCGTCGCGCCGGGATGGCTTGCAAGAATAGTCGGAGCCGCTTCGAGCAGCACCTGCACACCCTTCTCGCGCACGAGTCGACCGACGAACAACAGCACCGGACCATCGCCGATGCCGTGCTTGGCGCGGAGTTCGTCGACGTCGAAATCGCCTTGCAGCTTGTCGGGAAAGACACCATTGGGGATAGTGATGACCTTCTCCGGCGGCACGATGAAGTGGTCGACCACCTCATCGAACATGTGACTGCTGTTGACGATGACGAGCCGCGACTCGTAGATGAGGCGCCACTCGACGGTGTCGATGTAGCGCGAATCGTCGCTGAAGATGCCGTGATTGCGCCCGAACTCGGTGGCGTGGATGGTCGAAACCAGCGGCAGCCCGACCGACTTCAGCACCCAAGCAGCGTCGGCGACGAGCCAGTCGTGGGCATGGACGATGTCGAACGGCTTCTCGCTGTGCAGCTTGAGCGCGTATTGCAGAATGCCGAAGTTGAGACGAGCGTCCCAGGTGATGAAGTTCGGCGTCGGCCACTCGACTCCGTCGGGACCGGTTTGCGTCTTGACGCGGTGCACATGCACACCGCCTTCGTCCAGTTCGTACTCTTCGGTGCCGGGGTGATCGGCAGTGATGACGTGCACCTCGCAACCCTGAGCGACCATCTCGCGCGACAGCGCGCAGACTACTCGACCAAGACCACCGATGAGACGCGGAGGATATTCCCAAGACAGCATGAGGATGCGCTTAGCAGCCATACGTGATTCCTTCTTTTGCTTAAATGCGGACTGTTAGAAAGGCGCGTCAGCCGATACGACGGCTTAGACACACCAACCTGTCTCTTGTTCAGCCGGTGAAAAGCGCCAAAAGCCGCCGCACTCGCAATGTCGGTGTCGTCCGGTTTCCCAAAGGGAAATATCGCCGGATGCCGAACTCGTGGAGTGGAGGGGTTTTTGGGTTGCCTAGTTGATACCGGAAAAATCAGAACAGAGATGCTTCAAGACAAGCAAAAGTCCGTACATGTAATCAAGATAAGGGTTTCGGAGTGTTGCGAGGTTTTGGAAATCTATGAACTTTTACGCGCATTTCTCGCGCGCGCGCGTTTAAGAATTATCAAGAGGCTCGCATTGGTTTGCGCAAGCTGCCGATGGTGGTCTGCGCACCGCATTTTTGTTCAGAGGCGGAAACAGCCACGAGCGGAGGTTTTCACAGCAGCTTAAGTACGCGCACATTATTTAGAAAACCTAAAACCTTAGCTCAACTGCTGTTTCAATTCGCCGCAAAACGGATCTGAAAGACAATCGATGGGCGCAAATCGAAATTTGCCGCTATTTCAACTTCGAATGGTTACTTCTCTCGCTCTTCCGGGGACTTTTTCAAAAATGTGATTAGCGAGTAATCGATCGCGACCCCATCACTGTCCTCGCTATCAAGGTAGATGGGAATGCCGGACGCGTCACCGCAACGAACGCAAAGCATTCCATACTCTTCGTGAGTGGCAATAAGGTACAGATTGTCTTCTTCGCGAACAATCTCGCAAAGCTCTTTTTCCTCAAGGAAATTCCATCCGTAAATTTCAAGTTGTCCTTCTTTTAACAACTGCAAGTAATCTGCAGGAAGTACCGTATCAGCAGGAAGTGGCGCTACAACTTCTTCTGCATCCAACCTATTCACCAACTTTGTCTCTTGCACCTGAAAATTCCCATTAAGGAAACCTGGTGCTTTGTTGAAAGTCACGCAGAATACACGCCCGTTCACCACATAAACTCGCGCCCGCACCTTCTTTTTGGTTTCACGGTGCTGAAGAGTTACCTCGCCCAAAATATATTCAACGGCGAGCTGCGGTAGCGCCAACTCAGCCGGTATTGGAGTCGTCCGGAAAAAACGCATCATGTAAAAATTGCATTCCTTCCCGTCTGCGTGCCGCTGCACTAAGTTAACCAAGTTAATTTGCTCCTGATACAAAGAAGCAAACGGCTCTTCCAAAAGTTTCTTCACGGCATAAAGCACTGCGCGCTCAACAGGAGTGAACTGTTGGCAGTTGCCAGGCTTTCCTAAAATCGTGTCGAACAAAACGGGCTTCCTACTTACCGCCCTGAAAGTGTATAGTCTCTGTCGGACACTTGATTAAGTCAAGGCAATACACTGACCGTGCGAGTGTTCCGATATGCAGATTTATATGGACTCCACTAATCAAGAAAATTGGCGCAAAATTATCAACAGATGCGATCCTGCAGGTCTCATTGCCATGGGAGCACCCCGGGGTGAGTACGACATGGAAATTGCTGAAGTGATTGAGGCAGCTCAATCGTGCAAATCCATAGACGATTTAGCAAGCGCAATACATCAAATTTTCTTCGACACGTTCGGCGATATTACCCACGATGACTTTGAAAAGTATCGAAGGTCCGCGGAAGAAGCATGGACACTGCTGAAAAAAGAGGACAACGCAACTGGTCCGTAAGGCGAAGCAATAGAATATTTCGAAGAAAGAATATGGGCGCTAGTGTTCAGTTTAAGGATATTCACGAATACATCTACCGAAGCAGCTTCTCAAGCTGTAAATCTAAGCAACTGCATTATTGATTATCGGAATTAAGTTCTACTTTGACAGTACTCGGTATGAACTCCGCAAAAAGGGAAACATCCTTAGGAAAGTGTCGATATCTAATTGAGTTGAGACATTCTCTAATGGACTCATCAAATGCTATGTCCCTACTACGTTTTAGAAAGCGAATGTCCGCAACGTCACCGCTTTTTTTGATTTTGAATACAACCTTCGCCTTTAAACTCTTTTCAATCAGCCTAGGCGGATGAAATCTTCTTCGAGTGCGCCTCTCAACATCTTGAACATACGCATTCAAATAGGATTGATCCGGCTCTTCATTTGCAGGGCTTGAATTCATTGGAACAGAGAAAGCAATTAATAGACAGAGGAGCAGTTTACGAACCACACTATAGCCGCCTTTTGCATGGACTACTATTCCACGTGATCAACTCAACCTAGAGCTGCTTCAATTACGAGATCGATATCTCGATTTGTTTGATACCGAGTTCGGTGGCGCAATTAATGAGTTGGAGGTCAGCGTCTACGTCAGATTCGATCCAGCAGACCGTCCTTACAAATTTGCGTCACGTGCACATTATTTAGAAAACCAAGCACCTTGGCTCAACCGCGAATATTACAGCTCTGGATATAGCCTTGGAAAAACGAGCTCTAGAGTTGAAGCGGGGAAGCGCAAATATAAGTTTCCCTTGGGCGAATCTGAAGCCAAAAGACCCATGTCGATAGCGTCAGACAAAACGCGCCGTGCGGAACGCTCTGGCAGATGCGTTATCCTCGGCGCTTCTCCGCGCGCGAACTCACCGCGAATCAGTGCTTCCTGTAGGAGCATGGCTGTTTCTGGTCTTAAGACATCAGAAGCAGAAACAAATCTTTCCAGCCTCGCTCCAAGTTTGTCTATACCAAACATGCCGATCATGAACGTCAGCTGATCGAGGCAGACATTTAAGAACCATTCAGTAAATTCATTCAATGCTTTCTGGGAAAGATTTCCTCGTCCGTCCAAATCGCCCTGGCGAGAGGCATCAGCACTGTCCATCATTTGCTTGTATTCCTGCCGACTTTCCAACCCCCGGGCCAGTCCGCGCGACACAGACCACAACCCATGCGCTCCAATGCCAGCCTTGAGCGCCATTGCATGACTCATTAGACGGCTGACTCTACCGTTTCCGTCCGGAAATGGATGGATATAATTGAGTCTGTGATGTGCTGCAGCAATGGATAAAATCTGGCCCGACTTGCCCATATCTGCAAAAGCGTATCGCTCTTCAAAATAGGTCATAAATTCATCAACATAGTCGCTGGACGGTGGAATCAACCTACCAACTGAAACATCTTGTTGTGAGCCTTTGCGCCACTTTCCGGGAACCATAGTGAAAGTCCTTTTGTCGCCTTTGATCTCGAGAAACTCCTTTGGCGCATGCTTGTAGAACTCTTTGTGAATCCAACAAATGAATTCTTTGCTTGCCGGCTCAGGAAGCTGGTTGTGTGCTGCCATTTCGTCAATTTTCGCCTGCACTTTAACATGCGCGGCCGCTTCTAGTTGCAGGTTTCGTCTAGTTTTGTCTTTATCCAGATCACCTTCGAGCGCAATGTTTTGGCCGATGTCGACAACGGTGATAGCGATTTGTGATTTTTGAAAATTGTCGAGCAAAAGAATTTGTCTTCTGCCGATACTGGCACAACCCTACGGCACGCAAAACGGGAAATTTGGATTTTGACATGAAGTTGATCCTGTTTCCTCAGGGCGCGGAGCCACTGCCCGACCTTTCCCTTGACTCCAGCTCCTTGAGGCGTTTCTTCGCAGCGGCAGCCTTCTGTTTCTCACCCAAATCCGCGTATGTTTCTATCAACAATTTGCAAACTCTCACAGCATATTCCGTCTTGAATGGTCGCTCTGCCGGCGGAGTTCGTTCATTCCATTCTCCAATTGGTCCCACATCCAGGCCTTCTTCTAAATGCTTGCAGCCGCTGAGCAACCGCTCTCTAACTTCCTTCTCAGTGCGCCCCGCTGCTTTCGCGAAGTTTCCAGCAGTAATTTCCGTGTCCCCAAGATTTGTTCTCCACATCAGTTTATTCTTCTTGTATTGCCGGCATTTCTTTTGCAGGTCTATAGCTTTGTCTAAGTGCTCCATGCATTTTTCCAAATCTTTCGCTTTCTGACTGTCTTTCGCACGAGCAGTTTCGACATTTCCGAACCAGCCGTAGACGTCACCATTGCGCGAATCAATCTCAATTGCGGTTTGATAGTCCTTTTCCGCATCATCAAACTTGCCAGACAAGTAGTGCGTAATTCCGCGTTCCAGATACGCATCAAAGCATTTGGGATCAGCAGATACTGCCTGGTTGAGGCACTTTACAGAGTACTCAAGATCTCCACACTTCCGCAGCGCGATGCCAAAAGGAACGATTGCTTTTACATCATTCGGATTTTTCCAGTATCGTGCACGCGCTTCTACCAACTCATCTTCAATTGCAATTTGCTCTGGTGTTTTGCCCGCATCAACGAACCTAACGTATGCATTGAAGGAAAAAATGCAAGCAAGAATGAGAACGACGGCGGCTGCAACAGAGACCAGTGCCCATTTTGCTTTCGACATATCTTCTTATCCAACGAACTATCCAACGCTGTGAATATCTTATCCTTAAGTGGGTGTGCAGCGAACAATTACTGCGTACTGGGTGCCGCGGCGTGGCAAAACAAACATATAGATGGCAATCTAGGATGGTTTTATGAGCGAAACAGAATGGCGAAAGATTATCAATGAGTGCGATCCAGCAAATCTTTTGGCGATTGGCGCTCCGTCCGATGAATACGAGTCTGAAATCAAAGAACTCATTGAAGCTGCATCGTCATGCAACTCCGTTGATGAACTGGCACATTTGATTCACGAGTTGTTCAAAGATACGTTTGGCGATCTAACTCATGACGAAAAGGAGAAATATCAGCAAGCTGCGGAGAAAGGTTGGTTGCTACTGCACAAGGATTGAAGTTCGCCAGCCAAAACATCAGCCCAACTCATCAAGCAATGCTCCTGCTCCGATGGCATACCAGCCACCAGACACGTTCATAAGACGCCCGCACGCCTGGAAAGGTGATGGCGGACAATGAAATAATAAACGCTATCTTAGTTACCCAAATGTAAAGAATAAGCTGCACAAGTATCGCGGGGTCGTCAAGACACGATAGACTTGCCAACCGTCCTTTCCACTCCGTATGAAAAATGTCCCAAAAGCGAGTCACGCTTTTAATACGTGCTGACTTGGCGCACGATCTAGAGCGCCTAGGTAATGATGCTGTTGCATCAGAAAAGCTGATCGAAGCGATTGAAATCAAAATGCGCAAATGGCTTAAAGCAAATAAGCCAAAGTTTTCGCACACCCAGTCCGCAAGTCTCAAAATGGACGTTTCAAATTCGCCTTCGCACACACGAGTCATAAGTACAAAACGTCAAAAATTTCGGGAGTTCGGCAAGCTGATTTCACAGACGCGGCAAAGCGTAGGCCTAATATCTGCTGAAGCCGCAAAAAAACTTGGATGGACACACGAGTTCATGGTCTCTGTTGAGGGCGGACATCGCCTGCTGTCTTTCCACAAACTGATTAAATTCACTCAAACGCTAAACATATCGGCAGAGCAGACCGCATTCTTGAGGGAAAAACTGAAAGAACTAGCGCCGTTTGTTACCCGAGTCAACGTTCCTGCGGCAAAAAAGACTTCCGCAAATAGCATCAAAGACCTCGGCGCAAATGTCAGCGAACAGTGCAGCGAACCAGAGAATAACGGCGCGTGTAGCGATGCAATTAAGAAGAGCAACAATCGGATCAACACTCTTGCCAAGCCTTGGTGTTCAAAAGGTGAAACGGCACCAAATCTAAGTGCGCTTTCATTCGCGATATTGAATTCAGCAGGCGCAAACAACGAACACAACTCTGACTCGTTTCAGACTTTGACAGAGCAACACCCGCAGATACTGGAAGAGCGCGATTCTGTAGGTGCATACTATGAATCAACTGCAGCGGCACGAGACCGGCAAAAAGTCGTTGAGGCGCAAAAGGAAGAAGCAGTGAATAACTTTTTTGGAGCTCTAGGGATTGTCATTAAAAGTCTTCGCATGGGTCTCAAACTCACTCGCAATGAGCTTGCTGCGCGAGCCAATCTTGATTCCAAGAAAATCAGAAACTTGGAAATAGGAAAGGGAATGTCTGTCGAAGAGATGTTCAAGGTTGCCGAGGCACTTGACTTAAAGCCGGGCCAATTAGCTCAGCAAGCGCAAAAACATTTGCCAGCAGACTATCAAGTGCATTAGAAATAAAAACAAGCAAGAAGAACCAAATCAAGGTCAGCAGGGCATGCCTCTCGTAGAGACATTATCACTTGCTGACTTCTTCTCACTTTTTGACACTGCAATGCCAG
The DNA here is from genome assembly GCA_032128875.1 of Candidatus Melainabacteria bacterium 17Bon1m. Classification (GTDB taxonomy): domain Bacteria; phylum Cyanobacteriota; class Vampirovibrionia; order Obscuribacterales; family Obscuribacteraceae; genus QKMZ01. Next base: position 33,208 of record JAVLKG010000008.1, read on the forward strand.
GCTGGCCACTTCATTAGTGCAATAGTCGCCGAAAACAGGTGGCATTGCTGCTTTCTGCAATGTTTAGAAATGACAACCAGCATTACAAAACTCAAAGTAGCTATAGGTTTTCCTTAGAAAGTCTCTAACCCATTGCGGCCCAAAGGTCTTTCAGCTTAATACTTGCGTTACAGAAACTATTAGCGAGAGTAGATGCGAAGGCGAATTTAAATTTGTGTTGCACGTCACTCATTCATGACAATGCGCGTGCAGGCTGAAACAGAACCACTTTCGAATACTTGATTTCGATTGTACGAACTGCAGCGACCAAAACCGAGGTTCCATTGTGATTGTTACGCCCAAGTTCCTATGGTCGGGTTCGCTACTCAGTTGAAACCCGGATTCCTTTAGGTCACCAAATCGCGCCGCATCTCGGCAAAATCAAAAGAAAAAACAGCCCACCCCATAGACGCGTATGCGTGCCGTGACCTGCTACACGCCTTGGTTTCAGCAAGTAAGCATTATTCGATGTTCAGATTGAAAGAGTCTGAATATCGTCTCGACACATATTCACAACTGCAACACAATCATCCGTAAAAGGACCATTCCATGCCTGAATTCATTCGGCGGATGAGACAACGACCGCCTTTGCGAACTACGGAAGAAGAATCGTATTTCGAAAAACTGCTCAAGAACATCCCCGCAGACATCGTGGCCGGTTGGACCGCACTGCAGGGCATCATCGTTGATCAGGCTAGCAATTCGCCAACCATTCAATGGATTGTTTTCGGCGTTCTGCTCGTTCTGACGCCGCTCTACGTTTGCTATATAAAGACAGAGCCAAAGGGCTTTACGCTCAACAAGATCTTCTTTTGTTTCTCCAGCCTGCTGAGCTTCACTGTCTGGGTCTTTGCCCTGGGCGGACCTTTCCTTGCGCAGTGGCCGAAGTGGTACCAACCTTACTTTGGTTCTATCGCGCTCATTCTGACTACGCTCATTCTGCCTGTGCTTGAAAGAGCCTTCTACGAGTCGAACCCGCCTGCACAGCCTCCGGTCCTCCCCCCGCCGACGCAGCAGCCACCGGTACAGACACCGACGCTGCCAGCTCCAACTGAAACGCCTCCGACGCAGACAACGGTTGAAGCGCCTCGGCAGCCTCCGGCTCAGACGCCTCCGCAGAACTAAATCGGCAGACCACTTTTTGCGCTTCGGCAAAAACGATGCTAGCTGCGTCATCTTGCCATCCCCTGGGAGCGCGGGCGGCTCGCCCGCTTTTTCCCTGTAGGGTCGACGCCATGCGTCGACCGCAACAATACAAAGGAACAAACATGAGCGACAAACTCAAGATCATGCAAACCAGCATCGCCAGCCTCATCACTAACGATGAGGGTGATCTCTTCTGCGCATCAATCGGATATCCGGAACTTCAGCTGTCTGCGAACTGCGTTTGCAATGCTCCGCGTTGCACTGATGAGCAGCCGATTCTCGATGATTCAGCATTTACTGACTATGTATCGAAGGCCGAATTCGAGGAGTTTGTCGCCAGCGGGATTTAATCAGCCACTCATTTATTGCAGCTCGGAAAAAAACTACTACTAGCCGGCTATTGACGGCTTAGGACAATTATTTATGAAACGTTCTCTCATTGCGCTCGCTTCCACAGCAGCGCTTCTTATTACCTCGGGCTGCGCTAGCTTCCAGCCTTCCACTTCCGTTCACACCGCCGCCAACAACCAGCCGACCTTCATTGATATGGATGCGTCGCGCCGAGGCGTGGTTATCATTCCACGCCCTAACAATCAGGGCTATTACGTCTGCTCCGAGCCCTCGCCCGACGTTGCGGTCGAGACCGTGAGCAAAATCCTGCTTCAGGTGAAGATGGACAACCCGAACATCGACGCCAAAACGGAAATGGAATTCCGCACCGCTGTTGTGGAACTCACCAAACGCACCCAGACGATTCTATTTTTGCGCGAATCGATGTTCCGCATCTGCGAACAGTCCATCAACCAAAATCTCTCGCCAGAGCAGGTCACAAGGCTCTATGAGATGGCAATCACCACTGCGCTGAAGCTGGCGGAGGCCGACCTGGCGAAAAACCAGACGGAACTCGCCCGCGAACTTTCGGATTCGAAGGTTCGCGATGTTTGGCAGCGCGTGTTCGGCGACCAGCCGATGAGCGGGGCGGTTCGCAAATAAAGCGCTAACTTCCAAGAACACGTGGCGACGCCCTTTGCGTCGCGTCAATTTTTAGAACCAAAACTTATTGCGGCTCAAACGCTCCTGCAAACGCAGAAGTGAACAAAGCACACAAAGGAAAAGACTAATGTCTAAACAAGCAATTTACCAGTACGACGTCCTCGGTCGTCTCAAAGAAGTTCAGTTTTCCACCGGCGGAAAAATCACATATAACTACGATGAAATGGGCAATCGCACCAGCGTCGTTGAGGTTGCGGCAGCTGAAGATTGCTGCTTCAACTGGCTAGGTGATTGGGACAACGCGACCAATTACGTCATCGGCGACGCTGTCGCGTCGGGCGGTTCTTCTTATATCGCCGTGGCGGACAACGTGAACAAGCTTCCGTCTTCCAACCCAACTGAGTGGGACGTTCTTGCTCAGAAGGGCGACACGGGTGCGACCGGTGCCGCAGGTGCAACGGGCGCGACTGGTGCAGCAGGTGCAACCGGCGCCACAGGTGCAACTGGTCCTAAAGGACTTAATTGGCGCGGCACTTGGAGCAGCGCAACTGCTTACGTCGTCGATGACGCAGTCACGCTCAACGGCACATCCTACGTCGCCGTTGCAAACAACACCAACAGCTCGCCACCCTCGGCGAACTGGAATACGCTCGCAGCCAAGGGTGATACCGGTGCAACTGGTGCAACCGGCGCAACTGGAGCCACTGGTGCAACCGGTCCGGCCGGCGCTGATGGAACAACTTCCGTACGCTACGCATTCGCTACTTCCGACTTGACGATCTCCAATGACAATGTATACAGCGAGGATACGGCTCTGACTCTCACCAATACACCGGTGGGGACATACCTTTTGGAGTGCGTTTTGCTTGTGAATCAAGCTAATGCAGGTAGAGATTTCAAATACACATTCTTTGGAAGTAATTTGACCATGCAGGGTGTTGCACTACTCAACGGTGCTCTGGCAATCGATATTTTCAACCACGGTGGAGACTGCCAACTGAACACCAACTCCGGTGACTCTGTCATAACTCTTATTGCACAAGCCACGTTTGTCAGTTCCGTCAATACCACCAAACTGAGCTGGGCACAGGTTAGCGCAGGTGCAAACAATACGACCCGTCGTCAAGGTTCATACATTCGCCTGACCAAACTCTAAGATTTGTGCCCCTAACAAATCACGAAGCGTCACCAGAGCTGAGGTTGTTCATCTACAACTGAAGATTCTGCTTTCTGAAGCAGTTACCTTTGGCACACGAAGCCACGTCTTTAGAATGCGTCACTCAAGCGAATTTTTCATCCCTTATTGCAGTGAACTTTGCTGGCGACACGCGAAGTGATCGCCAAACGCACGGAAACAAACAATGTCACAACAGAAAATCATTTCTCTTCTCAGCTGCGGCGCTGCGACTGTGCTTCAGCGTCCCATGCACGCCCCTCAAACACCCTGGCGCGCTTTTACCCCAGGGAAATTAAGACCAATAGCACCCCCCAAATCAAGGCGAGCACTTAAAACTCTCAAAGCTCCTTCCACTCTTTGGAAAAAAAATAAGAGTAAATCGAATTTACCTTCTAACTCTCTCGTCGAACCAACTCATGTAAGCGAACTAGCCCGTTCTCTGAAACACGATGTCGACCTAATTTACGAATGGGTTCACAACAATATTGAGTTTCATCCGATCTTCGGTATCCAAAAGGGTGCATTTGGAGCCATTCTCGACGGCTACGGTACTGCAATGGATCAATGTATCCTCATGGTCGAGTTGCTGCGCGAGTCCGAATATACAGCCGACTACGTCGTTGGCTCAATTACACTCAACAGCGCCCAGGTAGCAAATCTTTTGGGTACGGACAATTCCAGTGCAACTGTTCCCGTAACTTTGATGCAACAGGGCGGAATTCCTCTCACATTCTCGCAAAATGTGGATGGTTCACTGGAGTCGATTACCTTTACTCATTGCTGGGTGCGCGTAGTCATCGAGGGTACTGATTATTTCTTTGACCCAAGTATCAAGCAATACACGTATAAGAATGGTATCGACCTAGCGGTTGCGACAGATTATTCGCAGACGAGCTTCCTGACAAATATTCAGTCAGGGGCAACTGTCACGGCCGATTACGTCGAGGACCTTAACCGGTCCAACATGAACGCAGATCTCACCGAAGCTTCGATGAATCTCGTTCAGTACATTCAAAATAATATGCCCGCCGCAACCGTCCAAGATGTAGTAGGCGGCCGCTTCATCAATTTGGTTGAAAACCCGGTGCGCGAAACGTCGCACCCAAATCAGACGCCGAGCACTACTCCAGATGTATACAACGTTGATTTGCCAACTAGCTTTAGTTGCTTGTTGGAAATTTCAATGCCTGGTCTTCTGAGCACTGTGACGCTGGACTCGCGTGACATTTCAGGAAGAAGGCTGACCCTATTCTGGGACGAGCTTGATCAGCCTATTTTGTCGCTTGACTCAGAAGTTATCGCTACGGGAACGCCTGCCACACCCGACACATGGAATCCCATAAACGTAAACGTCACCCACAATGCGTACTTCCCAAATACTGCAAATGACGTAATTACGACTAGCTCCGTCTACACCAGGCTACAGTACGTTCTTCATTCTGCATGGGGACCGACTGGACGTCACTCAATTGAGTTTCATCGGAATCGAATCAATGAAAGCAAACTTGACGGTCTCCTTGATACAGATGAGCCCGTGCTTGGCGGCTCCATGGCAGTCCTCGCTTACACTTGGTCTGGCGAACACACGGCGAAAGTAAAACTCTTTGATGCAATAGCCAAATCACAGACGCTAATGCATCACGAAGTGTTTTTGGGTCAGTACAACGAGACGATTGTTACCGGACTCCTTACTGTAGTTCAACCTACGTATTCATTGAATTCAACGGCGACTGTTGCGAGCAAAGCAAGCCTTGTCTCCAGCCTTTTGCTCGGAGCTACTGAATCACTCGCCGTCAAATCGGTAGCAGGCATCACCGCTCCAACCGGAACTACACTCATTGACTTCGCGAACTCCAATGGCTTGAAAGTATTTGATACAACGGCGGCAAATTGGACTTCTGATGTGAGGCCGAACCTTACAAACTACGATACCGCAGCCCTGGACTTCATCGAAAATAGCTATATCAACAATGGCTACAGAGTACTGCTGCCGGAAGATGGCGCTATCTCAATCAACGCATTTGAAGGGTATGGCTTCCTTGCGGCGACTTCAAGCTCAGGCTTTTTGTCTTACATTATCGACGTAAAAGGTTCCTATGGTTCCGAGCAAGTTTGCCCGGATGTATTCCGGCTTCATGCGACAAAGTACGGCATTGAACCTCTCAGTGTGTACTACCCAGGAGATGTGAATTACAGAAGTTCCGATCCTGTTGATCTTGTAACCGGTAATTTCACAGCGCAATCTTCGGACCTTTTGGTTGGAAGCACCGAATTCCCATATTCTCTTGGATTCAGCAGACTTTATTGCTCAGGAAGACGTTATACCGACCCCGTTGGTCTCGGACGTGGTTGGACTCACAACTTTGATCTAACGGTTTCAGAGAACAGCGATGCTTTTCTCGCACTGGGAGATGACCAAGCAATTCCGGCTGCATCTGCTATTTCAGCACTTTATATTTCGCTCGATCTCATGGTCGATCAGCTCACAACTTCAAATGTGAGATTGGTTGCAATTTCCATGATTAGTGAATGGCTCATCGCACAACTCGCTGATAACACAGTTGTCGTCGGTCTCGGAGATAACACTCAGACTTTCGTAAAACTCCCCGATGGTTCGTATAAGGCTCCTGCTTCCGTGGACCTTAGGCTTGAAAAAAACATAGACGATACATTTACTGCCACAACCCCACAGGGAGTCACTTTCAATTACAGCCAAAGCGGAAAAATCGTCAGCCAGGTGTTTCCATTCGGAATCACCGTGAATTTCGAATATGACTTTTCAGATCGACTGATCAAAGTTGGGAACGACTTCAATCGCTTTATTGAGCTAGCGTATGACGGCGATCGGATGGTTTCAGTATCAGACCATGCGGAGCGGATTGTGTCCTTTGGCTATGACGTCGATGGGAACCTAATTTCCTCCTCTAACACTTTGGCGAAGATTACGACTTACTCGTACGACATTCCCGGACGTCTTACACAGATGTTCCTTCCTGCCAACCCTACCGTTCCTGTCGTGACAAACACATACGATTCAATGGACAGGGTCTACCTGCAGACTGACGCACTTAACCATGAAACAGAGTTTTTCATCGCAGGTTCTAGGACGGAACAAGTCGATGCCGCTGGTCATTCTAGCATTAAGTATTTCGGCAACAACGGACTTGTATACCGCGATATCAATGCATTAGGACAAGAGATTCGTCATGAATACGACGGCTTAAAGCGACTCGTTAAGACCACCATGCCCGAAGGTAATTACAACACTCTCGAGTATGACTTGAATGGGAATACGATCGCCAATAAGTCTCATCCTAAGCCAGGTTCAAGCCTCTTACCACAGGAGACAACGTTCACGTTTGATGGACCGTTTAACAAGATCAAAACGGCAACAGATCCAAGTGGCGGAGTAACAACCTACTCCTATGACCCAGTTACCGGAAACCTACTCCTTCTTGAAAGACCAGAGATAGGTGGACTTACGCCAACTCAGTCGTTTTCATACAGCAACAGAGGTCTTATTCTCACAAAAACCGATGAGATGGGAGCAGTTATTCAATATGAGCACGACGAAGATACCGGCGATCTGCTAAGCACGACTATTGACGCCGGTGTAGGTCGACTCAATCTGACCACGTCGTATGCGTATGATGCGGTCGGAAATCGCGTTTCAACCACAGACGCAAGAGGACACACAAACCTGTTTGAGTATGACTCAGAGAGGAGCGTTACAAAGAAAACTGAAACTTCGCCGTTCAGCTACGTTTCAACATTCGAATACGATGACAATGGCCGTCAGATCTCCAGAAGCGCCGAAACCGGCGACGTTGCCAACCCTCTTCAGACGATCACGACAGAATATACACTCACTGACAAAGTTCTCTCGATTACCAATGCCAGTGGTGATACCACGTATCACGAATACAATACTTTGGATCAACTCTCCAAAATTACCGATCCAGAAGGACGTGTTCTTCAGTTTGTCTACGACGATTTGGGAAGACTAGTCGAGTCAATTGATGCATCCACAAATACTTCAGCGACAAACACTTTCACTGCTAATGGCAAGCATCTTACTTTTAAGGATGCAAACGACAACGTTACTACCAACGTTTATGACGGATTGGATAGGCTTGAGAAAGTAGTCTTTCCAGATTCCTCGTACGAACAAAGGTACTTTGACGATGGTGGTAACCTCTCTTCACTCCGGAATCGTGCTGGACAGACAACCAGCTTTTCATATGACGAACTTAACAGACTTAAAACAAAGGAGCCTGAAGGCCTTCCAATTCAGACGTCTGTTTATGATCTCACAGGACGCCTGCTCAAGATCCAAACTCCGGTGGTGTCAGGTGATCCCACAAATGGTGAGTTTGAATATATTTACGACACAGCGGGTCGCGTAAAGAAACAAATTTCGCCGGATGGAAAGATCATCGAATACGAACTCGATGATATCGGTAACCTCACCAAGATAGTCTATCCAGACGGCTACTACGTTGAACGAGAATTCGACGAGTTAAACAGACTTACAGTCATTAAATTGAACGGCGCGACGACGGCCGCTGTTGAGTTTGTCTATGACGCTCTTTCCCGCAGAACATTGCTAAGCTACGAAAACGGTTGTACTGTCACGTCACAATACAATGTTGACGACGATCTCGTAGAGCAAACGCATGCGTTCGCTTCAGAATCGCTATCGATCGAAAACGATTACAGCAAGCTTCACCAGCGCATCAATACTCACGTTTCAGACTCGCGCTACATGTGGCAGCCTTCGGTAGATAAAACCACTGCATATGGTGCTGCCAATGAACTAAACCAATACCCGACCGTCGATGCAAACATCCTCTCCTACAATTCTGCAGGCTGCCTGGAAAGCGACGGCACTTGGGAATTTACATACGACAGTTTGAATAGGCTGACGTCCGCTGATAAAACTGGCGTTTCTGTTTCGTACCGCTATGATCCAATGAATCGGCTGGTCATTCGAGACAACGGTTCCAATAGCACCCATCTGATATACGACTCTTCCAGATGTCTTGCAATTTACGATAGCACCACCAACACACTTCAGCGGCGCTTCGTATATGGCACCGATGCCAACGAAGCACTAGTTGAAATCGATTCAACAGGAAGCAAGACGTTCAACCATTTCGACCCCACAGGGTCTCTCATTGCTTCAGTTGACGAGTCTGGCACAGTTCTTGAACGAAATGCATTCGGCCCATTTGGAGAAGCAGAAGACATTGCAACAACATTCGGATTCACGGGCCATATCTTTGAACCGGAAACAGGGCTCTACTATGCACGCTCGCGCCATTATTCTTCCCAACTTGGTCGGTTCTTGCAGCCTGATCCTGTAGGAGAGAAGGGTGGTCTGAACCAGTATTGCTACGTGAACAACGACCCCATCAATGCTGCTGACTCTACCGGTCTTGGTCCAGATGGAGGTGGCTGGCCAGGCATGACCATGGGATTCGCTCAAAGGATCGGCGGTCGCTGGATCATCACCACCAATGGTGGCATTCTTTCCTGGGACCAAGGCACTCTCAGTTATAGCTTCCATCCCTATGACATAAACATCTTGGGCGTAAATATGTCGAGCTGGCTAATCGGCAACATTCTCGAACAGACATTTGGTCCGGGCATTAGAAATTTACAGGATCCCATGTTTGATCTTGCCATTCTCATGGCCGCAGTCGGGAATCTTCCCGCTGCAGCTGCAATTGCTGCGGAAGGTGGAGCGGTAACTGGCTTCGCTGCTACAGTTGCAGCGCCAACCATACGGTACATGGGTTCCAATTACACAGTCGCCCGCACATTGGGTACAGGTACTGCGACTCTTGCCAGACCGGCGGGAATTCGAACGCTGGCAGCAAATAAGGCGTTTGGTAACGGTGCAGAATACATTGAAAAATTGCGCCATGCTAGAGGCGTTGGTACGGTAAGTCAGGTCTCTTTCTTGGATCCTGTGAGCGGAATGATTGCTCGAGTAGATCACATCCTAAGAGATCTATCTGGTGGTTTTGAAGTAAAAGCGGGACTCGCGAGACTCTCGACGAACCAGAAACATGTCTATCCGGCGATGGAAGCTGGGACAGCGATTCCTGTCGGAGCAAGGGCCGCGGAGTTGGGTCTCACACCGGGTCTTCCATTGAATCAGCAGGAGTTGATAAAACAATTGATTATCAAAGTCAGGAGGTACTAGAAAACATCTCGCGAATTGCGTAAACTCGGAGGGAGTCCAAGACTCCCTCCATTTTCTCGAAACTAGAAACTAAAGAAGAGTATTAACAGCAATGCGAGCAGAGACAAACTTAATAGATAAAGTGACAAGGCAACTTGAAGAGCAAGGCTTTACATTTTTGAAATCCGCGAACAGATTTCGACGGAAAAACGGAAAGAACACAGACTCGATTCGCATAATTGTTGACGGTGGAAAGCGTTTTTTTGCGCAGTATTGGAGCTGGAATCAACGCGTTGAGGAATTGTTCGCGGAAATTCGAGGAATTTCACTAAATGAAGCAACTGCATGGACTATCAGAAGTCTGCCAGAAAATGACAAAAAGAGTTGGACGTTGCCAGGTAGTGAGCTCCCTTCTGACTTTGTTCTGCACTTGAACAACACCATTATGCCTTGGTTTGAAAGACAAACTGAGTTAGCCAGTCTGAGGCAGTTATTGGAGGAAAGAGAATTTAAGCGTGACGAATGGTTACGGGTTCTTGTAATCGATAAAATGTTGAATGATATCGAACATGCAAAAAACTTTCGAATAAGAATTATCAGTTGGCTATCAACAGCCAATCTAACTTCTCAATCATTGGGACAAGAAGCATACAAGAAGTTCAGCGACAAATTTCCAGAGTTTTTTGTATCTTTACCTATACTCGATCAAAATGATGATGCAGATAAAAGAAAAGAAGATGCTGACTTTCAGCTGGCATGTGAAAAATCTTTCGCGACCCAATTTCCTCTTAATGCAGAGCGCTTGTACGTTTTTTTATTTCTTGGATTATCAACATCCCCATTTTGGAATTGGAAGAATTGGGAAAACATTTTTCCTATCTTTGACCCTTTGTTAGCAACTTGTCGAGGCAAAGCGCAAATACAGACAATTCAGACAAGAAATGGGAAGGCAATTTCGCTGGGAGCATTGAACTGGAGCCCAACTTCTCATCAAAAATGGACACATAATTCTCCCGGAAGTCTACCTAACGTCAATGACGCACAGTTTCTCTCGCTAACGGTCTTTGCTCCTTCCCTTAAACAATGCGAGTCAGAAAAATTCCCACCGGATTTGATCCTCTATTTTCAAAATGAGTCTCTATCCGATGAGAAGCAAGAATTTGATTCGACAGTAATAGTTGCATTTCGAGAGTCATACTGGAGAAACCACTCACTTTCCATTGCTCCGGCATTGCAAGAAATTTCCAAGAAATTCAATTCCAAGTTAGTAGCAAAAATAGAGAGACCGTTTCTGTTCAGTGGTAATCAATTCCATAGCCTCATTGATTTGCCCTTAGGAATTTTTCGCCCTGGAAGAGCAAAACAGGTACTAGGTGCAAAGCTTCAAGCCCTATTAGGACCGTGGGCCGAAGTTCAAAGTTTTGAGCCGAATTCTATTATTTAAAAGCATATCTGTCTCGATACAGCCTCAGGAAATTTAACTTCGCTCAATTACTACCATCATCGATAGTAATACGTATAAAAAAGCGAGAGCTGAAGGCAGTTTTCACCACCTTCAGCTCCGCTTCCTTTGAATGTTCAGGCGCTAGCGACTAGGTCTCGCCGGCGGCTGTATTGATGCAGATTCCATCGAGAGATTTGCACTCAGCTTGCTCGATCTGGAGCGTGCTGTGATGCAGCTCGAAATCGTGCTGAACGATGTGCGTTATCTCCGTCAGGACTCTGTCGGAGTTCGCATTCTGGTCGACGACGACGTGCGCGGAAAGCGCATCACGACCGGATGTGATTGTCCAGACGTGCAGGTCATGCACATCCATCACGCCACGAACTTTAAGGATCGAGGCGCGAAGCTTTTCCAGATTGACGCGACTGGGACTGCCTTCCATGAGGATGTGCACGCAGTCGCCAATCAGTTTCCACGTGCGCGGAATAATCATCAAGCCAATCAAACCGGAGACAATCGGGTCGACGATTGTCCAGCCGGTGAACATGATGATTAAGCTGGCGACGATGACGGCGGCAGACCCGAGAAGGTCGCTCATCACTTCGAGATATGCGGCTTTCGCGTTGAGCGAATCGCCGGAGTGAGAGTGCAGCAAACGCGCCGCAATCAGGTTGACGACGAGTCCACCGATTGCAACGAGCAGCATTGGTCCACTCAAAATCTCAGACGGATTGGTAAACCGCTGAAACGCCTCGAAGAGGATGTACAGCGACAACCCAATGAGCACAACGCCGTTGAATAGAGCCGCCAGGATTTCCGTGCGGTAGTAGCCGTAGGTCTTATCTTTGCTCGGCTTCCTGCCGGCAAACCAGACCGCGAGCAGGGCAAGCAGAATTGCGGCGCTGTCACCAAGCATGTGTCCGGCGTCGGCAAGCAGCGCAAGACTGCCGGTGAGAAGTCCGCCAACGACCTCGACAGCCATGAAGGTGAAGGTCAAGCAGAGCACAGCAATCATCGCCCCTTTGCTCTTCTTGCGAAGCGCGGCGAAATCGTTGTGGCTGTGACCGTGTCCTCCATGACCGTGATTATGTTCGTGGTCGTGATTATGCTGATGTTCGTGAGACATTAGCTCCTCCACATTTCAGAAAGACACGCGAGGGCCGGAGGTAGTTGTCACCACCTCCAGCTTGTCTCGCGTGTCTTTGCGTTAAACGGCGTTATCCGCCGTGGTGGCACTGGTAGTGCCAGCCACTGAGTCAGTCGCAGGGTTCCCCGCAGAGTCCTCCGTCGAGTCGGCAGGTGTCGCCACCGGCTCCGGCTCAGGCAATTTCTCCAGCGGCCACCTGTCGAGATGGGCACCATCCGGCTCGTCGACGTCCACCTGTTCGATGAAGTCGATTGCCAGTTGCATCGCTACGGCGAATTGCAATTCCGCCACGAGGTCGATGATCGAGTCCTTGATAGCGTGCAGGCTCGAGCGACCGCTCGTGTAGACATGCGGCGCATGCTGGTCAGAGCGACCACCATGAACACGGCGCGTCTGGTTGTACCAACGCACGCAGTCAGCCTGACCATCGGTGAAGAACTGAATGACGTACGCACCCAGCTCGTGATTCTTGCGGCTGCGGTTGTCGTAGGCGAAGAGCGTTTCGGTGTAGACGGAGATGACTCCGTCTTCCACGCTGACGTCCTTCACTTTCGGCACATCGAATATGGCGTCGAACTCGCGCGCATAGGTCTCGCGGTCGATAAGGGGAGCGCCGTGAGCCCTTCCCTCCTCGATGCGAATGGCGCGCAGTTCGCGGACCAACTCATGCTGCAAGCGCTCGATTTGCGAACGTTCGGTCGACAGCACCTGACGGTTCTGCACAACCAGTTCGCTCACGCGCGTAGAGCAGGCGGCGATGTAGAGTTCGCGATATTTCTGGTGCTCGGCGTCGAGCTCCGGACGTTTCGCTTTTACCACATCGGTCTTCTTGCTCGGACCTGCGGTCGACTTGTCGCCTTCGGTCGCGGTGGTTTCGGCAGCGCCATAGACAACCTGAATGATGCCATCGTAGACGGTGGCAGCTTGCTTCTTCTCGACGAAGTTGAGAACCTGCAGAGCGAAGTTCTTGTTCGTCTCGTCGAACAGCAAACCGTTCTGGTCGCCGATGACCATGTCGCTGAAGACGACCAGACTATCAGCGAGTTGGACCTTCTGCTTGTCGTTCAAGCCGGTCAAAAAGTAGTGTTTCATCTTTTATCTCCTGGCTCTATCGAGCGGCGCGAGGCCAGCTGCTGATGTACTTTCCGGCAGCGTCGGAGGTGTTGGCTGCCTGCACGAACTCGATGGCGAGCTGTGCGGCAATCGACCACTGGCGCTGAGCGAAAAGCTTGGGGAAGATGTCGGCAGTGTTGCCCAAGCACGCGTTGCCGTCCGGCCACACGTGAGGCGCATGCTGACCGGCTTTCATGCCGTTGACGGTGCGCGTCAGATTCTTCCAGTTGGGCATGCTGCCGGTGAAGGGCAGCATGATCTTGAAGGCGCCGATTTCGTGCAAGATGCCCGAGCGCTCGTCGCGGCAATTGAGGATGTCCGTGTAGATGACGATGGCGTTGCCTTCGACCTTCACGTCCTTGACGTACTTGACCTTCATCAGGTTTTCGTACTCGATGCCGAATTCGTCGAGGTTGACGTTTTCGTCGGTGAGCAGCTTGCGCTCTTTGGCGCGCGCTTCGGAAATCGCATGCGTAAGACGCTTGCGCAGTGATTGCACATTCGTCTTGCGCTCCTGCAACTTCTTCGGGTCGACATAGCCATTGGCGGTGCCGATTGCCGAAACACCCTTCTCGCCCGGCTGCAGCCCGTTAGCTCCATCAAAGCGGGAATTGGAATGCAGGCTGGAGGCGTGGCTTCGCAACCCCGCCGGAAGTTCATGCTCAGTGCCACTATCGGCGGTATCGCGAACAACACGCACAGTGGACTTGGCACATTCCTCTACGAAGCGCCGACGCATCATGGTGCGACGGTCTTCCGCCGGCATCTCGACAACACTAGCCATCTTCTGCATCAGCACGCGGAACATGCGGACGCGGTCGTTGTCGTACTTGTCGAAGAAGTTCATGTGCACGTAGAGGTTATTCGGCGCGACATATTCAGCGACCGGATAACCGCTCGCCTCATCCGCAATCGTCACACCGCGCCCGGAAGCGTGGAAGCTGAGATTGCGGCTGGCATTGGGAATGCCCCAAATGACCGCAGGCGGCGTGGCGCCCGGTGCGACGTACTTCACGGGCGAGCTTTGCAAGTGGATGTGGAACTGCGCGTCGATGATCGGTTCGCAGTTGTAGCCCTGGCGGTGGTGCAACGTCACCGGGCGATCGATGACCGGGACGAGAAGAAGACGTACCGCTTCGTGGAGATCGTCATTCTCTTTACCCTTCCAGTCGTTCGTCACCTTGTGCGCGCGAGCGGGCTGTCCCGGAGCCTTGACCTTGAGCACCGCTTTAGCGATGCCCTCGAAGGCTGACGGCTCCTGCGATTCGACGTATGCGTTGAGCGCGACGAGTGCCGCGTCCAGATGCTGCTGTTCGATCATGACACCGAACTCTTCGCCCAGTGTCAGGTCGTAGCAGGGTACATTCGCGCTGGCCAAACGAGCTCTATGATCGTTGGTCAACCCAGTTAAGAACACATTGCTCATTGGAGTGGCTCCATTTTTAGCCTGTGGCAGCGCCGGCTGTGCCGCCCGAGTGCGGGTCGCCGACGCCTTTGGCTTACTGACGGTTGTCCTCTTCGGCGGTGGCGGAGGAGGGGGTGGAACGCGTCGAGTAGTAGTGGTGCGAGATGTGGTGCGTGCGGGCGTGCGTGACCTAGTTGGCATGACGCAGCTCGTAGTCGGCGACGGTCGGGCTGTCGCCCGGCACTGCCAACGCAACTTCGCTTGCCATCCGCGCCGCGGCTGCATTCGCATCCAGAGCGAGAGGCACGTTGTACCGCTGCGAGGCGGTAGCAACAGGAAGGGTTGAGCCAATGGGCGCGGCGGTCTCGGCGCTGCGCAGGCTCTTCCAGGTATCCATTCCGTAGTCGGCGTAGCCCTGCTGCTGCGCGAACAGGCGCGCGGCGGCGTCATTGCTCATCGACATCATTTGCAGGCAGAGCCACCAGGTGTCCAGGTGCGCGTCAAAGAGCACGTTTTGCGCCCTGTCAGCGTCGCTCTGAGCGTCTTTGTAGTGCCGCTGCTGGTAGGCAGCATAGGCGCTCTCCAGAAGCTGCATAGCGGGCGTCGTGTGGCAATAGAGCCCATAGCCGTAAGCGACGCCGTTGACGACGCGGCGATATGGCAGGTTTTGGCAGGCGGCGATGTCGGATTCCAGCTGCGTGAGCAGCGAGAAAGCCTTAGCGTCCGCAGCCAGCTCTTGCGAGATGAGGTCTGCTGCCGGCTTCAACTGCAGGTCGACGCCCACAGTGGCAAACTGCAGTTTTACCCAATCTTGCTTCGGCACTTCCGCCTGATCTTCGATTTCCTTCACCGCAGGCTGCGTGTTGGCGAGCATCTCTGCCGCTTCCGCGCCGCCCCAGTTGTCGCCGGATTTGGCGAGCAGGTCGTCGAGCTTGTTGACGAGCGAGCGCACGAGCTGCTGAGCGCGCTCGTACTGTTCTTGCTGGCGCTTGATCAGCTCGGCAAGCGAAGTCTCTTGCGGTCCGCAAACGGACTCAAGGATGATCGCCACCTGACTCATGAGCGCTGCCCAGTCGGTGCGACCCAACTGCGAAGTTTCCTTCAAGCGCGCCGACTCAGAGTCGATCGTTGCGGAAAACTCGTCCGCGCCGGGCGAGAAGATATGCGGCAGGCGCGTGAGCATAAGAACATTGGACGCCTGCTTCTGCAGCAAGTTGTCCACCGCCTTACGCGCTTCCAGACGCTGCTGGTGCAGCCCGTAGAGGGTCGCAACAGACGCCTGCGCCGCCCGCCACTTCTGAGCGGTGTAGAGCACGCTGATAGCGTCGCTGTCTGCGCGGTCGGCGTCCAGGTCAGCCTTCGTCGAATTGTCGAGGATGGCGTTCATCTGCTCGTCGACGGCTTGCTTGGCAGCGAGCACCTCATCGACGATGCGCTTCGCTTCACGCAAGGCGCGCTCGGCGGCAGGCAACGTGCGCTCGAAAGCACCAGATTCACCCGCGTACAGCTGAGTTTTGAGCTTCTCCAGATTGGTCGAAGCGCTGTCGAGCTGCTTGTTCAGCTCATCATCATCCTCGGCAAAACGGAAAAACTGCGGCTCCGCATCGAAATCGACAGCATCGGGATAGCCCGAATTGAGCGGCTTCGCTCGCAGACCTGCAACGCGCTGCGTCTGAACACGCACACTCTCGCGATAAGCAAGCAGCGACTTGAACAGCTCCAGAGCCTTGAGCAGGGTGTTGCGGAAAGCCGTGATCTTCGCAGTGATAGTCACTTCCGCGCGAGAGAAGTCGGTGAGCGGGTCACCATTCACCTGCGCAGCAAACGCATCCACTCCCGCGCTCACGTTGCCGAACTCGGCTTCGTAAGGACCGAACGGCAGCTCTTGCGTCGCGCCGACGCGATTCTTCAGCGCGGTGATATTGTCCGGGGCAAGTCCGAAGACCGTGTCACGAACTCGCTTGTCGGCGGCTTGAGCGCTCCGCATAGCGCCTTGAATGCGCTCAAGAGTGCTGCGCCCTTGCGCGCCCTTCGATTCCAATTCACCGCTCAATTGGGTTCCCGTCTGAGTTGCAACGGGTGCCAGTCCAGCAAGCTCTTTCAGCGCACCGCCTGCAAGGCAGTTGCTGTCGATAGTCAGCGGAGTATCGGTGAGCTTGTGAATGGCGGTCTTGAGCGGCTTGTGCGAAAGCTGCCACCACTTGCGCTCGGCAAATCGCTTGCGCAGGTCTTCAGCTTCCTTGATGGTGTTCTCGGCAACGACTCGCTGTGCGGACCAGAATGACCAGTCCTTGCGCGCCGCGTCGAGAGTTTCCTTGCTTGCGCCTGTGAACACCGTTCGGCCGTTTACCAGCCCGTTGCGGTCACTTCGCAATGATTGATCGGCGTTGGATGTTGCTCGAATCATATTCGTCCAGGCGCTGTGCGAGGTCGAATACTGTCGTTCGAGCTGGAACCGGATGCGCCGCCGCACATAGCCGGTCACAGAGATAGCGATCACAATCAACCCGAGCAGAATCGCCCCAGCCACGAATGGGCTGAGAGTCAGTCCGGCGATTGTTATGGGTGTCGTGAGACTCATTTCAGTTTTCCTCTTTTTCAGAGAGATAGATCGACGAGAGAGAGAGAGGAGGCTCCTGGCCTCCGATATGCGACAGCTCTTTTCAACCTGGCGAGAGAAGTTCTGCTCGTTTTGGTTGGAGATGCCCAAAGTTCTTGTAGAGAATCCTCAACGCTATGGCTGAAGATTCACAACAAGTATTATTGACATCCGCTCATCTGCTATTTGACATCTGCTCGCGCGTCGTCGGACACACATAGAAAACGTGCGCAGGCGTAAGTAAATGTCTTGAACGAGAAGAGTTTTCGCGCTGTTACAGGGGTTGTAGAGAAGAAAGAAAAATGCCTGATTAAGTTGCCACGTGCGCAGGTGCAAGATCTACTCCGCGCGATAAATCATTTCTTTTCAACCAGTAAAAGTAATATAAAAGCTCGCGCGAGCGCCTGACAATCACCTCGCGCGACCACATGACAATGAGCAACACAGCCACATGACAATAGAGGGAGCAACCACATGACAAATACAAACTTCAGCCCCCGTGACAATCCTTAGCGCCAACGCTTGACATTGCCGTTTCTTACGATTTAGCCTCTCGCGCAGCACGCGAAAACAGCCCTGCCTGGCGCACCACATTCGGTATCAAAGCGGTTGAAAGGGTTCTTGAATCTTCAAAACATGCCGGAATCCAACAAGGATTTGCCGTCTCATAAATCAAAACGCCGCGTGAAATCGCCTATTGACAGGCGATTTCAGATATCCCTTACTCATACATTGGGCTATCATATCGAAAGCCAGGCACGGTGCACGGCGCCGATTGTGTTCAAAGGGGAGTATACAGTCGTTATGTCAGAGTCTTCGACACAGTCGGCCGGCAACGCACAAGCCGATAGCAGCGGATTTTTCGGCAAGGTTCAGCGCGACATGGTGCTGGTAAGTTTTCTCAGCCTTTTCTGCGAACTGATGATTATTCGCTGGATGTCGACTGAGATTCGCATTTTCGCCTACTTCAAAAACCTTCCTCTAATGGCAGCTTTCCTTGGTCTGGGTCTAGGTTTTCTCTGGACCCACAAAAAGAAAGAGTGGATGAAAACATCGAGCCTCTGCTTGCTGTTTCTCTCAGGCATTCTGATCTTCGCACTGGCACTGCACTTCACACACCTGACCTTCGTCGACCCATTCAAATTCATGCTCTTCGGCGTAGGCAAAACGGGCGTTGGGCAATCGGGATCGGAGTTTCTTGATTCGGCAAAAACGCTCGCAATCATGCTCGGCAACTTCATTCTTGCCACTTTAGTCTTCGTAGGTTTCGGTCAAAAAACCGGACAACTATTTGAAAAACTCAGACCGCTGCAAGCGTATTCGTGGAACGTGTTTGGCGCGCTTCTCGGAACAGTCATATTTTCTGTGCTCTGCTGGTTCAACTGCTCACCAGGCATTTGGCTCATAGTGATGGGCGTCGGGCTGATCGCAATGTTTCCCAAACGCCCTACAAGCTACGCACTGATCGCGCTTGGCGTCGGCTACATCGTCTGGCTGGCACCATTCATCTCGAAAGCGTATTACGGCGAAAATTACGTCGAAACCATATGGTCGCCCTATTACCGCATAGACCTGACTCGCGAACCCGTAGACGAAAAACAAGCAGGCAAGAAGGGGCTCTTCTTCGGCTACACCGTTTACATCAATTACGACAACTTCCAGCAAATCCTCGACTGCACGCCGGAAAACCTCGCGCAAATGCCGCCAAAGGTTTCAGAAGCGATGCGTCTGACATTCGAGCGTCCATATCACTTGTTTGATAAACCGCCAGAGAGCGTTCTTATTCTCGGCGCCGCCAACGGAACCGACCCCGCCGCCGCATTGCGATGCGGTGTCAAACAAATTGACGGCGTGGAGATCGATCCGGGCATCGTCAACATAGGAAGGACGCTGCATCCCGAAAAGCCTTATGACAAGCCGAATGTGCATTTGGACGTCATGGATGCAAGAACATTCTTGCGCACAACGAACAAAAAATACGACTTGATTCTCTTTGCGTATGTCGACAGCCACGCGGCATTTTCGTCCCTTTCCTCGCTGCGAATGGACAACTATTTGTTCACCAAAGAATCGCTTACAGATGCAGCAAAGTGCCTGAATAAAGATGGCGTTATCGTTATCACGTTCTTGTCGATGGCAGATTGGCTCTGGGAAAAACATGCAAAAGCGCTTGGTGAGGCGACCGGCATGAAGCCACTGGGCTTCTGCATGAACAATGGAATGGTTGATGTTGCGACTCTTATTTCCGGCCCCGGTATTGCCAACCGCACACCAAATGTACAGGGCTTGCCGCCTCGCGCCGTTGACTTGGGCGTCTCCACTCCGATTTCGACTGACGATTGGCCTTTCCTTTTCTTACCGAAGCACGAAATTCCGACTGTCTACATGTATCCGATTTTCCTCGTGCTCGCCTTTGGATTTGCGCTTGTTGCGCCGCAAATGAAAGAAGGCAGACGAGAAGTCCTCAACTGGCAGATGTTCCTCATGGGCATGGGCTTTATGTTGCTAGAAGTACGGGCGATGTCGGCATTGTCACTGCTGTACGGTTCTACATGGATAGTCAACAGCACAGTCATTTCCGGCGTCATGATTGTTATTTTGATCGCCAACTACGTGGCGGCGAGGCTCCAGGCAAAACATATCTATCCGATCGCCGGACTGCTGATTGCCGCACTTTTAGGAACGACGTTCTGCTCGCTTTCGAGCCTTGCACAGTTGGGCTCGCTCACCGGACAAACGCTAGGCACCGTCATCTTCTTGTCGCCGATGGTGTTCGCTTCAGTGATGTTTGCGCTCTTGTTCAAAGACACGAAAGCAGCAAGTACGGCTCTGGCGTTCAACATCACCGGCGGATTGATCGGTGTGTGCCTGGAGTATTTCTCGATGCTCACGGGTCTGCAAGCGCTGGGGTTCGTCGCAATTGCCATCTACGGATCGGTAGCAGCACTGAATTTGAAACGCGGGAAAGAACCCATCGCGACGACGTAGGGGCGCCGCATGCGGCTCCCTGCCAGGGTGGCACAGCTGCCACCCCTATGACATACCAAGACACACGGCATGTAATAGTAGAAGCACTTAAAAACAAAAGCACCGTATATGGTGCCGCGACGGGTAAAAAAAAGAAGGCGACAGGCTGAAGGACAAATCCAACTTTCGTTGAACTCATTCATCTGCCTGCCGCCTTCTTCACAGACCAGTGCGTGGTCAGGGTTTATGGGAGCAGTCATCGCTCCAAGTTTTCAAACTTACAATTAGGCGCCTGTGATGCGCCGTTTCACAACATCCGCGCTTTGTTCTGTCTTAGCGCGGCAGGAAAGGCTTGTGCGTGAGCCTTTCGGTGGGGTTCGCCTCGATGAGCGGTTGACCGCAGCCGTTGTCCTTGAGATTCGGGCTGTGGGCGTGGTCGGGCATGCTGGAGCAGCCCGGGAAGCGCTTGTTCGAGAGCAGGGAATCCGACGGAACAGCCTGGCTGTTGGTCGCCGGAGTGATGGCAGTCTGGGGCTTGAAGCAGACGAACAGCGTCGCCAGCACCATGAGCGCGCAGATTGCCACGCCAATTTTCTTTGTCATAAATCCTCTTAGACCGCTGAAAGAGACAGGGACGTCTCGTGCGGTTTCTTGGATGGGCTGCGGGAGTTGTTTCTCGCAGTTCCCTGGATGAACCCCTTTGTGCAAGCACCGCTGGCGGCGTTTACATAAAAGGGCGGGTTTGCGATGCCGGGTAATGCAAACCGGCATGCGGGCTGAGTTTTAGCCAACCGCGGGGGAGCCGCATGAGGCTCTCCTGCAAGATCGGGCAGGGAAACGCACCACGTGCGCTACCAGGAGGAACGCACAGAAGCGTTCCCAAAAGAAGAACAGGCGAGCACGATTTCTCATGCCCGCCTGTCCAGGTTTGTTCATCCGTTGAGCGGTTTACCGTTGTCGGATATACCGCTTGGCGGGTTAGTGAATCGACGCGATGCGAGTGCCGCTCAGACGGAGGTGCTTGCCTTCCGCCATCAGAGCCTCGATCTCGTGGATTTCCTTCGGCACGCCCGCGGTGAGCACTTCGTGACCATCAGCGGTGATAGCCACGTCGTCCTCGATGCGGACGCCGATACCGCGGAACTGCTCGGGGACGCGCGTGTCGTCCTTGTCGAAGTACAGCCCCGGCTCGACGGTGAAGACCATGCCCGGCTCAAGCTTGCGCTTCTTGCCGAAGGGGTCGCGGGTACCGCCGGTGCCGACGTCATGCACATCCAGACCGAGCCAGTGGCTCGTGCCGTGCATGAAGAAGGACCGCAGCGTCACCGGCTCGGCAGGCGCCGCAGCACCGCTCGCGTTGGCAGCGGAGACAGCCTTGGCGTAAGCCTGGAGAGCCTTGCGCTCACCGGCGACCGTCGATACCGCCTTGGAGATGATGCCGAGCTTGTAGAGACCGGCACGCAGCACCTTGGAGGCAGCCTGGTGCACCTTCGTCAGCGAGCTGCCCGCAACGCCGGCCTTGATGGCGGCGAGCTGCGCGTCGAGCACGAGCTGATAGATGGTGCGCTGGGCGTCCGAGAACTTGCCGTTGACCGGGAAGCCGCGAGTGATGTCCGAGGCGTAGCCCTGGTACTCGCAGCCTGCGTCCACCAGCATCAAGTCGCCGTCCTTGAGCGGGTCGTTGTTGGTGGTGTAGTGCAGGATGACGGCGTTGTTGCCACCAGCGACGATGCTGTTATAGGCGGTGAAGTCGGCGCCGTTGAAACGGAAGACCGACTCGATGATCGCTTCCAGCTGATACTCCGTGGAGGTCGGCTGGCACAGACGCATCGCCTCGCTGTGCGCGGCCGCCGAGATCTTCGCGGCGTGGCGCATGATGTCCAGTTCGCGCTCGGACTTGAAGAGGCGCATCTCGTGAACGATCATTTCCGGGTTTTCGAGAGTGCGCTGCTCCGACTTCCAGATCTTGTCGAACTGGCTGTCGAAGTGCTCGCTGTTGCCGAACTTGTAGTAGACAACCTTGGCGGCGGCGACGGCGGCGGCGGCTTCCTTGGCGAACTGGTCGACAGTGAAAGCCTTGTCGCAGGCGAATTTCGCCTTGGCGCCTTCGACACCGTGACGGATGCCGGTCCAGACTTCGCGAGCGCGATCCTTGGGGCGAACGAAGAGAGTGGTCGTCACTTTCCTGCCGACCTTGGTCACCATGAGCACCGCTTCGGGCTCCGGGAAACCAGCCAGGTAGAGCAAGTCGGACGACTGACGGAATTCGAATTCCGTATCGTTGGAGCGAGTGCGCTCAGGATTGGCGACGATGAACGCCACGCTGTTCGCTTTCATGCGAGCAGCGAAATCCTGAATCCGAGCCGCGTACAGGTCGGTAGACATGCGCGGACCGGTGAGCGAGCTCACCATATGTTTCTTGTCCATTGGTAACTCCTTATTGCACGGCGCGAGTCGCGTCGTACAGGACGGTTGTTATTAGCGTTGAAAAACGCATTTGAAAAACGCGCCCAGCAGCATGCCGAGCGCGTTTCACATCAAATGGAGAGATTCCCCGTACGGGCTGCGCAGGCGCTGCCCTGACAGGGAGCCGCATGCGGCTCCCCTACGGACTAGGCCGCATGTGGCTCCCTTACGAAGAATCAAGCGTCACTTCGTCTTGCGCAGGGCAAGGAAGTGCGCGCCAAGCGAAGCCAGCAGGGTGCAGACGATCACAACCGGCACCATGGATGGTGCCATGTTCTCGTCGGCATATACACCTGCGAAGACGACAGGATAGATGAGACCTGACACGCAGAGCATTGCTGCCCAGAGCATGTTCTCAGCCTTCTTGACCGTCAGGCAGATGTAGCTGGTCGCGAAGGTTACGATGAACGAACCGGCAACTATCGCCAGTGCAATCATCAGGGTTAGCGTGTTCATTGGTTTGGGACCTTCTTTTGGCTGAGAAGGGAGAGCGCGGGATTGCGCCCTCCCTCCCAGCTACTTAGCGATGGCCCCAGGCAGGGGTCACCGAAGAGACCAGTCCCGGAAGGGCAGGCGAGGCTGCTTACTTCAGGGTACCGGCGACGACAGTGACGAACTTGTCGGGGTCGATGTACTTGCGGATCGCGGCGTCGACCTTCTCCTTGGTGAGAGAAGCGAGGTCGTCGGCATACGAGTCCATCGCGGCCACACCCAACCCGAGAGACTCGAAGTCGGTGATGACGCGCGCGACGGCGTCGGGGTTGCGCAGCTGCACCTCGAAGGTGCCGGCCGCGTAGCCGACTTCATCCGCCAGCTCCTGCTCGGTGATGCCCTTCTCGACGAATTCGCGGACCAGCTGGTTGACCAGCTCGACAGCCTTCTCGACGTTCTTCGGGTTGACCTGCAGGTCGATGCCGAAGAGGGCTCCGGCGAAGGTGGGATCAGCGAACGCCGAACGCGCACCGTAGGTCAGTCCGTGCTTGATGCGCACAACCTTGAACAGACGGCTGGTGAAGCCGCCGCCGAAGGCCGCGTTGGCAATCCGCGCAGCCAGGAAATCCTCGGCCGTGCGGACCAGCGTGGACGGATAACCGTACGAGATGGCGACGCTGCGCTTGTCGGCGACGTGCACATCGATGCGCTTGCCGGCGCTGAGAGCCTCAGGCATCGGCACGACGCACTCGCGCGGCTCGGCGCCTTCCCAGGCACCCAGCGCCGACTCGATGAGAGCCACGGCGTCCGCGACAGAGATATCACCGACCACAGTGAGCACCGCGCCCTTCGGCGTGTAGGTGTCCTTGTGGAAGGCGACCAGGTCGTCACGGGTGATGGCGGCGAGCTCTTCCATGCAATCCTTGGGCGACTTGTCGTGATAGACGCTGTCGGCACCATAGATGGCGTGGTTGAGGGTGCTCTCCGCGATCGAATCGGGATCCGAGCCGGCTTCCTTGAAGTGCGCGTTGTAGCGCACCTTGAGGGTGGCCAGCTCGCGCTCCGGGAAGGACGGGTTGATGAGCATGTCGGCGGCGATCGTCACCAGCTGCTTGAAGTCGACAGCGGCAACCTTCGCACCGGCATTGGTGGAGAAGTTTCCGGAACGGAAACCGATGCCCGAGCCCATCTCCTCGAACGCAGCCGAGATCTGGCGAGCGTCGAGCGACTTGGTGCCCGCGGTGAGCAGAGTCGACGCCAGAGCCGCCACCAGAGGCTTGTCGGCGGGGG
This sequence comes from Candidatus Melainabacteria bacterium 17Bon1m, assembly GCA_032128875.1. GTDB lineage: Bacteria > Cyanobacteriota > Vampirovibrionia > Obscuribacterales > Obscuribacteraceae > QKMZ01. Next base: position 57,616 of record JAVLKG010000008.1, read on the forward strand.
CTGCGTAGCCACCCGTCTGCAGCTTCAGGGACAGACCGACGACGCCAGTGCCGGGAGTCGGCACGACCAGCACCTTCAGACCGTTGGGCAGCACCGTCGAGTGCGTGCGCTTGGCGAACGAAGTTTCCTTCACAGGAGCCTCGACAGCCGGAGCGACAGCCGCGGTCTCTTCGGCAGTTTCAGCCGCAGGCTCATCGGCAGTCTTCGGAATGAAGTGACCGACGGTGCGGTTGTCCTTCGTGAAGTAGAGCGCCGAGACGCGCTGGATGTCTTCGGAGGTGACGGCATCGAGCTTGTCGCCGTAGGTCGTGTAGAACGTCCAGTCGGCAACGGACTCGGCCTCGCCGATGGCGTCGGCAAGACGCATCGGGTCGGAAGCGGCAAGCACGGTCTGCTTGCGATTGCTCAGCTTGGCGCGCTTGAGCTCGTCGGCCTCGACGCCGGACTTGGCCAGCTTGTCGAGTTCGGCGTAGATGGCCTTCTCCACGGTCTCGTGGCTGACGCCCTCGGCCGGGGTCGCGAAGACCATGATCATGCCCGGGTCGCGCTGTTCGAAGTGCCAGGTGAAGCAGCTGGAAGCCAGCTTGGTGTCGACCAGAGCCTGGTACAGCCGGCTGGTCTTGCGACCGCCGCCCAGGATGGCAGCGACAGCCGCCACCGCGTAGGTGTCGGCATGCGTGGCCTGCGGAACATGGTAGCCGACCGCGACGCGGGGCGCATCGCCCGTTCGCACGATCTCAAACCGACGCTCGCCTTCCTGCTTCGGCTCGACAGTGACCACATCCGGAATCGGATGGGGCGAAGCCGGATGCACACCGTAGTACTTCGCCACCAGCGCAAGAGCCTTCGCAGACTCGAAGTCGCCGATGAGAAGCAGCGTGGTGTTGTTCGGCCAGTAATAGACGTCATAGAACGCCTTCAGGCGCTCGACCGAGATGGCCTCGACGTCGGACGTCCACCCGATGGTCGGGTGGTGATAGGGGTGCTCGACGAAAGCGTGAGCATAGAGCTTCTGCAGAAGCACGCGGTCGGGGTTGTTCTCCCCGATCTCGAGCTCGCTGCGGACGACGGTCATCTCCGTCACGCGCTCTTCTTCCTTGATTTCCAGATTGCGCATCCGGTCGGCCTCGGTGGCGAGGCAGAGCTCGAGATGACGCGCCGGGACGGTCTCGAAGTAGTTCGTGCGGTCGAACCAGGTGGTGGCGTTCCACTCACCGCCGTACTTGCGGAAACGATCCGGGAAGTTGTACACCTCGCCGGTGCGACCATCCTTCACGCCCTTGAACATCATGTGCTCGAGGATGTGCGTGGCGCCAGTGTGACCGACAGCCTCGTTGCGCGAGCCGACGCGGTAGAGCGGCATCACGGTGACGACGGGGCTGTTGTGATTCTCGGCAAGCAGAATCTTGAGACCGTTGGAAACCAACAGGTACTCGCTGATGCCGCCGCTTTCGCGAACGAACTTGATTCCGAGAGAATTGAGAACTGCAGCGTCTACTGACATAGCTTTAATCTCCAGTTTGTGGCTCACAAAAGAGCCGAACTTGCACCTGAACTGCTGTCCGGGTGCGTTGATTACGTTGTGAACGCGCCAACGGGCGTCCGGCCGTGACACTTCCCGCGAATCGAAACATGAACTCACGCACATGCGAAAGTTCAAGGGAACCCAAACCATGACACTACCTGCGGTGCTCATTTTTAAGAAGCACTGCTAAGTACGTGTGAACTAGGTACGTGTTTGTTGGGTTACCGGGTTTTCGAATCGACTGAAAGAAAGAGATACAAGAAGTGACCCTGAAAGACTACGCAGGCGCGCCCGACAAAACAAAGAAAACGCGCCAAAGAAGCGGCTAAATGGCACTAATAAACAAGAGGCAAAGGTAGTTTTGGCTGAGATGTAAGCTAAGACAAGTATTAAGCGCCTTCCTCATGACAACAAATCAAAACCCTCGGACCCGGACCCCAAGCCTAAGATGTAAAGAGAAATACAAGGCGCGCGCCACGACCCCTGATGTCAAGCGAGTTTCGTCTCTAGCGAAGCTCGTAAGTCCAATCGAAAAGGGTTCGATTTTGTCCGGGAAAAACAGGTTGAGCCGCCTGCGCGGTTTGTAAAGCCGAGAAACTCCTGAATGCCTTATGCAGTTTTCGAGCTTCGCAGACGCCTAAATCAGAGCTCACAATGCGACTCTTTCCTACTCTCCCGACATAGCTTGCGCCATAGCCGCCATGAGCGGTGTTTTGTTGGTGAATGTTTCTACGTCCTTGATGATCGCTTGCGGGATCAACTGACCGGAAAGCGGAGGAATATTGGGGAAACGCTTGATAGCTGTTCCAATTGCCAGCAGTTCAATCACACCGCCGCCAAAATCATAGACGTATGTTTTCACGCCAACGACATCATCGGCGCCACAAGACTGGGCGTCTTCCTGGATCATAGCGAGAGCGCGAATGCGCGCCTGGTAGATGAGGTAAGTGAGTTCCTTAATTTCCCCTCTGACAAAGCTCTTCATCATCGCCTTAAACCCGCCTGCAAAGCCGACGGAGAAGACCGACACCCCGAGTACAAGCTTGATTGGATAGTAGCCGGCATGCACGACATTCCACATCTCTTCATTCGTCAAGTCACTCGTGATGGGGGTTTCTTTATACTGCGGAGGAAGCACAGGATTGTAGGATGCGGTTCCGGTCATCAACATTTCTTGAACTCCGATGAGCGGAGAGATAACAGTCTGAATACCTAACACCGCATTGGCACCAGCTTCGCGCGCCTCTGCGGAAATACGCTCAAGTGCAAGGTGACGCGTCTTATTGAGCATGTTGGAATACTCAATTACTTCTCCGGATTTCAAACTTCGCAAAGAGCCCATGATTCCACCGCCCACACCAATCGAATAAGCGACGTTTCCAAAGACGAATTGAACAGGCTCAAACCCACAATCAAGTTGGCAGTAAAGTTCTTGACCGTTTGCAGATGTGGAAAATACGTGATCGCTCTCGACATGGTCGCCGGGAGTTCCGCCTCCTGCGCGATGAATTGTTGATCCAATCGACAAATATTCAATATTCGAATCATGGAAAATCAATTGACTCGTGACACCTGTCACACCGTCGCCGCCGTGTCTGCGCGCTTCTTCAACCATACGCATATACGAGAGCGCACGTCCCTCTCGTATGATATCGGTGAGTTGATGCACCTCACCACCGCCCAGAGTCTTGAGCCCGGAGGCAACGCCACCGACAAAACCAAGCGCAAAAACGCTGTTTCCTATGACCAAATTGCCAGGCTCATAGCCCTTCTGCTTAAGACAGTACAACTCGTTTCCGGAAAGTCCTGTGATGATAGTCATGGTGCAATCTCCGTGCCTGCAAGCAAGAGATCGTACACGCTTGACTGCCAGTTTGTTTCCTTAGTCCTTCTCTATCAACTCCAGGTCAGGCCGAGCTTTCTTCAGTGCCGCCAGACACCCGGGAGTCACCTTGGTCTCACGCAGATCCAATTTTTTCACACCCTTTGCCGAATAGAGACTGGGGATACCGGCGTCCGTAATTGCCCAACAACCGCGCATTCTTACGTCTTCTATCTTCGGCTTTGAAGCTGCAAAAGCTGCAAGACCGGCGTCATCAAAAGCATTCCAGCTGATATCGAGGAAGGTAAGATTCTGAAACTTACCAAAAATAGGCATGCAGTCGTTCCCCAAATGACAAGAATGAAGATTGAGGTGGTCCAATTTCGGCAGACGGGAAAGCGATTTGATACCAGCAGCGGTGAATTTATTACCACCAAATTCCAATTGCTTCAGCAATGGCATGTTCGCTGCCGCAGCACACCATGCATCCGAAACTTCCTGCTTATCCAGTCCCAAAAATTCCATTCTCTTCAAATTAGCAATATACTTCGCCCCACCATCAGTAAGCTTGGCGTTGCATCGATTAAAAGTGAGGTTCTGCATGTTGACCATCTCACTGATAATCGGAAGGCACTTTTCAGTGACTCCAGTTTTATCGAGAATCAATGAATACAGATTGCGCCCGCGTAAGTACGCTATCCCTTTATCGGTAACCTTCTCACAATCTCTCAAGGTTAGGTAATTTAACGCTCGAATTTGTCCGACGAATTTCAAACCGGCATCGCCTATTTTGGTATTGTCGAGATTCAAACCGCACAAGAAAGGCATGAGCGGCAGATATGCCATACCCGCGTCCGTAACCAAAGTGTCTTCCAAATTCAAATCGCCCAGGTGCTTTTGATTGGACAAATACGCGAGCGAAGGGTCGTCAATTTTCGAATCGGAGCAGTCCAGCCTCGTAACACCAATGTCTTCGCGGAAAAACCGTTCGGCAAAAGCCCGATCAAACTTCCTGTGATCGACATATCCAATCATTGCCAGGCGTTCTTTATTGCGCTCTTCTTGAACACGATCGAGAAACTGAATTGGACGATTTGCCATCTTCTTTTCAGGCGGCACTGCTGCTTTGTCCGCTCGCTCTGCGGCTTGCACATTGACCACCTTAACAAAATAGAGAACGCTGGAGACAATCCCTAAAAGTGAAAAAGCGGCGGCCGCGGAAAGCAAGAAGAGCTGCTTTTGCTCACGGTTTAGCCTCAGTAGCCGCCACTTCGAGTATTGAGTACTTTCCGCTTGCGCGACGAGCTTCTGCACGCGAATGGTTTCTTCCAGCAAAGCATTCATCGATTGAAATCTATCGGCGGGCTCTTTAGCAAGCGCCTTGGCCAGCAGCTCTTCAACCTCCACGGCAAAAGTCATATCCGGCCGAACTTCAGCCAGCGTTCGCGCTGGTTTTGAAATCTGGTCGACAATGACGGAAACCATAGACTCGCCGGAGAATGGCGGCTTGCCTGTGATTGCTTCAAACATCACACAACCAAGCGAATAAACGTCGGAGCGCGCATCTAATTCTCCACCACGACATTGCTCAGGGCTCATGTACTGCGGTGTACCAATCAGCTCGCCGGTCTGAGTCATTCTCGTTGACTCGTTCTCCATGATCTTGGCGATACCAAAGTCGACAAGTTTTGCTTCGGGAAACGCACAATCATAGTCAGTGACCATGATGTTGCTTGGTTTCAAATCTCTATGCAAAACGCCGCGCTCATGGGCATGTTGCAGCGCCTCGGCGATTTGAATCGCAATGTTCAGAACGGCTTCCAATCTGAGCGGACCTTGTTTCAAAACAACCGAAAGGGGCTTACCTTCGAGGAAATCCATTACCATGTACGGCTGCCCGTGCTCGGACAAACCAAAGTCATGGACTTTGATGACGTTGGGATGTGAAAGACCGCTCACAGCCTGTGCTTCATGCTGAAAACGTTTAATTACAGCCTCATTCATCAAGTGGCTGTGCAGCATTTTTACAGCCACGAGCCGCTTCAAAACCGGATGGCGAGCCTTATAAATAACGCCCATACCGCCCGATCCGACAAACTCGAGGAATTCATAATTACCGACAAGCTTGCGCCCTTCGCCGAGCGTATCCGTCAGATCCGTTCCATCTTTCGGACACTTAGTGACAGAAAGCGGCACCTCAAAACCACATTCCGGACACTTGTGCTTCGCGGAAAAGTCAACTGCTGTCACTTGCCCGGGCGTCGTGACTACTGTTTTTGGATCTTCGGGATTCACCTGATGAACCGTCCGAGATAGGGGCTGACATAGTTTTACCCAGAAAGCCCCTAGTGGACACTTTTAAGCTACCGTCCTGCCATTGAACGAAAGAATGCAAGGACAAACCAAACGATCAGGCAGATAATCGCGATTTGGACTATTGGACGGGCGAAAGGTTTGAGATGCGCATACTTCGGCGGCAGCTTATCTGCCACTACAGACGCCACCACGTCCGCAATTTCGAACAGCATCTGAGCGAAATTGATGAAGACTTTCATCAGCGGCTTTACCAGAGACGCAAAGCGCACCTTCTGACCTGTCATCGTTTGAAAACCCGCAATGATCAGAGCAGGTCCAAAAAATATAGCGATAAAGAAAAAAACTAATCCTGAAATTTCTGTTTGAAACATGATGTTGACCTCGTTTTTAATGGGAGAAACGGCCGCGGCGCCGGCATCTTGCCGGCTTTTCAACGGACGGAGCGCAGCCATCCTGGCGGCTTTTCAAGTTTCACAAACAGCAAACCGCCCCGACAATGCGACAATGCGACTATGCGGCAACCATCAACGAACCCGTAGTCCGAGAAGAATTGCACGACTTGCCGATAGGCGTTTTTGGGAGACGATTTGCCTTGCTGATTTACTACTAGTGAAACTTTGATTTCACCCTATCGGCAGCATGTGGTTCGCCACTAGAGAGCAGCCTTAAATGCTGGTGTGGTCCTACGCCGCGCGAATAGCGAACCTCGCGCAAACCGGACGGCATCTGTGCAACAAGTGCCGGCTGGAAGCCAGCGCTCCGGCCGCCCCCCTCCGGGCGAACGACGTTCGGAATCACCCCTATAAAAACAGGTCGCATGCAATGCGACCCCACGCTGAGAATTAAAAACAGGTCGCGTGCAACGCGACCCCACGCTTAATATCGGATTTGCACGTGATGCTCTGGTCGGGTGAGCTGGTCTTTCAATTGTTCGGCAGCGGCTTTAGTAACGCCGGATTCCTGCATGTCGATAAACTGCAAGTCTCTCATCTGTGACAACGGCACAGTCACGGAATTGTCGAGCTTGGTGAATCGCAGCTGCAGTTGTGACAAGTTGGGCAAATACTTCGGAAAGAGCGCAAGAGTTTTCGCATCTATCGAACAGCTGTTCAAACTCAAGCTCTTCAGACGTTGAATCTTACCCAAAAGCGGTATCCACGAGGCATCAACCTGAGAACCATTCAAATTCAAATACTCGAGAGAGGGCATACCGCACAAAGACTTGATACCGTCAGTAGTGACACTATTAAATCCAAACTCAAGCGCTATCACATGCTGTAGTCGTCCAATTGCAGCAATTCCAGTTGGACTCAGGCTGCAATTAGAAGCATCTACAAACTGCAAAGATGGCAATGATTCAAGATTCTTTATTCCATCACCTCGAAGGCTTTTGCAAGCTCTAAAGCCGAGGCGCTGCAACTGTTTCATCGACGCAATATCTTTGAAGACATCATCAGTCACCGGCGCGCCGGAGAAAAAGAGCGATCGAAGCTGCAGCCCGGATATGGATTTTAAGCCATCGTTAGTAATTTCATTGCCCTGAACGGATAGGTTCTTCAAAGAGGTAATTTCCGCAAGATATTTCATGCCTCGATCTGTAAGCCCGGTGCGGTCCAGGTGCAGCTCTAGCAGTTCGTGCAATGTACGTAAGTTAGATATCCCGGCGTCGGTTATATTTGTAGAGTCCAAGGATAAAAAGTGCAGACTTTTTTGAGTGGGCAAAATCGCCAGACTCTTGTCCGTAATCTGTGAATTGGATACATCAAGGGCGCTGATACCTAAATCGGTGTTGAAATACTCACTGAAAAACTTATCGTCCATACGCTTAGGATCGAGATAGCGCACCATCTTAGTACGCTCCAGCGTCAAGAGTTTATCGAGTCTTGCAGACTCCTCCAACTGCGCAGACGACACGCGACCCAGCATCGCTTTTCCAATCATATTTGTCAGCATGATCGAACTTCCTGCTACTCCCAGAAGGCTAAAACCGGCAGCAAGTGAAATCAGCACCAGCTGCCGCTGTTCGCGATTCCACCTCATTTGCCGGGCACCTGTCGCATCCAATTTTTCGGGGCGACCGACCAGCGCTTGCACCTTTGTGAGATCATCGAGCATCAATTTCATCGATTGATATCGATCAGCAGGATCTTTCGCGAGAGCTTTAGCCATGAGGTCTTCCAACGGCTGTGGAAACTTCATGTCCGGTCTGACTTCAGAAAGTGTGCGCGCTGGTTTTGAAATTTGGTCGACAATAACGGAGACCATAGATGAGCCTGAGAAGGGCGGTTTGCCAGTGATCGCTTCAAATAGAACACAGCCCAGGGCGTAAATGTCGGAGCGTGCATCAAGCTCGCCGCCCTGACATTGCTCTGGGCTCATGTACTGCGGAGTGCCCAACAACTCGCCAGTTTGCGTAACCTTTGTCGAATCGCTTTCCAATATTTTGGCGATGCCGAAATCAACAATCTTCACTTCCGGAAATGCACAATCGTAATCTGAAACCATGATGTTACTCGGCTTAAGATCGCGGTGTAGGACATTTCGATCATGAGCATGTTGCAATGCATGGGCAAGTTGAATGGCGATGTTAATCGCAGCCTCCACAGACAGCGGGCCATTTCGCAATATCTCTGAAAGCGGCTTTCCATCAATGAAATCCATGACCATGTAAGGCTGGCCGTGCTCTGACACACCATAGTCATGCACAGCGATGATACATCGGTGTGACAGTCCGCTGACCGCCTCCGCTTCTTGCTGAAACCGCCGTGTTATCACGTCCGACATCAAATGGCTGTGCAGCATTTTTATAGCGACCAAGCGTTTTAATACCGGATTTTTAGCCTTGTAAATCACACCCATGCCGCCGGAGCCAATGAATTCCAGGAATTCATAATTGCCGACCAGCTTGCGTCCCTCACCGAGCGTGTCGTCGATTATTGTGCCGTCCTTCGGACAGGCAGCAACAGTGAGAGGTACATTCAATCCGCACTTTGGACAGACACGACTGGCAGGTGTTTGTACAGGAGTCTTCGGCTCATTGCCAGACTGCGTTGAGATGGTGACCGCATCTTCGTCCTGCACAACCAGCCCTCAGAATTTTACTTCAGCGCCATGCAATGCCTTTTTTAGAGATTCCTGAGAGGGTCTGCCGACCGCGGCGCCCTGGACATCGACGGATTCCAGAGTCTTTAACTTGCGTAATTCCAGAACACCCTTTTCTGTCACCCGGGTATTGCTCAAATCGAGGTGCTTGAGAGCGGGAAGTTTTGCGGCGATGAGAGCTAATGTTGCATCGTCGATGTCGGAATTTGCCAGCACCAATGTGTCCAAAGCCGGCAATTTGACTACTTCTTCCAACCTAGCCGGAGAAAAATTGGTAAAACTCAAGTCGAGTGTTTTCAAATTTGGCAAAGTCTCCAGTGCTGTAATCGCACCATCCTCGATTTTGCAACCGGACAAGACGAGTTTGCGCAGACTGGCTATTTGTGCGACTTCATCGAGATCTTCTACAGCGATTTCGCTGTCTTTCAGATCCAGCCATTCCAATTGTTTCGCTGCTGCCAAAGCAAGGAAATTCTTTTCCCCTTTAGGAGAATACTCTCCTATTTCTAAGTGTTGTAGCTTGGGAAACTTGCTTATTGTTGTTAGTCCCTCAGCGCTAACGCGGGTTCCGGTCAAAAACAAGTCATGCAGGTTTGCGCTCGGAATCGCAGCGATGCCTTTATCTCCGACGCTTGTGTGCTCTACGGAAAGTTTTTCGAGCGTGGTCATATTGGTGAGGTGCTTGATGCCGGCATCAGTAACAGCGGTTTTGTCGAGGTACAAACGCTCAACTTTTGGCATTGTGGCTATGTATGTGAGATCGTTGTCTTTGATTTTCGTATTGTCCAAATGAATCGAGACTACGTTCTTTTGAAGCGAAATGAATGGGATGCCAAAGCTGGACACGTCATTGTCGGCAAGTTCCATTTTCGTTATGCCTGTATCCACATCAAAGAATGTGCGAAGCAGCTCATCATCAGCCTTGCTCATGTTCAAATACTGAACGAGCTTTCTGCGCTCGTTCATTTTGGCAATGGGCAAATTGTTGACCGCTGCCAGCGGATTACTCAAAATCGCCCTGGTTATGTGGGTTGTCTGAGAATCATGCACAACCTTGATGAATGAAATTGAAGTGACAGCAACTGTGCCAAGGGTGGCAAGTGAGCCAAGCATCAGCAAAAAGAGATTGCGCTGCTCTTTATTCAAGCGCATGACACGCATTTTGGACCAGGCAGTCGAACTCTGTTGTGCAAGAACTTTGTGCACGTCGATTAGATCAGTTGTCAGCTCAGACATGGACTGATAGCGGTCGGCCGGGTCTTTGGCGAGCATTTTGGCAATAATGTCTTCCAGGTGCCCAGGGAATAGCATGTCAGGGCGGGTTTCTTTCAATGTGCGCGGGGCGGTATTCATCTGGTCGACAATAACCGAAACCATCGAATGCCCAGCAAACAACGCTTTTCCTGTCATGGCTTCGAACATCACGCAACCAAGTGAATAGATATCCGAGCGGGCATCCAGGTTGCCCCCGCGGCACTGCTCAGGGCTCATGTACTGTGGCGTTCCGATCAGTTCGCCGGTTTGAGTCATGCGAGTTTTTTCGGATTCGAGAACTTTGGCAATACCGAAGTCGACTATTTTTACTTCCGGTTCAGCTTTTTCAAGGTTGGTGACCATGATATTGCTGGGCTTCAAATCTCGGTGCAAAACGCCCCTGTCATGCGCGTGCTGAAGCCCTTCAGTGAGCTGAATAATAATCTTGAGCACTGCTTCTATGTTAAGCGGAGTCGCTTGCAAAACATCCGAAAGCGGCTTGCCTTCTACGAAATCCATGACCATATAGGGCTGACCATGCTCGGACACACCGTAGTCGTGAACATGAATAATGTTGCGGTGATCGAGCGAGCTGACGGCCTCCGCTTCTTGCTGAAAGCGCTTGTTGATCGCATCCGAAACAAGATGCCCATGCAACATTTTTATCGCTACAAGACGGTTTAAAACCGGGTGACGCGCTTTGTAAATGACGCCCATGCCGCCGGCGCCGATAAACTGGATAAACTCATATTTGCCAACCAGCTGAATTCCAGGCTGTCCATGAACGGTAATTGGCGTGCCGTCTTTCGGACAAATGCCCACGGACATCGGCAACTCCAAACCGCAAGAATGGCAAGCGTGAGTACCGGGTGGCGGAGTTTGTTGCCCGGCGATTGTGAAGTTTAGGGTCTTAGGATCGTCGATTTCCACTGTACTAATCCAGTACGAAGCTGGAGACTCCTGTGCCTGTTTTGTACCCAGGCATGCGGCTAATGAGACTGCCTGTGCAGGCGTAATATCAGCCACTGGCGAAGTTCAGCGGTTTTGAAAAACACTGATCAATCGAAAGGTTAAACGCCAGACGCCTTAATTTACGCCTTGTTGACGCCTTGCTTGGAAAGATACTCGCGCGCTTCTGCCACCACATACAGTGAGCCCATAATGCAAATCACATCAGTTTCGGATGCGATAGAAAGAGCCTTGTCGACAGCCGTAGGCACGGATTCGGTGATGCACACATCCGGATGTTCGGGCTCGAACATACCAATAACATCCTGAATCGCTACCGGATCAAGAGCCCTGGCATTCTGCGACTTGGTGGCTACTGCAAATTTGTTGAGCGGCTCCAGCTCGCGCCAAATGGCTGTAATGTTTTTGTCGCTATTGACGCCAACGACGAAAATACATTTTTCCACGTGAAAAAGCTGTTTTAAGGCACTTGCCAGCGCAGCGGCGGATTCGTGATTGTGAGCGCCGTCCAAGACAATAAGGGGTCCTTTGACTTTGCCTTCCTCGGTAACTTCACCTTGCATGATCTCCAGGCGACCAGGCAGTGTGGCATTCTTCAGTCCATCGATGATCTGTTTGCTGGCGACCGGCACACCTCGCTTCGCGAGCGCATCGGCAGCCGCAACCGCCGTGACGGCATTGAGCATCTGGTGCTGACCGAGCAAGGGGAAGAAAACTTGAATCGATTCACCGGCGCGGTCGATTTGCATCGTCTGGCCGTCTTTGGTGTGGCTCACAGGCTTAAACTTGTAAGTGCGTCCGACATCTATCAACTCAGAGCGATTTTCGGCGCAGTTTCTCGCCACCGCCGATCTTGCCCCCATATCCTTTTGCGGAGCGAGAATAGTTGTTGAGCCTGGCTTGATAATTCCGGCTTTGTTGTTGGCAATTTCGGTGGGAGTGCTGCCGAGCGCTTCAGTGTGCTCTAGCGAAATTGGCGTAATGACAACGAGGTCGGTACTGTCAAAAACGTTGGTTATGTCAAAACGTCCACCCATTCCAACTTCCACGACCTGCCAGTGGGTTTTGGGCTGACGAGTGGCAGCCAGATGGAAAAACAGCGCGGTTATCAGGCCGAAGGTGGAGAGGGGAGCAGTGTCTGCTTTCATCTCTTCTTCGATTGCCGGCAAAATCTCAGTAAGTCCCCTGGCGAATTCTTCCTCGGCAACAGGCTCGAGATTAAACTCGATGCGCTCGCAATAAGAGTGCAGGTGCGGGCTGGTGAAAAGAGCGGTATTGAAACCGGTTTCGCGAAGGATCGAGGCGATCATAATCGACGTGCTGCCCTTGCCTTTGGACCCGGTCACGTGGATGGTATTGCGCCCTTGATGCGGGTTGCCCAAACGGTTCAACAGCGAACGCATCGAGTTGAGGCTCATTGTTGAGCCACGCGAACCGTGCGTCCCCCTCTCCATGTCAGGAAAGGAAAGTAAGAACTCGATTGCCTCCGAATAATTCATGATGCCCTGGGGATGCCTTTTCTGGTGTTGTGAAGTGAAGGAGCAAACGGCAATTGTCCGTTTTCAACGCGGCGGTTTTCAGGCGAAACTGGGGCCGCCGGGCCAATCTGCATACTCAACACTATCTGAGTCTTCATTGCAAGAGACTATTAGCTCTTGGTTTTTATTACAGGTGGTCTGTTTGAGTCTTCAGCACAGCTACACATAGCCGGACCTCCTTAAGCAGAGCGGATCTCGCGCGAGTCTGACAGAGGCGAAGCAAACACTCGCGAAACATACAGCCTTGGTTGTTGGGAGATAAGAACTTGAGCTTCGGGCCTGGAAAAGAACTCAAGATTAGCGAAGCTTGTCAAGCATTAATGATCTAGTCAAGATAGGCTAGCGTAGCTAGTGACTACCTGCGCGAATCAAGAGCTTTCACTTCAAAGCTAGATTCTGTTTGGCTTTTAGCATCTTCAATCAAACAACAGATTAGTCAAGAATTCCTTGTCTTTCGTTCTTGATAACTAATAGAGTCGATTTATCTTACAAACCCCATTTTTTCAGAAAGGACATCTCTCTGACTTCGTAAAAGCTTCTTGCTCGCCACTCTCTAGCCAACTCACACGGGCTTTTGACTGACGAACAAGCACACCTGCCCGCTTTTCAAAGCAATCGAAATCCTGACCAACGGCAAACCACCTGGTCGGGCTGCCGCTCTTCATGCATAGGGTCTCGACCTCAACCAGACCCTTTGCCTGACGAGCGCACAACTGACTACTCGGCAGCAGCCGAGAGATTAGGAGGCAATGATGCCTAACTCTAACCGCAGACGTTCGGGCTCGCAGAAAGCGACAATCGAAGCTGTGCTTGGTGCCGGCGGCATCAAGCTCTTCTGCCTGATCGGCTTTCTGAGAGCGCTCGAGAAAAAGCGTGTCAACGTCAGCATGTACACCGGTGCATCGGCTGGTTCGCTGGCGGGTCTCTTCTACACCAACGGCTACGCGCCCAAGGAAATGCTGGATATCTTCCTCGAGGAAGACGTCCGCAACTTCGCTGTCCGCAACCCGTTAACGTTCCTCAACCCGCTCAACTACCTGTCCGGCGGCATCATCGACATTCGGGAGTTTGTGCGTCGCCTGGTCGAAAAGTACGAGCTGAAGCCGCAGAAAAACCTGCGCATCCTCACCTACAACGTGCTGCGTCGCGAGCCGGTTCCCTTCGAAGGCACCAATTACGACGTCATCGATGTTGCGGCTGCGTCTTGCGCTGTTCCTCTCGTCATGAAGCCGGTTCTGCACTGGGGCGGTCAAGGCGAAGGGGAGAAGAGCAAGTTCGGGATCCTCATGGACGGCGGCATCCACGACATCAACCCGCACAAGTGGGCGAAGGGCAGGGCTGTCGTAGCCAATCTCGGCTTCGCAGATTCGCTGCCCGATGAGTGGCTGTCACCGCTCGACTGGTATTTCCACCTCATGGAGATGACCTGGTCGAGGGCTCTTAGCTGGTATTTCAAGATTCCCGAAGGCGAGCACATCGTCATCGATGTCGCGCCGAAGAACGTGGCCGGCCTGACATTCGGGCTGTCCGCACGCACGTGCCGCGAGATGGAGGAGTACTCCTACCAAGTCACGTGCCGTGCTCTGGACGATGAGATCGCCAAAGGTCTCATCCCAGTCAATCAGGGCGTTTCGTAAGAAGCGCTTTCGTCTAACATCTCACTCAAAACGGAGAAATCCGCATGAAAAAACTGATCGAATACCGAGCCTTCCCCTGGGTGGTGGCTCTGGTGGTCGGCGCTGTGATGGGTTTTCTGGTGGGTCCGCTGGTGACAGCCTTGACTCATCACGCAGCCCTTCCTTTCGCCTGGCAGTGCGTCCTCGGCATCATCGCCGCGGGCGTCACCGGCGGGGTGATCGAAAATGCGCTCTCTCGCCGTCCGGTCGCGGTCGACCCTGATCGCAAGCCGGGACTGGTCGACAAAGTCTTCGGAGCCGGCCGCGTTTACTACGTGGTCGAGCCCGACAAGGACGGTCGCATCCAGATCATCGTCAGCGCCAATGGCATCGGCGCCAGGGCTTTCGAAGACAAGCTCGTGCCGATGCTGAAGAAGATCGAGGGCATGGAATGGGGCAACCCAATCAAGCCCAGCCAGAGCGCGCCGGCAAAGGGGCTGGTCGCTCAACCCGCGCCGAAAGGCGACGGGATCATCGTCGGGACCATCCTGGCCGAGGCGAGCCTGGCCAAGACAATCCCGCAAATCGAAGAGTGCCTCGGCTCGGCCGAGCCTCTTTGATGCACAACGACTATGCCTGAGCCGACGCCCGGGCCTCGTGAAGAAGCTTGCCACAAGCCAGCTTCCATCGAGGTTCGGGTCGAGGCGAAGGCGCCAGAGAGAGCGAGAAAAATCTCGTAGGGGCGCATCGTATGCGCCCTGCCTCTCTCAAACTGGAAAGGCAGCTTATGAAAACACATCTAGCAAACGTTCTGGACCTTGAATTGAGCTGCTATCCCGACGGAAAGTTTCCCGACGACGAGCGGCAAGAAATCATCGAGGTCGGCTTGACCACGGTCGATCTCCACAAGATGGAGATTGTCGCCGTGCGCAGCATCCCGGTGATACCGACGATGTCCTCCATCAGCCCGTTTTGTGCTGAGCTGACCGGATGGACGCAAGCGGCGCTCAACAAGCAAGGTGTGCCCTTCGAAGAAGCGGTTCGCCGCCTCGTCGAAAAGCACGGTTCCAAAAACCGGCTGTTGGTCACGGATTCCGCTGGTGATCGCAAGTTCTTCGATTGGCAGTGTGCAATGTTCGGCAAGGCGTCGCCTTTCGGCGACTACGAGCAGAACGTCTCGGTGCTCTTCTCCATCTACACGGAAATCTTCCAGAACGTGTCTTTGGACGACAAGCTGGAAAAACTCGGACTCAAGTTCGAGGGACGCCGGCACCGCGCCGACAGCGACTCAATGAACATCGCCCGGCTGCTCATCGAACTGAAGCGCCGCATGCGTTGAAAAACGCTCTGCGACGCAGCAGCAAACGAGGTCTCTTAATGACCAGTGAAAGAACAGACTGTGCGGCATAAACAACCGCACAGTCTGTCATCTTTCTTTCTCGTCCAGCCCAACTACTGCATATCATAAGGCACCAGATACGCCACCACACAAACAGCTATTTTTTGAAGTCAAAGGTGCGGCTGTACTTCGGATTGCTTTTCGACCCAGCCACTGTGACGAACCTTGCGTTTCTACTGCGCATCGAAAGCGGTTGTAGGCGTTTTATTAGAGCTGCCGCCAGCTCGCGAAGGGATTAACAGCCTCTCACAAACGCGCTAGCCGTTGCGGTGCTGTTTAATGCACAGACCGATTTGGTCGCCGACCCGAGAACCTCACCCAGGCTGCGCTAGTGCTTCACAGCTTCAAATTTCGACGTACTTTCCCCCCTGCGCTCATTAGCGCAATTTCATTAAAAGCTACCCCAAAAGGAGGGTGGTCAAGAACTGAGAAGTACTACCACCACTCATGATCGAGGTGTAGATCTGCTTATTTGGTTTTACTCTGACACTGACTTTTAGTCATACGGCTATTAGAGCTACCTAAGGTTGCTAAATGTCTTACGTAAGAGTTAGGGTCAAAGCACGTTTTATAAACACTCTTTCATTCCGGAAAAACCCAACCACTCTTCGTTTCAACTTTCATCCAACACCAATTCAGCCCTGCCAGTTCAGCTCTTTTGCTGTGGCGGGGTTTTCCGTCTCTTGTTGCAGCCCTCACTTAGAGCATTTTGACGCTCAGTTTGGGACCGCAACTACCAGACCTGAATGAGAACAACATGGCGAATCTACCCCTGACAGTTCGCTGGTACATGTTCGTGAATGACATCATTCGCGTCTATGCCAGATTGATCCTCAGGCGCCTCGACAAAATAGACTTCGGAGCTCTGCTCGGTGGACCCGGTTCAGGAAAAGGCACCCTTGGCGTTCGCCTCGGACCTCTCCTGCGACTGATTCTGCTCGGCATGGGCGACGTTCTCAGGCGCGAGGATATCCAGAAAGAGTACGGGGACAGACTAGCTGCGATGAGCAAAGGCGGCTTGTTGCCCGACTCCCTGGTTCACGAAATTCTCGAGCGAGAGCTCACCAAGCCTGCATATGCTCGTGGCGCCATCTTCGATGGAATTCCGCGAACGCTGAGGCAAGCGCTTCTTCTGGAGCGTTCGCTCGCATGGCGGGGTCTTCGTTTGAACTGGGTGGTGCTGCTCGATATCGATGAAGAAGAGCTCGTGGAGCGACTGACGCATCGACGCACCTGTCCCAACCCCAATTGCCGCCGCACCTATCACCTCATCAGCAATCGTCCGAAAGTCGAGGGAATCTGCGATGAGTGCAAAACTCCGCTGATTCAGCGCAAGGATGACGTGCGTGAGGTGATTGTGGAGCGGCTTCGCAAATACCGGGAGGAAATCACTCCTCTCTGTAGCTTCTACAAGGCGCGCGGCGTTTTGTATGAAGTAAAGCCGGCCAAAGGGAGCACTCCGGAAGAAGTGTTCAACTTGGCCAAATCTGTCCTAACGAGCAACTAGGAGAAAGACCATGGCTCGCACTTTCCATGTCCTCGCCGATGACGGCAGCATCGACAAGCGTGCAACCCGCGCTCGCCGCCTGCACGGACCCGGTGCCAAGCGCGTTTCCACGCGTCGCAGCACCATCTGGTCCAACATCTCCGGCCTCGGTCCCGACGGCAAGGTGCGTCGCGCCAACGGCAGCATCGACCACGCGGCAACGCGTGAAGTCGAGCGCGGCTGGCACGACTAAGCAGTGACTGGCGTCGAAGCGAAGGAGAAGGTTGCCCACCCGATCCCCGCTTCGGCGCGCAGCCTGCGGTTTGCTCAAAAATTTCGACGGTGAGTGCAGATACCTGGTTTGCACTTGCCCGGAAGACGCTGACTCTTGCGATGCCGGCAACGGCTCCACGCAGGTGGTCGGCGTATGTGGAGTACCGGTTCGCATGTTGCGTTCCGGGTTGGTTACAAAACCGACTAAGGGAGCCGCTTACAGGAAGCAGCTTACCTGGTCATGACAGCCCACTTGGGCGAAATGGAGAACTGTTATGACGAACATCAACACCACCAATGGCAGCAACGACCTCATCCCCGGCACCAACCTGACCTGGGCTGACGCCGCCGCGATGCACAAGGACTACCTGCGCGACCAGCGTTGCAAGGGTACCCGCCGCAGCCGCCGCACCCGCACGAACCGTTCGAGCAAGAACGACGGGTTCTACGTGCTGGCGGAGGACGGCAGCATCGACAAGCAGGCCACCCGCGAGCGCCGCCTCTTCGGACGCGACGACCGTCAGGTGACCGTGCACCGTGCGCCGCAGGTCGACACGCTGACTTCCGATTGGGACGGGTCGTACTCGTTCCGCCCGGACGGCAGCATCGACAAGGTCGCCACCCGCGAGCGTCGCCTCTTCGGTGAGCCGGAGAGCTACCTCGCGAGCCTGCTGAACTAAGCAAGTGAAGTTAGCACCGGAGCGTTGGAAGGGCTGCCCGCCTGACCGCGCTCCGGTGCGCTTCTTGCTGTTCGCCCCAGAATTCACGGCAGAGCATTGACGCGCATCAGCGCTCGGCTTTGCCCAAAGAGTTTCGAAGCACAAGCAGCTACCTGAGCTGTGCGTGCCCGGAAACGCTGATAGCGGAGATGCCTGCAGCTCTTCGCTCCAGCGTTTGCAGCGTCACCGGGTGGTGGCGTTGCAAAACCATGACGTGGATGTTTCTGCGTTGTGGAAAGCCGGTTCACTTGTTGTGAGCCGGTTTATTTGGTGAACCCGACTAAGGGAGACGCACTCAGGATGCGCCTTACCTGGTCATGACAGCCCACTTGGGCACATGGAGAAACTGTTATGACGAACATCGAAAACACCACTGGCAACAGCAGCATCAGCGGCGCCGAGCACAAGCACTGGCTCCGTGAACTGCGCATCGATCGCAGCCTCGGTCTCGACCGCGGTGTGCGCAACGGCAGCAAGAAGCGTCGGAACAACGAGGCGACTCGTCCGTTCCACGTCCTGGCCGCCGACGGCAGCATCGACAAGCGCGCCACCCGCGAACGCCGCCTCTTCGGACCGGACGCCACCCCCGTGGTCACCTCCGGCTCGGACGAGAACATCGGCGCCGACTGGGATGGCCGCTACGTCCTGAAGGACGACGGCTCCATCGACAAGCAGGCCACGCGCGAGCGTCGGCTGTTCGGTGAGCCCGAAGACCTGTACGGCCGTAACGCTGCCGACTACTTCTTCGGCGACGAAGAGGGCGATGCCGACAGCAGCTTCCACGTCATCGACGAGGACGGCTGCATCGACAAGCAGGCCACGCGCGAGCGCCGGCTGTTCGGTTCCAGCCTCTGGAACTGATACCTGAAGGGCGTCGGCACTCGCGGACTTGATGCGCAAACGCATTAAGCTCTGCGAGCACCGGCGCTGGTAGCCTTGAAAGGCGAGGGTCCTTCCCCTCGTCTTTCATTTTTAGGGCATTACCTACTGTATGCCATCGTAATTTGAGCAAGAAAAAGAAGCAGGCGACCTGTCCGAGCATTTTCAGCTCGGGACAAATCGCCCACTTCAAGACCATTCTCGCTAGTCGTTGTTACGACTAACGGGAATGCAAGGGATTACTTGCGCTTCTGCGTGCGAGGCTTGTCGTCGAAACACGCAGTGCACACCTTGGTGCTCGGCTTCAGCCCGCCCAGGATCTTCGCCTCATCTTGCACTCGGCAGAGAATCTGAATCTCTTCGAGCTTGAGGCTGTCACCCTCCAGCTGCGCGAAGACGTGGGCGCGACAGGCAAGCGCGCGAACGAGTTCGCCGATGTCACCGCTGAACTGCTCGCCCGTGAGCATCCGTGCGATCTTGCGGCATTCCTGTTTTGCGGCTTGCTTGAGCGCAAGAGAAAAAATACCGCAGGCCACCCGAATATCTCGCCAGGAAGATTTCGGGAAGCCGGCGAAGATCAGCTCGGCACGCGCGGCGACGGTATTCTCCGGAGGCGACACACGTTCGTCTGCGCCCGCCGGGAGCATGTTGATCGCGTCATACAACGGGCCCAGACCGGCACGCGCATTGAGCACGACGAAAAGATCGATCTTGTCGGGGTCGAACTCGTGTTCGTGAAAAACGCTCAGACAGGGAATCACCTTGATTTCGACGGACGAGCGAAGAGCAGCGATTGAAGCGGGTTTCTGATTGTCAGTCATGACTTTCTCCTATTCTCGTGACTCGTTTCACAGCCGGAACTGCGGTTGGGAAGCTAGAAAAAGCGTTGCAAATGGAGCTTGCGGGTGCTGCGAAAAAATTCCGGTCGGTGAAAACGAGATGTGGCAAAACCCTATGAAATCGGGCTGGGAAAGCGCAATCGAACCAAAGTATGATTGCCGATCTCGCGCTAAGTCGACCGCGATAAATGACTGGTTGCTCATGCACTGGCGAACGAACTTCAATGCTCAAAGACCGCACTGCGCCAGCCCCGGTTCTCGACAAGAGCTAACTGCAACCCTTGAAGACCAATACTTTGGGACTATGATGCAAGCTGCGCCATAATACCCAGGTATGATTTCGCCGCGCGAAGCTTTTCGCAAGTTAGCGCCAGCTCTTGACGGGCATGCAAAACCCGTCTTGCCTCGATTTTCTATTAGAATGGCTTTGTGTGGAAGGAATGGACGCCGTGCGCGAACATCAGATCGTCATCAGCCTCAAACCTGAGCAGTTTCAGGAAGTGCAAAAACAAGCTCGGGCAGCTGGAGCTCAGTCTGTTGGCGCCTTCGTGCGGCAAAATCTGCTCAACTTCCTGGGATTGGAAGAATCGATCAACGCCGGTAAAGCCTCTCAAATGTCTCCCTCTGTCCAAGCTGACCCGGACTGGCGGTTTATCGCCGGAGAATTGCGCCGCCTGCACCGCGAATTGAAAGTCTTGTCCAGTGAGGCAACTGTATCGAACACCCTGGTGACCGACATAGCCGGTTCGAACAGTTCGATCAGTGGTCCTACCACTGCGACCGGAGGTCCTCTTCTGGCTTCCACAGTGGCTTTGAGCGAACCTTACAGAGAGCCGGTGCCGGAATACAGCCAGCCGGCACAGCATGAAAACTTCCTTACAGATGGCGCGCCGATAGCTGTCGATGACTATTCGGACAATCTCGACGATTCGCTCATTCTTCCCCCAGCGCATGGTATCACCGGCGGCGGAACGACTCCTTTCTTCCAGACTCCCACGATGCCCAGTCGATCGCCTTTCGGCATGCCGATGTCTTCAGGACTTCCACTTTCATCGCCTTTCTCGCAGCATACGTTCATGCCGAATATCTCTCCTCTGCCGAGCGATTTGGGCATAGCGGCTCAAGCCCCGGCAAAGCAAGAGTTCACCGTCGACGAAGGAGATCCGGTCGAAACGACGAAGATTGAGGCAAAACCACAGCAGCCGGCGGAAACGCAACCAATAGCGCAACCCACAGCAACTGAGACCGCTGCAGCCACGCCCCAAACATCAGCCCAGAGCGCCTCTCAGCTAATAACTCAACCGACATCGCAAGCTGCGTTTCAAACCGCATCTCAAGACCCTCAAGTTACACAAGCTGCGCAACCCGTTTCACAACCAGACCAACGACCTGCAGCAGCAGCCCAGCTTCCTCCTGCAAATGCTCCCCAGCAACCTCCGGCAGTTCAGCAACCTGTTGCCCCACCGCAAGCAGCAGCACCTGTACAACCGGAAGCGCCGACTATCACACCTGTGCAAACTCGTTCACAGATTGCTTCTCAAACTCCAGCTGAGCAGCCAGGAGCATTCGCGCCACAGAAAGACGACATGGAAGTTCTTGCAGACAGAGCGTTTGCAATTTCACCAAGACTTGGCGCAATTGAGCCGGAAGTTACACTGCAACCGGCACAAAGCCGAAGCTTCGCCGACACTCTTGAAGAATTGCTCGACGCCGGCCTAATCAACCAGGTTTTGTCTCAGACCGAAGTTGAAGAGGACAATCCTTACGCCGGAGAAGTTGAAGCACCTCCGGAGGATGACCTGGTTCAGGTAATCGTTCAGGAAGTCGACGTACCCTCGCCCGACGCCACAGATAGCAAAAACGCCGAAGAGTCCGATAACACGAGCAATAGCGAGCCTGAGGACAGTCAGAATGATCCGCCTGCCGCGATTCAACATGACCCTCCGCCACCGCCTCGCCCAATTGGCGGCGCCGATCAATCTGGCGAAGACGAGCCACCCAAGCCACCTCCGCGCCGCAGAAAGTTGATGTAAAAGGGTCCATTTTGCAACCAAACGTTCCGAACCTGCTCCACAGTTCTTTTCAAAATTGAGCATTTGAAGGGGGAATTCTCCCACCGAGAACAGGCGGAAATTAGTTCTGGTGAATTGACGGTCTTAATTTTGTCGCTTAATATCGTCGCTGTTCCGATGGCGGGAACGCTGATCAGCCAGCTTCTGACAGATTTAGTCTATATATGCAATTTAGACGGCAAAGACGGGGGTAGAAAAACCCAACTGTCGGCTCCGCTTTAAGCTTGCATGCGCAACAAAATTGGCAATTTGGCGTGGTAAAACCGTGGTATATAGGATAGACCGATCTCTCTCATGTAGCTGTTTTCTGTCTGACCAAATGGTGGTAATGGCATGTCCAACGACAACATAAATACTGGTAAGGGCGACTTGCAGCCCAAGCCACCTGATAAAGATTTTGATCCGCTGGAACTACTAAAAGAGCAAGAGTTAAGTAAACAAGCGGAACTGATAGACCTAGCAGTTAACGACGATATCGTAGAAGAGACTGGTGACCTTTTAACAGAAGCGGAGCGTGAGACCTTGAGAATGACGGCAGAGCAAGTAGAAACGGCCAGAACAAGCTGGGCCGCCGTTATTAAAGACCCGCAAAAATCCTTGCAGGCCTTGGATGAACAACAAAGACGCATCGAAGAATTGATCAAAGCAAAAGACATGGACGGGCTGCGTGAGATGCAACGCAAAGTTGACGAGCAGCTCAAAATGATTGTTGTGGCAGTGTCAGACGTAAAAAAAGCTCGCGCGTGGGATTCGGTGCTGATAGCAGCTTCCTAACGGACGCGGCGGATCTCACGCGCAAAGACAACGAAAAGAAAAACTCCTGAGCAGCGCTCAGGAAAGTTTGACGCGTTTCGTTGCAACTGAATCAGAATTGAAAGCGTGGGGGCGCGTTGCACGCGCCCTTTTTTCGTTTGTTTATTCCCAAGAAACTTCCAGCTACGCAGGGGAGCAACATGCGGCTCCCTGCCAGGAAAGCGCATGCGGCTCCCTGTCAGGGAAGCGCATGCGCTTCCCCTACGACTACCTAGCAAAAAGGACGACGCTTACGCATCGCCCTTTGTTTGATTCAGATCGAAAACAGCTTGGCGGAACGGTTTAGATATAACCGATCTTCTGATTTTGCGAGCTTGCCGGCGGCAAGATGCGCAAGCGTCTCATCGGCTCGTCACCGACAGAACGACTGCTGAGGTTGAAGCGCTCGACCAGTTGGTGCTGCAAGCGGCGGATGTATGAACGTCGAGGAGCAAGCTCGATTGGTTCCATACGATCGACCACACGCGTGATGGCCTGGCGTGCTTCTTCCAGAGCAATTTCGGTTTCGTCCACATCTTCTTCGATGTCGACTGCACCGATGGCCGATTCGTCGAGATGCAACGCCTCGCGCAGAACTTTCTGAATTTGCGGAAGGTTGTTGCTCTTCACTACATAAACCGGCACCTGCTGCGCTTCTGCAAGCGAGTAGATTTTTGCTCCGGCACGAGCGTAACTCTTGAGGGCTAAAATCGCATCAGCTTCGTCGATTGATTTGACGACTTCGATCGGCAGTTGGAGCGTCTTTACGACGCGTTCGAGCAACCCCTTACTTACTGCATAAGGATAAACTTTGAGGTGTGTATCCTGGGGGTTGCCCCAATCCTGTGAGAAGGCGGCAAGTCCGTCTGCTGAAGGTGCTGCGGTAACGATTGGCTCTTGCTTTTGAACGACTGCAAAATCGCCGGTAGATTCGTCTCTTTTTCTTATTTCCGGGTGGATTTTCCAACCGCGCAAGAGTTGATCGACAGAACCGGCTACATCGCGATGAACAGCCAGAGTCTGGCGATCGAGAATTTCGATGCAAACATCAAATGTCGGTTGAGCAGCACGTTCCAAAACAGTCTTCTGGGTACCACGGCGGCGCGCTTCGTCATCACCCAGAGTTACCGACTGGATGCCGCCGACCAGGTCGACCAAGGTCGGGTTCTTGAGCAAATTGTCGAGCGCATTACCGTGCGCGGTGCCAATTAGCATCACGCCGCGTTCTGCAATGGTGCGTGCTGCAGCGGCTTCTTGCTCGGTGCCGATTTCGTCGATGATGATCACTTCAGGAGTGTGGTTTTCAACCGCCTCGATCATTACCGCGTGTTGTTCACTCGGGTGAGCGACTTGCATACGGCGAGAGCGTCCGATTGCAGGGTGCGGAACATCGCCGTCGCCGGCAATTTCGTTGGAAGTGTCAATCACGATAACGCGCTTGCCAAGCTCGTCGGCGAGCACGCGACCCATCTCTCTGAGCTTTGTCGTTTTGCCGACGCCCGGAGGTCCAAGAAAGAGAATCGACTTATTGCTTTCGACAAGGTCGCGGATGACGTTAATCGTTCCACTAATAGCGCGACCGACGCGGCAGGTCAAACCAATGATTTTTCCTGAACGATTGCGCAAGGCCGAAATTCTGTGCAGAGTTCGCTCGATACCCGCGCGGTTGTCGCCGGAGAACTGGCCGATTCTTTCAATCGCCTTCTCCAAATCCATTTCGCTTACTGGCTCGTCCGACAAAACAAGTGTGTGTCTGTCGAGATATCGTGCCTCCGGCAGCCGTCCAAGGTCAAGCACGACCTCGTAAAGTCCTGTCGAATCCTTTTCCAAAATGCTTCGTATTGCCGGCGGCAATATAGCCAGGAAAGAGGATAGGTCGTCAGCAGCGGGGATTACTTCCATGTGGTTTCTCCGTAGTCGGTCTGTTGCTGCGGGTTTTGGGTTCCCGCTCAATCGAACACCATTCAAAGGCTTCATTTGTTTTTTACGACCCGTAAGCTCCTTATACCAGTAAACTGCATTAAATACGCAAGGCTCTCTTTTTCAATTAGCTGCCCAGGAACCACCACCGGTGTGCCGGGCGGACAGGGTGCAATGCATTCGGCTGCGACACAATCGAGCGCTTCACCCACTGCCACCAAATGCGATGGCAAGCGAAAGGCTTCGCCAGGCTCCATAGAATGCACGAAAAGCGGCGGAGCATCAAAAGCTTCAAAGTTTTGCTCGGGCGCATCCGAAAGCTCAGGATCTTTAGCGATTTCCTTGAGTGTTTCCACAAGCAAATCGATATCCTTTTGCTCGCTGCCCATGCCCAAAAGGAAAAGAACAGACTGATTGAAAACAGCCTCGACACCAATCCCACGCTGATTCAACTGACCGGCCAGGTCGACAGAAAATAGAGGTCTGACAAGCACGTGCAGAGGCTCATGAATCGGCGCCTTGGCATACACTTCGTAAGAACCGATAGCGTCGATTTCCCGACGCAATTTTCCAGCTAATTCAACGACACTCTGCAGACGCTTTGTTCCATCTGCAGAATTCAAAAACTCCACGCAGCGCTCAATCGAAGCCATAAGCTGATAGTTGGGGCTGGAAGACTGCAGAGCAGTGAGGAAACTTCTGGCCTGGTCAAGAGAAAATCTCGAGTCGTGGGCGATGTGCAAGGCTCCGGTCTGAGTCAAGGCAGGCAGAGTTTTGTGCAACGAGTGCACGACAATGTCGGCACCACTAGCCAGTGCCGAAACCGGCAGAACATGCGGCGCAAGCAAATGAGCTCCATGAGCTTCGTCCACGATCAGCAAGACGCCTTTCTTCTTGCAAATCGACGCAATGGTTTTGATGTCGCTGATTGCACCGCCATAAGTGGGCGAGACAATTAATAGAGTCTGAGCGTTGGTTTCATTGAGCGTGCGCTCAATCGAGTCCGCAGACACATGTTCATAAAAACCGAAAGTGCTGTTCCATTCTGGTTTGTACCAGACAGGCTCGAGATTGGCCAACGCCAGTCCATTGACACCGGAGCGATGCAAATTAGCAGGAACCAAAATTCTGCGCCCCACTGATGCCGCCGCCATGAGTGCGGCCATCAGACATGCAGAAGCTCCATTAACAGAAAGGAAAGTGCGGCGAGAGTTAAACAAGGATGCCAAACTATTTTCAAGACTGAGCAAAACCCCGTCGGGCCGGCTTAAATCATCAAGTCCCGGCAACTCGGTCACATCAGTGGCAAGTTGCAGAGAAAACGTTTTGTCCGCCCCAAACGCCTGTGGACGCCCTTTATGACCGGGAGTATGGAAAGAGGCGCGCTCGCCGGCAACCACCTCGGAAATTTTTTCAGCAAGCAAAAACGCTCCCTCCGGCTGGGAAGGAGCTTGCAAATCAGACACAGATACAGTGCCCGAGGAATTCTCGCTGGCAGTGTTTTTTCTCTTCAGTGTGGCGTCGTGAATCAACGAGTGGGTTCAGCTCTTAACTGACTGTATAAGACCCTTTCGGACAACGAACATGCACAACGAACTGTGCTCTGACACGTTCAGTATAACATAGTTAATTTTGTTGCAAATTCTCAAAACCGGCACCCAATGAGGCATTGCAGCGATACGAGATATATCGCCCATGCATAACACAAAGCACACAGTCGACATTCAGTCGACTCTTACAACAATTAGTAAACTAAATGTCGAGAGGGTTGCATGTTTGAAAGGCGGAACTTCCACTCATCAACTAGGTCAATTAGTTGACAGCACAAGCCAATTTCCAAGAGGCACCCTTTTCGGATGCAGGTTTTTCCATGCCACCAAATACGCAACCAACAAAAAATCGACAACACAAAATCGCGCAAAAACACACGCGTAAAATCGAAAAGTACGAGCGAAAAATCGAAATGATTTTTCGAAAAAACATCTCTCGACTGTCGGGGTGCACCACCATTCGAGGTATCACCCAAACGCGCTAATTCTGGCTCACAAACGGGTTTTCAATAAGGAAAAAAAGTTTGATGAGGCCAGGACTTTTCGGATGCAGATCAGTTCCCCGCGCGTCAAAGATTTTAAAAATTGTAATCGTGCGGCGCGATTTCCAATTGTTCTAACCAACGAAAACCCTGTTGCTGCAAAGCTTTCCATACGAGGAAAAACAGATCCCCTCTGGAAACTTTCCGATCGGGGTGGGAACTTTGCCCCCACCCTCGGGTCATTCCCGATGCGCAAAAGCGTTGAAGAACCAAAAATTATAAGGATAGGTGATCGCGATGAACCAGAGAAAGAATGGAAAAATCGCGTTGTTGTTAGCCGCTGTTGGAGTGTTGTGTGCCGCTACGGTTTCGTTAGCCGAACAAACTCAACTTGTTAGCACTACGCGTGTAGTAACTGCATGTGGCGAGCTGTTCGCCCTCGACTCTAATGCTGATGGCATGACCGCTGCAGAAAGAGTATCTATAGTACAAAAACGCCTCGATGACGCTCTTATTAAGAGTTTGCACCGCGTTCCGGAAGCAGTTAGCGTTGCCGTCGTCAACCGCAACCCTAGCGTGCTTATCGATGGCAAGTTGATCGTCACTGCCGACGGAAACAGCGCAGCTAGAGCCGGCATGACCCAAATGCAATTGGCACAAAAATGGGCAGACAGCATCAGAGCTTGCATGGCACATTCCGAAGAGCTGGAAAAATATGTCGCCATGCTGACCGGCAAATTTGCAACCCCTGTAGCTTCAACCAAAGCACTTGGTAATGACGAAGTAGCAGTAGCACCGTCGGAAATGCTCATGCCTATCGAGCTGGCCACCCCAATCTCCACCGAAGCATCGATTTTGGGCGACAGAGTAGAAGCAGTCATTACACATGACGTTCCTCTTAAACCAACTTTTGATACCTATATTCCAGCCGGATCGCTGGTATACGGTGAAATTGTTGACGCCGACCAATTCTTGCCCAACCACTACGCTGGCAAAGACGGCTTCACGGTGGAGTTCTATGAAATCCGCATGCCGGACGGCAAGAAGATCCCAATTACGGCTCACATTCTCGGCGGCTTGAATGCATGGAAACTTATCCATACAAAACCCACCACAGCTGAGCACGTACAACCAGTCTCTGTAGCAGTACAAGACAATCGCATCGTAACTGTCGATTTGAACGCCAAGAGAGGCGTCATCACCGGCGGTTGGAAAGGCACACCGGTTGATGAAGCTACTCAATCCAGCTTCCGCCGCGCTTGCTTCAAACGTTTCCCTGGCGTAGTGATTCCTTCTGGTGAGCCCATGATGATGCAGCTTTCCGGAACCACCACTGTTGCCGTATCACA
This sequence comes from Candidatus Melainabacteria bacterium 17Bon1m, assembly GCA_032128875.1. GTDB lineage: Bacteria > Cyanobacteriota > Vampirovibrionia > Obscuribacterales > Obscuribacteraceae > QKMZ01. The sequence continues at coordinate 85,518 of JAVLKG010000008.1, forward strand.
ACAAACAATGTAATAAGGAGATAACCTATGTCTACGTCAATGAAGAGCAAAATTTTTGCTTTGGCATTGTTAGCCTCCTTCGCTGTACCTGCTTCATTTGCTGGATTCAACAACGGCAATAAGGTGACCCTCGGTGGCGAGGACGCTTTCAGAATTCTGGGTTCCGCCGAAGGATTTTCACCGGAAAAGCGTGCCTGGCAAACTCAAGATGCGCTCGATAACGCGCTTGTACGCGCCAGCTCGATCGCTCCGGAAGCTGTAACAGTGCAAAAGTTGAACGGCGCTTTCGTAGTCTGCCTGGACGGACAGAAAGTAGCTACAGCAGATGGAAACAGCGCACAATTGGAAGGCTGCTCGCCGGAAGCGTTGGCCAATAAATGGGCTGACTCTATCCGCAACTTCCTTTCCGATTCGTCACGCGCTAGCAACTACGTTGCAACTTTGAAAGATCCCAATCAAGTAGAAGCTAATGTAGCGATGGTCGAACGCAAGCTCTATGCTCCAGCCGGGCTTAAAATGGCTGTCAGACTGGACCAACCGCTCTCGTTCGCCACTGTAAAAGCTGGTGACGTAATCACCGGTACTGTACGTGAAGAGTGCCGCATGGGCAACTATGCCATTCCTTCGGGCAGTATCGTAACGGGTAAAGTAGTTGAGTTGGAGCCGGATTCTTACGCCGTTTCCTTCACCACTTTGCGCCTCCCCTCTGGCACGGAAATGCCGATCGCCGCAAGTCTTGCCTACGGAACCGTAGTCACGACCAAAGGACCACACCTGGTATCAACCTATGCAATTCCTTCCGGAATGGCTAATGGCGTACCGGAAATCGCCGGCAGAATTCCTGCATCGGTAGCCATCGGCGCTGTGGGCGGCAACGATCAAACCACGATCGTTATGCATCGCAGCAGTGACGTGCTCACCGTAGACCAACCGCTGGCAGTAGTGCTGCAAGAAACAGCACCAATCACCGTTGTTTCGGTCGGTCACGAAATGTAATTAGCTTTGGCGGAACTGGAAGGCAGGCTTTATGCCTGTCTTCCGGTGAAACCAAAAGAGAAGGAGGAAACCCAATGTTTCTAAAACGAAGTAAGCAAACACTGATTCTGGGCTCGATTCTCTCGCTTCTGAGCATCAATTGCGCACAAGCCAACGATTTGAGTGACTTGCTGCATAGCTGGGTAGGCAATGGCTATAGCAACTTTAACAACCTGTCTTCAGGTCATCAGATTTCGACCATCAACAATATTCAAAACCGCATCACCCAACTGCGATCGGATGCGAATGTAGCAGTGCAAAGCGGTCAAATTACCCACAATGAATTCATCAATATGAATGCCGAATTGGATCGCATCAGCAACATGAGCGCCAGCTATTCAGCTAACGGCATGACATTCGGTGAGGCTCAAGCACTGATCGGCATGCTCGATACAGCGGCAACTCGCTTGACCAATTACGGCTATGGCAACGTATCGCAATTCCCTAGCTACAATCCAAGACCAGGCGGCTATGGCTTCGCCAACATCAATGAAAGGCAAGCCTTTATTCAACGCCGAATCGATCAGGGCGTTCGCAACGGCAGACTCAATCAGTTTGAAGCAAACAACCTGCGCGCACAATTGGATCGAATCGGACGCGATGAAGCCAACATGAGACTCGGCGGACTATCCGGCTGGGAAAGACAAAGTCTTCTCTCACGCTTGGACAATCTCAACAGTCGTGTGACCAATGAGTTGAACGACGGACAAATTGCCGGACGACGCAATCGCTGGTACTAAGCGCATTGCCTAGTACGAAGCATTGCATAGTACGAAGCGTATTGCCTAGTACGAAGCGCATTCCGAAGGCGATAGCATTACGAGATACAAGGCGGGTGGCACTTAGCCGCCCGTTTTTCTTATTGCGTTTTGAACTTGCAAGAGTTGACGATGCTCATCATGATTGCCTCGGATTTTTTGAAATCGCTTTCTTTGTCTCGCGCAACCATGACACAAAAACCTTGCTTCAAGCGGGTTACGACAGCAAATCCACTTGATCTACCGCCTTCCATAGAACCGCCAAAACCAGCCTTTTCGAGCTTCACCCCATTCACTGTTAGTGGTTTGGCTGGCGTAGTTTTGAAGTCACTCGAGCCAGTTGAATAGGCACGAAAGACTTGATCGAAAACAGACTTCGAAGAAGACAGTTTGGCAGTTTCGGGAAGAACATCAACGCTAAGAACTGCGTGCTCGCCATTCTTATCATCCGGTCCCATGAACATATAAGTGAGTCGATCGCCTAAAGGAAGCATGGCTAGTCTGTAGCCCTTAGGAAGATTTGCTTCGACCTGCGCGCCACCGCGAAGCAGAAGTTGCTGTGGTCCTGGGGTTGTCGCTTTGATTGTCAACGAAAAGACTTTGCTTAAGCCCATTTGCGGCGCAAGCAAACCGGCTGCGAGCAGACATGAACAGACTGCAAATTTCAGCGCTCTCGTCATCGAATTCCGTCGCATGTTTTCACCCTAGCCTTGAACTTTGCATGATTTCACGATTCCGCGAAGAGTCTCTTCCGATTGCTTGAAGTATTTGCCTCCGTTGCGACCGGTGAAGATCAAAAAACCGCTTTTCAGCCTGCCTACATAGAAAAAGCCTTCGAGCGCCGTTCCATCTGGAATGAAGCCGCTGAATGAGGCACTTTCGAAAGAGCGACCATCAATGATTTGCGGATCGTAGTTTTGCTGGCGGAAGTCTTTGAGATTGCTCTTGCCAGGCTTCATCATGATATCGAGAACCGCCTTATTGGAAGGCAGTTCATCGGACAGTTTGAACGGCAACATGAAAAACATCACCCCTGGTTGAGTGTCATCTGCATTTCTGGGACCACTGAAGGCGTACTCGATTTTTCCACTGTCCTCGCGCTTTTTGATCGTCCAACCTTTAGGCAAATCGACTTCAACCTTTTCGGTAGGAAAAGAAAGAATCTGAGGATTCTCGGTCGGCTCGACAATTTCAGCGCCACGAAAGGGCTCTGAATGCTTGATCGGCTCGTTTGTTTTTGGTGTTGAAACGCTGGTGGGATCAGGAAGAGAAATTGGAGAAGCCATGGAGCCGGGCGCAGAAACCAGAGGCGGATCAGCGATGGCGACGAGAGGCAAAATGGTGAAACTGGCGCAAGCGAGAAACGTGCGGAAAGCCAGACGGAAACTCCTCATTACTACCTCAAAAGTGAAACCCGCACAATTGTCCAACGACATATCAAAAACTGCAATCGGATATGACCTGATTCCACGTTAAACCGCTACTTGACTGGCTTCCCATTTTTTACTACTTCTTTTAGTATAGACAGTCTCAAAACGTAAGGGCAAAAGGTTTGCCGATGCAAACCCAGAGCCACTTACGAATTTGGTTGGCATCAGTCGACAAGCCGCAGACGTTCGTGAGACGGAAACGAATTCCAGTCGTAGCGGCTGAAGGCGCATGCGCAGGCGGATTTGACCACTTCGACGGAGCAGTCGGACAAAAGTCCAACCAAACCGGCAGCGGTCTGCGCCACACACACGTCAGTCATCACCCCGACAACACGGAACAAGTTGGCAGGCAGTTCGTGCTCGGCGCAATACTCGACGACTTCCCGAGAGCCGTCTTCGTGCGCTTTCTTGACCTTATGCCGTTTGGCATAACCAGCCATGATTTCGAGCAGATCGCTGTCCGTTTCACCAGCACACTCGAGGTCGAATTCGACGACGATGATGTGCCAGCCACGCTGCATCGCAAGGCGCACCTCTTCTTTCACACCGCGCATGGCGGAGCGAGCAAGCGGAAAGCCCTGCGATTGCATGTCGACAATGACGAGGGCACCAGTTTCAACCGGCACCGCTAGTGATGGCATTGTCATCATCGTTTTTCTCCTCGTAAGCCTCGAAAAGTAAACGCCGGGCGGCGAAAATCAAGCGTTGGCGCCTGACTCCCGCCACCCGAGCGCTCTCTCACTACTTCTCAAAGCCATTGTGTTTGCCGACAGGAAAGACCGCTCCCTAAGCGTCAAATGCGTCTTTTCGACACAGATGTCGCTTCGAACAGTGCGCTAAAGCGCGCTGCTCTACGGTGTTAAGCGCCCTTCCTTTCGACGACTGCGGTGAGCTTGGCAATCACCGCCTGGTGATTGGTGCCTGCCGCGATCTTGCCTTCCATGCGACGAGTGCCATTGCCGGCGTTGGTCGGGTTCGACCAGACGATGCCGGAGACGGACTCGAGCGCGGAGCGGATGCCGCCGTTGCCCTTGAAATCGCTGCCGCTGGCGCCCGTCACGACGACAGTAACAGCAAGGGAGGCGTCATCGTTCTTGGTGACCGTCGCGGTGATCTTGGCGGTCTTGATGACGTGGGGCTTGTCGCCGACGTTGACGAGTGTCACCGGAACCGGCGTCTTGGCGAGCTGTGGCAGTCGCTTGGGAGCCGGGCGTTCCGCCTGCTTGGAAGTCGGACGCTCTGCCTGCTTTCGAGAAGTCACGGCAGGAGCAACAGCGGAGGGGACATCGAGACAGTCGGTAGTGAAATCGACCAGGTTCTTGGTGGCGAACCATCCACCAAGAGCCAGCACGCCGGTACCAATCCAACGCGCCATGTCCGGCAGGTTGTACTGGAAGTACTGTGCGATGGGTTCGGCGGCGAAGTAGGCGACAGCGCCGACCACGACAGAAGCTAGAAACCTCACGAAGTAGGTTTCGATTTTGGCCTGAGTGCAAGACTTCATAGTTTCTCCTCTTCAGAGACTTTGTTGAACACGTGACCGGAACACACTCACTCCACACTGTTGTGAAGGAAGATGCGTCCGAGTGATTACGGGGAATGATTTTTCGGGGCTGAGCGAAAGTAGTTGCAGAAGGAGAAAATAGTGAGAGTAAAAGTGAGCCTAAGAATTCAAGACAGGATTCTCAAGTGATTCACTTTTTTGTAAAGATAGAAAGAAGCTTAAAAGGGGATGCCAAGTAGCTCAAATAGCCATTTTAGAGCCATCGAGGAGACTGCTCGACAAATTCTTGGCAACTATTTACGGGGTATTTTTCTGGCAAGACCGAAAGGCTCAAGCTGGTTGCAGATGCCGTATTCAAGTGGACATTAAGGCGCTGCCATGATTAAGTCCCGAAAAAGCGCCACATTGCGGCTTAGCGCAGATAGCGCAAATAGCTCTTTCTGTTACCAAAACGACGTGCTAGGCTCTTCGATTATGAGTAATCCGCAAGAAATGCTCGAAAAAGCAGCCAAGCTTTCCGAGCAAATAATCCAAGTACGCAGACACTTACACTCCGCTCCCGAACTGAGCTTTCAGGAAGTCAAAACGGCCCAGTTGGTGAAAAACCGGCTTGAGCAGCTCGGCTTCACAGTGCAAGAGGGCGTGGCAAAGACAGGACTGATCGCTGATATCGGTTCTGAAAACGGCAAAACCGTAGCAATTCGCTCAGACATGGACGCGTTGCCAGGCTTCGAGTCTACGCGCGCTGGTTATGTTTCCCAAACGCCAGGCATTATGCACGCATGCGGTCACGATGCACACGTCGCTATTGTCCTTGCTGCAGCAGAACTGGTGGCTAAAGAGTTTGCGGCAAACTCGCAGGGTGAGCCACAGGGGCGGTTGCGCATTATCATGCAGCCGGGAACAGAAGAGGCGGAACGCGACGGCAATCAGAGCGCACGAATGCTCATGGATGCCGGCGCGCTGAATGATGTTAGTGCATTACTGGGACTGCACGTTGATGCAACGATCGAAACTGGTCGAGCTGGAATTATCTCAACGCAGCTCAACAACGAGGTTTCGATTTTCACACTAAACATTCAAGCAGAAGAGCAAAACGGAAAGTCACAAGACGCTTTGCCCAAAGCGAATAGTTTGATGACTGCGTTCTACAAATTGGCGAATGATTTGAACAATCGAGGCACAGCATCCTTGGCGCTTGGCTCCTGCATTTCATCTAGCCAGAGAGGAAATATTCTTTCGCCGCAAGTAGTTCTTTCCGGCACCATATCAAGTACCAATGCCCAGGCAAAAGCTGAGGCGGTTCAACAAATAGAAAAACTCGCCGCAAAAGAAAACAGTGATGGTCTGACAGTTTCGCTTCAAGTTGCTGATACCGATTCAAATTCAATGCAGAGCTCAGCCGTCATTGAGACTTTGAAAACAGCAGCGATTGACTTACTTGGCGAAGGCAAAGTATCTGACTTAAGCCGCAAAACATGGGCATCTGACTTCGCTCTTCTTGCCAGTGCAGCACCGGCTGCCTTTGTCTATCTAGGCGCGCAAATCTCCGGCAGTCGCCGCATCCACCATCAACCAACTTTTGATCTGGACGAAACTGGCTTACACCTGGGTGCCGCCATCCTTGCGCTTTCCGCCTTACGGCTAATGCGAAATTGAGATTCTAAGTGTGTAATAAATTTCTAGATTTTTGTTACACCACTCAAACTTGAAAGCCTGCGCAGAGAAGGCTTGCGCTGCGTCAACTCGATTTGCATTTTAAACCGGTGCTTGAGAAACAAACAGGCACCGATCTTCGTGCCCAGAAGATGTAATAAAAATCTGGAAATTATTACATTTTCAAATCGCCGAAATGTCGATAGCCAGCCAATCTTGAATTTCCTACTACGCGCAATCGTACACAAAGCACTAAAAAAGCGAGCCAAGGAAAACATCTAGAATTTGCAATCGATTTTGATATCGAGTGCAGTTCGAGGTGAGTTTCCAGGGCTCGCTCCAGATGCCGGTTTAGCGGTCATCAAAACATCCCGGCTGGATGTTCTGACTTAGGCACCATCAGCGCGAGAACGCCTGATAGAGCTTGACGGGGAGAATGAAGGGGGCGGTGAAGAGATAGCCGAGGAAGCGGTCGGTGAAATTGTCACCGAGGCTCCGGGGCCGGCTGCACATCTTCTGCGTTTCCGCATCAGTCGCATGAGTCGCATCAGCAGAGCCGGCGGGCTCGACTGTCGGAATGCGGCGCGGCGAGCCGAAATAATCGACACGCACGAAGCCCCACTGGTCGAGGTAAACGCCCGACTGCGTGCGGGGAGTGCACGCGTAGGCGCGCACTTCAGAAGCACCGCCTTCGACGACCTGGCTCTTGTAGAAGTCCAGACCAGCCACCAGGATGAACGCGAGAGGCCAGTAGAAATTCACAAACTCACTGCCGACATTGAAGATGCGCGCGATGGCGAGAACGCCAAGCGCGGAGAGGACGTACGCAAAGTACGTCAGGTACGTGGCAAATCGGTTTTTCACAAAATTCTCCATGCACAATATCCGTTTTCCGTACGGATTTTTGTTGTTATGAACCGTGCCACCGCTCATGCAGTGCGATGGTCGGTCTGGTAGTAGAGGTTCTCAGAGAGCATGCCTCTCAGACTGTCAGCCAGTCTGCGGCTAACCTGGTCCTCGTAATTGCCCTTGTACTCGCCGCCCAGAAGTTGCGTGCGCTCTTCATCCATGACGATGAAATTGAGGCGCCCTGCATTGAGAGCCTCGACGAGCGACATGCCGATTTCCGGATCGCTGAGATGGTCAGGCAATTGACCACGCTGATGAATGCGCTCTTTCAGCGCTTCGACAGCTTGGAATGGCGTTGCGGCGTACACCGGGAAAAGGCAGATGCCGGTAGCCACGAGGTACTTGTTTGTTCCTTGGTTCATTATTACTCCAGCCCATGGGAGGGCGGGTGCCGGCCAGGTCAGCCGACACCAGGTCTTTGAGACAAGCGCTAATCGCCGAACCGACAATTCGGCTCGACGATGCACTTGTGACTGGCTCAGGCAGTCTGTATTGGCAGACTACGCGATTGAGCCGTGCAGGACGAAAAGAGTTCCGCTTCTAAATTCGCTTGGCTTCTAAATTCGCTTGGCGAAATCAGCAGTTGATGCCGAAAGAAGCGAGGCGCGTCTTCAGGTCATCGATGCCGATGAAGCGGATGGTGTTCATGCCCAACTTTCTGGCTGCCTCGATGTTGCCGGGCAGGTCATCCACGAATAGACACTCTTCAGCTTTCAAGCCGCTGCGCTTGAGCACCTCCAGGTAGATCGCTTCTTCCGGCTTGGCATAGCCGACCAGATAGGAGAGAATCAATTCCTCGAAGTGGCGCGAGACATTGTGCGTGCTTTCCAGGTACGAGTAGTGACTGTCGTTGGTGTTGGACAGAAGGTAGATCGGGCGGTCTTTCTTGAGCGACTGCAGAAGCGCCGCCATCTCCTCGTTCTCACGGAAAGTGGCGTTCCACAACGTGTGAAACTCATCTTCCTGCAAGTTGAGGTCGGCGACTTTGGCGTTGATTTCGCGCAGGACATCGGCTGTTCCAGCTCGACCTGATTCGTAACCAAGAGAAGCAATGTGCTTCAGAATCGGGACGAATTCCTCACGCGTTATCCCCGCCCTGTCACAGAAGCCCTGACAAACGGTTTCCCACTCGAAATCGACGAACACATGGCCCATGTCGAAAACGAGTAGTTTCACTTGCTTGCCCTTTGACGCGACGTCCTTCTGGGGATCAGACGCCATGATATCAGAGCTGCTGGCAGGCGTCGCCGATGGCGATGCTTGCTCAATTTCAGGCAACGGCTCTTGTGGAGCGGCTGCGGTGTTGCTAGGAGGCGACATGGTGAGACCTAGAGATTGTGTCACGTCGGCCGTGGTTGAATCAGCATCAGGCGTTCAGTGACGGGGTTCAGTGACAGCGATAAGTGACGATGACTTTGTTGCATCGCCTTTTCGTCACGGCAGGGTCGCGAAAAACGTGCGGCGGAAAGCCGGGTTATGAAAAATCAGGTGAATGTAGCTGCCCCAGATCTTGCGGTCCGAAGTTACCAATCCATCAAGGTTTTCATCACCGGGCTTCCAGTCGACCTCAAGGTCGTCACTGACGCGAATTGCTTCGCCGTGCGGCTTTGGTTGCATGAAATCGCGCTTGCTGACAGCGTTCAGATGCAGATGTCGACCGGCGGCAAACGAAGCAGTCACCTCGCTATAACCAGATCGAATCTCCAGACCTGATACTGTTTCGCCTTCGCACTTGCCGAGTTTGAGTTGGGCAGTCGTGCGCGACTGCATCATCGAAGGACCGAAGGTGGTTCGGATGGGAAGCAAACCGAATCCGGCAAGCTCTTTGTGCACACCTTGCTTAAGCAGCGGGTCGTAGAGCCTTTCTCCAAGCATCTGATAGCCCCCGCAGATACCGATGACGGTACCTCCTTTGGACAGATGCTCGCGAATCAGCCTGTCGCCGCCGTTTTCGCGCAGGTAGACGAGGTCGGACATTGTCCTGCCGGAGCCGGGCAGAATGATGACGTCAGCATCACCGCTATAGTTCTGCGGTTTTACCCAGCGGACGTCGAGACTGGGGTCGCCGGCAAGCGGCAAGAACTCGTCCCTTCCATGGAATGGGAGTTCAAAGATAACAAGTTTTCGCATAGCCCCTCTTTTTTAGGTCTGCTGCAAACGCAGACCACTTCTTGTTTTTGGTGGCAGATTGTTAACCTGCTACAGGGACTCGTAGATTATGAAAAAGAACTAAAGGACAGAGGCTCGACGTCGGATTAAGGCACTGCTTTCGCAATGCCTTGCACCGACGGTCGAGCATGTCACTTCAGCCCCGTCTCAGACCGATGTTAGGCGGTCTTGCGACGACGACGACGAGTCACGATCACGACGGTGTTGCCACCGGCGGAACCGCCACCGCTCGCCAGCTTGATGCCGTGAGCAGCGTGCGCGTCTTCGATCAGCTTGCGATTCACGCCCTTGTTCAGGTTCGTATCCGCGGTGATCATGCAGCGAAGCATGTCGCGGAACGTGACCTTGTGGGCGGGAACGAGGCTCAGAGCCATCATGTAGATGGCGAGGAAGCTGTTGATGGCGTCCTCTTCCTTGCCTTCGCCGGCTGCGACGCAGAGCGCCTCGAGCATGTCGGCGTGAGCGCCGCCCGAGATGAGCCCGTCATCGTGCACTTCACCGGTCTTGTCTCCCGGCGTCACCTTGTCGTTGCGCTGGATGCGGATGCCATCCGGCGGCAGAGCGTACTCGCCCACGACGCGGCGATCGGCCTTGATCTCCTTGAGCCCGAACTTCTCACCCAGTTCCTTGGAGAACCAGAGGCGGAAGAGGTAGCCCATGGCGATGGCCATCAGGTCACCGGACGACTCGTGCATCGCGCCACCCTCGGCACCAGGCAGGTCGTTGCCCGGCGTCTGGATGAACACGAAGTAGTGCCCGGCTTCGTGCCAGAACACCGACAGATCGAACGCGATCACGACGTTCAGACCACCGCGCTTCAGCCCCGAGCCGACGCCACCGCGAAGCTGCGGGTCGGACGGATCGAAGTACGCGTTGTCACGGACGCCGGGATCCTGCACGTAGACCGGGATGGGCGAAGACGGAGCCTTCAGACCCATCTTGATCAGGTGCCTGATCTGCAGGTTGAGCGTGAAGAACGCGACGACCGCAGGGAACTCGGGATCCTTCGCACCGTAGTTGAAGGTTCCGTCGGCCTTGGCCTTCACGGGCTTGCTCTTGTCGCCGCCGACGAACACCTGGTAGTACTCGTTCTTGAGCACCTTCGGGTCGGGCAGCGTGTCGATCACACCGTCCTTGATGGCCTGGTCGATCACCTTGTTCGGGTCCGGAACCCGGTAAAGGGTCTTGACCTGAACGGCCTTGCCGGTACCGGCCGGCGCAGCGAAGTGCAGCAGGTTGCGGTTGTAGACAACCTCACCCGTCTTGGCGTGCACCAGGAAGCCCCAGAGCACACGCGGCTCGCCGACCGACAGCTTGACCTCGTAGACGGGGTCGAACGTGTCTTCGTGAGCCGAGAACACCAGATTGACCTCGTTGTTGCTGCGGTCGACAACCTTGCGGTTCTCGGCGATCAGCTGCGTGAGGCGGCCGGTGTTCAGCGCCGACAGGTCGATGTTGGCGATGGCCTGGTTGAGCTTGACGCCCGCCAGCTTCTCGCCCAGAGGCGACTGCTTCTGCGCTTCTTCCTTCGCCAGGTCAGCCTTGGCGAGGATTTCGGCGAGAGCCGTCTTGGCGTTCGCGATCGCCTGAGCGCGCGTGGTCAGCTTGCCGAGGGTGGACGGCTTGCTGCCATGGCGCAGGGTGTTCACGATCTGGTAGACCGTGCCATCCTTGCCCATGTGCACGTGCACATAACCGGCGCGAACCGGAACCGCAGTGCGACGGCTCTTGACCGTGTGCACCTGGTTGAAAGCGACGCGATAGCCGAACGGGAACTCTTCCACCTTGGGGGCGGAGATTTCGCAGGTCGACAGCTCGAGCAGCTTGGCGATCTTGTTGTTGCGGATGGTGCGCAGCGCGTGACCCTTGGGGTCATTGGCGAAGCGCGAAGTCGACAGCCCCTTGGCGGAAGAGGTGCTGATGATGCGGACGGAGCCCGTGTCGTGGAAGTCCACTTCGAGCGAAGCGTCGTTGGCCTTCAGCTGTTCGACGATGTTGACGAGAGCCTTCTTCGGTTCACGGGATTCCGTGACCTCGCTGGCGCCCGTCGGAGGTACGAGGTGATTGTGAATAATCATAGTCATGCTCCTTATGGCGGCATAGGTCGACCCCGGTCGACATCTGCACGCGCGTTGATGCACTCGTTCTTGCAAGGGAACGAGCGCGGGTTTTGCTGATGTCGACTGACAGGTACCTTCGTTGCCGGGGACAACGCAGGTAAGACCTTAGGGGTCTGTTTAACAGCGTCTTGCAAACGCAGGTCTTTTCTTTCGAGCCGTTTTTGGAAAGCCGTCTCGAATCTTTCGACTCTGCAAAGTCGAAGTAACTACTGCTTCCGTCGGGTGGACGGGGTTTTTAGTTCAGTTAGTTGAAGACTCCATTTGCAGAAAAGAAAGTGAAAAGATGCCTTGAATTTAGTAATCGGAGCGACTTAAAAGCAATGGCTTCGCTAAGGCCCTGAGCCATAGCCTAGAGCTATTAGAGCGACATTTCGGGCGCGCCCGTCATAAGACTTACGTTGAAAATCCGCCGCATATCGGGCGCGACAGCAAAGAGATATACATTACGCACCTCTGCCACCGCAGTTAGCGGGGGTGCAAGAGTCGAAACCGGTCGTTGGAATTAACAAATCTAAGAGCTTGCTAATCTGGCGCGCGCTAGGGCAACCCTTACCGGATTCGGGAAAACCACAGAATGAAAAACCTAGCAGAGCCGCGCTGATGATTGCAGGCACTAAAACGGCGCAAAATCCGTAAAGTAATGCAAAACGGGGGTTTTCGGTCAAAAAGCTAGCGGAAATTAGCGCTCGCTCATCTGCAATAAATGTAAGAGGCCTAGATAAGTGCGCGCGCGAACTCTCTTAGATCACCTGATCTCCGCTCATGAAATTCAAAAGCATTACTAGTTCACGTTTTGTACAAAAGGCTTGCTTGACAAGTATCGAATTTCTTAGTCTCAGATCACATTCACTTCTACTTCTTGCAAAAAACGGACAAGACAAGCCCTTAAATCAATCCAGGTCTCAGCTTCCAGCTAAAACATCCGGCACTCATGTGCTTGGGACAAAAACGAACCTGGTGTGGCGACGAATCCGTGTGAGCAAGAGAAAGTGGTGTTTCGAAGTATGACGCGTTCGCTGTTCTTCTCCGACTGTCTGTCCAGGTGGAGAACAACTTCGAATCGTCTAAACGCATGGACGTCTTAGCACAACTAATGAACGCGCGAGTGTTCATCAGTGGTGCGGACTAAAGTGCCCTTCTCAATTCCACAGCAACAACGAGTTGGACTGATGTCGCCTAGCAAACGACTGATGTTGCAGCTCTTTCTTGCTGAACGTGCGTTTGAGAGGACAGTCTCAAGCGCGGATGCATCGGTAGAACAATCTTGATTGTTCCGCATGACGGAGCTTGCTTCGCCAATGCGGGAAAGGAGACCTATGTCGAAAGTTCCAGTAAACCTGCTTCCCGCCAGCGTGCAAACCCTGGTGGAACGCCTCACGGCCGCCGGTTTCACTGTCGTCAGCGCCACCACCGGCAACGGCCGGAGGAATCTTGGCGATGACAGTGAGCCCACCGCCGCCGAGCGCGCAGAAGCCACTCGTCGCGATGAGCTGATCGTCCTGCAGGACATGCCGCTCGACGTGCTCGACATCACGCATGTGAGGTTGACGCGTCGGCAGAGCTTCGAGACCTGCACGATCGAGTTCACCCCCTCGAGCCTGAAAGTGAGCGAGCAAGCCGATTCGACGCCCGTCGTCGTTTCGCTGCCCGCTCACTGGCCGGCTGCCTGTCGCGCAGGTGCCCAGGCGATTGCCGCCCTCGGGTACTCGCGACGCGGCGACTCGCTGACGTTCATCAAGGGAAATCGCACCACCGATGGGCCGGATGGCATCTCGGTGGGATTCAGCTGGTGCTAAACCACCATCTGGAGCGGTTTCTATCGGGGCGCTTAGAAGGGCACCCCAAACCCGACCAAGTGTGAGCCAACACTAAGACGGGTGCCCGTCTCGTGTTCAGACGTTCTGAACACGAGCGGGCGCTAGACCGTCTCGCATAGTTCGTGTAACGACGCTGCGAAACGGCTCCTTCCATCGAAAAGCTGCTTGCCATCTCAGGCGGCAGTTCTAAAGCTCAAAAATGAAGGAGCTCAAAAATGAACGAATCTGTAGCCAAGCTGTTCGAAGGCTGGCGTCCCAAGGTCATCTTCTGGGATATGTGGATGACCCTCGGGATGAGCCATTGCCGCGAACCAATCGGAGAAGCACAGGTGATCTTGTCACCTATGCAGCTGCCAATCGGTGCCAACCGGCACCCGATTCCGACTGGTGACTTCCTTCGCTTCTGTTTGACGAACCCGACCGCTGACGAGACCCTCTTTGCAGAGGAAGCCTCGGCAACGTTCGGCTGGGATCTGGACACGCGTCGCCTCGATGCGTTCCGGACTCTCATCGGCAAAGAGAAAAACTGCATCGCCCTTTTCCCAGAAGTTCAGGAAGTCCTGGACTTCGTGCAGTCGCTGGGATTCCGCCAGGGCATCATCAGTAACCTCTGGGCGTTCCCGTCCGGTCGTCTGTTTACCGACACTGTCCTCAGTCGGTACTTCACTCGGCAGGACATCATCTGTTCCTTCGAAGTTCGGCATCCGAAGCCGGACCGAGAAATCTTCGACGAAGCGTGCAGACGCTTCGGCGTTCGTCCCGATGAATGCCTGATGATTGGCGACAATCTGACGGCAGACATCAAAGGCGCGCTGGCTTGCGGCATGAAGGCGGCGCTCATCGATCGGCAAATGAACGTGGATCCGGCCGAACTCGTCGCTCTTAGCGAAGACGGGTTCCCGCCGGTCCTGTACATGACCGACCTGAAAGCGCTCGAGAAGTATCTCGCCTTGTGCCCTGTCAGTGGCGGTTGGCGCGCATAGCGCTCCGCATTCTGTAGGCATTAGCCACATCGTCCGTTCGGGGCGCGCGCACTGCTCAATCCGGGCAGCTGTGCGCGTCCCCACCTAACGAGAAGGATGGTATACCATGTCAACTCAGTTCTATTATCCGAGCGACGGAGAGTTTCTCCCTCCGGCTCTGCTCCGGTGGCTGGAAGAAGGGCGCCGTCCGCGTGCCCGACTGAAGGCCTCCCACGAAGACTTCGTGGTGGAGGAAGAGAGCCTCGATGGGATCCGCTTCACGGCTGACACCGTGAGCAATCTCTCCGCCGCGCAGATCGCGAACGCCTCGACGCCGACGCGCTTCATCCAGATCAAAGTGGTGAAGCGTGGTCTGACGACGGGGCACACGGAGCACTTGCTCAGGTCCAAGCTCAGGGACCAGGGCTGCGAGGTGCGCATCACGTATGCCGGCAACAAGGACAGGACCGCGGAAACCGCTCAGGGCATGCGCATCGAGTTCAAGAGCTACCCGGAGGGTTCCGACCCGATGGAGCTCGTGAAGCGGCTGTGCAAGCCCCACAAGCTCAACGGACGTGACTGGTTCATCATGGACCCGCTCTACGTCCAGGGTCCTCTGAATCTGGGCGCCCTCAAGGGCAACCACTTCAAGATCCGCCTCATCGTTCCCGGCATGAACTCGCAGATGATCACGAGCTACCTCAGCGAGAAGGTCAGCAAGCTGGAGGCGCACAACTGGCGCTTTCCCAACGCCTACGGCAAACAGCGCCGCGGTCGTTGCCAGACCAATGACCTCCTCGGGTACGCCTTCCTGCAGCTGGGTCCTCTGGCTGCTTTCCGGATGTGCCTGACTCTCGGCGCCCCGGACGAGTCCGACTTCGCCAAGGAAGTGCGTGCCGCACTGGCGAAGTGCTGGGAAGAATTCGAAGAGGCACGCAACCGTGGTGCACAACTCGGAGAGCAGTTCTCGCACTTCGAGGATATGCACCAGATCCTGATGTACGGGCCGAACCGTCAGCGTTGGGGTGAGGATCAGAAGGAGCCGGTTCACGTCCGCGTGAACATGCCCATCGAGTTCTCGCTCGTCACGCAGGCGGCGACGCATCGTTGCCTCGATGAGGTGGCCATGAAGCTGCCCCGCGAGTTCTCACTCTGGATCGGCGCCATCCAGGCGTACTGGTACAACCAGAGTCTCCTGAAGGTGCTCGAAGGGTCGCTTGTCCTGCCGGAAGGCGTGAACGAGATCCCGCTCATGGTCAACAAGCCACGGGCGGTCGAGTTCTACGGCAAGTACTTCCCCCAGGCACTGCCGGGCGACTACAACCGGAAGAAGCAGCGCATCTTCCGGCTCTACAACCGCGTTGCCAGACGGTACTTCGAGCCGTTCAGCGCGGGTCCGGTGCGCTCGGTCTTCGCCCAAGTCAGTGACTTCGGGTTCAAGGCGGGGAACGAGGAAGTGCTCATCGAGAACATGCTCCCTTCGGGCTCGTTCGAGACGACCTTCCTGTCGATGTTCTTCGACCTGGATTCCGACTACAACGGCAAGGCCACGGCTGAAGGAGCGGTGTTCGCTCTGGAGGCCGAGTAGTCCATCGAGTCAGTGCCGACGTCTGTGCCAGGGCGAAGCTCGAAGCGCAGACGAAGGCGTCGACTAGGTGAGGCTGTTGCAGCAGCTTGGGGGGTTAGCGGTGCGAACTGCGCCTCCCAGGCTGAAACAGCAGCGAAAACGGTGGTGGCACAGTGCCATCACCGGCGGTGTTCTCAACATCAACTGAAAGGGCACGACTTTATGGTGTTCATCATTCTGACCGGTGGCAAGAGCAAGCGGCTCAAGGGCAAGCGCGGGGGCGACAAGTTCGACTCCAACGCTCGCGGCCGCGCCGAGGACAAGCGTTTCCACCGCGAGTGCAAGCTCGCCGCGGAGCGCAAGGCCTTCCGGCGCGAGGCGCGCATCCAGGACTCGGTGTTCGAGCCGGTCGCCTACGCGACCAGCTCGGCGTCGGGCATGGACAAGCCCAAGAGCCGGGACTCCTTCGTGACGGAGGACGGCGGCACGCGCGTGACCATCCGCTACAACGCGGACGGCATGGCGGTGTCGGCGTTCATCCGTCCGGTGGGGTCCCGCCGCTAGCTCGAACTATCGGGCTGCATTCCGGCTCCCGGCGGCGCAAGCCGTCGGGGGCTGGTCGGCAGTGCAGGGTGATACTCATGATCGAATGTCCATCTAGGAGAAAGCCATGAACGATCAACGTGATCCTCGCCAGCGTCAGCTTGCGAACGGAACGTCATTCAAGGCTCGTCTGTGTCCGGGGTTATTCGCAGCCACGTCGCTCATCGAAGCGGCCAAAGGCATCAGCGACCACGGCAACAGCAGCGAGAGTGACGACATCGGCGGCGGCAACAACAACATGCCGGCAGCCTATCCGACACGCCACGAATCGGTCAGCGTCTACGACCTGATGACGGCGTAACAAGAAGGGGACGGGTCGCAGTTCCCTAACAAAGGGGCGGGCAGCGTTTAGCCAACTGAACAACAGTTGGTTGGCGCTGCCCGTCCTACAGCGGCCAGACTGGCGTCCGGAAGGGGTTTTCATTCGAGTCATCGAACGATTTCCTCCCCTTACCGGCACGTCAGTCTTTTTTGCGCGCTTCTACTATTTCACACAGTATACCATAGAACGACATAGCCATGCCGTTTTTCGAAGCATCATCAACTTTCTGCCGAAGGCAGTCTGCTGCCACCACGATGATTTTATTCTCCGCAGGCGGCAGAAGAACAATAGAACACCTGGCTACTCATCAGACTCTCAATCGTTTCCAGCACCCACAGATCTATGCAGATTTCAGACTGTGTGCAATAGTAGTGATATCCGTGCACGGATTTCCAAGCTAAGAAGAAGCAGTCACATTCAAGTTTTCGCGCTAACACCGCTCTTTTGAGAGCGGTTGCCCGCCATTAGAGCTTTTCAGATTTTAGTTCGGCAAATCATGTGACCCCGCTTCAAAGTGGCTCGAAGAGCTGTTTCGAGCAGGTCTCACCAGGTATGTCATCTTGAAGTCAAATTCTGCACTGGCATTAGCCACCACAATCTGCATCTTATTAAGCGCCTTCCAGGGCTCGGCTCGACCGGTTTTTTCTGCGACTGAAACAGACGCAAAAAGCGAAAGCAGAACAAGCTCAAAGGCCGCTTTCTTCGCACGCAAACAAGCCGAGGAAGCGTTCGAGCAGCAATATGAACGCGTCTGGCAACTGGCCGCGCAAAACTTCCTATACGAAGATAGACTGCGCAATTTCGACAACTGGAGAGACAAGTACAAGGGCAAGATCCACTCTGCACGCGACTATGACAGCGCCTGTACAGCCATGCTCGACTATCTGAATGACGAATACACTTTCTTTCGCGACATCCATTCGACTGGTGAGCGCAAGACGGAATCAACTGCGCGCAATGTTGTCACTGCAAAAACGTTCAAGAATTCAATCGGCTACATAAAAATCCGCACCTTTAGCGCGCGCGCATGCGTAGACGAAACACGCAACGCACTCAAACAATTCTCCTTGCAGCGAGCTCTCATTCTCGACTTGAGAGACAACTGGGGAGGCAGTATCGATGACGCTTTCGCCATCTTCCAAATGCTTGCGGACGCAGGTGACTTCGTCAAAATGGTTGGACGCGAGGACGCCATCGGTTATAGCGAGACGCTCTCCGTAGAGCCACAGCAGGCTGTAAAAGCGCGCGACGGAGACCTCGTTGTCTTAAGCAGAGAAGCATGTATTGCCCCGCAGATACCGATACTTGTACTAGTCAATGGCGAATCAAAGTCAGCCGCCGAGATGCTTGCCGGTGCTCTCAAGGACAATGGACGAGCAGCTCTCATCGGTGAAAAAACATTTGGCAAGGGTGTCGTGCAGCAGGTTTGGGAGTTCGACAACGGAACATCGGTGAAAATCACCTCAGCTCGTTTTTTCCGCCCCTCCGGCTTGCCCATCCAAGGAGTCGGTCTGGCACCAGATGTAAGAGTGACAGTCAGCCGAGCTTCGGACGCACAGTTGCAGCGCGCCATTCAAATGGCCTTCAACAATTCTCAAAAGCACATCGCCCATCGCCCCGGCCCATCCTTCACAAAAGACGCTCAGCATGCGGCTTTCCATCACACAAGCGCGCCCTTTGCCATCAAACAATCGGCCGCAGGCAATCGCTGACAGCGAGATTAAACGGCGGTTCAAACTTCGTACATTGCGTTACAACGCGCTTTCTTAGCTGCTTCTCACCACACCTAGCGGAGCAGATCGAGGCGCCGGATCTGGTGCTTCAGGAAGATCGAACCACTACCTTGACAATTATTTAGCTGATTCTGGCAGAAACAGTATTGGTGTCACCATTTAGTTTTGCTTGGCTGTACTTACATCTTTCCACCTCATCAAAATAAACACCAGGCAACAAAGCACCAGAACCGTCCTCTCATAGACACCTCTCTCATGCTCATTCAGCGACATCCAATCGCCGGACGAGCAACCGCTTTGAAAAACTGCCGAATAAACCCCGGCGTTCGCGTAATGCAACTGCCGGATATGATGCATCACTCATCTAGAAGGAAGACTTCCGATGATCATTCTGCAAACTCTAAAGTGGCTTGCCATCACCGCCGGCGCTGCGATTGCCGCTGTTCCGGTTTTGCTGGCTATCGCGGTTTGGGCGCTCCTGATTCTCGCTGAGAGCTGGCACTACAAGCTGTCTCGCTATCGGGCCTTGAAAGCGCTCGAAGATGTCCGCGCACTGAAGGCCCGATTCGCCAAGGCGATTTCGGCTCCCGGACTCAGCAATCCGCTGATGCGTGGTTTTAGCATTCCGCTCAATCGTTTCGAGAAAGCGCTTGCCACTCTCGAATCCCGCGTCGAAGCGCTCGAGCACGCCAACGATGTTCGTCACGGACCCCACACTCGCAGCGAATGGAAATACCTTCGCCGAGATGTGAAACGCGTCGTGCGCCGCGGCAAGCAGCTCGAGTACTACCTGGAAGCGCCTGATGCACGCGATGGCATCTGGCCGTTTGTCGACGATCACACGGCAATCTACGCCGACAACAACTACGAACGTTTCGTGCCTTCACCGGTTCCGGTACCCGTTTCTGCGGCTGGTCCCGCTCGCCTGACGCACCGGCCGCACCATGCGCATCGCAACTTCGGCATCGGGCGCGGCGCGCTTGTCGAAGATGTGATGCCTTCGCTGGAAGAGCGTCGGCAGGCTCAGGCTGCTGTACTTGCCGACAACCCCTCGGTGACCGTACTGCAACCGGTGGTGCGTTCGCAAGTCGCCGTCGGCGTATACGACAAGAATGGCGTGGTCGTGCCGTTCCGCCGACCGCACAAGATCGACGTGAAAGCGTAAAACGATCGCAAGATCCGGGGAAGTGGGCCAATGGGTCCGCCGTGTGCGGAGCAAACGCACTGGTCTTCTTCTCCGGATCTGCCAAAGCTCGCAAGCGTCTTGTTCCATCTGCTTGCGAGTCGAATAGGAAACACGCTCTGCGCTCGCGTCTCACGGGTTCAGCAAAAGCCTGGCACCGCCGGGTTTTTGACATGCGTCATTTCGCCCTGCTCGCCTCATCCGGAGGATTTTCTACGGAACAACAACAGGGAAATAAAAACATGAGACAAGTGAAGTTCATCGCCACGGCGCTCGTCGTGGCACTTTCGACCATTGCCACTCCCGCTGCCTTGGCTGCGGACAATATGGACATCACGATTGAGGTGGGTAAACCCCTCAAATACCTGAAGCCCATCACCGACGACAAGCCCGCGAAGCTCAACGGCATCGCGGATTTGACGAAGGACGGCAAGGTCAAGAAGCCCAACTTCGAGCCATTCACAGTGGCGAAGAAGACAATCACCGGAACCAACTATTCGACGAAACCCGGCGACTTCATCATCGCCGAAAAAGGCTCCTACGTATGGGCCGAGAAAGGCTCGCACGTCGAAGCGATGGCTGGTTCCGTCGTCATCGCCATGGGTGGAACAGTCACTGCCCATGCCGGTTCGCGCGTTGATGCGTATGACGGCAGCAAAGTCATCGCCAAATCGGGTTCTACCGTCGTTACGGAGAACGCGTCGTTGGTGACGGCTGAGCCCGGCGCCACAGTGATTGTCGAAATCGAATAGGGCACGGCAACAACTTTAGCCCGGTGCAATTCCGCACCGGTTTGAAAAGGAGCAATCCATGCGTCTTGAAGTCACACCGAAGGAACCCTGGCACATCCGCATCAAGGATAACGGCAAGGTCGTCCTCGACAAGGTCCTCGAAGCCGGCGTCGCCCACGTCGTCGAAACCGCAGCGCCCGCATGCGGCACGACCGAAGCGTTTCTCGTCGAAGGCGACGATGAGATGCTGATCGGCAGCGCCGAGTACGGTGCGTGCCCGGACGAAGGCGAACAGGCGAAGTCCTGACGCTCTGAGATAGCGGCGCTCTAGAATTCATTCTGGACGTCGTCGCCTCTCTCAAGGGGCAGGGGATGTGGTCTAACAGCCATGTCCCCTGCTTCTTCTGGCTGTCTTCAAAGGAAAGGCACATGCGTGTGCTTTTCCTTTGCAGACACTCCGTCTGCAGGAGATGCCCAGAGCATCTTCTTTCCGCGGGTTACTGACTGCTCCAACAGCAATGAAAAAAACATTGGGGTATTGAGGAATCCGCACATCACCACCGGAATGCTGCAGTAATGCACGCATTCCCAAGCAAGGATGAAACTATGTCCTTCAAGTGCGGTTGGCAGGCAGGCGGCTTCTTCGCCGTCTACATCGGCGTTATCGCCTTCGTGATTCGCATCATCTTCGGCGACCACACGCTGGCACAAGCAGGAACCGAAGCGTTGACGGTCGGGCTCTACAGCGCGACCCTCTACACGCTCGGGTACTACCTCGGCGGCGCGATCTTCGAGCTGCGGTATCTGCTCTTCATCGTCGCCGGAGCGGTCGGCATGTGGCTCCTCGGCGACCACATGAATGCCGTCTACGCGGCAAGCTTCACGTCCACGTTCTTCCTGGCGGTCTACACCGGGTTGGCGGGGCTGATGGCTTTCCTCGGCGTCGACGACCAACATGGCGAAGCCTACATGAACTGGCTGGCTGCGAACGACATGCTCTAAGCATGTGAGCGGCAGTTAGTTTGTGGGGAAACGGTTGGACTGGAGAAGCTCATCAAGAGCTCGTCTTCACTCCACCGTTTCTTTTTCAAAAACCGCAATGACATGCCATAGTAGAACCTTGAAAAAGGAGATATAGATGGATGAAAGTGGCGTTTATTTCTTGCGCTTGTAGTTGGCGGACATGATTTGCGTCCACTTACCATCCGCACCTTGCAAACGCGAACGCAGAATGCGATTGTCGTCGTCGACAATCTCGATAATGTCCTGATAGTTCAGCTCTTTGCCTTCGTTTTCAAAGTCAGGTCCTACGGTGCTCAATGTCAAAACCTTCTTGTCTGCATCGAGTTCACCCTGATAGACCCACATGTTGGTCATCATCGAACCAACCCAACTGCCCACAAAGTGCTTCTTCTTCGGGTCGTATCCGAGAGTCATTCTAGTCAGACCTGAACCCTCAGGCGACTTCATCTCACCCTCAGCGATCATCCAGAAGTCACCAACTGCTCGAACTGTTTCATGTCCAGTGCTCTTGCTGGCCGGTTGCTCAGGACCCATATGGCATTCGCCTTCAATAGTCCAATCGCCGACCAGCTTCAACAGCCACTTGTGCTCCTCTTCCGGCTGCGGCGGCGTCCACTTCTTTTCTTCATCAGCCATGTCGGGTACCTCGTGATGTCATTCGCGAACCGCATATAATCGCGGTTTCAACAGGTTATCTCTTTCAGAACAGGGAGTCCAAACGTTCATTCTATCCGCCTGAAAGTTGGCGAAAGTCATTAGGGCGAGCCAAGTTTACGAAGGTTTTCTTCGCGAACCTTTCCCACCCTCTGCTACTGCGCATAGTACAAATATGTTTTAAAGGAAACGAGCCTGGCATCACGATTGCCGAAGCAATTGCAATGACCAGGTCGTTTCCAAAACTCAACTCGAACGCGTTCGACAGTTACAACGCGTTCAAAACCTATAGCGCGTTCGACATCTCGTAGAGATCGTCGGCGAGCTTTTCGATCTTGGCGCGGTCAGCGACCTTTGCCAGCCACTGCGCGGGAATCGCATCGACACCCAGATAAGCGCCGGCGATCTGACCGTAGATGGCTGCCGTCGTATCCGCATCGTCGCCGAGATTGGCGGCGAGCAGACAGCCGGTTTTGAAGTCGTCCGATTTGTAGAATGCCCACAAAGCGGCTTCCAGAGCCTTCGCCGCGTAGCCGCTGCCTTTGATTGTCGGCGGCTCGTTCGTCTTGAACGAACCACCAGCAATCTCGGCAATCTCCTTGCACAGCGGGAACTTGTCCCAGTAGCCAGGCTCCGGACCGTAGTTGGCGCCGAGGAGAGTTTCCTTGCTCTCGCCGTTGAGCGCCCCAACGATAATCGCTGCCATGTAGCGGCAAGCGTCGACGGCGACGGTGGCACCATGAGTGGTGCGCGAACTTTCTGCGGACTTCTCGACAGCGTTGGCGGCGTCATTGAAGTACACCAGCGGAACTGGCGCCAAGCGCATGATCGAGCCGTTGCCGGCCGTGTACGGATCGGTAGAACCGGCGTACGGATTGCTGCCGTTTTTCTCGAATTTGGCGAGCGCTGCGCTGACGGTATTGCCGATGTCGAAGCATTCGCCGTTGCTGCTCATGTAGCCTTCGCGCCACCAGCGAACGTAGCGTTCCATCTGGTCTTTGGCGTCGAAGCCGAAACACTCGATAAGGCTAGCCGCCAGGCAAAGCGCCATCGAGGTGTCGTCAGTCCATTCGCCGGCCTTGAGTTTGAACGGACCGCCGCCGACCATGTCGGAGATGGGTTCGAACGTGCCGGGCGGCATGAACTCGAGCGTGGTGCCTACCGCATCGCATGCAGCAAGACCAAGCATTGCACCGCGGAATCGTTTCTTTAGACGCATTGATTCATCCCTGATTCAATTGGTTTGCGTTTCGGGTGAGGTTGGCCCAAAGCGTTTGCGCGACGCACCAATTATGGCAGATGCGTCATGCGAACGAGTGGGGATTGCGACAGGGAGCGGACCTCCAGATGGAATCCATCGCACCGCATTGCTGCAGCGCAACTTCATCCACTTTCGAGATCCGCTCCCGCGCAATGATGTCCAGTGCTGATTACTCAGCAGCGACCGGCTGAGCAGGCGTCGCAGCCTGGAACGCCTTCTTATCCTCTTCCGTGAGGAGAGTGAAAGCGGGGTCGGACAGGAAGCGAACCGGCATAATCGGATCGAGCATGCCGGTGCCAAGGCCGAGCAGACCCGTTCCGTAGCGGTTGGTCTTCACGCCGAGGCGGGCGTACAGCTCCAGGCATGCGCCGATGCAGGTCCAGTGACTGGCTGCGCGGCGGCCGGTGAAAAGACCGAACCAGTCGTAACCGGTGACGGTCAGCTTGCTCTTGATCCAGTTTTTCGCGAAGCCAGGCAGCGGAACATACCGCAGCACCTTGTCGCGCGTAGCACGAGCTTCCTGACGCCAGCGGTCGTTCTCCTTGAGCATGACGCGGCAGAGCTTCGGCATCAGCTCGAGCTCTTCGGCAGTGAGCGGATGATTGAGCCGCATGACCACGTAGTGACCGCGGCTTTCCGGCTTGCGCGTAAGAACCTCGACGCGGTTGAACACCGTGCCGTGTTCCATATACGAGCTGAAAGCCATGAGCTTGCCGTCTTCCTGCAGCACCACCACTTCGCCGTGACCAACCGATTCATGCAAGCGAGTGGCGATGCGGCCGGAGGTGAGGATGAGGTCGCCGGGGCGCAGCACTTCCTTGGGTGGGTTGATCCAGGTGCCCTTCGGCAGCGGTCCGTGCCCCTTAGTCATGTACTGCTTGCGGTTGCGCCGGTAGAGCGCATAGACACCGCCCCAAGCGAGAAGCTCGGCTACGGCAGCGATGAGAATCGACTGCGAATCGGTGCTGTAAACCGCCAGACCCGCCAGCGCCAAACCTGTCCACATGGGCAGGAGCACCTTGAGGCGGGAGAAAAGATCGAAGTAGGTCGTGAACAGCTGGCGCATGCCGAGCACCGTGAGGGCGAGCCAGAAACCGCTCACCGCCAGGCAACTCAGACTAAACTCCCAGCTCAGACCACCGTGGAACCACAGCCAGGTCATGTAGCCCAACAGAATGTAGGACGACTGACCAGCGAACTTCATGATGCGATAGAACATAGGAAACTTCTTCCTGCGCTTTCGCGCGTTTGTTTAGCAGAGTGGCGGAGCGCCGCTCTGCAAGGAAACACACATAGATTCGTGGCGTTCCTTTGTTTTGAACCTCAGGCAGGGCGACACCGCATTCGGTGCAACCCTTATGCGTGACAAGGAAAAGGGCAGCGGTTTTGACCGCTGCCCTTGCCTCAAACTATTGATTCATCACGGTCGACGCATGGCGTCGACCCTACAAATAAGCGCTCGCGTCCCTGCGACTGTTTACCTTGCGACCCAGCCGCCGTCCATCACCATCGTTTGACCGGTGATGTTAGCTGCCGCAGGTCCGGCAAGGAAAACAGCCATTTCGCCGATTTGATCGACCTCGGTGAAGCGCTTGCTAGGTTGCTTTTCTTCGAGCAGTTTCACTGTTGCTTCTTCAATCGAGATGCCGTTCTTCGCAGCGAGCGCCTCAATCTGTTTCTCCACAAGCGGGGTGCGAACCCAGCCCGGGCAGATGGCGTTGGCAGTGATGCCGTTTTCTGCATTCTCGAGCGCCACCACTTTGGTGAGCCCGACAATGCCGTGCTTGGCGGCGACGTAAGCAGCCTTCTCGGCTGAGGCAACCAAACCGTGCACGGACGCGATATTGATGATGCGCCCGAATCCGCCTTCCTTCATCTTAGGCAGCGCCGCCTTCATGGCATGAAATGCTGCGCTCAGATTGATGGCGATGATTTGATCCCACTTCTCGGCCGGGAAGTCTTCGAGGCGGGAAGTATGCTGGATGCCGGCATTATTGACGAGAATGTCTACGCCGCCGAACAAGTCGGAGGCGTAGTCGATCATGTCGACGATGTCGGCAGGATTTTGCATGTTGGCGGCGTGGTACTGAACCTCGACACCATGCTCATCGGCGAGTGCCTGGCGAGTCTTTTCGACCTCAGCCGCATCACCCAGTCCGTTGAGCAAAACTGAAGCACCGTTTCTGGCGAACGCCTTGGCGATCCCCAGACCAATGCCGCTCGTGGAGCCGGTGACAATCGCCACCTTGCCTGCAAGCGGACGCGTGTCCGTCGTGGACTTCGCTGCTTTGGTTTTGCGTGCCATTTCAGTCTCTCTATCTGATGTTTGAACCATGACTTACCTGCTCAAAGGAAAAAACTCTTGCCTCGCGACATGGAGTCGCGGCTGCGATGACCTTGCGAGTTAATCGCAGCAAGCATACGCTTTAATTTTGCGGTCACTATGAACCGCGCGTTTGCTTTTGGCAAGAGTTTCTATTTAAGCGGGCGTCACCATCTCACTGAGCAGCCGCCTCGGTTTCCGGCTTGGGAAGCCGTCCTTTGGCGATCGCATCGGTGAGAACCGAATGTGCGGTTTTGTAACCATCCGCGATCATTCGTTCGCACGTTTCAGCAGAGACACCGAAATTCAAACCCGCCACATCCGGCAGACCGCAATCGACAACGATGTGCAGATTGGGGTCGACGACACGCCGATGTCCGGCGATCGGGAAGTAGAGCTCGCGCATGTGGAAGTACCAATCGATCGGATACTTCACTTCACGCGGAAGTTCAGAGGCAGGCTTGAGCGTGCTCACGATGGCAGGTGCCGTCGAGAAACACGTCGGGTTGTAGTGGAAGAGCGCGCCGTCGGCGAGAAGCCGCATGCGAGCCCCGTCTTGATACCACTTCGGGCGCAGCACCGAAGGCAACGCGCAAGAAGCGGTGAGCGCAGTAGCCAGATCGTAATCTTCACCTTCGAAGACCACGGGCTCCTGAGCGATAAGGTCGAACGCAACGATCTTGAGCTGCTTATTCGGCTTGAGACCGAACTCGCGGACCATCTCGCGCATCGGCTGAGTGAGGTCCACCGGACCACCAATCATGACCGAGAGCGGGTCGCCCCAGGAAAGAGCGCTGATGATCATGCCCATGTTCATGCGGTTGCCCAGCCCCCGGTGGAAAACGCGCGTCAATTCCTCGACGCCGTAACCATTGGTGACAAAGGCAGCGATGATGGAGCCGACCGAGGCACCAGTAACGGTGCCAACGGGAATACCCAGCTCCTCAATTACCTTCCAGACTCCGATGTGTCCAAAGCCCTTAACGCCGCCGGCGCCAAGAACAACGTCTACTCGTTCGCCCGGTTGGCGAGACTTGTTTGTGCAAGTAACCATGTAGATCTCCTTTCGGATTCTAGTGATTAGATTCAAGGGTAACGGGCAATTATTGAGCCTCCTTCTACCCTGACTATTTGCAAGAAAACGCACGCACGAACACCATTGTCCGCGCGTGCGGTAGGGGCGGCATTAATGCCGCCCGCCGATGCCTTAGGAAAAGCAGGCGAGCCGCCTGCGGTTCCCCTAAACGAGAGAGAAAGAGACAGCGCCTCAGTACAGCGTGCGCTCCGTGAAGTTGAAACCGGTCACTTTCAGTGCCGGCATCACAGCCGTCGGCGCTTCCTCACCGGAGGTACGACCCTCGGCAGACAGAGCCTGAATGCTGTTCAGCATCTCGATGATGCTGACATTGAAGCGCATGTTCTTGATGCCGCACTTCACCTTGCCGTTCTCGATGAGGAATGTGCCGTCCTGAGTCAGTCCGGTGATCAGCATCGTGGTCGGGTCGACTTCGCGGACATACCAGACGCGCGTGACGAGAATGCCGCGGTCAGTGGATTTGATCATCTCCTCCACGGACGAGTCGCCGCCCTTCATCACCATGTTCATCGGGTAGTCCCCCATGGCGCTCGGCTCGGAGAGCCCGTGTCCGGTGCATTCGCACTTGAGCGCCTTGGCGCTGCGACGACCGTACACGAAATTCTTCACCACGCCATCTTCGACAAGAGCCAGGCTCTGTCGCGGCAGACCTTCACCGTCGAACGGCTGACCCGACTGATCCTTGTGATTGACGTCATCCCAGAAGGTGACGTTCTCACCGAAGACCTTCTTGCCGAGCTTGCCGAGCAAGCACGACAATTTGTCGACATGGCTCGTGCCGGCGAACGCGTACCAGAGCTGCCCGATCATATCGAGTGCAGCAGCCGGTTCGAGAATCACCGTGTACTTGCCGGGGTCGACTTCCTGCGGGTTGGCTGACAAGGCAGCTTTGGCAGCGGCTGTCTCTGCGAGTTGCTGCACGTCGATATCCGACGCTTTCACCGCTTGAGCTTTCACCCAGCCGGACGAGTCAGGCGCTGTCATCGTGATCGAGCACTCCGCCGAGGTTTCGCGGTGGTACACGAAGTGTCCCGCCGAGTTGCCGAGCGCGGAGTATGTCTCACCAGACGCATAGACGCCTGACGCAATAAGCTTCTTGGCGTTGGCGACATCGATGACCTTGCGCACTTCGCGAGCGCGGTCCATTGCCGACATCTTCGCCGTCTTGCTGTCGAATCGGCTCACTGCCTTAGTCTTCTTGCCAGCCCTGCCCGACTTGCCATTGGACTTCGGCTTCACAATCGGCTGCAGGCCCTCGTCCTTTTCCAGGAGTTTGACCGCAACGATGGCGTTGTCGATCAGTGCCTTGACCGCTTTGTCGGTGAGGTCGTCACCGTTGAGCCGGGCCTGACGTCCCTTGAGAAGAACACGCACCGAAATCGCTTCGGTGGTCGGAGCCTGGTTTTGCGTCATGCCGTTTTGGGCGAAACGCGACGTGGCGATGTTCGAGCCGTTGATGGTCACTTCGATGCCGTCGACTTTGCGTCGAGCGTAGCGGATGGCGCCGTCGATGATCTTCTTTGCTTTTGCTTCGTTGATCATTTCGCACCTCCTTGCGCATCGGATTTGCCATCGGCGGTTCCAGCGCCAGCCGAACCGGCACCAACCGAACCAGCACCAGCCGAACCGGCGTCAGACTTGTTCGCATCTGACGTTTCCGCATTCGGCGTTTCCGCATCTGACGTGGCGATGCCCACTTGCACGTTACGGAAACGCGCGGGAGCAGCACCGTGACCGGTCCACATGGTCTGCATCGGCTGACCTTTTCCGCAATTGGGAACGCCCCAATTGACGTACTCTTCGACCGAGCAGATGGCGTCGCACGAATTCCAGAACTCAGGCGTGATGCCGCTGTAGCTGGGATTCTTGAACATGCGACCGAGCTTGCCGTCCTTAATCTCCCAGGCAGCCTCGCAACTGAACTGGAAGTTGTAGCGGCGCCCGTCTATGGACCACGACTTGTTGATGTCGAAGAGATAACCGTCCTTCGTGTCCTTGATCAGGTCCTCGAGACTGCCTGCATTGCCTGGCAGAAGCGAGATGTTGGTCATGCGAATGATCGGCGCATACGCGTAGGATTCGGCGCGCATGGCGCCGCCGGATTCACTGAGACCGACCAGGTGAGCGGTGTCACGCGAACTCAAGTAGCCCGCGAACATGCCTTCCTTGACCAGATACGTCCGCTTGGCGCGCACGCCCTCGTCGTCGAAGCCGAATGAACCAAGCCCCGTCGGCTCCGTCGCATCAGCAACGAGATTGACGAGGGGCGAGCCGTACTGCAGGTGCCCCAGCTTCTCGGGGGTGAGAAAGCTGAAACCGGCGAAGTTGATCTCCCAGCCAAGGGCACGATCGAGTTCGCTCGGGTGACCGCAGGACTCGTGAATCTGCAGTCCCAACTGGCTGCCCGTCAGGATGATGTCCTTCTTCTCCTTGGGCATGGAAGGCGCCGTCAGCAGTTGCACAGCCTCTTCGGCAATGCGCTGCGCATGGTCCTTGATGGGCCAGCGGTTGATGATTTCCCAGCCGGCGAGCTCGTACTGCCCACCGAATGAGTTCGGCCACGAACGCCGCTGGCGGTCATGGTCGTCTGTGGCATTGGCTTCGATACCGATGCCGGAGCGAATGCTCGTCTGCTTGATGCGGCTGCCTTCCGAAGACGCGAAGTATTTCTCCTCGCGAATGAAAGACAGAGAGCCGCCCGCCAGAGTCACGCCTTTGACGGCGAGCATCACTTTGGCGCAGTCGAAGAGCAGTGCCAGCTTCTCTTCGGTCGAAACCGTGAACGGATCAACCAGATGCGGCGAAACCCACTCTGCGACGTAAGCCGGCTCGTGAGCCAGCTTGACGGGTTCGGCAAGGCAGGTCGCTGAGGCGCGAGCGACCTTGACTGCTTCCTTGACGGCTTTGGCAATCGCCTTCTTGGTCAGCGTCTGGGTTGAGGCAAAGCCCCAACCGCCACCGGCGATGACTCGAACACCGAGGCCGGAAGACGTGCCTTGATTGAACTCAGCAACAGTCAGGTCTTTGGTCTGAATGTGCTGATACTTTTGATCGATGATACGCACGTCAACGTAGGTAGCACCTTCGTGCTTACCGACGTCGAGCGCGTACTCAGCTAGTGACTTCATGGGATACCTTCCTGTGCAATATGCACGCGAGCACCAATTACACCATGACGCGGGCAGCAAGTCTCGCTTGTAAACCAGGCGTGACAAGGCTTTGCACCGCGCAATCGTGAAACTTCTGCTGCTCGCTCGTAGATAGAACTTGCCGTGCATTGTGTACGACAAGGAACTTTCAAAAGCCCTTGCGCAGTTTCGATTCGTCGAGAACCGGCGCAAGGCATCGTCAACACTTCATCCAGACGCCCTAGAGTTCTGAGAACAATCAATTCGTGTGGTATCCGTCCTCTCTCGAGGAATCTAGGTATAAGTGGAGACGAGCACGAATAGTTAGTTTACGGAAATTACTTGGGGCTGGAAGAAATGAGGAGTGTTTAAAATTTAGGAGTTCGGTCGTGTATGTACCAAGTGTTGTGATTTCATTTGAATTCAAAAATACTAATAGGTAACCAATCTCATAAAGCGGTAAGGTTGGAACAGCACACAGGGAGCCAGTCGCCAAGCGATCGCTAAAACCCTGCACAGAAGCGGTGTTTTCGTTAGTCGATAGCGCAGCTTTCGCAAAATCGCTCAAAAGAGCCCTCCATCAGACCCTCCGATTCACATCAGCCTCATCCACTCCGAAAAATTCCGGTTTTTCGGAGTGGATGGAAAAGCGCCAAAACGCAGTATGCATCCACATCTCGCCACACAGCGGTTGTCAACAGGCACACTTAGCGCGGATTGACGACACCCATTTTTAGCGGGTTTCGAGACTTTCATGCACTCCGAAAAACACCGAAATTTCGGAGTGCATGGACGAGCCCCAAAATCGACTCCCATGCTCTATGCAAGAGGAGACGCCAGTCAGCGACTAAAAACGCTAGGCGCCACATGTGCATTGATGGGCGCGCTCCTTTTCGGAGCATGCCTACTCACAAAAGACAAAACTGAAAGCGAAGGCTCTAGTACGCCTTAGCAAAAATCGCTTTCTGCTTAGTCGCCTTGCCCGTGTAGAAGCACTTTCCTTCAGCATGGTTCTGATTGAAGGGAATGCAGCGCACGGTGGCTTTGGTCTCTTCTTTGATCTTGCCTTCGTCGTCGCTTGAGCCGGCGAAATAAGCCTCGAAGAAGCCGCCTTTCTTATCGACAAGCTTCTTGAACTCGTCATAAGAAGCCACTTCAGTGGTCATTTCTTTTCTGTAGGCAAGAGCGCGTTCAAAGATTGCTTTTTGAACTTCAACGAGCAAGTTGTTAACGTAATCTGCGATGCCATCTTGGCTTACGTCGCGAACTTTGGTTCCATCGTGACGTTTCGCCACCTCGACAACATTTTTCTCGCAGTCTTTAGGACCAATGTTGAGGCGAACAGGCACACCCTTTTGCTCCCAGTGATTGAACTTGAATCCAGGGGTGTGATTGTCTCTGTCGTCGAGTTTTACGCGCACTCCGGCATCTTTGAGAATGCCTTCGATCTTCTGGCAGCGCTCGATGACCAAAGTTTTTTCCGCATCTTGTTTGTAGATAGGAACGATAACAACTTGAATCGGTGCGATTTTCGGAGGCAGAATCAAACCTTTGTCGTCGCCATGGCCGAGCACGAGCGCACCGACCAAACGAGTTGAAACACCCCAGCTAGTCTGCCATGCGTGCTCCAATTGACCTTCTTGATTCTGGAATTGAATCTCGAAGGCCTTGGCAAAATTTTGTCCCAGGAAATGCGATGTCCCAGCCTGGAGAGCCTTTCCATCGCGCATCAAAGCTTCGATGCAATAGGTTTGAACAGCACCGGCAAAACGTTCGCGCTCGGTTTTCTCACCCGTCAAAACAGGCAAAGCCAGCCACTCTTCAGCAAGGACGCG
Organism: Candidatus Melainabacteria bacterium 17Bon1m; assembly: GCA_032128875.1. Taxonomy (GTDB): domain Bacteria; phylum Cyanobacteriota; class Vampirovibrionia; order Obscuribacterales; family Obscuribacteraceae; genus QKMZ01. Next base: position 117,337 of record JAVLKG010000008.1, read on the forward strand.
GTAGACTTCCAGCATCTTTTTGGCTTCTTCTTGAGCTTCCTCAGAAGTTGCGTGCGCTGTGTGACCTTCTTGCCAGAGGAATTCCATCGTGCGCAGGAAAAGGCGTGTACGCATTTCCCAGCGAACAACGTTTGCCCATTGATTGATCAAAAGCGGCAAATCACGCCACGATTGGACCCACTGAGCAAACATATAGTTGATGATTGTTTCTGAAGTCGGGCGTACAATAAGCGGCTCTTCCAGCTTCTTTCCGCCGCCATGAGTGACGATTGCGCACTCTGGAGCAAAGCCTTCGACGTGCTCTTTTTCCTTGGTTAGGAACGATTCGGGAATGAACATCGGGAAGTAAGCGTTCTGGTGACCAGTGTCTTTAATCATTTTGTCCAGCGCGCGCTGAATGTTTTCCCAGAGAGCATAGCCATACGGTCTGATGACCATGCAGCCTTTCACCGGCGAGTAGTCGGCGAGTTCAGTCTGCTGAATGGTTTGCGTGTACCACTTAGCCTTGTCTGAGTCTTTGTCCTCATCGCCCAGAACATCTGCCGGATCGTTGTTCTTTTGCTCGATGTTCTCTTTTACTTCCATGACTTGAATACTCCCAGGGAAAATGCACGAAATGCGCCGGAAATCGCACGAAATTCGAAAAGTGCAAAACAGTGCGACATAGTACTAAAAGTACGAAGGGTTCAGTATATATCACGCGCGGGCGAGCAAAAGGCTCAACTGCGGCTAAAGCAATACTTTGTATACTGTTAGAGCTGAATCAAAGTGGCTCATGCGAAGTCAACAACATCAGCCGTTTGAAAGGTCCCCTGTAATGCAACTGACCGGCGAGCTGTCTAAGGTCTCACTGCCCAATCTTTTGCAGCTAGTGCGCAACGGTGCATTGACGGGGAAATTCGGCTTGCTGCAGGGCGCAAAAACTGCAACTGTGCTGATAGAAGACGGCTCAATCGTCCATGCGGAAGCTGACGCATTACTGGGAAGGGAAGCGCTTTTCGAGCTTTTCCTCTGGCTCTCCGGCACCTTTTCTTTTATCGAAATCGATTCCGTGGACGACCACGAACGCTCTATTAATCCTGAAGATCCAGAGGAAACCACTGACAAGCTCATTCGCGAAGGCCAACACTACGCGGAACAAAAGCGCTTTCTCGACCAACTTCGCATCTCCGGACAATCGGTCCTCAGCCCGGTAAGAGATGCGCGCCCGCCAAAAATGACAGATTCAGCACAGCAGTTGCTGGCAAATTTCGACGGCAGGCAGCCACTTAGCGCCATACTCGCGCGCCTCACGTTGACTCGCCGCCAACAAATCCAATCTCTCGCCACCTTGCTTTCCGAAGGTATTTGCGTCGTTGTAGAACCGCAAGAGCTGGATAGCATGTCGCAGATTCAGCTGCCTGACTGGGTTATTGCAAGACTAAGACAAGACAATCCCGACATTGCTCAAGCGATTGTGGACATGGTTGTCTGGAGCGATCGCGTCAAATGCTGGATGTATCAAGCCGATGCTGATTTTGAACGCATCAAAGGCTTGCTCGAAAAAAATCAAAAAACACGAATGATTGAAGATGACTATTACAAAGGCGAGAGCGCGGAAAACATTGGAAACATGGGAACTTCAGGAAGTCCAGGAATTTCAGGAAGTTCAGGAAGCTCGGGAAGCTCTCTTAATGAGGATTTGAGCATTACACCTTTCGGTGAGGTAGCTCAACCTTCACAAACCAAAACCAGTGGTCGCAGTCAAGCGCGCCGCCCTTCAAAAGACGTCGAATTTTAGTACGATGGATTCCTGCCGCCAGGCTCTATAGGGGCCGCATGGCGGCGACCCTACAATTAGCCTTTCGGAGCGGCTTGTGCGAGGGTTCGCACTCTTTCTACGTCGACCGGATTTTCCACCAAACCCTGCCGCTTGAGCGACGATCCGACGATGACGCCGTCGGCAACTGAAAGAATTTCTTTGACATTACCATTCGTGCAGCCGCTTCCACAAAACAATGGCGTATCTGGAAGTGCTTCACGCACAGCGTTAAAATCTGCCATGTCTGGTGCCGAACCGGTTGCCGTGCCGCTTACGATTAAACCGTCAGCCAAACCGCGCTTGACTGTATCTTTGGCGATGAGCTTGATATCCGCATCAGCAGTGAGCGGGCTGGCATGCTTCACGAGCACGTCTGCCAGGATTTTGACGTCTTTGTTCGCCATCAATTGACGGCGATAAAGGTGCAAAGCATGGGCGTCTCCTTCGATAATCCCTTGATCTGTGACCATTGCCCCCGAAAGCACATTGACTCGAATGAACTTCGCACCAGTCGTGGCGGCCACAGCCAGAGCAGTCAGTCCATCGTTGCGCAATACGTTGACGCCGACAGGCAAATCGCTGATCGCCATAACGCGTTTCACTACAAGAGCCATCGCACAAGCTGTGGCAGTATCGACTTTTCCCTTGGTAAAAGGCGCGTCAAAAAAGTTTTCCACGATAATCGCATTGACACCACCGGTGGTGAGTGCGGCCGCTTCCTGTTCAGCGCGAAGCATTACTTGTTCTAGATGACCATCGAAGCGCGATGAGCCCGGCAAGGGCATCAAATGAATTACACCAATTATTGGCTTGGTTGTGCCGAAAAGCTCATCGAGCATGTTTAGTCCCCGGTTTGTATGAACAGCTGAATGCATCACTGAATAGATTCCTGAGTTACTGACGAGAAATGCTGACGAGAAAAACTAACCAGATTCCTCAACTACTAAATTGGATTTGCCTACTTTAACAGGTGCGTTTTTCGAGCTTGGAAAGATCTCTTTTCAACCACAAATTGACAGCAAAAGCACAAATACCAAAAGCCTCAAAAACCGGGATGTCATTAGATCGGCAAGCCCGCAGAAGAAGCATCAGACGCTCTTTCCAGAACCATAGCGCTAGCGCGTTTGATTGTAACTACTGGACCGCCTCAACCCACAATTCCCACAACTACTTGAAATCCAGCATCTTAAGCAGAGCTCAAGAGTCTCAAAGCGAGAAGTTACGCGCGCGGTGCAAAGTGTTTCATATGCGAACTTCGCTAAGTGTATGTCGCCCAAAACCTATGCCAGTCGTGCGTTTTGAGCAAATTATTGACATCCGTTTTTGAGCACTACTTTTTAGAAATCCGCATCGAATGGCAGCTTCGAGCTTCTGACAACCTTGGCTTATAAGGAGCTTTCTGCAGAGTGCTCTGAAGATGTTTCCACTCTTAAAAGCTATGAAGCCGCGCGTTCTTGAACAGCACATAGCTCTTTTTCTACTTTTGACTCCTGCCCTTCCTTCCAACACCTGTGAGACCCTAGACAACCCGAGCAACTGCTCCACCCCCTTGTGAGTCACCCCTGGAAATTCGCCATCCGCGCGAACTTCCTACTCACCGTCTAGGCTCGCTTGAATTCAGAAGCAACTCACTTCGTGAATTGCTTCTTTAGGTCACCACCCCCGCCATTTCGTGCTGCCAAATTTACGCGCGAATTCTTCCAGTCTCGAATTTCGGAAGGCAGAGAGACTGTTACTTGCCACGCTTGTCGCCAGGTCCTTTTTCGGCTGTTGTTTGCAGTCGACGGTGACACGTAGCTGGGTGGGAAATGGCGCTGTTCCGGCACGAACAGTTCCTATCGGGGCGTTCTCCATGGTGGAAGCGCCGTTCTTAACCAGCACTGCCGGTGGTGCCGCTCTTCGGTGGACGGACATTCATGTCGTCCGCGAGGAGTAGCACAGCGTTCCAAACACCGGTAGCTGCAAACCTCATCATGAAAGAGGAGCAATAAAAATGGAAATCAACAACATCCAGAAGCTGAAAGGCTTCACCATCAGGGCTTTGAAGTGCTACATCAAGGCTCTCGAACTCGGCGAAGGCGTGCGTGTCTCTCAGCGTGCGTTCCGTTACGAGTTGTCCGCCGACGGTCTCACTGCCCGCGTCATCCGCACTGCGGACGGCAGCGAAGTCGAAGGCACCAAGCGTACGATCGAAGAGTGGGCCAAGGTCGGCAAGCCGGCTCGGCTCGGACTCATCGGTCTCAAGGCGAAGAAGCGTGATCTGCGTGAGCAGGGCGCCCGGGTGATGTTCGACCTGAACGTCATCACCGGAGAAGCCGGTCTCACCCGTGACGGCGAGCGCATCAGCAAGTTGCCCGTGTCGGGCAGCGACGAGCTGATGGACGCTCCCACGACCATCGAAGGCTGGGCCGAGCTCGGTCGCTCCGTCGAGAAGCCGCTTTTCGAGCAGCTCAAGGCTGCCCGTGAGTGGGGGATCAAGGACGCCGAACAGAAGGTCTGGGACGAAATGGTCGAGCTGGGCATCGTTCGCGAAAAGAACGAAGCCGGCGACTCCGTCCAGGCGTAAGTCATCACCAGTCCGCTCCCAAGCTGGATAGATCTGTAGTCCGCACAGAACTCACTTAGACGCCGCCTGCAAGCGGTTTCGCGCAGGAGTTTTGTGCATGCCGAACCGCGCCGCCAGACGACCTTTTCGAGGTTGCCCTGGATCGCGGACAGAGTCCCAGTTCTAAGAGCCCCACAGTTTGCAGGAACCGCGAGTGTTTCTGCTCAACAATAACGAGGCTACCTATGGACAAAAAGTCCTTCAAGTGGTTCGGGTGGATTGCCTTTGGATTGCTGCTCGTGTTTGCATTCACATCGTTGAACAACAACGGTGCGAACTCGCAGAACGGTCAGGCCAATCCGGCGACCCCCACGACCATCACGTTTTCCGATGCTCAGACGACGATTCGCGACAGCGCGTCGACGATCAAGAGCGTCACCCTCCTCAAGTCTCCGCAGGGGACTGTGCGGGAGGCCATCATCGAGCGTACCGACGGCAGCCGCCAGCAGGTGGTTGTCCCCGGTGAAGCCGGCGCCGAACGCCTGCTGACCGCGCTCAGCGATTCCAAAGTCACGCACGTTGCCGAAGAGCCGAAGGAGGCTTCCGGTTGGTCCGCATTCGGCGGAACGCTGCTCAGCATCGGCATGATGATTCTGCCTCTCATCTTCATCTTCTGGCTGTTCAGCCGGATGCAGGGTGGCGGGGGCATTCAGCGCCAGATCGGGCAGTCGGGTGCCAAGAAGATCGAGCCTTCGACCGACTCCAAGACGTTTGCTGACGTCGCTGGTGCGGAAGAGGCGAAGCGGGAGTTGATGGAAATCGTCGACTTCCTGCGCGATCCTTCCGAGCTGCGCGAAATCGGTGGCAAGCCGCCCAAGGGCGTGCTGCTCATCGGTGACCCCGGCAACGGCAAGACGCTGATCGCCAAGGCAGTCGCGGGTGAAGCGAAGGTTCCGTTCTTCGCCATCTCCGGCTCGCAGTTCGTCGAGATGTTCGTCGGCGTGGGTGCGTCCCGCGTGCGCGAATTCTTCGACACTGCCCGCAAGCATTCGCCTGCGGTTCTCTTCATCGACGAAATCGACGCGGTCGGTCGCCAGCGCGGCTCCGGCGTCGGTGGCGGCAACGACGAGCGCGAACAGACGCTCAACCAGCTGCTGGTCGAGATGGACGGCTTCACGCCGAACACCTCGCTGGTGGTCATCGCTGCCACGAACCGTCCGGACGTCCTCGACCCCGCGCTTCTGCGTCCGGGCCGTTTCGACCTCCAGGTGCTTGTGGATCACCCCGACGTTGTCGGGCGTGAAGAGATCATCAAGATCCACGTCCGCAAGAAGAAGGTCGGCAAGGACTTCTCCGCGAAGGTGCTGGCTGAGCTCACTCCGGGCTTCTCCGGCGCTCAGCTGGAAGGTCTGACCGACCAGGGCGCGCTCGTTGCTCTGCGCCGCATCCGTGCGCTCCGCAAGGAAGCGCGCAAGGGCGGCATGAGCGAAGGCGAAGTGAAGAAGAACTTCCCGTTCGAAGTCAGCATGGCGGACTTTGCCGAAGGCATCGACCGCGTGCAGATGGGTCCGGCGAAGGAAGGTCGCGCTGCCCGCATGTCCGAGAAGGACATGAAGAACACCGCTTACCACGAAGTCGGCCACGCCTGGATTTCCCAGGTCATGCACGACCTCGACAAGGGCGGTGATCCGGTCGCGAAGATCACGATCGTGCCGCGTGCTCGCGCGCTGGGTTACACGCAGTCGCTCCCGAAGGGCGACCGCTACAACTACACGCGTGACGAGCTGCTGGCTCGCATCATGATGGCGATGGGTGGTCGCGTTGCTCAGGAGATCTTCCTGAACACCGTCGACACCGGCGCTCAGAACGACTTCGTCCAGGCGAAGAACATCGCCTTCCGCATGGTCACCGAGTTCGGCATGTCCGACCTCGGCCCGATCTCCGTCTCTGAAGGCGGGCAGTCTCCGTTCCTCGGTCGCCAGATGGCGATGGGTTCGGATGCCGGTCCCGAGCTGAAGAACAAGATCGACGCGGAGTGGGTGAAGATCGTGAACGAGTGCTACCGCGCCACGCACGAGATCATCGGCCGTGACAAGGAGGCGTTCATCCGCGTCTCCGAAGCGCTGCTCAAGAAGGAGACGCTGCTCGGCGACGAGTGGCTGGCTCTGTACAAGGGCTCGGAATGCGCCACTTGCGGTGAGGAAGTCGTCGAGAAGGCGATGGAGCACTGCGTGACCGGCGACTGCACCGACCCGATCGCTCCCGCGAAGGCTCAGCCGGCTGCGGAAGTGGTTGTGGCGAAGCCGGAAGGCGATGCTGCCGTTGCGAAGCCGGAAGGCGACGCCGCTGCTGCGAAGCCGGAAGGTGACGCTGCTGCTGCCAAGCCGGAAGGCGACGGTAGCGAGAGCAAGTAAGTGCCTCGTAGGGGGTGACCTAGTGTTGCCCCCGCGCCAGGCGCTTATGCGCGACACACTCAGGTAGGGCTGGGCACCACATTCGGTGATCAGTCCTTCCTGCCCGACGGCTCACAAAGCCGTTCGGGCAAAACGCAGCGGGAGTCAAAGCCCGGGCTGTGGCCGCTTGAGATAAGCAATCTCATAAACCGCGATGCTCGCATTGCGGAAGCCGACGGTAAGAAATCGGCGAACAACAATCTGTGGAACCCTGCAATTTGCGCAGGTTCCTCATGTCCTCACGCCTGCTCCGGCAGCCGTGGTTGCAACTCTCAACGGGAGCATTCCCGAACCAATTACGGTGGTTTTCACCGGCTGCTTGGCGCACACAGAGTGCCTTGCAGGAAATGAAGCGCTGACGCGCTTTTTTGGAGTAACTAAACATGACCGACATCATGTCCATGGTCACAGCCGGCTTCAACATCGGTGGCATTGCCGCGATGATTGCGGGTCTGGCTGTGCTCATCATCGTTCATGAATTTGGGCACTGGCTCGCAGCTCAGATGCTCGGGTTCAAGACGCCCATCTTCAGCATCGGTTTCGGCAAGCCGTTCTTCGTCCTCGGACGCTGGCGCGACACCGAGTTCCGCATCACACCCTGGCTGCTCGGCGGCTATGTGGCTCTGCCCGAAATGGGCGACGAGTCCAGCGCCAAGGAGTTCATGAAGGCCAACGGTCTGGAAACGCAAGGCTTCGTCTACCAGCGCAAAGCCATTTGGCGGCGCGCTATCGTAGCGGTCGCCGGCGTGACCATGAACATCCTGCTCGCGGTCGTCCTCTTGTTCGGCATGTTTGCCACCAAGGGCGTTCCGACGCAGGAAGCCGTTCCCAACACCGTCGTCATCTACAATGTCGACGCCAACAACACGACCATCGCTCGCGACGCCGGCCTTCAGGGCGGCGACCGCGTCGTCACCATCGGCGGTCACAACGTGACTACCGTCGACGACGTGCGCAACAACCTGGCTTCGCATCCGTCGCAGCCGGTCGTTGTCGTAATCGAGCGCAATGGTCAGAACGTCACCGTCACGCTCACCCCGACTTCCGAAGGGAAAATCGGCGTGGCCATGGGTCCGCAGATCCGCAACACCTACAAGGAAGTGTCCGTCGGCGAGGCTGCGAAGCTCTCGGTTGTCGGCACCTACAACGGTGTGACGGGCATTCTGCATGGGCTCGGCATGATGGTCGGCATCGTCGAGAAGCCGGCCAATCTGCCTGACGGCGCCACTGACGTTCATGCCATCGTCGGCATCGTCAGCTACGGCGCGGACATGTTCGCACAGGGCTTTGCGCCCTTCGTCATGTTCCTCGTCATGATCAGCCTCAACCTGGCCGTGTTCAACCTGCTGCCCATCCCCATCTTGGACGGTGGTCACCTGGTGTTCCTGGCACTCGAGAAGGTGCGCGGCAGGCCGCTGTCTCCTCAGACGCAGGGGCTGCTGTACCAGATCTTCTTCTTCCTGTTCATGGCCCTGCTCGCCTTCGGCTTGTGGAACGACTTCACGAAGCCCATCGGCAAGTAACGCCAAGACGGAAAGCAGTCCGCTCTGGTCGTCCGTGAGCAACGCAAACGCTGCCCGTAAAAAGGCGGCGTTTGCGTTCTCAAACTTAACCGCGGTGTAAATGCCGCACTACATGCGCTGCGAAAAACGACAGCGCAGTGGGGAATACCATGCAAGAATTTCTGCATGCCAGTTGGCCTGTTCTGGCGATAATTTTCGTCCTCTCGGCATCGATTACGATGTTCTCCAAGCAGATCGCGGACTTCCTGTTCGCTCCGAAACCGGGTGGTCATCCGCTCGTTCAGGTGTTCAAGCTCATGGCTTACATGATGACTTGGATCTTCTTGCCCATCGCAACTGCGGTGGTCGCCTTGATGAGCCTCATCGCTCTCATTGGCGCCTTTGCATAGCCAAGGACGCATTGGCCTGAGCGTTTCCTGTGCGCCGGTTGGATACACGATGAAAGTCGTGTGTCCCGCCTGCGCATCTGGAAACGTCTCTTTTTGCGGCCGCCTTACTACTCTCTTTAGTATATTTATTCAATTCGTAGATGTTTCAACCCCCCACTGCTTTACAATGAAAGGAAGCGAACACTCCTACGCACCGTATTTGGTGCTCCGCCGATAATCCTTATGACAGACGAAAAGGACAATAAGAGGCTCATTGGCGTCGGGCCAATTGAGCTAAGAGAGAGTCCTTTCTATTCTTGTTGAACTCAGAAAGAAGAAGAAGAAGAAGTTATAACTGGTTTGCTCGAATTCTTTGTCACCCAAACCACTCCATCTTCCTCAAACAATTTCGAATCGTTTTTGTCTCATTAAAACTGGTTTGCGATTTAATCAAACCTCTGAAGACTCGCACATCGAGCGCATCTACGCGTGAGTCGTGCGATGTTCGCCAAATTATTGCAGTAAAAACCGCAATGAAAACGATGAAAAGTTCAAACAAATACTTGGTTTTGCCTGTTGCCAAGAGGTACGTTCTTAGTACACCTTTTCTCCCTTTTGCACACCCGGACAATCAACAAACACAGACAAAACAGCACTATCCGCTGAATGTACGTCGAACAATGCGTTCGACAGTCGCCCACCGATTTCACCGCCACCCCCGCTTGAAAGACAAACTGGCTTGCCAAGCCGGTTTGTGCACAACTTAGCGCAAACAGCACAAGAAGTCTCACATCAAATCTCTCCGGCAAGACCGGAAGAAAGAGAAACCGACAATGGCTTTCCACAAGCAGCGTGACCGCCGTTCCACCAACACTCTGGCGCAGAGCGAGCCGCTCACGGGGCGCGGCGACGACCAGTTCAACCAGTTCGAACAGCTGGCGGAGGAAAACGAAAGCCACAAGGCGAGCCGTCGCGACCGGCGCCTGAACAAGCGGCTCTACAAGCGCGACCCCTACGCCGAGTAAGCACGCGCAGAGACACGCGGCAAACAGTTTCGACAAACGAGTTCATCAAAAACGCCAGGAGACAACAAATGATCGCAGTCGATAACGCAAAGCTCTACGCGAAATTCATCGCAGCGGTGGAACTACTGTCATCGCTCGATCACACGCTGGCAGACGCGCGCGCATCCGTCACCAACATGGCGTGGCCCGAGGAGCACGGCAAGTTTCGCTTCTTCTATGACGAAATTGGCACAGCGACCAATCTACACAAGGCCGCTCACAACGCCATGCTGTCCTCGGCGTCGAACCTGCTCACCAGCAACACAATTGAGACGTTCTTCGTCCTGACGCGCGATGCCTGTCAGCGCGCTTTCGCGGCGCTGGAATTCGCAAATCGCGAAATCGGCAACTACTACACGAAATATCTCGATGTTTTCAAGGAAGCCGTCGAGAAGACCGAGAAGTTTCAGTAACTGTAACTCCTGCTTTCACCAGCATCAGAAGCTACTTTCAATCAAGGACAATGAAATGCTCGGACACGCCGGTCACATCAACGCTCGTTTGCTGGCAGCTCTCAACGCGCTCGCCACCCGCCGCGAGCACATCCGTGTCGAAGCAATTGTGGTTCGCTCCTTCCGCAAGGACTTCGGCGCCGACAAAGAGGGTCTGCTGGAAGCTCTCCTGGAGCTGCTCGAGGCGTACACTTTCGAGCCGTGGAAGCATCAGTTGCCGAGCGGACTCGGACACATCTGCATCGTCATCCACCGTCTCATCAGCGAGATCTACCAGCACGACGCGGTGGCGCGAGTCGCGAAATATCGGCGCGCGGTTCAATATCTCGAAGTTCACGGTCACGAGTGGGCATCCGCCTTCCACGCCGTCGCCGACTACGTCGAACGGCAGAACAAGAGGGCTTAAGCAAAACTTGCAGACGGTGCCAGAGAGGCAAATGTATATGGACAATTCACGCAAGGTGCAGGGAAGAACAATCGGCGAGCGGTTCGAAACAGCTCGCGAGCTTTTGATCCCGGACACAGTGGAAGCGGCGCAGCGGGCGATTGAAGAACTCACCCCGACCCTCGGACGAACTTGCGGCATCAGCGAGTTCCAGACGCTCGCCGACTTGCTCTCCAGGGCGTACATCATCACGCGCGAACTGCCGTTGGCGCGGCAGTGGCTGCAGTATGCACCGACGCAGCCCGGCCGCGCCGACATTCGGAGCTCTGCAAGCCGCTGAATAAGACACAACAAAAAAACTCAAGCCAGAAAGGATTTTCGCCATGCAGACTTCAGGAATCGTTTCCCTCATCCTCCTCGGCGTCATCGGGCTGGGCGCGTTCAAGGTGTGGCGCGTGCTCGTGACGCTCTTCAGCAAGCCGTTCTCGACGCCCAACTTGCCGAAGATTCGCAAGGTCGCGTTCCTCATCGTGGCACTCCTCGTCGTCTCGATGCTGACGCCGTTCCTCCTGCCGTTCAACTCCACGCTGCGTCTCGTCATCTACGGCGCCTACGCGCTCTTCGCCGTGCTGGGGCTCAGCCAGATCTGGGACTGGGTGAACGGGCTGCGCAGTCGAGGCAACGCGAAGAACACGAAGTAAGCACCAGAAACAAAGCCGGCTTGCACGTGCCAGTTTCATCGGCACTTGCAAACTGGTTTCGCACTAACGCAAACGCAGTCTAGTCAAAAACCTCAAAAAATAGGTGCAATCATGTTACAAGCACTCGTTACCCTGTGGTGGCTCTTCGCAGCGGGATTCGTTCTCGGCGCCGTTTTCGCGTTTGCGCCGAGCTTCGGCAGCCACGGCAGCATCAACAGAGGCAACCACTGGACGAAGAATGCCTCCAACGCAGCCGGGGACCTCTTCGGCGTCTTAATCGGCGCGGTGCTGATGTTCTTTTGCGGCATCCTGCTCGTAATCTGCGGGATCGCAGCGCTGTTGTCATAGCAGCAAGGCCCGCTCGAAAGCACAGCAAAAGAACGCCACTTCTTTTACTCTCCATGCGCCGGGAATCACCTCCGGCGCTTGGAGAATTTCGACGACTGCAGAACTGACGCTCGAGTACTCCGGCGCAGTCAGCAGCCAGCAGTAGTAGAGAAGAAAACAAAATGACCATGCGCACCCGCACCTACCTCAAGGAAAGTGGACTTGCGGTTCTCCAGGGCGTGATTGCCGGACGTCTGCAGTTTGCAGAAACCGGCTCATACGTTGCTTCCATCTACCAGACGACCGACGAGAGACTCGTCGAGATCGCGCGCGACTTGTACACCAAGGAGCCGGTTACTAACACTGCCTTGATTCCTGCCATTGCAGCGGCGCATTACTTGCTCATCTTGCAGGGGTCGGAGGATCAGTGGCGCTACGATTTGCGCCTCAGGCAAGCGCTTAACAGCACAGAAGGCTACGTCGAAATCGCAGTCACGAAGGCCAGAGAAAAGAAGGAGCGACTGAGCGACATCCGCTGCGTGCTGGCGGAGTTCTTGCGCGGGGAGATCGATAAGCCCAGCATGAAGTACGCCTGCGCACTTCTCGGTGAATCCTACATGCTGGAGGACGACTTCGAGTGTGCGTTCTTCTGGCTGAAACTCGCACATGCCGGTCCCTACGGTTCGACGCAACACATGCTGGACAAGTCGGCGGCAAGAGTAGCGGAAAACCGCGAGCGTGGCTTGGAGCCACAGATTCGTTCGAGCAGCGAAGGATACCGCTACCGCCCGTTGAAGCGCGCAGAGAGAGAAGAACGCCGCCGCAAGAACGCCGCAAAGAGAGCCCAGTAGACAGCAGAATACGACAATGAATACCCACACTCGCACCTACATCAAGCTGGACGGAATGCCGGTTCTCGCGCGCCTGATTCGCGAGAATCTCGTCGCGTTCGAAACCGAGTTTCGCTACTTGGAAGCTCTCTATCGGTTTCACCGAGACGAAGGCTTCTGCCAAGGTCAGCTTCCGGTCGAGGAAATCAGGCGTTCAGTTTTCGAAGCTGAATATCTGGTTTTCGTTCAGGCAATCGAAAACGACTGGCGCAAGCGCGAGACAAGGTTCTTCAGCATGGAATGTCTTGTGGAAACCCAGCGCACCAAAGAGCGAGAAAGAGCGCAGAGAGTTTCAGACGTGCAGAGCTTGATGGCGGCACTGATGGAAACTCCGCTCAATGAGCGCGACACGAAGCATGTCGCCGCGCTGCTTGGGCGAAGCTTCCATCTCGCTGGAGAGTACGAATCCGCTTACTTCTGGCTGCAGATGGCAGAAGACGGACCGTACTCTTTCATTCCGGACTCGCTCAAGATGGCTAAGGAGTTCTCCTCGGGCAAAACGAAGATGCAGCAGACCAATGAGGGGTGGCAATACGAACCACTCTCGGACTGTGACAAAGAGTTGATTCTTCGTGCGCGGCGTCGACGGGAAATGCAAGTAAAGGACGAAGAGCGCAGGAACGCAATCTGGCACGAGTAGGCGGTGGCTTGAAGTAAAGAACAAAAACAGCTAATGCAACTTTCGAAAGAGTGAAGATGGACAACGACACCACAACCGCTCCAAAGAACGAAGTGAACAACGAACAAGAACAGGAACAGGCACGGGTGAACCGGCGGCAGTGGCTCAGACTGGCGAAAATGGGGATGTCCGATTTCGCCAACGAGTACGCGACGGAGACTGCGCAATGGACTCCGGGAATGCATCGCTCCATCCCAAAGGTGGTAGAAGCGCGTAAAACGCTGATGCAGGTTGCGGCACCGATCGCCAATCTCCCGGAAGAATCTCACATGTGGAGCGAGTGCGTTGCGCTAATCGCCGACTCGTTCTTCTACGAAAACCGCTACACCGAAGCGCTCGCGCTCTACGAACTAGTCAAAGACAGGCTGTTGACCGACAAGACCTTGATGGACAGCCTCCGTCGCTACGCAGACGCACACTTCGCCGCCGGCATGTTCAAAGAAGCAGCTCTGCTCTATCGCGAAGTGATCGTCAAAGAGGTGGCGGAACAACTGCTGTAGCGCGCTCCTCCGGACAGTCACAATCAGCGCATCGAAACAGCCAACTCAGCAAAAAAGCCAACGTCGACAAAGGATCAAAACATGTACGCAATCGAATCGCCCGAAGTCTGGAGCAAGCTAACCGCCTCTGTCGAACTGCTCGCCAAGGTCAAGAACACTGGCACCTACGAAGGATACGCAGGTCTGCAGTGGTCGCTCACCGACCGCCAGCACTACGAAAGTCTCGTGGATTCTTCGCAAAAGTATTCTCACCTGGCCGCCGTGGCCATGGAGGGCGCCGCGCGCAACATGCTGCCGAAGGAGGGCGTCGACACGTTCTTCGCACTCGTCGTCAAAGCGGTGGAGACGCGGCTGGAAGGATTCGAATTCTACATCGCGATGCACGGAGAAATTCACAGCATGATCCGCGACCGAAAGACGCTTCAGGAGTCGTTGAGCGCGGTCCGCAAGTTCGAATAACGAGTAGTGCGTCCGCAACCAGAGTAGCGTTTCGGATAGTCTACAAACAGCGAACATCCCAACAGCAAAGTCGGATTACTGCTCGGACAGAGTAGCCGTCCGGCTTTGCTAGCGAACTACAATCAAACTGCTTTTTGAAGCAGTCTCTACTACCTGCTTTAATAGATACAACAACAAAAAACAAGCTGAGCACCAAATACGACACCAACGCCCAGGGGTGGATACGATGTAGTTGCATTTGCGCAATTTCCATCGTATCCACCCTGACGTCTGTTCAAATCAAGTCAGCGAACCTGATTCAAATCCGCTCAGCGAGCCTTCGCCAAGACGAAGTTGAAAGTTCCTTTCTGCACGACTCCGGAAGCGGGAACCGCCGGATTGAGACGCACGACCAACTCCGGCAGGAAGAAGTCGTCGCCGGGGATGTCCAGCTTGTTCTGCTCGTCATCTTCGAAGTAGAGCTGCGTGGTCAGCGTCCTGTAGCCCTTCGCCTCCACGACGACGTGGATGTGAGCAGGACGCCAGAGATTGTAGCCGTCGTCGAAGTAGTTGCCGGGACGCAGGATGTTGAACGCGTAACCACCCGACTTGTCGGAGATGATCCGACCGCGATACTTGTGGTCTTTGAGCGCGATCGGCTTCGGACTGCCGTCGTCGTTCTGGTTGTCGTAACGACCCGAAGGATCGGCGACCCACACAGACACGGTTGCATCGGCAATCGGTTTACCGTCGCGAGCTACGACCTGCCCGCTGATGCTGATTTCTTCGCCGGCGGTTCCTGCAGGGAAAAGGCTGCTCTGCAGTTTGGCATTGGCGATGAAATATGGTCCTAGCACTTGCCCCGCGGTGAGGGGAAAGCGGCGATCCAGGAGCTTGGGCTTGGGAACACTTGCTTTCTTTGCCATTGTTGTTTTCTCTTTGTCGCTTGCAGTTCCAACCCACAGCCAAAACGGCGCGTCCGTGCGCCGTTTCACATTGAGAAGACCGATGTTTTTGCACCGGTCTGGCTGTGGCTGTGAGTCGAACTACTGACGTTTTGGTCGCGAGTGCGACCGGTGAATCACCTGGTGGTGACTTGGTTCGGGTCGGACACCGGGGGTTTGCCGGAACCCGATGCGATAGCACCGTCACCGGCGTAGCGCTTCTTCACCTCGTCGGCAGCCCAGTCGACGCCGGTTTTCAACGCGCCCTTGGCTTTGTTGAAGATGTAGTTGCGCATGAAATTGACGATGAACCCGACGCCGAAGACCAGCGCAGAGATGATGTAGACGGCGGTCGCTACGCCGGCATAACCAGCGTAAAAGTGCAGCGCCCATCCACCGACTGCCAGCACAATCGCACCCACCATCAGGAGTTTGGCGATGATGCCGGCGACACGATACGGGCCGACCTTCGTTAGAGCGAATTCGGCAGTCTTCTCGACAGCGCCGTCAGCGGCATACTGAGCAGCTTTGCCGGACAATTTCTTCCAGTCCATTCGCATTTCCTCGGGCATCTTGCATGCCCATTAGAATGAAGGAGAGCCCCCACAATCGGCAGAGATGTGACTGTAAGGGCAATGCATGGCATCGCCCCTACAGCGTGGGGACTGGGTTTAGTGTTGACGCGTCGTTAGTGCTGCTTGTGCAGCAGGTCCAGCAAGCGCTCCAGCTCATCTGCGTCGGCACGCGCACCATTCTGCCCGTTGACGTGCTTGCCGTCGAGGACGAACACGAAAGCGGGAGTGCGCAGCGCGCCGTTCGCCAGCGCCAGAGGGAGATTCTCCACATGCGCTGTGTTGATGGCCACGACCTTGACGTCGTAGGCGTTCCTCCAGGCGAAATCCTTGACGATTTTCAGCTGAGCTTCGTCGCCGGCGGAGTTCTTTTCCTGGCGATAGAAGTAGATGAGAACCGGCTTGGCGCCCTGGACGTTTTCGACTTCCTGCTCGTACGAGAAGAGGTCGACGTTGGTCACCTGACCGTGCTGCTGGCGATAGGTGTAGTCCTTGTGGAAAAGGAAGCCACCCACGCCGACGGCGATCAGGACCAGGATTGCGATGATGCTTCGATTCATGTTTTTTCTCCGAATCGTTAGGACAGCATTCGACAGAGTTATGACCGCTTGCGGCTGTCACCCAAGCGACCCTCTTTGTTTGGACAACGTCTGCAAGAAAAGTTCAGACGGTGGCGACCTTCGCCTTTGCCGCTAATTACCGATGCTGCCGATGATGGCAACCGCGACGAACATCTCGGGACAGGCGATCAGCGCGATGGCGAAGCCGATGGCCACGACGACAACGAACGCGTAGAGAATCATCATCTTGGTGAACTGCCAGAAGGACAGGTGAGCGATGATGGTTTGCTCCTTCACCTCGACGGAGCTGAGGAACATGCGCGCCATCTGCCCCTTGAACGTGTCGGGCAGCTTGTAGACAGGCATGCGCTCCAGCGTAAATTCAGCAGACTTCTGCACCATGCTGTTAACCAGCTCGGCGCCTGCCTTCACGAGTTCGTCCTTATTGGCGAGCACCTTCGGGCTCGATACCCATTTCTCGACGAAGTTGTCGAGCCTGGTGGCGACGCTCTCTCCGTTGGTCTTCACGTCGACGAGCTTGAGCTCATCCGGCTTGAAGTGGAAAGTGCCGTCCAGGCTGTTGTAGGTGAGAGTGCCCTTGGTTTCAGCCTTGACGACGAATTCGGTCTTCATCTTCTTCGCCGAAGCGACGATGACGAGTCCGATTTTGTCGCCGGTCAAGTCCAGGGCAACGGAGTGGATGACGACGTCCTTCTTCGTGGTGAAGGGCATCTTCACGTCGATCTTCTGTTGGACTTCCGCCTGGCCCATCTTCACTTCGTGCAAGCCGAAGATATTCCAGGCAATGCCCGCAACGCCGATGAGGAGTGCGATGACGACCGCGCTCCAGGCAAATTTGCGTTTTGACATATGAGTAGACCTCGAGATTGGTATGCCGACGATGTCGGCGGAAAAGCGTGGAAACGTCTGCATCAAGTCAAACGTGCACGCGCCAGCGACACCATGCCGCTGAGGAGAGTCGAGATTTCGAGTTGGAGGAGGATGGAGCTTTTTAAACGCTCTTTCTTGTTGTGGGGTTAGAAACCGGAATTACAGTAAAGACCTATCAAGAGTTCTTGACCAAGGACTACATAAGAACGTCCTATGTTGCACGGGATAAACATACTCAGCGCGCAGGAAAACTCCTCAAACCCCAACCACTATGGGCTTCACAGCAGGGCGGAAGGTTCAGGATAAACACACGCACATCAAGAAAAAGCGTTAATGATGACTGCCTGCGGTAGCGACGCTCGTGCGAGCGCAGACTGTCCTGGAAAAAGTGATAGCCACTTAGCTTTTCCGGTCTTCTTCAATCTGGCTAGTCTTTGGCGGTCAACTGGTCTTCTGCGGCAATCTCGATGACAGACCAACTGCCCGTGATTAAGCCGGTCGCCTTGTCGTTGAGTTTTTGCGCTTCGTCGTGTCGGTTATTGGTCGTCAACAGGTCGGCGTAGTTTTTCTTGATACGAATAGTATCCGGATGGTCTTCACCGAGCGTTTTCTTTCTCACCGCCAAGCCGCGCTGGTAACAGTGTTCTGCCTCACGATACTTACACTGAATGTGATACAGCGTAGCCAGGTTGTGCAAACTTGTCGCCACGTCAGGGTGGTCTTTACCGTGCGCGCTCTCATAGATTTTTGCAGATTCTTCTGCAAACTCTTCAGCTTCCCTGTAGTGACCTTGCATATAATGCAGCTTCGCAAGCGTGTTTGCGGCAGATGCGACTAGAGGATTTGCCGCCCCAAGTGCCTCCTTCTTCAGCTTGAATGAGCGCCGGAAATGAGGTTCTGCCAGGTAAAACTTCTCTTGCCGGCAAAGCACTTCACCCAAACTATCCAGGCTGTACGCCAATCTCTGAGCATTGCCCGTAACCTTTTCAGCAACTTTTACAGCGCCGTACCAAGAACGCTCGGCACTTTCAAAATCGCCTTTGGTCGTCTGAGCCTCAGCTTCCATACGGGTTTTGTTCCACACCTCATCAAGGTTTTTCATGGTCTGCGTAATGCGAGCATTGACGTTTTGCATATTCGCAGGCGGTGGAACTTTCACCTGCGGCACAAACTGATTGTTGGTTGCAAACTCTCGCTTGTCCAGCTGCCCCGGCTGCGGTGTGCCCGAGGGCATAACAATCGGCGCGGTACTAGCGACTGGAACACTTGCTTGAGCTGCCGGCGGAACAATTGCTCCCCCAGCTCTTCCACTCAAAATCGATGCGGGTTGCGGAGTTGCAGCAACCGCTGGTGCAGCTACGGATTTCGGCGGAGCAACCGGCTGCGTAGTTTGATTTTGATTGAAAACAATCGGCGCTTTCTGCTGCGCAGACAATGCGACCGAGGGAGGAATGCTCTGCGGAGTCAGACTTGGTGGGCGCGGTGGAGCCTTGGTTTCGTTGACAGACAAAGCTGGCTGGCTCTGCGAAATCGTGGCAGGCGAAGGCGGCGGTGGTGGTGGTGCAGAAGTAGTTGCAGAAGTAGTTGCAACAGTCGGTGCATCTCCATTGCTGCCTTGAGTATTCGTCTGACCCGGCTGTCCCCAACGTCCTGTCTTAATAGACTCGGCACAGCGCTTGATGTACTCAGCTTGATCGGCACGGTGAGTAGCATGCAGCAAGTCAGCGTAGTCATCCATAATGCGGGCAAGCTCTGGATGGTTAGAACCCAGCCACTTCATCATGACGGTCGTAACCTGCTTGTAGAGCGGTTCTGCCAGACCAAGTTTTTGTTCGTAATGGTAAAGGTTTGCAAGTCGGTAGCTTACGCAGGCGGTCTTGAAGTGATCCGGCCCGACTGTATTTTGATACAAAAGCAGTAAACGCCGTGCGTGTGCTTCAACTTGACCAAACTGCCCAGCATACCAGTTAGCCTCAACTAGCTGTTCAAGCGTGTTTGCAAGACGCGAATCCTTGTCGCCAAATCTCTCCGCTTCGGCCAGAGCCCCGAAAAAACACTGCTCGGCTTGCTTAAAATTGCCCTCTCTCAGAGCATCATTTCCGGCATCAAAAAGTTTCCGCCACTCCTGATCCATTGGTCAGCGCCCCACGACGAAACATGACTACCCGAGTCTCCGGATAATTCATTCCCCATATTGATAAGAGATCTCACCTTAGCAAGTATTTTTTTTCAAGAATTAGTTTTATCAACCGTTTTGGGAAAGGATGCCTATAACATTTTCGCTCCGTAGAAAGCATAATTCTCGCCCATCCCAAGCGCACCATATTTGATACCATCTTTCGGCAAATTTAGACAACAGGAACTAGTGGTGAGAACGTTGCCCGCGGAAATAGAATAATTTGCGTGAAACGGTCTTCGCGAACATCATAGTGAATCGCAATGCAATGCATTAATCGGTAAATTTCCGAGGAATTTTCTCGGTTTTCTTTCTGATTTGAGGGAATTACCCAGGTTTTTCCCTCACCCGGTTTGTCCAAACACTCTGACATACAATAGTAGACAAGCGGGATAAAACGAGAGCGTAGAGGCTTTCGCCCCTACGCCCCGTAGCCTGCTTAGCAGTCAGTCAAGCGATGCCGGCAGAAACGCGTTTGGCGCGCAACTGTGGCTTAACGCTCGACGCGCTGATAGCAGCCCTTGCTGTCGGTGTAGCCGTAGCAGAGCCGCTCGGTGCACCACGTCGCAGTAACGACGCGCGTCACCGTAATGGGCACCTGGCGAATGCTGTAGACAGGCACATCGACACGCACCATGACGTAGCGTCCGCACTGACGATCCCAACGGCGTTCCCAACCTTCGGTGTAGCCGCTGATGTAGCGCTCGTCACGGTAGCCGACGATCTCGGTGACGGTCACCTGGATCGGGTCGTGGCAGGGCGGCTGAACAACGACGACGGGCGGCGGGCACGGCGCAGGGACAACGACAACAGGAGGCTCGCAACGCGGCGCGGGCAGGATGACGACGGGCGGGCGGCGGTCCCAACGGTCATTGTGACCCCAGCGATCATTGCGATCCCGGCGATCATTACGGTCCCAACGGTCATTGCGACCGTGGCGATCGCGGTCACCGACGCCAATCCGCACGGAGAAGCCGTCGCGGCCGGAGCCGACACTGACGCCGACGCCGACGCGCACGTCCTGGGCAGAGGCGGGGCTCGAAAAGCCAAAGCCGAGGACAGCAGCACAGGCCAACAGGGTGATGGTCTTCATAGGATTTCTTCCTTTTGGAACGCGTTTTTGCGTTCCTTTTTTCGAACGCTGAACGCGTTCAGGACCGCAACAAGTGCGTCCCTTCGTTAGTTGCGCAAAGCACAACTACCCCAATCGCTTTGAGCACGCCGAATTCCAATCCCAACAACCGAAGGTTGCTGTTACAAGATTGAATTCCGTCGAAGCGGGCTGTGTCTTCTGGGTTTACGGTCTCAAAAGCTAAAGCGGAGGGGTAATTCGGATTCTTAGTCACATCGCTTTACGATGTCAAGAAGCCGTAACGCAGGAATGGGCGTTTTCGAAGCGCTATTGGAAAAGACCGGCAGGACAATAGATAGCGCAACTAGCGTTTCTTCTAAGAAACCTCAAAACCCGCTATTCTTGCCACTTTTCTGTCACTTTTCCTGCAGAATTAGTGGAGCTGACTAACCGGCTCGCGACGACGTGTCAACCGTTCTTCAGCCTTTGTGCGCAGTTCCGCTACCGTGTTACTCAAAATCTTGTCGCCTCGACTGGCTTTGTTGCAACATGCCAAACACTCCTCGTACTTGCCCTGCGCAAAATAAGACTGCGCTTTCAGGTAATTCGCTCGATTATTGTTGGGCTGAAATTTCAGCAGTTTGTCGAGCGCTTCGATTGCCTCATCATGCAGGTCCATTTGCTGAAAAGCCTGCGCTTGCAAGTCGTATGCCTCGCCGCGATCGAAATGTTCCACTGCAAAATCCTGGTCCGAAAACTTCATCAACTTTCTGATTTCTTCAAGCGCCAGACCGGGTTTTTTATGCGCCAGATGCTCGCCTGCGTTTTGCAAAAGCCCTGACACCGGGTGGTCGTGCCGCGTCAGCACTGCAGGTGACACTGAACCTTTACCGATCACTTCTTGCAATTTGTTGCTCTTGGACATGCGCAACTCGCGCTTGTAATTGCGAATGTCACCTTCCTGCCTGTAGATATTTGCCAGATTCCAGTGCGCAAGCTTGTTGCCCGGCTCCATCTCAACCACGCGCATGTAGTCGCGAAAGGCGTGCTTGCTGTCTTTGAGCTCTAGATAACACTTGCCGCGCATCTCATAAGGTTTTGCGAGCGTGGGCTCCAGCTTAATTTGCCTTGTGCAATCAAGAATCGCCTTTTGATAGTCCTTGAGCTGCATGTAGGTTTTGGCGCGATAGTAATAGAGCGCGACCACATCGGGTCTGTCGCGCAGGCAGATGTTCAGCAACTTGAGGCAATTGTCGAACTTGCCCAGCGCCTCCAGCTTTTGATATTCAGCGATACAACGTTCCGGCGCCATCGAGCCAAGCGTCTTGGGAATATGAGGCCACAGGCGCGAGTTGTCGTGCGGCTGGTTTGCTTGCGCGGGGAGGAAAACGCAAAGAGCCGACGCAAGAGCGAGGGCGGATGGTGTTTTTCTCGAAACGCTGTAAGTGAAAGTGGACATGACTTTGGTAGATGGGGCAGCTCTATTTTTGTGCCACTTAGATCTCTAAAGCACTCGTAGCAAGAGGAAATTCGCCAGCTTCTACTATTTCTTTTAATAACAAAAGCACCAAAAC
This sequence comes from Candidatus Melainabacteria bacterium 17Bon1m, assembly GCA_032128875.1. GTDB lineage: Bacteria > Cyanobacteriota > Vampirovibrionia > Obscuribacterales > Obscuribacteraceae > QKMZ01. The sequence goes on from JAVLKG010000008.1 coordinate 139,252, forward strand.
GAAAGGCTAGAGAAGCCTCTCAAATCGAAGAAACGGGCGTACCCGTTTCCTCCACTTTGGGAAAACCTAGAGCTGATGCGCTCAGATGCTGACTGCCCACTCGGCAATCTGCGTCAGAGTCGATTCGCCGCCGGTCTTCGGAGTCGACGCGCCCCAGGCGATGGCGTGTGCGACCACCTTCGGGAAAACATCGACGATGTCGGACGAACGCGCGTAATTGCGACCGGAGATGACAGCATTCGCGATGCTGGCATTGAGCACGTTGTGGGCGACACGAGGGCTGGCACCGAGTCCGAAGGTGGGCATGATGCCGATGCTGACTCGCTCCATGAACTCGACCGTGTCGGGACGAGTGCCGCGAATAGCCTTGTTGATGCGGTTCGTGAAGGCCTCGTCGATGCTGTCGAGAATCTCGGCGTGCGCGGCGCGCATGTAGGCGATGTTGTCGGGGTTGAGCCCGTCAGCATCGATTACCGTGTCGAGCAACGCTTTGGCTGCCGACGGAGAATGCGAGCGCAGATCGAGCGAAACGACCAGACGACAGCGTACGCTCTCGGGCAATTCCGTGCCCGCAAGCAGCATGACCACGTGAGCGCTCATCTTCGAATCGTCGACCGCGATGGCATTGACGATGTGGCAGAGCGGGTCGACCGAGGTGATGACGTTGATGGCCTTGCCGTCGTAGGCGCGGCACAACGTGCGATTCGGAAGCGACCGTTCGACAAACGACGAAGCCTCGACAGCCTGCCAGCGCAGATCGTCGTCGAGGAATTTCACCCAGCCGGGACCGGGGCAAGCAGGAACATCGCGCTCTTCGCCAGTGACCACCAGTAACGGCTGGTTGGTGACCAAGGAAAGAAGGAGGGCATGGCGCACGGATGCAGTCTTCATGACGTCTTCAGCGACAGACGTGAACATTCACAGTCCTCCCGGGACATGTTGCGGAGCAGGGAAAAGCTCCTGGGAATCAAAGTCTATGAAGGTAGTCGTGCAGTCTGGTCGAACTGGGAAACGGGCGGACCCGTTTCCCTTTCGCGAAAGCAGGTGTGAAGTACCGCCGACTCAGTCGTTGAGCGACCACTCGGCGATCTGCGTCAGAGCCTGACGATAGCCTTTCGTCGGGGCTCCGTCCCAGTTGATGCGGTGGGCGATGACCGACTCGACGAGGCGGACGACGTCCTCCTTGCCGAACTCGGTTTCACCACGAACAGCAGCGGCCGCGCAGCTGACGTGGAAGAGGTCGTGGTAGCAGCGGTCCGAGGGACCGTTGCCGAACGACGTCGCGAAGCCAGCCTTGACGCGCTTGCCTTGCGGCTCGGTGCCTTCCTTGAGGGAATGCACGAGGTCACCGATTTGCTGGCGGAAGCGATTGCCCAGGCGAGCGGCGGTGCCGGCGTATGCCTTCAGCTTGAAGATGGCTTCGTCGCTGAACTCCGGACCTTCGGTCAGGAAGTTGATCAGCTCCACCACCGCAGCCGGCGGCAGACTGGTGGACAGCGAGATGCAGGCGCGTTCGCGGAAGCCGTAGGGAAGCGGCGGAACTCTGTCCGAGCGAATGTCGAGCAACACGGACTGGCCGAAGGGGGCCTCGGGCTGTGCCGGCAGGTCGTCGTAGTTGGTGACGATGCCGATCTTCTTGCCGAGCAGTTCGCGGTCGAGGTAACGCGGCTGGGACGCCGAGGTGTCGTCGGCCCGGACCATCTGGTGCGCGAAGTTGCGATTCAGGATGATCTTATTCGGCTTGTCCAGCACATACGGGACGGAGCCTGCGCTGCCGGTCTCGATGTGGACGGACTTGTCGGTGATCATCGCGATCAGAAGCAGACCCTTGAGTGCACGGGCGCTGGTGATGAACTGAGAAGTAGTGTTGTACATACTTGCAGTCTCCATGGACTTTGTTGAACAGGATGGTTTCTTTGAGGGATATGCAAGCGGGGAGACGGGCGAACCCGTAACCCCTATTCGTTAGCGGGCGAGCAAAACCCGCTTCAGCTCAGGCGAAGCGCTTGGCGTCGTCGGCGTCCATGATGACGTGCACGGAGGGCGTGCCGCCGGTCGGACGGAAGAAGAGCTGCGCGACGTGGTTGCCGGCGGCGTCGAAGAGCTTGCTCACGAACACGTTGTCCGTGTTGCGGAACTCCCAGCCGGCGGGCAGGATGACGTCGTTGTACTGGTAGCGCTCGCCGACGAACCGGACGCCCAGCTCGACGAGACGCTCGCGACCGCCTTCGTTGATGCGACGCGCCAGACCGAAGGTGCGCACGCCGTCGGAAACGACCGGAGCCGGTGCGCTGCGCTCGGCGGTGAAGGCGGGGACCACGTCGGCAGCAGCCATCGGGTCGTCCTCCGTGAGGAAGACGTGGATGGAGCCGCAGCCGCCGGCGGGCTTGTAGAAGATCTTGGCGATCATCTTGCCGTCGGCGTCGAAGAGGCGCTTCTGCCAGGGGCTGACGCCGGAGTCGCGGATTTCCCAGCCGGCCGGCACTTCGCACTCGGCGAACTGGAAGGCGCGGATCGCATAGGCCTTCTCGCCTTCGGCGGTGAGCTTGGCGCCCAGCGCGAAGAGCTTGTCCCAGCCGCCTTCGTTGGCGCGCACCGGGAAGGAGAGGATGGTGGCGCCAGCGGTGGCGGCGGCGGCAATGGCGATAGCAGTGTTGGTCATATCAGAACCCTTCGAAGTTGAGTTGACTTGAATTGAAGACGACGAAGCGTCAGCGGCTCAGTGAGCAGCTTCCGCTTCCATTGCAGGCACGTTTCGGTGAACGCCCGTAGGCGGTCACCCATGGTCGGAAGCCGGGCAGCCGGAGAGCTGCTCAGTTATCTTTCAAAAAACCCTGCCGTTCCCATTCGAGAACCTCTTCACGAGGAAAACCGTGCTCCAAGTGGAGCAGGGCACGGTTGCTGGTCTCGATCGGAACGTCCAGTTTCACACAGCGGCGCCGGTGATGCTCGGAATACGCTTCCTCCACTGTCGTTTCCTTCGGCATGCCGTATTGGCGAGCGAGTAAACCGGCGTACACGATACGCATGTCCGCGCCCCACTCGCGCAACTTCTCGCCAGTAGGACAAAGTGGCTTGAGCGCCCGCTCAAGCTCTGCTCCAGAAAGTTGCTTTTGCGGTCCGAGAATCCTGTCGATGATGTTCTGCATTGCGCAGTTCCTTCTGCTTGAGAATTTCAAAACGGCAACTATTTGCCGTTCTGCCTCATTTGTGCAGTCGGTCAGTCGGAGCTGTCGGCGCCCCACTTGGCGAAGTCGATGCGATGCCAGAGCCCGGTGCGCTCCAGCAAGGCGACGACCTCATCGTAGCTGCGAATCTTGTCGGATTCGTTGTTGATGCAGGCACGCGCACCCGAGTAGTCGCCGCGCCGCAGGCTGTGGACGACCGTGCGGACGCAGCTGATGCCGCGCCCTTCGTTCGCCTTCGACTGTAACTCGTCGAGTTTGTCGGCGAGCGCCTTCGCCTCGTCGATGTAGACGAGACGCGGGATGCGCACCTCCTCGCCCTCGGGATAGTGATACTCGAGCACGACACCGGCGAGTTCCAACGAGACACGCTCGTCGCAAAACTCGGACTCGTCATGCGGAGCGATTTCCAGAAGGCTCGCCTGAGCGCACTGGCGATAGCCTTCCGGCTTGGCGCGCAGATACTGCATCACCACCGCGCCGACGATGCGCTCGCTGGCGTTGACGATGATAACGGCAGTACCATTGCCACCTTCGCCGCGGCAACGCACGGCGAAAGTCTTGCGAGCGTTTTTATCGGGACGATCCGATTTCGACATCTCATTCTCCTTGGAGAGACGCACAAGGGGGCGAGGTGCCCCCTTGCACAGGTTGTGGCGGAAACGCGTCCGGCAGCCGAACTAGGCCGCCTTGCGGAGCCGATGGATGAGGTCCTCGTAGGCGCGGACCTTCTCCTTCAGGTCGGCAGCCTGCGCCGCCAGAGCCAGCTCGTTGGTCTCGAGCTCGCCCATGATCGCCACCGCGCGATCGACCTCCTCGACCGAGTAGGCGAAGTGGCGGGCCATCTCGGCGTCGCTCTTCGCGTTCTTGGCCGCCTCGAACTCGGCATTCACCGCGGTGCGGCGCGTGTCGAGATCGTCCTTGATGACGGCGAGATGCGAGTTCGCCTCGGCGTCCTCGGCCTTGCCGTCCTTCGCGTAGCGCTGCTTGAGACGCCCATAGGAGAGCGTGTCGAGCTGGAGCTGCTGCTTGGCCGCGGTGGCGGCGTCGAAGCGCTTCTTCGCCGCAACGAACTCGACCGCCGCCTCGCGATCGCGCTCGCTCACGCCCTTCAGGTCCGCCGCGAGCTTGTTGTTGCTCTCCTTGAACCCGTCGATGGCCACGAGCACCGCACGCATCTGGTAGGCGAGCGCGACGGCATTGCTGTCGGCGAGACCGGCGCGCTGGGCGAACGCGAACTGCACGTTGCCGAGGTCGACCTTGGCGATGGGCGTGAGCCAGGCGGTGGCCTGCTCGTACGCATCGCCGCCGGGCGCGAAGATGTAGCCCTGCTCGAACATCTTCTCGGCGACGGGGTCCGCGGGCGGGGTCTCGGTCGAGGGACCGAAGGACCACACGCGCGGCGCCTCGTTGTGCGAACGGTCGTCGCGCTTCGAGCGGTCACCGTTGTGGCGATCGCCCTTGTTGCGGTCGTTGCCCTTGCGCTTCCCGTTGTTGCCCTTGCCGTGCTGGTCCTTGCGGTCCTGCGAGGTGTTGGGCTTGCCGGCGGCGACGGGGCTCTGGTAGTCGGCGGGCTGCTCGACCTTCTCGATGCACGTCAGGAAGAACACCGTCTTGGTCGGGTTCTCGCCGCGGATGAAGACGCGCCAGAACTCGCCGGCGTTGGGCTGCGAGCTGCGCTTGTCGGGGAACGCGATGCGACCCTGAACGCGAGCCTCGGACTTCACACCGCGGTCGGCGGCAACGAAACGCACAACGAAGGAGTTATTCGGCTGAGTCATAGTAGCCTCCATATCGGTTCATCAGAACCAGGGGTTCAATAGCAGCGCTTCGCGAACGCGAAACACTCGACGCCCAACTTGTTTCCAAAGCCAAAAACAATCAGTTTCCCAGCACTTGTGTCACTCCGCTGCAGCAACTGCTGCAAGGAAAGTGGCACGAATAAGCGCTGAGGAAGTGATTTAGACTTGCGTCTTTTAATTTCTGGCGAAAGGAAATAGATGAGTACTTTTAGAAGAACATGAGAGCCGTATAAGATCCTATGAAGTTGGACGTTACAAACATTCTTAACGCCGCGTAATAATATTCGACAGGTAAGGCTACCTTGCCTTTCAGGACGCGCGGGTGGCACTTTTGGTGCATCTCAAAACTTTTCTTCGACCTCAGAGAGTTGCTACAGAGGCCATTTCTTCAAAGACTCTTGAGTTGAACACTGTTCGCGCAACTTGAAGTGGATCTCATTTTTCGATCAAAGTGGTCCAGCACTAGATCTAATTCGCGAAACTAGCGTCCACGATTTTGTTATCCACTCTCATACAATGCAATTGAAGTTCATTTGAAACGCGTTCGAACGGCACTGCGGTTTTCACTAATGATGCGGTTTTTGCTCACGAATTGTTCACGGTCGATTCACGCCTTGCAACATACTTTTGCGAACGGTCAGGGAGATTCTCTCGAGATTTTTCTTCCTGCATAACCTTTTCTCTCATTCGCGTTTCTTCCTTCCAGACCCTATCTCCATAAACCGCAACGGTCGAAATTGACCGCAACTTTTTCTTGCACTCGTTTGTCGCCAACCGAAATAGCGCGCGGCTGCATTGAGATGCAACATCAGCCGAATGCCGGTGGACACTGAACCACTCTTTCATGACTGCGGCTGTGTCGCAGTCGTCTTCAACAATCAAAATTTTCGCCATGCTCAGATCCTGTGCGCCTCGCGTGGCAACGTCGCGACAGCTGCTACATGGTTTAGTACAGGCATTCAAAACAGAAAGACGGGAAAAGTCCACGAAGCTCTCGCCTCGTAGACTAATCTCCCGCCTTCTGCCGCCAGCTGCGAACAGAAGCTTAAGGCTTACGCCTTTTCCAGCGCTTCGCGCACCAGGTCTTGCATCATGTCGCCGAGGCGAGCCCAGACCTGTTCTTTCTGCTCATCGGTGAGGCCGTCCCACCACATCGCTTCGCCGGCAAGGAATGCGGCCGACGGTGGCTCGCCGTTTTTCACAGCGGTGACCACACGCGCCAGTCCGGCGGTGGTGTTGTCGTGAACGTACTGGCGCTGATTTTCGCTGAGCCCCGCCCACCAGGCTTTGTCTTCATCGAAGACGAAACCTTCAGGAAGTGGCTCTCCGCGCAGAACAGCGTCGACGACTTCACGGATGCGAGCGCCGCCGACCAGACCGGAGAAGCGGAAGGTTCGCCCGTCTTCGAGTGCCACGTAACCGGTCCACTGCTTGGACACGGGCGTGAGCTCGAGACCGTGGCCGCAACACGCATTGAGCGTGCCGGGCAGATTGGCAATGCACGGGTCTTGCTGACCCGATGAACATTTGACATTGCAGCCCGCGCACGCGCGCAAGTTGGCTGCATCGACAAGCACGCCGTCGGCTTGATAGACGACGCCGTGATCAGTTTCTTCGATGACGTGACCGAAGAGAGTATCGACCTTGAACAGCATAGTCGGTTTCCCTGTACTTGTTTTGCGAAAGGAAACGGCAAAAGAGCCGGGGTCACCAAATGACTGGTAACGCCCGGCTCTCCGCCTACGATTGCTCCGGACTACTCCGGCACGTGAACGTCGAGGTCAACGATCACGCGCTCGCCAAGTTCGGCGAGCACTTTGTTCTCCAACACATATTCGCGCACTCCGCGCTGACCATCATGACGATGGGTGTAACCATCGCCTGAGAACAGCTCGGTGAGCCGAACGGTGTGATAGAGGAAACGCCTGACGGCAAGAGCGTCGCCCTTGCTTTCCAACAGTCGCGCCACGGTCATGAAGAGCGGGTCTTTCTGACCGGCGGCATGCACCTCAGCGAAGCTAAAACCGGCTCGCTTCTGCCATTCGGCAAAAGAAGTTTTCTTCAGCTCGCGGGCAGCGGCATCGACCAGATGTTTTACTTCCGGATAATGCTCGCCGACCGAGGCCAGGACACCATTCCAGGTGGCTGACCGCATGCCCTTCTGGCGGCGGAATACGACGAGGCTGAACTTGGTTCCGGCAACGACCTCACGCTCGATGTACTCGGCCGTGTGACCAAGTTCGAGCAGCATGTCGAAGCCGTTTTTGCCAAGCAAGCGCTCGATTCCGCTCGGCCCCATGACCATGGTGACGCGTCTGTCGCGCTCCTCGGCAAGTACCACTGGAGTCTTGCTGCGCGAGCGGACAAGCCGCGCATACAAGTTTCTCAGCTTGGCCTTCTTGCCGTCGGAACGCTGGCGTTTATCTCCTCCAAGAACCAGTCGTTCGATGGACTTTTGTCTCATTTTGGTTCTCCTGACTCGGACGATCGAAAAGGAGGAAACGCGCAGCAGAAGCCGGACGCCGCCGAGCAACCCGACCTTGCGGTCAAGCTGTTCGAGCAACCCCCGGCGCTGCGCAGAAATAGTGACGACTACTTGCCGCCGGCAGTGGAAGCAGCTTCGGCCGGTTTGACCGGCGCGATCACTTCCATGAAAACGGGCAGGTGGTCGCTGAAGTCCTTCGTCCAGAAGAGCAGGTCGCGCTTCAAAGTCGGGAATGCCGGGATCCAGCATTGCACCGTGAGCCCGTCCATGCCCTTCGTGAAGAAGCCGTCGAACTGCCCGCTTTCGTTGCGGAACTGGTACGACGGGCGACCGTCGACGACGGGCTCCAGCTTGAAGCCGTAGTCGAAGAGAGGTTTGGTCTCGGTGGTCGTCGCCTTCTCGAGTGCGGCATTGAAGTCGCCGCCCATGATGATCTTCGTGGTAGGAAGATCCGCGACCGAGTAGTCGACCGCCGGACGCGTTTTCTTCGGCGCACCGCCCGTGGTAGCAGCCGAATCGGCAGCTTCCGACTTCGCCTGCCCCGCAGTCGGCGCCTTGCGACGCTGATACGGCGACTTCTCGGCCTGGCGCTTGAACTCCTCCACCATCTGCTTGTTCGAGAACTCGCGAATGGGGCGGGTCGCATCAGGACCGCCGACGTTGGACTTGGTGTGCACGTTGACGAAGTCGTAGACCTCGCCGGTCAGCGTATCCAGCACGCGTTGCTGGATGGCGGGACGCAGCGTGTACTTGAACTCGGGATGACCAGGCACCTCGAGCAAGTAGTCGTGGTAAACCGCCTTCTTGCCGACGTACTCCAGGCGCGGATGCAGCAACATGCCGCACGCCTGCTCGCGATTGTTGCGATGGCTGGCGCAAACGCCGTAGCCCGCCGCTTTCGCGATCACCTTGAGCGCGTCGATATTGGTCTCCTGGAAGAGCACGATGTGAGCGCGCTTCACCAGTTCGACCAGAGAGTCGACGATGCGAGTCGCCTTGTCCTTGGTGAGCAGGTAACCGTTGAAGCTGACCACGACGAGGTTGCCCTCGTAGGTGACGAGCGGACGCTCGCCGATCATCTTCATCACGACTTCCTTCACCTGCGCCGGGGACGCAGGCACCCAGGGACGACGACCGCCGGGCTTTTTGGTCTCGCCCGTTTCGTTGTCGAATTCACCGCCGGCCTTGCTGGCGATGACGGCTTGCGCAAGCGGATTGCCGGCGGCGGCGAGCTTGGCGATTTCCGCCAGAGTCTCATTCGCCCAGGGCAGCCGATTGGCTTGAATGCAGGCATCCAGAAGCGCAATCTGCGTCTTCAGGTCACCCGACGTCTTGACGAGAGCATCGCGGACGGCGTCCGCTGTTTCAGATTTGCTCATTGACAGTCTCCAATTTCTGGGTGCGCTGTGGCGCGCACCCTCTAGAGCCGCTCTGCGATAAGCTCTGCAGGCGGTTCGACACCCTTCTGCAGGGGCGGCGCAAGCGCCGCCCTGTCAGGGAGCCGCATGCGGCTCCCCTACGAAGGCGAAGAGATGGAATCAAGCGACCTTGAGCTGGCCGCTCGTCTCCAAATGCTTGCGGAATTTCTGGCACACAGTCTTGTGGTACTGCGTGCAGTCTTCCGCGGGAACCAGCCCGTAGAGGTAAGCGAGCTGCTCCTTCTTGGTCGGCTTGTCGGTGACAGCCATGAGGGTGGCGACGATTTTGTCGGCGTCATCCTTGACCTCGAAAGGCAGGTCGGCGAACTTCTCTTCGAGCTTTCCTTCAAGCACGCGGAGCATGATGTAACGCGGATTGAGCTTCTCCTGGATCATCTTGCCGATGTATCCAGCGCACTTGTACTTGACCCGACGGTCAGGCCAGCGCACGACGAAGCCCTCCTTGTTCTCGAACTCGGGGCGCTTGACGAAAGCCTTGAGCTCATCGATCGACTTGAACTGCCAACGCTCCACGACGCGCAATCCGAGCGTGCCGCCGATTTTCGTCAGGTCGTTGTAGTCGAGGTCGAGCAGAGTCCGCTTGCTGTAAGCAGCCAAAAGACAAAACTCCACCTTCCCGGCGTAGTCGAGGATGACCTGAGTTTCGGGATGGATGAACTCGGCAAGGACGGTCATACCCTTGGGGAACGAATCAGCCCACTCATCCTGCTTTTCAGCGAGGATTTCGTTGGCGATCTGAGCAGACTTGCTCTCGAACGAACCGCGGGTGGTGGCAATCACCCGGCCGCGATAGTGGAAGATAATCGCAAGGTGCCCATCTTCCTTCACCATCACTTCGAACGGACCATCGGGCAGGTCCTTGGTTTCGGCGTGCTCGCCGACGTTGAAGAATTTGGGGAAGGGGAAGGCAACGAGCGTGCCACGGCGATCGAAGACGATGCCGCGGCAGAGCCGAATCGCTGGCGTCCAGCCGTGCTCGAAAGCATGCAGCGTGACGTGAGCGACTTCGGTGTAGTTGAGTCCGACAAGCGGAAGCTCGCGATGGAAGAACGGTCGGATCAAGCTGGTGACGGAAGGCATTCCCGTCTCACGCTTGTAGCCGAGGCACTGAGCCATGAACTTTTCGTTCGCAGGGACGCGCTTCCATTCGTTCCAGTCCTTGGGGCTGGAGACACGATCAGAGACGAGACGAGCGACGAAAGCCTTGAGCTGCTTGAGAGATTCTTTGGTGGTCATTGCGTGTATTCCTTGTGTTTCACGAGTCCGGCTGAAAGCCGAACGAAATTGCGCCCCCGCTTTTTGGCGGAGGGTGCGAAATGCCGATACCCGAATCACAAACTGCACAGACCAAACACGCACAAACGGCCGCACACACACTTCCTCAGAAGGCGCATGTTTCCGGTGGGACGTAGGCTGGAATTACAGTTTCAGTGACTCGTATCGGCTAAGGAATTCTTGAATAGATAGGTCTTGACCCTACGCGCGAAGAAGTGCGTCAATCAAGCAACTAAATAGTGATTTGAAAGTTATGCTGGCTAAAAATTTAGATCTCTTAGCTAGATTTATTCTTTAACGCCCGACATTTTTCTTCGCTTTAGCTTATCGAAGCCAATAAACCAAGCACCCGAGCCAGGACCACTGGCTTTCGAGAGCAAGTTTTTAGTAATTCATATAAGGGCAAAAAATATGTTGCAAAAAATAAGCGACCTTGCGTCAACTCTGCAAGGTCGCTGAAAACGTAGGAGGCAAGCGGTTCTGTCTCTATACGGACGGAAATGATTTCGATTTACCGATTCCGCAAGCACGACCGCTTCCCTCTAAAAGAGATTGAAACAGGTCAGAACTGTGCCCACGTTTTTATGGTTTTAAGACTGGCGCTCAACTAGGCCACATCTCGGCCGGTGGCCATCTGGAAGATGAACAAGATGCCGCAAAGTACGAGCAAGCCGTGAATAAAGCTGCCGCCTACATGGCTCAACAAGCCAATAAGCCAAACTGCCAACAAAATGGTGATCAATGTATAAAGCATTAAATGGAACCTCCGGTGTTTCAATCTCTCGTCTGCTGTGAGGACTGGAGAGCATCTCGGAAGTTCCCTATCCACTTTTTGGCGGCAAACACATACCGCTTTCAGGCTTGCCAGGAAGTTTAATGTGAGAAAGCACCGGAATGGCAGTCAAAACGCTTGTTGACGGACAATCGCCCATTGTTCGCGTGCCGCCGAAAGTTTAGCTTTGAATTATCTCTTTCCTTCAATCTCGCGACGGATTCCTGCACAAGTTCACGCCCTGAAACCCTTGCACTTAAATACTTTCGGCACTGACGCCGAATATTGAACAAGGTCCTCAGAAAAATGAACGGTCGGCACAAATCGTCCATGTAATTTGTGCAAGTGCTGGTATCCATTTGAATGCTGCGCGAAGGCGATGGAATGCCGGTTCGAGATAACACTCGAACCTAATCTTTATGCAAGAGCCGGAAATTCCGGCAGTAAGGACGTTATGAGCAACCTTGAACATCGTGAAGAAAATGGCGGTGCGAATCTCACACCGCCAGAAGCCAACCAACCGCAATCGTGGCCCAAGAAAGTACTGATGTACTGCATCGTACTGCCCCTGGTGCTCTTCTGGGAGACAACCAAAGGACTCTACAAACGCACCTATGAGAACGCCGAGACCGGCGCCGCCAACTTGATGAATCTCTTCATCGGCGTTGTCCTCTCTCTCATCGCCGGCATCTGTATGGGCTACAAAATGGGCTGGAGTGCCACTCCCGCTCCTCTCACCACCTGGCTTTCAGCAGCCGTCGGCGCCGGTGCCGCGATGTTTTTCTATGGATGGACCTTATCGAATGTGGTGGTGTTCAAGTACGTTTCCAGAGGGTCCAAATGGCTCTGGCAAAGGGTCAACATCTCCGGCCAAGAGTATGAGGCAAACCCAGAAGGGCTGAACAACCCGGCCTGGTTGTCCTCATTCCTTATCCTGGCAGCCAGAGTGGTGATCATGATGCTGACAGTCGCTGTTGTTTATATGTTCGTGGTGCACGTCCAGGGACATCAAAACATCTACGGCGTGCTCGGCTATTTGATAGGGTTTGCTTCAGTCGTCGTCGGCTTGGTTGCGGTGATCTTTATCATCCTGTGGACAGGGCGCAACATCGGCGGATTCTTGGCATTCCTGATGATGGTCTTCATCCTTCTCATGATGATCTTCAACTGGACAGACACGGTATCGTTATTGGTGGCACCCTATAACGGTCTGACGGCGGCAAAGTGGGGCGGTTGGGGCTTCCTTCCCGGACTTGTCCTCGGCGGAGTCGCCGGCGTCCTTTTTGCAAGATTGTTGTGGAAACTGCTGAAAGCGTTCGGCGTTCCGCTGATTGCTGTCATATGCAGCGCAGCCGGCACTTACTTCCTTTTGCCTGCAACAACTGCATGGCTGAACGGCTTTGCTCACCGTCCATTCGACGCGGCGCTCGTACCTTACATGGCGGCGGTTGTGGAATTCTTCGTACTGGTCGGGTACGTTTTTCCGATCTTACACATCGGCATAACGCACTCGCTCAAACATCTGGAGAACATCACAAAGCTGATGGACTCGGTGTATCAAGAGGAAGAAGGCGGATATCGCGAATTCTTCTTGATGGTCCTTACGCTTGCCGCAACGCTGGCAGTCGTTTGGTATACGCCCTCGCTGCTTCTTGCCTATGTTGTTACTAAAGCATGGCAGGCATACGCAATCACAGCGGTCATCGGCATCGGCGCCTACACGCTCGGCGGAAGCTGGCTGTTGCGAATAGGTGTATTGCCATTCGCAATGGTCTGCGCTGCCGCCTTCGGCTTCCAGGTATACGACGATTGGAATGCGCATGATCTCTGGTTTGGCATCGGCGGCGCCATCATTGTCGGCGTCATCGGTGCAGCCGCGACCATCGCCATCACCTTCCCGCTCGCATATATTCTCATCCGCAAATCAACCGAAGGTTGGCTCGCCTCGGCGCTGCGCAACCCGCTGGTCAATCTCCATACCCGTATCTGTGACGGCATCGCCCGTTTTGTCACAGAATTCTTCCGGGCGGCACGCAACACTTACGGCGATGCAACGCCTTTCCGCGAGACCTTCCAGCAACTCGCCAACATCGCTTTCACGGTTGCCGCCACTTACGCCTCCTGGAGCCTTGTGACGATCTACGGATTTGCTCTCTGGCTGGGGATTGTCATCATGGCGGCAATCTTCGTCCTTGCCTATACTCTTGTCGGTCAACTCTTCAAGAAAAAGGGCAACGGCTATCTCGGGCTGCTCGCCGCCATTGTAGGTGGTGTCTACATCGGCATCATCGTGCACGGCGCACAGCCGCTCGGCTACTGGCTCTCCGTTCCTGGTGCGCTGATCGGCGCAGCTCTGACGGCGGGCGCGTTTTTCCCGTGGGCATATCTGTTCTTGCGCTTAGCACTGAATGCGCTATCACAAGAAAAATGGTTGCACCCAGCGCTGGTCAACGCTCACTCAACGGTCTGGAACCGTTTTGCCAACCTCCGGGAGGACTTCCTCAAGACCTACCGGCAGGTGCGCGATTCGGTGACTCTCATGAAGGAAAACTTCTGGCGCACGTATGAAGAAATGCGCGCGCAGATCTTCAAAAACCGGAAGTAGATCCTTCCACAAAGGTAGGGGAAGCGCATGCGCTTCCCTGCTCAGGGAGCCGCATGCGGCTCCCCTACACTCGTAAGGGGTCGGCGCTCCCCTACACTCGTAAGGGGTCGGCACTCCCCTAAACTCGGAAGGGAGTCGAGCATGCGGCTCCCTTCCTTTTTGAAAAACAGCTACTACACGTTTTAATATCAACCGGTAACGCTTTGATAACAACTTCTCCCTAAGTTTTCCCTATCTTGGCAGTAGCCGCCGATTCAGATTCGCGGTGGCAAACATCTTTCGATTATCGGATTCTCAAGCGACACGCTCGCTTTCACGGAGCAACTTAAATGGCTATTCATGAGAGTTTTGCCTTTCATCCACAACCCGACGAAGCTTTGCATTCGACCCCTCAATGGCATTTAGAACTCCAGCAAGACGCACAACAGAAGCGCAATCCGGGCACGGTTGTTGAACGCGCAGCCGAACAAACAGTAGATCAGGCGCGAAGAACCGTAGAACAAGGGGCACGTCAAACGGTTAGAGAAACCCAACAAAATGTCAAAGCGGCGCGCGAACGTGCAGAAATCGCAACATTCCTTGTGCTGAATTTCGACCAGATAGATGGTTCAAACCGCACCAAAACTCGAGACGGGAAGATTACCCGCAACGAGATAATCGACTTTAGAAAAGATCATTCAACATCGCTAACATCAAATGAATTGCGAACTCTCGATGTGGCGTCTCGTGATTTCGCAACGCAGATCGGTCGCGGAAAGACCGGGGTTAATAGGGCGGATATAGAAACATACAAGGTCTCACCACCTGTCATAATTCGTCGACCAACTCAAGCAGAAGACGAAGGTCTCGACGACAAAATCAAAGACAAAGCAAAAGGAATTTGGAAAGGAATTCGCAGACGCGTAGGCGACTAGCCTCCCAAATCGAACTACCGCGCAATTGTTTTAACCGGTAAACGCAAAAATTAGGAAAACGGCGTCGTGACAATACGACAGTAAGGAAGCGCTTTGCGAAGTAAATCCAAACCTCGCTCGCTAACCTTTGTTTGCGCAAGGTTTAACTCAGCAAGATTATCCATCTCGGCAAGTGTTTCCACTGCCGCATCAGTAATTTTCGTGCTGAAAAGATTGAGGCGAACTAGTTTTCTCAATCTCTTCAATGATGGTATGGATGCATCAGTAACGCGGGTTTCCACCAACCAAAGAGCTTTCAGCCCAAGAAGTTTTTCCAGCGAAATAACACCATAGTCACCCACCTTAGTATCGTTGAGCGAGAGAAGTTCGAGCCTGTGAAGCGGCTCCAATCCCTTAAGGAAGTCATCTCTGACTCCGGTATCAGCCATCCATAAACTGTCGATGGCAGGGAGTTTTCCGATTGATGCAAGCCCGGCAGCAGTCAACGGCAAACGGCAGATGCAGAGCATTTCCAGATGTTTCAAGGACTCGATCCACTTCATGTCCTTGCCTGCCACCTTAGTGTTGGAGAGGCAAAGTCTTTCCAGACACGAAAACTTACTCAGCGCTGCGGCAGTTTTATCATTTACCCTGGTGTCTTCCAAGTGCAAATTGGTAATCGGCAAACCGGAAAGCGACTCGAATGCTTTTCCCTCGAAAGGGCAGCCATCCAAACGCAACTCTTTAAGAGTCGAAAGCCCTTTCAATTCTTTGACGGCATCATCATTGATGCGGGTTTCATCAAAGTGCAAAACCTCGAGAGCCTTCATTCCGGCGATCACTTTGATACCACTTTTGGTGACAGTGGTTCCGGCGAGTTTCAAAATCTTGAGATTCTGCAACCCCTGCAATTGCCGCAATCCGAAGTCAGTTACTTCAGTGTGTCCCAGATCCAGTTCTTCGAGTTCTGAAAGTTGTGCGACGTGATGCAGTGCATCATCACCAATGTCCGTGCCGCCCAATAGAAGGCGTTTCAACCCGGTAAGCCCACTGATGTTTTTCAGCTCAGCCGGTTTGACACGGGTGCACGTGAAATTGAGAGAGCGCAAATCATCCGCTGCGAGCTGTTTTAGCGGTTCCAGATTTTCTGAGGCCGTCCAGCTGACCATCAAATCCAGAGGCTTTTCATACGGCGCAGAAACATCGCCCGCGGCTTCAGAGTAAAACTCCTCGACACCGCGTTCATCGGTCGTGTACAAGTGTCCGAAAGAAGTGTCCGCGGGAAAGCGGATTATTCTGCCGTCTTTGTTGTTTGAAGTTTGCGCCTTCGCCTCAGGCATCGAAAACCCCAGAGAGCCCGTATCCCAGTATCCAATAGATTACACGCCAGTCGGTAACTCGCGCAAAATAGATGTTCCCGGCAGGATGGAAAACATCTCTCTTGATTCGATGTTTTTTCCAGGAAGAAAAACAGACACGCGCCAGGTGCTATTGGGGGGGGCTGCAAGAGAAGCAATCTGAAACGCGCTTAAGGCGCCAGGCTACGACCTTAGCGGGGCTAAGAAACGATGCCAAGACCTCCTAGCGACGACGCGCTAGGTTTTAACTGCCAATTAAGCGTTGTTCAGGTCGCCCATTTAATAAGCTTTCGAAGAGTTATTGCGTCCAAGACCTTAGCAGACAACTGGTTACAAGGCTTGCTTCCAAGGCCATTCTTCTTCAGGGTGAAACTATTGTTTTCCACTCTCTGCACTTAAGTTTTGCTGCTCTAAAACTCCTGAACGTCTAATACCCGTTCATCTCGATGTTTTTACTTCACCCCAGGAGTGAAGGGCGGCTGCTTGCGTGCTTGGTGAACAGTTCCGGAGATGCGAAATGGCTTCGTGTCTCTGTTCAATCACGCCCGAATTTCGCCTGGAAAGCGCGCTGCGCTCTCAGGCCGAAGGCGGGCGAATGTAACCACGGGAGATTCTCTCCCACTAGGAGTCTACGTATGGAGAAACTGATTGGTTTACTAGGCATCGGACTGATTCTGGGTCTGGCCGTGCTGCTGTCCAACAACCGCCGCCACATCAACTGGCGTCTGGTTGTGACCGGCATCGTCATCCAGGTCTTCTTTGCCTTCCTGATCCTGAAGGTGCCCTTCGTCAGGGGCATCTTCGACTCCCTCGGCAACGGCGTTCAGAACCTTCTGGATTCCGCCAAAGAGGGCGTCGCATTCGTGGCCGGCGATGAGCTTGCGAAGTCGAAGTTCATCTTCGCGCTCGTCATCGGCGGATCTATCGTTTTCGTGGGCGCGCTCACCAACCTGCTCTACCACTTCGGCATCTTGCAGAAGATCGTAAAGGGCCTCGGTTGGGCGCTGCGCAAGTCGATGCGCATCAGCGGTGCAGAAGCGCTGTCCGCCGGCGCCGAGGTCTTCCTCGGTCAGGTGGAATCGCAGCTGCTCATCTCGCGTTACATCAAGACGGTGACACAGTCCGAGCTCTTGGGCATCATGGCTTGCGCCATGGCGACCATCTCCGGCTCGGCGCTTGTCGCCTACGTCAGCCTCGGCATCGACCCGACTTACCTGCTCATGGCTTCGTTCATGACTGCGCCCTCAGCGCTCGTCGTTGCGAAGATCATTGTGCCGGAGACGGACCCCAGCGCTCTCACGCGCGAAGTTGAGTTGGCCGACGAGCGTACCTCGGTGAACTTCATCGACGCGCTTGCCGACGGTGCTCAGCAGGGTGCCAAGGTCGCTGCCAACGTGATGGTGATGCTCGTCGCGTTCATCGCCGCGGTGGTGCTGTTCAACAAGGTGCTCGTTGGTCTGGGCTCGCCCTGGACGCTGCAGCAGATGGTCGGCTGGGCTTTCACGCCGGTCGCATACTTGCTCGGCATTCCCTGGGACGAAGCGGTCCGCGTCGGTCCGCTGCTCGGCACAAAGACCATCCTCAACGAGTTCATCGCTTACGTCGACCTCTCTGCCATGCAGAAGGGTGCCGAGGCGTTGTCGGCTCGCACGCTCATGATCACGACGGTCGCGCTCTGCGGCTTCGCGAATCTGGCGTCCATCGCCATCAACATCGGCGGGCTCACCGCGATGGCTCCCGAGCGCAAGAGCGACATCGCTCGCATGGGCTTCAAGGCACTGGTCGCAGCCACGCTGGCAAGCTGGCTGACGGCGGCGCTGGCTGGGTTGCTCATGTGAGTCTAACCACGACTGACGGCAGAGAACGACCAACTGGTCTGCAGTAACGTGCGGACTCGATTGCTCGCTCTCGAAAACGCGGAGCCGGGTGTTTCCACTGCTGGAGGCATCCGGCTCTGCGCGCCGTCGCGGTCACTTTCTGTGTTCCGTTTCCCGCGTTGGCATGCGGTCCAAATCCGCAGCCAGCGTTAAACCTCAACCTGAGGGCCTCAATATGATCTGTTATTCGATCATCGCAAAGCGAGGAATCATCACGACCCACGCGTCGATGCATGGTCCCTACGCTGTGGAAGTCGTCTTCGACGCCTATCCAAAACCTCAGCTGGGCATCGTCGCCCAGCTCGATGAAGACACGTATTACGTTCAGGTCGGCGACAAGCGCGTGCCGGTTTCGGCTGCGCTGGTAACGTCCGATGCGGTCGAGGCTGCCGACGACCGCGGCTTGCTGATGCGCATCACGCGCGCGGCAGTGCACATCAATCGCTCCGGCGACATGGAGCTGATTCCGGCGGATCCCGACGACCACAACGTCCTCCTGCTGATCGACGTCAGCAGCGGACAGTACGGCGCCGTCGCCTTCGACGTGCCCAACGGCTTCGCAGTCGTCGAGCGCGGACACCAGAACTACAAGACACTGCAAGGCGAAGAAGAGGTCATTCTCGTCTCGCTCAACCGCGGCGAAACTCTCACTGCCAAGCGCAGCGAGAAGAAGTACATCTGGTTCGGCAAGAGCGCCGTCGAAGAGACGCTCACCTTCTCGCTCGATCCCGATTTGCACTGCACTCGGCGACTGGCTTCCCAAGCTGGTTACGAGCGCGTGTTCTGAGTGGGCTGACTGAGAAGGAACGGAATTTGCCAGAGCGTCAACAAAAAAGCAGTGAGCGAAGCGCGGACAGTGAGGACTTCAACAAACGTTGGATAACCTCGCTGTCCGCCATTCCTCCTTCTTTCAAGACCGCGATTTCCGCCGGTCTTGTTTTTCTACACATTTCTACTCACCAATATAGTACAAATTCTTCGAGCGAGCAAAACCGTGATGAACAGCCCAAATGCATGCCTACTTCTTCGGCGGCCAGTCTTTGTTCCACAAGATTGTTTTGGCAGCGAACTGAACAGTCTGTAAATTAGTTCTGAAATCGGGCTCTTGTGCAATAAACTCAATGCAAGCCGGCAGAGGTTCTCTAACTTTCGGATCAATCGAGTCTGAGTTGTCGTAAATAAGTGCCCACCCTTTGAGCTCCTTCACATCAGTGTTGTCGAACGCAACTTCCTCTTTTGCATCTGCAATATATTCGCACTCAATTACTTTGCGACCGTTCCAATCAATCAACTTTGCTGACGTAAGTGAAAGAACTCCGCTGTGGAGTGCCTGTGATATTAAAGCCTTAAGCACGGTATCATCAAGGTTTGGCAAAGAACCTTTCTGATACAACACGCTCCTCATCAGCCTTCCCTCTTCAGGAATGCCTCTTCCTCCGGAACAATAGAAGCGCAGGAGCACTTTAGCATTGTCTTTCGGCGTATACAGATGCCCATGCTGCCCGGGCACAGCACCCAAGGCCTTCTGGCTTTCCTCCCAGCCACGGGGCAAGCTAAACGAGATGACTGCGGGTATGGGATGCGGAATTTTCTGACACCAAATACGTTCATCCACAATCTTCACCTTGCTCTTTCCACTTGCGGCAATAAACTTTTCTGCTTGTTTGTAGACGCGCCTGTGAACAGTCTTCTGTTCAACGAGGTGGGCATCAGGATTATCAAAATTCATCGGTTATTTCCGTTTGCTACTTGTGATACTTGTTGCAAAAATTGCGCATCCACTTTAGAAACTTGCTCGCATCCTTATCATCGGAATGATTCTGATACCACAGTTTGGCATAAGTATCATTTGGATGCGAATTCACCCAGTCTTTCATTGCAGTCTGAGGATGAGCCACTGAGTCCGCTGCTAGTTTGCCGAACCAATCGTTTTTGGCAAACGCGAAACCATTAGGCAAATCAATCCATTTTTGAACGTTCGATATATCAGTCAAATAACTCGCATTTTGCTTTGTCCGAACGGAAGCAGCATTTGAAGCCAAGACTTCAACTGAAACATTTTCCATATCTGATTTCTTAGACCAAGTGTTGTCCAATGAGCAGTGCGAGCCATCCTCGCTAATCGTTGGCAAATTAACGAAGTGAAAGCCGTGTCCCCAATCCTTTCTGCCATACGTGTTAAGCCACGATGTACACAACGGTTCCATGTCCGATTTGCAGCTAATTATCGGCGGCCACTGCCCCATGTCCTTTACAGCCAAAAGTTTGGCAGAGAGTTCGCTTCCGTTCCGAACTTTCACAAATGCAGTATTGGTTTCCTCAATCTCAATGGCAGCGTCATACTTGCGATCATAATTTCCATTGCTGGGAGTAAGCGGCCATCCTATTACTACAAAGCCTGCTTCTCTGACTCCGACAATTTTTGCGTTTATATCTCCAAGATGTTCAGCTTTCAGTTCGGGCAAATCTTCGCCTACCAATTCTGTTCTTTTTAACTCACCGGGATACTTGATGAAACAACTCTTCCCATAACCCTCGGTGTAGCTCGCACCCGGACTTGCATATTGCAAGCCTATGTTGACCGCAGCAACATCGAAAAGCTTTGATGCATAACCACGCAGAGCGCTGTTATCGCCTTTATAAGGCGGATGCTTGGCTGCCTCATCATCCGGCAAAAGCGTTGCTCCGCGCGGATTGGTCAACGCGGACAAATCTAGATTGCCATTTCGTCCCGGACAGATTCCGGTCTGAAAAACACCTGCCACCAACTTTGATACCGCTGCAGGATCACGCCAATATTCCCGAACTTGCAATGCCTCTACCTGACACGTGATGCGATAACCTTGATCCACAGAGGTTGGCTCTGCACAATGATGCAATACTTCTTCTGCAAGACGTACGCGAAAAGAAGTATCTGACGGATTTAACTGTTTTCCCTTCAAAATAGAGTCTGGAAAAAGGGTTGACTCTTTCTCTAAGATTGCAGATACGTTGTTCATTGTTTCGGCTATCTCTTTCACGGCAGCATCAGGGTCTTTGGCTGTTCGTGTGAGATAGTTCTTCTCGAAGTTCGCCATATCTAGTTTGAAATGCGCCAGTTCATCAGGATTGGAAATCGTTCGTTCGGCACTCTCTGTCAATCGCTTCTTGGCCGCATCCAAATCGAGTTTGACACCATCACCAGCCCGCCCCAGGAGTTTTTCTGCAACATCAATCGACGCATCAATTGGGCGACTTTCAATCGCACTTTGAGGTAACGGGGCTGGCATCTCGAATTTCTGCAAGGCTGGCGGAACCGGCGATGGGACAGACTTTAGGATCTCAGGGGCAATTGGAGATGGCGCTTGAAGAGGCGGAAGCGGTTTGTAGATTGGAGTCGGAACTGGAATGTTCGATTCAGAAGTCGACGCGGCTTGACCACCAGCGCTGGTAATTTCATGCGAAGTCGGCGCTTCCATCAATCTATAATCAGGCCGGTCATTCTGAACCCGCGCTCGCTCATTCGGCGTCAACTTTGTGGTTTTATCGATTATCTGTTCTTGTCCGTCCTGGTACGCGACCAATTGAATGCTCGTCTTAATGGGCGTGTCTGCAGCCTTCGGAAGATCGACATACTTCGATAGCGAACCGTCACTAGAATTTGTTCTGACACTCTCAACTGACTGCATATCTTGCGCGCTCGCATTGCGCGAGGCTGCAACATCTGAACTTTCCAGATTAGCCTTTTCGCCAATTTTGCTGCCCTCGGCAACCTTATCGCTTCCGCCAGAGGGTTGGTCATTGCCACCAGTCAAACTTCGTTCCTCTCAAAGCTTTCTATAAAGTAGAACTTGCCATAAATAAGCTACTTCAAACCATGTTGAATTGCACACAAATAGCGGTTTTACTACATTGTTTAGTTGTACAACGACCAAGAAGAACAAACTGGAAGAAAGCAGATGATAGGCTTCCTTCCAATTTGTTCTTTGTGTTTCACTTATTTGAAGATGATGTCCATGAGCGCCTTGTGAGCCGCGAAGAACTCATCCTGAGCGTCAAGGTAGAGCTTGCGCGTTGAGCGGATAAGCTCTAGTGCTTCTGCCTTATCACGGCTGGACACGAAGCGCCTTGCGTTCAGTTCGAGCAGGTTGAGGCGGGCATAACGCATCGCATGCCACATCCGGTTCATCGTGCGCTGCGCTGCGTAGAACCTCTTCAACGGGCTCAGCGGCTGCTTCTGCTGGACTGCCTCCATGTCGGACATAGAGACCTCTGGGAAAAGGTGAATATGTGATTTCGAGACCACGCATGCTGAGGGACTTTCTCAGGTTTTTCCCTCAAGAGCGCACGCGCAGCGACGCTTCCATCCGCGCCGGCGGCTGTCCCCGAAGTGGGACAGCCGCATGTCGGAACATCAGAAACAGCTTACTGCGCCGCGAGCTTGGCGCGCACGGTGTCCAGCAACCCGGTCAGGGGTTCGCTGTCCTCGCCGGTCTTGTACGGCGCACACTGGATGCAGTGCCGCTCGACCAGCGCCTTGTACTTCGCTTCGCCCAGGGACTTCTTGCTGATGCCGAGCATGGACAGCTTCTCCTCGAAGGAGGTCGTGCCGCCCTGCAGGTCATCGACGAGCACCCACTTCTCCGGAACCTCGATTGCGTCGCGGTTGTCTGCGCCGATGAGGTCGTCGTACTGACGCCTCAAGCCGCCGAAGTTGAGGATGAGATGCTGCATGCGACTGTGGCCACCTGTGAGGATGACGATGTCGCATTCCTCTGCGGCGAGTGCCTCAAGGAAAGCAGCAGCGCTGGGACGAGCCTTGACGTGGTACCACTGGCCATCCCGTTCGAAGGCGCGGAAGCCCTCGGGAGCTTCTTCGCCACGATTTGCATAGCGAACTGAAATGACTGTGTCATTGCAGTCCACGAAAACAGTTTTTGGCGATTTCATCGGGAGTTTCCTCGACATTTTTGGTTGAACTTTCCGCACTGCCAAACCGCTTTGCGCAAGACCTGACCGCGTCTGCTTCCGACCAGCCAAAGGCGGGTAGGAAGTAGTTGGAAACGCGGTACTGGATACGCTTAGTGGTTTTTGATTCAGAGCGAAAAGAGAAATTGAAAGATGTCTTTAGCCTGTCAAAACTAGTAGGCAATTGCCTATATCAACTTCTTTAATTTCCTCTTTGCAACCAAAGCTTTTGCCAGCCTGTTGGAGTTTTCACAATCATGCAGAGCTCGCATGAAGGTAGACTGATTTAAGCGAGCTCGCGCGAAGTTTTCAAAACAATGTGGAACGGCCGCTTGATCTGGACGCGATTGCGAAAGCAAACCAGAACGGCGAAAAGAGTTTCCAAAAAGCCGCAAGTGGCGAATGGCCAAAGCCAGTCACCACCTGCGGTGTCTCTCGTCGAGTAAACCAGTTGTATTTCGTTCGGAAGCCGGAAACAATGCCGGCTGGACGCCGGCGCTCCGGACGTTTGCTAACAATGCCGGCGAGCCGCCGGCGCTCCCAGAGCGGGCGACGCATGGCGTCGCCCCTACAATCAAAAGACTATGCAGAGCGCTTGGAGCCTGCAGATGCGAGTTCAATGGTCTGACAAACTTGCTTGCCGGTAGTCGCCTCCACGCGGCAGAGAGCGGGCGCTGGTTGTTCTTTCTTCTTGCCTGCTGTAATCAGCCAGACAGAAGCCAAAATAATTATCCCAGCGGCAACTGTTTGCGCGTTGATTGTTTCTCCTGCAAAAGCCCAGCCCAAGAAGATCGCCACAATCGGATTGACGTAAGCGTAGGTTGAAACTTTCGATGGGCTCACATGATTAAGCAACCACAGGTAAGACGAGTAGCCGACTATCGAGCCGAACACGATCAGGTATGCAACTGCAAGTACAGAGTTCATCGATACGTGCAAGTTTGCAATCTGCGAATGTTCACCCATGATCAGTGAAACGAGCCCCAATACTGCGCCGCCGCAGATCATCTGCATAGCGATGCCGACCATGAGCGAACTTGGTTTTTCCACCTTGCGAGAATAGATAGTGCCCACAGACCAGCTCAAGGAGCCAAACATCACACAGGCAATCCCGAACCAATTGATGCCGTTTGGAACCAAAAGATTCTGCGGTCCGATCAATGTGATGATGCCGAGAGTGCCCAGGATAAGCCCGCACACTTTGGTTTTTTCAATCTTCTCTTTGCGATTTTGCAGCCATTCGAGAATAGCTACGTAGACAGGAACCATCGCAATCAAGAGAGAAATATAGCCTGTCGAAATAGATTTGGTCGCCAAAACAACGCTGCCATTGCTCGCGGCAAGCAGCAAGGTTCCAATTACAAAAGCGGATACCCAGTGTTTTCTATTAGGGCGTTCGTGTCCGAGCAGCATTAGCACGGCGAAGAAGCCCAAGCCTGCTGTAAGGAAACGCGCAGATGCCATCATGAACGGTGGCATAGTATCGATGGCAATTTTAATAGCGAGGTATGTAGAACCCCAGATTAAATAGATGCCGATGAATGCTAGTACGATTTTCAGTTTTGAGACTGCCATGATGCGTCTCCTTTCTATGAGGTTGCCTTCCGTAGTGCCTGCGGTATTTTGCAATTTCCGCCAGTTGGCAGCACTCCGGTTCTTGCTCCTTAAATCCAGCCAATCTCTTAAGCGAATCCAGCCAATCGACTAACGGACTTAGGCAACAACTCCAACTCGCCTCATCGTACAACAGCCCCTTCTGGAATTTACCTAACGTGGTAAAATATAAAGCAAATACGAACAGCGTTAGTTTTCAATACACCTTCGGTGACTTGCATGGACGACATTGACCTAAAGCTATTAGCCTCACTCAAAGAAGACGCTAAAAGAAAGTACTCCGACCTGGCAGATCTATTGAATCTGTCGGCGCCTTCTGTACACGCCCGTGTAAAGAAGCTGGAGCAGCTCGGCGTAATACAGTCTTATACGATTAAGCTCAATCCTAAGTTATTAGGAGCTAAGCTAACAGCATTCGTCCGAGTCACAACCGAAGGTGTGGCGTGCATGGATATTCCCGCGTCATTTGAACCTTTCGCAGAAGTAGAAGAGCTGCACTCGGTGGCGGGCGAAGAAAGTCTTTTGCTCAAGGTGCGCACCCGAGACACCGAGTCGCTGGACGTTTTCCTCGATCAGATCCGCAAGATTCCAGGCGTTCGCAAGACCGTAACCAGCATCGTGCTTGGCACTCGCATCGATCGGGGCACCGATCCGACGGCGTTTAACCCTTCATCTAATGGGAGCAACGGCGGCAATGGCTCAAACGGCGGCAGCAACGGGCACGGCGGCGTCGGCAAATAGCTTATAAAAGCTTTGCTCTAACGAATATGTATCAGACCGTAGCGGGTACAATTTATGCATGGTAGCCCGATCCATGTTCTAGCTACCCCTTTTTGATCAGGCTCGTCGGCAAGACACTGTAAGGTTGGTTTGTCAAAAATGTCGTTTGCAAACAACAAGCACCAAATGCAGTATCTATTTCCGCTTCAACCGGGAGCGCCGGCAACTCTTACAGTGCCAGCATTCCCTCAGGTTTCGCTAACCAGCCTGACCGACAGTATTTGCATTGACTTGTTCTCCCAGTTTACTCAGGATTCACCGGATACCTCCACCGTGGCGGCAAACTCATATAGCCCAAACCCGGCGGCGGAAGAGAATTATGAATGAGCGCTGGCGAATTCTCATACTCGAAGATAGCCCGGACGATGTAAATCGCATCACAGAAGAACTCAATCGCGCCGGCATAGATTTCATGGCGCGAGTCGCTTCGAGCCGGATGCAGTTCGAGCAAGTGCTGGAAGACTTCGTCCCTGACTTAGTTTTATCCAAGTTCACTCTGCCAG
Source organism: Candidatus Melainabacteria bacterium 17Bon1m (assembly GCA_032128875.1). Taxonomy (GTDB): domain Bacteria; phylum Cyanobacteriota; class Vampirovibrionia; order Obscuribacterales; family Obscuribacteraceae; genus QKMZ01. Next base: position 164,787 of record JAVLKG010000008.1, read on the forward strand.
GTATCAATTGCTATGACGCCTTGCATCACGTGCGCAAAATTCACAGCGCTCTGCCCTTCATTGTCGTTTCCGATCCTGTCGGCGAAGACGCAGCGACCGCAACAATCAGACAAGGCGCAAACGATTTCGTCTTAAAAGGAAGGCTGGCAGGTCTCTCACAGTCAGTGGAATCGGCATTGACTGCATTCGAAGACCAGCTCGAACGCGAGCAAGACAACGCGCTTGCATACAGCCGTTTGCGCACAATGCAAAGGCCGCATACGCTGACGCGCGAAAAGCCCATGGTGGGCGAACATATTCGTGTTCTGGTTTTAGAAGATGAGCAAGTCGATTTAATCGCGCTGGAAAACGAACTCGACAAAATCGACGCGTCATCGACTTTGCTGGCAGTTAGCAATCGAAATGATTTCCTGCGGGCACTAATGGATTTTGAACCGCAAATAATTATTTCCGACTATGCACTGCCAGGATTCGACGGCATTTCCGCACTGGGTTTGAGAAACGAAATCTGTCCCGAAGTACCTTTTATTCTGACCTCCGGCATTCTGGATGAAGAAATCGGCATGGAAGCGCTAAAACACGGCGTTACCGATTACGTGCAAAAGGGTCCGCGCAGCCGTATTCACTTTGCAGTAGAGCGCGCACTTTCGGAAGCCGGCGCCCGAGCCGATAGAGCGTTAGCCGAAAGCAACTTAAAACGATCTGAATTGATGTTTCGCCAGTTGGCCGAAAACCTCGGCGCCGCGCTCTGGATCGCATCACAAGACTTGAGCAAATTGTTTTACGTCAATCGCGCCTACGAGCGCATTTGGGGACAGTCCGCAGACACGCTATATAGAAAACCGCTGGCATTCCTGGACCCTATTCACCCTGATGACAAAGCGAAAGTGACCCGAGCGCTTTCTGCTGCAACAGGCGACAACATCGACGAGCACGTGCGCATCTTGCGCCCCGACGGTGACGTCACCTGGGTGTGGATACGGACATTTCCAATCTCTTCATCCGGGCATCAGCTCAATCGCACCTGCGGTTTGGCACAAGACATCACTGAGTGGAAACGCGCCCAGCTTGAGGCGAAAGAATCGCAAGAGAAAGAAAAGGCTTTGTTGGAACGCTTGCAATTGCAGATGGAACGCATGCCTTGTGCGTGCATTCTGCAAGACGCAGACTTCAACATCATCTACTGGAACCCGGTTGCAGCAAAGATCTTCGGCTACACTGCCGATGAAGCGGTGGGCAAACATCCCAGTGATTTGATCATCCCGCATGGACAGGTCGACTACGTCACCAACGAGATTTTCACCCGCCTGAGAGAAGGCGACATGACCGTCAACGGTGAAGCCGACAATCTCACCAAGGACGGACGAACCATTCGCTGCAACTGGCTCAACACGCCACTTTTGTCACCCGACGGCAGCTTCAGCGGCACTATGTCGATGGTTCAAGACATCACTGAAAAGGCGCGCGAAGAAGAGCAATTACGCGCATCAGAAGCGAATTACAGAGAAATCTTTGACGCGCTGAACGACTGCATCTTCGTACACGAACTGGAGACAGGCAGGATATTACACGTCAACAAACGAGCCGAAGACCTTTACGGTTACTCGCGCGAAGAGATGTGCAAACTCAATATAGGTGTCGTAAGCTTTGGCGAACCTCCCTACACGCAGGAAGGCGCCGAAGAAAAAATACGACTGGCAAGAGACGAAGGACCGCAAGTTTTTGAATGGCTCTCGCGAAGTCGTGACGGCAAGCTGATTTGGGTTGAAGTCCACCTGGCAAAAGTCAGCCTTGTTGGCGTCGACCGCATCCTTGCTATCGTGCGAAACATTGATAAACGCAAGCGCGAACAAATGTTGATCGAAGACAGCGAAAAGATAAAAACGCAAATGATCGAAAATGCGCAAAACGCAGTTTTCGCTTTTGACGATAAATTAGTGGTGAATTTGTGGAATCCGAAAGCAGTCGATCTGTTCGGAATTTCTCGCGAGAAGGCGATTGGAGCGAAGATTCCATCGCTAATCGTAGCGCCGGAAAATCGTGCGGCATTTGAAGAATTGCTTTTGAAGTTTGTCAAAAACCAAGATCAAGCAACTCAAAACAAGTTGTCCAAGCTGACTGCGCAGAACAAGAAGAAAGAAGAGCTGCAATTGAAGATGCATATCTTCGCCGCGACATCGGGCGAAACCAGCGTCTATTGCGTCATCATCGCTAACACTGCAGTTCTGCTGAACTGGTAACGGACAGAGCGCAATCGTTTACCAGCGTAGACAGTTACTCAATTTCAAATTCCTTTAGAACTAAAATCAAAATTGTTGAACGTCCTTGAAATTCAATCGGCTGATACAAATAAATCAAGTTGCCGTCGAGACTTTCAATTTCAGCGTGCTGCAAATGGGGCTGGCATCGGTTTGCATAGAATTGCATTCCCACCTCAGCCGCCCTCTCAGAAACACGAGTATCAAGGTGTACTCGATCAAGCCAGTCTCCAAATTCAAATTCTTTTCCATGAACTGCACTATCATAGCCAGCAAAATGAGGACCTCGTCCTAGATTTACTCTGACAGTTTTACCAGCCATTGAATGTGACGAAGAATGCATGATAGTGCCTCTCTTTCACTAATGAAGCGCCATTCCGATTATAGCCAGATACGACAACCCCGCTCTGCGACTATCTATAGTACAATTTTGTCAAAAAGAAGATCACCGTGCAATCCAGCTGTGAAGCCAAATTGCACGGTGACAAAAGTTCTTCTTCAGTCCGACTTAACGCGGAGTCCTGTTGCGCCACAGCACCCCAGGAATGGACCCAGCAGCGAAAGCCGCATGGATACCTGGAATCAGAAGGAGGATGCCGAACTGCCAGAAGCAGAGCAGCGTCGCCACCACTGCCAGCCCCCACATCATGTAGAGACCGAAATATCCAGAGCCTAGCGGAATGAAGAGCAGCTGCGCTTTGGCTTGCTGAACTTCAATCTTGCTGTTCTTCTCCGATAGCACGTTGATCGCGAACCCGGACGCCGCAAAGCAGAGAGCCGAGTAGAAGAGCGCCGCGTGCTGTGCGATGGAGCCGGCTTCCAACGTGGAAGGAACCCACAGAAGCGACAACGCCGCAAGGAAGAAGAAGTACACAGAGAGGCCCAGACCATCGTAGGTGGGAGCGGCAGGCTCGGGAGTCTCGTTGCCGAATGCGATTGAATCGATTTCGGCTCGCTTGAACGGCCGCTTCGTAACACGCACGGTAACCGGGTCGGCGCCGTACGACAGGCTCGAAGCACGCGCATGCGAAATCTCGGTGAGAATTTCCCCGTGACCCGGTACCTCCACGAAGACCAGGGCGTAGCGCCGTGGTTGCTCGAACACGGTCCGCGTGTAAGAGCGACAGGTAGCAGCGCCCTCATAGAGCACTTGCTTGCCAGAAAAGAAGAAGACAGAGAGGAGAATCGGCGCCGCGAAGGCGACCAGACCTCCGAAAACGAATGCGATACTCATGATTTTTCTTACCCCAGGCTTACTGCAGGGAGCCAGCAACGCCGACTCCCTGCAGGTTTTGGTGCAACTCAGGTGTGGTTATCTAGCCTGAGCCAGAGCGCTTAGTCGCGCCCGGGCAGCCGATCGCGCAGCGAAGCCGGCACCAGCGATAGAACGAAACCGTCGATGGCCGCTTGCTTCTTGTGATAGAACACGCCGGCAGCAATCATGAGAATGCCGAAGCCGGTGAGGAAGAACGGGAAGAGGATCGAGCCGGCGAAGAGCGTGAACATCAAGTGCCCCGCGTAATACAGCACGCCGAGCGAGCCGTACACGAGGAAGACGCGACGCGAGAGGAGCACCGACGTGATCATCAACCCTACGTTGACGAGCGCGTAGACGGCCTTACCGAGCTCATTGCCAGAGTCCATCAGTGACAGCGAAAACCAGAACGCGCTCACACCGAACAGGTAGAGCCAGAACGAGTAATCGCCTTCACGCTTGCCGTCGACCAGAAGGCCGACGAAGGTGATGCCGAGGCCGAAGAGCAAGGTTACGGTGAGCTGCTGGTTCCAGAGCCCGAAGAACGAACCCTGCCCCTGGAAGAGGAAGTCCACCGCCGTCAGCGACATCAGCCACAGCGAAGCGGCGATAGGCGCAGTCAGGAACGGGAACTTGAAGAAGCGCAGCGCCGCGAGTGCGGAGACGACTGTCACACCTTCCAGCAAGAACTGGAAGCTGTGATTGCTCATATAAGTCGAGAGCGGGTAGCCCAACGTCTCGGCCAGCGAGCCGAAGGCTACGGGGACCATTGTCACCGCCAAAGTGACGAGCAAGCCGCCCGGCACTTTGAGGTTCTGTCCAAACCAGAGGCGAGCGCCTCCGAACAAGAACGCCGCCGAATAGGCGACCGACGTCGCGAGAACGGCGGGTGCGCCGTAGCGCGAACCCATTTCCGCACCGAACCAACCCATGGCGATCATCACGAGGACGGCGCCGGCATACCAGAAGAGATGCGCGAAATCGAACTGCGGACGCTCAGCGTGCCGCGCTTGAAGCGCATCCCAGAGAGCACCGGCTTGCGGCTGAGAGATCAGCCCTTCGCCAGCAGCCCAATCAAGATCACCCTTGTCGACGGTCAAAGAGCGGCGAGACTTCTTTGAGGCGACGGGATTCTCTACGACTACTTTCGGTCGTTGCATGGAAAACTCCATTTGCAGCTTCCCGTGTTCAGTTATGAGTGCCTAAAACTCCCCGCACGAATATATTTCGCGTGGTTCTCCCGGGAAGCCGAAGAGGTGGGGATGTTCAGTTGAAACTTAGTGTTCTAGGCACCGGGTGTATTTGGAGAAAAGGAGGAACTATAACAATCAACAAAACAGGCTTCTTGATCAAGTAACGTGTACGGACCTTGGCTTAGATCTCAGGAAGAAACGAACTATAAGCACTTAAAGACCTAGCCAAGCCGCGCCACCAAATGACAACCGGCGCCGCACAAAGCCAGCTTTGGCTTTGGTTCTTAAGAACAACTACCTCACAAACCCTCCTTGACATCAGCCTCGCGCCGGGCTGTCTAAATTTGCCTCCTTCCATCTACTCCGAAAAAACCTGCTTTTTCGGAGTAGATGGAGATTGGATTTTTTCGGCACCCGTGGCGCTTTGCGAAACTGCAGTCAATCTAAGACACTTTCTGGAATTTTTGTGTTGCCAGCCTGTGGCGCTTTCAAGCCTCGCATTCACTCCGAAAAGTCGGAGAATTTCGGAGTGGATGGGAAGTCCAATTTTTAAAGCCCCGAGGCTGTTCAAAAAAGTCAGCCCAATGACACCAGGCGCACGAGCCACGCCATCACTACGCCACCATATGCGCCACCACAACGCAAGCACTCAAATTCATCGGCATGGTTGCAAGTCTAAGTTTCAAACACCCAAATTTGCGGCGAATTTTTGCACAGTTTCGTGGATGTTTTCTTCAGGCAAATGTGCAAAACCCATCAAATACTCGCCCAAGCGCGAGTTGACCACATAGTGATGCGAAGTACTCACGAGCGAAACTTGCGCCTCGCGAGCAGCCGCCAACACTTTGTCTTCCGGAAATTCGTCTCCGAACCGCACCAAAAGATGCATCCCAGCTGTCACTGGTGAAATATAAATCCGTTTGCCGAATTGTTTTGTAACGGCTTGCACGAGAGCTGCCCGGCGTTTTGCATAAAACACACGAGTACGCTTGATGTGCCTTTCTAAATGACCTTCGTCAATAAAATCGGCAAGCGCTCTTTGTTCCAACAGTGGAAAATCGCGCTCAATTAGCGCTTTTGCACGACCAACCAAACGCACCATACGGCGCGGCAAAACAACAAAACCAATGCGAACAACTGGATAGAGCACCTTCCAAAAGGTGGACAAATAAATCGTGCAGTCGTTCTCGTCAAGCCCTTGCAGAGACGGCATCGGCTTATCGCCATATCTATATTCCGAGTCGTAATCGTCTTCTACAATAAATGCATCTGTACGCCCAGCCCATTCGAGAAGCGCGATTCGGCGCGGCAAAGAAAGCACGACACCAGTTGGATCGTGGTGAGAAGGCGTTACGTAAGCTAGCTTTACGCGTTGATTCAGGGACTGAAGATGCTCAACAATCATGCCCTGTCCGTCAACAGGAATAGGGATTACCTCTGCACCGTGAGTAATCATGCTGCGCCGCGCGCCAGGGAATCCGGGATTTTCCAAAGCAACCGCATCGCCGTGGTCAATCAGCAAACGCCCAATTAGATCAAGCGCTCCCTGCGCTCCTGAAAAAATGGCGACGCGATCAGGCGTGCAATTCACCGATCGAGAACGAATTAGGTAATTGCAAATGGCCTCACGCAAAGGCATATAACCGAAAGGATCGCTATGATAAGCGAGCATGTTTCCGTCTTGAAACCGCGTCGCTCTGTAGAGCATTTCCTTCCAGCGAGTTAGCGGTAATTGATCAATTGTCGGCGCCCCGTAATTCAGCTCGGCAAACAGCTCTACATGAGCGTCTTCAATCTCCTCGCAAGTCATCACTCTTTCACCGTAAACAGAAAGCGCAGCGGTAGGCAAAACAGATTCGACGGGTTCGCGCTGCTGCTCTTTGTTTTTCACATCATCGAGATGTCCGGGAATTTCTTTGTTGACAAAAGTTCCACTGCCGGACGTCGTTTGAATATAACCTTGCGCCGACAGCTCTTCATAGCTGCGTATCACTGTAAAGCGAGAAACATTCATAGAATCAGCAAGATCACGCGTTGATGGAAGTTTTTCACCAGGCTTTAAACGACCAGCCAGAATGGCTAATTTCAATGCCTCTGAAACTTGCTTGTAGACCGGCTGCCGACTGTCTTGCGTGAGTGTAAGAACGAAATCCATTAACGCCCCTGGAGTCGCTGCGAAACATTAGGGTATCGTTCCCGACCGACACCTTTCTCTCACATACCCATGAAATGGGTTCACGAACTCCAAAAGACGACAAATAAAAGGCAACTTCTGAACCAAAGTCTAACTACTGCACTTGCCGGTGGTGTAAGAACCGGACGAATCGCCTCCTTATACTATGCTATATCATACAAGCAGGACCAAGAAAGAAGGCTCCGAAAAGTCCGCAACGCGAACCAAGTCGAAACCTCCTTCCCATCACGTTCTTGCAGTCACTTGCTTGCAATCACTTGCTTGCAATCACTTGCTTGCGATCACTTGCTCGTGACCACCAGCTCGCGATTACTTGCGCCGGAAAACCGGCATGACCGGATTCGGCTTCGCCGAGCCCGTGCCGTATGCCAGAAGCCAGATGAGGCAGGTATTCACCGCCGCATACGGAATGGCTCCGACAAAGCCGAGCATGACGAGATTCGGCCAGAACATTCCGAAAAGGCCCAGGGTGATGGTTCCGGCTGCGATGCCGAAAACGGTATGCAGCATGATGCCCGGGGTTTCGATGCCCAGAGGCAAACAGACTGCAATGGTGACAACGGCGAGGGCGGCGAACGCGGCGACGGACAGGACGACCGCAAGGCCGACCGTGCCAATCACCGTCGCGACGCCGAATGCGCCCAGATCCAGCAAACCGCTGGCTACCACGAGCACAAATGCGGCCGCCACCACGATGGACAGCGGCCGAAGGATGTTGAACATTGCCTTTCCTCCCTTTCGAGGATTTCTACTTCGAACCTTTCGGGTTCGAAGGTTTGCGCGTTGAGCGCTGGCGCTTCGAAACTTTTCGCTTCGTGCGCCGTTGCTCAGCGAGCGGAGCACCCGGAGTAGAAGACGCTGCCGAAGCGGCCGGAAGAACTTCCGAAGTCGCCTCAACAGTCGCATTGACGTGAGCCTCTTGCCTCACCGCCCGCAACTTCTGCACCTCCGAGCGCCAGTAGCGCTTCTCTACGGTGCGGAAATTGGGCTTGTCAGACAGGTGCTCCAGGTAATCGGCCAGGAGCAAAAGCTCGTCGTCATCCAACTCTCCGTTGAACTCTCTGACGTACACCGCGTTGCCGTAGTTACGCTGAGCATTGAGCTCGAGATCGTCGGCTATCAGCACGCGACGCAGGTCAAAGCCTCTCTTGCGGACCTTCTTCAGGTCCTTGATGTAATACGCCTCATGCCTGTCGTGGTCGAACCGGCGAGTGGTGCGCACGCCTGAAAAGACGAACACCGGCTGCCTGTGACCTTCGAAGATCACTTCCACGACTCGATTGACGTACAGCGTTCCGGCTGCAGACCAAACGGCGAGGTCGTATAGCTTCCACATCCGCGCGAGAAACTCGTCGAGGTGTGGCCGCTTGTACACGACGTAATCGCTGGTCGTGAAGTCGGGTGAACGACCGGGGAATGCCTTGGCAGGCTCCTCGGCATGCACCAGCGTCTCGTCCAAATCAAGGACGAGCAGCGGCCTTTGTGCTTGAGTTTCGCTCATAGCACACCTCCATTTGGCTAGCCACGCAGGAGCGCTCCGACTAACGAGAGCGCCATCCTGCGCGACGAAGGGAATCCGCGTGAGCAGACCCCCTTCGTCTGGTTGAGAACTTGGTGTTACTCGGCTTTGGGCGTGGTTTCGCCCTCGACCTTTTCCACCTCACAGTAGCGGTAGATGTCCTCTTCGCTGAGGAACACCTGTTTGCCGTTAAGCCGGCACATATCGCCGTGATCGTATTCCTTCTCGACGACCATGCGGTCGCCCTTCTTCACGTCGATATGGAAGCTCTTGCGAGCCGACTCGGGCAGAAAGTCGCGCTTTGCGACGTAAGTCTTTGGTGCCATGCATTACTCCAACGACCCAGCGGGTCTCAAGAGTTGGCAGAAATAACTGATTACTTCACGCTTTTGAGCCGACCGCGTTTTGCAGTCGAGCCTTTGGGCGGGAAGCGGCCGTTGTTCACCACCAACCTGGCATGCTTCGGACGATCCCGATGAATGACAGGCGGATAGTTTTCAAAGCGTTTACCTGCCGCCGAACCGAGGCTGCCCAGAGCACCTTCCTGCATTTCATGCAGATCGCTTTTCTGAGACCACGGAATGACGGTACGGTCGCGGCGATGTACGTCGCCCCAAGTGGCGCCGTCGGAGACACGCGGGCGGTAAAGCCCAAACGGACCTTCGACCAGACCACCATAGTTGCTCTGCTCGACCGGATAAGCACGCCCTTCACGAAGTGCGAACAATCCGACCAAACCAAGCATGATTGCTACCCATGGATGACTCATAGCCAGCCACACGCAGCCACCAATGACAGGCAATGAAGCGAGCAAGACACGCAGCCGAGTCGACAGCCAGCGTCTTGCCAAAATCTTCTTGCCCAGAAAGGCACCGACAAAGGGAGCGGCGCACAGTATCAGCAGTTGAACGACGATGTTCATGATGCAGCCCTCCTGCTGAGAGCACATTTACTCGCTATCCAAACGCCATCCCAACGATTACCCGTATCCGATCCCACAGCAAAAAGCTGCCGAATTAAACACACACAAGGTGGGGAGAGCTAACTTGGGGCGGAAGTTTGGGGTTTGCAGGACGAAGAGGTAATTACGCGGAATACACTGATCTTGTATCAAGAACCCTTCCTGGAATACATCCCAAGAAATGTTACGAAGGTGCTTTTACAGTGGTAAACAAGAAAAAGTGATTCTGAGATCCTGATAAGGAGCGCTCTTTACACTTCTCGCATCCCTTCTTTGTCGACACTCAAGTCCAGGAGCGCAGGCATTATTGGCTGGGCCTCTGCCCACACTCGAAGCTCGTGCAAGACCTCGTCTTTGTATCGTTGATTGACCAGGGTCAAAACTGCACAACCGCCACCAGATAAGACGCAACCCATAATCGGAAAACTGGACAACACCTTTCTGAGCGTCGCCAACTCCGGCACAAGCTGCTCGCGATAAGGCTCATGCAGCCGGTCTACTAAGACCGATCTCATCAAAGCTTCGTCGTTTTTCGCCACAGCAGCCACAATCAAAGCAGTACGTTGAATGTTGGCCACAGCATCTTCGTACCTGACCATTTTGGGCAAAACTTTGCGCGAATCGTTTGTCTTAAGCGTGTATCTGGGCACGACGACAAGGATTTTCCACTTGTCCGGCCAGTCGAGCTGTTCACTCACAATCGTCTCGTCATCCAGGCCTTTGCCGCAGACAATCATGTTTCCCATAAGACTTGCCGCGACATTTTCCGGATAACCTTCCATGCGCATGCCGACAGTAAGAATGTCTTTGCGGGTCGGAACCAAACCACGCAAGAAGTACGAAGCCCAAACGGCCCCGGCAATTGCCGCTCCGGACGAGCCCAGCCCGCACCCCAGAGGAATGTCGGAAGTCACCGAAATGCGAACCCGGCTGAGCAGCTCAGGGTCGGACTGCCATAGCCCCTGCAGCATGCGGTAGCTGAGCAATCCCTGGTTTTCCTTGTCGCTTACAGCAGCAATCGCTCCATGCAAGGTGACAATCGGCTGAGTGACCTCGGGTCTGTCATAGACTTCAAAACGCACGGTGGAGTACATGTTCAACGCCAGCGCTAGCGCATCGAATCCGGGTCCCAGGTTGCTTGTGCTGGCGGGAATCTGCAGCGTGAGGCTGCTTATCACTTGTGCTTGTTCGCTTGGCGTCACTGACATGGAAATTTCTTACGGGTGCCTTCTGCCAAATTATCGCAGCTTTATTTCTCTACCGGTAAGGCGCAAGGGTGGAAGTTTATCCGCCTCTACTATGGAGTTTACCCGCCTCTGCTATGGAGTTTACCCGCCCCTGCTATGGAAGTTCACCCGCCCCCGCCATGGAAGTTCACCCGCCCCTGCTATGGAAGTTCACCCGTCGCGACCGCGAAAGTTAGCGCAGCCTCGAAAGGGCGCTTGACTTTGGCTTTGGCGGCACAGCGCGAGCGTTGTGCGGTCTTGGTTCTCAAAAAACCGGTTTCTCAACAAAATTTCCAGTGAAAACACCCGCATAAACGCCATATAAACTAAATACACCTCTTCAGTTCTCTTTTTTCAAGTTTCAACTTCCCCCCTGCAACGCTAGTTTCCCCAATCGTTCAACACTTCCCAACGCGCAGATGCGCAGTCTGGTGCTGTCCGCTTGGGAAACTTGAATGCAAAGAAACTGATGAGTGGTCACAACAGCACGCATTAACGGTTTTGCATCGACCTCGACCGCTCCGGTGATGCAAAACCATCCGGCACCGACAGTGGTGCCCAACAACGGCCAAAACTTGCAAAAGCTCATGGCCACACTAGGCTGGCAGTCACTCATGCACTGACAGCCGGACAAAGGCAAAACATCATGGACGGAAAGAAGCTCTTCATCTACGGTCTCTTCGGACTCTTCGGCGCAGTCATCCTGTCGATTCTCTCGGCAGTGGGCGGAGCATTCGGCGCCGGCACCTCCCTGCTGGTTTCCGCGCTCATCGGCAACGTACTCATCGCGTCGCTCATCGGCGGTGCTGTCGCGGCGCTCGCTTTCCACTCGGTCATCCTGGGAGCCGACAAGCTCTTCAAGAAGGCTGCCGATAAGGAAGGAACGGCCAACGGCGGACTGAAGCCGCCTTCGCTCGCGTCGGACAAGCGCTACCTCTGGGGCTCGGCGTCTTACTTCGTGACCACGGTCATCGGCGTCAACCTCTGCCATGCCCTCATCTCAAGCCCTGCGTGGTTCGTCGTCGCGACGATTTTCGCAACCGGTCTGCTCGGAGTGCTGGGTCTGGGTGCGGTGGTCAGCCTCAAGCTCTGGAACCCCAACCTGAAGAAGCAGAACGACGCGCGCTGAGCCCAGCGACCGCAACCGCTTTCCATTGAATAAAAGGTCACGGGGGCGTCGATAAACGACAGGCAGATGCCGTTTTTCTATTCCCCCGCTTGAAGGTGGTCGGGTCTGCCGGAGGGTCCAACCTCTGCATTCTCGGCCACCTTCCTATTTGGGTCCATTCATACTACGCGCTCTAGTATCACCGTGCAGAGCGCGGAGGCGGTGAATTGGTGACTAGTAGAGAGTTCGAACCATACAGCGTGGGCTAAGAACGCTCAACACCATAAACGGCGCCATCCGAGGGGCACCGAATATGGTGTCAATTCGTGCGTCCGGCAGCAAGTCACCAGGCAATTTGATTTGCGCAGGATGCAAGACATATGTGGATCGAAGGAGATCGTGAGTTCTAAACTACACTTGAATAAAAACAAAAACGTGACAAACGCAACACAGCGCTCGACCAAGCGTTATCAGTTTCACCTCAAAAATCAAAACGTGCGCAGGCGCCGTGAGCGCGTGCAGAAGTTGACTCAAACAACAGCAGGAGCTGGAGCAGGGTTGCCCGCACCGGCACGCTTCGAGAATATTTTGAGGAGAATATCGGCGGCTTTCTCGCACTCTTCCAGTGTGTTGTAGCGACCGGCGGTAATTCTTGCCGAGCCGATTACTTGCTCGTGCTTCATGCCCATGCAAGCAAGTACGTGCGAAGGGTCTTTGCCTGCTTGCTTACAAGCCGAAACGGACGAGATGCAGACACCCTTCAAATCGGCTTCAACAACGAGCTGCTCACCGACCGTTCCTTCCACAATCAAACTGACGTGCCCAGGCAGACGAGATTCCATGCACGCACCCGAAAGCTTCACCGCCGGGTGTGCAGTCAGTTTTTCGATTAAAAGCCTTTGAACAGCTCTCAGATGCTCCGTATTCTGCTTCAACTCATTGTGAGCCAATTCTGCCGCTGCACCGATGGCAACGATGTTGGAGAGGCTCTCAGTGCCCGGAGAAATACCTTGTTCTTGACCGCCGCCGAAAAGAATCGGCGATACGTGCATGCCTTTGCGAACATAAAGTAGACCGATACCTTTCGGTGCGTAAAATTTGTGACCGGAAAGAGAAAGAGAAGAAACAGGAGTAGAGGCCATGTCGATCTTCAGCTTCCCTGGCACCTGAATCGCATCAGAGTGAAAAAAGATATTCCGCTCAGCGGCAATCTTTGCGATTTCTTCAACCGGCTGCACCGTGCCGACTTCATTGTTGGCCCACATCAAAGAGATGATGCTGGTTTCGTCCGTGATGATGCTCTTCAGCTCTTCCATGTCGACGACACCTTCGTCACTGACGTGCAAGTGGCTGACCTTCCAGCCTCTTTCCTTCAGGTGTTTCGCAGGTCCCAGGCTGGAATTATGCTCGATGCAGGTAGTAATCAAATGGCGTCCGAGATTGTTAGACTCAACATACTGTGCGCGTCCCAGCAATGCCATGTTGTTGCTGAACGTGCCGCAAGGAGTGAAATAAACTTCCTCGGGTGTCGCGCCAATAAGCTGAGCAGCTTGCTCTCTGGCTTTGTTCATCGCTGTTCGCGATTGATATCCCAGGCGATGCAACGACGACGGATTGCCCCATTTGTCGCAGAGGTAAGGCTGCATAGCCTCACACACCTCGTCACGAACCTTGGTTGTGGCGCTGTTATCCAGATAAATGAAAGAGCCCATGCTACACCTGTCTAAAGCAAACGACGGGGAATTGACGGTCGGCTTGTAAGCAGCGCATGTGAAACGCCAATGAACACAATCAAGCCGGGATTTGAGCAACTATGACGGGTGGATAGTAACACAAAGCCAAACCCCTACAAAGGCTAAGGGGTTTAGCTTAACGGGCTTAAACGAAACTATTTGCTCGAACAACTAGTGCTGAAGGTTCGAGGAAAATGAGCTGCTTCTGCGGTCTTCACACGTTTTGCCATGTAAATATCCGGCTTGCCAAAACCATTGGCATCCGGCAGCACACCAACAATTTCAAAACCCATTCGCTGGTAAAACTTGAATGGGTGTCCGCCGATATCTTCGATTTCTCTCGCCTTACCGAGGACATCAGGGTAGAGTTCGCACTCACCCAGATTGGTTCTGCCGTCTTCGTCGTCTGTTCCGAGCCAGATTGTGCGAGCGCCGAGTTTACCGACCTGCTCTTCAAAATCATCAATTAGCGCCTTACCGACACCCTTTCCCTGCGTGTTTTTCTTGACCACCAGCGGATCTATTTCCCATACATTGCCCATGTACATGCGAATTCCGCCGACCCAGCCGAGCACTTCACCATCGTCTTCGACCGCAATCCGGCTCAACTGGTGGTCTTCGAAAGATTCCTCAACTTTCTTCATCGCATCCTTCATGTCCTCGTAGTCAGGACAATGCCCATGAAAACTAACGTTGAGTATCTCCGCCACCTGACGAATTTTGTCCGAATCGGACTTCTGCAAATCGATAATGCGCACTTCTCTAAGTCTCCTCCATGCGATTGCATTGCGGGTGCCGGGACGCCAGAACAAGGCAGCACCAGAACAAGGCAGCAATTGTATGACACTTTCCTTGCACGAGAAAGGAACCTTTAGCAGTCACGCGTGTCTAACCAGCAGTTGCGTAAAACGAGGATGGAAATCATGAAAACGAAGATAGCAATCTTAGGCGTCGTCGCGGCATTGATGCCAAACCTTGTCGCCTATGCTGGTGAATCGATGGCAGGCAGCGCAGCCGCCACGCAAAACCAGAGCGCGAGCGGAAATCAGCAATCATCACAGGCGACCACACAAACTTCTAGCGCGTCGTCTAGTTCGAGTTCGGGCTCGAGCGCTGCAACGACACGGTCTACCTCCAGCGCGACAACTTCTAATCCGAACGCTCGCGGACGCGTTGTTTCCCGTACACCGGCTCCTGTTGCTGCCGCTAGGCGCGGGGAAACGGAACCGAAACTCTATAGGGCAAGGGTTCGTACAGCGGCGAAAACCTATTATCCAGGCTTCAAACGCTCTGGCTATACCAAAAAGACCAGCTCTACACATTGGCAAACAAAGACGTGGAACTAGATACGAGCCACGCACCAACCAGAAATATTGCAATATCCAAAACCTGAGGCAAATCAAAAACCGCTCCACCCCAGGGGCGGTTTCTTCCCAGACCACTTACTATACTAATTCGTAACCAGCGCGCCCAAAAAAGCAAGCCGATGGTCTCGAATGCATTCGAAACCATCGACTGCTGTTAGTCACTTGCCGTTAGCACTCGCAGACCCAGCTGCGCGGCGGGCAAGAGCAGAGTCGTCCTTCACGGTGGACTTGAAGAATTCCGTGCCGCTCTCGGCGATGTCGAGGACGACGCCGCTGCAGAAGCTCGCATAGAGCCCCAGCACGTAGAGACAGGCGACCGCTCCGAAGTAGTGCGTGCCGACGGCGCAGCCGAGCAAGGTCAGCGCGAAGAGCGGGCTCGCCCAGCTCAGATTCTTGCGCAACGCTCCGAAATCAGCAGAACTGCGAACGACCATTACGCCGACGCCCATCATGGACAGGCAGATGACGAAGTAGCCGAAGCCGACGAAATACTTAGCGAGTTCGTAGTCGTACATGGAAGTGTTCCATTATTCGAGGGATTTCATTGTGAATGCGGTGCCGATGGTCGGCATCGCGACTTACTTCGCGTAGAAATCAAACCAACTCACTATGGCAAGCCTCGAGTGATCCCGTCAAAGTACGGATCGAGGATTAGCAAAGTACGTCGTCCCAGAGGCAGGCACCGTATTTGGTGCCCGCCCCACATAGCGATGAGGATGCTACTCCTCGTTGAACTCCAGGAGGTCGTCGATCGACATGTAGAGCTCGTCGATGTCGTCGTTGCCGCGGCAGTTCGAGCAGTGGCTGCTGCGGTAGGAGATCGTGCAGCCGTCGCTGTTGAACTCGATCTTCTCGATCTCGTGCCGAAGGCTCGGATTGAAGCTCTTCGCACGCTCCTCGAAATACTTCTTCGCGCGCTGGGTGAGCTCCGCATGCAGAGCAGCGAAACGCTCGAAGCCGGTCTTGTCGATTTTCATGGTGATCTCCATCACGTTTCAGTTGTTGACGATCAGTACCTCGGACGAGGCGCGTCTTTGGGTGACGCTGCGGCGACGCAGAGGGCGCCCGCAAAGCCGAGGGCCGTTAAGAAAAAGACCTTTCCAGACCCGCTGAAGTCATCGTTCATCGACGAGGCGATGTAGAGAATGGCGATTACGGGCAATGCCAAGCTCAGCGAAGCGATCTCGGAAAGCTTGCCGCCAAGGGAAAAGCCCAGCCGGAACGCGACGCAAAAGCCAACGATGGCGACAGCGGTGTAAAGTGCGGTGAGGATCATTGTGTTTGTCCATGAAGCGGAATTTGCAGGAGTCTCGCGACTTTCTGCCATGAAGACGTGGCGACCATCGCCTGACGTCCAAACGTTCAATCAACAGAGAAGTGGTGCAAGCACCACTCCAGCGACTAGAAGCTACATTCGCATTACTGCGAACGAGAGCACCGGCATCGCCAGTCCGGAGCGCAATGCAACTTGCAAGAACCTAGAGGCAGAAGCGCTGCACCCGGGCTCTGGCGACTTGCCTCGCCTCATTTTCGTCACGGAACGCCGTTTGGCCCAGTTCGAAGGTCTCGCCATTGGCGAGGTCGCGAACGACGCCATCGGATTCGACGAACTGGCCGGCATTCAGCACGACCCGGTCGAAGCCACGAAAGACGAAAACCTTGTCCGCTGCGGAAGTGTTGGCAGTGGTGATAGTCGTCATTTCAATTCTCCCTAACGTTGGGATTGCGTGGAAAGGAAGACGAGCTTGCATGCAAGCTCAGAATCGAACAGCTGCTCAGTCAAAGAGCAGGGCAGAAAGACAGCGCATCTTTGCCGTCCTACTGCCATGCTCTTCGTTTAGTTCGCGGCTGCGTGGAGAACGCCAAGTCGCAGCGGTCACTAGAAGTGCTATATCAGAGCGGCCACCAGGAGCGCTTCGGGAGCGACTGCCCCGTGAAGGCTTCCATCGAGAAATTCAGAGGCTGAACTTCGGCGATATCGACGATGCCGTAAGGCACAGGCAGAGGCTTGCCGGCGGCGAAGGTCTGCGCGGCGATGATGAGACGGCGAACGAAGTGTTTCATGTGATTCCTTTCGGATTTTCAGCTTTGTGCAATCAGATCGAATTGCCGACGCCAAAACAGATCAGTACGCGACACCTTGCGGTGAGCCGAAATACTGCTGGAATAAACTGCACTGGAGAAGAGTGAGTTTGCTGACCTGAATTGGAACGGGAAGTAGAAGATGTCTATTTCTTCTCATAAGAGATCATCTACGTGCTGTAAATTGTGCTGTTACACACGCACTTTACAACCAGAAACAATAGCGCTGCGCGAACCTTTCCAGCCACCTGGCGCCGAACCTCAATTGGCTGAGATTGGAATTTGTTGGAGAAAAACATTCGCAAGCGTTCGATCCACCGAAATTGAAACGCACGAAAAGCGCTCGCTCAGATCGCGCAAGCTAGATTTGGCAATACTCAAAGCGGCACGATCTAGCGCCACTTCGCCAGCCAAAAACGCCACCATATACGACACCAAAGACGAAGAGCACGAACATCCGAGATTGCTCCCGGCGTTTCGCGCTTAATACTTCAGTCAGATTGGTCTGTGTCATTTGTACGGCCGCCGGCATGAAAGAAACGTGAATAGGACTTGTACTAAAACAACGATTCCAAAATTCCAGACCACTTGCCACATAAGAATCACAACCAATGTCGAATGACGCTAGGCAGGCTCTTACAAACTTTTGTATCTTCCGTCCGTGCACGAAGGTTTTACGCCCATTTCATTCAAACTGATGCTTGGTTCATGCAATTTGTTCTGCTACCAATAAATTACTCCCTTCTTCATTCGCGCGTAACAAAAGCACAGCACCTCATCCAGAGCAATAAGCTTTCAGGCTTTTTCTTCACCCTTACCGGGTGAGCAGAGAAAACCGGTTGGCTGCAGAGCATTTGGAATGCGCTGGTTGAACTGCTGTCACTTTGAAGAGGTGGACACTTTCATGAAAATCGGTCATCCCGCGGCGGCTGAAGGAGCTGCGGACCTGGGTAGGAGGATGCGAGATGCATTGGAATACCACAGGCAGGACCCTCAAGGTATTGGGTTCTTTTTGGCTGGGCGAGCGCAAGAAGGTTGCCTGGTCATGGATAGCACTCATCGTTGCGATGCTCATCGTAATCAATGTGCTGAACATTTGCATAAGCTACACAGAACGCTCGGTTCTTTCGTCGCTGGAGCATAAGGAACAATCGGCGTTCTGGACGAACGTCTTTATCTACGCCTCGATTTTCATTGTCGGCACGCCGATCGTTGGCACCTTCGGCTGGATCAAAAACAAGATGCACATGCAGTGGCGTGACTACCTGTCACAATCGCTGCTGAAAAAGCTCTACAACCAGGATCGCTTTCAGGCTATCGTCAACGATCCGCGGGTTACCAACCCGGAGCAGCGCATACAGCAAGACGCCGACAAGGTCTTGGACAAATTGATGACCTTCGTGCTGGCGCTAGTCGACAGCGGACTGGCATTGATTTCTTTCTCTGCAATACTATGGTCGCTGTCACCGCTTCTACTTCTGGTGGCAGTGGTCTACTCCGGCATTGGCACGTTTGCAATGCTCAGGTTCGGCAGGCGGATGATAGGTCTGCATTTCGAACAGGAGACACGAGAGGCGGATTTACGCCGCGAACTCGTGCGCGCCACGGAGAACTCCACAGCAATCGCCAGCTATCGAGGAGCGCATCGCGAGCTCGAAAGAGCGCGTGAACGCCTGCGATTAACACTGGCAAACTGGAACAGTGTGATCAGCTGGAACCGCAATCTGACTCTCTTCAAAGTCGGCTACGACTATTTCATCCTGGTTGTCCCTTTGCTTATTACAGCGCCGCTGTACTTCGCAGGCGAGATGGACTGGGGCGCGATGGGTCAGGCCGCGTCTTCGTTCGGCCGCGTGCTGGGCGCACTTTCGGTGATTGTACACACGTACATGCTGTTTGCCGAACTCAACGCCGGCGCTCAGCGCTTGGTGTCCTTCGACGATGTCCTCAACGAGTACGAAGCGGGATATGGTGAAAGCGGCATCGAGACAGTGGTTTCGGAAGGTGCATCCGTCAGTGACTTGGCGGTGAACACCCCTGATGGAAAAACCACCATCATCAAAGGCGTCAATTTCGCGGTCAAACCTGGACAAAGCATGCTTATCGTCGGACCAAGCGGTATCGGCAAAAGCACAGTCCTCAAGGCATTGGCTGGGCTGCGGAAAGGCGGAAGCGGACGGGTTGCAAGACCAGATACAGACGCAGTAATGTACCTTCCGCAAAAGCCGTACATGACTCCCGGCACGCTCCGAGACCAGCTCCTTTATCCTGGGCGAGGCGAAGCACCCAGCGACGAAGAGCTGCTTGCTTTGCTCAATGCGCTCGGTCTCGACGACCTGGCCAAACGCGAAGGCGGGCTCGACGCAGAGCAAGACTGGGACGAAGGCACGTCCGGTGGGCAACAACAGCGAATCGCCATCGCCAGAATGCTGATTGCAAAACCCAAGCTGGCCATTCTCGATGAGGCAACAAGCGGACTGGATGCCGGCAATGAGCGCAGAGCATATCAGCTCATCCGCAACTCCGGCATCACAACTGTCTCGGTGGCTCACCGCGAAGGAGTAGTTGAATTCAGCGATTTCGTCCTGGTGATTCACAAGGATGGCTCATCGGCAATCGTTGACGCAGCCAATTTTGTGATGCAAGAAGAGCCATAAACAGGGGCTTCTGCAACGACTTCAAAAGAGAAACAGTGCCAACTGGTAGGTATGTCTGGAGGGGCGCGAATATTGCGCGTGCCCCTCCCGGGCGGTCGAGACTCTGTCCTGTTTTAACTTAGCGGATTTCTACTGTATGCTTTAGTTTTATCACTGCTTAGTCATTTGGACACAGACTCAAGCTGCCGATAAACAATCAGAACGCTTGCCCATCCCCATTCCAGGGGAGAGAGAGATGTTGAAGAATTAGATCGTTTGTGAAAACATGTTTTTGCACATATATACATTACGTTTCTACTCAACGGCCGTGCCGGGTCGCCAAGATGTCTGAGCAGCAGAAGAAAAAGCAGACCTTAATCGATAAGATGATGAAGACCATCCCGACGCCGCCCACGGGACCACCTCCGAGCGGCCCGCCCGAGGATGTGACTACGACTTTCGACGGTAACCTTTCGGAAAAACCTATTTCGTACTTGCTTCGTGCAGCTGAGCATTACGAGATAACAGGCAAACTTTTCATCGGCTCGGTGCACTGCAATGTATGCATTCAGTTCGGACTAGGTCGAGCTGTGCATGCTACATCTCCACTATCTGTGGGCACGGAAGCGATTATGGACCTCTTCATTTGGAAAGACGGTGTCATTCGCTTCGAACCAGGCGGACAGCCGGAAACAGTGACAGTGCAAGAAAGTATTGCCGATATTTTGATTCGCGGCGAAGCTTTCATACACAACCACAACTTTCTCGAACGTAACTATATCAACGAGCTTTCCTTTCTCCTGCGCCCGCCTGAAAGACTGGCAGAAGGTGAGTTGGAAACGCGCTTGCGCAATGCAAGAGTGAGAGATCCAAACCTGCATGCCGAGTTTTACTCCAATGTGTACGGCACGCGAAACATCAAAGACACTGCCGAAAAAATGGGGCTTGCCCATAGCCAATGGGTTACTATCGCAGCAGATTTGTTGAAGCTGGGATTGCTGCTGACGCCGGACAATCGCAGTGTCAAAGCAGAAGATCCGCTGCCGCAGATAATGCAACCGCCGATGCAAATAAACCAGGGTCCACCACAAATCATCTTGCCTGAACTGGCGCCCACCGCGATTTCACTAAATATCCCGCAAACAAATCAATTGCCGCTTGCGGAAATGCCGGATATTTTCAAACCTGCACATACCCGCGAAATTGCTTTTCCGGTACCCAGCCTGGACGAATGGCATATCGACACGCAACGCCCGCGGCCTCCGGTTGAACAACATCAACAAATGCCGCCTCAACAACAAAGATCCACAGACTCAGTAAAAGTCGGTGTTCCCGAAGAGATGCTCACGCTCGATCCGATGATGCGCAATGCGATCTGGCTGCTTCTCAACAAGGCGGAGACGGGCATCCTTAGCTTCGAAGCATTGCAGTTTTTTCTGGAGCGAGAATTTGCAAGAGCATTCAGATTTAAGTCTTCACTCTCGCTCGCACTCTTCTGTGTCACTGTTAACGCTGATCGCGACGGGAATTTGCCGGCGGAAGTGTGCGCGCTTCTTACTGAAGCGGTATCGAACATCAAGCGCGAAGTGGACATGTTCGGACACTTTGGAGACAGAGCATTCGGCTTGCTATTGCCAGGTATTGAAAGTCATCAAGCCTGCAGCCTGGCAGGTCGAATCAGTAGAGACCTTGTCAAATTGAAACCTGATCTAGCGCAGTATGAGCCGTGTCTGCATTTCGGAATCGCATCGGCTCCCCAAGATGCTACAGATATGGACTCGCTGGCAAAAGCCGCGCAGGTAGCTATGTTTATCGCAGCACTGCATAACGAACTACTTGTCGAAGCCAATCAAGTCAGTAATAAGCAGACGCACGAACAACTAAGCCAGGGACAAAGCCCGCAGACCATAGGCGAGACGATGCAATTACGACGCCCTACGCCTGTCGAGTTGTCGACGCCTCAACAACAACAACAACAACAACAACCTGTTCCACAGTACCCAGGTCAACAACAAGCGCAGCAACAGCAGGTTCAGCACCAGTCAGCTGCGCCGCAGTTTCCAACTCAGCAGCAAGCACCGCAACATCAGCAGCCTGTGCCACAGTTTCCGATGCCACAGCAACAGCCGCAGTTTCCACCACAACACCCTCCGACACCACAATTCCCGATGCCACAGCAACAGCATCAACAAGCGCCGCAATTTCCGGACCAGCCACAACAACAACAACAACAACAACAACAACAGAAGCCGCAACCCCAGCAGCCCACTCAAAACCCTCAACAGCCTGGCGATCAGCCCCCACCAACGCAGCAGCAAAATTACCAGTGGTAATCACTGGCGGGTCGCCAACAGATGTATAATCTGCCCTCATCTCTTTGCCGGAGGGGGGCACGATGAAAGCAGATCAAGTTATTGTGGTCGGCAGCCTTAGTCAAGACATCGTTGTTAGCACGCCACGTTTGCCGGTGAAGGGCGAGACGATAAGAGGCTCTGACTTCGGGATGTTCGCTGGCGGCAAAGGCAACAATCAAGCGATGGCAGCTGGGCGTGCCGGTGCCAAAGTAACGATGGTCGGAAGAGTCGGCGCCGACAGCTTCGGCGACATGCTAATAGCGACGCTGAAGAAAAACAATGTCGATGCATCGCACATGATCCAAGACAAGGAAGCCGGGACAGGCATTGCGATGATCACTGTCGACGGCGATGGAGACAATAGTATTGTCATCGCTCAACGCGCCAATCTCAACCTCTGCGACAAAGATATTGAGAAAGCGGAAACTGTCGTTTCACAGTGCAAAATTCTTCTGATGCAATTAGAAGTACCAACAGAGGCGGATACTTTTGCTGCCAAACTTGCGCGCAAGCATGGAACGTTTGTCGCGCTAAATCCAGCACCTGCCCCGGTAGATGGCAAATTGCCCAAAGAACTCTTGGAAAACGTAGACGTTATTATTCCCAATCAGACCGAAGCGGAATTGATGACGGGAATCAAAGTAATTGACGAGAAAAGCGCTCTGGCAGCAGCGGAAGAGCTTAAAAAACTGGGACCGAAGAACGTCATCATTACGCTCGGAGAACTCGGCGCACTGCTAGCCGAAGATGGCAGAGCACCAGAAGTGATACCAAGCTACAGAGTTAACGCCATTGACACCACCGCTGCGGGAGACGCCTTTTGTGGCGCCCTGGCCGCTGCATACGCCAGTGGAGAAACGCTTGCAAATGCCGTTAAATTCGGCTGTGCCGCAGGCGCGCTCGCAACCACAAAGATGGGCGCGGAGCCATCACTTCCGACTAAAGAAGAAATTGAGAAGCTCGTTTTGTCTACAACAACGAAATAGCAAAAGTTCTTACAACAAAGCAGCAGAACTTCTGAAAACGAAGCAGTCGAAGTTTCGAAAGCTAGCTAGACGTTTCCGCGCGCCGCGCGGTTCTTTCTACGGGAATGCGAAACCAGAAAGTGCTGCCGTTGCCGTTATTACTGTCTACGCCAATAGTTCCGCCGTGTTCTTTTACAATCGCGGCGCATATAGCCAAGCCTAATCCACTGCCAGTCTTCTTGTCGCTGTCACGTTTGGATTGCCTAAATCTGTCAAACACAAGCGCTCTTTCCTCTTCTAAAATTCCGGGACCATTGTCTGATATCTTCACGGTTACCCAACCATCGTCCTTCTCATAAGTGACTACGACTTGTCCTTTTTCCGATGAAAACTTGATAGCGTTCGAGAGAATATTGCTGAACACTTGGGTCAGGCGCTCGTGATCAGCACTGACCACCACGTCTTTCTCTGGCAGAACAATTTCGACCAGCTTCTTATCGGCGAGCGCAAGCAGTGAATCGGCAGCAATTTCCATCGTTCTCAAAATCGACTTTTCTTGAAAGCGCATATCCCAAGCGCCTGATTCGAGTTTTTCAACATCCAATAAATCATTGATGAGCGCTATCAAACGAGCAACACTGCCTTCTATCGTTGAGATGATTTTCAACGCCGGCGCAGGAAGATCCCCATGCATTCCGTGAGCTAAAGTGCCTAATCGCATATTGATAGAAGTAAGCGGGCTGCGCAAATCATGACTGACGATAGCGACGAATTCTTGCTTCATCCGCTCCAGCTGCTTGCGTTGCGAGATATCGTGCGCAACACAAACAAGCGCCTTCTCTTGTTCTACATAACGAACAGACCAGCGAGTATCTACAATACTTCCGTTTTTGCGAACGATGCGATTTTCAAAGGAATCGAGCGGTTCATCCGAATCTCGCTGAGCGTCTTCAAAAGCTGCTGTCGTGCGTTCTACATCTTCGTCGAGAACAATTGCGGCGATCCTCTTGCCCATCAATTCATCAGGTTCGTACCCCCACACAGCAAGTGCTGCCGTGCTCACTTCGGAAAAGGCAAGCGCATTGTTTAGCGAACAAATCACATCGGCAGCATAATCTACAATGGCGCGTTGCTTGCGTAGAGTAGTTTCTAACTCGAGCGACATACGGCGAAATTCTTGGTCGAGAACTTCCAATTCACTCTGTCCCTGCAGAGGAGGGTTGAGTTCTCGCCCTGCGGACAACCGTTGCGCGTTGTCTATCAAAACATCAAAACGTCGCGAGATACGAAGACTGAGAGCCAGAGCGCTTCCGCTTATCAAAGCGCAGGTAGCCAGAACAATGGCTAATACCAATCTGCCTTGCTCTTCACGCTCTCTGCTTTTAGATTCGGCGGATTTGTCCAACTGTTCAAGCTGGCTCTGAATCATCCCGTTCAGGATCTCGCCTGCCTTAAAAGCATCTCTCTTCATTACCGCGCCGTACTTCATGACGACAAACATGTTTCCCTGTTTAAAAGCAGGAAGAAATTTCTGTGCAATCGCGTTTGTGCGCATTGTGAGCACTTCAATTTCAGCTACTTTTGCACTGGCAATTTCGTCGCCGCGACAGAATTCTTTGAGTTCGCCAATCAACTTAGCGGCGGCCCAAACATGTTTGAAATATTGATTCAGCAGGTTTTCATCGGTGAAATTCGAAAACACGAATTCATTGCCGACTTGATACGCCCAGAGAAATTCGCTGCGCAGCGCGTTTGCTTTCTTCAACAGCAAGCGCGAATGCGCTTCTTGTTTAATTTCCTCGCCAGAAGTCTGCAAACTCGAATAAAGCATAAAGCCAATGATTAACTCGAAAACTACCGGAATGATTACCAGAAGCAAAAGTTGGTGGGATAGCTTTAGTTTGATTTGCACAAAAATTTGAGAATCTGGGAATCAGGGGACTCAGAGGAATCTAGCAGGTCGCTCTATATAATACTGAGCTTTTCAACGAAAAATGAGTCGCTTCATAGTCCTGACACACTGTTGCCACGGTTCGCGATTACTCTGAGAACACTTACCAGTTAGTCACGTCCCTCGTTCGATCCATTTCCGCTGCGAAGCGGCGCTTCCAATATTCCCCTTTCAATGGAAGTGCTCAAGGAGGAAATCCATGAGATCCGATTGCTGCCGCACAGACGGCTCACCCCCTACCCAACCATTGCCCAGCGCCCGCAAGAGCGTCTCCAACTTTGAAAGAGGCTCCATTCCTGGCGCTGTGCCCGGCTGCATCCCCAGCAAGTTTGCAGCCAGCCAACCCATTTATTTAGATGGACCCGTCACATTGGACGAATTTCTCGCCCAGAGCAACGGACAAAATTCAAACCAGAAAATACATCACAACACAACAGCGGACAACGACTTGAACATGTCACCGCCAAGCGCAAAAGAAGAGAGTCTTCTCTGGCCGGTCACTTCAAGGTTTTCCTTCGTTGCCGCTTTTTCTCTTGCATTGTTAGTTGCACTCACTGTTTGCTCTCAAGCCCGCGCAGCTGAGAGTGTTGAAGATAGTATGAATAATTCGAGCACGATAGATTCAGGCAACGTAAAAATCGCCGCCAGAACAGAATCTTCAGAACAGATAAGCAGTCGTGAAATCAGCTTTGTCTGCGGCAGACCAAACACTCTGCAAGCGCTGGCGCCGATGGATCTGCCCGATGGAAAAGCAGTGAGATTCCTGCCGCAAGGCGCTTCTCCAATTGCAGAAATGAAATTTATGCCTGCTGCAAGACCTGAACCGAGCAAGAACATTCCTGCCAGACAGAGCGTTTTCAACAAACAGGACGCGTCAGGCAAAGACTCTAATCGGATATCAGACCGCATCTACCAGCGACTGTTAAAACTCTCACTTGCAGATCCCTCTGTTTATCAGGCAGAAGGCTCTTCATTGATTACATACTTTTCGATTTTGACAGGGGGTCAGGATCAAAAACGCGTGGATGCTCTGCAAAAAATTTTGGAGAAAACATTGAACAGCAGCGTAAACAGCAGGTAGTTATGGCAAGACCAAGTTGGTCAAATCGCTAGCCGTATCGGACAAGTTCATAACGTCTGAATCCGCCTTCATCGTCTTGTATTGCTTCGGCACTGCGAAAAATTCCAGGGGCTTTTTCTCGCGCACTATTTTGCTTGTTTGCAAGCGATAACAGGTGTTTTCAATGCGGTCTTTAAAATCTCTCTGGTGGGTTTGAAACCACAATTCACCGCCCGCTTGAGAATAATTGAGCCGAAGTTCGATCGGGATGGAACCGGTGATCGGAATCGCATAAAGAGTTTCAATTACAGAAATCGTTTTGTTGAAATTCTCCGCCGCCTTTACCACTTTCATTTCAGCGCAATTGATTTCAGTCGGCTTGCCTGCTTTACGACCACGCGCATAGATTTCCACTATCGAAGCCGGTTGACCTTTATATTGGATGCTTTTCCTTTCTTTGGGATACCAGGTGCGAATCGGAATCAGACCACCGGAGGTGACGATAAAACCACGCTTGTAGAACATTTCGAAGCTCTGCCCGAAGATCGCCTTGTGGGCTGGATTGTAGATGTAGACCTGGTTTGTGTCTTGCCTGTATAGAACGACAATGTCGCCATTTCCATAGTTGAGCCGCATCGCTTTTGGTGTTACGTAGATTTCGACCGAGCCGAGAGCGCGATGCAGTTGGCTAAGATGCCAGACCTCTTCTTCCTGGGATTTGGCAGAGGCGGGGTGGGCAAAAATAGCCAAAAGGAAACAGATGAAAGCCGAAATAGCCGAGCCTGACCACGTCCTCAAGGAAGAGCGCGCAGACAGGTTCTTGTTATACGAATGAAACAATCTTTGCATACGATAATGCTACCCCGGAACACGCGAAGCCCTAAATCCATTCTCCAGGTTCACGCTAAATTCGCGCCGGGTAGCTTAAGTTTCTAAAGTCCCCCTCCCGGACAAGGACTTCCTAAAAAATGACCGACCCCGCTTCTAACGTAATGTACGTAATTTGTTCGTATTCGCCTGTCCCTCCCCAGTGCGCCGCGATAGCCGTAGACCTCGACTGGTGCCTCGAATTGGCCGCGTCGGTCGATCAGTCACCGGAGTCGCCGGTTGCGCACGATGTTACCCGTACAAAATACATTTTTGAGACTCTTGCTGTCCATCCAACCAGAAAGTTTGCCGCTGCACCGGCAGATCTGCAGGAGAGAAGAAGCCTCAACAGTCCCTATTTTAGATTGCTCAAAGCGCGCATGAGAAGACTGCAGCATGCGCCCGCAAAGTCTCCTGTATCCAGCCTCAAGCTCGCTCTAAAACCCTCCTGCCGTGCGTATTTGAACATGGCTGAAGAGAAAGCACATACTAATTTCCGTGCCAAGCCGGACAACAAGAAATTGCGCGAATTGCTCTGCACAATGTCGGAAGCTCAGAAAACTCCGGCGCCGATTCCGCAGGATGCCGTTCGCACAGCCGACGACCCGGTCCGCACGCTTCGCCTGCAACCGTTCTTCGTTGCTCAGCCGATGTTCTCACCGGCGTAAAACTCTTTTACAGCAAGGCTTCACGGCATATCCACCCATTAGTTACTCTTGCGTGCGCGTACCTGGCGATATAATGGGGAAGAGATCTCATACATGCACGCCGACGACCACTATCAACATTTGAAAAACTATGTTGCCTCTATGGGTAAACATAGCCACATTTGCATGGTCTACAGCGACCGCGAACAACAAATTACGGCGCTCACCGAGTATTATCGAACCGGCATGAGGCTGGGTCAGAGATGCGTCTATATCTCAGATCCCGACACGGCGAGCTTTGTCAAAAACGTGATGATGCGGACCGGAATGGATGTGGAAGGCGACGTCAAAGACGGCTCTATGCTCTTTCTGACTGCCGAAGAAACATATCTGGTAGACGGAGCATTCGATGGCGACTCCACTCTTTTGCGCTTTGAGCAAATGATTGCCGCCGCTTATGCAGACGGCTTCAATGGTTTGCGCGGCGCAGGCGACATGAGTTGGTCATTGCGCGCGAATGTGACCGCCAGAGAACTTATTGAGTACGAAAGCAAGTGCAATCGCCTCTTTGAACAGTTTCCCCTCATGGGCATGTGCCAATACGACGAACGCTGCTTTCACTCAGAAACTGTTCGCATGCTTATGAAAACTCATCCGACCTTGATCAAAGGCGGACAAATATTCAAAAACCCGCACTATATGCCGCCGGCAGAATTTCTCTCTATGCTGGAATGCAAAGAAGAGTTGAAACTGGCTGTTTAACCGCGCGCCAAAGGAAAATTCCGGCAATTTAAAGCCCATATTTTATACTATAACGCATAATAATAAGACGTCCAAAAGCGAAAGAGAGGAGCGCCGAATG
Organism: Candidatus Melainabacteria bacterium 17Bon1m; assembly: GCA_032128875.1. Lineage (GTDB taxonomy): Bacteria > Cyanobacteriota > Vampirovibrionia > Obscuribacterales > Obscuribacteraceae > QKMZ01. Next base: position 193,025 of record JAVLKG010000008.1, read on the forward strand.
CGCCCTCTCCTCGCCTTGCTGCAGAGCCCGGTCAGTGCTTGCGCACTAGAGCCAGGCGCGATACTTGTCCTTGAGACGCGACTCGTAGGTCTGCAGGTCGCGGACGCTCACACGATAAACCGTGTAAACGTAGCCACCGCCACCGCCATACGGAACAGCGCCAACCGGAACGCCTGCCGTGCCGGCTGCGTGACCGATATCGCTGATGTGCTTCTGCATGTGCTTGATGAGCCACTGGCCGCTCTCAGGAAAGGTGTTCGATTCCAGCACTTCGTAGAGATGTGCGGTGCCGAATTCACCTTCACCGCGCGTGTCGAGGCGCTCGAAGTTTTCCCGGCCGAACTTGGCGACGGTGGACGCCATCCGGAGCTGCTCGGCGATGTCGCGAGCCATGACTTCCGCCCAGCGGTAGGCGATGCCGCCTGCCACGAGCATGGAAGCGAGGACCGTGAACACCACCGAGGTGCTCAGGACAAACGTCCACGCGAAGCCTGCCAGTCCGCCGATGACGACCGCAGCCGCCACAGCGTACATGACCATCTTCTTGCCGCGGGGACGCGCCAGTTCAGTCACCATTATTGCCGTGAGGAAATTCTGGATGACGATGAAGAACAGCGCGATGAGGGGTACGAGAGGTCCGTTCATGTTGAGTACCTCCTATGAACGGGTTGACACTATCCGCATCTTTCAGCGGGGTGCAGGAGTTCGGTCTTGGGCAGCGCCACCACCGGTGATGACGGTAGCGCTGCCTTACCCGAATCTCCCTTTAGGCAGCCGTGCGGTAAGCCGGCTGGTCTTCGATACGGTCGACCAGACCGTAGTCGTAGGCTTCCTGCGCAGTGAGCCACCAGTCGGCGCCGCCGGAGAGCTGCTTGGCGACGATGCGCGGGGTCAGCGCGGTCTTCACGTTTTGCGTGGCAGCGCTGCGCTCGCAGAGGATGCCGATCGTCTTGCGCTGCAGATGCTTCATCCGCTTCAGCTCGCGCTCGAAGGCGGTGATGTTGCCATCACACTTCGAGCTGACCTGATGGATGAGCATCTCCGAGTGCTTACCGATGACGCGCAGGTCAGCCGCCTGAACCAGCCATCCGGCGCAGGACGCAGCCCGCCCGTGGATGACGATGGTCAGGAAGTGACCGAGCGACCGCAGGTGCGTGAACGTCTCGAAGAGATGCTCGGCATCGGCAATGTTGCCGCCGCCGGAGTGCAGATTGATACGCAGCGGCTTGAACTTGTTGCCGGGGGTATCGGACCAGGTATACAGTTCGATGGCAAAGCTGCGAGCAGCCTGCGCATCGATGTTCAGACCAAACACAAAGTTGGCCTCATCTTTGATTTGCATCATAGTTACACCTTCGCTTTCTACAGTTACAGCACCAAACGCGGTGCCATGCGCAAGAGAAGGCAACCCGCCAGAGCCCCGTTAAGGGACCTCGGCTGATTGCATCTCTCGAGATAGAGGAAGTGCGTTAGCGAGAAAGTCGCTTGCGCAGGTAGTTTTCGAGAATCACCATCGGGACGATGCCGCAGCACAGCCCGATGTACCCGAACTCTTTCGCCGCAGCCGGACCCAGAATGAGCATTGCCACGACGTACCCGAGGATGCCCCCGAGCGCGTTGCGCAAGATCATGTCGGCTCCGATGCCGGCGAACACGGCTTTGCCGCGTGCTACTCCGCAGACCACACCCCAGACAGTGCCGAGGATGAGACCGAAGAGTATGTTCATGACTAGTGGTGTCATTTGTTGTTTCCTTGGGGTTGAACCCTAACTCGCTCTTGCGAACGAGCCTGTGTCAGCCACCGAACGCAGCACGCATGAACATCATGTACAGCGTGATGAATGCAGTGAAGCTGACGAGCGTGATAGCTGTGCTGAGCAACCACAGCGAAGCCTTCGAGACAAGCCGCGCAAGGAATGTACCCTTGTCTTCAGCCCACTCGAAAACCTTGAACTGCACGTAGACCCAGACAGCGCACACAACCGCGCCGATTGCGCAGTAGAGCAGAGTCTCCATAGAACCTCCACGCCGGGAAATTTGCATCCCCAGCGGCAGATTGCGGTTAGCCGAATGACCAGCTGACCGCAGCCTGACAGTTGATGTTACGACCGTTTCGTTGCTGCCCGTCAAAGAACGGACGCCACGAATTCAGTCACCATGCGCTCGCGAGTGGCGCCGTCCCAGCCAAGCAGCTTGGCCATGAGTTGCGACACTTTGTCCGCGGACGCCTTCGCTTGCTCGGCATCGGTGATCGTGAGCCGAATGCGGCGCGCCAGGACATCGTCCAGGGTGGCCGCCGATTCGTAAATCACCGCGTAGACAACCTGAGCAAGGATGTACGGATGCGACGCCGAGATGGGTTGAGCCAGCTCGGTGTATTCGCTCGCCAGCTCGACGACTTCCATCGCCCGGCGTCCGTACATTTGCAGCAGCACATCGGCGGTGGCGCCCGAGATACGCACTCGGCTCGCCATGGCGCGGAAGACGTCTTTGATTTCTTCCATGCTGCGCACTTCGCCTTCCCAACCGCCCAACATGAGCTTCTCGGTCACGCACTTGCCGGCCTCGATGCCGTCCAGGCGCAACTGCTGAGCAACCATGTCGACCGTTTCCTCCGCCATCGGGCGATAGGTCGTCAGCTTACCGCCGGCAATCGTGATGAGACCGTCTTCGGAGAGCTTGAGGCTGTGTTTGCGAGAGACTTTCGTCGTCCCGCCAGCCTTGGCGTCCGAGATGAGCGGCCGCAGTCCGGCGAATTTGCCGGTCACGTCTGCGGGCGTCAGCTTTAGATTGGGAAATTGCTCGTTGACCGCATCGAGGATGTATTGCACCTCGTCGTCTTCGACAGTGAGCTTGTCGAAGTCACCCTTAAATGGGGTATCGGTCGTGCCGATCAAGACCGAGTCGTACCACGGCACCGCGAAGCAGAAGCGCCCATCGGCTCCGGTCGGAACCAAAAGCGCAGCCTTGAGCGGTAGCCGGTCGTACTTGATCGTGAAGTGCACTCCCTTCGCGGGCGCGACGCTGACGTTGGCCTTGCCGGACAACTCCTGCGTCTTCTGCGTCCACACGCCGGTTGCATTGACCACGACCTTGCCGTGAATGGTCACGGGCTCGCCGCCGGACAGCGCGTCTACGACTTCGACACCACGCACATCACCGCGGTCGCGCACGAAGCGAACGACTTTGGTGTAATTGCGCGCGATGCACCCGTTTTGCGCAGCCGATCGAATCACCTCGAGGGTGTGGCGCGCGTCGTCGGTCCGGCAGTCGTAGTAGAGCAAGCCTCCCTTGAGACCCTGAGCACGAATGCCAGGGCACAGGTCGTTGATCTCGCCCAACTTGATGCGCCGGTGAAAACGCTTACCGATCAGCCCAGCCATCCCGTCATACACCCAGAGACCAGCTTCCCACTTCACGTTGTTGAAGAAGTTCTGCCGGTAGCCAGGGATGATGAAGGGCAGCCAGTGCACCATATGCGGTGCGATGCGCTCTTGCACAATCCGTTCGGTCACTGATTCGTACACCACGCCGAACTGGAAATTCGCCAGATAGCGAAGTCCGCCGTGGATGAGTTTGGTCGACTTGCTCGATGTGCCCGAAGCGTAGTCGCCTTTCTCGAGAAGAAGCACCGACAAACCACGAGAAGCAGCGTCCTGCGCCACTCCTGCACCGGTAATGCCGCCACCAACAACAATCACATCGAATTGCTTACCCGAAAGTTCGGATAGCGGCAATCGTCTGAGCATGCTTGTGTCCATGCCGCACGTCCTTAGTTAAGCTACAGGCGAATCAGAAAAACTTTGTAAGAGGTTTTACGCTCGAAAAACAAGTCGTTGACTGCCTCAAGACCTATTAGGGTCAAGATTTTGGCTGAACAGCTTGTAAAACAAAGTTTTTGGGATTCGCTGAACTAAAACAGAAAGTTAAAGAGTTGGATGATGATTCAAACGTTAATGAAAGCGTTTATTTGATGTCGAGGGTTGGTTTCGAATTATGATCGAAACCTTAAGAGAAAGGCCTCAGATAGGGACGTTACTGTTCGCGCCGTTAGCAGAGCGTCGCAAGCTAAAAACCCGTGACAACCGATATTTGCCAGGTCTTAGGGAAGTTCAGCGTCTAAAAGCTTGAAGATAGAGCCTGGTCAAGTTTATGGTTGCTGAGTCTTTTCTCCTCCCCTTATTTCAGCTCTCGCACCCCCGAAGTTCTACCCATGCAATAACCCCTTCTGATCCCTGCCTTTTCCAAGAGGTTCTGGGCAGTACGGCTTAAAGCATTGCGCGAACTTAAGCGAAGCCAGTCAGGTGGAAGAAAGTAAGACTGTCTCGTAGTACGATGCCACTTCGCCGCCAGCAACGAACAGCCGACAAGCTTGAAACACCGGCGAGAGGAGCGCAGCAGCGCCCGGAAAGTCTAATGGTGGACCTATGACTACAACCCATGCCATTGACCCAATCTGCAAGATGACGGTCAATCCAGCCACCGCTGCAGGTTCATTCGAGTACGAAGGAACCACTTACTACTTCTGCAATGTTCGCTGCCGAGACAAATTCTCCGCCGACCCGCAAAAATATCTTGCGTCCGCCAGCCCCGCACCCGAGCCGACCGTAATTCCGGTTTTCCTCGAGGTCAAATCTGCAAAAGCAGAGGGGTCTTGCTGTTCGCACAAGAAGAAATTTGAGGTCTGGCGGCAGGATGACAACGGCAACAAGTTTCTCGTCGACAAGCACGAGACGCGCGAAGCCGCAGAGGCATCAGCAAAAACGCTCACCGACCGCGGGCACAAGCAGCATTACTGGGTGGAAACAGCCGGTGTCGCTGCGGCAGGGGAGCCGCTTGTCGCTTCCGTAGGGGAGCCGCATGCGGCTCCCAGTCAGGGCGGCGCATGCGCCGCCCCTACAGACAAGATGGAAACGCACATCGACCCTGTTTGCGGCATGACCGTCGAGCCGGAATCCGCCGCTGCCGAGTACATGCACGAAGGCACGAAATACTATTTCTGCGCAGTTCGCTGCAAGGAAAAGTTTCAAGCCGACCCGCACCGGTACCTGCACCCAGAAAGTGTTCCGCCAGAACCGGTCAAACCCGGCACCAAGTTCATCTGCCCGATGGACCCAGAGATTGAAAGCGATAAGCCCGGAACCTGCCCCAAGTGCGGCATGGCTCTTGAGCCTGCAATGCCCACTCTGGACGAGGGTGAGAATCCGGAATTGACAGACATGCTCAAGAGGTTCTGGGCGTGTCTCGTCCTCACCTTGCCTGTCTTCGCCCTGGGAATGGCTGCAATGCTTCCCGGTGCAGAAGACATTGTGCACAACCTCATTCCGCACGGCGCGATGAACTGGATACAACTGGCGCTGGCGGCACCGGTTGTGCTCTGGGGCGGTTGGCCGTTTTTCGTGCGCGCCAAAGACTCGGTGGTCAACCGCAGCCCCAACATGTTTACGCTCGTCGCTATGGGCACGGGCGTAGCATTCGGATACAGCCTGGTCGCGACACTTTTCCCGCATCTTCTGCCGCCTTCCATGGCAATGGAAAACGGCGCGCCCTACGTTTACTTCGAGGCAGCCGCAGTGATCACCACCTTGGTGTTGCTGGGTCAAGTTCTCGAACTAAAAGCACGGGCACGCACATCCGATGCCATTAAGTCGCTGCTGTCGCTGGCGCCGAAAACCGCCAGACGGCTTAACAGCGATGGAACGGAAAGCGAAGTCGACCTCAGCCTCGTCGTCAAAGGCGACCGACTGAGAGTCAGACCAGGCGAAAAAATTCCCGTTGACGGAACCATACTGGAAGGCGCCAGCGCTGTAGACGAATCGGCAATGACAGGCGAGTCGGTTCCTGTCTCTCGGCAAGCGGGCGACGCGGTGATTGGTGGAACAGTAAACGGCACTGGCAGCTTCATCTTGCGCGCGGACAGAGTTGGTCAGGAGACTGTTCTCAGTCAAATCGTGCAAATGGTCGCCGACGCACAGCGCAGCCGCGCGCCGATTCAGCAGGTCGCCGACCGAGTCGCCGCATTCTTCGTGCCATCTGTGATCGCCATTGCTGCAGTCACGTTCGGCATCTGGGCATTCATCGGACCGGCGCCCCAACTGGCGCATGCGCTCTTGAACGCCATTGCCGTGCTGATCATCGCCTGCCCGTGCGCGCTCGGTTTGGTCACGCCGATGTCCGTCATGGTCGCCACCGGCCGTGGTGCGCTAGCAGGAATTTTGATCCGCAAAGCCGAAGCGTTGGAAGCGCTCGAAAAGTGCGATACGCTCGTGCTCGACAAAACCGGCACGCTCACTGTCGGTCGCCCGACACTGCAAAAGGTGACAACTGCAAACGGTGTTAGCGAAGACGAACTGCTGCTTCTGGCTGCAAGTTTGGAACAACCGAGCGAGCACTCGCTTGCTCGAGCAATTCTGGAAGGGGCCTCGGCAAAGGGCATCCAACCTCAGCCTGTGACAAATTTCCAGGCAGTTGCGGGCAAAGGTGTAGAAGCTCAAATGTCCGGAGCAAAACTCGCTCTGGGCAGTTCGCGTTTCATGACTGACCTGGCTGTAGACATCAGCGCGGTCGCTCAAGCGGCAGAAGAGATGCGCAGCCTTGGACAGACGGTCATCTTCGTCGCTCGCGATGGAAAGCTGGCTGGAACACTAGCCGTCGCCGACCCCATAAAGGAAGGTGCTGCTGAGATGATCCGCAAGCTCAAGCAAGACGAGAAACTGAAGATAGTCATGCTTACCGGCGACAACAAAGCGACCGCACTTGCCGTAGCTCGCCAGCTAGGCATCGACGAAGTCGAAGCGGAAGTACTTCCAAAGGACAAAGCAGATTGCGTTGCGCGCTTGAAGTCGCAGGGTCGACGCGTTGCTATGGCAGGCGACGGCATCAACGACGCTCCGGCACTGGCTGGAGCAGATGTCGGAATCGCCATGGGCAACGGCACCGACGTAGCCATTGAGAGCGCAGGCATTGTGCTCTTGCGAGGAGAACTCGCCGGGCTGCTCAAAGCTCGCAAGTTAAGTCGCGCCATGGTAGCGAACATCCGTCAGAATCTCTGGCTGGCATTCGGCTACAACTCGCTGGCAGTGCCGATTGCCGCAGGTGTTCTCTATCCGGTCTTCGGGCTATTGCTCAACCCGATGATTGCCAGTGCAGCAATGAGCTTAAGCTCCGTTTCGGTAATCGCCAACGCGTTGAGACTGAAATCTCAGCGCCTGGACTGAATCAAGCTTTCGCCACACTCTCATTACGCGCAGCGTTCGCTCAAAAGCATACAAAGTCGCTCACGGCACCACGAATGGTGCCCAAAGTCTTGCAGAGAACCTGAGTACCGCAGGCTAGACCTGCGCGTGAAGGAAACGACCATGAAGTGCAACGATTGCCAAGGCAAGATGACGTCACCAGCGATGGGGAATTGCTCGTCGTGCGGAGCGCCGACGTCCAACATCCAAGCCAAATACTGCGCGAAGTGCAGCCAGTCGAAGAAATGCTGCTCGGACTGCGGTAAGTCCATGTCTACCGGCGGGACGACGACTACCAAGTAGTTCGCGCCGCCCAATTGAATAATCGAACCTTTGGCGAGAAACGCGCGCTGCGTTTTCTCGCTTCTCAACAGTGAAACGAAACCCCAAAAACCAAGGGATTCAAACCATGAACTTCCTCTCCAACGTCGCCCAGGCGGGCGTGTTTTCCGTTCTTTTCACCGCCATCGTCCTCGCCGTCGTGCTGGGCGCCTCGGTGATCGTCACCAGCGGTCTGGTTGTCGGTCTTCTGCTGACCGGCGGCAACATCTTCGCTGGCCTCGCCGGCATGCTCGCGTCCACCTGGGGCGGCATGTGGCTGACCAACAAGGTCTGCGGCTGATCTGACTGAAGACCAGGACATCCATTCTGGCCTAACAGCTCATGTGTCAAACACAGAAGGGCTGAATGAAGCACTCCGCAGAACGCCACAAGCGCTCTGCGGACCCAAGACAAGGGAATCTACGCAATGACTGCGCTGATTATCCTCGCCAATATCGCTCTCTTTCTGGTTGCCGCCGCGCTGGGCTTTTACATGCTCGGCACGATTGGCGACAAATTGATCGGCTTCCAAACGGAAGCACGAGCAATGGTCTTCACCGAGGGCGACCGCAAGTCGCTCTGGCGTTATCGCTGGCTTTCGCTGGGCGTGATGGGCACCTTCACGAAGGGCTCAGGACTGCTCATGCTTTTCATGGGATGGAGCTTGTGGAGCACCTTCGCGCTCGCCCCGACCATCGGTGGCGTGATCGGAGTAGTGGTCTGCTACTTGCTCACCGCCGGTAACTTGAAGCCGCATCGCGGCAAGTAATCCGGCTTCCGCATCATTGAGGAGGAGTCAATTGGCACTTCTCCTTTCACCATTCACCAGTGGCAAAGCGTCTGGAACAGCTGCTCAATCAGCTCTCCATGCGCCGAACCATACGTCTTTCAAGGAAAACAACATGCTTACAGGAATCGCTCTCTTCGCCGTTCTGGCGATTGTTCTCATCGGATTCAGCCGCGCGGGCATTCGTCGCCAGTCGAGCGACGAAGTGTTTGGTGGCGTCTGCAGTGGCATCGCTCGTCACTTCGGCACGACTCCGAATCTGGTACGTGTTCTGACTGTGCTGCTCGCGCTCTGCACCGGCGGCTCGGTCGTTCTGGCGTACATCCTGCTCTGCTTCGTCCTGCCCAAGGACTAAGCAAGTTCTTTGTAGGGGCTCGCATGCGAACTCTCTCTCAGGGAGTCGCATGCGTCTGCCTGCTCTAGTCAGCGCAAGCGTTGCCTCTACTGCGAGGCGGGGTGGGCGAAAGCCCATCCCGTCTTTTGCGGCCCGGTATTGCACCGGCAAACCCGCTTATTTCGTAGCAATTCTCCTTCAGATGTAGAGAAAGGTTCTGCCAATGAAAGGGAAATTGAAACTCAAACTCGTTTACGATCCGCGCTACAACTCGGATTTGAGCGTGCTGGGAATTACTGTTCCCTTCGCACTCGACCGCGGTCAGCGCGTGCTCGATGAGTTGGCGGCTAAGAACGGTATCACTATTGCCCACTGTCGCCCCAAGCCGCTGCGCAACAGCGACTTGCTTCTCGTCCACGACGAGAAATATCTGCAAAGCCTGCGCAACCCAAAAACCTGGCAACAGATTTTCGGGCTGCCGAAGGCGCCTGAAAACAACGAAACCACGAGAAAGGCAATTCGCAAATTGCTCGCGGAAATTCGGCTGAAATCAGGTGGCACCCTGCACGCTGCAAGGCACGCTCTTCAAAGCGGACTGGCAGCGAATCTCGGCGCTGGCTATCACCACGCCTTCGCCGGACACGGAGACGGTTATTGTTCCATCAACGACATCGCCATCGCCATTCGCAAACTGAAAGCGGAAGGGCTGTGCAAGAAGGTAATGATTGTCGACGTAGACTTGCATCAGGGCAACGGCAACGCGGCGATTTTCCGCGACGACCCCGATGTTTTCACGTTCGACATTCACTCACAGGAAGCCTATCCGCAGAAAAAAGAGAAGAGTTCGCTCGACATCGCAGTCAGCGACGAAGAGCGGCATCTCTATCAGGAGAAGCTGGAAGCCGGTTTGAATCAGGCGCTCGCCTCATTCAGTCCGGACCTGATCTTCTTTGTGCAAGGCAGCGATCCGTATCTGAAAGACGTAGGTGCGGGCTTCCGCTATCTCCGGCTCACGCTGGAACAGCTGAAGAAGCGAGACAAGTTCGTCATCGACACATGCGTGAAACGCGGCATCCCCGTGGCTCTCGTGTTTGCCGGTGGCTACGGACCGGAAGTCTGGCGCGTGCACTACAACGCCGTTCAGCACATGATGGACAAAGAAAATTCGTAGAAGATGCGGATGTGCGATCCCGGTCGTTTCATTGAGTTCGTTCGTAGAACTTGATGAACACCGGGGTTGCATGTCGGCATCTCCTTTTCGCGGCGTTCTTACTAGTCTTTATCATAGATAGGATACCGAGAAGAAAACCCCTGGAGATTACACACCAAATATGGTGCACATCTCCAGGGGTCTTCCAGAACTTTCGTTTGTTCTACGACTGCCGACTGCGTTCAGACCTACTTGTCGGTCTTGTCGCCCGGGGCTGCGGCAGTATTGTCGCCAGTCTTCTCGCTGGCTTTGCTGTCAGCCTTCGGCTGCGCAGCAGGCTTCTTGACCGGCATCTGCTTGGGCGGTTTGCCGAGGAAGAAGTCGGGCAGCGGCGCTACCTTCGGGTGCACATTGTACTTGCTGAGGTCCTTCACGCCCGTGCCCTTGAGGACAGTCGAGTCGATGAAGAAGTTGCCCGTGCAAGCGTCCGACGGCTGAGTGAAGATCCAGTACGCGGCATCAGCGACGATGTCCGGCGTGCGGGCAGCAGCGAAAGACTCCGCCACATCGCCCAGGATATTGCGAATCGCCGACGTGTCGATGGCGGTCTCAGGCCACAGCGAGTTGACCGCAATCTTGTGCGAGCGGAACTCCCGAGCCATACCCAGCGTGCACATGCTCATGCCGTATTTGGAGAGCGTGTACGCGAGGTGCGGCGCGAACCAATCGGCGTCCAGGTTGAGCGGCGGCGACAGGTTCAGGATGTGCGGGTTGGTGCTCGCCTTGAGGTGCGGCAGCGCATGCTTCACCGTCATGTAGACGGCGCGGGCATTCACTGACTGCATGAGGTCGAAGCGCTTCATGTCCGTGTTCTCAGTGTCGGTCAGTTGAATCGCACCGGCGTTGTTCACGACGATGTCGATGCCGCCGAAGGCTTCCACGGTCTTGGCGATGGCGTTCTTGATCTGCTCTTCATCGCGCACGTCGCAGGCAATTGCGATTGCTTCGCCGCCCGCTTCCTTGATGGCATCCACTGCAGTGTGGATGGTGCCGGGCAGCTTCTCGTGTGCGTTAACGGTCTTGGCGGCAACGGCGATTTTGGCGCCGTCTTTGGCCGCCTTCAACGCGATTGCCAGGCCGATTCCCCGAGACGCCCCAGTGATGAACAGAACCTTGTTTTTGAGGTTCATGTGGTGCTCCATATTGTTTTTGGAAACTCAGTCAGGTAGCGACATTCCGCTCGAGCTTCACCGGTGGAAAAGCGCGCGCGAAAAGAGCTATCAAGATTGAATTTCAGGTCTTTATTAGGATTTTGTCGGAAAGAAAACAGCAGAAAGTAATGGCGTTTATCCTCCACAAGAAGAGGCTGCGCGTTCAATTCTTGAATACTCGACAAAACGGGCACAGGCTTAGATCTCGCACAGAATCAGCCTTTGACATCTTCGACATGAAAACGGCGAACATTGCGACTCTCACACTTGCGCGAAGAAATTACCGAAAGGCGCAACCAGCGGCATGTCAAGACACGCATCGGTAAGCGATTCACGCAGCTAGTGAACACTTCAAAGCGGACTACCAAAACAGTTTTCAAGCGGTCCAAAAACTCACCAGTCGTCCATATTTGCCGCATTTAAGCCAACAAATGGCGGAGGACATGCGAACCGGAAAACCAGTTGAAAAGCGCCAGATCCTCGCGCGCACAGGGGTTTCACACATATGTAAACCTCTTTGAACAAGCTTAAGGTCACACTTGTTAATAAGCTCATAGAGTCACGTTTTTGTTAGTTTCTATACGCTCTTACTTTTCATTTTCTCCGCCAGATCTCTCCAGACAGTTCCCACAATTGCGTTTTTTTTCGTGCCCACCTCGTCGAGCGAACAGCTTGCAGGGTAGACACGGCTCAGGAAGGAATGCGCTTGCGCACAGCGATCAAGCAATCGCACTGATAGTGAAACCGTTTGGCAGGTCTCCGTGCGCATGGTGCGTGCAGGTACAGCGGAGAAGTAGGAGTGACAGATACTGCTGAGAAATCAGCAAGGATGAACTTGTTATGAACGTTTTGCAGCGTCAATTCGGGCCGCATTTCGTCGCGATGGTCAAGGCTTCGCCTCGACTTCTAGCCGACGTGAAAAAGCTCCGGCGCCGCGGAGTTCGAATCAAAACTCTCCGTGGCTCGATCGACGCCTGGTGCATCAAAGACGACAAACTAGTCGCTCTTGGCACAGGCAATCCTGCGCAAGTCACCGTGTTGGCACTGGCTCACGAAGCCAACCACATGCTGCGCGAGCGCATCAGTATGGCAGCCGTCAATCGTGTTAGCGAAGCCAGATGGGTTCGCGATTTCATGGAAGAAGAGACGGACTGCTTCTACCGCGAGGCTCAGACTGCCGATGATCTTCTGCGAGCTGGTTTCAAGCTCACGAAGTACGCTCGCTCCTGGTTGCGCACGATGCGCAGAGGTGGCAGAGCAGCAGTGCGTAAGCGGGTTTACCGCACGCGCGTCACCGGAACCAGACTGAGCTACCCGGAATATGTCCGAGCAATGTATCGCGAGTATCGGACAGCAGCCTAGCTGCTTCGAGTGAGTTCCCTTGGCTCGTTTTGCGAACAGCAGTGATGTTGTTTTCACCGAGCCCTTGCAACTCTGCTCGCCGCGATACACACAGCGCTTATTTGCGACCCCTCATTTACGAGCGAAGTTTGCTCAAGAAAAACGGAGTGCGCCCAAGCATTCCGCCACAGACCGTGCGATGCGCGGTCTCACAAGAGGAAAAGCACTGTGGCACGTGAAAAGAATTGCACACACCCCAGGGGCATCGAATACGTGAAGTATGTCGGTGGCTACGAGCTCTCTGACGGCGGCTTCCATGCCACCTTCAGCTGCCGTTGCCCCGATTGCTTCGCGGAAGTTCCGTTGACCTGCTCGGGGTCGAAGGAGTACGTGGAAAACTTCCACGCCGAGATCAAGGCAAAGAAGCTGCTGGATTACTAATCGGCTGAAAAGCTGACCGGTAATTCTCGGCTCGCGTTCGTCCGCGCGTCGTGGTGGAAGGCTCTCAGGTAGCCGCAAGCGGCTCCGTGCGAAGATGGCGTTTCTGCCTTCTTTGCTGAGTTTTTCGCTGGGACGCGCGGGCGGTGCCTGCGTCTGTCAATGGTTCCACGGACGAGTAAGCGAGGGTTTCAAAACCAGCGCAAGACTCGCACAACGCGTCAATTTCAGGCGCGTTTCTGTGGAGTTTAAAATGCGTATTTTTTAGGAGATTTACATGAGCACAAGCATCATGTACATCCTCATGGGCGTCTTCATTCTGGGCGCCATCATCATTGCCGCCAGCGCGCGCCGTCGTCCCGTCGATCCGAGCTATCGGAAAAACAAGCTGGCGAACGAGCTGAGGTGGCTAAAGATCGGCATCGACGAAGTCGACCGCCGCCTGCAAGCTGCAAAGAAGTGCGCGTGCAATGTCGAAGCGGCGCGCAATCTGGAGAAGGTGAAGCACTATCACCAGCGCGCCGACTCTGCTGTGAAGGGCATCGCCAACGGCACCAATCACGACATCCTCGCTGCCGAAAACGAGCTGACTGCGCATCAGCAACTGCTCGCCAACGCGCGTGCTCATCTGGAGCGCGCCGAGCACGAGAAGTGCGACATCCCCGAAGAGGGTCGCGCAGGAGGTTGCCGTGACGATGAATGACCAAACGCCGAAGGACAATTTCGGTCGCAATCTCTACTTGATCACGCTGCTCGCTTCGCTGGCGGCGCTTGTAGTCACGTTCGTCTTCTGCTCCACAGCAGACGCAGCGCCCGCACGCTCAGCTCTGCGTCCGCTGGAGAACGAGATGCTGCGCATCGCGCAGAGCGCACAGGGTACGACTCAACCGCCTGCAGTCGGTGTTCGTGACGTGAGCTGGGATGAGCTGCAGCAAGAAATCGCGTCCAATCGCGGTGCCATCGTCATCGAGTTTTATCGCAACGGTTACCCGGACGACCCCGCCGTCGCCGACGACTGCGACAACTGTGCAAATCAGTTGGCCGGTTACGAAAACACGGCGGCGCGTTTCGCGGGTAAGGTGACCTTCCTGCGCTTCGATGTCGACAAGCATCCGCAACTGATGCAGCTAGGGCTGGTCGTCTATCCGACTCACATCTTCATGATGCACAGCCAGTCGGATCTGTGGACGCTCAGCGTCAGGGGTTTCTTAAACGAGAAACAATTCGAAGAGCTCATCGACGAGCTTTTCAAAATAAAGCCATAAACCAGGAGAAACGAAGGCGAGGTTGATTAAACCTAGCTGGTAGAGCCGGTTTTTCCAAGAAAGCCGTTCACAGAAAGACGGCACCTTGGTACCATGGTTAGTGGCACTGCTCAGAAGGATGAGCCATGGAAAGGTTAGCCAAACAGTTCGGCGAGGGACTCGCTGAGCTGGTAAATGCGTCGCCTACACTTCAGCGTGATGTTGCCGCCTTGCGAAAAGCGGGCGTGCGCATCCGACGCTTGAAGGGTATCTGCCGCGCCTATTCGCGCTCGGAGCCCGGCCGCCCACAAGGCGCACTGCTCTGCATAGGCGAGGAATGCTCGCCCATGATGCAAGCGCACTACTTGGCTCACGAGGCCTATCACATTCTTGCCGGCACGACCAACACGATTGTCGACCCCACCAAGGTTTCCAAACGGAGGTTCATCAGCGCCGCAATGCGCGAAGAAGCACGATGCCTCGCCCACGAGGCACTCGTATCAAAAGAGCTTCACGATGCCGGATATCCAGTAGGCGAGGCAAACCTCACCTATCTGGTTGATTACCTCACCGGTGGTTATCGGAAAATTCGTCTGAGACTCGAGCGCGAATGCCTCTCCGGCTCGCTCATCTCTTACACCGATTACTACGGTCAAGTGTACGATCGCCGTGTGCGAGAACTTGCCCAGCGCAGACGCGCTCAGCGAAAAGGCGCATAACCGGCGCTTTCTACAACTCGCACGCCGCCGTCGCTCACGAAAAGGGTGTAACACCCGCGACTTTGATTCAACGAAGCCACCGGAATGCTTTTGCGCATTCCAAACTAGAGGATTTTGCTATGGACGCAAACGCCATCAGCATCTACCTCGTCATCGCTCTCTTCTACGCGGTTGTCTGGGGCGGACTCATCTTCGCTTTGCAGAAGACCAAGCATCTGCGCGTGCCGCAACGGAAGTCGAAGTACTCTCCGTTCTCCCGCGAGATGCAAGAGGCGGTTTCGAAAACTCACCTGCTCGCCGACCGCTACGAGTGGGTAAAAATCCAAGCGGACAACAGCCATTCGCCGAAGCGCTACCATGCCACGCGAAAGCTAGAGGACGCGGCCGAGCAGCTCAAGCTCGCCCGGGAGAGCCTCGCCGTCGATAATCTTGCCGCGACGAATACGGCTTGTGACGCAGGTCTCAAGCTGATCGAAGACGCCGAGCAAGACCTCGCCGGATAACCCGAACAAGAAAGTCTCTCAGATGAACGAAATCATCTGGATAATCGGTGGACTAGGCGCCTTTGCGCTGGTCGCCGGTTTCTGCGTCAAGAAAGGCTGGCCCTTCGCATACTTGCAAGAACCCGCTCAGGAGAACGTCCCCGAGGAAAACCTCGAGGCGCTCACCGCCGAACTCGAGACCGTCATGGCGGAAGCCGTGCGCGAGCTCGACATCTGCAACCCATACATCTCGCGCGAGAACTGGAAAGAACTCGGCGAGGAAGAGCTGCTAAAACGACAGCGCGCCCGCCGCATGTACATCTACGCCTACGAGGCGTGGCGAAAAGCGGAAGAGTGCGCAGACTTCAACGGCTCGAACGGCAACATCGATTTGCGCATGATCGGCAGCATTCCGCTTGTCCGAAAGGCAGGCATCATGAAGGCTCGCCAGTCAATCGAGCAGTCGAAGGAAGTGCAGAATTTCCTCGGCTTGAACAGCTGACACGGTAGTGACGATACCAAAATAATAAGAGCGGCAACCGCTCAGAGAGCAAAACAAACTTTGGGCGGTCGATGGAAGCCTTGGTGAAAACCTAGTCTCCATTGACCACTCTTTTTTAAGCGGCCACCTACTACACGACTTCGTACCCCATGCCTTCGTACCCCATGCATAGATTGCAGCTGGTCGACCTAATTCGAAATCACATTTGGCCTTTAGTCCGAAAAATTCCGGTTTTTCGGAGAGAGTGTCGCGGCGCAATTCGCGCCCTCTACATACTCAGCGAAAGAGAGGTCCCATCCAGCACGTTTAGATGCTTCACGAGCAGGCCTCTTTTTCCAAAGATGCAGCGATCCGCCGCGAGCAGTTTTAAGCAACTCCCGACAGGCCCAATCCATGGCGTTCGTGCAAGTTTCGCTAAGTTTTGACTTACTCCCTTAGCTCAGCTTCTATCAAAGATATTTTTTCAAAACTCTCTTGAGGTTATAGGTTTCATGAGCTGTTTCAGATAGGTTCAAAACATCTCTGTTCGATCTCTTCCGCACAAAACCAAAGCGCTCAAAGCCCCAACTCTCCAAAAGAAACGCAAGCAAACTCTTGAGCACTCGGTGCTGCGTTGGTCATCGAACAGAATTTTTGCAACATCAAAACCTAGTAGAAACATGAGCAAACCACATCCGCTAGTTATTCAAGCTGGTCGACTCCGTTCGCAAATCCAGCTTGCCGAGGGCGTCGCAGCTATCGCCGAAGCTCTCCTGTCCGGAATGCTGACCGTCCAAGAAGACGACAAGATTCCGAAGTTCCAGCGTCAAATCGGTCGCGCCGCGATTGAGGAGATTTTGGAAATCACCCGCAGCGAAACGAAGCTGGTGAAGGATCGTCTCAGTGCTCTTCTGGAACAGTGCACGAAGAATCAGGAAGTGCCAGCTGAAGAAGCCGACGCCATCGACACCGACATCACCGGGCGCGCCATCGCGCAGATCAGCCGCCTCGGCAACGTCGGTCCCAACCTGGTGAAATCCCTCGAACATCTGCCCAAGCTGTCTCCAACCGCGCTGGGCGATTTCGTAAAACGTGTCGCCGACTCGATGCGCCTGATGCCGAACACTGACACTCCGGCAGCCGAATAAGGCAAGGGCGACGAACAACGAGTAAACAACAAAGCAAGAGCCCGGGATTGGTCACAAACCAACCCCGCGGCTTTTGTTTTTGAAAGCATTTTTGCTATATGTTTTAGTATAACGCTCGCAAACCAGATTGGGGTTTTTCCTGTTGCTCAGGTTCTAACTTGATCGAATAATGCCAAAACGACGAACACCAAAGTTGTTCTCTTCAAAGCTTCATTTTGAAAAACCTCTTCAGAGCTTGAATGTGAAAAGCAAACTTAGAAAGTTTAGATGCAAGCTCGATTGTTCGCTGATAGGGCTTCTCTTCACTTGCGAGCTTGTTTCATATGGTCCATGTCACGCCGATGAAAGTGAAGAGAAAGCAGAGAAGATGAAGGTTCCCACTGCACCAATAACCTTGCTAATCACAGCGGCCAAGTTACATCGAGACAATATCTGGACAAAGGAAGTTGGTTCTGAAGCGGAACTCGAACAAATCGTACGTGAGTACGTTGCAGGTATCGCTACCGATTGCCGGTTTAACAGAGGCAGATTTTCTGCTGAAAACACGCACTGGCTAAAGGATTTACTAGAGTGGCGCAAAATCAAAACATCTGGAAAGTCACGTTATGGATCATTCGCAAGCAAAGAAACACACGCAGCCAGAGCGGCATTGGTGGAGTTTGCGGACAAACGTACAGTGCAAATAATCGACGACGCTATTGAAAAATTCGGACCACCGCACCATCGCAAATTTGAGTTTTGGGACAACAGGCATGGCGACCCTCCGCCGAAGATTCCTATCAGTCTGAATTCGAACAAAATTCAGACTTAATGCGAATATCGCCGATAGATATATCCACTTACCAAAAGCTTCTTGAATACCCATTCTCGCGCGCTTGCGCGAATGGTTTCTCGCACAAATGTCATGAACGACAAGACACCGACACACTGTTCTTTCAACCAAGTTGTCGTTTTTCCAAGAGGAAAGTTGGCAAGGTGCAGATTTCATCAAATGTTCATGATTTCAAGACGAAATCACTCTTCTCTATAAGCTAGAAGATTTCTGTTTTACTTTTTTTCTTTTCAAGAGCACGCGACAGCTTTTCTCGTTCAAATCCCTCTCCCTGCACTCCATGCGCGCAACTTCTGAACTTTTGCAGGTTCGAACAGAAGGCCGCTCATGAGTCTTGAATGGGTTCTGAACAAAGCTTTCAACAAAGCTTTCAACAAAACTTTGAACAAAGTTTTGAACAAGCTTCTCGAAAGCTAGTCGCTGCAATTCCCGAACAATCTGCCATGCGAAGTCGATGGGTCATCGGCTTTGCAAATCTACGTCTGAAGGTGGAAATATGACCAAGCGAAACGTCACGAAAGCGGAAGTTACCCCGCTTTACGCCGGTCTTCCTGAGAAGTATCGGCTGGCTCGTGAGAGATTTGGACGCCCGCTTACGCTGGCTGAGAAGATTCTCTCCGCTCACCTTGACCGCTGGAACGAGGGCGAACAGCACCCGGTCCGCGGCAAATCGCAGGTTTTCCTACGTCCCGATCGAATCGCCTTGCAAGATGCAACAGCGCAAATGGCGCTCTTGCAGTTCATGCAGGCGGACCTCGACAAGGTCTATGTGCCGACTACCGTGCACTGCGACCACCTCATCCAGGCTCGCGTTGGTGCCAAGCTCGACTTGCTCAATGCGCTGGATTCCAACTCGGAAGTCTACGATTTCCTCAAGTCTGCCAGTACCAAATACGGTATCGGCTTCTGGAAGCCCGGCTCGGGTATCATCCACCAGGTGGTGCTGGAAAACTACGCGCACCCGGGCTGTCTGATGATCGGCACCGACTCGCACACTCCCAATGCGGGCGGGCTCAACATGCTGGCTATCGGCGTTGGCGGTGCTGACGCGACATTCACGATGGCTGGCGAACCCTGGGGTTTGCGGTGGCCGAAACTGATCGGTGTGAAACTGACCGGCAAGTTGAACGGCTGGGCCGCGCCCAAGGACATCATTCTCAAGCTCGCCGGCATCCTCACCGTCGACGGCGGCACCGGTGCCATCGTCGAATATTTCGGCTCAGGCTGCAGTTCTATCAGCGCCACGGGCAAAGCGACCATCACCAACATGGGCGCCGAGCTGGGTGCAACGACCTCCGTCTTCCCGCTCGACGACCACATCCTCGACTATCTGCGCCTGACCGGTCGTGGTGAAATCGCGGAGCTGGCTTCGCAGTCGAAGCAGTATTTGACTGCGGATGCTGAAGTCGAAGCGGAGCCGGAGAAGTACTTCGACCAGGTGATCGAGATCGATCTCGACACTCTGGAACCGCACATTGTCGGTCCTCACACGCCCGACTTGGCGCGCCCGCTCTCGGCGTTCAAAGCCGAAGTCGCCGCCAAGGGTTACCCTGCCAATCTGCGCTACGCGCTCATCGGCAGCTGTACGAACTCAAGCTACGAGGACATGAGCCGCGCTGCATCCGTCGCACGACAGGCTGCGGAAAAGGGCTTGAAAGCGCCGGTCGGCTTCATGGTGACGCCGGGTTCGGAGCAGGTGCATCAGACCATCAATCGCGATGGACAGATGGCCGACCTCCAGTCCGTGGGCGCCAACGTGCTCGCGAATGCCTGCGGTCCGTGCATCGGACAGTGGCGTCGCGACGACATCAAGGAAGGCGAGCGCAACTCGATCATCACTTCCTTCAACCGCAACTTCCCACGTCGCAATGACGGCAACGCGGAAACACTGGCTTTCATCGCCAGTCCGGAGATCGTCACGGCATTCGCGCTGGCCGGCACTCTCGACTTCAACCCGCTTGAAGACGAGCTCACCGCCGCCGACGGCAGCAAATTCAAACTGGCACCGCCACCGCAAGCGGGGCTGCCGGTGAAGGGTTTCAGCCAGCTGAGCGACTCCGAGCTTGGTTACGTCGATGCTGCCGAAGGGCGCAAAGACGGAGCTGTTCCCACCATCGCCATCGGCGAGAAAAGTGAGCGGCTGCAGGTGCTGTCTCCCTTCCCGCGCTGGAATGGCGAAAATACTTTCGACGCACTGCCGGTTTTGCTGAAGGCAAACGGCAAATGCACCACGGACCACATCTCCCCGGCGGGACCGTGGCTGAAGTACCGTGGTCACCTCGATCGTATCTCGGACAACATGTTCCTCGGCGCCAACAACGTGTTTACGGACAAACCAGGCACCGGCAAGGACGTCAACACGGCAGCGATTGGGAAACTGTCGGACATCGCGCGCGAGTACAAGAAGCAGGGTCTGGGCTGGGTTGTGGTCGGCGACCAGAACTACGGCGAAGGTTCCAGCCGCGAACATGCCGCCATGTCGCCGCGCTTCCTCGGCTGCAAGGTCGTGATCGCTCGCAGTTTTGCGCGCATTCACGAAACCAACCTGAAGCAGCAGGGCATACTGCCACTCACCTTCTCCGACCCTGCGCATTACGACCTCATCCGCAGAGCGGATGACCGTATCTCTGTGCATGGGCTGAAGGACCTGGCAGTGGGCAAGCCCGTCAAGGTCTTCATCATTCACTCGGATGAAGTGACGGACGAAATCACCGCCAATCACACGCTCACCGAAGAGCAGATTGCCGTCTTCAAGGCGGGCTCGGCTCTCAATCACGTCGGCGATCGACGCAAGGCGGAAGCCGCGAAAGCCGACAAGCCTGCTGGCGCGGGCGCGAAACGCAACCCGAATTGCAAGTGCAAGCGTTGCGCTTGCGGCGACAAGAAAGGCAAGGCGGGCGAAACCGGCGCGAAGGGTGGCATGTGCGGCGACAAAACTCCGGCCGAGAAGCCGCGCGGCGATGCCAACGGTGACACCACAAATGGTGCTGTTCCTCCTGGAGGCAATGGCAACACTGGCATCACCAACAACGGCAAGTTCGGCAATCCGGACGCAAACCGTCCGGCGCCGGCTCGCGAGGAATCGCTACTGTCCCGCTTCTGGCGCTGGCTGACCAGCTGGTTCTAGCCATCATTTGTAGGGGAGCCGCATGCGGCTCCCTGTTCAGGGCTGCGCATGCGCAGCCCCTACGCCGTGATGGGCAAATTTCTTGCAGGATTTTCTTCCGAAACGGGCGATGCATCGCGTCGTCCAAGGCTTTCCGAACGGAGCGGCAAAAGTGTCGTTCCACTAGTTCGACTTTGAACAGGGTGATGCACCGCATTGCACTTTCAAAGCAACGGAGAAATCCCATGACTAAAGTTTCAATTATCGGTGGCGCCGGTAACGTTGGTGCCACTGTCGCTCAGTATCTGGCGACAAAGAATCTCTGCGACGTCGTGATGCTGGACATCAACGAAGGCGCAGCCAAAGGCAAAGCTCTCGACCTGACGCAGGCAGTCGCTCTCACGGGCGGCAGCGCCAAGATCAAGGGCACGTCCGACTACAAGGACACTGCCAATTCGCAGGTGATCGTCATCACCGCCGGCAGCCCGCGCAAGCCCGGCATGTCGCGCGACGACCTGCTCAAGATCAACGCGAGCATCGTCGCCAACGCCGCGCGCGAATCGCACCGCTACTCTCCTAACGCCATCTTCGTCGTCGTGTCCAATCCTCTGGACGTGATGACTTATCTGGTCTGGAAGGAGACCGGCGTCTCGACGAGCCGCGTCATCGGCATGGCCGGCGTTCTGGACAGCGCACGTTTCCAGTCGTTCATCGCCGACGAGCTGAAGGTTTCCCCCGAAGACGTTCGCGCGATGGTTCTGGGCGGGCACGGCGACCTCATGGTTCCGCTGCCTCGTTTCAGCACTGTCAACGGCGTTCCCGTCACTGAGCTCATCAGTGCCAAGCGTCTCGAAGCGATGAGCAAGCGCACCGCCAACGGTGGCGCCGAAATCGTCGAGCTGCTCAAGACAGGCAGCGCCTGGTACGCACCCGGCGCCGCAACCGCGCAGATGGTCGAAGCGATCATCACCGGCGGACGCAAGCTGTACCCTTGCTCGGTGCATACCGGCGAGAAGTATGGTTTGCCGGCAATCTTCACGGGTCTGCCCGTGATTCTCGGCAAGCGCGGCGTCGAGCGCGTGGTCAAGCTCAAGCTCAACAAGGCTGAGGTTGACGCGCTCAAGGCTTCGGCTGCTTCCATCGAGGCCAACGTGAAGCGGCTCAACGAGCTGCAGGCCGAGGCGGCGAAAGCTGCTGCGCCTGCTGCCGTTTCCCCCTCTGCCGCTACGCCCGTTACTGCCACCACTTCCGAGGCGCCCGCCCCGGAGGTTTCCACGAAAGCCGCGGACACAACGGCAAAGTCCTAACGGCTTCAGATGCGAACGCTTGCAGGGAGCGCAATTCCGCTTCCTGCAGGCGCGCACTGCGACGCAGGAGAAAATGATATGGAGCGACTAAAACTGATCATTCGGACGGGATGGCGATTTGCCGGTGGTTACCGCCTCGCCATACTGGGCTACACCGTCCTCTTCATGATCGCTCAAGCGACAGCCCTTGCAGAGCCCTATCTTCTCGGGCTCATGCTCAACGCCGTGCAAAACGACCTCACCCAGGGTGCGGCCGGCAACCAACAGTTGCTGCACGATGTCATCTATTACACGAGTTTGTTCGTCGGACTGAAAGTGATCTTCTGGTCCATTCACGGTCCAACACGACTGCTCGAGCGTTATGTGGCGTTTCGAATTACGTACGCCTACAAAGCGCATATGTTCCAAACAGTCACCAACCTGCCCTTGAAGTGGCAGCGCGAGCACCACTCGGGCGAAAGCATCGACAAGATCAACAGAGCCTACAACGCTCTGTCAGACTTCTTCCAGGGCACCTTCGATATCACCTACATGGTGTGTCGTCTGGTCGGCACGCTGGTCATTCTGTATTACTTCATGCCGATGGCGATGTTGACAGTTGCCATCACTTCGGTTGCCGCGATGTACATCATTGTTCGCTTCGATCGAACGCTCTCGAAGCAGTATGACGAGCTGAACAAGAAGCAAAACTACATCGCAGAAGCCATTCACGATTACGTGACGAATATCGTCACGGTGATCACGCTTCGCCTCGAGAAGAAAACTCTCGAGGAAGTGAAGCGCCGCATGCTCATTCCGCTGCCGCTCTACAAATACAACAACGCTCTCAACGAGTGGAAGTGGGGTGTCACGGCGGTGATGATCGCAGTCATGACTGGCGCGGTGCTCAGCTACTACACGTACAGCACCATCGCTGTCGGTGGCGCTATCATGGCGGGCACGCTGTTCACGCTGTTCGACTACCTGAGGCGAATTGGCGATTCGTTCTACAACTTCGCCTCGCAGTACGGTCGCATCGTGCGCATTGCAGCTGACGTTCACGCGGCGGATCTCATCCTCACCGACATGGACAACACGCCCAAGCCGCCTGCTGATGCGAAACTGCCCGAAGCCTGGAGGCAAGTTTCGGTGCAGAATCTCAGCTTCTCCTACCAGGACAAAACCGACCGCCGAGTCAATCTCAACAACGTCGGAATCGAACTGGTGAAGGGCAAGGCAATTGCCATCGTCGGACAGTCGGGCAGCGGCAAGAGCACTCTATTGCGCTTGTTGCGCGGACTGGACAATTCCGATCAGGTGCGCGTCCTGGCTGATGGCGTTGTGCAGAAGCATCGCCTGCATCATCTCTCCGAGTGCACCACGCTGATGCCGCAAGATCCGGAAATCTTTGCCGATACAATCCGATTCAACATCGGCTTCGGCATGGAGAAGTCGGACGACGAGATCATGGAAGCTGTTCGCAATGCTCGCTTCGAATCGGTGTTGGCGCGACTCCCCAAGGGTCTCGACACCAACATCGCAGAGAAGGGCATTAATCTGAGCGGCGGCGAAAAGCAGCGGCTCGCCCTTGCGCGCGGCTTCTTCTTCGCGCGAGGCAGCGACATTCTCTTGCTCGACGAGCCGACCAGCAGCGTGGACACCGCCAACGAGCGCGTGATCTACAACAACCTGCTCGGCAATTTCCGCAAGGATCGCTGCGTGGTCTCGACCATCCACAAGCTACACTTGCTTGAGATGTTCGACGTCGTCTACGTTCTGGACAACGGCAATCTCGTGGAGATGGGCTCGTTTACCGACCTCATCGCTGCGGACGGCAAGCTCGCAGAGCTCTGGAGAAACTATCAAGCAGCCTCGGCTTCGAGCGGAGAGATTCCGTCATAACGAGACGGTTCAAGACTCTCGAGAAGTCTCAAGAAGGGCTTCTGATTGAGTTCTGAAACTTCATGGCGGGCGTCCCGATTCAAGGTTTTCCTTGGTCGGGGTGCCCGTCTTTTTTTGAGCCAGATGTTACTAGGCGTTATCGTACCTCCGAGAACCCCAAAAGCTCGCCCCACGTTAACACTCGCTAAGCTCGCGCAAATGCCACAGGTTCTACTTTTCAAGCTCACCGGCAACATTAGAGGGTATGAAACCCGCGCACAAGGTTAAGCAACTTTCATATCCGCGCGAATGGTTTATTGCCGATCCGCGTGGGAGATCCCCCCTCATGATCGGTGTTTCTATTTACTTTTCGCTCGAATTTCATGACTCCCTATACCTAAGCTGAACGTACATGTTCTCTTGAATTTCAATTCTTCCAAAACCAACCACAGTCCATCATTCCTCCTTCAATCTGTGCTCACATCTGGGACGTAAAGTCTTGGGTTCGCGCACTCTTTGGTGGATGAGCGATTCTGTAGCGGTTGTTGGAGAGAGAGCGTGCTGTTTCCAATCAACTGTGGAGAGATGCAATGGAAAAGATTTCGATCAATCTCGTGGGTGGCGTTGCCGGCGATGCGGACTACGGTCTGCGTCTCTACAACGTCGGCAACGGCTTCGTCGGTTTCACCGGCAAGGTCGTCAGCCGCACTCACGATTCGATGTATCTCGGCTTCAGCTCGGAGCGCGCGTATACGGTCGCCGTCGAAGGTGACCTCGTCCTGTCGACCGAGACCAACGATTCCTTCGTCGACAAGACGGATGGCGTCTATGGTTTCGACATCGACTGGAGCGATGCGGCGAAGAACTTCGGCAACGGCACCGGCAAGATCATCGTGACCAACCCCGACTCCCCGAGCGACGTTTCGGTCGTCGAGGTATTCATGGGTGACACGCCGTCGGCTGTCGTCGAGTTCAAGCCGAACACGGGCAACAACGGCACGGTCGTCATCCGCGAGGAGCTGGACGTCTCGGCCGTCGATCCCGTGATGAAGAAACTGCTCAAGGCGACCGACTTCAGCGACCCGTACGGACTCGGCATCGAGTGCGTCGCGGCGCTGCTGCCGGTGCTCGAGTTCGACTATGGGCGTCTCTTCGACGTCACCATCAACCGGACGGAGAAATCCATGACCAATCCCAAGGACAACGAAGGTGAAGGCATCATCGACGTTCTCATCGTCGACGGACCGACCATGCCCCTGGAGACGCTGAAGACCTTGCTCGACAGCGGCGTGCAGGTCTTCGTCGTCGGCGACAGCAACATGCCCGCCGGCGATGCGACGCGCATTGCGGATGAAAACGCCTTCTTCGCTGGCGTCGGCTTGGGTGAACGGATCGACCATCCGTTCTGGGGACGTGACGGCATCGCGCCGGTGCTCGTCTCCGGGCTGTCGGACCTCGACGTGCTCGCACACGAAGTCCACCGCCCCTCGGATGTCCTGGGCTTCGAGCGCATCGAGCACGCCGTTCTGCCCATCGGACCGATGGCTCACGACTTCGACCTCCCCTTCGGAGGTCACGCCGGAGCTGTTCGTGAGCCGTTCATGGACATCATCAGCATGCTGCCGGCACGCGCCTTCTGCGCACACAACCACGCGGGTGACTGCGCGCTCGTGGATGCGATGCTCGAAGGATTCGGCGTCAAGCTGGGTCTGGAAGAGCTGCCGGAAGGTCTCGAGCGCGCCACGCTCAAAGACCTGATGGACAGCTACGGTGACGACGGTGTCAAGGTCGGTGGCGACAAGCGCGACTTCGGTCAGCTCGCTGGCACCCGGCAGAACGACATCAACAGCATCGCGCGGGCGGTCGCTGCGGCGGACGCTCTCGGCATCGACACGAGCGACATCGCGTCCAAGCGCGACGAGCTTCTGGCGAAGCTGGCTGTGTTTTCCGATCGCTTCGAGGTCGGCGGCACGCACGAGGTGACGACGGACGAAGCCGCCGTCATCAACACGGTGTTCGGCGAACTGTTCGGCATCCATCAGGAGCTGGACTCGTGCGTCTCGCACTGGCACCACTACAAGCAGCAGATCGAAGAGTCGCACAATCGCTGGTCGGCGGGTCTTGCCTCGCGCAAGCGCTCGTATCGCCTGGCGGACGACGCGCAGGACAACCGCATCGCGACGAGCTACGTCGACTATGCGGCCGCGCCGGAGGAAACCCTGGAGGCGAGCAAGACCGCGATGGTCGAGCTCTTTCAGGCGATCCAGCGGCGCGACCTGCGTGAGGCGAGCTTTACGGCCACCAAGGCGCGGCAGTTCAGCACGCGCGAGCACATGCTCGCCTCGCTGATTCGCCGCAACGTGCTGGTGCCCGTCGAGGAATCAGGGGTCTCCGCGGCTGCCTGACGGCGAGCAGGACATTCGTGCCCTGTTCGAAAAGGAGGTGACTGTGGTTTTGGCCACCGTCACCTCCTTCTAAACGCAAAGCTCCGCTTTGCGCAGCGGTGTGGAAATCCTTCTGCACTGCAACTTCTGATGATATGGAGAGGAACTATGATCGACAAACTCGGAATCAATCTCGTCGGCGACATCGAGCACTCGACCCGCCTGTACAACCGCGGTGAAGGCTTCCGCGCCATGACCGGCAGCATCGCCTGCACGCCCGGCGACTGCATGTACCTCGGCTTCATCGCCGATCGCGCCTACACCGTCGCGGTGGAAGGCGACCTCGTTCTCTCGACCGAAACGGCCGATTCGCGTCCCGACCAGATGGCGGGCGTGTACGGCTTCGACGTCGACTGGAGCGAAAACGCGAAGCAGCGCGGCTGCGGCGCCGGCAAGATCACCATCACCAATCCGAACGCGCCGGGCGAAGTCTCGGTGTTCACGGTGCGGATGGCGGCGACGCAGTCGGTGGTCGTGAAGTTCGCCAAGGACACGGGCACCAACGTGCGCGTTGTTCTGGGCGCCGACTCCGACCTCAGCAAGGTGGAGCGCGAGATCGGGCTGCTGCTGCGCGGTCCCGACGTTCAGCCCGGCGAAGTGCGCGTCAACGCCACGGCCGAGCCGATGGACCGCACATCCGTGCGGCGTGCGATGGAGCGCGGTTCGTCGCGTCCCTCGGGCTTCATCCCGCAGGACGTGAGCGACCACTGGAGCGGTGCCGACGTCAGCCAGCTGCGCCGGAACATCCTCTCCTGAGGAGCCTGCAGACGCGGATGAGCATGTTGATTTGAACAATCGACATCCGCATGGGAGGCGGCAGAAGCTTCGGCGCTGCCGTCTCCCACCAGTGCGTCGGAAGGAGCTCACCTTCTGACTGAGTGCATAGATATCTGCAACACAAACCGAAGAGGCTAGAAATGCACAAGACCCTGAAAGACTTCCTCGCCGCCGTCCTCGTCGACGAGACGGACAAGCTCGCCCAGCGCGCGCTGAAAATCCACTTCGCCTGCATCGGCGCCAGCGGTCTCATCGCCAACGCGCACGAGCGCGGCGACGGCGAGGCCTACACGGAAGTCTGCAAGGCGCACTACGAAGCGTCGCTCGCCTTCCTCGCCGTCAACACGGCGAAGGACTACGACTTCGCCGCCGAGGTCGTCGAGCAGTTCGCCGTCGACGCGGTCGAAACCGACCAGCCGGCCGCGGTCGCTGCGTTCTTCGTCGGCAAGGCGGAGAACACCATCGACACCTACGCCAAGCGCTGCGCGCCGGTCGCCCGCATCCGCGGCTGCAACAGCGTTCGCATCCTCCGCGGCGAGCACGCTCGCCACGCGATGCGCGGTGTGGTCGTCGCCAACGCGGCCTAA
The DNA here is from genome assembly GCA_032128875.1 of Candidatus Melainabacteria bacterium 17Bon1m. GTDB lineage: Bacteria > Cyanobacteriota > Vampirovibrionia > Obscuribacterales > Obscuribacteraceae > QKMZ01. Next base: position 220,829 of record JAVLKG010000008.1, read on the forward strand.
GCAGTGAGCAACGGCGGCAGCGAAGCGGTCACCAAATACGGTGCCCTCCAGCTGTCGCCGCAGCTTGTCTCCGAGTTGCATGCACGAAGGACTCCACCGTTCTAGTCGAGGCACGCTCTCGGGCGCGCTTTCGCTGGTGCGGTGTCGAACGAGATGCAATGCCAATACTTGCCTAGGCAACGCAGCTTGCTCTTCACGCACTCTGAGCAGGTTCCACTCTGCTCAAGAACCGGCATCACTAGTCCGGATGCCAAAATGCAACATGCGGCCGCTGAATCTCCCGTGCGGAGTTCATGCTGCATAACATCGGAGCATTCGATGACCTCATCGAATCACGCATTTACTCTCGACCGCGCCGTCATCGCCCAAGCCATCCTGGCCGGCGAAGATAAGCGCAAAGACCGCATCGAGCAAGAAGCTCACGATCGCGAAATGGAGCTTCGGCGCCAGATTGCGGAAGCGCCTCGCCGCGCTGCCGAAATCTTGAGCGGGCTGCCCGACGCGATTGCGCATGTGGTCGGCGTCGCTGACGAAACTCCGCAGTCGTTCGTGGTCATGTGGGTCCAACCGCATGAATACGAAGGCAACGTGGAGCGCGACTTGGGTTTGGGCTTCCGCGGTCCCCACCAGGGTCTGCCGGAATCACTGAAGTTGGCAGCGCGTCAGGTCTATGACGCTCTGGACAATTTGCAGCCCGAACTCATCTACAAGTCGAAGGGCGAACCGCTGTCCGGCAAGGGTCAGCTGGCCATCGTCATTCGACTCAGCTAAGCATTACTCAGAATCTGAGTTAACCGCTTAGTCGACAGTCGAGGAACTCTCGACGTGTTAAGGAATCGCGCGCTCAGCTCCTTGGAGTGCGCGATTCCAGCAAAGGCTGTATCTGTACAACTGAGTTGTTACAGAACAGGGCAATTCAAACATGACAAGGTGCCTCCATGACAAATGGTAAAACCAAAGGACATCGACTTCAGGAAGAACTCTTCCGCTGGTACGTTACCGTCTTCCGTGGCGATAACTGCGGTGAGACTACTCCGACGGCGCAGAGGCTGAATGGCCTCAAGCACCACGTTGAAGTCCTCATCAGAGCAGGCTGGACACTCACGATGAGTGCAGACAACTCGCCAGCAGACAAGGCCGGCGTCGACTTCATCTGGGAAAACCCCAGCCGCGGATGGTTCCCGCTCGACGCCAAAGCGATGGGATCGACGAGCTGCCGTCTCATCACGCAAGTACACGTCGGCAACAACACTGATGCCGGCGAGTTCAAGCAACTGCGTTTCGAGGACAGAATCGCGTTCCTCGAAACGCTGGTCAACCTGGCTCGCTCGGGTCGCCCCGTCAGCCATGCCTGCTGCCCGCCTCCCGGCGTCACTCCGGTGGCGGCGGCCCAGCTTCTCGATGGACTGAAGAAGCTCGAGCGGCAACTCGAAAAGTCGGCGTCTTGCGACGAACGGCTTGGCGAGTGGGCAGTTGCCCTGGGCAAAGCGATCGGGTACCAAAAGCGACAGGTACGCGGTGGTCCTAGCGAAGAGGCGACATCGTCGGCGCAGAAGCTCATCGCTTCGGCGATCGATGCATTCTTCGTGTCGTTTCTCAACGGCAACAACGTCACCTTCGCATCGCAGCAAATGCGCTTGCAGCCCAACCTCCGCCGCCACGACCGACTCCAGTATCTCTTCACTGGCGACGTCATCAAGGCGACGGTCGGCAATGCGCAAGAGCTCGTCGTCCTCTCCGGATTGGCGTCGCTCATCAAGAAGCGTTTCGAAGCGCGCTACAGCGAGCTGATCGGGCTGCACCGCAGCGCCGACTGGCTCATGCAGCGCAAGCGCACCTTCGAGACGAAGGGTGTGGAATGCGTCATCCATGCGGTTCTCGACGCGTTCCAACGGCAGTCGGGCGCACGCCGCGCGGCGTAGCCTCAGGCCCGACAAGCAGCAACAGGGGGCGCAAGTCCCCTGTCCCTCAACCCAAAACCGGCAAAACCAACATGCCAAAGTGTCCTCCGCCTGCAATCTCAGGAACGCGTTCTCCACGGCCGCGCCTACTACTCGAAGCGTTCGTGCTGCTCTGCGTGGCTGTCGTCGCTGTCTGCGCCGGCATCGCCGCGCACTCTCCGCAGTGGCACAACGTGTGCTTGCTCATCGGCGCGCTCGTCATGATTCCGATGTGTTGGGCTGCTGAACGCACGCTCGACACGTCGCAATCGACGAACTCCTGAACTCGAGCATCAAGAAGAAACTGGAAACCGGCAGACAAGGCGCCTTTCAAGAGCGCCATCTGCCTGCTCTCCTCTCTCTTCTTTTTTCAAAACATTTCTACTGCTTGCTTTAGTATATCCCGCAAAACCAGCCGACAATCTTCTGGATGCCCCAGAGAGATTGCCGGCCGCGTTTCAATTGCTAATTGCTAGCATTCACAAGCCCAACTTCGAGGCGGACAAGTGCAGATGTATTCTCTCTCCTTTACGAAAACCGGTCCGCCAGGAGTAGCAACGATCATGGGCGGACGTTGAGCTCTCGGCGTGAAAGCAGTCCTTACAGGACCGGCCGGAGTGGAAAACTTCCTCAATGGCACATCTTCTGCCGCTTTCAAAAGCATGGCAAATTCTCCCAATTGTTTACTCTGTGGGACGTGTGACACTTCTTTCCGAAATTCCGCACCACAGTTCCAACCGGAACTCGAAACTCCTGCACCTTCAGAACATCACGATCAGGTATGAAGAGTGCCCAGTTGTAGAGAAACGACTCACGATCGGGCTCATTAACGATCGTGCGCCAGTAACCGATATGCATAAGTGATGGGTCTTCGATAATATCCACCCGAGAGTCAGCCGGCACCTCACGACTGTGGCCCACGGCGTCGTCGAGCAGAGAGAATCGGTAGGTGGGTCCCCTGCCGATGTTATCCGTACCATAGAGAAAAAAGCCGATCTCTCCCCGGAAATGTACAGTACGCACGAGCGCGGACTCTTGAGAGACAACCTCCTTACGCGGCAGCAAACAACTGATAGACATTGCCACCAACGCACCACTCAAAATGCCGAAATACACACCGACAATTTGCCCGAGCAAGATTTCCCAAAAGCGCCCGCCCCAAGCGCCTACAAGCCCGAAGTAGCCACCTATGAATACGAAAAGGCAAACCGTGTTCATCTGAATTTCCCTTCTTTGGATTTTGCAGTTTGATTCTGTTCGGACCCTGCTATGCAAGTTCCGCTGTGCAAACGCGCTTTGCACCCGATCAGTTGATTAAACGAAGATTGGTTTTTTCAACATCGTCTTTCTCCTTTCTAGAACGAGCCGCGCAATCTAAAACAGCCACACCGATTGAGACTTATAGTCCTCGGCACAGCTTTAGATAGTTGCGCAATAGAGCCGATAAAGAGAGCGTGCGGTCCAATTTCGACGATAGTCGATTCGAACTTTTTCAGAGTCGGTGCGCTGCTTTATCTTCTCAGGTGATGGTGCTCTCAAACATTCCAATGGCTCGTTTGTCGTCAGAATAGCGGGCAGCTCCGCTCTGATGCAAATATCGAACTCGATACGCTCAGCTCGATTTCATGGTGGTCTTTGGGATTATCCAAGCTGATCTTCGACTGTACACCAATCAATTTTTTTCGCGCCAGCTCATGAACGTTTTCACGCACTTTCCACTCCCTTCGCGTGAAAACAACGTCGAATGCGAACACAGTTATCGTTCAACGATATTTTTCACAGCTAAACAAAATCCTTTATTCCGCCAGCTTCGCGTCATTAGGTTCGAATCATGGCAAATTTAGGAGAACGGTGCGATGAGAAAAATTGTTGCAGCCAGCTGTCTGATCTTTGCTGCATGCTCATGGATTGTCGGAAGTGGTGCATTCAGCGAAACGAATTGGAATAACAATTATGTTCCAATCCGCCATTTAGGAGCAGACGAAGAAGAAAACTTGCTTCTTGAAGAACTGAGAATCTTGAAAAAGCTTGACCAACTTTGTCTCGACCTCAAAGAAGTGCAAAGAAAAATAGAAGACGAGCGGCGCAAGTTGGATGAAATTCGTCATCGATTGTCGTGCATGAAATACAAACGCACTTATTAACTAAATCAGTGTTTCAGGCTTCCGATGGCGCTCTTACATACCGCGTGGAAACGGCGTGAATTCATCTGCAAGTTGAACGAAGAGAAAGCACAGGCTTGAAACTTGCTAAACCGCAGTTGTAAGTCTTACTGAACAACTCCCAAATTGATATATTGTTTGCGGGCAAGTGGAAACTTTGATGAAAAGACTCTTGATCGTCGATGATGATGTTCGCTTCGCGCGAGAATTGAAAGACGCACTCGAGCACAACGACTGCTTCGTCGATGTCGTTACTTCTGGTGCAGACTGCCTGCGCGCCCTGCAACTGGCAAAATTCGATTTCATTCTGCTTGATTGGAATCTTGACGATATCACTGGCGTCGAGGTTTGCAGAAGATTTCGCGAATCGGGCGGCAAAACACCAATTATTTTCTTGACAGGAAGAAGTGAAATTACAGACAAAGAGACCGGTCTGGATGCAGGCGGCGACGACTATCTCACTAAGCCTTTCGATGTACGAGAATTGATGGCGCGCTTGCGCTCCGTGGAAAGACGCGTCGTTAATTTCGAGCGCGAATCATTCAGCTTCAAAGGACTAGAACTCAATCCAGCGCTAAGAATGGCCAGTTACGAAGGTCGCAAAGTCAGCTTGTCCAACATGGAGACAGAAGTTTTGATGCTGCTGATGCAGAATCGCGACCGCTATATGTCCGCCTCTGAAATCTATTCCCTTTTGTGGCCTGAGGGGTCGGGCTCCCACGACATAGTGCGCAGCCATATAAAACTTCTGCGACGCAGGCTTTCGAAAATTGGCGCGGAAAATTTGGTAGAAACAAAAGCAGGAGTCGGTTACATTCTCATAAGCGCAGAGCGCGATCAGTAAATCCAAAGTAAGGAAGAGCCAAATTGCAAATTCGCGTTCTTCACAAGGGTATGATCTTCCTTTTCATCGCGGCGCTCCTGGTCGGAGTTTTTTTCTTTCGGACATACCAACTCGCCAGCAAAGCCTCAGCCATAGCAGCTAAAGATCTTCAACTCGCCCATCTTGTAGATATCCTCGATGAAACCACGATCGAATTTGCCAATGGACTAGCCGACTTTAGCCAGAACGTTTTTTCTAGAAGCCCAGATAATCCGCATCCCAAGGCGCACCGCGAAAAGATCCAATCGCTTTTGAAAGAGGCGCGTAGTCTTATTGGCGAGTCGAATGTTGATCCGTCGATTATTTCCGAAGTGGAAACGCTTTCACTAGAGCAATACAATCTTCTAATTTCTACCAAGCCCGGCGCTGACAATTCCAGGGCAACCAGCATCCAGACATTTCTGGACTATATGCCGAGGGCGAAGAAATTAGGTTCTAAGATTTTGGAATTGAGAAATCGACTTTTGGCAGAACGCAAAACTCTCGAGAACTTGCGAGAAGAAGCGCATGAGACTACCGAACAAATGAAGGCACAGACGGTAATCGGATTGGCTTGCGCGGCGCTGTTCCTGATAATACTGGCGGTCTCATTCTTGCAGGACATAACCAAACGACTCAATTTACTGATGGAAAATGCAAAACTCCTGCCTGGAGGCAGGTCTCTGCCAAATACTGTTTCAGGCAGCGATGAAATTGCCTACCTCGATCAAGTATTGCATTTGGCATCACAGCAGCTGCAGCGTGCCGCCGAGCATCGCAAATCGATGGTTCAAATGCTAGCGCACGACATTCGTGGTCCGATAGCTTCTTCGAAGTTGAGCCTTGCCACACTCTCTCGCACTGAAGATCCCAAGCAAGCAGTATCAAGCATAAAATCTGCAGAAAACGATCTAAACCGCGCTGTTGTTCTTTTGGAAGATTTGCTCACCATAGATAGACTGGAGGCAGGAAAGCTAGACCTGGAAATAGCGCCCATCGAACTGCACACACTAATTGCTCAAGTGACAGAGGCTCTTGCCACTCTGGCGTCTGCAAAAGGGATCGAGATAGCGGTCGCCAGTGAAGAGCCCATTGTCATCGAAGGAGACAGGGCAAGGCTGATGCAGGTTCTGCAAAACCTGATCATAAACGCGATCAATCACTCAGACAAGTCAACGACCATTACGATCAGCTACAGTCAACAACCCGACCACACAAAGATTTGCATAAAAGATTGCGGCAAGGGAATCTCCAGAGAGAATCAAGCGCAAATCTTCGACCCTTTTGTGCAAGCAGAACAGCAAGGCAAAAATGGATTCGGATTAGGACTGGCCATATGCAAAAGGCTCGTGGAGGCACACGAAGGCGAACTTGGTTTTGATTCCAAAGAGGGCGAGGGAACGACCTTTTGGGTCAAACTTCCAAGGGAAGCTGATGTCTAGGCGGTCGCGTTTACTCATTTTGGCAAGGTAAACCAAAAACGGCTTCCGCCTGGTGGTTCGCTTTCAACACCGATGCTGCCGCCATGCGCTTCGACAATGGCTTTGCAAATTGCCAGCCCCAATCCAGTTCCGCCTTTTTCCTTTGCATCACCAGGAGACACCTGGTGAAAACGTTCGAAAATTAATTGCTGATGTTCTCTCGGCACACCGCGCCCATTATCCTCAACACTGATTTCTACAATGTCTTCTTTCACCTTTGCGTAAAGCTGCACTTTAGAATTGGGCGGCGAAAACTTGATTGCATTCGACAAGAGATTGACTACAACCTGAACCAGCCTATTTACATCGGCAGTGATAGCGACATCTACTTGATCCTTGTGGATGCGAATTTTCTGGGCCTCACTCAGAGCGGAAACAGCATTGGCTGCCAGATCAAATATCTTTTCAAGATTGGTTTGCTGCGGCGCGATAGTTATAGAACCAGACTCCAATTTCTCCGCATCAAGTATTTCGTTGACCAGACCAATCAATCGATGAACGCTCTCCTCAGCTGTCTTCACAGACTCCTGCCCTTCTTCAGACAGGCTGCCAAAAAACCCCTTACCCAGCATCTGCAAGCAAACATGAATCGACATGAGAGGACTCTTCAACTCGTGCCCGACCATCGCCATAAAGCTCTGCTTGAGGCGCTCAGCCTCGTACTCACGACTGACATCCTTAACAATCAGCAATCGCCCTTTGAGCGAACTAGTATCATATGCAGTGCACATCACTTCAGCAGGGAAGAGCCCACCATCAACTTTTTGCCCGTATATTCTTCGAGCAGGATGCAATGGAGGATTCATCAATTCTAGAAGTGCAACTCTCTTCTCGCCCAATCTATCCTGGCGAAACAGATCCGTAACCAGACGCTCAGACAGCTCATTTGCAGTGACGCCAAAGTGTTGCTCCGCGGCTGGATTTACAGAAACAACCTTGCCTTCCGGAGTCATCACAAGCAAAGCGAGCGGCATCATTTCGAAGACAGAACGCATTCGCTCTTCGCTGTGTTTTAGGGCATCTTCAGCGCGCCTGCGTTCTGTAATATCAAGAACGACACAAAATGCTCGCCCTTCCGCGTCCGACCATTGGATAGACCAAAGCACATCCCTCAGCACGCCAGAGCCTGTAATCAAGCGACATTCGAAGGACACTGCTTGATTTTGTGCAATGCACTCAGACAGCTTTCCCAAGAACATCTCACTGTCTCGGTCATGAATAATACGGGCAATCGGACCGCGGACAAGCTCATCTTGCTTGTATCCCCATGCCGCCACACAAGCTTGATTGACTTCTAGAACGCCCCCCTGCGCATTGAGCGAACAAATAACTTCGCGTGCATTTTCGACAATTGCCCGTTCGCGACGGCGGGCTTCTTTAAGGCGTACAGCAGCTTCGTGCAAAACGCTATCGAGCTTGCCGATCTCATCATCGCCCTCGACCGGAGGGTTTAGTTCTCTTTCCGCAACCAACCGATTCGAATTATCCATCACCACCAGCAGCCGCTTGGAGATGTTTCTTAGAAAGCCAAACATGAGCACCGCCGCCAATACCATATTCAAACCGACGGCAACCAGGAGAAAAGCATCAATCAGCCGACCATAGCTGCGGAATGTGCGTCCTTGCGCCTTAAGTTCTACCTCCTCCGCCTCGATAATCCTCCGAGTGTCGGCGAGCAAAGCATTTGTAATCTCGCGCAAAGACCGGCTGCGAGCAGCCATTTCCGATGCAGCATTCTCACCCGTCGCTTTGGGCGACTGAATTATTTTGGCGGCAAGACCAAAGTCGCGGCGCATGCGGTCTGCCATTTCCTTCTGCGGACCATCATCAGGCAACAACGCCTCCAACTCACCCATGCGCACCCGCGCTCTTTGCATAGCGCTCTCATAGCGGGTTCGCGCATATGCTTCCGGCATCATCGCGTCCAACAAAAAATCGCTCACGGCAAAAACAACCGAATTTCCCAGTGCATTCGCAGAAGTCATAATCTGCCTGGAATGCGCTTCTCGATCAGCTTGCACTTGCGCGTCATCGAGAAGAAACTTCAGACCAGCGATAAAGAAAAATGACAGCAGCAGCGGAACCGCGATGATAATGAAGCCCTGACGCGACAACGACGAGCGAAATATCGGGCTCGCGCCACCATTGTTCTTAGTTTTAGATATCGAGCTTTCAGCTTCTTCTGTCATCTAAAAGACTTAGCTTCCGATAAAAACATTCAGAAGAAGACTTCTTCTGAGTTTATATATAAGAGCATACAGAGGCAGTTTAGAGTGCCTTATAAATTAGGGCATACAGGTGTTTCAATTTCCTTGCCCGTTCCGTAGGGGAACCGCATGCGGCACCCTGCCAGAGTGGCGCATGCGCCGCCCGTTACAGGAAAGCCTACTCTTTGCCATCCCAGCGATAGCCGGAGCCACGAACGGTAGTGAGCGGGCATTTTCCCGAAGCGTCCGTCAACTTGCTGCGCACTCTGCCGACAGCGACTCGCACAGCCGCGACACTTGCATCCTCCGCATCAGGCCAAACTCTCGCCATTAGCGCTTCCGGCGAAAACACTTCACCCGGGTGTCGCATAAGAAATTCCAGCAGGTCATATTCGCGCGGCGCCAGGTTCAACTCCTTTCCGTCAAAAGTCGCTGAGTGCCCGGCCTTCTCGATCTCAATCGACTCGGACTTAATCGCCTCCACCTCCACCTGATTAGCTCTCCTGAGAAGTGTTCTTATACGAGCAGAAAGTTCACCCGCCGCAAACGGCTTCGTCAGATAATCATCGGCACCGGCGTCCAGTCCGGCAATGCGATCTTCGATGGTTTCGCGAGCAGTTAAGAGCAGGATAGGTATTTTCTTGTTCTTCTCACGCACGCGCTTGCAGACCTCAATGCCGTCCATCTTCGGCATCTCCCAGTCCATTACCACGCAATCGAACGGGTAACTGAGCAAAAGTTCGAGGGCTTGCTCACCATCGCGAGCTGTTTCCACCACATGGTGGTCCTCATGCTTAAGCCATGCCGAAAGCATTACAAGCAAGCTGTAATCGTCATCAGCCAGTAATACTTTTGCCATGGAAAAACGCTCTCGAGACCCCTTTAACTATATCTGCCACGGGCTGGTGGCAATACTGCGCCGGTTTGCGGCGAAGATAACGAAATTGTGGCAGGGCATTCACCAAGCCGTTAACTTCGCAACATATTCTCAAGGAGTTGCTACCCCCTGGAGTACACGATTTTGCTGCAGAACCGCCCCACCCTCCGCACAATCGCCCTCGCAGTCGCCATCTGTGCCATGTCGACAACAGCTTGCACAACGAGTGCAAACGCAAAAGACAGCCAGAAGCAGAACTCCTGCCGCCAGAACGACGAGAACAAAGGCGCCGTTGGCGGCAACCTGTCGTACCTGAACGTACTGGGCAAAAACCACTACAAGAGTCACAAAGGATCTAAGAGCGTTGCAACTGGTTTTGAAACAGTTGGCGACCACTACTCGACGACATCAGCCGGCCACGGTTACAAAATTGGCAAAGGCGTAGCTTCTACGGCAAAGCAAGACTCGAAATCCAACTCAGGAAAAGGCAACACACCCGGACTGGGCGGATTCATGAAGGGCAAATTCGATTCTGGTTCGAACAGCAGCGCAAACACAACAACAACATCCAACGCCAATTCAAACACCAACGCGGGCAACGGCTCTGCAAACGCCGGATTCGGTTTTGGACTGGGCAATCTGTTCGGCGCTTTCAACGGCTCTGCAAATGGTACTGCAACAAACGGTTCTGCGAACGGCTCTGTATCCGGTTCTGGAAATGGCTCTGTGAACGGTTCCGCCAATGGCTCGGTATCCGGCTCAACCAACGGTTCTGCAAACGGTTCTGCAAATGGCTCAGGCTCCGCCACCAGCTCTGTTTCGGGTTTAATCCCCACACTTAAGCCTATTGAAGAAACTCGTTCAAATAGCAGCTCATCAAAAGCGCCTAGAGTACCAAGGCTTGGAAGTACTACCCCTCCTGCTCCGGTACAAGATCTTCCAGCATTGTCCGAGGAGTACATCAACGGAAGACAAATTGACTACGCGGAATACACCAATCGCTTGCAGAGATGGGCAGCAAGCGGTCAAACAACCACTTCTCCAGGCGGCAGCGGAACCGGCGGTGTTAGACCGCTTCCAATCATCCGCCGCCCAATTCTAACTGCAGAGGAAGAATCCGATTCTAAGAAAAAGCTCCCCGGTGGCGGAGGAAGTGGCGGTGGCGGCGGCGGCTTTTTGGGAAGCACTAGCGGATTTTTCATGCAACAAGCATGGAACTCGATGAATCCAAAGAGCGCGCAAAACGATGCATCTCAAACGCGTCAACCAGATCCAAGTAATCCCAATGATTACTATGTCTCACTACCATCCGCTGATCGTACGATGCGCCAGATGTTTGTAGAGCTTGTTCCAGGTCAAGATCAAAACAAGAAAAACTGCCCTGGCGGTCAATGCGACAGCCAAGGACAACAGGGCAACTACGACCAACTCAAGCCGCAAGAACCACCACAACCGGTCACCGCTGGTGGCTATGCTAGAGCTGCCGAATACAAGGAGCAAATCGAAGCACAAGTCGGAGATTCGCCAGAAGCCGCGGCCGGAGCAGCAAAAGCCGGCATGCAAAGCCAATGCCAAGGCGCTGGCGAAGCTGGCGCAGCGGGTTCGGTAGAGGGTCTCGAACAAGCTCTCATGGTTATGTTTTTACCAACCTCGACAGTCAATGTCGCCAACGAAGCATCTGGCACGCCCGGCAGCACTCTCACACCATTTCGCCCATTGTCACAAGCGATCTGGATGGTGCAGAAGATGTACAAGCAAGTATTCATGCCAATGGCTATTCTTCTTCTCCTTCCTGGTGCATTAATCTTGAATCTCAAGGTCATGATTCAAGCTGGCGTGAACAAGGGTGGAGACGAAGATTCAACGTCGCCATTCGCTGCCATCATGCGTTCGATGATCGCTGTGTTTCTCATCCCGGCAACACAACTCATAGTCAGCTATGCATCAGACATTGGCAGTGCAATGACGCATGAAGTGTCAGGTGCTACGAAAGTGATGGCACTTGTTGCATGGGCAAAAACTGCAATGGGCGAGTCGATGACTCCGCTCAATGGACAAGCAGCAGGCACCAGCAACATGCAAGCCGGCAAGGCAGTTTTCGCAGCAGTTATGAACACCGTCTCTATGACACTTGCTTACGGATTGCTGATGCTGATTGCTTTTCAAATCACCATCATGTGCTACTTGATGTGTATGGGTCCAATTGCCGCAGCTTTCTATGTGTATCCCACAGGGGTAGGAAGGCTGTTTAAGCCAGTCTTTGCAAACTGGGTCGACGCGGTCATAAACATCGCATTGTGGAAATTCTGGTGGTGCGTCATTGTTTTGTGCATGCTTACAAGAATAAATCTCATGACGTTCGTAGACATCAATCCCGAGTGGGAAGCCTACATGTTCGTCTGCTTCCTGGTGATGATGTCTTACGTACCGTTCTGCCCATTCGAATGCAAGCCGGGCGAAATGGTCGACAAGATATTGCAAAAGGCACAAGAGCTGAAAAAATCCGCCGGTGACCAGAACGGCTAAAACGCCAACCTGGTGGCACTCTTGCGAACATAACCAAATTGTGACAGGGACGTACGCACCTGTTAACTAGCCTCCTTAATATGTAAATCACCTGGAAGGTTGCTGTTCTGCCCCCCGGAGCAACAATTCGCTTCTTCCCCACCCCGAAGGCTTGCACGATGCGTAAAACAGAAAAAGAAATTGCCGCAATTCTTTTCTCGCTCCTCACAGTTCTCCTCGTTGCTCAAAGTGCCGATGCTTGGCCGAGAAACACCGGCATGGACAGGCAACAGCAGGACTTCGACAGAGACCACAACCGCAACATTCCGCAAGGCGTAATCAACGCTGTAAAGTGCAAGACCTGCCCAGCTCAAGACGCGGACGTAGCTGCCGTCGATGACGCAGCATCGCAATTAGCGAACTATGACAAAAACACTCCCAAGAACGTAGCTCAAAATGCACGTGCCGGTGGGCAAGCTCAAGCCACAGCCGCAGGCAACGCAGCTGGCGACATCGCGAAAAACGAAGCAATTGAAGCAATCGACTATGCTTCTCGCTTTCTAGTAAATTTCACTACCCAAGGTGGCAACAAGTGGAATTCAATTCGCGACAACATCTTTGTTCCTATGGCAATTCTGCTGCTCTTGCCGGGCGCAGTGATGACACAAGTAAAAGCAATCATCTCTGCCGGCTCGCCAGCTGTTGCTCCGACCAACCCATTTGAAGGAATTCAGCGCTCGATGATCGCGCTTTTCCTCATTCCTGGTTCTTACTTAGTAGTCAACTACGGCATCGACTTCGCTAACAGCGTTCAATACACAGTCAGCAGCGAATATCAGCGCTTGTTCGGCACTAATATGTATCAAGATGCTATCTGCGCAGAGATTCGCGCATTCAGCACAAGAAATGGTGCAGAAAACGAAGGATCGATGAAGGTTCCTCCGGCAGTTCTCGTCCCAGTCGGCAAAGGTATTTTCTCTGCAGCTGAAGGTCACCTCTGGGGCAAATTGGTTGACCCCTGCGTCGGACTTCTCATGGTTCCCCCCACTCGCGACGACGCAGCCATGCCCGCAGGCGCTATCGCTGCACGCGCAGTTTTGTATTCCACTAATGCCGGACTTTGCACAGCATGGGCTATTTGCTGCGCGTTCCAAATGGCATTCATGTACTACCTCTTCTTTGTCGGACCGATCATGGCAGGTCTCTGGGTATACCCAGTCAAGTCATTGCGCGATGCTTTCCCCAACTGGGTTGAAGGTGTCATTTCCCTGTGCTGCTGGAGCCTTTTCTGGCACACAACCATCATGCTCATCGCCGCGTTTAAAGGAACCGACGATACTGGTTTGTTCTTCATGACCGCACTCAATTTCCTTGCTACAGCCAGTGTCAAGCACGCTTTCGACTTCGCCGGATTGGTGAAAGCAGCCGGTATGAAAGCGATGGAACTCGGTGAAAAAATCGCTGCAGAAGCTGCTAAAGGCGGCGGAGGTGGTGGCGGCGGTGGTGGCGGCGGCGGTGGCGGCTCCGAAGAGGGCGGCGAAGGCGACGGCGCAGAAGGTGGCGGCAGCGCACCTGGTGGCAATGTCCCAGCAGATGGCGGCAACTCCGCTCCTGTTCCTCCTAAAGTCAGCCCTGCCCCGGCATTCCGCGGCGATGTAAATGTTCCAAAAAGCGGTGCAATGTTCGCTTCCTACAGCCCTAACGGCGATGCACTCAACCCTTCGTTCGGCACTGTCGGCGCTGATTTCGACAAAGCAGCCGCCAACGATTACCTCGCCAGCATGCCACCAGCAAAAGACATGGCAGGCAAGTTCGACGTCCTCCCGGGCGAAGGCGCTCAACCAATGTACTCTTACGACGCCAATGGCTATCGTTCGTTGGTTGCTAACACTTCCGCAAACGCAGCTACCGGTCAAGTTATCCAGGACGGCAAAGTCAACACAGATTTGACCTTCGGCAACTCCAGCGTATACAGCCAAGCGCTCGCAAGCACCGTAACACCTTACGGCATGTCCCTCATGAGCTCATTGCCACCGGCTGAAGCTGGCGGTTCTATGCAAATGCTCGCAGCAGTTCCGGGCGCAACAGGCAGCGGAGTTGATGCTACCAGTGGCGCAAATGCCGCAACAGATGCCCAACGCGTCGCCTTCCAAGACCAAGCCGCAGAGTCAGAACGCGCTCGTGTCGCAGCTTATGTTGCAGAGCAAAACAATGTCCGCTCGGCAGCAGGCAACGGTGTACAAGTGGCAGTCGCAGGCAACAACGGCGGCGGTACTTCATACTACGGCAAAGCTGAAGCAGGTTCTGTCGAATCCTACAGCGCAATGCCAGTTGCACAAGTCGGTGAAACAGGCATAAGAGGCGGAGTTGGCTCAACAGGTTACGTTGCATCCACTTCCGGCGGCTCCTACGCTTACGAAGCAACTCCGGTTGTATACGGCAACAGCGAAAGCGGCGCACCGGAAGTTCAAAACGTCGCATCGCTCGACCAATTCCCGAAAGCAGAACACGCAAAACTCGCAGCAGATCCGGCAAAAGTAGCTGCAATCAGCTCTATGCCGTTGGTCGCAAAAACCGCACCAGCTCCAGCGCACCACGTACAACCAGCGCAGCAAGTGAAGCACAACGCAGCACCTGTTTACGCTAAGGCTTCCTACAATGCAGCTGACACCCGCCATGTAGCAGCAATCGATTCGCATCCGGCTCCAATTCATACTGCACAGCATCAACCGGCAACAGTGCTCGCCAAGCCGGTTGCACACGTTAATGCAATGGCATTGCCGCCAGCATTTGAATCGCACACTGCACAAGCTGAAGGCTATCTTGCACAAACTCCCGTGCACAAACAGCATGCAAGAACTGTCCAAGATGTAGCGTCTATGACACCCATGCCATTGCCTCCGAGAGCCAATAGCAACGAGCTTATCGCTCACCCGATGCCGACCAACGTTGAGCAAGTTGCATACGCAAAGCACAGCGCACCAGCTCAAGCGATCTCCTACAATATGATGCCGGCTACAACACACGCAGCTGCACCGGCAACACATGATGAGCCAGCCAAAGTGGTCAGCAAGCTCAAAGATGTCGCAGTTTTCGCGGCACATGCAAGAGATACGAAATCCAACGACGAAGCACCGATCACTTCATGGTTGCCCGGCACCATGCAAGTTCAAGAACTCGCCCGCTCGGCAGCTCCGCAGCTTCCGCAAGGTGTTGATGCCAATGCCCAGGTCGACGAAGTTTCCAAACACTTCGAAGACACCATCCAAAACTTGACCAACTCTGGCGCCTCGTACGATGTTGTTCAATCGGTGGTCGACAACTACCGCGACTATCTGCGTTTCAAGAACACTCAAGGTCGCGAACAACAAGTAGTTGCAGCTCCTCAAGTTTGGCATTCGCTGAACGCATAACATAACGCATGAGTGAACGTCTAGTTGAACGCAAAACAGAGTGAAACTTAATTGGAATCAGTTGATCCGAGGCGGCGCCTCAACCTCCTCGAGGCGCTGCCGAAAGATCAGGAACTCTCAAAGGATCTGGAGAGTTTCAAACAGCTCACACGTGCCATTGCAATTAACCGTACAAATAGTTTTTGACGCTAATCCAATATCACTTGGAACTTGAAGCTACCTCCCGCGTCCTACCAGTGACCCAAACACAGGAACGGCACATCAGGACGCCGAAAGCGAGGTTAGAGCAGTATGGACGTAATCTACATAGAGCAAATGATCGCCACACTGGAGACCAAGCGCGACCAGCACTGCTGTGAGAAACACCAAAAGATGGCCGGAGATGGCTGCATGGCAAGGTTTTCGCGCATGATCGACAGTTTGAAAGAAAAGCTTTCAATTCCGAAACCGACGGCACAGCCGGTCGTTACCGCTCGCGGCGATGAATTGAAGAAGGCTGAAAAATTGAATGCGAAAGCAGAAATGCTGGAACAAGCAAACGACCACGAAGCCGCAGAACAAGTGAAGAACAAAGCTCGCAAGATCGTGGCTAAAGAACTCAATGAGATGGACGGATTCCCGCGTTAGTCGGTAATCAGGTTGTAAGCCAGTAATACGTATTCAAAAATGAAAGACAGCGACAGAGCATCGGTGAAGACAAGAATCGCCGGTGCTCCGCCCTTTTCGAGCCCTACTACGCTTTTTAGTATCACAGTGAAACAAAAAAAGAAGTTGGGATGGAAGTAGCGAAAAGCTACATTCCATCCCGTTTTCAGTGGAAGCCGACTGCACGTCGAGGTGCAACCGGTCGCATTTGCGGTCAGTCGCCCGTGTAGCTCCAGAGCTTGTCGCGAGGCGCGACGAAGTCCGAAACCATCTTGCGCAGCGCGTCACGACGCTCAGCATCGTCGACACGCGACAGCATGACGCCGACGCGGTGTCCATTCGAGTCGCAACGATGCTGCGAGTCGTCGAACTTGGTGCCGCAGTGCACGTCGACCACGACTTCGAGCTGCCACGCCTCCTTCACGTCAGCGAGAGCCGCCTGCCAGTCCATGCCTTCGACCTGAGAGCGATAGCTCTCGGAGCGCCGGCTGGAAAGCTGCAGTTCGCGTTCGGCGCGAGCCTTCGCGGACTGCTCGACGAACATCTGCCGCCAGGCTTCGACATCCTCGGGCACCTCACGGCACCAGCGGTTGAAGCCGGATTCGGCGCGGTCGATGAGCTTCTTCCAGGCGTCGTCCAGATGGTCTCTGCTGACCTCCGGCTTTTTGTCCGCCTTGTAAGAATGCGCGATTTGCCGCATCACGGTGACGCGCAGCATGTCGTCGCGAGCCGGGTCACGGTCGAGAACGCTGAACTCGACGAGAGCCGCCCGCAGGGTGTAGCCCGTCAGTTCGCCGTTCGAGCCGTAGTTGGCAGCACGGGCATAGAGAACACCGCGCGCCGAGCGGGCAGCGAAAACGCGCTGTCCAGCCCGCTCCTTGTCGCTGCCGCCGGTGGACATCACCGGAATCAGGTCGCGACCGTCGAAGCCGCTCCACACCGCATAGCAGTCGCGCAGCCCTTCGGCGAGGCGATACATGTACGGCGCGATTTTGGCGCGATGCTGGACGTGACGGAAGTAGGAGCGCACTCCTTCGACCATCAGAACCAGATTGTACGAGCCCGGGGTCTTCGCAGTGCCCTTATCGCGCAGCTTGAACCAGCCGGGCTTGGACATGATCGGACCCTCGAACACGCGGTTGGTCTCCCAGTCGTCGTGACGGGCGCCGAAGGGCGCGACGTACGACCGCGAGGAGAGGTGCAGCGGCTCGAAGCTGTCGCCGAAGGCGAAGTGCTCCGCGCCGGCGGTTGCTTGCTCGATGTACCGATCGGCGTCAGCGCGATTGGCGAAACCGAGCACGGGCAACAGGAAGCTGTACGAGTCGGCGGTCGAGGCAAGAGAAACCTTTGCAGTCATCCTGAATCTCCAACGTCTCTCCTTGTGAAACAAAGCCGGCTGGGTGGAGAGCAAACCCAGCCCGGCATGATGAGTCAACCTTGCGTACGACGCGCGCGTCAGTCTGGCCGACGCGGCGAAGTACTAGCCCGCCATCGAGAGCTTCTCGATGGCCTCCGGCAGGAGCCGGATGGAGAAGGGCTTGGCATGCGCGGCCTTGGCGCCGGCGGCAACGATCTTGTCGTTGCAGTCAGCGCTGATGCCGATGCAGGTGATCCCGGCAGCGACGAGCAGGGGAACGATCTCCCAGCCCTTCATGTCGCCGATGAGATTGCCGTCGACCACGGCGAAGTCGAACTTCGTCAGGTCGAGAGTGAGGTCACCGTCATTGCCGAAGCCGATCAGCTGACCGCCCTCGAGGGACGCTCCGCCAATGACCGTGACCTCGTGACCGGCATCCACGAGCGCATCCTCGAAAATCATCTGGTTCAGCGGCTCGTCTTCGATGATCAAAACACGCATGGTACATCTCCTACTCTTGAGCCAAGCAGCATCCGGCCGCTTGCTCTCGTTGCCTAAAAAACGCCGAACACAATCCGGCAGCGAGATAGTTCGAAAGCATTACCAAGCCTGAGCGCAAGCGAACTTGCGCCCAGGCTTGGCTTGTCAGGTTAGATTAGGGCGAACACTCTAGGAGCTGCGCGCCTGGTTGGCAGGATTGCTGAAGTGACGCTCCGAACCGAAGCCACCCGCAAGGCGCGGAAGGGGCTCGGTGCTCAGCGGCGGAACGAACGAGTCGGCGATTTCAGCGAGCTGCTGAATCAGACGGCTCTCGCGGCGGGTGTAACGCCGGTCGTTCTGACGCTTGCCTCCGGTGTTGTTGGCACCGGACTCGGGCGAGAAACGATAGGACCTGCTCATTGTTTTAAACCTTGTTCTGAGGCAACCGAATGCGAACTAGCATTCGGGCGCAGTTGTATGGAGCGTCGCGTCAAAGGATTTGTCGCGACGTTTATTCAGATCGGAGAAAAGCATTGTCAGACTTTTGATGTGACTTTTGCGAAACACCGACCACAACTAGTTCTCGTCTTTGCATAGTTCGCAGAGAACCAGTCTGAGAATCGCGCGGCAGCACCGCGAGATGCTGAGGCTGGCTCATTCACTCGGATTTTTGAAACCGAGATCTGCGGGGGCAACCTGCGCATTACGCACATTTTGCAAGTTGCCCCTGCGGTGAACGCGATCATGCCCCGTAGTAGCCGAGGTAGATCTGGTGGTCGTTGCGGAGCGCGCCGGGCCAAACTTCCCAGCCGTCCTCCTTCAACGCTTTCTTCGCCGCGGCGATTTCGTCGCGAGTGCAGTCGGCGGGAATCGTCAACAGCACGTCGGGACCTTCGCCGGGGTCGCCCGCGAGAATGCGGTCGTGGTCCTGCTTGAGCCTGCCGACCAGAGTGCTGACGCCGAGCGCGAAGGCATCGACAACCGCACCACTTTCGGTGGCAAGGCACAGGCCGGAACGGCGGTTACTGAACTGCGGCGCGTCGTTGACATGCAGCGTCAAACCGCCCCGCACAGCCTTTTGAACTGACATCGTCGTCATCCTTATCGTTCTGAGAAGCTCGGGCGGAATTGCCCGAGCCGGTAATCGTGAGCTGCCAGCGCCTTAGCTCTGGAAGTTCTGCAGATAGATCTGGTCGGAGCTGTGCAGCATGGCGGGGAAGTGGTCCCAACCTTCGTCGCGCAGCATCTTGAGCGCCTGCTCGATCTGGTCGAACGTGCTGCCGCGCTTCATGTTCACCTTCACGCACGGACCCTCGCAAGGGCGCTCGGAGGTGACGCGGCCGTACTCGCTCTTCAGATGCTTGACCAGAGCAAAGACGCTCTGCCAGAACGGATCGACGACTTCGCCATCGACCGTACCTTCGTGCACGGCATTGCGGCGAGCGCACAGCTTGGGCTCTTCGGTGACGATGAGCCGCAGCGCCGGACGCTTGGATTCAGTTTGCAAAGTCATGGCAAACACCTATCTAAGATGGTCGGGACCCATTCCCGACTTCAGGTGTGGGCGAATGCCGGAAGCGAAGCGTTTAGCCTCACTCCCGAACATCCGCCCACGATTCATGCAGTCAGTGACTGCAGAAGACTACGACTCGTTCTTGTCGCAGCCGCCGCAGCCACAGCACTTGTCCAGGTCGTCGCCTTCACCGACGGTGTCGGGTCGGTCGACGTTGGACATGATGCTCCGCACCAGGACGTCGGCAGTGGGGACCGGAAGCAGTCCCTTGCCGGCGATGGCGAGGAGGTCGCAGCCGCCATCAGCGCTGACGATTTCTTGCATGCTGCGAATCCCCGGAGGGGTCGCATCCAGCTCGAAATGTCCGCCAATGCAAAGCGAAATTCGGTCGGACGAATGACTCATTCGTTCCTACTCCTTGTTGAAGTTCAGTTATTTACAGCCGACTTGTAGTCAGCTGTTTGGACTCGGCACCGTCGGCTGATTCCGAAGGCACCGCACCAAAAGCACTCAAGGGAGTGGCAAGTTGCCCCACCACTCCCTCGAGTTTGCCACCTCAGAGATTAGAGGCAGCGCCGCTGCTTAGCGACGGCAGCGGTAGTCGCGGCGGTAGTTGTAGCGGCAGTATTCCTGCCACTCGTACTGGCGACGGAGTTCCTCGCGGCGAATCGCTTCGCGGCGAGCCATCTCGTCCTGGCAGCGCCAGTCGCAGCGGTTGCGATAACCGCCGTGACCGCCGTAGCCGCCGTTGTACACCGGACCGCTGTGATAGCCCTGGTCGTTGTCGACCGCCGAGCCAACCGCGCCGCCGATTGCACCGCCAATGATGGCGCCGGCGGCGGGATTGTCCCGGTTGAGGATGGCACCGCCAATGGCGCCGACCCCGATGCCGGTGGTGGTGTTGGGACCCAGCTGCATACCAGCGCAGCCGGAGAGAAGGACGCCCAGGAGGGCGATGATCGTTGCAAGGCGAAGACTCTTCATGTCTAAGCTCCTGTGAAGTGTTTTTGGCGAAACAGCTTTTGCTGAGCGTGTCTCGCTACTAGCAAGGCGGAAGAAACAAGCCGCCCGGCAAGTGGGTTACGCACGCACGAAATGCGCGTACGCTGTTCTTGAAGTCCGCCGAAGCAGACCGCAAGCAGAACGCCGATGAACATTGCTGCTCACCTGCGCCCTGCTTCTAACCAAACACATCTTGCGACGTGGTATCAGGCGACCTGGAAAGTGACTTCCGAGCCGTCGTAGCGCAGTGCCAGCACCTTCGCCTTCAGCGCTTCGGCATGAGTGCGCACCTTGGGGAAGGCGCGAATCTCTTCGCCGGGCTGCAGGACGACGACGCGGCAGGCATTGCCGCAGCGCGGGTTGACGGCGAGCTGGTCAGGGGTGAAGTGGAACTCGAAGCCACCCGTGGGGATGACGATGAGCGCGCACTGACCACGAACACCATCCTTGTCGGCGACGTCGACGGTCGGAACGAGCTCCATGCCGCCTTCGCCATCGACCTTGAAGTCGACCTCGAACACGCTGCCTTCGCGTTCGCTGGCAGTGGCCAGCTTCGGCGAAACTCTGACGTAGGGACGATTGCTGCCGCCGACCGGGATGTAGGCAGTGCCGTCCATTCCCTTCCAGCCGAGGCCAGCAACCACTTCACCTTCGCCGCGTACACGAAATGCTTTCATGTTGATCTCCTGAGTTTAACCAGGTTGATACCTAGACCCTTCAGATGAGCGTTGTTGCCACCTTAAGGTCCGCCATTTGAGCCAGAGACTTTCGTCAAAAGCTCTGCATCTCAGTCACTCCTTTTTCTCAGATTTACTAACCTCGCCAACCAAAAACGGCACCACGACTTAATCGCCCTGGACCGAAGACCAGAGGAAAGGGCGCGAATGTCGCATGGCTGTTGTTTTGGAGGAAGCTTGGGTCTGATGAATTGGGAGAGATAGAGATGTCTTTAAGTAAGCAAAGACTTTTACGATCACCTAAGAAAGTTTTGTATACAAGAACCTCTTTACATCCAGAAACACATTCGCGCGCGCGCGCGCCCGACGCTGTTTCGGGCATTTTCAACATTAAAACGAGTTAGTAAAGCTATCGCACCCGTTAAGAGCGCGCTAATCTTCGCGAGGTTTTCGGGCTTTCCTCTTCGCGGGCAAAAAAATTGCTCACGCCTACCCCAGAAATAGTGGTGGTTTCATTTTTTATGACGCGTCTCAAAATCAAGAACTCAAAACGCCGACAAGAAGCTCCAAAGCGTTTTCTACCCTAGAAACATCATTATCACTATCAGCCACTGACAAGCGGCTGCCACGGTATATTGGAAATGTCTGAGCACGCCCGTGCTGCTTAACACGCGTCTAGTGATCTGAAAAAGGTTCACCACGGGCTTGCAGGACTCTTTTCCACGCAATTGACTCATGAGCCAAGGTGAAACATGTCCAGCAATTCGCAATGGATGCCTTACATATTGCCTTTGTACTGCATACTTTTTGCCTGGACTTGGACTTGGATGTTCATTTGGAAGCGCCGGAAGACGCATCCTGTTCTTTGGATGTGGGGCGCTCGCTGTTGGTGTCTAGTTCAACTGCTTTCGATATTGGGCATCTCAATTGCTGCGCTTTACCATGGTCACAAGACCGGGCTTGATGCAGGTTTCAAGACGGCACTGTACGGATTTACCTTTTTGACAGTGTTCTACGTAATTCTCTGGAAGTTCGGCCGTAAAGTCATTGCGAATATCATCAAAGAGTGCAACTGGGGAAGTTTGGCACGATGAATGCAGCATGATCAGCCGTATCGAACACTCGTGGTTAAATCAGGATATGAGCAAAATAGAGAAACTAAAGCAACTCCTCCGCCACAAATTCGACATACGGGCGTTTGTGATAGGCGTTAGCATTGCGCTTCTAATCTCGGGACTGATCAGCTTCTTTTTTCATTGTCCGATTTGGATGACGTTCTTTATGGTCATATTTTCAATGGTCATCAATGGATTCATCGCCGAATGGGAGGACAACCAGCCCGGAGGTTTCAATAATCCTGACTGAAATGCCGCATGAAAGGAGCAGTGGAAATATGTCAGAAAACTCTGATTCAGAAAGCGATTACGAACGTTTAAAACATTTAGAAAAGTGCGTAATTGAGTTATCTCACGATGCGAAAATCAGTATTACCGCAGCGTCTGGATATGCAAAATTACTAGCGAGACGATCAGAGACTTTGACCGAAGAAAACAGGTCGGATGCAGTGCAGCGAATACTCACAAATTTGATTGCCTCGGAAGAGACGATTACAAAGCTGATGAAAGCAGCGTGTGTAAATTCTCCGGACGAAACATAATAGCCCCAGCCCTAGTGGCCCCATGAACAAGCTCTATGAGTATCAAAAGAAATTGCCTCACACGCCACACGCACGCGGCGAGGAAGAAACGCACATCGTTGACGCGGAACGACCCTTTGTCGATTCATACATAGACCGAGATGAATTTGCCGAGCTTTTTGGAGGATTTCTAATTGCAGATGATCTGGAAGATCCGCCCAAACAGTACCGGGGGGTTTGGGGCAAGGATAAAGTCAGGAAATTTAAGCGGGTTCTTCGAGAACGGGGCGCTGAGTTTGAAGTATGCAGAATAGACGGATCTCAGCGCCATTTTCGAGTTACCGCACAGGAAAAATACTTAGGTGATGCAACATAACGACTACTATCAGCCCCCTAGGCATCGGAGACACGTTTTTCATGACCGGCAGCTAACCGGGCGTCATGTTTTAATCAGCAACCCCAATAAGCGGGCAGGACGCATAATCGGTAAATAATGGAGAATTCATTGCATGCAAAGTCTGTCTTCCGAAGACTTAGTTATCTACAACCGAATTCTTGACATAGTTGTCGAAGTATCTAATCACGATCGCAATATACTGCACATGAACAGCAATGTTGATGCCTTGGGGATTGTTGGCATAGATGCAGACGAATTAATCGAAAAGGTTGCCTTAGAGTTTGATGCGGATTTTACCGCCTTCCAATTTGAAAGATATTGCGCGCCAGAGAGTATTGTTGACTTTAATGCCGGTAGAAGAAGCCCTCTTTTGATCGAAGACCTATTCAACGCCGCAAAAAACAAAGTTTGGACTGATCCGCCGGAACGCGAAAAAGAACAGAAATCCACGCCGGAAAGAGTTGAAGATTGGCTTAAGTTTGGGCTGGGCGTCGGTACTGTTTATGGACTACTGCGCGTGTTCAAAATACTGCACTAATTTCATCTCGCTAGCAGCAAAAAACGGTCCGGAGACCGTTTTTTCCCTTTGTTGAAGTTGACAAAAATTAGTCAGTTAAAAACGAATGTGGAAAATGAACGGGACGGGCCAGCTCAAACTTCAGTCATGCAGGCTGGTATGACCTACGCTTGAGCCCGCCAATCCACTTCCCCTTCGCTGTGAAGATGTTTCGCCGCTGGCTTCCAGGCTGCAAATTGCGGCGATGGCAGTAATGTAACTCGCGCAGTCTGAACGAATCCTGAACAGCAAACTAGTCCGCGTGTTTTTGTGAATCCCATTTGATGATGTCGCGACGAAGCACCGCGCGCTCGAACTTATATTTGCGAATTTCCTCGGCTGCGCCTGGATCTTCGGATTTCTCGAGCATCGGGATCAACTCATCGTACGCTTCCCTGAGTTCCTTAAAATTGCGCTGCGGGTTTTTCTTAAAAATACGAATTGCTTCCTCCATGTCAGCAATTGCCTCGGGCAGCCTGTTCAAATGAAACCGGCATGCTGCAAGGCGCTTCAAGGTTTCGCCAACATGGAAATTATCCTTGCCGCGCAGCTCTGCCCGAAGCTTCACCTGCTCTTTGAGGAGAACTTCTTGCTCATCATATTTGCGCTGCATTTTAAGAACGCGGTCTTTCGCTTGCATAAAATTGTCGAATTGAACGCTGCGCGGTCCGCCGACTTTGATGGCCAGCGCTTCTGCCTCCTTCAACAATCTATCGGCGCCGACAGCATCATTCATTCGCTGCTTTGTGCGCGACCACTCGAAAAGCGTTTGCAATGTGTCTTCGCCTTTTTTATCGTACAGCTTCACTTGCTTTGCGGCTTCGGCAAGATATTGGTCCGACTTAACGTAATCGTTATCTCTAGCCGTTTCACGTCCTTTGTTATAAGCTTCTCGCCAGGCATCTCGGGCTATTGCTTTTGTTCCACCAGGGTTGAACTTCGCGTAAGCCTCTTGCTTTTCCTCAACCTTTTCGGCTTCGCCTCTCTTTCCAATCTTTGTGAGAAACTTAGCGTAAGCTGCCGCGATGTCCTCACGAATCGGCACGGAGATGCGCTCTTCATCAATCACAGATAGCGCGCTTTCATAATTTTTCGCAGCGCCTGTCGCATCTCCATCGTACTCCCGAATTCGCGCCAGTCCATACAAAGCTCTTGCATAGCCAATTCCAGCGAGCGTGTCTCGCTCTCGTTCTTCTTTAGCTTGAGACCAAAACGGCGCAAGAGTAACCGCAGACTCTTCGAGGTATGGACGTGCACCATTCACGTCGCCACTATCAAATAGCAGCAAACCTAGCAACGCATCCGCTTCTCCGCGTTCTTTTGCGACCAAGTTGGCACTTTCAGTATTGCTAGCGTTTGCCGCGCGAAAGTGCGAGATGGAGGAGGCGAGGACAGTTTTTGCTTCGGCATCGCGATTTTCCGAGGCAAGAACCTTACCCAATCTCCCTTCAGCCAAAGCCAGTTTCCAATTACCTGCGCCGAGTTTCTCACCATGCGAAACAGCCAAGCGAAATAAGCGCTCCGCTCTCTCCGCATCGTTTTCCTGCAATGCTCTCTCTCCGTCGAGCAAATACTTTTCGAGAAAGCGCGCGTCATAGTCCGCACTGCCAGCCGAGCATCCGCCCAGCAGTATCGTCAGTGAAAAAACAACTAAAAATCTGCCGCGCAACTCAAAAAACCCGTTTTCTCTATGGACAAGATTACACTAATACGCAAGCGCGGAAATCAAATGCCGGCTAGAAGCCAGCGCTCCGGCCGGGCTCCGGCCAGGCTGCGGACTACTTCGTCCGCAGTTCGGCGGCGCTGCTATCATATGCAGGCGACCGCTCGGATTCTGTGCAGATGGCAAAAATACTTTTAGTTGAGGACGACGCAACCCTGGCAACCCGGGTTCTCGAATGGCTTGAGTCGGAGAAGCACATTGTCGAGCACGCTAACACGGGCACCATTGCTTGCGAAAAGCTGGAAGATTTCAAGTACGAGGTTGTCATTCTCGACCTCGGATTGCCGGACATGACGGGCATTGATGTGCTTAGAAAATTCCGCTCGAAGGGCGGCATCACGCCTGTACTAATCCTCACCGGGCAAGACAGCGTCGACGACAAAGAGCGCGGTCTCGATGCCGGCGCTGACGATTATTTGACGAAGCCCTTTGACGCGCGCGAGCTGTCTGCGCGACTGAGAGCATTGCAGCGGCGTCCGCAAAATTTCTCTGGGGTAAAACTCAATGCAGGTGCTCTGGAACTTGATACTGTTAGCCGCAAAGTGTTGTTGAACAATGTCGAGGTGCCGCTGAAACCGCGCGAATTTGCCATGCTGGAATACATGATGCGACGCCCTGGAAAAGTCGTAAGTCCTGATGAGCTGTTGAAGAACGTGTGGGGATCGGATTCGGATTCAACTAGTGAAACGATCTACACGCACATCAAAAACTTGAGAAAGAAGCTGACCATGGAAGGCGTAGAGCCGCCCATCAAGACTGTTCATGGCGTCGGCTATCGGATTGATCCGTAGTTTAGAAACAGTTTGCAGAAGCGAAAAGTACGATGCGCGGAAGCAAGACCGGTCGACGCATGGCGTCACGCTAGTTCATGAACCAGTTCCATCACCATGATGTGCTGCGGTCCTGCAGAACCGCCGTGATAAATTTCGCCAATATCTCGAAAACCGTATTTCTCGTATAGCCGATACGCAGTTTGGTTGCGGCAATTTACCGACAGCCCGATGCTTTTGATGTGCGGGAAGTATTCACGAGCAAGCGCTGGTAATTGCAGCATCGCCTTCTTCGCATAACCCTTTCCTTGCTGACGCGCGTCGATCATAAATGACTGCAACGTCACACGTTCGTCCGAGCGAAGCTGATCGATGACGTCGCTGTCTGAAGGTTTCAGAGTGAAGAAACCGACGTTCACTCCGGCATCGCGGATAACAAACGCCATTTCGTTCACATGCATTTTTGCTATCGCACTTGCAACCGGGCTTGTGAACTGCATTTGCTCGGGCAAAACAGTTACGTCAATCGAAGAATGTTGAGGCTCGATGCGTTGTATTACAAACATTGGTTCAGCTTCTTATATGTAGGTTAGGCATCCGGCAAGCGGATCCAAAAACTGCTTCCCTTACCGTCTTCAGAATCCACGCCAATCGTGCCGCCATGCGCTTCTACGATAGCCCTGGAGATTGCCAGACCAAGTCCGGTGCCTTCCTTTTCTTTGCCGTCGCCTCGCAAAACTTGCTGAAATCGCTCGAAGATTTTCTTCTTATAGTCGGCAGGAATTCCGGGACCCGAGTCAATAACGCGAATCTCGACACAACGCTCTTTCTCCTCGCCCCGAACAATCACCTTCGAATTGTTCGGTGAAAACTTAATGGCGTTGCCCAGCAGGTTGATAATCACTTGTTCAAGCCGATCTCCATCACCTGGAAATTCGATCTCATCTTTGCTTTCGATAACGAGTTCGATCTCTTTGGAAACAGCCAAAGCGCGCACAGCATCAGTGCAATGTTCTGCAAGAGTTCGAAATTCCAATGGCATTTTGAGAACATTGAGTTTGCCGGATTCAATCTTTTCAATGTCTAGAAGGTCGTTGATCAGCCGAATCAGCCGCTTGGCACTGATTTCCGCCGAACTCAATTCTTTCAAACCTTTCTCATTCAACTCGCCGTACTTGCCAGAGCCAATGAGCGTCAAAGAGAAATCCAACGACATTAAGGGACTACGCAAATCGTGACTGACCATCGAAATGACTTCTTGCTTCTGTTTCTCAGCCTGCGCCAATTCCCGCGCCATATCATGGAAGGTGGCATCAAGGTGAGCGATTTCATCGGTTCCTCCAACAGCAGGATTCAACTGCTGCCGCCCCACCATGCGCCTGGTGTTGTCCATGAGAACACGCAAACGATTGACCGTACTCTGGGAGATGAACAGCGCCATGGCGATTGCGAGGAGGATGTTCAAAACCAATCCGCCGACAAGACAGGAAACAATCAAAGAGCGAAAACGCGCTTGCTGCTGCGGAGCAGTTTCTTCAATCTGACGCTCATCTGCGATCAGATCGTGAATATGTTGAATGAGCGCGCCAACCGATGCTGTAACACGCTTGCGCAAAGACCCAGCGGAAGCCAGACTGTGCGCATTCTCTCCAGCGTCCAAATCGTTTTTAATGGACTTGAGCAGGCTTAGCGCCTTATTTGTCGCAGCGTAAACTTCATCAAAAGCCGCTTTCTGCCGCGGCGTTCCAGAAACGAGTAATTCCAACGAACGCAGCCGCGTAGGAATAAGTTCCACCCTTCGCAAATATTCGGCAGTCACTTGCTGAGAAGGACTGACCGCATAGGCGACAAGTGCAGAAGACGTGTCATAGATGTTTTTCACAAGCTCGTTGCTCTCGGCAATCACTGCCTTGCTGTGCGTTTCTTTATTCAGTTCGACTTCTGCTTTGTGCAAAAGCTCAGACAAAACAAATACGAAGCCAAGCTCAAACATCAGCGGCAAGACCACAATGATCAGGAGTTTGTGTGTGAGTTTGAGTTGCACAAGAAGGGCGGGTTGGGAAAAACATTCGATCGCGGTTTGAAAAACCAGATCTACAAAAACAATCTATCTAATTGAATCGTTTCCCAATAATAGTTCATTGAATGAAACTCTGAGAGCCCCCACTAGAATTTTCGCTATGCGGAGAAAACCATCTGAACCGCAGCGATGACAACCACAGCAGTAACCGCATGGCGAAAGAAATTCCACGACTGCAACCCCTTACTACTGCTTTTTATAGTATTCCAATTTAAAAAAAGCAAACCGACAGAGGAGCATGCGCTCCTCCGCGGAATGCCAGTGCTGAGCAACTGGGCTGAGGTATAGACACCAGGGGTGGTGCCCATCCTCAACCCAGTTTTTCGCGCTCAGCGGTGAACCACGCCGGTTAGACGACCTGGACGCCAGAGTCCTTGTCGACCACCGTGCCCGAGGGCAGCGTGATGGTGCTCGCTTCCACGACGGCAAGCTGCGCCGGGAAGATGGCGGTGGTCTTTTCGCGAACCACCTTGCCGGACGCCTCGTTCTTGGCAGTCATGATGACCACCACGTAGTCGCCCTCTCTGAGAGCGGACTCGTCGATGATCACCTTGCCCTGCTTCTGCTCGATGACGTCTTCGAGGGCCTCGTAGCGAGCGATGCCGCTGCGAGAAGCGCGTACCGTGGACGAAACGACCAGGTTGCCCGTGCGCTGTTGGATGACGATACCTTGTACCATGAGATTTCTCCTTGTTTTTTTCTTTCCGTCCGCCGTTAAGCGAGACGGAAGGTGGAGCCGGTCGACGAGCACACGCCCATCTGTTTGACCGGCTGGCCTTGGTTAGAGATAGATTCACGGTGCTTACTTCAAACGGCTCTAGCACCACTCAAGCCGTTTGCCGAGATGAGCGGGCTAGGGTCCCTTGCGAGACCCTAGCCGCTCCAGACCTACCGAAACAGCCGCGTGTTGGCGGGTGAGGCTTACGCCTTCTCCACCACCAGACGACCGTTGCGCACCTCGTTGGTGAAGCGCACTCGCGTGCTCTTGCACCGCAGGATGCTGTCGGACAGCGAGCCGTCGACGTTCACCAGCAGCGCTTCCACGCCGTCGGCGATGTCGACCACGATGCCGTCCTCGGTCGAACGCGCGTTCTTGCCGGTCGTGTCGCAGCCCTCGGGGAAGCGGTCACGCAGCGCGTTCTCGTACTCGTCGGCCTCTTCGCGCTCGCGCTCGGCGCGCTGGGCACGGGAGGCGTCCTTGAGGCTCAGACCGATGTCCAGGAAGCCCTTGGCGTTGCGGCCGGACTTGCTGAGCTTGGCCGTCACCGTGGTGCCGACCTCGATCTCGGACAGGATGGCGTCGCGGACGTCCTTCGAGCGGTCATCGCTGACCTCGCTGACGTGAATCAGCGCGCGGCGACCCTTGGCGGGGCCGTCGGCGATCTCGACGAACGCACCGAGACCCGGGCGGTTCTCGATGACGACGCCCGTGACCTCGGTGCCGACCGGCAGCGCGAGGATGGCGGCCTCGACGGCTTCGCGGGACTCGCGGTTCTCGCGACCGCGCTTGGCGATCAGAGCCCGCTCGGAGATCGCGTACTGGGCGATCTTCTTGCCCTTGAGGCCGGGGTTCTTCGCGTCGACGACTTCCGCGCGGGTGACGAGACCCTCGATGATGTCGCCGAGCTTGATGCCGCCCTTGATGCGCGCGTTGCGGTCCTCGTCGGTCTTGCCGGAGACCTGGTTGTTCACCAGCAGGGCGCGAACGTTGCCGGTGAAGGCGACGCCGTTGACCTCGGTGACCGAGACTTGGAAGCCGTACTCGGCGACGGACGTGACTTTGCCCTTGACGATGGCGTTCTTGTCGAAGGCGAGGGTCGGAATGGAATTCGTGTTCATGGTTTCTTTCTCCACAGGTTAAGGCACCCGTTGGTTTGGTTAGGGTGCCGTTTCACTACAGAGAGCATCCAAGCGACTGGAAGCTCTCACCAATTTGTTGATGACCACGGGAGGCGTCAGCAGGCAGGCGTTCCGCACCATACCTGTGTCGCTCTGTCACCGCCCGTGGTGAGCCATACTATGCAGAACCCCGCGGACAGAGTTCTTCGGCTTGCGCCTTCGGCTGCCTTACGCTGCCTGCGCCACGGCAACAGCCTCACGGCTGTAGACCGAGGTGGGCAGGCAGATCGTCCGCCGATGAGACCCGGAGGGTCCCAGGTTTTCCTTGTGCGAATTGAAGACACCGATGACCAGCCGCTCGCCAGCCACCAGGGAGGGAACCTCCGCGGTGGGGACGAACTGCGTGTCGCCGGGCGCCACTTCGCGCAGGACGCACTCGGTGAGCGTGTACTCGGTGAGCGGCCCTTGCGGGTCGCAGACCGTACGCTCGTGACTGTTGGACGGGCCGTCCTTGACGATGTCCGTCGTGAAGTCGCCGTGGAACAGCTTCTCGCCCGAGACGAGGTGTACCGCGTCTTCGACCGGGATGTACTGCGGAATGCCACGGACGTTTCTGAGTACGCAATTGCGCTTCATAGGTGATACTTCCTTTCTATTTGACTTTTCTTGTCTGTACTGAGCAGGTGGTGCCACTACGAGTGACACCACCTCCAAGCTAGGGGCGCCCGCCGAAGCGGTGCCGCTCACCTACTTGCACGCCTTGCCAGTCTCGCGATGCCAGCACATGCGACGCCCGGGACGGCGGTGCATGACGCGCGGCAGCTTGAAACTGACCTCCACCCGCGCCTTGGAGCATGCGCCCTTGTTCCAGCCGAGCACGGACTTGTCGACCTTGAGCGTGCCGGCGAGCTTTTCGAAAGCCGCCTTCAGCTCATCGGTCATCTTGCCCGCGTCGACGGCACCGGCGTATGCGTCCAGGAGCCTGTTCTGAGCCAACCAGGCATCGAAGTTGATGCCCAGCTTGCTCGCTTTCTGGATGAGAGCATCCAGGTGTTCCACGTCCTTCGCCCGGTAGAGTGAGCTGTGGAACATCAGCTGCAGTTCGCCTGCAACTGCTTGCGGCTTGACCAGCTGGTCCCAGACGCCCTGTCCGTTGCCGAATTGCGCAAGGTTGCACTGGGCTTCCTTGAGCTCGGCGACGAACCTGGCTTCCAGGTCCTGCAGGTCAGCGCTGTCGAACTGCATCGCCAGCTCGATTGCCCGAGCCGCGTAACGCAGGTTTTGCACAGGTTCCAACCCGGCGATGTCGTCGAAGAACCAGGCGCAGCTCGTGAACATCAGCATGCCGAAGCGGCTCATCTCCATGAGGCTGATCGCCTTCTGGAAAGTCTCGCTCTGCAGCAGGTCCACGTGCTTGCCGTGTTTGCCTTGCGACTCCGCCTGGCTGAACACCGCCGCTTTCGCGTGGGTGCGGAACCAGTTGGCTGCGGTCTTGCCGTCCAGCAGCACGTCGATGTAATCGTTGCGTGCCGCCCAGGGGTCGTTGAAGAGCTTGCGCCCTTCGCGGTCGAACAGCGAGTCGAGCTGTGCGCGCAGGTGGTTGAGCCCATCGCGCAGCGGCTTACGCCACTGCTGATGCCACTTGCCATTGGCGCCCGAATTGCAGCCGCAGTTGCTGCGCCAACGCTCGACACCGTGAGAGCAGCTCCAGGAGCTGTTGTCCCACACTTCCGCTTCCATGGTCGGCGGATGCAGCGCCAGGAAGTTGCCGTAGCTGGTCAGCTCGATTTCGGGGTCCTTCTCGAGCTGGTCGAACACCCACGCCAGGCACATCTCGCCGTGCTTGTGGTGATGCCCGAAGGTCTCACCGTCGACGGAGATGTGCATCAGCTGCGGATGCTGCCGGCTGTCGTTGAACCCTTCGAGGATGCGACCACGGAACTTCTCGCCCGACTCCAGCAGCTTCTCGAAAGCCACCGCCTGCGAGACGGGACCATCGTAGAAGAACACCGCAATCGTGCGACCGGACGGCAGGTTCACCTGGTAAGCCTGCGACGGGTCAACGCCGCCGTCTTGCTGCCAGTTGGTCTCGCCCTTCTTGCGCCAGCGCTTTGCCTGACGCGGTGCGAGCACGGTGAACTTGATGCCTTCGGCGGCGAGCGCCTCGAGCGTCTCGACGTCCACAGCCGTTTCCGCCAGGTGCATGCCTTCCGGCTTGCGGTGGAAGAACGACTCGAACGTTTTCACGCCCCAGACGGTCTGGGTCTTCTTGTCGCGGTCATGGCACAGCGGCATGATCGCGTGGTTGTACACCTGAGCGATCGCGTTGCCGTGACCGTTCATGCGCTCGCAACTGAGCCGGTCGCCTTCGACGACAGAGTTGAGCGTCTCGGGCGCGAAGTCGGCCATCCAGGTGAGCAGCGTGGCGCCGATGTTGAACGAAGCGCCGGTGTAGTTGTTGTGGATGCCGATGACGTTGCCGCCACCATCCATGATGCGGGCGCGACCGTTGGTCGCGTAGCATTCGCGGTCGATGCGGGCGTTCCAATTGGGGAACGGTGCCGCCGACGGTTGCCGCTCGATCTTGCCCGTGTAGGGAGATTCACGTGGCGGCTGGTAGTTGTGCATGTGCACACAGACGTATTTCTTCATGATGATAAGTCCTCCAACCCGGTGTTTAACTGCGCGCAACTCCCGGGCGGAGCCACGCGCCGTCAGCGATTCTTCTGTCGCTGGCGTTGGATGAAGAATTGAGACGTCATCGCCTGCCTCTCTTTCGAGCGGTTGTGCGAGGGCGCCTGTGATTTAGTTCGCGATTAACTTCCACTTGGTCGCTTCACCTTTGCCACAAGCGCCCCATGCAAGCTGGAAAACAGGCAAGCGTTGCCGCCCGCCCGTCTTCCAACCTGCGCTTCAAGCTCCCTCAGGCTGCCTTTTCGCCTTTGGGAGGACCGGTTTGCTGAGGTGGATCCACCTCTTCTTCCGGTTCGATCAGCTGGATGATCTTTTCGAGCTCCGCCTTGCAGACGTCGTTCTCGAGAACATCGCTGATGCGCAGCAACGTCAGCCCCTCGTACGCACCCGAGTTACCAGGCAGCGCAAGAGCAGACCGCATCAAGTCCCAGGACTGCGGCTTCGGCAAGGTGAAGTTGAGAGCGTTCTCGCCCTTCACCGGCACACCCTGCCGCTTCGCTTCCGCACCCACCCAACGCACCAGAGAGTTCGCCAGTGACATCGCCTTCTTTCCGTCGGCGCCGTCAGGCATCTCCAGGCAGGTGAAGTGCAGGATGACCCGCGTGTGTTTCGCCTGGCTGTTCAGTGCGGAGAAAAGAGACACGATTGACTTGTAACCGTGACCCTCTTCATCCGACGTCCAGTCAGCCGTTTTCACGGTGATCAGTCCAGCGGGAATCTCCGCCAGACGGTCCGACATGACGACCTTGCCGTCGAGCCACTCGCCCATCTTCCAGTGAACGCCGGGAATCTTCGCACCGAGTTCCACGCCCTTGAAGGAGCTGGTGTCGGTATCGAAAACGCCGAGCGCGGCAGTCATGACCGTGCGGCCATGCGCCAGAAGAGCTTCGTGGTACCACTGCATGAGGTCGCGTCCGTAGACCGTCTTCACGTGCTGCTTGCGCTTGAAGAAGTCGCTCGCATCGACAGGAGGAGCCACGTCCTCCGGTCCCATTTCGGCAAGTCCCCACGCCTTCGCGACCTCGGACTCGACACCGTACTTCTCCATCACCCAGGCGCGGAACGACGCGATCGCCAGCTGCGAGTAGCACTGGAGGGCGCCGCGGTTCGGCCAGTTGGAGTTGTCGGCATCCGTGTACGAGGGGTAGCGAAGTTCGCCGGCCGGTCCGAGCGAGACGTTAATCTCGGCGATGTGCTCGGCAATGTCTGCGAACTCCGCAGCAAACGCCTCGAACAACGCAACGTACGAGTCGATGATCAGGTGCGTTGCAAACGCGGAGACGACCTCCACGCAAGCATTGCCCTTCTCACTGACGTACTGGACCGCCTCTGCCTTGCCCGACGGGACAAGCTTCGCCAACTTCGGAAAGACCCATTCCGGGATAGGAACGTAGTTCTTTCCGTCGCCGACGTTGCCGCCACACTGGTGCAGCGAGAGGATGGGAACAACCTTGAGTCCAGCATCGATGATGAGCTGGAAGAGGGTGCGGTAGTACGAGAAGTCGAACTTGCCTTCTACCGCGTTGACCAGTCCCCACCAAACGTCGATGGAGACGCCTTGGACCTTGCGAGCTTTCGCGTCGGCAAGCCAGAAGCTGAACTTTTCGAGCTCAGCACGTGAAGCGTCACTCCCCATATCGGCTGGTGTACCGACGAGAAGCGGCGCCATCACGTTGATCGTGATGTGTTTGATTTTCATAATGTCGCCTTTCAGGTTTTACGCGTCGGTACGAACGGCTGCAGCGAGCTGCCGAGGGCACTGACGTAGCTGTTAGAAACGAGTCGTGTTGCGCAACCGCGCGCAACTGTCAGGAATCCAACTCAGCCACGGCAAATGGGCCTGGCAGATGGGGAACAACGCGCATCAACCGAAACAAAAACGCCCCTGTGACGTTGGCGTCAGAGAAGCGTTGGATGAATGGCTGATGCTGTATTGGCTTTGGGCTGTTTTACGTTTTCCGCGAAAGAAAAAAGAGTTGTACGTACATCCTTAGCGGTTTGATTGTTGTCAAGCAATAGCAATTACATAACTACTACTGGCCGTGATCGCAGATAGGGCTTATTTATAGAAGACCGTTCTATGAGCTTTTTTGGGCTAGTCAACAAGATAAGTGCTTAAGACCTATGGAGCTAAAACTAGAGACGAGGTTGTCAATTAATCGAGGTTAATAGTTATCGAGGTTAGCGATGGCTCATTTTTTGCCAGCTGTGCGAGGTTTGTTGTTGCCAAGCTAATCTTCGCAATCCGTTGCATCGTTACGACAATAAATAGTTGTTTCACGACACGTTTTCATGACCTTGGAAATTTGGTTTTATCCCACCATGCGACCTTAATTGAGTCGCTACAAGCTCGCGCTAAATATCACAACTTAATACGCGACGCATGGCGTCGCCTTACGGAGTAGGAATGAACTTACCTCTTGAAAAAAGCTGAGACGGTGCCTCAGTTCGCGTCAATAACTGGCATCCATGAAAAGAGCAAAACCGGCCACTATTCGCGCTCTCATGATGTTCGATTTCCAAGCACTTAGGATTCTCTTTAGTCTCTCGGGCAAGAGTGTTCTTCTGGAAGAACGCTAAAAACTCTTGTCTGACCATTCGTTCTATGACAAGGAGTTTCTGTGCAGTTTCCTCGTACCAGCGGCATACTCGTTCACCCGACATCATTCCCCAGTGCTTACGGCATCGGTGATTTGGGCCAAGAAGCTTTCGAATTTATAGACTTTCTTGCCGACTCCGACCAGCATCTCTGGCAAGTGCTTCCGCTTGGTCCGACAGGTTATGGGGACTCCCCCTATCAGTGTCTTTCGGCATTCGCCGGCAACCCGCTTCTCATCAGCCCCGACAAGCTCGTCGAAGAGGGCTTTCTCGAAGAAGACGACTTAAAACCCTTGCCCCGATTTGCAGCAGAGAAAGTCAGCTTCGGCAAAGTCATCGAGTACAAAAAACCCCTTCTCGATCGCGCTTACGAACGTTTCAAAAATACGACAGACACGACATTACGCGCGGAATTTCTTGCGTTTTCACAAAGAGCCGCCAGTTGGCTCGATGACTATGCGCTCTTTCGCGTCTTAAAGGATGAGCACGGCGGCAATTCCTGGGACAAATGGGAGCCAGCTTACGCACAGCGCGATCCGGCCGCGCTTTCGTTAATTGCCGACCTTCACAGAGAGCGCATCGAGGCCGAGAAGTTTGTGCAGTATCTGTTTTTCAAACAGTACGCCGCACTGAAAAACTATTGCGGGCAAAAACGCATCAGCATTGTCGGCGACATGCCGATTTTTGTCGCCTACGATTCGTCGGATGTTTGGACGCATCCTGAATATTTCAAATTGAATGAAACCGGAGTGCCTACTGTGGTTGCAGGAGTGCCGCCGGATTATTTCAGCGCTACCGGTCAGCTCTGGGGCAACCCGATTTACGACTGGGACTACATGATCAAAGACAATTTTTCCTGGTGGATAAACCGCATTACTCACGCGCTGGAAACAACGGATATTGTTCGCATCGATCACTTCCGCGGTTTTGCCGCTTGCTGGGAAATTCCATATGGTGAGAAAACCGCTCAGAATGGGCGTTGGGTAGAGACACCGGGCAAAGAGTTTTTCACCGCACTAATCAATGCACACCCTGATGTGCCGATTATTGTCGAGGATTTAGGGGTGATCACACCTGATGTGGAAGCGCTTCGTGACGGCTTTGGCTTCCCGGGCATGCGCATTTTGCAGATGGCTTTTCGCAGCGATGCATGCAATATAGATCTGCCGCACAACTACATTCCAAACTGTGTCGTGTACACAGGAACGCACGATAACGACACAATCGTAGGCTGGTATCAGAGCAAACCAGGCGAAGGGTCCACACGTGATGCGCAGCAAATCGAAGGCGAGCGCAAGACTTGTTTGCGTTACTTGAGATCGAACGGAAAAGAGATTCACTGGGATTTCATCGAAGCGGCATTCGCATCAGTTGCCGGAATTGCCATTGTCCCACTGCAAGACATACTTGGATTGGGCTCGAAAGCGCGCATGAATTTGCCTGCCAGCCAGGAAGGAAACTGGCTCTGGCGCTATAAAGAAGGTGCGCTAACACCAGAGATTGCCGCGCGCATGAAAGAACTGACAGATCTATATAGCAGGAACAACGCATTTAATACCGCATCTGGTTCACGCCATTAGTAGATTTGCGCTTGGCCCTAAACGCAGCTATACATGCGGGTTTTCAAACTTCCATTAAGCAAGACTCAGAAACCTAGCGCAAACCTTAACCAGCTATCACAAACTGCGCGAACCTTCGTAAATCCCCTCCTATCAGCGGGGGGATTTTTGCATTTAATTGTCCGTGGCCTGATCAAGATCTGATCTAAAACCATGCTGGGAGCTGTTTTTCAGATAGCTATCGAAATTCACACGTTTCATGAAGGCTCCACGAAAAGTTTCTTTCAAATAAGAACGCGCGGACAGTAGGTTCCTAGTTACCTCATATCTCTTTTCTCACTAGACAAGTTCGTCCAAACTCCAATCAAAAGCTAAATCACGCATAAGCGAAAGCACCTGCCCTCCTGTATTTCGGGAGTAAGCAGACAACAGCTTTCATTCGTGCGCGAGGCAGATTTGCAGGAGTTGGGTGGATTTGTGCTTGTGAGTGGTGGTGAGGCGTCCTGTTCAAAGCGTTTGAACAGGCTACTTTCTGTCCCCCTCAAGGGAAAGGATTTGTATGCAAAGCTCTGAAACCGATGGATTCCAGGGAGCGATTCTCGTCGCGCAGCGAGACGTCGAGGCTCTTTTCGCCTTCAGCGAACGGATCAGCCTGGAACCAGTCACCAAGGACACCACCAACTGCGCCGACCTGGACACCAACAGCGAGTTCACCCAGCTGACGAAAGCGGCTGAGACCTCGCTGCAGGCGGCGCTCGACGACGTGGACGGTCCGACGCTGACGCACTTCGACACGGCTCTCGACGAGTTGCGTCTGGCGCGTCTGCACTACTTCCGCAACGTGGCCGAAAACCGCGCCAACAGCCACTTCCACGTCGACAACGCGCACATTGCGTTCGCCCGCGGCATCAGCGAGTTCATGAACTGAACCCGGCTGATGCGGCACCAGCTTAGAAGCTGGTTTGTACCTTTTGCAGCCGCGAGCAATAACGCCCGCGGCTGCGGTTCTCAGTTGGGATGGCGCTTTACGGTTGAACGCCCTCTCTAATCAACTCTCAACCGATGAGGAAAGAACACATGATCTTCAGTTCCGAATTCTGGCCCATCGCCCTGCTCTGGGCGACCATGGCCGCAGCAGTGGGAGCGTTCCTGGCGTTCTCCGGCGGCAATCGCGTCACCGAAGGCAGCTACCGGCGCGAAGGTAAGACGATCAAGGCATCTTCTCTGGCGACCGCGTCCGGCATCGTCACCTTCGTGGTGGCACTGTTGGCGGTGCGCTTCCTGATGTACTACCTCCAACCCTCCTTCCAAGGGACGTGGTTCGGCTACTTCCCCATCATCCTCTTCTCGATGGTTCCGGCCTTCGCGATCGGGATGCTTTTCGGGGGGCACGCCACCAAGCGCGGCTGGATCGCCACTGTGCTCTTCGTAGTCGTCTTCTTCGGCGGCTCGCTGGGTCACAAGATGTACAGCACCTGGGGACCGGGCAACGCGCAGCGCTATGCGGCGCTCGCCAACATCCGCACGGCCGCTGCCAACGAGACGATTCCGCCGACCGACCCTAACAAGATGGTGCAGGTCGACAAGAACATCGCCGCGTTCAAGGGTCAGACCGCGCTCACCAGCACGGCTCAGAACCTGGGCAGCCGCTTCAAGATCGACCCCAACAGCTACGTTCTGCAGGCAGTGCAGGGCCACCGCTACTGGATCGCGCCGCTCATCTTCTCCAACACGGCGGATGACTTCTGGGGACCGCTCACCGGCAGCCTGTCGGAGAGCCCCGGCTACGTCGTGGTGGACGCGCAGAACCCGGACAAGGATGCCTGGGTGAAGCTCGACTACCACATGACGCTGCTCGAGAATGGCTCGTTCAGCCAGAACCTGACGCGCCACCTCTACCAGAACGGCTACAACAATGGCTTCTTCGTCGAGACCAAGTTCGAGGTCGATGACGACTGGAAGCCGCACTACATCGTCACCTACGCTAAGAACACCTTCGAAGGCGTCGGCGGCCGCGTCATCGACAAGGTGATCGTGGTCGACGTCAGCACTGCCACTGCCAGCGTGAAAGACTACGCCCTCGGTCAGGAGCCGGCCTGGGTGGAACGCGCCATGCCTCTGTCGCTGCTGCAAGGCTACGTCGAGGACTGGGGCTATTACAACAACGACTACGCCAAGCAGAATCCCTGGTACGTCTTCTTCGGCTTCCGCAAGGATGGTTCGATCAAGCCGTCCGAGTACGACATGAACTACACCACCGACAGCCACAGCGTGTGGGTCATTCCAATGACTTCGGTCAACGGCACGGACCATGCGGTGACGGGCATCGTGGTGTACGAGACGACCAAGAACGAGGCGGTTTTCTTCCCGGGCGTGCGTGGCTTCAACACCGGCAACACGGTGGCCGAGACCATCGCGCATGCGCCTGTTTTCCTGGGCAAGAACCTCTCGGTCGACCAGGTCCAGCTCTACAGCATCTACGGTGAGCTGACCTGGGTCGCCGTGATCACCAACCCGCAGGGCTCGATGAAGGGCTTCGCCGGCATCGCGCTCCTGCACGCACACGGTCAGAACGCCTCGGAAGTGGTGTTCGCGCCGAACATGGGTCTGGCGCTCAGCCAGTACCGCTCGCAGCTGGCTCGCCAGCAGGGCAACCATGGAAACATCTCGCGCTCCAGCGAGGTGAAGGAAGTGCGCGGCAAGGTTGTCGGCTTCGGCATCGTCCCGGGCAACATGCAGCAGCCCAACACCTGGACCATCCAGGTCGAAGGCGAGCCGGCACGCATCTTCAGCGTGACGCGCGACAGCTACGCCAAGATTCAGATGGTGCATGAGGGCGACAACGTCGTCATCACGTACATCGAGGTCGATGGCGCAGAGCTGGCGGCAAGCTCGGTCAAGGTCGAGCGTCTGGACGGCCCGCTGCCTGCCAAGGCGGCTCCGGTCGAGAAGAAGTAAACGCGCCTAGTCGCGCGCAACACGGACAAGCCGTTCCTTCCGGAGCGGCTTGTCTCTTTTAGGCAACCGCACCGCCCATGGTGCTGTTCAAACCAGCGCCGCCAGATCTCGCATCTGAACGCGTAAATGTTCAACGTAAACCAGCAGGGCAACGAAGCGTTGCCTTGCAAAAAGGACAGAAAATGAACAACTCCAATTCGCTCGTCAACTACGGTATCAAGCTCGGCATCGCGGCATTCGTCATCGCCCTGCTGAGCAACGCCGCCCAATCGCTCGCCATCTACGTCGGCGGCAACGGTCTCACCGACCAGCCCGGCGGCGTCCTGGCGCTCAGCCTGGGCAGCTTCGTCATCGGCACGCTGTTCTCGACGGTGGTGCACTTCTTCATCTTCTGCGTCGCCTCCGTCATCGGCGTGGTGCTCTTCGGCATCGTCCGCGGTGCGCGCAGCAAGAGCGGCGATGTCGGCACACCCACTCCGACCGGCGCCAGCAACGCGGCATTCGCGAGCTTCCTCAAGAAGTTCGTTCTCGCCGTCGTCACCGTCGCCGTGCTCGTCTCCGGCTACCAGGCGATCGGTCTCTACGTCGTGCTGTCCGCGGTCAGCCAGGCGGCTGGTCTCATCGTGCTCACCACGGTGCTGACCTTCATCGTCGGGCTCATCTACGGCATCGCCGTGTTCGGCTTCATCGGGCTCGTCGCCACGGTGATGATCGGCTTCCTGCTCGCCTTCTTCGGCGGCGGCAGCAAGAAGTAACGTCGTCAAAGGTGGACGTGCAACGCGCCACCAAATGCAGTGCATCGCCTTAGCGTCAGCTTCGGCGATTCTCTGAAGGCAAGACAAACAGCGGTCGGCAGGGTCGCGCGTGCCGTGGGGCACCGCCTGCCGGCCGCAATGTTTCTCCAACAGAGGACGTTTTACGAATGACCTCGGTATCCCCCCAACGCGCAGAAGTGCAGCGGCTCATCGACGTCGCCAAGGAACATTCCGATAAGAAGATGCGGGATGCTCACATGAAATGGCGAGCGGCCGCGGACCTCAGCCGACAGCTGCTCGGTCCCAACCACGATGCCACCATGTTCTGCCAGAACAACGTCGGCAAGGCGCTCATCGCCATCGAGCTGTACGACGAAGCGATTCCGCTGCTGGAAGCGTCTCTGCGCCAGGCACAAGCCCTCCACGGCTACGTGCACTTCAGCGTCGAGCACATCTGCCAGTCGCTGGCCATCGCCTTCCGCGCCAAGAAGAACTTCGCCCTGGCATACAAGTACTGGATGTCGGCGGCAACGTCTTCCGAGGCGCAACGCGGACTGCAGCACAACACAACCGTGTACTGCTACCACCAGGCTGCTCGCGCCAAGGCGTCCGCCAAGCTCTTCGACGAGGCGTTGCCGCTTTTCTTCAAGGTGCTCGACACCACCGAGAAGATGCACGGCGCCTCCGAGCAGTCCGCCTACATCTCGCGTGACACCGCCACCTGCCTCAACCAGCTGCAGCGCTACACCGAAGCGCTTGCGTACTGGAGGCGCGCCTTCAAGCTGTTCAAGACGAGCGGCAAGCAGGAAATTTTCGGCAGTGTCGCGCGCAGCCTCAACTGGACGCAGCGGAAAATCCGCGAAGTCCTCAACGCCGAGCACAGCAAGCTCGTCGCCGCAGTCGAAGGGCTGAGCGACGAAGACCGGCAATACCTGGTGGCCAGCAACCTCACCACCGCACAGCTGAACGCAGTCGTCGAGTACCTGAAGGCGACCTATCTCTCCGGCGATGAGGGCGACTACCCGCACGCCGGCGATTTGCGCGTGGCTGTAAAAGGTCACGACAAGCTGGTCAACCGGTACCGGACGCGGGCGGACGAGTGCTGCTGCGGCAGCCACGACCACGAACTCGAAGTCGCGGAGCCCGACGGCAACAAGAAAACCGTCATGGTCGGGTTCAGCTACGGACATTGACGAGCCGGCCAACAATACGGCTCGCCAACAACAAGCGGCTCCGCCGCCCAACCTAGAAGGAGGCTGACATGAAAAGTCTGCACAACGCCTCTCGCACCAGCGGGCGGCGCCTTTATCGTGAAATCTGGAAGACCGTCGCCGACTCGTTTTTCGACGACGACCGCCTCCAGCAAGCTGATTGGGCGAGCAAAGAAAACCTCTTTGACGCACGCATCGTCGACGATGAGTCGGCGCTTGCGTGTGCCGCCGAGGCGCTCGCCAGCTTGGACGACAAGTACACGCACCTGATGCCGGCGGTGGAATATCGCCAGCATGTGGCTGAGCGTGATGAAACGGAAGAGAGCGCAGTCTTCTCGCGCATCTTGTCGGGCAACATCGGCTACATGCGTATCGAAACATTCTTCCGCAGCGACATCTTCGAGCAGGTGACTGCCGAGGTGGAGAAGCTGAAGGACTGCGATGCGCTCATCATCGACCTGCGCGACAACGGTGGCGGGTTGCTTGATGCGACAGGGCACTGCTGCGAATACTTCGTCAAAAGCGGCACGCTCGCAGGCTTCGTGCGTCGCACGCCGGAAGGCCTTTTCGAAAAGGCGTTCGGCTGCAACAACGAAGCTTCCATCAGCATCGTCGAAGTAGCAGGCGTGCAGCGCGAACCGGTGCTCTACATGCGCCGTCCTGCCTTGCTTGCCGACAAACCGACCGTCGTTCTCATCAACGGCGGCACCGGCAGCTCCGCTGAGGTCTTTGCTTCGGCAGTCGTCGAAAACGGCAGAGATAATGGGCGTTGCATTGCAATCGGCATGGAAACTGCGGGTAAGGGCATTGCCCAGACCACAGTCGACATCTTCGAGGGCAAGGCGCGTCTGCAAATCTCCGTCGCCAAGTTCCTCAACGCCAAGCTCGAATGGCTCGGCGACCACGCTCAGCGTGTCCGCAACGGCATCAAACCTGATGTAAAAGTGGATGATGCCGGCGACTACAAAGCGCCGCTCTCTGCCGCTTATGAGCATCTGAAACGGACGCTGAAAAGCGCCTGAGACGGATGCCAATTAGCAGCAGGCTAGCGAAACGAAGCAGGGATGATTGCTCGCAAGAGCGTCTTCCCTGTTTTCGTTTTGAAATGCGCTCTACTATCTTTTTTAGTTTAACACTCAAGAAGAGGGAAAAACCCGAGGAGGTAATTGTCTCCACGGGTTTTTCCTTGGTTCAAAAATTCACCGCCACTCGCGCAGCACGTTCACTCCAGGACGTAGGAGAGGATGATTTCCAGAACCGAGAGCTGAGTGTCGATCGAGTCGATAGCGACACCGACAACGAAGTCCCCGGTGAAGTTAAAGCCCTTCGCGACGATGTTGGCAATGCCGGCGATGATGCTGTCGAAAAGCCAGGCGACCATGCCACCGTCCGCTCCGATGAGAGAGCGTGCCTTCTTCAGCTTTGCTTCGAGGTCGCGCACACAGCGCTCCATGTCGGCGGCAGTCTTCACTGCGCGCAGGGCACGGATGGAGGCAAGAACCTCCTTGAGCGGATCGGCTACAGCGGGGGTAGTTTTGATGGTCGTGCGCAGAAAGATGATCGACTTGGTGATGCGAACGACGAGGTCCCACATCGTTGCCAGATGCGCCGGGTCGAAAATCTTCTTGAGTGCTGCCGGAGCATCATTGACGCTGCCGGCTGCGGCACCGGTAGCAGCGACGAGCGAGTCGGCGAGTGCCTTGAGTTTGGTGAAGTTGCCGGCCGAAACCAGCGATTGAAGGCGCTGACCGATCGCTGCCATCTGAGCGACATCTGCCGCTGTGGAGGCAAGCGCCTTAGCGCCGTCGGTCGCGCTTTGAATCAAGCGTTTGAACATCTTATGTCCTCTGTGTTTGCCTCGCTTTCTGCGAGATCAGGTTGCAGGATCGCGATATTCTCGGAGTGCGGAAAAACTCGTTTTGAGCTTCTCCGCACCCCATGCTTGATGCTCCTTGAGGAGTTCTTGGTGCTTGTACCTACGCCTCTTCGAGCTTGGCGAAGGACTTCAGCTCCGGAGCGGAGGCAACGTAGAGGTCGCGCACTTGCGTACGCTGACCGGCCCACGCCTCGATGAGAAGCGCCTGCGCCCAGGGATTGCCGGCAGCTGCATCCGCCATCTTCTGCGCGTCGCCGCGAGGCAACGTGTCGAAGATGATGTAGAGGCAGCTCTCCATGGTCTTCAGACCCTGGACGATTGCCGCCGTGTTGAAGGCGGGCTCCGCGGCATGCAGCTCGA
Organism: Candidatus Melainabacteria bacterium 17Bon1m; assembly: GCA_032128875.1. GTDB lineage: Bacteria > Cyanobacteriota > Vampirovibrionia > Obscuribacterales > Obscuribacteraceae > QKMZ01. Next base: position 264,962 of record JAVLKG010000008.1, read on the forward strand.
CCGCACGACCGATGCCGACGAGGAATTCCTCGGCAACACCAGCACGAATGGCGTCGGCGAGCAGCTTACGCGCACCGGCTACTGCCGTTGAGCGCTGCCCGCAGTGACGCCAGCGGTCGAGGAAGGGACGCAGGATCATCGGCTGACCGAACACCCACTGGTTGTGCAGACCTTCCGGAGACGTAGCCGGCGGCGCGTCTGCGAAGACGGCGTCGACATCGAGCCCGGCGAGTTCCGGCACATCCGGCGAGCGACGCACAAAGTCGCGCATCTTCTCGATCAGGATTTGCGGCTGCAAGTTGACGACAGCGCCGTCGAAGGTGCCGCGGACAGACTTGGGCAGAGACGCACCCAAGCCCTTCACCTTGCCGCAGTCTTCCTGGTTGCGCGTGCGGTCCCAGAGGTAGGAACCGACGGCTTCCAGATATGCGTCGAGTTCGCCGGCAAGAGACAACTCGCCGCCGAACGTGGGCTGCATGTCCCGCAGCATGCCGATGAGGTGCTTCGCGAAGAAGAGGTCGGCGAGCGCCGCGCGGCAGACGGACGTGACGCCTTGCGGCTGGTCCTGCTGCCGACGCGCGAAGAGGAAGCCCGTCAGACGCGGATTCTGAGTCTTGACCCAGGCCGCAAACGCCTTCTGGTCGACGCCGCTGGCGGCGGCGCTATAGGCTTCTTCGGTCTGATGAGCCAGCTCGACGGTGTCGGCATCGAGCTGCCTGATGAGCGCCTCGGTCTCCTCGCGGAATTCCTCGGGCATCATCACCAGCATCTCGCCGATGGTCGTGTCGTGCCAGGCGAACGCCAGCTCGCGCGGCGTGATGCCGGAGAGCAGCCGGTGCAGACGCTTGTACTCGTTGCCCTTCACCTTCAGCCGATAGCCATCGGCCCAGCGGAAGATGAAGCCTTCTTCGTTGTCGCTGAGCGTCTCGGCACGACGCACCAGCGACTCGACATCGGCGCCATCGATACGCTCGACCACACGCATGCCCAGCCGTTCGCCGATGGCCGTCAGCACGTCATACGGCAGGTCTTCGCCGGTGAAGCGATTACGCGCCGCAATCAGCACCAGGTCCTCGAAGTCGTAGCGGCAGACCACGCGCGTTTCGGGATGGATGATCTCGGTGACGAGCGTGAGGTGAGCCCAGTCGCCACAAAGCAGAGCATCGTGTTGCGCGTACTTCGCGTCCCACATGGCTTGCGCCACGGCTGCTTGCTCCGAGAAAAACGAACCGCGCGTCGCCCAGCGATAACGACCATCGAGACGATAGCCGATGCCGCAGCTGCCGTCCATCTTGACCAGCGCCTCGAAGTCGCCTTCTTTGACACTCGCCACCACACCCGGTATCACCGTTTCGCCCAGATTGTAGAACTTCGGCATGGAAGCGGCGATGACTTCGCCGGTTTGCTCGCAGATGATGAGACCGCGCGAAACAGTCGTCACATCGTTCCAGATGCGCTCGTAAGCGCAGCCCTTCGAGTAGTTGAAGAGCCGGTAGGTGAGACCATCGGCAGTCTTGATGCGCTTGGACCAGACCCAGCCGGCCTTCTCCATCTCGTCGAATTGAGACAGACGCGGCAGACCGGCACCGATGCCATACGGACCTGGCCAGATGACCTCGGCGACCGGCGCTTGCAGAGATTGATTTGAAGCTTCCATTTCATCTCCTTCACAATAAGAAGAAGTTTCCAGAGAGCAAGACCAAGAAGAGCGAATCTCCTCTCAGACCTGCCGGGCGATAGCCCCAATTCAAGAGTTCGCCACCAAGACAACGCCAAGAAACAGACAACCCAGCCAATGCCCGACCAATGTCCACCGGGGAAAAGCCGGAAGAATCGTGCGAGAAGTTGACTGGGAAGACTGGTTTAGTGGTTTTGGACTCGAGAAAAATTAGGCTGTAGAGATACTGATAGAATCGCAAAACAGTATCTATTCAGCCTAATAACGTAATGTAAAAAACGACCTCTTTACAAGCAATTACAAAGCTTACCAGAGCCGACCTTTTCTGGCGCTCCATGGAAAACGGGCAAGTAGCGTGAGATGAACGAGCAAGCAAAGTCGCCTCGCACAACGATCAAAAAACTGTCGCTAGCGCTTCTCTTTTTAGCGACGCTAGTTTTGCTCGGCTTGTTTTTGCTCGCGCAACTTTTAGATCCAACTTCCACGCTGCCAATTGATTCAGGCGCACCGGAGAAAGAATGCAACCTTTATGAAAACCCGGTTCAAGTGCGCATTGATGGCTATGATGACGATTGCATGGAACCATTTATAACTGGCGATGGCGGATACCTCCTCTTCAACAACAGCAATTCAGCTCTTGTCGAAACGCACATACATCTGTGCAAAAAAATAGGAAAAAACCACTTCCAGCACTTGGGTTTGCTCGCTGGCTCCGTTTCCAAATCGAAGGACATGGCGCCTACAATCGATGCTGATGGAAACTTGTTTTACACTTGCTTGCTCACATATGAAAAGGACGGCAACTCAATTTACTGTGGCAAGTTTGCCGATGAAAAACTTCAGAAGATTATCATTGCCAACGGAAAAATCTCCCCGAACAAACCGGCGGAGATCAACATGGACTGCGACATTAGCAAAGACGGCAACATCCTTATTCTGTCACGAGCGCATTTTGCAAACTACCTACTACCTCCGGATAAATCAGATCTGGCGATAGCAGAAAAAACAGACGGCAAGTTTTCGCTCAATCCGCAAAGTCAAAATGTTTTATCTAAACTAAACACCGACAATCTAGAATACGCTCCGTGCCAAACCTCTGATCAGCTCGAACTTTATTTCACAAGAGCGAGTAAGAAAGCTGTTTCCGGCAATTCAAAAAGGTTCGAGCCCTATTTGCGCATAATGGTCGCACGACGGAAAGACCGTTTTTCACCATATGAAGAAGCAGAGAGGATCGCCGTACTGACAGGGTTCATCGAAGCACCAACGCTAACCGACGACAAGCGAGAAATGTTTTTCCACAAAAAGATCAACGACAAATTCCGCTTGTTCAGAGCGATCCGCAGCTCCAAATGAGGTCAAAGCTCAGACGAAAGGCACGACTTGAAAGCAACAAATTCAACGTCAATTGATTATTAGCGGCGCGAAAGTCGCTTCACTACTTCTTGCAACTGATGCTGACCTTCTCTGCTCAAGTTAGGTCTCTTCATGCCCCAATCCCCCTGGTCTGGAATGTGGAGAATCTTGTATTGAAGTGGCGCAAGACCGGGGCGTCCCAGCTCGCGGTCCGCACGAGTGGAAAGATCAACGACGCGCTCGTATGTCCTTCGGCCGTCTGGCTGTGTTTCTCTCTTGCCGGCGAAGGGTCCTTTGTCAGTGATCACAACCTGCACTTCTTTCTGAGTGGCTGGATTGTACACACTCAAAACAGTTCCGAAAGGAAGCTCACGGCTGGCAGCGGTCATTTGCTCGTTGTGGTAGCGAATACCGCTGGCAGTCTTGCGTCCATTCCACTCTGCTCCATAGGTCGATGTTAAACCTGTGAAGCGGTCTCCGACATCGAACTTCGCATCAAGCGGATTCTTGATGGTTCCATTAGGAACATTGCTGAGATTTTCGGGCGGAGTTAGATCAGGCTTGAGGCCCCGCACGACTGGCTTCTTGGCGCGATCTTCCGGCTTTTCTATTCGTTGATCAGGTGTTTGCTCAACTCTTGGCTCTGTTCGGCGGTCCGGTGTTTGTCCAGGAACTTGATCTTGCCTGCGATCGGGTCTTTGATCTTGTTTGCGATCTGGTCTAGGCTCTGGCCGTGGAATATTACCCTCCGGCAGCCCTTTGTTCAAACGTTCCGAAATGCGCGCTCGCAGTCCAGGATCTTCTATATTTTTCAAAACTGCGTCGCGATTCTTTTCTGTAAGAAGTTCATCGCCGCGTCTCAGAGTCTTCGCGTCCGGATGATCAGTTGCCCAGCCTTTTTTCAAAGCTTCTGTAAATTCCTTCTTCTCTTTGTGAGTGAATTCGCCACCCAACAAACGTTCCGCAGATTGGAAATAACCTTCGCCTTTCTTGACCTTGGCGGCGTTCAAAGAATTTTCTGAAAGCGGCTGCCTGTCTGCTCCGGCAACAACTCGGTCGCCATCAGTAAGGGCAAAAGTCGGATTGCCGACATCTCTCTGGACACCTCTGGTCTCGACTGCGGCAACTTGAGTTCTATTTCTGTCTAAAACAGAAGTGTCTTCGCGCCGCGATAAATCAACGAGCGGTTCGGTTCGCTGATCAGAAGCAGTGCGCACAGCAGTGCGCTCCACTTGCGTGGGGACGTCATGATTGATAGCCATAGTAAATGGGGTTCTGTGGTTCGGGGAGGAACCTAAATCTATGCTCGAGAGCGTGAAAAGTTTGTGACTATTTGCCCAAATCGCAGAATGCGTCAATTAAAGCGGACGGGTCATATATAACGCGGTACCACTCAAACATACTAATTGCTTTAGTATCAACAGGTCCAAAACCAAAGGCGCAGTGCAAGGATGTTTCCATCTCTACACTGCGCCAGGGGTGGCGTCATCAGGTTTGCGAGTGCATTGTTTTCACGTGCGGCGTATTGGCTGATGACGACATGTTTTCAGAGCGTTTGGTCGCCCTGTCTTACTTCACTTTGCGGTGAACGAGCGCCGCTGCAACGCCGGCGAGGCCAACGGAGAACGCGCGTCCCATGAAATCGCCCGAAAGCATCGAGCCACCAGGCAGATGCCCGGTCATGAAGAACGCCGCCCAGGCGAGCAAGATCCAGATCACGACACCGATGACGGCGCCGGAGCCGATATTGCCTACGAGCGAACGCTCGCTGTTCTTGCCGACGAACAACAGCCAGGTGTTGATCAAGAAGCCGACCACGAGCGCGGCGATGGTCACCGGTCCCGTGAGAATCATTGCGAAGCCGTGCATGAAGATGCCGACCGCAAGAAGAGTCGCAGCCGAAGCAGCGACGCCCAGAAGGAAGCCAATTTCCTTCTTCATGTGAATGCCCTTTTTGGCTGTGGCGAAAGAATTACTTCTTGTCGCCGCTGTTGGAAGACGACTTCGTGCGGAATGCCAGAACGAAGCCAACGATGGGTGAGGTGATCATGCTGACGATCATGCCGACGCTGACAGCGTCCGAGGACAGCCAGTGGCTGAACACATGACCGAAGAGCAGCATGCCGACGAGCGCGCCGGACATGATGACGAACACGCCACCGAAAGGACCGCCGCCGTCGCCGGCTTTGTTGGTCTTCGAGTAGGTGGTCGCCCAGAACCAGCGGCCGGTCAAGAAGGCGACCAGACCGGAGAGAAACGCGGCGGCGATGCCGACGAGAATCAAGGTGAGCATGGTAGAACTCCTGTGCAATCTGTTTGCGTTGCGAAAGCTTGATCGGCACCACAGGCAGTGGCAGCGGCCAAGGATGAATGAGCGCTGTCAGACACACGACAGCGCCCTTGGGAAACGGCGTTCAGTTACGCCGGGCTGATCTCGATGCGAGCACCCGTCGATGGGTTGCCGAATTCCTGCACCGCCGAGCCGCCGCGCTTGAAGAGCTCCCAGAAGGGGCTTTCGTAGCCGGACGAGCCGGGGGCAAAGGCGATATCACCTTCCGGCACACTGAAGCTGCCGTTGGTGACTGTGGCATAACGACGCTTGTCGCCGACAATCACCTTCACGCGGTCACCTTCTTTGAGGGAAGCGAGCATGCTGTGGCCGGCACGAATCGACGTCTTCATGTTGCCGAAGGAGTCGATGTAAGCAACGACAGCCTCAGGCATCGGCGGGACGATGGCCGGATTGGTGTGGTCGAGCGTCTTGTCCAGGAAGGACATATCGCCCTTGAGGCACTGCGCAACCGCCTTCGGAAAGTTGTCCCGCGAACGGAACTGGCTGCCCTTGGCTGAAGTCTTCGTGGACTTCAGCTCGACGATGTGCGGCAGAACGAACGACAGCGAGTAGCCGGAGTTGACGACGAGAATCTGCGCACCGTTCTTGAGCTTGGCGTAAACCAGCCCTTCGCCCTCGTTGTCCTTACGCGCGCTGGTCACATCCTTGCGCGGAGCGCAATTGGCGAACAGAACGAGCTTGGAGGCGTGCGCGGTCGGCCGAGCAGCGAGCTGGGCGACGGCGAAGCCGGTAGCGACGGTATCGAACGAAGCGACCGATGTCTGCACGAGGCGAACCTTGCCCGGCAACTCATCGGAAAGCGCAGAGAGAATCTCGGACCAGGCGAGGTCGCCCGGCGCATAATCGCAGATCAGATGAACGCAGCCTTTCATAGCCTGTCTCCTCATCTTCCTGTAAACGCACTAGCGCCTTTCAAGCAACTAGATGCGTATAGTGTTGGGATTCACGACGGCTCATGCAGTCGTGAGAAACAAATCGTTGTTCAGAGGCAAACACAGACAGCCAATCCGAGAGCGGTGTCACCTCACAGCAAGTGAAACTTACTCGCGGTGGTGTTTGGTGACTGATGTGTCGGGTTTTGGTTGTCTGTGAGTCTAAGAGAAGGAACGAAATGTTTACTGAGGAAGCTAGACGATCAAGAGACTTGATTACTAGAGAAATAGAACTACAGAGTCAAATTGAAACGTTCTTCACGATCGCTAGCTATTTCATCCTGACATCCGCGAGTGTCAAAACTCCCCAGTGCAGAGAGTTTTTGAACACACCACGGCAACAATAACTTCAATCCTTGCCGTCTTAGACAGGGCTTAACTGGCGCGCCAAGAGGAATTCCGTCGGTTTGCTCATGTTGAAACTCGATCAAGATTCCAGCGCTACTATACTGTTTCATATCTCGAATAAAAAGTGAAAAACGAGTCAGCACGCCGGTTCCAAACAGGTCCGAGCAAGTCGGAACTGATTTAGGAAACAGCGTGTTGCTCTCGTTTTTCCCCAGGCGTGCCCGAATCGCGTGTCGAAACCAGTATCGAACCTCTCGACACTCGCAACGAAAAACGTATTTGTACGCCTTCACTACAACGTCTGCGCATAGGCACGAACGCGTTTGGCAACTTCGCCGTATGCGACTCCGAAGTCTCCATCTATCTCCTTTGCCATTTCGGCGATTGCGTCGGCAAGGGCTTCGTAGCCCTTGCGATCAAACTTAAAACCTTCCGAATGCTCAGCATCAGCGACTTCACGTATCGCCGACACATAGGCCATCGAGGACAGCATGTCCAGGGAGCTGACGAGCAGCTCGCTCTGCAGCTTATTGGACAACATGTTATTAACCCTCCTTTAGGGCAAAAGAAGCAGAGGAGAAGGATCGACGCCCCTCTCCTCTGCCCAAAACAAACACCGAGATCACTGGGCAAGCGTCTTGCCGGTTCCGGTGTAGCACTCTTCCGCAGCCTTGAGCGCCTCATCAGCGTGCTTGAGCGCCAGCTCGGCCTCGCGGATAAGGCCCGAGGCGACGTGGTCACTGGAGATACCCAGTGCACCTGCGATGCCAAAACACCGCTCCAAGAAGCGCTCGTAGTCATCGGGAGTGATGACCGGGGGGAGGTCCGTCTGCTTGCGCAGGGACTTGAGCGCGCTTCGCGTACGCTCTTGCGCGTAGCGGACGTGCTGGGCGGCGACGAACCCGGCAACGCGAACGGCTTCAGAACTGTCACTTTGGTCTCCCGCAGTCACCCACGCGTGCATCTCCAGCGCACCGAAGAGCTTGGAGGCACGGTCTTGAACGGCGTGAAAACGATTGGTGAAAGAACTCATGTGAAACTCCTGAACTGAGTGATTGAGAGATACACGAAAAAACCGCAAGAGCTAGTCGAAGAATTCGAATGACTCGAGCGATTCGATTCACCACTGCTACATACCGGAGCATAGGTCGGCAGAGTATTCCACCGCCGAAGCCGATTCACGAAATGCGGTGCGCTTTGTTGCGGAGCGCATCCACATTCGGTGCCATGTAGCCGGCACCATATTTCTGGTGAAACAGCCGCAGCCGTTTGCTCATCGCACGCTGCCGCAGGGTCATCAGCCCCGCTCCCGCCAGCATCGAGACAAGCACGATGCCGAGCAGTTGAAACGAAGCAACAACCGAAATCAGGGACAACATCGATAACATTGATCTGCCTTTCTTCTTAAACCACAAGAATTGACGCGATGAAAGAGACACCGCGTCCCTGCCGCGCGCGAAACACTCGCACTTGCGTCCTTGCCGTTACAGCCCGTCCGGGCGCTCCTTTCTTCGAGCCGCTGACAAACTGTCATCCTGTGCCAAGCCATCCAGCAGATCGCTACCGCATGGCGTCTTGTCGCCCTGAAGGTAAGTGCCGAACTCCCTGGTGGAATCTGCCCCCGCCTTCCAAAACGAATTTTGAAACTGCCCGTAGTTGATCACCGACTGATCTACTTCTGAGCGAGACTTGGCGTCATCTTCTTCTGTGTATAAGCGTGCGGGCGGCGTAGGACGCTCCCAAAGCATGCAGATCACAAAGACAAAGATGAGCAACTTGCAGATGGCGATGATGACACGCACAACCGCGTCAGCATTATCCGACAACTCAAACTCGAACATTTGGAAGATTCCGATCAATGTCAAAGTTCTCTTTGCGGAGGCACAGTGCCCACGCTGAAACAATAATCTGTCACGGCATTGGAAACGGGCGATTTCTTCGCCGCGCTGCAATTTCAGTCAGTGTTCTTCGGCGGAGCCTTGCGCGCTGGGCGCCAATTACGCTCCTGCTGTTGCTGCCGGGCTTTCCGGACCTGCCGACGCTCTTTGCTGCGAACGATGCGGGTGCCCACAACAGCGACAAGCGCGCTGGCGGCAAGCAAAGTTATGCAGGCGATAGCTAGAGTCGCAGAAGTGCTATAGGCAAGGAGTACGAACATCGCAGTTCTCCTGAGTTTGAGGGATAAATTCCGGCGACAACAATTGCCGTCGGAAATAAAACGGTGGCGCTGGTATTGCGACCAGCGCCACCTGGGTACGACCGGCAAACTTAGCCGTGCGAGCCGAGCGCCTGCTTCACCTTGCTCATCCAGTCACCGCAAGGGCGAACAGGCTTCTCCCCCGCAGCAATGCGTGCCAGGTCATCTCCATGCTGTCGCTGACGGCAGGCTTGCATTTGCTCGCCCGACAGTTGACCGCTCCAGAGCACCTCGAGTGCCGAACCTTCGACGATCGGCACTGTGCCGCGGCTCAGCACATCATAGAGAAGACCGTTCCTCGAACAGTCGAGCGGGCGCTCTCCATTAAGTGAGAGCATGTGATTGACGGCTTCGACAGTAATGTCGTTGAGGTGCTCGATCTTGTCGTAGTAGGCAAGCCGCCCCTCCTTCGCCGCGCGGACGAGATGCTCGATGGTGCGCGCGAAAACAACGGGCTCCAGGGCGTCAGCGAGGATCAATTCGCCGACGGACGTGCAGTACAGGCACACGCCGAGATCGTCATCCGTGACCTTGCCTTCGTTGAGTGCATCGCGCACCGCGGTCCAGGACAGGAAGAGCTTACGATTCGCCATTGTGCTTCTCCAGTTACTTGAGGATCGAAACGAAACGCATATGGTTGTCCTGTTCTCCAAGACAACGTAACCAGATACTCGCGCCAACGCGCGTAGAACTGGGTTGATTGAGGAAGCGAAGTATCGTGCTGTGAGCCGTAAATTGTCCTAGTGAAAAAAGATGGAAGATATAAATCAGCATGCTGGAAAGCAGGAGCTATTCAAAATGGAATTTTTGTACTCACCTGTCTGCAGCAAAGGATCTCGGCTATTCATCAATAAGAACCACCCAACCAAAATCAGTTAAACCAACACTCATAAAGTTAGCGATGCTACGCAACCAGGGACATTTGCACCGACGGCATGCAACAAGGCACAAAATACAAAAACGCCGATGACACCACCGGTGACATCAAGGCTGTTTGATTAAGCCAATCTTTTCAAATTCGAGCAGCTTTGCTAACTCAATTTATTGCCTTGATCTTTCAGCGACACTGCCCTGGAACACACAGGGAACTCCCCGACACACAGGTCTACAGCTGTCTTCCTGGGGCGCAAATTAGTTGGGCAACCATTTAGTCACACTAGACTGAACCGCATAAGAGAGAGCCTCCTGAGCCGCGCAGGTAATTTCCACAAACAAACACTCGCAATCAGAGCAGTCCTAGCAACTGCTAACTGCCGACTACCTACTACCTACCACCTACTACCTTTTGTCGTACCAACAAAATAAAAAAGTATGACCTCAGTGAACCATGCGGAGCTGGTCGGGTTCGATTGTTTTCCACGGCAGAAACGATGACAAATCCTCGGG
>JAVLKG010000009.1:0-270935 GCA_032128875.1 Candidatus Melainabacteria bacterium 17Bon1m
TCACCAAATCAGCCCAATCTAAATCGACCAACCACTCAATTTCGCGTCTATCCTCAGCCGCTGCGGCGGCTGACAGCTCTGCTGTCTGCTGCCGCAGTGGAGCCGTAGCCGTTGCAAGGCTGCGGGCTAATTGACGTCCGACAGGAAATCTACTGCTGCACCCTTGCGGCTGCTTGTTCTGCCGCTTCGAAGTAGAGTCTTGCAAGATAACCGCTGGCGAATGCTTGTTGTTCAAAAGCATGGCGCATGTATTGGTCGTAGGAGATTTGGCGGAAACCCTGCAAATCTCTTGTAACAGCGCTCAGTTCGCTTTGAATTGCGGGCACTTCAGTGCTGCCAGTTTTGATCATTTGACCTACGTTGCGCAGACGTTCTTCCACATTGCCCAGAGGCAATCCGTTCAATGACTTCCTTCCTGCCATTACATCGAATAGCGGTCCTCTGCTGTTTGTCAACGAACTCTGCAATCGTGAAATACCGTTTTGCTCGCCAAGCAAAGTCATTACAGGTTGCATCTGGCTAAGCATTCCATCAATTGCTGGGCGTGTGATTAATGGCTTTTCCGTGAGATAGTTTGAAATCGAAGCTTCATTTCTGCGCGCTTCCAGTCGTTCTGCTAGTGTTAGCTTTTTGCCGTGGCGATTGCTCGCGATTTGATCGAGAAACTCATCTGTCGGCTCGTCGCCGAATTGTTTTTTGTAGTTGTTCTTGATACTGGTTCTTTGGCTTTCCGTCAGTTTCATTCCGACGCCGCGCTCATCCATCATGCGGCGAATTGTTTGATTCTCTTGAATGACGTGCGAATATTCATGCACGATTTTTTCAACAAGCTCTGGCGACATTTTGTCACCTATGATGCCGTCGGGACCAATTTGAATGATGCCTTTTCCTTTTAAGCACTGGGCCTGAAGTCCGGGAGTGTCGGCAATCAACAACCCAACGCGCGGCAGATTTTGTGTTTCTCCCCAATGATTGAGTGCGTTTTCAATGTCTTCTGCTCGTCGGGTTAAACCTTGATTGAATGTCTCAACTTTCGCACTAAGCTTTTGCTCCATCTCCGCGAGCTGCGGTGTTCTCTCGCCCTTTGCCTTGTGCAATCCTGTTGTTAGATCGTCAATTGTTTGCCCAATTTCGGTGGATAGACTCTTTAGCGGTTGCTTTGACCATTGTTGCGTTTCCAGTTGCAATCCGGCAACCAAGCCTGACACCGCGCGCTCATTGTTGAGCGGTGCGATTGCGTTTTTCGCCATCTTGTCGACGAGCATAATTCTCTGTCCGCGCGAAAAATCAGTGAAGTCGACCGCTGGTGTTTCTGCATTACCATGCATTGGCACCTCTTTTATCTTGCGCCCCTTGCTGCCGACGCTCAATCCGTCCGTTTCTTTAGACAGCCAACCGAGATATCGATTTGCGCTTGATGTTTCTGCTGCGGGAGTTGCTTCCGCTGAGAATTTCGCCAGCTCCGAATGTCTTGACCTTACTGCAATTTCGCTTTCGGCACGAGAGAATAATCTGTGTCCGATCGGCAGCACCATATTCAGTGCCGCACCACCAGCGCCGCTGGAGAGAATGTCTGTAGCTGATTGCTGTTTTCCTTCGCTCAGTTCTGTGTGCACAGCCTTCGCTGTCGCGCCCCCTGCAAAGCCTGCAGCTCCGCGCAGCAATAGACCGTAAGGCGAACGTCCCGCAAGTGCATTGCCCGCCTCGAATATCCCGAAGGCAACAGTGCCACTGGCTGCATTGCCGAAGCGCGTTTCGCCGTCTACAGGCATACGCATGGCATCGTACGTGGCGGCTCCCAAGATGTTTGCGGCGTGTGGACTGGTAATTACTCTAGCTACCTGTCCTTCTGCAGCAAAGGCGTTGCCCAGCTGTCCCAATGGTTTTGCTGCAAGCTTCCCGGCAACGACATAAGGAGCGATCATTCCGACCGTGGAGGAGACCGTCCGCACGGCTTTCGCAGCCGTCGAGTCAGTTGCCTTGCTCTCAATTAGATCGCAGACAGGCAAGAGCTCTGTGCCGGTAAGTTTGTTGAACGTTGACGCAATCGCGCGCTCCGGCTCGATGAGCGCACTGTTGATGATTGGTTTTATGAGATTCTCCTCTGCAAATTCAGCAGCGGAAGAACCAGATCTTTCGACCATATTTTTGGAGCAAGGCGCGGGAGCAGTTAATGATCTGCATCTTAGTCTTTTAGTGTAGACGCCTCAATGGGGGATGTCCCATGGCCGACCCCTTCACCGACCCTACATTTTTCCAAACCTGATAAACTCCTTTGCGTGCAAACAGGGGGGGGGCATGGACATCGCGCTCATCACATACGACGGTCTGCCGGATCTCGATCCTGACGACTGCCTGCTTCGCGACGAATTGGTCAAGCGCGGACACAAGTGCCACACCTGCATTTGGGATGACGAATCTATCGATTGGTCGAAGTTTGATGTGTCCATTATGCGTTCTGCCTGGGATTACCATCTGAAAGAAAAGAAGTTCCACGCCTGGATAGACAAGGTTTCACGCGTATCAAAATTGCTGAATCCTGCTGCGCTTATGAGATGGAGCAGCCACAAAACTTACTTGAAAGAGCTCGATGCGGCAGGCCTGCCTGTTGTGGAAACTTTGTGGGTCTCGCAAGGCGGAACTGCCGCCGATCTGTTCGAAAGACTACAGTGGGATAAGGCTATTGTGAAACCGGCGGTCGGGCTTTCGACCTTCGGAGTGAAGAAATTTGTGCTGGATACTGAGGGCAAAAAGGCTGCAGCCGATCACGCGAACGATCTTGCTAAGAATGGCGACGTTATGATTCAACCTTTCCTTTCGTCTGTGGACGAGTACGGTGAAAGGGCGCTGATCTTTATCGGCGGCAAGTATTCTCACACGGTTCGCAAATCTAGCTTTCAAAAGCTCGCCCCCAGCGGCCACGCCGGTGAAAGCTCCGTTCCATCCGATCCAGAGGAAGTGGCATTAGCCGAAAAGGTGATTGGACACCTGAAGGAAAGTCCGCTTTATGCTCGTGTCGACCTCGTTCGTGACTCTGACGGCAAGCCGAAAGTTTTGGAGCTCGAATTGGTCGAGCCGTCGCTGTTCTTCTGCTACGCTCCCGCGGCACCTGCCATGTTTGCCGACTCCCTCGAGCGTATCGTCGAATTGCATAAAGTTTGAAGCCTGGCTTTCGAACCGTGCGAAATAAATTCGCTTGGGGCATAATCGGACTATGTCCCGCAGTCTCCGAGTGACTTTACTGGCTTCAGTCTGCCTGCTTTCTTTTGCAGGGCAGGCGTTGGCGGACGTCAACGACACCCTGCGAGCAAGAATTCTCCAGGAGAAGATTTTTACTCCGACGACCAATCTTTTCGTCCAGGTTTTGGATAGACAAGCCATTCTGAGAGTCGGAAATTATCAGCCTAACACTGAAGAAGTTATGCGCATCGACAGTGTCCTTGCTGCAAAAAAAATTATTGATGCTTATCCGCAAATTTCTTGTGTCGTGGTTCGCTATGCATGGTCCACGGACAAATACACCGACATTTTTGTTACGTCAAAACAGATAGTATCTTTTGGCGCCGGCACGATAGAAAAATCTGAATTGCTTGCCGGACTCACTTGCATAAAGCTGAGTTCCGGAGACTCGCCGCAATTTGTTTTCAGCCGATACTTCGTTGAGGGCGAATCAGCGCTCGCTAAAGGCGATAGCGGTAAGGCAGAATTGCTATTCAATACGGCTTTTCAGGAAGCACCCAACTACAAAGCTGCTGCCTTGGAATCAAAAGTGGCTACTGATTACATCGAACTCTCACGCAATTATTCTGCTCGCGAGGACTACGACAACGCGGCTCGCGTGCTGAAGAAAATCATCGAGTTGCGAGAGGCAGCGGGTGGTGGACCAGACAATATAGAGACTGCGAAGCTATATCTCGCGCTCGGCGACAACTATATCGCGGCGCGTCGCCAGGCTGATTTAGAGGAAACGCTAGGCAAGTTCGTCAATGGTGCCAAAGGGACTCCGATAGCTAGCACTGTTGTTTATGCTCAAGCTTTGGAAAAACTCGCCAGCGGAATGCAGGCTGGAAACCCAAAAGAGCAGGAGCTTTTGCGCGAAGCACTAAAGGTAAGAGAAGCTCTGCCTGGTGCTGAAGACATCAATTTGGTAATGTCTTTGGAGAAACTCGCCGACAGTCTGAGCAAGACAGCGAAGCATGCAGAGGCTGTTGATTTGTACAAGCGTGCGATTATCGCATTGGATAGAGCTATGGCGTCAAAAGATCAAGCGCGTCGTATCAGCTATGAAGTCTACAGCACAAGCGTTAATCGCATGCATCACAAACTCGCTGCATTAGGACACGGTCCAAACGCAAAATCGCAGTCGTCATCAGCTCATTGGTGACTAACGGAATACCGCAATCAGCTGCCAATTGACGTTCTTAGGATTTGCATCGCTCGCTTGAGTTGAATGTCTTTGACTGCGCGTTCTGTTCGCGGTAATTCTCGTTCTGTAAACCACCATGGACCCTTGCCATTATTGATGTCAGCTTTAGATAGTTTGACTTCTTCGTCAGGTTGAACAGCTTGGATAGACGCCAAGTCCGAGTCTTCGCCGTTCCTAATCATTTCAAACGTTATGAAATAGCCGCCTTCAAGAACATATGTACCATTCTTGCCTTGGGAGATTTCGTTGGTTTGCTCTCCAACAAGTATCGCCGATTGCTGTTTTTGAAGTTCGTTGCAAATGGCGACTGCTGGACCTTTTGTTTCATTGTTCGTTATTAGGACAATTTGTTTGCGATAGTTTTTCTTTTCCAACGATTGGCAAAATGACTTCGCTATAGAAAGTGTTTCCAGCCCTCCGGTATCTCTAAAATCAATGATGATTCCTTTCGCGCGGGAAGTGGAAGAATCGAATTCCTTTACTTTGTTATTTGAAGTTCCGAGCAAGAGATTGAACTTGATGTATTCGATATTGTTGTCCAGCATTCCATGAACGTTTTCTAAATCAAAATTTCTTTGTTGCTTGAATGACCTTAGTTGCCCGTCTCTCAACACCGTCAATTCTACAGTTGAGTGGGGGCGCCCTTTCATCCTCTCAATTACTCTAGAAAGGTTTTGCGGATAGCGTTGAATTGGTGTTCCGTTAACTGCATAGATAACGTCTCCAGGTCGTAGTTGCACCAATCCGCAATTCCCTCTGGAAGGATAAATGGACTTTACTACTACTCGCTCCTGATCATCTAGTCTCACCGAAACACCGATACCCTGTGGAAACCATCCTCCACAGCCTATAACGGGAGCAAATCTCACGTGAGATCTTGGTTCAAGACTCGCCAGCATGCTATCAATCGCAACACAAGCATCTAGGTGGGTTTTCAGTTTGCCTTTGTAATGCTGTTTCCATCTAGCCCAATCTTGCCCATTGAAAGACCGATCGCTGTTTCGTTCTTGAACTACACTCCATGCTTGTTCAAATAATTCAAAGGGAGAGATATTAGCCATCGGAGTTTGATCTGGAGACAAACCATCTCCAAGATCTAGTCCACAAGCTGGCTTTAATGTGCTCCCACTGGCACAAATTAATGCGATTGCAACTATTCGTGTGTGCAGTGTAGGAATTGTTTTGATTTTAGAATGAGTGTTCATGTATTCAAATCTAAACGCGTTTACCTACTCGTCAATGCAATTTTGAAGCATTGGCGAATCGGTGTCCAGTTTATCTTGTGGTCAGACAAACGAAGGGGACGCACGTATAAGTGTGCTTGCGCGTCTTCTTATAAGCCGGCGAGCCGCCGGCGCTCCCAGTTAGTATCCATGTTAACGCTCGCGATGTGAGCGCTTCACTGGGATTCGGACAAGTTGATAAGCTGGTGTCTTCGGCGCGCAGGCATCGATCGTAAATTCAATTGCCGGTGCGATCAAAGACTTAGTAAATGCGGACAGTGTGTGGTAAACAGACAAGAGTGGGGATGAGGCTTTTATTCTCATTTTTAGAACTCGCTTGCATTGCCTCCGACGGGATTTCCATACTCGTCGAAGAATTGAGACATTCTTTCAGTAATCTCTCCATCGTCCGCGTATTCGACTACATCTACGCAGGTCCTCACCCCATGCGCATTGTAGACGCAGAGCTCTCTGCGTTCGAGATTATTCGAGGCGGTGTAAAATTCTTGGCTCTCCTCCAGAAAAGCACCGGCTCCGGAATGAAAAAGTGTCTTAGTAAAACGGGTCACATAGCCGGCTTCGTCGAAATAGAGATTTTCAGTAGCTGAGCGATGTTTTGAATCGAGCCACTGAACTTGCTCCCGTCGAAGTAAACGACCGCTTGTGATATCAACATAGTGATTTACTGTGGTTTGCGGCAACCCTCCTTGATATTCAGTTTGTCCTTGAAACACCGTGTGCATGCCAACCATCTGGCGTTCGACACGACGAATTACATCTCCTTCTGCAGAAATTACAACGACTGATTCGTTTGACTGATTGCCCTCCGCGTAAGTGGTTGCTTTAGTCAATCTGCTTCCGTCCGGCAAAGCGTTGTGCTCGGTAATGCGAAGTGCCGAGCCGCTTACAGGATCTAATTCGGTTTCTGATTGACTAGCGGAAGATTGTTTGACTATGCGTATGAGACGCTGCTCGCTGTCGAACGTCTTTTCGGTTTCAATTTGAGTCTTTGCATCGCGTGTGCGCAATTGGTAAGTAGTGACGCCGGCAGCGTCCGTGTGCGCTTCTAGCTTTAGCGACTCGTCCTTCGACGAAGCAACAGCGGGCGTGTAATCACCCAGTGAAGAACTCATGTGGGACTCCATTTAAGGATCGGTCTAAAAATATCCGCGCGGCAAAATGCCGACCGGAAGTTGATTTTAGACTTGAGTAGTAAGTTGATGCGACTAACAGGCTAACGAAGGCGGAGAAAAAATACTCCAGGGTGACTTAATGTACATTGGAAATCAACCAGTTGTCAAGTAAAGTTTTCGTCAAGGCGGCTGGCTTTTAGCCCAGTGCCAAGCCGCCGGTGGCTGTTTCTTTGTACTTCTGGTTCATGTCGAGACCAGTCTGCTTCATCACTTCGAGCGCTCTATCAAGACTGATCAAGTGGTTTCCATCTGACGCTAGCGACAAAGCCGCGGCATTCAAAGCTTTCACCGCGCCCATTGCGTTTCTCTCAATGCAAGGCACTTGCACCAGTCCTTTTATCGGATCGCAAGTCATTCCCAAGTGGTGCTCGATTCCAATTTCAGCAGCTTGTTCGATTTGGAACGGACTGCCGCCCAACATTGCCACTGCTCCACCTGCCGCCATCGCGCATGAGGTGCCGACTTCGCCCTGGCAGCCAACTTCAGCTCCACTTATGGACGCGTGCACTTTGACGAGAGCACCAATGACTGACGCCACGATCAATCCATTTTGCAAATCCGTCTGCGTGAGATTATTGCTTTCTTGAAGCGTTCGCCACACTGCCGGAATCAGTCCTGATGAGCCATTTGTCGGTGCCGTCACCACTTTTCCGCCAGCAGCATTCTCTTCATTCACAGCCATCGCGTATACAGATGGACGCAAATCATTGCCGGCCCACGCCGGCATCTTGCCTTCCTTAAGCTGCTGGTAGAGCCCTTTTGCGCGGCGTTTTACATTGAGCCCGCCTGGCAAAATTCCTTCAGTGTTCAGGCCGCGCTCAATGCATCTCGTGAATGTATCGAGCACGTCGTTCAAGTTTTTCCTGAGCTGCGACTCTGTCATGCCCAGTGATTCTTGGTTTTCGATGACTAGCTGCCATGGCTTCAGTCCGGTCTTAACACACTGCTCAATAAACTCCGCAGCAGAATTATATGGATGTGGAACAGTCGCGAGCGATTCTTCTCTTTCAGGAGGGCGGCGTTTTCCCTCTTCATCTGTGGTTTCTATAAAACCACCACCGACGGAAAGAATCAGGCATTCTGATATAAGTTTGTCGCTGTCATAAAGACGAAAACGAATTGTGTTGGGGTGCGGCAAACCGTTGCCGTCAATAAGAAAACCTTGCCACAAAATATCTATCGAAGGCGTAAATCTAATTTTGACCTTGCCGGTGTCAATTCCCCCGGTGGATTCGAGATCGGGCATTGCTGCCCATATGGCATCCGGTTCGGCTGACTTTGGGTGTAAACCGATGAGTCCGGCGCAAACGGCTCCATCGGTTGCGTGCCCCTGACCGGTTGCGGACAGACTTCCGAACAATTCGACAGTCACGTGCAAGAGATGGCCGGCTGCCCCGCCCAGCTTTTTGATGTGCTGGTCGATGACGTTTTTCCTGAAATCAAGTGCGGCAATCATCGGACCCACAGTGTGCGAACTGCTGGGGCCTATGCCGATTTTGAACATGTCGAGAGGACCAATCAGGTCCGCGCGCGTCGGGTTCATAATTTCGCTGCTTTAACGTGCCAGTAGCGGATTCTACCAGATTGAGCCACTGCGCAACTTTATGGCAATTAAAAGAAGATGCGTTCTATCGGGTATATCGCCGTGATTGAGGAAAACGCATTGTAAGTGACAAAGGTGTTCCAGAAAGAATGCAGAAGAATGCCGGGGATAATGCTTTTGGTTTTTTGAAATAGGTAGACCGTGACGATACCCAGCATAAAGTGGTGACCCGCTGTGTACGGATTGGCGTGGAAGTGTGCAAGAGTGAACAACGCAGCGCTTAGAATCGCAGCTGCAAAACAGCCAATCTTTGTTCTAAAAGCGGAGTAAAGATAACCTCGAAATAATGCTTCTTCTGCAATCGGAGCGAAAACCGTTATTGTCAAAATTTGCGGAAGAATCGTTGACTTATTGATGGCATCGAAGAAGTCTTCCATGCTGGAAGCGTCAGTGACATTGCTAGGCAAAAGAACTGCAACGATACCCAGCATAATCGACAGCACTGACACGACGAAAAAAGCGATTCCAGCTGTTCGAATGAATGCACCCTTCTTCAATGATGCGAGCTCCCATCGAAATCTGAAACCCTCTTGGAAGGAAAGTCCTTGCTGTCTTATGGAGAATTCGTACGTTGTGAACAGCATCGCCGGAGCAAACAACATTGTCTCGATGCTCCGTGCCATTGCATCAGAAAGGAACCCTTGTAATGCGTAACGGACAAACAAGCACAAGATTGAGGAGCAAAAGACGGCTATGCAAATCGAAAAAACCGTATAGAGAACCGGTTTTGGATTTGGGTATGCAATCGCTTCAGCGCTCGGCTCTATAGGGCGCTTCTTCCGGAGATTCCAGAGGAGACCAATGAGGCAGAAAAAACCGCAAATAAAAGTCCCAAGATCGACGAGAAGCAAAGTCATATCATGACTTTTAATTTTGGCGCAGTGCGCTTTCAATTCTTGGAGCGCTAGCTTTCTGTCTCCGTCGCCCGTATAGCGTGAGCGAACGAGAAACGCTTCGCGCATTATCTTGTCGGTGAAGGCCGCATTGATTTCATTGGTTGAAATTATCGTGGCTAACTTTTTTTCGGAATCTAATGCATCCGACGCTCTGAGGGCGAGAGATAAGTCTTCTCCCGATGTATTTTTGGAGAGGTCGCTAAAATCCTTAATCGGCTCTTTGAGAAAACTGTTTACCAGTACAAGCCTGGTTAAAGGATAAGTATTCTCGTGTCTATCTATTTCTGACAGGAGCGCCGTTTGCGCTTTCTTGAGCGATTTCTTGTCGCATCCGTTTCCCAAAGTCGAATACTCTTCCAGCAAAACATCGTCCGAGCCAAATTTTTTGTCTGCGAGTGCGTTGTCGAAAAGATAATTGGAGTAAATAAGTTTATCTTTTAAGATTGTGGTTGCTTGCGGTCTGTGACTGGCGACAGACGGAAACATCGGAACTACATCTTTTGAAGCGATTACTGCAGCCGCGACTAAAGCCAGCGGAATTAGGAGCAGCGATGCGCAGTCGTTGAAAGAGAGTTGTTTGTTTTGAATGGAAAACATTTTTCCATCATAAATGAAAAGCTGTGGTTGGGCAGAGCATTGAGACCCGCGGATAGCCAGGCAGTGGATTTCGAGCGGCGAAAATTTTTTATTTTCACCTACCAAATTACTTAAGCTTGGCTCGCTCTTACTGTCCGCCTAGGACCTTGGTAAACCAGTCGATACCCTTCTGTCTCTGCTCGGGTGGCATTTGTTCTTGCGCGTCTTGAATGATACCGGCAATGGTGACCTTTGCTAACTCGTCACGCCACGCTTTTTCCGCTCGATACATCGCAGTTGCGATATTGCATGGACGCTTGTAGTTGGACTTATCCACAGAGCTCGGACCCTGTTGTCGAATCTCCATGCAGCGAAAACAGTGGTCATCGCCCTCAATTGCTACATAGACGTCCAGCAAGGTGATCTGATCTGCCGGGCGGGCGAGTTTGTACCCCCCGCCTGGTCCTGTAGTGGCTTCCACCAGATTTGCGCGTGAAAGCGCCTGCAATTGCTTCCTTAAATAAGCAGTCGGCAATTCATAAAATTCGGCCATCCTTTCTATGCGAAGGGTGAGACCCTCCGGCAGCGCCCCCAAAAGCGACAGGCTGTGAATTGACCATTCGATTCCCTGAGTTAATTTCATAATGGATATATTTTATCCGGAAAATTGTGGACAAATTTTGTCCATGAATCTATCATAGTACCAACGGCTGGAAATTGGAGCCGGAAATTCAGAGAAATCGCGGATATCAATTCAAAGATTTCGCGGCAATCGGAGGACAGGGCAATGACTAAGGTGGCGGAACAGCAACGAGTGGCGGTTATTGGGGGCGGATTGGCTGGACTCTCCGCTGCTGTCAATCTGGCGAAACATGGGCTAGCGGTCACACTCTTTGAGCGTTCTCCCCACCCGGGCGGGCGGGCGCAAACGACCGTAAAGGATGGCTATCACATCAATTTCGGACCTCACGCTTTCTATCTTGGCGGACCTGGACGACCGTTTCTCCAAGAGTTGGGAATTGAGCCACAGGGCAATCCACCCCCCACCGCAAATGCGGTTGCTTTCTACAAAGGGAAAAATCCAATTTTGCCTCTTTCAATAGGCACGATTTTCAAAACGAGTTTGTTTGGGCTTTCTGACAAACTGAGGTTATTGAAGCTAATGCTTCGCTTGAACTCAATCAACGAGAATGAAGTCGAGTCACTAACTGTCAATGAATGGATCAATGTCGATAAGGATCTCGCTCGCGGCAGCGACGCTTTAAAGGGTTTTGTCCGCACTCTCATTCAGCTATCGACCTATACTCGTGACACGGACAAAATGTCTGCCAGGGCGGGTCTTTATCAACTGAAAGCTGCCGTGCGTGGTGGCGTTTCCTATCTGCATGGTGGATGGGTACAAATGGTAGATGCATTGGCCGACAAAGCTCGTGATCTCAATGTTGAGCTCGTCACCGGCAGTGAGGTTATCGAACTCTCGAAGGACGCCACAACCGGCGCTTATACAGTGGTTTTTCACGATCGCACGAAAGGAACAGTGCGGGAAACATTCAACGCGCTTTTGATTGCGGCGCCACCTGATGTGGTGAAGAAAATTACGGCTACGGACAATATCACACCAGGGCAAATTCCTCTCCTTCTCGGCGGCAATGAGCTGGTTGACGTCAAAGCTGCATGTTTGGACATTTGCCTTAGCGAGCTTCCTCGTCCGGAAATGACGTATTCGCTCGGTATCGACGAACCACTTTATTATTCAGTACACTCATCTGCTGCAAATTTGACTCCTCCGCATGGCGCCTTGATTCACACCGCCTATTATTTGAAGCACGGTGAGAATGGCACACCAGAAATCGAAAAGCGCCTCGAGGCAATGATGGATACTCTTCAACCTGGGTGGAGAGACAAGCTTGTATACAAGCGCTTTCTTGCCAACATCACGGTAGTGCACAAACTGGTCTCGGTTAAAAACGGAAAACTCAGTGGCTATTGGACGGAAGAAACAAACGAACCTGGAGTCTTCCGCGCAGGCGATTGGGTCGGCATTGAGCAGCTTGCAGATGCTTCTCTCGGTAGTGCAAAGCGGAGTTCTGAACTACTGCTTGCTTTTTTGAAAGGGGCGAAGAAATCAGATTCTGAGACAGCTGCACCTCGCACTTCTGTTGGTGTATAACGAAAAATAGAAAGAGGGCGACGCATTTGTGCATCGCCCTCTATGATTTCTATCCTATCTATTGCGCTGTTTTTGCTTAATACGCATACTGTCTCTGGCGCATGTTCTTTTGAATGGCGCGTAGCAATGCTTCACGCTGTTCGTAGCTGAGACCGCTCATATTGAGCGGCACGCGTTGATATCTACTCCTTGGTGCGAAGGCAACGGGCGGACCCTGATTATCACTGTCCATTTGTCGCCCTTGCCATGGTTGACTAAACACGCGAGGTTGCAATCTAGCCTGTCTAAATTGGCTTGGTCCGTAGCTTCCAGCACCTTGCGGTTGAAATCCTGGTGCTTGTGCCAGATGTCTTGTTGCTTCTGAATAAAGAGCTGAAATTGTGTTGATGTCTCTGTCTTTCAAGTATGGAGTTTGACTATCGTTCAACACTGCATACATGATGTCGCCAGGATTTTCCGAGTGACCTTCCATGCCGATCGCGTGTCCGACTTCATGCAGGCAAGTTTTATAAGTGTCGGTGTCACTGAAATTGCGCCCCATAAGCGAAGTTAACACAGAAATTGTTGAGCGCATGATGACTTGCTCGCCCGTGAAGCGATTTACGCCGACCGTGCTTTTGGTTTCACCAGCTTCCACACCGGGTCCATTCGGCTTTGCTACCGATGTCCAGGTGCAAGTAATGTTAGCTTGCTGTGGTGAGCCAACTTCCTGCCAGCTCACTTTGCCATTGGTTTTTTCTTGCCATTCACTGAATGCTTTGCGCATCATGTCCGGGTAATAATCCCTGTAGCCTGGCGTTCCTGTGCCATCCTCGATGTACACTTTGAGTGGCATTTTGTCGAGCGGCCAAACTATACGACCCATCCCTGTGACGTCAGAAACGTAGTTGGATGCGCTTCCCGTTGCGAATGCCTGAGGCTCCGCATAAGCAACAATATTGCTTTGCTGACCTTGAAGCCGGTTGTATGGAAGACTCGAAGCTTGTACAGAGTTTGCGGTAAACAGGGCGCAGAGCAGTGTTCCGAGGGCGATCGGAAGAGTCCTTTTTTGCATATTGTGGATTCCAAAGAATTGAGAACGTGATCGTGATATCACTCAGGCTCCACCCACCAGCGCCCAAGTATGAATAAATGACACCTATTTCTAGATTATGTTCCGAAAGTGGGAACCCAAAACCCCGTATTACGCCAAAGCCAGAGATTTTACGCAAGTGTAGATTTTGTGGGCATTTATAGATCCAAGATAGAAATCTATTTGTCCCCAGCGATGGTGCCGCTGGTGGCGGCACTTTTCTGCAGCGTGGGGCTCAGAAAAAAACCGCCGACCATAAAACCGGCCGAAACTAAGCCGATTACAAATGGAATTAAAGTACGTTGCAAGTTCATGATCACAAAGACAAATTGAGCAATCGGAAGTAAGAGGCACGCTATGCCCCAACCGATATGTCGCCGAAAAGCAATGATAAGAATCCAGAGGTTTGAAACAGCAGCCATGACAAAGCCGAGAATAACAAGACCTATGCCAATTGCGTCCATTGGTATCTCCTTGATTGCTGGTTCGAAACAGCGCACTTCCATTCAATTTGCTGGCCGACGTTAACAGTTTAGTCCATTAATCCGAATAGAATGAGAAAGTTTTGGACCTTGAGGGGGCGAAACAGTAAAAGGCGGGAAAGTGACTTCAAAGGACCGCTGATCGTGAAAACTCCTGCAAGCAAAGCGTTTGCCGTCATAGTGGTTGGAATTTCTTTGGCTGGTCCGGTCTGGTCAAAAGGCAAAGAAAGAGACTGTTGGATGCTGACGCAACTTAATCCCAACAGTCCGTATTCGCACTCGCAGATTGTGATTGTAGCTCCAGAGGGCGTGTCGATTCTTGCGGACGACGTGAAGCTCTACATGCCGGCGCCGGACTATAAAATTTCCATCTATAACACCACGTCCAGGCAGTATTTCGAGGCGCCATTGAAAGCTTGGCTAGGCAAATTCGGAGCATTGCCCTTTTCCAAAACAGGCAAATACATGCAGCGATTTTCCACCGGAACCATTGGTGGGGTCGCTGCTGAGCAGTATTACATCATGCACGGCAAGGGCGCGGATGCTAGAAAGCAAAGAGAGGTCTGGGTTACCGGAGTTGTTAATACCAGCCGGCAGGTTCAAGAGATTTTGCAACACATGTGCGGATTGCCAGAGGGGAGCGTTGCGGGCGTGCCGTTGCGGGTCATTAGATTGCTGCCCGGCGGAAAGCAGGACGTGTTGCTGAATACCTTGTCAGTCAAGCGTGTTGCCACTCCCAAAGACTTGATGAAGCACCCCAGCGGTTATGTCAAAGTGCAAAACGAATTGGCGTTGATGATGAATTATGGCAAAAGTGACGAATTGAAAGAGCTTTTAGAGGGTACTACCAATAGTAGAAAGTAGGCGCCGGGAAGGGGTTTGGCGTCAGTAGCGTAAGCGCAAGCAAGCTTCCTGCTTTCAGGCATCCCGTATCGGATTTCCCACGGTTGCGTGACCTGACATGGCAGAGAAGCCCATAACGCCTACACGACAAGTGCGCGTCTCAGAGTCCGACTCGGACACTCAAGCGGGGCCGATTATAGAGCTGGGGGAAGAGTCCACCAGCTCTAAGACCTATTTACCTGCGAAAACCATACTTGCTGAGCGCTGGGAAGTGACAGATTTTCTCGGCGAAGGCGGCATGAGTTCTGTCTACAAAATGAGACATCTGGCGATGGGGCGAATTGCTGCCGCAAAGGTGTTGCATCCTCATCTATCTTTTAACGACAAGCATTTGCAGCGTTTTCAACGAGAGGCTCAGGCTGCTAGCGCAATGAGTCATCCCCATGTAATCAGCATTTACGACTGTGGTGTTACGCCAGACGGACGTCCATTCATTTTGATGGAATATCTGGCGGGAAAAAGTCTCTCCGATGAGCTTAAGGAGAATGGAAAACTTTCTCTGGAGCGTGCTCTGGATATTTTTCTATCGATTTGCGACGGTATGGCGCACGCGCATGAGAAGGGCGTTGTCCATCGAGATTTGAAGCCAAGCAATGTCATGCTTGTACAGGATCAAAGCAAAAGGGAAACAACCAAAGTCGTAGATTTCGGCATCGCTAGAGTGATTCCGAAAGAGGGCGCCGACGGCGAGGCAATGCACCAGCTCACACAGACGGGAGAGGTCTTCGGAAGCCCGTTATATATGAGTCCTGAGCAGTGCCTTGGGAAACACCCGGATCAGCGCTCTGATATTTACGCTCTGGGTTGTTTGATGTATGAGGTCTTGTCTGGAAATCCGCCGCTGAAAGGCGAAAGTTTTCTCGAAACCATGCACATGCAAATGCAGGAAGTGCCAAAGCCTTACCTGAAGCAAAGGATTTCGAATTCGAGAGATAAAGCTGTCGAAGGCGTAATCTTAAAGTGTCTGGCGAAAAATCCTGCAGATAGATATGGCACCATGCAAGAACTGCGTAAGGACTTGGCGCAGGCGGCGCGTGGTTCGTCCGTTTTCGGCTTTTTGAAAACCCAGGCAGGGCGCGAATTATTTAAACGTTTCCGAAGTGCAAAAAAGAAAGAAATCAACTTTGTTCGACTTGTTTCAATCATTGCAATTGTACTTGTGCCTATATTGTTCTACGCAGTTTCTCAATTCCATGTAGTCTCTCAATTCGATCAAATCTCTTCTGGTGTAGACACAATGCATGCGCAGTATTGGCAGAATCAGCGCGCTTATCTAAAGAAGAAGACTTCTACCGATGAAGAGGCTCTGAAATTAAAACTCTTGCAAATGTCCGTTAAGGCTGAGAAGCTAAAACTTGCAGCAAGTGGTATCACCTACCTGCAAATTTTTACCAAACATCTGCGTATTGTTGCTGACAGCCTTTTCGAAGGCGGTGATTACCGCGGCGCCATCGCGACTTTGGACGATTTGACGTATCAGCAAAGTAAATTTCCAGAAGTAGCTTTGCCAATCTCGAATCTAATTCTTCTGCAAAAGGCTAAGTGCCTGTATTTTTTGGGTCAAACACAAGCCGCTGACCAGGCGTTTAGCAAAGCATTTTCCTTCGCTGAGAATTGGTCGGTGCGTGACAACAAGATTGACTATTTGAAAGGCTTTGACATGTATGGCGACATGCTGATGAGAAGCCGTCAACCTGACTATGAGCGAATTGCTTATGTCTACGGTAAAGCCGCTGCTTGGGCAATTTCTTCTGACCCTGTCGCGAAAGGCACCGAGCCGAATTATGATTTTTACTTCCTATTTGCAAATCTAGAAGCTGATGCGATGCGTGTTCTTGGTAATCCGACCGATCCCAAAGAGCGCGCATACGTTGCGAAATACAATGAGGTTTATGAGGGCGACGAAGACATACTTCCTGGTGATGAACACACGCGAGATAAGAATCTCGGTTTGTTGAAACGGATGTCGCCCACGCTCTGGAGAACTCGTCAGGTGTACAAAGATATTGCGGCACAAATGAAAAGCGACAATGTGATTGTCACTGATCTTCAACGCTGCATGTTCTGGTGGGGCAAAGGTTGCACGGATTTGAAATTTGGAATCAGGCACTCGACAAGGGAGTTGGAAGAGGCGCTCAAGTTTGTTAGCACTGCGAAATTGAAGGATCCCAAAGATGTCGAGTCGCAAATCCGCAAAGACATAATTCTTTCTCGCGCAGAGCCGAATCCGATTAAGTTGTTTATGGACAAGTACGCTGCAGTAGATGTTTGGCGCAGCCGCCTTGTCGAGAAGTAAGTGGCTTAAATCACGGACGCAGAAAGTAATAAAAGCCCCTGTCCGCAGCCATTTTTGGTATAAATCAAGACTTCTTACGCGGACGGAAGGAGATTGTCATGCTTACTTTGATGAAGCCTGAAATCGAGCAATACGCTCGTCAAAAGACCGCCTCACATGGCGATCTTCTTGAAAAACTGGCAGCCGAAACCCAAGAATCGATGCCAATGCCCGAGATGCTCACAGGACCTCTGGAAGGGCGTTTTCTAAAGCAGATGGTTATGGTCACAGGTGCTAAAAGAATCCTGGAAGTCGGTATGTACACCGGCTATTCGGCGCTTTCGATGGCTGAAGGTCTGCCCGATGGCGGCGAGCTGATTACTCTTGAGATCGATGACAAGGCAATTGCTTTTGCCAGCAAATACTTTGAAAGCAGCCCACATGGCAAAAAGATCAAAATCATGAAGGGTGCCGGTCTTGATTCGATCAAGCAATTGACAGGCGAGTTTGATCTCGTCTTCATTGACGCTGACAAAGTCAATTACAGCAACTACTACGAAGCAATCTTGCCGAAGCTGAAGAAGGGCGGCGTTATTCTCGTGGACAACGTGCTGTACAGCGGCGAAGTGCTCGACCCGCAAAGCGAAAATGCGAAAGCTATACACGCTTTCAACGAGTTGGTCAGCAAAGACCCGCGCGTTGAGAAAGTTCTGCTCACAATTAGAGACGGCGTTTACTTCATCGTTAAGAAGTAGACCGAGACGCCCGCTTGCAACGGCGATGGGCCGGAGCGCCGGCTTCCAGCCGGCAATGTCCGAATCGATGGCTTCCCGCCAATAAGTTAGAAGTTCAACGGAAATTCGAAGAGAGGTTTTTGGAATGAAACGCACCAGAGTGGTTGAAGCACTTGATGCAAAAATGATCGGAGAGAAAATCAAACTCTGCGGCTGGGTTCGAACCAGGCGCGATTCCAAAGGCGGCTTTTCGTTTTTCGAATTGAATGATGGTTCGTCAATGAAGTCGGTGCAGATTGTTGCACCGGCTGAGTTGCCGAATTACGAATCAGAGCTTTTGAAGACAGGCATCGGCAGCAGTATCGAAGTGCACGGCGATGTTGTTGAGTCGCTCGGCAAAGGACAAGCGACTGAAGTAAAAGCGACCGAAATCCGTGTACTTGGCTATGCAGATCCTGCAACGTTCCCCCTGCAAAAGAAGGGAACCTCAATGGAGTATCTCCGCACCATCGCTCACCTTCGCCCACGTACCAACACATTTGGCGCGGTTGCTCGTGTTCGCAACGAGATTTGCAAATCGATTCACAATTTCTTCCAATCCCGTGGCTTCATCTATGTTCATTCACCAATCATCACTGCAAGTGATTGCGAAGGTGCTGGGCAAATGTTCCACGTCACCACGCTTGATCTGTTGAAAGTCCCGACTAAGAACGGTGAAGGCGCAGCAGAAGTAGATTATGAGCAAGACTTCTTTGGTAAAGCAACAAGCCTGACTGTAAGTGGGCAGCTTGAAGCTGAAGTGTATGCCACCGCCCTTAGTGACGTCTATACTTTTGGTCCAACATTCCGCGCTGAGAATTCAAACACTTCTCGTCACCTCGCTGAATTTTGGATGGTAGAGCCGGAGATGGCTTTCTGCGATCTCGAAGGCAACATGGACACGGCAGAAGCATTCCTCAAATCTATTTTCACAGACGTAATGAACAACTGCGCAGAAGACATGGCTTTCTTCAACGAACGCATCGACAAGACTGTTTTGGAAACATTGACCGGCATCGTTAACAGCAAATTCGAGCGTCTGTCTTACACGGAAGCCGTTGATGTTCTGAAGAAATCGGGTCAAACATTCGAATTTCCAGTCGAGTGGGGAATCGACTTACAGTCAGAGCACGAGCGTTATTTGACCGAGCAAGTCTACAAAAAGCCTGTCATTCTCTACGATTATCCGAAGGACATCAAGGCTTTCTACATGCGCATGAACGAGGACGGCAAGACTGTTCGCGCAATGGACGTGCTGGTTCCGAAGGTCGGAGAAATCATCGGCGGCAGCCAGCGTGAAGAGCGTTTGGAAAAACTAGAACAGCGCATGATTGATTGTGGTTTGCCCCCGGAAGAATACTGGTGGTACCTTGATCTCAGAAGATTCGGAACCGTGCCGCACGCCGGTTTTGGACTTGGTCTTGAACGTACCGTTCAATTTGTCACCGGCATGGCTAATATTCGCGATGTTATTCCATTCCCGCGCGTTCCGAAAAGCGCCGAGTTTTAAACCGCTCTCTGCAAAAGCATCGGATTTTGCATTCCATCTGTTATCCCTCCTTTGCGGTAGGCGCGAAACAGGCAGGGCATGGGCTTAGAGCCTCCAGTCGGCTGGGTATAAACCAGTAGACTGGAGGTAGGTTTGAAAAAGCCTGTTGACGAGAAAATCAAGCGAAAAGCCGCTGATTTAGTCGTTGATGAAAACCAGAAAGCTCCAAACGGCGGCAACGGCGGCGCCGATGCTGCTGTGCGGCAGGACGCTGTAAAACCCGCTAAGAGTTCAAAAGCCGACGTTAAGCCACAAAAGATCCGTCCAACTAAAGAGCCCGCAGGCGAAGACGCACCTGCAGCCTCGGCGGCAGTAATGGCAGCGAAAGAACCGCTGTTAGAGTCTGCACCGGCCGATCTGGCGTCATCGGCAAAATTGCAGGAAGCTTCGGTCTCTGAAGAAACTGCAGAACTGGGTGAACCTCTGGCATCCGCGCAGAAGGTTGCCGAAATTCGAGCGTTGTTCGATGCCGGGCAAACCTTTGAGGGAGAAGTGACCGCAGTTATCTCGGATGGAAAGGAGGCCAGCGACACTGCCGCAAAAGAGTTGCGGGAGACGATGGTGGACGATGCAACGCCATTCAGTCCAAATCCTATGGCGCAAACGGCAGATCCTGTTCCTCTCTCCTCGCTGCCTGCTCCGAATTCCAACGGAACCGCATCTGTCAAAGACCCTTTAGTAGGACATGTTCTCGACGGCAAGTATGAAATCACGCGAGTGGTTGGCCACGGCGGGATGAGTGTGGTGTATGAAGCGAAGCACTTGTTGATGAACAAAGTCATCGCGCTGAAGCTGATGCATTCGCATCTGATTCATTCGGAAAAGGCTGTTTGCAGGTTTCAGAAAGAAGCGCATGCTGTCGCAAAACTCGATCACTCTGGCGTTATCAAAATCTACGACTTTGGTGTTGCATCGAATGGTTCTCCATTCATTGCGATGGAATTTTTGCATGGGCGACCGCTAAGTGAGTCTATAAAAATAAATGGTCGTCTCGAAGAAGAGAAAGCGATTTCTGTTTTTAAAAACATCGCAGAAGCACTGGAACACGCCCATGGGCACGGCGTTGTGCACCGGGATTTGAAACCGAGCAACATCGTTTTGTCCGACTCAGCAAATTCTTCTGTGCCACCAAAACCAACAGTTGTTGATTTTGGCATTGCGAAAATGACGGGTGAGGATGGCGAAGATCATTTGAGTATGACGGCTACTGGTGAAGTTTTTGGCAGTCCGCTGTACATGAGCCCGGAGCAATGTGCCGGTCGCGAAATGGATCAGCGCTCAGATATTTATTCATTCGGTTGCTTGATGTATGAAGCAATTACGGGGCGAACTCCATTCGAAGAGAAAAGTGCGATTGCGCTTTTCCATCATCACCAAAAGAATGAGGCTCCGAAATTCAGTACGCTTGCGGATCGCCCGAATGTTACTGAAGAGTTGGAAGGCATTATTCTCAAGTGTTTGGAGAAACATCCCCTCGATCGCTACCAGTCGATGGCCGAGTTGGCGAAAAGTCTGCAAACTCTTGGTGAAAAAGAATCTGTGCCGGAGTTGACGCGCTCTAAGCGGAAGCGCAATGCAATTATGCTTTGCACTGCGCTTTTGATGGCGGTCATCGGCGTCATTCTCAAAGACCAATGGGCGTTTGTTCAAGGCCGCGTGATGTTCTTCGTCCTCTGCTTGCTGATTTGCAGTTGGGGAGCGTTCTCGATGATTCAGCGATATTTCCGAATGAAGGAGTCGATGAATTTGCGTTCTCAGTCGCTTAACTTCGTGCAGAAGGTCAGACTTTCGTTTACTTTGTTGACGGCATTGATAATGTCTGTGTGGTCTGTCGGCATGATGGTCTACGTTGCAGCGCATGCGACAAGCCTGCCCATAATCGATACGCTTGCGCAGTATCTTTGGTTCACGTCATTGATATTGGTGACGCTCTATATCGTTGGAATGATTGCATTCGCCGCGTACACAGCGATAACAGCGCTGAGTAAAGAGACGACCTAAATTTGCTTATGTAAGGGAGACGCATGCGGCTCCCTGCTCAGAGACGCGCATGCGCGTCCCCTACGTTTATTTGTTACCCGACCAAAATTGCAGTTACAGCGTTTCTTGCGAAGCGACTTTTACTTTGTTCTGCTGCTGCTTTTTGATGAAGTCTTTGGCATCGATGCGGATATAGCAATCGACCAATCGCTTGTTGTCAGACATCAGTCCAAGCTCTTTGGCTGCGGCTTTCGACACATCGATGACATGGTTTGGAACAAATGGTCCGCGGTCGTTGATGGTCAATGTGCACGCTTTTCCGTTCTTGCGATTGACTACAGTAACCTTCGTTCCGAACGGTAAGTGTTTATGAGCTGCGGTCAATTTGCCTTCATCATAAGGCTGGCCTGATGCAGTTTTCTTTCCGTGCAGATCGCTGCTATACCAAGCTGCTTTGCCTATGAAATCAGCTCTCTGCGCTGGATCAAGTTTTAGCGCTGGCGCTGTTTTCTGTTCGGAGGTTTGCTTACTCTGGCAATCAACTTTGTTCGCGCAATCGACTTTGCTTGCGGCGTCAGCCTGCTGCACCCAAATCGGCTTTGCAGTTGGTTCTGCTTTCTGCGGCTGAGTAGCTTTCGTACTCTCTTCCGCCTTCGCGGGTTTGTACTCTTTGATGCCCAGCTCTTCCAGGTTGGTCTTCTCTATTAGATCCGCAGTTTGCGAAAGAGCTTCGGTTGTTTCTTCACTGAATCCTGCCGGTGCAAGAGTGATTATCAGTGATACCGCCAGTAGTGCTGCCTTCAATTCGCTAGATGTATTTGAAGCGGGCATTGCAATCTCCGTAGTAGCAACCAATCGATTTTCCCTTCCCGTATCACGCGTTACCGCGGGCGGAAAGAGTAGTAGATAGATATGTTTCGGCGTTCGAGACTTCCTTCAGAATTGTCTCTAATTTCCAAGAACTTGCATTAGAGATTAGACACCCTTGGCAGCTTCTATGTCCCGATCCGGCTTCTGGAAGAGGATTATGCCAATCACTGACATCAAGCTGAAAAAGACGACGAGCCCAATGGCGAGTTGAAAACTACCCGTGCGTTGAAGGATTTGTCCGGTCACCAACGGAGCAAGAATTCCTCCGAACGCAAAGAAGCTATCCATAATTCCCAGGCTTGTTGCCGCTCTGTCTTTGGCAAGATCTGTATTCAGCGAGTAGAAGCACGAGTTAGGCATGAGCCCGATGCCGATACCAAGAGACATCATGATCATCGCCACGTTCAAATCTTGAGTGAACATCAATGGAATGAAGCTCAATGCAGAGATTAGCTGGCAAACCCAGATCATGTGAGTGCGAGCGAGGCGCGCGCTGCCGGTTTTCTTCATCACCCAATCCGATACGAAGCCTGCTGCTGCAAGCAAGATCGCTGCGGTGAGCCATGGCGCGACGACGAACCAACCAACCTGGTGGAGATTCATATGATAGGTTTTCTCCAAGTAGCTCGGCAGCCAGTTCATCGAGAAGAAAAGCAAATAACCGAAGGAGAAGAATGCAATGTTGTTGGACATCAATGACGGATTCAATAGCATGAATTTCCAGGTCGTTTTGCCGGCTGCGAGGTGATGCGATCTTCTTTCGACGTCACTAATCTCGCGGTTCTGCGATTTCCCTTCGCGTATGTGATTCAGCTCTGCGTTGGAAACGAAGGGGCAGGACTCAGGGTAGTCGCGGAACATGAACACCCAGGCGACGGACCATACGACACCCATTGCGCCAAGCACGACGAACATGCCTTTCCAGCCGAGGGTTCCGATTAATGTCGTAATAAGCGGACCGCCCACAACATGGGCGAAAGGCACCGCTGCTAGACCGATGGCGGTTGCCCGGGCGCGCTCGTTAGTGGGCAGCCAGTCGGCCACAGCGCGGGTCAGGGCGGGGAAGTGAGGACCTTCGACGACACCAAGGAAGAGGCGGAAAGCAAACAGAATCCACATTCCCGAAGCTAGACCCATCATTGCCGTAACAGCTGACCAGAGTATGGCTGCGGTCGGCCAGACTTTATGGGCGCCCCATTTGTCGACCATTATGCCGCCGACAGTGGTCATAACCATGTAAGTGATGGCGAAGGCAGAGAGAATCATTCCGAAGTCGGCGTCATTGATGCCGAATTCTGCGACCAGTGCCTTGCGGGTGTAAGCGAGCGCGGAGCGATCCAAATAATTGATAAGGGTGATGATGAACCCGAGGGCGATGATGACCCAGCGATAATTGCCGACTTTACTGGCTACCGTGCTGATTGTGGGGTTTCCTGCTGCGGCAGAACCGCTATCTTTCATAGTTTTGACCGCTGTTTCCTGGGTTCCGTTCATCATGCCTCCTGGGCTTCCGGCAGTCGGACACGAATTTTGCTCCTTTTGCCAAAATTTGGCGGGCAGGTAGAAGCAAAATCACTCGGGATTGAACTGAGAAGTTTAACGGATAAACCGCTTATTGTTGGCAGCTATAGGGAGTAGAAAATAGGGAGCAACCCAGCAATTTGCTAGATTTTATCTTTGGCTTTGAACTTTTTTTCGTCAAATCTCGTCTTTAACCAGTAAGGGCCAAATTATGGCCCGATACCTTATTGCTCTAAGGCATCTCGAAGGAGAAGTACTAATGAATCTATTGGAAAAACTGCCAGTCGCCTTATCAGGCTTGTGTTTTGCGGTTCTCTGCAACGGCCCGGCTTTGGCACAGGAAGTTGACCTGCCCGACGGCGTCGAAGACGGACCACCCCCAATGGAAGGAATGGTGGAAATCAGTCTTGACGGCGACGGCGAGCCCGAATTCACCATCGCCATGGACCCTAACGCCGTGCAGATGGCTGCTCCGGGGGGGCCCGGCGGACCCCCTCACCGCATGATGATGCGCAGAGGCTGGGGCGGACGAGGTGGAATGAGCTGCGGCGGCGGCGGAGTCGGCTGCCCCATGCTTGGAGCTCTGGACCTCACAGATGACCAATATGAGAAGTTCTACGCTCTCAAAAACTCTTTCTTGGATAAAGTCGGACCGAAGATGCTCGAGGTTCGCACCAACGAAAGACATCTGAAAGATCTGATGACGCAGACCAATGTGGACGCTAAGGCTGCGCGCAATCTACAGGACAAGATTAACGGCCTTAAGGCTGATCTTGCCAATATGAAGCTTGAGAATCGCCTGGCCATGCACGATGTGCTCAATGACGAACAACGAAAGAAGATTCGCGATTGGGTCGTTAAGGGTGGTCGCGGCATGCATCATCGCGGCGGCATGCGCATGAAGATGGAAAAGAAAGACGGTTAACACCCGTCGGTAGCGGCGAAAGCCGTCATCTATGACCGTTACGACAGTTTCGCACATGCGGAGTGTAGTCAATTGGGGAGCCGAATTCGGCTCCTCTTTTCTATTGCACGATATTTTTCATCGGCAATCTACTTAATCTATCGTTCCTCCCCTAATTTTCTGAGCCCGTCCCGTATTAAGATTTCAGTTACAGCCATCGCGGTTTTAGTAATTCGCCTTGCCGACCCTCAGATATTTACGGTGCGTTGATATGAAATTGACAAAAGCACTAAGCGGACTTCTGCTCCTGGCAGTTTTACAGGGAGCTTCAGCCAACACAAAATGTTCAGCTGAATGGTACGACAGTGATCGTTCATGCCTGGAAAGAGCGCGAACGCTCTTTGGTACCGGGCAATTCGACGAGACGCAGAAAGCGCTCGACAAAGGTATTGCGCTCAATCCGCGCAATGCAGAATTGTTTTACTTCCGGGGAGTGCTCTACAGCACGTTGAAGCGTTTCGACCTTGCGCTGGCGGACATGGACCAGGCACTTTCGCTGAATCCCACATCTGCCAACTACTATATTGCGCGCGGCACGCTTTACTCCAATATGACCAAGTATGACTTGGCTATCAAAGACTACGAGCAAGCTCTACGGTACGAACCTAGAAACGACTCTGCCAGAGTCAATAAAGAATACTGCGAGGGCGAGCTGCAAAAAATCGCAGCCGCTGCTGCGGGCACCAAGATTTCCAGCGCGCCGAATTTGGGCGTTGCAGTTTCTACTGCAGTTCCAATTCCCGTGCCAAAAGCACCCAAGGAAAAACACACCAAGCGCGGCGGCACTGATGTCGCTACTGTCGCCAATGACAGTGCAGAACTCCAACGCTTGACCAAAGAGCTTGAAGCCAAGCAAAAGCAGAAGGATCAAGAGTCGGCGCTTGCTGCAAAACTCGAAGCTGAGCGTAAAGAAAAAGAAGAGCTGTTGAGAAAGTTGGCTGAGATAAAGGTTGCTTCCCGAACTGCCGATAAGAAGGCAGAGGAAGAAGCAAAGCCTGAAGACAAGCCAGTTAAGGACAAGTGGGCTCTCATCATTGGTATCAGCAAATTCAAGAATGAAACGCTGAATCTGAAGTATCCGAGCAAGGATGCGAAAGACTTTTATGATTACTTGATCAGCGATGGTAAATTCCAGAAAGACCACGTGAAGCTGCTTTTGGATGATCAAGCGACTCGAGGCAACATTCTTTCGGAACTCGGCGACAGATGGCTGCCCAGAATGGCAGCACCGGATGACCTTGTGCTGATTTATTTCTCCAGCCACGGAAGCTCTTCCGATATGGATGTCGGCGGCGTCAACTACTTGCTCGCCCATGATTCCGAGCCAGACCAATTGTTCGCCTCCGGATTGGCCATGCAAGATCTCACTCGCGTCATCAAAGGTCGCGTTCATTCAGACAGAGTTGTGCTCATCCTCGACGCTTGCCACAGCGGCGCTGCTGAGCCTGAAGCAAAAGGACTCGTCCGTGTGAAGAACGTCGATGCCGAAGCAATTGCTCAAGGCACAGGACAAATGGTTATTTCCTCGAGCACCCCAAGCCAAGTTTCGTGGGAATCGAAAGAAGTGCCCAACTCCGTATTCACCCGTTATCTGATTGACGGTTTGAAATCGAAAAACGGAAAAGCAACTATTGGTGAAGCGTTCAACTTCATGAAAGACAAAGTGCAAAACGAAGTCTTACGTGCGCGCGGTGTACTGCAAACGCCGGTGATGAAGAGCAAATGGCAGGGCACTGACCTGATTATCTCGACACCGCCGATAGAACCAAGGGTCGGGTTGTGACGAGCAATCGATAAGCGTTCTGCAATCAACGATTGCAGAACGCAATCAACGATAAACGCCAAACAATAAACAATAAATTCAAACATGCAGCTATCTCTTGAAGGAGCTGCATGTTTTTTGTTGAACGTGCTGGGCAAAAATCGAAAGTAAATCTAGTATCAAAAACGTTTTCGAGGAGAGCTGCCAGACGCTTTTTGGCCGAGCTGGCGCAGGGTCATAGCATGCTGCTCTTGTGTTTGTGCCAGCATCTTATTTTCCAAATTGCTCTTGGTCTGAATATCCACCGATTGCTTGTACAGAGGCTCGGCTAGTTCAAATTTCCCTTGTGCGCAATAAACGTCAGCAAGTTTATTTAGGCAAATTGCGACTTTTGGATGATCCGGACCGAGCGCTTTGATGCGAAACGCTAGATAGCGTTTGCCAATGGCTTCAGCCTTTTCCACCATTTGCTGATCGTTGTACATGTCCATCAAGTTTTCAAACGCGCTCGACATTTGCGTACTGGAGGCGTCTTCTTTTTTCTCGTAGATTGCGAGTGCTTCTTTGAAAAGCGGCTCTGCCTCGACGTAGTTGCCCAGGCGGTAATGCAGCGTCGCAAGCCGATTGAGGGTAAGCGCGACCTCACTGTGTTTTGAACCCAATGATGCCTTCAAATTTTCCGCGGCGCGTTCGAAAAGCGGCACTGCTTTTTTGTATTTCTTTTGCTCGAAGTTGAGCATTGCCAGTTCGTGCAGTGTTAGTCCTACATCCTGGTGCTCCGGTCCATATGCGCTTTCTCGTATTGCCAGGGCACGAGTCGCTAGACTTTCAGCCTGCGCATAGTCTTCGTTGTACCTGTGCAAATCAATGAGTTTGTCGAGAACATTTGCAACGTCGGGATGTTTGGACCCAAGCGCTTTTTCGTAAACAGCCACCAGCCGTTGCCAAAGTGGAAGTGCCTCGTCGTAGCGATTTTGCAGTAGTAAAACTTCTGCGAGTTTGCTTAGGGGTTGCCCGATTTCAGGGTGCTCTGCTCCAAATGAATGCTCGGAAATTGTCAACGCCCGAGTGAGCAACTTTTGCGCTTGCGAATAATGTGCTTGCGATTGAAAGACCATCGCTAAGTTGGTAAGACTCTCACCGACATCCGGGTGATACTCGCCAAGAATGCGTTCCTGAGCCTTAATCAGACTCTCCAAGCATTCTTCCGCCTCAGCTAACTTGTTCTGTGATCTGAAGATTGCCTCAAGGTGTTTTAAATAATCGACCAGAGTTTTTTCGTATGCCGGGTCTTTTCCTTCCTTCAATTTCTCCAGGTTGGCAATGGCGCGAAGAAGCAGTGCTTCTGCTTCTTCAAATCTTCCTGTCTCGTAATAAAGTGCGCCCAAGTGATTCAACTGCGTGCCAACATTTGGATGCTTCGGACCATAATGTTTTTCCTGAATGGCCAGGGCGCGTTTTAAGAGTGGCTCGGAGACAGCGAAATTCTTTTCTTCAAGATAGGCTTGCGCCAAATTTTGCAACGTTTCAACCAACGCCGGATCATCTTTTGCGTAATTCTTTTCCTGAATCGCGAGATATCGCTGAAACAGCGGTGCCGCCTCCAAATACTTGCGCTCCGACTGAAGCGTCTTTGCCAGGTTGAGAATGTTTATCGCCATATCAGGATGATTGGGACCGAGCGCTTTCTCCGCGATATTTAGAAGGCGCCTGAATATCGGCTCTGCTTCATATGTACGACCCATGTCTCGATACAAAGAGCCTAGATTGGATAGGGCCGTGACGACCTCTGGATGCGCCGGTCCGAGCGCCGCTTCTCTTATCTGAATCGACTGGCGGAAAAGATACTCCGCCTCCTCAAGCCGATCGGTGTCGACGAAAAACATAGCCTGGTCGTGCAGAATGCCGCCAATTTCGGCGCTGTCGGCGCCGAGCGTAGCCTCTGTGACATGGAGAGACTGAATGAATAAGGGCTCCGCCTCTGTGTAATTGCCGCGCGCGTGCTCCAACTTCGCAAGATTGCGTAAGCAAGCCGCTACGTATTCATGCTGTTCGCCAAATGCTTTCTGGTAAAGAGTCAAAACACGCCTGCAGAGAGGTTCGGCGTCGTCGAATCTGCCCTGCACGTAGCAAAGGGTGAAAAGGTGAGTAAGGCTGGTAGCGACATCTGGATGTTCAAAGCCGAGAGTAGACTCCCTCAAAGCGAGCGAACGTCGGAATAGCGGCTCCGCTTCGACGTAGCGCTTTTCCTGAAAGCAAAGTTCCCCAAGGCGGTCGAGCGTCAAGGACAGGCGCTTATCCCCCTTAGGAAACTCCTCAGCCAGCTTGAGCGCCCGCCGCCACATAACTTCAGCTTCGGCGTAATTGCCGAAAGTCGCCGCATGCTCGGCGTCTGATTTCAGCTGTTCCCAGGTGCTCATGAGGTCGCTAGAAGTTGCCTGTGCCGGAAAGGGTGAAGTGTGGTCGAAAACCGGGCTATGCCCAGCACCGCCCTTACGGTTATACCCGCCCGCTGAAGGGTTCTTAAAACCCGGAAATAGGGGCTGTCAGGCGATCAGCCGGTGCTCCAGATGCGGTAATATCACGACTTGAAACCCTGCCCGGCTTTGGCGTCGAGAACAATGAGCGATATTACCGAATTAAATAGACTGGTTGAAGCGATTGAGAACGAATCAACCAGGGTTGAGGCGCTCCGGCATTTACATGCTCTGGCGGAACACCTGGAGGCACGGATGCCCATCGCCGGGATTTCGAAGGCTTCCAAGAGCACTGAGCAGCAGAAGCTTGCAAAAGACCCTCTGGCGGCTATGCTCAACCTCAAAGTGATTCCAATTCCAGGGTCGGCTTCGCCGTTGAAATTGTTTTTGCATACGGCCGTGTTCTCGCCGGAAGAATGGGCGAAGACTTTTGCAGAAGGATTGTTGAAGAAGCCTGAGCTTTTCCGGGGTAAAACTCTCGTTGAGCTTGGTACTGGCTCGGGCTGGATTAGCTTGCTTATGCTAATGCGCACGCAGGCGGCGTCTATTTTAGGTCTGGATATCAATCCTATTGCTGTGGCGATTGCGAGATTGAACTCCTGGTTGAATGGCACTACCAGCGATGGCACTCTGATTAATTCGCAATTTGGTGCTCCATTCACTCAGGCGTTTCTTGCAAAAGAGTCTGATTTGCTTGGCGAGCCGCTTTCACGCAAGGCG
This sequence comes from Candidatus Melainabacteria bacterium 17Bon1m, assembly GCA_032128875.1. Classification (GTDB taxonomy): domain Bacteria; phylum Cyanobacteriota; class Vampirovibrionia; order Obscuribacterales; family Obscuribacteraceae; genus QKMZ01. Next base: position 29,436 of record JAVLKG010000009.1, read on the forward strand.
AAGTTCGACCATATTATTGGTTGCATTCCGCAGGTTCTTCACCCAGACCCTCGCAAGCTTTCCGACGAGTCGGGCGAACGCTCGCACAAGGATTTGTACGACCTCAGCAATTATTGCTTCCAGCAAGGCATCTTGGAAGACCGATTTGGTTTGCCGTTAATTGCTCGCGCTCTTGAGGAAGCCCAGTTGTGCCTTAATCCGGGCGGTCGTCTGACGCTGGTTTTGGGGGGCAGACCAGGTCCACAGGCTATTGATCAAATGTTCCGTAGACGCGGTTGGGAGCCGACTTTGATTTGGAGCCGACGCATTCAGCAGGCTGATGATACTGATCTGGTTTCTCTGGTTGAGATCGAACGCACGCACCAAATACGGTTCAACTTCTTCCTCTCACGCGATTCGCAAAATCCCGTTTCAGCCGAAACCGCCGTGACGGTGCTAGGCAAGAATGAGTCTATTTATCATGATCTGCTGGTATATCAGGCTGAGACAGAGCACGAGAATCCGACGTTCGGCTTCGTCAGCAATTTGCACAAATTGGGACTCGATCGTTTGCGAAAGGAATTGGATTTCTCCATTATTTCGGAAGAAATGGTCAGCTTCCTCAATCGCTTTTCGCATGAACTGTTGGCGCACAAAACACTTCCGTATCCGCACGAGTGCGGTGATATGAGCTTGCGGACAGCACTCTCCAGGTTTTTGTCCAACTATTGCCATCATCCAACTAAACCCGAAACTTTGTTCGTTGGACCAGAACGCGCACAATTACTTGCACTTGTCCTCAAAGCGATTCTACCGCCTGATTCAACAGTGCTTTTGTCCTCATCTCTTGAATCGGTGTATCGAACCACAATTGAATCCCTGGGGCTGAGAGTTATTCTCGGCAACGATGACTTGAGCGAATTGATTCATCTGGATCAGCTGCTCAAGCCCGCTGCTTGCATACTTGCGCCACAGCAATTAGCGCATCCTTCGCAACTGATGCTTGATCATTTGTTTGCGCAAGCACGTGCGAATCCTGATCGTTTTTATTTAATTGATGATTCTGCTCAGTTTAATATCGGCTCTGAGTTAAACTCCAATATGACTCTGAGAATGGCTGGACGCCAGCGATTGCCTGAGAATTTGGTTTTTCTCTATGGTCTGATCAAGAACACCGTTTTTCCGGATTTTGAATTGAGCTTTTTGGTGAACGCACCCGAAGCGTGGATGCCTGCGCTGGAGGTCGGCGCTGAGTTGACCTATTCGCGTATTCCATATCAAGTTCAACTCTATTATCAGTGGTTGTTCGAAGAGCTGCTTGCCTTTCCGTTTCCCGAGGCTGATGTGCCGCCGATGCGCAATGAATCGAACGGGCGAGTCTCTAAATTGATTGAGGAAATCTCGGCTGATCCGGTGTTTGCACCAAAACCTATTTCGCTTGAAGACGAACGCTTAATAAGGTTCGACTACGGTGAGGTTGAGTATCCTGTGCCGGAACTGTTGATTAAGGGGGTCTTCAAAGGATTTCTCGAGCAAGATTCCGACTTGCTGCCGTCCGTTGTTCGGCATCGCGTCAAAGCCTATTTGGAATTCACTCGCAGAACAACAGTAAGCGAAGATCGAATTGTCCTCGGCAAGGGTGTATTCCCAGTGCTTGCTGCCTTGATGGCGACCCTGACGCAGCGCCTTGGCCGCCCACCTGTCGTCGCTTTGCCCCTGGGGAGTTATGGTCCGCTGTACACGCTTATTGCGTATCACGGAGGAAGAGTCGTTGAAGTAAAAACTGATGAGAAGCGAGGTTTTCTCCTGGACGTCGCTTCCATCGATTCGTTGGAAGTACAGCCGGATCTTGTTTGGCTGACGCAACCTAACAATCCATCCGGTCTTTTCTATGACTCGCAAGCCGTCGAGAGTCTTTACAAAGCGTGCTCCCAACGCGGCATTTACATGCTCGCCGACGAAATTTTCTTCCTGCTCAGCGACAATAGATTGGGTGAATGGACACCGCAGTCCTTGAGTTTTCTTCCACTGATAAACACAGATGGTGGCAAATACCTTTTCCTGACCGATGGTGTGGCGAAAGCTTTTGCTGCCGGCGGATTGCGCGCGGGATTTTTAGTTTGCCCTGATGCAAGTTTTGCCTCGCAAATTCAAGCTTTGACGCCGTTGCCGCCGCGTTCCACGCTACGCGCCTGGGATACTCTGTATTCTGCCTTCCTCGAAGAGTCGCCGCACTTGCTGGTTGATGTGAAGGAAGAGCTAGATGGATTGAAAAACTATCTCATCGAATTGCGCAGCGAGCTTTCGCGTCGGCGCAAAAAGCTTCAGACCTTATTTAAGGAACATGATGTCGATGACAAAATGGACACGCCTTATCGTGGTGGCATCTTCCTGATGGCGAAATTGGGCAGATTTCGCAACCAGTTGGCGATGGAGAAGCAACTCCTTATAAATGAAGATGCGTGGAGCCGCACGCCCGAGTGGAGTCGGGTTTCTTTTAGCGTGCCTCCAGATAAATTCGACGAAGCTTTCGATCGTCTATCTGCGTTTTTGGGTTCAAAGAAAAAAGTGACCAGTTAGTGAGCTAAGTGCGTCGGCAGAAGTCGACAAAAATCGAGAAGATTTAGAGGATTACTATGCCATACACGGCCGAAATCAGCAGAACCAATCCATCGTGTTTTTTATTCCTTATAGATCAATCCGGGTCTATGCAAGAACCGTTCGGCACGAAAGACGGTGCGGCTGGCGGCAAGACCAAGGCGGAGAGCCTTGCGGATGCCATCAATAGATTGCTTCAAAATCTGGTCATCAAATGCGCGAAGTCAGACGGAATACGAGATTACTACCATGTCGGCGTTATTGGATACGGTGGCACAGGCGTCGGACCAGCGTTTGGCGGCGCTTTGAAAGATAAGGAGATGGTTCCTGTCAATGAGATTGCTAACAATCCTATGCGCGTCGAGCAGCGCGTCAAAAAGGTGGACGACGGTGCCGGCGGTTTGGTCGAGCAAAAAATCAAATTTCCCGTTTGGTTTGACGCGAAGGGTGAGGGCGGAACACCGATGTGCACCGCGTTCATCACCGCCAACAAACTCCTGACGAAGTGGCTCGCGGAGCATCCTGACTGTTTTCCGCCCATCGTTATCAACATCTCTGATGGCGAATCGTCGGACATGGACCCCTATCAGGCGGCTATGGATTTGATGAATCTGTCGAGTACAGATGGGCAAGTTTTGCTTTTCAATCTCCACCTTTCGTCCTCGAGCGAGAAAGCAATCGAGTATCCCAACGACGATGAGAAATTGACTGAAGAGCACTCGAAGGTTTTGTTCAGCATGTCCAGCGTTTTGCCGGAGTACATGCAAAAGATGCTCTCGGCCGAGGGCGTCCCGGTAACGTTCGCGACACGAGGATTTGTTTTCAACGCTGACCTTGTCTCAGTAATTCGATTCCTCGACATCGGCACAAGACCGGCAAATCTTCGCTGAGTCGTTAACTCATCGGACGTTCGAGAAAACCAGACGAACGTTCTATCAAAGGAATAGCATGCACGTCACCGGAAAATTATTTTGGATGCCCAAGAAGGGCAATTCAATTGAAGAGTACGAAGACGCTGCGTATCCGGTTGAGTCATTCGAAGTTGATGTTGCTGAATTCAAATGCGCGGTCGCAGACGGTGCGACTGAAACATCCTTTGCAGGGTTTTGGGCTGCACTTTTGTGCGAAGGATTTGCGAAAGGCTACGCAATAAAAGAACTGCGGCAGACTTGGAACGATGCAGTTAGGCAAAAAGAATTACCCTGGTACGCGGAAGAAAAACTAGAAAAAGGTGCGTATGCCGCGCTTGTTGGTTTGCACTTGAAGAAGCCGCGTGGGAAGAAGAATCCTTATGTTGTGGAGGCGACTGGAGATTGCTGTATTCTGCACGTGAGAGAAAACCAGGTGCTGTCAGCTTTTCCGATATCGAAGTCGGATGATTTCAATAATTCTCCTGCGCTGATTTGCAGTCACGAGTTTGCGTCAGTTGATGCGCAAATGCAAAAACACATGACGAAGGGTGAATGGAAGGACGGTGACTCCTTCTTTCTGCTTTCAGATGCGCTTGCCTGCTGGGCGCTCAAACGTCAGGAAGAATTGCAGGACTTGGCCAATGTTTTGCAGAACGTTGAAACGCAAGAAGACTTGAATCGTTTGGTAGATGAGGAAAGGCAGCTGATTTTGGAAGATGGCCGCCCATCAATGAAAAACGACGACGTTACGCTTTTGTGTGTGACCGTTTGTAGCTAGTAGAAATTTAATAATGCCCTGTTTCCGTTACCGCGGGATTTTACCGCGGGTGCGGGGAACGTGGTCCTATTGAGTTGTCATGAGATCTGGGTATATATTTTTGGGGTATACGTATTTTCCCCATAACGCCCGCAGGCTGCGGAGTTTAACTCTCACTTAATTTGACTCTTGGCAGGGGCGGCATTAATCTGTAGATGGCGAATATGAATTGAGGTCCGCGCAGGCGGACTCCGATCTTGGCGTGAGAAAGACAAAAGGCTGGTTGTCTCGATGAAGCAATTGTTTCAGGCGTGTTTGACGTTGGGTGATGGAACAGGCAGCAATGGTGGTCACGACCTCTCTGCTTACACCGACGAAGAACATCTCTCTGGTAACCGCAAAAGGTTGAGCAAAATGAGCGGGCAGTACGCCGCTCTTAAAAGTGATGCGAAGGCTGCTCAGTTTTCGCAAGCAAAAATCGACTGTAATCCACCATCGACTGCTGTTGCAGCGACGAATGCAACATATTCGTATCAGGCATCTTCGAACATATTACGACTGCCTGTTGAAGACGAAGAATACATTGAGAGTTTGGTTGATATCGCTATTCAGACTGTTTCAGAATGCGACGAACTAAGCGAAGACATTGATCTACTCGCGGATGCTGCAGCGAAAGTTGCCTCAAAAATATCGCGAGCAATCACGACTGAAATCGAAACGGCAAGCACGACTCCAGTAGCCCCTACTAGCGAGTCGAATGTGCAAGAAGTTGTAGATCCGAATGCAATTACGGCAGAACTACCGGTGCTGAATTTCGAGCCACCGAAAGACGAAAATCGCAGCGGACTTAGTGGCAGCTTCCCGCGTCAAAATAGCAGCGGGCGAAAAATGTCTCATTGGACAAATCGTAAGGCTGCCGGAGCAGACGCCTGGGATACGCGCGTCGAATCCGGGCTGAAGGCCTACGAAAACAATAAGAAGTACACCAGCAGTTATGACAATCTGCCAATTATCGGTTCGGAGATGCCCGAAGGTAGCAGTTTTATTGAGCTGCCGGATGCGTCAATGGAAATTGAAACTTTTGGTTCTGGCGAGGTGAAGATGATCACTTCGTTCGACAATCAAGGAGCAGGAATTCGCAGACTTTCAACGTTGCGCAGTTCGATGCGAATGATTGAGCGTCACGATAATGACGAACTTCATAAACCGCTCGACCCTAGCAACTCGTATGATGCGTTCAACTCTTTCGTTTCATATAAGTCTGAGAGCGAGTCGAAGAAGATGTCTTTAGCGGACGAAACCTCTGCTGAGTTCGCTGCATCATTCGAGCAGAATTCAGAAATTGATGTGCAGGCAGTTTCACAAATCGACGAGTCTACAGGTTCCGAATTTATTGATTCTGTTTCGGATGATTTGCTCGGATGCTTGGATGAGCTGCTCTCAGAATGCATGGATGCGGCTATCGCGTATGAAGATGTCGTTTCGCAACTGGACAATACAATCGAAAGCCTCGAATCAAACACATCGGTAATTTCGTTTGCTCCAGAGCATCAGGATGCTTCGTTCGTTGAAGGCTATGCGGGCAACTTCTCCGTGACACTGGCCGAATCGCTCGCCGTCTGCGAAAAAGCAGACGTTGCAGGTCACGTTCATGATCAAATCTGTTTCGATCCCAAAGCATTTGCGCCACATACGATTGATGGCGAGCCGATTGAAGCAAGCTGTGTTTTTGATGCGACCGAAAAGCTTTCTTTCAAAGCTTCCGAAAACATCCTCTCTAACCTCGAATCGATGTTCAACCTCGATCCGCTTTCGCAAGTTGACGAAGTTGCGTTGGCGCCGCAAACCAATAACGACGGTGAAGTGGAAATTGAAAGTGTTTGTGTAGTTTCTGATGAAGATTGCGAAATGCTTGAAATTGCTGCGGTAGGAGGAAAGCCTTCGCGTCAAAAAACGAAGGGCACATCACGCTCGAAGAAAAATCAAACGCGCAAAGAGAAAAAGAGTGGTAAAAAACGCGCAGCAGCTGCGGCTGCAAACGCTTAGCTCTTAGAACGCTAGTTTTGCATTGTTGAGATCGTGGGGGCGCATTGCATGCGCCCTTTTTTTGTGTCTTAGCCCTCTAGAGTGTGGGGGCGCGTTGCACGCGCCTTTTTTGCTTTAGTGTGGGGGCGCGTTGCACGCGCCCTTTTTCATTCCTAGGGCTCTCTCATTGATGTCTGCGAGGAGAAATCCGCTCGAGTAGCGAAGGTTTGTCCAACCAATGTCCAACGGGCGCCCTAATGTTTATGCAACCCCCGCAAATGCCCTTTGTTCCCTGCCCAAAACACTTTTCCTTTAGGTTCAACCCTCTGTTCAGACTCGAACCCCCCCTAATTCCCACCCTTTGGAGACGCAATCGTGAGCGACCTCAATCTAAATGTCAGCGATGCCTACAAGCCTTCCGATAAGCAAATGTCGGACCTCTCCTTTGCTGCACAATCGTTTCAGATGGGTGCCAAGGAGATGCAGGCAATCGCAGGAAAAACCGGCGACTCTGTAACTGCTGCTGGGTTCGCCTCGGCTGACGATCTACTGGCTGGCTTTGGCGATTCTCCACAAACGGCGTCCAACAAGCCGGAGCCTGCCGACAAAAACGAATTGCTCGCGCAATTGAAAAAGGCTTATGCCGAAGACACAAGTCCCGAAGCAATCAAAGATTTCTTGGCTGACAAACCAAGCGTGACGCCTGAGAAGTTCAAGCAGATAATGGAACAACGCGTCGCCGGCCAAGCCGAAATTATCTCGGAACTGAACCCGAAACAATTGCAGATAGTTGCGGATTTGGCAGATGCCGTCAAACGCAACGACGACAAACAAATCACCAAAATCTTGCAGGACATTCCAGCCGACATCACTGGCAAAATCGCATTCGCTGCGACGTATCAATTGCAGGTTGATGGTGTCACGAGAGTCGGCGTCGAATCTAGAAACGTAAGCGGCAAAGGCTATCTAATCATCAAAGACGGCAACACAAGAACTCAAGAAACATTTGATCGAGTGAGCGGCAAAAAGCTCGGCACCAACTCTATGGATATTCAGATGTGAGCAGTTATAGGTCTCGAAGTTTGCCAGTATAGTCTTCGAATTTCGGATCTATCTTTAGCAAGAACTGCCAATCCCTTTTAGCACCAACCTTATCACCAAGGTCCAACTTTAAGAGTGCTCTCTGGTAATATGGGCAACGAGCATGAGGCGCTACCTGTATCGCTTTTGTGAAGTCTTTAAGTGCACGTTGCGAGTGACCAAATCGGCTTTCAAACATACCGCGAAAGAGATAAGGGGTTGAGCAATTTGGAGCCAGTGCAATTGCTTGCCCACATTGTTCAATAGCAGCGAACCTCCTCCTATAACGCCATAAATGGATGGCGTAGTCGGTACGAATCTCTGCGTCCGAAGGTGCAAGAACCATTGCTGTTTGAAACGCTTTCTCAGCCCCAACCTTATCATTGAGTTTAGAAAGTAAGTTTCCCTTTTCCCCAAATGCCTCGGCGTTCGTCTTATCTAGCTTTATTGATGCTTCAATATCATTCAGGGCGCCCCTGTATTCACGCACGTGAGATCGGACTCTGGCTCTGAGGATATACACATCAGGATTCTTGGGTGACAAATCGATAGCCTTGTCGAAATCCTCTATGGCCAAACGATTCTTATTTTGTGAGGCTCGCAGGCAACCGCGTTCTTCAAAGTATCTGCTATTCGTCGGCTCAAGAGTTATTGCCTTCGAAAAGCTAATCTCCGCTTCGCTATTTCGATTAAAGGATCTTTCCGCCAGGCCTTTGAAGTGATGTGCGGCGGCGTTGGTTGAATCCAAACTGATAGCATGTTTGCAATCTTCAATTGCTCTTGTTGAATCGAACAATAAGTAATGAAGGCGCCCTAGACTAGAGTGGAAGGTTGAATTGGATGGCTCCATGCGGCATGCTTGTAAAAGATCTTGCAGCGCGCCCACGTCGTCTCCCATGCTCTCTCTAACCATTGCTCGATTGTGATGTGCACTCGCGGCCCAACAGTCCTGCAAAATGCAGAAGCTAAAGTTGTTGAAAGCATCGACATTTCTTCCAAGGTCATGATTTGTAAGCGCCAAATAGAAGTGCGCTTCCGGCAGAAGTGGGCAGTACTTAAGTGCCTGAGATAAGCTTCGTTCGGCATCTTCGAGTTGATGCATCCTGTACTGTGTCTTTCCCTTTTCATACAGACCAAGCGCACTGTGATAATAGACCCAGCCGACAAAGCCGAGTTGTGGCATGTAGCCAACGGCAGTGCCCGCGATAATACTCAAAGCTATTAGTAAGACTGGAATTCTCATAGAATCAGCATATAGCTGATCTGGTTATGTGGAAAGCGTAGAACCACGAGCCTGCCAGCTTCCGCAGATAGAATTCTGCAGTAATGCGGGAACTTCTTCCAAGTCTAAAGGTCTTGCCGAGCAAAGGGAACGTACTATGGCTTTCACAACCAGAAGCGGGCGGGTGCTCGCTTCAGTTCCTTTGGCGGACTTTTAGGTGCGAGGGAAAAGCATGCTTGCCGGTGAAATCGTGATACACGAATAGGCCCTCGACGAACAGACACAAAAGGAAAGCAGGGTGTTCCCCTGCTTTCCTCTAGCTATTCGATGTTTGCACATGCAAACAGTTGCGTCGGACAAGTCTATCTAACTATGTCGCCATGCAATCTACGCCACTGGCGACCATTGGAAATGCCACGATATTTCCTTTGGCTTTCTCTTTTGCAAGGCGGCTGTAGAAGCTGGCTAGAGTCTTTTGAGCGCGGCAGCTGACATAAGGGTTTTCGTCCTGCGCAAGCCTTGTTAGCACTCCCATTGAAATGTATGGGTCTTCTGCTAGCCCATGACGGACGGTGGGGTCGGGGTCACGCACCAAGCTCAGTACGATTTCGAGCGGCGCAGCGCGATTGGTGCCCGCGGCCAAGCGTACCTCTGGATCATTGTCTACGGCTAGTCTCTTTAGTATCCATTCCGGAGTGCTTTCGTTTTCGGCTACTCGCCTGCGAATTCTGGGACTCTCATGTAGTGAAAGCGCATCCAGTATTTCGTGCGCATTCGGTGTCTTACCGGCTTTAATGTAATCTCCTAACCAGTTCGTGTGCATAGGTATCACCTCCGCTCCTCGGGTGGGATGATTTCAGTGTGTAATAAATTGGAACAGTTTCAGGAGGGGGCAGCAATGACATCTGCTGCCCCGATTTTCCTTTAAATCAGCCTGGCGGGCTGTTCTTACTCGATATGGAGATTTCAATTCCGTTTAAGATATGCGAACCAACCTCCTCATTTGATAAAGGGTGCTTCACTAACTCAACGGAAGGACTAAAACCTTCCAAGAATTTTTTATAGCAAACGCATCACCCGATCGTCAAGAGGGTTTGGAAAAGTTTTTTCAGATATTGAAGACCTGCTGTGGGATGGAGTCTTGCTGTGGTGCCTTGTCAGGAAATACGTGCGGTTTTGACAGAGTTTTTTGAGCTGAACTCTGCCGAACATATATGAGGATTTTGCACTGAGGGCAGTGGCAAAAAAGTTTAAAAAATGGTGTAAAAAAACCGGGGGCGCGTTTTCGAATCGATAAATTATTTGGTGTGAACTTTCAATCGCTCTTTCAGCTGGATAACGTAGATCGGCTGGGGCAGGGGTTTAAAGAGTTTCGGTTTTAAAGAATTCCAGCCCCGATTGAGCGAAATCAATAAAAGGAGGCGTAGGAATAATGTTGTTACCAAGACTTATTGGAAACGATTTCTTTGGCTCTCTTAAAGATATGCAGCGTGTTCAAGAACAGCTGAACCGCCTCTTCTACGAGGAGGGCAAGAGTGCCGAATTCCCACCAGTAAATGTATGGACATCGCCTGATGGTGCTATTGTTCGGACTGAAATTCCGGGAATTGATCCAGAGAAAATTGACATCACTATCGTAAATGAAACGCTGACGCTGAGAGGCTCGCGAGTGGAGGAGTCAACTAAGGACTGCCATTCATGCCACCGCAAAGAGCGTGGATTTGGTCAGTTTGTGCGCAGCTTGCAATTGCCCTTTATTGTGGATTCTGACAAAGTCAAAGCAACCTTTAAAGATGGTGTTCTAGAAATTGAACTCCCTCGAGCCGAAGCGGACAAGCCGCGCCGAATAAGCGTTGTATCTGAATAGTCTCAAGATTTTTCAAAGGAGATTTGATATGTCCACAGAAGTTATGGAAGCTTGCAAAAAAGAGCAAGAAAATCAAAAAATGCAAGTTACTCAGAACACGGAAGCCGAGCACACTCGTGCTGGTAAGGTTTTTGTCCCAAGAGCAGATATCTACGAAACACAAGAGCAGCTCCTCATTTTGGCTGACATGCCCGGAGTAAAAGAGGAAGGCGTAGACATAACTCTAGAACAGAATATTCTTACGATCTATGGAAAAGTAGAACAGCCACAACTGGAAGGCTACACACTCGCTTACTCTGAATATGGAGTTGGAGACTTCCGCCGAGTATTCGCGCTGTCGAACGAAATCGATCGTGACGGCATTCAAGCAACTATCAAAAACGGCGTGCTCAAGCTGGTCTTGCCTAAGAGCAAACGAGCAATGCCGAAGAAAATTGCTGTGAGTGTTGAATAACAAATTTGAAACTCACGTAAATACGGTTCAATCCAATTTGGTCTCAAGAAGGAGGCTTGACATGAAATCGAATTGGAAACTACATTTCCTCAACGACAAACTGCGCAAAGGTAAGGTTGTTGTGGTCGCACTGCTGGTCGGGCTTTCGCTGGGCTTTGCGGGTAGCCAGGTTGTTCATTCCATGAACGAATCGTCCAAGGAGGCGACAAAGGTTCCAGTCCATTCGGATAAAGATGTGGCACATGAACGCCGGTTTGATTTCGCCTTTCCTCCCTACATGTGGGGCGGCGGTCTGCTGCGCGACAGTATTTTCCGTGACTTCGACGATCTCGGCTATTTCCCTGCTTCGTTTGAAAATGATTGGAAGATAGGTAGTTTTGTCTCAACTCCAAGAATCGACACGAGTGAATCTGCCTCAGAACTGAGAATCACAGCAGATGTGCCGGGCATCGACGAAAAGGACTTGGAAGTGTCTGTGTCTGACAATCTGGTGACAATCAAAGGTGAGAAGAAGAGAGACAGCAGCGTCTCTGAGAAGGACTCAAAAAAATCAGAGCGATTTTATGGAACTTTTGCGCGTTCGCTGAATCTTCCTTGCCGAGTCGATAGTGAGAAAGCCGAAGCCAGCTTGAAGAATGGTGTGTTGACGATTGTTATTCCGAAAAGTCAGTTAGCTCAGAAGGAATGTAAGAAGTTAACCATCAGAACACAGTAGGTCCGTGAGAGGGCGCAAAGCAGGCTGCAGCAGCGACTTCGCAGCCTGCTTTTCCTTTTGGGAATGAATACAACCATGAATAAGAACGCGAATCCAAATTTTTTTTCCTGGAACTTGATGCCTTACTTGCTTGCTGCCGGACTTTGCATCGGAGTGATTGCAGGCACTCTAAATTACAAGGCGGAAGGAAACGTTCAGTTGGCTCCTGAACTCGCTGATGCTAATCTCTCGGCAGATGCACGCGTTGAAGAAGGAGAGCAGAATAAGTCACCAGAACGTAGGTTTCTACCTCAACTGCAATATGATGTTCTAAATTCTTCCGCTCAAGTTTTCGTTCCACCTGAATACCAAAACTACCAGGTCGCTATTGCTGGTGGCAGATTGAAAACAATAATCAACAAATAGTCCTACTTCGTCGTGCCATCAATGCGATTGAAAGCTCTCTTGGTGTTCCGTTGTTTCTCGCTTGCGAAACTTCTGCAGTAGTTTGTCGAACCAAACATAAACTACGGGCGTTATATAGAGTGTCAAGATTTGAGAGACTATTAAGCCCCCCACAACGACTAAACCCAGTGGACGGCGTGTGTCTGCTCCAGCACCAGTTCCAAACGCGATCGGGAGCGTACCCATCAGCGCAGCCATGGTCGTCATCATGATTGGACGGAATCGCACCAGGCAAGCCTGGTAGATAGCCTCTGCCGCTGGCATGCCCTTCTCTCGCTCAAGCTCGAGCGAGAAGTCGATCATCATGATGGCGTTTTTCTTCACAATGCCAATTAAGAGAATCAGCCCGAGGAAGCCGTAAATGTCCAGGTCAACATGGAAGATTAGCAGCGTAATCATCGCGCCAAGACCGGCTGCTGGTAAGCCTGAAAGAATGGTAAGCGGGTGTATGAAGCTTTCATAGAGCATCCCCAAGATTACGTAGATGATGACTGTAGCAAGCAGAAGCAACCAGCCGAGGTTCGAGAATGAATCTTGGAATGTCTTTGCTTGTCCTTGGAAATTCACACTTACAGAGCCCGGAACGCTAGCGTTGGCTTCTTGTGTAATATGATCGACAGCTTGCCCGATAGAAAATCCAGGCTTTAAGTTGAACGAAATCGTAGCGGAAGGAAATTGTCCTAAGTGGTTGATGGCCAGAGGTCCGGTGCCGGGAGTGAGTTGCGCGATTGCACCAAGCGGAACCATCTTTCCACTGGTTGAGCGGATGTAGAGTTTTGACAGTTGCACTGGGTCGCGCTGATACTGCGGCTCAAGCTCGATGAGGACTTTGTATTGATTGGTTGGCGCGTAAATTGTCGAGATCTGCCGCTGTCCATAAGCGCTGGCTAGCGTTTGCTCGACTTGATCTTGAGTGATTCCGAGAGCTGCAGCCATTGCCCGGTTGACCGTAATGTCAATCTGGGGTGTGGCGGATTGAATATCGGTGTTGACGTCTGACAGTTCTTTGAACCCGTCCATCTTTTCTTTGAGCGCGTTTGTTGCTTTGTACAATTCATTCTGATCTGGCGACATCAACGTCACCTGATAGGAGCTTTTCGAGGACATGCCGCCGATTCTGATTGCGGGCGGGACAGTGAGGAAAGTGTTGATGCCCGGAACTTGCGCAAGTTTTGGACGCAACTCTTTGACTATTTCGTCCGCTTTCTTTGTACGTTCTTCAAATGGTTTTAGCGCAATCAAAATGCGGCCGGCGTTGCCAGAGGCACCACCGATGCTGGACATCACGCCTTGAATGCTTTCGTTCTTCTCGATGATGGCAGATACTGCTCTTTGGTGCCTGCTCATATTTTCAAATGAGATGTCTTGCGCCGCTTCTGTCGAGCCTGATATCTGACCGGTGTCTTGGGTGGGCATAAAGCCTTTCGGCACGATCATGAACAACCAGGCGGTCAGAGCGATGCTGACTATTAACAAGGCGAGAACAATATTGGGGTGCGAAACCGAAATTTTGAGCGTTCTTTCGTATTGTCTGGCCAGCCACTGCCAACCGTCTTCCAAAGCTCCTAACCATGCAATTTGCTTTTCCGCTGTTTCAGGGGTTAACCAGCGGCTTGACAGCATTGGTGTCAGCGTTAGAGAGACAAAGCCTGAGATCAATATGGAAACTGCCATTGTGACGGCAAACTCATTGAAAAGTCTGCCGACAATTCCACCCATCAAAAGTATGGGTAAAAATACTGCCACCAGTGACAGTGTCATACTAATGATGGTGAAAGTAATTTCGCGTGTCGCTTCGATTGCAGCTTGAAAGGGTTTTTTGCCCATTTCCATGTGCCGGACTATGTTCTCCAGCACAACCACCGCGTCGTCGACAACGAATCCGACAGATAGTGTTAGAGCCATCAGCGATAGATTGTTTAAGCTGAACCCGAGTAAATGCATCGCCGCAAATGTGCCGACGAGCGAAGTTGGTAATGCGAGACTCGGAATAACTGTGGCAGGAACATTGCGCAGGAAAAGAAATATAACCAACACCACCAAGCCGATGGTGAGCACGAGTGTAAACTCCACATCCTCGATTGACGCCCGAATTGACGTGGTGCGGTCATAGAGAACATCCATGTTGACCGAGCCAGGAATTTGATTGCGCAGCTCTGGAAGAATGGCTTTGATTGAGTCAACTATTTCGACGGTGTTGGTTCCTGGCTGCCGCATAATTGCCAAAACAATCGCGCGCTTGCCGTTGTACCAACTCGCTTGCTTGTCGTTTTCCACGCTGTCCGTGACCTTGCCGAGGTCGGAAATGACAATCGGTGAGCCATTCTTGTACATGACGACGAGCTTTGAAAATTGCTCTGCGTTGGACAGCGGACCATTGGTGCGAAGCATAAATGCCGAGTGCGGACCATAAAGTGTCCCAGCCGGAACGTTCACGTTGCCTTTTGAAATGGCGTTGGTGACGTCTTCGAATCCAACGTTTCTTGCGGTCAAAGCATCAGGACTCAAGTCGATACGAACGGCATATTTCTGTCCGCCGAAGACATTGACCTGCGCCACACCTTCCAGCATCGAAAGACGCTGGGCGACGGTTGTTTCGGCGTACTCATCGACTTGGTAAAGGGGCAGCGAATCCGAACTCAACGACAAGTACAAGATAGGTGAATCCGCTGGATTTACCTTCCGGTAAGTTGGTGGCGTCGGCATCACCGGGAGTAGCCTGGAGGCAGCGGCGATTGCGGTTTGAACATCCTGTGCGGCGGCGTCTATGTCGCGTGTGAGATCGAACTGCAAGGTGATTGAAGTCGAGCCTAAAGAACTCGTCGAGTTCATTGACGAGATACCAGCAATTGTCGCGAACTGGCGCTCGAGCGGTGTCGCGACGGCGTTTGCCATCGTCGCTGGATTGGCCCCAGGTAAGCTTGCTGAGACTGAAATTGTCGGAAAATCGATCGTGGGCAGATCGTTGACTGGCAACGTGGTGAAGCTGATTATGCCGAAAAGAACAATCGCCGACATCATTAGTGTCGTAAAGATCGGGCGCCGTATGAAGAGTGATGCGAAGTTCATGGCACCGGCTCGGTGACTTTTACTTTGGTGCCTTCGGCAAGTTGAATTTGTCCATCAGTGACGACCTGGTCGCCTGCCTTGACACCGCTCAAAATTGCCGTCACCCCGTCAATCGCCGGACCAACGGTAACGGGCACCATGTGTGCAGTTTTGTCCGGATGAACTATCCAGATGAACTGACCCTTCTGTCCTGTTTGGACTGCCTGCGTTGGCACAACAACTGCATTACGAATGCTGTCCAAATTCATCACGACATCGACATACTGACTCGGCCACAGCGCTTTGTCTTTGTTCTCGAATATCGCTTTCAGTTTGACTGTTCCCGTTGTGTTGTCCACAGTGTTGTCGATAAAAGTGACTTTCCCATCAGTCGCCAAAACCTGCCCATTCGAGCGAGTAGCGCGGACTGTCAACACACCCTTTTCAGCGCAAGCTTGTACCTTTCGAAACTGCTCTTGCGGAACGGAAAGTTCGACATAAATTGGAGCAGTTTGAACAATGGTAGTAAGAATATCCTCGTCTGCTCGAACCACGTTGCCTTTCAACACGAGAATGTGCCCTGTTCGTCCATCGATTGGCGCATTGACTGTTGTAAAACCCATTTGAATCTTGGCGTTTTGCAAGGTCGCCTTCGAGGCTTCGAGCTGCGCATATGCATTTTTCAAATTCGCTCTATCGACCGTCACTTGTGCTTCAGCATTTAAGATCGTCGCCCGCCCGGCTTCTACAGTCGCGGTTGTCGACTCCATTTTTGTCTCACGCGCTTCCTTATCCATTTGCGACACTGCACCAGCATTTGCGAGGAAGTCGAATCGTTGCGCATCTCTCTCTGCTTGTCTCGCCAGCGCTACATCGCGTTTGAGATTGGCCTTTGTCTGTTCCACGGTCGCTTGATCTTTTGCGATTGCCGCTTTAGCTTGGGCAATCATTGCTTCTTGTTTAGCCACTTCAGATTCTGCTTGCATTAGCGCCGCACGCGATGGGCGCGGATCGATGGTGAAAAGCAAATCGCGTTTTTTGACGATTTGCCCTTCGGTAAAATGAACGTTGACGACCCTGCCGCCAATACGTGGTTTGACAGAAACCTGCTGCAAGGGAACGACGTTGCCTATGCTGTGGAGTTGCTCCGGCACATCGCGAACCGTAGCCGTCGCCAATGTGACAACTGCGGAGCGCTTGGGGCGTGCCTCTTTCTTTTCGTGCTTGTTGAAAAAGAAATACGTCCCGGCGGCAACGCACACGAATAACACAATGAGAATCAGTCTCGTATGCGACGTCCTTTTTTCTCTTTGTTGGGATACCTGGCCAGGCGGCGCTTCAATTGTCAATTCGGGTCCTCGAGACACTTGCATGCTTTATCCATTAAGTTTAGGACGCAGCATATCAAGACGCTCTAAAGAATACGGTGGTTCCACGATTATAGGTGTAAATCCGTTATAGCGCGTTAACCGAAAAGGCTGAATTCCCGTTCTCCGGCTTGATTTTGAGGCGTACCGCGTGAGCGTACCGCGTGTCCAAAAGGACGCAGTGTGGTCAAGATGGAGCCTTTGTCTTCGTGGGGGCGCGTCGCACGCGCTCTCAAAATATTGGTCGCATGCAATGCGCACGATTACTATTCGGCGCTCAGCTCATCGCCGACTTTCAAGTCGCCCGGTTTTGTCACTGTGAGGTTTTGGCCGAAGAGCACGCCGCTCTCTGATGCACGAAAGCCCGCAAGCGTTCTCAGCGGCTCGACGCCACGCTCAGCAGTTTTTTGATCAGTCGTCGTGATTACGCACCGCGCGCATGGTTTTGCAGAAGCCAGTGTGACGCCGGACTGCGAAGTCAGAGTCTTGAACTCGTCTTCTTCAAATGGCTCGCAACCTTCGATAACAATGTTTGGGCGGAAACGATTCATGGGCAGCGGCTTATCCAGCTTTGCATTAAGCGTATCGAGCGAAGCTTTGGAGATAACAAGCAAAGGATATTGATCTTGAAAGCGAACACTGCCTTCAAATTCTTTGCCTTCATCGATGATGGGACGCTTGAAGCCGTCTTTCATTTTGACGAGACGGCATTTTGTTTCTAAGTAGTCAGATAACCATGCTGCCACATCATCGCCTTCGTCGATTGCGTAGCATTCATCTTTCCATACCGTGACCCGTTTGAAATCGAGGTCTTCGGGATGATCGACGTGCGGCACTGTGATGCTTTGGCGTCCGTCAGCGCTCAAAGTTAAATCGCCATTTTCGTTGATCGCTGTGTGCACCAAAGCCATTTTTGGAATTTCGCGCTGCGTAAGAAACTTTCCGCTAGGCAGCGTCACAAGCCAATTCCGGTCGAAGCGAATGCCCTTCTCTTCAATCGTCGCGTTGTCCAGGGAGATGCCTCCAAGCGACTTAACCGGATAGCGATTTAGTTCTACAATGCGCACCTTTTTCATTGCGTTAGTTCCTTCGGTTGCTTCTCTTCTGTGTACGGGAGCCGCATGCGGCTCCCTGCCAGGGAGGCACATGTGCCTCCCGTACGAATTACGGTGAGGCGTCGAATTCGCCTTTCTTTTGTCCTTCTTTCAGCTTTTGATCAAACTCGATTAGCTGATCTCTCGATTCTTGTTCAAGATTGCTTTCTTCTGTTGTGTAGACAATATCTTCCGACTTGATAGCGTGCGTGCCGATACGCAAATTGTTTGCGTGGCTGAGTTTTTTCGCGAGTTGTGCTGATGGTGCCTTTAGCATTTCAGCGTAGGTCGAACGTTTTCCATTGCGTTCTGTAATTCTCTTGTTGATAGCATCGAGCACGAATTTTCTGACGAGCGGAATTACAACAAAAAGAGTTCCATAAGTCACTAGTGGTAAAAGAATGGGCCACAACTCCCGTAAGCTCGGTTGCAAGAAAAGCCACCATGTGCCGAGGAAGTTGAAGCCTGCAAGCACATAAACCATCACCAAGTTTCCAGCTTGGGGTCCGACAAATGGCCAACGATTTTCTTTGAGGAACGGAGCGCTGACGTGTGCGTCTCTTCCCGACGCGCTGACTTGCATCGAGGGAAAACTATAGACAATTCCGCCTTCATCAGTCACTTCCGGTTTGCCGTCAAAGCGCACCAGTACAGGCAGCACGGCATCTTCATTGGTGGGCTCCGCGCCAGTGTAGGGAGCCAATTGTTCTGCAGTAACAACGCCACCATGTTCGCGAATTGAATTAGCGATAAGAGTCCATTTTCTTTCTTCTATGTCGGCATTTGGATTGCCGTCACCAAATAGGAATGAAAAACAATCAAATAGGAAATTACTCTTGCGCTGGCGCCGCTGCTGCTGGTTTCCGTATGGAGTAGACGCCGAGTACATGCCCCAAGTGAGTAAATCCCGAAGTATCAGGTAGTCAAAAAATCCGAAGTGAAAACTGCCACCACCGTAGTCATCGCGGTCGTTGTTTCCGCCCTTATTGCTGTATATCATGATGGCAATAAAGATAAACAAAACCGCTAAGACGGAAAGAATCAGCATGATTCCAAAAGAAATTCTCAGCAAGAAATAGGCGACATCGAAAACCTTTTTTCCAAAGACTTGGAAAAATCTTGCAATGCCTTTCGCCAAATAAGCGTTTTGAAAACCGGGATCGAATTTGTATGCAACATCACCGGTGGTGGCAACTTCCATGTGCCCGCCAGTTTCTGCTGCAACCTTGTTGAGTTCTGCTTGTGCTACCAAAACAGGCAGACCTGTTTTCGCCGCAACGTCAGCCGCCGTGACACGGCGTCCGAGCGAATCGACCGCCTTGAGGACAATCTCCTTTTCTTTCGTTTTTAATACGGGTTGTGCTTGCATGAGCTTTGAAAGGTTTTTGTCAGTGTTGACTTAATGCTAAAACTGCATCAGTAATTGCAAGTAAAGCACATATCAACGACTCTCCGGCGACTCCGCCCGAAGCGATAGGAATCACGTAAAGCTCGGCCGTTTTCTTGTTGAGCTTGCTCCAAACGAGCGCTATTAAGGCACCGATGAAAAAAGAGAAGGCATTGGCGAACGGCATGATCCAGGCAAGCCCTAAGCCCATTGCCGACGGCATGTAGGGCTTCCACTTCTTGGGTGCGAAGTGGTCGATGAGCGCCATGACGATGCCCAGCGTTGCGCCGATCAAAAGTGCGTAACGTGCCGTTACGGGGATGTAATCGATACCTTTCGATAAGGCTTCAGCGACAGCTTTCCACATATTGGACGAAGGCGGGTTGTATTTGTCCAGCGCTTCCTTCGTGGGAATCATCAAGAACCAGGCGGGCACGACCGCGACGGTCCCGAAGAAAACGCCGAAGAATTGGGCGATGAACTGTTTGCGCGCATTAGCACCGAGCAAATATCCGCTCTTCAGGTCGGTGAGAAGGTCGGCAGAGCTGGACGCGATGTTGGACGTGACGCTGGCCGCCATCAAGTTTGTGGTGATGTTTGAAGGCGCGAGGAAAGCGTAAGTGAGCTGAGTCAATTTGCCCATCGGTCCTATTGGCGTGATGTCTGTCTCTCCGGTCGAGCGGCAGGCAACCAAGGCGAGGAAAGCGCTGACGACTACTGACACTAGACCGAGAATTGGGTTAATGGAAAATGCAATGTATTCCAAAATGACCATCGCGATTGTCAGCGGAATGGCGCCGATGACGAGCCATTTGAGTGGAACTTCAATTGCAGCAATACGCTCTTCGTCAGATGCGTCGGCGGCGCTGGCGCCGGGTTTTACACTGCCGAAAGAGCGGGCGATAGTTTTCCATTGGAGGGCGAATGCCGTCAAACCGGAGGTGACCATGAGCCCGGTTCCGCCCCAGAGCGCCCAGCCCTTAATAAGTTTTGGCGCTTCAACTTCGTGAATGCTAACCGCCCACGGTCCAACGATGAAGTACAAGAGCGCTGAGCCAAACATCATGGTTGCGCACACGCGCATACCAACGATCATTCCAGCGCCAATTAGCAAAATGCTAGGCTCGAAACCAAAACCTGGCATCTTAGAAAGATCGACGCCGCGAATGTTCCCAGAAAATGGAACTAGATCTGGCAGCTTTGGGTAGTTGATGTTGAAGTGCTTTTGCCACTCGTATTCGCCCTTAATCAAGCCTACAAAGAGACCGCAAAACAAAGCCGTCACAAGAAAGCGTGCTTGAAGAATTGCTTCTTTGCTCTGTCCGTACAAGCTTTTTAGTGTTTCCGCTGCGGCGATGCCACTCGGGAATGCCAGCTTTTCTTCGTTGATCATCTGCCGTTTCATTGGTACGGCGAGGAAAACCCCGAGCAATGCAGTGACCAATGTCCACGGAAGGAGAATTTGCCACGGGACATGATTGCCCGTGATCAATAGGTATGCACCAAAAGCGGTGCCGATGGTCGCGCCTGTCGAATAACCTGCGGCTGACGCAGTGGACTGCATGCAGTTGTTTTCCAAGATGCTCATCGGTGTGAGCTTGGGCGCAATCACGCGAATTGAATTCCAAATGACATAGGAAAGAACGCAAGCAGTAATCGCGACGCCGAACGCCCAGCCCACTTTGATTGAGGTGTAAAGGTTGGAAATCGACATGAGAGAACCGAGCAAGCCGCCCATAATGACAGCGCGCACTGTGAGCTGCGGAACTTTGTCTCCCTGATAAACATTCTTCAGCCAGTATTCCTGCGAGTAATTTCCTGTCGCTTCATCAACAGACTCTCCGCCGTCTACGTGGTGCGGCTCACCAGCATGTTCGCCTTCAGCCATCGCTGCCGTATGCTCAGGAACCTCTCTATTAATCGGGTTCTTTTCAGGTGTATCGCCTTTGTTTGCCGCATCCGCCACGGGGCAGTCCTCTTTTGATTTGTTGGTGAAGCTGAATAATATTTGAAATTGCAGATTGCTTTTCGCAATTGGCAAAATCACTGACGCCATGCTCGTCAGTTTCGTTACGAAGTTACGCAGTCGGCTTGATCATGCAGAAGCTGTCATTCTCCAGCCCGCGCACAGCTGCTGCCTGCGCGACTCGTGAGATAGCGAGCAAGAACGCGCCGGTTCGCATATCGCATTTATTCGATTTTGCGAGCGCTTTGATGTCTTGGTAAGCTTCCATCATGATAGTTCGCAATTCGGCATTGACGCGATCTTCGCTCCAGCGAAATTGTTGAATGTTTTGCACCCATTCGAAATATGAAACAACAACGCCGCCTGCATTCGCGAAGATGTCGGGAATGACGTGCTTGCCTTGCTTGATGAATAGTTCATCGGCTTCAGGCGATGTCGGACCATTGGCACCTTCAACGATGTATTTTGCTTTTACGTCGGCTGCGTTTTCTTTGGTCAAAACATTTCCCAACGCTGCCGGAACCAACACATCGCAGTCCATTGTTAGAAGCTTGTTCGCGTCGATACTTTCCGCCCCGGTAAACCCAGCAATACCGCCTGTTTCCTTCGCGTGTCTTTGCAGCGCTTCGATATCCAAACCTTTAGGATTATGAATCGCGCCAGTTAAATCGGAAATCGCGATGACCTTTCCACCTGCTTGGTGAATAAGCAACGCCGCCCAGCTTCCGACGTTGCCGAAGCCCTGAATTACAAACGTCAAGTCGCTGAGAGCTTTGCCCTCATCCTGCATGTAAGCTTGGATTGCGAAAAGAATTCCTCTGCCGGTCGCGGCGTCGCGTCCTTTGCTACCGCCAAGTTCTACCGGTTTGCCTGTCACCACAGCTGGTGTCCAACCGTGATACTTAGAATATTGGTCAACAATCCACGCCATCGTCTGCGCGTTCGTTCCCATGTCGGGCGCGGGTACGTCGAGCGTCGGTCCGATGACGTCGTGAATCTCATCAACAAAGGCTCTCGTCAGTCTTTGCAATTCTGAATGCGAGAGCGCCGATGGGTTGCAACTGATACCACCTTTGGCACCACCGTATGGAACATTCACAACTGCAGTTTTCCATGTCATCAAACTCGCTAGCGAATTTACTTCATCAGGATCGACTTCAGGGTGATAACGCAAACCGCCCTTCATCGGTCCGCGAGAATTGTCATGCTGGACCCGAAATCCGGTGAAGGAAACAAGCTCGCCATTGTCAAGCTCGACGTGGATTTCGACTTTGACCTCACGCTTCGGCATGATCAAAATCTTTTCGAGTCGTTCGCTCATGCCAAGGTGCTTCGATGCTCTCTTGAAGTAGTAGGCCGTAGCTTCCGATGCGTGCATCCAATTTCTCCTAACGCGTCGCGCCAAATCGACAAGCAGCCAGCGACCACCGCTTGATGTGTCGAGGCTAATATAGGATAGCCTGTTGGAAAGTGAATGTGCCCGAAAATTAAGGCGTACTGAGGCTACGCAGCGCGCGTATCACGCGGCATGCTTTTTGCCAATGCAAATTTGTAGTTCTCAAAATCAAAAAGGGCGTATGCAATGCGCCCCGCGGTGTTTCTAAATGCGGGCGAGCCGCCCGCGCAACCAGGTTTCGCTACGGCGATTACGTCACGCCGGCGATGCGGCGGCTGTTCTTGCGATGCGATGCGTGGCTCGAACCCAAGTGAACGGTAGCTTTTTCTTGTTCAAACTCTGGTTGCGACGCCTCAGCTCTCGCTTCCATGCGCCTGCGAACTTCGGCAATAACGAAGTCTACGCGTTCGTCCGGCGTCATTGCAGGCACCCGCACGACTTCAACGCCGCGGCTGGAGTAGCAATTCTCCAAAATGGCTGAAATTGCGTGCGTAAACTCGAGGTCTTCGCGGCGCACGTCCGTTTTATCAAAAAAGTTCAAGGGCTCGACAAGGAATGCCACTGAGTATTTCGAGGCATCCAGCTGCGAAAATCTGTCCGGAATTTCTAGCTTGTCGTAGATGTAATAAGCCTCTCCATCGAAAAGTCCTCGGTCCAAAAAGACCGGTCCTTCGACGCTATCTAACTCCTTTTCGGCTGCGCATTGCCTGCGCAAAACCTCGTTTTGGAAAGAGCAGCGGTCCACCCAGGGAAGGAGGACGCCCTCTTTGATGATTTGCGTCGCGAATTCCTGAACAAAAGGGAAGCCTCGCTCGGCAACACCCGACACAATGGTCGTTTTGCCCACTGAAGGTCCACCGGTGATGACTATCCGCATGCCGATTTCGTCCCCGCTTGATGCCAGTTCGCCCGTTGCCGCCGGAGAGGCGGTCATCTCTTTCTGCTTTTCTTTCTATCGCCAGCCAGCGCTCTGTCTGTCTGTCTGTCTGTCTGAATCCTGCGTCCCGTCGGTCCCAATTTCGACCTCTTCCGCTTGCAGGAGGGTGGGTAATCAAGAAGTCGTTTGTACAACAATAAGCAATTGAAAAGCCTTCGGCAAGCTAAATAAAACCAAGGTTTGGCGGTTCTCCCCACCCTTTCTTTCGTTTTATGAAAAGAAGGCAGATAAAAACGTTTTGCGCTAGCGGCAGCTCATAAGAGTTGTTGGTTTTTCCGCGCCAACTATTCGACGCGGCGAAGCCTGTAAACCCAGTAAATAAGCAGCGCTTGGAGGGGCAGGCGCAACCAGAGCATCGCTGTTGGCACTTTGCCGAAGTCGATGTGGTTGACCGCCATATTGATGTTGGCGGGGAAAACGATGATGAGAAGAAATATGAGGAAATATGATGCGTAGCGACGGGTCTTTGGGAAAAACAGCAGCACGCCGCCTGCTATCTCCATGACGCCGGTTATATAAACCGCCCATTCAGGGTAGGGAATGAAGTCGGGAACGATGCGTGTGAATGTCGATGTGCTCGTGAAATGCAGCACGCCGATGATGCAGAAGAAGATGCCGCAGAGAATGAGAGAAATTCGCTGACGCGTCACGCTCGCCTCCGGGGCTATTCGGCGCTTTTCACTTGAGACTGGTCTTTCACGTCCGAGGTCTCGGGCGCCTGGTCTGCGAGTTTGAGCCTTGCAACTTTTTCCAGTCTTTCTCTGATGGCCGGCAGCGCCGCTGTAGCAGCGTTCTCTCCTTCCTCAATTGCGCGGCGTGCGTCTTTGGTTTTGGTGCTCAGAAGACTTATATTGTTGACCAAAGGTTGAATGAGTATGTCTGCAGCAACTCTCTGATCCTCATCGACCTTAGCCAAAACCATATTGATTACTCGCTTGCCGACGCTGCCAATGCGGCGAAACTCTTTTTCGTTCACAGTTGTGAACTGCTCATCGACGTCTATGCCGATGACAATGTCGCCTCCCAATTCTTTTGCTTGCTTGACTGGAAGATTCGCTTGGAGACCGCCGTCTACAAGCAGCAGCCCGTTCATAGGAACCGGTCTGCGCAAAACCGGTATCGCAGAAGAAGCCTGAATCGCCAGGCCAAGATTGCCTTTCGCAATGGAGTAAGGCTTTGCGTCGAGCAGATTAGAGGCAACTGCAACAAAGGGAATCGGCAGCGCTTCTATCTGCCGGTCTGTTTCCGGTACTGCGTTGTTCAGATAGTTGCGAAACTTATTTCCTTTGTAGAGCCCGTCGTAAGGGTTGAATCCGAAGATGCGCGGAATGAAACATACTGGTATGAGAACAATTCTCATGGGAATTGGGATAGTTTGGTACGCTTTCAAAAGTGAGCGATTGAGCATGCGATGCTCGATTTGGTCGGGTTTTACGCCGGCAGCATAAAGACCGCCGACTATTGCGCCGATACTTGTTCCGACAACGCCGTCGATGGGAATGCCTTCGCGCTCAAGCACTCGTAAAACGCCAATATGGGCGCATCCACGAGTTCCGCCACCCCCAAGAGCAAGGACGACTCGGGCGCGTTTCAAATCGGCTGGATGTTTGAGCACCGCCTGTAGTGGCGTATTCGAAGTGGGTTGAGCAAGCACCGGTGCTGGAATCGAAACTCCGACTGCCAGAGCCAGCAGCAGAACTGCTTGCCTTGTCCTTGCGAAGGTTTGTTTACACTTTGAAAAGCCGTTATTTGGCGGGGCGGGCTGCATAATCACGTTCCACACGAGCGCTTGACAGTATACCTGCAACTGCACCTCCGTCTTTAGAACGATGCAGTTTGTTGCAGCTTAAGATATTATTCAGATCAAGGCCTGTCGCTGATCGAGAGGCATGCCGATGCCAAGGCTCGTCACGCGCAGGCGTGTCTTGAGAACTACGTGATATAACTGTGCGAATCAAGCTTTATTGTCAGATTAGACAACTAAGAGGAAATCATTTTGGGA
This sequence comes from Candidatus Melainabacteria bacterium 17Bon1m, assembly GCA_032128875.1. Lineage (GTDB taxonomy): Bacteria > Cyanobacteriota > Vampirovibrionia > Obscuribacterales > Obscuribacteraceae > QKMZ01. The sequence continues at coordinate 54,685 of JAVLKG010000009.1, forward strand.
ATCTTTGAAAACCCGGTCGTCTCCAACAGTCTGGTCGTTGCCGCATGGGCGGTCTTCTGGCACGTCTGGCACGGAGTGGGCATCACGCTGGGCTACCACCGCCTTCTCACTCACAAGTCTCTCGTCGTCCCCAAATGGCTCGAATATTTCATTTGTTCTGGAGCCTATCTCGCGCTCATGGGCGCGCCGATTGTTTGGGTTGGCGTTCACCGTCAACACCATCAAAAATCCGACACTCCGCTTGATCCGCATTCCCCGCGCCAAGGTGTCGCTCACGCACTCTACAAATGGATGTTCTACACCGACCGTGTGCAATCCAACGAAGAGCTGCAGAAGCAAGCGCACGACTTGATGCAAGATAAGGTCTACAGAGTCCTCGGCTACGATCACGGCGCATATCATGCCAAGCTTAATTTGGCTATCTGCCTCGCTTTCCGTGGACTTTTGTGGTTGGTATTCGGTTGGCAGTGTGTTCTCGGCAGTTTGATCGGAACATTCACGATCTTCTGGAGCACTCAATTCGTTAACGCTTTCTGCCATCTCCCGAGCCTCGGTTATCGCACTTACAGAACTACTGAAGATTCGAGAAACGTCTGGTGGGTCGGCATTCTTGCTGTTGGAGAGGGCTGGCACAACAATCACCACGCAATTCCGAAGAGCGCTCGCCATGGACTTGAATGGTGGGAATTCGATTTTACATATGTGTGCATTTGGACTCTCGAAAAATTAGGTCTTGCCACTAAGGTTCACATCCCAAGCAAAGAATTGCTCGAGAAGAAGAAAGAGAAGGCAACCGCAAAAGCGCAGTACAAAATGCCTGCTGCTGTCACTCACGCTGCCGAAGCCGCTCAAAAGGCTGCCGAAATCGCTCGTGAAGCAGTACACGAAGCTGCAGAAGCCGCATTCCTCGCTGCTGAAGCTGCAGGTAAGTCTGCTCGCGAAGCTGCTGATGCTGCAATGCAGGCTGCCAGAGAAGCTGCCGAGCATGCCAACAAGGCTTATCACGAAGCTGCACTGGCTGCTGGAAAAACGGCTAATGAAGCCGCTGAAGCCGCTAACAAAGCCGCACGCGAAGCTCTGGAAACCGCCGAGATCGCAATCGCTCAACTGGTGCCTGCGAAGGAAACAGTCCACAGCTAGTAAATCGTGGGGGCGCATTGCATGCGCCCTTCAAAATAGAATCGGAAGGGGCGCTACTTATGAAGCGCCCCTCTTCATTACTTGTGTTGCTGGAGCGACCATGGATTGAGAACGTCAACGTTCAGAGTCGTAAATGGATTAGTATCACGCGTAGCGACCGTGAATCCATGAAGTTTCGCTATCGCCGCAATTTGTCCGTCGTATAGTGAAACTGTTTTTCCAGATGCTCTAGCTGCTGCAATGATCGGTGCGTGAATTCTGGCGGCATCTTGATCGAACGGTAATATTCTCGTACCGAATATCTTGTCGAGGAGCTGATTGATCCCATTGCTAATCTGATTCTTGCGCTTACCAGAGGGTAAAATTTCCACGCCCAGTAATAACTCTGACAAGCTTATTGCCGTCAGGTAGAGCGTTTCTGGCGCTTGTTCGTTTAGCCATGTGACGACCGTTTGATCGCGATTTGGTTTGATCGCCTCAGAGACAACATTGGTATCAAGAATTATCATTCGAACTCAGCGATCCGCGTTGATTCTTGCTCTCTGGCAATTTGCAAATCAAGGGAAAACTTGTCTCCGAAAGCCGCTAGTTCTGAACCTACTTTCAGCCTGTCTTTTGGCTTGACCGCTTCTTCTAAAATGGTGCGAATTTCCGCTTCCGTGCTGCGGCCATTTTTGGCCGCTCTTACTCTCAAAGCCCTGTGCACTTCATCCGGCAAATTTCTGACGGTAACAACTGCCATGACTGCAAATCCTCATTCTGCTGTCAATGATAGCATTTCTATGGTTTGCTAGCAATGCTGGGAGGTCTTACTGCGACAGAGATTGCAACGCCAAGAGCGCTTCCGATTACCGCTCCGGTCAGACCCTGCTCAAAGAAGCTCTTTAGGAGTAATAATGCTGTAGCCAAGCTTATTTCAGTAGAAAGAATGGTTAGCGGTATTTCTTTCAGCAGACCTGGTTCTGATGCACCGGGTTCGACCGGCGTCTCGTATTCTATTCTGACTCGTCGGTTTGCGCTAAACGCGCCAAATCCCAGGCGTTGAGTATCAGGATCGACTACAAAAGAGTAAGTCGTAAAAGCCATGACACCAAGCAAGCAACCAACAATTGCACCAGTAACTAGCTGGTGCAAATTACAGCTTCGCTCGCTTTGGATTTCGCTTATCAGCTCTTCGCCTTCCAGATTGGATCGTGGAATTTGGCGCTGCCTTTCGACGGTGCAACCCAGCGTGTCATGGTCATCTTCTGTTGGGTGTAGAAGTGCACGCTTTCCTTGCCTTGAATATGCAAGTCGCCGAAGAAAGAGTTGTTCCATCCGGTGAATGGGAACCACGCCATCGGTGCGGGGACGCCTACGTTGACGCCGATCATGCCGGCGTTGAAGCGGTGTTTGAATTCTCGCGCAGCGCGACCACTAGACGTGTAGATGACTGCGCCGTTTCCGTATTCGCAGTTTTCGCCGAGCTTGATTGCGTCTTCGATGGTGTCGACGCGAACACAGGAGAGCACTGGTCCAAAGATTTCTTCTTTGACGACAGTGTTGTCCGCTTTCAGTTTGTCGATGATGGTTGGTCCTAAGAAGTAGCCGTTAGGCGCATCTTTGACCTTCAGTTTGCGACCGTCCAAAACCGGGTCGCCGCCTTCCTTGACGCCCTTGTCGATGAGTGATGTGACTTTCGCCAGGTGCTCTCTCGATACTACTGGTCCCATATCGATGCTGTCATCGACGTCTGTGCGGCCGACTTTCATTTTGCCTGCTGACTCAACCAATTGCGGAATTAGCATGTCACCTGCTTCTCCAACTGGTATCGCCAAGCTGCCAGCCATGCAGCGTTCGCCTGCGCAACCAAATGCAGATGCTTGCAGTGCTTGCACTGTTTGGTCCATATCCGCGTCCGGCATGATGATGATGTGATTCTTTGCGCCACCAGCAGATTGCACGCGCTTGCCGTGCTTGGTGCCCATTTCGTAGACGTACTTCGCGATGGTTGTAGAACCAACGAATGAGATCGCCTTGATTTGCGGGTGCGTGAGCAATGCATTGACGCAGTCTTTGCCACCATGCACGATGTTGAAAACACCGTCAGGCAGCCCTGCTTCCTTGAGGAATTCTGCAATCATCATGCTGGTCAGCGGTACTTTCTCAGATGGTTTGAGAACGAAAGAGTTGCCGCAGGTGATTGCCACTGGGTACATCCAGAGCGGCACCATTGCCGGGAAGTTGAATGGTGTGATGCCTGCGCAAACGCCGAGCGGATGGCGGACTGTTTCAATATCTACATTGCGCGCGATGTTTTCCATCGACTCGCCCATGATGAGTGAAGGCACTCCACATGCGAATTCGACAACTTCAATGCCGCGCATCACTGAGGCTCTTGCTTCGGCAATTGTCTTTCCGTGTTCGCGAACTACGGACTTAGCGATGTCCTCGTAGTGATTGTCGAGCAAGGCTTTGAATTTGAACATTACGCGGGCGCGCTCAACGACCGGAACTTCGCGCCATTCTAGAAAGGCTTTGTGCGCGGCTTGAACTGCGCGATCAACGTCATCGTTACCGCCCATCGGAACTTTGGCGATCACGTCGCCGGTCGACGGATTATTGACTTCGCCGAATTCGGTTGCCTTCGACTCCACCCAGGCTCCATTGATCAAGAGCTTGCAAGTCGTGACCTTGTCTTGCGTGACGACCATCGCGAATCCTCCGCCGGAATGTCTATTAATGCGCATTAGAATAGCTTCTAAATATTCTAATGACAACTGCTGGGTACCATTTTCAGGCAAAGCAAAGAAATTTCTAAGGATTGCGCTTGTGGACGATCGGCGCTTGGTATTACTCGTTGTCTCTATAGGCCGGCAGCGCCAAGCTGTTTTCTAGCTGCTTGCAGAGGTCTGTCACATCTCTGCCTTGAGCTAGCGCATTGTCCATTTCCTTCAACTGCACTATGTGATTGCTGATGTTTTTCTTTTGCGCATAACAGCGTTTGAGCTCTTCCCAAATTCTTTCGCGACGTTTGAGCTGATTGCCATAAGGTGGTCGGTAGTTCTTCATTACGTTGTCGACTTGTGTTCTCAGAGCCGCTTCGCGTTGATCGCGTGCCGCAGTCACGCTAGCTGCGTTCCTTGCATCAGCGTCGGCGTTGTATTCTTTGACGTGTTTTTCAAGAATTTCTTGCACTTCTTTGATAAACGCGTTGCAATCGTTCGAGTAAGTCGGATCATTTGAATCTCTGGCACCGGCTCTTCTTTCTAAAGCATCAAACTTCGCCCACAGTGCATCGACATTGAAATTCTTGCTGGTCATTTGTTTTAGCTTGTCACAAACAGCTTGTCTTTGAGCCTGATATCGACCCGGCTGAACTTTGTATGCAAGAAGCTTTTCGTGATAGGCCTTCATTTGTGTTTCGTATGAAGCACATGAGCCAGAAGAAGCAAACAAAACGGTAGAGAAAACAACTGTTGAGCCCGCGAGCAAATGTCCGACAAATCGCGTCTTTTTCATCGTGTCCTTTCTCCGGTTTTTTTGGTTGCAGCTATCTCATCGTCTTTGCGTTTTCTTTATTCCCGTTTCGCAGTTTTTGACGTCTGTTATACGTCATCTGTGGCTTACTAGAAGCGTAGAGCCACGAGGGCCACGTCATGATTGAAACATACGCTATCGCTCTAGTGCTTTTAGGGTTGGCCTGGGCTGTCGGAACTACGCTCGACTATCTTCTCGAAAGAGCGAATAAAACCATTCAGGCACCACATACGGTGCGCTAAAGTCTGCGTCAGGAATACGAACTACTAGAAGCTCCGTGTTCGCAGTCAAACTTCTTTAGTTGTGATCTCGATAACTGTCTGCATTCGAGCGCGCCCGATCCGCTGAGGCTTGCGCGCGGTCGGCCGCGTTTCTCGCCGATGCTGCAGCGTCATTTGCATTGAGAGCTCCACCGGAGGCGGCGGCAGTGGCGCTATTTGCTGCCCCTCTTGCCGCTTGTGCCGCGTAGTAAGCCTCGTCTGCCGCCGACATACGAGAGCTCTTATTGCCATAGCGCGTGCGCTCTTCGGCGCCTAGTGCTCGCATAGCTGCATCTTCGGCTGTTTGCCTGTATTGTGCAGCATTGTTGTACTTGCGCTGGTTGTTTTGCTGTTTTTGAAATTGAGCTTGTTGTGAATTTCCCGATGTGGAAGAACTCGATGAGTCTCCTTCCAAAAACATACGAAGCAAGTCTCGCTTTGTCATTGGTGGGCGGGGCGCGGCTTGTTGTCCGCCACCTAACAATCCGGCGAAAGGTGATTGTCGCACCGCCTGCTGTTGTGGATGCAATGGCGACTGACTGAACATGCTGTTATTGCGTGGAGGGTAGGAGAATCCATTACTACCCTGATAGTTATTCTGGTATCCGCCGGGATACCCACCTTGCATACCAGGGTTATAAGCGCCTTGCATGCCGGGATTGAAGCCACCCTGCATTTGTTGTTGCTGCATTTGTCGTTGCACTTGCTCGCGATTGAGCATGTTTTGCTGCTGTTGAATGCCTTGCTGCATGCCGCGCGAGTCTTCGACTCGGTTTAGAAGCCGTTCCATCTGCTGTTCGCTGTCCTGGGCAATAGCGTATTGAGGCAGACCGGCAGCAACTGCGATTGCCGCAATGAGGAGGTATTGCAATTTCCTCGGTCGTGAAACGTTTGCTTTCATATATAGATCTTTCTGCGCGTCAGGCGCGCACTTGCAGTTGCCGCAATCGGCGCACTTCGTCGTCGAGAGTAACATCCGGCACTTCGCCGCCTTTGAGGCTGGTACCTACTTTGCGGCTCCAGATGCCCATGTGTTTCATGAGCCATCCGTCCAGCCGGTCTTTCATGAGGGTTTCTTTCAGGTGACGGATGCCTTCCATCACGCGCCCATCTTCAAAGCTGCGGATTGTTTCTGCACCATTGCCCAAGCGGCGTCCGTGCATGCAATGCAGGACATCGACGATGCTGCCGCACGGTACTGGTCCCAGCACTGCTAAAACCAAGCCTGTGCTGTCTTCGTCGTGCGCGGACTCGTCCTGAATGAAGTCTACTTGTATCCAGGTTCGAGCATTGAAGCGAACTTTGAGTACAACCGGCTCGCAGATGAGCGAGTTGAAGGAGCCGCCGCCCATGTCGCGCATGCTGGCTGCGCGTGCGTACTTGAACGCATCTTGCGGTTTGGTCGAGAAGAAGCTGTAGGTATTGCGTCCGGGCTCTATGGCGCCTGATTTGTTAATTTCCCAGCGCCGGTAACAGTTTGTGCCGTGGTAAAGGAAGATCTCGTTGTTGTCTTTGACGTAGTCAATGCCGACGGTATCAGCAGCAAACTCCGTTAAAGGAGGCGGGGGCTCGTAGTTGAAACTATTCAGTTTCCTTTCCTCGGTGAGCTCGTAGCTACGGCGATCTGTTCAAATGAGCCTATGATGACCCTTGTGTCACTATTCCCGGAAAAGATCAGTTATTAACCCGCGCGAGCGGATCTTATAATGTTGCGGAAAGCTGCAAATTTAACCTGATGACTCGGAATTTCTGAAACTGGACTCGTAGCGGATGAGCATTTCTAAGGTCCGCTTCGGCCATTCTATTCCATATATTTTTCGCGCGCTGCTTGTATCGCCGCTAAGGCTTCCTGAATCGCGTCGCGCATTGTAGCCAGCCCGTTGTCTGAAGCCTGGCGTGCGCCTTGCGAGTATTGGGTGCGCATACTGGTCAAATCTTGCTGTACTTGCTGACTGACCTGCTCGAGGCGGTCGCAGCCGCTGTCGATTGTGGTGATCAGCCCGGAAGTCGCTTGCTGCTTGATTTGTAGCACTCTGGTGTGCGCTGTGTTGCGTACTTCGGTCAATTGCGGGTCGGCATCTACAGACGACGTCTCAGCAAGCTTCTTGCAGATCTGCTCTGTCTCTTGAATTTGCTTTTCGGTGCTGGCGAGCGTCGCCGTCACTTCTGACGTGCATTTTTCAATGTGAGTGCTGGCGTCTTTGAAAATCTCTTCAAGACCGGCTTGCTGATTGCGTCCAACAGAATCGATGTTGGAGAGGCACTCGGTTACCAGATTGTGCAGCTGTCCTTTCGCCGCATTCAGGCTGGCTTCCAGTCCCTGCATTTGCGCATTCACTTGCAGTGCGGACTCTTCCGAGAAGCGGTGGCACATCTCTGTGGACATCGCTCGCAAGATTTCCTTTCGCTCGTTGAGTTTGGGCAAAAGTGTCAAAGTGAGATGCTGTCTGGTTTTGCGCGAAAGGGTCAATTCTGCGGTGCGCACCTGATAGTTGATAGTCTGCTCGAAATCTGATTTGGCTGACTTCAACTTGTCGCTAGACTTCTCATTGGTGCCTTCCAGCTCGTCCATCATCGAATTGACGCTGCGGTCGAGCAAGGCTGTGACAGTATTGGTTTCCTCGCCCATGCGCTCCTGGAAGCGCTGGAATCTGAGTTCGACCATGTTGACGAAGCCGTCGCCGGTATCTTTCAGTTTGTTGATGACGGCGTCGACCATTTGACCGACTTCTTGTGTGCGCTTATTGACGGTCTCCTGCATCTCTCTTTCGAGTCCGCGGGAAAGCGCTTCGGTGTCGGCTCTGAATTGCTTCGAGGCTTCACGCAGCTCTTCGTAGCGCAGATTGCGCTCTTCTTCTATCTGGCTCTGGCTGGTCGTGAGCAGTTGTTTGATTGTGTAGCGACCGTTGGCGGCGGCGTCCGAGATCTTCAAACGCACGTCTTCTGTGATGTTTTCCAATTGCTTGGTAAAACGTGTGCCGGTTTCTGCGAGCGAAGATTCTGACTGCTTGTCGGATTCGCTGCTCTCGTTGGCGAGGCGCTCCATCTCGGCTGCTACGGCAGCCTTGATTTCTTCTACGCGGGAATTGAGTTTCTTCGCGGCTTTTGCCAATTGTTGTTCGAGTTTCTTTTGGAAACTTGCCATTTCCGCTGCGATTGCCGCTTGTTCTTCGGCCGTCGGTTTGCGTGGTGGTTTGGGAGCAGGCGGGGGTTCTGGTGCGGCTGGCTCTTCTGCAACAGTCTCTTCGACTGCAGGAGCCGATTCTTCAAGTGGGGGCTCGGCTGCAAGCGCCTCGAGAGCGGTTTGCGGAACCGCTTCTGCGACAACTTCTTCTGCGACTGGTTCGGCCGGTGCTTCTGCGACAGGCTCCGGCGCTACTTCCGGCTCCGGTAGCGGTGGTGGAGGAGGCGGAGGTGCCAGTGGTGCTAAGAACGGATTGCTGGCACTGATTGCCGGAGGCACAACTTGCGGCACTGGAACCGGTGCGGGCGCTGGAGCCGGAGCCTCTTCTGCCACAACCTCTGCAGCAGCTTCTGCCGGCACGATGTCTGCGGCGACTTCTGCCGTCGGCGCTTCGGCTTCAGTTGTTGCTACCGCTTCCGGAACAAATGGTTGCTCCCATGAATCTGCTGCCGGTTCTGCCGCCGGTGCTTCGCCAGGGGCTGCAGCCTCGCTGTATGAAGACGGTTCCTTGAACGACTCTTGAAACTCTGCCCATCCTGGAGGAGTTTCTTGATCGGGCACAAAATTACTTTCGTACGATGCTCCTTGCGCATCAGACGACGCAAAATCAGATGACGTCGTAGTTGTCGCGTAAGCCGCCGGCTCATCATAAGTAGATTGATTTTCTATCAAACCGCTCAAGGCTTCGGCGAGACCGGTTTCTTGTTGTTGGGCCGATGCCGGTAATACCTCTGATGGGGTTGGCGTATCCCAACTTTGCCATTCGTCGACTGACTGTTCTTCAGCGAGCGGGAAAAGCGGAGTCTGAGCGCCTGCGTCTGCAGTGTCTTCCGGTGTTTCCCACCCGAACAATTCTGCCGATTCTTGAGCTTGCCCTTGTGCTGCAGGCTGGGATGCAGGTGCTGCGGCCGCTTGTGCCGGGGCACCAGCGCTTCCTTGTTTGACTTTGGAAAGCTTGAGATTGAGCCTGTCGAAAAGTGAAAGGTTCGATTCGTCCACTGCGGGCGCCGCTTCTTCTGCTGGGGCTTCGGCGTAGGCAGCTGGCTCAGCTTGGTCGTAAACCTGCGGCTCTGCGTATTGCTGCGGTTCTGCGTGTTGCTGCTGATCTGCGTATTGCTGATCTGCATACTGCTGGTCTGCATACTGCTGATCTGCATATTGCTGCTGCTCTGCATATTGCTGCTGATCTTCGTATTGAGGTTCGGCGTATTGCTGGTCTGAATATTCAGGTTGAGCGTATGCTTGTTCTGCGCTGCCGTCTTCTGCGTATGCGGTGGCCGCTTGGTCGGGCGCTGCCTCGCTGTATGCTTCGGCTTCAGGAGCGGCGGCTTGCGGTTGTGTGTATTCTGTATATTCTTGATACGCCTCCGCCGGTGGTGCCTCCGGTTCGGGGGCGGCGTATTCTGCTGCCGGTTCAGGCTCTGGAGCAGCCGGTTGAGCGGGCTCGGGCTTCTTGGGAGGTGCGCCGAATTGCTGGTAGATGCCTGTCTCGACTTGGAAAGCCACAGGATCTCCGCCGCTTTGCGGACGGATTGCTTGTGGGCGAATTTGCTGCGGTTGTCCACCACTTTTCACCGGTGGTGGCAAGAATGGCTGGCTGGGGGTGCCGATCGGCATCCATGGTTGTTCGCTCGCTTCGGCTGCCGGTGCCGCATTTGCTGACGTGTCGTTGCCTGCTGCGGAGGCGGCGAATGCAGCTGCCGCCGCTTGCGCCATATCCTGTACAGGTAATGCCGGTTGCTGTCCTGATGATGGTGCTGCGTTGTCGAACTTTCTAAAAGTGCCTGTATCCTCTACCGCCTTAAAGCCGGTCATAGACTGACGTGGTGACTGACCGAGCGGTGCCGGGCGTGGCATATCGATTGCCGGCGGTGTTGCTGGTGGTGGCGCATCGAATGCTGAAGTCGCTTGCGGGAAATCAGGAACTTGCACCGGTGCATCAGGATTGAGGAAGGACGCGGCGGCTTGATCCATGCTGCCGGGCGCGGTCCATTGAGATGGTTGATTTGGAAATGGTATTTCTTGTGCAGGTGGCTGCCACGTTTCAGGTATTGCGGCTTCGGGCACTTGCGGCTCGACCCATTGAGTCGGGTCGGACCAACCGCTGCCTGCTTCCACGCCTGCTTGTGGTGTTACATCTTCGTACTTCATTTGAGGCGGTGCCGAAGCCGCAGGCGATGCTGCAGCGCCTTCCGGACCCTGTCCCTCATTCGCGGCCACAGCCGGGTCACCAGGCAGTGGTTGGAAGCAAGTCTTCATCAGGACTTTATTTTTGTCTTCCTGGCGCCCTTCCGGAGCGAAAAGCAAATGGCAGACATTGCCGATATCGAGCACATGCTTCGTGGGCCCGCCTGTATTAATCGTCACGCCCAGGGCGGCAAGTAATGCTTGCGCTGGTTCCATCGCGCCAGTGTCGCCTGCTGCCAGGGTACGGCGCGAGCCGCCTTGCGTGTACTGAGTCGTGGCCATGGTGTCGAGCACCTGGGCTACTTGCGGATCGAGAGGTTGTGCGGTATTAGCTGCTACATATAAAAAGTCCCGACCATCCAAAATTGCTTTTCTTGCTTTTTCGAGCATCAACTGATCGACAAAGCGAGCATCGAATGCACTGGATGTGATGTTGACTGCAAGCGGCTTGCCATCGGTAAAGTTGACGACAACAGACATATCTTTGACGCGATAGGTCTCGCCTTCATTGCCGGCTTCTTTCTTGCTGAACTGAGCCAACCCCGGCGGCGCGGCGATTGAATCCAGGCAGAAGATCAGCATGCCCGGAGCATACATCTTGCTCTCCTGAATCGCCCATTCTTCGGGCGTCTGGGGCTTGTTGGTACCATAACCGCGCAGGAAACCTTTTAGGTCCTGCAGGCGAATATGATGTTGTTTGAGCATCGAGTTCATGTGCTAAGGCTTTCCTATTGGTTTTCGCGTTTTACGCGTCGGACGCGTGCCGACTCCTGACCTGGGTCGGGAGTGGCTGGTGTAGCAGCAGGTTCGGGGGGAGCAGGGGTTTTGCCGGCAGCGATCTCGATTTCATCGAGAGCATTCTTTTTATGTTGTGCCAGCTGGGTGAGGAAATTCTGGATGGAGCGTTGCAGTTCATCTGCTACCGCTTGCGCATCTGCCGTCATCTTGGTCTTCAGGCTTTCACCCATAGTGACGACTTCTCTTTCGGTGTCCTGGACAATTGTCTGGACACGATTGAGCGAGTCATCTTTTAGCGTCATCAGTTTGCCTTCAAAAGTATCTCTGATGGTGTTGAGTTCGGTTTGAATGGTGGCAAAAATGGAGTCTTTCTCTGATTCTAGTTGTTCTCTTGAAGTCATTGTCTGCTTCATTTTGTCGTCGAGGCGCTTATTGAATTCGACCATTTGCGTATCGACTTGAGTGCGAATCTGCTCGCACTTCGCCTTGAGCGCTTCTTGAGCTTCGCCTGAAGCGACAACAAGAGCCGTTGACAGCTCTCTTGTTTCCTCTGTGAGTCTCATCGTGTTTGTTTCGTGCGTGCGACCCAAACCTTCCGTTACTGTAATTAGAGAATTCTTGAGGGTTTCAGCGTGCTCTGCAGATGTTTTTTCAAAGTCCCCTTTGAGATTTTGTTCGGTTTCTTTGCCGCGCGAATCAATTTCTCCCAGCACTCTTTCCATATCGCCGTCGAGAGCTTGCTCAGCATTTTGCGCTGCGGTCTCCAATGTTTTGTAATGAGCTTGCCCTTCAGCTTGGAGTTTTTGCATATGCTGAGAAAACTGCGTGTCAATGCCGGCTGCTCTCTGCATGTAGGTTTTGAACAAAGCACCGCTGAACTGTTTTTCATCGCCTCTCGATTCCCAGAGGCAATGGTCCAATTTTTGCTGCAGTGAATTCATCACGAAAGTGCCGTGTGCTTTCAAATGCTTTGATGCGGAATTGTCTTGCTTTTCAATCTCCAGCTGCGACTCTTCGACGGATGCTTCAAATTCGTCTGTAGCTGTTTCGGAAATGAAATTGACTGACGCTTCATGGGTGCGCTTCAATTCGACGATGGTTCCACGCAGTTTATCGGCAACCATTTTGAGGTCGCCATTTAAGACTTCAACATGCTTTTCGGTCTCTGTTATTTCTTCTTGCATCGTGTCTTTGATGCGCTGTACGATGCTATCCATAACTTTTCGCAAGTCTGCTTCAAACTCGGCGAAGCGCTCTTCAACCTTTCCGACAGCTTTCTCTTCGTCGCTGCGCCGGCCTTCGGCATGACTGTCAACGAGCTGTTTCAGCTTGGCTTTCAGTTCCGCCTCGAGCTCCGTCATCGACTTGGAGCCGCCATCGTAAACTTCCTGCAGATTCTTGCCGCCGAATGTCATCTATCACTCCTTACTTCTTTATCGCAAATTCTGGCATCAATTCCGTCACGTTTCTCTAGTCGTCGCCTTCCAGGGAGAGCATGGCGCTGCGATAAGCTTTCACTGCCAGGGCTGCCGCTTTTCCGCGTTCGGAAATTTGCGGCAACTCGATATTCAAATCTGACAAACCATTATTGAAGTTGCGCGTAACGCGATCCATTTCCTGATTCATCGTTTTTACTTGTTTTTCCATCGCCTCAACGGCGGCGTTCCTGATGTTTTCTATGCGCTCGTGATATCCGGCGCTCGAGCGCGAATACTCCGTCTCAATTTGTTCGACGTGGCGCTGGAATGACTTGATGACTTCATCGCCTCTGGCTTGCAGGCGCGATGAAAGCAATGTTCTCAATTCGCTCGTCGCAGCCGGTTTTGACCCGGAAGCCAAATTGCCTTCTTGCGCCAGAGCTGATTCATAACGCGAAAAGAGTCGGTCCATGCGGTCGAAGTACTTCTTCTCCAGGCGTTTGAGAGAGCTGTAAAACAACTTGTGGCTGGCAGCGATCTTTGTAGATGCATCACCAGAAATATGTTCGATTTCTTCGCGCACTTCCTGCGCTTTGCGATCGAGCTTCGTCTTGTGGACGCCCTCTTGTACTTCTTTGTCGGATTTGAGTTGCTCGGCGAATGTCGAATGAATTTCTTCCAGCGCTTTGCTGTATTCCTTCAAATTGGCAAAGAGGCGGTCGCGACCTTTTTCGGTGGCGGCGTCTACTTTCTGGCGACCCTCATGGGCTTTGTCTTTGAGGTCATCGCTGGCGGCCGTTACAGCATCTGTGAGATTGGTTATGACCGTTTGAATTTTGGTTTCGAACTGGCGGTTGTGCTCATCCAGCTTGTCTTCCACTGCGTGCTTGGACTCTTCGACAACCGATGAGATGCTGCGGTCAAATTCTTCGGCGCGCTCGGAGATGACCTTTTCCAGTCCTGATTCAGATTCCTCTATTTTGTCTTTGCTGGCGCGTCCGATTTCTTTCACCACTTCCAATCTCGCATCGACGATTTCGTGCAAAATCGGTTTTGGCTCATTCATGTAGGATTTCAGCTCAGCAACTTGCTCTTCCACTAAGCGATTAATGGAATCGGTAGCCTGTTGGGCTTTTGCGTTGATTTGTTGGCGTATTTCTTTGGCTGTGGCGGTCAAAGTCTCAAGCTCTGTGCGCTCAAACTCCATCAACCGCTCGATAAACTCTTCTTTTTTGTTCGAAAGATCATCTACGTGACCGTCCAGCAAATTGCCGGATTGCTCGAAAAACTTCTTCAGGCGCCCCGCTAGAGCCTTTTCCAATCCTTCGGAATGCTCTTTGACTTGCGAAAGGCAGTCGCTGACTGTCCCTTCCAGCTCTTTGCTGGCTTTGTCCAGTGCCTCGATCATCAAATGCGCGGCAGAGCCAAAGTTCTCGGACTTGCCGGCCTCTTCGCTAGACATGCATGCTCCTTCCCGAAAGGATTTCCAAGGGCTTACCCGCCCAAACGCCTACAAGGTTATGCCCCCTTTGAAAAATGACTAAGCATTTCTATAAACAAAGCTATGGCTGATAATTTCAGCCTTTTTAGGGCAGGGCACCCAGCACTTAAATATAACCGCTTGGCTGAACCGCTGGGGGCAACTAGCCTAGCGGGACAAGTATTTTCACAACTGCCCGCGAAGCGTGGGGGCGCGTTGCACGCGTCCAAAATTCTCTAAGACCGAAAGCCCATAGCGTGCTCTCCAGTTTTCAAGCGAAGCTGGGAGCCAAGCTGTCGCTGCAGTGTGGAATCTGCTTTTGCCTTGGTTCTCGACTCAATTTTTAAAGGAGCTGTCGGCTATTTGCCGGCCTTTTCCATGTCACGGGCAGCTTTGCGCTCGATGCGGCTGATGGCAGCCATCGACGCTTCCATTACCGTTTCCGACAGTGTCGGGTGCGGGTGAATGGCAACGACGAGGTCTTCGAGCACCGCGCCCATCTCAATGGCGACTACCGCTTCGGCAATCAATTCGCCGGCCCGAGGTCCGACCATGCCGATGCCCAATACCTGGGTGGTTTCGGGATCGTAGATGACTTTGGTTTGCCCGATCGGTTCTGCCAGAGTCATGGCGCGACCCGATGCAGACCATGGGAATTTCGCGGCGCCGACTTCCTTGCCCTGTGCTTTGGCTTCGGTTTCGGTAATGCCGGCCCAGGCGATTTCAGGCTCGGTGAAAACAACCGCAGGGATGGCGCGATTGTCGAATGCCGAGGAGCGTCCAGCCAAAACTTCCGCAGCCACCATGCCCTGGCGCATGGCTCTGTGTGCCAGCATCGGCTGACCGCTGACGTCGCCGATTGCCAGGATTTTCTTATCGGACGTGCGGCATTGCGCGTCGACAGTGACAAATCCTTGGGCGTCAATGGTGACTTGAGTGTTTTCCAGTCCGATATTGTCGGAGTTGGGACGTCGACCGACGGCAATCAAGACTTTCTCGAAAGTCATTTTTTCTGGAACATCTTTGCCTTCGAGCGTGACTTCAACGCCGTTTTTGACTTCTTCCAGGCTAAGAACTTTAGTCGAAAGGAAGATGTTTTTGAACTTGCCTGACAGATGTGTTGCCAGCGGTTTGACCAAGTCGCGGTCAACGCCTGGCAAGAGTCCATCGGTCATTTCAACTACCGTTACTTCTGCACCGAGTGCATCATATACGGTGCCCATTTCCAATCCTATATAACCGCCACCAACGACGAGTAATGATTTAGGAACGGCGTCCAGCGCAAGTGCGCCCGTTGAATCGACGATGCGCGAAGACTGTTGATCCTTCTCGCTCTTGAACAGTTTTGGAATTACTGTCGGTCTGGAGCCGGTGGCCAGAATGCAGTGCTTGAACTTGATGCGCATGGCGCTTTCGCCAGGGCAATCGACACGCAAGCTCTTCGAGTCATTGAACTTCGCTTGCCCATGAACGATTTCCACTCCGCCTGATTTGCACATGCCTACGATGCCTTGTGCAAGTTTGTCGGTGACGGAAGTCTTCCATGTGCGCAATTCTTCGACGTTCAATTTCGGCTCTGCAAAGTGCAGACCGAATTTGCTTGCGCCTTTTGCCGTGTTGATTACCTCTGCTGCGTGGAGCAATGCCTTAGAAGGAATACAGCCCATATGGAGGCAAACGCCGCCTGGCTTGGGCATGGCATCAACAAGAATAGTCTTGATTCCGAGTTCTGCTGCTCTCAATGCTGCGGTGTATCCGCCTGGTCCCGCGCCGAGTACGACGAGGTCAACCTCTTGCACCATCTCGCCTACAACCATTGTCTATGCCTCCAGAAGCAGTGTGAATGGGTCTTCGAGTCTTTCGATGATGTGGCGGACAAAGTATGCCGCTTCGGCACCATCGGCGATGCGGTGGTCGAAAGACAAAGCCAAAGGCATGATTGTGCCGATTTCGATTTTGCCCTGTCTGACTACCGGCTTGTCGGCTGCTCTCGCCATGCCGAGAATCGCGCACTCAGGATAATTGATCATTGGTGACATACTGGTTCCACCGATGGCACCGATATTGGTGATGGTGAAGGTTCCGCCTTGCAGGCGATCGAGTTCGATCTTGCCGCTGCGGGTCTTTTCAGCGATGTCTTTCAATTCGCGAGCCAATTCGATGATCGACTTTTGGTCGACGTTCTTAATTACCGGGACGATCAATCCACGCTCGGTCGCCACTGCAATACCGATATTGAAGTAGTGCTTGAAGACGATCTCGCCATTCTTTTCATCAAGGCTGGCATTGAATTGAGGAAATTTCTTCAATCCGCTCACCACAGCTTTCAGAGTCAACACTGTCAGTGTCAAACGTCCGCCTTGCTCGTTTACCTTCGGATCGTGCTTGACTCTCAAAGGTTCAAACGATGTTACGTCAGCTTCGTCAAAGTGCGTGACGTGCGGAATACGCGACCAAGAGATAGTCATGTTTTCTGCAATCTTTCGTCTGATTGATTTGAGTGGAACTCTCTCTACCGCACCGTATTTGGTGAAGTCAGGCAAATCAGCAGCCGGTAATCCGCCACCACCGCCGAGGTCAAGCGGCTTTCTTTCTCCGTTTGTGTCTCCGTACTTGTCCTTCAAAGAGCAAGGCGGGACGCCCGTTGCCTTTGCCGGAGCCGAAGACGTTTGAGCTGTGGAAGTCGATGAAGTAGAACTCTGTGCTGTTGATGTTTGATGTCCGCTTTGGAAATGTCCTTCCAATTTGCCTGCCGCATAGCTGCGAACGTCTTCGTTTAAAACACGTCCAGCCGGACCGGACCCAGGCACTTGAGTGAGGTCTATGCCCAATTCTCTTGCTAGTCTGCGAACCGCAGGTGCTGCCGGAACCTTGCCGTTACCAATAGTGGTGCCACCAGAAGAACGAGCTTGAGGTGAGGAACTTACACCTGCGCCGACTACTTGTTTTTGCTCAGCTTTAGCTTCGGCCTTCGCTTCTTCTTTCGCTGGAGCCTTGGCGCCATCAGTGATGAAGGACATCATCACTTGTCCTGTTTTTACCGTTTGTCCGGCTTGGACGTTGACCTTCTCTACGACGCCTGCCACCGGGCATGGTATCTCTACCACGGCCTTGTCTGTTTCGACTTCCAAGATCGGTTGGTCTTCTTTGACCGTTTCGCCCTCTTTCACTTTCACGGCGATTACTTCCGCTTCGTGAATGCCTTCTCCAAGGTCCGGTAGTTTGAACTCAACTGACATTTAGCTTTGTCCTTTTCTGGTTGATTGTCCGTAAAACTGATGGTGAACCAATTCTGAGTTGTTCTGAATAAAGCAGAAAGGGCGCATGCAATGCGCCCCCACGCTAATACTCAATGCTTAGAAACTCAATGTTGCTCTTGCTGCATTGAGCACTTTGTCCGAATCCGGCAAGAAGGCTTGTTCCTTCGAGAAGTACGGGATCGGCACATCGTAGCCGGTGACGCGCACGACCGGTGCTTCCAGGTACATCAGAACCTTTTCATTGATTCTGGCGATAACCTCGGCAGCCAAGCCACAGGTACGAGGACCTTCGTGGATGACGACTGCACGCCCTGTCTTCTTGACCGACTCGATGATGGTGTCTGTATCGAGCGGGCAGATGGACAAGAGGTCGATTATTTCCGGTTTGACGCCGTCATCTTCTTCCAACGTTTCGGCAGCTTCGAGAGTTGCTCTCATGCTGGCGCCGTAGGAGATGAGGGTGATGTCCTTACCTTGCTTCACTACTTGTGCTTTGCCGATGGGCAGTGTTTCCATTGTTTCTGGAACGTCTTCGCGGAACAAGCGGTAGCATGCTTTTGGTTCGTAATAGATGACTGGATCCGGATCTTGGATAGCGCTGTGAAGCAGTGCTCTCGCGTTTCTCGGTCCAGATGGAATTACAACTTTCAAGCCTGGGGTGTGAGCGTAAATCGCTTCGCGGCTTTCAGAGTGGTGTTCCAACGCGCGAATGCCGCCGCCGTAAGGAGCGCGCATTACCATCGGCACTGTCAGTCTGCCGCGGGTGCGGTTTCTGAAACGTGCTGCGTGGCTTTCCAGTTGGTGATAGTTGTAATAGTCGAATCCTGAGAACTGAATCTCGCAGACCGGCTTCATACCGTAGATTGCCATGCCGATTGCTGTGCCGATGATGCCGGACTCAGCAAGCGGTGTGTCGATGACGCGGTCGCCGCCGAACTTGGCAAACAGACCTTCGGTAATACGGAAAACGCCTTCATCAGGACCGACGTCTTCGCCCATTACGATGACTTTGGGGTCTTTGGTCATGGCTTCCAGAAGTGCGAGGTTAATCGCCTTAGCCATATTCATCTCAACCATTTTGAATCTCTCCTAATTGAAAACTGCAGGGGAAAAGCTTTTGCCTGGGAGCGCCGGCGGCTCGCCGGCATATTAGGCGCGTGCAACGCGCCCCCACGAGCTCGCTACTTGCGAGAACTCGCCGGTGCCTTGGTGCTCTTCTTCTGAGGATTGGACCAATCTTTTCCTTTGGTTTTGAAATGGTCGCGCAGTTCGTCTTTCTGCTCTTGCAGGTAAGGCGGGATATCTTCGAACAAGTGATCAAACATCGCTAGCGGGTTGAGCAACTCTTCCGATTTGAACATCTCTTCGGCGTTTGCAACCGCTGCTTTGATTTGGGTGTCGATTTCTTCTTCGAGAGCAGCGAGCTGTTTCTCGTTCATGACGCCCTTTTGTTGGAGGTATTTGGCAAAACGCGGCAGCGAATCACGCAAGACCCACTCTTTGGTTTGCTCTTCGTCGCGGTAGCGCTTCGGATCGTCAGCCGTGGTGTGCGGGGTGACGCGATAGGTGAGGCACTCGATCAGTGTCGGACCTTCGCCGCGGCGAGCGCGGTCAACGGCTTCTTTGGCTGCTTGATAAACAGCGAGCACATCATTGCCATCTACCTTGATGCCTGGGATGCCGTAAGCAACGGCGCGTTGTGCGATGGTTTCGTTTCTCATCTGCTTGGAGAGCGGAACCGAAATTGCATATTGATTGTTCAAGCACATGAACACAACCGGCGCATTGAATACCGCTGCGAAGTTGAGTGCTTCGTGGCAGTCGCCTTCAGAAGAAGCGCCGTCGCCGAAGTAAGTCATTACAACTTTCTTCTCTTTCTTCTTGTCGCCGCCTTCTCTTTCTTCGATGTTCATTGCCATGCCAATACCGGCAGCATGGAGCAATTGTGTAGCGATAGGTACGCAAACCGGCAAGTCATTAACGCCTTCGGGCGGGCTGGCACCTTCTTCGAAGCCATTCCAGTAAAGAAGAATATGCTCAAGCGGCCAACCGCGGTACAGCAACCCTGCCAATTCCCGGTACGCCGGCACATGCCAGTCGTCTTTATTGATATTGAAGATTGAGCCCATCGAGATGGCTTCGTGTCCAGAGGACTGCGGGAAGGTTCCGCAACGACCCTGGCGCTGCATGAGGAGCATCCGCTCATCGGTGCGGCGTGCGAGCAGCATGTACCGATACATCTCGATCAAACCCTTCGGGTCGATCTTCGGCTCAAGTGCCTTGTCGAGTTCGCCATGCTCGTTGAGGATGGACAAATACTCAATTTTGGGCAGTTCGATTGGTGTTCTGGGCATGGTCTTTCTACCGCGTCCTTATGCTGTAGCCGGGGTCACATTTATTACGGTCAACCTTGAAGTCGTTTAATGACGGCATCTCTAGCCTGAAAGCTGCTAGAATTCCGCCTGCTTGACGATCCTCACTTAGACATCTAGCCTAAGGCCTAGAAGTATGTCATATAGAGGACCGCCGCCGCAATAAAATGGCGCGTGAAGAAAAGGCTAAGAACGCTGTTTCTGAGCGGAAACTTGAACGAAAGATAAAGGCGCGATTGTGACTTCAGCAGACGGAACCCAGATCAAACCATCCAAGCCAGAGTGGCTCAAAGTCAAGCTTCCCACGGGAGCTGGCTATAAGAACGTCAAAAGTTTGATCGAAGAACACGACCTGCACACGGTCTGTGAGTCCGCCGCCTGCCCCAATCGCGGCGAATGCTGGTCGCGATCCACAGCCACCTTCATGATCCTCGGCAACATTTGCACCCGCAGCTGTGGCTTCTGCAACGTCATTACCGGCAAGCCCACCGAGCTAGACCTCGACGAACCGCGCCGCGTCGCGCAAGCTGTCAGCAAGCTCAACCTCAAATATGCAGTCATCACCTCGGTCAATCGCGACGAGCTGAAAGATGGCGGTGCTTCAGTCTGGGCCGAGACCATCCGCGAGTGCCGCGCTGCCAGCCCTGAAACAAAGATAGAAGTTTTGATACCCGACTTCTGCGGAAATTGGGATGCGCTGCAGACAGTCCTCGATGCGCGCCCCGATGTTCTCAACCACAATATTGAAACTGTGCCGCGTCTCTATTTGCAAGTTCGCCCTCAGGGGAAATTCGAGCGCAGTTTGGAATTGCTTAGACGCGCTAAAGATTTCGGTATGACTACTAAGTCCGGATTGATGATGGGCTTGGGTGAAACTGACGAAGAAGTGATTGAAGTATTGAAAGAGTGGCGCAAAGTCGATTGCGATCTTGTCACTCTGGGCCAGTACATGCAACCAACGATGAACCACTTGCCAGTCGCACGCTGGGTTCACCCGGATATCTTCAAACGCATGCACGACATCGGCATGGAGATGGGCTTCGTCAATGTCTTCTCTGGTCCGCTAGTTCGCTCCAGCTACCACGCCGAAGAACAAGCCGCTTCAGTCGTTTCGTGACCACGGTTATCTATGTTTGTTTGTTAGATGAAGGAACAGACTGCTGGCGTCCTGTAAATGCCTTGCACCAAAGAGAAAGCGTCTACTTGATTGTTGAAGAAAACAATACAGATGGCGATGAGATCTGGCAGTTTTCGAAAGGCGATCTAGTGCGGTGCGAATTGCGAAAACTGAGCGGCGGCGAACATCTTGTTGCTGTCGAAAAGCTTTAGTAAAAACTGTATTTAGCTGCCCAATAAGGTGGCGGAAAGGCTAAGTCTATTTCTATGGTTTTAGTGACAGATGTGCGTTTTGAAAATGACGGAAATGGGTTTAGCGGTTTTTCCAATCTGCTTGTGATTTCGTCTAATACAATTTGATCAAACTTAGGATTGCTGCTGCTTTTGCGCAAGGTAATATTCCTTACTTTTCCTTGATTCGATACGACGAAACTAACTTTGCAAGGCAGTGGAATGTCTGGTTTCTTTACTCCATCCTGTCCGCACCGTTTGCTCACTGCGCTGTAAATTTCATCGTCCAGAGCAAGCGACCATCTCCACCATTTGTAGCCATAACCTTCGTCGGGATCAGGATTGGGCAAGACATCACTGATGCTTTCCACCGTCATGAAGTCTTTGTGGCTGCGCCGCTTCTCGATGCTGGAATTTAGCTGTGTAATCTGCCGTTCCATTTCCTTTTCTTTTGATTTGTCTGAATTCTTGTAGACATAAAATTCGCAGCTTCCATCCATAAATTTGGTCCATGACTTGCCTGTGCACTCTTCTGCATTTGCCATGATAGGCTCTAAAATTGCTCGTTTCCCAACCGAATGTCTTCTGCTTGCTATCGGAAACAAAAGCAAGAATTTTCCTGACATGCTTTTAGCTGATTCAACTGCAAGTGCATCAAATTTTTCGTTGAAACTACTTTTCTCCACCATGGCGCACACAACTTTTCCGTTAGCAACGAGAAACCATAATTTTGCATCAGAAGGAATTCTTCCAATTGGCTCGGGAAGCGCGCGAATCCGTTGCTCCAGATCGCTGCGCAGGTAATCATCGATAGTTCGACTCCATCGCCTCCACTCGTTGTCTAGCGGAGTTATATAGCGATCAAAATCAAAACCGTCGGCTGAACTAACATCTGCGCAACCTCCATTCAAATACGCCTGAGCCGCTGCTGGAGATTCGTTAATTAGCATCATCGAGATCAATATTAGATGTCGATGAGCAGATAACCTCGTCTTTCTCATTCTGTCTTACTTCGCGGCAGGGTTCGGCTCCTGTTGCTTTTGCTCACGCGGTGCGAATATTGGTATGTCGCGCTGGGGCGAATCGAAATCACCAGTGTACGGACTAAACCTGCTGCGGAATTCTCTATTGAACAGTGGATTTGTACTTCCTTCTGGTCCATACAGATTCCATGGACGTCCACCAGCCTCTGGCGATAACGGTACAAATTGTGCGGATCCCTCACCACCCCATGCTGGCGGCAACTTTCCATTTCCACGTTCATATGGTCTTACGTCGAACCCGTGCAATTTGTTGCACTTGCCTTTCAGAAAATCGTCGACAGAGCTGCCATTGCACCCTGGATCTTCAGAACTGTTGAGTTTGACCGGAACTAGACCCTTTTGCGAGAGCCCTCGCTCGATGCTATTGATGGGTGTGAACTCAATGAATGGCGAAATTGAGTAAGTTTTTGCTATCTCCTGATTGAGCAAAGAGCCAGGCGGATCAATGCCGAAAAGACTGTTGGTGCGCCCCTGTAAAAACTCCGTTGTTGCACTACCGTTCATACGGGAAGCAGTCTCGGCGGCAACAGCAACAATGGGACAAAATAGCAAAGATCCTACAGCAAAAGCGACAGCCAATTTAAGCATCGACAGTTTCCTCGGAGCGTCTGTGAAAATTTGAGCTTAACCAGGATACCGGTGGGATTTCTTTCGATATATGGGTTATTCCCTGAAGTTTCTGTTGCTATTTTAGTAAAAGAGAATCAGTCGGAAACCTTGCCTGTTGGCGCTAGTCATTCTAATTGCAGCCTGACGGTGTGCCAAACTGGAACTGTCTAATTAAGCAGATCCACTCGCGAGGAAGTTTTCGTGAAAACCAGGAAAGCTCTCGCACTGTTTACCATCGGGCATTCGACGCGCTCAGTTGCCGAGTTCGTCGAGTTGCTGAAATTAAACGAAATAGAGCTGTTAGTCGACGTTCGCACTGTGCCGAAGTCGCGAACCAACCCGCAATTCAACAAAGACACCTTTGGCGATGATCTCGAAAAGGCAGGAATCGAATATTTGCATATGACAGATCTCGGCGGTTTGCGCCATGCTAAAAGAGACTCGAAGAACACTGTGTGGGAAAACGCTTCATTCCGGGGTTATGCAGACTACATGGAGACTGAGGAATTCCGCAATGCAGTGAAGGATTTATTGAAACTCGCTGAAAAGAAACGGCTGGCAATCATGTGTTCCGAAGCTGTTTGGTGGCGGTGCCATCGCTCGATGATCGCAGACGAATTGGTAGCCGAAGGTTTCGAAGTGCGCCACATCATGGGCGACAAAAAGCCCGCTGAGCACAAGCTTCGCTCATTCGCTCACGTTGCGCGCGGGCATGTTTCCTATAGATGATCTTCTAATCTCTCAGCGAATCTCTTCAACGCTCTCTGCAATTCCGCGCATGTAGCTCTCAACTTTCTCCACATCCCACTTGCTGAACGGGGACTTCCGCATTGCGAGCAGGTCATTGATTTGGTGCTGAATGTCCTGTCTAATGTTGTGCGCGATTTGCGTGGTGAGGTTGTAATCTTCTGCGTTTTCCGGTGCGTAGTCGAGCTTGAATGGCTTGCCTACACAAATAAGTAGTTTTACCGGCAGTGGGATAGCGTTGAATGGAAATGGCAGCAGTGGATAAAAAGGGGTCACAGGCCAATACGGCGCACCCATCAGGTCGGCAACAGGTTTTAAATTCGCAAGAAGGGGATAGATTTCATCGCCCCCGATGGTGATGACCGGTACAAGCGGAGAATTAGTTTCAATCGCAGCTCTCACGAAGCCTTGATGAAACTCTTGAAGGCGATAGCGATCCTTAAATAACTTTCCCGTCCCTGCTTCCGCTTCGGGATAGAAGCAGACTAATTCTTCTGTTTCAAGTAATCTCTTCGAAAGTTCGTAGTCAGCGGCGACTCCTCCGAAGCCTCGAATGACTGTGCCCAATACGGGCGACTTTCGAATGAATTCGTTGACCAAAAACCTAATTCTTCGAGGATCAGGATGATGATTGAGAATCCCGTCATAAAGCATCATTCCGTCTACAGGAAGGACGCCTGAATGATTGCCGAAGAGCACAGCGCGCCCTTCTGCAGGAATGTTTTCCAACCCAACCATTGTTACGCCGAACCACTTTTCATAGAGAAAGCGAAACAGCACTTCGCTCTGTTTGCACTTATTGAGGTCGAACCCGAAGCTGTCCTCGTCATCGCGATATCGGGCGAAAAACTTGTCGCGCGGAGTGACTTCGTTTTGAGTTTCGGGCTGTGAATTTTGTTCCGCTGCCTGCATATATCCTGATTTTACGATTGAATTTGGATTTCCGAAAAGGAAAAATAGTTGATTGAGCGATACCTATGGATTGGATAGGCTTCCTATTTGTTCCAAGTCTGGGCAATATTAATGAACCCGGCGCTCAAAAGCGTCAAATCGAAGTGGTCTAAGCGGCCAGCGGAAGGCGAACGGTGAAAGTTGTGCCTTTGCTTTCTTCTGCTTCGCAGGAGATTGTTCCTTTATGCGCTTCTATTATTTGCTGGCACAGATAAAGCCCCAGCCCTGTGCCTGAATTAGTAGCGCGCGTTATGCGGCTGCGCCAAAAACGTTGAAAGACGTAAGGGTGTTCTTCTTTTGGAATTCCCGGACCGCTGTCCGAAACCTGCAAAAGAACCTCATGCCTATCTTGTTTTTCCAGCTTTACCAGGATAGTGCCACCGTCAGGCACAAACTTGATTGCGTTTCCGATTAGATTGTCCAAGACGCGAGTGATTGAGCATTTGTCTGCGCGTACATGAACTTCCTCATTGGAGAGTTCTGCACTTAATGTGATGCCTCGATCTTCGATTAGTGGAAGAAGTCCGCGCAAATGCTTTGCTGTAATTGCACGCATATCGATGACTTCGAGACTGATGTCGTGTATTTCTTTTTCATTGCGGTAAACATCGAGGAAATTGCAAATCATCTCGAGCAGCACATCATTGCTGTTCTTCACTGCTCCAAGAATTTCTATCTGCTGATCGCTCAAGCTGCCGAGCTTTTGATTGACCAGTAATTCAAGTATGCGATTAGATCCAATGATCGGGTTTTTTAAATCATGCGTGAGCGTAGCCATGAAGTCTTCTCGCTCCTCGTATGTTCGCAGGCGCTCGGACTCTGCCGTCTTCATCTTTAATCTGGCACGCGCGCGTGAAAGGGCGCGGCGGAGGACTGTCGGAGTGACTTCCTCTTTCAGTAAATACTCCTGCGCGCCGAGTTCAATCGCTTCTTCTACCTCATCAATCGCGGACAGAACAACGATGGGAATTGCCGGCGCGCAATTCCTCACGGCGACTAAGGTATCCAGTCCATGACTGTCCGAAAGGGTGAGGTCGAGCAAAATAGCGTCGAAATCTTTTTCCGCAAGTTTTAGCAACCCGGAGGCTAATGAGGTAGCCACCACAGCATCTACAGGAATAGCGTTCAACATCGACTTTATCGCTAGAGCTTGCGCCCGTGAGTCTTCAATTAATAAAACCGAAGGTGCCGAGTTTTCCAATTCCTGTAGCGACATGGTTATACCAGGGGGGGAGGGTCAAAAGTCACCGGGTCGCCGCAACTGTAAGAGCCCGCCAGTAAACGAAAGTTCCCACCAGGATACCTTAACTTTGGCTAGCGGGAAAATGTTAACGACTGGATACAGCCGCAGATTTGCGCAAGCACCTGATTTCTAGTGTGCTAACACTTTGAAAATTTTTTGCTCGTAGACGAATATTAGTCGTAACGAAAACGCCTCTTTCGCGATGAAAGTTTGTGCCCAATGAATTATTTCGTCCAGCTAAATGAGGATTGCCACAGCAAAAACGCCGTCGAATTCGTCCCTTTCGAATACAGTCAGTTGGAATTCTTGTCCTGTGATTTTGCTTGGGGATAGAACAGATGCGACCCAACCGTCATTATTTCGTTGCATGCTCTGGACTGTCCATTTTGTAGGATTGCCACCAATGCCGGTGCCGCATGCTTTTGCAGACGCTTCCTTTGCTGCCCAGATTCGTGTCAAAATCTGATTGCGGGCATCTGCTGTTACACCGCTCAGAAAGTGCTTCTCATCGTCATTTAGTATCAAGCGCTCGATGCCTTCTTCCCTCACGGAATAAGGTTCGTAATCGATACCAATACCAAAATTGGAAGCGTTGCCTTTTACAAATCGAGCAATACCAATCGCGTATCCGTCTTTGTGTGTAATCGAGACTTGCGTCGAAATGCCACGCATCTGCAAGTAATGAGATTGCACGCAAGGTGCGCCGTTTTGAGCGGGAAGAACATTCAATTCTAGCGGCGGCAATGATGCTCCGAATGTCGTTTGATAAAGTCTGCGCATAGCATCTTTGGCAGCAATTCTTCCGAGCAGCCATTCGCGTTTGCGTTCTCTTCGTGTAATGAAATCGCCCATGTATTGCTGTTCTACGCCAGTGAGGAAATAGTCGGACAACCAAGTTGCGACCGTTTCATCATCTGGGATATCGCCGTTTTTGATATATGCCACACCGATCTCGGATGCGATTTGGGCAGGCAGGGACGGTGGATTCAATGGCGCGGCAACGAGATTTTGCCCTGGTTCTCTGACGAAGTCTTTCAACGTTTGCGACAGAGCAATTCTGCGGCTTGATATTGATTCGAACTCAGCTATCAGTTGACCATCAAGGGTGGAAATTTCCACATCTGCTTCTGTGCCTCTGTCACTTATAGAGCGCAGTTTTGCAAAAACGCGTACATCTCCTTGCACTTCTCCCAAAGGTTTGTAGAGAGTAAGAGACTGAACGTGGAAGGGCAACAGCGCAGTGCAATTCTCTTGATGCTCGTACAAGTGGAAGAGGACCAGTTGTGTGGAATTGTCCAGCAAAAGCGGGTCTGCAATGAAAGGCGGGTTCATTCTCGTTGCATATGGAATTGTTTGACCAAACCAATCTTCTGCAACTCTGGAAGAAACAATGCCGGTAATCTCGCGTTTTCCCACGGATTCTATTCGCACAACCGATTGCATGCGCGGTCCGTGGAACATGTTTCCTTCTACATATAATTGTTTTTCTGAAATAATCGGCGGTCGCCCGTCAGCCGGCGCAGGGTTTTTGGACATACCTGATGAGCGTTCTCTTCCGAGCACAATTTGCGCTGTCATGTCTGCGGTGTCCAGGCGATGCTGCCCGCTGTAGTGTTCACCGCCGCCAGCCAGACTCAACCACTCATCTTGCCTAACAACCTTCAAACCTGCCGTAGTGCCTTTTGCCTCGCGTTTTGCAAAAACCAGCAACCATACACCTTCTTGTCCAACACGAATACGGCGCATGGCCCGAATGTTTTCCACCGCGGTGACAATCTGACCACCGCTCACGAGCGATGCCGCCTCGCACATCATCTCGATTGCCACGGTCAATGGCAGGAGGTGTACCCGTTCGTCCTCGCTTTGAGGATTGTTCAAACTAGGTCCCATGCCAAAGCGCACTGGGCCACCAATTGCATGGTCCTTCAAATAGCGATGAGAATCCAAAGTAAGAGGTAACAGAATTTCGATTTCATCAGGCGCGCAATTGATTATGTATGACGACTCCATGAATGCCGGCAGCCGGGAGAACATGTGACTCGTCAATTGATACGACCCTGGCATCAATGGCGGCGTTGTTTCAAAACCCGCAGGCGCAGTCGGATTTTGATTGCTATCGGTCACATCGTGCACGTCGTATTCGATGAGATTGGGATCTTTGTGCTCTTTTGTCGTGAAGAACTGCGAAAAGATTTGCGCTTGCACCTGCATGATATTGGTGTGAAAACTTTCGAGCGTCTTTATGTAGTTGTCCATAACCGCATCAATCACGGCAAATGGATCTTCTTCCAGTGGCTGCGCCTGTACTTCGGCCGGCTGGTCTGCCTGCGGCATTTCGCCTGGGTACGGGAGGTCTGGCGTATTGATATCTTCTGTGCGCGAGCTTGCGAAATATTCATTGGCGCGACTCGTATCATGCTGAATCGAGGGCAGGTTGGGGCGCTCAGAAAGCTCGATTTCTGGGTATTTCAAGGACAGATGCATGCTCGTCGATTTTGCCGGTTTGCTGTCCGGATTCAAATCTATGAGCTCTGCACGACGCGAGAAGAGATAGTCGAGCGTCAGTGGTACGGCGTGACAATAGAGGCTTGCAAGCGTGCGGTTGAGCTGCGTGATGCCTGATTCATTCTGCAAGTTAGACGCGATAGCGACATATTCTCTGCCTTCCAAGACCTCGTCTATAACAGGCGTCATGCCGCCACGCGGCCCGACTTCGACAAAGATGCGAGTGCCTTCGTCGTGCATCGCTCGGATGGTTTTTTTGAAGTGAATCGGGTGCGTGAAGAGTTCGGTAGTGATTTTGCGAATCGCTTCAGTGTCGTCAGGATACTTGTCGATAAGCGAGCATGCCCAAGTTGGAATTTTGGGTTTGGAAACAGTCACAGCCTTCACTGCATCGTCGCCGGCGCTGACTTTCCCTTCGACCAGAGGTGTGTGATAAGGAATGGCAATCGGTAAAGGCAGAACTTCGTAGCCTGCTTCTTGAATGGCTTTCTTGGCAGCGACGATAGCGTCTACTGTTCCTGAGAGCAGCATTTGTTTCGGTGACAAGTCTGCGCCCAGATAGACTGTATGTGGCAATGATTTGATGATGGGCTCAATTTTGTCCCAGTCGCCTGTCACTTTGATAGAACGCAATTTTGCCAGCTCTGCGATTGGCACGGCATTGGCGACGCCTGTGCTGAGACGGTAGAAGACTGGCGCTGTCTCCAATACATCGGCAGCTCCGTTAATGAGCAAGGCCGCAAATTCGCCTGTGCTTACGCCGACAATTGACGATGGTTCGACACCAAGATTTTTCAGCAGTTGATACATCGACCATTCAGCAAGAAGCACCGTAACAACTGCGCTGTCCATGCTGGCAAGCAGCGCTGCCGTGACCTGCGGACCCGGGCGACCTGGCTTTGTGACGCCGAACAATTTTGTGCTCGGCAATATTGAATGAAGCTCGCTGAATGGACGCGTTTGCTTGTCAGGATGCGAATAAGTCAACGACATCTGATCGATGTAGTCGAATGCCATGCGCACATCAGGGAAGTGCATGCACAAGTCTTTGAGCATGTTGGGATAGGCGGCGCCAAGCCCCGGCAGGACATAGGACAACTTGCCCTGGGTAATGGTGTTTTTGCCGGTGAGGTAAATATTGTCGGTGACCTGACCGGTCGAATGGGCATGCAAATGACCTATCGCTGTGAGAAGCTCTTCTCGCAAGTCGCGTACAGATTTTGCGACAATCGCCAGGCGATAGGGTTTTGCCTCGGCTTTTTTACTCAGGCTGTAAGCCAGGTCACGCAAGAATAGCGGTCTTTTCTCATTAGACAGACGGCTGTCGATCAATTTGATTGTGTTTTGCACCTGAGAAATCAAATCGTCGTTGTTGTTGCCGCTGAAAACGACCAACTCAGTGTCCCACTCTTTGATCAGTGCAGGACGTTGGCTTTCGTCTTTGTCATCGTGTTCTTCGACGATGACGTGTGCGTTGACGCCCCCAAAACCGAAGGCGCTTACAGCAGCGCGACGCGGTTCTACGGTGGTTTTTAAATCTGAATCTTCAACGCTCACACTGGGATGAACTTTCGGGTGAATCCAAGGGCGAGTCTGCGTGCTGATGTGGCAGGGGTGTTTCGTCCAATCGGTTGTTTTACTCTCAGACATGACATTGAGGGTCGGGGGCAAAACACGATGATAGAGCGAGAGTGCTGCTTTGATTAAGCCCGCCATGCCACTGGCTGCTTGGGTGTGCCCGATTTGAGATTTGACGGAACCAAGGGCGATCCAGCCAGCTTCTTTGCCGCTTTCTTTGCCTGTCTCTTTGCCTGCATTTTTACCGCCTTCGCCAGTCATTAGCTCGCCTGCGGCGCCGTAAGTCTCTCTTATCGCCTGCAATTCTGCTGAATCACCGGCGGGGGTGCCTGTGCCGTGTGCTTCAATCAAGCCGATTGTTTTGGGCGAAATCTGTGCATCTTCGAATGCACGTCGAATTGCCAGGCTTTCGCCTTCGTGCGATGGTGCCAGGAGACTGGTTCCGTGTCCGTCGCTGGATGAGCCGACGCCGCGAATGATGGCGTAAATGCGATCGTTGTTTGCCAGAGCTTCTGAATAGCGTTTTAAAACAACGGCGCCGATACCTTCACCGAGTATGGTGCCATCGGCATTTTGATCGAAAGGGCGAATTTCTTGACTGGGCGATAGTGCTGTCAGCGCGCAGAACATCTGGTAAAAACACGCGAACGAATTGATGTGAATTCCACCGGCAAGCGCCACGTCGCAAGCGCCGGTGCGCAAGTCGCGCACTGCTGTTTCTACTGCAATGAGTGACGAAGCGCAGGCCGCGTCGAGCAGTAAGTTTTTTCCTTTGAATCCCAGGCGTTGTGCAATTCGTCCAGCCAGCAAGTTTGGCATGACACCAGGTACGGTGTCTGAATTGGTGGGCGGCAGCGAGCCGTGAAGTAATTCTGCAAGATGGCGAATATCGTCGTGAGATATTTCCGGATGCAATTTTTTTACTAGCGACAACATCTGATCAACAGTCTGACCCTGCTGGATCATTGTCATCGCGCCTTGTCCGGGGGCCGATGTTCTTCCGAGGATGACCTCGCCCTTTTCTAAAGCAGTCGGTAAATTCTCGTACCCTGCGTCCGCCATCGCTTCTACAGCGACGCGTAAAGCGAGAAACTGATCAGGGTCGGCGCCGTGAACAGCGCGTGGCATGACGCCATATTTCAGAGGATCGAAGTCGGCCAGTTCGGTGACAAAACCACCGCGCACGCAATAGATTTTCTTGAAGTCCGATCCGGCAGGATTTTGATATCTGATCGTCTCCCACTCTTGCTCGTTGGGCTCCCTCAGGCAGTCGCGACCGGCAAGAATATTGCCAAAGAAAGGCGCCAAACCCGGCGCCATCGGAAATAAGCAGGACATGCCGACGATTGCGATTGGTTCCGTCTGCTTATGAGTATCGTTTTTTGTCTCAGGCATTTTTCGCTCCAGGTACTACCTGGTACGCAAGCGCGTAAGGGCGATGCCATACATCGCGCTGGCGACGCATGGCGTCGCCCCTACAGGTGAACTTACTTGGGAATAGCTGCACTTGCGGATTGATTAGCAAGGCGATTGAGGGATTTGCTTCCGATGCCGCCCAGTCCTTCGATTACGAAGGCGAGGACACCAGATTTAGTATAGACCGCAACGTCGCATGTCAGCTCGCGCGCGGTTGTGCCGGGCGTGATGAACACTCTTGCGAAGTAGCTGTCTTGCAGGAGCAGGTCGCGATCGCCGATGTGCAGCTTCTTGAAGCCGGTCGGCAAAACGGTTATATCAAGGAATTGACGTGCCCAGACTCCCGCCAGTTGCATGGCGCTGTCCAAGAGAATCGGGTCGATGGTCCACTCGTTGCTGCCGGTGCTTCTGCTCAAGCACTCTTGCGGGCGGGATGCTTTCAGTTCGCCAACGATGCCTTCTTCGCCGAGCGCTGTGATGCTGGTGATGCCCTGGAAGCGCGGACCGTGGAACATGAAGTCCTTATAGACGATCTGGCGAGTTGGCAATGGCGAAATCGACTTGATGTCCTGTCCGATGCCGGCCAAGGTTGCGGTGCTCGGGACAAACGCTGGAATATTGATCAAACCGCTCAAGCGGTGAGCAACACCATTGCCGTTTGCGGGCAGGCTGCTCAATTCAAAAGACGTTTTGAAGTGTTGGCGCTTGTTGCCGGTGATGACGGTAGTTTCGACTGTCGTTGTTTGACCGACGGTTTCAACCTTGCGAGCACTTACTGTGAGCGTTTTGGAGGCACTGTCGAAAACAATACCTGCGGGAATTTCCAGGCGGTTGACGCCGGTCATTTTCGCGTCAGGGCATACCGACTGCGCTGCCTCAGCCATCATCTCCAGCGCCATCGCCATCGGCATCACAGGGACGCTGTCGAAAGTGTGGTCCTGAAGGTAGAGGTCGACGTCGGGACTGAGAACAGACTCGAATTCATAAGACGCGTCGTCGATTTGTCGAGTGAAAGCGTCAGACAGGCGAACCATCTTATCTGTGGGGATGCCCTTAGATACTGGCAGTTGCGCCACAATCACCAACTCGGCTTCGTCCTTGCGACCATACAGAAGATCGTCGACAAAGGCTTTGCGTCCGGCTGCAGGCGCAATCATCGCCCAGCCGTACTTGGCAAAGAGCGATTCTAATTCGGGCTGTGCCATACCTGCGTTCCATGGTCCCCACATAAGCGAGGCCACGCGGGCGTTGGATTTCTTGTTGAGCCAAACAGCAAGTTTGTTAAGCGTTTCATTCGCGCTTACATAATCGGATTGACCAGCATTACCGGTACGTCCGACCACAGAGGAGAAAAGGAAGAAGAACTTCAAATCAGGCTGTGCTGCCAGTTTGCTCAATGTCTTAGCGCTGTTGATTTTGGTCGTGAAAACGCGTTCGAAAGATGCCTGTTGTTTCTCTTTTACAAATGCATCTTCAATAACTCCGGCACCGTGGATGATGCCATCGATTTTGCCGAACTCTGCATTTATAAGATCGATCGCTTCTTCGAGTGCGGATTCATTGCGGACATCTACAGGCAAGTACTCAACCTTGGAGCCTGCTGCACGCATGGCTTGCAGGTTATCTCTGATTTCGCGATCGCGAATCAGCTTTTGATATTGCTGTTCGACTATCGCAATGCTGACTTGCTCGCCTTTGTCTTTCAAATGACTCATGATGGCGGCCTTGATGTCGCGCATCGAAGTCAAACCAGCCGTATAGTCCGGCTCTGCTTCAGGCTCTGGCGTGCGACCGAGCAATACCAGTTGTGGCTGGAATTTTTCCGCGAGGTCCAATGCGATTTCCGCTGTGATACCGCGAGCACCACCGGTGATGACTATAACCGTAGACGAGTCGATGGTTATTTGTTGTTGGCGGTGCTCTGTGTCTGAGTCAGAATCGATGTTTGTGATTTTGACATCAAGCCCGATGCGGGTCGTGCCGTTGTTGACATAACCAATCTCGACGCGCTTGTTGGCGGCAACTGCTGTGTTAGAATCGCCGCCGTCGTTGGCTTCGAATTCTTCTTGCGCGTCCATTTCGCGAATAACGATGGATGCAATCTGCGAGCCAGTCATCGACTCTTCAAAGTCGATAGCTTTGGCGCGCACGATCGGCCATTCCTTGGCCAGGCACTTCATAAACCCTGAGATGCCGGCTCCCCAGATGCGGTCTGGTGAGGTGGAAGTCTCGATGTTTAGTCCTGCGGAATTCGATCCGAAGGCTCCACCCAATTTGCTGGCGCTTGTGATTGTCGCGATGCCCTTGTGTGCGGGATCGTTCAAATCAGCAT
Source organism: Candidatus Melainabacteria bacterium 17Bon1m (assembly GCA_032128875.1). Lineage (GTDB taxonomy): Bacteria > Cyanobacteriota > Vampirovibrionia > Obscuribacterales > Obscuribacteraceae > QKMZ01. The sequence continues at coordinate 88,014 of JAVLKG010000009.1, forward strand.
AAGCAGCCTTTGCAAAGTTGAGCAAAGTCATAGTCGCGGCCGGCGGGGTGCTGCCGGTGATTGCGACATCAGCCTTGTTGAGAGGCTGGAGGTTGATAATCCTGGCGACCTTGCCGTGGCTCTTTCTTACCGATTCGAGCACCGACTTAACTGCATCAAACGAGGTGGCATCCAGCTCGCATGCGCCGTTGTTGATCTTCAATCCGTCTTTAGTGTTGGCGACGTGGCGAATTACTACGCACTTTTCACCGCGCGCCGTCAGGGACTTTCCCACTTCCTGCCAGGCGTCTCCTTCATCAGCGATGATCAAGTCGATGCTCCCGGCGGGTACCTTTGTTGGTTGCAGAACGGCTGCGGCGAGTTCGGAAACTTCAACCGTGGCGCGCTGGATATTGTGCCCGCTGGCACTTTCCTTGCGGGTAGAGAACGCTGTTTGGGCTGTTTGCGTAGCGGCAGCAGCGACCAAAACCGGTGCTTTTTCTACCGCGCCATGCCCGTTGCCGTTTCCATTTCCGTGTCCATTGCTGCCGTTGCCAGTTTCTATAATGCCGGCTGTAGCATGAATGATGTCGAGGTTGTGACCGGCACCATTGCCATTTCCATTGGCTCCGTTGGAACTAATAGATCCATTCGAACCGTTTCCATTCAAACCGGCAGTATGCGCTCCGTTGGAACCATTAGTTCCAGCTACTTCTGCCAGTTCTGCCATTATTGCGGCACCATTGACGTTCGCATCGGATTTCGCGGCTGGCACGCTGGTTTCTGTGCCGGTATCGCCGGTCGCTTCTGAATTGATCCAGTCGATAATCCCCTTGAGGGTCTTAGTTCCAGCCAACTGCTCCAGTCCGCCTTCCAACTCGCGCTGTTTGGCTTCAGGCAAAATCTTGCGGAAACTGTTGAGGATTTCTACTCTCTTAATTGAATCAATACCGAGGTCGGCTTCGAGGTCCAGCTCGGGGTCGAGCATTTCAGGCGGGTAGCCTGTGCGCTGACTGACAATCTCGAGCAGCTCTTCAACGAGCTTTTCGTTAGAAATAGTCTCGACTGGCGCTGCCGCTTCAACGGGTGAAGCAGAACCATTTACTGGCGCTGCTGTCGCAACGGCATCAGCGGTGACCGCAGCGACAGGCAATTCGGAATGAGAATTGTTGTGTGCGATGTGTCCGTTGTTTCCGTTATGTCCGTTATGTCCGTTATGTCCGTAGTGTCCATTATTGCCGTTGCCATTGCTCTCGATTGTGAGTGGCGCGGTTTCAAGAATTTGCGGTGCTACATGTCCATTGCCCTGCGTGTACTCGGGTTGAGCATATTGGGCTTGGACAGCGGGTTGAACGTACTCGGTGTACTGCGCTTGCGTGTATGGTTGCTGAGCAAATTGCTGTTGAGCAAATTGCGGCTGACCATATTGCGGTGGCGCAATCGGTTGTCCAAACTGCGGCTGAACATATTGCTGCGGCGCGTAAGGCTGTTGGAATTGAGGCTGCGCGAACTGTTGAGGCGGCACAACGCCCGCTTTTGTCGCCAGGTAAGCGCTCATCACTTGCTGCTGAGTGCGCAGGAAGCTGTTGGTCATCTCCAACATTGTTTGTTGGAATTGAACCATCACCTGGTCCATATTGCCGTTGGCAGCCGGTCTCGGCATCGCTTGAGGCTGCGGATAACCTTGCGGAGCGTTGTAAGCCGCTGGGGCTTGCGGCGCTCTTGGTGCTTGGTTGGTCGGTGGGATAGGAGGGGTAGATGCAGTCATTCTGGTTGCGGATTCCTTCGCTGCCGGATTTACTGGTTTGGCGCCACTTCCGTTAAATGGATTTGGTGCCTGGGTCTGATTGAGTTGACCCGATTGAGAGGTTGTATGAGTTTGTGGTTGAGAAACTGGTGGTTGCGCCGCAGGACGAGCTTGCGGTTGACCGGCCGATTGGGTTTGTGCAGTTTGCGACGGCTTGAGAGCCGGTGCAGAACCTCCTTGTGCTGCCGTATTTATTGAACCTGCCGCAGAAATGGAAGCGGTTGGTGCTGGTGCTGCGCTTGAAGGAGCGAGAGTTGATGGTTTTGGAGCGACTCCATAGCGCGTGATGTTGGCGCTGTCGATCGAGTAGAGCAGTTTTGGCTTGCCGTTGGCGCCGGTAGTCGATTGATCTGCCAGTGCTGGAAGTTGTTCGATGCGACCTTCGTAAAGAACGCGAGCATCGAAGTCCACGCCGTGAGCCCAGAGTTGAGCGAGCGTGTTGAGCAATTGCGTGATGCCGTTTTTGCCAGAGCGGTCGATTGCGACTGCCAGGTGTGGGCTGTCTTGAAGAATTGAAGATGTGAGGTTTGTCAGCACTGAGCCTGGACCAACTTCGATGAAGTAGTAGGCACCATCGGCATGCATGCGTTTGATTTCCGACACGAAATCCACAGGTTTGACGATGTGCTCAGCCAGGCGATTGACGAATTCTTCCGCCGAATCCGTGTAGGTACTGGCGTCGCTATTTGAATAGACAGGAATTTTGGGAGCGCTGAAGGCAATCTGTTGCAGAGCTTCTTTGAGCGGCTGCTTGGCGTGTTCCATATATTGAGAGTGGAACGCTTGCGAAACAGCGATCGTGCGAGCTGCAATTTTTTGGTTTTTAAACTGCGAGACAGCATCGTTGACGGCATCAGTCGCGCCGGAGATAACACACTGATTTGGTGCGTTGATATTGGCAAGGGTGATACCACGCATGGTGCCGAGCAGTTTTTCAACTTCCTGACGTTCTGCGGTTACGGCTGCCATCGTGCCATCATTCTCAACCTTGGCGGTGAGCAAGCGACCACGCAATTCGGAAATACGAATCAAGTCTTTTAGATTGAGCGCACCAGCCGCATAGAGAGCAACATACTCTCCGTAGCTGTGTCCGGCGGCGCAGTCGGCTTTGATTCCGAGTTGGCTCATTAAATTGAATGCGGCGACTCCAGCAGCACCAACGGCCGGTTGGGCAATGCGGGTATCGGTGAGTTCTTGTTGATACTTCTCTTCTGCTTCTTTCGTAAATGCCGGCGGCGGGAAAATGTACGATTTGAGGGAGCGAGGCAGAACACCTTGCAATGCTTCGTTTGCTTGCTCGAATGTTTTGCGCACGGTTGGAAATGCAACCGAAAGATCGGACAGCATATTGATTTGCTGCGAACCTTGACCCGGGAAAAGGAAGGCTATCTTCTTTGTGCTCTGGTTCGAACTCTGGCTGTTTTCGCCTGGGGGCGATTCTTCGGTCTTCTCTTTAAAGAAGATGCCGCGAGGATCTTTGAATTCTGTTTTTTGCGGGCTGAGCAAGTCGCTTTGTGCACGCTTCAGTTTTTCGATCAAATCGTTGTAGCCGTCTGCGACTACAGTGAGGCGGCAAGTATTGGCAGCCGACTTAGCCGAAGGTTTGACTTGCGATTTGAGGAATTCTTTGTGGGCAAACCTGGTGAAACCGCCGGGCGTATTTGATGCCGCATCGGCTTGCGCGCGTTTTACTTGTTCTAAAAGCTGCTGAACGGACTTGACCATGTCCATTCTTGCTGCTGTAGATAAGGTGAATAACTCTGACGGCCACTCGGTTTTGCAAGGCTCTTCTTTAATAGCAACAGCAGGCTCGTACTCTTCCAAAACACAGTGGAAGTTTGTGCCACCAAAACCGAATGCGCTCACGCCGGCGCGGCGCTGATGCTGCTCTGTACCAGGCGCATGCAGCCACGGGCGCACTTCGCTATTAATATAGAACGGGCTGTTTTCGAAGTCGCAGCTCGGGTTTGGAACAGTGACGCCGTTTGTCGGTGGCAAAACTTTGTGGTGCAAAGCTTTAGCAACCTTGATCATGGAAGCCAATCCGGCGGCCGCTTTTGTGTGACCGATCATTGTCTTCACGGAGCCGACTGCGCAATTGCGTTTTTCGGCGCCGGAGCGCTCGAACACTTGTTTTAACGCTTCAATCTCGGCCCTGTCTCCGGCTACAGTACCAGTACCGTGGGCTTCGACCAGACCGACTGTGGAGGGGTTGACTCCGGCATCTTCGTAGGCGCGATTGAGAGCAAGCATTTGACCTTCCGGTCTTGGTGCGGTCAAGCTGAGATCGCGACCGTCGCTGGAGCCGCCCACGCCTTTGATGAGAGCATAGATTCTGTCTCCATCACGCTCCGCGTCTTCAAGACGTTTTAGCACGAGCATGGCAACGCCTTCGCTGATGACGATACCATCGGCGTTGGCGTCGAATGTGCGGCATCTTCCTTGTTTGGAGAAAGCATGTGTCTTGCTGAAGCTCAAGAAGTCGCCTGGTTGATTGTGCGTATCAACGGCGGTGAGGAAGACTACATCGCTGGTTCCGGAGCGCAATTCTTGCACTGAAGTGTAGAGCGCGGCGAGCGAAGAAGCGCATGCAGCGTCGATAGAGAAGTTGACTCCACCCAGGTCGAAGCGGTTAGCAACACGACCGGCGGCGACGTTGCCGAGATATCCTGCGAACGAATCTTCGGTCCATTCGGGCAAGATGTCGGCGATTTGATTCTTCGCTTTTTCATCGAGGTGAGCGAGTTTCCAGCCCAACATCGAGCGCAGTGACATCAGCGCTGTCACTGGACCGTGACCGGCATTGGCGAGAATTACAGATGTTTTCTTTCGGCCGAAGGCGCGGTTTTTGTAACCGGCATCTTCGAGCGCGCGGTCTGTGATCTCCAAAAGCATAAGTTGCATTGGATCGATCGAATTCAAACTGCTTGGCGGAATGCCGTACTTCGTAGGATCGAAAGTAATTGGTTGGAGGAAGCCGCCCCATTTCGAGACAATTCTGTCGCGAGCAAGCGGATTTTCGTCGTAGTAGTTGCGCCAATCCCATTGCTCGATGGGCACTTCTTCGATGGCGTCTACCTTGTTGAGGATGTTATTCCAATATTCGTTAAGGTCTTTTGCCTTGGGGAACATGCAAGACATGCCGACAATGGCGATATTGTCCCAACCGTCGCGGCGTGGTCTCGGGTTTTCTCCGACCGCTACATGAACTGATTTTTCTTCTGTCGAACCAGAAACAGCTGCAAAACCTTGAGTTGATTCGGCATCAGCAGTCACAGTTGCTTGTTTCAAGATTTCCAGGCCGCCTTTCGAAACAGACTGGTGCAATTCTTCAATCGACAAAACGCGCTCATGCATCGAGGCGACTTGCCCGATCATGTACATGCCGTCTTGCCATTGCTCGTCTTTGGAAACTTCAACCAATTTTTTGCTGGACGCAATTTCTTTGTTTTGCTCTTCTGAGTCCGCAACTTCTTTAGGGCCGGATTCAGCAGTAGATTCATTTTGAATTTCTGTGAGAAGCAACTGGCGAGTCACTGTTTTTTCGCTCGGACGCGTTACGCCTTTGCTTGCGATACGCAGTCTGCCGAGGTTCATCAGCTCTAGTTCTTCGCGGACTTCGTCTTTTGTTTTATTCGCTAAAACCAGCTCCACTCGTTTGTCATCAAAAATACGCTTGTAAGGCGAGTTGATGCATCGGATCGCGTGTCCGGGGCCAGTCTCCAACAAAACAGTTTCGTTGCAGGCAAGCGCAGCTTCCTGGAATTTTTCGACGATGGCACCGCTCTCGACTGCTTCTTTTGTAAAAAGATACGCAGTGCCGATGAGAACTCCGACTTTCATGCCGCGCTCGGTGAGCGGGGCCGTCATTGCTGCGACCATTGCAGCGGAAAGTCCATCGTGAATGCCGCCGGCCATAAGAATATGCAGCTTGGCGATTTCAGCTTTGGGCAATTGAACATTGGAGAGAATGTCCACCATCTGTTCCCAAAGAACGAAGCTAGAACGCGGACCAACGTGGCCGCCGCACTCTCTGCCTTCGAAGATGAAGCGGCGAGCGCCCATCTCGATGAATGAGGAGAGCAGAATTGGAGACGGAACGTGCAAGTAAGTAGCGATGCCCGTATCTTCGAGCGACTTCGCTTGATCCGGTCTGCCGCCGGCAATAAGAGCGAACGGCGGTTTATGCCTGTTGATGACGGCAAATTGCTCTTGTCTCAACTCTTGCGGAACGAAGCCCAAAACCCCGACACCCCAGGGTTTGTCTGCGAGCAATTCTTTGGTTTTTGCAACAAGCACTTCTGCTTCGTCGCCGCGCATGAGCGCTAAGGCGAGGAAAGGAAGTCCGCCACCCTCGGCGACTTTGAGTGCGAATTCCGCGGTGTCGCTGACACGGGTCATGGCACCTTGGACAATCGGATACTGAGTTTTATGTGACTCGGCAAGACCACCGTTTGGCTTGAATGCTTCTTGCTCAGCGGCGAGAGCACTCAGTCTGGCTGCGGATTCTTTGATAGCTTCGATGATACCGGCGGTCGAAACATATTTTTCTGCAAGACCTTTCGCCAGAGTGATGTCCTGACCAACTGCCAGAATGATGTCTTCGCGCTTGAGTTCAGCTGCGTTTTCATCACGCTTTTGACCTGGCGCAGGCAAGTATTTGCTCAAGTCGCAAAGCGAGGTGAGCGTCGAATGGTCATCGTTGATTGGGTGACCCTGACGAGCGAAAAATCTGATTTTCTTGCCGCCTTCTGCGGGCATGCTGGAGATCTCGGTACCATCCATGGTGGCAATGCGTTGTTTGGTCTCGGTGGACAATGCTGACTCGCGTGAGAGCAGCAATTGAGAATCGAGGACTACGCCACTGGCGCCGGCTGCGTAGCAAGCAGCTGCCGAGTAGAGACCGATGCCGCCCTGCACCCAGACCGGCAACTCCGTAACTCTTCTGATTTCCTGAAGCAGAATGTAGGCTGTCGTCTCGGAGGTTACGCCTCCCGATTCGCTGCCTTTTGCAATCAGCCCGTCAACCGGCAGCTCTTTGACTGCGAGTGTTTCTCTCAGGCTGGTTACTTCGACAAGAACTGTGGCGCCCAATGACTTTGCGTTGCCGACTGCTTGTGAGAGCGTTTCAAAAGACGTGGTCACGTCCGAGCTGATGATGACCAGCGGACGAGCATTGCTGCTGTTGGTTGCGTTGAGCGCAGCAGACGAGAGAATGCTCAGGGCTTCGTCGCTCTGTCTGGCACTGTATTTGATACCATAGCGCCCGCCCGGCTTGCGGGAGAGTTTTACAACGGCTGTCGAGACGGCTTGAGAAACTGCCGAATCGGAAAGCTCATGCAATTCGAGGTTGAGCAAACCGGCTTCGCCGGCCAGCTTGGCGGCAAATGCCACGCCATAATGCGGTGAGGTCGGCGCCGAGCCAGCCTCTTCGGGTCTGCCGACAATTGCGTCTGTATCGCCGGGGAATGAAACCGCGGTGAGAGCAATGATTCCAAAACTCGCCATGTACGAAGTGCCTCGGCAGAAGTTGGACGGATGGGTGCAATCTCGTCCCTTAGAAACACGCGCCACTGGAGAAGACGTTTCTCTTTCGGGCGGGGGTTGACCCTCAAAAACCTGCAAAAGCCAATCACAGACTAGGCCAGACTAGGTTATAGAGAAGTATATAAGGGCGGGAAAGGTTCGCCATTGGACAGGTTTTAACAACTCTCTTGTTACGAACTTATTGCATATGCAATAAGCAGCAAGAATGCCGCTAAACGACTACTGTTTCGGTCGGACTCTTGAGCTCGTACCTCACACCGCGCCATTTGATACGGTTTGTAAGGACTGAGTAAAGAGTGACAAAGGGCAAAACCAGGTGGGCCAGTGGTATGGCCATGACGCTGCGCAGGAGCGTTTTGTCGAATGCCGCCTGCAGCTCCTTTTCGTCGTCCGTTGCCGGGGTCGGCAGGTTGGCCAGAAGGACGCGTTTCCAAAGCCCCTGGGCTTTTACGAGGAAAAACAATTCGACTGGTATGAGTGAAAGCCCCGCCATAAGCGACAGAAGCCATTCATTGTTGCCTGAGGCGATATATGCGAAAAGCGAGAAGAGCACGGCTCCGAGCCAGAAGGAAAGCAAAATTGCGCGATAGATTGCTCTCAGCCAGAGTTCGCGGTAGTAAACCTTAGTTAATATGAGCTGTCGATTAGTCCACTCGACAATCTCTTCTAAAGAGCCGTCGCCGTGGCTGGCAACGAGGCATTGCGGGACGAAGCGCACTTGCAGCCCCAGCGCTTTGACACTGGTCGTTAAGGAGAGATCATCATCGGCTGCGCGGTCCCAGCTTTCGGCGACTCGCGCCTGCTTGAAAGTGTCACGTTTGATAGCCATCGCCCCGCCCCAGGCAAAGGCATATTTCTCGCTGCCCATCTCCCAGGCCGTGACGCGGTTCCACATGGAGCGCAGCACGGAGGGCAAATCGCCTTTGAATGGTATGTAAAAACGATATCCAGTTGTTGCACCCACACCGGGTTGCGACAGGGGGGCGACCAGATAGCGCAGCATATTGTTGCGGGCAATAACGTCCGAATCCACGAATACGATTGCTTCTGTGCGATCGCTGATGACCTGAAGTGCTGCCAGCTGGTTATTGATTTTCTGTCCGCGTTGGCTATTGACGCCGGCTACGACGATTTTTGTCTCGACTAAGTCGATGGTCTTACGTATCTCTTCTATCGCCCCGTAAGCCGGGTCGTCAGCCGAAGCGACCGTGAAGATCACTTCAAACTGCGCCTTTCCATCTTTCACATAGTCCTGGTCGAGCAGTTTGCGCAGGTTGTCTTTGAAGCCCGGATCAAGTCCTTTGCACGGCAGAATCACCGATATAGGCGGCAGGTAGTCGGCCGGCGGCTTGTCGATTTCTTTCAGGACATAGCTGAAAAGCTGATTGAAAGCCTTTGTCTGGACAACGAGCGCGACAACGGTGATAAGGCAAAGGATGACGACTAAGATCATGATGCTGGACTAGACCGGTCTTTGTGGGGACGACGCAAGGCGTCGCCCGATTTGATCATCCAGGTAATGCGGCCCATCACCTGTTTTAAATAACCGAGCAAGTATAGTGCTAGACTTGCCCTGCTTTCCAGCCGGTGGCAGTCATGTTTCGTCCACTTTTGTATAAAACGTTCTACACGCTCGGCAAGCGGGAAGTCGCAAGATTTGACCGCGACTCTCAAGCTGTCGATGCAACCCAAAGCCGCCACCTGCTTGATATTATCCAGCGCAATGCGGCAAGCGCTTTCGGCAAGAAGCACGGTTTCAGCAGCATTCAGTCGGTCAGTGACTTTCAAAATGCAGTGGCAATTAATGATTATGATTCGCTAAGCGAATACGTCAATCGCGCCGCAGCAGGAGAGAAGAGTCAGCTCACAGTCGAAGATCCTTTCATGTTTGCGACGACCAGCGGTACCGCAGGCGAGCGCAAAATGATTCCCGTCACGAGATCCTACATAAAGGAATTTCGCCGTGCGTCTGTGGTTTCGGGTTTCAATCTACTAAAGAGCCATCCGAATCTTACTAAGGGAATTGCTCTGTCGGTTTTTTCCCCGGCAGAAGAAGGACGTACCGAGGGAGGCATTCCTTACGGCGCCATTTCCGGCCGCCTATATATGGAAGAGCCAAAACTAATCAAACGATTCATTTCGCCGATCCCCTACGAAGTGTTTATCATCAAACATTATGAAAGCCGCTACTACGCGCTTTTGCGTCTGGCTTTGGCCTTGCCGGTGACGGTTATATATACACTCAATCCCAGTACGATAGTCATGCTGGGCAAGCGATTGAAAATCTATGGCGAGCAACTTGTGCGTGATATCGCAGATGGTGCTATCAATCCGCCGCAGGCATTGCCGCATCAAGTTATGGAAGCCATCAAACCGTTTCTCAAGCCTAATCCCAAGCGTGCGGCCGAACTGGCAAAACTCCTGGAGCAAGACAAGTTTGACGCACAGAGTATTTGGCCAGATCTGTCATTGATATCGTGCTGGACCAAGGCCGCGGCATCGTTTTACCTACAGGACCTGCCGGCATACTTTGGTTCGACTCCCGTAGCTGACATTACATATGGTGCCAGCGAAGGAAGAGGAACCGTCAATCTGGGCGAGGGGCGGCAGGCGCTTTCCATTCGTTCTCACTTTTTCGAATTCGTCGCAGTCGACGATTGGGAAGCCGGCAATAAGAAAGCTCTGCTGTGCCACGAGCTGGAAGTCGGGCGCGAGTACTACATTCTCTTCACCACGTCGGGTGGACTCTATCGCTATCACATCAACGACATCGTCAAAGTGGTCGGCTGGTACAACCGCACCCCATTAATCGAGTTTCTCCATAAAGGCGGCAATATTTCTTCGTTTACCGGGGAGAAGCTTACCGAATCGCAAGTGACCGAAGCTATGCTCGCGGCTCAAAAGGAGCTGAGCTTCAGGGCGCGTTTCTTCACTCTCATCCCTGTTTTTCGTCCAGAGCCTCATTACGAGCTTTATTTGGAGTTCGATGGTCCGGCCGTATCTGACGAAACGGCACTGGCGAAGGCTTTTGACCGCCATTTGAGTCGCCTCAATATCGAATACGAGGCGAAAAGAGAATCCCATCGACTGACTGACATTAAGGTAGTCAGGCTTCCGGCCGAATCATATGAGCGCCTGCGCAAAGAACTGGTCGGTCAAGGAGTGCCCGATGCCCAGATCAAAGTTAGCCACTTGAACCCGAAGGACCAGATCCGGCAAATGATTCAGGGGTTTGAAGAACTCGGCTCAACGGCTGTAAGCCCCATGGGCTCACATTAATCGCACTTAAGTATCCAACCTCCTAAGTAGTTTTCCCAGTGACTTGTCAGGTGGAGTACTTAATAATGATCATGCTTGGGCTTCCGTATAAGAAATTGAATACCTATGAAACGAGTATCCGACTTGGAATCAAAGGAAACTCTCGGGGATACAGATATTGCATCCTCGGAAACAAAGGTTGTGGGCCTTTTTAAATCGCGTTCGACTCAAGAGCCGATCACAGAATGCTCTCCGCCGCCACTCTTCTCTTCACCGCCTCCTGGTAGTGAGCCTGAAGTTCAGTCAGGTTCGCCCCCCGGCAAGGCCGTGGGAAATTTCCTGCTGTGGCGAGCGAAGGGACTGCCCCCACTGACCACGGGCGACGAATTGCCGGACGACACGGTCTATGTCGGTCCGCTCAATAAATTGCCGAGTCGCTCGGATTCGTCCGATTCGATTCGCGAAATCGACCCTGATTTTCTTGCTGCCGAAATCAAGGCGAAGCGCAAAGAGAAAGCTAAAGAAAGAATTGCCGGCTTGTCGTCGAATTTGACGCCTGCCACCACAGATAGTGACCAACCCGAAGACCAAAAGAGTTGGCGTCAAGCCCTTGCTGGGGGTGTTTCCTCACGCAGAGCGGCGGCGCGCTGGTGGACATTGTCGGAGGAAAACGCTCGCTATCTTTCGAGCGACCCGGAAGTCTCGGTCCGTGAAGCTGTTGCCGGCAACCCGAGTTGCCCTCCAGAAGCTCTAGGGCGACTTGCGCAGGATCGCGTGGTCAATATTCGCAGGATGGTTGCTTCGAATCTGAGTACGACACCTGAGCTATTGGTTCTCCTCGCCTATGACGTGGAATCAGCGGTTCGATTGGAAGTGGCGAAACATCCACTCTCGCCGCCGCCTGCTTTGCATACGCTGGCAGCAGATTCAGATGCGTCAATTCGAGAAGCTATAGCCATGCATCCGATGGCCGATGTGCATTTGTTGAATGCTCTGGCATCCGATGACAGTTTGCGCGTCAGGCGCGCTGTGGCGATGAACGCTTCTTTGCCGAAGAACGCAGCCGAAAAGCTTTCTCAAGACAATGAAGTGAGCGTCAAACAACTTTTGTCGTCTAATGCAACGGTCGATCAGGACACTCTGTATCGTTTGACCTTTGAAAAGGATCTATACGTCCGGCGCAACCTGGCTGACAATCCGGGTTTGGCACCTGAGGCTTTGAACAGGCTGAGCGATGATGCCGATCGTTTGATCAAAATTATGCTCATTCTCAATCCTTCTCGAACGCCGCATATAGTCGACAAATTGTCGAGAGATAGCGACCAAGACATTCGCATATTGTGCGCTCGCTGCGAAGATGCATCTGCTGAAGTGCTCGAGGCGCTAAGCTCGGATACGAGCATGGAAGTGCGATTGTGGGTGGCGCGAAATTTTTCGACGCCGCTAAAGACTCTGGAAAAACTCGCTAAAGATCCGCATGTGGAAGTTCGTCAGGCAGTCGCGGACAATCGCGCAGTCTGGGAATCCGCCGCAACGCGCAGTGCGGTGCTCGGGTACTTAAGCGGAGACAAGTCGGTGTTTGTGCGTCGCGTGAAGCGAAGCCGCTCACCGCTGGCTGAGGAGATGCTCAATAATCTTTGCGATGACAGCAATAAATTTGTGCGCATGGTTGTAGCGCAAGACACAAATGCATCCGATGATGCGCTGACAAAGCTTGCATCTGACGAGCTTGTCGATGTCAGAATGCGGGTCGCTGCCAATCACGGCGCGTCACCGAAAACGCTGGCTCGACTGGCGCAGGATAAGGAGTTTCGCGTGAGAGTGCAAGTTGCTGCAAACAATTATGCACCGATGGTGGCACTGCGAATTCTAGCGAAAGACGCTGATCCGTATATTCGACTTGTGGCGGCAGACAATCGCTGCATTCCTGACGATTCGCTCGAAGCACTCTGCCTCGATTATGATCGCTGGGTGCGCAAAGCGGCGCGCGCCGAATTCGATCGCCGCGTTCAGTTACGCAGTCAGATTATTTAGCGCAGCGTGTGGTCGCATTGCATGCGACCAAAAGTATTCATCGGTCGACGCATGGCGTCGAGCCTACACTAAAAGCGCAGTTCCACCGAAAAGGGCGTGTGCAACACGCTCCCACGATCTTTATTAGCTTTGCAGACCCAGTACGTTCTTGATGCCGTACGCGATTATGTTCGGATTGTTCTTCAAGCGGCGGCGGCAGTATGGACCAGCCACTTTATCTTTGCCGTATGGCAAATACATGCGAACAATCGCGCCGGTTTGAGCAAGTTGTAATGCGTGCTTCTCGTCTTCGCCGGTAAGTCCGATCGACAGTTCGCTAAAGTAAGAACCGTTGACCAACGCATCTTGCAGCTTTGCCCGCGGGACGCCGAGCAAGAATTGAAACTCGAATTGAGATGACTTCAACTTGAGCGGCAACACCACTTTGTTGACAAAGTTGTCGACGCACTTAGTGTCGTGTGAGGCGAGTTCTAAATAGACGCCTTGATGCGCCAATTCGCGGCTGTAGCGCACTGCCAGTTCTTTCATGATTGGCTTTTCTGTGTGCGCAATTGCGGCCGGTTCTTGATAGATGCCTATGACCATGCGCACGCGCATGCCTTCTTCAAAGCGCGCGATATCCTTTTCCGTACGGAACATGCGCGATTGAATTACCGTGCCGAGGTTCTTATATCCGGCTTTATACAGAGCGAAGTAAGACTCGAGATGGAAATTAGTCCAACGATGATCTTCTGCTTCCAGCGTCATGTCGACGCCACGTTGGAATGCGTAGTCGACGATTTTGTTGATGCGATCGAACGCGGCTTCCAAAGCTTTTTCGCTTTCTTTGCCCGGCGCCGGTGGCATCGTGCTGAACATGGATGGTTTGAATGAGATGGTCATGCGCTCGCGGCGGTTCGTCGCGTGCAGTTGGTTGGCGTTTACTTCGTCAACCAGGCTCATGTAGGTGGTGACGTAGCGCTCGCAGTCTTCGACTGTCGTGGCATCTTCACCAAGAATGTCGAGGGTGCCCGTGAATTTGCGGGACTTATAGATTTCGTGCGCTTTCTTGATAGCGTCTGCGGATGTTTGACCAGCCAGATATGGCTTTGCCAGGAACATAACCAGAGGCAATGGGATGGTGTCGAATAACGACTTCTTTTGATTAATGGCTGGGGTTACCGGTTGAGTAGTATGCAAGTTTAAGTGTAAGTCTGAGCCCGATACGAGTTTTTCTGGTCTTACAGGCAATTTTACTGTCATAGGTTTTCCGGGCGCTCCTAATTTGAAGAGGCGACAAAGGTGAAAACGGCATACGGGCTTGGGCTGGCGAATTTTTTCAACCCGTGTGAAGAGGTGAATGAACACGCCGTCCGAGAATTATAGGATCTCAAGTAGTCTTTCTGTGGTTATGTATCAAAAGAGTTTATTTATTGATCAGTTAATGAGTTTGATTCGAGCCAAAGAATTACCAGTCCTTAGACCGGGTGGCGGAAAAACCTCACGGGCGCCGGAAAAGCTCAAAAATTAGTTGGACGTGTCTATCCCGGCAAACGGCCCATAGACCGAAAGCATAGGCACCCGTCTGGCTTGAGCGGCTAACAAGTTGTCCAAATCGTCCGGCAGACGTGTGAGCTGAATCAAATAGTTGTTCTCATTGCCGATCTGTCCGCGCGGGAAAAATATAGCGCCGCGGCAGCCTGTCCCTGATAAAGCACCCACCTGCACGCGACCGGACGGCAAATAGCGCACCGAATAGGTCGGACCTTTCAAGCGATCGGTCTTGTGCTTCTTATATAGGAGTTGCGCCAGAGATATGATCTGCGAGTCTTGGCTGACGAGAAATTGCGGAATGACCGCCAGGATTATGTCCGCCTTGCCGGTCCGTCCTTTTGAGCCGACTATGATTTCAACTCCATCGGCGTCAGGTACGAATTTTGCCCAGGTGTACGCTACATCTTTTGCATCGGTTTCTCGAGGGCGTTTGAAGGCCTGCTCGAAAGCGAAGAAGTCATCGCCAAGTCCAGCGACATTAGTTTGAGCAAGAAGGCGGCTCAGCCCCGTTCGATTGATGGTTGTCGGCGTTTTCGGAGGAGCCGGTCTGTCCGGTGCTCTGTCTGGCTTGAGAGAACCCGCAGTGGCGACCAGAGGTTTGACTGGTTCTCTGCGTGTTTCTTTTGTTTCCTTCGTCTCTTTGGGACGCTTGGACGGCTCATTCTGCGCAGCCGTTTGCCGCGAAATAATCCTGCGCCCCTGGTCGTTGCGCAGTTTTTCCATGGCCTCTTCGTCAGTCATCGTGATGCGATCGATACGCGTCACGACCAAATCCTGAGTCGCGTCGTCATTGCTGGTTCCGGCACGGCACATCACTTTGCACTCGATGCGCGGCCATTGATCCTTATCAATTGGAAGCTCGTAGGGAGTGGGTCCACGCAGTTTGATGAACTTCTGCTGGTTGCGGTGAAACTCTCCATCCCACTCGTCACGAGCCACTTGCGTGTAGCCGTTGCGAAGATCCAGAAAGCGTCCTTGAAACCGAATAAGCACTCCACTCAAGTCTCGGCTGCTGGAGTTTTCAATCAAAAGACCGACAGCCGGATGATAACCAGTCGCGTCGTGCGACCACCACGTCAAAACAGATTGCGGGCTCAGGCGCGCCACGCGCTGCTCTGCGTAGCCATCATCGGAGCCACCGTAAGAAAATGCCTTCTGTCCTTCAGGAGCAACAGAAGCAAAGAAGCCAGTTAGTACCGAAAGTGAAAGAGCGACTAAGCTATGGAATCGCTTATTATGGCTAGGTTTGCGCATTTTTGATGTGTGCGATTGCGCACTGAGCATGTGGGCAAAAACTCCTGGACGCTGGCTGGAATCCAACCGAGTCTATTGTGGCACACACTGAAGGGGCGGTGCTACGCAGGGGTTGTCACAAGTTCAGGCGGCAGCGATTTCTTGCAATGAAAGGGCTTTTCTAACTTGCGAAGCGCTGTCAATTCTCATCTCGGTGTCCTGGTAAGTCAGGCGTTCGACGAGTGAATTGAGCGTCGAGGAAATATGAGGACTTACAGACTTGGGCGAGCAAACCGTGAGCGGCTCCGGGTCTTGTCCCGTGAGAATGAAGTGCAGCAGCGCTCCCATTGAGTAAAAATCGCTCGCCGGCTCGGGGCGACCTCTAACTTGCTCGGGAGCCATATAAGGCGGTTTACCGACGCACATGGCATTGTCATTGAAATTTGGGACTTTAGCCAGATTGAAGTCGATTAACTTCAAGTTGCCGCTGTCATCAATAATCAAATTGTCGGGTGTGAAATCTCGGTGCACTACTTGCGGTGCATGACCATGCAAATACTCAAGGATGGAACACATTTGCGTTGCAAGTTCTATAGCTCTCGATTCTTTGATTGGACCATTCGATGTAACGAACTCTCTGAGCGATGTGCCTGATACATGTTCGATCACTAGATAGCCACGAAAATCTTCAATGAATGCGTCAACAACTCTGACTATCTGCCTGTGATTCAGTGACTTGAGCAACAGCGCTTCATGTTGAATTCGGGCGACTAATTCGCTCAGCAGCGCCGGGTTTTCAAATCCTGGAAGAATGAATTCTTTGAGAACCACGGTTTCGACGGCGCCATTATTTCCTTCGTTCAAAACCTTGTCGCACAAATATTGTACAGTCGCCAAATAGGCTGTTCCTTGCCCGCCTGATCCCAGTTTTTTCACAACCTGAAATCTCTCGCTGGCCAGAGATGCGCCGCGAGTCAGCTCGCCATCCCGCTTGCGGAGCTGCCGCTGATGCAGTGTGTCCATCCAGATGTCTGCATAACTTGTCGATTCAAGGAAGAAATTCTTTTCTTCAAGTTCGTTCGAGAGCGCATTGGGCGCGTGGCGTTTTATCATGGCAATTAAATTTGTCCGCAGTCTCTCATCGTTGAGGCAGCCTGCATCAAGTTCTATCTTCTTACCGTCGGTCGTTGCGAATGCAAGCAATTGCTCCTCTTTTCCATCAACAATGTTTCTTTTGATCGAAACCATCGCCAGTTCATACCATCTGATTGTTTTTTCGAAGGTGAAGACATTCAACCAATTCTTTCTGACGATGATCGAATATTGGCTGATGCGCGCGGATGTTTGACCGTTTTTGATAAAACGCAATTTGAATACTTTGATCGCAGCAACAAAAGTCACCAGGATCGCAAAACACAGAATGGCTGCTTGCGGACCAGTAAACCAATAGGTCACGACCTCTGCAATGACTAAAAGGTTTATGAAGACGCTGGTTATTACAAGAGCGAACCCAGTGATGGGACCTGGTGAGTGTCCATAACCTTTAGGTGTCAAAAGAGACATGATGAAGAAAATCTGAGCGCATGCAAACAAAACACCGCACATAAGCATCAAGACATTTCCCAAATACGGCAGTACTTTGCGCTGCCAAACATGCGTGAGGACAGCCATTGATTTATTCTCGTGCAGAGTAATAGCCAGCTCGCGTGGGGCTGACTGCTCGACAGTGTAGAGAGTTTCATTCGCGTTATCGCTTGACTGATTTTGCTTCACACTTCGCCTTCTCTGTAATAGCCAAGCATTTCGATGGTGCGCAAAGCTTGCTCGACCGACGGTCTTTCCTCTGAATGCTGGCTGGTCATCTGCATGATCAAATCGTTCATGTTGTCTGTGATTTGTGTGTTCAATAATTTTGGACAAGATTGCGTCAATGCTACCGGCTCTTTTCCGGTAAGCAGAAAGTGTGCCGTGCAGCCTAGCGAATAAATGTCGCTCTTCAATTCAGCTTTGCCCCGAAATTGCTCAGGCGCAATGTAGCCTTGCTTGCCTACTACTGTTCCTGTTGCGGTGCCGATAAACTCATTTGCCGCACCGAAATCAATCAAAGCCAAAGTACCTTTCGGTCTAAAAACAATATTTTCAGGAGTCAGATCTCTGTGCACTACGGGTGGTGATTGTTCTTCCAAGTACCGCAAAATTTCCAGAAGCTGACGCATCCATTGCGCAACTCTTCTTTCGGAAATAAAACCGCGCCGCGCAACCAGCCTGCGCAAGTCTTCACCCTGAATGTATTGCAAGGTCATGTAATGACGACCGTCTTCGACGAAGTGGTCGTAAATTCTTGCGATGTCCTGATGATTCAGTTTGGAAAGCAGCGCCGCTTCTTTTTTGAACATTGCCAATGCTTTCGTTCTTGCGTCTTCGCTCAAACTATCCGCAACGACAAACTCTTTCAAAACAACAGGAGATCCATCCTGTTTCCTGGCCAGATATATTGCCGCCGAGCCGCCATAAGAGAGCGCTTTCTCGATTATGATTCCGGCGTTCAAGATTCGTCCCGGAAGCAGTGGAACATAAGTCGTCGCTCGATAACGCAGAGTCATTTCTGATTCCCAGAGCGAAGTGAAAGTGGAAATATCAATTGGAAATTTGGCTGCGTTTTCTGGGTTTCCCAGATCTTCCTTGTCTCTTTCGTCTGTCGGCGCTAACGTGCGAGACGCGATGAGCAGCTTATTCAGGTCGTCCTCAGACATTTCATCAGCTTCAAAAACCACAAAATTACCGTCGTGGAAATTTAGTTTTAGGCAGACGTTTTGCCCATCTCTTTTTATGAGCACTGACTTCTTCAATTCGCTCCACATTCTATTGCGGTGGCAGTAAAACTGAACACACAGTGAAAGCGGCAGCACGAGACCTTGCCGAGATACGATAATGCGATCGTCTAAGAAAATGAGCAACAGCAGGCAGCCGGCGAGTATCGTTGCAATCGGTGCTACCACCCGTGAAGCAAGAGTGAGCAGAGCTTCCTCTATCGACCAGAAGGCATGGGCGGTAGGCAGGGCTTGGACCAATGTCAGAACAAAAGGACCGAGGCAAGCAAAAATCCACACGACGGGGATTGCGCACCAGATTACTGCGCTGGCTTTGAGCACGCGAACCAGGGTTCTGCTCACCGATGTCGAGTAGCGAATAGAAACAGTCTGCACGGAAGAACCCCCACAGGAGGACCGCCTTCAGGCTTATAACGAGACTTGCAATCAGTCAAAAATGGCTCACCCGATTGTGCTGGAAACAGCCAACCGGGTAAAGCGGGTTTTGCCTAGTTTTTTTAAGTCGACTAAACTCTTTCTTTCGTCTCGTCAGTTACTTGGATGCTTTCGCCCTTGGACTTAAGCGCTTGGGCGGCGGCGGGCAAGAAGTGCATCGCTTTCTCGACCACCCCAGGGTTCTTGCCTAAATTGCCCATCAACTCTATAGGTATAGGGAAGATTAGAGTGCTGTTCTTCTCCGCCGAAACCTCAACCATGGTCTGTAACTGCCTGAGCTGCATGGCGCCCGGCTGGCTGGCTATGACGGCTGCTGCTTGAGCAAGTTTTTCTGCCGCCTGCAATTCGCCTTCTGCTGCGACAACTTTGGCGCGGCGTTCTCTTTCCGCCTCTGCTTGCCGTGCCATTGCTCGCTGCATCTGCTGCGGGATTTCGACGTCTTTGATTTCGACTGCGTTGACTTTGATGCCCCAACCTTCTGTCTGGCGGTCGATTATCGACTGAAGTTTGGCGTTGATTTTGTCGCGCTCTGTGAGAATGTCGTCCAGCTCATACTGCCCGATGACGCTGCGCAAGGTGGTTTGCGCCACCTGGCTTGTCGCTGCCATGGCGTCTTCGATTTTGGTGACTGCTTTTCTGGAATCGATAATTTGGTAGAAGCAAACGGCGGCGATTTTGACCGAGATGTTGTCGCGAGTGATGGCTTCCTGCATGGGAATCGACATCGTGACAATCCTGAGGTCGACCTTCTGCGAACGCTCTATTAAAGGAACGACGAAAGCGACGCCCGGTCCGCGCTCACCGGTGACTCTTCCGAGTCTGAAAACGACCAGCCTGTCGTATTCATTGACGAACTTGATAGATGAAAAAGCCAGCAAGAGTCCGAAGAATAAAAGGAACCCGCCTATCTCAAACATTCTTTGCTCCTTACTGCTACTGCAGCGTGACGTTCTTCGATTAACCCATTAAAGCTGTCGAGTGAATACCGGACTTCCTAGCCCTTTCTTCCATCGTTTAACCATGGTGAATCTCAGGGAAATTACTGTACAAGACCGGTATCTCCTTCAGATAGCATAAGAAAGCACGCTAAGCGAGCAAGTCTGACGCCAAATTTGGTCGAAAAACACCAAATAATCGCCAACATTAAATGTAGGCTGGCGCCTGGAAGCCCACGGGTTAGTAATTCGAGGAGAGCGGCGCATGGTTTGGACCTCAGAGTATCCGGAAGGCAGGGCTGGATCTAAATCCGGCGGTGGCTCGGGGGCGAAAACAGGAAACGGCGGGTCAGGCGCGTCAAATACCTCCGGAGCGTCAGGTTCCTCCGGCTCCTCGGGCTCCTCTGGCTCCTCAGGTTCTTCAAGTTCCTCCGGCTCCTCCGTCTCAAGCAAGGCGGGGACGGCTGTAGTAACTAAGGATTCAGGTTCCAAAGGAAAGAGTGCGGGGGCGAACTCTGGAAGTTCAAGCGGTAAAAATTCAAGCCCTGACTCGAGTTCAAAACCCAACGTAAATCCGATCTCCGGCGGAAATTCAAAAGAAAAGCCGAAAGGCAAACCGCCCGGAAAACCAGGCGTGTTTTTGCTTCTCGCCGGTGTTGTTTTGCCATTCTCGGCAATTGTATTTGAACTTACCACGCACCTTTGCGCCAAAAGTTTCTTCGATCCGTTTCCCACGCCTGCGCACGTCTTGTTGTTTGCGCTCATTCCTGTTTCCAACCTCCTTGTCTGGGTTGCTTCTCGCCGCAATTTGTCGGACCTGCTTGGGGTATTGACGCTCGGCACCGGAATGTCTATGGGTGTGGCGATCCTCTATTCGCTTATGTTTTTGCCGATTGTGCCACTGTCTGTAGTGGCGATACTTTGGTGTGGCTTCGGCTTGCTGGCGCTATCTCCTCTCCTTGCCGTACCTGCCGTTTGGAAAGCCAGCAAGTACGCGATTCACTTGTCAGAGAATCAGAAGACCTATTTTGATGGGCATCAGTTGGAGCACATTGGACACCTGATCATATTGTGCACAGTTGTGGCAGTCGAATTGCCATCAACAATGACGCGTATGCACATCGGCGAAGCTGCTCATTCTGCAAAGCCTGCGATGGCAATTGACTGGTTGCGCCAATGGGGCAATCAGGAAGTTATGTTGCGCGCTTGCTATGAGCGCTCCGGTCGGGCGACGGACATACTCGGGTCGCTATATGAAGTAAAAAATCCGACTAGCGTCGAGGAAGCACGCGCGATTTTCTACAAAGTCACTGGCAAACCTTTTAATAGTGTACCGTTGCCGGCGGCTTTGCGCGCGACGCGGCAGAATCAAGGCTTGCTTTCAGACAATGAAAATGAAGAGCCGAATGTAGAGGATGAATTCGATCGCGACCCTGACATTGCCGGCGAAGCTGTGAGCGGTGTCGCGCGCGGTTTGAGTATGAACGAGTCTAAGCTGTCCGGGCATATCGACGGTAACCTGTGCATCGCAAACATTATGTGGAATGTCACTTTTGGAAACACGTCCAAGTACGATCGTGAGGTTCGCTCAAAGATTCTTTTGCCACCAGGCGCGGTGGTCACGAATGCATTTTTGATTGTGGATGGAACAGAGCGAGAAGCGACTGTGATGGGCCGAAGCCTTGCACGCAGAAAATATCGCGCCGCTGTAGCCGACAAGAAAGACCCGTTGCTTGTAAGCACCTGCGGTGCAGACCGTGTGTTGCTGCAGTTGTTTCCCGTCGCTCCCGAAAGCAAGATTGGTGTGCGCTTGCACATCATTGCACCGCTGGCGGTGACCGCGATGGATAAGGCTGAACTGGCTTTGCCAACTTTCGAAGAGAGAAACTTCCAAGTTGAAATCCCAACTAATATTAGTTTGAAATCGCAAGAACAGCTTCTATCGTCAGTCAAGACCCTGCATCTCGATAAGTTTGATCAAACAAAGGTGCTTCAGGGTGACATCACCACTCCTGAGCTAGCGAGATTTGGTGCTGTGGTTGTTGCTGAAAGAAATCCCAACATCACACACATTCAAGGCTTGCATGATGGAGCTTTGATAGGTGAGGACATACGGAAGATCAACTATCCGCGCCCGACTAAGTTGTTTGTCGTTATAGATGGTTCCAACGGCATGTCGCCGCACATGGATGCTGTCCTGAAGAAGTTGAAGCAACTTCCTAGCGATATGGATGTCAAAATAAGTTATGTTCGAGATGGTCTACTTCCGGCATTGGAAGTTAGCGCTGGCGATGCTAAAGCGCTCGACAGCGCGGTTTCTTCCATCGCGAAAATACCCTGCGCCGGTGGGCAAGACAACCTGTCTGATTTGAGAACCGCGCTGAAGGAGGCCGCGAATACTAATGCTTCAGCGGTTCTTTGGGTTCACTCGGCGCAACCTCTTCCTGGAAAGCTTGGAAAAGAATGGGAACTCTTCGTTCGTCAATCGCCTAGGCCATTACTTTATGATTTTGCTGTCGCCGCCGGTCCCAATGAAATTCTTTCAGGGCTGTACAACTGCCCAGGGCTCGTTCGTGTCAATCGCGGCAGCTATGTTGAATCTGATATGCACCAGCTTTTTGACACATGGCAAAACGCTTCCCCCTCAACTGCTGTCGGCGGAATTCAGTATGTTCGCAAGAGTCTGGCGAATCTCGATGTTGAAAAAGGCGCCCTTAAGCCAGCCGAAACAGCTCTTGCGAAGCTAGTAGCCTTTGACGAAATTTCGAGAATTCAAACAGTCCACAGCAATCATCGTTGCAAGGCTGCTCGCAAAGCCGTGGCAATTTCGAATGCGTATCATCTGGTCACTTCCTTCTCCAGCGCGATAATCACAGAGCCAATTCCTGTGCGAAGAACGCACGCGCAAAACATTGAGCCGCCTAAGTTCAGCCTGATCAATCCCCAACCCACATTAGGTCATTTAGGCCCTTCGCCCCGGAGAGGACCGGTTTTCGGTCATTTTGATGGCAGTCGCCTTCAAGGTAAGTCATTGCGAGTGGATTCTGCTCCAGGTAGTGATGTGTTCTTATCGCGCGGCAATGAAGGACAATATTCTTCCAGCGTTCAGGCCAACACCGGCTCTCAAACCCGCCAGGAGTTAGACGCCGCTCGCCCTGTTTTGCAAGGCGCGACCAACGGTACGATCAATCCGGAATCTATGTCTGCACCAATGTCTGCACCAATGGCTCCTGCCGCTGCGTTGAAAGAGGCTTCGGCTGATTACAAATTCGAAAGTAAGGCAGAAGAAATGTCTTCGTACAATTCTAGCGAGCGAGCACTTGCGAAAGAAGACTCACGTGCGGATTTCTCGAAGTCCAAAGTGTTGTTTGCGGAGAAGAAGCAAATCGCATCGAGAGACAAAGATGTGAGTGACTTCAATGACGACGAAGCCGGCGGCGACGAAGGAGTTGTAGATGAATTTGCACAATCTACAGCTGGTGAAGCCAACTCTAGCGCATTGTCACCGGTCGTTCCTGAATCAGACACTTACATTCTGTTCGGAGTCGGCATGCTCATTCTCGGGTACGCACTTCAAACCAGGAAGAAAGTGAGTATTAAGAAGGCATGATAATTCCAGGCTTAATGGCGCTCTGCTTTTGCGTCTTCTGGCCTGTCACAGCATGGTATGTCGAGAGACTTTTGGATAAGTCGGATGAGCCATTGGGCGTGGTTAGTTTGATTGCCTTTATCGCAATCTTGCTTACTCGTCACGGTTCGAGAAAAGCGCACGCTGAGCTACATATACCTGTTGTAGCGATAGCCTGTTTTCTTCTTTATGCCATTACTTGGCCGATTGCCCCAAACCTTCTGAGCGCTCTCATTGCGGTGGTCGCGGTCGGTTGTTTGATTAACGCGCAAGGAGGTAAATTCAGGCTTGGTCTCGGCAGTTGGCTGTTGCTTTTATTTTCTCTGCCGATTGTTTCTTCCCTCAACTTTTACAGCGGCTATCCTCTGCGTTTGGTTGTTGGAAAAATTGCTGCGCCACTTATTTCGATGGTTGGCTTTCCAACCATCGCTGATGGGACCGCCCTCATTTGGAACAGTCAAATGATCCAGATAGACGCACCATGCAGCGGAATAAAGATGCTCTGGTTTGCGCTCTTCATCGGAGCGGTGCTTACTTCCATTATGGAGTTGAGTCTCTTGCAGAGTGTAATGGTTCTCTCGTCCGCCGTCCTTGCTGCGCTCTTGGGAAATGTTTTGCGAATCACATCACTGTTCTTTATCGAGGCAAAGATTTTGCCTATTGATCCATTGCAAGAGCAGTTTGTCCACCAGGCTGTTGGTGCCGTAGCTTTTGCAATTGCGGCTGGAGGAACAGTTCTGATTGCGAAAGTGATTTCGAAGAGAAGCGCGCGCGAGTCGGTTTCGGAACAAACCGATGGGAAGCCCGCCAACGGAACAGTTCCGGATTTTGCGAAGACTGTTGTCGAACTTGAGGAGAATGCACATGCGTCGATGAGAGAGAAACCGCTGTTAAATGCGCGCTCGGTGGCGTTCCTGATCTCTGCACTAATCGCATCCTTTACTCCATTGGCGTTTTCGCGAACACTAGATAACTCTGTTGCGACTCGCGACTTTCCTGGCTGGCCTCATCGATATAAAGGCTCCAACATCGAGCCGGTCGTGCCTAGCAAAGCTGATATCGCTTTCTACCAGGAGTTTCCAGGAAAAATTCAATGTTTCTCTCTTGGAGCAAAACGAGTAATCATGCGCTGGGTCGCGAAGCCGACTCGCCAACTGCATCCATCGTCTGATTGCTTTCGCGGCGTTGGTTATGACATTACCTGGCAGCCACTCATTACTGAGAAGGACGGCAGCAGGTGGTCATCTTTTATCGCTAGAAAAGGTGAGCATTCATTTGTGGTTAAGGAGCGAATCTATGACGGGCGCGGTGAAAACTGGACCGACATCTCCTCCTGGTACTGGGCTGCGCTACTAGGAAAAACACACGGACCATGGTGGTCAGCTGTTGAAATTAGTCCTATATCCGGTGCTGTAGCTATTCCTGCAACCGCTCCCGGGACCTTCGGCGCGGGCGCTGGAGAACCTTCCTCAGAGTAGAACGATTTTGCTTATATAAAAGGTTGGAGTTTTTTGTGAGGACGAACATGCCAAATTTGCCCAGCAAGTATAAAAACCCCTAGGTAAACCCTATATCTCTTCCCGAAATAAAACTTCATAATTCCATAACCTGCCGTATTTCAACGGATTACGGAATGCTAGGCGGCGAAATCGAGGGTGCTTCCACTAGTGAAAACCCGTGTTGTCGCTCCCTACCGGTTTTGGCAAAATGACAGAGTAAGGCAACGAAAGATTTTTCCAACTGAATAGCGCTGTTGCGCTCCCAGCGCACCTTTAAGGTGTGGCATCGCTGTGCAAAATTAATAGGAGATCCAGAAAAATGAACGGCAACGTAAAACCTCTTTTCACCAAGTCCACCGGTAAGAGCCACTTGAGTCTCGTCGGACCAGAGAAGAAGTTTTCTGAGATGACAGATGAAGAACTCATCCTCGCCTGTCAGGCAGACAGAAAAGGTGCAATTGATGTGCTCCTGAAGCGCCACCAATCCACCCTTACTGCTATGGTTCGCAAGCGTTTTCCTGAACTGCATGATCTCTCTGACGTTGTTCAAGAAGCTCAAATCAGAATGTGGAAATCAATTGGACAACTCCGCAGCGCCGGCGCCTTCAAAGGCTGGCTTAGCCAGATTGTCACCAACCTTTGCTATGACGAACTGAGAAGAAAAGTTCGCAACCAAGATTTGGTATCGCTCGACGAAACCTACGAGTCGGAAGATGGCAACAAAATGGAACGCTTCGTTGCTGACACGAAGCACCAACCAGACACCGATCTGCAACGCAAAGAACTTGTTGCAGCTCTCGAAAGCGCACTGGAAAAGATTCCGCAAGAGTTCAGACAATCAGTCCTGCTGCGCGAAGTTGATGGTTTGTCCTACGAAGAAATTGCAGCCATCACCAACGTTGAATTGGGCACGGTCAAGTCACGCATCTCGCGTGCTCGCACCAAAATCCAAAAACAAATGAGCGGCTACTTGAAAGAAGTTGCCTAAGATAGAACATAGGTTTTTTCCAGAGCAGAGATGCTGTGGAGAAAAAGAGAGAGCAAATGCGAAAGCGTTTGCTCTCTTTGTCATGCATCGAACCATCGCTTCGCCGTGCCGAAACTTACCACCTCGCCCGCATAGGGACCTGAGCTGTTGTTTGAAGATCTTGCAACGAATTTAGAAGTCGCAAATGAGTGATTCCGCAGGTCGGAAATTAGTAACTGCGTGACTCTTTGAGCGCTCACTGAGCCGATTTGCCCACCACAAACCGTTGTCAAGTGATTGTTCTCTAATTGGAGATATATAGACCTTTTGGTACTCTTTTAGTCTGGGATTTGGGCTGTGACTGGATTCTGACTCGCCATCAGGACCTTCTTCAGACTTTCATCCGCTGTGCAAGCCGTGGCTTGTATTGCTAACTTTGGGCAACTCGGAATCAGGAGATGTGCATATATGCAAACCAACAACGACTCGAAGCTTTGGAACCGCCGTTCAATCTTCGGGAGAGTTTACGTTTCGCTTACGGTGCCGATGTTGCTTGCGTCAAATTTGACAACAGCAGCTCTGGCGAATGACGGAAAGGGTGCAGCCTGGCAACAATTTCGACTTGATAATCCAGATCTGCGTGGAAAGGAACTCAACAGTGCGTTCAAAGATCACTGGCAGGACGTTCGCGATGTGCACGGTAACGACGGAGCGAACGCTGCATCTCAAAATGCAGTCAATCAAGCAATTAACAACGCTGCTTCCAACGTAGCTGCCGGTGCCGCATCGCATTTGAACGTACATGACTTTGCCACTAAAGCCGAGTTCAAAGCCTACAAAGAGTCGCTCAAACAGCAAAACATTGCACACCAGATAAATCAATCAATTCAGCAGATTGATGGTCA
Organism: Candidatus Melainabacteria bacterium 17Bon1m; assembly: GCA_032128875.1. Taxonomy (GTDB): domain Bacteria; phylum Cyanobacteriota; class Vampirovibrionia; order Obscuribacterales; family Obscuribacteraceae; genus QKMZ01. The sequence continues at coordinate 114,605 of JAVLKG010000009.1, forward strand.
GCAAGTTCTGAAGGTCAACGGTGGCTTCAACCTCGATCTAACTTCCGCGGTTGAAACCATTACGCTAGGCAACAATCTTTTTAAAGAACAGTCGTCGGTCAACATCAATGTTGGCGGCGAAAGTAAGACTGTTCAAGCTGGATCAAAAGTGACTGCTGCCGAGTACGTCGCAGCAAAACAAGCTCTGGTTGCGGGTGGGCAAACAGTCACACTAGATGGAGATGGACGAGCAACCGGTGGTTCTGTAGATCTTTCAGCTCTGACTAGCGGCAACGGCAAAATGAAAGTCGATGATCTAGTCGTTCCTGTTTCCGTTGTCGCCTCCGGTGATTTCGGCAGAGGCGGAGACGTTCGCATCAAAGGCGATCTGATCAACTCAGGCTCCATAAACGCGTTTTCTTCGAGCGGCAATGTGAATGCAATAATCCGAGCCGACAACATAACCAACAATATCGGCGCAGATATTACCTCAACAGCCAGCGATTTGACTTTGCAAGCTGACAAAGCGCTCAAGAATTTTGGCACTATCAATGCAACCGGCAACTTGACTCTTTCGGCAGAAAAATCGCTGACCAATTCTGGCACAGTTTCCGCTGCAGGAAATCTCAACATTCAAGCTGCGAATGTCACAAATACAGGCACTCTTGCATCGACAGATGCCAATGTGAATTTTGGGACAACGGGTGCAGACAACCTTCTAGTGAACAATTATGGTGGCACCATTGCAGCTCTAAATGGTGCGATCAATCTGCGTGATGCTGCTTATGAAGGCCTTAAAGATACCACCGTTGTTGGTGGAGACTTGCTATCTCAAGAGGTGAATGTTTACACCGGAGGCGGCACGGCAAATGTTTATGTCAACGAGCTTACAGGTGTAGTTAACTCGAGTGGCAGCGCTGCTCACGTTAGTGCTAATACCGACACACTAACCATCGGAGAGCAGTGTCTGACAGGTGATCCAACTTACTTCAACACTGGCAATATAAGTATCGCCGGCAACATTATAGTTGGCGAGGATCTGGCGATTATCGCCGGACGCAACATAATCCAGACTGCAGCAAACCTGACGATTCGTGCTGTTGATTCTAACGGAGATGGTCGGGACATCATAATAGTGGCGGGAGCCAATGTCACCGGTACTGGTTCGCAATATCCCGGAGCTGCAACCACAGCTAGCTTTTCCGGCGGGTCCGCGCAGGGTGGACAGGTCCTACTTTCTCAAGGGGGCTTGGTCGATGCGTCAGGCAATGTACCCGGCTCTAAGGCCGGAAACATCACGATTGCTGCCTACAGTGACGGTATTTCCAATGATCCCGGCAAGATCATTATGTCAAATTGGGATATTAAGGCTAATGGAAATGGTACTGCTGCTGGTGACACGAATGGCAACATCAGTCTCATCTCCGGCTCCATTGATCTTGCAACAATCTCAGTTCGAAACCTACAGAATACCGGCGGAACGGGGTCTGGCACTATTTCTCTAGTGTCGGCTGCACCCACGTTTGATGTTGGATCTGCGATGACTTTTGGTGCCAACGGAAACGTTACGTCAGGCAATAAGCTTGTTGCTGGTACTGTCGGAAATGGAGTAGGAGTAATTCAAGTCAGCGACATAGATTCATCTGGCGATGTTTTCGTATTGTCTAATGGAGCTGTTCAAGCGGGAAGTATCAAAGCGACCAATTCTAGCACCGTGACTTTGAGAGCGAATACTTTAAATAATACTGTTTCTGTCGGTCTCATCGACGTCTCATCAAACCAAGCAGGCGTTGATGCGGGCTCTGTCGTTATTAATGCCGCTCGTGTCAATGTCAACATCATTAACCTTAGTGGTGCAGGAGGCAGAAGTGCAGGCACTTTGGTTGCTGAGTTAAACAGTGCAAATACTGTCACTTTGAATGGCAGCATGGGCGTCAATTACATCGGGCAAATCTTATCAAATCCGGGAAGTGGAGATGGTGCAATTGTCGACGTCACGAACAATGGCACCGGCGGCATTCGTGTAGCCAATGTAATCGTGTTAGCTGCTGGTGTTTCAAGGACCACAGGCTCTCTTAAATTGACCGCTCCGAATGGAAATTTGGATTTGTCCGCTTATACCAATGGTATTAACGTCAGCGGATCTGCACTCAACGGAGGTAATGCTGGCGACGTTTCATTAATCTATGATTCTTTGACTGTGAACCCGGCGGTCGCTTTTGCTGTGAGCGCCAACGCGGGATTTAATGGCACCGCGGGGACCATCAATATTGAGAGAACTGGCACGGGTACTGTTTCAATAGGGACAACCGCTGGTAATTTCAATTTGTCAGCGACGGGATCGGGCGGCACTATCAATGCAAGTGCCGGTGGATTGCTTACTGCTACGGGCTCGGCACTGTCCGCCGATAACATAAATCTTGAGTCTGGAACTGGTGGCGTATTTGGTATGAATCTTGCGGGAGCATTCACAGGCAAGAACATGTCTCTGCGCAGCCCGAACTCAATATTCAACACCGCAGGCACAACTCTAAACTTCACTGGGAATCTCTCGCTCATCACTCCTTCGGTGACGTTTAATGGTGCCACCTACACTGCTCAAAATCTTTCGATAGACAGTCTGTCTGCAACTGGCAGTGATTTAGCTCTTTCAGGTGGAGCTGCCGCAACGCTAAACGCCAATTTGATCAATATCGGCGCGGTGGATACGCTCTCCTTCTCAGGCAACTTCCTTTATAACGGACAAACCATTTTGAGTGGTCAGTCTATCTCTGCTACCGGTTCAACTCAGACCATGCAAAACGGCAACACTGGTTACATAGTGACGCCTAATCTTAATGGTGGCACTTTCAATGGAACTTGGGTCTCTACTGCAACACCACTCTCCGGCATTTCGGTAGTAAATAATCCAGGCTCAGTAGTAATGAGCGGAGACATAGTTATTGCAGGTAACTTCGCAATCGTCGCCTCTGGTAATGTCGACCTGACGGGTGCGAGTATCAATTTGAGCGGGCCTACTGCTGGTAGCCTCTCGATATTCGCAGGCTACAACAGCAACATTGTGACCAATGGAACTCAAACTCCCACCGACCAAACGATCAATAACCTCACTGCAAGTACCGATGGTGGTTCTGTAATTGGTGGAGCAAACATCAATGTGAGCGGCACCGGTAGTGGTGGTCATGCCGGTAGTGTGACCGTAGTTGCTAGAAAGGGTTCGATAGATCTCGGTGACATCCTGGCGACTGGAGACTTAAATGACGGCTTTGTCAAATTGATAGGAGAGACAGGCGTCACCGTCGGTGACATAAATACCACCGCTTCTGGAGGTCTCGGCGGCGGCGTCTCGATATCGGTAGGGCAGGCAGGTCTTGCCGGCGTTAGCATAACGAATGGTGCGTTGAGCGGCACTGTTTTTACAGCCATCGTTACTTCAGGGAATATCAAAACCGGCGCGATAACCGCGGGTATACGAAATTTGGTTCTAAATGGAGCGTTTGGTGCCAATGACAAAATCGAAGTCGAATCGCTGAACGCGCAATTTTTGGACGTTAATACCGTTGCCGGCAGCACCACTTTTGGTGTGTCAAACGTACAAAATGTTTCGGGCTCTGGTGGAGGAAGCTTCAAGCTCGTAAACACTGGTGACGTTGCATTTTCTGTGGCAAACAACTCCTGGGATGTTGATGTTACCAGCACAAACGGTGCTCTCAGTTTCAACAGCGTTTCATTCAATAGCTTGAAAGCGACGTCGTTTGGAGATATGTACTTCTACAATCCAAGCAGTACTCCAAGTGTGTCTACAAATGCTGACTTAACTACTACGGGCTCAGGCAGTATATTTGGCGTGTTCAATGTTGGCGTCGGCGGAACGTTGAAGATGGTATCTGCAAATGACATTGGGGATTCCAATAATGAATTCACTACCGGTGCAGGGTCAATTGATGCTTACGCAGCAAACAATGCTTTTCTCAATGTGACAAATAGTGCAGTTAACTTTACTGGTGGTGGTGCAGGATACTTATTCAGAATAGGTACAACTGCGACAGATGCCGTTTTGACCACGAGCTCCAGCGGAATCAACGCGCCAACAGTAGTTTTTCTGCCATCTGCTGCTGCGTCAATTGGAACCTCATCCAATTTCTTTAAGGTCAACAATAATGGTGCTGGTGTTAATGTTCAGCTAAGTGCACAAAATGGCAGTGCTGATGAAACTGACGTGTTTGTTGAGTATTTGGGAAATTCGATTTTGAGCTATACAACTTCTGACGGAGGCAATACCAGTCTGCGCACGCCAGATGCGAACGCTCAGGTTTTATTGAATGGCACAGTAACTGGTGTTGCTGGGAATCTAGACATTACGACAAATTATCTGACTATTGATACCAGAGTCCAAGCCGATGGAAATATTTCAATCCAAAGCAATGCAGGTTCAGGGCTCATCGTTGAGAGTTTGGCGCCAACCACGTCATTCAATTCGGACGGTACAATTGAAATCCGTGCCAATACAGGGACATTGACTCTCACTGGTTCTCAAATTCGTTATTACTCTTCGGTTGATCTTTTTGGCGAGACAGTCCTAGTAGATTCAGTTCAGGTTGCACAGGCACCATCTCGCATATTTACGGGCAACCTGATCATAGGTGGAGGCGGCGCTCTCGTTACCTACAACGATCCACCACAACCCGGCGATACGTGGACTCTCATCAATGGTGGCACATATGCAAATGGTACCGGCGATATCACTCTGACCGGACCGCTAAACTTTGGCGACCTTGCGATCATTGCTGCAGGCAACATCACAATAAATGGTGACATTGATCTTTCAGGAAGTCAGGGCGGCGATTTGACCATGTTCGCTGGATACAATTTCACGCCAAGCCCTAGCACAACCACATTTGATCCACTCGGCACATACACAGACTTTACGCCAAACGCCAATGGTGGCTCAATCACTGTAACCGGCAACATCAACACAACTGCCACCAATGGTAATGGTGGTAATGTGATTGCAGTCGCAAACAACGGCGCTATATCACTTCAAAATATTGACACCACCGCCACCGGTGGCACCGCAGGAAAAGTTCTCTTAATTGGTGGTACCGGTGTAACCCTTAACAACGTAAACGCTGATGGTGCTTCTTCGACTACTATAGCCGTAGCGGACGCGCAGTTGTTTCCGCAAGGATCCACACCGTTCCAAATCCAAGGCGGGGTTGTTGTTGGTGACGTCGGAGTGGGAGCACTGCGCAATGGCACGATTAGCGTAAATGACGTGAACGTTGGTACGACTCAATATTCAAGCTTGAAATTTCAAACAGCCGAGACTGGAACAGTAAATATTGGTGGTTCCATTACATCTAACCAAATTGAAATCCAAAGCGGCAATCTGACTGTTGCCGGTTCGCAACTGAGCACAGCAGGAAGCGCTGGCTCCTTGCGTATAAATGTAAGTACGGCATCTCCGCTAGCGATGTCAGCTTTAGGGCTCGGTAATGACAACGGCGGGCAAATCGACTTCACACTCAGATCTACCAACGCTGTTACCCTCGGGCTATCAGGACAATACACCTTTGATGTGAGTTCCCAAGGCACCGGAAATGGTGGCATTGTGCAAGGCACATTCGGAGGCGACGTGACATTGGCAGCTGGGTCAGTAGTAGCTAATGGTACCGGCGGCACTTCCGTCGGTATACAAAGTGATGGCAATATTACAGTCAATGCCGCCGCATTCAGTGTTAGAAATCAAAACGGAAATGGCTCTGGCATTGGATTGTCAGCCGGACGAGATGGTACTGGAGTACTGACGCTTAACGACCTGGCCTTCTTCCAGGAAGCAAATGGAAACGGCACGGATTCAAACGGTGGATCTTTATCACTAGTAGGAAACGGCATTGTCACTCCAGGTATTGGAAACTCTGTAAACAACCCGCTCGTTCTTACTGCGGCAGGAACAGGCAACGGTAACGGTGGGAGCGTTAGCTATGTCAACTCGTCTTCCACGCCCATATTTGTCGGCACACCCCCAAAAGCACCAAAGGGAAACTCGATCTTTATCGAAGTAGAGGCCTCTGCTGGTGATGCTGTTGGCAGTACTGGACGCGGTGGCTCTGCCATCATACGTAGTGGCGGCAATTTGACTGTTAGCAACACTTCGCTCATAAATATTGCTCGCGGTGAGAACGGCACTATCGGTTCCAGCTATAACCTCGGTGCCGGTTTTGGAGATGGCAAGGGACAGCTCATAGTCAATGGAAGTCTTTCAACTAATGGAAACCAGGGCGATATCACTCTTGAGTCTGACAGCAAGACTGCATTCGTGCTAAATGGTAGTAATGTCAAAAATGGCATCACGGGAACATTAGATGCTGGCAACGGAATCATCGAAATTATCAACTCAAGCGGCGGCATAGTTGTCCAGACAAACAGCGCAATTGCTGCCGCCAACGTCTTGGAGCTGACTTCCCTCGGCACGAAGGGCAAGATCACAGCCGCAAGTGATGTAACTCTTGATGTACGTGAGATTCATTTCGAAACTCTCGGAGGGGCGATCGGCAGTAAGAATTCACCGATCAATGTCGAATCAGATTTTGTTAGAGCAATAACCGCTGGAAAGGGTTCTGTTTTCATAAACAACCTTAACCTCGGAGACTCTGGTTTCTTCGGGCGGTCCGGTGGCTCTCTGACGCTGACCACTGCCGGTTCTGTCGAGCTAGACGGATTTACAACACAGAAAGGAAACATTCTGGTTGTGACTAACGGAAGCACGTTGTCTGTTTCGAACGACTCAGAAATTACGGCAAACAATGGTTCATTAACCTTGCAGAATGCAAATGTCGCTGGACAGATTCAAATTGGAGACGGTGCTACGGTTGAAACGCAGCAGAAGGGGGGTAATACCATTCTTGCAGTTGGTGCGGTTCCAAAGCGAGGAACAAATCCAGTCTCAGCCGACGGCATTTACAACAATATAAATGTAAATGTAGAAGGTAAGAAAGGCATCGCATATTTCGGAGGTCCGCCGAATGCAGTCGTTGCAACCACGACGGCGAACGTCAATGCGATAAACAAAAGCGTCATATTCTCAGGACCTTCTGGTTCGATCGTCCTTGGCGATGGCGCGACAGTCACGGCCGATCCACCCGTCAAGGCAAGTGCCCCTTTGGTGCAATCCTCATTCTCACTCGAGAACTCGTCCATCACTTCGGACCTTTCGGTTCTATCTATGAGTCCAACGAATCAGGCTCAAGCAGCCAGTAACGAAACTCTCATGACTGCAAGCAGTCAGAATGTGGTCAACACTAGGGATTCGCAACTTACGTCTCTCGGCTCATTGTCGAATGAATTGGTCACACACAATGCGGCCATCCAGAATGCCAGTCAGCTCGCTTACAATGCGTCGTTACAAACTCCGAATCAAATCGCAACCAATAGCGCCTCGCTACCTTTTGTCGATGACGACGATTCATATATTGTTGGTAGCATGGGACGCGGGGGTATGACAGAGGCAGCAATTTGCAGCGATAGCGAATTTGTCGGTAAGCAACTTGGACTCATGTCTGGTGTGAAAACGATCGGACACAGCGAGCGTGTTGAACTGAAGAGAGGCGTTGTTCTGTTCGTTCCCTCGAAGGCAACAGCGGTTGAGACACCCAACGGAATCGTGCACATAAGCGCGAATTCTGTAACACTTGTATCGACTTCAGAAGCTGGTTTGTCCGTATACGATTTGGACGATCAGCATAAAGGATCTGTACGCGTTGAATCGAATGGTCACAACGTAGTTCTTTCGCCAGGGCGACACGTAATGATCACCAAGCATCACACTGCTGAGTTCGCTCAAATAAATGCTGTCGAAACCATCTCGCACCGTAATGTTCAAAGCACAATTAAGAATGGACATAGAGCCCATACATCTGAGTTCTCTGTACTTTCGGCGATGGATTCGGTTTCTCCCTTGAAAGCACTTGCTTCGTCGAAGCATGCGGATGCGAAGCATGTCACTGATCGCATGATTAAGACAACCGCAATCATGTTGCATCTCGGTGGAAGTGGTGGGCAGTATCAGCACTACTTCAAACCACGCCTGACCGCTTACGGACAGTAATTTTCAATCTCTGCTGTAGGAGCGCGTGCAACGCGCCCCCACGATAAACTATTTGCTTCTGCGAACAGCAAGTCTTCTTTTGTTCGGTACAACAAGATCGCCGAGCATTCTTGCTGCGAAATAGGCCGCAATTGCACCGGGGTTGCGTTTGACTTTCTGCTTCATCAGTTTGACGCTCGCTTGAGCCGTCTGAGTAATGATGTAATAAATAACTTTGCCTTTAAATCTCATGATTCCCTGATTCCGTAGTTCCTAAAGTTGTCGCCACCAAGCGGACTCCCCTTGCGAGCCCTATAATTGGGCGCATACCGCGCCACTCCTTTCTTTCGCACCTGGAAAGACTTAGAACTGTCTTTCCGGTTCCTTTCCAAGCTGGTTCAGCCAACAGGTTTTACAGAAGTGCAGTGCAAAGCTAACAACAATGACTATTTGAAAAAGCCGTTACCTTCCCCAACTTTCGGGAACTTCCAATGAGAGCAAAGGTCCTTACAACAGCCCTATACTTTCGCCATTCCGGCGGCTCGCCAGAGATACCATGATGCCACTGATCGGTAGGGCTGCCATTTTTCGCCAAATTCTAGCAGCGCTTTTGGTGTTGGCAGATCTGCAGTTTTATACGTATATGCAAAACCTTTGCGCACACCGTAATCGGTTGAAGGCAAGATATTCAACCGTCCTAATTTGAAAATCAAAAGCATCTCGACTGTCCAAGGACCGATGCCACGAATGGCGCTGAGTCGTTTAATCAGCTCTTCATCGCTGAGTTGATGCATTTCTTCCAGCGATGGGACTTGACCCTCCATCATCTTTAGAGACAGATCTTTTATGGCTGCTGTTTTAGCGCGCGATAAACCCGCTGAACGGAGCAGCTCGTCTGACACTTCCAAAAATCGATGGGGTTCTGGGTAGGTGACAGCGCCGACAAGTGGAGCCGCCGCAATCTTCACTTCTTTAATTTCCTTCTTTGGTCTGTTTCTCGGCAAAGCCTTTTTTACTTCTTTTGCGGCAGCCTCTTTCAAGCCGTCGTCTAAGAATAAATTTTTGACGCGCTGCGCAATGGTGGCAGCGGCTTTGCCCGTCAACTGCTGATAGATAATTGCCTCGGCGAGCGATGCAAATGGACTATGCATTTCGTCGAGTTTGAGTGCGCAAGGCCCAACTTGATCGATTATCTTGCCTAATTTCTTGTCGCGCTTTTGAATGTGCTCGGTGGCAACTATCAGTTCTTCTTCAAAAGGCGTGAGCTTTTTCTTTGGTGCCATGTCGCTTCCGGTCTACCTGTCGTTCTTCGCGTGCCAACTGTTTGCACTGTCAGCTGTTTTCCGAAATCATACGACGGTTTGAAACAGCGGTGTGCCACCCAGTGTAAGTCGGACATTCGAGAAGTCTTGAGTGTTTCCTTGTAGATGCTTGCACATGCGCCTGGTAATCATGACGACTTCAAGCGGCGGTTCTGTTTTCTTTGCGGAGGGAAACATCTTCATGATGCGGGTCTCTGTCGGCCCGGCATCAGAGTCAGGAAGGAGGTGTCCACAAATGCCATTCTTTGTCCACGCAATCGCGGCCAAGCCTAGATCGGTGTCGAATAAGTGGTAGTGAATCTCTTCGGAGAAGTCTGTCATTGCATAACCTCCGGTAAGGTCAGGCGCTCATGTCGTGCGTGTCTGCGTCGTACAACAACCAACCTTTGCGATTGCTGAATGTCTGCCAATCGTAGGCAGTTGTATAAGTCATTCGCTTATTGGTTTTTCTTCGGTAAGCTTCGGTTGCAATTCTGGTCAAGGCGATAAACTCGACGTCCTTTGGCATTTCCTTTGGATTTTTGAGGACATCGTCGTAAGGCTCTTTGCCATTGGCGATCGCGCAGCAGCGCACACCGAGGAACCAGTCTTTCGAGAAATGGCTTTTGTTGCCATCAAAGGCTTCCTCTCCGATTTCTCTTGCATATGGTTCGCCATCGAGCGCGAAAAGTTTTTCAGAAAGAATATCTTGGAATTGCATAACGTCTTGTGTCGACATCGAGGCTAGCTCCTCGACTGCGGGTTCGATGACTTTCTCATCGTCACCTAATTGATCCCAGTCGAGCAATCCAATTATTTCCCAGAATTTGTTTTCATCCAGCGTTTGACTCGGCGCCGAAAAGTCTAGTATCGGGAAGTCTTCGGAGAGCTTGCGAATTGTCTCCGCATCTTCTTTCACATCGAGTGACCCGAAGAGTTCTTCGTCGCTCATGTCTTCCATGCTCTTAGGCGGCAACCATTTGATGCGACAACCTGGAAGTTTTCCTTTGAGTGAATCGACGCCCTCTTTTGTAACCTTCGTGTTGAACAAATAGACACGAATCAAAGACTTGAGCTGTTCGAGCGCGTGCAAACCACCGTCGGAGATTTTCGTTCCGGACAGTCCAAGTTGCACCAAATCCGGAGGCAATGTCAGACCAGCTAGACCATTGTCATCAATGTCTGTAGAACTCAACCAGAGCTCTCGCAGGTTTTTCAGTTTGGAAAGTATCTGCAGACCGTCGTCACTGATGCGGCTGTGGCTGAGACCAAGCGATGTCAGATTGGAGAGAAGCGCGATGTGAGTCATCCCACGATCGCTTACATCTGTGGACGTCAATTCTAAAACTCTCAAGCCTGAAAGCTTTTCAACATGGAGCAAGCTGAGGTCGGAGAGGTCAGAGTGAGAAAGGTCAAGGGTATGGAAATCGTCCGGACGCATCTCGGCTATGGGAGCCAGCGAAGAGCCTCTCGGGCTGACCTTGAGCTTCAACTTTGTGTCCGCCGGGATTTTGACGGCGCCGCGAGCCTCATCCAACACTTCCCACTTGATGGGGTTGTTTTCCGGTGAGACTACAAGCCCGCGAACCACGGTCAGAAGCTCCCACTCCTCTGGCTGGCTTTTCGGTGCGACGAAAAGCGTTCCAATAGAGCGGCGATGGGGGAAGCGAATTATGCGTTCTTCTGTCATTGATAAATTATCCGATATGTTGGCGCAAAAAACTTTGCAAGAAGAATGTGTTTCTCAAAATTCTGTTTCAAAGTAGGTTTTGCCGCCCACGGGCTTGCACTTGAATTCATCAGCTCTTAGTAAATGTCGTCTAAGAAAAGAGCCAAGTGCTATGCTACCTCTCTAGTGCGCAACATTCTATTACTGCGCAGGCGACTTGTGGCATAGCCACCGCCGGCCAGAGAAAGGGAGACTTCAGATGGATGAGATTGACGCCCAAGGAAGGCAGTTGCTGATCGACCGCCCTTTGTTGACGCGTGGACGGCTAAGCGTCTATCGCGAGTCTGAAGGGGCTGATCACTGGTTTCCCCGGCTCAACGTCACTCTAAAGCGTTCAGGGACGGACGATGTGCTTTGGCAATGGACTACGCACACCTTACCGATCGACTACGAAGAGCCACCGCCGTACGGTGATGAGGTTCTTCTCGAGAAGTATTTTGAATTGAGCGCGCCAATCCGCTCACCCCGCGGGCTGGAAGCCGTTTTCTCGCTTGGACCCGGTGAGTCGAAGCGCGGCTCTGTAACCCAATTTTCAGCGGCCCTTTATCTTTATCCGAATTCTTTCGAAGATAGAGGCGTGCAGGTTGGTGTGCTTGATTTCACGCAAGGGCTGACCACAGGCGGCGTTCCGCTGTTCTTCCGCGTCAATTTTCCCTGGTAACCTTGACGGGCGATTCAATATCGCCCTGGCGACGCGCGGCGTCAGCCCTACGCAGAGGGTGGTTTAGAGTGCTGTCATGTTTAGTAAATTGCGTCCGGTGCGACTCGAACGCACGACCAATCGGTTAAAAGCCGAGTGCTCTACCGGCTGAGCTACGGACGCATAGCAGGCGAAGATTCATCCTATCAATCACGCAGACCGCGTGTCAAGAACACTGAATTTCCCCCATTCACATATCATGCAACAAGAATGGAGAATTGCTAGTTGAAAAGGCTGTTGAACAGCATCGGAGAACAGGCTGGGCGGCTGCCCACGGCAAAGTTCTTTGGTCTGTTAAGACAGCCGAACATTTTTCCCATCTTGCTGTTTGCCCTCGCATTAAGCATTAGAGCCTTCTACGTTTTGCACTGCGAGCACCTCGTTTGTGAATTTGGTGACGCTTATTACTACCTGACGACCGGCGCTGCTCTGGCAAAAGTCTTGTCGACTGCCACTGATTGGGCTGGGCTTTTCCAGCAGATCACCTCCTCTACGCCGATTTCTCCTGAGGATGGAGGCACTTTTACATCTTCCCAGCTGCCTGTTCGTTTGATGTTGGACGGTCCTATATATCCGGCATATCTTGCGGTGCTGGCTTCTATCTTTGGGTTTGCCAGCCAGGCAAAAATGCAGTTCAACAACTATGCGACTCAAATTGCGCTGGCAAACGCATGTATAGATTCTTTCAGTTGCCTGCTGCTTTATTTTCTAGGCAGTCGGGCTTTCGGCAGAAGAGTCGGAGCGATGGCAGCACTGCTGTTCGTCTTCTATCCCGCAGCATCAATAAATTTGTCCAGAGCTTACAGCGAAACTTTTTCGTACTTCCTGCTGCTTTCCTTGATGTCCACAGCTGTTATGGCGCGAGTAGAGAAGTTGCGCATCGCTGCACTTTGCGGAATTGCGTTGCAATTTGGATTTCTCTTTGCTTGCGTAACTTTGGTGCGACCAATTTTTGTGCTTGTTGTTGCATCAATTGTCGCATCGCTTGTGCTTTGTGACGTTATCTGCAAAACCAATGGCAATTCAAAGTGGTATCAGAGTTGGTTTGGAAAACGCCGCCTTGCCGCTCTTGTTTTGTCCGTGATTGGCGCACTGATTATTTTTATTCCCTGGAGTCAGATAACTGGGAAGTCTCTCGGACAGCCGACTTTCCTTCTCAGCAGAGCACCGGCATACAATCTTTTTGTCGGCAATCAAGTTATGACAGACGGGTGGAAAACTTGGCCCATCGTACCTGGATACTCGGGCGACACAAAAGTCGTAATGAACGGCATCCTCGAAAACTTCCTCAGACAGCCATTCGAGATGGTCGCTTTGGAGCTGAAAAAGGTGCCTCGGCTCTGGGCTGGAGGCTGGAACGAGTTTCGCTATCCGTTTTTCGGTTTGAGTGTCGAGGGGCAAAACATCTGGCATGGACTGCTTTTACTCCTGGCATTTATAGGTGTTTGCCTGACCGCAGCAAGAATTCGCTCCGAGCGTCCATTGGTTATGACTTTCGTGGGCTTGTCGTCGTTTGCAATAATCTGCGTCCATTTTTTCTATGTAGGATTTGAACCTATTTCCAGATACGGTTTGACGGCAATGCCTTTCGTCTGCCTCTTTGCCGCTGTCTCAATAGTTGCTTTACTGCGGCAACAGGCGATTTTTCAACTTGCACTATTAATGATTGGTGGTGCTGGCTTCATAGGATTATTGGAAAGCAAAATCAGTTTTGCACCCACGATCTTGCAAAATTTTCCAGCGATGCGAATTGGTACCGCACGTATCGTGGAAGAAGTCGTAGTACTAGCCGTTTGGTTCTTTTTGGCGCAAATTAGCATTCGCGTAATTACTGCTGCCAAAGGTTCAGCGCTCATACCGCAGTCCAAAAATCTTGTTATTGGCTGCTTCGCCTTAGCAGGATTGAGTTGGTTTGCGGCTGCTCACTTTGATCGCAGCAATGGAGAGTGGTTTTGCGATGTACGTACTCAGGTGCAGACAATTTCGCAAGATGCTGCAGTCCCTCCCGCGGCAGAGTTAGCGTCTTGGCTTAGTGAGACGAAAGGCGCAAACTGCCTGGACCCGAAGAACACTGTTTTTGTACTCTTTGATTGTGAGCACGATATGGGGCAGCCGGCTGTTGCCATCAATGTCAACCGTGTTACTTGGCGTACCGTCGCATTGCCTTGGAATCAAGTGCTTGGAAAAGAAGGCGATATCTCTACCATTATGAATATGCAAGGAAGCGCGATGACCAAAGATTGGCGAAGCTTTCGCCAATGGTGGGCGATTCCTATTCCCCGCGGTCTTCTAAAGCCGGGAGCCGCAAACGAGATTGCCATAAATTTTGAATTTGCTGAAGCAACACCGCCGGTTCGTGTGTTCGGCGACTACTTCCCTACTGAAGATACTGAAACGCTCAATCTGCCTTCCTTCGATTTCTTTTCCTGGACACGCGGGTTTGCTACCTACGATACGCGAGACACTCGCGTCTACACATTGATACCTGGTTTGGCGAAAGTGACGAACCCTGCGCTCTGGTTTGTTCGCACCACAGAAACGAAGGATCTTTCCACTGAGCCTGGTCTGCAGACTGGAGCCTATCGAATTCGCTTTGCTATACCGCGCGCACCGGCAACACAAGCGTCAGCGACAAAGGAGCCCGCAAAGCCTGAGCAATCAGAAGGAAAGTCTGAGCAATCAGAACCGCCAAAAACTGAGAAGCTAGACTCTCTAAAACCTGAGCAATTTGAAGAGTTTGCACCTGTCTCACTTGCGAAGCGACTCGATGAGGTCACTATAGATGGTGGCAACCCACTTTCATATCAGGTGTTTAAGGAGAGTCAAAAACTGCCCACCAATATTCACAAAGGCGCAATTATCGACTTTGGGTGTTTGATCAAATCCGATCGAAAACGGCAAGGTGGACCGATTTCGGTAATCCTCGAAGGAACAAACGACAAGGGTGAGTTGGAGAAATACAACTTTCCCTGGCAACCAACAGCGGTAAGCTATGACGTTGGTTATCGTCGTTTTCACGCTTCGTACATCATTCCTGATCGAATACTTGGATTAAAGAACCCTGCCGTCAGAGTGGTGGTTTCTCCCTTTCCTATCGACGAACTTGTGTTGAACAAGAAAAAGGCGATACACGAAGTGCTTATCGTTAAGGATGCGAATCTGACTCTCTATTCGCCCTTACCGCTGCCATCCAATAATCCCGATTGGATGATTTTCTAGTTATTGTTTTGTTCTTTGTCGTCGACTAAAGCCTTGAAGAACGGCTGACCTTGCTCTGCGACATACTTGTGACCATGCGCAGTCAGGTGCATGAAGTAGAAAATTTTGTCTGCTTCTTTCTTTGGCATCTTATCTATGGGAGCTTGCAGGTCGAGGAATGGTATTCCATGAGATTCACAGAAAGGCTTGATGGCTGCGATTTCCTTATCGTAGGTCAGGTCCATAACACCGATGTTGTCGGCTGTCTCTGTGAGTGCCAGCTTGCTCGGAGAAATGGCGACTGCAAATTTTGCGCCCTTCGCCTGGCATGCTTTGTTCATGTCTTCAAAGAGTGAATTCACCGTCTTGTGCATCAAATTGAAGTACACGGTCTTTCTTTTCTCTTCCGCTTCTTTTTCTTCTGCGGCACGTTTTTCTTCTTCTGTCCGTGCCTTAGCAACTGGGAATTCGTTCAATGACGGAACATTGATGATGCTTGAATTGACTGACGGATTCATCGCGTCGGCATTGCCATGTTTTACAACTGGCTTGGCGGCTTTGCTTTTCGCTACAGTTTTTTGGTCTTCGAAAAACTGAATCTTGAACGACGACGATTTCGAGTCTAGCTTCAAGGCTTTTACAGCCTCAGCCATTACTGTTTTCGGAGTGAGCTCAGTGATTGCCTTGATGTTAGCCTGAACTGTTTTTACCGGGTTGGTGAAGAAGCCATTGACCGCTCTATAAATAGGATCATTGAAGCTCGCTTGAGTTTCCCAAGCCGAGATCAATCCCCATATGCGGCTGTTTTCTCTTATCCAACTAATTGAGGTAAGGAATTTGCCGCGCGGTGATTTCATCCACGCCTTTACTGATTGGTTGTCGATAGTGAGCGGTTGGTTCGGCAAATGAAGAGCGTAGGGACGAACGTTTGTAATCGTTTGATCCGGCGGTGACCAATTTTCGAAAAGATCTCTGTGGCTATAGAAAACAACGACAGCATCCGGGCTGTAATCCAAAACCTTGCCCTTCAGTTGGAGGTCTTCTTGTGCGGTCGAATAGCCGGAATTGCCGAAATTGAGGATCTGCACATCCTTACCGCTTGCACTTTTCTTGATTGTTTTTTCGAGCAATTGACCGAATGTTTCTTCCAGCGGAACTTGCAGCGCTTCTACCATCGAGTCGCCCAGGAGCGCGATGCGGTATACGCCTGCTGGTTTTTGAATTGTAAGTCCGGGCTCTCGCATGCCATCGGGTCCGAAGTAACTCACGGCATAGCCTTCAGAGCGCCAGGTAACGCGCTTGTTGTTCATGTGCACGAAACCGTATTTCGGATCGAGCCTGTAAATTTCTTCTTCCCCTAGCTTTGCTTGCGATAAGGTGAATTCGACCAGAAGAATTGCGGCGATTTGCCAGGCGATGATTGAGAGTGCCAAGGCGACTCCTTTGGTCAGCTTCGAGCGGAAATTGCCTGAAGGTGGCGTCTTTTCCACACTCGTCTGTTTTTCAATTTTTGGCGGTGCTGCAGTAGTCATTTTGCCCCACTAAAATTGGAAATACACAAAAGGAACCGCCTCGGTCGGTCGCGCAGCGAACATCAGTAAGCATGCGGCTGTCCAAGATGCAAACCGAACCGGCCAATCGAATGTTTTTCCGTCTTGCGAAAGTCCCAAAGTCTTGGCTACAGACATGAGAAATTCCGATTTAGATACTTTGTCAGTCAATAACCAGAAAGCAAAGTACAAGCAGGCGATGTAGATTACACCTGACTTTTCGACGGTGGAGTAGAGCGTGCATGGCCCGTGGAAGTTGAGCATGCTGGTGAGCATATTCATTGCATGCGGCATATCAGGCGCACGGAAAACTGCATAAGTAATGATGATAAATAGAACCACAGCGCTATGGGAGAGGAGAATGCCAGGCTTCGATTCACACAGAGCGTTAAGCGTTGGAGATTTTTTGAGCAGCCCTTTCCATTCGCGATTTACGCACAAACCAATGCCTTGCGCTGCGCCGAAAACAATGTAATGCCAGCTAGCTCCGTGCCAGACACCGCAAGCGACCATTGTGATGAAGAGGTTTCGCCACTGCAAAAGCATGCCGGTGCGATTGCCGCCCAACGGAATATAGATGTAATCCCTGAGCCAGCTTCCGAGTGTCATATGCCATCTGCGCCAGAAATCAGCCAGATCGCGTGACAGATAGGGGAGGTTGAAGTTTTCCGGGAGCCTGATGCCGAGCAGTAATGCCGAGCCTCTGCCTATGTCCGTATAGCCGGAGAAGTCACAATACACTTGAATGAAAAAGCCGACAGCGGCAATCCATGCGTCAGGCGCAGAGAGTAGCTGCGTTGTGCTGAAGGGCGCTGCCACGACGTAACCCAGCGGATCAGCGATAGCAACCTTTTTGAATAGTCCCTGAACGATAAGTCTCGAAGCTTCGACAAACTGATCTTTATCGAGCGGCGTAGGGGTGCGCAGCGTCTCGGTAAACTGCTTGTATCGTTTGATGGGACCAGCGATTTGAGACGGGAAAAATGAAGCGAATGCGGCGAATTCCATAAAGGAACGCATGGGTTTGTCGCCGCGATAAACATCAACGATGTAATGGACGAATTCAAATATAAAGAATGAAATGCCGAGTGGAAGAATGACGCTGTAGACAGGAGCGTCCCAGGGATTGGCCGCGGCGACTTTGAAGATGGGGAACGCATTCATCTGGGTGATGAACAGGTTGTATGCATTGACCACTTGCTCCATGATCCAGCTTGCGTACTTGTAGTAAACAAGCAAGCCGACGTTGAGCAGAACACCAAGAGCAAAAACGCTATTGTGCAGCAGCGATTTGTTTGCGCCGTCCACCGGGCGAGTTTTATCAATCGCAAAGGCAATGCCAAAATTGAAGGCCGTCAGAGCAAAAAGAAGCAGACCATAAATCGGCAACCAGCTCATGTAGAAGAAATAGCTGGAAAGCACGACAATTGCCAGTCGTGCACCGCCCGTAGTGCGCCAGTAAAGGAAGACAACTATGGGCAGGAAGATAACGTATTGGAGGCTGCTAAAAATCAAAGGCTTGATCCTTGATCCCTGATCCTTGATCCCTGACTACTCGGCTATCGGCTCGAAGCTCAAACCAGTTGAGGCTGTAGGAGGTCGGCAAACGAGCTCAGGTAAGTATACAAGTGGGGCTTCTGCCGTGTATGCCAAGTCCTTAATCTTTGACTTTGAAACCTCCATTTACAAGCGTAGGAGCGATGCCATGCATTGCCCCGACTAAGGGCGTTTTCGCAGGATTGGTTGAAGTTGTTTGGCCTATCGCTGAGGTAGATCCGGGCGACGTATGGCGTCACCCCTACAGTGATTCGATGCGATTAGATATTGCTTATTCTGCAAGAAAAACTTATCGATATTTCGCCTGTATATCGACTGAGATCGAGTAAGACTCTGACTCTGGCTACTCGCGCTTGAAATCTCGGAGGATCTTCCGTATCTTCGACTAGGGCAAGAATTTCGCCTTGATTAGCAACCATTAATCACGACGGCTTGACCATATTATTAATAGATTAGTAGTATCTTCACACTACAAATAGATACCCGTCAGATCGACGTAGTTGGCATCCGGTTCAACAACCATTTGGTGCTTACCAATCTTTCCTGGCGGGGGAATTTTGTTTGCTGAGAGTAGCTGCAATGCAGCTTCGGGCGAAATTCTCCATAAGTTTGTAGCGGTGCCACTTACGTAGATACGGCCATCATTTTCAACTGGAGGTTGCCTGTGCCTTCCCATCTAAGCCGCGAAGAGCTAAAGAAGAAGCGTGATAAGTACATCATTCCGTCCGTCAAGCAGCTGTATGCTGACGCGCCCAATTTCGTGCGCGGCGAGAAGCAATTTCTCTATGACGAGAAGGGCAAAGAATACCTCGACATGTTCGCCGGTATCGTTACTGTCAGCGTCGGGCATTGCCATCCGAAAGTTGTCGAAAGAACAGTTGAACAAGTAAAAACTCTCCAGCACACATCGACTTCATTTATGACTGAGCCGATGGTTGAGTTGGCGGAAAAATTGGCTGACATAACACCAGGCAATCTTTCCAAATCATTTATCACCAATTCCGGTACGGAAGCGAACGAAGCCGCAATTAAGCTGGCAAGACTTTCCTCCGGCAGACATGAAGTGATTGCTCTCGAGCATTCGTATCACGGCGAATCGCACCTCGCCAACGCGCTTACAGGCAACCATAACTATCGCCCGCAGTTGCAGCCTGCAGCCGGCATCTTCTTTGCCGCTAATGCCTACTGCTATCGCTGCCCATTCCAGAAGCATCCGACAAGCTGCCATCTGGAATGCGCAAAAGATGTAGAGCGTGTGATTCAAACTCAGACTTCAGGCAAGCCGGCGGTGATGATTGCCGAACCTATTCAAGGCGTCGGCGGAGCCATCACACCGCCAGATGAATACTTCAAAGAAGTGAAGAAGATTCTGGAAAATTATGGCGTTTTGTTTATCTCTGACGAAGTACAAACCGGCTTCGGTCGCACGGGCAAGCACATGTTCGGTATTTCAAACTGGGGTGTGCAACCCGACTTCATCACCATGGCAAAAGGTCTGGGCAACGGCTTCCCCATCGGTGCGTTTATCACCACACCTGAAATTGCAGAAGCCAACCAAAGACCTCAAATCAACACCTTTGGCGGCAACCCTGTATCGGCAGCCACCGCTTCGGCAGTCATCGACGTGATCAAAGAAGAGAAGATCATGGAGAACGCTAAGGCAATGGGCGAATACCTTTTCGAAGGTCTACATGACCTCAAGAAAGATTTCCCGTTTATGGCCGACATTCGTGGCAAGGGCTTGATGGTTGGCATCGAAATTGCTGACGAGAACAAAAACCAAATGGTTGCTGAAACACAAAAGATCGTTGAAGCTGCTAAAGATGACGGCGTAATCCTTGGAAAAGGCGGACTTTGGGGCAACGTCATTCGACTGAAGCCACCAATGATCATCAACAAGGGTGACATCGATACCACACTGAAAACCATGCGCAAAGCGATGGAATCAGTGAAGAAAGTTGCAGTCACGAAATAGCCGAGTAAGTGTAGGGGCGACGCATGTCTATCGCCCTGTCCTGAGTGTAGGGGCGACGCCATCCGTCTCCCAGTCCAAAGTGTAGGGGCGATGCCATGCATCGCCCGGTGCAAAATCCAAGAGGAAAGAAAATGTCGAATACTGTACGTTGCGGTTTGATTCAAACAAAGAACGCAATCGTCGCGCCCAATGGTGGCACCGACGCAAAGACAATCGAGAAAATCAAAGACGCCATGTTGGAGAAGACTCTCAAGCTGACCAAAGAAGCGCATGAGAAGGGCGTCAAGATTCTCTGCTTCCAAGAACTGTTCAACGGACCATACTTCTGCGCAGAACAACAACCCTGCTGGTACGACCTGGCTGAAGCTGTTCCTGATGGTCCGACCATCAAGAAATTACAAGGTCTCGCAAAAGAGTACTCGATGGTTCTGGTTGTTCCTGTTTACGAGAAAGAACAAACCGGCGTCTATTACAACACTGCTGCAGTGATTGATGCCGATGGAAAGTATCTCGGTAAGTACCGCAAGACGCATATTCCGCAAGTCAACCCCGGCTTCTGGGAGAAGTTCTACTTCCGTCCAGGCAACCTGGGATATCCGGTTTTCCAAACTCAATACGCAACAATCGGTGTGTACATCTGCTACGACCGCCACTTCCCGGAGGGCGCACGCGCTCTGGGGTTGGCTGGTGCAGAAATCGTATTCAATCCGTCGGCTACCGTTGCAGGTTTGTCCGAATACCTGTGGAAGTTGGAGCAACCGGCACATGCTGCTGCCAATGGCTATTTCGTCGGCGCCATCAACCGCGTCGGCACAGAAGAGCCATGGAATATCGGAGAATTCTACGGACAAAGTTATTTCTGCAACCCGCGCGGACAGATCGTTGCGCAAGCATCGCGTGATAAGGAAGAGCTGTTAGTTTCCGATTTGAATCTCGACGAGATCAAAGAAGTTCGCAATACGTGGCAGTTCTACCGCGACCGCAGACCGGAAACATACGAACCCCTGGTCAAACTCTAAGTATCGTGGGGGCGCGTTGCACGCGCCCTCTATACGCGGGGGCGTGTTCCACACGCCCTCTATTGTAGGGTCGACGCCATGCGTCGACCGGTCCGAAAAAAGGAAATCGTGGGGGCGTATTGCATGCGCCCAACAGAATGAGAAGCGTAGGTGCGATGCCATGCATCGCCCGGTATGAAGAGTCCAAAAGGTATCCCAGCAATTAAGAACGTGCCGACGACATTCGTTGCGTCAGCTCACAAAGTTAAGTCACTGCAAAAGAGAGCAAGCAATGGCCGAACATTACAAACCAGTAAAGTACAAAGCGTGGGAAATGAATCTGGAAGAGCGCTTCCAGGAAGTTTTTCCGCCTTTGTCAGAAAGAGAGGCGGTTTTGGAAGCTAACCGCTGCTTATATTGCTACGATGCACCTTGCATGGTGGCATGCCCAACCCACATCGATATTCCAACGTTCATTCGCAAAATTTCAACCGGTAACGTAACCGGCTCCGCCCGCACCATTATGGAAGCCAACCTGATGGGTGCGTCCTGCGCCAGAGTTTGTCCGGTGCAAGAATTGTGCGAAGGTGCATGTGTTTTAGAGCATGACGAAAAACCGATCATGATCGGACGATTACAGCGATATGCGATGGATTATGCCGACGAGAAGAAAATCAAATTCTTCAATAAGGGCAAATCCCTCGGCAAGAAAGTCGCTGTTGTCGGCGCCGGACCAGCAGGTCTTACCTGCGCAGGCGAACTCGCGAAGATGGGCTTCGAAGTCACTTGCTACGAAAGAAAAATGTGGCCGGGCGGCTTGAGTACTTACGGCATTGTTGTCTTCCGTGAGCCAGTCGAAGTCGCACGCGCAGAAGCTAAGAAGATCGAAGACCTCGGCGTCACGATGAAGACAGGCGTGACAATCGGGGAAGATATTCAGTTTGATCAACTGCTGAAAGATAACGACGCTGTATTTGTCAGCATCGGGCTGGGCAGTGTTCCCAACATGGACATTCCCGGTGAAGATCTCGATGGCGTTGTAGACGGATTGGAATTCATCGAAGAAACAAAAGTCAAACCGCTTTCCGATATCAAATATGGAAACCGCATTTGCGTAATTGGCGCCGGCAACACAGCGATCGACTGCGCGACTATTGCCAGACGTTTGGGCTCCGAGCGCGTGACCATGATCTATCGCCGCTCCGAGGCTGAGATGCCTGCATATCACTTCGAATATCAGTTCGCACTTGGCGAAGGTGTCAGCTTTAGTTTTCTCACCCAACCTGTTGAAGTGCTCTCGAACAACGGCAAGGTTGATGGACTGAAGTGCGTGCGCATGGACCTCGGCGAACCTGATGAATCGGGCAGGCGTGTTGCCGTTCCGGTTCCAAATTCAGAATTCGTTGTGCCATGCGACATGGTCATTAAAGCCATTGGTCAGCTCAAGCACACACCATTCATCGCCAAACTTGGCGAGTACGGAATCAAAACCGTAAAAGGCTACATTGCAGTCGACGGAAAAACCAACCGCACCGCGCACGAGAAAATCTTCGCAGGTGGCGATTGCATTCGCAGCAAGGGCGAGGCTTCTACCGTCATGGCTACACAGGACGGAAAGATTGCTGCTCGCGCTATCTACGAGCAATTGACCGGCAACCGCATTCCCGAAGGCACTCTCAAGAAGTCAACCGACATGACTATTGAGCCTGCGATGGAGAAGGGCTATGCATTGCATGAGCATAAGCCACGCGTCCATGCGACTGCGCCGACCAAGTAATACAGCCGGGCGGCGCGTGGCGTCGCCCATACAGGAGTTTACAAATGGCTGATCTTTCGATCAATTTCAATGGCATCAAATCTCCCAATCCATTTTGGTTGGCCTCGGCACCACCGTCCAATTCTGGCTATCAGGTTCAAAAGGCTTTTGAAGCAGGCTGGGGTGGAGCTGTATGGAAGACTGTCGGCGCGCCGGTTATGAATGTGTGCAACCGATATGGAACCATCGACTATAAAGGTCGAAAAATTATTGGTTTGAACAACGTAGAACTGATTTCCGATCGTCCTCTCGACGTCAACTTGAAAGAGATGCGCGAGACGAAGAAAAACTTTCCTGACCACGCAGTGATCGCTTCGGTCATGGTCGAGTCGAAGAAAGAAGCCTGGCAAGAAATCATCAAGCGCATCGAAGATACCGGTGTTGACGGCTTCGAACTAAACTTCGGCTGCCCTCACGGCATGTCTGAGCGCGGTATGGGTTCTGCTATGGGGCAAGTTCCTGAATACACTTGCATGGTCACTGAGTGGGTAATGGAAGTTGCCACCAAGCCTGTAATTGTAAAACTGACTCCGAACGTCACAGACATCGTGCATCCCGCAAGAGCTGCTGTAAAAGCGAATGCGTCTGCAATTTCGCTAATCAACACCATCAACAGCATCATGGGTGTTGATCTCGATACTTTCGAAATTCGACCAAACGTCGGCGGCAAAGGGGGGCACGGTGGATACGCCGGACCTGCGGTTAAGCCAATCGCGCTTCACTTGCTCTCGTCGGTCGCGTCGGACGAAGAAGTTCGCAAAGCCGGCATTCCGATTTCAGGAATGGGCGGTGTTGAAACATGGCAGGACGCCGTTGAATTCATGTTGCTCGGCTCGACCAGTGTGCAAGTCTGCACCGCAGTTATGCACTTCGGCTTCCGTGTCGTGGAAGACATGATCGATGGTATGTCTAACTGGATGGATGAACGCGGGTTCAAGACCTGCACCGATTTCATAGGTGCATCGCTGCCTCGCATCAGCAGTTTTGGCGATTTCGATTTGGGCTTCCAATCAGTAGCTCGCATCGATCACAATAAGTGCATTCAGTGCAATTTGTGCTTCATTGCTTGCAATGACACTGCTCACCAGTGCATCGACTTGAAAGACATGAAGTTGACCGACGAAGTAACCGAAAGACTTTGGCCGGTTGTGCGTGAAGAAGACTGCGTCGGATGCGCTCTTTGCGCCAGTGTCTGCCCCGTTGATGATTGCATTACGATGACTGAAATCGATACAGGCAGACCGCATATCACGTGGAATCAACTCATCAAGGAAAAACCGGAAGTCCTGCAGTGGGACAAAATGGTCGAATACCGCGAGAAGAACCACATTCACATTCATTAGGGTTGTGCATGCGGCTCAACCTCTTTCGTGAACAAGCACGTAGCAAATATTTGTTGCTGCCCATCATTTTCATGATGGCATTTTGCCCGTCTGCATCTTTTGCAGAAGGTGAGTTGCCATCGAGAACTTCGGAGGAGGCGGCTAAGCGCGGGTTGCTAATAAGAAAGCTTTTCCCAATGCCTGATGTTTTTGATTGGGAAAATCATGAGGTGAGTTTCAAGGAATGTTGGTACGAAAAGCCAGCCCCTGGTGGCTATCACAATCTGCTTTGTTTTCGACTAGTCGTTGATCAAAGCACCACACAAGAACTTGAAATTCAGAAGAGTTCTGATCGCTCGATGGAGTTTCGCGAGGAAGGCTCCAAAGGAAAAATATTGCTGACAGGAACTCATATAAATTATCCGTTGCGTAATTTCAAAATCAAACAAATTCGCAAGGGCATGGGTGAGATCATGCACTGGATTGAAATCAAAGAACCTGATACTAAGCAGTTAAAGCTGCGGATTTACACCATGAATCACAAAACTGATCTAACAAATAGATCTAACGTGGTTTTGACTTTTGATGATCTTTAAAAGGACGTGAGCAGTGAAAAAAGTACTGGCTTTCCTGTCTACGTTGCTTAGCGGTATCTTCTTAGGATCTTGTAGCTCCGGAGTAGATGAGATGGTTGATCCTGACAGGACGGCCCGGGAAAGCGAAAACGGGTCTGAGATCAAAGTTGCAGTAACACTTCCAATGGCAAGCTGCGCAATTCCCGTCAAAGAAACAAATTCGGATGTCGAAAAAGACCTTGCTATAGCGATAGAAAAGCATGCTCCGAGCTCGTTGAAGACATTGACGCTAGAGATGCTGGAATCTCCTCTAATGAAGGTCGAAGTTTGGCCAAAGGAAAGAATTCCTTCAGAACTTTTGAGTCTGCTTGAATATACAGGTTCCACAGCTGAAGAAAAGAAGACTGTTCGCGAGGCAAAAAAATTTATCGTCATCCATGCTATTGGTAGACCGGGTTGGCCACCATTGCACGAATTTGGCATTAGGACTGCGGCAGCATCGCTTGCGTTGGAACTAAAAAGTACAGTCTTAGATTTGTATATGCCAGCTTTTGTACATCTCGATCAAGCTTTTGAAACTTTACCGCCTAAAGAAGACCCACCGAAATTATCCAGCTGGCTTAAAGTCCTTACGTCTTCGGGAGAAAAGGGAATTTGGCTGACATCACGAGGTTTGGCGAGAGTCGGATTGCCCGAGTTGCAGTCAATTGACGTTCCTCCCCAAATAGAAAATTCTTTGACTTATGTGATGACAGGATTGGCGTGGAAGATCATTAAAACTGCACAGGTTGCATTGCATCAAGATACAAAAGAACTTTCCCTGTCAAACGTGATTGAGGTCACTGACAAAGATATTGATGAAGCGTTTGGCAAGAAGGTCACAACAAAAACAGATACTGCAGCTAGCTTTCACTTGAAGATAAAGAAGGGAAGCGACGGGGCGGACTACCTAACTATTGTTAAGCCCGGCGGAGATAAGCGAACCAATGGTGTTTACCTCGCTGACCAGATGCGTCAATTGATGGGCGCTTCCTCTGAGCCTCTAATTGAAACAACAAAGACGGATGAAATGGAAAAAGCAATGGCACTTGCGGTTGCCGAGTTGCCGATGATTCGTGAGCGCTTTATCAGTGGCAGACTGCCCAATAATGGAAAATTGATATTGAAATTCAAAGTTACTCGGGGCGCAGATAGAGAGTATCTCTGGGCTTCAGTGACCGCGTGGAAGGAACTCGATAAAATCGACTGTTATTGCGGCAATGATTCTCGATTTGATCCCAAGCTCCGAGCCGGTAAGCAATTGACCCTAAGTCTTGATTCAATTGTCGATTGGGCTGTGATGGTTAATGATGACATTGTCGAAGGCGCTTACACCAATAAAGTTTTGGAGCAAGAGAAAAAGTGATTGGACTAAGAAATGAGTTCATCCGTTGCTTTCGCATAGAATGAACTCACTCGCCGTTATAACTTAAGTCCTACGGATTAGCCACTAAGCAGTAGCAACTACGCTGTCACTGCTTGAAACAATTGGTCAATCGTGGCTTTGGCTGCAGCTTCTGTTGCTGCTTTGGTTTCTGGGTCTTTGCCGTAAGCCTTAACGAAAGTGATATCGGTGATTCCAATGAAGCCCAAAACTCCACGCAAATATGGTTCGACAAAATCCATACCCTTCAATGGTTCCTGCGAATAGTCGCCAGCGCTAGCGGTGACTACCACCACTTTTTTGCTTTTCAGTAAGCCCTGTGGTTTACCACCTTCGAATGTGAAGGTTCGTCCCGGACGCACGATTGCGTCGATATAAGCTTTCAGTATCGCTGGAATGGAGAAGTTGTACATTGGTGCGCCGATTACATAAGTGTCGGCCTCAAGCAATTCCTTCATAAGCTCATCCGGCAACGATAGCAAAAGTTTCTGCGCTGCTGTGAGTTTATCCTCAGGCGTATTCATCGCAAAAATTAGTGATTCTGTAGCGAAAGGAACATTGGTTTCACTCAAATTGCGATTGATGATTTTGCCGTTAGGATGTGCTTCTTGCCATTTGTGAGCGTAATGAGAGGTTAGTCCTCTTGTTACGGAAGTGTCGCTCAATCCACTAGAGTCTATGCGCAATAATGTAGACATTTTGATTTCCTCAAGTCGCCAAATATTTGAACAGTCGCGTGAAGTTGTGGCGGACTCGAAGTCCGTCCTTCTGCTTCTAAAACCCATTAGATGCTTCTGCTTTTCGCTGTTCGCTGCTATGATGGTACTTGCAATAGACCAAACGGTCTATGCGCTTTCGTTCGGTTTTTATGTCTAGTCGTTCAAAAGTTGGCTCGATGGTGAATTTATGGACTGTTTGTCCGATGCACTAAACAGAATACGTTTTAAGAGCTATATACATTGCAATAGCGAATTTACTGCACCGTGGGGTTTGCGCATGCCTGGATTTCAGGGACATGCTGCCTTTCTCGTTATGTTGCGGGGCGGTTGTGTGGTGTCGTTTGAAGATTCGAAAGACACGTATTCTTTGGCCGCCGGTGAAGTGATGCTGTTGCCGCGTGGCTCTGGCTGTGTAATTCAAGATAATGCAACTAGCGCCGTTTCTGATTTTTTTGATGTAAAACCTGGCCCGGGTCCAAGGGGAGAAATTTGGCATCATGGTGGAGGTGGTGCTCTCACATCCATTTTGATGGGATGTTTCGAGTTTGACATGCGTGTCAAGAATCCACTAGTGGAGAGCCTTCCGGGGGTTATGTACCTTAAGGCAGAACAACTGCAATCCGAGCCGTGGTTGGATACAACAATGCGTTTTCTTGCGTCTGAGACAGCAAGCAATCGTCCTGGCTCAGACATACTGGTCGGACGTTTGACTGATATGCTTTTCATTCAAATAGTTAGAGCCTTTATGACTCAACACAAAGACTGCGCCGGCTCTACGGGCTGGTTGAAAGGCCTAGCCGATCCAGAGATTGGTGCTGCACTCCGCTTGATTCATGAGAAACCATCGGCACCATGGACAGTGGCTACTTTGGCCAAGGAAGTTGGAATGTCTAGAACAACTTTTGCAGTAAAGTTTGCAAACCTCATGACGTCGACACCAATGGACTACCTCACCTCATGGCGCATGCAAGAGGCTGTGAGCTTAATGGAGCAAGGTGAGGAGAGTGTTTCCGCTATTGCTTCCGCAGTCGGGTATACATCTGAGGCTGCCTTCGCGAAAGCATTTAAACGTGAGATCGGGGCGGCACCTGGCGCTTTTAGACGAAATGTTTTGACGCGTGCGTAAGGTTCGCTTTACAGCTCGCCGTTTTCGTAGTGAGCGGACTGTCATGTTAATGCGCTGTCTGCGCTATAACATTCTCTTTCTACCCCATGGTGGAATTACCATTGATCTCGGGCGCGCGTAGATATATCTTCTACGCAGGAAACATCCTCCGTCGCCATTCTTAACCCTTCAAATTGCCGGACAAGTGGGCTGCCGGCGAACCTCAGGACGTGCCGAAAATGTTGAATTTCATTCTCAGTATCTTCTCGATCACTACCAATAGAGCCGCAATGCCGTTGCTTGCAGCTTTTGGAATCTTCATCACAGCCTGCATTCCAAGCATTGCGGCAGACGCTTTCACGGCAGGCTGCAATCAGTACAAGCTCGGTAAATTCCCTCTGGCCAAGGCTTTCTTCGTCAAAGCAGTACAAGATGAGCCGACCAGCATCGCAGCGCACTACCAGCTTGCGAATACCTACTTCCAGCTTGGCGAGTACGACAATTCAATTTTTCAGTACAACGCTTGTCTAAAACTCAATCCAGACATCAGAATGCGGTCCTTTTGCGTGGGAGCCCTGGCGCAGATTTACAACTTGAAGCGCTCCAGCGCTAACAAAGTGGCTTCCAGCAATACGTCGTCAGCATCGACAGTCAAACAGTATTAGGTTAGGTCGCCAGTCCGGCGCTGATGTTGCCAGATGGAATCGGATTAAGTCCCAAGCCCTCCGTTTGTCCGCCGTCAAGAGCTGTCTGTTATAATTAGCTGACCCGAGCGTCAATGAATTCTGGCTAATCTATTTATATAGCCGAACTTTGCTGGCTCATCGGCTCTTATGCAGTGATAGCGCAGAGTATGTCGGACCTTACCTTAAACCAAAGCGCAGATGTTTCTACCGACCTGATTTCAGTTCGGATGCGCAAACCTGTGGGCCGACCGAAGGACGAAGATCTGCCGGCGCGTCGCAGGCAGGAGATTTTAGAGGCTGCAGGATTTTTCTTTGCGCGTCTCGGTTACCCTAACTCCGATTTGAAGCTGCTTGCCGAAGAGCTGGGTGTTGCAAAAGGCACTCTGTATCGGTATTTCCCGAGCAAGAAAGACCTGTTTCTCGCCACCGTCGATAATTGCATGCAGCAACTTAGCGAACAAGTGACTATTGCTACGGCACAGGTCAAAGCTCCCCAGCACCGTGTGGCGCATGCGCTGCGAGCATATTTTCGTTTCTTCGATGCGCACCCCTATGTGGTCGAGTTGATCGTACAAGAGCGCGCCGAGTTTAAAGATAGACCTCTACCAGCGCCTCTGGACAAGGATAATGGTGGTATCTGGCGACAGCACTTCAAAGATCTGGTTGCGTCGGGCAGCCTGCGTGAGGTGTCTGAAGATAGGCTGGTAGAGACGATGAGCAGCCTGCTATACGGAGTGATTTTCAACAAGTACGTCAGTGGTTCTAGCGACACACTAGAATCAAAAACTGAGGACGTGCTCGACATTGTTTTCAACGGTCTGATGAAAGAGAAAAATTGGGGCAGTCAAAAAGGAAGCCATGGAAGTGAAATCGACAGTCAATGAGACCGGCTCTGTGAGCCAGCCGCAAGCGAAGCCGCCTTCCGACGGTGCGGGCGCCCACACACAGTCTCAACCTTTTTATAAGAGTCGCAAGACGATTATTCTCTCGCTAGTGGCGATCCTTGCTTGTGCAGGTGTGGTGATGTTCAACCAGGCGCACAATGGACAAGAGGCAAAGACACAAGCGCCCGAGCCAGTAATCACAGTCACGACAGAGAAGGTTGCTCCTCATCTGATGAAGGGAGTTGTCCAGGTCAACGGAACTGTTTGGGCTTGGGATCCGCTCACAATCGGGTCGGAAGTAAATGGACTGAGAATCGAATCGATTGCGGTTGATGACGGAGACAAGGTAAAACGAGGGCAGGTTCTTGCTCGCCTCAATGCATCGGTTTTGAACGCGCAATTGGCGGAAGAGAAAGCAAAGCTGGCAGCGCAGCATGCAACTTTGAAGAGAACCATTCAGCCTAACCGTCCCGAAGATCTGGTCAGCTTGCAAGCTGCCGTTTATCAAGGCGAATCTGCAGTCGCTGAAGCCGAAACCATGCTGGTCAAGGCTAAAGCAAACTTGTCCAATGCGCAGCACAATGCAGAACGCTATCGCGGATTGGTGACGCAGGGTGCAGTAAGCCAGCTCGAAGCCGACCAAAAAGACACGGAAGCAAAAACAGCAGATGCCGAGACTCGCAACGCAGAGCAAAAGGTGCGGACCGCGAAATTCCAGCTAGAGCAAGCGAAACAGCGTTTGATCATGGGGCAGCAAGGCGGGCGCAAAGAAGACGTAGACATATCGCGTGCGACGGTCGCTCAGATGCAAGCGAATGTGCAGAGGCTTGAAGCGCTGGTTGCGCAGTCTGTCATCAAGGCTCCGTCCGATGGATTTATCTTGCGTCGTGATGCCCACCTTGGCGAAATCACAGCAGTTGGCAAAGCGCTTTTCCTGATGGTCAGAGACAACCGATTGGAGCTTCGTGCGCAGGTTGCTGAAGTGGATTTGCCGCTTATTCATCCAGGGCAGAAAGTTGAAGTGACTGACTCGACCGCCTCAAACTATAAAGTTCAGGGCACAGTGCGGGAAGTCAGTCCGATGATTGATCAGGACATGCGGTTAGGAACCGTGCGCATAGACCTGCCGGTTTCGGAAGGAAAGCAAACCCATATTTTCAAGCCAGGTAATTTCGCCCATGCGACCATTGATATTGGCGATCGAACACCGCTTGCGGTGCCGAGTTCTGCGATACTAAGTCGAGAGAATAAGAGTTTTGTCTACGTTGTAAATCCGGATAACACTGTCTCGACTCGCAATGTGAAAACCGGTGAGAGAGCGGCGGGGCATGCGGAAATCTTGTCGGGCCTCAACGCCGGGGAAACTGTAGTAGTGCGTGGTGCCGGTTTTTTGAAAAACGGTGATTTGGTCAGGGTAAGTCAGTAAAACACAATGAACTGGAATCTCTCAACCTGGTCTATCAAAAATCCAGTACCCGTCCTGGTTCTTTTCCTTGTGCTCATGGTCATGGGCTCGCTGGCTTTTGTTGCGCTCGGCATCGACGAAAACCCAAACATCGATGTGCCTGTGGCGTCCGTCACTGTCACGCAAATGGGCGCTGCGCCGTCTGAGTTGGAAACGCAAGTTACTAGAAAAATCGAAGACGCTGTTTCTGGGATCGGCAATGTCAAACACATCATGTCGACCGTCAACACGGGCGCTTCAACGACAAGCATCGAGTTTGTCCTGGGCACCAACACAGACCGTGCCGTCAACGATGTGCGCGACGCCATCGCTAAGATCAAACAGGATCTACCGGACGCAATTGACGAACCTATCATTCAGCGCGTCGACTTTGTAGGTGGTCCTTTCGTCAGTTATACGGTCGCCAGCCCAACTCTTACACCTACCGAGATTAGTTGGCTCGTCGACAATGACATAGGCAGAGCGCTGCTTTCGGTGCCTGGCGTCGGTCAGGTTCAGCGTGCCGGGGGTGTCGACCGTGAGATTAGAGTCGACCTTGATCCGACTCGATTGGAGGCTGTCGGTGTAACAGCTGACATGGTCAATGCGCAAATTCGAGCGCTCAACATCGACCTTCCCGGTGGCCGAGGAGAGATTGGCAGAGCAGAGCAATCGATAAGAACTCTCGGCAGCGCTCACACTTTGGAGCGCTTGAGCGAGACGGAAATTCTGCTTCCGCAAGGCAGGCATGCGCGTCTCGATACTTTAGGTAAGGTTACCGACAGCGCGTCGGAAACGCGTCAAATGGCTATTATGGACGGCAAGCAGGTCGTCGTCTTTTCCATTGTTCGCAGTACAGGTAGCAATCTCGTCGATGTGGAAAAGGCTGTTGACAAGCGGATGACGGAGTTGCGGAAGTCGCTGCCTAAAGACATCCAGATCAATAAAATTCGCACCAATGGTAAGTACGTGAAAGAAGCATATGACGCTTCTCTCGACTCACTGATAGTCGGCGCGCTTTTGGCCGTTGCCGTCATCTATATCTTTCTGAAAGACTGGCGTGCCACCTTTATTTCGGGCTTGGCAATTCCACTTTCTGTCGTTCCTACATTTGCTGTCATGCAATGGGCAGGTTTTACGTTAAACGGCATGTCGCTGCTTGGCTTGGCGCTGGTAATCGGGATTCTTGTTGATGATGCGATCGTTGAGATTGAGAATATCGTTCGCCACTTGAAGATGGGCAAGCCGCCTTTGAAGGCGGCAATCGAAGCCGCCGAAGAAATCGGAATGGCGGTTATCGCTACTACCATGACTGTCATAGTTGTTTTCGTGCCGGTTGCATTTATGGGCGGCATTCCTGGCCAATTTTTCAAGCAGTTTGGTCTGACTGTGACTGTAGCTGTTCTATTTTCATTGCTCGTTGCCCGAATGGTGACACCGATGATGGCAGCTTACGGCATGAAGGATATGCCGGAGCACAAGGGACGCGGCAGGCTCATGCGTCTCTACGAGAAGATGCTCATTTGGGCTCTGAATCGCCGACTCATCACCGTTATTGCTTCGATTGTTCTCTTTGTTGTGAGTATCGCGCTCTTCAAGTCGATGCCTACTTCGCTTATCAGCAACGTCGATAGAGGCGAGTGCCTCATCAACGTAGAGTTGCCACCCGGAGCAGTGCTTTCTGATACGGAGCGCGCATGTGATCAGTTGACCAAGATTGTCTCCAAGCATAAGGAAGCTAAAGCTGTGGTTGCCTTTATCGGCACGCCGACTGCGTCTCGCCGTAGTTCTGCGGGCAATCAGGGCGAAGTAAACAAAGCCAGCATTTACATTACGATGGTGCCTAAAGACCATCGCAAGATCTCACAGCAAGATTTCGAGGAGTTGTTGCGTAAGGAAATCAAAGTGGTGCCTGGTGTGCGCCTGACTTTCTCGCGCTCGTCTGGTATGACTGGAAAGCCTGTCCGTATAGCTTTGACCAGTAACGACTCAGCCGAGTTGGAAAAGACCGCGGAGACTCTCATTGACGAGATGCGCCCTATCAAAGGATTGAGCGATGTCACATCCAGTGCTTCGCTGCTCCGTCCTGAGATCCTGGTCAAACCTGATTTCGAGCGTGCCGCTCGTGTTGGTGTTTCTGTTATGTCAATTGCAAGAACAGCGCTGATCGCAACATTGGGTGACTCTGATGCAAATCTTGCAAAATTCGATCTGAAAGACAGACAGATCAATATTCGAGTTCAGCTCGATCCTCAGTATCGCAATGACATGGCGACCATCGGCAACCTGAAAGTTCAGGGTAATAATGGACGTCTCGTTCCTCTAAAGAGTGTGGCGGCTGTCGAGTTCGGTAGTGGACCTTCACAGATAGATAGATATGACCGTGAGCGCCAGGTCACGGTGGAAGCCAGCCTTGATTCGAAACTGACCTTGGGTGAGGCGCTCAAGAAAGTTCACCAGTTGCCTGCATTCAAAAACATGTCGAAGTCCATTCACGAGCAACCACTCGGTGACGTTGAAATTCAGCGCGATGTATTCAACGGATTTGGAACAGCTATTGGAGCCGCCGTCTTGCTCATTTACGCTGTGCTTGTGATTCTCTTCGGTGGTTTTTTGCACCCGCTCACTATCATGATGTCGCTGCCCCTCTCCTTGTGCGGCGCACTGATTGGGCTTGTGATGTTCAATCAATCCATTGGTCTTTATGCCTTAATCGGCATAACCATGCTCATGGGCTTGGTAACTAAAAACGCTATTTTGTTGGTCGAGTACGCGATTGTCTCCATGCAGAATGGACTGCCGCGGCGTGAAGCCTTAATTACGGCGGGCGAGACGCGGATGCGACCAATCTTCATGACTACAATCGCGATGATTGCAGGTATGCTGCCAATCGCATTCGGTATCGGAGCCGGTTCTGAAGCTCGGGCGCCAATGGCTATTTCAGTCGTTGGCGGTTTGATCACTTCCACCTTGCTGACACTGCTCGTAATACCTGTGGTGTTTACTTATATCGATGATTTCCAAACTTGGTTAATGCGCGTCTTGCCTCATTCCCTGAAAGGGCCCTCGGCGCACGCGGTCGGACAAGTAACGTCCGGCAAAAAGGATGCGGAGAAGCATACAGTTGTTTGAGAAGTTCAAATTCGTCGTTTTACTGCAAATTCTTGTGTTTGCATTTCTAATTGCTCAGAGTGCATTTGCCTCTCGCAGCAATGACAATTCTGCTTCTCGTGCAACTGGCAATGCGGCAGCAGCCGTAAAGATCCAGCCTAAAGTGAAAGGACCGGAGCAGGTGTTTTCTGCCAAAGGCATGAAAGGCACAGAGGGTCTTGTGCTGAAGCAGGAGTATCGATTCATCGGTAAATGTACGACATATTTTTCGCCATTGGGAATTGCTGTCGAGTCAAATAGTCTCTCTATTCTGTTCAATGCAAAAACGCAGAATCTGTGCGTTTACAGCGATGACACGAAGAAATTTTACTCTTGCGATCCGGAAACATGGAAGAAAAAGTCCAAAGTCATGTTCCAAACACCAAATTACCACCCGAAGATGACTCCCTGGAAATTCTTGAAAAATGAGAGTATCTGCGGGCTGGAATGTAAGGCGTTCAGGCGTACTTCATTCTCGACGAACTTCACCAACGAAGACACGATTTGGGTCACTCACGATATCAAATTGACTCCTGACGCTCGTTCGTTGCTGTATTCACTTTTGAAAGTTACCGACTCCGTACCTGATGGCGTGCCGCTCAGGCACTCACTTGCATCCAAGCACAAGCCGATAGTCGATAAGAAGGCCGACTTTCTTGGACGGCACCGTGTCCGAAAAGTAAAGGATACTGACCACGTCGATTACGAGACGTATTCTATTCAGAAGATCAAAATCCCCGTGAGCAAGTACATAATGCCTTCCGGCTACAAGAGAGCGGAAAGCGAAATGGAAGTCTTCTTCAGCACAGACGATGCCATGGGCGATCTTGATGTTCCTGATTTCAGCATGGAAAAAGGCACTAAGAATTTGCAGCAAAAGTTCAAATAGATTTTGTTGCCACCGGCGGTGGTGCATGATACAAAATCAGCCAGCAGCCGATCCGCTGTTTTATAGCGTCTAAATAGTCGCCCCGGCTCCAAAGCGCGTCCGCGTACTTCATTATCAAATAAGTTCTTCTCGGGTTGTCTTCGCCTATTGCTGCTGCCAGCTCCGAGTTGGCATCTTTCAGGTATTGGAATGATTTTTCCTTATCTCCAGTTCCGGCAAAAATATTTGAAATTTTCAGGTCGCACAGAGCTACATTCTGCCCGTGTTCATCGAGATTTTCTCTCCACTTGGCCTTGGCCGACTTGTAGAGTTTGTAGGCGTAACCGAACGATTGCTGTGTGTTGTAGGGAACAATCAAATCTGCATAGCGTGCGGCGGTGATGGGATAGCGCGGCGAGTCATCAAATTTTCCCCACCGTTCAAAGGCGCCTTGATAGCTCTCCTCGGCGCGGTCCTTTTGTCCCATGAAGTTGTAGCAGTCGGCTAACATTGATTCTGCGTCGCCTTTCGACTGCACGCTCACAGGCCACTCGCTGCTGTCTAACGCGCCTCTTAAAGACTTCTCGGCGTCTGCGTATTGCTTTAGTTCGTATTGAACTTTGCCCGTGTAGAAAAGCAGATTTGGATAGTTGCTGGAGTACTCGCTTATGTATTTCCTTGTGTAAACAGTTGCCTTAGACAGTCCACGGAGCGCATCTTCGAGTCGACCCGCTCTTTCAAGTGCCAGTGCCGTTTTTGTTAGAGTCGATACGAGTTTGCCTGGCGTAATGGCACCCTCTTCGACCAGCCGTGTGCCTTTGTTCATGTAAAGTTCCATCTGCGAACAGGCAAGAGCCATTCTATTTTCCGCATCGTTGACCGGTGGTTTCGGCCCTATCCAATCGAGTATTGTTGCGCTCAACCAGGGAGAATTGGTGGTTAAATCCAGGAATGACATAGTCAACCAGGCTGCCGTTATCACCATCAGCGATACTACAATTCCGGTGACACCTAATACCTTTTCTCTGGTAGTCAGCTTAAGTCTCTTTGACCAGAGAAGCGAAAACTTCGCTTGTGCCTGATTGAGCGCGCTCTTATCGCGGGACATATAAAGCTGTGTAAGACCGTTCCTTAGCAGCCTCATTGATTGAATACGTTCGTCGCGTTTTGGCTCGAGGCATTTGAATACGATTGCTTCAAGCTCTGCTGGAATATTGGAATTCGGCACGACAGACTTGAAATGTGCTGGTGTCTCCGAAATGTGCTTATGCAAAATTTGCAGGGTTGACTCGCCAGTGTGCGGTGGATTGCCCGTAAGCGCCTCATACATCAAGCAACCCATTGAGTAAACATCAGACCGCTCGTCAAGCTCTCCACCCAAGCATTGCTCAGGGCTCATGTAGTGCGGAGAGCCAAAAACGTCACCTGTCTGAGTCAATTTTGCTTGCGTATGCCCATCTTGCGTTAGCACCTTGGCGATGCCGAAGTCCACGAGCTTTGCGATTTCTGCCTCATCTCCGTCGTGCGAAAGTATGACGTTGCTTGGTTTCAAATCGCGGTGAATGACGCCCTTTTCGTGCGCGTGCGTCAGCGCTGCCGTCAATTGAACGAAAATATTCAGAGCTTCCGTGTATTCGAGCCTGCCTTTCTCTTTGATGAAGGCGGAAAGCGAGCGACCTTCAAGGAGGTCCATTGCCATAAAAGGCAGCCCACTCTCAGTGGCACCGACGTTGTACACCTTAACTATGTTGGGGTGGTCGAGGTGGCTGGCGGCAGTTGCTTCTTGTTGAAACCTTTGCACGCTGAGCGGATCAGCAGAGAGGTGTGGCATCAACACCTTAAGTGCGACAAACTTTTTGAGCCGTCGATCGCGAGCCTTGAAGACAACGCTCATGCCACCCTTGCCGATGTTTTCCGTTACCTCATAGCGCTCTTCAACAACCTGACCAAGTAGCTCTAGGCGGGGATCTACAAGCGATGCAGGCGTTCTGAGAGCAGCTGGATTTCCTGACAGCTCGATTGTTCTGGTTGAATCATTTGGCGCGTAAGAGTTAAGCGGCAGCTCTTCTTCGTCGAGTTTTAGGTCGTTGTCCTCGAGTTTTAAGCTTGACGTATCTTCCTCGGACGCAGACGCAGAGTTTCCGTTAACCGACTTGCCATTTATCGACTTGCCATTTATCGACTTGCCATTGGTAGCATCTTTGCCAGTGAGTTCTTTATTTGAATTCGGAGCGTCAGAGAGGGGCGTGCCATCCTGCGGGCAAAAACGCATGTCTGCAGGATACCCAGCTTCGCAGGTTGGGCACTGCTTTGCGAGTACGTTTTTGCCTTCCGCTCCTAGCGCTGTTGGCTCGTCCGACAGATTTTGGTTCCCCTGAAGATCTCAGTTTCTACATTCCCCCTTTACGATCTTCTATCTCTCAGAACGTAGTATGATGCCAGGCGGGCTAGTTTTTAGGAGCTTTTTTTCGAGACAATGCGCCGCCAGTTTTTCACATTTATCAGTTTTTCTCTGCTGGTATTGCCTTTCTTGGCGACCAGCCAGGCGCAAGCTGCCGCACCGGAGAAAAACGCTGTCGCGGCGAAGACAACCGTACCGGCAAAAGTATCAGGTTCTACCGGCACGACCGCCGCTAAAACTACCTCTACAACCCCTGGTAAAACCCCCGCTAACACATCCGCACCCGCAGGCAAGAAAGAGACCGAAAAGCAAGCTGCTGCGGGTGGACCGCCCGCGCCCGGTTGGGAGCTGCAACAGTGGCATCGGATGGCGGGTCGCATCAGGTTGGTTTCAACCAAGTATGGTGGGAAGTTCGAAACCACTCACTACACTCTTCTGAAGCCTCTGCCCGGCGACAAAATGTATTTCTTAAATCAGCAAACCAAGCGCTATGTTAACTACACAGCCGAGACCTGGCGCAAGAAATTCAACTTCTATCACAAGGATCCGGGACGCTCAAAAGACTCAGGATTCACAGAATTTTCTCCTTGGAAACGGTTGGGTGATGAAAAGATTGCTGGCTTAAAGTGCGGGCGTTTTTCTCGCATGCGCACTAACAACCTGCCGGCGCCCAATGACAAGACTTACACTGAAGAATGGTCTTTCTGCAAAGAGCTGACTGTTCCGCCTGCACTGATTGAGCTCTACAAAAAGACGCTCTATTTGCAATATGACGCCAAGCTTGGATTTCCAATGCGCGTTCGAGAAATTCGCGAATGGAATGGCAAACATGCCAAGAAAGTGGAACTCAGTTACGACACTCTCAAATACAACAAAGGCAGCTTCCCTCAGTCATTCTTCGAGATGGGCAAAGACTATAAGCAAGTCAAGGACGAGATGTCTGTGCTCATGGATGAGGGTGGGGACATGCTGGGCGGCGATGCAATGGGTGCAGACGGCTCGATGGGCGGTCTAGAAATGAACGAAGAGTTGAAGCGCAGACTGGGCAAGTAACACTATCTTTCGACTTTCGGAACTTGCCTTGAATAGTCCATCTTGAGCAAAATTGCGTGAAGCGGATCGCCTTGCTTCCACATGTAATCTGCGTATTTCTTTTCGGTGATGCAGGTAATCAGCAGAGAGCCGTTAGACTTCAGCGCCTTCAGCGCCGCTTCGTAACTGGCTTTTGGATCTTCCTTGAGAGTTTCTTGAATCTGGGCCACTTTTAAGTATGCAAGAGCCTCATTATCAGCCGATTTGAGAGCACCCCATCGGGCAGCAGCATCGGTGTAGTAGTCCTTGGCTTTGGGCAAAACTTCGCCTTTTACCAGGCAGTCGCCAGCATGACTCATCAAAAGAGCATAGCCTTCCGTACCCTGAAACTGCCGTGCTTCCTCAACGTATTGCCCAACTGTGAGCGGAGTCATGTTTGCCCACTCGAGCGCTTCTCCATGAGTCGAGGCCAAAAAGTGCCTGTAAGCGCTAATCGCATCGGAAAATTGTCCGATGTAATAATAGGATTCTCCGGTTTGAACGATGCAGTTCATGATGTTTGATGCCTTTTCGCCGTATACAAAACTGCCGGCGCGTTGCATGTATATGGTGTATTCTCGCGCGGCAAATGCGTAATCTCTGGCGTTGAAGCACGCCTCTGCGTACTGCCGACGCAGAGCCATTGAAGGCAAGCACACTTCGCCGTTGATCAGTTTGCTGCATTCGAGCGCTAACGAAAACGCCTTTTCGGCTTCTTCCCAGCGATTGCACTTTGCCATATCATTGCCCCAACTGACCATTCGCTCCAGGGTGTCAGCGTCGATTGATTGCGGAGAATTTCTCAAAACTCCTTCGCAATGAGCAACGTCATTTTGATAAATGGAAAGCGCCCACTGACCGACCTTGCCCGGTCTGGGTGGTGGTGGCGTTTTCCATGTCACAGTTTGCTTGAAGACTTCGGATTCATCGGCGAAAGCGTATTGCGAAACCAGATATGCACAAGCCGCGAAAAGTGCTACCAGCGAGACAGCCAGAGCACCGAACATAATGAATTCGCTCTTCTTGCGCGGTCTTCTCTTTAGTACGAATAATTCCCAGCTCGTAACTATACGTCCGAGGAATGAGCTTTTGCGATAGAAAAATATCTTCTTAAGCTCTTCATGTACGGCTTGCATGCTCGCTGGCCGCGCAGCCGGTTCTTTCGCCAAGGATTTGAATATGAGGGCTTCCAAGCGCTGCGGAACGCTGATGCCGAGCTTCAGACTTTTGAAGTCTTTGGGAACTTCATTCATGTGGCGGTATAGAACTTCCAGCATATTATTGCCGGTGTGAGGCGGCGTGCCGCAAAGCGTCTCGTACATGAGGCAGCCCATCGAATAGATGTCTGCCTTGGCATCGAGCTTTTCGCCTTTGCACTGCTCTGGACTCATGTAGAGTGGGCTGCCAAAAACATCTCCAGTCTGAGTGAGACTGACGGCATCGCGGCCTTCGTGCGGAAGTAATTTCGCGATCCCGAAGTCGACGATTTTGCAAACGTCTGACTCGCCGTTTTGCTCACACAAAAGGACGTTGCTTGGCTTCAAGTCTCTATGGACAATGCCTTTCTGGTGAGCGTGGCTAAGAGCTGATGCCAATTGAATGAAAATGTTCAACGCTCGATCCACTGGCAGATGTTTCTCTTTTTTGATTAGAGATGCCAGAGAGCTGCCCTCAATCAAATCCATTACCAGAAATGGTTGACCGCTTTCTGTTTCACCGTAGTTGTGAATGCTAACAACATTAGGGTGGTTCAAAGAGCTGGCGGAATGCGCTTCTTGCTGAAATCGAGCCATGCTATGCGACTGAAGCATAAGGTGCGGAAGTAGCATTTTCAGTGCGATGAATTTATCAAGCTTCAGATCCTTCGCTTTCAACACGACACTCATGCCACCATATCCGATGGCGCTAACAATCTTGTATTGGTTGTTTACTACTGTCCCAATCAGCTTGTTAGCGGCTTCTCGCGCAAAGGTTGCCGGAGCGCTGCCGTCTGATGATTCCAGGTCCCCTTCTTGGGTTTGCCAATCTTCTGTTCCGAAAGCATCTTCGAGAACTTTTGTTTTTGTTTCCTCCTGCGTGTCTAATGCTTTCTGCTGAGCGAATGCTTTGCCGGAGTTGCCATTCTTTCCCTTCTCACCATTTTTGTCAGTGTCAGACTTGCGGGTAAGTGGTTCTTCGTGCAGAATCTGCGCCATTAGAGAACCGGCTGACAGCGCCAGCGGCGACTCATCAGCGGGTTTCATTGCCGCTATTTCTTTTGGGAGCGCTTTGGTGTTTGCCGCATTGAACTTCTTTTTCTTTACCTTCTCTGGTGGCGGAGCTACCAGGCGTGTTCCGTCATTTGGACAAATTTTGGTCGCAGACGAAAAGCTCTGCCCACATTCGCTGCAGGTGTTTTCCACAGTAATACTGCCGGGGTCTTCTACCAAAGTTTCAAACCAAATTTCGGACCAAAATAAAGTGGCGGAATGTAGTTTATCGGCCGCAAAGGAGCGGACGCTATCACTTGGATATCTTGCCCGCAATCCCAGGCTAATTAATCATCAGCTCTGATTTCATATAAGCCATGCGATTATTGTTTAGAGTAATTCTTGAATAGAGCCAGATTGAACTCTCGGACATGGAGGAGAAAGTGGACGGTCATACGGACAGGCGCCAAGAGGCTATATCTGTGCCGTTCTTCTACCGCTGGCTACGGTCTCTTGTCTTTGAGATGGACCCCGAAGAAGCTCACACGCTAGCCGTTCAGCTTGCTCCTGTGGCAGCTGCGATGAGCCCAGGAGCGTTTCAAGACCCATGCCTGGCGACCACGGTTGCTGGGGTTAAATTTGCGAACCCTGTGGGGCTGGCGGCTGGTTTTGACAAGAATGGTCGCTTGACCAACTGCCTTTCGAGGTTTGGATTCGGATTTGCGGAGATAGGCTCCATAACTGCGCAGTCCACCAATGGAAATCCCAAACCCCGTCTTTTCCGTCTGGTGGACGACGAAGCCGTGATCAACCGCCTCGGACTCAACGGTGACGGCGCTTCTGTGGTGGCTCAAAGACTTGAAGGAGCTGGCTTTTCGCTGCCCGTTGGCGTCAACATTGCTAAGACCAATCTTCCCACAATCAAGGGTGAGAAAGGCGTTGAGGATATGTTGCAGTCATTTGAATGCATTAGAAATCTCCCGCTCGCCTTTGTAACTTTGAACGCTAGTTGCCCGAACACACACGAAGGCATTATGCAGGAGAGTGAAGAGCTCGATCAGATGCTGGCAGGCGTGCAGAGATTGAATGAGCGAAAACTGCCTGTTCTTCTAAAGCTGTCGCCGGACAGCACAGACGAATTGCTGGAAAAATTTGTAGACAGTGCGTGTAAGTATGGCATCAGAGGCTACGTTTTGGGCAACACCACGACCAAACGAGACGGATTGAGTACTGCACCCAGCACAGTTGCCGCGATGGGCAATGGCGGGTTGAGCGGAAAACCGCTTAAACAGAAAGCTCTAGAACTCGTGAAGCGTGTTTATAAGATCAAACGCAAAGAGCAAGACATTATTGGCTGTGGCGGAATCTCCAGCGGAGCCGATGCATTTGATTTCATCGCTCATGGTGCTAATGCTGTCGAGCTATACACAGGGCTGATTTACGGTGGGCCTGATTTGCCTTGCAGAATCAACAGACAGTTGGCGCAACTTCTGAAGGCAAAAAATCTTACGGTGGAAACCGCTGTGGGTACCAAGGATTAGGGGATTGAAAACAGTAGGGGTTGAAGCAGTAGGGGTTGAAAACAGTAGGGGCGGCGCATGCGGCTCCCTGCCAGGGCGGCGCATGCGCCGCCCCTACTAGGTATGAAGCGCCGCCCCTACTAGGTATGAAGCGCC
This sequence comes from Candidatus Melainabacteria bacterium 17Bon1m, assembly GCA_032128875.1. Taxonomy (GTDB): domain Bacteria; phylum Cyanobacteriota; class Vampirovibrionia; order Obscuribacterales; family Obscuribacteraceae; genus QKMZ01. Next base: position 157,007 of record JAVLKG010000009.1, read on the forward strand.
GCCCGTACTAGGTATGAAGCGCCGCCCGTACTAGGTATAAGCCCACTTCTATGAGATTAGAAAACGAGCAACTTACGCAGATATTGTTTCTGCAGAAGTCGGCTCGGCACCTTCTGTAGTGTCATCTGCATTGAGAGGCTTGAGATAAAACTCTTGCGCAAGAAATTGCAATGCCGCAGCACACGGAACAGCTATTAATGCGCCAGGCAAGCCAAGTAGCGTTGCTCCAATCAGTATGGAAAACAAAACCAGAAGCGGGTGCAACTCGACTTGTTTGCCAAGCAACTGCGGAACGATGAAATTACTTTCAAGCCATTGTTCTAAAGCGAAGAGAAGAAAAACAAAAACTGCAAGCAGTTCTGATTGGTTGAAGGCAACCACCAGGGACAATACCATCGCAATTGCCGAGCCAACGAATGGTACAAGATTGAAAAGCCCAGCCAGAGCGCCAAGAACCAGCGAGTATTCTACCTTTAGAAGAGTCAGCCCTGTGCCCAGAAAAAGAGCTACGGCGATGCTCACTAGCATCTGCCCTCTCACGTATCCACCCATGCGAGCACCCAGTGGACGAATTAGTCCGCCGATTCGAGCGCGGTTGGCTCGAGGCACCCAGAGTAAAAGTTTTTGCCAGATGTCGTTTGCCTCAACTACAAAATAGGATGTCAGAAAGAGCACAAGCAGTGCGTTAGCGAGCGCTCCCATAAGCCCGGCAGTCAGACTGAGCGTATGCTTTGCCACGTTAGGCGCAAACTGTTTTAGCCGCTCCGGATCGATCTTCATATGATCGCCATCGGACCCTACGTACTCCGTCAAAAATGGAAACTTCGCAGTCAGCCCTTGGATGTATTTGGGAATACTGTCATACAGCGCTAATGCTTGCTCTTTCATCGGCGGGAAAAGTAAGTAAGCAACCGCCGAGTAGATCAAACCAGTGAGTATGAAAATCGAGATGACTGTGACCGCACGTGGAATCTTCTTTTTCTCTAGCCACTCTGCGACGGGAGCAATTGCGGATGCTAGTGTGATTGCCATGAGCAAGCAGACGACCATGATGCGTAGCTCAAAAATCAGCCAGCAAATGAAAGCCCCAAGAAATAGATAAAAGACGCCAAGCGCAGCTCGTAATCCCGGACGGTGTCTAGGAAATTTTGTCATGCGTCAATTCACCTTTAGAATTCGGCTGGGCAGTCCAATCATGTTTCCAGTTCTGTCAAGAGCAACCACGACGATGTGACGGGTCTTCCCGTCATTGTAGACCTCTGGCGGTATGTTGAAGTTGCCCTCAGTTTGCTGAAAATGAAGCCAACTTTGCACATTTCCAGTAAGTGATGGTTCTTGCGAAACAAGTTTTTTCTCTTGCGGTGTTACTTGCAAATTACGATATTTTTTCAGCGCATTTGCATCCGACAGATTGTCGAACACTGTGTTTGGCTGGGATATCAAAACCAGCAATGCCGCAGCGTCTCTCACATTTTTGACGTTGAACCGGTATTGGTTTTGCCCAGAAACTTTCAAGAGATCCGGAACACATTCGGGCAGTGAAATCCCCTCAATAGACTGCACGTCAACGTAATAAGGGGAGTTCTGAAGTGCGATTCCGACGCCTTCTACGGGACCACCAAGCTGCCATTCTTTATTGTCAAGCAAAGGGCATTCGTAGATGTTGTCACCGGTTCTAACAATCGGCGCTGTCTTTTCGCCGGAGAGCACGGTGTTTTTTTGCTTCCACTTAAAGCGAACCAAATGAAGCAGTCTATCAATCGGTTGATTTGCTTCCACTGTCATTTTGATCCTAACGAGCGGCGTGTAGAGTGGATTGATCTCCTTAATTGGTTTGAAAACCTGAAGTCCTTCGCTCGCCGGATACAAACGCATGCTATTGACTTGTGTCACCACCTGCGGTTGCTCTTTGCAGAAGACAAACCATTGTTTGCCGTCAGTAATTTTGGTGGCAGCAGGACTAATGTTGCAGTCCTTTATGCCATTGAAGGAGCAGCTGAATCCGGTGTTTGCTGATGAATCAGTTGAGCCGTTCAATGGATGCAGCTTGAGGTCTGATTCACTGAAGTAGAGCAGCTGAGGAGATTGGTTGTTTTTCGCAACTTCATTCGGCAAGTTAGTGTCTTGTGCCTTAAAATCGAAATTGTTGCCTTCGTCGCTCACTGAAAACGGTGGTGTTATCATCGTTTTGAAATATTGCGGTCGCGCCAAGACTGGAGCGCCGTGAAAGTCTGACGGCAAATTGAGAAGGGCGAACCTTCTTTCTGGGTTTTGCTGATGGAGCGTTGACACTTCCTGTCTCAGCTTCTTGAGCATCTCGCCAGCGCCAGAGAAGGCTGTCATATTACTATGAGAGAGCGCGCAGAAGACGACAAGCGTAAATGCAAGAAAGCCGACTCCGACGGTTGCAGATAGTTTTGTCGATATTTTATCGATGGAGTCTTCGCTCGGTACAAACGCGAAAGCTAGAGCCAATGCCAATGGCGCCGAAGAGAGAAAGAACAGCCGTGCACCGCTCAGATTGTTGGCAATGTTCCAAATTTGGAAAGTTGGCAATAGTGAAATAGCGCCAAACAGAAAGAAAGCAACGAAATAACGAGTCAATAAAGGCGTCGCCAGGCATCTGAGACCAGCAAACACGGCTGCCGCGATATAGGTAGTAAAGCCTATCGTCATGAGTCTTTTGCTAGTTGGCAGAATTTCTTCGTTGACCGGAATCATTACTTTCAGAAGCGCCGCTCTGTTTGCAAAGTTAGCAAATAAGGTATCGAGCCCTACTATTGCTCCACCTGCTCCACCTGACCCATAACCTCCAATTGCACTTCCCAGTACGATTGTTCTTATCAACGCAAACGCGCCGAGAGTGAGCCAAAGAAGCCAAAGGGTGCGCTGTTCGAGCGGTGAAGGGATGCGGAAGAACCTCGCCCATGGTTTTTGATTGCTTGCGATGTTCGCGTTATCTGGAATCAAAAACGCAAATACTGTTGCAACCGCGGGCAGGGTCACTGCCATTTCTTTGCTCAAAAGCGAAAGTGCAAAGCAAACAACAGAAAGCCAGATGTATGGCTTCTCTTCAATGAGCTTAAGCCGAAGAAAATAGTATAGCGATGCCAGATAGAAAAGAGTACAAAGCAGATCGACCCGCCCGATGATCCATGCAACTGACTCGACGTGCAAGGGATAGGCTGCGAATAACAATGCCGCCCATATGGCTGTCGCCGCACGCATTCTGTTGCCAAATGGACCGCAAAGCTCTGACGCGATCAATGCCACAAAAAGACAGCAACAACTAGTCAGCAGCAGGTTGGTAATGTGAAACCCAATTGCGTTTGTTTTATAAACAAGAAAATCGGTGAGGAGCGATAGCGAAATCAAAGGGCGGTAACTGAGCATCAGGTCAGAGCGACCCCAGTTGCTGTAGAAGTTTGCAAGAAAGTCGTGCCAATCACCCTTGCTGACTGCGCGCGCTACATAATCAAGGTGCAGCCAGTCATCATGCAAAAATCCTATTGTCAAAGACGGCCAGAAGATTGTGAAAATCAGGATAGCTGAAAGCACAGTCGCAAAGACAATTTGTGTTTTAACCGATAGAAAGTCCAGCTTTGCCGGCTCGAGATCGAGCCTGCTCAGGTCGTGCTTCGGTGCTTCGGCGGTGGCAGGTGTCGTCATTTGCTTTCCACCACCCCGTTTTTGTCTGCGTTTTTCCTTTTGAAATATGCAGGTGTGACTTGAAAATTGATCGGATTGGAAACATAACCGAGAGGCTTATCTCGGGCATCCATAGCGAGTATGCGAAACTCATAGTAGCCAGGCACTTTCAATGCCTTTAGAGAAACGACTGCATTCGTCGAACTTAAATTATCCAACTTACCCGAATCGAAAGCCTTATCAGATGGAGCTTTGTCGCGCAGTGTGCCAGTGTAATGTTCAAACCATGACTCCGGCCGGCTAATTTCGTACCGCACATATTTCGCTCCTTTGATTCTTGTCGCGTCGTAAATGAGCGGTCCGAGGTCTTTGTTTATGTAGAGAGTTCCGTTCGAGTCGATGTACGTTTTGGTCCCAGGTGCAAAGGATAGAGTCGGAATCTCATCATCAGCGTTTATGAAGCGTACTGATTTGACGTTTATCTTGCATGGTTTTTCCGACGTGTTGAGCGTGAGTCCGGTGATTTTGCCTTCGCCCACCCAACTCTTTAGCTCCCCAACCGAGAAGCGGTAAGTGTTTTCGCCAGGCTTGAGAGGTTGAACAGACTCTCTTTCCTGAGCATAAATCGGATGCGTAGCTCCAGCCCATCCCAAAACGAGAATCGCGTTTTCCGGAAGTTTTTTGTCGGGATCTTTCGGTTCTACTTTCAAAGTTACATCGAGAAAATCAAAGTCGGTCGATGGTGCGTCGATCGCCGGAGACTGGAAAATCTGATTTGCGTCTTCTAAGACAGCGTTTCCTCCTGCCAGCTCAAATGTTTGACGAGGAGCGCAAAGCGCAATCGAATGCCAGCCTTTCATGGGCAGCAGTTTTTGTTCTGTGCTATCCCAAACAAAAACGCCGGCGAGATTCTTGTCGGCGAGCAGGTTTCGAAGCCTGGTTCTGCCAATCAAATTTGCATCGCCAAATGTCACTGGTTCAAACGTAATTATTCGCTCGCTAAGATCTTCCTTTGTCAGAGGAGGCTTCAATGTCACACCAAACATAGAGGCGTTGTACAGCATGTGCGCGCCCTTTTGATGTGGTGGCAAATTCAGCAGAGCCACTTTCATGTCTTTGGGACGTCCGGTGAGTGCCGCTTCTACTCCTGCTCTCAAACTGTTGACGCCTCTCGAGGCTTCTACCCACGGTTGATTATTTTGTCGAGCGATAAAGGCATAGGAAATGGTGAAAAGAGCCGCCAAAGCCGTGCTCAGGAGAGGCAATAAGGAAATGTGCCCGTGATTTTTCTTTTCGTCTCCCGCGCCGAAAATTAAAGAAGCAATGATGAGAACAACCGGCGCTGTCGCCAGATAAACGAAGCGACCCCCCTGCAAGATTGCGGTGATGTCGAAGACTTGAACTGTCGGCGCCAACGCGATGACTAACCAGATTAGGCCTAAAGGAAGAAATGGTGAGATTGAGAAAGGAAATGCGCTAATTTTTCGCTTAGACAAAATTGCTCTTGCAACAGCGATTACGAGAGCAGCCCCTGTCATTAGTTTGAAAACAAGCCTGATCTTGTCGGATGGTTCGGTCACAAAATCGTTGAATGGAAGAAGCAGTCGGGTGAGGCTTCCCCCCTCAAACCAGCGACGAAAGAGTGAATCTTTTAGACCTTCACCAACCGAGCCGCTATAGCCGCCGAATAATGTTCCTAAAACGACTGCGCGGAAGCCGAGATAGAGCAATAGCAGAAGGACGTGCCATTTGGTCGCTTTGAGTGCTTCTCTGAACGCTTCTACAAAACCGGCGCGCCATCCTGTGTCACTTTTGTTTTTTTGATGGTCAGAGCTGGAAAAGGCGTGGTTTATCAGCTCGTAAATGAAGATGGTCGGCGGCAAGGTAATCGCCATTTCTTTGGACATGAGCGACAAAGTGAACGCAATCAGGCTCAATACCTGCGTTGCTCCTGAACGTTTCTTCGCACCGTGCCTGCTCAGCAAATAGAGCCAGAGCGACAAGAAGAGAAATGTAGTGCAAACGCTATCGACTCTCGCAATAATCCAGCTCACAACCTCGGGATGCAGCGGGTGGCAAGCGAAAAGAGACGCCGTCAAAAGCGCTGTGGAAAACTTCGCGCGTTTGTCCAGAGCAGGGAACATGCACAGGAGAGAAAGGAACAGAAAAACGGAGCTGAGCGTCTGGTAGAGGAAGTTGGAAATGTGAAAACCGTCGGGGTTTGCGCCCCAAAAGAGGTAATCAGAGGCAAGGGTAATGGAAATGAGTGGACGATAAAAACAAGTTCCGAGCGTCTGCATCCAATTCGAGTAGAAATTTTTCCACAATAAATGGGCATGCCCATTGAAGACGGATTTCAAATAATCGACATGGGCGAAATCGTCCGCTAGAAAATATCCGCGCAAACTATCGCTAAAGGCAGCGAAATTGAGCAAAACAATGATTAAGACAGCAGCCAAAATCAACAGCAACGAATCCTTTGCGGGTTCGTTTGCCGCGGCCGCCCTGGTGTTTAAACCGTCTTGGGAGGTTGACTGCTGAATGTTTTCTATCACCGTGAAGGATGTCTCCACTTCTAATTTCCGTCGATTAGCGAAGTGCGAATCAGGCGCTCGCGGGCGTCTTGGAGAATCAGGACAATTTGGTCTCATTGCTCAAGACGGTCCGATTATGACTTGGATCCGCTCTGAGTGCGTGAGTTAGACATCAGCAGGGGTAGCCAGATTGCACTTTTCTTGTTAGAAAAATAATAGGAGAGTAATTGAATTAGAAGTTTAAGGACCATCTGCCTGAGCAGGCAACCAGGTAAGCTTTAGTACCTAGCCAAGTGGTGAATTCTAAAGAACGGAAGACCGTAGTAATTTGCTGGTATCTATGAAAGACCACATCACTGACGAATCGACGCTGAAATTCCCGGATGGCTTCATCTGGGGCGCTGCCACGTCGCATTTTCAGGTGGAAGGGCATCCGACCGAAATTAAAAACAAGCTGTCTGATTGGTCCAAGTGGGCTTCGATTGCCGGCAACATCGCCGATAGCACGACTGCGGATGCCGCCTGCGACTTCGTTTCGCGATATCTGGACGACATCGAGCTCCTCAGCGGGCTGAATTTGGGCGCTCTGAGAATCAGCTTGAATTGGGCGGTCTTATGCCCTGACGACGAAGAAACTCGCAGTGGACAAAAGCGCCTGAGCCTCAATCCGGAAGGCGTTCAATACTATAAGAAATTGCTCTCGACCCTGAAGGGCCGTGGCATTACAACCTTCGTAACCCTCTTCCACTTCTGCCTGCCGCAGTGGCTGGCTGAGGAGGGTGGTTGGTTGGGACCACGAACCGCTGAGGAATTTGGACGTTTTGCCGAGTTGGTGGCTGGTGAGCTGGGCGAGTATATAGACTACTGGATCACGATTAACGAACCGCTTCCGTACGCTTATCAGGGCTACGTTGAGGGCTCCTGGCCTCCCGGTCAGAAGCATCATTACGTCAACGCCTTCCAATGCGTACACAACATGTTGCAAGGCCATGCACTTGCATATCATGCGATTCACAAGATCATTCCGACAGCACAGGTCAGCTTTACCAATCACTGGCGCCCGTTTGTGCCCGTCAACAAGTGGAATCCGCTCGACAATCTTGTCACCCACATGCGCAATCGTGTCTTCAATCACCTGTTTCCCAATGCGATCAAAACAGGTGCGATGGATTTTCCATTCCCGCTGACGCTGCGCACTGCGATTAAAGAACTTTGCCGTCCCATCGAAGGTCTCAAGGGGACAATGGACTATAGCGGCGTCAACTACTACACGCGCGACCTTTCGCATCACAGCCTGGAAGCGCCTTTTGACGTGTTCGGAAGGAGCAGTCGCGGACCAGATACGGAAGTGAGCTGCATGGGCTGGGAAAGTTATCCTGACGGTCTCTATGAAGTTCTCACAAATGAGTTGCGGCAATACTCCAAGCATGCCGACGGCAGAGATTGTCCGATTATCATTACGGAAAACGGCTTTGCCGACCTATTTCCGGCGCACCTGACTGAAGACGGTGACTGGTCGCTTGCCGATGATTACCGCATCAAATACATGATTTCGCACTTGAAAGCGATGCACAAAGCGATTAAGAAGGGCGCCAACGTCAAAGGTTATCTTTATTGGTCTTTGCTTGATAACTTCGAGTGGGCTGAGGGGCTTAAAGCCCGATTTGGCTTGGTGCGCGTTGCTTTCCCGACTCAAAAACGAACTCTGCGCAAGAGTGCCTATGTGTATGCCAAAATAGCTTCTAGTAATGCGCTGGACAACGGATCGGGCTATTAGGACACTCAGCAAATTTATGAATACAAAAATAAAGGCGAAGTTCTTTCTTCCTTTGGCTTTTGCCCTGCTTTCCGTCTTTGCAGTTCTGGCGCCTGATCCCAATTTTCAAACAGCGCAATCAGCCCGCGCCGCCTCGTCCGAGGGTGCCAAGCACACAACATTACGCATGGTCGCGGATGTTAAGGAAGTGGTCCCCGGATCAACATTCATGCTCGGAGTCGAGCTGACCATGCAGCCTGGATGGCACACGTATTACAAAGAATCCGGCGATGCAGGCATGCCGACTTCAATCGAATGGGTGTTGCCGCCAGGCTATAAGGCCGGCGAACTTCTCTGGCAAAAGCCACACAAGTTTGATGACGGCGGCATTGTCACATACGGGTATGCAGACAAAACAGTAATTGCTGCCAAAGTCACCGCACCGGATACGATACCGGACGGAGAACAGAAACTAGTCGCAAAAGTAAAATGGTTAGAGTGCAAAGAACTTTGCATTCCCGGTTCTGGCGAAACTTCCATGAGCCTGCCGGCAGGTAAGAAAGGCGCTACTGCCGCTCCTGGCGACACTGACCTGTTTAAGGATAGCGGATTTGATGGAAAGGTCTCTGACATAACAGCGGAATCGCATGGCACTGCTGGTGGTGACGGCGGAAGCACCTCTACTGGTTCTTCCGGCACGACCGCACAAAATTCCAGTGCCGGTAGCATTCTCGATCGCAACCTGACACCCGCTGATACGGGTGGAACCATGCCGCCTTATATGTATTTCGCGCTGGCTGTTCTCGGTGGTTTTATCCTCAACTTCATGCCCTGTGTCTTGCCTGTAATCGCGATCAAAATCATTAGCTTGATGGAGCAAGTCGACGATGAGCCAGGTCGCGTTCGTCTACAAGGTCTCGTTTTTGCTGCCGGTATACTCTCTTCTTTCCTAGTCTTAGGCGGTGTTGTACTGGCAGCCCGTGAGGCTGGACAGTCAGTAGGCTGGGGATTTCAAATGCAGTACCCGCCATTCGTAATCGCGATGGCGACTATCATCATGATTTTCTCGCTTAGCTTATTTGGACTCTTCTACGTCACCGTCAATCCGGGGCAAGCTCAAATCGACAAACTTGCCAGCAAGGAAGGACTGACTGGAACCTTCTTCAAAGGCGTTCTGGCGACTGTTCTTTCTACGCCCTGTACCGCGCCTGCGCTGGGACCGGCAGTCGGTTTTGCATTTGCGCAATCGCCCATTGTTATTCTCGGAATCTTTGAAGCCGTGGGTTTGGGAATGTCTTTGCCTTACCTGCTGCTTACTATCAATCCAAACTGGTTGCGCTTTATTCCAAAACCAGGCGTATGGATGGAAAAGTTCAAAGAAGCCATGGGATTCGTCCTTCTTGCCACCGTCGCCTGGCTGTTAAGTGTCGTTGGTGCACAAGTGGGAGCTAGCGGAGTTCAATCGGTTGGCTTTTTTCTTACTGGTATCGCTTTTGCAGTTTGGGTTTCTGCTCGATTCACTGACTTGTCTTCAACTACTCAGCGAAAGGCAGTTGTATGGTCGATTTCAGGTGTTATTTCGGCGGTTTGCTTGTATGTCTTCGTTCTTTCGCGTCCAGACCTGATGGGTAATGTGCCTTCAGAACCTGCGACAGCCAAAACCGCTGTCACTGAGTCTGGTATCACCTGGCTGCCGTTCAGCATTGATGATTTGGACAAGAATATTGCAGCGAACAAGACTATTCTTCTGGATTTCACCGCAGACTGGTGTCTCACTTGCAAAGTCAACGAGAAGACAGTACTAGACAGTGCTCCGGTTGTTGAGCAGCTTAAAGCACTGAATGTGGTGACAATGAAAGCTGACTGGACTCGAAGAGATGAAACCATCTCTAAGCTGCTTCAGAAATTTCAACGCTCCGGAGTGCCGCTCTATGTGGTCTTTCCAGCAGGCAAAGGATCGTCGCCTATCGTTCTTCCTGAAGTAATCACGCCTCAACTTGTCGTAGACAAATTGAAAGAAGCAGGTCCAAGCAAAGGTTAAAGCTTGGAGATTTCTTCCAGCACTTTTGCGTTTTCCGGCATGCCTTCATGAACGTATTGAATGATGCCGTTCTTGTCGATAAGGAAAAGCACGCGGCTTGCTGTATTTTTGTCTTCTGCAACAACGCCGTATTTGCGACCAACTTCATGAGTGTGGTCGGCGAGCAGGTGCTGTTTCAAATTGAACTTGGCAGCAAAGCCTTCGTGACTCTTCACCGAATCTGTTGATACACCGAAGACGACAGTGTCTGCGCTTTCAAACTTAGAATAGTCTTCAGTGATGGCGCACATTTCTTTTGTGCATCCTGGTGTGTTGTCTTTCGGATAGAAAGCCAGCACGACATTCTTTTTTCCGAGGTAGTCGGAAAGGCTGATTTTGCCTTCGGGAAATGCTTCACAGGTAAAATCTGGTGCCTTTTCGCCAACGCGAGGCAATGCGACAGCTTCTCTTGGTGACGTCATAGCTAAATCCCTCTCTTTCTAGGATTGAAAGGCATAATTGTTGCACTGTCACATAGTTGGCGCGCGATTATTTAATGTCGAAGAGACTAATGGTTACCGAAAACTTCAGCGAGGTTTTGCGGATTCACTGTTCCGAAGATGTTGGAACTTCTAAAGCAAGAAGCTTCCGCAAATGCAGAAGCTTCTTTGAGGCTTTGGATTTCGATTTGATTAACCGTTGATGGTTTCTTGAATTGCTTCGACGAGATTGTCGAGACCACCGACAGAGAATTGATCTGCAAACACCGCGAGGATGCCGACATCAACGTCGGTGAGGATTGTAACCTTGAGCTCGCCCTTCAAATCAGTGAGCAAGACCATCTGTCTCAACTTGCCGATTTCGAGCTTGTTGGTGCCGAGGTTACTGGTGCTGAGCAGTGCAGTAGAAAGCACGCCCAACGTGTCTTTATCCATGTCTGAGCGGGTCGAGGCGGCAATCACGAGACCGTCGTGACCGACAATCAAACTGCCGTAAACGTTAGGGAAAGTGTCGATGTGATTCAACAACGCTTGAATGCCTTCACCACGCGCAGCGCTGATGACTCTTGCGGTGGCAAGATTCGCACCGATGGTTCTTTGCTCTTCTTCTGCTTTGATGATGCTTTCCACAACGGAAACATCGAGAAGCAGCTTGCCGACAGTCTTCATGGTGCCGACGGAATCAGCCCCTGTTGTCGGCTCGGCTGCAGACTTGTTGGAAAGGCGTCCAAACTCTTTGAGTTGATTGGGCTTAGTCGGCTTGCCATCAGGACCTACAGGTGGGGTCGCAGCTTCTTGCATGGCATTGAGATCCGGCTTGGCAAACATTGCTGTTTCTTTGACCGGCTTGGCAAGATCGTTCGGCAACGGAGTTGCTGCAGCGGCAGCTGCGGCTGCGGCGGCTGCTGCTTCTTTCTGCGCTACAACTTCCAATTCACCAGTATCGGTGACAGGTTTTGCTTTTCCTGTTCCTACTTCTCTTAGAGCTTCTTCTGGTGCTAGATTCGAGAAGATCTCTTCGATGTCCTGGTCAACGCCGTGTTCGAAGAGAGGCTTGTCTTCATCTTCGTCGTCGTCAAGTCTCCGCGACGGCAATGTCTTTTCTGCTTTTTCTTCAGTCTTGGCTGCTGGTTCGAATGAAATGTCTTTTCCAGCACCGGACTCGCGGGCCTTGGCAAAGATTGCATCGATATCGGCAGCTTCTTCCTCTTCTTCTTTCTTCTTCGCAGCGGGCGCGGAGCCTACTTCGCGAAGAGCCTCTTCAGGAGCGAGGTTTTTAAAGATGTCGTCGACATCACTGTCGAGATTTTCGTCGAAGAGCGGTTTGTCCTCGTCTTCGTCATCATCGAGGCGACGCGAAACAGGTTCGGGCTTGGGCTCGGGTTTTGGTTCCGGCTTCGGCTCGGGTTTCGGTTCCGGCTTCGGCTCAGGTTTTGGTTCCGGCTTGGGCTCTGGTTTTGGTTCCGGCTTGGGCTCAGGTTTTGGTTCCGGCTTGGGCTCGGGTTTTGGCTCCGGCTTGGGCTCGGGTTTCGGTTCAGGTTTCGGCTCCGGTTTGAACTCAAAGCGTTCCGGCTCTGGCTTGGGTTCTGGCTTCGCCTCTGCTTTTGGTTCTGGCGCTTCCAGGCTCGGCATCTGGTTTTTGGTGATGGCGCCCATCAAGCGCGAACCAAGATCCATATGCGAGCTGCTGCTCGCAGGCTCTGCTGCTGCTGCCGTCGGCTCTGGCGGAATTTCCTCGGCAACACCTTGGTCGCTTTCCATTTGGGTAAGCGGTTCGTCCATAATCGAAAGCGGCTCATCATCTAGTCTGTCGAGGATGTCCTTCAAACTTTCTTGATTTGCTGCTTCGTCTTCCGGGCGATGGCCACCGGTACCACTGGCGCTCAGCGCCTGCAGTTTGGTAAATGTGCTGGTGCTTTTTCTCTTCTGTGCTTGCAATCGAGTTGCTGTAGCAGAAGCGGCGGATCTTCTCTCGTCGTCGATTTCTTGAACGGGAGATTTCGCTGGTGGTTCTGGCTTTGCTGGCGGCTTTTCTTCTTCAGCATCTAACTTGTCCAGAATTCCGCGCAGCTTGGTAGACGACGTCGCGGCTTTCGCCTTGGTCTTTCCGAGTTTGATTGCGCCTTTCGATTCGGATTGTTCTTGAACAGACTCTTCTTCGCCCGTGTCAGTACCTGCCGAATAAACCGACAATGGCTCGAGCCTAAAAAGGGCGACGGCGGCACCGATACCAAACACAGAGCTTACGACGAGCGGCACGACAGGCAACGTGAGCTTCATTGGCGCTACAAAAGCAAAGTGCCCGCCAATTGCAACTCCCAGTGCAGACAAAACGAGTATGGATACAAAACCTACGCCTGCAACCTGAAGTAATTGGTTGAGGCGTCCATTCTCAAAACATATACGGCTGAAAAGCAACGCAGCGCCGAGCTGTGCAAGCACCAGTGTCGCGGCGTTGACGCTGAAGGTCAAATCTTTCCAGGGCGACTGTGTGCCTCCGAAAGTTAGAAGGAGGGCAAGCACGATGGCTGCGCTGAACCAAATCCAATTTCGAACGACCAGTTTGTACATTTAAAAGATCGGTCCTTGAGATCTATATAAAAAACTAAGTTCAATATACCCTGTCACACAGGGTTTACGGTGCAAACTGAACAGGTTTGAAGACCGAAATCGCCCCTTGAAAGCGCTGTTTCGTTATTATCTGTCGCTGTCGCTACGATTATGCCTCTTGCGAGAGCCTGTGTGCGAGGCGCTCAGCACGATAAGGGCTTTTGCGACGGAAATTGCCGATACGTTGACGGTCAACAAAAATACCCAATTTATGTTCAAAACCGGCGCCTGTGAGCCTGGGCGCAGTCGTATGGAAGTGAACACAGCGTCGTTTACGAGATGTGTAAGCCCGGCGGTCGCACCGGCGAGTGCCAGAATGACAAGAGATAATTTGATGACTTGAATGGGCGAGGCTTCACCGTAGAAAAGAACGGCGGCAGCCAGGCTGGCACCGACTTCGATGACTAGAAGCGGCAGCAGAGGCACTTCCAAACAATTGGCATGGAAAACCTTGGGCAGCCCGTAGTTCAGCCCGATGACAAACAAGATAAGCGCCGCCAAAAGCGGCCAAGACGTCCGTATAGTCAGACGATACATCAAAACTCCACGCAGAAATCTACGTTATTACAGCCTGAATGAAGCGCCTAGCCTGGACTGCAGACTTTCTCTGATTTTTGCCAGACGCTTGTCGACCTCTTCGGTGGACAATGGCTCCTGATCGCCGGAGAAAAGCAGTCGATAAGAAAGGCTTTTCTTACCGTCGCTAAGCTGGAACAAGCTGACTAGATCGACCTGCTTGAGGGTACCTCCTGCAGCTGATCGAATACAAGATTCTACAGAAGCGTGGTCGAGAGCCACATCCACATCTGCGGTCAGATCGCGAGAGAGTGGCTGGGTCGAAGGCAATTGCGAGAATGTCGGCGCTACTGTCAATTTCTGTATCTGATCGATATCCAGTTCGAATACAGCTGCGCGCTCGGTGAATTTTAAGCTGTCGGTAAACCCTGGATGCAATTCGGCGACGAAGCCGAGCCTGACTACTTGTGCCTCAGGAGCGTTGGCTGTGACGTTTGGATTTTTCGACCAGATGATCTCGCAGGCTCTAAAAGGATGCAGACATCCAGGCAAACGATTGGAATGGAAGAATTTGACGCGCGCTAAATCAACGCCGGCCTGCAATAGCAGTTGCTCGACGACACCTTTGGCGCGATAGAAGTCATGCGATTCTTCAGCCACCGTTTCATACTTGGCTGCGGCATCAGGCGCTGCAGTTGGTTTTGTCTGCCACAAGCTGGAGGAGCGTTTGCCCATGAGCAAACCGGCAACCTTGGTGCGCTCTTCCACGCCCGTTTCGCCACGCTCTTGCTTCACCTCTTTTGCATCTTTTTTCAGATAAATGCGTCCAATTTCAAAGAGAAAAACATCTTTGTTGCCGTGGTCGTAGTTGTAGGCAGCAGTCTGGGTTAGACCAGGTATCAAGCTCTGGCGCAATACTTCGTGGTCTTCTGAAAGCGGATTGAGCACTGCAACCAGTCGCTCTTCATTTTCGAGAGTAGCTAAACCATGCGGATTATCTTCTCCTTTTTTGCTCTCGCTGCGCACCAAACTTGATATCCAAGCTTCGCTCAAGCCTGATGCCAAAAGCGATCGCTTGATTTTGTTGAGCGTTTGGTTCGGCGCTTGCGGCGGAATCGTGTTGGTCGGCATTACGCTGGGCAATTTGTCAAAGCCGTAAATACGAGCGATTTCTTCTATCACGTCTATTTCGCGTGTCACGTCGGCAGACCTGAAACTGGGCACTTTGACGGACAACTGATCGCCTTTTGCTTCATATCCGAAGCCGAGCGGCTCGATGAGTTTGCCCGCTGCATCTGCTGTCAAATCAATATCCAGCAGTTTTTTAACTCTGGGCATGCGCACCGATACGACGGTTTTCTCAACTGTCTCTTTGCCCGACTTTGCCATCTCCGCAAAGCCTGCACCGTCTTTAGTGGCGCTGCAATATTGCATTATCAGACTGGCAGCCCTGTCAGAAGCTGCGATAACGGACTCTACATCAACGCCTCGCTCGAATCTCAGGCTGCTGTCGCTGGACAATCCGAGCAGTCTGCTTCCTCTACGCACGCGCGCTTGCGAGAATGCTGCCGCTTCAAGAGCAATGGTATGAGTGTCGTCGGAAATCTCAGAACCTTTGCCGCCCATGACTCCTGCGACACCGAGTACTTCATTTTCGCCGGCGATTACAAGAACTTCGTCTGTGAGTTTTTGCTCTCTTTCGTTGATGGTGACGAGGGTTTCACCGGCCTTGGCGCGGCGAGCCTGTATAACTTTGCTCTTTAGTTTGGAAACATCGTAAGCGTGCAGAGGCTGGCCCATTTCATGCATCACATAGTTGGTGATGTCGACGATATTGTTGACTGAACGCACGCCGATTGCTTCCAACTTGCGAACAATTTCTTGAGGTGACGGACCGACCTTCAACCCTTCTATATAACGGATGGTGAGAAGGGGGCAATCTTCTTCACTTTCAATACGGGTAGTTATGGCTTGCTCAGGCTTGATTAGCTTGCCGTGTTTGCTCAGATCCGCAATTGCGACTTTCATTGGGCGACCCGTCAAAGCAGCAACCTCGCGCGCCAGTCCGATTACAGACAGTGCGTCGCCTCTGTTCGAGCGAGAACCTACGTTGAGAACGGAGTCCGAACTGAGTTCTAAAACTTCTTTTGCATCGGCACCAATCTTGATGCCATTGCCTTTGATCAAGATCTCTTCCAGGTCGGACAGAATGAGAATTCCGTCGACATCAAAGCCTTGCAGTCCCAGTTCTGAAGGCGAGCAGAGCATGCCGTTTGAAGTGACACCACGAATTTCGGAACGCTTGATCGGAAGTGGGCTGCCGTCCTTTCTATTAATTACGATTGCACCTGGAAGTGCCACCGGAATAATATGTCCAACTTCTATATTCGACGCGCCGCAAACAATCTCGACCGGCTCTGCGTCCTCTTTGAGAAGCACTTTAGTCAGGCGAATTTTGTCGGCATTAGGATGCTGGTGAATTTCGAGAATTTTTCCGACTACCAGAGGGCCTGTAATGTTGGCACCAACGGTGTGAATGTCTTCCACCTCGAAAGCGTTCATTGTCAGCTTTTCAGCTACTTCTTCAGGCGAAATCCCTGAGAGATCGACAAATTCACTCAACCATTTGTATGAAAGCTTCATTGCGGTAACGCCCTTTGTGTCCTTTGAAATCTTGAGATTTAGCTGGTTTGAGATGTATTTCGTGTATCGAGTGCGACAACTGTCGGCTCGATTGTTTTTAGAATTGGCTCAGGAATTTCACGTCATTGGTGAAGAAATTGCGGATGTCTGTGACACCGTATTTCAGCATTGCCAGCCGCTCAACGCCCATACCGAATGCGAAGCCGCTCCATTCTTCCGGATCAATTCCGACCGCTTGCAAAACATTAGGGTCGACCAATCCGCAACCCAAAAGTTCTAACCACCCGCGGTGACCGCAAGTGCGGCAACCACTGCCCATGCAAAACGGGCATTGGCTGTCCAATTCAGCAGATGGCTCTGTGAATGGAAAGAAGTCGGGGCGAAGTCTGGTTTTGAGAGGCTTGCCGAAAAGCAAACGGATAAACTCATTGAGAGTCGCGCTCAGTTGTCCGAAGGTAACATCCTTATCGATAAGCAAGCCTTCGACCTGGTGAAATAGCGGGTATTTGCGAGCGTTGACTTCTTCGTTGCGATAAACGCGTCCGGGAGAAATGATTTTCAACGGCGGCTTTTTATTTTCCATGACACGAATTTGCACTGTCGAGGTTTGACTGCGCAAAAGTACTTGCGGTCCGACGTTGGTATAGAACGTGTCTTGCTCATCTCTGGCCGGGTGACTGAGCGGTGTATTCAAAGCATCGAAATTGTAATAGTCGGTCTCGACTTCCGGACCTTCGGCAACTTCGTAACCCATGCCGTAAAAAATGCTGATGATTTCTTCTGTGACTTGAGTGAGCGGATGCAGGTGCCCCTGGGCGATTGCGCGTCCAGGCAAAGTCACATCGATGCCTTCGTCTTTGAGGCGAGCGTCCAGTTCACTCCTGTAAAGCGTGTTCTTTTGCTTTTCCAGAGCGCCTTCTACTTCTTGCTTTATCTCGTTCGCCAGTTGTCCAATGCGCGGACGGGCAGCTTTATCGATGTTCGAAAGCCCTCGCATAATGGTGCTTAGCGAGCCTTTCTGCCCGAGATACAGCAGCCTCAATTCTTCCAAAGCGGCTGAAGTTTGTGCCTGGGTAAAATCTGCCAGGGCTTTATCCTTCAGTTCTTTCAGCTCTTTTTCTAAATTTTCAACACTCATCAGATTCTTTGCAACCCTTCCAAAGCGCAATCGCTGGATTGAGACTCGTCGCCAAGGCGCTCGCCTATCTCGCCGCACAGGCGCGCAATAACCGTCGCCCGGACAATTCTGCCAGCAGATTTCTAACAGTAACAGAACAGCATATAAGATTCTGAACATTGCCCGGCGGTCTTTGCGTTTCTACACTTGCGGCTCTCTGTCAGGCATTGATAGTGCTGCAAGCGTAAGAATTGTCTCCTCTCGGCAGCGCTTGCAGCCAGCGCGGTGCCAGGCACGTGGCTTCATTGCCCAAAAAACTTATATGGCTGGAGCTTCCTTTCAAATGGCGTAAAATTCAATTAGAAGTGGCGCTGTAAAGAAAGCTAAATAGAGAATTTGGCTAAGAATGCGATAACAACGTGCAGTGCGCCCGAAAAACTAAACGGAATCCCTCACGACAATCAGGTCTAACCGCTTGGCTAGAACACGTTTCAGGAGAAAACCTGGATACACGATCCCGACTACGAGAGTGTCAGTAATCGTGATTTCGCCAGACAGAAAAATATTGTTGGTTCGCCACCGCAAGGGCAATCGGCAATATTGGGTATTGCCGGGCGGTCGGCTTGAATATGGCGAAACCTTTGCTGAGTGTGCGGTTCGGGAGATCAAAGAAGAGACTGGATTGGATGTTGAAGTGGTTCGCTTCCTTTTCCTGTCCGAAGCAATCGCCCCCGACCGCTCTAGGCACATTGTCAATGTTTATTTAAAGGCAAAAGAGATAGGCGGCGTCATGAAAGTCGGCAATGAGCCGGTTCTTGCCGGGGTCGACTACATACCCATCGATGACCTTGAGAAAGTAACGCTCTTTCCGCCGGTCGCTGAGTACATTCTGAAAAACCTGTCACTCGGTGACCCGGACGGCATCGAGTACCTTGGCAATCTCTGGGTGTAGTAGAATATTGCGTCTATATGTCGGGACCGACGTTCTGTTTTGATGCATCCGCATCCAGCTCAGGTTCCCGGTGGCTATGCGCCAACACAGAGACCTATCGACGCGCGCATTATGAGTTTTGTCTCAAATTGTCGCTTCAACCGCCTGGAGGAAAAAATGGCACAGCAACGTGGAATGAAGCGAGCTGAAAAAGTACTGGCTCGCAAGCAAAAGAAAAGAGTTCAAGCTAAAGCAGCAAATATTCGCCGCGCCGAAAGACAGGCTGATGGTGTTGAGAAAGAAGAAGTGAAGGCTGAAGGCTAAACTCGACTCTTCAACTGAGTTTTAGAAACCGCTCTTACCGGGCGGTTTTTTGTTGCGAATTTTTGTATGGGAGCCGCATGCGATTTCTTCATAAAAGGGGAGCCGTATACGGCTCCCTGCCAGGGACGCGCATGCGCGTCCCCTACGAGCGCATGTAAATGCGCGTCGCCTACGAGCGCATTTACATATGGTCGCCGAAAGAAAACGTGATTCCGTTGACGACGACTTCCGAACCTTGCGATGCTCCAGCCTGCAGCAGAGCGTCGATGACTCCCATTGCTCGCAAGACATTAAACATATGCGCCAGGGATTCCGGCTCCTTGAGGTTGGTGACCTCGACGATTTTCTCGGCGCGATGACCAGTGAGGAAGAAAACATTCTTCTTTCTCATGATCTCAAAAGAGTCATCCGGTCTTTCCGAGGCTGCTTCGTCACTGATTACGATCGATGGATCGACCACGGGCTCGGGCGATTTGAACTCTTCCAGTTTGCGGGTCAATATGGCAATCAACTCTCTTACGCCGATTTGTCCTTGCGCAGATATAAGATGAACGCCCTGAAGTCTTTCTTCCTTTCCTTTGTACTGTTTTTTGAGAAACTTCTCGACCCTTTGTTTAAGGGCTTCAGCTTCATCCGCATCCATAAGATCTATTTTGTTGAGTGCCACCAAACGCGGTAGCTCCTTCAATTTGTCGCTGAAGAGATCGAGTTCGTTGAGGATTGTTTTCATATCTTCTTCGATCGTCTCGGAGCTGCTGTCCACCATGTGTACGAGCACTCTTGTGCGTTCGATGTGGCGGAGAAAATCGTGTCCCAATCCCACGCCACTCGAAGCTCCTTCAACGAGCCCCGGAATATCGGCGACGACGAAGGCCTTTCCAGATTGATCGTATGCCACACCCAGATTGGGTTCTAAGGTCGTGAAAGGGTACGCCGCAATTTTCGGTTTGGCATTGGAGATGACTGATAAAAGTGTCGATTTGCCCGCGTTGGGCAGGCCAATCAAGCCGACATCGGCAAGCAATTTCAATTCCAGTTCAAGAAGTCTCTCGACCCCCCTTTCTCCCGGCTCGCAATAGTAAGGCGAACGCTTGGTGGGGGTGGCCATCATGCTGTTGCCCCGGCCGCCGCGCCCGCCCTCGGCAACAAGTGCCCTCTGACCGGGGGCTACCAGGTCGGCAATGACGTGCCCGTCATTCCTGTCCCGGATAAGAGTACCGACTGGCACCCTGATGACGAGATCCTTGCCCTGTTTGCCGTGCTGGTTCTTGGTACGGCCTCGCTCGCCGTTCTCAGCCTCAAAAATCGCTTTGAAACGAAACTCTACGAGCGTAGTCAGGTCGTTTGTCGCCTCAATATAGACATGAGCCCCTCGCCCCCCATTGCCCCCGGCAGGACCCCCTAGAGGCTCGTATTTCTCTCGTCGCCAAGCGATGGCACCGTTGCCGCCGTCGCCGGAACGTACGCTGATTTGGACGTGATCTATAAATTGGCTCATAAGTTGTAAGTATCAGTGACAGATAACCATTAGAGATCTTGACCTAAGATCTTGATCCTTATGATTATCAGATCTAGATCTTTTAAAGTAATAGATATACTGAGATCAGTTAAAGATTGTCTTTCAAGTGGCAGATTGAAGAAGGAAATAGACCCGTTTAGAGTCTTGAGTCGCCGATAAATCGGTTAAGAACAAAACTCTCAGACTTAGTGGTGAGGAGGAACATCCATTGGAAGAGCGTATCACTGTTCATGAAAAGGCTCGAGGCGAGACGATTAACGTCTACATCGGCGAGTATCGCGGAACAAAATATCTTCACATCCGGGAATGGTATCTCGACAAAGATCAAGAAGAGAAGCCTACCAAAAAAGGTGTGGCACTACCGGTGGAGAAATGTGAAGCATTGAAAGATGCTATTTCGCAAATCGGTCCATCCGACGGATCTCTTGATGAGAGAGTTACAGTGCATGAAAAGGCTCGCGGTGAGTCGATCAACGTCTACGTTGGTGAATATCGCGGTACCCGATACCTGCATATTCGCGAGTGGTATCTCGATAAGGATCAAGAAGAAAAGCCGACCAAGAAGGGTGTTGCCATTCCTATGGAAAAGGTGGACGCGCTTACCGATGCCATCGACCAATTGGTGCCGGCAGAGAAGGCTGAAAAAGCTGAGAAGCCAGAGAAGAAAAAGAAATAGTTCGACTCAGCTCTTCTAGGAATCCCCTCAACTTGACCAATTCGCTAAAACCGAATTTAGTCTTGCGCCGATTGTATGGGATAGGTCTATCCCTGGCAGTCTCGCTGTCCGCAATTACAGCTGCCGATTGCGCCGAGCTTTCGCTATCTTCCTCCTCTGCGAAGCAAGGGCAACCGATAGAAGTTATCTACAAGACAGAGACGGCTGAGGATTCACCGACTTTCACGTTCGCGCGACAGACTTATAAATTGTTTCCATCTCCTGGCGCTGAAGGCGGAGGAGATGGACAACATATATACAAAGCTATTTTGGCGCCTTCTCTCGAACTCGACCCCGGCGTCTATACACTCAAGAACGACAATGCCTCGACGAAGCTGAAAGTATTGGACGGCAAGTTTCAGATGCGCTATTTGACTCTGCCGAAGTCAAAAGACAATTTCAATACATCGCCGGGGGAGGAAGAAGCGGTCAATGCCGCGAAAGAGACTTGCTCTCCACAGCGATTTTGGACTGCCGATTTCACCCGCCCCTCAAAGGCTAGAACCTCGACCCCCTTTGGTGTTCGGCGGACGGTGAATGGCAAATTTCTCAAAGATTATTTCCATTCCGGGCTGGATTTTGCCGGCGGATTGGGGTCACCTGTAGTGGCATGTGCTCCTGGCGTAGTGGTATTGGCTAGGACTGGTTTTAAACTTCACGGTAATTGTGTTGCTATAGATCATGGTCAGGGTATCGTGTCGTTCTACATTCACCTGCAAAAACTGCATGTGACCAAAGGACAACAAGTAAAAGCCGGAGAATTGATTGGAAGAATCGGTCAGACCGGTCGTGCAAACGGTCCTCACCTGCATTTCAGCATCTATTGCAATAAGGCTGCGAGCAATCCGAGCAACTGGTTCACAAACGCTATTAAATAGGTTGGGGAAGTTTCATTTCGATGAAACATAATCAACTGTTTTGGACGAGGCATCACCGGTGAT
The DNA here is from genome assembly GCA_032128875.1 of Candidatus Melainabacteria bacterium 17Bon1m. Classification (GTDB taxonomy): domain Bacteria; phylum Cyanobacteriota; class Vampirovibrionia; order Obscuribacterales; family Obscuribacteraceae; genus QKMZ01. The sequence continues at coordinate 178,781 of JAVLKG010000009.1, forward strand.
GCCTTTTTTATTCCGGCTTTTCGCCTTGGGCATGATGTGAGTGGTGTGGCACCACTAGAACTCATATGGAAATGAAACATAATCACATATAAAAGAGCCGCCCAGAAGGCGGCTCTTTACTGATTCCTGGGATGTCTATCGATTGCCTAGATGGTTGTTGCTTTGTTCCAGAATGCATCCTTAATCGCCTTTGAGGAGGTCGATTCGGATTGGATTACCACCGAGGATGGTGCGAACAAGAACACGCCTTCGCCGATACGTTGTTGGTGACCGTCGATTGCGTGGCAAGCGCCGGAGAGGAAATCGACTACACGCTGGCTGTTTTCGTTGTCCAGCATGTGCAAGTTGAGCAACACGGATTTGCGTCCGCGGAGATGCTCAACAATGTCGATAGACTCTTCAAATTGACGCGGCTCGATAACCAACACTTCGCTGGCTGCTTGAGCGCTTGGGTGCGTCACGACTTGACTGCCGTAATTGTTTGAAGGCTGTCTGACCGAAGGCGGCTTTACAGCATCCATCGGCGCCTTATCCAATGCCAGCTGTCCGTTGGTGGCATAAACTTCGTCAGTAGTGTCGAACAAATCTTCGAAATCTTCTCTGTCGTAGTTGTCTGCCGGACCGAACCAAAAACTTTTTAGCTTTGTAACTATGCTCACTGCGTCCCTCCTTACCCTCTCGCCGAAATAACTTTGCTTTCCTTCCCTTATCCGAAATCCGCTTGTAGCGGGGATCAAACTTGAAATATTGCTCTGCCGAGTCGGACCATCGTCGATCCTGCTTCTACGGCTTCCAGCCAGTCCGCTGACATACCCATCGAAAGTTCTTTCAGTTCGAGTGAGTGTTTTTGCGCCAGCTCGTCACGAAGATTTCTAAGTCCGTTGAAGCATTCAAACCATGTATCGCGATCTTCGATCAAGGGCGAGATGGTCATCAGTCCTTCGATTTTGATGTTGCTCAGCTTAAGCAAATCAGCCATCTCTTTCTTCAACGTCTCTGGGGTGTAACCAGATTTAGTATCATCAGTAAGTATCTTAACTTGAATTAGTACTGATTGCACCATATTTTTTTTGCTAGCTTCCAAAGAAATTTCAGAAGCTAATCGAAGCGAATCGACCGAGTGGATAAGCTGGAAATATCCAACTGCCTTCTTCACCTTGTTGGTCTGCAGATGACCGATAAAATGCCAATTGCAATTGGCGGCAATGCGCTCCGGCAATTTTGTGCGCCGATCGATTGCATCCTGGATCCTGTTTTCACCAAATTCGGTGACACCATTCTCGAATGCTTCTTCGATTTGTGTAAGCGAAGCGCTTTTCGCTACTGCGATTAGGGTGACTTTGTTGCCGCCCATTGCACCTCGGATACGAGCTAGGTTGCTAGCCACACTCATGCCTTCCTGGAGAAGCAAAGCGATTTGCGTAAACCCACTCTGCTCTGCTTAAACTGACATTTAAAAACGCCTACTATTAAGCCTCGCAACACACCGCTTTGTCAAGTCAAACAGCGAATTTTTCTGGAAATTCTGCTCATCGTAAACGAGTGTTTTGATACCACAGAAGCACCATTTTCAAGTTGACGTTCGTAGCCGAAAACCCTTTATTTGCAAGCGTTTTCACAAAAAGATATAGCGAATGCATTGCTGATGTATATGCGCTTGTTGGTAGTATCTCCAGTGGTGCGCATTATGGGTGGTATCACTGGTATGTTTTGGCTGCTATCCAATTGCTTTTAGATCTCTTTTAGATCGCGCATAGCGCTAACAATGGCAGCAGCAGCAACTGCCGCAGTCTCCGATCTCAAAATCAATTTTCCGAGAGATGCGAAGGTTAGACTTGTTTCAGCTGCGCGCAAAAGCTCGGCATCAGTAAATCCGCCTTCCGGTCCAAAGCAGAGCGATATTTTTTTCGCCAATCCACGAGCTGCTTTCTCCTTGGAAAGGTGCATGGACAGATGGGGGCATTCGTTGCGTTCTGCAAATATGTATCGCAGATCTTCTGTGCCACTTTCTGAATCTTTTGCAAGAAGAATGTCGTTCAAGTAGTCGTTGAAATTTTGCGGTGCAACCACCTTTGGTATCGCGAATCTTTCTGATTGCTCGGCCGCTTCTCTGACGATTGACTCCCAACGCTCTTTCTTGACATTGCGATTCTTGCCGTCTTTCTTCTTGCCATCTTCAGCGTCGGGTTTTTGAACGGTTCGCTGTGTAACGAGTGGAATGATGGTCGTGGCGCCCAATTCAGTAAGTTTTTCCAAGGCCCATTCGAAACGAGAAGGTTTGATAAGCGGCATGGCAACCGTCAACTCGCTTGCTTCTTCAAGGCTTTGCGACTCTTTACGCTCGATGAAAAGGGCTACGCTATCGCGATTCTGGTTTTCAATACGGCAATGAAACAAATCTCCCTTGCCGTTAAGCAAGATTACCGGTGCTCCAATGCCCAGCCTGAGCACTCTTGCGATTTGATGGACCACCTTGGGATCGTCTATTAGGGCGCCCGAGGAGTTCTCGTTGTATGACTCTGAGTCTATGAAAAACCTAGGTATCTGCATCTATTTGATATAATCACTGCCTGCTTGCATAGCATAAGCCCTAGACGACCCGCTGGGTAGTTTTCAGGGGGATATGCCCGCGCAAGACCTGGCGTTGGCACTAAAGTCAAACTGGATTCAGCTGCATGGACTTGAAAGAATGGTTTGCGTCGCGTAAGAAGCAACGTGAAGCCGAAGAAGTCAAATTACCGCTCGCAACAGACGAATATTGCGCTCTCTGGACGCAATGTTTTCAGTGCCGCGAGCTTTTGTATACCAGTCAATTGCGCCAAAACCTGCAAGTCTGCCCGAAGTGCCAGTATCACTTCCGCATCGGTGCCATGCAGCGTATCGAGCAACTCGTCGATCATGGCTCATTCCAAGAGATCGATGCCCATTTGGAATCAGCCGATCCGCTTAAATTTGTCGATACCGATTCTTATGTAAAACGTCAGAAAGAAGCCTCTCACAAGTCTGGTTTGAGAGAAGCCGTCATCACTGGTGAAGGCACTATCGATGGTGAGAGAGCTTGTTTAGGCGTGATGGACTTTGGTCACTTTGGCGGTTCCATGGGGTCTGTCGTTGGCGAAAAGGTAGCACGCATCACCGAATACGCCACCGAAAAGAATCTGCCTTTGATTCTTGTTTCGTCCTCCGGCGGTGCTCGCATGCAAGAAGGCATCTTCTCTCTCATGCAATTGGCCAAGACCAGCTCTGCTCTGAAGAGCTTTGCTGATGCCGGTTTGCTCTACATCTCGATTTTGTCTGAACCTACATATGGTGGCGTCACCGCCAGCTTTGCTATGTTGGGCGACATTCAAATTGCTGAGCCCGGTGCACGTATCGGCTTTGCCGGCAGACGCGTAATTGAGCAAACTATCAGGCAGAAATTGCCGGCCGACTTCCAAACCGCTGAGTATTTGCTCAAGCATGGACAAGTAGACATGGTTGTCGAACGCAGTAAGCTGAAGGAAAAACTCGCCTACCTAATTAAGTTTCACACCAGTGCTAAAAAGCCGCAAACTGCTCCGCAGAAACAGAAAGCGGTGACGAGATAGTCGCTTAGACGCTCTCAGAAGTTTTGAAACTCTAAAAGAAAGCTATCAAATAAATAGTAGAGGTGTAAGTTGACTGACAAGAAAGCGATTCCCCTGGAATTTGAAAAGCCCCTGGAATTGCTGGCACAGCAAATCGAGGCTCTGCAAAAGCAGCTTGTCGACCATCCGGAGCTGGAAAGCGACATCAATCATCTGAAGAAGCAGTACGACAATCTGCGTCGGTCTCTCTATTCGAATTTGAGCGCCAGCGATCACCTGGCTATTGCGCGCCATCCTCAAAGACCTTATACAAGGGATTACTTCAGCCGCTGGGATCCCAACTGGATGGAATTGCACGGCGACCGCAAGGGTATGGACGATCCTGCGATGGTGACCGGACTTTTGCACCTCGGCGATATCAAAGTGATTGCCGTCGGTACAGAGAAGGGCCGCTCGCTTCGAGACAAGCAGCAATGCAATTTCGGGATGCCGCAACCGGAAGGTTATAGAAAAGCTCTGCGCTTGTTCAAACACGCCGAGAAATTCGGACTGCCTGTGGTGACTCTAATTGACACGCCAGGCGCTTATCCAGGCATGGCTGCGGAAGAACACAACCAAGCCGAAGCAATCGCCGTCAACTTGTTCGAATTATCTGGGCTGAAAGTGCCGGTAATCGCTATCGTCACCGGCGAAGGCGGTTCGGGCGGAGCGCTCGCCGTTGGCGTCGCCAACCGCATTTTGATGATGGAACACTCTGTCTACTCGGTAATTTCGCCTGAAGGATGCGCATCTATCTTATGGCGCTCGGCCGACAAGCGCGATGATGCAGCTAAAGCGATGAAGATCACCGCCAGAGAAATTCTTGACCTGGGGGTCATCGACGAAGTGATCGAAGAGCCGCTTGGTGGCGCACACCACGACTATGATTTAGCTGCAGCCAACGCCAAGAAAGCTGTGATCAAACAGCTGGAGAAATTGCTGTCGCTGTCGGGTGACGCTGTTCGTGCCGACCGCCAGAAGAAATTCCGCGACATGGGCACCTTCCACGAAGCGACAGCTTAGGGCGTGTTTTATCCGGGAAGCTTCTCAGCTTCCCTACGAGGCAGACTTAGCTACTTTTTTTTTACGCTGTCGTTTTGAGCGCGTCTGTACTGCTTCAATAATTTCTTGATCTCTTTGGCATCAGCCGTTTTCGGCGGAATTTTGTTGAGCATGGAGATCGCTTCTGAAAAGCGATCGTCGCCTGCGTATGCCTTCGCGATCTTCAAATAGAGACCATTGATCTTATCCATCTGCGCCTTAGGCAATTTGCCTTTGGAGTCCTTCTTGATGAATTCGATGATTGGAATTGCTTCGTCTTCTTTGCCGTTTTTGATCAGGTTTTCCGCATCCGCAATTGTTTGCGGCTTGCGAACCGGTGTTACCTTGCTGCTCATCGCACCATTTGCGTAGAACATTGCCACCGTCACTAAAACAAGACCAAGCAAAACAGGTACGCCGATGCGCAAGACTCCGCCGATATCGAAGCCCATGCCTTTGGGTGCATTCTTATATACGGCTTGTGATGAGTGTTTTGGTGCTGAATGTTTGGGCGCAGTTTGTCTTTGCTGCGCGGAAGTTGTTTTAAGTTGTGCCGCACTCAATTCCGTATATTCGCCCGATGCGCGTTGTTGCAATTCTTCCAACGCGCGCGTCGCCAAATCTTTGGTATTCGGCTTGGGCTGAATGAATTCGCGACTGTCTTTGTCTACTTCTTGTGTCTTGTGGCGTGCCACTGTTCCACCGATGTCTTCGCTGGCGGCAAGCGGACCAGGTTGAAGCACCGGCAGTGGTTGCGAAACCGCAAGCGGATTTGCCGCTGGTTGTTTTGCCGCTTCAGTTATTGCTGATGCGAGGTCGTCCATATCCTGGAAGCGATCATCTGGATTCTTCGATAATGCTTTGGAGACAACACGTTCCAACATCTCCGGAAACTGCAAATCCGGTCGCACTTTATTAATAGGTGTCGGCGGGTCGGTCAAATGCATCGCCATGACTTTCGCCAATTCGTCCGACATAAAAGGAACCGTGCCGGTCAAAGTTTCATAAATAACGATGCCGACTGAATAGATGTCGCTTCTGTGGTCGACTTTACTGGACGTGCACTGCTCGGGGCTCATGTAAGTCGGGCTTCCGCAGACCGTTCCAGTGCGCGTGATTTTGGCGACGTCGGATTCTTCCTGTACCAATCGAGCAATACCGAAGTCCACAACTATAGGGAACATCTTCTGCCCGCTGCGTTCAACAAGTACGATGTTTTCCGGCTTGACGTCACGGTGAACAACGCCCTGTCTATGCGCTTCTGCAAGTGCCGCGCAGACTTGCGACAAAATAGGAATCCCTTCTTCCATAGGCAAATAGCCGCGATCGGCAATCATCTCAGAAAGAGGCGTGCCTCGCAGCAAGTCCATCGCGATGTACGGGCGCCCGGTTTTGGGCAGAACGCCGAAGTCGTAGATGGTGATGATATTGGGGTGGCTGAGTCGGCTGGACGCTTTTGCTTCCTGCCTGAAGCGCTTGATAAATTCCTCGTCGGATACCAGGTAATCGTGAAGTACCTTGATAGCTACTTCGCGTCCGATAAGTTCTTGGATCGCCTTATAGACCGTACCAGCCGAACCTTGTCCGATTACGGACTCAATGCGATACCGACCTTCGACAACCAGACCCAAAAGCGGATCTTCGCCGACGGTGACCATAGACGAGCCATCGCGCGGGCAAATATCTTGACCGTCGGTTGCTGTCTGGAAATTGCAGATCAGACAAAGCTTCATGCTTAGGTCCGAAAGGGGATGCCGGGTTTGGGGGTGCCATGGTAAATGGGCGCGGGCGCCAAATTGCTGGGCACAAGGGACAAAGCCCTTATATTACTTTTAATTACCACAGATACATGGTCACAAACCTAATATCCCAATTCGTCTTAATATCATGACTTGTCTTTTCTGATTATCAGAAGGCGCGAATATGTCGCGCGCGTTTTACTAGCAATGAATTGGAAATCAAGTTGGCTAACACAAAATCTATGAACCCCGAGGCACAGCAGAATCAAGAAAATTCACCAGGGGCAGACTCTACTGCCGGAGGTGCGCCGGAGGGCGAGGGAAAAGGAAAGAAGGCTGGTAAAGCCGCGCTGCTTTTGATCTTCTTCACGGTATTCATCGACCTGGTCGGGTTCGGATTGATTATTCCCGTGTTGCCGACCTACGCGCAGCAACTGCACGCGGATGATTTTGCAGTTGGTTGCGTGATCGCGACTTATTCAGTTTTCCAGTTCTTCTTCACGCCGATTTGGGGACGGATGTCCGACAAAGTGGGCAGAAGACCAATTTTGCTTTTCAGCCTTGCCGCCTCAGCTCTTGGATATTTGATCTGGGGCTTCTCCAGCTCGCTGGTGATGCTCTTTGTCTCGCGCGCAGTGGCGGGCGCAGGCAATGCCAATATCGCAGTCGCACAGGCCTATGTCAGCGACGTCACCACCAAAGAAAATCGAGCCAAGGGCATGGGGCTTGTTGGAGCGGCTTTCGGCCTGGGCTTCGTGCTCGGACCCGCAATCGGCGGTGGTTGCGTAAGCATGGGCTTCAACTTGCAAACCATTGGTTTCGTCGCAGCTGCCCTGAGCATCATCGATCTCGTGCTTACGTTTTTCCTCTTGCCCGAACCTCCGCAGCGCAGCAACGCCGGCAATGAGCGTTTCACCAAGGAAAAAAACTTCTTTCTCAATACACTCAATGATTCCAAGTTGCGCACATCGCTGCTGATCTTCTTTATCGCGACTTTTGCGTTTGCCAACATGGAAGCGACGATCGTTCTTCTGACTACAAAGAAGCTGAACTTCGGTAGTTTCGAAAACACAATGATGTTCCTCTACATCGGGTTGCTGATTGTCTTCGTCCAGGGCGGCATGATTCACCGCCTCAACAAGAAGTACGGTGAGAAGAAGCTGATTGGCATCGGCAGCGTAATGGTGGCTCTAGGGCTTATTCTGACGCCTATTTCGTCCAACCTCTGGGTGTTGGGCGCTGCACTCTTCTTTCTTGCGGTCGGCAGTGGTTTGAACAACCCCGCCAATCAGAGCTTGTTGTCAAAGCTCGCACCGGAAGACAAGACGGGCGGAGTGCTCGGTGTGGGTCAGTCACTTTCGACACTTGGACGCATTGCCGGACCGGTTGTTGGCGGTTTTGCTTTCCAATACCTTGGCATGTCCAGCCCCTACTTCATCGGTGCGGTAGCAATGGTGGTGGCATTCGTTTTGAGTCTGAAACTGCCCGACGCTGCGGCTTAAGACCGAGACAGCGAGCCAACCCTGGCTTGAAATCAAGCTTTTGGAATTTTCGTGTTCGGAAATACCCATCAGTTTTAGCGTTTGAAATTTATTAAAACGTGTTATAGTCATTGCTATACGTATTTGATGTGGGGAGGAAAAGACCGCCAAGCATCAATTAATCGGTGCGCCGTCCCGATCTTTGACCATACGGGAACCAAATGGACGACCACCGGTCTTAATACGAAAGGCTTTAGAGCTTAGCTGCTCCTGAATCGCAAGATTGACGATTGAAACCGTAGTAATCCGAAAGTTCAAAAACAAGCAGTGCTGCTCGCGGAAACAGCGTTAGACAACACAATCTTGATCAAACTTCGCGTTGATACCAAGATTTTAAAAATAGAGATAAGAAGAAGATGGAAAGAGAATACAAAACCAGTCCTAGCTCGACGAGCATGAAGTTTCAAGAAGTACAGAAGCGCTACAAGCAAGAACTTAATCGCTATCAAAAGCAGATCGAAAAGTCTAAAAGAAAAGTCGAAACCGCACGCAAATAGCTCTATCTTTTGCCTTGGAAGTCGATATTTCGTCCGATTTCGGTTTAAATAGAACCTCAATCTAAACGAAAGATCGGACGCAATTTCATGAGGCAGGAACAAGATTTGAAAGATGCGAGAGCAAAAGCTCGCCACGGTGCCACAGGCGGCGATCCGTTGCAGAGTAGTGCGCGCCGCCTTTGGCAAAACCCGCGCATCGAAGCGACACTTTTGCCATACACGCTCCAGTCGACACAGGCTCACCTGCGCATGCTGGGCGACTGTTCGCTCATAGATCCGGAAGTGGCCGAATCACTCTCGGCGTCTGTTTCGAATCTGCGCGAGCGTGTAAACGGCGGCGAAAACATCCTGCAAAGCAATGACGAAGACGTTCTCTCGGCGGTAGAAAGACATTTGGAAGAAACAGCCGGCAGCAACGCTGGAGTCGTTCGTTTGTTCTCCACTCCGCGCGAACAGCTTTCCCTCGATACGCGCCTGTGGATGCGTGACACTGCATTAGCGACAGCCGCAAGTCTTGCGCAGCTTCGCTTCACTCTTTTGGATCTCGCCGACCAACACGCCGAGATTCACCTTCCTACGTATGTGCATCTGAAAAAAGCGCGCTCGATCATGGTTGCTGACTTCTGGCTTACATACGAATTGCGTTTTGCTCGTGACTTCAAACGTTTAGAAGAAATCCGCAAAAAATTAGACACTCTTCCTCTTACAGAGAATGTTCAACTGTCTAACGGCAAGGTTATCGATCGCCAAAGAATCGGTCAGTATCTGGGCTTTTACACCATTTTGGAAAACGGCTTGGATGCGGCGACGGATCGCGACTATCTGATGGAATTCGCCGCGTTTGCTTCCATACTGAGCGTGCACATCTCGCAATTGTCCTCGGATCTTATGACCTGGTCGACCCAAGAATTTGGCTTTGTGCGCCAGACACGTCCGTTTCATTTCTACGACCAAGAAGTTTCGCACAAGCGCAACCAGGAAGTGCTGGCGGTGCTCAGATCGCGACCGGCTGCGGTTTTCGGCGATATGCAAGAAACACTCTCTGCAATGAAAGGACTTTCAATAAATTACAGTCAGGATTTCGAAGAGTGTGTCCCAGCAGCCATCGATATTTCAGACAACATCAATTTCTTGATCGATCTTTTGATCTCTTATTTGCCCAGCCTCGAATTTGATGTCGATGCTTTGAAAGACGCATCTAATCCGGTGATCGTCTCGGGTGAGTCGGCAATTCAATTTCTCGTCGACCGCGGCGTCGATAGAAAGAAAGCAGAGAAAGCTGTCGAAGAGCTTGTCGAATACTGCAAACAAAGACACAAGTCGCCATCTGATATGACGCTCAACGAGTGGACTCAATTCTCGATGGCTTTCGATTCAGATATATACGATGCGATTGCGAATTCCGAAATGGAGCTCACGACGAGCCACGGCAATGAATGGCTGGCGCTGGACATCGCTCGCAAGATCAAAGAGAAAGTGCAAAGCGCCCGCCTGCTTGTGGAAGACGACATGACCACCTTAGGCGCCCCGGATCTTCATATTTGAGAACGACAAAAACAAGTCGCAGTCTTGCTAAAGTGAATTTCACTGTTTAAGAAACTCCGACAGAGGCGCTATTTGCCGGAATTTGAGAGCTTGCAAAGGTTTTGAAGGTAAACAAGGGCTATTGTTTACCTGTAGACTATGGGGGTTTACCAGGTTTTTCTCGTTGGGGAGGGCTTGCGAATGCAGGTCGGTCTTAGTTGAAGGCAATGCTTCTGGCAGCAGGCGTGGGTTCTCGCCTCGAGCCTCTGACTACACAAGTTCCCAAACCACTCGTTCCGATTGCCAATGTGCCAGTAATGGAGCACATGCTGCGCTTATTGAAAGCGCACGGCATCGATGAGGTCTATGCCAACCTTCATTACCTGCCGCACAAGATAACCGAGTACTTCGGCAGCGGCGACAAAGTCGGTATGAAGCTCACTTTCCGCCATGAAGAACAACTCTCGGGTGACGCCGGTGGCGTGCGCTCGATGAAAGAACATTTGCTTGATGGCACTTTCATTGTCGTGATGGGCGATCTGCTTACTGATGCTGATTTGACGACAATCATCAAAGAACACAAAGACAAAAAGGCGCTCGCTTCTATTGCACTAAAAAAAGTAGACGATGTAACGCGTTTTGGAATTGTCGTACAAAACGAAGATGGCTTCATCACCGGGTTTCAAGAGAAGCCTGCCGTGGAAGACGCTCTTTCCAATCTTGCCTCAACCGGTATATACATTTTAGAACCGGAGGTTTTTTCGCATATTCCTGAGACTGGTGAATTTGGATTTGGCAGACAACTGTTTCCGCAGCTTGTTGCTAAAGGCTTGCCTGTACTGGGAATTGAGATGGCGAAAGGAACATATTGGTCTGATGTAGGTGCAATTCCTCAATACCTTGAAGCAAATTTCGATGCTATTGAAGGCATTGTAAAACTTGCCGCAGATGCATGTGCCGGCGAATCGAAAAATGGTGCGCAGCATGGTGGAAAGCCTGCTGGCGGGCGTGTTCTCGGTGCTGGAACAACTATTGATGAAACTGCAAAAATCGATGCAATTTTGATGACAGGAAAAAATTGCGAAATTGGAGCTCACGCGAAACTTTCGGGACATGTGATTCTGGGCGACAATTGCGTCGTAGAAGAAGGTGCTTCACTGACCAATTGTTTGGTGTGGGCAAATTCGAAAATCGGAAAGAGCAGCGATTTGAACAGCACCGTTGTTGCAAGTGACACCACTGTTGAGCCGAATTCGCGCCACGACAAGGCAGCGCTTGTTCCACAAAAAATCGAGCCGAAAAAACTCGCTTCGAACGGCGTTAAGTAGCGAAAAGCCTGGGGTCGCATTGCATGCGACCAAAATCTTGATGGGCGCGTGCAACGCGCCCCCCCACGATCATATAAAACAATTCGCGCGTGCCATCGAGACACGCGCAAATCAAGCTTAGAATCGGTAACTCAGATGGCTACTGACTATGCTGCATTTTGCTCAGTTTGGGCAGCCTTCCAAATTTCCATCCACAACCAGTAATGGAAGGGATTGATGTCGTTTGCGTCCGTCGGTTCGTCCGGCTGCAGCAACGAGAGCCAGGTATGCGGATTTGGAAAGCGCTTCGCAAGAGAATAGCAGTCCGCCATCCAGAGAACTTGTTCTGTTTCGGTTGTATTCTGCTGCATAACCATCGCGGCATTCCCCGTAGTAGCGAGCCAACTGGAAAAATTTCCCGTTGATTTTCCTTTGCAGGGATCGCATCAGCTGTGATGCCCCTGCAATTAGGTAATACCCAGTTCTCAAGCAACTAAAACCGGGTCCATTTTGTCATTACACTACAAAATCGGCGTGGGATAACACTTTCGAGTGATGCCACATAGTGCCGACTAGCCCGGCGGCCAGCTCATTGCACGCCCACCCAAAATATGAATATGCAGGTGGTGTACTGTTTGTCCACCATCATCACCGGTATTCACGATCAAGCGAAAACCGTTCTGCAACTGCTCCTTCACCGCTATCTCACCGGCTTTTGAAAACAAGTGTCCAATGAGCGACGTGTCTTTTACTTCCAATATATTTTTTGCATGTCGTTTTGGAATCACGAGAATGTGCGTCGGCGCTTGCGCATTGATGTCGCGAAACGCCACCAGGTGTTCGTCTTCTGCAACTAATTTTGCAGGTATCTCGCCGGCTACTATCTTGCAAAAAATGCAGTTGGGTTCTTTGTTGTCACTCACTGATCCGATCTCTCCAAATGTCGCGTCAATTATGGCTCAGTTTGTCCGAAATTTTCTCAACCGATCTCAACTGATATCAGTTATTCGCCACTGCATAACACCGGCAAATGCCTTGGATGGGCGTAGTCAGGGGGAATTTGTTACTGCAAGAAAAGTAAAAGTCCAAATCGAACATAAAATAGCAATTTAAGGCTTCAGTTTATGGTAAACCTGTGTAGCTATTCGGGGCATAATGCCAAAACCGGGAGCATCCCTATATAAGTGCTTTGGGGCGTGCGTTCATAAAGGGGAGAGTAAATGACCAGTGAAACCAACCTTCTGCCGCGCATGGTTACTATGCAGAAGGCTCTGTTGGCGTCTTTGCGGTTGAAAGACGTTTTGGATGCTGCAGTCTTGCAATTCGCTGAGCTGCTGGGCGGCGCCAAGGTGGCGATTTTCCTTTCCGACAACGAAAGTCTGGCACTTAAGTTGATGGCGGCGAAAGGATACTCCGATGCTTCCCTTGAGCAAATGAAGGTTTTGCCCTTCTCGGCTGAAAGCTTGCTCAAGTATGTGGTCCAAAAACGCACCCCGATTGGTGTTCAAAACCTCCAACAGGCGCCCGAGATCAGCAATCAGATTATGCGCCGCGAAGGCAGCAACGGTCAGATCGCCTTACCTCTTATCTCCGCTAACTTACTAGTAGGTGGGGTTCTCATCGAGGTCCACAATCAGACTTTCCTCAATTACATCGACTTTCTGAAAGACATCGCCGACATTGTGGCGCTGGCCATCGCTAATTCCATTCTCTTTGGACGCAGCGAGTACGAAAGAGAAAGACTGAGCACCTTGTACAAGACGTCCTGCGCCCTCTCAGGCAGTGTTCTGGAAGTGGGCGATGTGTTGCAGATTGCGGCAGACACCGCACTCATCCTTGGCAACACGACTACCTGTGCCATTCTCCTGCTCGATGCAAACAAGCAAGGTTTTCATTTGGCAGCCTTCAAAGGACTCGACGGCAGCAGCCTGGGTGATTTCGAGATGGGCACGCAGAATACTATTGCTGGCAATTGCATTCGCAGTGGCAAGACGGAATACATAGGCGACGGCGCCCGTGAGCCTTTCGGCTTGCCTAGAGCAATGGGCGGCGCGCCCTTTATGTCGGTTGTCGCGCTCCCAATGCTATATGACGGTCAACCTTTGGGCGTGCTCGAGGTTTTCTCGACCGATTCCAGAGCGTTTCACCGTGAGCAAATCGACTTGCTGGAGTCACTAACCAGTCAGGTCGCCACCGCGATGCACGTCGCCTTGACACACGAGTCAACAGCGTCTCAATCGATTTTGGATGCACACACAGGGCTCTACAATCGCCGCCATTTTGAAGAATCACTCGCCAAGGAAACAGAGCGAGCAGGCAGGCACAAACACGAGTTTGGCTTGCTCCTGATTGACCTCGACCATTTTGCTCAGGTGAACGATCACCTCGGACAAGATAGGGGTGATGAGGCGATTAAACACGTCGCTAAAGTAATCAAAAACGCGCTGCGCGACATTGATATCGCTTGCCGTTTTGGCGGAGAAGAGTTCGCCATAATCCTGCCTGAAACACCAAGAAGCAGTGCAGCTGAGGTTGCCGAACGTTTGCGCCAGACAATTCGAAACGCTACTGCACCAGGCGTCGGCACGATTACTGTTTCAATCGGCGTATCTACTTATCCAGGCAATTCGGAGAATGCTGCCGAGCTCACTAAGTGCGCAGAGCAGGCTCTGGACATCGCCAAGTTTGAAGGTCGCGATCGTGTCAAGGAAGCAGAGACCGGCAAATACCAAGCTAGCGGACCGATTCCGTGGGAAGAGATTGCCACCCAAGCGAAGATGTCGGTCGTCAACGAGAGACAATCCCGCTTGCAGAGCCGCTTAACGGTTGCTCCCGAATACGCCTCGTGGATGACCAAACAGCCGCAGCTCGTTAAGAAGAAAGGCCAGGGCGAGCAGTAAGGCTACGTCGATCTAAGTAGGGGCGGCATATATGCCGCCCAGGCAGGGAGCCGCATGCGGCTCCCCTACAAGTTTGAACACGCACCCTTACAAGTTTGAACACGGCTCCACTTTGAATGTGGCTGTTCGGCTCAGTTCTTGACGCCCATAGAAACATCTGGGACGTGATGTTCTTTTTTGTAATAAGAAATAGCATTGGACATTTGTCTCGCAGCGGTCAGCCGGTGCGACTGTAAGTCTGAAATAGCGCCGAAAACCCTTCCAGAGTAAAGATTAAGAAAAGAGCAAAACCGGGAACCCGGCTTGATCCCATAGTTAAACTTCCAAGTAACAAGGGTGTATGCACTTCTCCCCAGAAGGGCGTGACAACCCCTTTGAGCACACTAAGTGAGTGTTTACTCGCGATAAGAATCGAAAATTGGAGGATATACCATTGGGCACTGCATCTCAGTTGAAAGTTCAATTGAAACCGCTGGCAGACCGCGTTGTGGTCAAGAAGCTTGAAGCTGAAGAAAAGACAGCGGGTGGAATAGTCCTGCCTGACACAGCTAAAGAAAAGCCCCAGCAAGGCGAAATCCTGGCTGTAGGCGCCGGTTCGCTCGACGAAAAGGGCGGTCGTAAACCGATGGAAGTCAAAGTCGGCGACAAAGTTCTTTTCGCTAAGTACTCTGGCACCGAAGTCAAAATCGACGGCGTCGAATACTTGATTCTTGCTGAGCGCGACATCCTCGCAGTAATCGGCTAATCACCGACTCGCAATCTTTAGTTTAGGTCAAGCAACTAAGTCTACTTATAGACAACTTTTCCAATCAGGAGAGAAATCCAAAAATGGCAAAGCAAATCGTATACGCGGAACAAGCTCGTCGCGCTCTGGAGCGCGGTGTTGACCAAGTCGCTAATACCGTCAAAATCACGCTCGGTCCTTCCGGACGTAACGTAGTTCTCGAAAAGAAATTCGGTTCGCCGCAAATCATCAACGATGGCGTTTCGATCGCAAAAGAAATTGAACTCGAAGATCATTTGGAAAACGCTGGCGCACAATTGGTGCGTGAAGTTTGCTCCAGAACCAACGACAACGCAGGCGATGGCACCACCACCGCAGCAGTCTTGGCTCAAGCAATGATCAAAGAAGGTTTGAAGAACGTAGCTGCAGGCGCTAACCCGATGGTTCTCCGTCGTGGTATCCAAAAAGCTGCTGAAGCTGCTGTTGAAGAAATCAAAAAGATCGCTAAGCCGGTCGAATCCAAGAAAGAAATCACTCAAGTTGCCACCATCTCTGCTGGTAACGACGAGCCGGTCGGCGCAATCATCGCTGATGCAATGGACAAAGTTGGCAAAGACGGCGTAATCACCGTTGAAGAATCCAAATCCCTCACCACCGAACTCGAAGTGGTCGAAGGTATGCAATTCGACAAAGGCTACGTATCTGCTTACTTCGTAACCGACCCTGAGAAAATGGAAGCCGTCATGGACGAGCCTTTCATCCTCTGCGTCGACAAGAAAGTAAACTTGCTCGCCGACCTCGTTCCAGTTTTGGAAAAGGTTGCTCGCTCGGGACGTCCTTTCGTTCTGGTAGCTGAGGACATCGAAGGTGAAGCGTTGGCAACTTTGGTTGTTAACCACCTGCGCAAAGTTCTTCCTTGCTGCGCAGTCAAGGCTCCTGGCTTCGGCGATCGCAGAAAAGAAATGCTCAAAGACATCGCCATCTTGTGCGGCGGTCAAGTTGTTTCTGAAGAAGCTGGCACCAAGCTCGAAAATGTCACCATCGAGATGCTCGGTAAAGCCCGTCAAGTCAGAGTCAACAAAGACAAGACCACCATCGTTGCAGGCAACGAGAACAAGGCTGAAGTCGACAAGCGTGTTGCTGTCATCAAGCGCCAAATCGAAGAGTCGGATTCCGAGTTTGACAAAGAGAAGCTCCAAGAGCGTCTCGCCAAGCTCTCCGGCGGCGTAGCCGTAATCAAAGTCGGCGCAGCTACCGAAACCGAACTCAAAGACAGAAAGCTTCGCTTTGAAGATGCTCTCAATGCCACCCGCGCAGCTGTTGAAGAAGGCTACGTACCTGGCGGCGGTGCAACTCTCTTGGCTGTAGCTAAGAAGCTCGAGAAGCAAAAAGAAGCTCTTCATGGTGATGAACTCACCGGCTTCGCGATCGTCGTTAAGTCGTTCGAAGCTCCAGTTCGCCAAATCGCTGACAACGCTGGCTTGTCCGGTGATGTTGTCGTCGACAAAGTGAAAGAGCAAAAAGAAGGTTGGGGCTTCAACGCCATGAACTTCGAATATGTGGACATGGTCAAGTCCGGTATCATCGATCCGGCTAAAGTAGAGCGTTGCGCTGTACAAAACGCAGCCTCCGTTGCTGGCATGTTCCTCACAACCGAAGCTTTGGTTGTAGACGTTCCGGACGAGAAGAAATCCATGGGCATGCCGCAAGGCGCCGGCATGGGTGACTTCTAAATCTAATCGAAATTAGAAGAGGGGAAACGGAGATCTTCGGATCTCCGTTTTTCTTTGTTTTAGCGTGGGGGCGCGCTGCACGCGCCCGTTTTTATAGTTGCGGCATTGTATGCGCCTTTCCAAAAATTTGGTCGCATGCAATGCGACCCCTCAGAAGCCACATGCAAAAAAAAGGAGCGGTACGCAGCTCCTTTTTTAATGCCATTACGGTGTGGCGAATACTTTTCGATTTTGGTCGCACGCAATACGACCTTACTTTCTCATTACCAGGCGGTGCATGGCGTCGCCCCTGCGCTTCGACTTAGCGAACTTTGCGCTCAGCTATTCTGCGAATTTTGCGCTTAGCGCTTCCAAGCGGTGATGCGTGATGTCTTTGCGCGACCGCGGTGCAAACACCGGAATCTCTTCGCGCACGTTGTCCATTACGCTCTTGTGCTCCTCACCGACAGGGGGGAGGCTAAGATGTTTGATTGCTTTCAGTCTCGTAGAAGAATGCTTAGCTGCTTCAAGGCGTTCATTTTCGCGCTCAAATTGGCCCACGAACATGTTTTTCACACCGGTAAGCCAAACCCTCAAGACTTCCATCTTTAACCTGCGCCCCCTCTGATGAAACCGTATTACCATCCTCATGGAGACTTATGAAAGTTGTGTGAAAACGAGCCAGGCGTTATCCACCAGCGAACGCCACGGATTGGGCATATGATAGAAGCGCAAGACAGAGGTTCCGATTAATGTCGGATTTTCGCAAAGTTTGCCCTCAATGCCAGAAAGTTTTCCAAGGTCAAAACGGTCTGGAGATTTTGACCGAGTGTCCGGAAGACGGCGCCGTTCTTGATTTTGAAGTCATCGATCCATTAATTGGAACCTTGCTCGCTGACCGCTATCAGGTGAATGCTTTGATTGGGCGAGGTGCGACAAGCACGGTATATGAGGCCATTGATATTGAGGAACGCATGCGCGAGGCGGGTAAAGCTGTCGCCGCGACAGCGGAGGTGCAAGCGTCCGGCGTTGAATCGACAATTGTGGCCGACCAAACTTCCACCGCCAGCAATTCGTCTGTGGCGATAAAACTCCTTCACCCTCATTTGTCCGGGGATGCGGCTGTGGTTAAGCGGCTTAGCCAGGAGGCAAAATCGCTTCGAGACTTCAACCATAAGAATGTTTTGAACGTGCAGAGCCTCGGCGTGACCCGACAAGGGCAGCCATTTCTTGTTATGGAACTCGTCAATGGGCAAAGTCTGCTCGACTTCTTGCGTCAAAATGGTGCCCTCAATAAATTTGCCTGTATGTCTATTTTCGATCAGATGCTCGATGCAATCGGCGCTGCGCATGCCCATGGTATTTTGCACAGAGACCTGAAGCCCGGCAACATCATGCTTTCATCAAAGGATGATGGTGGTTTTCTCGTCAAGATTTTGGATTTCGGAATTGCAAAAATTGTCCCACTGCAGGGGGATACTTTCTTTCGTCTGACGCAAACCGGCGAGATGATGGGAAGCCTTCTATATATGAGTCCAGAGCAGTGCCTCGAGCAAGATTGGGATCAGCGCGGAGATATATACTCGCTCGGCTGCGTTTTCTACGAGGCGCTGACAGCGCGCGCGCCGCTAATTGGTCGCACCGCATTTGAGACCATGAACAAACACTTGAGTGAAACGCCTCCGCCACTGTCTGTGGTTCGTCCTGATATTCAGTTTGCAGTTGGAATGGAATATCTCATCAGCAAGATGCTGGCGAAAGACCCGAAGGAGCGCTATCAAACTGCTGAAGAAGTACGTGCCGACCTTAAGCGGATCGAGCAGGATAATGGTGCCAAACTTGGTCAGTCGGGCGTGGATGCCAGGACTTGCGGTTACTACCAGCTGGCTATGGCAGACAAAGAAAAACGTGAGAAAGAAAAGGTCGAGAAAATAATCGGCACCGCAGACCAATATGTGCGAAGCGATATTCTCGCTGCTAAATTGCGGGAATTCTCGCGGCAGCGGTTTTTCGAGATTGCGATCTTCCTTATCCTGACTGTAATTTGGGCCGTACCTCTGATGTTTGCATTTGCGTCCACACCAAATGCTCTTATTGCCGCGTGCCTCTTCGGTGTTCTGCTTCCTTTTCTTGCCGCTGTGACTGCGATGGTTGTTGTGCGTTTTCCAAAGGTGCGTATGTTTAATAGGACCGCGAACTCTCTTGGAATTTCTCCTCTTAATTTCTTCAACGCATCGAAAGCAGAAAATAGCCCGCAACTCGTCGTTGATGATGGCGCCTTACTCTTGGGGACAGAGGACAACATGCTGTCGTGGACTGTGGGCACCGGTGTACCCACAGAGATAGAACCATTTCAGCGCGTGCAAGCGTTGCCATTGCTTGTGATGGGCAAGTCAGAAACAGGCAAAACCCGCTTGCTTGCCTCGCTTGCCAGCAATGATTTAGATGATGCCAGACGAGGGCAAATAATTCTCAGTCCGGACGGCAAGCTTTCTAACCTTATTGCGCGCTGGATTGCAGCGCATCCTCAAGGTAGCGTGATGGCGCGCAGAGTGATGTTGCTTGATCTGGACTATGAGATTTCGACAGTTGGACTTGCCGATGCTGATGCATTGCAAGTTGTTGAAGAGCTTTCTGAACGCATCGTTGAAGCGATTCAAGATGCTGAGGGGGGCGGGCAGAAGGGTGCTCTGACCAATGAGCAGTTGGATGTTCTGCGCGCATCGATCTCACTTCTTTTGGCTGCGAATGAGGACCTCACTAATTTGTCCACATTCTTGACACAAGACTCGAAGAGGCGAGGTGTTTATGCGAAACTGCCACAATGGCTGGTTTCGGACACTGGTAAAGACCCGCTTGTAGCGCAGCGAAAACTATTGGAGGGGCACGTTGCCAGTGATTGGGAAGGGTTGACTCAGCCTTTGTTGGATATCTGCAATCGCTTTCCTCTCGAAGGAGACATTGCCACATTGAGGCTTTTCTTGCAAAAAGCATCACTTATAAGCGAGGCGATAACGAAGCGTCGCGCGATGATCGTCAAAGGCTCCAAGCATGCTTCTCCACTTTTCTTCAGGCTTGCATTTAGCGAAATCTTGAAGGAGCGGCGTCCTTCTGCACGCTTGTCTGATGCGGAAGGCTGCCCAGTTGTCTATATTGATGATATCCATGGCTGCGGAATAGCAGGACAAATTGATCGGATATTGGGGACGCCTGCGGAGACAGGAATAGAATTCCTGATATCGACTAAAACTCTTGCAAATTTTTCTGATGATGATGCAACTAGAATTCTTACCGAGGTCGGCGGACTTGCAGTGTTTGCTGTCAGCGATGCGGATGCGATGATGATAAAGCCACTTTACGATTCCTATTTCGAAACGAAGTCAATTACATCTCTTTCGGGGCTTTCTCCTATGACTTATTACTACTTGCCTAAAACCCCGGGAGCCAAGCCCAAACGGCTAATTGCGCCTTTCTTCGCGGAGACTCGTATAACAGAGGTAGAATGGTCGATTGTTGAGTCGATGCGGGCCGGTTGGATTTTCAACTTGTGATTACATTGAAACTGAAAGGACATGCGAAGTGTAGGGACGATGCCATGCGTCGCCCGGGTTTGCTATGGATGGAATGCACTAAGCTTTTGAATAAGTATTTTTTCGACAGTTCAATATTCTTGAGCGCGATCCTTTTGTGCTCGACTCTCATTCTTGTTTTAAATAATGCCGCACATGCTCAAAGCGCAAATCAGGCTCAGAGACAGGCAGCGCGAGAGGCTCGACAGCTTGCGGATTCAGAGTTGTATGAGCAAATGGAACGCGTCTCGCGTTGGATGGATCAATATGCGACTTGGAATCAGAAGTTTCCCGATCCTGGTGATGAAACAAATTGGGCGCGTCAGCAAATGAATGCGCTTGTTCCGAACAATCCATATTCCGGTGACAAATTACAACTGATGGCTGGGCTCGATGCGGAGCCGCAATATGCCGACCCATCTAACTCTCCGGATTCCTACGGTGTGAGTCCCGGAATGAGCAGTGCCGCATTGCAGGAGTCGACATCCGCGAATCAGGTCAATGAAAATGAAGATGACGGGCAAGTCGATACTGATACCAGCGCTGATTTAAATCGCGTTTGGCTCACGTATGATCCATCGCTGAATGAGAATATGGCCCAGGAATATCTCACCCAACCTCCGCAAGATTGGAGCGGAAATCCGGGCTCTATAAATGTCGTGAGCAACAATCAAAACCTGATCGTGATCTGGGGCGCAGGCGCAAACGGTCGTCCAATCAGGTTTCCTGGCTCGACAAAAACGCGCCTAATCATTGGGCGATACAAACTTCTGTACGGACAATCTTCTTATTAGCGTTGGCAAGTTGAGAAATTTCGTAATTTACAAATTTTGTGTTGCGATTGCATTGAGTGTTTTTGCTATTGGGATTTTCGAATCTGATACTTCAATAGTGCGTGCAGCGGAAATCACTTCTTCGGAAAATTCAAAAGGTGGAGAACAACAAAAAACTAGAGAACAACTAAAACCTGAGGAGCAGCCGAAACCGGCTGATGTAGAGGTTCGCAGCATTAATGAAGCACTGCGCAGCCCTGAGCACTGGCGCGGAGCAGACGGCGCTATGTCGCTGGAACTTTCTAAAACGAAGACGTTGTGGTTATTTGGTGATACCTGGATTTATTGTGATATGGGAAAGGGTGGTCAACCAAAGCAGATGGTTAACAATTCGGTCGCTGTGCAGAATTCTGATTGCGAGGCAGAATCTGCGGCCGTGGGTTCGTTAGAAAGTATATGTATTGACTCGATGTGCTGGAGTTTTTGGTGTAAGGGTAATCTTTCTAGACCGGAGAGTATATTCACTGCAAGTGAACCAAACTCATACTACTGGCCAGGCTGCGGCACCGTATATGATGGCAAGCTCTATTTACTGTTGAAGAAGATTCGTAGGAAAGAAGATCCTGATCCGCTCTTTCAATTTGATTGGTATGCAGACGATTTGGTGATTGTTTCGAACCCGCAAGATCCGCCAAAATCCTGGCATTACAGCATTACTCCAGTTTCTGATGCAGATCACGATGTTCAATTTGGATTGGCCTGTACGAAAGACAAGGAGTATTTTTACTCACTTTGTTTCTTGCGTGAGTTTCCAAAAACAAAAAAGAAAACGATTCTCTCTAGAATTTCTTGGAGCGATGTTTTAGCAAATAAGACAAATAATTGGCAATTCTGGTCGCATACAGACAAGAGCCTGGAAGGAGCTTGGGGAGACGATTTCCGTAAGGCGAAGAACATCATTCCCGACTGCGGACCTGAGGCGAGTTTGTTCTTTCACAAAGGGTTGAATTGCTTTGTCACTGTTTACCAACCGCCGCTTTCCCCTGAAGTGAAACTGCGAGTTGCAAAAAAGATTGAAGGACCTTGGAGCGAGTCGCTCAAAATTTTTACTGTCCCCGAGCGCGTATTGAAGAGCGGGAAGACAGCGCTTTCCTACGCGGGCAAAGCGCACGAGAGTTTGTCGAGCGGAAATACGATTGGATTCAGTTATTGCGAAAACCCGGGTGGGCTCGAAGAACACGCTGACAATCCTGAAGTTTACTTTCCTACCGTTCGGACTTACACGATTGCACCTGAGAAAGTTCGCGAAATGCTTGATGGGGCTGGGGTTTCGACTCCTAAACCGTAGGCAATGTGCGAAAAATCTACAAGTGTTAGACTGAACAGACCGAGTTAGTAATTTTTGGCTTGATTCCGAGGTTTCGATGAACAGAATTTTGCTCATTGCTTTGACGTCCCTGGTCTTTAGTGGCGGTACCTTGGCTGCTGTGGCGGCTGAAGATGTTTCAAAAGAGCCAGCCAAAGGCGCAGCAAAGGATGCAGCGAAAGATCCAGCTGTGAAACAAGACGCCAAGGGAGCAGTGAACGACGCAGCGAAAGAGACGGCTAAAGAGACGACAAAAGAAACGGCTAAAGATGCAACTGCGAAGCCAGCGTCTGTGAATACAGACTCGAAGAACAGCATGCTCATTGAAGAAGAGCCGCTGGCGAAGGTTGAACCGGACACTGCCGCAATCGAAAAGAAGATTCCATTGATTGAGGAATTGATTGCTCGTACTCCTAAAGACGACAAGCTATATCAGGAGCTCGGCGAGTGCTATGCCAAGCTTGGAAAGGATGACAAAGCAGTCGAAAGCTACGACAAGGCGATTGAGCTGAATCCTAATTTTCAGGAGACGTACAGGCTGAGAGGGTTGTCGCTGGCGAAAACCAATCGCATCGCGGATGCCGTCGCCGACTACACACAAGCTATAAAGTTGGGACCTCCCACTTATGAACTCTATGTTCGTCGTGCTGCTGGTAAAGGCTTGCTGGGCGACCACCAGGCGGCGATCGATGATGCGACTGAAGCGCTTAAATTGAAGCCGAACAGCGTCGAGGGCTTGGTTGTTCTAGCCAATCACGAAGCCGCGATAGGCAAGCTGAAGGACGCTTTGGCGAACTTGAATAAAGTTCTTGAGTTGGACATGAAGAAGGGTGATGCTTACTTGCTGCGTGGATTTGTGAATAAGTCTCTGGGCAATCTAAAGGCCAGCGAAGAAGACTTGAAGATGGCTGCGGAGCTGGGCGTTAAGGTTCCTGAGACCACTACCAAGTAGTGTTGCGGCTCTGAGGAGCGTGGGGGCGCGTTGCACGCGCCCGTTTTTGAATAGCGTGGGGGCGCGTTGCACGCGCCCGTTTTTGAATAGCGTGGGGGCGCGTTGCACGCGCCCGCTTTTATATAGGTGACGCATCGCTTTGGTCTTCCGAAGCTGGCCTTCCACGCGCTTTGCGGGCGGCATGAATGCCGCCCCTACGGTTCTTATGCAAGTAGAAACCTCTAAAACAGGCAAGTTAACGGTGTTATGTTCAACACCTGTTGAATTGAACAGTGACGGGCGATGTCTGCCGGGCTTACATTGAGAGCTCCCCAACATTAAATCGGAACTTTACCCAGGAACACCAAAAACCGAAGCTGAGTCAGCAGATTAAGTCAACGATGTTAGACTGTGGCAATGTTCTTGGTGGTGTAACCGATAAATTCTGGAGGTGTCGATGAAGGCACTCGCTCTTGCAGCCGCGGTCTCGCTAACGTTTTCGCTTGCGGCTTTTGCACAGGATTCAAAACTGTCACTTAAACCTAACGGCGGCGCAAAACAGCCCGCTGAAGCCGCCGCAAACATCGACGTCGTCGCGATTCAAAAGAAGATCGATGAATTTTCGGAGGCGATAAAACGCGATCCGAGGAACGAAAAGCTTTTCGCTGCTAGGGGCCAAGCCTTTATAAGGCTCGGACAGTATGAGAAAGCGATAGATGATCTTACATTTGCTGTTAACGCCAATCCGAGACGGCAAGCTTATTTTGCAGTGCGTGGAGATGCGTTTGCCAAGGCGAAACACTACAGAAACGCATTCGATGACTACGCAAAGGCGCTAGAGATTGGTCCACCTTCCGATTACTTGTATGCACATCAAGCAAGTTCTGCGGTTTTGATGTCCGAATATGCCTTGGCTGAGAAAGCAGCGAAAGCTGCTTTAAATTTGAATCCTCGCGACATAAGTACACTTGCGCTTCTAGGCGGAGTAGAGCGAGGGTTAGGAAAGTATTCTGAATCACTTAAAACGCTGAATAAAGCAATCGAACTTGCGCCTCTCGAACCCTCTCTCCTAAAGCTTCGCGCCGATACTTACATGAAGCTAGGGAGAAGCGATTTAGCAAAGAAAGACTTGGACGCCTCAAATCTGCGTCGTCCGTAAGTAGTTAGAGATGCGAAGATATTGAGAAAACCATAAAGGGAATAGTCTAAGGGTACTTCCTCTGAAGTGTAAATATGAATCTCCATTCGTCAGGTACGCCGAAACCAGAACCCGAAAAGGTTCAACCTAAGGATTCTGCCGCTGCTGACTCAGGGCAAGTTGCGGACCCCGCAAAATTGAGGCAAGGCGGAGTATTCGATTCGCCAGTCCAACAATCTGGAGAAGTGCAAACGGCAGTTAATATGACGGCAGGGGGTAATTTTTCCGCTGATTTAGGGGCGGAAGTTTACACAAGTGCTCCGGCAAAGAGTAAGTTGGAGAAACCAGGTTCCGTTATGGAAGGAACACCGATTGTTAGCCCTGTTAACGTTAGTCGAAGTAATGCTACAGCAAAACAATTGCCTGAAACTAATGCATTAGGAGGACCACAGGCAGTTAAGGAAGCACCTGGGAAGGTAGTTGTGCCTCCTATAATCGATGGCGCCGGTGCAACGACTCAGAAAATTGGCGCCCAGGGTGGAGAGGTTATAGCTCCCACATCGAACAAGGCTACTGAAGTTAAAACTGGTGCCTCTGCCGATACAGGTATTACTGCCAGACCTGTTTCGGCTCAGCCTGAACAGTCCTTACCCCAGAATAGGGGCACGCTCAGCAGTCCAGGAGAAAAGCTAACTTCCGGAGAAAAAACGACTTCTGGCGATAAAGTGGCTGGGGGAGATAGAGCCATCACCAGCGACAATTCGGGAGCTCGCAAAATTGAACCGCCCGCCTCCACTGTAGGGGCGCCATTAATGGCGCCCGCGCGCAACGGCGAGATGCCCGCTGGAACACAAAGTCGTCCCGCGGTATTGTCCGATGGCACCGCAGGTAATGTCGCAAATACAGGTGTCAAAGCAGAGCTGCATCCAGGCGCGAAACCCGTTCAAGACGGTACTACGGCTCTGCCCTCTGGTCAGCAGAAGGTAGAAGCCAAACTCGACGGCGGTTCCGTGATTCAACCTGGCGGTGCTCAACCGAAAGTCGAATCTGCAAGACTTGAAACACCGAAACTCGAAACTACCAAACTCGAACAGCCAAGACTTGATTCACAGAACCCTGGTCAAGGAAAGTTAGAGCCAGCCAAAGGAAGCGATGTTTTTAGCACTCAAAGCTCGACAGCAGCAGCCAACAGGCAAGATGGATTCAAACCTGCCGACGGCAGAGTTGATGGTGTAAGACCGGCAGATCAAGCTGGTTCTCGTGATGGTTCGACAATGCGCGATCCTAAGTCCGCCGGCGTTGCAAATGAAGTGTTTGGTCAAAAGGCAGAGCCTGGTGCAAGAGGCGATTCACAACCCGGTGGATTCAAGCCTGATGGAAATGCAGCAGGTCAGAAAGCAGACCAAATCACGCGCGGCATTGAAAATCGCATAAACGAAGGTGCTAAACAACCAGGCACTACTGATGGTGCCACTGGTGGAACGCGTCAACCGCTTGCAGAAACTGGTGGTAAATCGCCAGGCATCACAGATGGTGCGCAACTAGGAGCGAAGCAAACAGGACTTTCAGACAACATTGGAAGCAGTGGCTCAGGAAAACAACCAGGCGCCGAGGGGGCATCCACAGCTACCAGCTCAAACATTCGGCAGCCTCTGTCGGACGGCGGCGACAAAGGTTCGAGCGGAGGCGGCAGCAGCGTTGCCGAGTCTACTAAGCGTGTCGACCTAGGAATGCCGCAGGGAGGTAAGTCCGATGGGCAACCCGGCTCAAGCGGAATGGGGGGCGGCAGCTCCGCCTCTATCGACCGTGCCCCTCACGCCCCCTTCAGAGTCGAAGACGCTCAACCTGGTGGCGCCAAGGGCGATATTGCAGCAGGCGGCAAAGGCGAAGCAGTCGTTGGCGGAAAGGGAAATCTTGGCGGCGAAGGTCCAAGATTTGATTCGGGAGAGACACGCGGAGGCCACCAACCTGGGGCTCGTTTTGATTCAGGCGAGATCCGCGGAACCCAACAAAGCACGAGATTTGACACTGGCGAGGTGAAGGACGGGCGCGGAGTTATTCCTGCAGGCGGTAAGTCGGGCGATGTCGGTGGCGGAGCGACCGGACCTGATTCTGGAATCGTAAAAGGGACGGATGTTTCCGGTACTAAGACGTCGGGGGGTGGAGCTGGCAGTGGTGGGTCAGGGGGCTCTGGAGGGGCTGAAGGTGGACTTCTTGGCGACAAACGCCAACCCTCGATGTTTCCTGAGACCACGGTCAATCAAGGGGGCAAACCCGGAAAACCAGGCGACGGCATCGGGCACGCGGGCGGCGACGATTCGGTTCCTTTCATTTTGCCTGGAGCATTCAGCGGAAAGGACGGTGGGCGTCGGCAAAGCGACCAAATCTTTGGCGATAAGACCAAAGGCGATTCAATAGGCGGCAAGGCCGAATCCGGTGCCAAGACAGAATCAACAGGCAAGGCCGATTCGACCGGCAAACCGGAACCAGGCGCCACGGCTGGAAAATTCGATTCTGGCTCGATGATCGCGAAGTTCGACGCACTAGTAAGCGGCAGACCTGATCCAACTGTTGCAAGCGCCAAAGGCGAGTCAAGTGTCGTCGGCGCCAAAGGCGACCCTAGTGCATCTAGCACCAAAGGCGACTCTAGTGCATCTAGCACCAAAGGCGAAGCTGTTTCCGCTAATTCAAAAGACAAAGGCACGAAAGCTGACGCAGGAATATCTGCTGCAATGGCTGGACAAGTTGGTACTGGAGCGGCAGAAGTTGGAAGCGTCTTGAAGAATTTCGCGCAATCAGTTTTGTCGGATGGAAAGTCCGGGCAAGGCAACGACGGAAAAGTCGCACAAGGGAGCGATGCAAAAAACGTGCAAGGCGCCGACGGAAAGACTGTTGTGTCCACTGATTTTAGGGACAGCAAAAATTCCGGAAAAGCGCAGTCTGGAAGCGAAATACCCGGTAAGGAAACGCCGAATGCGCGCCAAGATTTCGCTGGACCTGGTCAGAAAACGCGTATTCTCGATCAGACGTCAGGCACTTCTGATACCAAAGTGATTGGTGATATTGTCGGTCCACGCGCTGTGGGACCAGGCGCGATTCCTGCAGACGCTGCGAAGAGGTCAGAACTCGTTGCTGGTTCTGGAATTGCTGACGGGAATTTGCCTGGTGGCGCAGGCGGTGACGACGTCGGAAAGATTTCGACTGATGATTTCAATTTGCCGGAAGTAAATTTACTTGGTGAATCAGACGAGTCGGAAAACATAGAAGAAATTGAAGAGGTAGAAGAATCAGAAGAAGCGAAACGTGAAGACGAAATGCACTATGAGCTAGCGCTTGGACTGCAGCTTTATACTTCGATTGCAGAAGCTCCCTATGGCGCCTATCACTATTTCACGAAAGACGGCGACACCGTAGAGAGTGTGTCACGTGAGGTCGTCGGTGATGCGAGAACTGCTCCGCTCGTTTTCTCTCTCAACAAAGATCATATTCTTGCCAGCACCGAATATGGTGTGCACCCGTTCAAGGTAGGTGTGATGGTACAATTGCCTACACCGCGTGATCTCAAGAATTTCTTCGGCAGTCAGACTTAGAGCCAGCATCAACCGTGTCCAATGTGAATATTCGTTTGGCAACACCTGCTGATGCGGAAGCATTGGTGCAATTGATTACCGAACACGCGAGATTCGAAAAGGAAGAATACAGTCCCGAAGGCAAGCTGGAAAAAATCCGTGCCTGCTTGGCTGCTGATCCGCCGCCCTACACGTGCTTGGTCGTCGAGACGGAAGATGGCGTCCAGGGCTACTGCACGTACATGAGCCAGTATGACAGTTGGTATGGCGAGTCACATATGAGTGTCGATGCTCTTTACTTGCGCGAGAGTTTGCGCGGCGCTTCAATCGGCAAGGCTTTGATGGAAAGGGTCATGGGAGACGCCAAACAACTCGGTTACTCATCAGTTCGTCTAATGACGCCATCTGACAACACAGGCGCTATTAAGTTCTATGAAAAGCTAGGCGGGCAGCCGGCTTCCAAACTTTGGTTTTGGTTTCAACTCTAAGTCTTCGTGCGCCGCTTCTAAAAAGCTGCTATAAAAAACAGCGGAAACTTGGAGATTTAAATGAAAACTGTTTCTTTCACAACAGCGCTCGTTTGCGCATCCATTGCCACCAGTGCAATTTTGATGCCTTCGATTGCACAGAAGTCCGGCTCGGACACGCCAGCTGGCAAGAAGGCAGGGGGCGAGTCCGCAGCGCCGAAAAGCATTGCAAAAAGCACTCAAGACCCGAAAGGTTCAACCACCCAGAAGAGTGTCACTAACATTCCCTCGAAAGGTTTCAGCGGCGAACTTACCGAAATGGCGAAGTCCAATTATCAATGGACGGGAGTCGCCGTCTCCAAAAAGAATCGTGTTTTTGTTTGCTACCCACGCTGGTCGAACATTGGTCCTGTCTCTGCCGGTGAGTTGTTGCCGGACGGCTCTGTGAGCGCGTTTCCCGACAAGAAGTGGAACGAATGGATTCAGGGTGCAAAGGTAACTGGTGAGGAATTTGTTTGCGTGCAGTCTGTGTATTGCGACAGCAGTGGCGCACTTTGGATTCTCGATCCTGCAGCACCAAAGTTTCATGGACCGATTACAAACGGGCCCAAGCTTGTAAAAGTGAATTTGGGAAACAATCATGTGGAGAAGGTTTACCCACTTGAGACGGTTGCCCCTAAAGACTCATATCTCAATGACGTTCGCGTCGACACCCGCCGCCAAGTTGCCTACATGACTGATTCAGGGCTGGGTGCGATTGTGGTACTCGATTTGCGCACTGGAAACGCACGCAGAGTTTTGGACACTAGCCCCTCTGTGAAAGCGGAAGATATCAAAATCATGATCGGTGATAAGCGCTGGGGCGTAATGCCCGATGGCTCCGTGCGCAAAGTTCATTCTGACGGAATCGCGTTAGATAAGTCTGGTGATTACCTCTACTATCAGGCTCTCACTGGCAAAACTCTGTACCGCATTGCTACAAAAGACCTGCGCAATGAAAAACTCGCCGCAAAGGATCTGAATACCAAAGTTGAGAAGGTCGCGACAACGTGTGTTGCTGATGGTATTGAATTTGGTGCCGATGGAACTCTGTACCTTACATCGCTTGAAGATAGTTCAATCAAATCGTTGAATGTTTCTGCTGCAAACAAAGAAGTTAAGACAGTAGTGAAAGACAAGCAGCTGATTTGGCCAGACTCGCTCGCTATGCGAGGTGATGGGCACATCTACGTCACTGCATCACAAATCAATATGGGAGCGAAGGCGCCCACACCGTACAAAATATTTCGATTCAAACCGAAAAAGTGAACTGCCGTATTTAAGCGAATTATCTACTTAATCGTTCCGCTTGATGCAGTTGTCTTTGCTTCTGCCAATTTCTTCACCTCAGCGAGGCGTTCTTTCACGCCTTTGATTGTCTGAGTGTTTGTAAGTTGGCGCAGAAAAGGCACTGGCAGGTCGAGCAGCACGAACGATTGCAGCGAAACATCGGTGGCTTTCTCGCCCGGCAATTCGCTGAGCTCCCACTTTCCTTCAAAAGCTTTGAACTTGTCTGAGTTCACCATCTTGTACGCGACTTCTTTGTCGTGGGTGTATTTCTCGACGTATGTGCACTTTGCAGTTTTCACAATCGGTAAATCAGTGAAATGCTCTTCGAGCGTGGCCTCATGATCTGACGATTTGAGCTCTTTGACATGTGAGCCTGGCTTGTAGCGTAGTTCTCTGATGCATTCGTAGACAACGCTCGGTTCGGCGTTCACTTTTATGTGATCTGTGACGCCAGGAAATTTATCGCATTTTGCCATTGCACTTTGCGGCGCTGCGATTACAGCCGACATTATCGCGCCAACTGCCAACGACGTGAGGATTCCCCTTTGCATTTGCTCTGCTCCTGAATCAAAACGAGAGGGCGAGTCTACAACGTCTTAAACGTACTTGCCAGGTGGAAAATTTGAGCAGATATACACCGATTCGCTTGACAGCCGGCTGAAAGTAAAGTGGTAGCGTGGAAGTTAAACCGTTATCGGTTAAACTTCTGCTCTTTAAATTTGCTTGCGAATTGATGTCAAGCGTGTGCGTGCCTTACCAATGTGATTTTGCAGACGAAGTGAGGCGATGCGTCAATTTGCAGGTCTAATTTCCGCCGCCTTCTGTTCTGCCAGCTCAGCACTGTCTTTCTCGCCTAGCGCGCGCAAAAGTTTTGCTGTAATCAAATAAGAATCTGCCACCTGTGGACTCTTTTGACCAAATCGGTTTTCTTTTAGTGACACGACTTTGTCGTAAAACTCCAGTATCTGTGCAGTTCCGGCGCCGAATGTGTTGTGGGTCATTGCGAAGTCAATGTCTACTAGCGCGCAGTCGTCGCCTGTTTTCAGCTGTTTTAACCAGAGCTCGACCAGCTTATCGCGCATGTCCTTGGCGCCGGCGTAGTTTCCGCTTTTTTCGTATATCTCTGACAGATGAATAAAGCAGGTAGCCAGTTTTGCGTCGTCGCGACTGCCGGGGTACTGTAGCAACTGCATTGCTCTCTCATAGTTCTGTTGAGCGTCCGCCCAATTTCCTGCATGTTGCTGCAGCAGTGCAGAGCTAAGCAGCCCTTCTATCTCGACTTTGTAGTCTGTCTTGCCACCCGAGCGCATCACCATGAGAGCGATTATGGTTGCGCCAACGGCGACGGCAGCAATGATGAGTTGGGTAATGTCAGGCATTGGAAAAAGGCTGTCGTTTGACGCTGCTTATTTTACAATTATGGTCTGGTTGCGGGGCGCCGATGTTCAACGCTCGCAACAATCAAATGTTGGGGTCCTGTTACCGCCCCGTATACAAGCTTTGAGTAGATATGAGCCAAACCACCACCGTAAGCGATTGCCTGAATGTCTTCGAATACGAAGCCCGCGCGAAGACCTCGTTGGCTGAGATGGCGTATGACTATTATTCGGGCGGTTCTTGGGACGAGGTCACGCTGCGCGAGAACTGCTCCGACTTCTCGAAGCTCTCAATCATGCCGCACATGTTGGTCGATTTGACCGAACTCGACATGTCGACGGAGCTTTTCGGAAGCAAAATTTCGATGCCGCTTATCATTGCGCCTACGGCTTTTCATCAATTGGCGACAGCCGATGGCGAGCGAGCAACCGCGCGTGCTGCTCACAGAGCTGAAACAATCATGACTTTGAGTACGCTGGCCAATTGCTCAATTGAAGAAGTGCAAGCTGCTGCGCCCGGTCCGAAGTGGTTTCAGCTCTACGTCTACAAGGATAGGGAAGTCACCAAGGACCTGGTTCAACGTGCTGAATCTAATGGCTACAAGGCTTTAGTCTTGACCGTTGATTCGCCTATTCTCGGTCGCCGTGAGAAGGATGTGCGCAATAGGTTTTGTCTACCGAACAATTTTAGATTAGGTCACTTCGACACCGGACCATTGGCTAATCTGCCTGACGATGTCGCGGATTCCGGATTGGCGGCGTACATTGGAAGTTTGTATGACACTTCGCTCAGTTGGAAACATGTTGAGTGGTTGAGCGAAATTACGAAGCTTCCGATTTTGCTCAAGGGAATTCTTCGTGCTGATGATGCTGCACTTGGTGTCAAGAACGGTGCGGCAGGAATAATTGTTTCGAACCATGGCGGGCGTCAACTTGACTCAGCGCCTTCAACCATCAGTGTTCTTTCTGAAATTGTGGACGCTGTTGAGGACAAGGTTCCGGTGTTGCTTGATAGCGGCATTCGTCGTGGAACCGACATATTTAAAGCCATTGGGCTTGGTGCCAAAGCTGTTCTGACAGGGCGGCCTATTCTCTGGGGGCTAGCGACAAACGGCGAGCAAGGCGCCTATGAAGTTCTGGAAATGCTGCGTGCCGAATTCCAGCTGACCATGCAGCTTGCGGGCTGTCCAACCTTGAAGCACATCACACCGGATATGGTGCGCAGCAAAGAGCCGTTTTGGGTTACATGAGTTAGAAGCGTGGGGGCGCATTGCATGCGCCCGAAAATAAATTGCAAGTAGTAGCGAATTGCATGCTTCGCATGAATTTAAGGGACGATACGAGGGCAAGGTGAAGTGCGAATAGTTTCTTTGATTGCAAGTTCAACAGAGATAGTGCATGCCCTGGGCTTCGGCGACCAGATGGTAGGGCGTTCACATGAGTGCGATTTCCCAACGCAAGTTAAGGATCTTCCTGTCTGCACCGGACCCAAATTCAAGACGGACGGAACGAGTTATGAAATTGACCAACGTGTCAAAGAAATTGTGCAAGAGTCATTAAGTGTTTACCGTGTGGATGCTGCGAAACTCGACGAACTCAAGCCAACGCACATCATCACACAGGCACAGTGCGAAGTTTGTGCCGTCAGTCTGAAAGATGTGGAAGAAGCAGCATGCCAAATGATTAGCTCAAATCCTCAAATTATTTCTCTTCAGCCTGATTCGCTCGCCGATATATTTGAAGATGTTCGTCGTATTGCGAAAGGGCTTGGTGTCGTGCCCGTCGGCGAAATGATGGTGGAACAGCTGAAAGGCAGAATGGATGTCGTTGCGCAGAAAGCTCGTGCGCTGCCAAACAAGCCTCGCGTGGCATTAGTTGAATGGATCGAACCAATGATGGCTGGTGGCAACTGGATGCCAGAATTGATCGACATGGCTGGTGGCATCAATCTGTTTGGTGAAGCTGGTAAACATTCACCCTGGATGAACTGGGAAGACCTTGTCGCCGCAGAGCCAGATATCATCATTGTTTCGCCCTGCGGCTTCGATATTGATAGGACAATGCAGGAGATGCATCTGATTTCGGATCGCAAAGAATACGCCGGATTGAAAGCGGTGAAAAATGGAAGAGTATTTGTCGCAGACGGCAATCAATATTTCAATCGTCCCGGTCCGCGCGTTCTCGAATCACTCGAAATGCTAGCAGAGATGCTACATCCGGAAGAATTCAAATTCGCCCACGAAGGCGTAGGTTGGATACGTTATTCGGTATAGATTCAAACCGGGCGATACATGGCATGGACTTTATAAAAACAGGGCGCGTGCAACGCGCCCCCACGCTCCTACGCTTTTACTTTTTGCGTTGAGCGAAGCGGGAACAGAGGAGTTTTGCGGTGGGAACGTCGATTGATGGAAGTTCTGTCACCAGCAATTTTGGAGTGAACTTGCTGATCACCGGCTGCAGTGAGCGAAGTTTTTTAATCGCATCGGGATCAGTCTTCATCAGTTCTTCCACGATTTTGTACGCTTCCAAAAAGCGTTCATTCGCAAAGCAGTTGTCCGGGTTGCATTTGTGTTCTGGGAAAAGTTGTGGGCAGAGTTTCGCCCAGCGCATCTGAAACCAACATGCAAGCCCCTCTTCAAACATTGATGTCCAGAGTCGAGCAGGTGTCAAAAGGTGCACGCACTCGTGTGCTAACTGCCAGACAATTTTGCTGTTGTCGTTACGTGCATCATTGGACAAACGAAAAACAATTTTCTGCTCTTCCTCGCGGTACTTCATGATCGGCACATTGGAGCTAAAGTAGATGCCGTCAAAGCTGTAAGGCGCCGGGTCAACGCGCTTGCCGAAGAGCATTTCTCCGTCTTCCAAAAGCATCTCTATGACTTGCTCTACGTTATTAGGCTCCAGTGGATTCGCAGATGCAAATCGCGGAATGAAATCTGTTGGTTCGACTTTCGGAATTTCGAAAAGTTGAAGTTGCATATTCGGATTTCCTGAATGTGGGGAGCATGCAAGAACACCGGGCGACGCGTGGCAGCGCCTACGGTTTTTTAGCTAGTCTGTGCCTCTTCGGGCGTTCTGCTCGAATTGTTTCGGCGACTTTAATGGTGGTTGTAATTTTCATTGATGTGTCGATGACGTGCGACATACGCGCGTGGCAGACTGCCAAAGCCAGCGCGTCGGATGCATCATCCGGGCGAATAATCTCTTTCAAATTTAGCAAGCGAGCGACAGCTTGCTGGACGACGGGTTTTTCCGCGCGACCAAAGCCGGCGATTTGCAATTTAACTTGCATAGGGGTGTACTCGTAGGTTGGCACGTCAAAGTTGGCGCCGACCTCCAAGATGATTCCCCGTGCCTGGGCTACAGGCACGACGGTCTTAGCGTTCTTGAAAAAGAAGATTGCCTCTACCGACAAAATGTCCGGCTTGAATTGGGTCATAAGTTCCATCAAATCTGCGCGGATCATGCTCAGGCGCTTGCCCGCCGACATACTCGATGGTGTCTGAATTGTGCCCGAAGCGATATATTCGAATTGGTCGCGGGGCGTGAATTGGACGACGCCGTAGCCTACTGTGGCGGTTCCTGGGTCAATGCCCAAGATTGTGAAAGGTCGAATGTCAGAGTCGTTGCCGGAGTAATTTAGAGATTGTTCCGTCATGCTTTCCCCGTCGCTAGATCTGCCGCCGTCGGCAAATTTGCGTCTTTTCTAGTCCATTAACGTGCTTGCCTATATAAACAAGCTATGCGTCTGGTATATTCAACTCTTCAGTACTGGAGCCAGAATAAAAGCAATAGTAACATTGTCTCTGTCGAGATGAGAGTGCTAGGTGAATGCGTGGCGAGCGGGAGTCAATTTTGATGCAAAGCGGTCCTCTAATGATGGAGGATACGAGTCTTGCGCCCAGACCTGGTGTTCTGGAAGCGAGCGGTTTCGGTGCGAAACTGCCTCTGGCATTCCTGTTTGGCTGCATTCTAGGGCTCTCTAGCGCCGGATTCGACCAATCGTGGATCGCCTGGATTGGCGTGGTACCACTGCTGGTGATCCTGCGTTGTGTCAATGGCATGAAGGAAGCTGCGTTGGCAGGGCTTGCTTTCGGACTTGGATATCACCTGGTTGCGACGAGCTGGTTCCTCGGACTCTTCCCCTTGCGCTGGCTTGGCGTCGAGGAC
This sequence comes from Candidatus Melainabacteria bacterium 17Bon1m, assembly GCA_032128875.1. Lineage (GTDB taxonomy): Bacteria > Cyanobacteriota > Vampirovibrionia > Obscuribacterales > Obscuribacteraceae > QKMZ01. Next base: position 214,065 of record JAVLKG010000009.1, read on the forward strand.
TGGTTGGGCGTGCAACTCAGTGTTCTGGTATGGATTTTTGAGTCGCTGCACCAAGCGCTGCTGATGGCTGGCTTTTCACTGCTCGTTTTTTGCTTGCCGCTGCGGTCTGGTTTTATCCCGCACTATCAGCGCCCGTTTGTTCCCTACCTTTGGGGCATTCCGCTCATCTGGATTTACTGCCACTGGGTGGTGGGTACATCGGAGCTTTTCCTTTCGGTGCCTGTCGATCAGCTTGCGTACTCACAGAGCCAGCACACTGGCTTTATCCAGATTGCACGTATCGGTGGCAGTGCGCTCGTTGATTACATTCTGATTTTGTTCAACGCGGCACTTGCTGAGCTGATACTGGATTTGGTGCATCTCGGACGACGGCTCGATGGTCGTATCGACAAGTTGCGCCAGCGCGTCGGTCCTCTACTGGACCTTTCGATTGTGTCTGTGATTTTGGTCGTTTGCAACGTCTGGGGCGGTATGCAAGTGCAGCGTATTGCACAGGAAACACGACCCGAAGTCGCGCTTGCGGAAGACCCTCAGTCGCAAGCAGTGCCGATTGCTGTGGTGCAAGGCAATATTAGTATTGAAGAAGATCGTTTAAAAACAACATCAGCCAAAGCGATCAGTGATCGCTATGCGGAGCTGTCCAACAATCTTGGAACCTCCATCGTCGTGTTGCCGGAAGGCGTTGCAAACCCTGTGCAGCTGGCACCCGGCTATCTCGTGAGCCGACTCAAAGAAATCAGTCAGCGCGAGAAGAAAGAAATTCTTGTCGGTTCTGTAGAGTCTATAAAGAGCGCTCACGTGAATGCCGCGCGTTTGATTTCACCCGCCAATCCACCAAACAACCTTTACGTAAAACGGCGTCTGGTGCCCATAGGAGAACTGGCACCATTGAAAGCTATCGAAGACACATTGCCGTCAAACATTGCGAAACGTTTGCCGTCAGAGCAAATGAGCTTTGTGGTTTCAAAAACAACTGAGCTTCCCCAAAGTCTCTGGGGACCTATGGGTGTTTCGATCTGTTCTGAAATTGTTTATCCGCGCTTGCTCGCAAGAGAAGTCCGCAAAGGCGCCACGATCTTGCTCAATTTGTCCAACCTTGCCTGGTTCCACAATTCAGCACTTAACAAGCAAGTGCTGGCTGCCGCAGTTTTTAGGGCTGTTGAAAATGGACGCTATCTGGTCTTGTCCACAAACACCGGAATCTCTGCTGTAATCGACCCCGCGGGCATCGTCACTGCTGTCTCGTATCCTGGCAAGCGCGGCGTTTTGCTCGGTACTGTACAATTCCTATACAAAAAGACCCCTTTCAGTAAAATGTGGTGGCTATGAGCCTGAACCAAAATAGAAACAAAAACAGAGAAGCTTTCGCCAGATTGTGCGTGCTCGTCGTGATTGGCGTGGCGGCGTTGTTCTCTCAAGGCGGCGCCGGTGGTGCCGGAAGAGCAGACGCAAAAATGCCGATGGTGCGCCTCGGCAAAGACAATATTGTAAAAGTGGAAGTGGCAACGACCGAAGCCGAAATACAGCGCGGTCTGATGTTCCGCACTTCACTCGCCCAAGACTCGGGCATGATTTTTCTTTTTCGCCCGAATCGCCCAGTGAAGTTTTGGATGTTCAACTGTCTGATTTCATTGGACATGCTCTTCGTGAAAGACGGCAAAATCGTCAAAATCTGCGAGAACGTCCCGCCCTGCAAATCAAAAATTCCTGACGAATGCCCGACTTATCCTGATTCGCCCATCGATGTGACTGAAGTCGTCGAAGTGAGCGCAGGCTACGCAAAAGCGCATGGATTGAAGGAAGGCGATACAGTGTCGTTCGAAATTCCGTAGTCGACAAACCCAGAGAGACTGCGAACAAATGTCCGAGCAGACACACGTGACACAACACATTCAAACCGAGATGAGCGGCTCAGCTGGTTTTCTCACAATCAACCGTCCCGAATCGCATAATGCGATGAGCAAAGAAATGTGGGATGGTGTGGTCCCCGCCCTGTACGAATTGCAGAACTGGGGCGCTCATGTTGTTGTGATAAGGGGCACCGGCAATGCTTTCTGCGCAGGCGCCGACTTGAACGAACTAACTCGAATTGCCGATGAAGAGTCAGCCAATGCGCAATGGTTTTCCATCAAATACGCACTCGACGAACTGAAAGCTTTTGCACTACCCACAGTGGCAATGATAAATGGTTCTTGCATGGGCGGCGGTTGCTTACTCGCAATGGCGTGCGATTTGCGATATGCGGTTAAGACCGCGCGTTTTAGCATTCCAGTTGCAAAACTTGGCATTGTTCTCGATGACGCAAACATTTTGCGCTTGATGTCACTTGTCGGACCATCGGTTGCCTCCGAAATGCTCTACACTGGCGTCAGTATTTCCGCTACTGAAGCCGAAATGGTCGGGTTGATAAATCGCGCCCTGGACGCTGAAGATTTGCCGCTGTACGTCAACGAAATTTGCAATGCGATTTATCAAAACGGTCGCGCCAGTATTTTTGAAACCAAATGTTCAATCGCGCGCATCTTGAGCCATGCACATCCTGAAGGTGCATTGGCATCTTTTGACGATCAACAGCGTGTTGTCGAAAGCTATTTGAGCGCGGACTTCCAAGAACGCATCCGCCGACGTCAATAACGTGGAGCTATCCATTGAGCAAAATGTAGGGGCGATGCACATGCGTCGCCCGGTTCAAGTTTATTGCCTTGTATAGCATGGCTATGGTTACGGGGAATAAAGACATAGTCATTTCCGGTTGCGACTATGTCAGAGCAGAAAAAACACGAGCCAGTTAAAGAGCAACTGCGTTTCAGCGCTGCACCTGATTCTGGTGATCAACGCGCCGACCTCGTTGTGGCGCCGCATGAAGACGGTCAGTCGTTTGAAAATCAACTTGCCGTCGATAAGTCGAACGCAATTGAGTTGCAAGATAAGTCGCAGTCGAGAGAAGCAGAAGTGCAACCAAAGGCCTTGAAGACACTTGTCGGCACAGATTCCGACAGGCTAGCCAAGATAGTTGGCGATCCGCACGCAGCGGAAAGCCATTGGTATCCAGCCGCTGAAGCTGCTGGCGATAAAGATCTTTCCGGCGCGCCGAGCATGGCGAAGGTCATAATGTTTCGCGCAGCCGCTGTGGTTGGCGTTGTTTTCTCCTTCTTGAGTATTCTGGCTTGCTACACGAGTTCTATATATCTGAGTGCGCACTTCGGTCAATTCGCTCTGGGACTCAACAACAACCTTTTCATCAATGACCTTGTTGGGCTCGATTATGTAGGTTTTTTTGTCTCTGGCGCAGCATGTCTGATGTTTTGGTCTTCATTCTTTGGTTTCTACAAAAGGACTTTCCGGTATCTGAGCATCGCTTTGTTCATGGGGATAATGCTCCACTCGATCAATTTCCACCTGATGATTGGCCTGCCCGGCTCTGTTGTTTTTGCGCTCGCTTACCTGCCTGTTCTCTTGTTGGTTCAATGGATTGGAGGCGCCTGTCGCGATGCGCTGCCTATGCATATTGGCAGTAAAAAGCTTGCCAATGCACTTTTGCCGGCGGTCGCTTTTCCTGCCGTAGCCATGGGTTTGAGCCTGCTCTACATCTTTAGTCCGCTGAACCCTCCGGGAAATTCTCTATACGAAGATGGCACCGTAACCTCATTCGGAATCAATGCAGTGCTCGTCATACTCTGCAGTTTTATCCCCGGCTTTGTGCTGGCAAGATCAACAAATTCCAAGTCTCCCGTGGGGTCAGCAACGCTTGCGACGTTGCTGCAAGCGCCCTTGCTCGTCGGAATGCTTCTGACGATTGGCGCTTGCTTATTCCTGGGCTGGTTTGCTGGCACGAGTTTTGCAGCGCATCCGTCAATGGCTTTCCTCAACGGGATGGGCAGTGGCAATTGGTCTCAGTTTGGTGGACCAAAAGGGCTTGCCATTTTGGCGGGGGCGCTTTTCGCTGGTTTGTCCGCGGCGGCTGGCGGGTCTTTAGGCGCGTGGTGCAACACCCATTTCCGAGATAAAACGGACGTAAAGCCCATCGAAATGGGTTGAAACTTTGTAAGAGGGACGACGCCATACGTCTCCCGGGCGATGCATGGCATCGCCCCTACGCCTGTTAAACGTTAAAGCTAAAACCATAGCCAGCGCTTCGATTGCGGCAGCTATGGTTTCAAAGAGTGCATTGTTGCGCGTTATAAGGCATTTTTTTGGCCAAGAACCGAATACGGTTGATGGCCAATATTGCTCAATTAACAGGTCCGAATTAGACCTGAACGACGCGTTTGATGTCAGGCATCTCCTCTTTGATGGCGCGCTCTACGCCCATCTTGAGGGTCATGGTCGAGCTGGGGCACATGCCGCATGCTCCGACCAGGTGAACAAAGACTTCTCCGTCTTTTACGTCCACCAGTTCAATGTTTCCGCCGTCCATCATCAGCATTGGACGGAGTTTGTCGAGAATTGCTTCTACTTGATCGCGCATGCTCAAACCTCAGCTCTATCAGTTTTTACACCACTCCGGATCTCTAGCTTATCAAAATGACGTAGCTGAGGCGGGTAGCCAAGTAAAAGGGTAAGGTCCAAACGGGGAAATATGGCGCTAAATCACCAAAAATAAAGATTTGTCCCGGCAATTGCTTTAAACACCATAAAACATATGGGGTTTGGAGCTTCTCCGTACTATCCTCTAACCAGCGCACCCGCCGAAAGGCTGGCGAATTGCCGACTCCACGTGACATCCCGCGTGGCAAGCCGGGAGAAACGTGAATTAGCGCGATACCGCGCAACTTAGCAAACCAACGGTACTGAACGACCATGGAGAAGAGAAACAGATGGTAAGAGTAGCAATTAACGGGTTCGGTCGTATCGGCCGCAACGCCCTCCGTGCCTATTTGCACAACGCCGGAAAAGAGTTCGAAATCGTCGCCATCAACGATCCGCTGCAGGATCTGCCTACCTCGGCACACTTGCTGAAGTATGACTCCATCCTCGGCGAACTGCCTTTCGAAGTTAACCAACTCGAAGACGGTCTCGAAGTAAACGGCAAGAAAATCAAGTTCTACAAAGAAAAAGACCCGTCGACCTGCCCGTGGTCTGCTGAAAAAATCGACATCGTGCTCGAGTGCTCCGGTGTTTTCACTAAAGCAGAAAAGGCAAAAGGTCACATCACCGCCGGCGCCAAGAAGGTTCTTATCTCGGCACCTGCAACCGATGAAGACATCACCGTTGTTCTCGGCGTCAACGACAAAGACTACAACCCCGAGAAGCACAACATCATCTCGAACGCCAGCTGCACCACCAACTGCTTGGCTCCAGTAGCGAAGGTTATCGACGAAGCATTCGGCATCGAATGCGGTTTGATGACCACCATCCACAGCTACACCCTCGACCAACGCTTGCTCGACACCGGTCACTCCGACCTGCGCCGCGCCCGCGCTGCTGCCGAATCGATGATTCCTTCGTCGACCGGCGCTGCCAAAGCAATCGGTCTCGTATTGCCGCACCTCAAGGGCAAACTGAACGGCTTCGCAATGCGCGTGCCGACTCCGAACGTATCGGTTGTCGACCTCGTCGCCACCGTCAAGAAAGACACCACCAAAGAAGAGATCAACAAGGTGCTCAAAGAAGCAGCCGGCAAGGGTCTCAAGAACATCATGGGTGTCAGCGATGTTCCGCTCGTATCCATCGATTACAAGGGCAACAAACTGTCCTCAATCGTTGATGCTGACCTCACCATGGTTGCTGAAAAGCGCATGATCAAAGTCATCGCCTGGTACGACAACGAGTGGGGCTACAGCAACCGCTTGATCGAACTGGCAACAATGGTCGCCAGCAAATTGGCCGTCAAGGTCTAAATTAATCGGAAACCGCCTCGGTTGGCGGTTGCAGCGTAATGTAGGGGTGACGCTATTCGTCGCCAGTCCAAGAGACCTAATCTCAACTACGGCGCAGCAACTAAAAAACCGGGGCGGTTCCTTTATTACTATCACCACCCAACACCTTCGGGAGTCGAGTATGAAACTCAGCATTGCTCAGGCGGGAGCCGATACCTTCGAAAATAAGCGCGTGCTTGTTCGTGTTGACTACAATGTTCCGCAGCACGAAGATGGCTCTGTTGCTGATGATTCTCGCATTCGCGGCAGCTTGCAGACGATTGAATTCCTGCACAAGGCTGGCGCCAAAATAATTCTCTGTTCGCACCTCGGACGCCCGAAAGGCACGAAGAATGAGAAATACAGCCTGCGTCCGATCTCGACGAGACTCTCTCAACTGCTCAGTGACAATGTTGGGTGCACCGCGAAGTTTGTCGGTGATTGCGTTGGTCCTGAAGTGGAAAAGGCAATCTCCGAGATGAAACCAGGTGACGTGCTCCTTCTCGAAAACGTCCGCTTCTATGCCGAAGAGGAGAAGAATGACGACGAGTTTTCCAAGAAGCTCGCTTCTCTGGCTGACGTTTATGTCAGCGATGCGTTTGGCGCAGTTCACCGCGCTCACGCTTCCACCGAAGGCGTCTCCAAGCACCTGAAACCGGCTCTGGCAGGTTTCCTTCTGGACAAAGAAATTAGAATGCTCACCCAGGCGCTTGATCCAACCCGCCCAGTCGCCACCATTATCGGTGGTGCGAAAGTTTCCTCCAAAATCGGTGTTTTGCAAAATCTTCTCGGTCGCGTCGACACGATTATTATCGGCGGTGCGATGGCTTTCACCTTCTTCAAAGCCCGTGGGCTGGAAGTTGGCAAGTCCTTGGTAGAAGATGATAGGCTGGACTATTGCAAACAGTTGGAGAAAGAAGCTGAGGAAGAAGGGGTAAAACTTATTTTGCCGATCGACGTTGTTGTAGCTCCGAAATTTCCTGGTGAAGGAGATGCCCTTCCGGCAGAGCCGCACGTTGTATCGATCGATGCTATCCCCTCAGACCAGATGGGTTTAGACATCGGACCGAAGACCATCGCGCTGATTCATGATGAATTGTCGAAGTGCAAGACAATTGTGTTCAACGGACCGATGGGTGTGTTTGAACACGGTTATGAAGCCGGCACTTACCGTCTCATTGACGAGCTTGTAAAACTCACAGAGCAGGGTGTTGTCACCATTGTTGGCGGCGGCGACTCAGTTAGCGCAGTGCGTGCCCACGGCATCAACGAAAACCAGTTTACACACGTGAGCACCGGTGGCGGTGCCTCGTTGGAATTTTTGGAAGGTAAGGAATTGCCTGGCATTGCCTGCCTCGACAATGCGCCGAAGGGTGCTACGCGCGAGTTGGATGCAGTTCGAAAAAACTAACCGACCAACCAAATCAATAGCAAGTCACTAGCAAGGAACTAGCGATGCCGAAAAGAATTGACGGGAAAACGACCTCGATTTTTGTTAGTTTTGCTTTGTCGTTGACTTTGGTTTCTTTCACAACGTTGGAGCCCGTCGCGTTCGCGCAAACTTACACGGATGCGCAAGGACGCTCGATTACGAAAGAAGAGTACGATGCTGGGCAACTAGTGAATGAGGCGTCGCAGCTTCTCAATCAGAACAAAAATGCAGAAGCTTTGTTCAGACTGGAGAGTGCGGTGCGCATTGCGCCCAACATGCCTGATGCGCACTACAACTACGGTATTGCCCTCGCAAAGATGGGGCAAACCGAAGAAGCTGTAAGGCAGTATCAAGAGGCTTCACGCCTCAATCCTCAGATGCCGTATGCCTGGATGAACCTCGGTGCGAGCTATCAGATGCTCGGAAAAATTGAAGAAGCCGTGCAAGCGTACACTGAGTTTGTAACGCGTTTTCCTTCCAATCCGGAAGCAGGCAAATTGCGAAATCTGATTCAAGGGTTGAATAAAGAACTTGGTCGCCAAACCAATCTTCCCGCCGCGCGGCCACCGCAACAGGCACAGGCTCAACAAGCCCAGCCTCAACAAGCACAGCCTCAACAGGCACAACCTCAACAGGCACAGCAAGCACAACAACCGGCTACGCAAAGCAATAACTTCCAGCCTATTAACGCCACCAACAATTTCCAACCGATTGGTGATGGCTCGCAGGGATTTGCTGCTCCACAAAAGGCAAAAACCGATTGGAGTAAGGGCTCAACGAGTGGCGCCTCATCGTCTTCGTCCCAGCCTGGGCTGAGCGAATGGCAAGGTAGCGATTCTTCAAGTAGCTCCGGCTCAAATCCGTCCGCTGGCTCTAGTTCGAATTCTTCAGGCGGCTCTAATTCCGTCGGCCTCAGCGGCTGGCAAGGCACTGATAGCAGCTCTAGTGGCGGAAACTCCGGTGGTTCGCAAGGCAACTTCCAGCCGGTTGGTAAAGCTGGCGGTGCGCAAGGGAATTTCCAACCAATTGGAAAGGCTGGCGGCGCGCAAGGTGACGGATTTCAGCCGTTGGGGAACGTTAAAACTCAAGGTGGTGGATTCCAGCCCATTGGTGGCGGTGGCAGTGGCTCACAAGCTAACTTTCAGCCGATAGGAAACTCGGGTGGTTCGCAAGGTAACTTTCAGCCGATTGGCAACGTTGGTGGTTCGCAAGGCAACTTCCAACCCATAGGAAACCCTGCTTCTCAAGGCAATTTCCAACCAATTGGCAATGTCGGGCAAGGTGCTGCCGACCCGAGCAGTTTTGGTCCGCCGGATGAAGCACCGGCACAGCCATATCAACAGCAGCCACCAGCGCAGATGCAGCAACCTGGGCAAAGACCCAATCAACCTCCGGTTCAACGTCCTCAAGTTGCATCCGCAGCGCCACGCCAAAATCCTAGCGCTGGACAGCCTGCAGCGCGTCCCACTACAGGCGGTGGCACTGCGCCAGGCTCTGCCGGAAACGCAGCATCAAATTATCTCAATGATGTTGGTGGTGCTCGACTCGGAAGATGGCCTTCAAGTCGTATGCCTCTAAAAGTTTGCATTATTCCCGCAGCGAATGTGAAGGGCTACCAGCCGGCGTTTGACCAATGTCTGATCAAATGTTTCCAAGACTGGGGTAACTGTTCTGGTGGCAAAATTTCATTCAAGGGAGTCAGCGATCCGAAAACAGCGGATATTGTTTGCACTTGGACGAGTGATACCAGCAAGTTCATGAACTCTGCCGAAGCCGGCGAAACCACAGTGTACGGCTCACAGGCTGGAATTCAGCATGTGACAATGCTTGTCCTCACTGTTCCGCACCCAATGTCTCCCAGTATTCCCGTTTCCGAAAATCGCTTACGCTGGATCTGCTTGCATGAAATTGGACATGCGCTCGGTCTAGGTGGGCATACTCGAAACCCACAGGACATCATGTTCTTCACTACACCACTGGCTGACGTATGGAAAGACCTCACGCCTAGAGATTGCAATACGATTCAGGCTCTGTACTCGAAGTAACCGTAGGGTCGACGCCATGCTCCGACCCTACACTAGTGAATCTGTACGAGATTTCTACTGAGCTTGAGCTGACGCGCTCTGCTTTGTCGATTTGTTCATACGTTTATCAAAGTTGGTTTCTATGTATCTGATGGGCAATGTGATTCGCCATGACAGGCTGTTCTTCAGTCGCCAAATTTGGTTTTCCAGGTAAATCTCATAGACTTCTTGCTTTTTGAAAGCATCATTGTTTGTGGTGCACAAACCTTCGCTGAACTCTTCGGCATTCAGGCGTTTGTTTAACTCACGAAGATATTTCGACATTCTCCACGAGCGGCTATTGAGATAGGCGGAATACTCTGTTTCCAGTTCGTTGATTCTATCGGAGCGGTCTTGTGAAAAACGCTCACTATGTTCGAAGCGGTTTGCGCCCAGCTCCGCATCAGTTGTGCCGTTGCGAAGGCGCCACCTATCGCTGTGTACCTTGTCCAGCACTCGCAGCGCGAGTTCGAAATACTCTTCCGAAGGGACGGAGGCGATCAATTTTTTTGCTTCATCTGAAAGACGGATGCCTTGTGAATTGATCACTGGAGCATATTCCCTCACGGCAACCTCAGATTCCGAGAGAATCGCATTCATCGACTTCTCGTAGAAATTCTCTTTCGCGCCCTCCATAGATGCCAGCGCCGGTCCATAGAGTTTGCCAAATCTCAGCAGCTCGATTGAGTCTAGAAGCAATTTTTTGTTCGCTTTTGTTGCGCTTGTTTCGTGAACTCTGAAAGAACATAGCGGCGTTTCGATAAAGAAATAACTGCCATGCATCAGTATGCGCAGCCAATATTCGAGATCACCGAGATGGCGAAAAGACTCGTCAAAGCCAGTTCCTTTGCAGTCTGCACGAAACATGACAGCTGAAGGTTCCCCTATTTCGTTGCACACACTGCGCAAGCAGCGTTTTAGTACTTCTGTGCCTTCGACTGGACTCGCAGTTTGAAGAGGCTCAAAGCCTTTTGCGTGGGTGGGCAATTTCCTTCCGCTGTCGTCAATAACCCATTTATTTAGGCTGAGCAAGGCAATTGACGGATGTGCAGCAAAAACTTCGATGGCACGAGCTAGTGCCTCTGGGTGCAGCAAATCATCTTGGGCAAATGGTTTGATAAAGTTGCCGCACGCTTCAGACATGCAGCGGTTGTAATTCGCGAAGAGCCCTCGATTGCTCTCACTGGACAATACTTTGATGCGGCTGTCTCGCTGTGCAAAATCCTGGATTATCTTGAGCGAACTGTCCTTCGAGCAGTCATCCGAAACGATCAGCTCAAAATTTGAGTAGGTTTGGGCCAAAACGCTTTCAATTGCGCCCTGCAAATGCTTGGAACCATTGAAAACCGGTAAACAGATGGAAACTAGGCTTTTGTCGACTGCCATAAATGCTTTCGTGAAACTTGCTAAGTTCTGACCATGCCATTGGCCGTGCCTTTAGCCAACTCTTCAACCAAGTATAGGGGCGATGCTTCCTGGCAACCAGTGATTACATTTAAGCTAGTAATGCCACTATTTCGGCTGTTCGGGTTTTCATTCGCGCTCCGACACTGGCCAGCGAGTGATTGTTTCGCACGTACTGGGCGCCAGCCCTTCCGATGCGAGCGGCAAGCTGACTATCGGCTACAAGATTGCGCATATGTTTTGCTGCGCAATCGATATCCGCGTCCGCCCACTTCTGCCCTTCGCTAAAGCGATAATCCCCTGGTTCAATGGGAATGAGCCTGTAATCAACCAAGCAGCAAGTATCTGGTAAGCAAAAATCGGTATTGCCACTGTAATTGGTTGCAATCGTGGGTTTTCCAAGCAACATTGCTTCTGCGATAGTCATGCCGAATCCTTCCGCGCGGTGAAGTGAGACATAGGCATCACACACCATTTGCAGTCCAAACGTTTCTTCCTTTGAAAAATTTGCTTCGATAAGGAAAATTCGCGTATCTCTCTTTGCCATCTCGCGCAAGAGGGCTCCGGCTGGGTCATTCTGCTTGATGTTTTTGGTCTTCAGAACCAAACCGACTGGCTCACTTCCATTAGGAAAAGCAGCAAGAAACGCATCGATGGCGGCGAATGGGTTCTTTCGCGACAGTCCTGACGAACCATCAAACGTATAGAGAAAGAGAAAACGCCGTTCAGGCAGCCCGAATTGAAATCGTTGAAATTTCGTTTCCTTTGGTTCACGTATTGCTAGTGGCATGTATATGACGGGCAAATTCAATTGTCTCTCCATGCATGTGTATTGAAAGCGTGATTGCGCCCATACTTCGTCAAAGAAGAACTCGATTTGCTCTTTGTCAATCGGTGGAAGAGTTTCAAGCTCCCACGCTCCGAAATAAATTTTGTAGCTGTCACTGTGCAGCGCATCCCATGTACGAGAAAGCTGTGGTATCAGAGAGTATGGAGCACCTACAAATACAGTAGTCTTGTGATTTGCAGTGTTGGAAATACTCGAATTTAAGCTGTCGTCATTGTAGTTGTGTTCGGAATGAATGTTGGCAAAACTGATCAGACTGGTTGGAAGTCCTGCATCCAGAGCAGCCATGGCAGTTGTTCGTGCGTGTTCTCCAAGTCCAAAATCTCCAGCCAATGCACCTATAATATTCAGTCCATTCAGCTTATGTTCAGCAGTCTCGAGAGTGTCAATTTTCTCCCACTTCTGAATGCTTGAGGTGCTTGAAGTGTTTGAGCAATTCCTCGCCCATTCGGCGAAATTTTGCTGGGCTTGTTTGTCATCCTTTTCCTTTGGATAATCAGGATTTGATTGCCACTGCAAATGCGCAATTCTACTCATATCTGGAAAAGTAGGAGATGGTTGGTTTAGGTGATCGCCATCGAATTCGCGAACCGCATATGATGCTAGGTTCAGCTGTTCGGTCCCAGAAGATAACAACCAGAGCACATATAGAGCCTGACTGGACAATGTTTTGAGCGGAAACGCAATTTGTAGATCTTTCCGGGAAAGCCAAATCCAATGCGCCAGTTTGTTGATTGGAACAGCTAGTTCTCGCATACTAATGTCTGTGATTTCTGATGCTTCCTTCTGCACTTCTCCTGTTAACATCAGGTGTTTATGCGATCTGAAAAGTGTTGCTCCAAACGTTGACAGAATTTTGCAGTCTCTTTCAACGCGTAAATTTAGGCTGCTATTTAGCGCTGGGCTGAGCAACCATCGTATTACATCAAGTTTGGATAGCTTTGCGTTTGCACATTCGACTAACTCACCATCATAGGCAACATCGAGCAAATTCAAGTCAATTTGAGGCATCCACTCCTGCGGAAATTGATATTCGACTGGACAATGTTCGTGCAACCAAACAAGAAATGCGGTTCTGTAAAAAGGCGACGAGAAGGGCATCAAATCGATCAAATCCTGGCGACCGCAATACACGAAGTACGTGAGTCTCGTCAGGCAAACGCCGAGTTCGGTTGTATATTCCGGTAACTCCTCAAGGAGGCGCGAGATTTGCCAATCTTTGGTAATCGTTGTGAGTTTTTCGGTCACGATTCGAATGGGATATAATTCTTAGATCTGCGAGTTTTTATTCGAGCACAGGACAACAGCGATGCTTGCCGAATCTCTGATTAAGCTGAGGCAATCCGGCTTATTCGACGAGCGGTATTATAACACTCAGCTAAAGGTGCCGCTTTTGGGCGATAAGGCGCTAGAGCACTACCTTCTTTTTGGTGTTGTCCAAAAGCTCAATCCTCATCCGCTTTTCATTTCCGACTATTATTTGGAGGTTTATCCGGATGTGGATAGCGCCTCTATAAATCCGCTTATTCACTTCATCGAATTTGGTTTCAAAGAAAATCGCAGTCCTCATCCATTATTCGATTGCAACTTTTACTTAGACCAGTTTAGACCGGGCGATCGATCCTCGATAATTCCTTTTTTCCATTACTTGAATCAAGGCTGGATGGAGGGTAAGAACCCGCATCCGATGTTTGATTCTGAATACTATGTACGAGAGAATCGTGAGCTGCTCGCTGATGCTGATTTGAATCCTCTCGTGCACTATCTGGCTACAGGGCATGCGATTGGGTGCAATCCTCATCCATTCTTCGATTCGAAGCATTATTTGTCCAAGCTGTCGCGCCCAATGCCAGATGGTTTCTTAGCCAATCCGCTTGTCCATTTTGTTTTGTGTGGAGTACATGAGGCTATTTCGCCACATCCGAAAATTGCCTCAGATGAAATTGTCAATTATTTGAAGGGGAGAGGACCGCATTGTGCAGAGGTATTCATGTATGGCTTTTCATCCGTCGATCGCAGTGCATTCGGCAATGTGTTTGAGAATTCGAAACGGCAATATGTTACGCCGGACTTTTTGCTGGCGCCTGCGGACGATAGTGTGATCGAATTGCAGTTCTCCATTCCCACCCTCAAGAACGTTGTTTCGCAGCTCTGTACTGCAAGTCAATTTGGAACAAGCGAATATCTATCCTGGTGCAAGAGGCTGAAAAAGGAGCCACAGAAATCCAGAAAGTTATGGGAATATGTTTTTATTTTGTCTGCGCTTGAGCAATCCGGAGCGCTAAAGAGTGGCAACTCTGGTATCGGATTTGGTACCGGGCAAGAACCATTACCATCGTTTTTCGCAAGCCTTGAAATTGATGTTTTGGCAACTGATGCGCCAGCTGAAATTGCTGAAGCCTGGACTGCTACCATGCAGTGCTCAACTTCTGCGGAGATGCTTTTCGATGAAGGTATAGTTGAGCGCGAAAGATTTGAACGTCATGTGAGACACGCACTTGTTGATATGAATTCAATTCCTTCCGACTTGCGCGGATATGATTTCTGCTGGTCATCTTGTGCTCTAGAACACCTCGGTTCGATTGACAAAGGTCTGAGCTTCATTGAAAACAGCTTGGATTGCGTGAAGCCTGGTGGAGTGGTCGTTCACACAACAGAATTCAATCTCGATAGCAACTCGGAAACGATAGACAACGAAGGGACAGTCTTATTCCGACGTAGAGACATCGAGCTACTATCGAGAAAACTTGCCTTAGCTGGTCACGAAGTTTTTCCTCTGAATCTCTGCACAGGCGACGAGAAAGTCGATCATTACATTGATGTTCCACCTTTCTCTCTCCCACACTTGAAGCTCCAAGTTTCAGGCTTCACTACGACATCGTTTGGTCTGGTCGTCAGGAAAAGGCTAGAAACCTACTAAGTCTCTTTGGAGCTTTACTTTCTGGTCTTATCTAATCTCTTCAGTCTGAGTTGAGCATTTAATGCTCGCCTGGAGATATATACACGCCTTCAGGATGGGCTAAAATGCCTGAAATCCTTGGCTGGCAAGTGTTTTGGTCGAAACACTCTCTGCCGCAAGGGAGGCGTTTAATGTGCCCAGTGGTTGGCGTCTTGCAGGGGCGTCCGGCCAGGTGGGCGTTTCCAGTGTGGGAGATTTACGAAGCCGGGGGGATTTTCCCCAATTGGAAATGCCGACTCACCGCCGTAAAGTGAGGGCACGAACAGCGAAGTTGCCGACACGATTTTTTGGAAAACAGGTGGGAATTATGTTTAAGAACTCATGCGACGAAGAAAAACTCTGCCAAGTCCTCAAAGCCTACGTTGAAGAGTGGGGTCCGGAAAATGTAATCGTGTCCGTTCCGCGCCACTGGTCCGAATACTCGACTAGCTCCCTCGGACGCGTCAGATTGGAATTCGCAACCCGCGACACAGTATCTATCCGCGTTGAATACGACTTTGTCCGCTTGAACTACGACGTTCAACTGCAAGCCGCTTAAGTCAACAACTAACTTCTTCCCCGATCAGGCAGACGATCGGATTGAGAACACCACACACAAGCATTTAAGACCGCCTCCCACCGGCGGTCTTTTTGTTTAGAACTTCGTAGTCGCTGTTGCATTGGCGCGGAGTTGCGTGGGGGCGCGTTGCACGCGCCCAACAAATTTGAGAGTCGAAAAAAAATTCGAGGTCGCATGCAATGCGACCCCACGAAAGCCAGTCACGAAGACCTGGCGACGCATGGCGTCGCCCCTACAGTCGGACGGCTTTGATCACGATTTTGTCGTCGGTAAATTCGACAATTTTTCCGTCGACGATTTTGGCTTGCAGATAGTCTTTCGCTTCTTGTGTGCTATCAACAAAAGCCTCATGAATGCGTTGTTTTTGTTCGTCCGATAACGGAGAATGCTCGAGCCACCTGGTGGCATCCCTGGTGTCCTTTGTCAGCTTATACTCGACCAGCTTCAAACCGTTTTCTCGCAAAAGGTTTTTCCAGTCTTCGACGGTAAACAAAGTTTTGAACGTTGAATCGCGGAGTCGTCCAATCTTCATCAGAAAGTCACCCAGAGCTCGATTATCGGGCGATATGGAGTCGCCGATAATAAGTGGGGCGTTTTCTTTTAGAACGCTTGCAACTTGCTGTAGAGCCCTAGGAACATCGTCAAAATGGTGCGTTGCCATTCGACATGTCGCGCCGTCGAATTTGTTTTTTCCAAACGACAAATTCTCAGCATCCATAACCAACGCGGTCACATTGAGAATGTTCTTTTGCTGCAGTACTTCATTGCATTTTTGAATCGCCTTTTCGGACGAATCAATTGCGGTGACAACGCATCCGACATCAGCAAGAGCAATGGCCGTGTCGCCATGGTGCGTCGCGAGGTCTAGAACGTGTGCGCCAGGCACGGGTTTGAGGAGGTCGATAAGTAATTGAGGTTCAAACATCAAAGAAAACCGGATGAGGGAAAACACAGTTTAACCTCATCCGGCGTTGGATATGCATCAAATTTTGTTGATTGAAATTCGGTCGATCTGAAATTATCTAGACAAGATTTGCGTAGAACTGAAGGTCTTGAATGGATATTCCGCTGTTTTCATCGCCTCTTTCGTTGTTGGCACCTTCCTGGAATTTTGAATAATAGGCTCTCAAATAGTTGAGCATGGCGCGGTCTTGAGGCGGCATGTCGCGTGTCAACAGTGCTTGCGTAAGCTCATTACGGTCAATGAATCTGTCGCCGTTGCGATTGACGTACTCCAGGTTTTTGGTGAGCAGATTCGTGGCGGCAGCCTGCATTTGCTCAGCTTGCCGCAGGTCATTTCGAGAAATGCCGCTGTTTTCATCGCCTCTTTCGTCGTTCACGAGCTCTTGAATCTTGCCCTCGCGAGCCGCCATGCGGCTCAAAGAGGCCTTGTCTTTATCGGACAGTTGGCGCTCAAACACTCTCACATACGCTTGAATCTCTTCGCGACTAACTCTGTCATCGCCACTTCTGTCAATGTTCTTCCAGTGTTTTCTCAGAACGTCCGGATCAGAGAGTTCTCGCTCTGCCGTTGGCTTGGTCTGTGCGACCTCAGGTTTTTCAAGGCGCGGCACTGCTCCTACTGGTGCTATTCCGACTGGCGGTGCTGATTCGACGGGCCTTGCTGTTTCGACAGGAGTGCTCGGTAACTCGGCACGCGGATTGGTAGGTTCCGGGCGTCGCTGGGCGTGGCGTTGGGGTGTTGTTTCTTGGCGCGTTTCTGCAGGTGCGCTCAAATCTTTGGGAATCTTTATTTCCTGTCCAGGCTGAATTAAGTTGCGATTCAAATTAGGATTGAAGTTGACGACAGCATTGATGGCGCCGACCACGTCTTGATTCGAAGGAGCGCGTCCGCCGTTGCGTTGGCGCAGTTCGTCAGCGCAGATTCTCCAAAGTGTTTCATCACGCTCAACTGTATGAGTGCGAGCGGTGGTTTCTTCAGGCTTAGCAGCTTCTTCCGGCTTTGCTTCAGGATTGGCTTCTGGTTTGGCTTCTGGTTTGGCTTCCGGTTTTGCCTCCGGTTTTGTGTCGGCGACTGGTTCGAATACTTTTTGACCTCTGGCGCTGAACGAGCCCATTGACGAGAGCGCTGCGTTCAAATCGTGACCGGTAAAACCGTTATCCTCGTCGCCCCACTCGTCATTGTTCGCCTCTTCCAATAGGCCGACCTTGTTTTTCAGATCTGCAAGCGCTTTTCTTTGATCTCCAGTCAGATTGTCCCGCGCCTTTTCGAATCCGCTGATTTCTGCTGCGGTGACGTGCCCGTTGCCGTCGGCATCCATGGCGCTGAAATTCTCAACAGCGAAAGTCAGGTTGTTGATTTGTTCGTTGGCGTTGGAAAGGTCCTTCTTGCTGACGCCTGCCGAAGCATCAGCTTCGTCATCATGACCTGTTTCGACAGCGGCTGAATGCACTTGAAGATTGTTCAACATTCGGTGCTCGTCTGCAGTCAATTCATTATTCGATGCGAACTGACTAATTTCTTCGTTGGATAAGAAGCCGTTGCCGTCCCCATCCATTTTTTCGAAGTTTTTGTTGGCGTAATTCAGTGCCGTGCGCAGGTCGCCCTTGCCCTGATCTGCGCTAACACTCTCCCCAGCTGGCGCTGTGGCACCGGTTTTTGCTACTGCCAAATCCTGTCGTGTAAAGCCGTCATTCTCATCGCCCGTCTCATCATTGCTTCCTTCTTCGAGATCGTCACGATGTTGTTTGATGTTAGCGCAGAGCTTTTTCTCGGCATCACTCATCGTGCTCTCGTTGGCTTTCACGTAACCATCGAATTCATGATCGCTGACGAATCCGTCACCGTTGCCATCCATGCGATCGAAATTCGCCTGTGCGTGATTGACAGCGTCGATTGTGAGTGGCGGCAATTCTTGTGCGGCTGGGCTGGGCGCGCCAGCCCGGGCTTCGTGCAACACTCTGTTGCCCTCTTGGTCGATTGTGCTTCCCGCAGGAGCCTCCGCCTGGGTGTTTGTGCGAGCCTCTTGTGTTTCGCGCTGTCTGTCAACCATCAAAGTGTCCTCGAGTCGGTAGTAGCGTTTATATGGTCCGGAGGAATGCCGGGAATAACCGGTTCCATACATATACGTCCGCCGCGGGCGGAAGTTGTTACCAAGGTGTTAACACCACACCTGGCGACTCTTCTGCCCACGGGCACCCGATTACACGCTATTAAACGATTGAGGAAACTGTTTTAGTGATGCGCTAGTTTGGACAGGCACGTAAAACCGAAACAGATAACCACAAGTCCGGAGATTCTATTGATCACTCCCATTGAGTTCTTGCTAAGTTTTTCACGCACCTTTGAGACTAGAGCGCAAAGGAACAGCCACCATATGAGTGACCCGAGAAACACACCGAAGACGATGATGAGTGTGTTTTCTTTCGCGGCTTCCAGCTCTTTCACGCCCACTGCAGCGAAAACTGCAATGAAAGACATGATGGTCATCGGGTTGAGCATGGTCAAAAACAGCGTGCTGAAAAACGCCGCGAGCAGCCCTTTCTTTTCGTTTTCTACTGCGGCTTCTGAGGCTTCTTTTGGAACTGTTCGAAATGTATCTATTCCGATTTTGAACAAGAGAATCGCCGCGCAAACGTTCATAAGATTTGCGTGTGGACTGATAATCGCCAGGGCTGATGTCATCGAGACTGCGGCAATCAAACCGTAGCAGCCGTCAGCCATTGCAGCTCCCAGCCCTGAGGCAAAGCCTCTAGCAAAACCAAAGTCTAGTGTTCTCTTTATACATATAATGCCGATTGGTCCCACCGGCGCAGCAATCGCCAGCCCTGCCAAAATCGCCATGCAAAAGTGTGCGAGATGCATTTCCAATTCCTCCGTGAAACGCATGTCGTGCGCGTGTATTCTCGCTGCTGTTGCACCTTTTACTAAAGGTCTGCATATGCGAAGCGAGTGTTGCAACGCAACACGAAATGAAAAAGCTAAAAAGGGAAATGGAAATTAGATGCGGGGCGGGCCCGCATTATTTTGCGAATTATTCTGTACGCCTGCAAGAGTGGCAGTCAACGCAATTCCCACAGGCAGCGCCAGCAGCCACGCTACGCAACTAAATGCGGCGCTGAAAATTTCGTAGCTGTAAGTGCTGGGTGGCATTTTGATAACTAAGCTATTGAACGCAGGGCGTACAAAAAACAACACATACTGATTATGCATGAGAACCTGGACAGGTCAAAGCAATTCTGCATAGTTGCAGAGTTTGTAAACTTAGCCGGCCATCGCCGGAGACAGTCCGAGCACGTGCAGGCGGTTTGTACTCTCGGTTTGAACACGCGTCAGCGCGTCTTGCAGGTCGACACCGGTGCGACGGCAATATAAAATCGCCATTGTCGCCAATTCCCACTTGATCTTTCCACCTTCAACGAGCGATACACAGCGTGCTGTATCTCGCATTAGCTGGGGCGTAAGAGTTTCTGACTGAACAAGTGCGGTCAAGACATCCGTTGCCTCACCAGCGTAGAAGCCAGCAGCTTTGCTTACTTCTTCTTGTGTGACAGCGCCTGATTGCATAAGCAGGGAAAGCATTTTTGCCTTCAATTGCCCGAGCTCTTTCATCAAGTCTTCGAGTGGTAGTTGTAGATTGTGGACCTGCCTCAGGAGGTCGAAAGCCTGTTGAACAGTGATAAGCGCGCTCTCAATCATGTTCTGCAGTTTGAGTGCGGCACGCAGGACAAGAGCGGTTACCAGACCGCTTTCATGAAACACCTGTCCGATTGGTTTGCAAGTTTCTAGCCCGACCTCTGCCGCGTTTATCGCATCGAAATCAGCTATCAGACCGGCTCCTGTGAGCAGGGCACCCAGCTTCGGTCTTGTCTCTTCTTCCTTATTTTCCACGCCGATAGACCTAAGTGCTTCTTCCAGAGTTGCTTTTCCAAACGCAACATCTTTGAGTACATCAGCGGCCGAGTTTAATAGTAATTGTTGGTCTCTCACCATGCGGAGCAGTTCTACGCCTGCTTCCAGAATGGGCACGGTGATAATTTGAGTAAGCAGTAAAACTCTGCCCAGAGTGAGTCCGCAATCGCGAGCCTGATCCATAGCCACTGCCAGCTGAAATTCACTTACTAAATGTGCCGCTAGGAAGAGCTCACCAAGCAGGTTTGGATTAACAACAGAAATTGCTTGCATGATCGTACTTTCCAGCGCTGCAGCAAATGGCAGGCAATTATCGTACGCAAATTTTAGTGCGTAAGCTGCCTGATCTGGAGTAAGATTTTTTGACTCGACCTCTTTCACTGCTTCCATTGAAGCGCGAAGATCCGCATCAGCAAGGAATCCGCCATGCAGAAGCATGCGTCCCATCTCTTCCGGGTCGCGGTCGCTGGATGTATATGTTTCGGAAATTACTTCCACGTCTACGATACCAGCGGTGGTGAGTACCTGCCCTAGTATTGACGCTCTTTTTATTCTTCTTTGATCGCTATTTTTTAAACTCTGCATTTTAATCACCAAATACGCGTTTAGGGGCGCACGCGACAGATTTGGGAATGCCTACAACAATTCCTTTTCTGTACTTTTATTTGGAGTCTTAGCGGACCGATTTGAGCTGAATGCTTTTCTTTTTTTCTAAGCTGCAAAAATGGCCATTGCGACGACTCTGGTCGGGGGTGACGCCTTAATGGTTGTCGCCAGTAGTAAGTTTCGGTTTGTAAAAACAGGGTTCGCGGCGCCGATACACAAGAGCTGCGAATTCCTAATATGCGCGCGGCTGAGACCGATGTCAAGCGTTTTGCCTTCGTAGAAATACTTAGAAGGTCGTAATAGTCGTTGGGAGGCAAGCGTTACGAGCTTCTGCGCCAGCAGGCGTGCTTAACACTTTTTGGCATTTCCCGGAAGTCCAGTATTAGAGCGGCAAAGGCTGCTTATAGCAAACGCGACGTGAGTTGTGGTCCAACCAAACAAGCGTGTATTTCAGATGCGGGAAATCGACTCTAAAGCTCATCTTGTGCTGACTAATGGAATTAGGTTCTACGTGGAAGATGAATTCGGAGTCCTCATCCAAGCCGGCAGTCAGCGGGTGTTTGTTGCCTTCGCTGTCGAGCAAATAGCAATCGATGGCATTCAGGGAATGGTCTGTGTTGTTGTCGATTGATACTTCCAAGACTTTGAAATAGCAACCGCCTGCCAGATTGTCCTTTTTCGTCTTGATCTTTTTAATCGTGACGTCGAGGCCTTCTAAGCTGTAAGTCTTCGGCCGCGCCTTCGGCTCTACTGCAGCGGGCATGAGAAGGTCGCTGTCGATTGCCATATTCAAATCATCGCCAGGTTCCAGCACCGCTCTTGGTCCTTTTTCGTAGGCAGCGTAGCCACCGGCAATAAGTGCACCGGCTGCGGCGCCGATCGCGAGGTTCATCCCCTTGGACTCAGCGGTTCCCTTCATACCACCGGTCAATTGATAGGCAACAAGAGTTCCGACAATAGCTCCGCCGGCTGCGTGCGAGAGAATGCGGCCTGTTCCTTTTAACTTGGATTTCGCGGTTGATGTTTTGAAGTTGTCCGCATCGACTTTGAATGCAAATCTTCTGCCGTCAGGCGTTTTCAGCGAATCAAACGAAACTTCCAGCCAGCCCTTACGGTAGAAGCGTCTTGGATCATGAATGCGTGAGACTTTTCCGTGGAAGACGGTGCCTTCCGGAATGACTTTGTGATCATCGATATAGATGTCTTCGGATACTTTTGCGCAAATTTCGTCATTCAACTGCGCAGGCAAAAGATTCCCGTCCAAATCTCTGTCTAGAAGTCTCAGACCATTGGTAGGAACTTGAGTCAATTTGAGCTTGAATGGCGTGCCTTTGGGAACGGTGTATGTTGCACTACCTTTCAAAACTGTGCCGGGTGCTATGTCGTTGCCACCGCGTGCGGTGCCACTACTTCTTTCCTCTTGCGCTAGAACACCTGGTGCGGAAATCGAAACCGAAAGAAGAGAAGCGCAAATTGAACTGGCGCACAGTGCGGCAAGAACCTTTTGCGTTTTGGCTGGTCTCGATAGTTTGCCTGATGATTTGTTGAACTGCAAAATCACTTGTTGCTCCCAAGTTGGTGCGGGTGTTTTCTGCGACGACACATGTCTAAGAATTGACCTGGCCAGTATAGCGGGGTGACACCTTTGCCAACAGGTGGACTAGTTTATCTTGGAAAGATGGGCTGAAATGCCGCTTACTTTGTTGCAGACGCCGATTTCGGCTTCTTGGCAAGGGGTGCGTACAGCCTGGCCATTGTCGCCTTATCTCGTTTTGTCAAAACGGGCCAAACAGTCGATGTATCAACAGTGAAGAACATTACGTCGTGATTATTGTTGGAATGTCCTTGCAGCCCCAGCACATGCCCGACTTCGTGCAGGCACGCTTTTTTCATGTCGTCATCGCTCAGATAGCCGTCTTCCAAAAATGGCTTGGTCAGTATCTTCAGGGTGGCGCGAAGAATATTATTGCCTTTAGCTATGATGCGAGCAGAACCCCTTTCGCCCTGAGTACCGGACACAGTCACTTCTTGAGGGTTGCTGGTCCAACTGCAAAATATATCGGCTTGATTCTGGTTGTCGACCCGAGTTACGGCAATGTTGCCGTTTGTAGCCTTGCACCAATCTTGAAAGGCTTGCAATAGTATGTCGTCAAAACGCGCGAAGTACCCCATCACGCCCGTGCCTGGCTCAATATAGATGCGCAGCGGCATGCGCTCCGGCGCCCAGCGATAAATGCCTTCTTTGCTGATGCTTGAATAGTAATCGGGTCCATGAGGGTCTGACTCCATTCTGCCGAGAGATTTTTTGAGTGCTTCCATAATGTCCGCGACTTGCTGCGCCTGCGGCGATTTAGGGCTTTCTTCCAGGTATTTTCCGTACCAGTTGATGGCGTTTTCGTTATCGCCGACACTCTGATAACAGCCGGCCAGATTCAGCGTGGCTTCAGGCATTGAAGAGTTGAGTTTGAGTGCTGTTTCAAACTCGCCGATGGCTTTATTGATGTTGCCTGAGTTTTGATAAGCCAAGCCCAAATTGCAATGAATGCCGGCGGAACGCGGAGCCAGATATGCTGCTCTTTCCAAGCATTCGCGAGCTTCATAGGCGCGGTTTTTCTTGAGTAATTCAACGCCTTCGGCAAATAGTTGTCTTACCTTCTGCTCCGAATCCTTGACTGGCGCGTTCTTCATAAGCTCGGCGTCCGATTCGAGCTTTTCCTTATGCATCGGCAAGGGCATCGGAGACGGCGCCGGCCCCTTCAATTTGGACGGGGGTTGCGCCTGCGCAACAATCGGTAAGCATATCTGGCTGGCTAAAAAGAGCGAGAGCGCAGCTGCGCCGTGCGTCAAAAGCTGTTCAAAATAGGACTTTCCGGCTCTCAAAAGCGCAAATTCCTGCTGGAAACAAAAACAGTTTAACGCCACGACTAACCTCAATGCACTGTGGTGATGTTATCTGCCGGATTTTATTTCAATAAAAGTGGTAAGAGATCTTTGAAGGGGTGTTTCAAGTTGCGCCCCGCTTTGGCGGTGATTAAAAACCCGAGGATTTTGCCTGTGCTTGAGATGACAGACGCCGTTACTACACAACTGGCTCCTGCGGAATTGCAGGAGAACACGTTGGTCCTCAAGTTTGGACCAGACCTTTTGGCGGAGCTGCAAGGGTTGTTGGATGGCAAGCATTTGTTCGATGCCATCTTGATTGACGTCACTCAGACGGGTTTTCTCTTCACGGCTGAGGTGATTATCGAGGCGGCTCAGATCGCTAAGAATCTTTTGCAGATGCAAGGGGCGATGGTTTTCCTCAAGCTCGACCAAGCAGTTGCGATTGTCAGAGACTCTCTGACGGGCATTTTGAGCCTTCACATTTTCGAAAGTCATGCCGAGCTTTTCGACCATTCGCCTTCTCTGGCAAGGCACATCAAGCATGCTCTGGGGCGCTCCAGCGAGCTAGTCGAGGAAAGTACAGATCTCTCGCAGCAAGTTTTGATGACTGCTGTTCCGGTTTTGACTACGCTTGGAATAAAGCTCAAGGCTGGACTCGACGGCAGCAAGCGCCGCAATCTGGTGCTTTGTTCTGTTGATAGCTATTCACAGTTGAACGCTTTGTGCCATCGCCTTGTAGACCAAGACCGCCTGACCATGGAAGAGTTGATGGAAGAGCTGCGGTCACTCGAACAAGCCAAAGCGATTTATCCTCTGTTTGCCAAGATTCCTTTCCTGGTCAACTGCTTCAAAAACAAGACTCCGTTCGGTCTGAAAGACTACTTGGTGGCGGCGAAGTTGATGAGCCAGGAGCAAGTCGATGATTTGATTACCGAGCAGCAGGCCTTGCCCGCTCGAGAACGCATTAACCTTGGCTCGCTTGCCGTGAAGAAAGGCTATATAAGCGGCAGGCAACTTGCTGTGGCGATTCAAGACCAGTCGTTCTATGGGCAAAAAGCTGACTCCGAGGATGTTAAGAAAGTTCTGAAACGCTCGTCCGATGACACATCTGTACAGGCGCTGGTTGGTCACTTAGGCAACACTGAAGCATCCATCTTGCTGCAAAACATCGCGCAAAACCGGGACACTGGCGTGCTTTCAGTAGAGTATCGAGACCTCGCATTCAAAGCTCATTACGAACTCGGCAAAATTACTCATGCCAAAGTCGGCAAGATTGAGGGAAACAAGGCGATCATCGAGTTTTGTTCGGCTTGGAAAGACGGCATCTTCGTGTTTATCAAACGCCAGCCGCCGCCCGATCTGGCTAAAGATTCATGCAAATTGACCAAAGTCGTTGACAAACTTTTGCTCGATGCGGCCCTGGCACGCGACCATGCAGACGTGGTCATAGCCAAGCTTCCCAAAGGACTGAATTCAGTAATGGAGCAGTTGCCTGACGAGAAAGACTTGCTCAAAGGCCCGGTCGAAAACCTCATTGACCCGAAAGAAGAGCAGCCGATTACGAATCGAGAACTGGCGTATATGAATCGAGTGTGGAAAGTCTGCGACGGGCTCACTCCTTTGCATCAGCTGGTGCAAAGCATCGGCGACATGGTTTGCGCCGACGCCTGTCGAGCTGTTGACTTGCTTATGCACTTCAAGCTCATCAATGTGCCGGAGTCTGACGTTAATACGCCACTCAGCAACTTCCAGACTTTGCTCAGAAAGATTACGGAGAAGATCGGCAAGGAGCGCAGCTCTGCTTTCCTGCGCCTGGCGCTGCGCGACACGATCGGCTATTCCGGTCGCGCCCGGATGTATGTGATGTCTTCGAGCGCGGAAGTCGGCATCGATATGGTTGCCGCCAAAGCCACTGGTACTTCGCTTTCGACCGTAGTCAAGGATTTGGAAAACTGGCAAGTAAAGTACATCGAGTATGTCAGTCAGGAGCTGGACAGCAATATCCTGCTCAACATTATTCGTGAGATTCACCCGAATCCATAGCCTGAAAAGCGTAGAAAAAAGACTCTAACTACTGTACAAAGATACTTCGTAACAGCCCGTTCGTCTTGCACGGAGAGTCAGACATGCGCGTTTTGAAGAGGCATGGTTTTTGCCTTTCGATTTCTCTTTCTATACTTACAACCGCTGGCATTTTGCCGCTTGTTTCGCCGCTTGCTGCTTGGGCAGAAACCAATCCAGCTGAACGCGCCGGGCGACTGTTGACGCCGCAGATGCAAGCGCCGTCACTGCCCAGTCCCGCGTTGAGAGTAAGAGTTGCCGTGGCACAAAACACTCGAACGCCGAAAGAAATTCTTGCCAAACTGGCGAAGGACGAAAGTCTCATGGTGCGCCAGGCTGTCGCACAAAATCCGTCAACTCCGCCGGAGGTGATTGATGAGATGGCAGGGACAGCGGATGAATTTATTTTTGAAGCATTGCTGCGAAATTCTCGCATGCCGCAAGCTGCGACTTTGACAAAGCTCACGAAAGCCGGAATTCCCAAGGTGCTGGAGACCATCGGCTCTAATCCGAAGACACCACCGGAGGTGCTTCAGGGGCTGGTCATGGGACCTGTACATACCGAGTTTCTCTTGCTGTCGTTGGCGCGCAATCCGAATACGCCACCGGATGTGGTGATGAGACTTTGTAAGATAGGCGATCGATTGGTTCGCACTTTCCTCTCGCGTCAGCCCAACATCTCTAAAGAAGCCATTGCTGTCTTGGCTCAGGATGGCGATCTCGGCGTGAGAGCTTTCGTTGCGATCAATTCAGCGGCACCTGCCGATGTGCTCGATGCGCTTTCGAAGGATTCCAATTTTGTTGTCCGGCAAGCAGTGGCAGGAAATGCAAACACACCAACTGCATCTCTTGAGAAATTGAGCAAGGACGATAAAGCGGAAGTGAGAGGCGCTGCTGCTCTTTGTCAAAAGTGCACACCTGAATTGCTGTCGGCTTTGGCTAAAGATGCCGATGACAATGTGCGTATTTCAGTAGCATCCAACAGAGCTACTCCTGCCAATGTTCTGGCTGAATTAGCGAAAGACAAGTGTCCTTCTGTTCGCGCGGCAGTTGCTGTAAATCCTTCCATCGGTAAAGATGCCCTGGATATTCTCTGTGCTGATTCAACTATCGCTGTAGCACAGGTTGTCTCGGCAAGACCGGATATCAGCGCTGAGTCCTTTTTGAAATTGTCTAAAGACAATTCACCAATGGTGCGGACTATTCTTGCGATGAATCCTCGCTTGCCGGCTGATTTGGCTGCAGTGCTTGCAAAGGACGAAGTGCCCAGTGTGCGTGCTGCGGTTGCATCTAATGCGGCGATATTGGCTGGTCAGGACGGAAAAATTCCGGCGGATTTGGAGCCGATATTTTCGAAGCTGGGACAGGACAGCGATGAGTTTGTCCGTCAATCTTTGGCAGGTAACGCCAACGCTCCGAAGCAAAGCCTCGCTTCTTTGTCGCAGGACCAGTGCGCGTCAGTGCTGCGCAGCCTGGCTTTAAATCCGCAAGTTCCGGACAACACTTTACTCGCGCTTGCACAATCGCCGGAGCCTGCGGTTCGCCATGAACTACTGAATCGCAATAATGCCGGACGCGATGTTCTGCTGAAATTAGCCGAAGATGCTGATGTAGAACTCAAGCGCAGGTTGGCAGGCAATCCGCAAGTGCCGGAAGATGTTGTGGCAAAACTTGCTCACGACAGCGATCCCTCGGTGCGATCTGTAGCAGCTGCGGCTGCCAAAATGAGTAAGGAGTCGCTATCTTCCATGGTTGGCGACAAGAGCCGTTTCGTTCGCGCGAAAGTGGCGGCAAATCCAAATACGCAAGTTGCCGATCTAGAAAAACTCGCTAAAGATCAAGACGACCTTGTACGTCAGGCTGTCGCCGGCAATCCATCAGCCGGTGCTAACTTGCTGACTTCGCTTTCTGAAGATAAGCGTCCGGAAGTTCGCGAGGCTGTTGCACTTAATCCGTCGGCTACAACCGATACGATTAAGAAATTGAGTGAAGACAGTGAATGCTGGCTGGCTACGCCGGATTCGAGATATCGTTAAGTCAAAACCACAATACGGAATCAAAACAATGAAGGAAGCAGTAATCGTAGACGCAGTGCGCACCCCAATCGGTAAGCACATAGGTGCGCTAAAGGATGTTCGCTCGGATGATCTGGCTGCGCACGTGATTCGTGAATTGGTCAAAAGAAATGGTATTGATGCTTCTCAGATCGAAGATGTACTTTTCGGTTGCGCCAATCAGGCCGGTGAAGACAATCGCAACGTTGCTCGCATGGCTGTTCTTCTTGCCGGTTTGCCGGTGGAAGTTGCCGGCGGAACCGTCAACAGATTGTGCGGTTCGGGCTTAATGGCCGTCAACGATGCCTGTATGGCGATTCAGTCTGGGCACGGCGACATCTATATTGCTGGTGGCGTTGAGTCTATGACGCGGGCACCATTTGTGATGGCAAAGCCTGACGCTTCATTTCCTCGTGGCGATCAAAAATTGGTTGATACGACGCTTGGTTGGCGTTTTATCAATAAAAAACTTTCTGAGATGCATCACCCATATTCCATGGGTGAAACAGCAGAGAACGTCGCTGAAAAATATACTGTTTCGCGCGAAGACCAGGACGAATTTGCGCGTTTGAGCCAGTCTAAATACGGCGAAGCGAGAGAGAAAGGGGCATTTAAGGATGAGATTGCCCCTGTCCCGCTGCCGCTCAAAAAAGGCGCGACGACGCCTGAATTTGTCAGTGAGGACGAACACCCGCGCCCGCAAACGACAATCGATGATTTGAAAAAACTGAAAGCAGCGTTTCGCGATGGCGGATCGGTTACGGCAGGAAACGCATCTGGTATCAATGACGGTGCCACTGCTGTTTTAATTATGTCCGCTGACAAAGCCAAAGAGTTAAAACTCACACCGCTGGCACGTTATGTGACATCTGCTGTTGCAGGCGTAGATCCGGCAATTATGGGTATCGGACCCGTACCGGCGACAAGAAAAGCTCTCAGTCGTGCTGGGTTGAAGATTGAAGACATAGATTTGTTCGAATTAAATGAAGCCTTTGCGGCACAGTCACTTGCTTGCATGCGCGAACTCGGACTCGACCCGGCCAAAGTAAACGTCAATGGTGGTGCGATCGCATTGGGGCACCCACTTGGATCGAGCGGCGCCAGAATTTTGACGACTCTTCTGCACGAAATGAAGAGGCGCAAGTCTCGCTATGGTCTAGCTACGATGTGCATCGGCGTCGGTCAGGGAATCGCCACGATTGTCGAGCGTGTATAGCCTGATGCCGCAGAAGACCACGTTGGGTGCGGTGAGAAACAGCCCACGCGCCCGGCGAGGTTAAAAATTGCTAAGAAAGCCTGTGAAAGCCCAGCTATCCCCGATCGGACGAATGAAGACGCACCGAAATGTGGCATTAATGAGTGAGAGGGTGCACCGATTGGGCGGTGTGCCGCTAAAGCTCTGGCCATATCGGTCGGCAGTCATCCAGGCGAAGGCAGGATAGATGGAATCTCAGCTCAAGCGCTTTACCTTCCTGCAGCTATCGGACGTGCATCTTGATTCGCGCTTTCTTTCCGGGCGGCTTGGTCTGTCGCACAGCCAGCGTTATGAGCGCAACAACGAGATGCTTCTTTCGCTCTATCGCGCGCTCGAAGAAGGCGCCAGGCGCAGGGTTGATGCGATTTTTATTCCAGGCGATCTTTTTGACGCCGACACCGTGACCGGTCCGACGATCAATTATTTGATCGAGTCTTTTTCGCGGCTAGGCGACATACCTGTTGTGATCGCGCCAGGCAACCGAGACTATTATTCGTTTGCCTCGCCTTATAATCCAAAAGTTCTTCAGGCGCGCGGATTGCCGCCTTGGCCGGACAATGTCATCGTTTTCGATGCAGATGCTTTTCAGACGATCAGGCATCCGCTTCGCGAAGACGTTTGCTTTATCGGTCGTGCTTTCCAAAAAAATGAAGTAGAACCGCGTCGTCTACTTAACCGCCCGGTGGCATTGCGCACCGGCGCACCGTTGAATTTCTTTGTGCATCACGGTTTTCTCGAGGGCTATGCAGGTCCCGATGCCGAAATTGCTGATAAATACTCGGCACCGTTTTCTGTTGAAGAACTGGAATCTCAAGCTTTCACATATGCAGCGCTCGGACACTGCCATGAATTCGCCGAAGTGTATTCTTCTCGAGGCAAGCTTATCGGAGCGTATGGCGGCTCGTTTGTTGGACGTAGCTTCGAAGAAGCCGGTCCTCGTTTGGCACTGTTCGGTACAGTCATTGTCGGACCCAGCCGCGTTCCGGAATGCACCGTCGAGCCGTATGAATTCGACAACCGTCGCATCTATGTCGCAGGCGTAGATGTCTCTGGCCTCTCCGAAGAGGTGATGGCTGAAGAAATCGGACTCGCCATTCAAGAACAAGGTGCACGTACAGGTGAAGATATCGTCTACCTGCACATGGAAGGAAGTTATCCACCGGAAGCCGATAAGTCGTCTGTTGTAGAGCGTTTTCGCGACAACTTCTTTCATGTGCGTGTCGCCGATCACACAAGGCCCGATTACCTGTCTGAGCGTTTTGACGAGCGAACGACAGAAGGCAAATTCATCGAAGCTATGCTCGAATACAAGCGACGCGTTGAGAAAGGTCGCGCTGAAGCCGGCCTTCTGGACAGCAATGCTGCACCGGATTCGGTATCTGGTGGAACGGCCGAAGACGCACTTTATTATGGTTTGGATGCCCTTCGCAGACAAAAGGTAGACGTACGAAATGTGGATTGAACGCATCGAGCTGGCCGGCTTCGGTAGCGTTGTCGGTGAGAAAACAGAATTTGCAAGCAACACGCTCAATCTGCTTGTCGAGGCGAACGAATTTGGCAAATCCACAATGGCGACTGCTGTTTGGGCGGCATTGTTTGATTTCCCTGAAGGTCACATCGGTTCGACTTCGGGTGCGCATGGCGGGCAGACGCGTGAGTCCATGAGACCACGCGCCGGGGCACATTTGCCATTTAAAGTTGCGCTCTGGGCAAACCTTGGCGACCGGCAATTGAAAATCGAAAGAGACTTCGCCGCCCGAACCGTTCAAGTGCATGAGGTAAAACCGGCACAGAAAGACGTCACCGAGGAATTTCTCGGACCAAATGGCGAGGACGAAGTCGGATTTAGACTGACGGGGATGACGCGCGAACTTTTCCGTAGTACTTGCTTTGTCGGGCAACGTGAATTGGACGAGCACACTATAGGCGGTGCTGAGGATTTCGCTTCTGTCTTTCAGGGAATAGCCGACTCTTCCAACACTAAGCACACCGCATCCGGTGCAATTCAATGCCTTGATACCGCTCTCACTCATTACCCTCACCGCGGTCAGCTTCTGAAGATAGACCAGGTGATTCACTCGCTTGAAGTAGAGCAGAAAGAACTCAAAGAGAAACTTTCTGCGCTTGAAATAGAGCGCCAGAACCTTTTTGAAGGTCTGTATAAGTTGAATGAGATGGGTGATGACGGTGGTTTTGAAGGACCTACCGAAATTGAGGTGCCGCCCGAGACAGACTCCTCCACCTTGGCGCTCGTTGAAGAACTGCGCGATCTCGATGCCTCATTGGCTCGAGCCAAGCAGCATGAAGCCAGAATTATGGAACTCCAATTGCAGGTTGACAAACTTACAACCGCTGATCCTGGGCTTGTAAATTTGGAAAATCGTGTCCGCGAAATGTGGACGAAGCGCGATAATTTGTATGCAGAACACGAAAAGTTGAAGGCAAATCCGAATCGTGCCGATGCTGAAGTAGATGTACTTGAAGCCGCCTTCCACAAGAAATGGCGCGGGCTATCGGAGTTTACGAGCCAGGACGCTCAGGCACTTTCGCTGCTCGTTATGCGTTTGAGCGACCTCGGTCGCGACCTCAACAATCTAGTCTCGCAAAAGCAGGATGAAGTCGCGAGGTTGACTAGCAGTTCTGTCGACCTGGCCAAGTATGAATCTACTAAAAGCGCTCTTTCTGCGCTCGATCCGAAGGACGCGGGTGATGTGCGTTCTTATCACGCGCTGATGAACGCAGCCAAAGATCAAATTACTGAATGCGAACGCAACGTGGTCAAGCATCGTGCCTCTATTTTAGAAATTGAAAAACAACGCCAGGAAGTTCGCAGCAAACACCTGATGATTGGCGGCGCTGCGGCAATCGGCTTTATCCTTTTCACAATCGGCGCCATTGTCACGCGCGAAATGTTAGCCGCGCTTTTAGCTCTTGGAGTTATGGCACTCGTCGCCGGAGCTGCTGCTGGATTTTTCCTCATGCAATGGGCCAAGCCTGAGTCTTTCAAAAAGCGTGACACTGAGAAGCTTGAAGCAGACCTTGATAAAGCCACCACTCTGGCACAGCAACTTCACAGCAAAATCGGAGCATTGGAGGTAAAACTCGAGTCAATCGCAAGAAAAGCTGGCGTTTCTGGCGCCTCCCTTTTGGTTTCGATGATCGAAGAGAAGTCCGCCAGTGAGCCGAAATTGAAGAACTTAGACACTGTCGCCACGGAAATCGCCGCTAAGGAAAGTCAGCGAGAGCGCGCCCTGGATGAGCTCGCAATGTTCTTCAAGAAAGCCAACATTCCGGCCGGTGAAATTTCGCTGGAACGAGCCAAGCGCTTGAGCGAAGATGTGGCTCAGGCTGTTGAAGAAGGTCGCTCGATTCAAACTGCCACATGGCAGCAGCGTCAAATGTTGCAGCAGATTGGAACCATGCAAGGCGAAATCGAAGAGATTGAGCGCAGCCTGGCACTCGTCTTTACTGAGAACAACATTGATGAAGTCACTCTCGAAGACTGCTTTGCCAGTTTTGAAAAACGTGTAGACGCGCACTATGCAGCCAGAAATGTGCAAGCGCAGATTGATCGACTCACTGAAGATTGCCTTGGTGGGCAATCATTCCCTGATACCTCCACTTATGTCGCTCATTTGGAGCAGCGTGGCAACGAGCTGAAGATGCGTATCAGTACGCAATCGTCGGTCAAGCTATCAACTTCTTCGCAGGGTGGCGATTCTGCGGCGCGCAATGATTTAGTAGTTAAGGTGAGGGTCGCAGCCAAAGCGCTGGACGAAAGCTATTTGCCGGTGCTAGATCAAATTGAAAACGTCGCCAGAGAGTTGTCCAATGCAAGACGTTCGAAGCTTTCTCTCGAGTTGGCGAGAAACACTCTGCGTAAGCTTTCGGGAGAAACGTACGAGAATTGGTCGCAAAAACTCAATTCGATTGCCGATGAAATTGTCAGCAAGCTTGATCTGGAATTCGAGTCTTTGCAATTTACGTCTGACTTGAATTTGTTGCTGAAACGGCGTGGTGATGCCGATGTCATCGACTCCTCGAAATTCAAGGAGCGTATGTCTGTTGGTACTCGCGAGCAACTTCACTGGTTGGCTCGCGTTGTCATCTCGCGTTTTCTTTCTAAAGACAATCCGTTGCCTATCGTTTTGGATGAGCCATTCAGCGAATCAGATGATGAGCGCTTCTTGCATATTATGCAATTCGTGGTTGATGTTTTGACGCGCGACCATCAAGTAATTATTTTTAGTTGCCATCGTCAGCGCCACAACTGGTTGGCTGAGCAGTTGAATCCTGCGCAGAAAGAACGCCTGATGTTTTGCAGCCGCGTGAAAGCGGTCCCGTTTTCATAGCAGCGCCAATAAATCTCTCGTAGGTCCTCGTAGGTGAGCCGCATGCGGCTCCCTTCCAGGGACGCGCATGCGCGTCCCCTACGGAAGGAATGATAACAGTCAATGCTTGCGTAGGTGAGCCGCATGCGGCTCCCTGCCAGGGATGCGCATGCGCGTCCCCTACAGTAGGATAAGATGTTCAATCTACTGCAGCAGATGTCTGGCTTTGGCGTCTTTGTAGACGGCTTGCGCTTTGCTCTTCGCTGCTTTCAATGCAGAGGGGCTCCAGTCGGCATTACCACCATTCTTGGATGCTTGCCAAGCGATAACGCTGTACGAAGCTGTTTCGACGTCAGAGCCGGCAGTAAATTCGTCGAGCAGCATGCGCTCTACAGAGTCCCGCGCATACGCTTCTGTTCTACTTCTCAGCGTATCAAGATCCTCTACCCTGTCGTATTGAGGAGTATTATCTCGCTTGAGTTCTTCCGCTTCAATCTTTGCTTGTTCTTCTGCATTGTTGCCGGCGCTCATTCGTTTGAGCGTCGGATTGTAATCAGAAGCTTCGTAGTCGACTAGAACTAACTTGCCTGACTTCAAGCTCATACCGACCTGTCCGTCGGTATCTGCACCACCCACGTCTTCAACTTTCCCTTTGAATGTCTCCCACAGTGCAGGGTCAAAATTGAAAGTCACTAGTTCTTGTACATAGGCAATTACGTCTCTGCCGCCAGCATCCGACAATTCCCAGTGTTTTCCGCCGAGCAATATCTTCGCATCGCCTTTGCGTTTACCCCATTGCTCATTCCAGCCACCTTCGTAGTTGGCAGCGAGCTTCAAGGCCCCACCTTCAGGAAGTCCTTCTTGTGGTGGCAGTTCAACCACAAGTGCATCGTTGCCTCTGGCTCTGTACGCAGCGACCTTGAATTTGCCGAGTTTCGTGCCCGACAGCGCTTCTGCGAAAGACGGTTCGCCTGCATCTTTCAAGTATTGAGTGACCGACTTCATCTTGCCTAGCATCTCGGGCGTCCACTCGCCTTCTTGCCACTTCAAAACTTCTTCCCTGGTGAAGGTTTCCTCGCCCTTGAACTCTAGCCTGTTGAAATTGTATTCCGGGTCTTTTCCAAGCTTTTTAGGATTTGCTTCGTTGACTCGAACGGTTTGCTCTTCGGGCGCGAAGTTGATGCGATTTTTTCCTGCGCGCATGAAGATTGGTGCCGGTTCTGAAAATGCTTTGGCACCCAAAACAGATCTGCCGGCCATGGTTGGATCCAAATAGCAAGTTGCGATCAGGTCTGCAAGTTTGCTGTTTTCTGGAACAAAAGGCATTCCCGACTTATTATGTTTTACCAACAGACTTTGCTCTGGACCATACTCTTGCATGCCAAGGAAGCGCTTGATGCCTCGTCCTGCGCCGAGGTGTTCTCGAACAGTAAGATTTGCCTCGCCGGTCTTTTGGAAATCCTGCAAAGCGCGTGAGAGAGCACGTTCTCCTCCCACTACTTTGAAATCTTTTCCGCCTACGCCCTCTTGAGCACCACCGGCGGTTTCAGATGCTTTTTGCCATTCGAAGTTTTTGCGGCCGCTTTCGAATTGTCCCTTAAGCTGATGGGCAGCGCCAAAGCCGACGCCGATGACGCCCATGGTAAAGGCGGATTCTTTTGTTTCTCTCCATGATGCGAATTTTGCATCTGTCGTTGCAGATTGTCCAAAGTTTGACAAAGAATCAAATTTGAGATTGTGCAGATACTTGTGCGTGTGGGCACTCACGCCACCAGCAGCGATACCAGATGCAAAGCCTCCCATGTACGGGTTTTTCAACATTGCGGCAAACTTCGATGTCTCGCCGACTGCCGGTGCGAAGCGGGTTGCCACGCCGTGCATGACGCCCATTGTGATAGCGCCGTTGACGCCGTTCAAGCCCTTCGCTAACAGGAATGGTCTGTGATCTCCTTCTTCTACAGGACGCAATAGGGAGTCGTGAACGGCGCCGGTTAGCACGGCTTCCTTCATCGTCAGCCCTAAAACAGACCGTTGCGACAACTGCTCTGCGAGCTGCACTTCGGTCATGCCGGCGCGCGTGACGGACTTCACGCCTTTGCCTGCAAGCATGAAAGGCACCAACATACCGACTGCGTTGCCGGACTGCTGTGCCCAATAATTTGATGTTCCATATTCGGCGGCTTCCGGCGCCTTTAAATAACTAATCTGAACGCTAGGCAGCATGTTGGTGCCCAAGCCTTTGTCAGCTAGTTGGACAACGGCATTAACCGGAGTCTGAATCATGGAGTGTCCGGCCGAGCGCAAGAAGTCTTCTACAAGACCATTTCGCTCGACTGGTTCTTTCGGCTTGTTCTGCTGTTCTGCAAGATAGGCGTAATGCTCCGCCATTGCATCACGGCTTATCGTCGCTGGATATTGGTCGGATCCCATATACCTGTTTTTCCAAACGCGCCGAGAATTCGGGCCGCCCCGAACCTAGTATCTTCATACCCAACGGGTGGGCGTTTCAGACCCGAAACGGAGAATTGGCCAGGTGAAGACACCTTTTAGTCTATAGACGAATTCCGGCAAAATCGTGACATTTTTGCCGCGAAGTTTAACCTTAATCAGAACGCCTGATAGACCAGGGTGGTTATTGGCGGCTGGCGCTGGCTTGTGCCGGCTTCGGCAAGGACATACGCACGACCGAATTGTCGTCCTGTTGGCTGACGTAGAGGTTGCCGTCGCGGTCGAGAGTCAGGTAGTAGGGCGACTTGAAGCCCGTACCAATGATTGTCGAAATGCCCGCCGGGTTGATTCTTGCGATGGTTCCGCTCGAGTAATTCGCTACGTAGACGTTGTTTTGGTCGTCGACAGTGACACCGATCGGTCCTTTGAAGTTGGCGCCTGAGCTGAAGACGCTGCGGCTGCCGTCGGGGCTGATGCGGTCGATGCTGTTGGTCGCAAAATTGGCAATGTACAGGTGTCCTGTGCGGTCAAAAGCCAGACCTGATGGGGCATTGAAGTTGGTAGCGATGACTCGAACGGTCGAATTTGCCAGAACCGGTGACGGGTTTGCTGCCGAGCGGACGGGCGTTGCCGGCGGCAAGCTAGCAACTGCGGGCTGCTGCGCTGCGTAAGTAGGCTGCGCTGGGACATAGCGATTTGCTGGTTCTTGAGCTTGTACTTGCGCCGGAGGCTGGTATGCAGGAGGCGTATAGGCAGGCGGGCTGTACGCTGGCGGCGAATAGGCCGGTTGTTGCGCTTGCGCCGGAGCCGTGTATGCCGGCTGCTGAGGCGCTTGTTGGATTTGCTGAGTGGCTGGCGGCGGATTGTTTATACCTGCCAGCGGCAATTCATTATTGATGGTCGCGACATCTCCGACCGACGCCATTCTTTTTTGCGCGTCGGCAAAATGTGGATTGCTTGGCGGAATGGCAGCCAGGTGCGGGCGAGCCTCGGCACCTCTGCCGAGATCCATCAAGCACAGCGCCAACTGGTAGTGCGCGTCAGGGTCTTGTGGCTTGACTCTCAGGACTTCCTGAAAGCGCGGAACTGCTTCTTTCAGTCGTTTTTGGGACTGGTAAAGCATGCCCAGGTTGTATTGAGCGTCTGGCAGATTGGGATCGATATCGCAGGCGCGGCGGAAGAAGATGATGGCGGCTTCCGTTGAGCCTTGTTTATAAGCATTCAACCCGAGGTTGTACATGCTTATTGCTTGCTGGTTGGTCCCTCCGCTAGGGGCGTTTTGCGCAAACGCGAGTTGCATCGAAAACGCTGCGGACAGCGACAAAGCCAGTAATATCTTTCCTTTTGCCATTATCTAAAGTCTCACAAAACCGTCAAAAGCTCATCATAACCATGTTTACGAGGTTCGCGCTTGCGTCCAATTGGACATAATTCTGCCGAATCTGCCTGGGCACAAAGGTTTCTTTTTTCTCGTCCCTCGTAATATGCTCTAAATAGTAAGTAAAACTGGGTATATATCTCACTACTTCTCAGCACGCTCACAATTATGGCAGGTGGTTGTGATTCAAAAGCTCTCTCTTGCCTTATTTCGTTAACAGTTTTGGCCGAAAACGCGGCGTAGCTAGATAGGAAGCCTGTTGTCATGAGAACTGTTGGACATATTATTACCTCGGCGGGAATAGCTTCGCTGAGTTACTGGCGTTACCGTTCGCGTCCGGCCGCATTGGCAAGTTTTCTTGCAGGCTGGCTGATTGACCTCGATCACCTCGTTGATTATGTACGCGCTCATGGGTGGAAACCCAACTGGGCGCGCTTTAATGAAGCAGCGCATGAGCATTACAGTGGAAAACTCTACCTTCCGCTCCATTCTTACGAGCTTTTGGCACTGTTTTACATACTTTTCCGCGGACCGACACGCCAGCCTTACCGCGTGGGGGTAACTGTTTCCATTCTGACCCACTTGCTCCTGGATCAAAAGTGCAATCCTGGGCGAAAAGCGTCGACTTACTTTTTGACTCATCGAATCCGAAAGCGGTTTGACGCTCAACAGATATTAAAAGGATAATTGACCCGTTTGGTCTAATATTCTGAGTCTCAGGTCAGAACCTCAGGAGTTGCCTGATGAGTTTCGCACGCGTTTTTCGCACGTCGTCTCTTGTAGCGTACCGTTGTGTAATGGTTTTGTCCGCGCTCTTTTTGGTGTTGTTTACCAATTTTGCTTTCAGTTTGCCTTCGTTTGCCGCCACGCCTGAAGTTGCACTTTCGTGGGAGCCGTCACGAACATTGGTGTTTGTCGTCGGCGTACTAAAATGGCAAGACAAAAGCTATTTGCAGTTCACCACCAAAGCGCGCCGCGATGCGCAGTTGGTCGAGTTTTTCAAATCGAAAGGTGTGCCCGCAGACAAGATTGTCTACCTGTGCGACACCGAAGCCACCATCAACAAAGTGTATGACGAGTTTGACGAGCTTCTGGAAAAGTCAAAACCCGGCGACACGCTGATTTTTTATTACTGCGGGCACGGTTGGTTGGACGATAACAATGAAGGCTTTTACGCAAACTATGATGTAAAAACCAACGACAATGCGATTTCCACCAGGAAAATCGCGGGCAAGATGAAGAACAAATTCCAAGGTTCGACAGCATTGTTTTTTGCAGACTGCTGCACATCTGGCTCAATCGCAAACTCCCTCAAGAAACAACCCGGCGGCTACAGCTGGGGCATGGCTACGTCTGTGACTGCGGATGGGGGCTCGACAAGCAACTGGACATTTTCGCAAGCTCTATTAGATGCGTTGAACGGGCATCGATTTGTTGACACCAATTTAGATGGCGTCGTCAGTTTTTCCGATCTCCAAAAATACGTCACGCTCGAAATGAAGCGCATCGACAATCAAACTGCCGGTGCCAATAGTGGCAATGGATTTTCCGATGCTAACTACACTCTTGCAAAAGTCGCGAATCCCAACGAGCCCATTCCGCGTCTCGTCGACGTGAAGTGGGGCGGAAAATGGTGGAAGGCGAAAGTCTTAGAGACCAAAGATAATCAAGCAAAAGTCCGCTGGGTGCAGATCGGATATGACACACCCGACAACGATGAATGGCAACCGTTTTCCAATATTAAGGAGGCGAGTGGTGAACCTTTCAATGGTATGTCCATTGCCACTACCCGCAATGACTTCAGAGTTGGACAAACTGTTGAAGTGCTTTGGAAGAACGACTATTACAAAGCTAAGATCTTAAAAGCCGAAGGCGGACGTTTTTACATCCACTATTTAGAAGATGACGACAGCTGGGACGAGTGGGTCGATCTGTCGCGCATGAGATAGTCGTGGGGGCGCGTTGCACGGGCCCATTTTTCACAGTTAATTTCGTGGGGGCGCGTTGCACGCGCCCATTTTTCACAGTTGATTTCGTGGGGGCGTGTTGCACACGCCCTTTTTTGCCCGATTTCTTATGACACGAGATTGTAACTAACCGGGCGCTAAGTTAAGGGCTCCTCCGGCACAACAAAGTTTCTTCCCCTTTCGAGGTTTTCTCAATGAGCGAACGTCATTCTGCGCAGCGCGATTTCGACAATGTACGCACTCACGACTTCAACGAAACCTGCACGGTCGGCAGCCCTTTGAATGATGAAGTGATGTTGGCGTTTGGCATTAAGCGTGAGAGATCAGAAGAGGGTCTGAAAACGACCTATCCAAACGGATTTACTGTGGACAGGCATGATGAAGGAGACTTTGGACTGAGATTTTCGACCAAACTCAAATATCGTGAAACCAAAGACGGCTTGTCGATAATGTCAGACTACAAGGGTCACTCGGCCGCCTACCTGAGTGCCGATGGCAATTTCCTGATGTTTTCCAACGGAAAAGTTCTGCAAGAGAACAAAGACGGTGTTGTTTCAGTCAATGATGTCGAATGCTATGAGAAAGAACCAGCGAAGAAGCCTGAAACGATGCGTCAAGTGATTGTTCTTCCGGAAGTGAAAATTACTGTGGACATGAGAGATGTTCCGAAGACCGACGCGTCGGCGAAAGGTGCGTCGGAGCAAAGTAGAAAGGAAGACAAAGCGAACAACGGCAATAAAGCTGATAAGGGCGACAGGCAAAAAAGAGATGCCAAAAAAGCGGAACCCAAGCCCTTCAACTGGGATTCCGACGACCCGCTAGAAGGCATTGATGTAAGCGGATACTAAAGGTCGTGAAGCTCTACTGGCGAAATGAAGTTCGTCGTCAGAGCAAAGGTTTGAGGGAAGAAAGACCGGGCTGGGTGCATCGCATGGAAGGGCGATGCGCCCTTTTCGGATCAGTTTTGGTTGCGAGCAAAGGTGTACCAGGTGCTACGCCCACCACCGTTTCGAGAGAGCATTCTTCTCTCTACCAATTCATTCAGGCGCAGTTTGATGGTGCTGCGGCTTTCGTTTGTCAGTGTTTCAAGGTCTGAAATTTTCAGCCTGCCATGTTGTTTCACAAGTTCCAAAATTTGAACTGAAAGTTTTGGCAGCTCACCTTCCAGTATGTGTTCCCGCGAAATCTTCGCCTGCAAGTTCGTCTTTTGTTTGTGCATCGATTGCAGGAAGAAATGAAACCAATGATCCCAATCTGGATTGTCAGACTCGAGAGTGATCTGGGTTTTTCTCAGAGCAAGGTAATAGGCTTCTTTCTCCGATTCGATGACATTTTCCATTGAACTGTACGGTACATAGGAATAGCCTTCCTTCAACAAAAGCAAAGTTGTGAGCGCGCGCGATAGGCGCCCATTGCCGTCTTGAAACGGATGGATTGCAAGAAAACCAGCCACAAAAACAGCAATCACAAGCAGTGCATGCATGGATTCGGATTCCAGATTTTCGTTGGTCCAACTCAGCAGTTCGGTCATTTTAAACGGAGTGTCGAATGGACTTGCAGTCTTGAAGATGATGCCTAGCCTTTCTCCGTTTGGTCCAAAGGCTTCGACATTGTTCTGAACCGACTTGTAATTGCCTCGATGTCGATCGTCTTTTGTGCTGTGTTTCAACAAATCTCTGTGGAGTTGTTTTATGTGGCTTTCTGAAAGCGGGATGTGCTCCCAGTTTTCAAAGATAGTGTCGATGACCTCGGCATAACCAGCAACCTCTTCTTCATCTCTGGAACTGAAAGATTTGCTTGATAAGCGCGAAAGCAGTGCTTCAACCTCTGCGTCACTCAGCGTTGCGCCTTCGATTCTTGTCGAAGAACCAACGCTTTCAACTGTCGCTACATGTCTGAGAGTTGCAAGGCGTTCCGGAGAGATGTTGGAGATGGATTTCCACGCGCCCTTGAATTCGTCGATCTCTGCGATCAATCGAAGCATCTCCAAAGTTGGTCGGAAGCCGCCTACTTTCATTCGGTCATAACCAGTTAGCCAATTCTATGTCCAATTATAGCCAAATATGTCCAATAATAGCCAATAAGTCATGAAAGATACAGTGGCATTGGTTTTAGGCGATTTTGCCAGTCGGAAATTTAGCGTCTAGACCTGGGTATTATGAATTTGGTGGCCTAAAACTCGGCGCGAATTCGTGGAATCTATATGCGCCTACTACCGAGCAAGTTCAAATATGTTTTGTCTGCGAGTGCTTTGTTGCTCGCCACGACATCCGCTGCGTTCGCAGAAGATTTGTCGGCTATGCCCGAAAAGGTCAAAACCCTCAAGTCGCCGAACGGCGCGCATGAAGTTTTCGATGTGAACAAAGGGTTCTCGTCCGATGGCGAGCAGAACCGCGAGCTTTGTATCCGCAGAACCAAGGAAAAAACTAAGCAGCGTTTGCTGATTTACCATCGCTGTCTTGATGTGGCTTGGTGTCCCAACAGTTCGATGCTTGTGGTGAACGACAATAGCTGTTCAAATGAAGTCATCCCGCGTTTGTACAGCATGAAGGATCTCAAACATCCAGTTGAAATTGCACCGAAATTGATGAGCGCGGTCACTGATAAAAAAGACAAACTGGCGATTCAGCAGAGCGACATGTTTTTGTTGGTTTCTGCCACGCGATGGATCAATCCGCATGCACTGGAAGTCACTGTTCGTGGGGCTGGAGCAAAGCCGGGCTGCTTCAAAATTACGTACGAATGGGATTTGAAAAACAGCTTCAAGAAATTGAAGCGCGTCAACGAGTAGTTAGCACCATTCGGAAATGCAACAAGGGAGATGCGAAATGCATCTCCCCTGAAAAGTGGCTTGCAGCCTCTTTGTTTTGTACCGGGCGATACATGGCATCGCCCCTACGATTCCAGAAGGGCGCATGCAATGCGCCCCCACGATTCTGGCAGCGGTCGACGCATGGCGTCGACCCTACATCACTACGCAGGCACGTTGAACGAGCCTTCGCCGATCGGAGGATAGATGTCTTCTTCCTCTTCCTCTTCTTCCTGCGCTGGTGTGTGGCCTTGGAAGCCAGTACCTGCTGGGATGAGACGACCGATGATGACGTTTTCCTTCAAGCCGCGCAGCCAGTCCTTCTTACCTTCAACCGCAGCTTCCGTGAGGATACGGGTTGTTTCTTGGAAGGATGCAGCCGAGATGAAGCTTTCCGTGTTCAAGCTGGCTTTGGTGATACCGAGCAAGACCGGTGTGAATGTAGCTTCGCGGATGCCGAGTTGTCTGCAGCGCTCGTTCTCTTGATCGATCGAATAGCGCTCCATTAGTTCGCCTGGCAGCAAGATGGTTTCGCCCGGCTCATCAACACGCACTTTGCGGGTCATCTGACGAACGATAACTTCGATGTGTTTGTCGGCGATTTCTACACCTTGCGAGCGGTATACGGATTGAACTTCGTCAACCAGATACTTCTGCGCAGCTTCGATGCCGAGCAAGCGGACAACGTCGTGTGGGTTCGGAGGACCGTCTGTGAGTGCTTTACCGATCGTGATGTCTTCTCCGTCTTCAACAACGATGTTGAGTCCGGCAGGAATGATGATTTCCTCTTCGCCGGCGTCTGAGTAGACGACATAGAGGCGGTGGGTATCATCTTCGGTGACGACTTTGGCGCGTCCTGCACGTTCTGCAAGGATGGCGTTTTCTTTCGGCTTTCTGGCTTCCAACAATTCTTCGACTCTCGGAAGACCCTGAACGATGTCCCCGGTCTTTTGTCTTTCGAAGATGAGGGTAGCGAGCAAGTCGCCTCTTTGTACCAGCGCTCCGTCTTCACTCTGCAATTGAGTGTTGACTGAGATCAGGTACGGACGTCCTTTTCTCACGAAGTAATCGGTGCCTTCAACCTTAACGACCTGTCCGGACACGGTCGACGGAGTCGACTTCGTGAGCGCGTCGCCTTGTTTGACGAGATCGCCTTCTTTAGCTACCGCGGCGCCTTTGCCTTTGTGGATGACTTGTTGTTCTTCCGTAATCAACAGGATACGGCGTTCGTCTGTCTTGGACAGTTGTACGCGGGCTGCTGACTTGGTCAATACTTGAGTCGTGGCAACTGCCGACTTCGCGTCAACGATGTCGCCGTGCTGCACTGACAGCAAGGTGACGTTGATGTCGTGTTCGCGACGCAGCAAGATGTTTTCTTGGACGACGATGTTGAGATCGTCGGTGATTTCCACCGTGCCCTTGAGGGTCGCCAATTGTCCTTGCATTTGCAGTACGAGCGATGTACGGGTTAGTTGCGCGCCCTGGAGGTTGCGCACCTTTTCTCTGTCGCGGAACAGCAATTGAGTTACCGAGCGCAAGGAGATCTTTTCGTCGGTTGCTCTGTGCTTGAACTTGGTTTCACGCGGCTCGATCCAATACTCTTCGACTGGACGGACGAGCAGTTGCATGGTGCCGTCTTCGCGTTCGATGACGTTGACGATCTTGCGATCTTTGTACTTCATGCCTTCGAGGATTTCGGTACCCGGATCGACGATTTGACCTTCTTGTACTTTGACTTCGGTCGGATCGTTGATGCCGTGCAGGTCGCCTGGACGGATGATTACTTCGTGGATGATGTCGTTATCGGCAACGATTTCGACAACACCGTCCATGTGAGCAAATACGTCTTTGACGACTTCTTGTCCGGCAGTAACCAGCTCGCCGGTTTCGCTCATCTTCAGTGAGCTGTCCTTCGAGATGAAGTGTACTTCTTCCGGAACGAAGAGCACGCGACCAGGCTTGGTCACAACTCTGCGGTCGTCGATTTCTACGCCGTCATAAATGATCTCACCACCGGTAGTGACGACGTTGGTGCCGTCTTCAACCAGTTCGGCGACGATTTTGCCGTTTTCAACAATTTCGCCTTCAGCGATTTTGAGCGTGTAGGCTTCTTTTTGCTTGTTGACTCTCCAGGTGTAGCCTTGTTTGGCGCCTTCGAGTTTGGCATTACCTGCGCCGACAGAAGCGATGACGATGTTCATCTCTTTGCCTTTGACGAGGCGGGTGACGGTTTTCTTACCGCTCTTAACTTGTTCTGTTTCCAGTTCTGGTCCGAATCTGACTTCACCGCCGTGTTCGGTAGTGATTTGGATTTCGGCAAGAACATCATGCGCATTAACGTCTTGTCCGTCTTTGACGACTACATGAGCGCCTGACGGCAAGTTGTATACGTCACCTTCCAGTACCCAGATGATACCGGCGCGGTTGGCGGTGCGGGAGATGTTGCCTTGACGGTCACGTTTTTCGTCAGCCTGGAAGCCTGCGAATGCGACACGACCGGAGATGTCTGCGGTGATATCTTTCGTCGCGCGTTCGGTCAAGTTCTTCTTCATGCCCGGCGGGTCGTACTCTGCTACGACTTGTCCGGCAGTTACCTCCGAGCCGGAAGGAATCATCAACAAGGCTCCTACTGGAAGCGCTTCTGAATGTTCTTTCTTCTCGTTGGCGAATTTGACGGAGCCTTCACGAGTTGTTTGCTCCACGATGTCACCGTAAGCGGTGCGTACAGATTTGCAAGCAATTTTGAAAGTGAAAGTTCCATTCAATGGAGC
This sequence comes from Candidatus Melainabacteria bacterium 17Bon1m, assembly GCA_032128875.1. GTDB lineage: Bacteria > Cyanobacteriota > Vampirovibrionia > Obscuribacterales > Obscuribacteraceae > QKMZ01. Next base: position 258,623 of record JAVLKG010000009.1, read on the forward strand.
CTTGACCTGAATACGGCTGGAACCACCAGCGACGGCGCCGCCGGTGTGGAATGTTCTCATTGTCAGCTGTGTTCCAGGCTCACCGATTGATTGTGCTGCGATGATGCCGATTGCTTCGCCGACGTCCACCTGGCGCTTCGAGGTCATCGAATAGCCGTAGCACTTCTGGCAAACGCCGTATTGGCTTTCGCAAGTCAGTGGTGAACGTACTTTGACGAAGGTTTGCTTCTTCAGAGCTTTGGCATTGTCTTTTGCCCAGTTGACGCTGATCGACTCGCCGGCTTTAGCGATTACTTCGCCTGTTTCGGTGTCGACAACATCAAGAGATACGCAACGACCGACAACGCGCTCTTCAAGGTTGACTACTTCTTTGTCGCCTTCCTTGATCGGATACATGTCGATACCGCGGATAGTTCCGCAGTCCAAATCGCGAACGATAACGTCTTGCGCAACGTCAACGAGACGACGGGTTAGATAACCAGAGTCGGCTGTTTTCAGCGCTGTATCTACAAGACCCTTTCTGGCGCCGTAAGACGAGATGATGTACTCGGTTACGTTCAAGCCTTCGCGGAAGTTTGCCTTAATCGGCAAGTCGATGATCTGACCTTGAGAGTCAGCCATCAAGCCCCGCATACCGACGAGCTGACGGACCTGGGAGATGTTACCCCGGGCGCCGGAGAATGCCATCATGTATACCGGGTTGAGACGGTCGAAATTGTCGACCACTTCTTTCGTCAATTGGTCAGTGGTTGCAGACCATGTGTCGATAACTTTGTTGTAGCGCTCAACTTCTGTGATTTCGCCGCGCTCGTAGCGTCTTTGTGCCGCTTCGATTTCTTTCTCTGCAGACGAGATCAATCCGCGTTTCGCTTCAGGAACGTCGAGGTCGTCAATTGAGATCGTTACGCCGGCTTTGGTGGCGAACTGGAATCCCAAATCTTTGAGAGCATTGGCGAGTTCGGCAGTGCGCGCAGTGCCGTACTTTTCGTAGACAGTCGCCAGCAATTTGCCGAGCTTCTTCTTGTCCACTGTCTCGTTGATGAACTCCATTACTTCTTCTTTTTTAGGCGTCGTAACCATGGGTTCCTCTTTAGTGCTTTGGTTTGGTTAGCGTAATTTTGAGGTTTGAAACTTTGTTTCGGGAGAGCGCCGCTGGTGCTTTCTGACCAGACGGCGCCCCGCCGGAGTTAGTTGACCGAAGCGATCGCGCTGCGCACAACTTCGTTGAAGATGATGCGTCCTGGCGTCGTTTCTACAGTCTTGCCGCCGCCTTCGCGATCGCGCACCTTAATCCTGGCGTGCAAATCGACGACACCGGCTTCATACGCAGAGCGCGCATCAGCAAGGCTGACGAATCTCATTCCGGCTCCACGGCATCTCTTCGGATCATCAGAACCTGGCTTTTCAATGGTCAGGTAGTAGATGCCGAGAACCATGTCCTGGGTCGGTGTGATCGTCGGCTTGCCGGTTGCCGGAAGCATGACGTTGTTGGAAGCGAGCATGAGCATGTGAGCTTCAGCTTGCGCTTCAACGGAAAGCGGTACGTGAACAGCCATTTGGTCACCGTCGAAGTCGGCGTTGAATGCCGAGCAAACGAGCGGGTGCAATTGGATAGCGCGACCTTCAACCAGTACCGGTTCGAAAGCTTGGATACCCAATCTGTGCAGCGTAGGAGCGCGGTTGAGCAGTACCGGGTGACCTTGGATTACTTCTTCCAGGATTTCCCAGACGATTGCCGAGCCCTTTTCAATCTGCTTCTTGGCTGACTTGATGTTTTGAACAATCTGACGCTCGATCAATTTGTTGATGACGAACGGCTTGAAGAGTTCCAGCGCCATTTCGCGAGGCAGACCGCATTGATGCAATTTCAATGTCGGACCGACGACGATAACGGAACGACCGGAGTAGTCAACGCGCTTACCGAGCAAGTTTTGACGGAAGCGACCTTGCTTACCTTCGATGATGTTCGACAACGACTTGAGCGGACGGTTGTTAGGTCCGACTACGACACGACCACGGCGACCGTTGTCGATGAGTGCGTCAACTGCTTCTTGAAGCATGCGCTTTTCGTTGCGGACGATGATTTCCGGAGCGCCCATTTCGAGCAAGCGTGCCAAACGGTTGTTACGGTTGATCACGCGGCGATAGAGGTCGTTCAAATCTGACGTTGCAAAACGTCCACCATCCAACTGAACCATCGGGCGCAGGTCAGGCGGTGTTACCGGAAGAACATCGAGAACAACCCAGGTCGGGTCGGTGTGCGAGTTGAGGAGTGCTTCCACCAAACGCAGTCTCTTGATGATCTTGGCGCGTTTTTGCTGAGAGCCCGAAGCTGATGCCAGCTCGTCTCTCAATTGCTTGGACAATTCGCGCAGACCAGGCAACTCGAGGAGTCTGCCTCTGTCGTCTTTGTTGTCCGGTCTTTCGTAGACTGGACGGGCAATTTCGCCGAGCAATTGTTTGATTGCTTCAGCGCCGATGCCCACGTCGAACTGTACGTTTTGATCGTCGATCAAGCGCTCGTATTCTTCTTCGGAAAGAAGTTGATACTTGTGCAAGTCAGGGGAATTGCCCTGGTTGGTGACGATATAAGCGTTGAAATAAACAACTTGCTCAAGGTCGCGAAGCGGCTGGTCGAGCAGAAGACCGATGTAGCTCGGAATGCCCTTCAAGAACCAGATGTGCGTGACGGGCGACGCCAATTTGATATGGCCCATGCGGTGACGGCGGACTTTGGAGTCAGTGACTTCAACTCCGCAACGTTCGCAAGTGATACCGCGGTGACGTACGCGCTTGTACTTTCCGCAATAGCATTCCCAGTCCTTAGAAGGTCCAAAAATACGTTCGCAGAAAAGTCCGTCTTTTTCCGGTTTGAGAGTTCTATAGTTGATCGTCTCCGGCTTGGTTACTTCACCGTGAGACCAGCTCAGAATGCGCTCAGGAGAGGCAACTCCGATCTTTATATAGTCAAACCTGTCAATACTTGTAGGCATCTTACCCGAAAGACCTCCAGAACATTGGGCTTATAAGCCCTGTCTTGTGTGTGGCCACTGTTCGCTATTTGCGAGGAACGTCGATGCTTCCTATATAAGGAAACAATCGATGGAACGTTCTGAATGGCTGAATGCGTCCAACTTGTGAATTAGCGCTGCACTCAGAACGTTCCTCTTAAGTCATTTAGAAGTCGTCATCCGCGCCGTCTTCATCTGCAGCATCGTCACCTGCAGCTCCCGCTACGGCATCATCGCCGCCGCCCAGGGCTGAAACAACGTTTTGCATGATAGATGAAGCACCGGATTCAGTACCGCTGTCCGATTCGGAATCGCTGCTGCCGCCTTCGTCGCCGAAATCATCGTCGCCTTCAGACACAGCTACAACACCTTGAGGAACGGACTGTTGTCTCAGTTCTGCAAGTTCGGACTCGATGCCGATCTCGCCGAATGGACTCATGCGGCGCATTCCGCGCGGGCGCACTTCTTCTACTTCAGTCATCAAGTCGACTTCGATTTCGCCGCCTTCGCGTGTGCGTTTGGCGACGGAAACGTCGAGACCGATGGACTGCAATTCACGAACCAGTACCTTGAAGGATTCAGGAATACCAGGACGCTTCAGGTTTTCACCCTTAACGATAGATTCGTACGCTTTGGAGCGACCATTTACGTCGTCAGACTTGATGGTGAGCATCTCTTGCAGAGAGTAGGAGGCGCCGAATGCTTCGAGAGCCCAGCATTCCATTTCTCCCAGACGCTGTCCGCCGAATTGCGCTTTACCGCCGAGAGGCTGTTGCGTAACCAGCGAGTATGGTCCGGTTGAACGAGCGTGAATCTTGTCGTCAACCAAGTGGACCAGCTTCATCATGTAGATCTTGCCGACGGTGACAGGATTGTCGAAGGGATCGCCGGTTCTACCGTCTGACAGGATGACTTTACCGTCATCACCGACCCACGGCGATTCAGCTTTGATTTTGCCCTTCTTGATCTCGTCATGAACGAGAGCCGATGATGCTTCTTTGGCGTGCATTTCGTCGAACGGCGGCACTTCGTAGTGCAAGCCGGTGAGCATTGCTGCCAATCCGAGCAGTGTTTCGAAAGTCTGTCCGACATTCATACGGCTCGGTACACCAAGCGGGTTCAAGACGATGTCGACAGGTGTGCCATCAGGAAGGAAAGGCATGTCTTCGCAAGGAAGAATCTTCGCGACGATACCTTTGTTGCCGTGACGTCCTGCGACTTTGTCTCCGACTGAGATTTTGCGTTTTTGTGCGATGTAAACGCGAACAACCTTGTTGGCGACAGGCGGAAGCTCATCACCCTTTTCGCGGTCGAACACTTTCACGCCTACAACACGACCGCCTTCACCGTGCGGAACGCGCAGTGAGTTGTCGCGTACATCTCTGGCTTTTTCACCGAAGATGGCGCGCAAGAGTTTTTCTTCCGGCGGGTGTTCGGATTCGCCCTTCGGTGTGATCTTGCCGACCAGGATGTCGTCAGGATAAACACGTGAGCCGATTCTGACGATGCCGTTTTCGTCCAAGTGACGCAGCGATTCTTCAGAAACGTTCGGCACTTCGCGAGTGATTTCTTCCGGACCGAGCTTCGTAGAACGAGCATCGATTTCCAATTTTTCAATGTGGATGGAAGTCATAACATCGTCGAATACGAGGCGCTGACTTATAAGGATCGCGTCTTCAAAGTTGTAGCCTTCCCATGGCATGAATGCCACAAGCAGGTTGCGTCCTACCGCCAGTTCACCACGCTTGGTGGCGGCACCGTCGGCGATGACCATGCCCGGCTTGATGTTGTCGCCGACTTCAACAATCGGCTTCTGGTTCAAGCAGGTGTCTTGGTTAGAACGTTGGAACTTAGCGAGTCTGTATTTGACCAGTCTCTTGTCCTTGGTTCTTACGTGTACAGCAGTCGCTGAAACGTATTCGCATTTACCTTCGACGTCAGCAACTACAACCATCCCGGAGTCTTTCGCTGATTGCTTTTCGATACCGGTGGTTACGAATGCGCGCTCTGTTTGAATCAGAGGCACAGACTGACGTTGCATGTTCGAGCCCATCAGTGCGCGGTTAGCGTCATCGTGCTCGAGGAACGGGATCAGAGCTGTTCCGACAGATACGATCTGAATCGGTGACACGCCGACATAGTCGACTTGCTCAGGCGGAGTTTCTTCGAACTCTGCTTTGTAGCGCACCGGAACCAGAGGATGAACGAAGTCACCGTTGTCCTTGACCGGCACGTCACCGGGAGCAACACGGTACTTGTCTTCTTCATCTGCTGTCAGGTAATGAATGTCGTCAGTAACTCTGCCGTTTTCTACCTTTCTATATGGAGTTTCGATGAATCCATATTCGTTGACTCGGGCGTGAGTTGCCAAAGAGCCGATCAAACCTGCGTTCGGACCTTCCGGAGTTTCTACCGGGCAGATACGACCGTAGTGGCTGGGGTGAATATCGCGGACCGCGAAACCGGCACGTTCTCTCGACAAACCGCCAGGTCCAAGTGCAGACAGTCTGCGCTTGTGGGTCAGTTCTGCCAGAGGATTGGTCTGGTCCATGAACTGAGACAACTGCGACGATCCGAAGAATTCGCGGATGGCAGCAACCAGGGGCTTGGTGTTGAGAAGGTTTGCCGGTGTGAGAGTGTCGACATCTTGCAATGTCATACGCTCACGGACAATTCTTTCCAAACGGGTCAAACCGATACGGAACTGGTTCTGAAGCAGTTCGCCGACCGATCTGATGCGGCGGTTGCCGAGGTGGTCGATGTCATCAACCTGACCGTCGTCATAGTGCAAGCCGATCAAATAGTCCACTGCAGCCACGATATCTTCGCGGGTCAGTGTGCGTTGTTGCTCAGGAACCGAGAGAGTGAGCTTCTTATTCAACTTATAGCGGCCGACTTTACCCAAGTCGTAGCGCTTGTCGTCGAAGAAGCGGCTGTCGATGATCGATTGTCCACCAGCTACAGACGGCGGATCGCCGGGACGCAGCTTTCTGTACACTTCGATCAATGAATCTTCTCTGGACTTGGTGTTGTCCTTTTCCAGCGTCTTCTTGAGGAAGTCGCGGTGACGGAAAAGTGATTCCATTTCGGAATCCGAATAGCCAAGCGCTCTCAGCAGTGTGGTTGCCGGGAGCTTTCTATTCTTGTCGATTTTGACGTAGATAACGTCATTGACGTCTGTCTCGAACTTCAGCCATGCGCCGCGGTTCGGGATAAGTGTTGCGGAGAACGTACGCTTACCGTTGGTGTCGATTTCGCGCTTGTAATAGATGCCGGGGCTTCTGACAATCTGCGAAACAATGACGCGTTCTGCGCCATTAATAATGAACGTACCGCGGTCGGTCATCATCGGGATGTCACCGACGTAGATTTCTTGCTCCTTGATTTCACCGATTTCGCGGTTAACCAGGCGCATTTGAATACGCAATTTCTTGGTGAAGCTGGCGTCGAGCTCTCTGGCTTCCTCAGGCGTCTTTGGCTTGTTAGGCTCTGTGTGATCTTCGAATGTGTAATTCGTCAAGAAATGGAGCTCGAGCTTGCCCGTGTAGTCTTTGATAGGGCTGAATGCTCGGAGTTCTTCTCCGAGACCCTCATCGATAAACCACTTGAACGAACTCTTCTGAATTTCTGCCAAATCGGGCAAGTCGGCGATGCGTGAGCTGCCGACCCCGAAGGTCTTGACGCGCTCCGTTAACTCTAAAGCCATCGATTACCTCTGGGTTCTTGGTCGGGGACCATTGACAATATGCAAGCACGGCGATTTGCTCGCACAGACCAATGCGACGTTGGTACGTGAGCGCAAACCGGAATTTGCAACTATACGTAGCTACTAATTGTATTGTCAAACAAATTGTTGTGAATGTTGAAGTGAGTGGTTTGGGGTTTTGTCGAGTTAACTCTGTCTCATAAAGCTGAAGCTAATCGACTCAACGCGTTGCAGATTTGATTAAATCTCGCTAATCATGTTGCGCGTTTGTAGCGAATGGTCAAACTCTGGTGAAAAAACGCTCAGATTGCCGTTAATGATCGATTGATCTCTTGCGGTTTTTATACGTCGCGTGATCGCAGCGGCACAGCGGGCTGATCTGATAAAACGGGCGCTGTTGCAAGTATGGCGATAAAAAAGCGAGATCAAGTGATCATGCGGTTTCTATTGAAACAATATCGGCTGCATATTGAGAACTGGTTCGCTGTATGATCGATTTTGGGGATGGAGCGCTGCTGGTGTTGCGTGCGGTCTTCAAAACCGTTGTGGGGCAGATAAACGCTGTCCTGGGTGGGTTCGATTCCTACGCATCCCCGATATTGTCAAGCGAAGATTGTCAAGAGAAAAGACGATTCGCAAACCGAAAAATTCCACAGGTGGGGGCTTTACAAAGATTAGCCGCCACCCATAATTAGTTATTGGAACTTGGCAGTTATTCTAGAAAGTCGGTCTTCGTGAATTCTCAAACAGGAGCTTTAGCCTGGCTCGACCAGTTTGCAGGCTATTTAGAGGTGGAGAGAAATTACTCTTCCAATACGATCAGAGCTTATCTCAATGATCTTCGGCAATTACTAACAGCTGACGTCAGCGAAATTAGCGAAACAAATGCTGCTTCTGCAGTAGTTGAAGCGCGCGAGTTGCAGCAATCTGATGCTACTCCCGCACCTACATCCGAAAATGGTGGTGAAATTGAATCATCAGCATCTCCAGAGGTAGAGAAGCTCAAGGCGTACATTCGCCAGATGCAAGATCACTACAGCCGCCCGACCGTGGCTCGTAAGATCTCAGCCATCCGTAGCTTCTATCGCTATTTGCGCCGCGAACATTTGATTGAAGAAGATCCTTCCAAAATGGTCCGCGGACCAAAGCTGGCCAGAAGGCTTCCTGCCTGCCTGGACAGAGAGGAAGTATCCAAACTTCTACAAGCACCGGATCAATCATCGCTCGGTATCCGCGATAGAGCACTTATGGAAGTTCTCTACGCAACCGGCATGCGCGTAAGCGAACTGTGCAGCTTGCGTGTCAAAGATTGGGATCCGGCACAAATGGAAATGAGAGTGATCGGCAAAGGCTCGAAAGAGCGTGTCGTTCTTCTCAACCAGAGCGCCGCTCAGTGGCTGACTTCTTACTTGGCGAATCACTGGAGCCGTTTGGCAGGGGGACGCATCGCCCAACCCGATCATCCGCTCTTCGTCAGCCGTCAAGCTACGAAACTCTCGGCACGCTCAGTGCACCGCATTGTACTTAAATATGCACGCAAAGCCGGCATCAACAAGCCGATCACGCCGCATACCTTGAGACACACTTTCGCAACACACTTGCTGGAAGGCGGAGCCGACCTGCGTGTTGTGCAAGATTTGCTGGGACACACGACCATCAGTACGACGCAAATTTATACGCACGTGACGATGGATCGCCTTCGCAAGGTCTACATGAACACTCACCCCAGAGCGTAATCTTTGGGTTGGGCGTGGGGGCGCATAGCACGCGCCCTTCTAGAAATCGTGGGGGCGCATTGCATGCGCCCTCATTTTTTTTTGCGAATCGCACTCTTATCTGTCCCTTTCCGCCTTTTCTTTACTAAATAAGCTCATTCCTGCCTTCATAGTTATAATTACTGCCAGGAAGAAGACGACATTTCAAAACTTCCAGAGAATGTGAGGGTCCAAATTGGCGACGCGCCGGTCGAAGGCGAAGAATAAAGGGCAAGGCGGGTTCAACCGCATTGTCGGCAAAGGCACGAAGGTTGTTATTTTCTCAACGCTCGTGTGTGGTGCCATTGGTGTCGGATATTTTGGTGCCTCTCTGTTTCGCCAGTTGCAAGATCTGCCGGACATAACGCTGGTCGAACGTTACGAACCGATTGAAGCGATTCAAGTGTTCGATATCAACGATCACATGGTGTGCACCGTGGAAGGTGACGAAGACAGACGCGTCATTCCACTCAATCAAGTGTCAAAACAAATGCAGCAAGCCATGCTCGCGGCAGAAGACCACCACTTCTACGAGCACCACGGCGTCAACTATATGTCCATTATCCGTGCGTCATTGGTCAACGTTCAGGCCGGGCGCGTCAAAGAAGGTGGCTCAACCATCACTCAGCAGTTAGTGAAGAACTTGTTTTTCACCGAAGGCATGCGCACCTTCGATAGAAAGATCAAAGAAGCGTACCTGGCCAATTCATTGGAAAGTAAGTACCCGAAAGAACGAATTCTGGAGATGTACCTTAACCAGGTCTACTTCGGCAACAACGCATACGGCATCGAACGTGCCGCGTCACGATATTTCGATCGCACGGCTGCTAGTTTGTCGCTGGCACAGTCCGCTTTCCTGGCTGGTCTTGTGAAAGCACCATCAGAGTTGGGCTCGAAGGAGCATCGCCAGGAAGCCCTTGATCGACAGAGAGAAATCATCGACAAGATGGCTGAATATGGCTATATCACTGAAGGTCAGGCAAAAGCAGCCAAAGCAGAGAAGTTGAGTTTTAAGCGCGGAATCAACCCTCTGCAGAAGTATCCCTATTACATTGCGCAGATTCTGGAGATACTGCGGACTGAGTTCAGTCAGGCAGAAATGCGTAAGCAAGGGCTTCGCGTCTACACAAACCTCGATCCAAAAGCACAAGACGTAGCAGAAAGAACACTCAACGAGCAGATCAAGAAAGCTCCGAAAGGCGTATCGCAAGCTGCTCTGGTTTCTATCCGGGTGCGCGACGGCGCTGTCGTAGCTATGGTCGGTGGAGTCGGCAACTTCTGGAAAAACCAATTCAATCGGGCGACCAACCCCCACACTGCCGGTTCTTCATTCAAACCATTTGTTTACCTTACTGCCTTCATTAAGGGAGTATGCAACCCTGATTCGATCATAGAAGACACACCACTGGTGGTGAAACAGCCCTGGGGACTTCCAGACTATGCGCCGAAAAACTTCGACCATAAATTCATGGGCAGAATTCAGGTGCGTAAAGCGCTTGCACTTTCGCGCAACGTCCCTGCTGTAAAAATCGCCCGCGAAGCAGGCATGGAAAGCATCGTCGAGACTGCTCGTCTGGCGGGTGTAACTTCCAAACTCGATCCTAACTTGTCGTTGGCGCTGGGCAGTTCTGCTGTTTCTCCGCTCGATATGGCTGCCGCCTATTCGACATTTGTGCGTGGTGGTGTTTCTATCAAACCGCAAATGCTGCGCCGGATTGAGAATAATCGTGGGCAGGTTATTCAAGTTTTTGAAGGCAAGTACGACAAAGTCTTCAACATGCAACCTGTCGCTAAGCTCGTTGATGTTCTTCAAGACGTGGTCAAATACGGCACCGGTACTGGTGCAAAACTGGATGACCGCCCCGTAGGCGGCAAGACCGGAACCGCAGACGAAGGAAAGGATATCTGGTTTATCGGATTCACTCCCGACCTTGTCACCGCTGTATGGGGCGGCAACGACGAAAACAAGCCGATCGCCGGTCACAATGTCACGGGCGGTGTGGTCATGGCAAAAATTTGGAAAGAATACATGAAGGCATATTATGTAGCCATTCCTACTCCTGCCGGCACTTTGATCACTCCTTCCCCTGAAGAGAAAGACGAGAAGGACAATGATTCGAAACTTGCCAAAGATGGTGATAGCACACCACTTTTGTTGCCCGGTTTGAAACTGGGATCTGATGAACCTAAAGCAGCATCCGACGCTGCAGCAGCCAAACCTGTGGAATTTGCTCCGCCAGACAAACCCAAAGTCGATACATCACCATCGATACCTGCAACAACACCTATCACTGCACCGCCTGCGGTTGCAACTCCCGAGCCTGCAAAAGAGTCGCCGCCTGTTGCTCCGGAACCTGCAGTTGCACCGGCTCCAGCTCTGGCTCCAGCACCGGCGCCAGCAACAAGCAGCACCTCCACTTTTATTTCTCCAGCTTCGCCCTCTGCGCGTTCGAAATTTTCACCATACGAGCAGAAGCCGGCTTTCGCACCAGCACCTGCGGAGACACGCTAAAGTGTCGATCGCTTTTCTCGACGACTTCCCAACAGAAATTTGGGTATAAGCATTGAGCCTCGACATTGCGGAATTGACCCAGTCAAGCCAGGCAATGAAAGACTATACGATGCTGCAAATTGTCGGTTTGTTGGCGTCTTGTCTATGGCAGATTGGGCTTGTTTACGCCTTTCTTCAAAGCGGAATTGCCGCACATTTGGCTCGACTTGTTGAGAAAGACAGCCAGATGCAATTCCTCAGAGCCACCACTTACTTCCTTTTCTTCTTCGTTTTCCTGTTCGTTTTGGCGCTGCCCATCAAGGTTTTATTCGAGTACTGCCCTGACAAAGTCTACGATCTCTCCACAAACACTTCCTTCTCGTACATAGTAAGAAAATGTTTGGACTTCATCGTAAATCTAGTCACTATGATCCCGATGATCGCGTTGGCGATGGTCTTTGCAAAGAGTTTTCCCAAATATTGGGGATATTGCACCGGTGCTCTGCTGGCCGGTGTGTCAGCCTTCCAAATGATCTGTCTGCCTGCTTTGCTAGAAGATAGCAGTGCCTATCTAAAACCACTGGGCAAGCCGGATGTTCAAGCGCGAGTCGACGCTATTTTCAAAAAAGCCGGTATTGAAGGAGCTAAAGTATTGGTTGAGAACGTGCCGGACACGAAGAAGTTGAATGCGTACGCCACAGGTGCAGGTCCGACGGCGCGCTTCGTTTTGTATGAATCGGTGGTCAACAAGCTGAGCGCCGACGAGATCGAATCTATGATTGCCCACGAGATATCGCACATCAAGCTTAATCACCTTTGGCTGCATGTGCTTCTTTCTTGCTCTTTTCTCTTTCTTGCACCTGTTTTTGCGCAGTTTATCGCACCATCACTGATACCACGCCTCCCCGAAAAATGGGGCATAAAGGCCGTTTCTGACTTGCCTGTGATTGCTCTTTCAGCGCTTGTTGTTCTCACTGGGAATTTCCTTTCGCTGCCCATTCAAAACTATTTTTCAAGAGAGTTTGAACGCCAGGCAGATGCGCAAGCGCTTGCTCTGACCGGTGATCCTGAAGCGTTCGCGCGTCAGCTTTCGGCTTTTGCACGCGCTAATCTGGACGACATGGATCCGCCCCGGTGGGCTGTGGTGACTTTGTATTCGCATCCTTCGGTGAAAGAACGAGTAGAAAGCGCACTGAAGCGGTTCGACGAACCGTAGGACCGATGCCCTGTACGCCGATTTTCGTAGGGGCGACGCCATGCGTCGACCGGTTCTACTGTAGATTTCCTCTTTCCCGTCAAGTGAATTAACGGCGGAAGGAACAAAATTCGGGATCATAAAACTGCTGTTTGC
>JAVLKG010000010.1:0-224995 GCA_032128875.1 Candidatus Melainabacteria bacterium 17Bon1m
AAATCGACCAACCACTCAATTTCGCGTCTATCCTCAGCCGCTGCGGCGGCTGACAGCTCTGCTGTCTGCTGCCGCAGCGGAGCCGTAGCCGTTGCAAGGCTGCGGGCTAATTGACGTCCGACAGGAAATCTACAAGAATAGGTAGACGCATGGCGTCGACCCTGAAGTCTTGCTCTTCCGTTTTATCGATCCCAGATGTGAATGTTCTTCTTGTCGAAGTAGACAGACAAAACCGCACCCTGGTTGTTAACCGTATACGTCATGTTTACTTTGGAAAGCCCATTGTCGATCAGGCAGCCTTCCGGCGTAAGCCGAATCATCAACAGCGTTCGCAGGGGACGAGCCAGCTTATAGAAATTATTATTGCTCTCGCTCGACGAGTGACGATAACGTCTGAAAATGTTTCGCGCTACTTGCTCGCGCCCACCGACCAATGCATCGGCGAGCAATTCGAGAGCTTCCAGATCATGACGCGCCAGCCCTTTCAATTCCGAGCGCAACTGAGTGTCGCATCCAATCGCACGAGCACGCTCTGCAAGCCACAGGTGCTCATGACTGATCGGATTGAGCGGCAATCCATCGATGAAAACCCGCAAATTGTGACCCGGGACCATCTGACGTTGGTAAGGAAGATAAACGGTATGCCGCTGTCCGCGCCTGTCTTTTAAGTTGGTAACTGTTACGCTGCCGTCGGGATTAAGGATTACATCGGCTCCAGCTACTCTTTCATGCGCCGTTCTGGCACTGCCGTTGACGTTGGTTGAAGCTCCCAGAGCCGAATTACCGCCTGCATTCTGAACATTCCCACCAGGCGGAGCAAAGGGATTGGGCACGGACGAGGACATCGTTCTGGGCGGAGGCCCCAGAGACCAAGCATCAGACATAATTTTGAACCCCAGGTAAGAGGAAACGAGGAAGTCGAAGGGGGGTGACTTGCTTCTAGGCTAAGCCAAAATTGTTAACGACACATAAAACGCCTTTTGGAGCGTGTTTTGGTCGTTTGCGCCTTAATGCTGAGAAGGTGTGCCTTCAGGCGGGTACGAAATTAGCTTAGACTGCAATTTTGGTATTTTCTTGGCATTACCCTGCCTACCAAAATCTTTGCGACTCCATTATCTATACCTTTTGGGAAATTTTTGGAAATGCCGGAATCACCGAACACATCAATCATGCCTCAGACCGCTAAAGTCGATTCCAGCGGACATTTGAACATCGGCGGCTGCGACACTGTCGAGCTAGCGAAGCGTTTTGGGACACCTCTGTGGATTATGGACGAAGAGACCATTCTCCAGGCTGGCAGGGCTCTTAAGGAGGGCTTGTCCGTTTATCCCAACGCCAGAGGTCTTTATGCCGGTAAGGCATTCTTATGCATGGCGATGTGCCATTTGGTCCGGAAAATGGGGATGGGGCTGGATGTGGTTTCCGACGGAGAGATGTACACAGCCGAGAAAGCTGGCTTTCCAAAGGATCTTATCTATGTGCATGGCAACAACAAATCAGAGCACGAGATCCGAAAGGCAATCGCAAGCAATGGTCCCAAGATAGTCATAGACAGCGTTTCTGAATTGGAGATGTGCGCGCGCATTGCTGAAGAATTGAACGCACGTGCGAAAGTTTTGATCAGAGTGATACCAGATGTAGAACCAGATACGCACCATCACATTGTCACAGGACACGCCACAAGTAAGTTCGGAGTGCCATTAGACGAGCTCGATGGCGTCCTCGAATTGGCAAAAGCGAAGAGCGCGCATATTGAACTTTTGGGACTGCATGCTCACATCGGCAGCCAATCGAAGGAATTGGAGCCGTTTTTGGAAACAGTGGATATTTTGGCGAACTTATATAAAAACGCAAAAGAAAAGCACGGACTGGAATTCCCGCTCTTGGACGTTGGCGGTGGTTTGGGCATCACTTACGTCGAAGCCGACAAGCCAGCCCCAATCTATGAATGGGCACGTCAGGTCGCAGAGCAGACGCTCTCAGCCTTCAAAGCGCGAAATCTGACACTTCCCGAACTCCTCGTGGAGCCAGGGCGCTCAGTTATTGGACCTGCCGGAACGACGATATATACAGTCGGTCACACGAAAAAATTGCCAGACGGAACCGACTACATTGCCGTAGACGGCGGCATGGCTGATAATCCAAGACCGATAACGTATGGCGCAAAATACACTCCAGCCGTCGCAAACCGCATGAACAGCGCCGCCACGAAGACTCCAGCGGCAATTGTCGGCCGCTACTGCGAATCGGGAGATATAATCGTAGAGGAGGCTTACCTATCTGCGCAAACTGGTGATCTAATCGCCGTGTTCGCTACCGGTGCGTACAACTACAGCATGGCCTCCAATTACAATCGCACCGGACGCCCAGCGTGTGTGCTGGTCAGCGAAGGACAGGCTGAAATAATCATCGAACGGGAAAACAACGACGATTTAATCAGTAAGGACAGGGTGCCGAACCGGCTCAAAGATTAAATGAGCCAAGGCAGAAGGTAAGAGTCGAGCGAGGAGCAGGATCAAAATGGATCTCGAAAGAATGCTTTCTCACCTCGACGGGGTTGTCGTAGCCAAAACCATAGTCCAGCTTTTCATAATCGTCTACGCCGTACTTTGGGTTTGGAGCCGAATCATCGGCACACAGGCTGAAAGGCTCGTCAAAGGCGTCATTATCATCTCGCTGATTTTCTTGGCGTCGTACTTCGCCGGCTTTACCATCATTACCTCCTTGCTGCAGCATTTGATTCCGGTCGCCGCCATGGCAATGGTCGTCGTCTTCCAGCCCGAAATCCGCCGTGGACTTGGTTATCTGGGTCGCGTGAAAACCATAAGAACCGACCTTTCGCTGGCAGACAGCGAACAGGAGAAGTTGAAGCGGGATATCGAACAGATTATTGCCGCAGTGAAAGAACTCTCGCGCAGCAAAACTGGTGCCCTTATTGTTATCGAACCACCAGAGGGCGAGCGCGACTACGTCAGCCCCGGGACTCCAGTCAAAGCAGATATCTCCATGAATCTGCTGCTCACGATTTTCTTCCACAAGTCGCCCCTGCACGATGGCGCAGTAGTCATCCGCAACGACAAGATCGTCGCTGCTGGTGTGATTCTTCCGATGACTTCAAATCCTAAACTCAGCTACAGATATGGAACCCGCCACCGTGCAGCCATTGGTCTTTCCGAAATCTACGACGGGCTGTGCATTGTTGTTTCTGAGGAAACAGGCTCAATCTCGGCAGCCAGCCGTGGCATGTTGGTGCGTTATCAAAATGCCGATGAGCTGGCAGACCCAATCGAATACCTGTATCACACACCCGAGCAAAGCGACAAAGCCACCACTCCCTGGCAGTCGTTCCTCAATATGTTCAAGAAAGGCCACGAGCCGACGCCTTCCGCGCAAGACCTTTCCGAGATCCACCACTTCACTGATTCCATGTCTAAAATCCCAGACAGCATGGTGAAACCTGGGAGCGCTGGCGGCTCGTCGACTTCGATGCCCGGGAGCGCCGGCGGCTCGCCGGCTTCGATGTCTGGGAGCGCCGGCGGCTCGCCGGCTTCGATGCCTGGGAGCGCCGGCGGCTCGCCGGCTTCGCATATGGGGTACGTCGGCGGAACGTCGTCGCATGAATCTGGGAGCGCCACAGGAAACAGCGGACAGAGCGCCGGCATCCTGCCAGCATCTAAAGAAGATTCAGATAGTAAGTCATCCCAAAAGCAAGTAGAAACCGCTGATGATATCGCCGAATACAAAGAAGAATCTCGCAGTCTTCCAGAACCGCATGTTTTGGGCGAAGTCCAAGCGTCTCGCAAAACAGCAAATGATGTAGACACGTTACCACCGGCCAATGAAGTTAAGCCGCGCACCAGCTTTGGTGGCAAAGAAAAACGCAAAGACAGACGCACTAACGATCTACCTTCGCCAATGTCCTTTGAAGAACCAGAAGGCGTGCATTAGGTTTCGCTATGATTGCCAGCAAATTAATATTTGCGGTCTTTCTTGCCACTGCTATTGCCTTATGCACTGTTTCAAGATCAGATGCTGACACTAATTATGACCTCATCGACGATTGGCCTCAGTTTCTCCAAAGCAGCTATTCATCGCTAAGGACGCCACCGTGGCGCGAGTCGTTGCAGGCGTTATTACCTTACGTTTCTGCTCCAGAGATTATAGGCGTGTACGACATTGAAACAATAGGGCTTCTTTGGATTTCAACACTACAGCAAAATCAAGTTAACGAACAGCACAATTGCAAACAAGATCCAAATCTCAGGTCAGCCGAAGTTCCAAACCATTTGAACATCTATCGAATTTTGTCGTGGAAAAATGGAAACTCAGACCGTGCCTCAGCTTCACAAAACAAAGCAACGCAGAAGATCAACGATGAAATAGAAAAAAAACTCTATGATAAAGCCGTTTCTTTAGTTCGTTGCTACAGCCAATATTACACACCGATCAAACAAAAAGGAGCATTCGTCGCAAGAGACGATTCAGCTCGCAAAGATCTTGTTGCTCTAGCTGGAGAACAAGCGGTACAAGCCATGGACGACGACTACATAAATGGTACAGAAAAATTACTGCAACTTTCCGGCAATCAAATTCTAGACTTCAGAATACAAGAACTCAACAGCATGTCATTCGAGGTTAGCGACGAGCAAATTCAAAAAGAACTTGCAGCTAAGCTGAAAACAGCAAATACATCCGACGTCATAGCGATTAAAGAACTTTGGAAAGAGTTATTATCCAGAAACGCCGACTTAGTTGATGCGTTCAGGAAATTTAGAACCAAGTTTCCAAACTGCGCAGATTCCGATAGTTTCAACATAGCGATGCACTTAAGAAAAGAAGCTATAACATGGGCGGAAAATTCGCCTCCTGTAAGATCACCCGGTTTTGGACCCTTGTTAGGAGATGGTCCAGCTTGGTTTCGTACCTATGAAGCTCGCGTGAATCAATGGATGAAAAACCTTCAAATCAGAACAGAGGAGTTTGGATACTATGACATCGTCGACAAAATCCAAAAGCTTATCAATGCATATTTAACGATGAAACTGACGTATGAAGAACTAACTATTCCTTCCAAGGTTGCCCGCCAATCACCTGCACCAATATTAAAAGAATTCAGAATTGAATTCTTTCAAAGAGCTAAGCGAGACATGTCCAGATTGGTCGGAGAAGAGGCTGCTTCCAACCTAGAAATATTTTGGAAATCAGACCAGAAGCACCGTGACTAAACCCAAGGATGACGCTCTTTCATACGCGCCCATAATGTGACGAGGTTTCTTCGTGCCATTGAAGTAACGGAGTTGCCGTGCACGCGGTATCTGCAAAGCAGCTCGGGGACAAAAATGGCACTGCGTCCAGTTTCTGCGATCTTGCACCAGAAGTCATAGTCTTCCCAACCGTTGAAGACAGACTCCCAGCCACCCACATACTCCCATGCTTCTTTCTTATAGAGCGCCATTCCATCGATGTAATTGCCGCCCTTGAAGTACTCCGGGTTCCAGAAATCAGCGTCTCCGACACCAGCCTTATCGCCGAACTTCTCTAGTTGAGAATAGGCTGCGATGAAGTCACCTTGCATGAGCGCATAGTGCAGACGTTTGATTGCACGCGGATAAAGCAAATTATCGGCATCCACGAGCATCACGAGTTCACTGCGGGCTTTATCAAAAGCACCATTCTTAGAAGCAGCCGCACCGCTGTTCTTCTCATTCTTCCAGAGTGATACTCGACTAAAGCGTGAGTGGTTTTCCTCCATCCATTTATGCGCAATCGCCAGTGAATCATCCGGTGAACAGTCGTCTACAACGACTATCTCAAGCTGCTCGTAAGTCTGGTCTTTAATGGACTCAAGACATTCGCCTAAATAACTCCCATATTTGTACACGGTCACAGCGACAGTGACTGTATCGGGACTTACATCAGAGTTTATAACTTCAAAAACACTTTCTGCCTTTGGTGTCGGCATTGGTTTGACAGTCAGATTTTCAGACATCAAACACCACCATTATGCTTTTGCGCGTTCAACTGAGCCAAAAACTGCACCAATTGAAGGCTTGTATTGCGCATCTCAAACTGACTCTGCAAAAGGTTGAACGCATTGCTACGGATGCGCTCAGCTTCTTTCATCCCCTCTGGCGTCTCGAGAATCCACCTAATTCTATCGCCCATGCCCTCACGGGTTTCTTCAATATAGTGCGTTCCTGCATGCAACAACGGATGAGGTAAGCAGGGTTCGGAAATTACAACAGCATTGCTATCCATTGCCAAACGCACTATTCGATGCCACTCAAAATATTTGTTATCGTCACGATGCACATTCAACGCGATTTTAGAGTGTCGCGAAATATGACGGCTAAGCCTGTTCAGGCTCTGCTCCGCCCTCGTATCTTGGACAGCCCCTCGCAGTTCATCCCTGCGGTAATATAAGAAAGTTTGATATTTCGAAAACAGTGCCGCATTCTCCGCGAGAAAGCTCTCACGCCTGGGACTGCTAGTGGAGAAAAACGAAACATCAATGCAACGCTCGCTCAAAGGCGCGAAGATATCGCCAATTTCGCGCGCAGCCTGTGGAAGAGGTAGAAGGAATGGGTGTCGCGCGTCATCAGGAAGCAGGCATGATTCGCCAGGTTTCGAAGCAAAAGTAAGATGCATCGATGGAATGCCGCATTGCTTTAGCAGGAAAGCAGATTGGAAAGATAGATCGATAACCCCTTTTGCCATCAAGATAAACGGCATGCCACGCAAGAACCACTCTGTTTGAATCTGCTCAACGTTGAAAATGATCGCGCGCTTCAAAATATCATCACGAATCCATTCGGGCCCCTTGCCTATGATGAAGAACTCATGCGGGGCCACAAAGATCGGGATTGCAGGGCATTCAGAAATCGGCGACTTTTCCGTGAGGAGAGAGCAATTGACGCCAGTGTTTTCAAAAGCTGCATAAAGCTCGTGCGCAAATTCTTTTAAAAGGCGGCTGCCTTGCGAGTGCGCAAAGATACCTACGGCGGGCAGTTCTTGTGCAAAT
Source organism: Candidatus Melainabacteria bacterium 17Bon1m (assembly GCA_032128875.1). Taxonomy (GTDB): domain Bacteria; phylum Cyanobacteriota; class Vampirovibrionia; order Obscuribacterales; family Obscuribacteraceae; genus QKMZ01. The sequence goes on from JAVLKG010000010.1 coordinate 7,022, forward strand.
TTATGGATAGCGGTAGTTGCACTTTCGGCGGATAAGACATCTGGTGCCAGCAAACTAAGATCATCCGTTGGACTCTGAATTTTGCTAAGGAAATCAGCCACGCGAGCCCTGGAAAAGGTTTCCTTTCGTCCTTCAAAACAACCATATCGGATCAGATGCTCTGTCGGTTTCAATGCATTAGCAGCAACGTCAGGATGTCTACTGACGTACAGCTTTTCATCATACGGCGCAAACTTCTTGAGACGCTCTTCGGCTTTACGTACCATGTCATCCGAGACGCAGTTCGGCAAGAAATCGCAGTTGTAGACTGCACGCTCTTCCTCTCTCTGTATCGGAATAGAGTGACCGCTTAGCATTGCCTATTTCTGTCTCCTGCGCGACACGCGAAAACGCAGCGGCTCTGTCACTTTCCATGATTGGCTTGTCTTCACCTTGGAAATCATCCCGCGCAAGTGATAGATGTAGAGTTCTTGTTGGTGAGCAACATCCACGCCTGACACTTCGACAAAGTCTTCTTCCGATTCGGGAATGGTTTGTCCATAGACCATCTTTTTAAAATCGCGCAACGGCTTTGTCATGCGCCACGAATGACTACCCAGAAGTGTGCGCAGCTCATTCTCTAATTTGTCGATTTTTCTGCCGTTGGTGTGGCGAGCTTCCGTCTGTTTAACCGCCTCCTTCTGACCAGCCGCGTGGCTCATCAAACGCAAGCAGTGAAATGAGAGTTCGCGAAATGTCTCTAATTGATCGTAAAGTGCCTCGATTTCTTCCTTTGTGTCCGCCTGAACCATCGCCTCTTTCTGCTGCTCACCGGCTAGCCTTAGGCGGTACTGGTCAAGCAATCCTTTCTCTATCGAATGAACTGTTTGGAGTGAAAGATCAGCAAGGTTTTTTTCGAAAAACTCTTCTTCCTTGCGCGCGCAAAGTTCGAACATCCACTGATGCTTCCTAGCAATAGTAATTACGTCAGCTGCGGCCGCCATAGAATTCACGTTTGAGCTCGTTGTACTTGCGTCATGTCGTCGGAAGTAGCAATACGGCTTGCTGCTCAAATACAAATGCCCTGCGGTCGAGATGCGAATCCAATACTCAATGTCGCCTACTTGCAGGAGATCGACACAAAAGCCTTTGCCTTGAACTTTACGTCTGAACATCACCGTACTGGGCTCACCGATGCAGTTCGTGACAGGGAAAAGACACTGGGCTGCGACCTCGTGCGCCGTAAGCGGAAGGTCCATTGGCAGGCGGTCTCGATAATCCGCAGAGGAATCAACAACATCACCACATTCATCGATGACAACGCGCTGAAGACTTACGATACTGACTTCTGAGCGCTCATTGAGAACACAAACGCATTCGGACAACGCCTCTCTATGAAGAAGATCGTCCTGTGCAAAAGGTTTTACAAACTCACCCTCAGCCAACTTAAAGCAAGAGTTGTAGTTAGCGAACAGCCCCTTGCTTGTCTTATTGAAGTGATATTTAATTCGCGAATCTTTAGCGGCGTAACTTTCGATAATTTGCCTGGTGCCGTCAGATGAGGCATCATCGACAATAATTAGCTCAAAGTCACGAAAAGACTGCGCAAGGACGCTGTCCAGCGCTGCGGCGAGAAACCTCTCGCCGTTATAGGTTGGCAAACAAATTGATACCCTGGAAGCCAAAACACTTGCCCATTAGCGCCAGTGCCATTATAAGATTGCCAAGGACCAATCTCATTAAGCGCAAATCATTATGATAAATGGCTAAAACGCTTAGATGAAGCGGTTTTTCCTTAGTTCTGCGTCGTGGGCGGTTGCAGTCTCGATAGTAGCGAAATTAGGTTCCTGCCCTAAAACTACCTGGCAGTAAGCTTCGTACATTTGAAACGCAGCTACAGCGGGGGGAAATTTAGCACCCCCAGTGCCCATTCCCACAAAAACGACAGATTCGATTTTGGTGCCACCGTTCTCATTCGCCTCGCGAATATGCGCAGCAATCGCACGCAAAGCAGCTCTGGTAGCCAAATATGTGTTGCAGTTAGTGTTGGTTTGACGAATCGGCACGCGCACCGTTGGCGCCACCACTACAAATTGCGGCTTGTCCATACCGGATTTGATAATTTCCGCTTGACCCACAGGCAATTCACCTGCGTGCTTGTCTTGAATCATCTTGCGGATGCGGTTTTCCAGCTTTCCTTGACTAACCTTATTGAGGCAATCTCCAAGTCCGCCTTCGAGAATGCCAAAACTGTTGGAAGGAGTCACTATGGCTGTCGTATCCAATTCCATTACGTCGCCTTCGCTAATTTCAACGCGCCCACCGCGACTGAAAAACTGCTGCCAGGCTTTCACAACGTCTGGATTCAAATCTCGCAAATGAAATGTAAGCGCCATTTATGACCCCTTTCAGCTACTGGTGCGCGCAACTCTTATACGCTGCTCTGATACGCCTAATGTGATACGACTGCTCTGACACGACTGCATGCAATTTCTACTCTGATGCGCCGACGGCAGCGGTTACCTTGTCTTTCTCGCCGTGTCGTTCGGGACACTTGCCGTCCTTGGGCACCATGCGTTTTTCCTTGCCGGCAGCTTTGCATTGAGCGCACTCGTTAAGCTCCTTCAAACATCGCGGGCATCTTCCTGTGTCCGGCGTGACCGGGCAATTGCAACCACAGCAGAGAAGAATCTCAGGAGATTCGAAAATGCAGGAGTCACTGCCCTTGGTGCACATGGTTAGTTTTTCAAGAGCAGCACTGCAGTAGGGACACAGGTTCGTCCAGATAGAACCACAGTCCGGACAGAATGTTTTACCGGTGCTTTCCTTACCTTGCTTCACGACCATCGTCTCAGGATTATCCTTGCCGAGCGTGACGCAACCAGGACACAAAGTCTTCTTCTGGTCGACAACCGTACCTGGCGGAATAGTCTTACGCTGCGCGGATTTCTCTTCGACACCGTCAATGACGCCTCGGCATTCAGGACACTTGCGAGAGCCTTTGTCGATGATTTGTGTACACAGAGGACATAGCATTTTCCCTTTTACGATGAGCGTCTTCACGCCGTCAAGCGAGCAGTGCGGGCAAAATTGGGTGCCATCATCGCAACCGCCAATGTCGTGACCACGGTCGCACACCTTGATAGTGACGCGATCTGGTGACTTATACGATAGCCATTGCAGATACGGATTAGGCTCAGGCACAAACTTCACGTCTGTGTGCATCGGATTCAATCTGCGATCCGTATTTTTGTAATAGTTTTCGTAATCGCCAATCGTGGCGTAAGAAGCTAAAGAATAGAGCGGGTCGTATTGCTTCACCACAACACGTGGCTCGACGTCAGACAACACGATGTCTGTAGTGCGGAAGTTTGGAATGTGCTTCTGAACTTCACCGACAATATCTTCCGGCAGCTTGATACCATTCAATCCAAGGAACGTTACAGGCTGGCTGGCAGAGCCGATTTGGTGAGTTTGAACAAACCAGAGCGGATTGGAGTGTTGAACCATAAGCGTCAGCAAATTCTCAGCACCAAAGTCGAGAAGCAAGCTTCTTCCGTCAGCGGTTGTATATGCCGGCTCTTTCCATTTGCCCGTCTCTGGGTTGATCGTAAAGACTCTCGGCAACAGCTTTGTCTTGACGAATGCACGCAGCTCAGATTCGATTTTCTCTTTGCGTACTTGATCGGTCAGCGAATGATCGAACTGGATCTGCAGAAGTTTGTAACTCAACTCCGATTCGATAAGCGCTTTGATGTCACTGGAAAGCGAGGGAACAACTGTTTTCCAGTCTCCCTTGTGCCAAAGCGGGGCAAGCAAACTGTCAATAAATTTCTCAACCTCTTTGCGCCCGATCAAATTCTTGTCGATGAGAATTCTCTCTTGCGTCATGTCGCCGAGATCTGCCACAGTTTGGTCAAACTCAGCTCCCATGCTGTCGTCCAGGTGTTTGATGTTGTCGACCAAACCCTTGACCTTCGCGTATTGTTTTTCAAAAACCTTATTCAGCTCTTCATAAAAACCGACCATCAAGCGATGCGTGCGCAGCGCGCGCCCGCGGCTATCGTAATACTCGGACAACCGCTCGAGCAAGACTTCAAGCGTGTCTCGCAACACAGGCAACTGCACGTCATTGCCAACACGCTGAAGAGAATCGATAGCCTCTTTGACTTGCCTAGTCGGGTCACCCTCGACCTGCGGCACCGATGTGACCTGCTGCAATTTCGACTTGCAGTTAGCCATCAGTTCTTCTAGCCATTCATAAAGGAATACATAGCCACGCTCCGGATCGTCCGAGAATACTTTGAACGATTTCTCCATTTCTGCCGCGACAAGTTCGAGTGCATTCTTACGCGCAGTCAATGCATGCTGTTCGCCCTCGAGTGGGCTGTTCACATCCACAGTCTCGCTGAGAGCTGCGTCCACCCACTGTTTTAGCTTATTAACACAAGCGGGGCGGTTAAGGCGAAACTCTTCATGAAACGGGCGAGAAAGAAAACGCCCATAAGCCGGGTCCATGCTCAAACTGCTTTTCAGCGTCAGCTCGTCTTCAATCTTGGAAAGATGATCAGCGAAGAACTGTTTTGCCAGAGCTTTTTCCGTAACTTCAGGGTCGGGTCTCAAAAGAAAATCGATCGCAGAATTGCAAAGACGCGATTCAATCATCTTAGAGAAATGACTGATGGGTGGGACCTTCACAGAGGAAACTCCAACCGCCGAATAGGACTTGTGGAAAGTTCTGTCCTCAACGGTTTCCGGGTCTGAAATTGAGGTGAAGATGTTGCTTAGAATAGACTCGCTGCGCTCGGTCAGCGGAGAAAGAACATCAGTGACAATCGCTTCCGACATGTACTGGGCGACTCTGTCGTCGACTGCAACCGGCTTATCACCGGAAACTTGTCGCTGCGAAATGACCGCACCACGGCGGTTTTTGTTGCTGAAAAGGAACGTAAAATCGAAAGGTGTTACGTCGCCCGAGAAATCGACAAAGGTATGATCCTTGCCGCGGATTTTATACGAGCGCTTGTTGCTGTTCAAAAGATAATCAAGCTCACGCAGTGCAGCATAACCATTGGCATAAATGCGCTTAATGTGCGCGTTCTCCACGACAGGTTCGTAAACTTCAGGCATGACCAACATGCCGATGAATCTTCTTGTCGACGGATCAACACCACAGATTTTACGCAGCATGTATGCAACATCAAGGAACATGCCACTGCCTGTGCCACCACAAATTGAGCATATGATATAGACGAACTGCAGGTTCTGGTCAACGTCAAAACCGGGAAACTCTTCCCATGATGCTGGATCGGAGACATCGTGCGCGGCTTGTTGCAACCAGCGATAAGTCGTATGCAAGTTGTCGCCCTTGTACAGACCAATTTTCCCGAACATACGTACTTGACCGGAGCCGCGAGCGGCTTTCGGAAAGTCTACTTTCAAATCCGGGTCCGGGTACCAATCAAGAATGTGTTTGTTTTCCGGAGCCGACAAATTGCTTATCACTTGCGGCGTATCGCTCTGATCGATAACCCGCATTTCGGTATTGCCTAGATTGATGAATTCGCCTGTCGTCTGACTGATAACAGGCGGATTGTTAACACCGGCACTATCAGTATCGATCGACAGCATCCGAATCCACGGCAGTTCTTCGACGCCATAGGTGTCAAAGATACGACGTTTGAGGTGCGTCAGCGCCCGTTTGCCTGTTCCACCGAGACCTACAACCAGCGACGGGATTGTTCTAATTGCCATGACTTTCGAGTCCTCTAAAGTTTGCCTTTGCTGACGACCACCGGACAACCAATTCAAACCAAACAAAACTTGCTACGTGCACGCCCTGAGCGCCTTGTCTCAGGTTGCGAACAACGAATTAACCGACTCAGTGCTTCGAAAGCAGAAAATTTCCTACCAGTGCGAGCAGCGCGACTCCGCCTGCCGCCAAACTTGAAGCGTTCGCGACTTTTGTTGCCCTCTCCGGCAACCAGCGATTGAATTTCACGAGAATTGTGTAAATGCCGAACCTGAGAGCAACAGCGATGAGAATGCTAACGATAGCGAGAATTCCGTACCACCACGTCGTGTCCATGCTCTGTGTCCTTTCCTTGTCAGGTCGATTGTATTTTTCATCTGTCTTCTAATTACTAGGCATTAGCCCGCTGGGAATACTTCCTAAACGCAAAAATCCAACTCTTAAGAATCTCACAAGAATTGGCGCCCCTATTGGGTTTGCGCACTTCCAAACATTGTTTTTTTCTGTAGGGTCAACGGCATGCGTCGACTGTTTTGCGTGGGGTCGCGTTGCACGCGCTTTTTTGCGTGGGGTCGCGTTGCACGCGACCTTTTTTTCCAATACATCGCCCGGTCTTCGTGGGGTCGCGTTGCACGCGACCTTTTCTATCGGCTGCCCTCCTCAGTACGGGAGGCACATGTGCCTCCCTGCTAGGTGAGCCGCATGCGGCTCCCTTACAAAAGTCTTGGAGGGGCGGCATACATGCCGCCCACCGATGGTTTTACATGCAATCTATCGTCCGCGTTTCAACGTGGACAACCACAGGAATATCCCCAACCCACAGACGATGATGCAGACAATTATCAACGGAACAGCAACTGGCGCGACTTCTTCCCACGGACTAGGGTCGACAACGACTTCAAAGGGAATTTGGCTCGGTGCCATCGTTTCCGAATCCCCGCTCACCTTCACCACCAACTTGCCTTCATACCGACCAGGTTTTTGTTTCGCAGGAATAGCGACATTCATCTTTATCTCTTGCCTGTCCGCCTTTGAGGCATCGTAGGCAAACTTCACAGGCTTGCCGTCATTGATGTTCGCCACATCAATTTTTTCGTTCTGATACTCGGCTGCCGTTGGCTTACCCACTTCAGCCTTCATCTGAGCAGCCTCTGGCGTCACTTCAACACTTACGGCTGTCTGACGTTTTGCGCCCTCCGATTGACCAAGAGACGTCGTAATTTCGACTGCAGTCGGCTCGGGCCAAAAGAATCCAGGCTTTTTCACTTTTACTTTGATGTTCTCAGGCGAAACAACAAGACGGCTCGGCACCGAAACAACAAAAGGAACATACTGCGGTACGCGTGCGGTGGATGACATTTTGAGGAAACCGAGAAAGTGCCCGGCAGGGCAATTGCTGTGCGCTTGAACGGTCACAGGTACGAGGTTGGTGGGCTTGGCACCCTCGTATTTGCGACCCGGAACGATTGGTGCAAGCACGACATCTGGATGCGTCAAGGCAACGGTAATAGCGCCAGGCGGTAGTGTAGAAACTAGTTTCCAGCCCTGAGGTCGAATAATGGATTGAGGCGACGAGAAAGTTTTCAGCTCTTCGTTTTGCTTGGCAATGCTCACAGCACCTGAGCACTCTTCCGCTTTTGCAATTTGTTCCGAGTAACAGGAGCGCAATTCGGCAGGAAATGCACAAGTTGCCATGCCATTGCCATCAACATTGCCGAAGCTAATGAAACCGTTATGAGCTCCTACAGCATTGGCATCAACTCCGCCGAAACATCCTTCACTCATCGAAAGTGCTGGAACAATCTCACCCTTCAAGCTCTCAACAGTTTTCTTCAGCGCTGCAAAAATTCTGTCAGAGACCGTGCCACCAGATTGCGAATTCACGTCGATAAACTCACCACCAATAAGTGTCGCAAGTTCTTTCGCCGTGGTAGTTCCGGCCTTGCTGTCTGGCAATCGCTGCAAGCCTACGACGCGAGTTTGCCAGGTATCTACACCAACTTTTTCTTTGGCGATTCTCTTCTCTAGCAAAATTTGCTTAGACACATCGCGCACTTTATGTGGTGCGCCTGCCGGGGGTTCGTCCCATCCATCGGTGAACATCACAATGAATGTCATCGTGCATGCGTCGCCTTCTTTCGCCATTGCGCGCGCCTTTTCGACCGCCGCGTACAACGCGCCACCCATATATGTATCACCGTGTTTGTCGGCGGCTAAAGTTTCCGGTGAGACTATTTTGCTGACCAACTGCGCGCGCAGCGCCGGGTCTCCAAGCTTGTTCGGCCAGTCGGCTTTCTCTGTGATTGCGGTTCCAAATGTGATGAACGAAACTTGGCTCGCAGGTCCAATCAAGCGGCTGTCTTCAACCATTTGCTTAAGCGCCGAACGCAACGCTTCGAAAAGAGTTATGTCCTTCCCGTCCGGTCCTTTCACCATTGTCGATTTCATCACCATGCTGCCGGAGACATCGACAAGAAAAACGAAATTCACAGGGCGCTCACGTTCTTCCGCAGCTTGAGCAGGTGGCGGAAACGCGGCAGGGGCGAGCATCAAAGACGCAGGCAACAACACGCCTGCGATCGAAAACATCATCGAGCTAAAGCAAGCACACAGCGCAAGAAGCAACGCAAAAACTGCATTGACGAACTTGTGTTTATCTTTTAAAAGCGACATAGTTAATGCTAAACACTCAGTTCTTCTGCGATGCGCTTAGCTGCATCTTTTCTATCATTCGCACGCGTAATCGGGCGACCCACAACGACGTAGTCTGTTCCCATCGACACCGCATCTTTCGGAGTGACTATGCGCTTCTGATCGTCTTCCGCTGCCCACGTTGGGCGAATCCCCGGCGTGACAATAACAAAGTCTTTACCGACCCTCTCACGAATGATCGGTACTTCCTTCGCAGATGCCACCACTCCATCAGCGCCCGACGCTTTAGCAAGAGCCGCATAGCGAGCCACGACTTCGTCAACTTTGTCTGTAATTCCCAAATCCTTAGTCAAAATTTCCTGCGAGATGCTGGTCAATACCGTGACGGCAAGAAGAATCGGGCGTGCCACTTTTGCCTCATCCGCAGCATCGTGTGCGGCTTTCTGAGCAGCTCTGATCATTTCGCTGCCGCCTTGTGCGTGCACGTTGAACATCTGCACGCCGCGTCTGCCTATCTCTCTTGATGCCGCCGCGGCGGTGTTTGGAATATCGTGAAACTTACCATCGAAGAAGACAGGCGCTTCCAACTTTTTGAGTTCGTCCAGCAGTTTTGTTCCGCAGTGCGTGAAGAGTTCGAGACCGACTTTGAACATGCCGACTTCGTCTTTCAACTCTTCGACCAGCTTGAGCGCATCAAACATCGTGGGCACATCGAGAGCCACGATTAGCCGTTCTTTCCCGTTTAACTGAGTCATTTTCGCTTCTTCTACTTTTTGCACTTGGGACATTTCCTCTTTCCTGGGAGCGCGGAACACTTGCACGCTTATCTTGGGAGCGCCGGCGGCTCGCCGGCTACGGGCGGCATCAATGCCGCCCCTAAAAGGGTAAATCATGGCTGCAAAAAAGACTTGGCAAATTGCTTGCCAAGTCTCAATGCATTCATGTCGAACACCACTTACTAGCTGCCAGATTTGGCGCCTTGCTTAGCGTAGCGCTTGACAAATCTGTCTACGCGACCTTCGGTGTCAACGATTTTTTGTTGTCCAGTGTAGAACGGGTGGCAGGAACTGCAAATTTCTACACGGATTGCAGGTTTGGTAGAACCAGTAAGAACTTCAGCACCGCAAACGCAGGTGGCGTTGATTTCCTGGTACTTAGGGTGAATGCCTTCTTTCATATCTTTTATTTCAACTCTGGTTGTGTGGGCCCCGAAAGAGCACGTGGTCTCTTGCAGTCAACCCCGACTGTTGATGACGCTTCGACTATGCTCGCGGCTCGAAGAAGCCGCAGCACATAGCGAACGCTAATGATAACAGACAAGGTGTATATACGCCCAGACTCACATTCTTTGTTAATACGAATTGCAAAACCAAAGCCTACGGCTCTTAAGCGAACCTAATGAAAAGTGCAGCACGCGCTCCACATAAAACTACAAAGCCGGCGAGCCGCCGGCGCTCCCAGGCTTTTGCTGTTTTCATCACTTTGCTCTGCAGGAACGGCTTTTATGCCGCCCGCTGGCGATGCATGGCATCGCCCCAACAAAATCGGGCGCGTGCAACGCGCCCCCACGCCAATAACGCGCCCCACGCCAATAACGCGCCCCCACGCCAATAACGCGCCCCCACGCCAAAATAAGGCGCGGCTGCGCTCTAATAATTGATTGGTTGCTGGATTTCCAGCCCGTCTGATGAAGCAACAAGGCGTTTGCCTTCAACGTTTAAGAAGACTTTGTGTGAGCCAACAACAGAGGTAACGGTTCTCTTTAGTTGCTCCATGCGGGTTTCCATCGAAGCACCGCCCCCACTGGCAGCAAATCGCCGAGACAAATCAATCTCGTAGTCATCATCAAGAGGCGTTACGCCCAAAAGAATCGTTCCCTTTGGAATCTCTGTAGCCAGCCCCTGCCCCTCTTCCTCACCGGTTGGTCCGTGCAGAAGTTCCGTAATCGCCGCCTCCAGCTTATCTTTCCCGTTTAGCTTGCGGCTAACTTTGACCAATTCGAGGTTCTCGCCGCCTGGCTTTACGAACCAAACTTCAGCGGTATTGCCCACCAGTTCAGCCTGAACAGCCCTCTCAGCATGTTTGCGCTGCGGAACGGCAGAACCAGTCAATATTTTGCGCTCCGCGCATCCTGTTAAAAGGACTGCAGAGCAGGCGAGTGTGCCCACCGCGATTTGAACCAGTCTTGTCGCTCTTGAACTAATAGTCATCGATTCCTCTTTCTAAACAGTGCTAATACACTTTAGCGGGTCTTTTGCTCAACTCCGGCAATTCCCGAAGAATTTGTTGGAGTATTCGCGGAAGAAGTTGAAGGAACAGCCGAAGACTGTGTGGTTGAGGAAGGCTTTACCTTTGAGGATGCCTTTCTTGGCGCAGCTGGTGCAGGAACAAGCACAGCTGGTGGATTCTTCGGCGCAAGTATCAACCGCCCTTCGCCGGACAAACCGCTTTGATTAATATCGAGCGAACTCAAGCGAAATGCATGATCGCGCCGGTCCATTCTTTTCAAATCAATGAGCGGATTCAGCAATTCTTCTGCGAAATTGGCGAATTTCTCAGGCTCAATGATGTCGCTGCTTTCAACCTTCATGTCTGCAATTTCGACTCTGTCATCGCCCTTCAGCTTGAGCTTGCCCGTGATTTTGAGTGGCACGCCAGTCGAATCATCCGCACCTTCCGCCTTCAATAGCGCTTCGATGCAAACGTTATCTTCTACGATGTCCACTTTGGGATTCACTACCTGCAACTGCTGCGCACCCAGCCCTGGCATATCTAGATTTAGCCCGCGCAAGGACTTAGCCACCCTCTCGCTCTTCAACGCATCCGTAATCTGCTCTTTCGTCAACGCAGCTTTGACGTTAACTAGAACAGGCGTTTTAAGCTGAATATGCCGCTTTTCATGCAAATCGATCCACACAGGCTGGTTAGTCGATGCGGTCACCTGCCCTATGTTGACGCCCTTCACGCTCGAATTCTTGAGAGAACAGTCAACACCCTTCACTTTGCCTGCGAGCAAATCAGTAAAACTGTAGAGCTTTACTTTGACTTTTACGTCGCCACCCAACTTCTTTTTGAGTACCAGTTTTGCGGTTTGCCCAGCAACAACTGAGCCTAAGAGATTAAGCCCAGTCACTGTTTGCAGAGTTCGAGAAACCTTACCCGCAACTTTGAATGGCGGCGGACTTTCTTTCGCGCCCTCAGTTTTTGCAGCGTCAGAAACTTCAGCGCAATACGCTGACAAAGGACTCATAAGTGAGGCAAAACATGTTGCCGTTACCATCAAAGACAACAGCTCGTTACTTCTTTTGTTCATTCTAATTGCCCCCACCAAGATGGAGTTTTCTCCTTGATCAACGACACGTTATACACATTAGTCGTGCTTCTCTTCTCAACGCCAGGCGCCACGGCAGGATACAAAACCAATTGCTTGATTCGGCACTCCATCGGTAATTCGCAAAGCTTCAATTCATAGCTGCAGAGATGTATATCGTTGTCTACAGGCAAAGGAATACTGAAGATCTTGAAGCTACCGGAATCAAGGACGAGCATCACCTTTAGTGCACGTCCGTACATTTTCGGTGCGCCAACAGAAACCAACAAATGGCTGAAGTCCCTGATGGGAATTGGGTTGCTCGGCGTATAAGACATCGCAGAGTAATTAGTACGCCCTTTCGGTGCGCCTGTTATGTCTGTGGGCAGGTTTATTTTGAATGGAGCGCTATGCCATTCCTTCGCAGTCAGAGGGGGCAGCTCCAGCTTTTGCTGCTGATCGAAGTCTTTGCCAAAGTTGACATTCAAATCAGTGTTTACTGGACGCCATAAGACTTTATCGCCATGCATTCGTGCAGAGAAAAGATTGTTTTCTTCCGACGTGCGCTTGTGCAACTTCACTTCAATAGTGGGATATTCAAAAACCGCAATGTCGTCCGCATGGTCTTTTCCACCATTCGTGGTCAAGACCAAAGTCACCTTCTTGCCCTTAAAACGAGAAAGGTCAAGATCAACTGGCGTCCACTCGTCAGCCTTCTCAATATGCACCTCTTGCAAAAGCTCTTTGCGAGAAGCGATGCCCTCAGGGCTTTCGATTATGGCATAAACTTTTCCTGTGACACCATCAGTGATGGCCGGCTTCACTCGTTTAGTTTGCGAGCCAATTTTCAGAGCCGTCTTGAAGCGCGCGCTTCGCAAATCTGCAGGAAATGGAATTGTCCAGCTTATAGCGTTGGGCGAATGAATATAAACGTTCGCATGTTCGTAATAGGACCAAGGCACAACGTGATCAGTGGTGTCATTCTCAATAAAACGCACGGGCGGGACAGATGGAGTATTGAAAACTTTGACGCGGGGCAGCACAAAATCTCCCTGCAGAGACCACGTTTGATCAGGCGCGAAAGCAGATAGCTGATATTTTTCCAGAGGTAACGCGATATTGGTGACATTGCGCGGTTGTCCATCACCCCATTGGAAGAGAAGACCTTCAATATAAGAGGGCGCGTCTCTAAAATTGCGCAAACCTGCCTCAGAAGCGGGGCTGCGAGTACTGAGATAAACGTGCTTATCTTTCCAGGTACGATTCGACGCAGCATACATAACTGGAATGATGAAAAGACCAATGACGCACAGAGTTTTTAAGACAATGCTCAAGCGCGGCTTTACATCAGTTTTTTCCATATCGCCTTTTGGCTCAACGCCCTGAAGCAATGAAACCAAAAGACCAACAACCCCGATCCAAAAGTAGATTGTAAATCCGCAGTACCACGGGCAAACGTAGGTTCTGACGCAGCTCAGCATTGCTGCCGACACCAACCCGTAGGTGCATAAAGCGAGAGATGCTTTCATGGACAAACCAAAATTCTTCAATCGCCAACTCACCGCTAGCCCAAAGAAGAACAGTGCCAGCCCTACACCACCAGCGAATTCAGACATGGGAAGGCGACCGATTTGAAGTCCTATTTGATTTGCAAACGGGCGTCCGACGACATTGATAAAGAACAACGGATCAAACCAATGCTGACAATATTTAAGTGCGCTAGGCTGTGCCGAGTGAAATAAGAGGTATGGCGCAAACGAGGCAACAGAGCCAAAAACCCAGGCAATGTAGATGTTGCGCTCTTTGACTCTATACCCGCACAGAATAGCAGCGACTAGAAGAGCAGCCCAGCAAGCAGGCACGTTGCCCATCGAAGCAGCGGAAGAAAGTCCGCCTGCCAGCATCAAAGAAATACCACGCCAATCTTTGAAGCGAATCAGCCCCCACAATGCGACTGTGAAGCCCAAAGTGGCCAAACTTACCGGGAAGCACGCCTGACCAAAGAAATGAATGGAAGCCTGAGTCATCGAAAAAACAAGCGCCAACACGGCGCCCAAGACAAGCAATCGCCATTCTTTTTTATATCCATGCGCCAAAAGGTCGCAAATCAGCAAAGACCGAATTACATTGAGGCCCACGCCGATAAGCAACTCAGCGCGTGCATTCCAATCGAAGAGATAAGCAGAAAGGAGGTGGAAAGCCATCGGCACGGCGACAAAGTGCTGGCCGACCTTTAGGGCGGAAAGGAAGTTGGACCCATCGAGTTTTCCACTGAATGCGAAATTGATCGCCGGGACGACGTCCAAGTAGTCGTTGGAAATATTGTTGCCGCCGACGGTAAGGATAATTTGGCAAACACGCGCCACAGCGAAAATCCCACACACTAAGGCAATTACGCCAAGCAAAAGCACAAAATTCCGTCCAAATGAACGTCGCGGTATACCGGAGTCGTTTGAAGTGTCAGCTTTTGAGCGCTGGTGGGACGTTGCTTGCATGTGCTTTCTTTCAGTGTCCGAAACCAAGTGGACTTTACATCGACTCAAGCCCGGATTGCATGAGCCAGGCTTGATATCCACGATTTTGAAGAGCATAACCCAGACGGGTGACGCCTCGAAATCCCAGCCCTATATAATTTTGGAAGCGACTTAAAAGTCGCTAATGTCGCCGGGCAACCGTTACTTACCAAACCGCGGGGTTGGAAAGGAATTTAGCGATTGCAGGAAGCGAGGGGACCAAGAAAAACCTTTTTTAGCGTTTGGGTTTATTTTTTGGGATTTAGAAGGTACAGGAAAATGTCTCATACAGGTAATAAGCAAAATAGAATGCAGATGCTCCGACTCGCTCGAAGCGCCAGTGGCAATACCCTGGCACTGATCGCGGGAGTGGGTTTCATTCTGATCGTCATTCTTTTGTTTGCTTTGGGCTACACGAGATTAGTTGGCAGCAGCCAGGAGCAGAGAACAGCAATTGAAGCTGCTTCTCTTGCCGCCGCCAAAGAGCTCGGGCGCATCGTCATCAACGATCCGAGTTTTGGCTATATCTCACTGTCAGATGCGGCTCCAGTTGGAAAAGCGACCGCCGCAGGAGACAACTACTTCATGCCTGTATATGGCGTAAACACTCTTATGGGAACGATTCGTCTCGATCTCATTATTGCTGATGCGCTCGGCAATACCGCAATGAAAAACCTAGCCAAGCGCGATCTGGCTAACTTGAAAAACGCTAACAACACTTTGATAAGCGAGCTCAAAGCCTCGTTGAACGGCTCCGGAAGTGCGAAAGATATTGATGGGCAAGTGGTGAATCCTTACGCCGCCGCCGAATCAGCCTACAAGCAAAACCAGGTGAGACTGACTGGTGGTTCTTCTTACGTCGCTGGATCTATGAAACTCACGCTGGGTTGCATTGACGGAACGATGCAGACCAATATTCCTGTTCCCAAACCAAGCGACTACTCGCACGTGAGTGGCAGCCAGTCTCAAAATAACTGCTACATGTCCGGCGTCAACATTCCGTACGGTGGCGAAGATTTCGTTTTCGCAGCCGTCAGCGACAGCTTAAAACTCGTTGATCCGCGCAAATTTCAAGAGACATCTAGCAGTGTACCCTTCCAAATGCTCTCTGTTGTAAAAGCAGAAGCAGATCAGAAGATGGTTGACCCTGAGCGCAATACGACAAGCGTCATTCACGCTCTGAGTTGCGCAGCTCCAGCCAGCGTTTATGACCCCAAGCCGGCGCCTGGAACTTTGTCGTTCAGCTTTCCGGACGGCATGCCGCCTGAGATTACGAACGTCAACTCGATGCTCATTCTTCCTGGAATGAACGGCATTCCTGTAACTCTGCAAAAATCTACGAACGGCGACTATCCTGAACCCGGCTCCAACTTAGTGCCTATGACCTACAGCGGTGGTGGTTCGGCCGATGGAGGAACCATCGTATCCGGTAGCATATATGACTGGATGAAGAAAGTCGGAGCGCGGCTCGATGCATCGCAAATGGTCGCTCTATTTACCGAACCACTCAACAACAGCGGCGTCCCTAGCTTGCACATCTTCTCGGTGAAGGCGAACGGATCACTCCAGTACGACAGCACTGTTTCGCTAGAACAAAATCCTTACTGGGTCGCCAGTGAAGAGCAATTGTATGGTGTCGCTCAAGATGCTCTCAAGAGTTCCGATACCTATGAGTATGACGTTCACATCCGAGATTACACCTATCAACCTGGCACCATCAATGGTGGCAAGCACGGTGGTGAACCTCTCGCAAACTCAGCAGTGGTCGTTCCTATCGTGAGCAAGAAGTCCACTGAAGTTGGCAGCCATAGATTGGAAATAGCATCTGCTGGAACCAGCGGCACAATGGACGGTGGCGACTGCGGTGGCTACGGCGACGGAGCAACAAGTTGGAACTGGCTCGGTGGACCACCGCCAGGACCGCCCACCACCATGACTGTAGGAGGTGTCTCATACAAAGTGTGGCCAAATGCTCCGACCTCTCTGCTTGGCAGAAACGACTTCGGATTATTAGACCCGGCCAAAACGCTCGTCCAATTCCCTAACGGACCAGCAGGCGGACTAATGAGATCGACTTATCTCCAAAACGGAGCTGCAGTTGATATCCGATTTAGACAAGTTGTAGACCTTACTCCGGTTGGAATTCCGAAGAAGTTCTACGTGACAAAGAAAGGGGATCTGACCGATCCATAAAGTTTGACTACCGACAGTCAACAAGGCAGGGCGCACTAATCCACAGTGCGCCCTGTTCTTAATTTAGGGCGGTCACCCGCAGGGGCGATTACATCCAATGTACGGGTAATTACAATATGACTGCCTAGAAAAGGCCTTTCACTTCACTTACCACAAAGTTACTCAGCAGATTAGCTTAAAACACTCTGCAATAGAGTCCATAGAGTTCTGGCATTCTCGAATTACCGTCCGGAAACGAGCAATGAAATCACCATCTAACATCGCGCATCTATCGCGCAATTCCTCAGGAAATACGCTGGCACTCATCGCCGCGATTTCAGCAGGCATCTTGATTCTTATCCTGCTGTTTGCCCTGAGCTACACTCGTCTTGTTGGAAGCAACCAGGAGCAACGTACCGCTGTGGAAGCGGCGGCGCTGGCTGCGGCCAAAGAAGTCTCACGCATCGTCATCAACGACCAGAATTTCGGCTACGTTTCCTTATCAGACGCAGCACCGATCGGCAAAGCAACAGCTGCCGGCGACAACTATTTCATGCCGGTGAACGGCATCAATACAATGATGGGCACAATCAGACTCGACTTGATCATTGCCGACTCGCTCGGAAATTTACCAATGAAAGCGCTGGCTAAGCGCGATTTAGCAAACCTCAAGCTGGCTAAAGAAAAGCTGGTTACAGAAATCCGCCAATCCTTAACTGGAGCCGGAAACTCCAAAGACATTGACGGCAATCCGGTAAATCCATACACAGCTGCAGAGGCCGCGTACAACCAAAACCTCGTCAGAATGTCCGGCAACGCTAGCTACGTGCCCAACTCGATGAAGTTGACCTTGGGCTCGATAAGCGCGCCCATGCAAACCAACGTTCCTGTTCCAAAGCCAACATCCTATGCCAACGTAGATGACGAGCAGGCGATGAACGGCTTCTACATGTCTGGCGTCAATGTCCCGTACGATGGCGAAGACTTTGTGTTCGGAGCTATCGGTGACAGTCTAAAACTCGTAGACCCCAGGAAATTTGCAGAAACACAAAGCGGTGTCCCTTATCAAATGCCGAGTGTGGTTAAAGCAGAAGCTGACCAAAGAATTCAGGACCAGGCTGACAAATCATACAAGACAGTTCACGCGCAGACATGCGCAGCGACTGCCAGCGTGTACGATCCAAAACCTGCACCAGGAACTCTCACTCTCAGCTTTCCGGACCAAATGCCGCCTGAAATAACAAGCATCAACTCGATTCTGAGCCTGCCAAACATGAACGGACCGGGTCCAATCGACATCAAGAAATCAACAAATGGGGACTACCCAGAGCCGGGCTCATCGCTCGTTCCTAACACGTGGACCGGTGGTGGAACGGCCAACGGCAACACTGTCGCGTCTGGTGCCTATTATGACTGGCTCAGAAGAAGCGGCGCAAGAATGAATGCGGACCAAGCCGTAAAACTACTCACAGAGCCACTTACAAACTCTGGATTGCCATCCATACATATCTTTTCTGTAAAACCGGATGGAACAATTCAATATAATTATGATCCCAGTCTTGATACTGCACCGTATTGGGTGGCAAGTGAAAATCAAATGTATGGCGTCGCCATGGATGCACTGGGAAGCTCTAACGGCAACGGTTATGACGTACATATCAGAGACTACGGCTATCAACCAGGCACCATTAATGGTGGCAAGCATGGCGGCGAGCCATTGAAGAATGCCCAGGTCACCGTTCCGATTGCAATGCTCAAGCCAGGACAGACAATTGCTACAGTAGGCAGCAGAAGGCTTGAAATAGCTTCTTCCGGCACCTCTGGCACCATGTTTGGTGGCGATTGTGGTGGTAGCGGAGATGGTGCCACATGGAATTGGATCGGCAGTCCGCCTCCAGGACCACCGACAAAAGTCACCATAGGTGGTGTTCAATACAAGATCTGGCCGAACGCGACGGGGGGACCTCCAGGGCTCGTCAGAAACGATTTCGGACTACCTGGCGGATTGCCACTTGTGCAATTCCTTCTAGGACCTGCAGGAGGGTTAGACAGACCCACATATTTGCAGAACGGTGCGTCGGTAGACATTCGATTCCGTCATGCAATTCCGTTTGTTGATCCAATAGACGGAAGTAACAAGAAGGGCTACAAGACGAAGAAAAACGATCCCGACGACTAAGATTGTGGAATCGTGGGGGCGCGTTGCACGCGCCCATTTGGCTTGGGTCTGTGTTTAGCGTGGGGGCATTTTGCACACACCCGCCCTTTTGGCCGGGCGGCAGCTTGCCGCCCGTCTTCTGTAGGGTCGACGCCATGCGTCGACCGGTCTGATCGCCTCCTTCCAGGCGGCATCGGTATTTATGCCGCCTCACTTAGCATCAACTTGAGATTTTTCTCCAGCCTTCGCAGCGTGCTCTTTTATTTTTTGCTTCTGCTTCTCAATCAGCTCGCGAATTTTGCGCTCATCCTCCGCTCGTTGTCTTCTCAACTCTGGCGCAAGCCGCTCGTACTCTAGCTCTGCATCTTCAACTTTCGAATTCACTTTGGATGCGGCATGATCAGCCATAGTGATTTTGTCGTAGAAAGCGGAGATCACGTTCGCCTTGTCGAGCGTATCCTCGCGATACTTCCGTGCCATTTCTTGATTGACGTCGTTCAAAGCGCTTTTGAGCGTTGTTTCAAAATCAGGTCCGTGTGCTGTAAGTTCTTTTCCTACAATACTGTCCGCAGCATCCTGAGCCACTTTACTCGCCTGTTTGTAGATGTCTATACAAATCGCGGCGTGCCCTTTTTCATGCGCCATAACGTCCTCAGAGGCCTTTTCTGGAAGCCACATCGTAATATCTAGCTTCAGAGTCAAATTGACCTTTTTGATTTTGATAACAACATTTTCTCCATCGGCAGCTCTTTCTCTCTTTATGAGATCCCAGGAGACCTGAGGGATGAAACCGTAATGCCAATGAGTATTTGCACAATCGTTGTGATCAGGCGTATTAGCTTCCGGTGGACGAGCACCTTTGTCAAAGTACTCGGTCTTAATTTCCGGTGGAATCTGAGTGATCTTCACAGGACCTTGCGAGCAACCTGTAAGAACAGCAGGTAAAACCAAGAGAATAAACAACGAAAGAAGTTTTTGCAGAAGATTCTGCGAGCGCTTCTGGGAGTGTTTGTGTAGGTGATTCTGTAGGGGCGGCATTAATGCCGCCCGATGCCGGCGAGCCGCCGGCGCTCCCAGCGACGACTGCAGAGACTGACGAACGACTGTCGCCGAGGAGACTACCGAAGCGAGTAGAGGCAACGCGCGGAGGGCAGCGCGCAGCAATGCCAGGACCGCATACAAAAAGCGTGTGTGCAACACGCCCCTACGCTCTTTCCAAAAAATGGGCGTAGCTAGAGTTCTTACTCTCATCTTTGAGGCTTTAATCTGTCGGGCTGATCTTTTGGTTGAGTGCTTCTTTAAGCAGCTCGTTCTGCTTCAGAAGGGCACGCAAGTGCTCGTTGGCAATTGCCAGCTCGGCTTGCAGCTCGGCAACCGTCTGCTCGTGCGTGACACCGGTAACCGGGTCGCGTCCGGGCATCTTCGGCAAAAGCACATAACCCAATTGCACGGCTTTCAGCGCGGCTGCAGTGCGCGTAGGCACCTTAAGCTTTGCGAGAATACACTCGATGTGTTTTTCAACCGTGCGGAGTTTCATATCTAGTTCTTCTGCAATTTCTTTATTACGAAGATCTAGTCGAATAAGAACTTCAATTTCACGGTCGGTCAAATTGCAGTTGGGCATGCTCGTCGAAGGAGCCTGTTTTACCAACTGAGTAATCTTCGGGTCGCAGTATGGCAACGCGCGAGTAACTTGTTCTATAGCTTCAAATAGAGTTCTTGGACCAGAACTCTTCAGGCAAAAACCACGGGCGCCCGCTCTCATAAGCTGGTTGTGATATTTGGTCGCGTGATAAGAGTCTGTCAGAACCAGAACATTGGAGTTTGGAAGCTCCTGGCTGACGCGCCGGCAGACTTCAACACCATTAAGTACATCAAGATCAACGTCGAGAATTACAAAGTCAGGACGCTGCCTGCGGATCATTTCCGTGGCAGTCATGCCGTCAGCGGCCTCGCCGATGATATCGACCACTTCCGAAACCACACGCTTCAAGCCGAAGCGAATTAATTCATGTCTTTCGCACAAGATAGTGCGGGGACGGAAGGGATTGGAGCGGAATGTAGAGTCCAAGAATGTCTCCGGAATTAATGCACAACGCCTGGACGGTATATGCGAGGGACATAGGATCCGATTTGATACTCAGTTTGGCTAAAGGCGTTAGTTATCAGCCGCTTGAGTCTTCCTCGCCTTAATTCTAACAATGCCACAAATTTTCGGAGTAAAACGGTTTTTGATCGCCGCGGGAGCTTTTGCTTGCAGTTTTTTCTGAACGGTAATTCACATAAATTCCTCTTTACAACAGTTCTTTATTCGTTTTCTTCTCACGATATCTAAATTACAGTGACGGCATGGCGGCTTCAAAACCGGAACTGGCGGCGTTTTTCGCTTTTTGGACATGGCGTGATGGGAAATATACGAATGGCGTGGGATTCCCCCCAATAGACTGACCACCCCCAACATCGTTAAGCTGTGCTCACATTCGCCCCTCGACAACCCCGGGTCGAACTGACAAACCAGCTTCTACGACAAATTCACCTCGATTCTCAAATGCTCAAACAGTCCTCACTCTTAAAGTTCTCACCGATACTCCTGGCAGTAGCCTTCACGGTTGCCCTGGGCACTCAAAGCGCACTCGCCACAAAACTCACGGGAGCACCCCTTCCGTACGAGCGTGAGACCAAAGAATTCAATGACAGCAACGCTGTAGCCATTCCGCCGAGCGGCAGCAGATTCCAGCGCCGTCTGGACTACCGCGAAGAAGAAAAGCTCAAGAAGCAGCAAGAAGCGGAAGCGGCGAAGAAGGCTGAAGCAGATAAGCTCAAAGCTATTGAAGAGCAAAAGAAGGCTGCAGCTCAACAAGCAGAAAACGCCAAGCAATTCATCCAAACCGCAATCGACGCAAACAACAGCGCGGTTGCTTTTGGCAAACAAGGACGTTGGAACGAAGCAATCGTGGCTCACGAAAAAGCCGTTCAATATGATCCTTCCAATAAGCAATTCAAAATCAATCTTTCCGCCGCCCGCACCGCCTACGGTCAACAGCGGCTTGCATCACATGATTATGCCGGCGCCGCCCATCTATTTAGACAAGCGCTCGCCGCTGCCAGCGACAACTCGATGGCAGCTAAGCACTTGAGCGAAGCGCTCAAGAAGCAAGGCATCGATCCTGGTTCGGTCGACCAAAGACTGGAACTGGCTGAAAAACTTATGGGCTCCGGCGACCTCGTCGGCGCTTCGATTGAAATTCAACAGTGCATGGCTCTCGAGCAGTCCGCCCGCGTATATCAAAAGATGGGCGACCTCTGTGTTCGCTACGGTCAAGTGACCAACGCAATGGCGTACTACCGCCAAGCCATTGTTAAGGATGCAGATTATGGTCCGGCTCACAGACAGCTGGCATTCCTGCAAATGTCCAAGAACGACTTTACCGCGGCTGCTGCGTCTTTGCGCAAAGCCATCATCTGCGACAGCAAAGACGTAGCTGCCGGTCAGGCACTCGTCGAACTCTGGCGCAAACAAGTAGCGCAAAACCCGCTGCTTGCTGAAAATCATTTGGGTCTGGCTGGCGCCATGCAACTCACGGGTGACTTTGTTGGGGCAGAAGGCGAATATCGCCGCCTCGAAGCACTCGATCCACGTAACCCGGGATTGGAATCGGGACGTGCAAGCCTGAAGAGGGCTTATCAGCATGCTATTGCAGAAAAGCACAGAATGGCGGCTGAAACATTGTTCAGCCAAGGGCTCCGTAGAGAAGCCCTTGGTGAGATCAATCAAGCAGTGATGATGGAAGACAAAAATCCCAAGTACATCTACTTGATGGCGGAATGCCTCGAAGGCATCGGCAACTATGCCGCCGCCCACGCAGCGTACTTGAAAGTAGTCATCATCGATCCGACCAAGGTCGAAGCTGCAGAACGCGCGAAAGAAATGCAAAAGAACATGGGCATGAGTGGTGCTCAAGTTGCGCAAATGAGCGGTCAAATCGCCAATCAAATAACTGCGCAGCCTGCACAACAACCGCCGATGCAGCAAGCTCCTCAACAAATGAAACCGGCTCAACAGCAAATGCAACAACAGCAATTTGCAGCTCAGCCTCCGGGCAGCTTCCGCGTTGCACAACCTGAAGAGCAAGTACAACAACAAATGCAACCGCACGATCCTTCGAGAAAGAGCATGTACGAAGGTGGTTCGCAACGTCCTGCTTTCAATCCGCAAGCGATGAACTTCAGAACTCACGATGAGTCTCAGCAAGCTCAAGCTCAAATGGAACAAGAAATGCAACAGCAAGCTCGCCAACAGGCGATGCAGGCTCAACAAGCACAAGCTCAAGCGCAACAAGCTCAAGCACAACAACAACAACAAGCTCAAACCGCAGCCCAAGCCAATGGCGCTCCGGTCAGCACCAACGATGCACTGAGCCAAGTAAGCGTTCTTGAATCACAAAGGGACTACCAAGGTGCAGCCACTCTGCTCAGACAAATGTGCGATGCCGACGTACAAAATCCTGAGCTCCACCACAGACTGGCTACCAACCTTCTTAATCTCGGACAAGTTGTCGAGGCAATCCCCGAGTTCCGCATCGCCAGCGCACTGAAGCCGGCAATGAAAGCCTACTCGGACGACCTGGCACGGGCAATGGCAATTCACAAGCGTTCACTCATGAGTGACAAATCAGATTCTAGCGTTAGCGGGAGCAAGTAAATGACGTTTTACTTTCAAGCACCAGACTTAGCTGAGTTCCCGAGACGCTCGTACCGGCGCTTCACGGAAGAGATCATTGGCAATCTCTTCACTGAAATTTCGCCGATTTCCAGCGATTTCTCGCCACGCTTCGAATTATCTTTTATCGGACCAGATGGAAAGCCGCACTGGAGATTCGAAGACTACGCTGCAGACTCAGGCTATCCAACAACTCCAGAACAAGCCAGAAAAACAAACATGACTCATGCAAAGCGCATGATGATGGAAGTTTGGTTGCGCGACATTCAAACCGGCGAAATCCGCAAGTCGACCGCATACATGGGCGATGTTCCGGTAATCACAGACCGCGGAACCTTCGTAATCAACGGTTCTGAGCGTGTCGTTCTCGGTCAGCTCGTCAGAGCTCCCGGCATCTATTTTTCCAACCCGACCCACATCACATACAAAGCTCTGATGTTGGCAGAACAGGGCGCACCAATCACCTTTGAATTGGAACTCGACCCCACCATCTCCAGCCGCGCATCCAAGGCTAAGTGCCGTGTCAAATTGCCCAAGCGTGCTTGGGTTTCCGCCCAGACCTTGCTTTTGGCAATGGGCGTCGACGAAGCCATTCTCGAAAAGAGACTTAAGCCGCTTCTCGAAGCAAGACGTATTGAATGGAAAAACATCACCAAGACTGAAGCATTGGCTGTCATCGGACGTTCGTGGAAACCGGACGGTGGCGGTGGCGCAGGCGGCGGTTTGGTCGCATTGCAAGAATTGACCGACAAGAGAAAGTATTCGCTCGGCAAACTGGGCAGAAGACGTTTCAACAAGAAGATGGGCTTGGATGAAGAATCCCACCAAGTCACCGGCATGGACTTGCTCAACATCTTCGAATATCTCCTGAACTTGCCGAACGGCATGGGACAACTGGACAACCCAGACTCCTTGGAAAACCGCCACTTGCGCGGTGTCGGCGAAACCATGACCCGTGCAGTGCGTCCCGCTCTGGCACAAATGGTTCGCTCGCTCAAGACCAGACTGGAAATGAACGAAGACGAAGAGATTGGTTCACCCAACGACATTCTCGACTGCCGTCCGTTCGCCAACGCAGTAATGAAGTACTTCTCGGGCAACCCGCTCGTTCAGTACCTCGACCAACAAAATCCTCTGTCCGAACTTTCGCACAGAAGAAGAATCACATCGTTCGGTCCTGGTGGTATCGACCCCAACGCTGCTCCTACAGAAATGCGTGACGTTCACCCGTCGCAAATCGGTCGTGTCTGCCTGGTTGAATCGCCTGAAGGTAAGAACTGCGGTATGGTCAGCTACATGGCGACCTACTGCCGCATCGACGAAGACGGCTTCATGACCGTGCCTTACCGCCGCGTCATCAACGGATTCTTGACCGATGAAGTTGTATACCTCGCTCCTGGCGACGACAAAATCTACACATTGGCACCGCCCGATGCGAAAGTAGCCAACGACCACTTGGTCGGACCGCTCGTACCGGCAAGACGCGGTGAGAAATTCTTCGAAGTCGCACCCGAAGAAATCGACATGATCGGTATCACGCCACAAGGTTTCTTGTCTGTAGGTTCTGCTCTTATCCCATTCCTGGAGCACGACGATACGGGACGAGCCCTCATGGGTGGTGGCATGATGCGCCAAACTTTGCCGCTCATCAAGCCTGAGCGTCCGCGCGTCGGAACAGGCATGGAGCGCATTGTCGGACGTTCGTCCGGTCACTCGTTGGCTGCAAAACGCGCCGGCACCGTGACCAGCGTCACCGGCAAAGAAATTGTCATCACGCAACCTTCTGGCGAAAAGCGCTACTACCCACTCATTCGTTACGACAGAACCAACCAAAACACTATCCTCGACCAACGCCCAGCAGTTAAGGTCGGACAGCAAATCGAAGCCGGTCAAATCATCGCTGACGGTCCTGGTATCGACCAAGGTGAATTGGCACTAGGACGCAATTTGCTCGTAGCCTTCATGCCGTGGCGCGGTTACAACTTTGAGGATGCGATTGTCGTCAGAGAAGGTCTGGTCAAAGATCAAAAACTGACTCACATTGAAATTGAAAAACATTCGACCAACGTTTATCAAACTCTGCGCGGTCCTGAAATTCTCACGCCTGAAATGCCGAACGTTGCAGGCAAAGACCTCGAGCACTTGGACGAACGCGGCATCGCCAAAATCGGCAGCTACGTCAATCCTGGTGATGTTTTGGTCTCCAAATTGACCCCGAAAGAAGCTCGCGCTCTTTCTGCAGAAGAAGAACTCTTGCAAGCAGTATTCGGCAAAGTCGCCGAAGAAATGGCAGACAGCAGCCTGCGCGTACCGCACGGCTCCGGCGGTCGCGTCATCGACATCCGCATCTTCACTCCGGAAACAACGCCGGAATTGAAAGCAGGCGTCATCTGCGAAATCGAAGTTCTCATCGCCAGACTCTGCCCGGTTGAAGTGGGCGACAAGCTGGCAGGACGTCACGGAAACAAAGGCATCGTTTCAATCATTGTTCCGGATTGCGACATGCCCTACTTGCCGGACGGCACCCCTGTAGACCTCTGCTTGAACGCACTCGGCGTACCTTCCCGTATGAACGTCGGTCAGGTATTCGACGCTCAGTTGGGTCTCTACTCGCAGATTTTGAACCGCTATTACCGCATTCACCAATTCGACGAGTCACTCACCGAAGACGCATCCTTCCGCCTCATCAACGAAGCGCTCAAAGAAGCTCGCAAGATGCCCGGTTACGAATGGCTGCAAGCCAACGGCAAAGTGCAACTTTTCGACGGCAGAACCGGTGAGCCTTTCGATCGCCCGGTCTTGGTCGGTCGCCAGTACATGTTGAAGTTGAACCAACTCGTACTGCACAAAGTCAACGCTCGCTCCGGTCTCGGTGGACCGTACGCAGCAGTCACACAACAGCCGGTCGGCGGAAAAGCCAACCACGGTGGACAAAGAATGGGCGAAATGGAAGTTTGGGCAATCCAAGCTTACGGCGCCGCCAATATCCTGCACGAGATGATGACCATCAAGGCAGACGATATCCAGGGCAGACACCAAGCCTACGCCGATATGG
Source organism: Candidatus Melainabacteria bacterium 17Bon1m (assembly GCA_032128875.1). GTDB lineage: Bacteria > Cyanobacteriota > Vampirovibrionia > Obscuribacterales > Obscuribacteraceae > QKMZ01. The sequence goes on from JAVLKG010000010.1 coordinate 33,333, forward strand.
TTCAAGGCAAGGAAATCACTGCCGGCGGACGCACCGCTGCATTCGACGGTCTGTGCTGCGAATTGCGCGGACTGGGCATGGAAGTCACTTTGGGCAAGATCGTCGACGATTTCGAACCCGTCGCAGACCGTTCTTGCAGCAAAGAACAAGCGCCCAAGACGCTCGAAGAAGAATATCAAGTCATGTCTGTGGACAAGGTGGAAGCGGCAGATGGCTCCAAGATCCTGGAAATTCCAGCAGGAGACTACGTGCCCCAAACCAAGCCACTGGCAGCACCAATCATCACGTCGCTCACCAACGGCAAAAACGGTTCCAAGCCGAAAATCGAAATCTCTCAAGAACCACTCATCGACGATATCGACGAGTCGGATTCGGAAGACGCCGAGGACGCTGGAGCAGCAGCCGACGGCTGGACCATCAGAATGCCAGTCAATCAACAGGCTCCGGCTTTCGATGCGACAAAGAGCTCCACTGCAATTCCGAGCATGCCCGGTTCGTTCGCCGCTGCGCCGTCAGAAGGTGTCACACCGCCTGCCGACGACAAGGTCAAGTCGATGTTGGATTCCTTTATAGAGGAACAAACCAAAGACGTCCTGGCCGGTCTCGACCTGGAAAACCTCGACCTGTCCAATCTGGACATGTTCGATTCGCTCGAAGCACAGGAAGCCCTCCTGGCGGCATTCGATGCCAAAGATCACAATGGCAACGACGAAGCAGAGCGTGGGGGCGCATTGCATGCGCCCAACCTGGGTGGCCATGTGTTGGGTCAACCAGTTCCACACAATCTGTTCGCCGATCAGCCTGCCCAGCCAATCAAAAATGAGCCTGTGCAACAACCATTGGATGGTTTTGGACCGCTCAGCATGCGCATCAATCAGCGCAATCCGAAGAATATCGAACAAGAAGCTCCGGCTTCGGAAAGCGAAGCTCGTGGGGGCGCGTTGCACGCGCCCGCGGAAAACGTTGAACAAGTTTCAACCGAAGCGCCATCCGCTGTTCCAGTTGCTGAAGCTCCGGTAGCCGCTCCAATCGTTGAAGCTCCAGTAGCCGCTCCCGTCGTTGAAGCACCAGTTGTCGAAGCCGCACCAGCGCCAGCTCCTGTAGCCGCAGCGCCAATATTCCTGCCCTTCCCGACTGCACAAGCACCGGCAACGCCAGCACCTGCGCCAGTTTCGGAACCAGTGGCAGAACAAGTATCCGAGACGGCTGTAGCACCAGTCACGGCTCCGGCACCCTCAATCGTGCCAGTAGTCAGAGCTTCGGCGCCTGTTCAACAGCCACAAGCTCCAGCAGTTCAACCTGAAGCTCCATTCGCTCCAGCAGCGCCTGTGATTCAAGCTGTAACGTCTGCTCCCGTGATTCAACCAATCACGCCGGCACCTGCAGCACAGCCTGTAATCCAGCCGGTGACAGCAGCTCCACAGGCGAAAGCTCTGACAAACGAAAGCTTCGAGCCTTCGTTCGAGCCAACCACTGAGGACGAACCTGATTTCGGCTCTATCTTAAGTATGTCCATTCTGCAAACCGCCGACGCTACGGTAAGTCAAACACAGCCTGCAAGCCAGTCCGGATTGTCAGCTCTCGGCAACGAACTGACCCAGACCTCAGCACAGCCGCTAGTTGACTTCCCTTCGTTGACAGAACTGAAGTCGCTTGCCACCGAGCTCATGAGCATGAACCTTGTGGACACTCGGGTGGGAGTAGGTGCCGGTAACGACGAAAAATTCGCAAATTCTTCGTCGAACCATGAGGAAACTACGAAAACAAGCGACTGAAGTGGGTAATCTCCCCATTGGATCCTCGTGAGTATTTCGTCATTATGTACTCACAAACCGATGGAGGAAGTCCCTAGATGGCGACGCAAGAGAGCACCTTTAGAAATACGGCAAAAGCGATTCTCGTCGCATGCCTCGTTTCTGTCGGTATTTCCTTCGCTGTTCCTCAAAGTTCTTCCGCACAGTTTGCACAACCGCTGCCTCCCTATCAGGCACCGCCGGAAGGCGCACCGCCTCCGATCGGCGACGGCAGCACCCCGCTCCAAGTTGAGCCGGGCGATGTGCAAGCACCACCTTCGGTTCCATCTGGTGCAGCTGATTCGACTCCGGGACACAACTTCCCGGTAGGCAACGGCAGCAACAGAAGCGTTGTCCGCATCTATCGCCAGCGCGCTGGCGGTGCAACTGGACAAAATCGTGGCGAAGGCATGGTTCAAACGATCCGCCCTGATCAACTCTCGGCAGATCAAATCAGCCAAATTAATGGCATTCTCGGAATTAACATGCTGAACGGTCAAGATTCGCAAGATGTTCAAGCATCCAACGATCAAATTGAGCAAGTACAGAACGTTCTGTTCCCGTACCCACAAGCTCAAGACCAAGGCGGCAAGAAGTTCATCAACAGTGATGCTCCTGCACAAGGCTATCCAAAAGCCGGTCAAGAGAGCAGCTATGAATTCCAAGGTCCGCTTCCAACAGTAAGAACATTCTGCCGTTACCTGGTGATACTAGGTGTGGTGAGTGCCACCATCTGGATGGCTTTGTCAATGTACGCGATGGTCATGGGACACCCTTACGGCGGTGCACGTGTAGTCGGCTCGATAGCTGGATTCATGCTGCTCCTCATGGGCTACACCATCTGGAAGATTGTGCAGATGAACACCTTCAATGCGATGAGTGACAGACCTGCAATCGTTCAGAACAGACCGAATGATGCGCAATCAAATCAAATGAATGCGCCGGATTTACCGCCCAACAATCCTGGGGCGGGTGGCGGAAGACCAAACAGGTCAGGCGTGCCGGTTATGCCTCTGTACAACGCGCAAAACCCATAAGGCTTGAAACAAGCGAATCGGTAAGCGACAGAGCAAGTTCTTAGACATCTAAAACATCGTCTAGTAGAAACACGTAGTTCGAAGGGACACAGCAATGGCATTGGGTAATACAGCTAATTTGATTCTCGCGGCAGTTGCGGCCTCGACCCTCACTTTGTCTGTTGCCGCACCGCAAGCTCAAGCCGGTCGTCCTAGTCAATCAGACTACTTCGCGACTGGTGGACATAGTGTTCCACCTGCAAAACCAGCACCGGCTCAAGACAACAGCAAGTATCCGAAAAACACCGATCCGCTCGCAGGACGCCAAGGCGCCGGAGCACTGTACTCGGACAAGTCTCCTCAATTAGATTGGTTCGAAATCTTCGATGAGTACGTTTGGACACTGCTACCAAATGAAGAAGACAAATCAGTTCTTTCCCGACCAATCAACAACGAACTGGAAAGAGTGCAGGACTACATCAAAGTTTGCTCAAAGATTTCCAAGAACTATAGAACTCTAGCAATCAACGTTCGAAAACTTCCAGTACCGCCAAACAGCCCAGGGCTCAATAAATATCAAACTCTGAAAGCTGACTTCTATGTAGATATGGCGACGGTATACGAAGACTTGATTCGACCAAGAAAAACTAGAACACAAGAAGAATTACAAGCGCAGCTTCAAGACATCAAAGAAAGAGCAGAGCAACTAAAGGTAAACAGTAACAACCTGCTCACCATGGACATGGACCTTAGACGAACCTTCCGAGTACACCAGCCGAAACGCACAGATGCCTTGAGGCGATACGTAGAAAACAAGTAACGGTAACAACAGCTCCTAATTCGCACCCCCGCGAATCTCTCTTTCACCCAATCACACCCGCAGAGGACGCACCCAAATGGCTATCCAACTCAACGACAGAGATCTCCTGATCTTCCAATTGATTGATGAGCACAGGGTCCTGCTTGAAAAACATATTTCCTGGTTTATTTCCGGCGAAGACAAGCCTGTTCTTATCCGCGATCGCCTACGGAAGTTGTTCTATCTGGACTACCTGCTCTGCCACCGTCACGGCACCAAACTTCCCTGGTGGACAACGCCCACCAAGCCGCTCGTATACATGCTCTCTGGCATCAGCCGCTCAGCAGCCAATGTTGGCGAAGAAGAGCTTGACCTTTATGACAGCGAAATTCAACGTCACTTCCTCGAAGTAGCCAACCTGAGAATGCTTGGCCTCATCGATCAGAAAGACGAGAAGCTCTCGAAATTCACCTGGACGACAGTGAAAACTGAAAAGCCCGGCAAGACCGTCGACGCTTTCGTCACCTTCGTTCAAAACGCAAGAACTCACAAGATCGCCATCGTCAACCATGCGACCGCAACAACTGAATTGATTCCTTCGATTGACGAAGCCATCAAATCCGGTGCCGAACATGTGTTGCTCGTATCACGCGATGACGCTCACCAGGCTGCTTTGCAAAAGATTGTTGCACAAAGTGGATCGATCAACATCAAGCGCTGCTTGTTTGCGACCCACCATGAAATCTATCGCGAAGGTTTGATCACCACCGCGTGGACTACATGCGACAACGCCAAAGCAACCGTGTTTGCAAAGCCTGTGGAAGCTGCTCCGACAACCAACTGGGCAACCATGCCGGTAGCAACAGCCGTGTAAGAGTGGCGTGGGGGCGCGTTGCACGCGCCCAACTGTAGGGGCGCATTATGCGCCGAGTTGTAGGGGCGATGCAGTGCGTCGCCCGGTCCGAAAGACAAAGATTGAAATAACCAACCTATTTCGATTACTGAACCTTCCGGACCACCGAAGCTGACCGCTATGCTAGCAACTTGCGCAACGCGTAGCACTCTTGGATTTTGACCCAAGGCGTCACATCGGGGTATGCGAATGAGCATCTGGTATGCGGAGTAATTTAAAAAACTCCCTCCTGAAAGCGTGGCAACTACATACCTGTAATCTCCGATGTGTTTACTAGATAGAAAACTGAATACAGATCACAACCTTTTCGTGATAGGTTGGAATAACGACGTCTGCCTCGAAGAGGGTGCGCCATGATCAATCCGGCGAATTTGGGTAATCTTCCAACGCCTGTTGGCACTTTTGCGACGGTTTTTCTTTCGCTACTCGCAGTTGTCACTTCGCCTTTTCTTGTGCCGCTGCATGATCATTTGGAATGGCAACACATTTCTCATGTAGAAATTAAAGCTGGTCATCTGTCGCACTTTCAGTTTGGAAAAGAAGAGTTTGATGCTTGCGAAATTTACTGGCGGAACGAACTAAAGTGGCATTTGATTGATAAAACACATGACCGACTGTATGGAATCGCTAACGTTAGATTGGCAGATGTTCTATGCAGAAAGTCCCGCTATTATGGACTACCAATTCCTGCCGAGCTAGAAGCACTCTACATTGAAGGTCTCAAGGTCGAAGAAGCACTGGACGAAGAACCTGGCCATCTGGCTAATGCAGCCGAGGCACTAGCAAATTTTTATCAGTTGCGAAAGAGATATGTCGATTCCGAGAATATTTTGAAGACTAAGTTGGCTTCGTTGAAAAACCCATACGCACATCGGGGGATGGAAATTATTACTCAACTCGGTGATCAATATATTGAACAGAAACGCTATCAAGAAGCAGTTACGCTTTGGACTGAAACATTTTCAAAACGGAAAAAATTTGCCGCCTTTAAGTGGGAAGACCCATTTTATCTCTGCGAACTTGCTCGCGCGTATCACGGAATGGGTGATTATTCGCACGTGATCGCAATCTGCGAAAAAGCCCTGCGCTATGGAAATTCAGCAAACACGCAGCTCCGTCCATACCTTGCAAATGCGCTACACAAACTAGGTAGAGACGAAGAAGCAATCTCACATTACTCTCGAGATCTCAAATTTGAGAGGGAACGGAGAGGATGGACAAGGATCGGAGACAAATTTGTAATGAGCGCAACTCCTCTCCCAGACACACAAACTGGTGCAGGAAGTGATTTGTTTGCTCTTGGAGAAATTTATTTTGAACAAAGGCAATACGCCAAGGCAGAGCCATTATTAGTGGAAGCACTAGACATCGGCAATAGAAAACTCAAAGAAGAACAGCCGGCATTTGTTCGAGAATCAGAGACCGAATGGGTGGCAAAGGTCCAACACACCTTGGAAAAGCTCCACAAATGCCAGGGACGAGCTTCCAATACCAAGTTTTGAAGCGGATTTCGGATTAACCCCTTTTAGACGCAAACATTGTCGTTAATTACCGCCCCGGGGAACGTGTGCGCAGCGCAGCTTCGACATTCTGCCGCAGGCGCGTTGGCAAACTTCCCGCAAGTGCGGTTATTCTTTGGCGTGCAGTATCTCTATCCGCGCGGACTTCGGGTGAGAATGCCGTGCCGCCGGCCGACTCGACAAGTTGCCAGCGCTCTACATAAGCGCGGGTCAACCTAGTAAGGTTGCGAGCAAATTCCGCTTGCGACATGCTTCCGCGCGCGCTAACGAGTCTGTCGAGTAGTTCGTTTGCTCTCACTACGTTCGTTGCGCGGTAAAAGGTATCCAAGCTCACGGGGCGATCGTTTCGATCTGACTCAGGGCCGTATTGGTCGTCATATCGCACAGTGCGCGTTACTGGATCGTATCCAGTGATGGTGACAAAATGACCGTCGTTGAAAATGTTATCGGGCACCTCAGCGCGCTGCCGCAGAGTTTCACGATTAATCGGCCGAGTTTCACCACTAGTTGACTGAGTAAGCAACTCGCTATTTGCGTGCACAAAAACAACTGCAGGCATCCGACCAGAGCTTGCGAGGCGTTCCAAAGTCTGTCCAAGATCATCAGCACTAGCGAAGGTAGCCGCGCGCGAAGAGGTTCTTCCATGTCGCTCCTGACTCACGATGAAAGCGTCGGCCTCATCTCTTCGCCCCGTAATGCTTTCATTGGCAGCGATCAAGCCGTTCGGTCTGCCGGCGGCGCCTGGCTCTCGCTCAACCACACGCCCGGAGCGAACATCCACCAGCGCCTCACCGAAGTCGCCTCTGCTCTGAGGCGGACGCTGCTCATATCTCATCGAGCGAAAATCGCGATCCAAAATATTAGCTATGTTAGCTGCCGTTACTTGAAACAACTGGCTGGCAAAATTGCGGCGGCTTGGCTCTTGCTCAAGCTCGGTGGTGCCCAACACCGATGGAGTCAGGCTACGATTATCGAGACGCACCGTGGTGCCATCATGACAGGAGAAAGAACCGCGTGTCGCGACATCGGCTACGAGAGCAGCAGCAGCGGAAGGTTGCCGCATGTATGTGCGTACCTCTAAGGATGTGACGTTGCAGGTGTTTTCGTTTTGCCGAATCTCAGTCGGACGCGCGGCATTGTGCATCACCTGAGAAGCCAGAGCAAGTCTTTCTGCGCGTGCAAGACGAGCGTCAGAACCAGCATCTAGTATGCGCGACACTTGTCTGAATGTCTCGGCGATTTCCCTTTCACTTATGCCGGATGATCTCGCACGCTCTGTAAATGAGTCCATATCGCGGGAAAAACGTTCACCACGCGCCCGCAATTCAGGAGTCGAATAAGATTCAGAAACTTGGCGTCGAAGGGCGCTTTCAGGGGTTTCGGCAACTCTAGCTGATTCGTTCGGTACGTCGACTAACTCAAGGCGAGGCAAGGATGTCGGAAGGGAAGACACTTCATGCCGCGCATGAATGTTTCGGAATTCAGTTCTGTCGATATCGTTAATCGATAAGGCAGGAGTTCTGGAAGCTGCGCGTTCTCCTTCACCGGCTTGGCGCGCTTCGGGACGAAACTGTAGTTCGTTTGGCATGGTTAATCCAGGGGATGCAATCGAACGAAAACAGCCACCCCGCATGAAGTGCTGCGAAGCAAACGATGAAATTCGATTGGCTTTTAGAAACTGGTGCGGGTGCGCGATGTCACTACAACATCAATACCGAACTGTTGTGACATGAAGGTAACATTTCCGGCTCGCGTAAGATTCCGGCATTAAATCTGGTAGCTCTGTACGCCATTCACTTCATATTTTGCCGGTCAGTGGCGATGTTTCCCCCATGTCAAACTGGCGCTTTATTGTCTCCATGCAGGCATTCACATCTGCCCCCACCAACTTCCCTCAAGCTTGCCTGGTTCGACAAACCGTGCGCGGCTTGCTTTTACCTTACAGGTCTTTACATGGCTGAAATTCAAAATAGACATGATGTCCAAAAGGAAAGAGAGACCTACAGCAGCGAAGCGCAGACAGCGACTCGGCTCTTCTCAGAGGTTTTGGACACAGTAAGGGTCGCGAGGCAACGAACAGAGCTGAGGTCAGCAGAACAGACAAGTTCGCCCAATCAAGTTGGACAATTTCAAATCAGCAACATTTGGTCGGAGATGAATCTCTCAGGCGATCGTCTAGGACGCGCCCAAGAGGATTTACATCCGGCGCAAATTCAACGTACCACTGTTCGGGGAGTTGGTGCAAATGACTTAACGCAAGTCCAAATTACATCCAGGAATGGAGTTGCTACCAATATAAGAGACCATCTTGGGCTTTGGACCAGCGAAGATGGGCAGACCTGGACCACCGGCGAACCTCACTATCGCGTGCGCAGGGGCAGCGCGCAAATTGACGCAACTGGTACCTATTCATTTCACAATGAAGACTATGGCGTCCGCACTTCTTTGTCACCAGATGGAACAACACGAAGAGAAGTAACCATCGGTGGTGTCACCTACTCGCATACGCGAAATGCGATGGGCGAACCAGTTGCATTCACTGACGAGCGTGGACAATGGACAATGCAAGGCAATCGCTGGGTTCATGAAGATGCTGTGCAACAGCGGGAAGGAGATGTTGACCTAACCTCCTTTGGAAGATTTTCGTTCAGACCGAGAGCTGGTAGCGATGGACAGACGAGAGTCACGGAGCAGCTCAGGGAAATTCAAGCACTCACAAGACAAATCGAAGAACGATTTCGTCTGAGAATTGCACCTGAAGGAGTTCAGCGGGTTGATTACAGAGCAACAAACATTGCTGGGACACCGACTTTACGCGAACTGCAAGTGCTGCAGAGTGTGTTAGAAAGGTCGCCAGTACGCGATTACGAGAATCGCATGACAGTCTGGTTCATAAGACCCGACGAAATGCGCCCAGGAGATGCCCAGTCACACATGGGACATCTCGCGAGTGAAAATTCACCGCGCAGAGATCATTCATGTGATAACTGCGGCAGACATGGACTTGTTCGTGACGGCAACCACATGGTGATCATGCCGAGTGCAAGACAAACACCAGAGGGATTCAATGGACTCGAAGGCACAGTAATTCACGAGTTGGTGCATTATGAACAGAGTCGATTTTTTGTTCGTGGAAACGAAGGTTGGGGAACAGGAAGACAACGGACACCGGAAATTGAGCGAATAGTCAACGACTTGGGTTGGCGCTTTTGGTCAGGACGGGCGGAGAACGGAAGAGCTGTCGAAAGAAGTGCGCTAATTGACAGACAAAATAATCATTGGGTGTCAAATACAGACCGAGAGGGAAACACGACATGGCGGCGAGTTGTTGGTGGAGTGCTGCAAAACGGACGCCTCGTTGGCGGACAAGTAAGCAGTCGCAATGATTCCGAGCATAGGCTTAACAACGAGCAAATGGCAGAACGTGCGGCCGTACCTCAAGGAACCGGTTATTTCATAGAACCGGATGAGACGCTGGCAAATCTGTTTGCGATGTTCAGAGTAAGCACCGCGAGTGCAACAGAAAATCGAAGAACGTTGGCTGTGAATCATCCACAACTTTACGCGACAGTCAGAAGGCTTGACCAAGAGTTCATAAATAGAGGCTTGAGAAGAGACGCAAGGCAACCCGAATTAGTTCGCGATCTGGAAGGACGCATCGTTCTAAATACATCGGAAGTCAGTCGTGAAATTAGAGAAAGCGAAATGCAGTGGTAGATTTTTCAAATGATGTTTGAGTGATGGTTTTCGCAAAGCGCGCCGCCAAATAAACGACAACAAAACAGAGTGCTTCTGCTTAGAACTTAATCACTAGCCGGTTATCTTTGCCTTTCAGTTCCGCAGAGATTTTACAGGTACTTATGTGCTCAGTCCATGACTCGTTTGGTAATGTCCAGACAACATCGTATCCTCGTTTCTCTTTTAAGTCATACAGAATTTTGCGGTCATATCCATCTTTCGGATCTACTGCCGTCAGCCAAATGTGCGCACTTCGCAAATCCATGCCTGCAAGATGTATAGTCTTCAGCTGAGCGGGCGCAGAGAAATTTAGTTGCACATGCCGTTTGCGCATTGGCAGGGTCAAACAGAGTTGAGCCCCTGTTGGGTAATAGAACAGGTATTTGGAATCAGAGAATTTGCTCACTTCCAGACTACCTGGAATCCAATCGCAAATTTCCAGCTCCGGTTTGAGCACGGCCGTTTTAGGACCGAGAACCTGTGGGAAATTCTTTTCCAAAATGTCAGCTGCTTCTTTCGCGTAGAAGTGTGTGATGAAAGAACCAGGATGCGAATCGGCTGGATTACACGCCAAACGCATCGAAGCATTGTCGACATTAAATTGAGGCTCAATGCGCAGAGCTCTGATGTATGAGTCCGTAATATCAAAACACTGAATGCCGAAATGTCGAAACCATGGAAGAATTTGTGAGAAACGAACCTTGTAGTAGTCTGCTAAATAGTCAAAATATTTTTGCGGGCAGATACCGACACTATCTTCCGGAGCCCCATTTGTGATTGCCGGCAATGTCATCATAAATGCAGGACAACTCAAATCTTTCAAAGTTTTGCTAACATCGGCAAGAGTCGCCTTATATTCTTGGAAGTTAGTACCCATGAGATACCTAAGTTCCATTTGAGTTGCGTAGGTACCTGCCGCGATTGAAGACGCACGATCTAATCTTTCCAGCGTTGTTTCGGCAATATGCGGCAAGGTGCTGCGAAATGTGCGCAAAATATATTTCTCTAAGACGCTGGAATCTCTTGAATGAGAATCGCGGACTAAAGACCTGCCAGATTTATCAAATTCCTGTGCGTCGTTAGGATTGTATCCCCAGATCAAGATATCCGGCTCATAGAGTTTCGCCCACTTCTGAACCAGACATAACTCGCCCCTCGTGTTTCCAAATAAAAGCGGGCCAATTGCCATCACTTCAACATCGTTATAGCCTCGGCGCAATAGAAGCAGCTGAAGTTGACGCCACCAAGCATCGTTTATATTTGCCAGGGGATGACCAACGACGTAAGAATCGCCAACTACAATTATTCGCTTTGCTTTCGTCTTTTTCTGTTTGAAGCGAAGGCCTGGAGACATCCAAACACCCACATCCTTCGCATCAAGCGGTCTCGCGTTAGACGCCCACTGAAGAAAATTAGCCTCTCGCTTCGCGTCTTTGGATACCAAACGCAAATTGTCTTCAAGGTACGGAAATACGAAATAGTCAATTGCCACCAATGAAATGGCAGTTACTAAGAAGGATATAGCTGCGATTGATTCCAGACGTTTCCGAGTGTCTCTTGTCATGCCAAACAGTTCAAAAAAAATGACACAAAAACATTACACCGATTTGAAACGATCAATATTAACCATTTGGCCACAAATGGCCCTAATAGTATCCTTTAAGCAGGAAACCTGCAGAAAAGGAGCTAAACTCAGGAATGTAAGAAATAAATGACATAGGCTCATCGGCGCAAAAGAACAGCCGTTGCGTTTGCGTTACATCCTACTCATCTATATCTACAATTTAATGCAGCTCACCCACCTGAAACGCCACTCAAATATGGTGATGATGATGATGAAAAAAGGGCGCATGCAATGCGCCCCCACGATAATTGCAAAAAAAGGCGCGTGCAGTGTGCCCCCAGAAATTAGAAGTCCGTTCCACCTAAGATGAAACGGACTTCCTTTCTTCGTTCTCTCGCTCAAAAACTATATTTTTGGTTTATGCATAATAGATTTCTTTTGTTTGATAATGTCCATGTTTGCTTCGCTATCGAGATGACGCAGTTTTTCAGTATATTCTTGCGGGCTCAAGCGCTGGCGTGCGCCACGACCGCTCTCCTCCATTCCTGCGGGTTGATCGGCAAGACGAAGATCTTTGGTTCCACCTCCGACGAGATTGATGATGTTTGGGTCACCACCAACATTGCGTCCTGCATTATCTGCTCCGCTCAAAGTTAGCGGCGGTAGACTGTCATATGTTCTTCCAGCCTGAAAGTTGCTCAGCTGACTAAACGAACCCGGTTGTGTCCACGGCGATTCAAAAGCACTACTGGTAGTACCAACAGCAGGGATTTCATTCCTGCCAATATTCCGCTCTGTCATAATATAAGATCTCCTGTGGGGTGAAGAAGCGATTGCTGGGGTGAAGCTGCTTCGCTGGAGTAAAGCTACCGCAGCTACAGCAGCAGCTGCTGCACAGCTGTAATTGCACACGCTCGTTCTTGGATGTACACATCTTAGAGATCGCAGCTGACATGGGGACAACATCGATATTTCACTTGCTTGAGTCGCAAATTCTGCTACATTCACATTTACATACCTACTTATTTGAATCGCGCTGCACCTTAAGCTCTCAAAAACAAATGACAAAGATTCTATTCGCCGAAGACGACAAGCTTGTTGCTGAAACAGTTGCCGATGCTCTGCAACTGGCAAAATACGAAGTAGATGTTGTTGAGTCAGGCTTGGAAGCTGAAGAGCGACTTCGGAATTCTTCTTATGACATGGCAATTCTAGACAGAGGACTACCTGAAAAAGATGGTCTGGTCATTTTGCAGGAATATCGTGTTGCAGGTGGTGACATACCTGTGCTGATTCTTACCGGTAAGGGCGATATTGAGAGCCGTGTTGAAGGACTAGAGTCTGGCGCCGATGATTACCTCGGAAAACCATTTTCGATGGATGAGCTGCTAGCGCGCGTTCGCTCTTTGCTGAGACGTCCACATACGCTTGTAAGCAACCAAGTTAAGATTGGATATCTCACTATCAACTTCGATAATTCAACGGTATCGAAGGACGGAGAGCCGGAGATTTCTCTTCTCGCAAAAGAGGCCGCGCTGCTAGAGTTTCTTCTGAAGAACCGCGGCAAATATTTTACGGCAATCGAACTCTTAAATAAGGTTTGGGCTTCAGAGTCAGACTCAACAGAAGATGCAGTGCGTCAATGCTTTGTACGTTTGCGGAAGAAAATTGACAAACCGGGGTCTGACTCGCTCATCAAAAGCAGCCGCAACCTCGGTTACATGTTGGAATAAAAACTACGGATCGACCGATAGCTTCTTTGCGGTTTCTAAATCGCGGCGAGCATCGTCTCTTTTGCCAAGCTTTTCATAGGCTTTTGCTCTACACTCATACCATTTTGGGAAGCTAGACTGCTTGTTGACCAGCCGGTCCCAATCTGTAAGCGCATCATTCCAGCGCCCAACTCCTTCGTAGGCGCGTGCTCGCAACTCTCTTGCATTTGTATTTTCAGGAATCACAGTCAAGATGGAAGTCAACTTTTGCGCAGCACTCGCATATTTTTTCAACGCTATCTCCAGTCTGCACATTTCAACCGCGTCTTTTGCAAAACCACTTCCAAGGTTTTTGACATTGCCACGAGACAAATCGTAGTCATTGATTTTCTGCTCCACGTCGACAATGTGTTCCCTTGCTTTGAGCGCACCTTGTAGATCGCCCATCGATTCCAAACACTTCGCCAATGAATTACTTGCGATAATTTCGCTGGATGGATTTAGCTCCATAGCCAAAAGAGTGTTCAAGGTTTTCACCGCTACCTTGTAATCCTTTTCCTTTTGGTAGGCTTCCGCAAGTTTTTGAAGCGCAAATGTGTGATTTGGTGCGAGTTTCACCACCACAGTCAAATCAGCAATCACCTCTTGTCGCTTTCCAAGGATCTCCCAAATTTCACTGCGCAGCACCAACGCACTTAGATCTTTTGGATGTTTCCTCACATAATCGCTGATGAACTTGACCGTATCATCACTCTTCATTCGAGATTTAGATATGCGTACCTGAGCGCTGACAACATCGAAGTCGTTGGTATTAGCGTGCAGCGCCTTTTGCAGCGCCACATCCGCAGCGGTTTGATTTCCCATCGCATCGCACACTTCAGCTTGGACCGCATAATTTCTTGCCGACGGGTTTATTCTCAGCGCCTTCCTAATGGGCTCAACAGCTGAAGAAGTTTGTTTGCACTTGCACAGGACCAGGGCTCGTGACGCTAACACCGAGTCGTCGTTTGGTGCTAGCAAAACAGCTCTGGCACTCAGATTTAGAGCGTCAGCAAACCACCGCAGGCTCGCATAATTTAACGCAGCTTCCGCAAGTGCTCGCGGATATTTCTGCAATTCTTGATGCTCTTCAAAATAACCGCGAGCTGCATGCCTGTCGTCAATCGAGCGTAGTCGTAAAAATTCGGCAAGCACTCTAGGCGCCGACACCGTACTAGCTCTTCGTGAGGATGGCTTCAGTTGAGCATCCGAAACTTTCGCCACCGCACCGAGTTGAACGCACGGGAGAAATATATCTATCGCTATCGCGAACGCGAAAATCGCTAGTGGGCGCATGGCACACTCACAACAAACTTACTGCCTTTGCCGATTTCGCTTTCGACCCAGATGGAGCCGCCATGGGCTTGCACTATTGCCTTACAAACAGACAGACCCAAACCAACTCCGCCCTTCGATTGCTTCTTGCCGGCTTCAGTTTGTGCAAAACGCTGGAAAAGATTTGCTTGTTCTTCTTTTTCTATGCCGGGTCCTTCATCGATGACTTCAAACACAGCACTTGAATCGCGCTTTGCTGCAACGACATTTATTGTGGAATTTTCCGGAGAAAACTTAATCGCGTTGCTCAGCAGGTTGGTTATAACTCGCACGAGACGCGCCTTATCGACCAGGCAAGCAAACTCTTCGCTGTCCGTACTAATCACGATGTTTTTCTTCGTGGCCAGCTCACCTATCAAACCGCAAGACAACTCAACAACTTCGCGAGCGCTTGTTTCGCTTTTATCTAATACGTAAGCAGAGGAATCGATTTTTTCGAGTTCGAGAAAGTCATCGAGTAAATCGACCATTTGCGAAAGAGACAATTCCGCTCTGCTTAGCCTTTGCTGCGCGCCCTCAGGCATTTCGCCAATAGAACCGGAAGAAAGTATGTTTAAGGTGATTTGAAGAGCCGACATCGGTGAGCGAAGGTCGTGCGTAATCATCTCAACGAGTTGCGCTTTCATCCGCTCGAGTTTCTTTCTTTCAGTCACGTCATGAGCGACGCAAAAGATCTGCTTCATCTCTTGCGAGAAAAAAGTGTTCCATTGCATCTCAACGCGCTGGTTATCGCGCGTTACAACATTTGTCTCAAAAGTCGTGATTCCTTCGCTAGACACCACTTGCGAAATCGTTCGCTGCACACGCTCTTTTTCATCTGGCGCAACCAAACTGGCAAGACTCTTTCCAAGAATTTCGTCGCTCTCGAACTTCCACAGTCTTTGCGCAGCAGGATTCACCTGCTGGAATTTGCCCTTCTCATCGAGCGCACAAATAACGTCTACCGCTTGCTCGACTATAGCCTGTTCTTTGAGGCGAGAATCGCGCAGAACATTTGAAACTCTATGAATAACACTATCCAATTCAACAATGTCATCCTTGCCTTCGATGCGGTGCTTCAAGGGCTGATTGGCACCGAGAGACATGACATTTTCTGTCAAGTGCGCAAAGCGCTCGGAAGTAGTTCGGTCAAAACGCAGAATGAAAAGAATCAGAATAATCACATTCGCTGCGATAGTCGCATATATGATCGCGTAGATGCGACCTTGCGTTTCCAGCTTGCTCAAAGCGATGCTTCGACGAGCATCGGTCAGACGGCTCATCATTTCGCCAGTCACGCCAGTGACTCTGTTGAGAATGCCGCGCAATTCCATGAATGCTACAGCTTGATCGATTTGGTCTTGTGATTGCGCTGCCTGCGATCCGCGCTCGGACGCCTGCTTCAAGGACAAGAAAAGGTCTTCGAGCTCTTTTGATTCCTTCCGTTCGCCGAGAAAAGGCTTCGCTTTCGCTCGCAATATGTCGCTTTGGATTGTGGCTGCTTGAACCTTGTTGCGGAAAGAAAGTTCGTACTTCGGCTCTCGACTGACTTGATACATCGCTTGGGCGCCGGCACACGCGATGAGCTGAGCGAGGAATTTGACGTTTTCGCCCAGGTAATCGGCGGCACGAGCCTCGCCGTTGTAACACTGCTCTAACTGCTTGATGTTGGACGCAAGCAGGTAGACGAGTGCTATTTGCACAACCATCGGAATACAGACAAACAGCAGGATTTGCCTAGTAAACTTAAGTCGGAATTTCAAGATAAGTGGACCAAGGTCGGCGACTATAGGTATTCTACAGTCCGTGACAACCGACTCACGGCGCTCTTGGGTCGTCGCTCTCTAAAATTTGCCCAGATTCCGACTTGTAGAGTCCTTTCCTGATTCGTTGGACGGTACTTCGCTTTTCCGTCAGAAACATCAGAGTCTTGGCATAATCCTCGAAATTAGCGGGGCAAGAATTCCCTTCTTCTGTAAAAACGCTGATGGAATGTGGCTTTCGGCGGCTATCAAACGCATCAAACTTCAAGCACAGCGTATATCGTCGACCGTCAACAAAGATAAGTTGGGCGTTTAGGAGTGGTCGCTTGCGCTCGCGCCCACGATTTAGCCCGCGAGCTGAGCGCACCCAGTTTTGCACAAGCCAGCCAGGCAGACCAAGGCGGCGCGCCACCTCCGCCGCGGTCAAGCCGCCTTCAACTTCCGAAACAGCCTTATCTTTGAAAGATTGGTCAAACACCTGCTTCTTCGGCATTTGTCCATCTGCCGTATCAGCGGCGCTTTGACGATCTGAGGCGCTTGGAGTATCAGCGGCTCTTTCAGCTTCTGCATTGGCAGCAGTCTCTGTAGCTGCCTTGGTAGCAGTCTCTGTAGGCGCCTTGTCTACAGTGCCTGATGTTTCAAACGTACCAATTGATGCAACCAAATGGCCCCCTAATTTACACGCCAAACGCCCCAGGGCAAACGCTATGCCTCTATAAACCACCTTACTCGGCGACACCAAAATGAGACATCCATCTCGAAAGGGTTTCTCTATCACTAAATAGAGGGATTAATGGCTGGCGCAGAGGCGCAGACAGCGGTTGCGCCTACGCTTTGGGCGGCACGAGCATATATCCGACCCGGTGAATCGTCCTGATGATCGACTCCTTACCGGGCTCGTCAATCTTATTGCGCAGTCTCATGACGTGCAAACGCACCGTATCAGGGGCTGCATCAGAGCTGGCGGTCCAAACTCTATCCATTATGGCTTCAGCGTTAAACGGCTGATTCGGATGGCGCAGGAGAAATTCAAGCAACGAGTACTCCTTAGGCTGCAGATCAACCTCATTGCCGCAAAGCGTGACCGTGCGACTGGAAGGGTCCAGCGAAAGATTACCCGCGGAGAGAACTGTTTTGGTCACATTGTTCGTCCGTCTCAAAAGGGCGCGCAAGCGTGCCGAAAGTTCAATGACATCAAACGGCTTGGTCAAATAATCGTCCGCGCCGGAGTCCAGTCCCTCGGCTTTATCTGTGATTTCCTTCTTGCCGGTCAACATGAGAATGGGAGTCGTGCCACCTTCATCACGAAATTGGCGGCAGACTTCTACGCCCGATAATCCTGGCAAATCCCAGTCCAATATGACAACGTCATACTTATAGAACTTCAGCCGCTCAAGCCCATCCGTGCCTTTATAGACCGCCTCGGTGGCGTATTTTTCGCCAGTGAGCCAATCTACAATTAGGGCTGAAAGCTGTTTATCATCTTCGACAATAAGAACTTTGGCCATCGAGAATTCCGTTAAAGTTCAGGCATAACATATTAACAGACTGCGAAAGCGCCAAAAATTACGGGCAACTGCGTCAAACTAACCGAAGCTAAATCAATAACGCAACAACCGGCAGCCAACGGAAACATGCTCAACTTCAGCAATTTGAGACTATCGCAGCAAGGACTGATCCTTGTCGGCATTCCTATTGCGCTGATGCTGACGGTATTGGTCGCGCTGTTTGTGGTTTTTACCGAAGTTGAAAGTCAGGCAGTTAAGTCAGAGCACTCAAAGAAAATCATCGCACGCGCCAACTCGCTGGTGCGTGAGTATCAGGGCGTCGCCAATCAATTGATGATTTATAAGTACACCAAAGTCGAGAAAGTTCGCCAACGATTTGACGAAAAACTCACGCAGACAGAACAAAGTTTTGTCGAGTTGCAGGAATTGCTCAAAGACGATCCCGCACAATTGCAGTTGCTTCAAGAACTGAAGGGTGGCGCGGAAAAGGGCATGGCGATTATGCGCCAGTTTGCCAATAGAATTAAGAACGAAGGCGACATTCACGCGGTCGAAGCAACCGTGACATATCAGCGTTTAATGGCGGCGGGTTCGCATTTTAGTGAACAGCTCGAAGAGCTGGTTTCGAATGAGGTAAAACGCAACGAAGCCACACTAGCAGAGGAAGAACGCGGCCGCATGATGATGAAGATTTTCATTGTCGCAGGCGCTGCTTTGGCTGTGGCGGTAGGAACAGGGTTGACTCTTTTATTCACGAAAAACACGACGAGCCGCCTCGGCGCTGTTGTCGAGAACACTGTTCGATTGAGCAAGAAAGAGCCGCTCAAGCCGATTTTAAAAGGCGAGGATGAGATAGCAACTCTCGATCGTTTCTTCCACCGCATGGCAAATGATTTAGCAGAAGCTACGCGCAAAGAGAAACTTATTCTAGACAACGCGATCGACGTCATTTGCTCGCTCGACCCTAAAGGTATGTTCGCCGCCGTTAATCCTGCTGCCTTCGACGCATGGGGCTACAAGGAAGAACAGTTGATCGGACACAACTATACGGAATTGATTTCCAGCGAAAACATCCAGGATTTTCGGGAGACCTTGGAGCGTATCAAGAGCGAGACAGGAACACTAGCAAATGTCGAAACGCGCGTCATTACAGCTTCCGGCGAGCGGGTCGATGTGCAGTGGTCATTGCGTTGGTCGGATTCTGAGAACTTGTATTTTTGCGTTGCGCATGATGTTTCCGATAGAAAACGCGTCGAGCAATTGAAGCAAGACTTTGTCGCGATGATCAGTCACGAACTGCGTACGCCTCTTACTGCCATGCAAGCGATGCTGTCATTGCTCGCCAATGGCTCCTATGGCGACATCAATGAGAGCGGGACGAAACGCATCAAGGGAGCAAAAACCAGCGTTACGCGCTTGATTATGCTGATTAATGATCTGCTCGACATGGAAAAAATGGAAGCCGGAAAGTTGAGCATGACTTATTCAGATGTTGAACTTTCCGAGGTAGTCGAGCGCTCGGTCGACACCATAGAAGGATTTGCCGAAGAGCACGACGTGAAGGTCAAAGTTACGACCAAACCAGTGACGGTTCTCGGTGATGCAGATCGCCTGATACAGGTTTTCGTCAACCTGCTGTCCAACGCAGTGAAATATTCGGAAGAAGACGGAACGGTCGAACTAAATATAGATATAGATGGCGATGAGTGCGAAGTCCAGGTAATCGACCACGGGGACGGGATTCCGCAGGGATTTGAGGAGAAGATCTTCGAAAGGTACGAGCAGGCGCCCACTGCTGGTGGAAAACGCCGAAAAGGTACCGGGCTGGGGCTTCCAATCTGCAAAGCCATCGTGGAGCAGCATGGCGGGACAATTGGCGTGCGGGCAACCCCCGACGGCGGCAGCACTTTCTGGTTTCGCATACCAAAAGTCGGATCGTAAGGGCGATGCCATGCGTCGCCCGGTCTTTCGTGGGGTCGCGTTGCACGCGACCTAATATTGGCTCTCTGTTCTTTCGTGGGGTCGCGTTGTACGCGACCTGAATATTTGCTCTCTGTTCTTTCGTGGGGTCGCGTTGCACGCGACCTAATTATTAAATGGGCGTGTGCAACACGCCCCCACGATCACATAGGCGCCCGTGGGCGTTTCGGCGTTTTCCAAAGAAATTTCCCGAAGTAAACAATTTGGATACAACTCAGCCGTATTGTGTGTTCACTGACCCCCAGCGAACGGCTCAAACAAATCACAAAGGACTCTCGAGGTATCGAGGTCAGCTTTTATGCGCCGTAAGGAGAAATCATCATGGCACACGAACTCAACGAATCTTTCAACTCCGCAGAATGCAAAGACAACAGCGCATGCGCCCTCGGCGATTTCGCAATCACCCGCCAGGACATGCAACTGAAGTTCGACAATCAAGCTAACAATAACAAACTGGAAGATGCAGGCGTGTTGCCGAAGTTTGACCTCATGCTCGCCAACGGCGATGACGAACCTATCGAATTGAAGAACCCCTTCAAAGAAGACATCACCACCAAGCAATTGAAGGAAGCCGGCGTCAAAGCCACCCGCAATCTGGAAAGTGATGGCACGCACACAACAGTGACCGAAAGAAAAGATGGCGTCAAAGTACACGTCGGCGAAGGTCATGACGTCATGGGCAAGAACGGCAACAAAGTGCACATCGATGGAACCGTACTCATCGAGCCAAATGGCAAAATCCGTCCCAAAGATAAAACTGGTGATGTTTGGGTTGACGACAAAGGCAGAGAAGTCCTCAAGAAAAACGAAGATGGCAGCGTAACCATCGACACCGGTGACGGCGGTTTCATCAGACAAGATGGACAAGGCGTCAAAAAAGTCTCCGCAATCAGAAGCCGCGACGGCAAGACATTCGAAGAAATCGATACCGATAGCCCGTTGGGTGGTTTGAGACCGAGCGACCTCAGCAAGCCTAGAAAGTAAGCAGAGCCGCAAGTCTTGAATCAATTAAGCAAAGCAAGTTACAAACCGAATTCCACAAGTGTTAGAGCAGAGCATTCGCAGTAGAGAGGCTGCGTAATTCGGAAGAATCTGGGGGCAGAGAATTCGAATTGACCCATTCAGAAGCAGTATCACCATGAAAAGGAAACCAATGCGGTAATACGCTCTCTGAATGGGTTAATGCTCTAACAATAATGCCCGACGCAACCGGCGCAAGATTTTCCCCGTGTCACGAAGGACTACGACAATGGCCAACTTTGAAGCTTACGAGTCAGCCGCAGCCGAAGCAAGTAAGGTAGGAACAGCCAGCCTGAGCGATTATGCAATGGTGCGCAACAGTGCCGCCGCAGCACAATTCGATCGTCAAATGAATGACGCTCTCGTAGGCAACGGATTGCTTCCAGTACTAGAATTTGCAGACGGCGCAGGCAAAGAAAGAGAAACTGCCAAAGGCAAAGACGGCAATCCTAGAGAAAAGGACACTGCACCGAAAGCCAACGACGCCGCGCCAAAAGCTAAGGACATCACCTCGAAAGAGATGAAAGAATCAGGCATCAAAGCAGAGATAGAAGTCGACGGTGAGCGCAAAACCACCCGAGCAAAATATCCGGGTGGCATTGACGTCCAGGTCAGCAACGGTGGAAAAATCAAGACCGACGACGGACGCGAAATCACCATCACGAAATCGAACATTGTCTCAGTCAAACCCCCTATCCATGAAACAAAGGAAGGTAGCGGCGTCTTTGTCGATGAGAAAGGCAGAGCGATAATGAAAGTCAATGAAGACGGCACCGTGACAGTTGATACAGGCAAAGGTTTCTACACTCAAGGTCCCGATGGCATCAAGAAGATCACGGCATTGCGCACGCGCAACGGCAAAGATTTCGAAGTCCTCAACACCGATGATCCTCTAGGTGGCATGGCACCACCAGACAACCTCAGTCACTCCAAGCGCAGAAAATAACGGATTGCACAGCAATGACTAATCCATTCGTTTCTAATTCAGCTTTTGAACCAACACCAGCGCAGCAAAGTTACGAAGAACAACGTCAACAATGTTTCGCCTGGCGTCCAACTCAAGATTATGAATTCATCAATCAAAATCTAGATGCACGCAACAATGGAAGTTTAGACTCCAGAGTCAACCAGAGTCGGGATGCACAAAAGACTAGCGCAGAGATGACGAGAACTCTCTTCCACGAAGAAGCTTATCGCCTCTTTTCGAAAATCGAAAAAGCGCAGCCGTATCCGGTGCGCAACGCCTACCACTCGGATGGACAGGTATTCGAATTATCGAAGCTAGAACACAACACTGGAAAACATAAAACATCTGATGCAGTTGTTTTTGTATCCAATGTGTTCGATCCCAAAAAACCAGTCAAACTCGTGATTTATAACCACGGGTTGGAAACAAATGCCAGCGAAGCCTTCAAGCAATCACTGTCGAAACAGATGAGCGGCGCGGATAGCAACACTGTGTTCATCGTCCCTGAGTGGCAAACCAAACCAGACAGCCGAGTGAGCCCATCCGATGCAAAATTCCACGAACCGCAATTCTTCAGGAAAATGCTCACTGAGATTATGAGCAAGCCTCCGCCCCTTCGAAATTTGACTATCGATAACATTTCAAACATCGGTATCATCACTCACTCCGGCGGCTACAAAGCCGCAATGTCGGAGATGTACAAAAATGGTCTGTACGACAAAGTGACCAGCTTGACTGTACTCGATTCACTCTACAATCCAATTGCATTCGATCGCTGGATGCAAGACAACATCACGGATCTCGCATATGGGAGGAAACAGCTTCAGGTAGTTTATACAGATCACCTTTCGGACGAAACCATTGGATTCGCTTTCCGAATCAAGCAAGCATTGCGGCGCCACAAACTGTCAGAGAACAATCTGTACTTTGATCATGGCACCTCCAAATCAGTCCTCAACTCAGACACATTCTCCAACCACGGCATCGTTTTCAAGAAAAGCGATTTTAAGATCAAGGATGAAAGTGCGCATGGTTCGATGACACACGTCTATGTGCGCGAGGTTCTTGCCGCGCAGAATAGAAACAATATCAAGCGTTCGAGAGAATTTGCTGCGAATTTCGCCCAATAGCAGTTTTGCCAGACGAGGGACCGTGGATGAGCTCACCGAAAGGTGGGCTTGTTCCTTTTTGGTCACTGTGGCATATTGAGGCGGGATCTTAGGTAGCTGGCGCAGCTTTGGGCGAATGGCAGAAAGCAAGAGAGACCAGATCGACGACATGACCAAGGAGCTGGCCTCGACGGCGCCGGTTTCTTCCGATGGTTTTCTAGAGCTAGAGCCGGGGCGCGTACTTCTGGAGAAGTACAGGGTTATCTGCTTGCTCGGGCGGGGCGGCATGGGCAGCGTTTATCGTGTGGAACACCTGCAGTTGCAACGGGAATACGCACTTAAGTTTTTACACAAGCAGCAAACCAACGATGCCGCTTGGCGTCGTTTTGAAACAGAAGCCCGCGCCGCTAATAAACTAGACCATCCAAATCTCGTCAAAGTCCATGATTCCGGGCTTCTGGAAAACGGGCAGCCATATTTCATAATGGACCTTGTGGAAGGCGAAAGCCTCGCCGATATGTTGAAAGACATAGGGCGTCTTCCAGTCGACAAAGCCCTCAAGATTTTTATTCAGGTTGGCTTTGCCCTTAGTTATGCACATTCCAATGGCGTCATTCACCGGGACATCAAACCGAGCAACATCATGATTGCATCTACCGACACGGAAGGTGCTCATAGTGTGCTTGTGAAGGTGGTGGATTTTGGAATCGCAAAGTTGACTGGTCAAGACGAATTCAATCAGCAAACATTGACGAAGACCGGTGAGATTTTCGGCAGCCCGCTTTACATGAGCCCTGAGCAATGCCTGGGTATTTCCATCGACAAGCGATGCGACTTGTATTCTTTAGGTTGCGTGATGTTTGAAGCACTAACTGGCGCACCACCTTTGGTGGGTGAAAATGCGCTCGCAACTATGATGAAACACCAATCCGAAATTCCTGTCACTCTCAAGGAAGCTTCGATGGGCATAGAGTTTCCTGAAAAGATGGAATCAATAGTCGCGCAACTTTTAGAGAAAAAACCAGACAACAGATATCAATCAGCGCAGCACCTTACGGCAGATCTAGTCGGACTAGACTCTGGTCAACACAGTATATTTGAACCATTTCGCCCGCGCCCAACTCTTACAATTCGAGAGAAGGGACACAACCCTTGGACTTTGATATTTTACGGCTCCTGTTTCTTGGCAGCAGGAACGATTTCAGGATGGGTCTGTGATGCATTGCGCGCGCCACAAAAGAAAGAAGCACCGGTAAAACTGAACACGTCGAATTTTGTAAATGTTTGGGATCCCGCAACCGAGCAAAGTAAGTTAGCTTCCAAACAGCGCAACGAATCGGAAGAAGTTATGTTGGCGCTGGAAAAGCAACCAGGATACTTCTCAACATTCGGCTCTCAGCCTGGAGAGCGCATCTTCTATTTCCCAGAAGAAGGAATAGGCAACCTTTTCTACAGCAAGAGAAATCGCCCTCCCGCTAGTGGAAAAATGACATTTCGAAACTTCGGAGGACTGGCTTTAATCCCGTCTGAGCAGTTTCAAAAGCATCCAAAGCTATTTAAGAAATTTCGCGCAGACGATATTAAGTTTCTCGATTTGCAGTCTAGTGCACATTTGTTGAACCTCAATGAAAAGGATATGTCAGCGGCTAACGATGCACTATTCGGCATCAGCCATTTGACCAGAATCGAAGTAATTGACTTAGGTGACACGATCATTACGCCAGAAGGATTAATGCAAGTAGATAAGCTTCCCAATTTGTCCAGGCTGCTTCTGACTCGCATTAATCTTCCGGGCTCTGAAATTGCACGTCTTCATTGTCTGACGCGTCTCACGTTTTTGAAAGTAGTGAATACGAAGAACATCAAACCGCTTTTACAAAAGCTCCAGCATTCGCGAAAGATGATGTACCTAGTGCTGACTGGATGCGATCTCGACGCGAACGATTTAAAGTTGGTGGCAAATATCAAAAATCTCAGAAGCTTGGAGATTGCGCAAA
Source organism: Candidatus Melainabacteria bacterium 17Bon1m (assembly GCA_032128875.1). Classification (GTDB taxonomy): domain Bacteria; phylum Cyanobacteriota; class Vampirovibrionia; order Obscuribacterales; family Obscuribacteraceae; genus QKMZ01. The sequence continues at coordinate 58,085 of JAVLKG010000010.1, forward strand.
ACGAGCGCATAACGGACGATGCTTTAGCCAACCTTCCTCAAAATCTAGACGATTTAGACATAAGAGGATGTCCCGTCACAAGCAAAGGTGCGATGCACTTGCTTCGATTGAAAAAACTGCAGACTTTGCGACTGGACACAAGGGGTTGGTCGAACGCAGAGATGGAGGCATTTAAGAAGCACATTCCACGGACGACATTTTTCGATGGAGAACTCCAAAGATGATGCCCATGGATAACGACGCGACAAGGCCACTCAACGATGACGCCAATATAACTAGGTCCGGTTTTGCTGGTGCAGAACCCTCAATCGAATATAAAGCAGACGACGTAATACTGGACCGATACAAAGTCATTCGCCTGCTCGGTCGTGGCGGAATGGGCAGTGTCTACGAAGTCGAACACGTAAATTTGCATGGACGCTATGCGCTGAAATTTTTGCATAAAACTCAGACCAATGATGCGGCATGGAGGCGTTTTGAAATAGAAGCCCGAGCTACAAACAAGCTCGAACATCCCAATCTCATTAAGGTGCATGACTTCGGCGTTCTGCCTAATGGACAGCCGTACTTCATCATGGATTTGGTCGAAGGGGAAACACTGGCAGACATCTTAAAAAAGAGAGGAAGGTTGTCTGTTGAGCAGACTATAAAGATGTTCATTCAAGTGGGATTTGCGCTGAGCTATGCTCACAGCAACGGCATCATTCACCGTGATATAAAACCGAGCAATATCATAGTTGCGGCCTCGAGTGCCGATCGCACGGAAAGTTTTGGCAACACCGAAGATTCCCTGGTGAAGCTGGTCGATTTTGGCATAGCAAAACTGACAGGGCAGGATGGTTTCAACCAGCAAACATTGACGCGAACAGGAGAAATTTTTGGTAGCCCACTCTACATGAGCCCCGAACAATGTCTAGGCATCGGCGTCGATCATCGCACCGATCTTTATTCACTGGGTTGCGTGATGTTTGAGGCGCTTACAGGATCGCCCCCGCTTGTTGGAGACTCAGCTCTCGCAACAATGATGAAGCACCAGACTGAAGAGCCCGTCTCCCTAAAAGAAGCATCACTCGGAGTTGTGTTTCCGAAGCGCATAGAGCAAGTTGTAAAACGTTTGCTAGCCAAGGATCTAAATGCGCGTTATCAATCTGCCGAACTTTTTACCGCGGATCTTGTGGGTTTGGACACCGAACAAAATCTTACGTCCGCCCTAACCGTTCTGCCAGCACCAATAGTCGAGAAGGAAGGTTGGCACCTCACTAAACCGGTCGGTATAGTCAGCGCTGCAACTTTGTTTGCGATTGGATTTTTCTTTGGTCTTGCAAATCGGCCAGAGAAAGTTGCGGAGTGGGTTGATGTAAAACCAGACAAACAAAACCATCAATTACCTCCGATTGGAGTATTGCCATCTCCAAACTCGAGCATTCCTGCATTACCAGACTCTGATGCAACAAAACAAATCGACAAAGACTTCATTGCAGCAACAAAGATTAACTCGCCGTTTTCCGAGCTAAAGCCCCACAACACACGGGTATTCAACTTTCCAAACTTCGAGATTGGCGACTACCATGCAGCTGGCAATCCCCAAACAGCGCCACCATGGACAGTGCATGATTTTCAGGGAATCTATTTCCACCCTAATATAAATTTCCGAAGACACCCTCAATTGTTTTTGCGATTCCGCCCTGATGATATTCGAGCTCTGAATCTTTCCAACACAAGAACCTTTCTAAACCTAGTCGCAGACAACCTTTCCGATGCAGATGCACTGCTTCCCTTTATCACCCACCTGAAGACAATCGAGATTCTAGGTGTTGCTGATTCGGAAATTTCTGCAAAAGGAATGAAGTGCATTGGGCAACTGCCAAATCTCAAGGCATTGAATTTAGAACGCTCAACACTCAATGCGGAAGACCTCGTAAAAATGAGCAACTTATCGCACCTTTCACTGTTGTCGGTTTATTCGTTGCCTGACGCGCGGCCAATTATCAATGCTTTAAGAACGTCGAAGAATTTGAACATACTTCGCCTAATTAGCTGCAACGTGGAAGGAAAACAACTGGAGCAGTTAGCTAACTTTCCATCACTGATTGAGTTAGATCTCTCAAAAAATCCGCTGATCACCGATGCAGAAATGCATCTGATGCCAAAGCACTTGCAGACTCTTTCGCTGATTGGATGCCCGGTTTCGCCTGCCAGCACAAAGCAGCTGGCAGCAATGAAACAACTGCGTTTTCTTTTCCTGGACATATCCTTATGGAAGCCAGAACAAGTAAACAAACTGCAAGCACTGCTGCCCAAAACAGCAATTCAAATTGCAAAGGAAAAGAGACGCACAAACTTCGCGCAAAATACACTAGATTGGGACTCTGAATATTAGTCCTTTTCTAGACGTAACCTAGTCTTCCGTAACTTGCGGACGCGTCAACAAATAAAACGAATACACACAAATTGAACTGAAGAAAATCACTGTCGCCGTGGCAACTGTGGTTTCAAAAAGCGCTCGCTGCAAATCGCCACTGATAAAAGCTTGCAAGAACACAGATGCTAAAGCCAGCGGGATAAAGAGAATTACTTTTTGATAGTGCTCAATCCAAAAGCGAAATTCGCAGGTGTTATCTCTCTTCTTGCATTCGCAGATATTGCCGTGACGCATGCCGCCGCGAGGCAATAGAGTCAGATATCTTGGTGCAAGCGCAATGGCGAAAGGGGCGCAGACGATAAACTGCCGCCAGTCTCCGGAGTAAACTCCGTACAAAATCGCACAAATAATTGAGCCTGCTATCCCAATAGAAAGAAAGACTTTGAGGTCGTTTGATAATTGCATCAGGAATCCAAACTAGGCGGGTGCGCAAACCTTACAGCTTTAATGAATTTGCCCCGGTAAAGCCATGCCATATCCCGCGTGATGGCGCTTCTCAAAGATACTTTACATCCACACAAGCCAGCGGCCAACCCTTCGGGTGGATCATTTAAAACTTCTGTACACCGTGCCAGAATAGGGGGCTTAGTTCTTTTGCCAATTATCTTCGCCGATTCGGGATATTTAAAATGAAAAACAAAAACGCCTTTGTACCTTGCCTGGCTGCGCTGGCGCTGACTCTTGCGGCTCCACTACAGGGGTTTTGTGCTGACGCCTCGCCCACTGCAAAAGAGGCTCTGGAGAAGCTGAAATCCGGCAACACACGGTACTTGAGCGGAATATCCAGTGTGCCGCGCATAGACACTCACCGTCGAGAAGAAACCGCAACCAGAGGACAACGCCCAATAGCCACAGTTTTGGGTTGCTCGGATGCTCGCGTCCCCCCTGAAATTGTTTTTGACCAGAGGTTCGGCAACCTCTTCGTCATCCGCGTAGCCGGCAATGTGACGGGCACATCAGAGGTCGCTTCAGTTGAATATGGGGTCCAATATCTCGGCACCCCGCTTGTTGTGGTTCTCGGACATTCGGCTTGCGGCGCTGTGCAGGCGGCCGTGGAGAAAACACCTTTAGACGGCAAGCTGCCAAAACTGGTCGAATTAATCTCACCGGCAGTCGATTCGGCAAAGAAAGCCAAGCCCAATGCCAAAGGGCCGGAACTCATGGAAGCCGCAGTAGAAGCAAACGTTCGGCATCAAATGAGCGAACTGTCAAAGAGCGACGTGATGAAGAAGGCGCTCAGCAACAAGAAAGTGACGATTGTCGGGGCGATTCGCAATATTAATAGCGGCGCTGTCCGCTGGCTCGACTAGATACCGTGGGGGCGTGTTGCACGCGCCTTGTTTGCGTGGGGGCGTGTTGCACACGCCTTGTTTGCGTGGGGGCGCGTTGCACGCGCCCTTTTTGCGTGGGGGCGCGTTGCACGCGCCCTTTTTGCGTGGGGGCGCGTTGCACGCGCCCCGTTTCGTAGGGGAGGCACATGTGCCTCCCTGGCAGGGAGCCGCATGCGGCTCCCCTACAAGTGAAAGCCGCATGCGCCCCTACAAGTGAAAAACGTACTAAAATATGCAGCCTCACCACACCACAAGATCGGGGTTGTCAAAATGTCAAAAGGTAAGGGAACCGAAAAGCTCTACGCATCTCGCATTGACCTGAGCGAAAAGGTCCGCGGCGAAATGACGCAGTTGCTCAACGAATCACTGGCGTCAACACTAGATCTCTGGACACAAATCAAGCAAGCACACTGGAACGTCAAAGGCAAAGAGTTCTATCAATATCACCTGCTCTTCGATCAAATCGCAGGCGAAGTTTACGAGTACATCGACATGATTGCGGAGCGCATCACCGCTTTGGGTGGTGTCGCAAACGGTACTACTCGCATGGCAGCCGAACATTCTGCATTGAAAGAGTATCCGAGCGACCTGGTGCAAGGCGAAGAGCACGTTGCAGCAGTCGCTGATCGCATGGCTGTCTACGGCAAGCACGTGCGCAGCGGTATCGAGAAGGCAGGAGATGCAGATGCTGATACCGCCGATCTCTACACCGAAATTTCGCGCACGATCGATCAACGTTTGTGGTTCCTCGAGTCAATTCTCGTAGGCAGCAAATTCGAAGCGAAATCGGGAGAACTTGCTGGTTCGCGCCACTAAGCAGCGACTCCTGGTTCAACCATCGGAAATACAATTGAGTAAAATCGCAAGGACGGCCAATAGCAGCAAGCCCAATTCACGGGTGCGCTCGGCCGTCCTTGTTCTATTCATGTGCGCAGGTTTCACAATCGAGGCACTTTCATGCCAGTGGACAAGCCCTGCACAAGCTGCCGAGCAATTTTCAGCCTACGATGATGTTTTCTTTGATGCGCTCATTTTAAAGTCGAAAAGGAAATACAAAGCTGCCAACGAACTCTTTGCCAAAGCATCAAAAATGCGTCCGTCTGATCCTGAGCCATGGGCATTGCAAGCAAACTTGATGCTCAAAACAGGAAGGTGGAAAGAAGCAGAAGCTTACGCGCGAAAAGCTGTGGCATTGGATAAGGAATACGAGCAAGCGGTGCAGTATTTAGCCAACGCTTTGCTCTATCAAAACAAGCTCAAAGAAGGCATTGCAGAGTGCAAGAAGTGCTTGGCACTCAACCCGGAGAATAACTGGTCGCAGCACTATATGAGAATCGCGGAGCAGAAATTGCATCTCCCGATCACCGACATTTTTGAAGGGCGCATAACGGAAGACAGAGCTTCCATGGAAGCAATTGCAAAATACTTGCAAGACCAAAAGTATGAAGACGCACTGAAGCTCATCAACAAACACATAGCTAAATATCCGACCAATTCAAGCGGATACTTGAAACGCGCATATGTCTACGAAGTTATGCGCAGGCGAGACCTGGCAATTAAAGACTATGACAAAATTCTCTCTATGTACCCGTGCCAGAAAGAGGCGCTCGATTTGCGCGCTCAGGCGTATCAAGCAATGAAGCAAGCCGGCAAGTCGGTGAAAGATTTGATCAAACTTGTGCGCAATGACAGCGACCATTGGAATACTCGCTTTAGACTCGCATTTGCATACATGGAGGCGGGCGATTACAAAGCGTCAAAACGAGAATACACCGGTCTTTTGAAAGTGTACCCAAACTCTATTGAAGGTCTGACAGGGCGTGGATTAGCGCACCTCCGCGCCAAAGAGTACAAAGACGCTGTAGCGGACTATTCCAAAGCAATCGAGTGCGATCCTGACCGGAGCGCCAGCATGCACTACAAGCGCGGTCTCGCCTATGAAAAGTTAGGCGAAAAGAAGAAAGCCAGAGAAGACATTGCGCTTTCTAAGAAGATGGGCTACGACCCTAAAGAGTTTTAGTACGTCTGTAGTGAATGAGAATTTGCGAGATGTCCTTTCAGATTTTGCACTAACAACGCAATCTCCCAGACTGTTTGCTCGATTGTTTTAGCATCAGTGACGGCGGTGAAAACTTCAGTTTGTCCATTATCGCGAGGCACAAAAGCCGACACCGCAAACAACGTGCCTCCATCGGCAGTCGGCAGCGTGAATTGAAATGAATACGCGCCAGAATAATACTTATCCCAAGACTCAACCTTTGTGACTTTCAGATGCAGATAATCCACCCACTTCTGCATCAGGATTTTCACCCCCGCAGAATCAGACGGCAGAGACATCACGTCCAAGCGTCTTATGCCTAATGGAGCGGCTCGCGTGAAGATTGAAATTTCCGGGAAAGGCGCTTTTGGTGCTTGCGTCTCTTTAAAGGTCCAATCTTTGGCGAGCAAAACTGAATGCTTGAGTGACGCTATATCACGGAAAGAAAATACTTTGCGGTTTGGTGAACAATATACGCTCACAGTAAAAACAACTGCGAGAGCCATTGCCAAAAAAGCTGCTGATGTGTACGACAGGAGAGCATTTGCTGCGGGTTTCGTTTCCTTATCAAAAGGGCTTTCAGACTCGTTTCTACTCGACTCGAGTGTTTGCAGAATCATGCACACCAGTGCCACCATCACGGAGGAGAAGATGACCATGACTGACATAAACAAACCGCTTGCGCGCAGTAGAACTTCGAAGTATTCGTAACCATAGAGAATCAGGCCGCCCAGCATTGCCCCAGTCAGGACTGCCCATGGCCATGCTTTTGGTCTATCGGTTTTCAGCGCAGCAACAGACATCCACAGAGCCGGCAGCCAGTAGGCAAGGTAGAGATGAAACACATTGGTGTTAAACAAAATTTCCTGTCGCAGCGGTGCCAATGCCACACGCACTTCATTTGGAAGCGGTAAGTCAACAAATGAGTATGAGAATGACACTACTCCGCTAGCAAAAGCAAGCATCAGATACAGCATCCAGTAGTGCTGCTGCTTTAAGTCATCCGAGTTAGAAATCTTCGCGCTTCTCAAAACTGCGAATCTACGAACTAGCATTAAAAGCACAACGAAAATTGCCGCTTTGAAAAACAACCAGTATCCAGAAACAGCAACATCGAGACTAAAATTGCCGGTCGCTCGCAAACTTTCTAATTGCAGTTTTACAGTTTCAATAAAACCAGCATTGGTGAAACACTTATCAATTGCGTTGAAACACATGGACGCGACGGCGCCTGCCGAGAACGCTCCCAGAAGAAACTTTACGGGTGGAGTATCTGTTTTGAAGCGCTTGTTCGCCCATAAAAGCAGGTAATAAGGCAAGCCAATATCAATCACCGCGTGGAACATGGTGAGAAACAACTCGTTTACGATGCGATAGTCGAAGCAGCTGGCTCTCGCATTTACTTGCAGAATTATCAATCCGACGAGTCCACCATAAATTGCGAGTCGTCCACGCGAAGGCCACATTGGTGAGTCATTTATACTGAGTTTCCATCCGATGGTATGCATCAGCCAAAGCAGCCAGATCGCAAAAAGCCAGATCAATACAGCCGAGTGAATCGGTCCGCGCGAGAAGGAAGACATCTGAAAGATGTACTCCCAAAGAAGCAGCGCGGCAAAACTACTGAGGAAGAACAATCTCGACAGTACAGCGGCATTAAGACGCTTCTGAAACGCAAGCACGGCAACGATACAGACTTCGCACAAAAGCACCCACTTCATCCAATGTGTCGCAATACTGAGCAGCGGATCAATCCAGATAATCGCCTTCACGACTTTGAAGAAGGGAAGAAAAACAAAGAACACTTGTTGACCAAGTGCGCTCGTTTGAAAAGACAGCATATTGATGATGTCTTCGCTCCACGCCGCAAATGTCGCAATCAGCAATGCAAGTAGAAAGAGTGGTGTTGCTAGACGACTAGGCAAGATGCCGTTCACCGATGCAGCGACAACTTTACTGCTACCCATCAGCTTGTGCACAATACCAACGCCAACGAAATAGAGTATCGGCCACAGATAAGCATTGCTCATATCTAGCGCAGAGATTATTGAACCTCCCAAGGAAGCGAGTCCGCCTCGCCACGCTGTTGCCGACAGAAAAGCTATGAGTAAGAAGCTATTGATTAAAAAAGCAGCCTGGATGGAGAGCGGCGGAGTATTTGTTTCCGGTATGGATGGTTCAATTGCAGATGTCGTAGATGTAGGTGCTGCGGGTGCTTCACCCAATTTGCTTTGTGCCGAGCGAAGAGTGTTTGCCACCATCAAACAAACTAAACCTGCGCAAATACCGATCGAACAACCGGCACCAATCCCTACTGCAGGACCATTGAATGGCAGTACAGTCCCCAACCATGGGCGCAGCGGCGTCAATATCGTGAATTGAAATCCAGCGGCCGCACCGACCACCAACGCTGTTACCAACCTAGAAATATTCGCGCGCTTTCCATCTACACCCAACATTGTCAGATTGAAAATCAGCGAGAACAACACAGGCATGGTTAGTAAGGCATTGCAATAACTGCGTGGCAGATACAATATGCAGCCCGCAAGAAAATAGAGCGCACCAATCGCAGTGGCAGAGAAAGCAACCCGATTGCAGACTGCAGTGCCCACAAGTAGTGCGGACCAAGCGCAAGGTAAGCAAAGTATCCAAAGAAAGATCGGCCAGGTCGCCATCGCATGTTTGTAGCCGGAAGAAGTTTCAATCCCGACTGCACTTAAATTGAACGGCGCCTGCATCTGGGTAAGTGGAATCGCAAAGCTCAGCACCACACTCAACTGAATCATCAGACGCAACACTGGCGCAGTTTCGGCAGGGGCATCACCCAACTGCATTCGGTCTTTTGCATAGTCACGCCAGTAAAAGCGCTCGAAAAACTTCCAAACCGCCTGCCCGACGCTTGACTGCCCAACGACACCAACCACCGGTTTGATTAGTGGAACCTCACCCACCTTCCGCACAAGTCCATAACCGTGATCGCCAATAACCGCCAAGAAAGGAAAGATCCCCACCAAATAGTTGGAGAACTTCCGAATAGTTGCGATTGTTTGAAATGGATTCATGGTGGTAAGAGCTTAGCCTACCAATGATAAAGGGAAAGCTCCAGTATAAGAAAAGCCCCAGACTTTTGTCCGAGGCGAGCTTTCTGAATTCTTATTGACCGCGCTCTGGCGACTATCTCAGTGGAATATTCTTGGTACCGTCGATTCCATTGCAGTTCTAATGACGGGAGTAAACTGTCTGGGCGCGACTTTTAGCACATCGGAACCGAGTTCAATAGGTATTCCTTTCGACAGAACCGAATATTCAGCGCCGGAGTGCACAGCGCGAGCCACTATAGCGTTGCCGATTTGACGAATACCATTAACTCCACCGTACACCAATGCTCCTTCGGTGAATGACTTTGCGTCGGTGAGCGTGTTAGTTTTCAAATACGAACTGGTCAATCCGGAGACGACAAAAGGCACAGCAAGTGCCAGCGGCGTTCCAATCTTCGGAATATTGCGCAGCCCGGCGAGAGTCAAACCAAGATCAGTAAGGCAGCCAGCGCCAGTACTCAGAAGTAAACGGGGAGCCATCTCGGCTAGAGTCTCAGGCTTATTGTCTGCTGTTTGCTCTTGTTCTTTCCGCTCCGTCAGTGCAATCAGTGAGTCTTCCATCACCTCCAATTTGTCGGCGTTTATTACCGCGCCAAAGCCGTCGTACTCTACAGGCACGGTTTTAGCATTCACTCTTGCAATCAGTGAGAAATCCGGACTTTGACTGTCCACCGCATCAAGCTTTTGATTGAAAGCTTTGGCAGCTTGGTCTATTGCAAACTCAGTCGCAAACCCACCAAATTCATATGTATTTGTCTGAATTGAATCGGATAAATTCTCCGACTTGTTTTGTTCAGAACTCTGGCTTAGAGGAGAATCGAACACGCCCATGTTATGGTCCTCGAAAAAACGCCTGTGCATCGATCATCGGTTCGATTTATTTCAATTTTGCTACTTGAGCATCGTAGAAATGCGAAAGTCATGTTAAAGCGCCAAACAGCTCTTCCTCCAGTCTTCCTTCCATAAGGCTTGCGACTTCATCTAAAAATGCCGCAGCAGCGGGCATGTCTAAAACATTGGCATTGAAATTGAGCGAGATTGTCATCATCGGTCGCACTGCAATTTTTTCATCGATTACGACGGGCCGGTCTTCAATTGTCCCAATGGCAAAAGTAGATGTACAGATGCATGGACCTAGAGCCATAACCATTTTGTACTTTCCTAAGGACGTTAGGCCAAATGTTGCTTTTTGGCACTTCAACCTCAATCTGGGAAAAGTGCAGCCTACAGAAATGATCAAACGTCGTACAAGATACGGAAGAGCAGCATAAGCTTTTTGCTTGGCAAAAGATGCCAGTTTTTGAGGACTCTCTTTGACATAGCTACTCAGCTCGTCAGCTATTGTTGCCAGTGTTTTATTGTGAAGGTCCTCCACTTCAGCAAAGAAAACCGTATTTGAGCCCTCTTCCTCCCGCTCCACAGTAACGCCCCCAACAATACTTTCGTAAGTTACTAGCCTTCCGAAAGGTAAAAGCTCGGACCTGCTCATTGGATGCGCTTTCTGAGCAATTGCTATGGCCTTTAGCAATATCGCTGTAAAGGTAATTTTGACTCCGTCTTCTTCAAAGTCTGATCTCAACCGGCGTGCCCAGCTCATATCCACATCGCGAAAAACATAGGAAGCAGTCGCCTGTGGAGCGATCATCGTCAAAAGATCGACAACGGTCTTTCTGCCCACCTCGAATCTTTTGAATGTGATGCTTTCCATGTTCCTCTGCCCGTATTTATCTCAGTTGCGAGGTAATTTTAGACATCAACAATATTTCTTCTTTTTGAGAGCGGTAGGCTTCAGTACACATTTAGATTGTCAAAGACGTAAAGGCTAACGGCATCAATCCCAGTGATGATCCCCAAATAACCTGATTATGCAGGCGCACTCATACCAAAGATGATGCTGCAAGACTTGAGGACGATGCTCAAAGTGTTGGCGCGTACTTAAATTGAAATGATCATCAGACTAATGAGGAAAGAAAAATGGGACGTCATTTGCTGCGATTGCTTTTTACATCGGCAAGCTTCTACTTCTTATTGCCCCTAATTCCAGGAGTACAGTTTCACGGAAGTTTTTTGCATGCTCTTTTGGCTGGCATTCTCTTCACTGTATTTGCCTGGGTAGTTGAGCTTGCGGCAATGACGGTAAGTGCCACTTTGCTCATTGCAACACTAGGCATGGCACTTTTCATTCTTGCGCCCTTGTGGCTTCTCGGCTTCTTTCTCTTGCCCGCTATAGCCTTGAGACTTGTCGCCGATACCATTCCTTCGGTCATCTGGTTTTCCGGCTGGTGGCCGGCAATTTGGAGCGGTCTTGTCGTACTTTTCATTGGCGTAACGACAAGCGGCGACATTCATGTGCGCATGAGAAGAAACGGCCCTGCTGCTCAAATTTAGCGACCTGGACTCAATCCTAAATCTTCAGATTTCAGCTCAAGCAACCTTATGTTGTATGAGCCGGGCGGAAGCTTAAACCCAAGGTCAACCACTTTTCCATTCAATAGCCAATCGCGATAGTTATTCGGTCGAAAAACGATGCTGTGCGACGAATTACCGGGACTCTCTGACGCAGATTTTTCGGACAGCTGTCTTGACGGACCTTCGCAATAATCAATCCAGTTGTTTTGAGGTTGATGTTCAGAACGCCATAATAGCTGCACTTTCTTAGACATATCTGCGTCATTGATTTGCCCATCGAACTTTAATTCGATTGCTGCAACTGCAAACGGATTAATCGGCTCTTTTAGCTTTGCCCAAACAATTCTGTCATAACGCGGATTTTCGATGTTCTGGCAAGCAACTAGGTTTTTCTTCTTCAAAGTGACAAAATCTCTGGACGCGAATGTGCTTGCACCGCCAGGAATAGTCCAATCTATCCAGCGTTTTTCGCCCGTCGCCCAAAAGAGCCAGTGTGCTTTCCTATTAGTCTCGTAAGCTTGCTTGAGAAAGGCATAGTCGATTGTCCCAGGCTCTGCAACCGGGGGCTCCTTCAGCTTCGAAAACTTCTTTGAGTAATCAGCCTCAGTAACAGGTGGCTTCAACATACGGTGCAAAATTTCTTCACTACCTACCATACCGGAGCCTTGGAAGTCCTGCGGTAAATTGATTAGCACCACGGATTCGACTTGGTCATTCTTCGCCAATTCAACAAGGCGCGAGGAGAGCACTTTCATTTGCTTGCCGGCATCGACCCACGGATAAAGATTATGATGGAGAGCCACACACCAAGTGACTGCAAGTGAGACAAGCGCCCCGCAACCAAGAATGTGCATTGGTCGACTTTGAAGAATTGAAAGAAGTTTTGAACCGCCGGACTTCGCCGTTTGCTTAACAGTAGGCACCATAATCAGTGCCAACAAGATACATAACCCAGCAGAACCAAGAAAGAAAAGACGGCTGCCTACGAGGTTAGGTGAGATTTGCCATATTTGGAATGTTGGCAAAACAGAGATGACTGCCCACGCTGCGACAAAAGCGAGAATACGCAGGCGCTTAAGCGGTTGAAACATTCGAACAATTGCACATAGCAAAACCACGAGCCAGCTAGCATAAGCAATTTGGGCGAAGACTGGCGACAGCGTTTGTTCTTCGTTGGTGCCAAAGAGAATCTTCCTGAGTGTCGCAATATCTAAAAAGCGGCGTAAGTTGTGAATGAAGTCGCGTATGTTTCCACCACCATAACCGCCAACAAGGGTTCCCAGCAAAGCTGTTCTAAGAACAGCAAACCCAGCCAGCAATGCCATATAACTGGCGAAATAAGCAGCTCTGCGTTTGATGCTCAACTTGCACCAGCCGAGTGAATCAGGCAACAAGATTTCAGCCATCGCAATTACAGCAGGCAGAGTGACTGCCATTTCCTTGGAGATCAGTGAAAGGAAAAAAGCTATGAGCGATAGTACGAAATAGCCAAACTGCCCGGTTTTGCGAAAGCGAAAATAAAGTGACAATGAGGCGAGGTAGAAAACAGTGCAGAATAGATCTACTCGACCCACAATCCACGAAACCGATTCAACGTGCAGCGGAAAAACCAAAAATAAAAGTGCTGCTGCAAATGCAGTGGCTGCGCGCTGCTTGAACGAATCACTGTCCAGCAATTGGTAGGCTAATGTCGCGCAGAAGAACGAACATAAGGCAAAGACGAGCAGGTTGGTGGCATGGTATCCGACCGGATTCAGCCGATACAAAAAATGGTCGGCAACATATGAAAGAGAAATTCCCGGTCGAAAACTCGTCAGCCCATCGGCTTGTCCTGACCAGTTTCCGGAAAAGGTTCTAACAAGTCCGCTGAAGTCACCGTTGTTTGCATTGGTCGAGTAGTCGAGATGAACGAAATCATCAAGGAGAAAACCAACCTGCAGCGTGCTCGAATAGAGCGCAAAAGTCAGTGCCAGACAGAATAGAAAACTGAGTGCGAGAAAGCTCAGTTGACGCCTACTCAACTGAGTACTGTCATTACCGGCGGTCTGAAAGAAGAAACTCAAGATACAGGCGAACCGTCCGATTGTTCTTCAATTATCGAATCGCTCTTAAGTGACAAGGTGATTTTCTTTGTCAAATCCGCGCTTATCGAAAGTTGGCGGATAATCTTAGCTTCGTAAGAACCATCCAGTGGCGGCGCGAATCGGAAGATGTAGACGCCGGAAGGCAAAGTCAATCGGCATACTCCGTCATCAGGAGTGACGTAATATCCACGTGGCATCCCTGATTGATCGAACTGCTGGCGCTCGTATTCATGTACATCATCGTCATCATCAGACAACTCTGTTTCGTCATTGCCATACGGCACATAAGAAACGCGGCACCGCGGGACTGCATATCCGTCTTCACCTTGCACTTCAAAGCGAACCTGGCACCAACCATGCCACGTTATATCCACATTGACGGGTTCGCTGGCTATCTCCACCATGCGAGCGTTGACAACGTCTTTGTGAACCACCAGCCAATAGCTGCCGGGCGACAGGAATATGCAATACCTTCCATCACCGTCAGTGATACCACTGGCCAGAGCGCGGGATCGATCGGCGTCCAACTGTTTTTCAGAGTCTGAATAAACACTTACTCTTACGCCTGGTCGCGCCTGTCCTTTCTCGTCTGAAACCCGACCATGCAAGGCGGTTCCATTCTGAATCTTTACTGCCACATGTGTGTCGCCGCCTACCACAATCATGCGAGTCCATGGCGCCAAACCATTATGCTCCTGATCATTGATGATAACGGTAGGTGCATCTTTCGGGTGAGCCGTGACCACAAGTTTGTAATTGCCACCGGGTACGGCAGCAGAGAATTGCCCTTGCGCGTCTGTTCTAGCTAGAAATTCAGTCTTTCTATCAGCAGCGCGAATACGAACGAGCGCTTGCGAAATCGGCTCGTCTTCGTACATTACTTGTCCTCTCAGACGGTGACCTTCTGAGACGGTAAACTTCTGAAAAACGCTCTCGCCGACGGTGAGACCAGTCTCCTTTGTAGAAAAAAACATAGTGCCATTATCGGGTGCGATGGAGACATCGTAGTGACCTGGCGAAACCATCGCTCTGAATCGTCCCAGCGAATCGGTAAGGCAAGTACCTGTCAGATCGAGTTCTTGTGCAAGTACTTTGTCTTTAAAATCCATCGACGCGCGAGACGGTCCGACAGAAACATGAGCACCTGCAACCGGCTGTCCAAAAATATCGTGCACTTCGCCATCGAGCGGAACAAGCGGGGGAAGGACGAGATCTAATTCATCGTCATTACTGAAGACCATAACTTGAACAGTCGTGCTGACGAATGTATGGGACGGATCAGTATTCATCGGAACAGCAAAAGATTCTTGCAATTCGTCGATATTATCGACATCGTCCTCTAGCTCAAGCTCAATCTCGTCTTCGCTAACAACATCGCCTTTTGCCGCACGAGCAGCAACGTGATATTTTCCGCGCGGCAGTACAAGACTATAATTGCCCTCTTCATCTGTTTTGGCTGCAGCTTTATAAGAAGACGGTTCGATACCGAGAGCAACAACTTCGCAACGTCGTACCGGTTCGCCAGTGTGAGCCGTGACTGTGCCTGTGAGAATGCAACCGGTAGTTAGATTGATATTGCAGTTGGTGTTGCTCATAACACGAGCTTCGTTGATCGACTGCTTCAAAAATCTAGTGGATGAGTCTGGGCTGACTTCCAGCCTGTACAGCCCGGAGCGCACAGCAAAACTAAATTCGCCGCGTGTGCCAGTCCTCTGCTCGGAAACTGGAGCTTCGCCGCCATTGCCGTTTCCCGAGTTTTGCTGATAGACATCGTAGACATGAACCAGCACGTTTTGCACCGGCAAACCCTGGTGGCGTATGTGTCCAGCCAGATTGAATGTCACTTCGGATGATGCCAAGAGAACCTCATTTTCTGCGCGAACTCTGACCAATGCAAGATTCTACCTTGCGGATCGGATATTTGATACCCAAAGAGGGGCATCAGCGCCCAAATCTATGCGCGCCATAGCCTGTCGATACCGCCCGGACATCAATCACATATCGCCAAAAATGCTGCCGATAAAAAACTCGCTAAGCCTGAGCGTTGCTCAAATAGCTGTCTTCAACATACGTATAGCCGAAGTGCTGCAGGGTTTCTTTTATAGCAGCGAAAGACCCCGAGATGACTATAAACTCATCCCTTTCCTTGCCAGCGCGTGCGGCGTCCACGGCTGCAGATATGCTTGGAAAACTCTTTCCTTCAGCGCCCATAAGCGTCAAGCAATGCAGCAAAAATTCCTTGCTATGACTGGATCTGCGCCCCTTTGCCTCAGCAACGAATACTCTTTCGCCCTTATGCACCAAGCTGCTCAGTAGCTGTCTAACATCTTTCGTTTCAAAACTCGATATTACAAACAATGGTCGAAAACCAGGATAATTTTGATCGAGGAAAGCCCGTAAAGCCTGCGCTCCAGCCGGGTTATGCGCGCCATCCAAAAGGATGTCTTTGTTTTTCAAATACTGCAAACGTCCCGGCCAACGAACATTCTTTAACCCGGCACTCAATGTTTCCAAATCACATTTGTAAATAGCATCAACGAGCTCTTGCGGTGCAGGTGGCGTTTTACCAAGCGCAATTTCTGAAATCGAACCGGACATTTGGACTTTGACGTCCTTATCCACAATCAAAAACTTTGCCACCGCCAACAGTGCGAGCAAACCGTTTTGAATCTGATGGTTTCCGAGCAAAGAAAGATTTTCTTTCAACAAACTCAAGAGTGGTGAAGCCGGACTGGAAGCCTCACGTTTTCCATTGATGTAGAGAACAATCTGATCATTGTTTGCCAACGAATAGACTGGAGACATTTTCTCCCGCGCAACACGTAAAACCTCATCGAGAGCCGCGTCCTGGCACGCAGTAACAACGGAGATTCCCGGCTCGATAATGCCTGCTTTTTCAAATGCAATTTTCTCGACAGTGTCACCGAGCAAATGTGTGTGATCCAAACTGACATTTGTAATCACGGTCACAAATGGATTGGTCCGCGCGGTGGTGGCATCAAATCTTCCACCTAAGCCAACCTCGACCACTGCAACATCGACCTTGCTCTCCGCAAAATGCATGAATGCCATGGCCGTGAGAAACTCGAACCAGGTCAGCTCGCCAACATCTTTATTTTCCTTCCCGAATTTCTCAGACAAGTCACGCAGCTTTGTCGCGATTCGCGCAAAATCTTCGTCGGTGATGGCTTTCCCGTCGACATGAAAACGCTCATTCCAACGCAAAAGATGCGGACCAGTGAAGCGCCCGACCTTGTATCCGCGCGACCGCAAAATGCTATCCGCTATTGCTACCGTAGAACCTTTGCCGTTAGTCCCGCCAATGTGAATGCACGGAATATCAGCCTCTTCAGACAAGTACGCTTCGATAAAGCGTTTCATTCTGTCCAAAGTCGGACGAGAGAGCGTCGGAGCAAGACTCTCCAGGTAGGTTTTTGCTTCCAGATAATTCATCGAAGGGCATTGTATAGGCGGGCGGGAAATTATAACCACAAATAGGGAGCCAAATGGGATGATGCTATTCTCAAACAGGCATCCGGCAGAGAGGGAGACAAGTGGCGCTATTTACACGCGAACACACATATAAGACCGAGAGAATTCACGAGGGACACATCATCAATTTGCGTGTCGATTACTTGCGCAACCCTGAAGGCAAAGAGGTTAAGCGCGAGCTGATTGAACACAACGGCGGAGTAACTATTTGCTGCAGACCTGATGAACAAACCATCGTCCTCATTAAGCAATATCGCTATTCGGTCGATGAATTGCTCTATGAACTGCCGGCTGGGCGCATTGAGTTGGGCGAAGACTTGCTTGATGCGGCTAAACGCGAGTTGGCAGAGGAAACAGGCTATATCGCAAAAAACTGGCGGGAAATTGCCAGGGTATTTACCGCGCCAGGCTTCTGCAACGAGATGCTTTACATGTATGAAGCGACCGACGTCACCCTCACCCAACAATCTCTTGACGACGATGAAGAAGCGGAAGTAATTGTCATGCCCCTGACCGACGCCTGGCAGTTGGTATTGGAAGGTAAAGTTCGGGATTCAAAAACTGTGGCGGGATTGGGACTTTTAATCAGCGAAAATCGCCTGGCGAAGTAAACCCACATGAAAGAGCACTAATAACGAGTTGGCGAAAAGTCCTTTACCCGCCCAGTCATCAGGACTTCATTTCACTTCCGGCTTGGTATACTAAGGCGAAATTTTTGCAAAGCAGATTGAAGTAAATCCGCTTTTGAATCGCGAATCAGTAGGTCCAGAGCCTGCACCCGAGGCCAAGAGGTAGCAATGACACCGAAGAAAGTTGAAAAGAATGACGGTCCCAGTCTCCCGTTGAATGCCATGTGGATTATGGGTGTACTCGGGTTTGTGGTGGTCGGCGCGAGCTTCGAGGTCATCAAATACTACCCGTTGCCTGCCAGCGTTGATCCGTACTTCGACTGGGTCACCGGCGGTTGCTGGGGTCTCGTAGTTGGCGCAATCGCCGGACTCGTACTCGGTTACTTGACCGACGACAAATACTTCGAACAGAAGTAGTTCGTAAACGCCGTCGCGCAAAACAGCGTTGACGCATCATGTGTAGGGGCGATGCCATGCATCGCCCTTTTTGTTTCTGCGTGCAATTAGCGCTTCAGTGATAGGAAAGAACGCTTCGGTGCCGGTAGGGAGGCGACGCCGGCTGCAAATCCTTTTGCATATGCATCGTCTAGTAGAGTCGGCAAGTATGGCTTGGCACAAAAGTCTTCGAGCGCGTCGATCCAATACTTGAGCGAATTTTCCTGCGGCAGTATCTTCGCATTTCGAATGGCGCTTTCGCAAAGGCGCACCACATCATTCACAGCATCTTGCTTCGCATGATTTTTGCGAATGTACTCTTTTGCAGCTTTAGATATCTCGTCGCGATGAGCCTTGTCGTTGATGAGGTCGGAAACAGCCGCAACGAGCATGCGATGACATGCAGGCTCAGTCAGCACAGCATTCTCTCCATCGACCAAACACTCCCGCAATGTTCCGACAGCCGAACATACGACAACTGCGCCCACAGACATAGCTTCCGCCACGTGATACATACATCCACAATATCTGAACGGAAAAACGGCGACGTCCGAAGAAGCAAGCAATGATGCACGTTTCTCCGCATCGAGAGCCGGAAGCCACTCGACATGCTTGTCGAGTTCGCCCAGTTGCTCCCTCAGTTTGTCTCGATATGAAACAGTCTCCCCAAACAACGGAGGCGACTCTCCTGCCATCGTAAAAAGTGCCCGTGGAAATCGTTCAACAAGAGCTGGAATTGCTTCGACCAATATATCAATGCCCTTGTAACGCTCCTGAGTTCCGATATGGACAATGTGCGGTTCGCCAGTTCTTCCATTCCACGGCTGCGGATGCTGCTGGGACTCAATCGCAGTTCTGTAGATGTCCGTTCTCTCTTCAGCAACCTCCCCAACATCAATTATGATGTTGCGCATCATTTCGCTCGGACTACCAATCACACTCATACTTCGCATCGCTGCGGTTTCCACCGCAGTGACAAGATTGGTGTCGACTGGATTAAAGCTGCCATCGAAGTTTTCGCGCATGATTTCAAACTGCGGTGTGACGCTCATCAAAGCGACCGGCAGTTTTTCAAAGCAACTCCAAAACATTCCATCGATTGCTTTCACGCATAAGACCACATCTGGTGCGTAGCCTATGACGTCATCTCGATGGGCTCTATATGTTTCATACGCACGTGAAAAAACCCAGCTGAAGACTGGTGCGCAGGCAAGCGAATGCAGGTTATTGTATCGCTCCAACTCACCCTTTCGGCAGAAAACTTTGGCATCGATGTCGTCAAAGTCTTGGTCACCAAGCGCGAAAACGACTGTTTCGTGCCCAGCTTTCTTCAAGTCAGTTACTACATGCTTGAAGAAAGACGTTGTGACAGCGTCAAGCTGATCGCCTTCGTAATAGCTAGTGATAAAAGCGACTTTCATTGGCCTTGCAGAACAGACTTCACTTTATTGAAGACTCTCATCGAGAGTCTTTGGTTGAGTTGAACATTCTCGGCTGACAGCGCTGCAAAGCGCTGTTCGAGATCTTCGTGATGCGCGCTCAATTCTTTGAAGGCATCATGCAGTTGTTGATACTCATCCACAGACTTGAAATATTTCTGCTCCATGTTTTCTAGAATCTCCGGCAAATGCTTTTCGTAAAGCGCCGGATGTTCTTTCGCAAAACTAGCTAGAGCGGCTGCACGGTTGGTCGTTGATTTGCCTCTTTCGTGTTTTCGATAGTAATAGAGTGGTTCTTCAACACGCAAAAACTTATGCCCCTGGCTCAATGCGCGCAACCAAAACTCATCGTCATCGTGATAGACGCTCGTGTTATATCCACCTAGTTGGTCGAACATTTTACGCTGGTAGAGAAAGGTTGTCGGAGCAGGCTTGCCCGACATGATATCTAATATGGTGCATTCCGGAACATGCACGAGATTATGGTTACCGAACAACTGTGTCTGCGTAAACACGCCGCTGTATTCGGGACTGTAAGACGCAATGACTGTCTCTGCATAGCGAGAATCGAGTAAATCATCTGAGTCCAAAGGCAAAACAAACTCGCCCTTACCCGCTGCAATGCCAGTGTTCTTTGCCGCTGCGCTACCACCGTTTTTGTCGCGTCGAATGATCGAAAGCCTTTCACCGTGCTTTGCTGCCACGTCTTTCAGCAACTCGCGTGCATCTGCTACTGGAGAAGCATCATCTACGACAATAGTCTCGGTGTTAGCATATGACTGCCCCAGCGCGCTTTCGACAGCCAGCCGCAGGTGAGCAGTGTGGTCGTAGTACGGAATGACAATGGTGACTAGGGGTTTCATTAGGTTTTAGACGCAGCAATTGCAACTTGTCGTCGCCAAGCTTGTTTATTGTTTGAGTATCGGCTTGAGGCCTTCGGTGATGATAGATGCCAGCTTGCGGTGCCCCGCCGGTGAGAAGTGCGCACTATAGTAAAGCGGACTCTTTTGCATTGGAGACAGACTGGGAAAGTGCTCAGCAGCATCGATGATGGCAATGCCTTCTTGAGCCCCCATTTTCTTGAGCGCCTTGATCTCTTTGTAGTAGAAAACCATGTTGTCCAGGGACGGCAACGTAACGATCACCAGCTTTGAACCGGAATTGTTGCAGGCCTTATTGAGCATGCGAAACACACGACCAGTCAGATTCACATCTGCGCGTGCGGCATCATTCAACATCTTGAAGCTTTCCTGTCCACTTGCATCAGCGGCATTTACATCACCCAGACGCGGTTGAACAACAGATGTCCAAATGTCTTCATGACTAATCTGTTTGTCCAATGCACGAGTCTCATCACAAACAGCCTTTCTCTGCGCTTCGTAGTCTCCAAGTTTTGAAAGCGGTACATTCGCCATCTCGTTCTCAATACTGCCGGAGAATGGTGCCAAAAGAGCATTGAAGGTACTCAAATACCACTTGCTTGAGGAGCGCAACATGAAGTCGTCGGCGCACAGTGCTTGAAAGAGATGGCAATTTCGGCGCAACCATTCGCTCGCGATCATAAACTTCACGCCTTCCGTGTGCAGCCAGCCATCCATGAAGTTGTAGTCGATGGTTAGCTCGTCTTTGTTGTTGGCGGATAGTGTAGGCGCAGGCAAAGTCACCGTGCCAAACTTAGGAAAATTCTCCGTCGAATCGAAGATGTTGTAGACAACGACTGTCACATCAGGCGAATAAGGACGAACCCGAGTCAAGTAATTGACGAAGTACTGGACGATTCCATAGCTGGACATTCCGAAATTGATCGTTTCAAATTTCTGCTTTGGAACACTTTGTCCTGGTTGTGCTTGTTGTTGACTTTGCGCATTGAGGTTGTTTTCAACAAGTCGCACAAATGTGTCCGCGATCGGCACCTGCATCGCCTGCGTTTTCGAATCACCAATGAAAGCAATACGAGTCACTCCGGCGGGTTTGGCTAGTTGATGTTCCACATCGCGCCAACCAGCGGACGAAATCTTTTCGCGCGCAAAACCTTCTTGGCGGAAGTCGACCCATTTGTTTTCGAGATGGCTGATGCCGAGAATCGGATCAATCTTGATGTACTCGTCATCACCTAGACCGAGGAGACCCATGGCTCCTTCTGCAACAACAAGCATTACGGCAAAGATCAATAGTATGGAAGGAACAACGAACAGTGCAGCGCGAAACCTTTGGAAATTAGTTGGACCTTGTTTGTTTGGAGACTTTGATTGAAGCACGCGTCTATCCGCGGTGCTGACGGCAACAGTCGTTGTGATTACTTCAGGATCGTAGAGGGTTGTTGGTGACATGTTTGAACTTGCTTACGCACCTAAAACTGGAAGTAGATAAAAGGCTGAGATTCACCGCGACAAATGGCTAAAAGCATTAGTCCAATGAAAAACGAGATACCTATGTTTGCCATCGCAGGCAGTGGCACGGTCGCG
Organism: Candidatus Melainabacteria bacterium 17Bon1m; assembly: GCA_032128875.1. Classification (GTDB taxonomy): domain Bacteria; phylum Cyanobacteriota; class Vampirovibrionia; order Obscuribacterales; family Obscuribacteraceae; genus QKMZ01. The sequence continues at coordinate 79,927 of JAVLKG010000010.1, forward strand.
GGAGCAGATAGCGATTTCAAGTCTAAACCAGGAACAAGATGCGATCCTGCGTCGCCCAAGGTCGATGTCTTTTCTAGCCGTTTTATAAGAGCGCCGCTAGCAAGAATCAAGAGATAGACACAAATTGCAGCGGGCACTGGTGAGTTGAAGAACGAGTGCGCAACTGCGCAATCTATTTGTGCAGTCCGCAGTGAGAACATTGCACCGAAAACACCAATCGCCTCAGGCAGGGTTTTTGCGCGGAAAAGAACCCAGCCGCAAAGCACAGTAACGATGGTTATTACATGGGCAACTGCCATGCCAACCAACGAATTAGCAGCTCGTGAAAGCGCTGGTGCTTTCGCTAGCTGCTTGTCCCACGCTCTATTGACTGCTAATCCCACTCCGTGGAAAAGTCCCCACAGGACGAACGTCCATGAAGCTCCGTGCCACAGGCCGCCAAGCAACATAGTCGTGATCAGATTGGCAGATGTCTGCGCTTCTTTGCCGCGCGAGCCACCCAGAGGAATAAAGAGATAATCGCGCAACCATGTGGACAAACTCATGTGCCAACGGTGCCAGAACTCACGAAGACTGGAGGCAATGTACGGCATGTTGAAGTTTTCCGGCAAAGAATAACCCAAGAGCTTCGCCGAACCTCTGCCGATATCTGTGTAGCCGGAGAAGTCATAGTAAATTTGAAATGCAAAAGCGGCGATACAGAGCCAACCTTCAAACGTTCCCATGAGATTGGGATTATCAAAGCCGGCTTTAACAATCGGCGCAAGATTGTCTCCCAGTGCGGTTTTCTTGAACAAACCTTGAACAATGAGAAATAGACCTGATGCAAATTGCTCGAAGGTAACTTCAGGCTTTTCATCGAGCTGTTTATCAAAATCTTGGTAGCGCTTGATTGGACCGGCAATCTGCGACGGGAAGAAGGACGCAAACAAGGCAAAGCGCAAGGGATTCTTTACAGGCTTGCTTCCTTTATATATGTCTACAAGGTAATGAATAAACTCGAAGACAAAAAAGGAAATGCCGAGAGGAAGAATGATTGGTAGGTCTGAGATGCCGGTACCTTTGTCCAGCGGAAAAGCAAGAAAACGCCCCAGCCAGGCGCAAGACGTGTTAATCGAATCGAGAATAAAGTTGGTGTACTTGTAGAGCGCCAACGTAGAAAGGTTGAGGGCTATCCCGGCGATCAATATCAGCCGGCGCGTTGCATGCTGCTCGAACCGACCGACAAGCAGCCCCAGCACATAATTGGCGACAGTCAGGCCCAGGAGCAAAAGCCCGTAGACCTTGAAGGAGTACATGTAAAAGAAGTAGCTAGCCGCAATGAGCAATACCGGCTTCACCTGACGTGGAACGAGCCAGTAGGCAAGAACCACCACGGGCAGAAAGACCAGGTATTCGAAGCTATTGAATAACAAAGCGAGGCAGCTCCAAAATCTCGCCGGCCCGAAGCCTTGAAAGGGCTGTATGCCCCATATGGCGAGACTTACAGAGTTTACAAGATAGTAAGTCTTGTTCCATGACTACCCTCTCAGGTTGGGCACCCGTACATAAAGCGTTTCTAACAAACCTGAGAGAAATCGCAGCGAGATATGCAGCCTATTTCGATCGCAGACAAAATCAGTTCTTAATCGATATGCAATCGATAGAATTCTCGCAGTATTCTCGATCATCGTTGCCGCACGGAATGATCCGGCGCTTGTTAACGAAACCAAGCCACCAAAAGTGGCACCAAAAGCAACGCGATCGAATATCAAGTAATACATCCTTAAATGACTACTGGGGTACTTCCGCGCATATTCCAATTTCCAGAATGCGCGATAAACTAAATGCATAACCGGTGAGCAATCACTCGAACGAGTTGAGAGCTTTGAGCCGAGGGGCCCTGTGGAAACATCAGGTTGGCGCTAACCAGATACGGTAGCAAGGGACCCGCATCACATGAAGGACTGACTGAAGTGTGGTGAAATACTGAGCCCAACGCAAGGGGCAGTCAGGCAGTAGCATGAAGACCGTCGCAGAGCAATCTGGACGGTCTTTTTGTTGCGCTAAAATGCAAGCGTAATTGATGTTTCGACCAGAGATTTTTTGATGTTTCAACCCGAGATACTTTGAACTTTCGTCAAAGACTCATCGGATAAATCCGCAGGAGATTCACTAAATATGCCGGTTTTCCCTGTCCAATTTTTACAACGCATGCGCAACGCTGGACTAGGTGTTTATAGCGAAGCACCGAGCAAAGAAGTCGATGGCGTTGGTCCGCGTGTGACTGCGGTTGATGGCGATTACAAGGTGTATCTGTACGGTGCAAAGGACAAATGGGTTGTAGAAGCAATATTCTCACCCGAAGAAAAAAGCCCATGCGACTTTCATGCAGTTTTTGACACTCCAGCCGACGCGGTGGCTGACGCCATCGCATATTTCAAGAAAGATGAGCGCTGGCAAGCAACGAAGGACTTTATGGAAAGCACTGGCAAAAAACCTCAGCCTTAGGCGTTTCCAAACCAGTTTACGCATTTGAGAAATTCAATACAGCCGACATATCAAACGGCTATAATCCGCATATCCCCGCTTATCATTGGAGCCTGAAGTGCCCAGAGACAGAATAAGTCTTCAAATTCTTTTCGACCGGTTACCGCAATTCAGCGAGCGCGACCTCGATGAAGCAGCAAAGAATGTTTCTCACAATCCGCCGGATTTTCGTTATCAACTGCCAAAAGACACATCGGTTGCAGGAGAGGGCGCAGCGTCTTCCAATGCGCACAAAATTCGCATTACCTTCAGCGATAAAAAACTCGAAGAGAGAGATTTAGCTCAAATTAGCGCGCACGTGCGTTTGGTCCCGGACACTGTTGCTGCGATCGAAAAACACACGGCTTATATTGAACTGTCGGTCGAGCCCAATCCTGCAAAACCGCTTGATGCCTATCAGGAGCTCACATTTCTTGCTTGCTTGATCGCTTTGAGAGATGGTTCGGCGATTACTAATATCAATGGATTTACAAGCTTCAGCGCGCCTGGGATGCTGCAATTGCTAGCTGACAATGATTGGTCGGATGCGATTCAGGAAATGCCTCCGCTGTTTTTATATTGTGGTCCAGTCTTGCATGAATTCGATAACAACACGAATTTGTGGATGCGCTCCTACGGAAGCCATTTGCTCGGTATTCCCGATCTGGGCACCATAATCCCAACAGAGATTATTCAAGAATACGTGCCAATGACGCTGCAAATCTTCGACAACATGATGTCTTACATGATTGAGTCTGGGAATGCAGTCGAGCCCGGCCACACGATGGAGACGGATTCGGTCACGATAAAACTCTTTGACCAACAGGCCGCGGATGATGAATATTTCTATCAAAGCCCTTCAGGCATGTTGCGCGTTGAGTACACGCCTAAGCCAGGCTTCGTGATGCCCCGATTTGCATGAGCGCAGAATTTTTCAGAATAAAAAACGGTCTGGCGCAAAATCTGATTTTGCTTTTGGCTGCAATCTGTATACAAGGATGCGGTGAGCAAAAGCATGATTCAAGAGCGGAAGACGGTCCTCAGCGACCGGCGCCCTCAGCAGCGGCTGCAGAGGATGCTTACAAGAAGCGGTCACTGGAATTTCCTGCCGATTTTCCTTTGCCGAAATATCCGAATTCCGAATTAGAAGCATCGCAGGTAAAACTGAGTGATAAACCTGCGCACACCGTGATATTGACGTCACGAGATGACGTGCCGACTGTCTCTCATTACTATTTCAAAGCACTGAAACAGGGCGGTTGGGACATCGGAAAAGTCATAAACAACAAAACCTATATGATGCTGACCGCGTCAAAAGATGGTCGAGAAGCCAACGTGATGGTTTCGGAAACCCGCACAGGTATAACCGCGATTTCTCTTTACTCGAACAAGAAATAGAGAACGGATATACATCAAACATCCAAAACCCATACTGAATATTGCTCGATCCTGGTAAACCAAGCGCATCAAATTGATCCGGCGCTTGTTAATCCATTTAATATGTCCAGGATGGCACCACCTGCGGTTCTTAAGTTTGCCAAGATACCCATTCTAAAATGTCCTTTGGGGTAGTTGTGCGTATGCCTAAACGCGGTAAACTAAATGCATCAACGGTGAGCAATCACTCAAACGAGTTGAGAGCTTTGAGCCGAGGGGCCATGCGGAAACGCCAGGTTGGCGCTAACCAGAAACGGTAGCAAGGAGCCCGCATCACATGAAGGACTGACTGAAGTGTGGTGAAATACTGAGCCCTCGCAAAGGGCAGTCAGGTAGTAGCATGAATACCACCGCAGAGCAATCTGGGTGGTATTTTTGTTTGTTCCGCTGAGATTCAGGGCTCACTTTGTTCGACTTCGTCCTTCAACTACTTAGCTTTCTGGTTATCGCCCTGCTCTACTCCTCAGTCGGGCACGGCGGTGCGACAGGATATCTCGCGATTTTATCGCTGACCAAACTGCCGCCCAATGAAATAGCCACGACGGCATTAGTCCTCAACGTGCTCACGGCAACAGTCTCGCTGTTGTTCTTTATCGAATCAAAACACTTCAAATTGAAGGTGTGCGCGCCACTTCTTGCAACTTCGATTCCAGCAGCTTTTGTTGGTGGAATGATTTCGCTGCACAAGGGCTATTTTCTGCTGCTCGCAGTCGTTCTTTTAGTGACTGCTTTGAAAATGTTTTACGACAGCTTTCACAAACCCGCTGAAGATTACGAAACCAAGCCGATCAATTATCCTCAAGCATTCGGAATTGGCGCGGGACTTGGACTGCTCTCTGGAATGGCTGGTATCGGTGGTGGTGTCTTCCTAAGTCCAGTTCTTTTATTTTTGAACTGGACCACGGTTAAGCAAACTTCCGCAGCGGCAGCAATTTTCATCGTCTGTAATTCACTCTCTGGGCTGATCGGCAGGGCGGTGACAAACAGATTGGAGTTTGGGTCGATAATGCCGTATTTGGTGGCATCATTTATCGGAGCGATTGCCGGATCATTTCTTGGTTCGAAAAAACTTCAAAACAATATTCTGCGGCGTGCTTTAGCCGCAGTCCTCATTGTCGCAGTATTTAAGCTGCTTTTGCTGTTCTTCAAGTAAGACTAAAACCGTCGGCATCCTGCCGGCAAACGATGAAGATGCATACTACTTCTTCAGCAGCAGCTCTATATAAGCTTCTTCGTTGAAGCCGACGACTATTGTCTTACCTTTACGGAACGTCGGCGCTCTTAAGTTGCCCGTTGGTCCCATCATCAGTGAGGCAATTTCGTCACTGTCCGCTTTCGCCTTCTTCAAATCGAGGCGAACAATCTTTTTGCCCTTCATCGAATAAAGCTCGTCGGCCTTCGCAGCCATTTCCAACGCAGCCGTTCTATCAATTTTGTTCTTCTTCGCATCAACGACAACATCCGCTGACACATGTTTGCGCCCAAGAAACTCATGGGCTTTCACGCAGGTCTGTCAGCCATTGCGGTAATACAGCCACTCAATTGACATTTCACTAACCTCCGAAGTCGAAAAGCATTATCTCACCGGGCTCTCAAGGGGAAAAGGCAGGTCGCTTAAGGATAGCCAAAGTCTCAAACCGGGCGCCCGTGGGCGAGCGTTTGAAATCTCTGTTATTTTGCAGAATATGGGAATATCTTCTGGGGGCTCAAAGTCTCAGGAGCATTTATCAGAGGCACTAAAGGGAATCCCCAAAGACCAGTTTTAAGGAGCAGCTTCATGCACTTCAATCTCACCCAATTTGCTAATCCAGGTAGCCCAAAACGGGCGACCAGAGGGATTCGTAGCCTTCTTAAAGCTTCGGTACCAATCTGTCTATGCGCGACATTTGTCTTGGCAAATGCGGGTTGGGCGGCGGATGCCGCCTTTAACGCAGCCGTGCAGACCTTTCACCAAGGCAAGTATGCAGCGGCTCTTGCGCAGTTTCAGGTAGTCGCTCAGAAATACCCTAACGACCCGCTGACCCGTTACTACATGGGTCTGTGTTATCAGCACACAAATCAGGTCACGAACGCCCAAGCTATGTACACGTGGGTGGAGCAAAATGCTCGCAGCCCACAATTAAAGGCTCAGGCAAGAGCAGGGCTCGATTCTATGACGAAATACAGCCAAACCCGCAGTCATCGCGGCTCAGCGTCATCTGACCTGCCGCCCCTGCCGAGTGGCAAGCCTGACGACCCGAAAGCCCCGGCTGACCCGAAAGCTCCAAAAACTGCCGACGCAAAGAAAGAAGAAAAAGGTGCGTTGAAGTGCAAAAAGGTTATCCAATTTACTTCTAGCTCGAGCAACGACCAGCGGACCCTTCAGTTGTTCGGACCATTTTGGGATTCTGCTCAGCAGAAGTTTCAAGGCAAGGTCGAGTTTCAGTTGGTTGACGTAGACAACGCCGGCTCAGAAGCTCTAGTTAAGAAGTACTCGCCGTCGACTTATCCACACCTAATCTATTTGGACAAAGACGGAAAAGTGCTAAACAGCCAGGGCGGTGCTTCTGGCGACATCATCGGCACGATCGAAGGGTTTAAATAAACTTCTAAGTCTTCTCTGACAGAGCGTATGCAGCAATGCCGAACGCGACAGAAACGTTCAGTGATTCTTTCATGCCTTTCATTGGCAAGTCAGCGACGATATCGCTGAGCGCCAGCGCCTCTGCAGAGACACCAGAAACCTCATTACCGACAACCAGGCAAAGCGGCCTGGAGATTTTTCCTTCAGCGAGTAACTTAGTAAGCGGCTGAGAGTTTTCTGTTTTCTCCAACGCAACAATGTTGAAGCCGCGCTCTTTTAGTTCTCTCAAAATCTCGATGCAACCAAAACGCCATTCCCAATTGACGGTGTTTTCCGCACCAAGACTGACTTTCTCAATCTCTTTGCGAGGTGGTGCGCCGGTAATTCCGCACATATAAATCTTGTCCATGCCTGCACCATCCGCGGTGCGGAAAATTGCGCCGACATTGAACAAACTGCGCACATCTTCCACGACGGCCACAAACTGTTCTACATAACCGTTGCCACTTTTAGCGCTGTCATTGATGTTGACGATGCCCATGCGCTTGCGCTTTTCCTGCTCTCTCTCGAGCGTGGCAAAAACAGCAGCCAAACGGGCGGTAATGTGGCGCCCACAAGCAGGACATGTGGTCTTCGTGCGCCCGGCAGGAAGGTCGGCGCTGAAGCGCTCGTGACATTCCGGGTAAGGGCAAAAGGTTTCCGTAAGCGGCATGATGGATAAAAACCAATGGACAAGCAAGATTTCTACCATCACGAGAGTACTCCGCACAATCACTTGACAAGCGGGCTTCCCTTAAATAGACGCTATTTCAGGCTCGAAAACAACACCAAGAGCCGAGTCCGCGCTAGACTATTGGACCTGTATTTAAGTTTCACCGCCCGCGAGGCGTGAAGCTCATGGCTCGTCAAGAACGGGCTGAGTTTGGGTGAACGAGCGGCAATTGCCGAAGGCAGGTAGGTGCGTAATATGAAAGTCGTAGAAAAGTCCAAGGCTACCAAACAAGGGCAGGAGACTGATACGCAAGCGAAAGGGCAGGGTCAAAAAGTGCCACGCGGAGAACGCAAAGAAATTTTGAAGAAGTTTCCAGTGAAAGTAAATCTGGAAAACTACGAGGAAGCCTACAGAACGTTTGAGTGGGAAGACGCGAAGAAGGAAATTTCCTACTTCTCCGGCGGTAAAGTCAACGCTGCATACAACGCAATCGATCGCCACCTGCATGATGGCCGCCGCAACAAGGTCGCGCTCTACGCAATCGACGCTAAAGAAAATCTGACGAAATATACCTTCCAAGAAATCTATGAGGCCTCAAACAAGATTGGCAACGCACTCAAAGAATTGGGAGTTAAGAAGGGCGATCGCGTCTTCGTCTTCTTGCCTCGCGTGCCAGAACTTTATACAGCCACCACCGCCATCGCCAAAATCGGCGCCATTGCAGGACCTCTCTTTTCCGCATTCGGACCGGATGCGCTGAGAGATAGACTGCTCGACAGCGAAGCGAAGATAGTCATCACAAATCCGCAGCTCAAGCCGAAGCTCGATGAGATTAAGGCGAGCTTGCCCAACTTGGAATACACCATCATCGTCGGCGCCGACGAATCGAAGTTGAAGCCGGGTGAATTGAGCTACGAAGCAATCATTAAGGACGCTTCCGACAAGCTCGAATGCGAGCAAATGGACCCGGAAGATCCGCTCTACCTCCTTTATACATCGGGCACCACTGGCAAAGCCAAAGGCATTGTCCACGTGCACAACGACATCATCGGGCACCACATGACCTCGAAGTGGGTTCTCGACTTGCGCGATGACGACATCTACTGGTGCACAGCCGATCCAGGCTGGGTCACAGGCACCGTATATGGTATCTTCGGACCCTGGTCGCTCGGCGCATCCGTCGTCAGTTATGAAGGACGTTTTGACGCGCATCACTGGTATTCGGTGATCGAGCGCATGAAAGTGACCGTTTGGTACACCGCGCCCACAGCGCTGCGCATGCTCATGAAAGCTGGCGATGACGCCGTCTACGATCACGACTTGGACAGTCTGCGTCATATCTTGAGCGTTGGCGAACCACTCAACGCTGAGGTAGTTCGCTGGGGCATGAAAGTTTATGGGCTGCCGATTCACGACAACTGGTGGCAGACCGAAACAGGTATGCAACTAATCGTCAATTTGCCCTGCAATCCGATTAAGCCGGGTTCTATGGGCAAGCCGATTCCAGGAGTCTATGCGGCGTGCGTAGACGATGATGGAGAAGAAGTCGCACCTGGCAAACTTGGCAAACTCGTAGTCAAACCAGGCTGGCCAAACATGCTCCGCCAAGTGTGGCGCAACCAAGAAAAATTCAAAGAGTACTTCAAAATCCCCGGATGGTATTACTCCGGCGATAACGCATGGAAGGACACCGACGGCTACTTCTGGTTCGTTGGACGCTTGGATGACGTCATCAACACCGCCGGACACAGAGTTGGACCATTCGAAGTCGAATCCGCACTCGTCGAGCACGAAGCAGTTGCGGAAGCCGGCGTCATTGGCAAACCAGACAACGAACGCGGCGAAATCATCAAAGCATTTATCGTTCTGAAGAACGGCTACAGTGAATCTGACGAATTGTTGGAATCAATCAAAGAGCACACCAAGCGCCAATTGGCAGCACATGCCTACCCGAGAGAAATCGAGGTAAAGGACTCACTGCCCAAGACTCGCTCCGGCAAAATCATGCGTCGCGTGTTGAAAGCCAGAGAGCTGGGCTTGCCCACCGGCGACCTGTCCTCGCTGGAAGAAGACTAAAAGCTGTACGGATTGGCTTTATGCCAATCCCTGTGGAAAGGAAAAGGCGGTACTTAGGTGCCGCCTTTTTTCGTGCTTGCCCAAATGGATTTCTCAACTTTAATATAGAAGATGCATATACACAAAGCCGAAAACCCGCTCACTATCAGACCAACTAAGACCTATATCATTGCTAAGCTCGGCACAACCGGCTCGCGATCCACTATTCTATAAATAGGGAAATTTACGGATTAGCTAGAAAACCCGCTGCAGCCGGCACCGGGCAGCAATCTATCCAATTGCATACCAATGGATATCGAAAAAATATATCCACAGGGATGTGAATTGAACTTTTTTGCGTCTTGCGACGTATTAATCATTAGAGACTGGAAACAGGCGGATAGGAAATCATGAGCAACGACTACTCAATGGGAGACGCAACGCTAGAGCGTTTGCCACCGCAGTCAATTGAAGCGGAGCAGGCGGTCCTTGGCTCCATTATGATTTCTCCGGACGGCATTACGCGCGTTGTAGACGTACTGCAACCGGAGTTTTTCTACAGAAAGTCACACCAGGTCATCTATGCGGCAATGCTCGATTTGTACGAGAAGAGCGAGCCTATTGATCTGGTCACCGTTTCCCAATATTTGAAAGACGAGGACAAACTCGACCACGTCGGCGGACGTCAATACATCACCGACTTAGGCTTGGCAGTTGCAACAACAGCCAACATGGAATACTACGCGAAGACCGTTGAAGAGAAAGCTTTGCTCAGACAATTGATCAAAGCGGGCACGGAAATTGTGCAAGGCGCGTATGAAGAAACAGATGCGAGCGTCGCAGTAGACAAAGCGGAGCACCTCATTTTCGGTCTTGCAGAAAGACGAAATCTCCAGCAGTTAGTACACATCAAGCACGTCGTCGAATCTTCATTTCAAAAGATCGAGCAACGGTATGAGCAGCGCGACGCATTGTCCGGCGCACCTTCAGGTTTCTATGACCTCGATGCTATGACGTCCGGATTTAACCCTTCCGACTTGGTCATCATCGCGGCTCGCCCCTCCATGGGTAAAACAGCGTTCGTTCTCAACATCGGGCAGTACGTGGCACAGGAAGCTAATCTTCCGGTCGCTATCTTCAGTCTTGAAATGTCGCGCGAACAGCTCGTAATGAGAATGCTGTGCGCGGAAGCAGGCATCGACGCTAACAGATTGCGCTCCGGTCACCTGCATACGAATGACTGGACTCAACTCGCACTCGCAATGGGTAGACTCGGCGAAGCGCCGCTCTTCATCGACGACTCCGCGATGGTCACAGCCAACGAAATCCGCGCAAAATGCCGCCGCCTGAAATCAGAGTGCAAAGGCATCGGCATGATAATCATCGACTACATCCAGTTGATGCAGGGTAGAAAAGCAACCGACAACCGTCAACAGGAAGTATCGGAAATCTCGCGTTCGCTCAAGCAGCTTGCTCGTGAATTGAGTTGCCCGGTGCTAGCACTGTCTCAGCTTTCACGCGCCGTAGAAGCTCGCCAAAACAAGCGCCCGATGCTTTCAGACTTGAGAGAATCGGGATCCATCGAGCAAGATGCGGACCTTGTGATGTTTATATACCGGGATGAATACTACAACCCGGAATCAGATAAGCGCGGCGAAGCAGAAATTATCATTGCAAAACAAAGAAACGGCCCGGTCGGCACTGTGGACCTGCTCTATCAATCGAGCGTAACAAAGTTCTTAAACAAGGTGCACAATCAATTCACACCAGCGTATGAAGGTTAGCTACTTCAAGTTCGCACGACCTTTAGTCCTAATCGTTTTGGCTTGCCTTCCAACGCAGGCCAAAAGCTATAGCGACGAAATTAGAAAAGCCGATATTGTTTTGTCTATCAAGGATGCGAATTCCCTTGATGTAGGAATTGGTTGTATTAGGAATGGAAAGAGAGAGCCGTTGTACTTTTCACAGGAATTCTTACGAGGCTTCCTTCGACGAGAGCGGCAAAAGGACCTGATTCTGGTTTGTCAGCGAAAGCATGGATTGCTGAACGAATCGCTCAAGAAACTGATAAGAGCCGTGGGTTTTAGAAGAATCGTCACTTGCGACTTGAAGGCGGATGATGTTTACGCAGCCAGAAGACGAATGACAAAAGCGAAAAGCGAAAACGCCAGTATAGCCAAGTATAGTGGACTACGAGAACTAGAGTGCGTCGCTACGGCGGATCAACTCACAATGAATATTGGAATGGAAATCAAATGTCCAAATAGTGATGTTCGTACGCAAGTTGTTTCGGATTCAATGTTTACACGAGAAGAATTGCTTCCCTTTCTCCAACAGGATGTTAAAAGGCAATCGCTCGCAATAACCTTGCCAAAAAACTTCTCGAAAATTGAAGAAGAAAAAATAAGAACATTTGTGGCAGAGTCCAACTTTCCGCACTTTGAGATCGAACGTTCACGGGGATTTTTCAAAGGAATACCAATCCCCTTTGGTCCTTAGAAGATTCGACAAATCGAAATTACCGACTAGCTTTCGCGCTGGCGACGGGGAACCATTTGATTTCGTCGCTGGTAAAGCCGATGATTGGTTGAGTTTCAAACTTCAGTGTGCTGGTGTTCAAGATACCGACAGTATCAGTTGCTTCGCTGGACACAAGCAAGTGCTCGCCGTCTGGCATCAATGTTATTTCGCCAGGGAAATCCAGATCCAGAGGCAATTTGATTTCTTCGACCTTTTCTTTTGTCTTTAGGTCCAAGACCCAGATAGTGTTCTCTTTTGCGTTGGCGACAAACAATTTCGTTTCATCATTGTTCAAAGCAACACCGGTGGGCGACGTGCCGGTCGGGAATTTGTGTACAACAGCCTTCTTGTTCAAATCGACAACAGTTACAGTGTTAGCGCCTTTGCTTGCGACGAAAGCCAATTGACTGTCCTTGCTGACGGTCATGAACCCAGGAGTCGGACCGATTGGAATTGCAGCAACCATGCGCTGGGTTGCAGTATTGACGAGGGTCAAAACTCCAGCCGTAGCGTTCAATACTAGCAAGTGACTGCCGCTAGGAGTGACTGCAAGACGCCCGGGTCCGGCAGGTACTTTAGTTCTCGAAAGTACTTTACCCGAAGGAATTTCTAGTACAGCAATCTGATTGGTTGCGCTTTCGGACACATACAGCAGTTTACTTTGCTTGAGCGCTGCAACGCCTTTCGGTGCGCACTTTGTCGGCAAATCTATCTGCCCAAGAAAAACACGTTTGGTCGGATCGAATTGAAGAATTCTATGCTTCGTTTGATCTGCAACATAGACTATTCCGCCAAAATAGGTGATACCGCAGGGAGTGCCCTCGGTAGGAATCTCATCAATTTTCTTGAATGACTTGTCGTCGATTATCGCAAGCTTTCCGCAATTTGGTGAAGTGGCAATGACCACTCCAGCGCCACTTGCATCGGGCACAAAGTCTGCCTCTTTAGCCTGCTTCAAGATTGACAGGTCGTCGATGATGTTGACTGCAACATCGCTGCGAATTGATTTCAGTGACAGCGGCAAGACGAATCCGTCAGGCACAAGAAGATCGGATGGAAATTTGGAAGTGAGAATGTGTTTCTTCAACTTCTCGCTCATACCATCAGGCAGTTTCAAGCTGCGATGAGGACCTTGCTGTGTGACTCTAAGAAAAGACCATCCACTGCCGAACACAATGAGATCGGGCTTTCCACTCGAAGGTAGCGCGGCTAATACCTCCTGTCCTTTGACTGGCTGAAAACCTGCAGGAGGCATTAGAGGCAAGTACAAATCACCAGCGCCGGTTTGCAACGAACCATCGAGGCGAAAGAGTTTTACCGCAGGCATATGCGTGCCGATTTGTGTTTTCAAATCCGCAGGCAAACGCGTAGCCAGCGCAAAAGGCGTAAGGGAGCACATCGCCGACACTGCTACCAAAGCAGCAACCGCGAGTCTTCCAATCCTAATGTTGCGTCTCGCCATTTTTTGGTCTGAATGCGTCAACAATTTTGTCCAAAAAGGAGTTGTCTTTGGATTCATCCTTTTTCTTCTTAGCGCTCTTTCCTGCGTCTTTTTTCGAATCAGCTTTCTCTGACTTCGACCCAGGAGATTCGCTAGAGGGCTTGTCCGAGCCATTATCAGCGGCTTTTTCGTTCTTCTCTTGGTTTTTGCCAGAGTCGTTCTTGTCGTTGTTTTCTTTGTGATTCTCTTTGTTAGCTTCTTCCGCCTTCGCGATGTCGGCTTTCGAGAGAGTCAGGCGCTCTCCGCGCAGCTCGGCAAGTTTTTCCAAAAGCTTCTTCTCCTCGCCGGAGAGCTTTGTCGGTGTTTCGACAAGCAAATGCACGATCTGATCGCCACGACGATTGTCTCTGCGTTGTTGTCCGGTAAAGCGCGGCACGCCCAAGTTCTTCATTGTCATCGTGGTACCGGTTTGTGTCCCGGCGTTGATTTTGAGCGGCTTGGCCCCTTCGACAGTCGGCACCAAAATTTCGCCACCGAGAGCAGCCAACGAGTAGCTGATAGGCTGACGGATGTGGATTGTTTCGCCGTCGCGAATAAATGTCTCGTGTTCTTTTATATGCAGCACAACAAAGAGGTCGCCGAACGGACCGCCCTTGCGTCCCTTATCACCGCCGGCTTGAACGCGCAGACGTGTACCCGAGTCGATGCCGGCAGGAATTTTGATTTGAAATTCTTTCTGCTTGCGGACAAGCGCTTCGCCCTTGCAATCTTTGCAGGGCTTATCGATTTTGCTGCCAGAGCCGTGGCAGGCAGGGCAAGCGATCACGCGCAGGGCTTGACCAAAGAATGTGTTGATTACTTGCTGAACCTGACCGACTCCGGCGCAGGTGACGCAAGGTACCGGATTGCTGCCTGGCGCAGCACCCGAGCCACTGCAAGATTCGCAGTCTTCTAGGCGACGAACATTGACGGTCTTCTCTGTGCCAAATACGGCGTCGAGAAACTCGATCTCCATGTCGAACTTGAGATGGGCGCCTTGCTCAGGTCCGCCGCGACGGCCGCCGCGCATGCCGCCACCACCGCCGAAGAAGGAATCCAGCATATCGACAATATCATCCATGCCGAAGCCGGAGAAATTGCTGAAGTCGAAATTGTCGAACCCTTGACCGGCGCCTTTGACACCTTCGTGTCCATAGCGGTCGTAGTTGGCTCGCTTTTGCTGGTCAGAAAGCACTTCGTAAGCTTCTGCCAGCTCTTTGAACGCTTGCTCGTCGCCGCTGTCCTTATTGTCTGGATGCAAGTGACGTGCTTTGTTGCGGAAGGATTTTTTGATCTCTTCTGCGCTTGCGCTTTTCGGGACACCTAAAGTTTCGTAGTAATCTTTCTTGCTCGTCATAGTAGCCATCGTGATACCTGTTTACCTAGTTTACCCGACTAAATTACGCATCTCAGAACGACCAATTCGGTCAATTCTCAGCATACGATTTTAAGTCAGGAATCGCCCCCACTAAAAGATTTCTGACGACCCGCGTCGAGCGTTTCGCCACCTTTGACCGACTTCTTTTCGTTGCCGGTAGGAACTGATTTCTTGCATTCCTGCAGAATCGTGTTGAGCGTGTTGAGCTCAGCTTTTACACTTTCAGGATTTCCGCTTTCCAACGCTTTTCTCATAACCGCGCCCGCTTTAGCGAGACGATCGAGAAGAACCGCTTCGAGAGTGGAATTCTGTTCAATAAACTTGTCTGTTTCGCTGATCAAAGAGTCAGCCTGAATCAATAGTTCTGGCTTCAATTGACCTGGTTCGCCTAATTCGATCGGACCGGATTCCATCAATGGATTTTTCTTCTTGGTGGTCGGAGGCACTGTCTGCCTGCCACTCGTGTGAATCGCGCGGCCCAGTTCGAGGAGTGAAACATCGAGACCGGCTTTGTGCGACTTGAGGTCTTCGAGGTTTTCTCTAACTAGCGCGTCTTTCACAGTAGCCATCGAGCGCTTAACTTTCTCAACGACAGCCTTGTCGACACGGTCGCCATATTTTTCGATAGTCCGTTCGGCTTCAGCGTAAAGTGCTTCGGCTGCGACAGTTGTAGAAACTTTTTCTTTGGTGTAGCGATCCTGATCGGCGAATTGCTCGGCTTCTTTTTGCAAAGCTTCGACTTCGTCCGGGCTGAGACCAGTGCTGCGCTGAACGGTAATTGAATGCTTGATGCCGGAGCCGTGGTCACGTGCAGAGCAATGAAGAATTCCATCAGCGTCGATATCGAAAGTGACTTCGATCTTTGGCACTCCTCGTGGTGCCGGAGGAATTCCGGTCAGATGGAATTTTGCCAGCGACATATTGGCATTAGCGACTTCGCGCTCGCCTTGCAAAACGTGCACTTCAACTGATGTTTGACCATCTTCTGTCGTCGTAAACGTCATCGTGCGGCTGGTTGGAATTGTAGTGTTGCGGTCAATGATTCGAGTAAACAAACCACCGGCAGTCTCAATTCCAAGCGAAAGGGGAGTGACGTCCAGAAGCAAAACGTCTTGAACATCGCCCGCCAAAATAGACGCTTGAATGGCTGCTCCGAGTGCGACTGCCTCATCGGGATTAACCGACTTAGACGGATCTTTGCCGAAGAAACGACGAATGCTGTCTTGCACAGCAGGAATACGTGTTGAGCCACCAACCAAAATGATCTGCTCGATGTTGTCCGGCGACAGTCCTGCGTCTTCGAGTGCTTGATGAAGAGGACCAAGCGTCTGCTCAACCAGATGATGGCTTAATTCGTTGAACTTGGTGCGAGTAAGGGTGGCTTGCAAATGCCTTGGACCCGAAGCATCGGCGGTCAAGAACGGTAAATTCACTTCCGTGGAAATAGCCGATGATAATTCAATCTTGGCTTTCTCGGCGGTTTCTTTCAAGCGCTGGCGCGCCATCAAATCATTGGAAATATCAAGCCCGGTGCTGGTGCGAAACTCATCAACAAGCCAGTCCATAATCGCCTGGTCGAAGTCGTCTCCGCCCAGTCTGTTGTTGCCGCTAGTGGCTTTCACTTCGAAGACGCCATCGGTGATTTCAAGGATGGATACGTCGAAGGTTCCGCCGCCAAGATCGAAAACCAGAATGGTGGCATGCTCAGACAGCCGATTGAGACCATACGCAAGAGCCGACGCGGTCGGTTCATTGATAATGCGCATAACATCGAGACCGGCAATTTGACCAGCATCGCGCGTCGCCTGTCTTTGCAGATCGTTGAAATAAGCAGGCACGGTGATAACTGCCCGACTAATGGTTTCGCCCAAATAAGCTTCAGCATCAGCCTTCAACTTCTGCAAAATCATTGCAGAAATTTGCTCCGGGCTATTATCCACGCCATCTATGTTGACGCGATAATTGGTGCCCATCTCGCGCTTGATCGACTGCACTGTGCGCTGGTGATTGGTAACCGCCTGACGCTTACCGAGTTCTCCAACCAGGCGCTCGCCAGACTTCGTAAACGCCACCACCGATGGTGTGGTGCGCGCTCCTTCGGAATTCTGCACGATAGTCGGACTGCCACCTTCAAAAATGGCTACGCACGAGAAGGTGGTGCCGAGATCTATGCCGATTATCCGGTCGCTAGTCATCAGTCGTCTGTTACCTTCGCAGGCTGGGCTTCAGGAAGCTCTTCTACGGGCACGTCAACGGCATCTTCTTCAGAGATTTCGTAGACCTGAACCGCATCATCAGCATCGCTGCTTTCCGCGGCCGAAGCGGTCAATTCCATTTCGGGCAATTCATTTACCGGAGGAATGTTGATGTCGACGGTCTCAGTACCTGCGCCTCTTGAGCTATCGTCAGTCTTAACCAGATTTTGCAAAGCTTGTCCGGTGGATTCGGCACTAGGGGCTGCTGGGGCGGCTTCGGCAGCCGGCGCGGCTTCAGCGGCAGGCGCTTCGGCGACGGTGGCTTCTGCCGGTGCTTCGGCTTCAGCAGGTGCTGCTTCCGCTTGCGGCGAGGCGGCGGCTTCTGCTGCAGCTACATCGCCAACCCAGTCAGGAGTGGCGGCCGGTGCAGGCGGAGCGGCTGCGGCGGCAGCTGCGGCTTTGGCAGCTTCTTCAGCGGCTTCTTCTTCGCTGAGTGCAGCAGTTACGTTGACCAGAGCAGGACGCAATACGCGATCTTTGAACATAAAACCGCGACGAAGCTCATGGATAACGGTCGAATCAGGATATTGATTGGTTTTGATTTCTTGCACAGGCTCATGCAAGCGTGGGTCGAAAGGCTCGCCGATTACGGTCAGCGGCTTGACTCCAACTTGCTCCATGCAACGCGTGAATGAGTTGGCGCAGAGGCGGAATGCATCCAAAATCGCTTTGGATTCCATGTTGGGATTGAGTGTCTGCTGCGCGCGGTCTAAATCGTCAACCGCAGGCAATATAGCTTCGATTGCACGAAGTGCACCATTTGCGGAAAACTCTTCACGCTCTTTTTCCGTGCGGCGGCGATAATTTTCAAAGTCAGCAGCAAGCCGCTTCATGTGAGAATCGGTCTCAGCATTCTTTGTTTCGAGTTCGGCGACTTGTTGCTCTAAATCTCTAATGCGCTGAGTATCAGCCGCTGACGATTGACCTTGACCCGCGGGTCTGCCCATATCCATGCCGAAATCTTCAGGAGCCGCATCCTCACCGGCATACATCGCTCGGTAGAAAGCTTTCGCAGCGTTCATTCGCCCGCCGCCCTTCTCCTCTTCTTTTTTTGGCGCTTCCAATTCCGCTAAAGGCTCACTGGAGCCGTTGCCGGCTGCCGGCGCGGGTGCTTGCGACTCCTGTCCCTCTTCGGGTTTAGAAATTTTGTCGTCGTCTTCCGTTGACATTCAACAGGTCTCCCAGACTGATCTTGACATGCGTCCGGATGGATCATCCGAAGCTAAAGTAATTTCTCAACATTCGACAACCCAGACTAAAATGCCTCGATTTGTCGACGGCGTCTGCCGTGAACACCGGCACGCACTCAGGAACGGAGCCCCGCTGGCGCCAGATGTAGAATCCCCCTCTGAAGA
Source organism: Candidatus Melainabacteria bacterium 17Bon1m (assembly GCA_032128875.1). GTDB lineage: Bacteria > Cyanobacteriota > Vampirovibrionia > Obscuribacterales > Obscuribacteraceae > QKMZ01. The sequence goes on from JAVLKG010000010.1 coordinate 98,190, forward strand.
CTCCTCATATAATTCTAGGGTATTGAAGACCTAATCTTGCTAGATTTGCAATTTAACAATATATGTCGCCATAATTGGCGACTCACTTGAAATCTCACCAGTTATATGGAGCGGGCTGTGGCAACCTATCTCGAACCCCAAGCGCGTCTGGCTATCTATGCGGAAGGCGAGTTTGGAAAGAAACATGCAAAGACTGCCGAGGGAGTGATCCGATATGGGCGAAACCCAGTGGCGGCGGTCATTGATAGCGAAAAGTCTGGGGCAACTGTACGCGAGGCGGTTGGTCTGAACTGCGATGCGCCCATAGTGGCATCTGTGGGCGATTCTCTCAAACACTCACCCTCAGCCCTCCTTTTAGGAACCGCCTGGACAGGCGGGGCGCTGCCGCCGCACTGGCGCAAGGACATCATCCATGCGCTGGAATCCGGTATGGATATCGTTAATGGTCTGCACGATTTTCTTGAGAACGACGCCGAAATCTCAGCCGTCGCCAAGCGGCACGGGCGGAGGCTTTTCGACGTTCGCAAACCGCCAATGCCACTGCCGGTGGGCGCGGGGCTGGCAAGGAACCTGAAGCAACACGTAGTACTGACCGTCGGCACCGACTGCTCGGTCGGCAAAATGACAGCTTCGCTGGAACTAGACGCTGAAGCGAGGCGCCGCGGCAAGCGCAGCAAATTCGTCGCAACCGGTCAGACCGGCATCATGATTTGTGGCGAAGGCATCGCTATCGACCGTGTCATCGGCGACTTTATGGCAGGCGCCACCGAAGAGATGGTGATGAACGCCGCCAAAGACCACGACTATATCTTTGTCGAAGGTCAAGGTTCGCTCTCGCACCCGGGTTTTTCCGGAGTGAGCCTGGCGCTGATACATGGCTCGGCTCCGAAGACTATGATTTTGGTCACAAAGGCGACCAAGACGAATATTTGCGAACTGCCACTACCTTTGCCATCGCTCACTACGACAATAAAAGCAAATGAGCATATGGCTTCACTGTTAAGACCAGCTAAAGTAGTCGGAATTGCCATGAACACATGGGGCATGAGCAAGGAAGATGCAGACCGCGCAATTCAACAAGCGCGGGAAGAAACCGGGCTGCCATGCCAAGATCCGGTCCGTGACGGAGTTAAAGAACTTTTCGACGCCATCATTGCCAACGAGGAGAACAACAAGTGAGCACCACAACACGCGCAAAAAATGCGATTGCATTGAATTTCGAAAAGTTGGAGATGACGACGACACACCCGTTTGGCATTTCGTACGGAACATCGGAAAAAACCCACAACGTTCTCGTCAAACTTGATTATCAAGGTCTGACCGGACTGGGCGAAGCCGCTCCAGCCGAATATCACAATGAAAGCCAAGCGACTGTCATGGCTGTTCTCGACACATTTGCAAAATCGGATATTCTCGGCGACGATCCATTTGCAATTGCAGAAATATCTCGTCGAATGGACAAGGCAATCGCCGGTAATGCCTCTGCCAAAGCGGCAGTCGAAATGGCACTGCACGATCTCTGCGGAAAAGTTTTGAGTTGCCCGACTTACAAAATGCTCGGACTGTCTAACCTGCAGCCACCGATCACCGACTTCACCATCGGCATTGCCGATCCCGATATGATCGAGAGAAAGACTCACGAAGCGGTACAACAAGGATACAAAGTTCTGAAGGTCAAACAAGGAACTTCCTTCGATCACGAGATCATCAAGCGCGTGCGCAAAGCGGCTCCGGATCTACCGCTGCGCGTTGATGCAAACGGTGGATGGACTCCTAAGCGAGCAATCGAGATGTCGAAATTCTTGCACGAAAATGGCGTTCAATTTATTGAACAACCGTTGCCGAAGTATGCACTTTACGATGATTGGAAAATGGTCAAAGAAGGCTCTCCCATCCCAATTTATGCAGATGAAAGTATTTGCCGCTCCAACGATGTAGCCCGACTCGCTGGTGCCATAGACGGTGTCGTCGTGAAATTGGCAAAAACCGGTGGACTGCTCGAAGCGCTGAAAGTAATTCACACCGCACGGGCTTTCTCCATGCAGATTATGTTCGGTTGCATGATTGAATCTTCGGTAGGCGTCACCGCGGCAGTTCACCTCGCATCGCTCGTGGATCATCTTGATCTCGACGGCGCGTTACTTTTGTCAGACGACCCTTACCTCGGTGCTGTCTATGACGATGGTTATTTAAAACTGTCTGACAGACCAGGTCTCGGTGTCATTCCGCGTTAGGCAACCCAGAATCTGTAGGGGAGGCACATGTGCCTCCCAGCCTGGGAACCGCATGCGGTTCCCGTACGAATCTTCAATTTAGCCCCAGTTTTTCAGGCGCTCTTTGATGCGTTCGATTGTGTGTTTCGAATAAAGACGAAACACCATAAACGGCGTCTTGCCTGCAACTTGAGCAACCACCGATTGACTTGCCAAATCGCAAATAACAATTGTCGCGTACTTCATCATGTACTTAAGTTCGGTTTCGTCTGTCGTCAAAACAGATCTCACGGCAATCTGTTCGCCACGTTGCGCAGCCAAAAGTTTCGTCGCCATATTGAGCAGTGTCTGGCTTTGCGAAACTAACAGCACAAGACTTCCATCCTTCAGTTCTTGCACATGGTCTAGCTCTTGACGCGCCGGTTCAATATCACAAACAATCAAACGAGTGCGATCCGCAATCAAGTTTTCGAACGCGAACACGTGGTAAAGACTGGTAATGACGAGGGAATCAGGCAGCCAATCTTTGTGGTCCTGCATTTCCTCTGTTGTCATTGCGACAATTTCATTGGAAAACTCAGGCTGCAACTCTGCAAGCTGGACAGCATGGAAATCCTTGTTTCGATCAACAACGATAATGCGCTTCACAGGCTTCTTCTCAAGCATGCTTTGCAAAAGTGGTTTCACTTGATCGCGGGAAAAACCGTTTTCACTGACCATTGCCAAAAAATCCTGACACAATTTGGTGAGATCGGTGTTTTTGACTTCGGCCTTGGCCTTTCCGGCAACTCGCACGCCTGAGCCCTGGCGAATATCCAGAAGCCCGACTCCGGCCAAATGATTGTACGCAGCGGTAATAGTGCTGTAGTGAATGCCGAGACGCTGAGCCAGAGCGCGAATACTCGGCAGCTTTTCTTGACTCTTCAACGCTCCGGATGCGATTTGCAGAGCGATCTGCTCGATCAACTGATCGCGAATCGGAACTGCACTTTCTTTGTTGATTGAGACTTTCACTTCTTGACCTGAAAAGGCTGGCGCTCCGAACTATATCAATCAATCCGCTTCAAATCATTTCAGATCATTTCAGATCGCGTCAGATCTTTCCAAACAAAAAATCGGCACTTTTGGAGTTAGAGAGCGTACTCCGGCAGCGCCGATTTTTCGATTTTGTCTTTGGCTCCTCAATCAACTCGAGACAGATCAAACAGATCCAAATTGACTGTGGAATTTTCACGAGAGCTACGACAATGCCAATGACTGCAAGGAGTTTGCCAAATTTTGCAAATCATTCTCACTACCGAGACCGCTAAAACGTTACTATTTGCGATTTGCTCTGTCAATTAACCATACCTCATTTTTATATCCTTTAGACAGGGACAAAAATGAAATTTTCGGACAGGGTTGCTTTTAACAAGCTTGTCAGAAGAAATCTTAAATGAGAAACTCGTTCAAGATTGTCATGCGCATTTTCGGCTAACGTAACGACCCATAAATCCCAGCCCTTCTGCAATTTGACACCGTAGAGCACGAAGGAATATCATCTTTATCTGAACTGACAATTTTCTCAATAGCGTTTTCAATACGATGACAAACAAGCCTGGCGACAATCTCGAAAATCCATCGCCAAATAAAGCACAACTTGATCCCTCCGACGAACATATAGAGGATCGCGAAGGCAAAGAGGACCGAGACGGTCTTTCCAAGTCTGCGAAAAAAGCAGGGCGCCACGGTCAGTCACAGGAATCGATATCCACCATTGTCAAGTCATTCCCGAAAGGCACCCACGTAACTGCGGCGGAGGTGTACGAACGTGCAATTGAGATGGGCTATGAACTCAGCCTCTCGACTGTTTATCGCAATCTGCATCGATTAAAGGCAGACGGCAACGTCAACACTGTTTCCGGTGACCGCGGTATGCGCTATGAGCCAGCCGAAGAAGGTCCGGACCACGACCACTTGATCTGCCTGGGCTGCGGATTGACGATTGAGTTTATCGACGATTTGATACGCGGCTTTGGTAAATCTGTTGCTCAACGCAAGGGCTTCGACCATAGGTCCAGTCGTTTCGACATTCTTGGATATTGCGGAGATTGTCGTGCCAAAGACGAGACCTATCGCTTAAAACAAGTCGTTGACTTGATTTCAAACTCAGAAACTCTAATCGATGACTCACTCACTTCGCTGCGGCAATCTGTGGATCTGATCGATTCGCGCAAGTCATCGAAAGCACAACAGCAGTTAGAAAATACTGTCGTACGCTTGAGCGAGGCGGTAAAACTCTGCCAGCAAGCGCTTGCAGTGCTGCCCAAATCAGCCGAAGAAAACTCACAATAATCGTCGGGACGATGCCATGCGTCGCCCGGTTCGCGAAGCGGCGCATGGCATGCGCCTTTTCGCGCGGGCGGCGTGAACGCCGCCCCTACAAACACAGGCGGACGAGCGAAGGTCGCCGAGAAGGCGTCCAAAGCGAGTAGAAAAGGCGAGCGGAGGTCCGCGCGCAGCAAGGACCGGAGCGCATAAAACAGAGCCGCGCGCAACGCGCCCCCACGAGTTTCAAAGCTAAACTCTTACCGGGAGCCGATTGAAGCGAGGTGCTGCTTGTACAGACGAGCTTTGGAATCGCCTAGATCTTTCTCGCTTTCAACGATCAGCTGTTCCATATACTCGAGAGATGTCTTTCTCAGACGATTGATTTCGCGACGCTTTTCGAGCATCTTCGGAAGAAGTTTTACAGCATCAAAAGTACCCTTGAGCCAGGGCACGAGCTGACCTCCGCGGACAGTTACTACGGCAAGATAGTAGAACTGCCAGAAGCAAATGTGCGGCAAGAATTTCCACAATAGCGGCGTGGGAATGTTTTTGACAATAGTATTCCAGTTGTTGCGCGCCGATAAACGAACGACCAGTGGACTATAGCCACTGCCTGTGGTGCCGCAACCGAGGTGATAAACAATCGAGGTCGGCACATAAATGCACTTGTAGCCAGCAGCTTGCGCGCGCAAGCCGAGATCTACGTCTTCGAGATAGGCGAAGTAGTCTTCATCGAAATAGCCGATGTCGGCGAAGAGTTCGCGGCGATAGAGCGCCGCTCCTCCGCAAGCACCAAGCAAGTAGCGTTTGCGATCGAAGCGCCCGGTATCTCGCTCTTTGTGTCCTATACGTCCAGGCAGTCCGCCGCGTCGATATCCATCGCCAGCCCCGTCCAACAACGCGTGATCGTCGTAAGCAAGCATTTTGCAGCCGGCACTGCCGGCTTCCGGATGTTCTTTCATCGCTTTCACGAGTTCTAACATCCAGTTGGGATCAACGACAGTGTCGTTGTTCAGAAGCGCCACCATCTCGCCGGTCGATGCTTTGATGCCTGCATTGACTGCGGGGCTGAAGCCTGTATTGACCGGAAATGTTACAAGTTTTACGTAAGGGTAATTTTCATGCAGATACTCGACAGACCCATCCTTGGAGCCATTGTCGACAATCACTACCTCAATCGGCTCGTATGTCTGCTCCTTGAGAGAATCCAGACATCCGGCGAGGAACTTCTTGCCGTTCCAGTTGGGTATTACGACGCTTATGAGTGGGTTTGCCATTTTGCCAGCCAAGGGTTTTGGTTCGCGATGAAACAACATATTGTACATAATCCCTTGAAAGCCACCTCAGACTTACTGGATTAGATATAATTGCGCCTTCGAAGAAAGCTCTTATCCGGGCTCTGAAAAGAGCCTTAGACTTGAGTAAGTAGCGGTTTTGCAGTTTGGCGGTGAGTCTCTGTGAGTGCCTGCAAAAGCATAATTTTTGTCACGCTGGAGCCGATCGCCAGACAAATGGCGGGCCCGGCGATTCGAGCCTTTGAACTGGGGCTGACTCTGAGCGATGAAGTAGATGTGACGGTTTTCACGCCGCACAAAATACCGGATGACGTTGTCCGAGAGCTAAAAGAGAGGCGAAATCTTCCAAAAAACTTTCAGCTCAAGAGCGGTTTGAGCAAATCTGCTCTCTACAATCTCGCTGCTCAGCATGATGCTATTTTCATTCAAGCCAACGTGCTGAAGCCGTATCCGGGTCTAGCGGCGTTGGGCAAATATCTGACCGTAGACCTGTACGACCCATATCTGTTTTCGATTCTGGTTCAATATCAAAACTCTGATGTGGCTGCCAATGCCAGCTATAGGCTGATGCACAAAGTTTTGGAACAGCACATGGTGGCATGCGATTTTTCCGTTTGCGCATCCGAGCGTCAGCGAGATTACTGGATAGGTCGCTACTGCGCGCTCGGAAGAGTCAATCCGGACATGTATTCCTTTGACCCATCAATGCGCAAACTCATCGATGTAATTCCGTTCGGATTGCAGGAGGGTGAGCCGGTCAGACGAGGCAAAGGAGCCAAGGGAAACATTCCGGGCATCGGCGAAGACGACAAACTTTTGCTTTGGGGCGGTGGCATCTGGGATTGGTTCGATCCACTCACAGTTATACGCGCGGCCGCACGAGCATCAGAAACCATTCCGAATTTGCGATTGTTTTTCATGGGCATGAAATCGCCCAACCCTCAAGTTCCGCTCATGCCCATGGCGCTAAAGGCGAAAGAGCTGGCGAAGGAATTGAATGTTCTCGATCGCATCGTCTTTTTCCATGAAGAGTGGACGCCTTATGAAGACCGTGTCAATTACTTGCTCGACGCCGACATCGGTGTCTCGGCGCACTTCGATCTTCCGGAGACGCGTTTTTCTTTCCGCACCCGCTTGCTCGACTATTTCTGGGCGAGATTACCGGTGCTCACTACAGGTGGTGATCAGCTCGCGGAATTAATCGAAGCGAACAAAGCCGGTCGTGCACTGGATTACGGTGATGTAGATGGTTGGGTACGCGCAATCAGCGAGTTATTGGCCGACCCAAAAAGGGAAGAACAATGTCGCCAGGGAGCCCGAAATCTAGCGGAAAATTATGTCTGGTCGAAAGCAGCAATGCCATTGCGCCAATTCTTGAAAAACCCGCATCACCTGCCGGAGTACAAGAAGGTGACCATGCCTTCATTCGTCGAGCGTGCGCAGGCTGTGTACGCAAGAGGCGGCAAAGACCTGGTGGTCAAACGGTCAAAACAGATTATTGAGGATTGGATGAAATAAGCTATGGTTCTGATTCCTCTCGAAAATCGCTTGAGTCGATTGCAAGGTATCCGCGAAGCCCCAGAAACGGCGCCGCCCCACTTGCGCGAACAACCATGGCTGGAGCTAGAACAGAAAGCCGCGCTCGGCATCTATGAAGATGTAGAGAAAGTGCTGAAAAAACTGGCAAAGGCAAAGCTGGGCAAAGAGCCGGCGCCAAAACTAGTGCATGAAACTCGCGTGGTATTGAGGCGTTGGGAATCTATCTGGGGAGTTCTGGAGCGCGACGGCTGGAGCGACAAGAAATTCTGGAAGAAAACCGGCAGCAAGCTGAGGAAGCTGCACAAAATGCTGGGCAACGCGCGCGATTGGGACGTCAACCTTGAATTCGCGGAAGAGTACGAACTGCCTGAATCCGTGCGCAAAGTGTTTAAGAAAGAACGCGCCAAAGCCGGAAAGAAAGTAGCGAAGAGCCTGGAAAAGATTGAAGTAAAGAAGATGGCGAAAAGCCTTCTTAAGTTTTTGCTGAAGCGCCCGCAAGAAATAGCTGTTCGCCATGCCGGTTCGTCAAAGCTTTTTCAATCGGCATACAGCCACTTAGAGCCGCTACTTGCCGAGCAAGAAGATACGGCACGCGCCCTTGAGGCACACGCTCATACACCTTCAGAACTGCACGAACTGCGGCTGGTCGTTAAAGCCTGGCGTTATTTGCTTGCAGACTTTTTCGGTCTGACCAATCTAGAGCTTGTAAAAGCGCAGCAGTTGTTGGGAAAACTGAATGATCTAGAACGATTGAGCCAGCTTGTCGGTGCAATCGCCGCTCAGGATGCGGGCGCAACCCGGGCGATGATAAAACTGCAGGAGCAAAAGCTAAAGCTGCTGTCCGATTTCGATACTTTGCGTGTAAATTTGCCTTTTGGGCTGAGACCGAGTGTCACCAGCGTAACCAACCTCAGTGTCGATGCGGTTGACGATTAAATTGCGCCCCTCCTTTGCAACCAAGTTTTGAACAGTGGGTTAGAAACCCGCGTTAGATAATGCGCTTCGCGTTTGATAGCTACGCATTCTTCCGAGGGAGGGGGGATGCCAATTGATAAGTTATCGTGAATCATCTGTATATAAGCCGTTTGCGGTCCTACAATTTAAGGACGAGTCCGGGGTATAGAGCCGATGCCAATCAGAAAGAAAGTCACAATCCTTGGGTCTGGAGCTGCCGGTTTAACCGCAGCTATTTACGCAGCCAGAGCCAACCTTGAGCCGCTGGTCATCCAGGGGCTGCAAACCGGCGGTCAATTGACCATTACCACGGATGTTGAAAATTTCCCGGGTTTCCCTAATGGCATTCAGGGTCCTGAGCTCATGGAGCAAATGATTGCTCAAGCCGAGCGATTCGGAACCCAATACATCTACGACAATGCCGAATCAATCGACCTCTCGAAGCGTCCATTCACCATCAAGACGTCGAGCGAGGAAATTCTCACCGACGTTCTAATCATCTGCACCGGCGCTTCAGCGAAATTGTTGGGCTTGGAAGCAGAACACAAACTTATGGGTCACGGAGTATCTGCCTGTGCCACGTGCGACGGCTTTTTCTTCAAAGAGAAGAAAGTATTCGTAGTCGGCGGTGGCGACACAGCGCTTGAAGAAGCGATGTTCTTGACCAGATTCGCCACATCAGTGACAGTCATCCACCGTCGCGAAGCCTTCAGAGCATCAGCGATCATGATTGAGCGCTGCAAGCGCAACGCCAAGGTTGACTATCTGCTCAACTCCGTTTTGGAAGACATCAACGACGTTTCTAAAGGCGAAGTCACAAGCGTCAAAGTGCGCAATATCAAAACCAATGAAGTGCAAGAGCTGCCGGCCGACGGTGTTTTCATCGCAATCGGACACCAGCCCAACACTGATTTGTTCAAAGGACATTTGCCGCTCGACGAAAATGGCTACATTAAGTCCAACGGCGTCTTCACCGATATCAAGGGCGTTTTCGCCGCCGGTGACGTAATGGATTCAGTCTACAGACAAGCAGTTACCGCTGCAGGAACCGGCTGCCAAGCCGCCCTCGAAGCGCAATGGCTCCTTGAAAAAGAAGAGGCTGAAGGCGAGATGGGAAAGCCTGAAGAGGCGAAAGCCGGAGCCGGAGCTGTTCGCGAACCTGCTAAAGCCGATAGCCTGAGATCGTAATGGTTGAAATACAGTACAGTGCAGCGCGTCTGAAAGCCGGGCGCGTCGGATGTTCAGTGCCAAAAGAAAAAATGGCGCAGATGGCGCGTGAGATCGCGGCGAAGCATCCGTGCGCAAGTCATCCGCTTTTCGAATATCTCGATCGCACAAAGTTGAACCACGAGCAAATCCGTGGATTTCTAGCTAATTACGATGCACACGCATCATTATTGCGCCGCCTTTTATTGAAGGCCGCCACTATCATGCCGGAAGAAGCGGTCGGCTACATCTTGGAAAACGTGCGCAACGAATACGGCAATGGCAATCCAGACCATCGCCATCAACTGCAACTGTTTGATTTGTCCATCCGCGCCGGAGTGAGCGTTGAAGAATTGGAAAAAACACCAATTCAGCCCAGCGTGCAGAAATATATGGAACTGGTTCCACAGTACTATTTTCCGCAAATAAGTGAATCGGATACAGGATCGATTGCTGCGGCGATTTCCGCAGGCGCGATAACTGCGACCGAAATTCTGGCCATCGAAGAATTTCGCCACATGCAGAATAGCTTTGTTCACCACGGGCTAGAACACCATATATGGTTCGACCACGTAACTGTGGAAGTCGAGCACTCTGACGAGTCAGTCGCACTGGCGGTGTTTTTCTCCGACACAGAAGACGGGGTTGAGTCGGTTTTGGTTGGGCTGAATTCTGTTCTCGATGCCAACATGCATCTGTACGACGGTCTTTTAGCCGCCGCCGGTGGCTAAAGCTCGTGGACTCAGGCAATTTTCGAAGTAAGACCACAAATGCTCTAACTTGCGGACGGTCTAGTCGAGTTCGGTGTCGTGCTTGCCTGCCAAAGTCGGCTGAGGAAGCGGAGCCGCGGCTCGTAACTCTGCTTCGAGAAGTCTTTCTGCCGATGCCTTCACGCGCTCTAGTCTTTTTGCGATGCGCCCTTTGAGCACATGATTGATGATGTGTTCTGAGAAAGGCAAACCTGTATTGAGCACCGAATGCAGTTCTAACTTTGTGCGACCATTGGATAGATCAGTCAAAATCCAACTACCGCGAAGGTCTTTGAACTTGTCCGAACTAACCATTTTGTAGTCGATACGCTGATTGACCGTTTCGGTCTGTTCCATCAAACAGACGGCTTCGCCGATGACAGGCATGCCTTTGAACTTTTGCTCGAGCATGATTTTGTCACCCTGTTTTTCAACTACTTTGCTGTAGGTGAGGTCGGGATCTTCAGCTCTTTCTTTGTGCACGGCATCCCACACAATGCGGGCGGGAGCCTTGATTTCGATGTGTCCACGCGCGCCTTCTTTGTCAGCACTTTTTGCTGTTGCAGCCGGAGCAAAAGCAAGCAGTGCGATGAAAGCAATTGCAGTTGTGAAAAGTACCATGGGGTGCGGAACCTGGAGACGACACTGGGAACGACTTAAGCTGGCTTGGAATCCGGTGAGTGCGAAGAACGAAAAACAGCCCAAACGCAAGACATAACCGATTGAAAGGAATCGGCTGGGCAGGAAGGATATAAACAGGCACACTCGATACCATGTACCTAATTTCATTCTAGCGGCTAAAGCGTTTTTGTGTGGGGTTTCGGGGGGATCTCCCCATATTTCATTCGCTCAAAAGCTGATGCATACTACTTCTCACTCGAAAGGTTCGGGAAGGTCCCACGAAAGGTTTCCGGCAAACAGCTCAGGCAGAGCATTTTGCATCGTTAAAGCCTGGCAGAACTGAGCCTAACTATTTGAGTGAAGCGCTACCCTTAACTGAACGATTGACGATTGAAGCTCTGGCAATGAGTGATTCTCACGTCACAAAGCTAACTATATTTCATTGATATAAGTTTTCATGGTGGTCCAGGTATAGCAAGCCAGGAATACAATTTCAGTACTCATGAAGGGTTCCAACCGGAGAGAGAACAATGTCTGTATTGACCAGCCTGGTTGTGGTTGTCGTCGCCACCTACATAACGACCTGGTTCAATGACAAAGTTAGCCGCGCCGATTATCTGGCAGACGATTCGATTGAGCCGTCCTGAGCTCGCTGAATCGGCTGTTTCAAATTCGTGCAAACAACTAACGACACTAAACCAAGCGGTGCCAGTCCCATTGACCCGGCAGGCTTGCGCGTCTGCATGGTCTCAAGGTTGTTTTCACCGGCAGGTGGGCTAGAGCTTTATTGCCATAAAGTCGTAGAAGGGCTGCTTGAACGCGGCGCGCACGTGACTGTTGTTTGCGAACAGAATCAGTCAAAACTGACTCATCCGAATTTGAAATTTCACACGTTTACTGCGCCTGCAAAAAAACTCTCGAAGGCCGAGCGGCTAAAGCGGTATTTGGAACTCACTTCTAATGCAGTGAAAGAGGCTGGACCGTTCGATATCGTTCACTCACAGCACCATCCGGTCAATCCGGTCGATGTGGCTACGTTCCATAACCATACAGTTTTCCGTCTTTCGCAGGTAGGTAAAACTTGGGAGCGCTTGCTCAACAACGCAAAGGTGGCATTCACTGGTGCCTATCAAGCAAGAAACGAGGTGGACAGACATTTGTCGACCACAGCAAAATGCTTGAACTTCACTTCCAAAACTACCAGAGACGATTTCTACAAAACCTTTGCTCTGGGCTCAAAGCCAGCGGTTATCTCTTATCCTGGCGCAACGCTGGCAACGCATTCGGATGCGAAAGCAGAGACACATACGGATAGAAACGCAGATGCTGACCAGACACGTAAAGACGGCGATGTTTTCACTGTGCTTTTCGTCGGCAAAGGGTTTCGCAAGAAGGGTCTCGACATACTTCTAGAGGCAATGAAAACGCTCAAATCCCGAGGCAAGAGCTGTCGCTTATTGATTGCAGGTCTTTCGAAAAAACCTGCAGATGCGTTCCGCCTGTCTAGATTGGGGTTAGACAAAGAAGTCGAATATCTTGGCTTTCGTCACGACATGGAAAACGTCTATCGCCAGGCGGATGCGATTGTATTACCGTCTCGAATAGAACCCTTCGGAATGTCACCCATCCAAGGGATGCTGCGAGGACTTGTGCCAATCGTGAGCGCTGTGTCCGGTGTTTCGGAGATTTTGACCGACAACCATGATGCTCTCATCTTGAAAAATCACCTTGATCCAGAGGAACTAGCCGGGCTGATTGCCCGCCTTATGAACGATCGTGAACTGACTACTCGCCTATCTTCAGCGGCAATGACAACCGCTAAGGAAATCACATGGGAAAAGGCAGTAGAATCCACGCTTGTAGCATATGGACAGGCAATAGGAGAGCGAAAGTGAGCGCGTCGAAAAAGAAGAAGGACGCAAAAAAGGTTGCGGCAAATAAGCAAGAAGAAAAAGACCTTGCTGCAGCTGCGCCTGTTGTCGAGCCGGATGCTGTCCCTGCTGTACAGTCGACGGCATGTGACGAGACTGTTTCTGAAAGTGGTTCTGCTGTAGGGTCGACGCATGGCGTCGACCGCTCCGAAACTGCTAGCGAAACCATTACTCCCGAACCTCTGCTGGCTGAAATTCCGGCCGGTGCCAACCGCCTGATCAACGAAACAAGCACCTATTTGCTGCAACACGCGTACAATCCGGTCGACTGGTATCCGTGGGGCGAAGAGGCTCTTACACGTTCGAAGAAAGAAGACAAACCAATTCTTTTGTCGGTCGGTTATGCAGCCTGTCACTGGTGTCACGTTATGGAGCATGAGTCGTTCGAAGACGAGCCGACGGCGCGGATGATGAACGACAATTTCGTAAACATCAAAGTCGACAGGGAAGAACGCACCGACATCGACGAGATTTACATGAAGGCTGTCCAGCTGATGACCGGGCACGGCGGCTGGCCCATGACAGTTTTCCTCACGCCTGATTTGAAGCCATTCTTTGGCGGCACCTATTTTCCGAAGGAGCCGCGCCACGGCATGCCGTCCTTCACTCAATTACTCACGGCACTTTCCGAAGCTTGGAGAGAACGACGCCATGAGGTGGAGGAAAGTTCGGGCAGCGTGACCGAACATTTGAAGATGCTCGATAGCCTCAACGCACGCAGTGAAGGCAAAACCGGCGCCGTACAAGCAATCAGAAAGGACTATCTGCAAGACGCGGCGGATCGTTTGCTGGATATTTTCGACCATCGGTTTGGTGGATTCGGAAATGCTCCGAAGTTTCCCCACACGTTCAACATCAATTTGTCGCTGCGTTGCATCGATCACTTAGTGGAAAGATCTCCCAATGCTAAAGAAGCGCACAAAGAGCTGGTTACGGTCACCCTCGACCGCATGGCAATGGGCGGCATCTACGACCAGATTGGCGGTGGTTTCGCGCGGTATTCGGTAGACCGCCAGTGGCTTATCCCGCACTTCGAAAAGATGCTCTACGACAACGCGCTCATGTGTCAAACGTACATCGACGGTTATCGACTGCTCGGCAGGCGTTACTGGCTGGACATCGCCGAAGGAATTCTGTCCTTTGTCAATCGCGAATTGAAAACCAACGAAGGTGCGTTTTATTCCAGTCTTGACGCGGACAGCGAAGGCGTGGAAGGAAAGTTTTACGTCTGGACGCCAGCGCAAATCAAAGAAGTGCTTGGCACCACCGATGGTGAATGGGTTTGCGAAGTCTATGGCGTTACGCAGACAGGCAACTTCGAGCACGGCACCAGCGCCCTTCACTTTGGAAAACCACCCGAGGAAATTGCGCGGGATCACGGCATGAGCGTCGAGTCGTTTTTCGAGCGATTGCATCCACTCAATGAAAAACTTTTGCACGCACGCGAAAGTCGGATTAGACCAGGTCGCGATGAGAAAGTTTTGACCAGCTGGAATAGCCTTATGATCTCGGCTTTCGTCGCTGGTTATGTCGCGACTGGCAAAGAGCAGTATTTGGAAACAGCAAAAACCTGCGCATCGTTCGTTTTGGAAAAACTCGTCAAAGACGGTCGCTTGCTCAGAACCTACGGAAAGGGCAGAGCGAAGCTCAACGGCTATCTTGAAGATTATGCATTTTTCGTTCAGGCTCTGCTCGATTTAGCTTCGGCCGATCCGGACGAACGTTGGCTTGCCAACGCGCGCTCACTTACGGATGTGATGTTGGAGCGCTTCCATGATCAGGAAGAAGGCGGGCTCTACTTCACCAGCGACGACCACGAGCAACTGGTCACCCGCCCGCGCAGCCACTTCGATGGCGCGGTCCCCTCGGGGACTTCGGTCGCTACGATGAATCTCGTTAGACTGGCACGCATCACCGGACACGATCCTTATATATCGCGCGCGAATAGTTTGCTGCTTCTCTATGCTCCGTTTTTCCGCAAATTACCTGACCAGTTCGGCAACTTGCTCTGTGCAGCTGACCTGTTTATACATTCTGACCAGGAAGTGGCGATTGTTGCCAATGAGGTCGGTCCGGACCTCAAAGAGATGATTTTCTGCGCTCACAATGGTTATCGCCCCAATCAGCTGGTAGTTGTTTCGAAACCGACCAGCGAATACAGGCTGCTGGAGCATCGCGGTACAATTTCAGGTAAGCCGACGGCCTACATTTGCAAGAACTTTGCTTGCCAAAAGCCCACCACTTCGGCCGAAGACCTGCTGCCAGTGGTTCGCGCCTGATCGGGGCGTTAGATTCCAGCCCTCACACGCTTGACAATTCGACCGGTAGTCTAAAGAAAGTTTACGAGGGTAAAGCCGTAAAATCCCCGACTGACGGGGTTTAGAGGTTTTTATCCCTCAGTCTAGGAACCTTTGTAACTCTTGCCGGTCTGATGGTGGGTAAGTCTTTCTTGATGGACCCGATGAAGAGTGACCCAATAACCTTTGAGAAGGAAGACGAGTACGTCGTCGACTCGCGACCGCTTTGTCAGGGAATGCCTTTCGTCCTCACGGACGCAGCGCATCCGCGACTGATTTTGAAGCACGGAAGTCACTTCATGGTGCTCGATCAAGAAGCACGAATCCCCGCTTGCAACACGCTGGGCTTCGGCTACTACAATTACGACACACGCTATTTGAGCGAGTGGAATTTCACTGTTGACGGTGCCGAATTATCGCTGTTGTCGGCGGACGTGAAGCGCGGCTATGCCGGGAGTTTTCTGTACACAAACCCGCAGACCAACAGCCTCTCGCAGCAGAACCTCATGGTTCAGCGTCAAATCGTTTTATCCGATGTAGTCTCCGAGCGAATTGTTATTGAGAATTACAGTGCAAACGAGATTACGGTCGAATTTTGCATGAAGTATCAATCCGATTTCGCAGACATGTTCGAGGTTCGCGGAGTCAACCGTCAAGAGCGCGGAAAGCGCATGTTGCCTCGTAAGGACAAGGAAGGCAAGCGCCTTTTCCTGGCATATCGTGGACTCGATGACCGTTTACTCGAGACAATGATCGAATTTCGCGGCAGCGCACCCGACACTATCGTCGACGGTGAGGCGCGCTACAACTTGACCTTGCCACCACGGACACCGTGGTATCTGCAGATCTTCATGTACACAAGAATAGACGGTGAAGAACAATTCGCCGAGCGTCCTGAAATGGATTTTGCAAACTTGTTGGACGATGCGGACAAACGGTTTTCGCTATGGAGATCAAATGGCGCACAAATCATGACCGAAGACGAGATTGTGAACTTCGCAGTCGAAAGAGGTTTGCGAGACATCTACATATTGCGTCAACCAACTCCCAGGGGCATCGGCATTGCCGCGGGAATTCCCTGGTACTCGGCGCCTTTCGGTAGGGACAGCGCAATCACCGGCTGGCAAATGTTGCCTTACCGACCAGACCTTGCGCGCGAATGCATCGAATTGCTCGGCGCGTATCAGGGCACCAAAGTTGATGAATTTCGCGCCGAACGTCCGGGCAAAATTATGCACGAACTGCGCTTGGGTGAAATGGCTAGATTAGGCTCGATTCCGCATACTCCATATTACGGTACCGTGGATGCAACAGCGCTATGGTGCATGTTGGTGGCTCGCTATTTCCGATGGACAGGAGACTTGGCTTTTGCCACGGAGATATGGCCGAAGCTGGAGTTGGCTCTCAGTTGGCTCGACAGTGCCAGCGAGAAAACCGGCTACATATCATATATTCGTGAGAGTGCAGAAGGACTGGAAAACCAGGGCTGGAAAGACTCCGGTAATTCAATTGGACACGAAAACGCAGAACTCGCCAAGCCTCCAATTTCTCTATGCGAGGTGCAAGGCTACTTGTATGCAGCGCGCCTGGCTATTGCCGAAATTGCATCCATACTCAAGAAAGACGAACTGGCAGAACGTTTGCATGCACAAGCGGCAAAGTTGAAGCGCGATTTCAAACGTGATTTTTGGATGCCAGAACACGAGTTTCCCGCTCTTGCATTAGATGGTGAAGGGAAGCAAGTGAAAGTGTTTAGCTCAAATGCTGGTCATTGTATTTGGTCGGGAATCTTAGATGGCGAAATGGCACAGCGTGTTGCAGACCGCATGCTGGCACCTGATATGGACTCCGGCTGGGGTCTGCGAACTCTGTCGACGCAGGCGTCATACTACAATCCGATGAGCTACCACAACGGCTCTGTTTGGCCGCACGACAACGCGATCATACTCGAAGGTTTTCGAAGAATCGGGCGCATTCGTGACGCGCACTACCTTCTCAGCGCGATGGCCGCAGTCGCACAGCACCAACGAGATTTCCGCTTGCCTGAATTAGTTTGCGGATTCGAACGCACCAATTGGGGCAGCCCAATCGACTACCCTGTGTCTTGCTCGCCGCAAGCATGGGCAGCCGGCAGCATTTTCCAGATGCTAAGCTCTTGTGTCAATTTCGTGCCGGATGCGCATAGAAAAACTCTGCGGATCGAGGAGCCTTGCCTGCCGGAATGGTTGGAAAGGGTGACCTTCCACAATCTCAAAGTCGGCAATGCCGAACTTGATATCGCATTTAGTGCACTAAATGGACACACAAGCTGTCAGATTCTGAGAAAAAACGGCGACTTGAAAGTAATCATTGAAAACTGAATCACGATCGTGATTCTGACTATGAAACTCAAAATATCAATTTCACAAAACTAGAAACGGAAGCCACTAGATAGAAGAGGTGCTTTAAATCATGCGTATCGCTCAACTTGCTCCACTAGCTGAAAGCGTTCCACCGCGGGGATATGGCGGCTCGGAGTTGGTCGTAAATCTCCTCACTGAAGAATTGGTAAAACGTGGACATGACGTCACGCTTTTTGCAACTGCAGATTCGCAAACAGAAGGACGATTAATCGAATGCGCACCGGAAGGTTTGCGCGCATCAAGTATCGCGCCGACAAGATGGCACGCATACAACATCAAAGCTTTGATCAAGCTGGAAGAGATGCAAGGTCAGTTCGACATTATCCACAACCACATGGGATACGCGGCGCTTCCGGCGCTCAGCAAATTCCGCTGCCCTGTGGTGACTACTAATCACAACCCGCTCTACGACTACTGCAAAGACATCTATTTTGCTTACGGTCAGATGCAGTTCATCTCAATTAGTGATGCTTACAAACGACTGAATTATCCAGACAAAGTCAACTACATCACTACTGTGTACAACGGAATCAATCTGGCAGATTTTGCAATTGACGAGAAGGTGGAGCGTAACCATCTGTTATTCCTGGGCCGTCTTTGCCAAGACAAAGGCACAAAAGAAGCCATCGAAATCGCCCGCCGTTTGGGCTTGCCGATAAAACTAGCAGGCAAAGTTGATCGCAACGATGAACCTTATTTCAACGAGTTCATCAAGCCGATGTTGAGCGAACCAAATGTGGAATTCGTGGGTGAGGTTTCAACCGAACAAAAAAATGCGCTCTACAATTCCGCTATCGCAACACTGTGCCCGATCAATTTCGAAGAGCCCTTCGGATTAGTTTTCTCCGAATCGCTTGCCTGTGGAACTCCTGTAATGGCTTTCCGCCGTGGCGCCGCTCCTGAAGTGATTTCGGATGGAGAGACCGGCGTTGTTGGAGAATCCATCGACGAACTAGTGGCACGCTTCGGAGAAATCAGCAGCATTACACAACAAACCTGTCGCGACAGGGTCGCCCGCCTTTTCAGCAAAGAGAAGATGACCGACTCGTACTTGAAAGCGTTCGAGCTGGCAATTTCGAACAGCATGGTTAGGAGATAACGACTAAACCTTATTATAAGGTCGACGCCATGCGTCGACCGCACAGAAGGGCGGTGCATGGCATCGCCCCTATGTCTCTTTTAAGGACATCGCCTCTATGTCTTTTCTGGCAGGCGTCGTCTCTACAAAAACGCTGCTTATCTCGCTATCGCTTTGATGGCTGATTCGTAGTTTGCTGATGTCGACTCACCGATGATGGTGCTCGAAACCTGACCGCTCGGAGAGACAAATACGACTGTCGGAATTGGTCCTACTTTGAATTGTTCTACCAGTGCGTCAGAGCCAGGGGCATCGACGTCAATTCGTTGGAAGTCGACGCGGTCTCCATACGTAATGAATAGACGAGTCAGAGCGTCGTTCATTGTCTTGCACTGGTCTGCCCAATTTGCGTAGAACGCATAAACACGTCCTTTGCTGAACGACGGCAGAGCAGCAGTCGGAGTATTACCCAACCAAGAATTGCCTAAGCCAAGCAAGTATGTGTTGAACGCTTTAGACTGATCTCCACCTCTATTCATGCGCATTGCGCGCCGGAACATACGACCGGCCAAGTCGGGCTGACCGCCCTTCATATAAGCTTGTCCCAGCAGTCCAATGACATTTGCATCATCGGGTCGTTGGGCCCTCAGTGACTCTAACTGCGAAATTGCCGCCGCGGTGTTACCCGAATCAATAAGTTGAACTTGTTGCTCCAACCCAGCTGTGTTGATCGGCATTCTCGGTCCGCCACCGTATCCGCCACCATACTGACCGCCACCGCCGGGATTCATCGCTGTTCCCATCGGACGACGTCCGTGCCGCCTGCCTACTTTCGCAGTAAGCCAGGAAGAGATGACGCGGAAGTTCTGGTCGCGAGGACCAGGGTCTTGCGTTTGCGCTTCTTCAAAGATCAAATGTTCTCCCGGCACAGCAAAAAATGACTTGTCTTTTGCAGCAACGTCGTTAAACAATTCCCATGTGCCTTCTGGCTTGACGAGCTGGTCGCCGTTGCCCTGCACAAAGAGCACGGGCATATCGGTAACTTTCTTGGCTGCTTCGTGATTCATATTCATGAAGTCTTGGAATTGAATCAATTCTTGCGGAGACAAATTCAGCTTAGCAAGCGGATCTCCTTGCCACTGGGATTTGAGCTTGGCGTTTTGCGTTGCTTGATTGACAATATCTTGTCCAACGTTGGCGACATTGAATCCACTCAAGAGATTGAGGAAGACTTTCATGCTCGTCTTGCCTTGATTAAATCGCTCTCCAGCAGGAACCGATGAAATCAAGCCATCAATCAAATCCGGATACATCGACGCTGCGCGCAAGGCGATTGCGCCCCCCATCGATTCTCCCAATACATATACTGGAATGCCAGGATTGGCTGCACGAATAGACTCACAAGTTTGTTTGATATCTGCAAGGCAGTCGTCAAAGTTCACTTTGCCCTTACCGCCTGCCTTCATCCATGAGCCAAAACCACGCACGTCAATGGCATAGACCGCTATGCCCCTTTTTGATTGCTCGGTGCCGAAGAATTCATAGGAGTTGCTTTGCAATCCCAGACCGTGGATACAAAGGATGGCAGCTATCGGTTTTTCATCTGGATTGACCCAAGATCTGCATGGTGCAGCTTGCCTGGATGCAGAACTGGTCTGGTTATAGAGCAAGGAAGTCGGGTCGCTTGAATAGGGGCCACCTGCAGGCTGTGTAGGTGTCTGCCCTTGCTGGATTGTTTGATTAACGCCGTGCAAAACATTCTTTTGCGCGTTGTTGAGAATCATCTGCCCGGCTTGTTTCAGGAACGATGGAGCCGCCGGTGGAGAAGACTGCTGCTTGACTTGTGCCATCGATGGAGCCGGCAAAACGCCCACCAAAATCGATACTGCAGTAATTCCACACAATACGAACTTATTGGAAAGTCTGGTCATGTTCAGCTCTCAGAAAGGTACTCGGTATGAGGGCTAAGTTTACCAAAATTGCCCATTTCAAGCCCGTTCGGCATAGTGGAAATCAAGTTGTGGGCTCGGCTAAAATAGACTGCTCGCAGAGCCCGCCGCCTTTCGCATACCTCGGTATGAAGGAGAGAAAATGCACACGCAGACAAAATCAGCCGACCTCAAACTTTACCGGGAATATGATGCACCGCTTAGTGCAGTTTGGGATGCCTGGAGCAAGCCTGAGCAAATTGCAGAATGGTGGGGTCCGCGTGGATTTACGACGACAACTCACAGCAGAGATTTGAAAACTGGTGGTACCTGGAAGTACACCATGCATGGTCCTGACGAAGTCGACTACGAGAATTTCACGAAATACCTAGAAGTGGAAAACCACAAAAAATTGGTGTACGACCATGGCGGTACAGAAACCTCCAATGCGCTCTTCCGAGTAACGGTCCTCTTTTCGCAAGAGAATGGCAAAACAAAAATGGATATGACGATGACCTTCCCAAATCCAGAAGCAGCCGAAACTTCTGCACGCTTTATTAAGAAAGCAGGTGGGGATGCCACCTGGGATCGCCTGGCAGAATTCCTCGAACAGAAACTCAAGAGCAAAGAAAAATTTGTCATCAATCGTTCTTTCAACGCGCCGCTCGAAAAGATGTTTCAGCTCTGGTCTGACCCGGCAGAAGTGCAGAAGTGGGCTTGTCCAACCGGTTTTTCAATGACTTACAATTACGTCGATATAAAGGATGGCGGTAAGTCGTTTTACACCATGTCTGATGGCAAGGACACAAAAATGCATGGTCGCTGCCAGTACCTCGAAGTTCGAAAGCCCGATCGCATTGTATATACGCAACAATTCTGCGATGAGAATGAAAAGATTGTTCGTCATCCGATGGCACCGACCTGGCCGGAGAGCATGAAGACGACTGTTCAACTGACACCGGAAGGTGTTGATAGAACGCGCGTAACGCTAACGTGGGAGCAAGACGGAAATTGGACTGCTGAAGAGTTGGAAACATTCAAAAACGCTCGTGCAGGCATGACGCAGGGATGGACCGGCTCATTCGATAAACTCGAAGAGTACATCGGTTCGTAGAGGAGGCACATGTGCCTCTCTGTCAGGGAGCCGCATGCGGCTCCCCTACTTGACGCATGCGGCTCCTCTACAAGAAGGGCGCGTGCAACGCCCCCACACCGCGAGCCTATTACTTAAGTAACTTCTTGTGCAGATCGACTTTTGCGTCGAGAATGCCTTCCCACAGGTCGCCTACTTGCTCGAGACGTTCTGGGACATTCCTAATGTTGAAGTCGGTCGGATAAATGTCTTCCAGTTCGTTCCACGAAATCGGAAGAGAAACATTAGCCATATCCGTGGCACGCACTGAATATGGTGGCGGCAATGTCTTATGCCGAGCATTCATATTGAAATCAAAGAACACCCTTCCAGTGCGCTTTTTGACAGCCCAATCGATTGTTACTTCCTCCGGTCGCATCTTAGCTACGTGGGAAGCGATAGTACTGGCAAGCTGACGCACCGCATCGTTATCAACGTTTCTCACAATTGGAATGTAGATGTGCAAACCGGTCTTACCAGAGGTTTTGACAAACGAATTTAACTCAAGGTTATCCAGCATCTCTTTGAGCAAGAGCGCCAACTTTCTCGTCTTTGCAAACCCTTTTCGATGCAACTCCGGCTCGGCGTTTTCTTTTTCTTTTCCGCTGTAGAGATAGGGGTCGAGATCAAGAACCATAAAGTCGGGATAATTCAAAATAGAACTTTCAATGTTTTCGACAGAACCTTTTACTTTCTTAGAAATCTTTGCCCCGTCAGGCTCCGCATCAATGCGGCTATGCACGGCGTGAAGTTCAAGTGATGCAACTTGCCCGCACCAGATCAAAGTCGATAGATTGTTGCAGAGCAAATATTCTTCGTCTGCGTTCGCATGCTCTGAAAAATACTCGATGGTTTCTACAAATGGTGGCAGCCCTTTTTCCCAATGCTTTTGGAAAAACTTTTGCCCGTCGGTACCGTTCGGATAACGAATCAAAGTGAAAGGACGTCCGTGCGCAAACCGTAAAAGCGGATCAGAAACCTGAATCAGGTAATTGATGTAGTCGCGCTTAGTTGCAGGCTTCGCACTTCTTGGCTTACCAGGAAAAAGTATTTTGTTCAAACTCGTAAGTTTGATAATGTTTGCTTCTACATCAAGATTGAGCTCATCCTTCTTGTTGTCTAGCTGCGCAAGCAAATCATCTCGCAGCGCGGTCGTTTTCGTTACACTCGATTTGTTTTTCTTTCGATTAATTGGCACAACTTCTGCAACTTTCTTCGTTGGCTTTTTCGCAGCTTCTCCCATAGATGATACCTCTGAAATTGGCACAACAACTTCCGGTCGTGCTTCGCTTGGCTTCTTATCTGTGCGCACTTGAAGGAAAACAGGCATGCGCAGTTTGTTATCCATTGTCCATTCGGCATACTTAATTTCGACAACCATCTCTGGTTTGAGCCATGAGGCGATTGCCTTAGCCATTGGGCGGACACTAAAGGGGCAGGTCGAAGTTTTCAAAGGCTGCATAACCTTGAAAAGTTTTTCGCGAGTCGAATCGTTAAAACCAGTACCTACCGAACCAGCATAGACAAGCTGGTCATCAGAGTTGATGACACCCAAGACGAGGGCACCAAAGGAGTCTTCGCGCGAACCTTTACCTTCTGTGTAGCCACAGACGAGAAATTCTGAAGTCTTCGCCGCTTTGAGTTTCAACCAAGTAGGAACACGTTTTCCAGGCAAATAGAGACTGTCAACTTTTTTTGCGATCACGCCTTCCAAGCCGTTTTCCAGGCAAGCAAGAAAAGCCTTGTTTCCATCCGCACCAAGGTCATCGACTCGCCTGACGTCATTCGACTCAACAAGATATCGTTTAAGCAACGCCTTTCGTTCTGTCAGAGGTTTGGCGATGGTCTTCTTTCCATCCACCGATAAAATGTCGAAGACATAAAAACGTATTGGAATATGTTTTTTAGAGCGGTCAAGCTTACCGCGACCACGCAATCCAGACGCCTGCTGAAGAAGTTGAAACGATGTGCGTCCCTTCTCATCAAACGCTACGATTTCGCCATCCAAAACAAGGTCGTTCTTGCTTTTTTCCAACGATTCGACGAGCTCCGGATAACGACTAGTAAGGTCCAATCCACGTCGTGACAAGATTTTCACATCGCCGCCGCTCACATATGCAATAGCCCTGATACCATCGAACTTTGGCTCGAAGACCCATCCTTCTTTGGAAAATGGTTCTTCCGCCATGGAGGCGAGCATGGGCGGAATGGGCTCGAGCTGACGCTTGCGAGCTACGCGTTTTTTATCAGGCGATTTTTGTCCAGACCGCTGGGGCGCTGGTGAGGCATTGACTTTCGCCTCGGCGCTGCGCGGTTTGGTTGGCTTTTTTGACATATCACTTGCCTTGAGTCTGGAATCAAGCTAAATGCCCACTCAATTAGCTGTGGGTGAGACGCCCGTGTACCTTACTTGTTCCATTAGAGTTTGTTTGCGAAAGTCTGGGAACTACGCCAATTCCACCCCGTCCAACCGACTGAGTTTCCAGGAGAAATTGTCATGCCACGAGCAATGTGGAGCGGAGTTATCGGTTTTGGAATGGTCAGCATTCCTATAAAACTGTACGCAGCAACCGAAAGCCGGAACGTAAGTTTTCACCAACTTCATAGTGTCTGCCAAACTCGCATCAAAGAAGTGCGTTGGTGCCCTACCTGCGACCGAGAAGTGCCGTGGGAAGAGGTGCAAAAAGGTTTTGAATACTCCAAAGGCGATTACGTTATGCTCGAGGATGAAGACTTCAAAAAGCTTCCGATTCCAAGCAAGGATACGATTGACGTATCGTCATTTTGTACGGTCGAAGAAGTCGACCCTGTGTACTTTGAAAAACACTATTATCTAGAACCTGAGAAAAACGGCAAGAGACCATTTGATCTATTCGTGCGCGCTCTTATCGAGAAAAATATGCTGGGCATTGCCAGTATTACACTGAGAACCAAAGAAAGGCTCTGCGTGCTGCGCCCTGTCGGCTCGCACCTAATGATGTCCACGTTACTTTATCCAGACGAGCTGCGAATTGATCCGTCTGAGGATCTGCCAGAGCACAAAGTCACTAAGCAAGAATTGGCGATGGCAACCAACCTCATAGATTTGCTGACGGAGGATTTCGAACCGAAGAAATATGAGGACAGATATCGTGCCGCGTTGATGGAAGTCATTGAAGCGAAGCTTGAAGGTCAGCCAGTCAAACAAGAGAAGCATCGCGCTGCTCAAGGCGAAGTTGTAGACCTTTTGGAAGCTCTGAAAAACAGTGTCAGCAACGTAAAATCTGGAGGAAAGAAAGCAGCGAGAGGCACAGATACAGAAGAATCGGCCGACGAAGAAGAAAACGTAGTGCCGCTGAAGCGCGGCGCGAAAAAAAGCGGCACAAGAAAGACTCCCGCGAAATCTGCGGCGCGTGCGCACAAGGCATCAGGCATCGGGCGCATAGCTAAGACAAAGACAGCCACCAAAAAGAGCTCAAAAACCAGCGCCAAATCTAAATCGAAGAAGCGTTCGGCTTAAGGTTCCATTTATGGAAAATGGGAACTTTTTGCTAGAGAGTGTGTCTTCAAGTAAACCAACGGAGTTGTGTTATGCAACCTTTATTCCGAAAGATAGCATTAGCGGTCGCATCTGCCATGGTCCTTTCGCTCGCAACCGAAATAATCAAAGTGCTGGAGCGCAAGCTCGGCAATAAAGATGAGGGCGCGAAAGCCAGAGCATAGATAGCGCTAAACGGCGGTCCGTGAACTTAACCGGACAACCAAGACCACAGAGGTCAGGGCATCACGCTCGACCTCTGCGGTCGTTTTTACAGGGTTAACAATCCAACGGCAGCCCAGTCTCTAACCGGGCGATACCGCGGTAGCGGCGAATTTTCCATTCGACTAAAAGTTTGAGGGAACTTACTCACGTAGAGAAAGTCCATCCAAAAGCTGCCTACCGGTGTAAGCCGACTAAGAGTTGTAGCTCCGAAGGCCATTTCAATTGAGTGCGTTGTTTGAACAGTTTTTCAACAGAGGATCGACCAATGGGTGATACTACAGTCAAAAAGATTGATTCCGCGTTTTCTCCAAAAGGAGATATGGGTCAAAAGTATCTTGCATCGGGGAAGCATGTGTCCATGCGCTTGTGGGAGAAAGAACCACCGACCAACGGTAATGGCAAAGCTGATACCAAGCGTGAATATGAAACTGTCGGATACGTAATCAGCGGTAAGGCGACTCTCCATTGCGAAGGGCAAACAATCAATTTGGAGCAAGGCAATTCATGGACGGTGCCCGCTAACGCCAGCCACCACTACGAAATTTTAGAAGAGTTTACTGCAGTAGAAGCTACCTCTCCGCCCGCCGAAGTGCATGGACGCGATAGCTGCTGCAACGAGAAAGAGTTGGGCGAGATTACACTTAATTTCCAGGCAGGATCGTAACCTAAACCTCCTAGGGTTTAGCGGGACCTTCTGGTTTTGCCGGAGCCGCAGCCGGATTTTCAGTCTGCCCTGGTACCGCCACCGGTGCTGCTGCAGGCGTCGCTGCCGGCGCAGCGGTTGATGTAGCAGATGGAGCTGGCGATGGCGTAACCGATTGCGCTGGTGCCGGAGCAGCTGCTGGTGCTGGGGCAGCAGACGGAGCTGGCGCAGACTTTCGCATCTCCTGATCTAGATATTTTTTGATCTCATCGGGTGGAACGACCGGCATATTGGTTTCAATTTTAGGATCAAGCGACAAAGCCTTGGCTTTGAACGCTGCCGCTCGCGCTGCATTCTTTTCTGCTCTAGCGATGAAATACTGCAAGTAATTCACTTGAGCTTCATCCCCACCTAACTTACTTGCAGTCTCGACGGCTTCTTTGGCTTCGTCAATTCTATTCAATTCAAGCGCCGCACGAGCGAACAATAGTTGTCCTTCGGCAGTGGGAAGCTCTTTCATACTTCTTTCCATCAGCTTATAAGCTTGCGGAATGAGACTGGGCAACCTGCTACCCAGATAAGCCGTAACGATCGGCTCGACGTATTGTTTGTTGCGTTGGTCTTGTACAAAACCCTGCTGCAACTCATAAATGGAAGGTACATATTCTTTGTTGTTGAGCAAATGCATGCCCATCAAATAGTGAAGTTGTGCCGTATCACCGAGCACGGCTCTTGCCTCATCGACGAGTTGCTTCACGCGCCCGTAGTCGCCCTGGCGGACTAATGCGTCTGCCAACTGAGCCTGGCACTGCGCAACGATAATGGAGGAAGCTTTGTTTTCTTGCGCGAGTTTGAGAGCAGTTTCAAACTCCTTAAAAGCCTCGGTGTTCGCTCCTTCATACTGCTGAATTCTTCCCAGCAACAAGTGAGCAAGCGGCGATTGGGGATCAAGTTTTAGAGCCTCGTCTGCTTCCTTTTTCGCATCCGGGGTCTTCTTCTCGTTCAAAGCAATGAAGCCGAGCTTGGCGTGAGCGCGTGCACTCTGAGAGTTCGTTTTAAGGACTTCTTTCCATAGTGCCGCTTCAGAAGACCAGGCGAGCGCGCGCCAATTCGACAATCCAGCCAACCCGACAAAGAGAATAGCGAGCGAAGCTGCGACTTGTTTGAAGGAAACGATTGCCATTTTGGAGATCAAATAACCAATGACAATCGAAAGTCCTATTAGAGAAATGTAATAGCGAGCATCAGACACAACCTCGCCTTGTGGGAGCACAAAGTCAGGGAACGGACCGATTAACGTGAGGGTGAGACCCAAGACTAGGGGCGGAACAGATCGGAATTTATAAGCAAGGAAAGCGATACCGGCAAAGGCAGCTACACCCAACAAAGCAAGAGGATCAGTAAAACCTGTTGCCACTACCAGTGGTGGTTCAACAGAAAGACCGCCTGGCACTGCAAAACAACGCAAGAAGTATGTGACGAAGGCCTTGAACTGAGATGCCAAATATTGATCAAACGGCAACGTCGCAAGACCGATGCCGTTATTGAGGGTGGTCGGAATTCCTCTGGTAATAACGTAGATTATCGCGGCTGAAACCATGCCAATAATTGTCAGATCGGACCAGCGCAATTTCACGAACTCGTCGAAGCTCATATCCGCAGGCTTTGCGAGGATAGCAAGACAGGACAGCGCTATAGGCAAAGTTATCGCGGCGGGGCCGGAGAGCACAGCCATGACAACGCACGCCAACATAGCTGTATAGAGAAGCACCATATTCAGTGGCTTGCGCGCAACAAATCCTGCAAAGAACAACAACATTGCCAGAACGTAGTTCGCACCTACCAATGCCATTTCGCGCCCAGGAATATAAGAAATAATCTCGGATGCTAGAGGATGACAGGCAAGCATACCGGCGGAGGCAAAGGCGAAATGCTCAGGTTTCACAGCGATGCGGTTCTCGAATCTCCAATACCTGCCGAGTTGAAACACGAGAAAGAACAAATAAAGACAAGTGAGCGCATGTAAAGTCAGGTTGACCATGTGAAACCAAATCAGACTTGTTGATTTCAGATCTAAGGCCAGACCTACATTTGTCCACAAATTCGAAAGAGGCGTAGACAGTCCACTGCCAACCAAACGAGACCAGAATTCGTCACTGTTGGCGCCCATTTTGAGCGGAGTCAATATCAACTGGTCATTGAGAACGAACTGACCGAACAAACCGGTGATATGCGAAAAAATTGCCAAGACGCAAACGATAGTAGCGGCAATTGAAATTGTTTTCCAATCAATCGCATCTACATCAGCCAGGGCATCCGCGTCTGATGAGGACGAAGCAGTCGCTCTGGCCGATTTGCTCTTGGGCTTCGGAACGCTCGGAACCCGTGTCGGTCTTGCGTCCCACATACGAAACATGTTCTCGTTCTTGAGCTCGCGCTTGCCTTCACCGGCATCGGAAGAGGATTTACCATCGGTAGAAGTGACAGCAGACTCAGCCTTCTCTGTTGTGTTCTCACCAGCCTGCTTCTGCTTCTTATTCTTCGCTTTGCTCATTGTTTTTATCGCTTTTTACTTTTGATCTGTTTTACGGTAACCCGGTTTCCTAGCAAGTTTTTGTCGTTTTCTACTCTTAGCCAATCTCTTTCGCCATTCGTCCAAGCAAACGACTGAAAAGCCTTGGCGATGCAAATCCGGAATCAAAGAATTGTGCTTTGTCCTTCGGCAACTGACTGACCTGCACCACTTCTTTGTCTAGCAAGAAATATGCTTCATAGAAATCGGCGATGCTAACCTCGTGCACCTTCTTGGTCATAGCTTGCGCTTTCACATAGAGGATTGCAGTAAGAAAATTCGCGACAATATTGTTGTAACCAGCGACCACAGAAAGCCCGCTCATCGATGGTCCGCAGAAGCCTTTGCTGAACACTTTCATATAGAGATAACGGCGCAAAAACTGATTGATTTCCGGAGACAAGTCACCGACTTTGTACTTACGCACATCAGGAATGCTGACCACGCCCGTATCAGGAAATTCAATTTTCGCCCCGAGTACAGAGCGGAAACCAGCCTTCAAAACCTTCGGCTCCATCAGCGGACTCTTGTTAGCTGCAGCCCAGTTGGCGGCGTACTGTTTGCGCAAAAGAGGCCATTCAAAACTGCGGAAACACTGGAGATTGAAAAGCATGTTCTCGAATGTTGTCGGCGGCTCTTGCTTATAGCGCTCGATGGTTTCAGGAGGGATTGCCAACCCCGACAGCTGACTCAAATCTTCGCCTTTATTCTTGATCTTGAGAGCTTCAAGAAGCAGTTCTCCAGCGGCAATGAGAGTGTCAAAAATATTCGGATGCTCTTGCGACTTGATGAGTTCAATCAAGCGGCTATCGATATGCATGTACTCTTGCCAGGTCAAGGCGACGCCGGGCACTAAATTGACGTCGTATTTAACCGCCTTCAGATTTTCAGCGGTAATCTTGGATGCGACGTCGGAAACCTGCTGAGTACTGCGTCCTTGGGCACGTTCATGATCAACCGTCTGCTGCCAAATTTCAGCCAGCATTTTGCGCTGGTCCGTAAGCAGGTTACCCAAGTTGCGCACCGAAGCCATGCTGTTCGACACGACGCTCACGAAGATACCTGAAGGTGTAGGCACGAAAGTGTAAGGAAACAGCTTGCACATCTCTGGCTTCTGCGACTCACCAAGCGACGCGTGGATAAAGCAGAGATTGTCGAAGAGAAACGGACAGGTGCCATCTGGACGAGACTTAGTGAAATATGGATACATCGAATAGCCGGCTTCGAATTCTTTGCGCCGGTCGATGAAGAGCTCTTGCCCTTTCAATTCTTCCTTGAGCTCGCCGAAATCAACATCTTTGACGCGAGCATAATCTTCATCAGTAAGACCTACTGCCCAACCAGAGCAGCAACGACCACAACCCTGACAGTTGTATCGAATGTCCTCAGGAATGATGAGAGGCAGTTCGTTCTCGCCGCCCTTATCGTCATTTTGAACTGTATTGCCGTATGTCATGCCGCTCTCAAAACTCCGACTTTCCTGACTGAACCCATTCGCTGAATGACGGCGGCTCACTGGTCGCCGATGCTTTCGAGGACCTGGACTCCTTACGCGTGAAGTAATCGGCCAGATGCCGATTGTAAGCCGCCATATCAGCTTCTTCTGAGTCTACTTCGTCCTTCTCTGAATTGGTGGAAACCGCCATTGCTTCGCCATTCGTTCTTTTTGAAAGAACGCTCTGACCGCTCTTTGTCTCTACTTGATTGAGTTGCGCATCCGCGCGATTGCTTTGCGGCTCTGCTCGATTGAGGTGCGGCTCTGCTCGATTGTTCTGCAAATTACCAATCGGCGCAATTGCTTTTATACGTTGAGGGGCAACAGATCGGCTCTGCTCCTCACCCTTTGTCTTGGGCGATTTGCCTTCCGCAAGCATTGGTGTGGTGACAGATTTTTTTTGTGCAAAAAACAAAGCACAGATACTGCGAAGTTGCACAGCTTGAGCATGTTTTGAATAGCTAGGCAAAACCTTAATTAAGTCAGCCAGCGCAAACTGATAGTTTTTATTCGCTGCAAAAACTTGAGCGCGCCTGAAAAACGCATCGCTAAAAAGCTCTGCTTCTCGTCCACTCAAAGAACCAAATCTCGACACATTCAAACGATCGGCAATCACAACCGCATCGTTTAGCTTATTTGCAGAAAGCGCATTTTCAAGATCTGCAGTTACTCCAAAGTAAAGCACGGAGCTAGATACAACCAGCACCACCGCTAAACAAACACCAATAGAGACAAAGAGAAGTTTGCTGTTATCAGCAAGCACCGGAAGGAAAAACTCCGGCGACAGGCGCGACTGCTCTTCGAAGGCCGGTTGGACACCGCCACATTCCTGGCAAAACTTGTCGCCCAAAAATGTCTCGGACTCACAATGCGGACAATGCATTACGTGTTGGGCCGAACGAGCGACGGAAATCTCATCGCTGCAAATTGAGTCGCTGAGCATGATTGCTCGGATTTCCGAATCATCAACTTGGTTAGAAGTTGTACTCAGTCGTGGCAAATCGCCATCCCCACTTGACTTGCGCGACACCCTTTATTGGCGGTCAGTTCAAGTTTAGCACCATCCAATCATTCGATGGTTATGCCGCAAGACCACTATCGGTGAGGGTTTTCGCGATGCAAAGATACACGTTATATACAATTCCACCACACGGAAGGTATCCAGTAGATGGGTGATAATATTATGGTCGTCGGCTTCAGAGGCGGTTTAGCGTGAGTCAAGAGTTGATCAAAGCGGAGCGTGCGGCGCTCATACAGTCAGTCAAAGCGCTGTATATACCGCTTTCTCTATTCATCGCCTGTGTCATATCGGCAGGCGGCATGTACATGGTCTTCTATACAGAAGATAAGACCCCGGGTTACGCCTTTCTCGCCGTAGCTTTCACAATCATCATCAGCGCATTTATCGCGCTCATTCGCTTTCAAAACAACTACCGCGCCAAAGGTGTGATCGGACGAGCGGAAGCATCCGGTCAGAACGAAGTACAGGCTGAAGCTCAGGACGAATTTCAGGACGCGGCGCAGGGTGAAACGTCGATTCCTCGCTCAGAAGAGCCAACAGGCTCGGCCGGGACAGAAAGAACCCCAACCGCTGCCCGATAAGCAGTTTTCGCCGCTGGGCCAAACTTCAAAAGCCAAGCCAGTCAAAGTTTTTACATTTGAAAACTTCTTGCCGGAAAGCGTTATTTTCAGCAACGACCTGATCACGCAAAATCCCGCAAATCCAGTACCCCCAAGGGATTTGGGATTTCCAGGCTCAAAAATTATGTGATTCACTGTACATTTGTATAAGGAATCACTACTGTTGACTACCAAATTTTGGAATAGACTGAAATTGTCCCCTGAGATTTAGCGTGTCGATTCGCTAAAATGCGAATAAGGCCTCGGGCTTGCTGATTTCCAGTAATGGACAATTTACCAAAAGTAGTCGACACCTTATTGAGGTAGTAAAAAAAATGGATCTCTCCTTATTTCAAAATCCTTGGGTTCTTGTTCCTGTTTTGATCATGCCGGTAGTGATTATCGCGTTGGCAAAATCATGGAAGAACATCAAAGACAAATCAGCGAGCAAAGAAGCTCAAAGCTGAGTCTTCGACTGGAATAGTTTTTTCCACCCGGCGATTGATCTGCGTGGGCATCAGAGAATTCGTTTTCCTCTGAATGGACGGCAGTGTCGAAACACGTCCGCATTTAAATAAAACACTGATTGTAGGCTGGGGTACGAGCACCTCTCTTACGTATTTCTGCTCGGCACGGCAGCGGTGGGGCACCAGCAATGGTGCCCTTCCGTCATTGGATTTTTTCAGCACGAATGCAAAAAAGACGGTGCCGAGGCACCGCCCTTTGAAATTCTGCAGTCGCAATTGGGGATTCGAATTAACGCTTCGAGAATTGGAAGCGTTTGCGAGCTTTTTTGCGTCCATATTTCTTACGCTCTTTGACGCGGGGGTCGCGGGTGAGCAGACCTTCGACACGCAGAGCGGGACGGTTTTGCGGAGCGGCTTCAGCCAAGGCTCTTGCGATACCGTGACGGATAGCGCCAACTTGTCCGACAATGCCGCCGCCTCTGACGGTGACGATCATGTCGAAACGACCGGCAGCATCAGCTGCGGCGATCGGCGATTCAAAATTCTTCTTCAGACCAGGACGGCCACCAACATAGTCGTCCAAAGTGCGACCGTTGATCGCGACCTGACCTGTACCGGGAATAAGACGGACTCTTGCCGAAGCTGACTTTCTTCTGCCTGTGCCGTAATACTGAATAACGCTTGTCATCTGTTTTTATCCTAACCGCTTAGTCTTTGGTGCCAAATTTGGGTTTCTTGGTTGGTTGCAACCTGGTCTCTTTTAAGTTACCAGGTCAATGCTTCCGGTTGCTGTGCTGCATGCGGATGCTCAGTACCGGCGTAAACTTTCAGCTTGGTGAATTGTCTGGCGCCGAGTCTGGTGTGGGGGAGCATTCCCTTAACTGCACGCTCGACGATTGCCGTCGGGCGACGCTCTCTCAAGGACTTCAAGGTTTCTTGCTTGAATCCGTGAGGGAAGCCGGAATGCCTCGAATAAACTTTTTGGGTTTCTTTCTTGCCGGTGACTCTGATCTTCTCGGCATTGATGATGATGACGAAATCACCCGTGTCAACGTTGGGAGTGAACTGAGGCTTATTCTTGCCTCTCAAGATGTCGGCGACTCTGGTGGCGAGACGGCCCAAGGTTTTACCTTCGGCATCTACTACGAACCATTTATCCGTTATGTCGCCGTCTTTGGCGAGATATGTCTTCACGAGCGGCTTCTCCAATTCTCTCTTCTGGGCTTCTCGATGCTGCCTACTTCGGCAGCCGGGGTTCCGAAAGGAACTCTTCAGTACTTTTTTCAAAGAGCCTGAGGCTCTCGGGGTATCTGACCATTTGCAGGGTCAACCCTTGCGCCGGCGCGGTCGCACCGGACAGATTACGATCCCGTCCAGACAGAGCCTCGCTGAGGCTCTCTGGCGCCCGCTTGCCGAGCCCGATTTCCACTAGGGTCCCGACGATTATGCGCACCATATTGTACACGAAGTGATTGGCGCCAATCCAGAATTCAAGCTGCCCTTCACCTAATCTCAACAATTGAACACGCTGAACCGAGCACAGGGGTGACGTCTCGTCTCCATTCGAAGCACGGAAGGAAGTAAAGTCATGTGTGCCCAAAAGGCACTGGGCGGCGCTTATCATCGCTTCTGCATCCAGAGGCGACCTGACAAGATAATGATTTGCCGCCAAAATAGGCGACCTTTGCTGGCGGTTAAGAATTCTGTAAACATAGATACGTTCTGTTGCACTGAAACGTGCATGAAAATCCGGCGGCACGATCTGCCCTTCGTAAGCGGATAAATCGCTCGGCAATATGCCGTTTAGTGCCCAGAGAAATTTGTAAAAGTCGCCATCAAATTCGTCGAGTTCAAAATGGACAACTTGTCCTTTTGCATGAACTCCAGTATCAGTGCGGCCCGAGAAGATCACCTTCATGGGTCGACGGCACAAAACAGTAAGACCCTTCTCGAGCTCTTCCTGAACGGTGCGTACACCAATCTGGAATTGTGAGCCGTGGAAGAGTCTTCCTGAATACTCGATTAAGAGCGCTATGCGAGGCAATTAGCTAGATTAGACCAGCTGGATGATCGCCATCGGAGTTGCGTCTCCGCGACGGATGCCCGCTTTGAGGATGCGTGTATAACCGCCCGGACGCTTCGCGTAGCGAGGTGCGACTTCATCGAAGACGCGCTTCACGACTTCACCATCGTAGATGAAGGAAGCGACTTGACGACGCAGGTGAACTGCATGCGCAAGCTCTTTTGCTGCTTGTGCATCGCCTTTCTGTGCCTTTTCAGACAACGCTTTGTGATCGGCGATGAATCCTTTTTTGCCTTTGGTGATCAAGCGTTCCACTTCCGGACGCACTGCTTTAGCTTTGGCGAGAGTTGTGATGATCTCGTCGTGGCGCAGAAGTTCGGTCGCCAGAGAACGCAATACAGCCTTTCTTTGATCGGCTGGGCGGCCTAAACGATTTCCAGGTTTGCGGTGACGCATAATTCCAAGTCCTTTTTATGTTTTTCCTGATTCTCTATCCCAAATAGACTTGCTTAACTGAATGCTCAACAAGTTGTCTTCGGGTCCCGCTGACTATCTATTTGTCTTTGGGAGTGTCGGCAAGAGTGAGTCCGAATTGACGCAGACGCTCGATGACTTCATCAGCAGACTTCTTACCGAAGTTCTTGATGTTCATCAGATCGTCGTAGGTCAGCTTCAGGAGCTCGCCGAGCGAGTTGATGTTAGCCCGCTTGAGGCAGTTGTAAGCGCGAACGGACAACTCGAGCTCTTCGATAGAGATGGAGCTGTGCTTTCCGTCTTGCTGAGTTGGTTGTGTCGCTGCCGGAACCATGGGCTTGCCCGAGAGTTCTGCAATCGGCACGAGGTGTTCGATGATTTGACGCGAAGCTTGTGAAATTGCTTCGGTTGCGTCGATAGAACCGTTGGACCAAATTTCCATGGTCAGCTTGTCGAAATCAGTCGACTCGCCTACGCGGGTTGGTTCAACCAAATAGCTTACTTTTCTTACCGGCATAAATACTGCGTCGATCGGCAGTACGTCGATAGCTTGTTTGTAATGGCTGTGCGAATCGGCAGGTACATAACCGCGACCGCGCTCAACAGTGATTTCGGCACGGATTCTGCCGCCTTCAGCCAATGTGCAGAGCTGCCAATCCGGATTGATGATCGTTGCATCAGCCGGGCAGATGATATCGCGGCCGGTGACTGCGCCGGTGCGCTCTACATCGAGGTGGAGGTATTGAGGATCGTTGCTGAAGGTCTTAACGACGAGACCTTTGAGGTTGAGCATTACATCGATTACATCTTCAACAACACCAGGAATAGTGGTGAATTCGTGGGTAATGCCTTCAATTCTTACAGCGCTAACTGCCGAGCCGTCCAGTGACGAAAGCAAAACGCGGCGAAGCGAGTTGCCGAGGGTAGTTCCGTATCCTCTTTCCAGAGGCTCGATTACGAATTTGCCGTAGATAGATCCATCAGCGCCCGTTTTGTTTTCGAGACACTTGATCTTCAGCGGTTCCATCAATTTTTCCATTATTTTCTTCCTTGAGCAGCGTTGACTCTTTCTTGGGCGTTTTGTCCCTCACACGCTGATGTTTACACGCTTTATAAACACCGGGTATTGGGCACCCAAACTTTTGAATTCTGTCTATTAGACGCGACGGCGCTTAGGTGGTCTGCAGCCATTGTGCGGAATAGGAGTTACGTCTTTGATCAAAGTGATTTCCAAACCGGATGCTTGCAGAGCGCGGATTGCGGTTTCACGACCGGCTCCCGGTCCTTTTACCAACACTTCGACTTGACGCATGCCCTGGTCCATGGAGCGCTTCGCAACCGATTCAGCAGCTTGCTGAGCGGCGAACGGAGTGCCTTTCTTGGCGCCTTTAAAACCGACGGTACCGGCGGATGCCCAGGCGATAACCTGGCCTTGCGGGTCGGTAGAGCAGATGATCGTGTTGTTGAAAGTGCTCTGGATGTGGACAACACCCTGCAACACATAGCGTCTCTCTTTTTTCTTTGTCCTTGCTTTGGGCGACTTTGCCATGGTTTCTCTCTCTTAGTTTCGATATCTAGTTAGTTCGAGTGGGGATGCGACAGGCTCTTATCGAATGGCGACAAGGTCCTTGTCAGCGATTACTTGGCTGCGACTTTCTTGCCGGCAACCGTTACGCGCTTGCGACCACGACGGGTACGAGCGTTGGTCTTGGTACGCTGACCACGGGTCGGCAAACCTCTTCTGTGGCGCTGTCCGCGGTAGCAGTTGATTTCAATCAAACGCTTGACGTTGAGACCTTCCATACGTCTCAAATCGCCTTCTACCTGGAGACCGCCCTTCTCAATTTCTTCACGCAGGCGGCTGACTTCATCTTCGGTCAGGTCATTAACACGGCGATCTTCTGTGATGCCGACCTTTTGACAGACCTTCTGCGCTGTCGTGTGACCGACACCATAGATGTAAGTAAGTGCGATGTGTGTTCTCTTGCCTTTCGGCAGATCTATACCGGCGATGCGGGCCATTTGTCCTCCAGAATCAAAATCTCGTCAGTACCTGGGCTTAACCCTGGCGTTGTTTGTGTTTGGGATTTTCGCAAATGACTGCCACTCGGCCTTTACGGCGAATGACCTTGCACTTGTCGCAGATTTTCTTGACAGAAGCTCTAACTTTCATGAGAGTCTCGCTTTACGTTCTTATAGTGATAACCGGACCAGAGTCCTAACTAGTCACTGTACGGGGCATTTGCTCACGCACAGATTCCAGTTTCCGAGCAGACGGCTGCAAAACCCAAAGCAGGTTGAGTCAAACCGCTGGAGCTACGGATACAAACGTCAGATTATATATCAATCTTTGATTCTGTACGTGATTCTTCCGCGCGTTAAGTCGTACGGGGTGAGCTCTACGCGCACTCGATCGCCTGGAAGTATCTTAATAAAATTTTTGCGAATCTTGCCCGAGATATGGGCCAAGACCTTGTGACCGTTATCCAATTCAACCCGAAACATGGCATTGGGAAGGGATTCCCGGATTATGCCTTCGAATTCAATTACACCTTGCTTCGTCATCAAATTACCTCGCTGGGACGTTGAGTGAGCACAATTGGCTCGCCTTCTGTCACCAGGATCGAATGTTCAAAATGCGCAGATGGCTTGTAATCTTGCGTAACAACTGTCCAACCATCTTGCTTGAGCCGAACGCGGTCGCCGCCCTGATTGAACATAGGTTCAATCGCTATAACCATACCAGGTTTCAAACGCACCTTGCTACCGGTACGATAGTTGAAGATGAGCGGGTCTTCATGATAGTTAGGACCGATGCCGTGGCCGCCATAATCGCGAACGATTCCGTAAAGATTCTCCTTCGCAATGTCTTCAATGGCTCCACCGATATCATCGAGAGTAGCTCCGGCACGACAAACTTTGATGCCTGCATAAAGCGACTTTTGCGTGTCGTCAAGAAGTTTTTGCAAACGAGGATTGATCTCGCCGACTGCCACTGTCAAAGCTGTATCGCCGATATAGTCCATCTTTTTGCCGTTCTCGACTCTAAATGTAGCGCCGAGATCGATACTGATGACATCACCGTCTTTCAATACGCGATTGCGATTCGGAATTCCGTGCACAACCTCTTCATTGATCGACACACAAATTGTTGCGGGAAATTTGCGATAGCCCTTGAAAGTTGGAATGCATCCGGCATCGCGGATCATCTTTTCGGCAAACTCATCGAGCTCACCTGTCGAGATGCCTACCTTCACTAGTTTTGACGTCGCCTCAAGAACTTCACCAGCCAGCTTGCCGGCTTTTTTGAAATTCTCGATTTCTACATCTGTCGTCACGATCATTGCGGCGGAACTCCGATATTTCCTAGCTTGCTTCTGCAGGGGCGACGTCATGCGTTGCCCATAATGTGAGGGCGACGCATCGCATCGCCCCTACAAGTTTACGCAGTAACCTTCAGCGATTGCAAAATGTTGTTGAAAATCACGTCTTGATCGCCTTCACCCTGGATGGTGACCAGGATTTTCTTTTGCGTGTAATAGTCGATGAGCGGCTCAGTTTGCTCGCGATAAGTATTCAATCGCGCCTTCACCAGCTCTTCTTTATCGTCGGCACGCTGGCTCAAGTCAGAACCGCAAACGTCACATTTGCCTTCTGCTTTGGGCGGTGCAAATTTGACGTGATAGACGGCCGCACAGGCTTTATTGCTGCAGGTCCAGCGTCCGCAGATGCGCTCGGTGAGAAGGCTATCATCAACTTCAAGATTGATAACAGTACTGAGATTGCTATTCAAAGAAGTAAGCAATTCATCGAGGCTCTTTGCTTGTGCCAAATTGCGCGGGAAACCATCGAGGATGTATCCGCCTTTGCAATCGGGCGAGCTGAGCTTTTCGCCAAACATTTTTATCAATACTTCGTCCGGCACAAGAACGCCTTTATCCATGAACTCTTTGGCAGAAACGCCGGCAGGAGTACCGGCCTTCACGGCTTCTCTCAAAAGATCGCCGGAAGACAAATGGGGCAAACTGAGTTTTGCCGCAAGGCGCTTGCATTGGGTACCTTTACCCGCTCCAGGAGCGCCGAGAAAAAGAATACGCATGACTAAATTTCCTTATTGCCTGATGGGAATAGTCCCTGCGCTTGATAGCGCGCAGAGAGGGCATGGGTTTTGATCTGCCTTTGCGTGTCGATTGCTACGCCGACAAGAATGATGAGGGATGTCGAGCCCAAACCTTGCAAAGTTTGTACGTAAGTCGCTTGCTCCACGTGAATCGGCAAAATAGCGATGATACCGACGGCGGAGGCCCCGATAAAAATGAGACGGCTCAAAGTTTTCTCCAGAAATTCCGATGTCGGTCTGCCTGGGCGCACTCCGTGAATGGCGCGGCCACTGCGTCTCAAGTTTTCAGCAATATCTTTTACTGGAATGACAATCGACGCATAGAAGAAAGCAAAGAAAAGGATGAGCGCGAAATAGAGAACCGAATGCTCCCAATGGTAGTAGGAAAAGCAGTTAGTGGCTTCTATAGAAATCCAGCTCCAGGCGTTTTGCACCCAGGCTTGTTTTGAAAAATCTACGAATCCAGGAATCGGTGTCAACAATTCATAGATAGCTTGGAAAGGGTTCTTTCCGCTCTGGGCGGCAAAGGACATAACTGTCGATGGGAACATCAAAAGCGATGAAGCGAAGATGATAGCCATCACACCTGAGGGATTGACGGGCAGATAAATCGAATCTTCCGGTGCGTTGAAGACCTGGCGGCCTACGTTTCGGCGCGCACCAAGCACTTGAACTTTTCGCACTCCCTGTTGCAAGCAGACAATGAGCGCGATCAGTCCTAAGAAAACAGCACACAAAACAATTACGCCCCAAACCGGTGATTGTCCGGTCTGAACGGCTTCATACGTGTTTTTGATCATGACGGGCAAACGCGAGGCGATACCCAAGAAGATCAAAAGCGAGGCACCATTTCCGACACCACGCTCGGTAATGATTTCGCCCATCCACATAACAAAGACTGCGCATGCAGAAAGAATGATGGTTGTAGAAACCATGAAAAGCGGGCCGGGTGTGATGACGACTGGTGGGTTTTGAATTTTGGTCAAAAGATTAGCCAGCATCAATGATTGAAAAACGGCTAACCCAACGCAAGCAATGCGCGTGTATTGCTGCAATTGGCGGCGACCTTGTTCACCCGAATGCTTTTGCAGTTCTTCCAGTTTTGGAACAACCACCGACATCAATTGCATGATGATGGATGCTGTGATGTATGGTCCGATCCCCATTGAGAAGATAGACAATTTGTTCAAGGCGCCGCCGGTGAACAAGTCGATCATGCCGAGCAAGTTTTGCGCCAACTCAGGGTGCTTGGTGAAAGCAGACGGATCTACACCCGGGATAGGAATATGTACGCCGATACGATAAATGGCGATGACTATGAGAGTGAAAAAGATTCGCTCTTTAAGGCCTGCTGCCGAGAGCATTTTGAGCAGATCTTCCGGACCGCCTATTTTGGTGCCGCGTCTGGATTGTGAATCCATTTAGTTTCTGTCCTCTCTTTTAGTCGATCTATTTGCTGCGTCTTTTATGGCGCCGTTTTGGAATTGACTTCCTAAGCGGATACTATCGCAACAATCCCAAAGAATAACCGGCCTTTAGCAAAATTTCCGCCCCGGCCGGTTCATCTCATTTCTTCATTCGTGCAGGCAATTGACCTACTTCTTCTTTGGAGGCTGCTTGGCGCCTGGTTTTGCGCCGCCCTTTGCATCAGCCTTCGGTTGCTTGGCTGCACCTTGCGGTGCATCAGCTTTCTTTTCTTTCTTAGCTTTCTTAGGAGCTTCTTCTTCGCCTTCAGCTTTTGGTTCTGGCGGCTTCGGAGCTTGCTTCACTTTCGGCGGCTTCGGTGCTTTTTTGCCTGGCTTTCTTGGTTCGGGTTGAATCACTTCAATAGATCCGCCGGCTGCTTCAATTTTTGCTTGAGCACCTTTGGAGAAGTGATGCGCCTTCACTTTGAGCGACACTTTCAATTCGCCGTTGCCGAGAATACGAACGCTGTCGGACACTTTACGCATGAGACCGAGTTCGACAAGAGTTTGCGGTGAAACTTCGGAGCCGGACTTTGCAGAGTTCAAAGCACCTACGTTTACTTCCACCCAAGTTCTGGTGATAACTTCGTCAAAATTGTGGATCTTAGGCAGTCTACGGAAAAGGGGAGTCTGACCGCCTTCAAAGCCAAAGCGCTTGGCTTCGCCCGAACGCTGACCTTGTCCGTTGTGACCGCGGGTAGATGTTTTACCGTGACCCGATGCACGACCACGACCGACGCGCTTGCGCAAACGACGCGATCCAGGAGTTGGCTGGATATCGCCCAAATCCTTGATTTCTTCTACAACTTCTTTAGCCTTAGCCATATGTTCTCCTCAGCCTTGCGCCGCTGTTTTGGACAGGCGACTCGGCAGTGTTTATTGAGTTAGTCTTCTTTTTTAGTTGCTGCTTTTTTAGCAGGTGCTTTTGCAGCAGGCTTCGCTGCCGGCTTTTTCGCCTTTGCAGCTTTCGAAGTGGTTTCGCCGCCTTCGACGGTTTCAACCTTGATGAGGTGGCTGACCTTTGTCACCATGCCGCGAATCGTCGGGCTGTCGGCATGTACGACAGAAGAGCCGTAT
This sequence comes from Candidatus Melainabacteria bacterium 17Bon1m, assembly GCA_032128875.1. Classification (GTDB taxonomy): domain Bacteria; phylum Cyanobacteriota; class Vampirovibrionia; order Obscuribacterales; family Obscuribacteraceae; genus QKMZ01. Next base: position 139,544 of record JAVLKG010000010.1, read on the forward strand.
TTGCCAAGCCCGAGGGCTTGTACAACCTTTTTCTGGGTTTCTTTCTTGCCCACCATTCCGCGGGTGAGAGTGATCTTTAGCATTTTTCCTTACCTGAATTGTTCAAATAACTTTGAATGATTGGACGAAAACTAAGCGAGCATTTGCTTGATGGTGATACCACGCAAGCGAGCAGCTTCTTCGAAGGTTCTCAGATTCTTCAAACCATCTACGGTGGCACGTGCGACGTTTAGTGGAGCACGCGATCCCAAAGACTTGGAGAGGATATCGCCGACGCCTGCCAATTCCAGGATGGCGCGAGCGGCACCACCGGCGATGACGCCTGTACCTTTAGCAGCCGGCTTGAGCATGATGCGGCTGGAGCCTTGACGTCCCATGATTTGGTGAGGAACGGTGGTTCCGACCAGGGGCACTTTTACGAGGCTCTTCTTCGCATCGACAACGCCCTTTTGAATGGCGCTGATTACTTCGGAAGCCTTGCCGACGCCAATGCCGACTTGACCTTTACCGTTGCCGACGGCAACGACTGCGCGGAAGCTCAATTTCTTACCGCCCTTAACTACTTTGGTTACGCGGCGGACTTGAATAATTTTCTCTTCCCATTCGGATTGCTCGCGACGATCTTCCGGAGGCTTGCGCGGGCCGCCTTCGCGACCAGGACCACCACCACGACGACCACGGCGCTGATTACCGCCACTTTCTTGGTTGGCGTCTTCTGGCGAAGCGTTGACGTTTTTGTCTTCTCTATCCATTTGAGAGTTCTTCCTCTTCCTTAATTAGATGGTGATTCGTAAGTGATTAGAAGTCTAGACCTGCTTCACGGGCAGCATCAGCTACTGCAGCGACACGTCCGTGATAGATGTATCCACCTCTGTCGAAAACGACAGCGTTGATGCCTTTAGCTTTCGCTTTGTCAGCCACCAATTTGCCGACCGAACGGGCCGACTCGGTGTCCCAGCTCTTCTTGCCTTTCATTTCCGGATCCAGTGTGGATGCAGATACGAGAGTTTTTTGAGAGGCGTCATCAACGATTTGAGCGTAGATGTGTTTGTTGGATCTGTAGACGCACAGTCTGGGACGTTCGGTCGTGCCAGTAAGGCGACGGCGAATGCGCATGTGGCGCCTTGCCCTCAATTCTTTTCTATCTGGTTTCTGAATCATTGCCTTATCTCTCCGAATTTCTCATGCCGATTTCTTTGTCACCGGCGGTAGTGCTTCTATCGTTATCAGTTTAAAAACGTTATTTCTTCTTACCAGCTGCTTTACCGGCTTTACGTCTGATGACTTCGCCTTTGTAGCGGACGCCCTTGCCTTTGTAGACTTCGGGTGGTCTCGTCTCACGTATTGCAGATGCAAGATCGCCGACTGCTTGCTTGTCGATACCGGTAACTGTGATGACGTTACCCTTGCCGACTGCAATTGCCAGTCCTTTGGGCGGCTCGATTTCAATTGGGTGCGAATAGCCCAGAGCCATAACCAGCTTGGTGCCTTCCATTTGAGCACGGTAGCCGACACCGGTCATTTCGAGAGTCTTCTCAAAGCCATCCGAAACGCCTTTGACCATGTTGGCGACAAGCGTCCGGCTCAGACCATGCAGAGAGCGGGAGAGTCTGTCGTCATTTTTCTTGGTGAGAACGAGTTTGTCCTCTTCCATTTTGATCTCAATCTCCGGGCGAATGGTGCGCGTGAGCTCACCTTTCGGTCCTTTGACTTTGACATCGTTGCCCTTCAGGTCTACGGTCACACCTTTGGGTACGGTGATTGGTGCTTTGCCAATACGAGACATCTTTCTTCCCCTGAATTCTTATGCGTTATCCCTAGTTGAATTACCAAACGTAGGCGACAACTTCTCCACCTGCATTGCTCTTGCGTGCTTGCCTGTCGGTCATGAGACCGGACGAGGTACTGACGATTGCCAGACCGAGTCCACCATAAACGCGCGGCAGTTTTTTAGCTGCGCGATACACTCTCAAACCAGGCTTCGAGACACGCGAGATGCCCTGTATAACCTGTTCTCCCTTAGGACCGTACTTAAGTACGATGCGCATTTTTTGCTCGGGAGAGCCGAGACCTTTGGTCTCGAATGAAGAGATGAACCCTTCATTGCGCAGAAGTTCGGCAAGCGCCACTTTCTGCTTGGAAGCAGGCATTTCTACCGCTTGTGAATGCACGCGCGAAGCATTTCTGATGCGCGTGAACATATCTGAAATCGGATCTGTAACCGGCATTTATACTCTCCTACCAGCTCGACTTAGTGAGACCAGGAATGACTCCTTCATGAGCCATCTTGCGAAGACAGCAACGGCACAAGCCGAAGTCGCGATAGTAGCCTCTGGGACGGCCGCAGATTTTGCAGCGGTTGTGGAGGCGCACCGAAGGATATTTGCCTTTGGCGGCAGCTACCCTGCGTTTGTGCTCTTTATCGATAAGTGAAGTCTTAGCCACTACTACCTCCTGAATGGCATTCCTAGTTCGGTAAGCAACGCCAGACCTTCCTGGTCGGTGCGTGCGGTCGTAACGATTGCTACGTCCATGCCACGGATGGCATCAATGTTTTCATAGTTGATTTCCGGGAAGATCAATTGCTCTTTGATGCCCAAAGAGTAATTTCCTCTGCCGTCAAACGACTTGTTGGACAGACCGCGGAAGTCGCGGATACGGGGCAGCGAAATGTGAATCAGCTTGGCGAGAAAGTCATGCATTCTCTTGCCGCGCAGAGTCACCGAAGTACCGACTGCCATGCCCTTTCTGACTTTGAAAGTCGCAATCGACTTGCGGGCTCGATTGATGATGGGCTTTTGACCGGTAACGGTAGCCAAATCCTTGACGCCGTTTTCGATCGCCTTGGAGTTGGATGCTGCTTCGCCAAGACCCATGTTCACAACGATTTTCTCCAGGCGTGGAACCTGCAGTTCGTTCTGATAGTTGAATTGCTTGGTGAGCTTAGGCACTACGTTTTTTTTGTAGTGTTCCTTTATGTCAATCACAGCCATTGCTCGCTAACCTCTGATTTTGTCTCTATTTGTGGACGTTTCACTGCTTTATGCAGGGCGTCCACCCCTTGTTTTTTTTGCGGCGATGCAAGCATCACCTGACACTCTTACTCAAGACCTTCGCGTTTTCTGAATTCAGCACGCACCGGTTTTTTCGATTGCGCTGAATACAGCATCACTTTGGAGGCGAAAATGGGGGCTTCTTTTCTGACCAGGGTCGACTTGCCGGCACCCATTTTTGGTTTGATTACGGTCGACAGCATATTGACGCCTTCGACCAGAATTTTGCCTTGCTCAGGAAAAACGGCCATAACTTTGCCGGTCGTTCCTTTATAAGCATTGCGCTCGTCCAAACGCTTGGTGACTTGAGAGTCGCGCTTGGGGTCTTTCTTCTTCGGTCCCGACATCAGCATGACCATGTCGCCGCGCTTCACGTGGATTTTCGGCGTCAGGTTGGTAGCCTTCGGTTTAACAAGAGCGCGAGACAAGACGGTGGTGCCGCCCATCTTCACTTTCTTGGAAACGGGACTGTTGGAATAACGTACTGAACTTCTCGATTGGCCTGCCATCTCACATTACCTCGGGTGCCAGAGAGATTATCTTGGTGAATGCCTTGTCCCGAAGTTCGCGAGCAATCGGTCCGAAAACGCGCGTTCCTTTTGGGTTGCCATCTTTGTTGATGATGACGGCGGCATTGTCGTCAAAACGAATCGTGGAGCCATCTGCACGCTTAACGTGGTTGCGGACTCTGACCACAACAGCTCTTACTACTTCCGATTTTTTGACCGGCATATTGGGGAGAGCATCTTTGACGGTAGCGACGATAACGTCACCAACCGAAGCGTAACGGCGGTTGCCTCCGCCCAGAACGCGAATGCAGAGAAGCTCGCGGGCGCCGGTGTTGTCGGCGCAATTCAAACGTGTTTCTTGCTGAATCATTTGACTTAGACCTCACTTCCCTTAGGCAGTGCGGAAATTGCTTTTTCAGTGATTTCCACTACCAGCCAGCGCTTTTCTCTGGACAACGGGCGGCATTCTTGAATGCGCACCTTGTCGCCGATGCCGCACTTGTTCTCGGCATCATGTGCTTTGAACTTGTGGGTTCTGGCAATTTGCTTTTCGTATTTTGGATGCGGAAAACGATTTTCAACAGCGACGACAACGGTCTTGTCCATCTTGTTGGAAACGACTTTTCCTACCAGTTCCTTTCTCGGCATTTTAATTGCGCTCCGTCCCTATCTAGACTTTCTATTTGCCGGCGCTTCGCGCCGATTCTCGCCAAACCAGCTGCCTAAGCAGTTTTTCCGGTTTCTTTTTCTGATTCGATTGTGAGCAAACGAGCAAGTTTTTTGCGCGCTGTTCTCAATTTTGCTGGGCTCTCCAGCTTTCTAATCGCCAACTGAAAGCGCAATTCGACAATCTCTTTGCGAGCTTCGACGATATGCGTTTTGATATCTTCGGCGGAAAGTTCTCTGATTTCTTTGGTTCTCATGGCCAATTCCTTTTTTAGTGCGGCTTCGCCGTACTACGGATGTCTTGAAACTACACGGCACTTGATGGGCAATTTTTGTGCTGCCAGCTCGAGTGCATGGTGAGCGTCTTTCTCGGCAACGCCGGACATCTCAAACATGATGCGACCTGGTTTGGTCACTGCTACCCAGAATTCCGGTGCGCCTTTACCGGATCCCATACGGGTTTCGGCCGGCTTCTTCGATACTGATTTATCCGGGAAAATTCTGATCCACATTTGACCGCCCCGCTTAACGGATCTGGTCATTGCTTTTCTGGCCGCTTCAATCTGTCTGGAGGTGATCCAGGCGGGTTCAAGAGCTTGCAGCCCGTATTCGCCGAATTGAACTTCGACTCCGCGAGTTTCACAACCGGTCATCCGGCCTCTGTGATGCTTTCTATATTTTGTTCTTTTTGGCAACAGCATGATGACTAACCTGCCTTCCTTGGTCTACGACCGCCTCTTTGACCTGGTCTTTCACCAGGTTGCTCTCCTTGCTTACGATCACTGGAGGTCTTGATGTTGGGCGGAGACCATGTGCCTCTTTCCAATTCACCTCTGAAAATCCAAACCTTGATGCCGATGATACCCATAACGGTATGGGCTTCAGCCAAGCCGTAATCGATGTCGGCTCTCAGTGTCTGCAGCGGAATACGTCCTTCTTTGGACCATTCCGTACGGGCGATTTCAGCACCACCCAAGCGGCCTGCCACCATGATTTTGACGCCGATAGCACCGGCGCGCATGCAACGCTGGATGGCTTGCTTCATCGCTCTTCTGAAAGCAACGCGCTTTTCCAATTGTTGTCCGATTGATTCGGCAACCAATTGCGATTCGAGATCGACGCGGTTCACTTCCAAGATATTGATTTTGATATTGAGACCTTGACGGTTCAGGAGACCTTTCACCTTTTGGTGAAGAGTTTCGATGCCTTGACCGCCCTTGCCGACAACAACGCCGGGACGTGCAGTGTAGATATCGAGCTCGATGTGATCTGCCTTTCTGGAAATCTCAACTTTGGAAACGCCGGCATTCGTCAGCTCTTTTTTCAAGTAAGCGCGAATGCGGTGATCTTCCTCGATCAAGAACGGCACATCTTTCTTGGTGACGAACCAATTGGCGCGCCAGCCTCTGTGTACGCCGAGGCGGAAACCGTTAGGATTGACTTTCTGACCCAATGTCCTAGCTCCTTTTGATCGAGTTTTTAAACATCCGAGAGAACGAGCGTGATATGGCTCGAACGCTTCAGGATTGGATACCAGCGGCCGCGGGCTCTGGGCTGAATACGCTTCAGAGTCGGACCTTGGTCGGCATAAACTTCTACGATTTTCAAATCACCGGCTTCGTCTTCCGAAATCGGATTTTTGGCGGCATGCACGCGGTTGTACATGGCCGACTTCAATACCTTCTCTACTTCGCGAGCAGCCGAGTACGGCATGAAGCGCAGCATAGTCACGGCATCAGCAGCGGATTTGCCGCGGATTTCATCCACGACACGACGCACCTTCCTCGGTGACATTCTCAACCATTTTGTATGTGCTTTACTCTGCATGGCTATTTCCTTAGTGCTTTCTTTGATTAACCGCGCTTGGCAGTCTTGTCGCCGCCGGCGTGTCCTTTAAACATTCTGGTGGGTGCGAATTCACCCAGTCTGTGACCAATCATTTGTTCGGTTACATAAACCGGAACGTGCTTCTTGCCGTTGTAGATGGCGATTGTGTGGCCGATCATTTCGGGAATGATCATGGAAGCGCGCGACCAGCACTTGATCACTTTCTTCTCGCCTTTCTTGTTCATGTCCTCGATTTTCTTGGCGAGGCTGGCATGAACGAACGGTCCTTTTTTTAGCGAACGAGACACGGATCAAATACCTCCTACTTGGTACGACGCTTGACGATATAACGATCGGACGGCTTGTTGCCCCGGCGAGTCTTGTAACCCATTGCCGGTTTGCCCCAAGGTGTTTGCGGCTTGCCACCGATAGGTGATTTGCCTTCGCCGCCGCCGTGCGGGTGATCGACAGCGTTCATAGCGACACCGCGGTTGGCGGGCTTGATGCCCATCCAGCGGCTGCGACCGGCTTTACCGATGCGCACGTTCTTGAAGTCGGGGTTGCCCAATTGGCCGATTGTAGCCAGACAATTGAGGCGTACCATTCGCATTTCGCCTGATGGCAGGCGCAATGTGCACATTTCGCCTTCTTTAGCGAGAACTTGGATTTGGGTTCCGGCAGAGCGTCCGAGCTGTCCGCCTTTACCAGCAGTCAACTCTACGTTGTGCACCATGGTACCCAGAGGGATATTGCGGAGCGGAAGAGCATTGCCGTTCTTGATGTCGGAATTTGGTCCGCTCATCAATTTGTCGCCGACTTTGATATTCAGTGGTCCCAAGATGTAGCGCTTTTCACCGTCTGCATATTGAACGAGGCAGATACGAGTGTTGCGGTTGGGATCGTATTCAATGGTTTTGACTACACAAGGAATGTCGAACTTATCGCGCTTGAAGTCGATGATGCGATAAGCCTGTTTGTGACCGCCGCCTTTGTGGCGCGAGGTCAAACGTCCTTGGTTGTTGCGGCCGCCGGTCTTCTTGAGCGGAGCCAAAAGCGAGCGCTCCGGCTTCTTCTCTGTAATATCAGAGAAGTCGTGCACCGACATATTGCGGCGACCTGCGGAGGTTGGGTTGACTTTACGGGGAGGCATTACTCTTGTCCTTTTTGTTCTGTCGATCTATTCCGGTTCAGAATCATTTACTGAACGACTCTTCGAGTCATTCGGTCGACGCATGGCATCGACCCTATATTCGACGACTGGCGTCGAGCCTACAGCACTTACTATTCAGCAGCGCCGTAGACTGGAAGCGGATCACCACCGATGGTGACGATCGCTTTTTTGGAGTCCTTAGGATGGGCTCCATGCCGCTTGCGGCTACGGAAACGTCCACGGATTGCAGACGTGTTGACGGCGGTAACCGTCGAGTTGGTTTTATAGACTTCTTTGATCAATTCTTCGATCGCTTGAGCAATCTCGATCTTGTTAGCATCACGAGTCACTTCAAAAACATACTGGTTGAGCATGTTGTGCTGAGCAGCTTTCTCAGTGAGGATCGGGCGAAGAATGATTTGCGAGTGGCGAGTGTTCATTTCTTTTACTCTTCAGATTCAAATGGTTTCTAACTAGGACTCAGACTTCTTGGTGGTTTTCTTGGCCTTTGGAGCTTCGTCCTTGGCTTCTTTCGCTTTGGCTTCCTTAGCCGGCTTTTCAGCTTTGGCTTTTTTCTCACCAGCACTCTTTTTGGTTTCCGACTTGGCTGCTTTCGGCTTAGCTGGTGTTTGAGCTTCGCCTTTAGCTCCCTTTTGGAAACGCTTGTTGATGGTGTCCAAGCCCTTCTCGGAGAGCAGAACTACTTCCGCTTCGATCAAGTCTTTGACGTTCAAGTTACCGACATGAACGACCTTCACCCACTCCATGTTGCGAGCAGAGCGCTCGACCAGGAGAGAATGCTCGTTCGAATATTCCATGATGAGGAGAACTTTCTTGTCGACCAACTTCGTTGATTTCAAAACTTGGGCGAACTCTTTGGTCTTCCCTTCTTTGATCGAATCGAAATTGTCGACGACAACGAGGTTGCCACTTCTTGCAGAGAGTGCGGACTTGACGGCAAGAACGCGCATCTTCTTGTTCAATTTCTTGGAATAGTCGCGCGGCTTAGGACCGAATGCGACACCACCACCTTCCCACAACGGCGAACGGATGGAGCCGGCGCGAGCGCGACCGGTACCTTTTTGACGCCACGGTTTTTTACCGCCGCCGGATACTTCAGAGCGAGTCTTTGTATTGGCGGAGCCGGCGCGCGCATTGGCGAGCTGGCGAACGAGCGCCGTGTGCATCAAGCCCTTGTTGGGCGTCAAACCAAAGACGTCTTTGTCCAACTCTATTTCGCGGACTTTATTGCCTTTGTGATCTATGACTTGAGCGGATGTCATTTTTCGTTCTCTCTTATGTCGAATCTATGGATATCGTTGTTAGCTACTAGTTCCACTTCGTTTGCGATGCGGTGATCTCGAGAAGACCGCCTTCGGCACCGGGAACAGCGCCTTTTACCAGCAAAATAGATTTGTCGGCGTCAACTTTCACAACAGTGAGTTTGCGAACGGTGACGGTGATATTGCCCATTTGTCCAGGCATCGAAAGACCGCGGAAAACGCGACCCGGCGTGGTTCCTGCGCCGATGGAACCCATCGAGCGGTGGAACTTGGAGCCGTGGCTCATTGGTCCGCGACCATGGTTGAATTTTTTGATGGTGCCCTGGAAACCTTTACCAATAGAGGTTCCACGCACGTCAATCTTCATGCCTTCCTTAAGGATGTCGGCAACCGGAAGCTTATCGCCTACGTTGTAGCCGGCAGCATCAGACACTCTGAATTCTTTGAGGGGCTTGAGGAAAGGCAAGTTGTTCTTTTTGAACGCGCCAGCAGCCGGCTTGTTGAGACGGTTTTCGTGTGTTTCGAAACCACCTACTTGCACTGCTGTGTAACCGTTCTTCTCCTTGGTGCGTGTGGCGGTGACCACATTGGCGCCCAATTTGACGACGGTAACTGGAACCGACAGACCCTTATCGTCGAAAACTTGGGTCATGCCGACTTTTCTGCCCATTAAGCCTATTGTTTGTCCGGCCATTACTTTCTTCCTTTAAGACTTAAAGTTTGACTTCAATATCAACCCCTGCTGGCAGGTCGAGTCTCATCAGAGCATCGGCTGTGGTTGGGGTGGGATCGTTAATATCAATGAGCCGCTTGTGAATGCGGATTTCAAAATGCTCGCGTGATTTTTTGTCGACGTGAGGGGAGCGCAATACGCAATAAATGCGCTTTCTGGTCGGCAGGGGCACAGGGCCGATGATGGTGGCGCCGGTGCGTTTTGCTGTCTCGACAATCTGATCGGAAGACTTATCGAGCAGTCTGTGGTCGTAAGATTTCAGGCGAATGCGGATTCTCTGAACCTTGGAGGCTCCGGAAGCGTCTGTCTTTTGTTTTGTGGCACGTGCCATTAGCTCAATTACCCCTTAGAGTTTGATCTCGTTCAAACAGCCTGTGTGAGGCTCTTACTCTCGCCGGACACCTGTTAAGGACCCCTTCCAGAGGTCCTTTCGGTCGGACCTATATAGAGGTCGATACCGAAGGCAGCCAAGCCAGACGACAGTCAGCCGTGACGGCTCTCTGTACTGGCGGTCAAAAGGCGCATCGCTACTTATTCAGTAGCAGCCTTTCCGACCGGCATTCCGACAAGCCCAACGTTTGTTAACGCCGTCTTATATTGGAATGCGCCACAGAGTGACCGATCCAGCGGACGAACCACACATTTTACTAATAGTAGCCAGTATGATTCTAAAAATTTATTTCACAATAAGCATTGGCCAGCAGATATAGAGCCGATATTGCGCGTTTCGCCCGCTTTAGCGATCATCATTAATTCATGCCGGAGCTCACCAGTTGCCTGTTTTGCGCTCTGCACAAAACAGCACAGAGCTTGACATCTACACAAAACCTTTAGTTTTCAGCAAGTACACAATATTAAACACAACGGTTGCGCACGATTTGACATCCTGCCAATTTTGAATTCTGTAATTCCGTACCTATATATGAGGTCAATCACCCGAATGAGCGAGTGACCCGGATCGGGCCGAAAATGAAGTGTACGTGTGCGAAAAATCGGCTCATTTCATTCCGCACAAACCCCACAGGTTGGGCGTTTTGGGCTATGGCGACATTAGTTATACGTGTGGTTTACGTGTGCTTTTTGTAGGGAAAATGAAGCAAATCCCAAAACCCAAGGCTGACAAGTCTTTCCGGCGTCGCCATTTTTGAATCAGACTTCAAAGCCTCCGCCTGTGGACCCTTGACGGGATCTTGATACCGCCCTTATGTTGGTAATGTCACGAAGGCGATCGCCCATTCAGGTGATATCAGTCAGTGACTTTTAAAAGAACTCTCGGGCAACCCCTCAAGCTCGAGCTCGTACCAAGTAAATCACTGAAAAGCTCAGCAGTACGGGTATAAAGCTAAAAGCGCTTTTCTGGTTCGAAATTGGAGCTGATAGATACATGTATAGAAAGCAGTATAGAAAAAACAGAGGCACCTCAATCGCCGAATTGGGACCTGCATTGTTCTTGGTTCTTTTGATAATGGTTTTGCCAATGGCTTGTTTAGCAAGCTTAGGCATTCGTTATACACTTCTTTTCTACGCTGTGCGTCAGGCCGCGCGTGAAGCGGCTAAGAGCACTCAATTTCAGACAAATCAAAGTGCCCTTCAAAAATCCGCAATTAACAGAGCAAGAGAAGTGATGGCACTTTTTGCCAGTAGTGCGGGTGCCAATGGTCTCAAAGTTAATCCGACTGATGTGCATTGTTTTGTCGACATCATAAACATTGCATCCGGAACCGCCACGAGCCCCGGCATGGACCAAAGAGTTCCTGCTGGAACTCCAATTTCTACCACTCAAAACGTCTACAACGTGAGAGTGCAGGTTGATGGTACGGTTCGTCCACTGTTTGAGGCATCCGGGGACGGTGGAGGTTGGTTTGGAGTAGGGGTGCCTGGCCTCTCGCGGCCATTCCCCGTCCGCATGGTGTCAGCGGCCATGGCCGAGAGACCAGATGGGTTAGATAAATAGGTTTTTCAAAATCAGATTATTGAGACGCATACACCCGAAAGATAGGAAACGACCATGCGGTTAATTAGACACATACCAAAACACCGTGATGAAAACGGAAGTTCATTTATTGAGGTGGGAATTGCCTCTGTAGCCATGGCGGTGATCGTATTTTTGGCTATGGACGCGTATGTATGGATGCAGGCTTTCATGCTTAACGACATCGCCTGCCGTGACGCCTGTAGAGCAGCTGCGCAATCGCAAGGAACGTCAAATACAGTTGCCTCGTATAAAACTGCAGCGCAGAATGCGGCTATCAGAGAGTTAACCCTACACTCCGTGACTCGTCCATACATTGGCAATCCTACATTTGTACCTAGTGGTTTCGTTTGGCAAGATTTCGGCGCTTCAAATGGTGGCAATATGCCACCATCACCACAAACACCGTTTGTGAGAGTGCAGTCATCAATGAACGTCAATCTGCCTGTTCCACTCAATGCTTTTGGTGGGTTGCAGGCTAAACCGCTCGTATTCCAGCGAAGCTACTCAATGCCCATTGTAAACATTCCTCCTCCCTAAACAGAACAGAGCGGTCTCCAGGGATTTCTCCCCAGTCACTAAAACAAACAAGTGGAAAAAGTCATGTTGAAAAATTTGCACTACCGAAGAAAATCCAAGGGTCAATCAATGATTGTATTGATTGTATTCTTGCTAGTCTTTTTCATTCTGCTGTTAGGCATGGCAGCGTTCGAGTTCGCTCGATATAGCCTGTGCTGCCAACAATTCCAACACTGTGTCGACATCGCGGCACTTGGTGGTGCAGCAGGTCTGGCTTCGGCTCAGACCACCGACCAGGCGGTTGCGCAGGCATCGGCTTTGAACACTGCAAAGTGGATGATGGAACAGAATTACATCCTCGATACATCATTGCTAAACAAAACCAACTGGACCACGGGTTCAACAATCCCAACGATGCCGCTCATCAAAAACACGGCAAACATGAATTTCACTTGGGTTGACCCGGAAACAGGAAATCCGACTGCAGTAGCAGGCGATCAGAAAATTTTCCGTGTCTCCGGTGCTTATGCTTATCCCCCTCTTGTGGGCAGCTGGATTGGTCTCGGCAACAATGCTCTCGGCGCAGTAGTAGCCATCGGCAACGGTGGTGGCACTATGCTCGATGTGGTGTTGTGTTTTGACCTTTCAGGCTCGATCGATGATTCGACTAAGATCACCATGGTTGAGCGATACTCTCCCTCTGTGGGAAACACAATGTATCGCAAGGTCGCAGAAGGGACGCTTTACACTGCCACAAACGAAACAAGTCCTACAGGCACAGGTTTCAACGCTCTCTATCCGTTCGCGATGAACGGCGCCAGTTATGGACAATTCAGCAGTCAAAGGCGTGGTCAGACACAGAACCAGAGAGCTCCGTACACTTCTCCTGCTGGTGGTCAGACGTTCACTGATGTAGTGGTCAACCTCGACGAGAACGACACATTTGCTGGTGGAACATTTGGAGGACTGTCCTTTCCAAGCTATCAAGTACTTGTCGAAGCGGCCAGAGGAAATCTGGAAAGCATAACAGTAGCAAACAATGCTAGCGTTCCGTATGCATCAATGGGAGTTACACCACAGACTGGCTATTACCGCACTTACTGGGAGCAAGCACAAATCCACAGACATCCTCTTTATGATGCACAAGCGTCATCAGCCAACTTCTTCCAGATCATCACAAATTCTACAAATGCACACTTGGGTTTAGTTGGTTTCTCTAGCGATGAGAATACTACATATAGTCAACCGGCAATAGAATCCGGTGCTAATCACACTTTCCCAGTGCCCCCGGTTGCCGGTAACATTCCGACCTCTGCAAACGTCAGTTGTCCGATCCCATATGTCCAACTTGACCCAACACCGGGATCGGCCGGTAACAATCTAGCTGCCGTCAGCGCAAAACTCCCATTGCCTCCAACGTTACCTTCGACGGTCGTTCCACAACTGACTGCATACGGCTCGACTGACATTAACGGAGCCCTTAATCAGGCGATGAACATGCTAACGAGAAGTACGCCATCTTATTATAAAGACCCGACCTACTGGCCCACTAACAACAACCGTGCTCGGATCGGCGCACGCAGAGCGATCGTCTTGTTCACCGATGGACTGCCGACCACCAACACGGGTCCTCTTTACGGACAGGACGGCTCAACTACGGCGCAAAAAGCAGGGCAATGTTCCATTCCAATTTACTGCATAGGACTCGCGCAGGTTTCTTCGCTGATTCCTGGGATGAATGCGACTCTCGGAACAATTGCCACTAACTCCGGAGGAAAACTCTATGTTATTCCTCCAGGTGCAGGGCAAGCCGCAGCGCTCAACCGCGCATTTGCAGACATCGCCCGTTCGCTCGTTGCACTGGTTAGATAATGCAAGGAATCCCAATAGTTACATTCAGCTAGGACAAAACTAAGCAGAAGGATGGTGCAATGCACCATCCTTTTGTTCAGAGGAAGGAAATGTGCAAATGGTCTTCGAAAATTCGCGAGCAATTATGAGGCGAAGGTGGGCGATTGTACTTCTGACTATCCTTGCTATCCTTACGACGCCTGCTCAATCGCTTGCGGTCAACAAAATCAGCGTAGTCATGCTTACTCAGGAAAGCATGCAAGAACACAACAGTGATGAACCCAGACGTCTGATGTGTGACATTCTTCTTCAGGAATTCGCAAAAGGTGGTGTGATTCAAGTTGTGAATCAGGAGAACAGTCGCACACTCTCAAAGATTTACCATGCAAACTACCATGTTGGTGCGAATCTAATCGCGTTCAGTTTCGCACCTAAAACCCCGATAAACGTTTCTATATCTGTCCAGCTGTTAGATAAGAAAACAGGCAATGTCTTTCTAACTTCTGACCGAGCAATGTTCATTGACGAGAACATCGTGGAAGCAGGACTCAAGTTGAACAAGTCAGAGTTCGACAACAGTGCATATGGAAAAGCGCTGACTGCTTTATCAAAGGCATCTGCCATTCAATTTCAAGAAAAGGTGCTGCACTTAAACCTACCGCCTCAAATTTAGGTATGGCTTTTGATCAAAGTAACACCCAGCAAAGGCAAGCCAAAGTTATAGACTTCAAAAATCAGAAAAAGGGCGACGCATAACATCGCCCTTTTGAAGTACGTCCGTTATGCCTAAAACAAAGAGGTGGAGCCAGAAGGCCCCACCTCAATTTTTTTTGTTCGGACGATGCGTGGCATCGCCTCTACTTCAATTACTCAGTAATCGAAGCAACAACTCCTGCGCCTACGGTTCTGCCGCCTTCGCGGATTGCGAAGCGCATACCTTGCTCGATAGCTACTGGCTGGATGAGTTCAACGTCCATTGCAACGTTGTCACCAGGCATAACCATTTCAACGCCTGCAGGCAGGGTGATGGAGCCGGTTACGTCAGTTGTACGGATGTAGAACTGCGGTCTGTAGCCAGGGAAGAATGGAGTGTGACGTCCACCTTCTTCTTTCGAGAGGATGTATACCTCAGCTTTGAACTTGGTGTGCGGCTTGATAGAACCCGGCTTAGCGATAACTTGTCCGCGTTCGATCATGGTCTTGTCGATACCACGAAGGAGTACGCCGACGTTGTCGCCTGCGATGCCTTCTTCCAAGGTCTTTTGGTACATTTCAATACCAGTGACGGTGGTCTTTTTGGTTTCGTGCAAGCCGACGATTTCTACTTCGTCGCCAACTTTGACTTTGCCGCGCTCGACACGGCCGGTAGCTACGGTTCCACGACCAGTGATCGAGAACACGTCTTCAACAGCCAGCAAGAACGGCTTGTCGACTTCGCGCTCAGGGGTCGGGATGTAGCTGTCTACTGCCTTCATCAAGTCAGCGATAACTGCTTCAGCAGCTGCATCGCCTTCGAGAGCCTTAACGGCAGAACCCTTGATGAAAGGAATATCGTCGCCAGGGAATTGATACTTGCTGAGCAATTCACGGGCTTCCATTTCAACCAATTCGACCAATTCCGGATCGTCGACGAGGTCGACTTTGTTCAGGAATACAACGATGTAAGGAACGCCTACCTGACGGGCGAGCAGGATGTGCTCACGGGTTTGGGGCATCGGTCCGTCGTTGGCCGAGATAACCAGGATAGCTCCGTCCATTTGGGCGGCGCCGGTGATCATGTTCTTGATGTAGTCGGCGTGACCTGGGCAGTCTACGTGGCTGTAGTGGCGGTTGTCGGTTTCATACTCGACGTGCGCGGTATTGATGGTGATACCACGGGCTTTTTCTTCCGGAGCGGCATCGATTTCATCATATTTCTTGAATTTGGCTTTGCCTTGTTTAGACAATGCCAGTGTGATTGCGGCTGTCAGACTGGTTTTGCCGTGGTCGACGTGGCCGATGGTGCCGATGTTTACATTCGGCTTGTTTCTTTCAAACTTCTGGCGGGCCATCCTACAACTCTCCTTAACTGTTGGTTGACTGCTTACTTACTTGGTCCCTTCTACGCGCAGAACGCGTTTTCTTATTAGATTTGCGACGCTAGAAACGCGCTCTATAAAAAATGGAGCCTATGGCCAGGATTGAACTGGCGACCTCCCCCTTACCAAGGGGGTGCACTACCACTGTGCTACATAGGCACGGGGCATATTCTAGCGCCCCTGAGAGGCCGTCCTATATAGAACTACCGCTCTTTTACGTGCAACTTAACCATTTGTCCGATTCTATTCGGACTACGGATTCCATCTAAACAAATCGCGGGCTAGGCAAAAGTTCAGAAAGAACCGTTAAACCACCACCATTCGGTATGGTTGCACGTCGCTTGCTCTCGAAACCATTCCCAGAAAGGGAAATTTGGGCGGAACTGGATTCGAACCAGTGTAGGCTTTCGCCAACGAGTTTACAGCCCGTCTCCTTTAGCCACTCGGACATCCGCCCCAAAAGCCGGTGATGGGATTCGAACCCGCAACCTACGGTTTACAAAACCGTTGCTCTGCCATTGAGCTACACCGGCACGGGATGCAAGCGAGGGAAGATCTTACTAGCTAAGCTTTAATCGTGTCAAATAACTCTGGTTCTTCCGTCAAATAGCGACACAATACCGAAATTATTTTTTCGCTAATGTTTTTCTCTCTGAGCGGAACCAAGAGCTGATGATGGTTTTCGCATTCTCTTTTCAAGCCGAGTTTTCAAGTCACAAGATCGAATCGATACATGGCTTCTTTAAAACGGTCGACGCATGGCGTTTTCAAAACGGTCGACGCATGGCGTCGACCCTACAGGCTTTTGGTGCGCTTTTGCCTGACTACTTCAAATAAAACAATTCCGCATGCAACGGAAGCGTTGAGAGACTCAGTCTTGCCGGGCATCGGTATCTTGACATTGAAATCGCAATGTTCAGAAACCAGCCTGCTGAGCCCTTTTCCTTCAGCACCAACACAGATAGCAAGTGGTCTGACGAGATCAGCATCGAACAATTCTTCCCCACCGCGCACATCCAGACCAACCACCCAAAACCCAGCTTTCTTCAAGTCTTCGACAGCATTAACGATGTTGTGCACGCGCACAATCGGAATGAAGGCAAGCGCACCGGCACTTACTTTCGACACAGTACCAGAAACTTGCGCCGACCTTCTTTGCGGCACTAGCACTGCTTTGGCGCCTGATGCCTCAGCAACCCGAACGATAGCGCCCAGGTTGTGCGGGTCTTCGATGCCATCAAGCAAAACGACGCAAGGGTTTTCACCCATCGCATCGCCCTTGAAGCGCTTGAGAAAGTCCTTCAGCTCTAGTTGCTTTACCGCGGAAAGCTGCCCGGCGACGCCCTGATGGCGCGCATCACGTCCCAGCATCATGTCTATTTTGCGTCGATCGCACACCGCAACGGGGATGCGCAGCCGTTTTGCTGCCGTCTCAATCTTGCTCAGTCGTGTGTCCGCATCCAAAGAATCAGCCAGAAAGACCTTCACAATCTCGGGTACATCGCCCGACGAGTCAGTTTCATCTAGCATGCGCTCTAGATAAACAAGCAGAGCATTGCGCCCGAATACAAATTCACCGTCCTGCCTGTCATTCATCAATGCTTTCCTGTCGATGCTTATGTGTTGAAAACTCGCAACTGGCAGCAGTATAGCCCCTCATGGGCAAAGCACCATGGACACAAGGCTGCCGCTCTGGTTATCTCATAGTGAAGGTTCAGGTGTCTTTTACAGGACTTCAGGATTCAGACCAAAGGCAAATCAAGTCAATGCTGTTCGACGTCTTCTTTTTTGGATTTCCCATCATCTTTGCGCTTTGCCTGGGCGCACACGCCATACGCGAAGAAGATGCACGCTTCTGGAGACCAGCTTTCAGCTTTTTTGCCTACTGCGCTTTTTACCTGGCTGGTGGTCGAGACGTAATTCTTTATATTCTGTGCGGATTTATAATCGGTGGCTCGTGGCTGTCGGTCGGTAATATGCCGCTTTAGACAAGCCTCGAAGGGTTGAGCCAAATAGCGCTTATGTGGCGCGACGACCTTTGGTAGGAGGCGTGACGACGGCGTGCCGGTTCTGCTGAGCCTCGGCAAGAGTGCGCATCGGAATGTCATGCTTCTTCAGCCATCGAGAAATCGTGTTTGGGTCACACCACTTATTTTCCGTATCGCGGTAGATTCGAGCGATCTCAACGGTGCTAAGCTTTTCCTTAACATACTTCTGTATGAGCCAGTCTCTATCCTGATACAGCTGTTTGGTTCTCAGTGTCTTTCCCACATGCCACCCCTTCTAAGGTTTTGAGGTTTCTGAAACGAGCCCGCCTGGTTGTCAGCCGCCGAGGTTACTACATATTCTAATTGTGTGTGTTTCTCCTCTATCTGACAAGCCCTTTGGCTTCAAGTTCAGCAAGTGAAAATGCCCGATAAAATCCCGCCCCAAAGCGAAAAAGCAGACAAAAGAACAGAAATTCCTCAGGTTGACAGACTGCTCAACCACGAGAAATTAAAGAGTCTGGCAGGCGAAATAAGCCAGCCTGTGCTGGCTCAGCTGGTCAGGCAAGAATTGAATAGTTTGCGTGAAACACTTTTCAATGGCAAATCAGCTCAGACTGATAAGAATCGAGAATCTGATAATAAGAAGATTTCATCAGAAAAAAATTTAGCTGAAACCACTACTGCAGACACAAGCAGAGACGCCACCAACATCGATTCGCTGGCCGATAACGTTGTGAGAAAAGTCCATCAATTGCTATCACCCGGCATCAAAAAAGTGGTGAACGGCACAGGTGTAATTCTCAACACCAACCTTGGGCGAGCGCCTCTGCCAGTGGGCATCGGCAAAAGAATAGAAAGCATAGCCGGCGGCTACACAAACCTAGAGCTCGATCTCGAAAGTGGCAAGCGAGGGGAGCGCGGAACCAAGTTGGAGCAGCTCTGCCGCACGCTTCTAAACTGCGAAAGGGCAATCGTGGTCAACAACAACGCATCCTCAGTGATGCTGGCTGTTGCGGCTCTGTCAGCGGGAAAAGAAGTCATCGTCTCGCGCGGCGAATTGATTGAAATTGGTGGCAGCTTCCGCCTTCCCGATGTAATCCAGTCAGCAGGCGGAATTCTCAAAGAGGTGGGCACGACGAATCGCACCAGAGCAAGCGATTACAAAAAAGCAATTAGCGCTAACACAGGCATGATTCTCAAATGTCATCGCTCCAATTTTGCCATCACAGGATTCACGGAAGAGGCATCAGTAAAGGAACTCGTGGAGATAGGCAAGGAAACGAACATTCCAATTTTGGAAGATCTCGGATCAGGCGCGCTTGTTGCGCTGCAATCACTTGGACTCGAAGACGAGCCCACCGTGCCGGATCGCATAGCTGCTGGTCTCGATGCATGCCTTTTCTCAGGCGACAAAATTCTGGGCGGGCCGCAGGCAGGTATTGTTGCAGGAAAGAAAGAAACCATAGAGAAGATGCGGAAGCATCCTATTTATCGTGCGCTCAGGGCCGACAAACTGACAATCGCATTCGTCGAAGAGGTGCTTACCCTCTACCTTTCAGGCGATCCCTTCAAAAAAATACCCGCCCTTATTCTTGCGTCGGCGAGTGCGGAAAGCATCAAAAATCGAGTGGAGGCGTTTATAAAACGAGAAGCTTCAACCATTGCCAATCTGCAATTAAGTGTCGCGCCAAGCCAGGCGACCATGGGTGGCGGCACCGTACCGGGCAAATCATTGTCTAGCTTCGCGCTCGTTGTTGAGCCGAAAGCAGGGAGGAAAGCGACTGCAAAGGGCATCTCGGATCGAATTCGCAGCAACGAACCGCCGATTATCGGAATCATTCAAGAAGAAAAACTGATGATCGACTTCAGAGCGGTCTTTGAAGATGATGAAAAGTATGTGTTAAAAGCTCTCAAAACCGTAAGTGATTCGCTTTTGTGATGCCTTTTCCAGCAATTTCCACAAATCAAGGGGATATAATTTCGACCGTCGCTTGGACTTTCTATAGAATCGCGAGGCAAATATGGCTGACGGCAGCTCGTTCGAAACAAGCATTGCGCAATTGAGTAAGAAAATCGATGAACAAGCACGTTTTACAAGAAGCGTCGTGATCATCTGCACCCTCACCATTCTCGGTGTCGTCTTCTACACGATGACCGAAATGTTCAGCAGCATGCCCGCAAACATAGTGCTGCACTTCATGGGCAACATGGAAAAGATCGTCTACGAATGGAAAGCCATCGAAGTCTCGATTTCGCACAGAGCGAAAAATCCACCGCCCGCACCAGCGCCCACACCGCCGGCAACTCCTGGCGCTGACAAAAGCAAAGAACCAGAAAAAGGTAAGGCTAAATAGGAAGCCAGTCCGATCAGAATTAGGCAGCCAGTCCGATCAGAATTTCGTGGGGGCGCGTTGCACGCGCCCTCTTTTTTTGCTCTCTCTTTCACAATTCAGAAAGATGGCACGCTAAACAGCTACGGCAGGTTGATACAAAGTACCGTTAGGCGGAGCGAGATGGAAACCACTTATCACGCAGTTTGAGCGTTGGATACTCGACCAGCTTGGACATACCGATGCCAACAACAAAGCTGGCAATGAAAAAGACAGCCAGCCTTCCCCATGCATTCAGGTGGAAAGGCCACCACTCGGAAGGCAGACTGCACAAGCCTGAAAAGGGCTTATGCCACAAGTAAATGGAATATGAGAATGTGCCGACAAGCGCGATTGTAGTAATGATTTTGTTTTCGGTTTTAAAATCAAAACACATCGCCACGGCCAATATCATGCCCCAGCCCATGTACAACGCTGTTAGCCCAGCCGTGTAGAGTAGCGGTTTTTCATAGCCCCAAATAGCGCAGGGCAGAATTAGCAAGCCACCAAATATGGTGATAACAGCAGCGTACTTTCGAATCTGATCTTTCAACGCATCGCCATAAAGTTTAAACAGACAAGAAATCAAAACCCCGAAGGCAAGCGCATCTATGCGGAACATTGTCGCAGTCTGAAAAGGCTTCTGATAAAACGGCAAAATGCTGCTGATATAAATGCGCCCGCACAATGGAAGAATCAGAGTAATAATGCAAGCCCACATCAGGTACTTGATTGGGAATTTTTTCTTGCTCAGAATGAAAAATCCAAGCGCAAAAAGAATGTAGAAATGCTCTTCAATACACAAAGACCAGGTCTGTCCCCAGATATTATCGAAATAGTTGGAGACAAAAAATGCTTCATTGATGAACTTCTGGAGCGTCACATGGTGAGGTATCCACATAACTGCAGGCAAAGACAGGAAGAGAAATAAGTAATAAGAAGGATAGATCTTAAAACCACGGCGAATCAGAAAGTGAATTGCGTTGAAATCACCGTGTTTTTCGAATTCTCTGATTATCAGCCCTGAAATCAGAAAGCCACTCAATACAAAGAAGAGATCAACGCCCATCCAGCCGACATAGCGAAATGCATCCATCGGCATTTTGAGAAACTGCGGCATATCAGGCGGCATTTCGCTCATATGGCGCCCGAGTACGAGCATTATCGCCAGTGCTCTTAGCAGGTCTAACTGCAGGTTTCGCAAAAGGGCCTACCGATCTTTCTATATGTTTCTATCTATTCTCTACTTCTTAAGCAGAGCCTGACGGCGCTTCACTTCAGCTTCTACTTCATCTGGAGTAATGTTGTTGACTTGCATCGGTCCAGCACATATCTCGCGCCAGGGGGCACCAGCCAATGCCTGACGAACAATAACTTCAAACACTTGAGCGCGGACACCGCTGCCGTAGCTGCCCGGTCCGCCCACAAACGGTGTTGTTGCCGGCGCGCGCGGGATGGCTTGCTCTGCCTCGATAGCCGGAGGAGGAGGCGGCGGTGGTGGTGGAGGTGGTGGTGGAGGCGGCGGTGGAGCAGGTGTCGGTGCCGGAGCAGGGGCAGGAGCTGGCGCCGGAGCCGCGGGCTCTGGTGCAGCTGCAATCGGTTGTGTTTCGGCTGCAGGTTGTCCGGCTTGCAAATCTAGTGGTTTTGCCGGCGTCGTATTGAATAGATTGCCAGGCGAGGCCGGCTGCGCAGGAGCAACATCGAAGAAGCTGTTGGTGCGCGGTGCTGTGGCTTGCGCCTGAGCCTGTTGGGCTTGAGCATGTGCTTCTTCCGCTTTCGCTTTGGTCTCGGTCATTTGCTTTTGGAAATCCGCGACCATCTCTTTAGTCGAATCGCGTAGTTCTTCCAACTGCGCCTTCAATTGCGCGTTCTCGCTTTCTTTGCGAGACAATTCTTGTTCTTTGGCATCAAGCAATTGGTCGCGCTTGCTAAGGGTTTCGGAAAGCTCATCGTAGCGAGTATTGAACTCCTCCCAGCGAGAACCCAGGAGTTGTTTTTGCTCTTCCAATTCCTGATCTTTCGCATTCAGGATTTGCTCCATCTCGCGTTCGCGCTGCTCAAAACGACCAACGAGATCGTCTTGTGACTGGCGCATTTTTTCGAGTTCTGCAAGAACAGCCTCATCTTGAATACCACCACCACTGCCTGCGCTTTCGGCGCCACGTGAGCGGGGCGGAGCTTCGGCGCCCTGCACGGCATCATAGGCTGCTCTGAAAAGGTCTCCGGAAAGACGCTGACTGCCGAGCAGATCAACCAGTCGGTGCAACAAGTCGGCAGGGTGATCGGCAGGATAAACAGCCATGTAAGCGGCTTTGAAAGTCCAGGGATCAATTAGCCCGGCAGACAGCTGATCGGCTAGGCTCATTACGAGCTGTTCGGGACTCATCTTTTCATTGTCAGCCCCGCCTTCGCCCTTCGTCTCAAGGCTCTGCACGAGCTGATCGATGGCAGGAACTAGTTCTCCAACAGCCTTCATAGGCTCGAGAGCTGCTGATAATGAATCCATAAGACTGTTTAGCGTCAAATTGATTTCAGCAAAAGTCTGATTCTGCATGGTTTCTGACAAAGAACGCATCGTCTCAGTCTGCTCTCCTGCCAGCTTTTGAATCATTGAAAGATTCATCGCACAGGCTGTCAGACCCTGATCGATGTTGGTAAGAATTTCATTGGCCAGGTCGGAAACCGGTGCCAGAGACGCGGAAGGTATGGAGCCAATTGAGGAAAGAGAAGGGAAATTCTGCATGGGCGACTGGTCAGGAATGCTCGCAGGTGCAGGCGAAGACTTCTCTTCTGATTTGGCTTCTTTCTTTGTAGATGCCGATTCCTTGACAGGTTGTTGCTCAGAAGGCGGCTCCGGCAGTTTGAGCTCAGGGGCCGGTTCTTCCTTTTTGGCTTCTGGTTTCGCTTCAGGCTCTGGCTTGGGCTCTAGCTTAGCCTCAAGCTTGCTCTCTGCAACCGGAGCGGGCTCAGGCAACGTCGCTATAGACTCTGCTTGCGGCTCGACCGCTGGAGCCGGTGCTGTGATGGCAGCCGCCAGAGAAGCCGCAGGGCTGGTATTTACGGGTTCGGCAGTCGGTAGGATGTCTTGAGGCATGCTTACTGGTATCAAATCGGAGGTGGCTGTGGTGGACGGAACAGTGGGCAAATCTTCCAACCCGAAGGAATAATTCGGCGTCGAGTCTTTCGCGCCGACGGAGGCAGACGCACCACCTGAAGATTTAGCGCCTTTCCCGGCTTTAGGCACAAGCGAATCAAGGGTAGAGAGCGGTGAAGACGGCGGAGGTGCTACAGGAGCAGGGGCCGGGGCGCCAGAAGCTGGAACACCGTTAGTATCATCGTTGCCGGCAGAATGCCCGTCGCCATTTGTGCTTACGGGAGCTTGACCATTGGGTTCGGTAGGCATTTGAGCAGAAGACGTTGTGGATGGAGCCGGGTCTAGAGCGGTGACGGAATAGGGGTCGGGCGGCGATGCCGATTTTGACAGCGACCCTCTCAAGCGTGCGCGACGTGCCGAAAGGGACGAACCTTCTTCGTTCGCCTTGCCGGTCGCCGCATTGTCATACGGGCCTACTGCGCTTCCCTTGTCCTCAGGACTCATCTAGTTTCCTTTCTCGAGAAAAGTGGCTTAGTCGCGACCACTTCTCTAGCCTTTCCATGCACTCTGGGCGTCGATGGCAGGTTTCACGCACCCTACCGAGCCTTGACTAAGTTGCCGAAATACTTAGCTTACTAAGTAATGTACCCTCACCTTACAAACAATACTCCAGCGCTACCCCGGAACGCTAAATTAAGCTCCGGACGCGGGTTTGCCTTAAGCGTCAGATAAAGAAATCCGACGATTTAATAATTGACGGTTACTGGCCGGCTCCCCTGGAAATTCGATCACCTACCACTTCCAGTATATATCCCAAATTGCTCAACTGGCCAAGAAATTTGGCGCTTGACAAGGAAGGGTTATAGACATAAGATCACGACGAAATCAGGTTTTTAAGCTGCCACTTACTATTGCAAACAGCCAAACAAGCGGCGAACGCCAATATCTGTCTTAATTAGCGCTATCATCGAGATAGGCGCGGGGTATCTGCCAAAAGGAGCAGTGCCAGTTGGAAATCCTTATCTGTCAAACTTGCGGGCTGTTGTTGCGCGGCGAGATTAAAAGCTGCCAGTCGTGCGGAACTCCTGCGTCAAAATACTCTGCCACTGCATTGCCTATTATGTCTAACACGTCAGCTCCATTGGCAGTGGCAGTGGATCCAGACCCGCTTGTTTTGGAAAGAGTCGTCACAGCCCGCCGCCTTGGTACTTATAAACTGAAAGAAGCCAATGGTTACGGCAATGGACATAATGGCGAAAACGGGCACGGCAACGGAAATGGCAATGGTAACGGCAACGGCGATCACACGGGCAATGGACACAACGGAGAAAACGGCGGCTCCGTAGCTCCCGCTTCAATGAATCCTTCCAGCTCTCAGACAGGACTTGCAGCTCTCAGCCTGGGCTTTATGAGTGGCAGAAAGACTCAACCTACAGGTCCGTTATTTGCTGACAATCCATGGGGTGAAGCAGAAACAGCTGCCCCGCCAACCACACCCGACCCGGCTAGCGCTGGTGTTCCTCCTGCGATCAGTTCTGGTCAGTTCGATCCGATTAGCCAAGCTAATCAAAGTGCGCCGGTGCAAGATCCAACAGGTTCCGCACCAGCAGCGCTTCCTAGCGATCCAGCGCAAGGAACATCGCCTTGGCTTACCCCAGCATCGCAAACTCCATTTTCGCCGAATTTAGATCCATTTTCGTCCGGTGCGCAAGCAGCACAAAACATGTTCCTTGGCACTCCCGATGCCGGTCAAGATACAACACAATTTGGCGGCCTCGCACCGGCACCAACACCACTAGGTTTCGATCCAATGTCTCCCATGGGAGGTTTTGATCCAACTTCGCCTGTGGGAGGTGTCGCGCCAACCTCTGCTAATGGAGGCTTCGATCCAATGTCTCCCATGGGAGGTTTTGATCCGGCCGCCCCCGTGACCTCGATACCTGAAGCGGCACCGCAGATGATGCCTGCACCACTGTCAGACAAACCGGTTGATCCATTCGCATTTGACAGCCAGAGCTCGTCTTCCCCTGCAGGAAATGGTTTCTTCGATCCGCCGCAGTCAGCAATGAACCCGGATTTGGTAGAAGGTCCTGCCGGGCT
Organism: Candidatus Melainabacteria bacterium 17Bon1m; assembly: GCA_032128875.1. Taxonomy (GTDB): domain Bacteria; phylum Cyanobacteriota; class Vampirovibrionia; order Obscuribacterales; family Obscuribacteraceae; genus QKMZ01. Next base: position 164,736 of record JAVLKG010000010.1, read on the forward strand.
CAACAGCGACGTATCGTCAGCATATGCCGTTGCTCCGGTGGCGCACGATCCAGGCTTTGACATAGTGACACCTATTCAGGCAGTACCTGTTGGCACCACGTCCGGTGACAACACCACTGCTATTGGAACAGCCTTGCAGCCAGTCGCAGAAGCTGCTCCAGGGAATGCAGAGTCAGGAGGCGATCCGGTAGCAGGCGCGCCTCAAGCCGACAGCCAAGGCGGTTTTGGAGCTGGACAAACAGCAGCAATCGCAGCCGCCGCAGCTATTGCCGGAGCTGCTGCAGGTGCCGCCGTCACCAACGCAATCCACAACCGAGCAGCTAATACGGTCGGAGGCGATTTCTTCGACACAGGCGCACCAGCCACTCGCAACGATGACAATGCATCGGTGGGTTCAACTTCGACAACATCTGCAGATCCAATAGGTAGTTCGAGTTCCATGGATCCGGCAGATTCAGTTGGCGAAGAAGCAGCATTCGACCCGTTTGCACCTGCTGCATCAAAACCGGCGACCGGTTTTCCAACCGGTCCTGCTGACGATTTTTTCAGCGCTGCTCCCATTGGTAGACCAAAACGCGACGACGGCAGCGTAGACGATAACAATGATTCAGCTGATGCTTTCAACTTCGATTCCGGAAGAAAAACGCGAAATGACGACAATGGTTTTCCGGACGAAAGTAAAAATCGCGGCAGAAGAGATGAGTCATCTAAGATAGGCGACTCTGATGATGGTCGTCCAAAAATCGCTCGTCCACGCGGTTTTGCACCAAACAAAGACAACAAAGATGCCAGCAAATCACAAGAGAAAGAAGATAAAACTGAGAAGGCCGACAAGGCCGAAAACCAAGATGATGATTTCTTCGCCGGAAGAAAGAACAAGAAAAATTCCGATGATGACCTAGATGATGAAGATTCTAAAAAGGAAACACCACCACCCAGAAAATCTTTTTCGGGCGGCTCTTCAACTATAAAAAGACCTGGCGCGAAGAAAAGAGAAGTCGTCAAAGAGAAATCGAAAAAGGGCAAAAACAAGGACGAAGACAACGACGATCTCGATGACGATGAGAATCTGCCGTTCTTGGAGCGCGAAATTAGCCTCGGCGGCATGACTGTCAGCAACAAGTCGGCAATAATCCTTGGCACCATATGCGCCTTCATGACAGTGGTCGTGTTCAACACTTTCTGCACATTCTGCACATACCTTGCCGGCTCAATGCCCAAGAATGGCGCCGCTCAGGGTGGATTGCTGGGCGGTCTGGGTGGACAAAAAGCCGTAGACATCTCCGGCATTTACAACGTCTACTACAAGACGCCGATGGAGAAGAACGGCAACTCCTTTAAAATGCAGCTCGGTCAACAAGGAACTCAAATCTACGGACGCGGTGAAGATGTCGGTGGCCCCTGGATTTTGCAGGGCAACCTAGTGGCGCCGAATGGCATCGTCTTTAGAAAGTTCTATTTGAGAGACGGCAAACCTTTCGGCAAAGGGATCGAATATAAAGGTATGGTTGGCGTCACTGAAATAGGCCGCCCATACATGCAAGGTCAGCTTGCCTACGAAACCAAAATGGGTAAATTCTGGCGAGCGACAATTGCGCAAGTCACAGGCAATTGGAGAGCTGTTCAAACAGTGTCAGGCGCGGTCTTGGCAAATAGCGGACAGGCACCACCGCCAATGCCAACCGTTGCTAGCTCACCAATGAGTCCGATGGGCGGAATGGGTGGCGGAAACAATCCGCTTGCCCTGTTGCAACCGAACGACACGCACAATCGCGGCGACATGTCGGCATTCTTCCTCAAGGTTGCATTCGGGTTAATCGGTATTGGTGTGTTGCTTGCGATGGGCGCGTTGTTCATCTTCGGACCATCAGGCAAATTGAATATCATGGCGAAGCAAGAATACATTCCTTCGCAGTACAAAGCTCAGCACAATAAGATGATGCGCGAATGGTCCAAGCCCTATAAGAAAGGCGCCATGCCGCTCGGCACGCGTGTTGAGTGGAGATTCTGGAAGCCCTGGGTGCCCAGAGTTATGGCGATGCCGCCTGAGTCGCGAACCAACAACCCACACATGATCGTGATGGGCGGCTCAGACAAAGGTAAGTCGCGTTTGCTGGCAAACATGATTTGCCACGATATCGAATCAAATGATCGCGCCGTCGTTGTAATAGACTCCGACGGAGAGCTCATCGATCTGGTCACAAACTGGACGGCTGCGCATGTAAAAGGCAAAGAATTAGCCAAGAGAATTGTCATTGTAGACCCGACCTATCGCGGCGGCTCAATGTCCTACAACCCGCTCGAACCGCTGGAAGACGTCAATTTCATCGACGCTGCTTCTGCCATTGTCCACGGTTTCAAAGCCATTTACACCGAACCACCAGGCTCTCAAAGTCAGTGGAACCAACAAACTGCAAACATTTTGAGAAACGCAGCCATCTTGCTGATGGCTAACAATAAGACCCTTATCGACTTGCCAACACTTCTGCAAGACAACGATTTTAGAGACATCCTTTTAGAAGGCATTGAGAAGAAGAAGAAAGAACGCACCGAGTATTCGACTCTCATCGAAACATGGGGTCAATACAAACGATTGGCAAGAACAGATCAGTGGATCAACTGGGTAGAACCGATTCTCAACAGAGTCACGCCAATGCTCAGCGATCCGCGCATCAGACCAATTCTCACCAAGCCGGTCGGCGACCTGCGACTGAAAGATTTGATCACAAGCAAGCAAGTGTTACTGGTCAGAATTCCTCAAGGACAACTCGACCAGAACGCCAATCTTTTGGGCTCGCTACTTGTCACTGGTCTCAAGCAAGCGGCTTTAGGCTTGTCAGTTCACGACGAAAGCAAGCAACAACCATGCGCTCTCTACCTCGATGAAATGAACAACTTCATTGAAAAAGAAACCATCGAAGCGCTGACGCAAGAAACCGACAAGTTCAAGATTGGCTTTGTCGGCTGCTGCAAGACGCTACAGCATTTACCGGAGGACTTCAGGAACCAAATCATCATCAACGTCGGCACGGTCTGCGCATTCGCCCTGGCGAAGAAGGACGGAGACTTGCTTGGTCCGCAGATGTTCCGCGTTGACGGCAGAAAGGTAAAACACAGAACAATTCAAAACTTCTTCAACCAGGTCAACACCTCGCCTCAGTTCGAGCTAATTTCCGACGAAGAAAAGCTCAATATCGACAGAGTCGTAGGTCAAGAGACACGAGACTTCTTCTGCTACAGGGTAGGGACGGTCGCCGGCACATTCAGCCTGAAGACCCACGAGTTTGCAGACCCACCCAAGGCGAAAATAAAATCGAAGCTCATCGAGATGATGCATACCGGCTCTGGATCCAGCACCAACAAGAAACCGGACGTCGCCTAATAAGCTTTCGTGTCGAGCGCCTGGAGCATCTTGAAAGCGCCAGTACTTCCTATAAGTACTAAATTTCGACCTTTCAGGGCATGAATCAAATAAGCGGAAATCTGTCTTCGCGGCTCTTTCAGCCGTAGAAAGGCTACTTAAATGAGTATAATCAGGGTCAGCAGCTTTGCCGCTCTGACTGATAAGTAAGGGAAACCCAGGACAAGCATCATGGATGAAGGTCCACGCAATATATGGGAAGAGAAAATCGCCGACCTCAGGCGATATGACCTCGACGCGCTTGAATTAGACCCAGTATCGGGTGCCGACGTAGTCAGCTGGCCGGTTCCGGGGCTGACCTTCGTCCGCGTAGACGGTATCTTGCGCTCTTGGGATATCGAGGGGGAAAAGCAGCAGGCAAAACAGCAGCCGCAGCAAAACCAAGACCCCAACCAGGGTCCAAAGCGCATGTATTTGATGGAAGACGCGCTAACCGGTATGCACAGTCAAAAAGCATATCTGGCTTTTTTGGTGCTCGGTGACAAAACCGGCGTTCAATATTACATGGGAGCATCCATCGCCAATCCCGGTGATCCTGGCGACGGCGGTGACAGCAGCACCATTTCCTTCAATACGCTGAAATCAATTTTGCACAGTGTCTATAACGGAGTCGACACCTACAAAGATCCATTTACGCTCGATCAGATGAAAGCGATGGTGGCACCGCTCGCCACGCATACTGGCATTATCACAGGCATCCCGGCGTTGAAGTCCACCGCCGGCGATACCATGGAGTCCGAACAAATCGAACGTCTAGCCAGCGGTTTGCAAGGCAAAGACTTCGGCATGATGGTGCTGGCAGCACCGATTCCAAAAGCATATGTAACCAAAGAAGAGTTTCACGTCGTCGATCAAATTCAGCGTGCGCAAGAAAACGAAGACCCTGAAAAGAAACGACGCATCAAGTATTATCTCGAACTTCAAGATGCCTATCTAAAACACATTCAGTTAGGTACGGCAATTGGAAGCTGGCAAGTCGGCACCTATTTCTTCGCGCCGGATCGCTCAGTTTTTGCTCGACTGCAATCTTTGATTCAAGCCACTTACGTAGATGAAACGAGCAGACCAACACCTCTGCGCACGCATGAAATCAAAGGTTTGCGTGAGCACGTAGCTCAATTCGGTTTGGTGAAAAACCAGAGATCTGGCGAATCGTTCCAAACGTTGCTTGGATATCGTTTTCTCACTCCTCTCAATTCGCGTCTTCTTTCGGCTTACATCCATTTGCCAAAACGTGAGATGCCCGGCTTCCGCATCAAGCGCTCTGCGGAGTTTTCTCTTGCCAATATTCCACCCAAAGATCCGGTGCGCATCATAGCCATCGGCAACATCCTAGACCGCGGTGTAGATACGGGCAACCTTTATTACATCGACGTAGACGCGATGCAAAAGCACACCATCGTCTGCGGGGTAACCGGCGGCGGTAAAACCAACACTTGCTTCTATCTGCTTGGGCAGTTGTGGAAGTTCAAGATTCCATTTATGGTTTGCGAACCGGCGAAATCAGAATATCGGCACATGATGCTGATGTCGGAAACATTCAAAGGCGTCGGTCAAGCATTCTCGTTGGGCGACGAAACAGTGTCGCCATTCCGACTAAATCCGTTTGAAATCATGAAAGGCGTGAAAGTACAGACACACCTTGACGCACTAAAGTCAGTATTTAACGCCAGTTTTGAAATGTACTCACCAATGCCTCAGGTATTGGAAAAAGCGCTCAACTCGATTTACTCTGTTCGGGGTTGGGACTTGGTGCAAAACAAATGCAGAAGATTGCCTCCGGGAGTCAATCTCGGCGATCCTGATTGTCCGCCGGAAATCTATCCTACCATGAAGGATCTCTACGAAATTATCGAACCTATTACAGAATCGTTCGGATATTCGGAAAGAATCGGACCCGACGTACAAGCTGCGCTAAAAGCCAGAATCGGATCTTTGCTGATCGGCGGCAAGGGGCAAATGCTCAACACTCGCCGTTCTATCCCCATGTCCACGCTCTTCGGAAAACCAACCGTAATTGAGTTGAAGATGGTTTCTGAAGATAGCGAAAAATCATTCTTGATGGGAATGATCATGGTTTTCCTTTATGAATACCGCGAAGCATTAGGACCGCACGACAACTTGCAACACGTCATGCTCATTGAAGAGGCTCACCGTCTCTTGAAGAACGTGCCAACAGCGCAGTCCGGCGAATCAGCCAACCCTGCCGGTAAAGCGGTTGAATTCTTCACCAACATGCTGGCAGAAATTCGTTCTTACGGTCAGGGATTCATCATCGCGGACCAAATTCCGAACAAGTTGGCTCCGGAAGCATTGAAGAACACGAACTTGAAGATCATGCACCGTATTGTGGCGGTCGACGACCGAGACTCCATGGGCGGCGCGATGAACCTCGATGACATTCAAAAGAGGCACGTAACAGCGCTCGGACAGGGGCGTGCCATTGTGTATGCCGAAAAGATGGAACAGCCTTATCACCTGGCCATCATGTTCGACAAAACAAAAGAAGTGCCACCACCCGAGACACCAGAAGAGTCCGATCAAATCGTGCGCGATGCGATGAAAGGTCTGGATATCGTAGCTACTTTCGACAGGCATTTAGGTTGTAAATTCTGCTTGCACAGATGCGACTCGAATATTCTTGATACAGCTCAAATGGTGGCAGATGACACGCTTTTCAGGCAAGTGTACAATCGCTATTTGCTTTCCACCCTCAAAGACTTGACGCAGTTAGTTCACTTCCGCGCACAAATCATCCACGAAATCCAACGGGTTATCGGGGGAAGAGCGCGTTCTGGCAACATAACCGGCATCACGTGGTGTGCACTCACCCAGGCAACCGAGCGTTATTTCGAAAGAAAAGGAGAGGAGAACTACTGGTTCTACGATCAGGTAAAAGAACAACATCTGCGTTGGCTCAACCTTCTAAGACCGGCATTCCAGCCCACCGAAGTGAACAGAAGATTGGACATCGCGGTCCTTCGACAGTGGCGTGACGACTTCCTTGAATTGCACAAACGCGACCAGGGTCCGCTCCCCACTTGCGGTCCCTGCACATCGAAGTGCTTGTATCGCTTCGAAGTTTCCGAAGTTGTCAGAGATCCGAAAATCAAGTTCGACTTCAACTCATCAATCAACAGAAAAGACACTCCGGCATCTGACTCTGCAGCTTGGTTCTGCCGGTTGCTGACAGAACGTCTGATTGGTCAAGGTGATGTTGACCTCGCCTACTGTCTTGCTGTTCACCTGATCAAAGACCAGCAGCTTTCCACAGACGCTCAGTTGGTACTGCTACACAAAGTTCGCACCGCCCTCGAAAACTTCCAGAACGAGGCCGAGGCGGAGCAGCAGCAAAATGCCTGACGAAAAGAATCAAAGAGACTTCACGCCACCGCCATCGTCGGGAACACCCCCGGCGCAACAAGACCCTCAAGGTGTTCAGGCCAATCAGGCACTTCCTCCCGATCAACTTCCATTAGTCGATGAACTAGGCATCGTGGATGTTGATGATCCGCTTGCCGGCGGGCGTGGCCGACTCTTTTCTGCTGCCGGTCGTTTTTCACCACTCATTGAATTCACTGACAAGCATGTAATTATGCATCCTCCGCAGTTACCGTTTTCAGAAGATGGTCCGGCAGAAGAAATTGTCATGAAAGTCGATGAACGCGGCGTTTTGCTCGACGAGCTAGGTGTCGCAAAACACGTTGCCGGCGCGAGATTCAATGGTGAAGTACTTTGGTATCTCGGTGAACAATTGCCTGGCACAACGAAGTACTTGGTGTGCTGGTTCGACAAACAAGGCAAAGCGCACAAACTCTATGTCAATGAAGAACCGCTTACCGTCGACGTTGTATTCAGACTGAGAAACAAGACTCACGACGGCGAGCTTTCATTTTTCGCAGATGTGACGACGGACTAAAGCGTCGGGGTGCGTTGCACGCGCCCATTTTGCAGGGTTGACTCCACGCGCCGACCGTTTCTACTTATGCAGTCGACTCATGGCGTCGACCCTAACATTAATCCTAAGCAGTTAAGCGCTTACCAGCGAGGAACTTACGGCAGTACTCTTGCCAGTTGGATTGCAAGTCGTTGTGAATAAGCTCTTGTGCAGCCGATGCAGGCAGATCGATTGGCATTGTTCTTTGCTTGCCGTCGGATGCAAACTCGTGGCGAACTGAAGTGTTTTCGTTGATCTCGTACGAGAGAATCGGAATCCAAACTTCTCCAGTCAGTACTTCAAGTTGAGTACGGATGCTGTTGCCGTCCGGCGATGTCGATTCGACAACGCGGCAATTCTCGCCGAGTTTTTCAATCAAGCTATTGAGGATTGTCTCTTCAACCCACTTACGTTCAACAGGATCAAGATTTTCAGAAAGTACGTTGAACGAGTTGGCTTTGCCGCCCGTGACGACAGTATTATCGTCATCACCACCGTCCAGTGAAATGGTGGACGCTTCACTGACATCTTCCTGAACAATACGAGGAACAGGCACAGCAGATGTAATGGTTGCCGTCTTCGTTGAGGCAGCAATGAGTGGTTGGTTCACAACTTCAACATCAACTTCTTTACCGATTCCATTGAACGAATATGTGCAACCGGGGCAACTGCTTGCTTCGGTTGTGGTCAGGCGATGGCATTGCGGGCACTGACGGCTGGCGGTTTCGAACTTGGAAGAACTCCAGCTTGTGATGCTTTCGCCTCTCATGCGATCGCGGTATTGGGCAATTTCTTCAGTCGTCGGCAGGACGATTTGTGTACCGCGTCGCAATGCAGCGGTCGGAACGCCCTTATGGTCCGTCGTCGTCGGCAAGCCGTTCTTCTCTGCCAGCAATTTCCAGAGAGTGACATCACCCAATTGCGGGTGCTTCATGGCGACGGAGCGCAGCGTATCACCCAGTCTGACGTTGTACTTCTGACTTGCGGTGTCGACAGCGTTGCCGATCTTGCCCAGCAATTTCTCAACATTGGCTCTGCGCTGATCGGCAGCAGCCTTGGCGTCGATAGAAACAACATTCTCGCCGGACGAATCTTGCGCAGTGAAGAGTTCCAATCGTTGTTGTTGACGGAATTCCCTGATTTGTCGGGGGCTCGGCAGAGTAAGGACGATGCCTTCTTTGACGACGTAAACTTTCTTGCCGTTGACCATCTTGATCTCGATCTTGTCCTTGTTGATTTGATAAATCAAATCGGCAAGTTTTGGATCGCGCAGACGCTTGGCTGCAATCGACTCGATGGTATCGTTCGGGCGCACCAGGTATTTGGTTTGCTTGTTGTCCTGACGAACCTGTTCTTCTTTCTTCTGTTGTTCGGCCCAGAACGCATCCTGACGCGCCTTGGTGATAGCGTCGTTTTCGCGACGGTTTGCAAGCGCAGTAAGCATCGTGTCTGTGAGCTTTTTCGAATTCTCTTCGTCTTTCTCTTTCTTCTCGCGCTCGGCTTCATCGCGTTGCTTGTAGCCCTCCATCTCTTTCTCTTTGAGATCGGCAATGAGCTCGGCGTGGCGCCTGTAAGTATCGTCTTCGCGTTCTTTCGATTCGCGAATGTCTTCCGCGATATCGGCATACTTGCGATCTTCGGCTTGAACAGCTTCTTTGTAGTCGGTTTGACGTTCATCAGAGAGATGCTGGATGAGCGCATTAATAGCCGACTGCGTTTCCTGAGCCATTGCGATCGCTTCGGCATGGGAAACTTGGCTATTTTGATCGTTCTCGAAGCCTCGACCTTTCAGCCCCTCTGCACCGTCGTAATGAACGACATCTTGGTGCTCTCTGACGCGATTTTCGTAATCGCTAAGCAGGCTGCCTGAACTGTCCTTCGGATCTTCCTTCTCGTCAATGATGATCGGCTTGGGCTCAGCCTTCGGTTCAGCGTGTTCGGGGCGCATCGGCTCGAAATTGACATCGAGTTTGTTGGCGATGTCTTCCGGCTCTTCTTGCTTTTGCGCAGCAATCGGATTTTGCTGCGGCTGTTGTTGATGTGTTTGTTGAACAGGATTGAGCGGATCGCTTCCTGCCGCAGGAGCCGGTGCGGAAGGCGTGCTCGAAGTCGGCGCAACTGGCTCGAACGGCAAAGGAGGTGTCGGCTGCGGAGTGAAGTTGCCCGGAGCGTTCGGGTTCGGAACACTCGGGACATATGGATCGTTAATCGGAGTGTTCGGATATCCGCCCGGGTTCAGTGGATCGCCATAGTTCACAGGAGGCTGCGTAGGCGTTCCATAATTAGGCACCGTGCCGACATAAGGGTCGGTCATAGGTGGCGTGATTGGCGGCGTTATAGGCACCTGTGTTCCACTATAGATCTGTCCACTATCGACAGGCGGAACGAAAGCCGGCGTGCTGCTATTGCCACCATATACGAGGCGAGAACCGTCGTCATTGTAAATGACGTTGGTACCGTCGGGAGTGACAGTCCTTACAATCTGGCCAATCGGGTCATACCAATGCTCTGCACCATAGGGGTCGACATAAGAACCGCTGTTAGTCGGGACAATGCCAGTGTTTGTCTGCTGTGGTGGCTGGTATTCAGGCGTGTAAGGATTCGGCTGAACCACCGGCACAGAGGTGGTGGGGGTTCCGCCACCAAAATCAATTCGTACAGGACCAAGACCAACGTGTACAGTCGGATCGCCGGTGTAAGGGTTGATGCCGATGCCTACATTAACGTCGCCGTTGCCGATATTGATCGGGTATTGCGGTTGTTGCGTTTGTTGTGAACCATCGTAATTGGTCGGATACTGCACTCCAGTGGCGGGTACAGTTGTGAATGGGTCCGTCGTTGATGGTGCTTGCCCAGACTGCGTCTGAGTGGGCTGCTGTTGGGTACCTCCATTGGTCCCTGCGGCTGGTTGAACCTCCACAGTGCCAGTGCTTTGTGCCGGTGGCAGCAGATGTCCGTCGAGATCGGTCCACAGAACACTACCATTACCAGATGGCACGTTGGTAGCTGGTGTGCCGTCCGGATTGACGTAAGTGATTCTCGTGTTGCCACTAGAAGCTTGAGCTGCGGTCTCTGGATCAGCCATTATGACTGTAGTTCCGCCTTGCGGTGGCGTGTAGCCGGCAGGCACAACAAACTGGATTTCAAAGTCGCCGGCCGGAGTTTTGACACCAGCACCAAGACGAATTACAAGAGTTGAATCGGATGTTCCTTGCGGTGCACTACCAAGTTCAATTCTGAACGTGCCACCAGCTTGCGAACCGCTGCCAGAGCCGACGTTGAGTACAGGCGAGTCGCCAGGATTAAATGTATAAGTTGGCTTTCCTGTCGTATCCGCAGCTACGGACCAAGTGCTTCCGCCGGATTTGGTGCCCGAATCAACAGGCAACGCGATAGGCGGTTTTACCTGAGAAGGATCGTAGACGAAACCATCGTTGGTTTGAGTGTATGTCTTGCCCGCTTCACCAGGAGCATATGTCGTGACGGAGATGACCTTGCCGGTCTGCGGATCATTGACAGTGCTGACCAACATACCAGTCTTCGTGTTGAACGCGATTGTTGTGACAACCCCGCCATTATTGTCTGTGGCAGTGGCGACAATTGTGCCGCTCTTGTCTGTCGTGACGGAATAGGTCGGTTGAGATGCGGAACTACTCGAACCCGCTGATACAGGTGCAGTCGTAACAACTTTGATGTTCGGATCGTTTGTTGGCGTTTGAACCTTCGACGGCTCTGATGTTGTTGGTTTTGTATTAGTAGGATCAGCCGTGCCAGTGCTTGCCTGTTTGGGAGCATTCGGATCAGCGCTAGCTGCCGCAGGCAATTGCTTAACTCCGGTCGGATCTGCAGTGGTGCTTGTGTTTTGTTTTTGCTCTTGAGTGCCACTAGAAGTGGTGCCGGCAGCAGGCTTACCTGACGGATCGCTGGTGACGGCTCCCGTGCCTGCAACAACCTTGCTTGGGTCGATAGAGACCGAAACACCCGTCTTCGGATCGGTGATAGTAACGGCGCCAGTCTTCGGATCCGCGGTGACAACAGGACCGGTCTTCGGATCTGTGGCAACGGGCGTACCAGTCTTCGGATCGGTCGCAACTGGAGAGCCAGTCTTCGGATCTTGAACTACGCTTCCAGTGTTGGAAGTTCCGCTTGCGGTGGTCGACTTGGCGGGATCTGTAGCTGTTGGTGTTGTCGAAGTCGTCGTTGTCGGCGACTTGGGATCGATGGAAGTGGTAGTCGTCGACGTTGTAGTAGTTGTCTTCGACGGGTCTTGAGAAACTGGCGAGCTTGTTTTCGGATCGGTTGCGATCGGTGCACCGGTCTTCGGATCCGTTGCGACTGGGGAGCCAGTCTTCGGATCTGTAGCGACTGGAGAACCAGTTTTCGGATCAGTAGATATGGAACCAGTTGTGGTGCTCTTCGCGGGGTCTGCGGAAACTGGAGTGCCAGTCTTCGGATCGGTTGCGATTGGTGCACCGGTTTTAGGATCCGTTGCGACTGGAGAGCCAGTTTTCGGATCGGTGGAAACATTGCCAGGTGTAGTGCTCTTCGCAGGATCAGCGGAAACTGGAGTGCCAGTCTTCGGATCGGTTGCAATCGGTGCACCGGTCTTTGGATCTGTCGCGACTGGAGTTCCAGTCTTCGGATCGTTCGCAACTGGTTGACCCGTCTTCGGATCTGTCGCAACAGGAGTTGTGCTCTTCGCTGGGTCAGCGGTGGTGGGCGTTCCCGTCTTCGGATCGGTCGCGACTGGTGTTCCAGTTTTTGGATCTGTAGCAACTGGTTGTCCAGTCTTCGGATCAGTAGCGACTGGTGTAGCGTTCTTCGCCGGATCTGTTGCAACCGGCTGACCCGTCTTCGGATCGGTCGCGACTGGTGTTCCAGTTTTTGGATCTGTAGCAACTGGTTGTCCAGTCTTCGGATCGGTCGCGACTGGAGTAGCGCTCTTCGCTGGATCTGTTGCAACCGGCTGACCAGTCTTCGGATCGGTCGCAACTGGAGTTCCAGTTTTTGGATCTGTAGCAACTGGTTGTCCAGTCTTCGGATCGGTCGCAACTGGAGTTCCAGTTTTCGGATCTGTTGCAACCGGCTGACCCGTCTTCGGATCGGTAGCCACAACTGCACCAGTCTTCGGATCCGTAGCAACAGGAGCGCCAGTCTTAGGATCTGTTGCCGCTGGAACAGAGCTCTTCGCAGGATCGGCATTGGTTGTTGTACCGGTCTTCGGATCTGTGGTCACCGGAGCGCCAGTCTTCGGATCTGTCGCGACAACTGCACCAGTCTTCGGATCTGTAGTTACGGCCGTCCCAGTCTTAGGATCGGTCGCGGTGGCAGTACCAGCCTTCGGATCAGTCGTTACCGCCGCCCCAGTCTTAGGATCTGCTGTGGTGGCAGTACCAGCCTTCGGGTCTGTTGAAACGACGGCCCCAGTTTTAGGATCAACATGCGTCGTAGCGCTCTTAGGATCAACAGTAGTTGTTGTTCCAGCAGGTGCAGTGCCCTTAGCCAAGTCAACATTAGAGGTGGTGCCAGCCTTCGGATCGACATTGGTACCGGCGGTAGCAGTACCGCCCTTCGGATCGACATTGGTGCCGGCAGAGGCAGTAGCCTTAGGATCAGCACTCGTTCCAGTATTTGTGCCGGCCTTCGGATCAACGTTGGTTCCGGCATTTGGGCCAGCCTTCGGATCAACGGTGGTTCCAGCATTTGCTCCAGCCTTCGGATCAACGGCTGTTCCGGCATTTGCACCGGACTTCGGATCAGCGGCAGTACCTGTATTAGTGCCGTTACCAGTAGTGCCACCAGTGAGTATCTTCGAAGGATCGATTGCGACAACACTGCCTGTTCCAGTGCCTGTTTTCAAAGGATCTTGAGTATTACCTGTGGTAGGCGGAACAACGATTTGCCCACCCTGTTTAATGACTTCAGTATTAACCGGCACTGACGGATCAGTACGCAGTCCAAGCTGTGCAGCTTTGTCTGGAGGGAGCATCAACGCAAGCTCACCGACCCGATCTTTCGGCATATTAGCGATAATGCCGCGGAGTTGATCAACAGACATGTTCGACAGTTCGTTGTTAGAAAGCGCTTTGCCATCAACAACCGTGATCTTGCCGTCAGCCGTTGTATAGTTACGCAGTTCGGCCGCCATAATCGGCTTACCTTGGGAATCTACAAGAACTTTACCGTCAGCTGTTGTTGCTTGACCTTGCGAATTGACACCAGTAATGGTGGCAGTAGTAACCTGGCCCGATGGGTTAAGAGGCATCGCCTTGATGTCTGTCGCACCCTTGATGTCTGTGGCACCCTTCACATCCGCACCAGTCACCACGTCACGCTGGTGCTCAGTATTGCCCGAGACTACAGGCTGTTTGACTACAACTGGCTCGCGGCGATCGGCTTCAACGACCGGCGCGCTAGCGGCAACTCTGATGTGTTCGATTTCAGCACGGATGGCTTGTGCTTCTTGCTCGTAGCGACCCGCGGCAGCGTTAACCTGCGTCTTGATGGTTTCAATTGGAGTCTGCTCTCTCAAAGCGGTATTGGCTTGTTCGAGGCGTTTTTCCGCAGCTACAACTGCTGCTTGCGCGGTTTCCACTTTCTGAGTTGCAGCAGTTACTGCATCTGACATTGTCTTGAGCTTGGCTTGCTCTGTCTCGAGGCGCGCGGTTGCGGCTTGCAATTTCTCTTCTGCCGCTTTCTTGTCAGCTAGTTGCTGAGCTGTTGGCTGAGTAGTTTGCTGTTGCTGTTGTTGCTTTTGCTGATCTAACGCGGCTTGGGCATCGGCTTTTGCTTTTTGAGCATCTGCAACTTGTTTTGTTTGCTCGGCAAGTTGCTTGTTCGCTTGATCCAGTTTTTGAGCTTCACTGGTCGCCTGGGCCTTGGCAGTTTCAACAGCCCTTTGCTCGACCTGACGTTGCGCTTGCAGTGCGTTGTTGTTTGCTTCAGCAACAGCCACTTTGGCTCGCTCGGCGAGCGCCGCATTCTCTTTAGACTCTGCCTGAACTTGCAGAATCGCTTGTCGGTACGATTCGGCTTGTGCGATTGCTTTCTGTTGCTCGACGGGGTTGGCCAGCTGATCTGCAACTCTTCTTTGTGTTTCTGCCACGACACGCAATTCTTCAGCTTTCGCAATTTGCGTGTTGCTTTGAACTTGCAAGGCTTCTTGCCGTGAGCGTTCTGCGTCAGCAATTTTGCGCGTGATTTCAGCTTGACGCTGCACATCAGCGGTGCTGAGATCGCTTCTGCCTGCCAAAGCGGCAGCGTCGCGTCTCAATGTTTCCAATTGCTGATTGGCTAAAAACTGTTGACTGCGAGCAAGGTCGAGACTTACTTGCGACGCTTCTACCTTTTGCTGTTGTTGTTGCAAAACAGTCGCTGCGGCATCTAGCTTAGCAAGATCAGTGTTAGCAGTCGTGAGTTTCTTAGCAGCTTCAACAGCAGCAGCATCAGCCGCGGCTTTTGCTTGATTACGAGCTTGCTCGAATGTAGGCACATCAGCCTGGGGACCACCCGCGCGAACAGGAGTGACCGGTTGCTGATCCGCTGGAACACGTGCCAGTGCTTCTTGTCTGGCTTTAATTGATGCATCGACACCAGCCGGAACTGTCGCGGCACCATCCTTCTTGACCTCAACGGGCACGATTCCGCTGTTCGGCAGAGGAGTTGCTCCGCGATTGACGACAACTGGCTCGTTGCTCTTTGTGGTACCAGCAATAGTGCCATCAGGATTTCTGACGACTGGTCCTTCATTTGTTTTACCGGTGCCAGGATTGAGCACGCCACCACCAAGCGGACCGCCTGCATTCAGATTGACTTTCTCTGGCGCGACGACTGTTGGTGGCTTATCAGTGATGGAACCATTCATGTTCAGCTGTCTAGTCGCGCCGCCGGCGCCAGTGGTCGTGATTTCAGCTTGACCGACTGAGGTGGTGGTGTTGACTGTGATTTTGCCGTTCTGAACAATCGGGTTGGCGATGGATTCTGGGGTTTCAATGCCATTTTTGTAAGTGCGCGTCGTGAACTTATCGCTGTTCACGTCCTGATGCATAACAGTGGTTTGACCGGTTTTTGCATCATAGACTCTGACGTCAGTACCAGTTGGTCCAACGGTTACGTCGCGTTTAACACCATTCACTTCTGCTTGAGAGTAAGTAGTTGTCTTGCCGTCAGCACTGATATGAATGCTCGAATTGTCGGTGTTGAAAATGGTCTTCTCGTTGTTGGCGTGGTCTATCTTGACCGGCTTGCCATCAGCTCCGACCCAGGTGCGATCGCCATTGGCCGCATTAACCTGCAGGGAGATTTTTTGATTTTCAGCTCCAGCAACAGCAACCCACTCGCCATTATTGTTGAGCTGAACCTTGCTCCATGTGCCGTCCTTATTCATCTGCATACCTTCGAATCCATTGGAAACGAAGGTCGGACCTGTTACGCCTTGTGGACGATCAGCAGCTGGTCTGGGATCGTCAAACTTGGTTGGAGTGGCTAAGAGACCAGCTTGAGTGCTGATGATCTCGCCCTTTTCATTGCGATTGATAATTCGATCGGGGAAGATGTCCGCGATTGAACCTGTGGGAGCTGAAGTTCTGAACGATTCAGTCGAAGCGCCTGTGGCTTGTCTGACAGTCCAACTGCCATCTTTAAAGATGCTGACTGCACCTGTTTTCTCATCGACGAGAATAGAATTAGCTTTCTCATCCGTCGCTGTCCACTTCATGACTGGCAATTGGTTTTCACCAAGCTTCGGCTTGCCGGCCTCATCCAGCTCCATCGTGCCTGTCATTCTTTGCCAGCCGGTTACTTTGCCATTCTCGACAGTGGCTTGCCAGCGCTCATTGCCTTTTGTCATGCCAATGATTTGGCCGGAAGAATCACGCTCGATCTGCGTGTAATTGTTGAGCATGTCACCAGTATTGGTTCCAACAATTCCGCTCAGCTTACCTTGCTTATCCTTCATCAAGATCGAGCCGTCTAACTGCAATTCTGCAGTTCTTCCATCAACGAGCGTCATGCGCGGACGTCCGTTGTCACCGACGTTGAACTCGCCGACCTTCGTCTTCGGATCAAAATTTGCGTCTTTGTAAGCGACGTTGAGTCCATCTTCTTGACGGACAAACAACTCCATCGGCTTTCCATTGACTAAGATCGGATTGCCTTGAGCATCTTTGACTGTGACATGCGACATTTCCGGCTTGGTCAGATTATTGTCTGGACCAGGCATGGTGTATTCGTATGAAATTTTCTTGCCGGATTGATCGATGGAGTCACGCAACACCTGCTGCATGCCGCCATCTTTATCTTTGTATGAGTCATAGTTGAGTACCATGCCATCGGGCTTGGTTACTCGCATCTTACCGTCACCCAGTTTTTCGATGGTGTCACCACCAATCATCTTTTGGGAGAATGAATCTTTAGTTACCGTCAGTGTAAATGACGATTCAACTGGCTTGCCGTCTTTCTTGACAGGCTTGTCGGAGTACTCATCGACCAGGCTCCACTTTTGTCCATCTGTTGTTTTCCAAATGCCGCGCTCGTCAGAAAAACGAGAGATGCCGCCAGGTATTTTGTCGTCGTACTCAAAGGTGTTGTAATTGCCAGAACCATCTTGCAGGCGTTCTACACGACCATAGCGATCAGTACTGATACTTCTGCTTGTGGTGTCATTGTGCGACTCGAGACGAGTAGCTCCGTCGGCCAGATATGTCTCGTAATGTCCATTTCCTGATATAGCCAGATAGCCGTCGTTAGCGGCAATGACGGACATTCCTGAACGCACAGTTTGTGGCTTAGTTCCTTTGTCCGTACCGGTCCAATTCTCGCCGTCAGTGGTCGTGTACTGAGAACCGTTTTGGAGCTTGAGCGTGGTTTGCTCGCCGATGACGTTGCCTTCGTCATCAGTGATTGGAGTGCGTGTGAAGGTATGGATATCACCATTGCCTTGTTTGATTTGCTCGAGCTGACCTTTGCTGTTCGAGATCGTTTCGGATCCATCACCGTTGTAGCGATAGACTTGACCAGTAGACGCATCGGTATACTTGAGATTTCCGAGAGCCCAGCTCTTAGTCTGCTCGACATTTACATCTTTTACGACAGCCTTGCCATCGGTATATGTGCCGTCGTCTTGTCGTTTGAACTCACGACCGTCCGGCATCTTGAATGCAGTCAGATTGCCATCTTTGTCATGCGTGTACTCAAAGCGTTCGGCCGGTGAATCTTTCTTTTCACCGGGAGCATTAACAGCTTTCAAGTAACCATCGGTACCGACTTCAAGGGTGGTTCCGTCGTTGCGCTCAACAAATCGGCTTCCGTCGAGATGGGAAATGTCGCGCTTTCCGTTGAAATCGGTGAATATGACATCGCCGGTATGTTGGTCAACAGTTACGTTGCCACTGCGTGAATCGTCGGTTTTGTTGTTGGTCCAAATTCCGTCTTTGTTTGTCCAGGTCTTGCCTTGATAGTCCTTGAACTGAGTCGGGTTGCCATCTTTATCCCACGAGGTGAATTCAGTAGTCTCGCCTCTGGCATTTGTGACGCGAACGATTTGTCCATTGTCATTGCGTTCGATTGCGCCGGACAAAGTCGGATCTTCAATGCGCTGGGTGCCGTCGGTAAGCTCAGATACAGTGCCCCATTGTCCATTTTCAAGCTTCGTACTGTAGCTGTATTCGCCTCTGTCATTGACAGAAATCTTGCCGTCCCAGGTAATCGGCTGCCCTTTGTCATTGAGGACTGGCTTGCCGTCTTTCGTTCTAGTGTATGTACGACCATTGTCGCCTTCCGGCTTGCTCAAGTCGGTAGTCCACGTTCCTTCGCGGTTCGTGACGCTTTGAACTTCTAGTTTGCCGTCTGTCGTTCTGCCGTAAGTGAAGTCGAAATTCTTGCCGTCGGCCGTTGTGACGTGTGTGACTTTATCGACCTGGACCTGCTGTCCATTGACCATGTCAATCATTTGCTGGGAAGTGACGACAGAGCCATCAGTATTGCGGCGCTCGGTGACACCGTCTGCGACCTTCACGGAATAACTACCGTCGTAGTTAATCTGCGCTTTGCCGTCGGCGCCCAACATCACATTGTCTTCAGGTCGCACCCACTTGCCGTCTACGTTGCGGTACTCACCAACTTGCTTCGCATCTTTGGCTTGGTGAACGAATATCGAAGAAGCTTCACCGGTCGCTGCATCATAGGTATATGTCGCAAGCGGCTTGTTGTTGGAGTCGAAGGTTTGAGTCGGACGACCCATCGCGTCGAGTTCTACTCTCGACTTATCGACGTTGACGACTTCACGGCTTCCGTCCTGGCGGACAGTAACTTCTCTGCCGCCGGCGCTCGTGTAGGAGACATTACCTGTCGCAGCATCAAAGGTGAGCCTGCTGCCTGAATACTCGATGCCATTTTGGTCGGTGACTTTGTTGACGACGCCATCTGCGCGAGTGTCGACAGAGTAGCGAACATCGGTTCCTGGCACAGCAGGATATTCCGAGTGAGTCGTTCCGTCTGGTCTGTGAGTGACACGAGCACCAGCAACTGCATTGGCGCCGTCACCTTCGAACTTGGTGAAAGTGACCTGACCGGGCTCTGGCTTGTCTGTTTCAATGCGACCGCGCCAGGTCTGCCCGTTGGCCAACGTGTACTCGTTGTAGGTTTCTCCGTTTTTGCCCACCAAACCTTGCTGGGAGAGCTTCATCGCAGCTTGGTCGCTGGTACCGGTCTTGAAGGCAGTTATTTCGCCGTCGGCGCCGCGCTCGAATGTGGTCGTGCGACCTTGGGCGTCGACAACTTTGGTCAGCTGCTGAGCATCGTTGCGTTCGACCGAGCTTCCAGCAGTCGTACCGGCCGGGGAGGTTTTGTCTGGAGTGAATTTAGCGGGAAACTTCTGATCCGCGGCGGAATCAAACATTTCAGGTGTCGCACCGAACTGGGTGGGCACCTCAGTTTTGGTTTCCGGCGGCTTTTCCTTCAGGTACTGCAGGGGATCCAGCTGCGTGTCTTTCTCCGGAGCCGGCTTTTTAGGCTGCTCATCAACTTCTTTCTGTTTGATTGGCTCAGTCATTCGCCAGTGAACGTCCGGTGAAGTGGAGAATCTGGATTACTTGGTAAGGGACTCGTGATAGCCTGGAAGTGGCTCAATGCTGACTTCTGCAACCGCCGCCGGGCTGATGAGGTCCTTTTGGCTGCGCGTTGTCAATGGTACTCCTATGCAGTAATTATTACTGTCGTCTAATTTACATTTGCACCAAAAACACCGTCTTCCAACGCCAAATCAGGCATCGAAAGTGCTTAAATTTTGCTAATATGAAAAATGATTAAACCGATTAATCGATTGGTTTACCTAGAAATCGACTGCAATAACCCTTCCAATTGGAATTCAGGTCATTGACGGCAAGTTCACGCGCCGCTTGAGGCGGCAAATCGATTCGTACCGAGCGTTTGCGCCCATCCTGAGTGAACTCATTGCGCATGGATACATCATCATAAATTTCATACGAAACAACCGGCTCCCAGCCGTTTCCTCGGGATACTTCCAGTTGGCAAACGACACCCTGCCCATCGCACTTAACAATGCGGCATTCGTCATTTAGCTGGTCCATGGTGTGATTGCCTGTCGTGAATCGAGTCGGCGCATCCTCGTCGGCAACAGGTGGCTGTACGAAGACTGTTTTCGCATCTTCGAGCGAGGTGCTTACACCGCCTGATTGCGCGTGATGAGCTTGAACGGGTTGCGCTTGAACCGGTTGCGCTTGAACCGGCTGTGCTTGCTGCAACCGCACGGTATCTTGGTACGAACGATCTTGAGCCACTTCACGCGCAGCGGGTCGCACATTAGTGTCACCGCCTTCGCCGCCATCCCCACCGCAAACAGGTGCAAAAGCCGCCCCACAAGCGGGACAAATTGTTGCGCTGTTAACGGTCATACGACCACAGCCTTCGCATAGCTTGGTAGCAACTTCAGTTACTACCCCAGCAGTTCTGACACCACCAGTAGTGAGCACCGCATTTGGTGCACCAGCCAACTGAGCACGGTAGCCTTCCACATCAACATTGCTAGGTATCATGAGAATCGCACCGCGAGTCAAGGTTGCAACTGGAGCCCCCTTGCTATCGGTCTCTGTGGATATTCCGTTTACCTCTGCAAGCAGCTTCCAGAGATTGACGTCTTGCAATGCCGGGTGCTTCATCGCGACAGATTTGAGGCTGTCGCCCAGTCTAGCTATATACTTGATCCTGCCGTCAGCAGGCTTTGCCCGGCCTATCGGCCCCAGCAAGCTTTCGATATTGGCTCTCTTCTTCTGCGCGGCTTCCATAGCTGATGCCGCCAGGGCCGCAGTCACTTCCGCCGATGTCGCTGGTTGAGAGCCAGGAACGGTTGCAGGTCCACCAGTTAGTCCGGGTACGACTGTCGCAGCTCCGCCGGTTGCAGGTGCACCGGTCGCGGGTCCGCCTGATCCTGTCTTGTTGCCTGACCAACCTGCGCCAAAGCGGGCAATAAGCTCTTCGTCGGCAGTCATTTTCTTGTCCGGCGTACCAGATGCTCTGGCGCCCGCCACACCGCCTTTCCTGAACTCTTCAATTTCAGTGGTCGACGGCAACCAGATAATCATCTTCGGCTTGAGATCCGGCACTTGTTTGCCGTTCTCGACACGCAGCAGGATGACTTCTTTGTTGATCTCGTAAATGAGCGGAGAAAGTTTGACATCGCGCAACTGAGTTGTGGCAATGCTTTGCAGAGTATCCTTTTCGCGCACGATGTAGCGACGGCGTTTTTCCCTGTCGCGCTGTTTGTCCTTCTCGTCTGACTTTTCCTTTTCCTTCTGCTCCTGCTCCAATTGCTTGCGTTTCTTCTCCGCCAGCGCAGCGAGCATAAGAGCATCGAGACGAGCCTTTTCTTCGCGCTTATGTTGGTCTTCCTTCTCGCGCTTCTCTTTCTCTTCTTCTTCCTTTTTCTCGCGCTTGGCTTTCTCGTCGAGGAATTTCTCGTCTTTTCTATCTAAGGGATTGAGAGCATCCGGGCGATCAGATTTTGCCTCAACTGTCTTGGAGCCAGGCAATGCGATGTCCTGTTGTCTCTGCGCTTGGATGGCATCAGGCTTGGCGATATTTGCTTCGGGCTTGCCTTCAGCTTTGACCAGGTCCGGTTTGACTTCAGGGCGATTAGAAATATCCATGCGTGCAGCGTTTTGCGCGGCCGCTTGAGCGGCATCCATGCGCGCCTGCGGTCCTTCAAAACGAGCGCCAGGACCAATTTCACGCCCAGCTTGCTGACCCTCCTGACCAGTTGGTCTGGTCGCCTGCTGAACGGGATCTTTTCCGGCTCTGAGATCGAGCATCTGACGAATCGCCATCTCTTGTGCCGGGGTGATTCTTGCCACCAGCGCCATTGCGTCTGCTCTCTCGTTCATCTGACGATTGATGCCGTTTTGCTCCATTGCTGCAAGGCGTTCGCCTGGACGAGTAGGGTCGAGCTTTCTACCAAGAATGTCTTCGATCCTGAGTGCATTCTTGGAGCCGTCTACACCAAGCTGTTTATTGACGTCGCCCAGCATTTTGGTCAGGTCACTGAGCAAGCGCTGAGTATCTTTCGCGCTCAAAGTTTGATTGTTGATCGCATCCTTACTTCCCTTCATGAAGTCGTACAGGCGCTCCGTCGGGTTTTTCATACCATCGGACAAGCCCATCAGCTCTTTGACTCGAGCAGGATTGAACTTGCCGTCAGTCGAGCCCTCCGTCAAGAATTTGGTCAGGCGATCTGCTTTAGAAGGATCAAGGCCTTTAAAGATATCTTCTACTCTTTGGCCTTTAGTCATCTCGAGGCGCTTCATCGCGTCGGAAAGAAACTCGCGTGTCGCCTTGTCATTCATGTCAAAACCAGGAATTCCTTTCTGGTTCTGTCCACCTTTTATTGCATCGAGAGCGCGACTGGCTTGGTCGCCACCATCCTGACGCCCACGCATAGTGAGGTCACCGCCTCTGCCATCTTTATCGCGCGCCTCGGCCCATTTCTGTTGAAATTGAGCCAGCATTTCGGGATTGTTTTTGAATTTGTTTTCCCAGTTAGGTGGAAACGGCTGATCTTTGGGTTGACCCTTGAGCTCTTGAAGTTTTGCCCATTCAGCCTGGCGTTGGCCAATATCGAATCCGGGACGCGCTTCACCAGACTTGAGCCCAGGGGGATTGAATTGTTCGCTGCGCTCAACCATTCCTTTTATAAAGTCTGGGTTGTTGCGCGGATTGCGATCTCCACCTTCAATTGGATTGTGACGCGGATTGCGATCGCCACCATCTATTGGATTGCCGCCCGGCAATTTGACGTCCGCTACTTTGACGTCGGCTGGTTTGAAATCGGGGCCTTTGATATCGCGCACCTGCTCCGGCTTTGGAGTAAAGCGCGCTTGCAATTGCTCAGGATTGAAAGTCCCGTTATTTTCTCGCAATGCCAGCTTGGTCGAATTTGCGACCAGGCTTGCGCCTTCCGGGAACGCGCTTTGCAGTCCCCGTGCGGCTTCCTGGCGAACCTTCGGGTCAACGCCTTTTGCCAACGAATCAGCGTATGTTTGAGCTGCTTGTCTCTGGTTTTCAGTCCACTGAGCTACAGGCGGAACAACAGCTTCATTGCGGCGGCCGGGAACTGTATCGCGATCCTTACCTGTTCTTGGATCCGTAAGTGCGGCTGGTTGATCAGTCACGGCAGCAACCTTGCGCTCTGGAACTGCCGCAACAACAGGTCGTTCTCCGCCAGAAGTCGTTTGAACCGGTGCTTCGAGTCCGTTTGCTTTTCGCTGTTCTCTCCAGAAACTGTCTCTCTGATTTGCCGGCAACGCAGCAGCCTGTTCTGCGAGTTGTCTATATTGCTGCTGACCGACTTTCTCTCGCAGCTCATTCCTCTCAGAACCAGTGACACGCTTATCCGGCTGAATCGTTGGTTCGCCTTCAGTACGCTGACGCTTATTGCCTGGTTGAGGATCTGCAGAGCCGTCCGTGACAGTGCGTCGATTGGTAACACCTGCAGGTTGATCGACCACGGGATCTGCCGTTCTGCGCCCATTTGTCGAAGTCGGATTATCGACGGTAGCACCGCGTGGCGTAGCCAAATTTACTTCCGGAGGCCGCACACCATCTTTCGGTATACCAACCAGTCGAGGCGCCTCACCCTCACGACGCGGAGGGTCGATTCGATACTGTTGACCGTCTGTGGTAAAACCGAAAACCTGGTTACCCTTTACTACAGTATTGAGCTTGAGCTGCGTTCCGTCAGCCTGAGTGAAAGTCTTTTCAGTCACCTGTCCGGGCGCACGGTCGTTAAGTTGAATAGTCTTCGGTCGCTCGTCGAGTTGAGCACGAAACTGATCATGAGCCTCAAGAGGCTGCCCACCAGGAGCATCACCACCGGGATTTTGCTCGATTGGAGTTGTAGGCTTGACCAGCGTATCGACTTTTTCTTCGGCAGGTTGAGTCGTCTGGCGTGGCAACTGATTCATTCAGCTTCCCCTTGGCGGAAATGATAAGGAGGTCTTGGACTCCATCCCTTTGGCTTATATGACTAGCTTAGTAAGTTGGCCTGCGGACGCGTCCGGCAAAAGGCCGGGCGCCTTAATAATAAGTCTGCCTATTTGGGTTGTCAACAATTCGACACACCCGCCACATTTAATCTTTGCCGGTGTCTAGGGTCGATGCTGTCAAGGATAGATATCAACAAGGCTGGTTCGATTTTCTAGGCAAGCAATGCACCCAATGAATTTTATGCTCATTGTTGTCGGCTTTTCATCCGACGTTATTGCTCGTTTTCATAACTAGAACCAAAAGACGTTACTCCAACACCCAGGAAAACGGCAATTAGTATGGATTCTGTCCTTTCAAGCAACACAAATGAGCAAGTAGTCGGCAAAAACGGCCAAGGCTCTCCTGAAAATCCAGATAAAGAACACGATGGTGACTTCGACGAAAGTCATCAGCGTTTGCTCTTTGGAGGAACGAGCGCGCCCGCTGGCGATGCGCAAAATGAAAGTACAATTGCCGCAGCACCCAAACCAGGGCAACCAGTATCGCGCGCACGCGAAAGCACAGACGATCTCAATCTTGTTGCAATTTCCGGAATTACAGCAAACGGAAAAGCAGACGTCAAACCTATTACGCCTACATACGAAGTCAGCCCTTCCAATCCCTTACCGGCCCTGGCAAAGACTGGTGTTGCCACCACTGTCAGTTTGCAAACACCAACCACTGATAATGCTGTTCCATCCGGACGCCGCTCGGGCGCCACAGACAAAATTGCCGTTCAACTTACTGAAGATGCGACTCCAAAACCAATTATTTCTCAGGAAATCAGACTGGACCAATTGGATAAGGATACAAAACACAGAGTTGTCGCCGCCAGCGTCAACAGCTTGTTCGAGCGGCTTGGACAGCCGGTTCCGACGGGACAAGGCGACGACAATGCAAGACCGATCGTATCTCCTGCCACCGCTTCCAGAAAGGCAAATGGTAGCGGCGACGCTCAAGTGTTCAGCTCAAATTCTCCAGCAACAATTGCGTCCGGACAAGCAGAAGCAAGGCTGCCAATCAATCAACCAGTCAGTTCAACCAAAGCCGCTCTGGATAGTTTAATACCAGCAAAACCAGCCGTAGAAGTGAAAGAAATAAACGCACCGGCGAGTCGTATCACTACTGATGTACGCGCGACCGGCAATGTAATTCAATCACCATTGTCAGAACCGATTAGCACCACCGCCGGTGCGCGAGTAAAATCCATCGCAGAACCAACAGGTGACAATTGTCCCGTACTGCCAAGGGTAATTGGTAGGCAAATTGTCGAAAACACAGGTACTCAGCTCCCTCCAGGAACTATTGCCGGAGACCTGGTTGGCGTGAACAGAGCGGCCACCAGCAATCGTGCCTTGATTCCTGACCAGCCGTTAACTGCTCCTAAATATCCCACACCGGTCGAAACTTCCATCGCACGCGCCAAATCAATCGACACATATGCTGGCGTTCCAACTCCCGCCGTGCCGGATTTGACAGGACAACGTCCGGCAGGAACAACAACGCCTGAAAAACTGATTGGAGACAACAGACTTCCAGTGGTCAAACCAACAGGCGTGATTAATGAAACTGGCGTTCTTCCCACAGTGATCAGCGGAAAAGATGGCGCTGTAATAGTACCTAGCCCAGCAGGCGAAAGAGATGTTCGTCGCAATGTGCTAAACATCTTGCCTGCCGTAACAGAACAAGTTGCCGTACAACTGGCTCCGCAAGTCAAAGCGGGTCTAAGAACCAATGCAGATGGAACACCAGTAAAAGTTGAAGGACCGTTGCCAATGCCCGTACCGGGTCCTTCCAACAAAATCGAAGCTCCGCAGACGGCACAGCCGGCCGCAAGAGTGGACATTCCGCTGCCCGGAGTAGAAATCAAAGTTGTCGGCTCGACAGTGACGATTACTGGTCCAAAATCGGAAGTCCAGCCTATTTTGCAAAATCCAGCGACTGCAAAACCTGAAGTCACAGGAAGAGTTCAGGACGGGATCAAACCAGCGTCTCCCCTCGAAACCGTCAACCAAACCGTTGGAACTACGGCTGCTCGCGTAATTTTGCAAAATGCCGAACAGCTCTTGCAACCAAACAACAGCTTGCCGCGCACAGAAATACCGGCCAATGTAGTGCGCAACGGAGACCAGATCAACCCGCCAAGCACGCCTGGTGCTCGCCATGGCGAACTGCCAACTGGAGTAAAGACACCAGACGGCACAGTGGTCGACAGAACAGGCAAACCAATTGAGCCCGGAGCAACTACCGACAGAACCGGCGCAAAAATCTCCGACAATCCTAACGCTACGCCTGGCACTACCAATGGTGCAATACAAGGAACTATCCCTGGAGCCGACAGAGGCTTGCCGACTGACAAATCATTGCCACGAGCTACTGATCCAACTATTGCAACTGACAAAGGAATTCCGAAAGCAGTTGACGGACGTCCTGGAGATGTCGCTCGCAGTGGAGAGCAAACTGTCCCTGGTGTTCGCAGTGGTGAGCAGGCTGTACCTGGTGCCCGCAATGGAGAACAAGCTGTTCCCGGTGCTCGCAACGGAGAGCAAACCGCCCCCGGTGCTCGCAATGGAGAACAAACCGCTCCTGGCGCTCGCAACGGAGAACAAACCACACCTGGCGCTCGCAGCAGCGAATCCACTCGCACCGCTGACGGTACCGTCAAAACTTCCAGCGAAGCGATGGCTCGCAAAGATGATAGCGCTTTCAAGACAGCCGATGCTATGCCCAAGCCAGTCGAAAGCGGCATGAAGTCCGGCGAATCAAACACCCGTGTTGTTGAATCGACATCTAAGGTTTCAGAGTCTGGCTCAAAAGTAGTAGCCGATGTACAAGTCAAAGCAAACGGAGAAGCTGTTGCCACTAACAAGCCTATCGAACTGGCAGGTAAAGTAGCCAGCGAAATCGCATCCGCTCAAAAAGTTCAGGATGGTCAAGTAAAGTCGGCAGACGTTGTATTGAAAGGCACCGATGTTGCAGGTCGCAGCATTGAAGCAAACATCAAAGCGCAAGACCTCAGTGCAAACAACGGGCAGCCGATTTTAAACGACAAAAATGTCAGACTTTCAGATGTAATCGTCAGAGCGGCTGAGCAAGCGATTATCAAAGGCGCAGAAATCAACCAAACTGCAAAACTTGACTCTAATGTAAGAGTTTCCGAACAAAACGTTCAAAACTCGCATCTCGCACAAAACCTGCAAAATCTCCAAAACATTCAGAATGTTCAAAACGTAAATCCAGTAATTGCGAATCAACAGCAAAACAAGAACGACGTTGTCCGCAACGATGCAAATGCTCCTAAAGCCACAGACCAGAATCAAATTGTTCAAAATCAACTCGGTCTTCAAAACCAGATCGCGCAAAACAACATCGGACAAATTGGCAAATCAAACGAACAGGTCGTTGGTCATAACGTCAAAGCAACGCCTGATTGCCCAGTTCCTGGACAAAGAAATATCGATGCTAAGGTCGATCAAGTTGTCGCAGACATCCTCAATCATGTTCGCAACAACAGCAATGTGAGAAGCGATCAGCATGCCGGAGCAAAAGCGCTCAACTCGTTGGATCAGCCTAACAACGCCGGCAATCAGCAGATCGATCCTAGAGTTCTACTCGATGCGGCTGCCGTGCGTCGAATTTTGGATGGACAGGGTATTACACTCAGTCCAACAGCACTCAATACAATCATGGAGGGAATCCAGCCGACAGGTGATCATGCAGCTGACTATGCGCTGCCGAGCATCGGGTCGCTCAACCTCAGCCAAATTATCAGCTTGGGTGAGCGTTTACAGGAAGCAGTAGCGGGCGCAGGAAGTGAAACTTCAGAACCGCAACCGAAACCCCAGCTTCAACAACACAGAACAAAATACCTCGTCAAAGAAGGAGACACACTCGAATCAATCGCGCAAGAAAAACTCGGCGATGCGCGACTTGTCCAACTGCTTATTACCATCAACCGCGCTCTAGTCAACTACAGACTGGAAGATGAGAAGAAAGTTGCATACGTTGTGCCGAATCAGTATATGTGGTTGCCGACGGACCACGAACTGGATGTTCACAAAAAGAACTTCTTCGGCAAGCACGGAAAAGATGGCTCGATTGCAATTGCTATCAATTCCAAGCAAAACACACCTATCATTCCGCCAGTCAGCTTCGACCACACTAAAGAAGTTTCAGCCGAAGTCTCTGCCAGCATGCAAGATTTCCGTCCAGCTTCCAGCCCTTCCAATCCGCTTTCAGGCAATCGCATGTCTGCGGGCTACGAAGTGAAGAAGGTTGTGCCGAAGGCGGGCTCGGAAGGCGGTTCTAGTAGTGGTTCTATTAGTGGTTCCAACCGTGGCTTCAACAGTGTTTCCACTAATGGTTCCAATAGTGGTCCAATCAGCCAATCCGGCGGCGCAAAGATGGCAGGCAATCTTGACAGACTGCGCCATGCGGGGGACAGAAAGAGCATAAATCTCGACGAAATCGAATATGTATCGACTCAAGTGAGCCACCGCCAATGCTACCAAGTACGTGAAGGCGAATCATTGATGTCGATTGCCGCTTCTCTCGAGTCGATGGGACACATCAGCATGTGGAAGCTGCTGGCAAAAATCAACGGTTTCCAATTCGAAGAAGGTGGTCTCGGCAAGGCGATCGACTTGCATGTTGGTCAATTCATTGTTCTGCCGACTACGGAAGAACTCAATGAATATAAGCTTTTGGAAAAGTTGACTTCAACCTCGAAGTCGGCAGCCTCGAATGCAGGTGCAATAGAAAATGCATTCATCTGCGTTCAGCAGCAAAAGCAAGTCCCAACACCACCGCCTCCTGCCCTCGTAGCTCTGGCACAAGGTGTCGGCGGTTTGACCACAGTGCAAAAACTTTCGAACTACACTCGTCTCGTTTTCAACGACCTTCCTCAACTGGAAAACTGCTTCAGCATCACGGTTGAAGCACGCTGGAACGGTCAGTGGAAGCCAATGGCTGCTTACGAATGCCGTCACGGGCAAACCACACGCCACCTGTACAACAAGAATGGCGAGGTCAAATCTATGGACCTCGACTTGCCACCGTACGTGGTGAAAGAGATGGCGAGAGAAGATTTTGCACGCAACTGGAATGCTTACGTGAACATCTTCATGGGAAATGTAGCAAGCGTGTAAATCGGCGGCGTGAAGGCGCGTTGCGCGGTGGCGCGTTGCGCGGTGGCGCGTTGCGTGGGGGCGCATTGCATGCGCCCGAATCCAGAGATCCGGCACACCGAATTAGTCTCGAATCACGTTATCGCTCTCAATCCCTAATGCCAGATCAATCTTCTCGATCACTTCGGGAAGCATAATTCGATGCATGCATTCACCGGGACCATCGGGTCGAGCGACCTGACAGAACTTAGCGCCGTGACAGCGGCATGCCTTGCTCTGGTCAATGGTCATGACTGAGTACCCGTATGGTCCGCTGCGCTCTGGATATGTAGCACCGTACAAACCAATTACCGGGGTGCCAACTGCGACAGCCAAGTGAGCAGGACCGGTATCGCCGGAGATGGCAAAAATGCAACGCCTCAACACTGCGGCTGTTTCCGAAAGAGACAGCTGTCCTGCTACGTTGACGCAAACGTTGCCAGTTTCTTCGTTGATGCTCCGGCAAAGGTCGGCATCGTCTTCACCACCGACAAGCAGCAATCTATATTGTTTTCTCTCAGTGAGGTTTCTTATCAGATATATCCAACCGTCGCGGAGCCAGGCTCTATGGGGACGATACTTTCCGACTCCCGGCACCAAGGCGATAAGAGGTTGAGCGGAATAATTTCCGTCCGCATTCAGCTTATCCAAAACATCAGAGGCGAGCGCCTCCGGAAATATCGATGGAAAAAGAGGGTCAGGCATTTCCGGGCAAAGGTGCCTGATGGTAGCCAAAAAGTTATCTACAGCATGCATCATCTGGTGTCCGTCCGTCTTTTGCTTCTCGTAGCGAACAATAGGGACGCGAGTAAACCATGGCAAAAATTTCAATCTGCCCGAATTCGAAAGATCGACAAAAAGATCGGGCTTCATCGCCTCGATTTGTTTGACCATTTGGAAAAAACCCACGTCTTTCGAGAAATCTATAAATTCATCGACGTGCGGGTTCAAACCAAGCAAAAGCTGGCGCAGTACCGGATGAGACCAATATGTGATCTTGGCTCCGGGATAATTTAGCTTCAACGCAGCTGCCACAGGAGTTGCTAACATAGCATCACCGATAGCGGCTGGGTGCAGGATGACTATATTTCCGAAACTGAGCATTATTGGCTAGGCTTCACTGGACTTTATTGCAA
This sequence comes from Candidatus Melainabacteria bacterium 17Bon1m, assembly GCA_032128875.1. GTDB lineage: Bacteria > Cyanobacteriota > Vampirovibrionia > Obscuribacterales > Obscuribacteraceae > QKMZ01. The sequence continues at coordinate 194,928 of JAVLKG010000010.1, forward strand.
CATGAATTATCATAGATAACTATGAACAACGATGGATACTTTGTACTGGGGTGGCCCCAACCGAGCGGAAAGATTGCAATTCTTTGTCGTTCGAAGGGAGCCAACGGCGGACCAGCGCTATGTTATACGAAACGAGAAGCAATGCAGTTGCGTACTCGGTTGGCAAACGACCCACGTGGGGAAGATAATCCTACCGCCCGACGAATCATACAAAAGCTTTTCGTCTACAGATATATACTTCGCAAGCCGTTGAGCTGGCGCCCCGGCGACTTGTGGGTTTATTTAGATCCCACTTATCTTGAGCCGGCTGAAGCAGTCTTTAGCTTGTAAGTCTTTTACATTCCGAATTACTTAGCCCGTCCTTAACCTCAGGACTGCTATTTATTTGCTTGTGATAAGCAACTTCCGAGATTTCCGAACTGGGTCTAGCCAGTCGGTAGAGGCAAACCTGAGATGACTCTGGACGTCGATACAGCAATCGCAATTCTGGCGATTGCACTTGCGCTCGGGTTCGACTTCGTCAACGGTTTCCATGACACAGCCAACGCGGTAGCTACGGTTATATATACAAAGGCGCTCAAGCCAGGCGTAGCCATCGTTATGAGTGGCATTCTGAACTTCCTGGGCGCGCTCATTGTCGGAACCGCTGTCGCGCAAGTCATCACAAAGATCATTCCGCAGGACGCCGTGACCCTGTCAATAGTTGTTGCCGTGCTCGTCGCAGCGGTGATGTGGAACGTAATCACCTGGTGGTTCGGTATTCCCGTAAGTTCTTCCCACTGCCTGATCGGCAGTTTGTTCGGCGCCGGTGTCACCGCCGCTGGTGTGAAAGGGGTGGACACCCATGAGCTGTACAAAGTCTTGATGGCCCTACTAATTTCGCCGCTGACCGGCTTTGTCGCCGGTATGGTCTTCACCTGGCTCGCTTTGCAACTTTCGAAAGACAAAGAAGATCCAGGAAGCAGCGCGCAGCATCACCCAAAACTGATGCGCTGGTTGCATATTCTTTCGAGCGCCTCAGTGAGTTTTAGCCACGGCAGCAATGACGGGCAAAAAACAATGGGCATTATCACGCTCATTCTCGCGACTCACTTTGCTAAATACGGATACACCATTGGAGATGTTCCGCTCTGGGTGAAAGCTTCGGCAGCGACCGCTATCGCGCTTGGAACGGTGATCGGCGGTTGGCGCGTTATCCGCACGGTCGGTACAAAGATAAGCCGTGAAAGGTTGAGCCATGCGCAAGGCTTCGGAGCCTCCATGAGCACCGCAATGATTATCATGATCGCGTCGGCAATCGGTGCACCAATCAGCACAACTCACACCTTGAGTTCTGCCGTCGCCGGCGGTACGATTCCAATGCACGGAGCTGAAAAGCTCAACCCGAAGACCCTCAAATTAATCGTCTTGGCTTGGGTTCTTACCCTGCCCGTTGCCGCGACACTGGCAGCAGTGAGTTATCTTTTGATCAGGGCAGTTTGGAAGGGGTAGAGCGATGACACAGGGAGAGAGAAATTGCGATTCCTAGTCGCTTTTAGCAGTCCCAAACGAAGTGCTCGCACCGTCGAAGCTGCGGCACGTCACGCCAAAGCGCTCGGCGCCGAAGTCGTGCTCGTCCGCATGGTGCCCGATCCTGAAAAGGTCGGGGTTGTGGCGCAGCTCATTTCCTCTGACCGTCCGGAGAGCAAAGCAAAGTCGCAAGTAGACACGGTCGTAGCAAGCTTAAAAGAGCAGGGCATCAATGCCACAGGCGAAGTGCGCGTAGGCGAAGTCGCGATGGGCATCGTGAAGGCTGCAGTAGAGCTGAAAGCCGATTTGCTTTTTGTTGGAACAACAACAATTGGCGCGCAATCACCCACCTTCTTCTTCATGAAGAAGGACCCGATTGTGCACTACTTGGTGGACCATTCACCTATCTCGCTGGTGTTGATTCGCCACGACGTGATTCCGGATTCTGAGCTAGAAAGCGAATAGCTGGCAGATTTTTCAGCTCTTTGCGGAAGCTTTGCCCGATTTTTTGCGCGAGTCTCTTTTAGCTTTGGTGGTCTTAGTGGCTTTCATTGCTTTAATAGCTTCGAGTGCTTCGGCGACTTTGTCTACTTCGCTAACGGTATCGACTCCGGTGACTACTTCGCTAATCTCGTGTGCGGAGTTGGCTTGATTGCCCTTATTTGCTCTGGCAGCGTCCTGGCGCTCACGTTCGGCAATGTGAGGTCCAAAAACTTCTTCTAGATTGTTCATGCCATTTAGCGAACGGACTATTCTCATGCCCGGTAGACATTCCAAAATCCGCCTGCCATAACCCTTTCCGGTCATCCGCGAATCAAGAATGGAAACAATGCCCACATCTTTCTTGGTGCGAATCAATCTGCCGACGCCTTGCTTCAAGCGCATGGTCGCGTGTGGCAGCGCCAATTCGTTAAACCAGCTCCATTCTGCTTCCTGCTTCATCGCTTCGCACTTTGCTTCGTAAACAGGATCATCAGGCGACTGGAAGGGGATTCGGTCGATGATGACGCAGCTCAGTTGCTCGCCTTCTACCGAGACGCCTTCCCAGAATGTTGAGGTGCCGAACAACACCGCTTTTGGTGTCTCGCGAAACCAATCCACAAGTTTTTTCCTGGGCATCTCTCCCTGTCGTTTTGCTGGAAAAGGCAGTTGAGGAGCCAGGTATTCAAAGCTTTGAATGAGTGAAGAACGGCTTGTGAAAAGGACAAACGCGCGACCGTCCGAAAGTTCCAAAATCCTTTCAATCTCATCGCAGGCTTTCATCAAAAATTCTTTTGTATTCGGCTCAGGCAAATTTCTCGGAAGATATAGCATGGCCTGTTTTTCGAAATCGAACGGGCTGGAAATCTTAGACTGAATGACGTGCCCCTGAATGCCGCATGAGCGCTTGAAAAACGAAAATGGATCTTCGCCACCGGTAGCCAGTGTCGCTGACATCCACACTGATGATGAAAGACCGGCCTTATCGATCACGTGGTCGTGAATATAGCCGGATACATCTAAAGGTGCTGCAACCACTTCTACCTTTGAGAAGTTGTTGTCGCCCTTCTCAATCCACAATACCCAGTTTGGATCAGGCTTTGCCATTAGTTCCAAACAATTGATATATCCAGCGAGCGTAGAGATGATAGCCTTTGCTTTTAGTCGAGCACGTTCTCGTTCTTGCCCAACATCAAGAACCCCCTCGAATGTTTCGTCTTCCAACCAATTCTTCAATTGCTTCAGAGTTAGGGCAAACTCGTGAGCCCCGTCAATTGGCTCACGGATACGGGTTTTCAATGCGGGAAACGCAAACGCAAGGCGGTGGAAAAACTCAGTCGACTCCAACTCGAGTTCTCGAATCAATCCGAGCGGTGCCTGAACTCTTTTTAGAGCTTTCGACGCAGCCATTCTGACACCACGATTGCTGATGCCATTGCTAAAAACATCAGTCGCCACATTCGGCAAGTGATGAGCTTCGTCGACAATCAGCAAATCGTATTGAGGAAGGATGCTTCCATGCGATGCTGCATCGGTAAGCAATAATGCGTGGTTGACTACGAGAATATCGGCTTTCTCTGCGCGGCGACGCGCCTCGAAGTAAAAGCACTCGCCGAATTTGGGACAGCGATTGCGAAAACAATCGTCAGAATCCGAGTTTACCTCTGTCCAGACATCGTATGGTGGCACGAAGTCCAACTCGGACATATCACCAGTTTCGGTATCATGAACCCAATCGACAAATTCTTCATCGATGGCTTGTTCCAAAAGATGATCTTCGAAGCGTCGCAATCCAAGGTAGTTTCCACGCCCCTTCATGAGGGCTGCTTCAAAGTGGAAAGGCAATATCGCCTTGAGAGCCGGAATATCTTTGTTGATATATTGCTCTTGCAGGGCAATTGTAGCGGTCGAAACCACAACTTTTTTACCGGACAAAATCGCCGGTATCAGAGCCGCAAAACTTTTCCCAATGCCGGTGCCGGCCTCAAAAAGCCCCGTCTGTTGCGTTTGAAAGGTGCGTTCTATCGCATGCGCAAGCTCAATCTGCTGCGGCCTATGCTCGTACGAGGATAGCCTCTCATTGAGAAGGGCGAGTACGTCCTCTGTCGTGAGCGTTGAGCGTGACAATTCCTCTTCAATCCTACGGTAAGCGAACTATTGAATAGGATTGCTTGTTGTCGCTGCTACTTGGCTGTTTACGCGGTGATATTCCGGAAGGGTGATTTTTTGTCCGAGGCTGAGCACGTTTGCGTTACGCATGCCATTAGCGCGGCAGATTTCATCCAACAAGCGCGGGCTGGCGTGCTTGTAATTGCGCAGTGCAATCACAGCAAGGGTGTCGCCACTTTGAACTTCATATGTTGACGCCAAAGGAACAATGACGTCAGCACCAGCAGCAGCTGGCGCAGCAGTTTGAGGGGCACCGGCTTGTTGACCAGCTTGCTGCCCTTGAGCCATGACGATCTTATTCTGTGAGCCGCTGCCGGCGTTTGCCACTACAGACGACACTGTGGAAAATCCCCACACGCCTAACATGGACATGATTGCTCCGCCCATGAAGCCGATCGTCAAGTAAAAGCTCGGTCCTCTCTTCGACGTGCTGGCAGTGCGCTCAAAATCATGATGCACTCCCGGCCAAAGAGCTTCTAAAACATCTGAATGCTGTTCTTCAGTTTCCACGATTGGTGAACGCTCCCATCTTTCGAAACTTCCTGAGGAAGTGATATTTGCCGAAGGATTAAGCGACGGCATTGCATTGGAGACGTCCTTCTTGAAGCCAGGTTCCTCGCGTGTGTACTCGGGAAGCGGCTCGATTTCAATTGTGTCTCTTTCGCGACTGGCTACTGTAGTCATCACATTTGCACCAAGGTTTTGCCTAAAAATGTCTGACACTGGGAATTCCTAAATGACTGACAATGCATCTTATCGGAATTTGACGCAAGAAGTCAAACATCTTCACTAAGTCTCAAGATTCCCGCCAGGGTTGATGTTGCGGAATTTTACAACCTCCCAAATTGCGTGCCCAGACAAGGAAAAGCGCCTTGGTTGGCTAGACACATTAATTAAATGACAACCTTCTGCAAAAGTAGATTAAACGGAGGTCGTTCAGCAGTCTATGATTTCACAATTGCGTAACCACAGATGGTGGCAGCGAAATTGCTCCGCTGGTCAGCGATTGAGCGCTCTTGAAAACCCGGATCGCACATATTGGAGTGCGAAACGCTGCATATCGGTTTCATATTAACGACTGTTCAGATTCTGCGCGGCGGTTTCTTGACTTCGCAAAAATTTTCATACTTCTTCCAAGTTCGCTTGGCAACCACCCCTGAATTTTTATTGGGGTGAAACGGCTTCCGGCTGATCGCCCGCTCGTGCTTCAGCGGCGCCAGCGCGCACTTTCGAGTCGGTGTCGGTTTTTGGCTGTACCTGCTTGATAGCTTGTTTATCTCCAGCCACAACCAACGTAGATTGATCCGGACGAAAGACATTCCTTATAAACCGGTTAATAGATTCGCTGTCAGCATTAGCGATCTTCAAAAGCAGCTCACCGACGAAGTCCCCCTCGGCACGTTCCAAAGCGGCGTCCAGCACGCTCTTTGCCGCAGTAGAAAGATTCGGCATATAGCGCACACATATTACGCCGGAAAGATATCGTTTCACTTCCTGAATCTCAACCGGCGTCATTCCCTTTGCGACAAACGCTTTCAATTCAGTATTAATAGTATTCACTTCGCGAGCGACCGCCTCGGGCTCAGTGGGGACAATCAGCGACCACGACGTCAAACCGCCTATAGACTGGAATCTCGAGTTGATGTCTTCGGTCGATAGACTGGTCGCCAAAACGGCTTCATCTGTATCGCGCTGTACCAATCGAGAGAAAATGGGATGGTTTGTTAGCGCACAATCTGCGATTGCCAAATTGCAGAAATCTCTGTCGCTTGGTGAAGTCTTCACCAACTTACCTATGCAAACCATAGTCTGCGAGCGGTCTTTCGTCGGCACAGAAACCTTCAATGAGCGGCGTGGAGAGGGCACCAAAGTTGGTTCGGCAGCAAGGCGCGTATTCGATTGCCAATTTTCAAATATCGATTCTGCAGACTTTATAGCCTGGTCGCCATCGAAGTCTCCGGCGATGACAATCATGGTGCTGGACGGGCTGACGGTACTCGTGTAGTAGTCTTTGATGTCTGCCTGTTTGAGCGACTCGATCACTTTCGCTTTCTGTGACGGATCTGAAGGGAAGTGCGGCGAATTCGTAGCCAAAAGACTGCGCATAAGAGCGCGATTGACCCTGGCAGCGACTGTCTCATCAGAGCGGCGCAGACCTGCAATGGCATCTTGCTTAGCCTTTTCCATATCAGCATCAGCGAGTGCCGGAGATGCTAGAGACTCAGCCACAATGCCTAGCTGTTGCACCATGTCCTTTGCCAAACACCTGGTCTGGAAAGTAATCTGCTCGACACCCGGCTCGAATTTGAGCATCGCCTGCGGTGGCAAGCCGAGATCTTCTTGAACCGATTGCAATTGAGAACGAGTGGCGTGTTGCGTTCCATAATTAAGCGCGTTTGCTAGAACCATTGCCAGTCCGGGCTTGGCAGTGGGCTCATAAGCTTCGCCAGCGCGAATTGCACCGGTGATTTGAACGATCGGGCACAAACGGCTTTCAAAAGCAATTACGGTTAAGCCGTTGCGCAGAACTTTTCGCGTGTAATGCCCCGTGTGCAAACTGCTGCCGACTGGTGGACGTGGAACGCCCGTCTTAGCTTGAGTTGGAGGTGCGCTGCGTGCAGGCATATTCGTGGCCGCAGACGGCGTTGACGGCTTCGAGCCTGGAGTCGCGGCAGTGGCTTTAGCAGGTTCTGTTTTCTTCGTCTCGCTTGCCTTAGCTGCGTCGAGTTTCTTCGCTTCTGCAGCCTTCGCGGCATCAGTCTTCTTAGGATCGGCGGCCTTTGCAGTATCGGTTTTCTTAGAGTCGGCAGGCTTGCCCGCCTCTGGCTTTTTCGCTTCGCTCGTTTTCGAAACGGTTGTTTTCGAATCAGCTTTCTTCGCATCGGCTTTCTTGGTATCAGCTTTTTTCGCGTCCTTCGGGTCAGAGGATTTCGCTGATTCAGACTTTTTGGCGTCCGAGGATTTCGCCGAATCCGCCTTTTTGCCTGGCGCCGGTGCCTTTGTACCAGCAGGCTTTTGCGCTAACAGAATGGCTTCAGGAGACGTCGCAGAGTCGTCCTTTTTATAGCCAACCAATGTCTGCTTTGAGGTTTCAAAACTTATCGGTGTGTGACCGTGATTTTTATCGATGTGTGTGTCAGCTTGTGGAGTCTTTGGCGCTGCCTGCTTTGACGGTGGCGTGGAAGGCTGTTGGGGAGCTGGTTTTGGCGCAGTGGAAGACGAGAGGAAACCTACCACACGATTCTCGGGGACAAGATGCAGGCGCGCTACACGAAGGATATCGGCACTACTGACGGTGCGCAATCTCTCCGGCCAAGCATAAGCGTTTTTCCATGAGCTGATGCTGTCAAAATATCCGATGTAAAAGCCTGTTCTATACGGACCATCGCGCTCGGAGAAGCATGCATACTCAGCCTGATTCTTCGCACGCCGCAGTTCGGCATCGCTTATGGGTTGGCTTCGAAGTTGTGCAACCAATCCGTCAATCGCATCCAAAGCTTTCTGCAAAGTCTGACCAGCAGCCGGTGTTGCAGTAATAGTGATCAGCCCTGGGTCGTGCTTCAACTCAAACTGCGAGTTAGCACCAGAACAAATTTTCGGCTCCATCAACTTCGTCTTCAGGCGTCCAGAGATGCTTGCGTTGAGCAGCTTTTCTAAAACAGCCATAGGCGCACTGTCCTGCTCAGCAATTGAAGGAGCGTGATATGAGACCTGAAGCAATTCTGTCTTGCCCGGATATTTCATCATGACCCGGCGCTCTGCGCGCTGTTCTGGCTCTTTGGCTCGAATTGTCGGAACTGGAGTTGCAGAACGCGGCAACGCAGCAAAGTATTTCTTGACCGATGCCAATGCATTCGCGGAATTGAAATCACCGACCAACACTAGAGTTGCATTGTTGGGCACATAAAAGCGATCGTAAAAACCTTTCGCATCTTCTGCCGTCAGACCTTCCACATCCGGCAGCCAGCCACGTGTTGGACTGCCATAGGGGTGATGGAGGAAAGATACGCACCGAACTTCAGACGCCAGCATCGCGGCCGGATCGTTCTTCTCCTCTTCAAATTCGCGCTTGAGATTAGCCACCTCAGCTTGGACCGCAGCCTTTGTAAAACGCACCGAGCGCATACGCATCGCTTCTATCTTCAGCGCCAAATCAAGTTTTGCAGGATGAACGGTTTCGAAAAACGCAGTGAAGTCGTCACTGGTAAAACCGTTGAATTGCCCGCCGTTGCGAACGATAGTCGCACCGAGTTCGCCTTTGCGAAACGTCCCGACTTCGTCGAAAGCCATGTGCTCGACCATGTGCGAAAGTCCTGTGCCGCCAGGCCTTTCATTGCGCGCGCCCACTTTGTACCAGACCAGGCACGACACAACCGGCAGTGAATGCTCTTCTACGAGGATGATACGCAGACCGTTAGGCAGTGAATACTCTTTCGGCGTCGGCGGTCCCTTCACTTTCACCTGCGCGGCGGCTGGCATCAGTGCGGTGCCGGCAGTCGGATTTGCGGTTGTAGAACTTGCCGAAGGTGCCAAACTTGATGCAGGGGTCAAGGCTGATGCAGGAGTTGAGCTGCCCGAGGGTGCAGAAGACGTTGAGGTCGGTGCACTTGTCGCCGCCGAGGCAGAGGGTCTGGCCGTAGTTGCAGACGGAGCTGTCGTCACAGCGGACGACGCTGACGAAGTGCTACTGGGCTTCGGCGCGGTGGTCGAAGTCGGCTGATCCAATGGCAGCTTGCCGTCCAGCGGCTCCTGCCCTAGCGCTGCGAAAGGCAGAAGCAAGCTACAGGCGGCAAAAAGCGCGAGCACAATAGGTCTGAAGTTGGGAGATGAGCAAAAGATCATCTTGCCGGTTCAGCCTCCTGCTCTGCCGAAAACACTGGCGCTGGTGCCTATTCCGAAGCACCGAAGTCGCAACGTGCTTGACTTTAGCACGATGGTCCCTCGTTACGCGCGGAACCAAAACCATAGTTATCTTTTCTTTCAATAAAGTTGTAGTGCGATTACGCAACTGATAAACTTTGACTCATCAAAGCTGGAGAAGCAATGGCGACTGGAACTAACAGCGTCTTGGAATCGAAGTCGCGCGGGTTGGAGCCCGCCGTTCGCTCACAGCTGAAGGTTGTGCTGGCGGGAAATCCAAACGTCGGCAAATCAGTGATTTTCAATGCGCTGACAGGTCTAAGCGCTGATGTGTCCAACTACCCAGGCACGACCATCGACATTGCTCGTGGTGCTTACGGTGAGCATGAGCTTGTTGATACACCTGGAGTTTATGGTGTTTCGAGTTTTAATGATGAAGAGAAGGCTGCCCGCAGGCTGATTGTCGATGCGGAGTTGGTGATAAACGTTGTTTCGGCTTTGAGCTTGGAACGCGACCTTTTCCTGACGCTGCAATTGATTGATATGGGCAAACCAATGGTTGTCGTTATCAACCAGTGGGATGAAGCAAAACACAGAGGGCTGCTCATTGACACGGCGAAGCTGAGTGAAACACTCGATGTGCCCGTCATCACTTGCGTAGCTGTTCGCAAAGAAGGAATTGAAAACATTGGTGCACACCTTTCCCTAGCAAAGAAAGGAAAGTGCGATGCGTCACTCTCTGAATTGTTGACGCCATACATCGAGCAAAAGGTTTCGCACGCTCATGCACTGCTGATTCTCGAAGGCGATGCACAATCGATTGAAGCGCACGCGCACGCTATTACCGCCATCAGAGCCGAGCGTAGTTTTACTGAAACAACTGCGCTTCAGCCTGCAGAGCAAGGAAGCAATCATCGCCAAGATATTTACAGACGCAGACGTCAGCGAGTTAACGAAATCTCTGAGATATGCGTTCGCTCAACATCCAAGAAAAAGACTTTCTCTACAAAACTAGGCAGACTGCTGCTGCATCCGGTTGCGGGAACGGTCGCCGCCGCCTTTGTTTGCTACATGATCTTCTATCAATTACTTGGTGTTTTTGTAGCCGGTACAGTGGTTGAAATCACTGAAAAGAAAGGCATGAAGGTCTACTATGAACCGCTAGTACGGCGAGTTGCTGCAACAACATTCCCATGCACAATCACCATTGGAAACAAGACTTTTGATTTCCCGCAAGGAACATTCGCGAATCCTTTGGTGAGTGCAAACCTAGACACCACACTCAAGTCTGTTCCAGCTAACGAAGTGAATTACCAGTTCTGGAGCCATCCTTCCGCCAAGGCGGTTTTAGGAAATATCCTTGTCGGCGAGTACGGAATGCTCACGCTCACAGTCACTTACCTGCTCGGACTGCTATTTCCACTGGTCCTAGGATTCTATTTTGGTCTTTCGATGCTGGAAGATTCCGGATATCTTCCTCGCCTGGCAGTGCTCGTAGACCGAGTTTTGAATAAAGTCGGACTAAACGGCCGTGCAATTATTCCTCTTATTCTCGGACTCGGTTGCGTGACGATGGCGACCATCACTACACGCCTGCTAAGTACTCGCCGCGAAAAGATAATCGCGACAGCTTTGCTCGGAGTCGCAATTCCATGCTCCGCACAGCTCGGAGTTGTCTCCGGGACATTGGCTCAAATAGGCGGTCTATACGCTTGGGCGATCTACGGAGCGATCGTCACGTCCATTCTTGCAACAACGGGTGTCGCACTGAATATGGTGCTGCCAGGCAAGTCCGACGCACTGATCATGGATCTTCCTCCTATGCGCTTCCCTCGCATGGACAATGTATTGAAGAAAACCTGGTCTAAATCTTACGCTTTCCTCAAAGAAGCAACCAAGCCATTCTTCATTGCCGGCTTTGCAGTTAGCATTGCACATATGACCGGATTGCTTACACTATTTGTCAATGCACTGCAACCAATTACGGTGGCATGGCTTCATCTGCCATCAGATCCACGCATCGCAACAACGTTTGTTTTGGGAATTGTCCGCCGCGACTTCGCATCATTCGGTCTGACGGAAGTTCCTATGACTGCCGCACAAGCCCTCACAGCAATGATCGTCATCACCTTGTTCGTTCCATGCATCGCAACAGTTGGTGTGATGACAAAAGAACGCGGTCCCAAAATCGCATTTACTATTTGGATCGGCTCATGGATTGCCGCTTTTATAATCGGCGGATTACTCAGCATTGCCCTTCCACCAGTATTCAAACTGTTAGGAATTTAATTCTAGACCTTCTGCAAAATCTTACTTGCTTCAGCATCAATCGGTTGCGCTTCGTCACGTCTGTTCAACGCCTTCAAAGCATTGGCAACACGCTGCAATGTCCAAGCGTATTCGCGTGTTTCCTGTAGTCGCAAACCCGATAAAATCAATCGCGCTTCTTTGTAGTTTCCCAATGAATCATTGTACTTTTGCATCAACATCTGATGGTCGCCGTAAAAACACAGTGTCTCAGCATATGCATGCGACTTTAGCTGGTCCTTATCCTTGTAAATTTCCATCGCCGAAACATACAGCGGCTCAGCCTCATCAAATCGCTTGAGCGCATCGTAGACTCGGGCGAGATTCTTCTTTGTATTCGCCACCTCAAGATTGTCGTGCCCGAGTACTGTTTCTTGAACCCACAATGCTCGCTTCGTCGGTTCCAGCGCCTTCTCTGGATGCCCGGAGTAATACATAGAACATCCAACGCTATCGAAATATACGAACAGGCATAGCCCGCCGAAAATAAAAAATGTCAGTGCAATTGCTTTTGCCAGAATCGTCTTTCCAAACGATTTCGCTATTTTGGGTTGCTCTTCAATCACAGACATAGGAAAACGTCACCTGACGAGAGATGGGCAGAAATTATGGTGCACGGGTTCCCTGCCCTTGATTATCTCATCGTCTGCCCCGGGTGCCTATGCCCCGAGAAGGCGAGTTTTTCGGCTGCGAAACCCTTTGTGAAGCTCTGAAAGCCCCAACGACTAACCTTCCCGGGCGCCGTGATAATATATGAATTCTCCGGACACCGTTGTCCGGCTACGCCATGGCAGGCGTCGCCAAGAGGTTAAGGCACTGGATTGTGGTTCCAGTATTCGGGGGTTCGATTCCCCTCGTCTGCCCCATTTACTAATTGATTGCTCCAGAATCCCAGCCAGTTGGCTGTCTTGCCGTGCTCATGCGGTAGCAGAATCCGGCGAGGATACTTTTGGTGATACTAAGTGGATTTCCTCCACGCTTTAATTTCAAAGGTATCAGCACTCCGACTAAGCAACAATGAGTGATTCTGACAAGTTCGAAATATGGACATTACCTTGGGCAGAGCTGGATCGACCTCTATCCTTTGGAGCTATAAGATTTGAGAATGCTGTCCAATTCAGCAGGTCTGGAGGATGCCCGGAATCGCTAAGAGCAAAGCTTCCAGAATACTTTTGTTCATTTCGGGACGCTAAAGGCAATGCCGCTGACTACGTGTCAGTTTGCTTTATGCAAGCACAACCGCTTAAACCACTCACAGAAGAAGAAATCTGCACGATTCAAACCGCTGTTCACTGCATTGGTTTCGCCGACATTGCGAACAGAACCGTCGAGGCAGTCATAGCAAATAGTCAATTTCAAGGGCCACCAAGCAGCGACAAATACCAACTTCACAGGCACTTCCTCGATTCGAATGACTTTGTAATTTTCCATCTAGGCGGAATGAGTAAGGTGTACCAACTAGGTAAGCTTAAAATTCACAGACCACCACATCTAATTGACGGGCTGACTGGCAGCTCCTTTGGGTTAGTAGAGCAATTTGAAAAGATGCGCACACTACACCCGACAGATCAGACGAGAAGACTTTTCCAAGCTGTGCAATGGTTCTTTTTGTCTCATACAAATGCTCCAGAGGTTTCGGAATTGTCGAAGCTCGTAATGAAAGCGACGTCTTTGGAATCATTACTCTCGCGGGGAAACTCCGGAAAATTGGAAATGGCTATCAGGCTTGATCGAAAGCTATCCACCTCTGGCATGGAGATCAAGTCAGTTGATATTCCCGCGGGTCGCCATTCGCCAGCTCGGACAATCAACATGTCGAAGCTCGCACATTGGTTCTTTGAATTTTATGATCTCAGAAGTCGAATCGTGCACGGCTTGACGCTGCCGCACGGCTTGGGAGCAATTGAGAGTAAAGTAAGTTGGGTTGATCATTCTATAGCCGCAGACATTGCAATTTGGTCGCTCGTAACCCATCGCCTTCTGGAACTCAATCAACTCATCCTGCGGACTCTAAGTGAAGAGGAGAAACAGGTGCTTAAAGTTAGGAATGCGGAATTCCAAAAGCAGTTTGAAAGAGTGTTTAGTGCTTTAGGATGGTTACAAGCGCAGAATGCTGCGCCCTCATCATAAATCAAACGAGTTTCTGATGACGATGAATAGAGACGACTTCACTAAAAGGACAAAAGAAATCCTAGCCAAAAGGGTTGGATATCTTTGTTCTAACCCAATGTGCAGACGACTTACAACCGGCCCGCACTCTGATCCAGAAAAGTCAGTAAGCATTGGTACCGCTGCACATGTAACTGCGGCTTCCAAGGGAGGTCCCCGCTACAATCCGAATTTGTCAACCATCCAGAGAAAGAGTGTGTCGAACGGGATCTGGTGTTGCCAAACTTGCGGAAGGTTCGTTGATGCGGATGACAGCAAACATACAGTAGAGACACTTCTTGGATGGAAAGCAGACGCTGAATCAGAAGCCGACTTAAGTAATTCAGGATTGCATATTGGCAAGCGATTTCTTTCGAACCTGGAATTACTGAGATTATTTCACCGTTCCTTGGAGTCTCTCCGTACATTTTCTAATCCAAATACGTGGATCGCACGAAGGCTTGACACACAAATTCTAGACCTCGCAAAAAATGGAACAAATTTCCTGGTGGCGGGTTCTGGAAGTGGAAAATCCGTTGCATGCTCAAAGTGGCTGAGCGATCACCTAAAAAATCATCTAAGTGCCCTCGTTATCACCCATGAAATTGCAGCTGTCTCAACATCCATCGAACAAGCGGTCAGGTCAGCCTTTTCTGAAATGGGACAGGAAATCAGTATCGATGCGGCCGAGCGTTTACTTTATTCTGCCGAAAATCCAATTAGACTGGTAGTCGAAGACATCAACCGAGCGATAAATCCGCAAGCAATCATTGAGAAGATCCTGCGCTGGAATAGTGAAGGTAATGAAACATGGTCGCTGCTGTGTCCTGTTTGGCCTGAAAATCTTTCCTTACTTGAAAAGGATGTGAAATCAAGAATCGAAAACTTCCTACTTTTAGGAGAGCGCTTTTCTTCTGAAGAAGGCAGTGCCGCATTGTGCCTAAAAGCTCAACTTGCCCAGAAGGATTTGACGACGGTTGAAGCTGAAGATATTTCGAGTTTACTCAATCATGACCCCCTGCTAATAGCGCTTTATGATTTCAAAGACAACCCTGTTCCAAGCCAAGTAATCGGCTCTTTTATCAGCGAAACTCTCTTGCGCTTGCAGTTAAGCTCCTCAGACGCACTGAAGTTTTTTCTTCCACAATCACTTGATAAACTTGCCGAATCAATGTTAATGAACTCACGGCTGGAAATTAGTGTTGATGATGTCTCTAACTGGTTCAAAAGTGAACTGAACACTCTCAACGCTATCAGCAAGATTGCAGAGGATGGTCAGCTCCTAAATCTGGTCTTCTCTGGTAACAGGTCTAAAATCCTCTTTCGGCATGATCGCGTTAGAGACTGGTTGCTTACAAAGGCCATTTTACGCATGCTCCAGAAGGAGATACTTCCAGATGCACTACTCGGTGACCCTTACTTTGCTGAAGTCTTCGGAATGGCTCTGTGTGAGCCAGAAGCTACTCAAGATTTTGCGGAGTTGCTGTTCAAAAGGAATCCATTGGCTCTATTCTACGCACTTAGGATCTTTCGAAAATCAACAACCGAAGTACACTTCAAAATATGCTTTCTAATTTCGCAATGGATCACTGAATGTGCACAAATACAATCCAATAGGCATGCGCGATGGGCCGCACTTTCTATACTTGCAGATACTGATTCATCCTATATCCTAGAGATTGCCCCGATGCTCGATACGGAAAGTTATGCAGGAATGCTAGCTCTCCTCAGGAACGGAAACATTCTTGGCGGATTGAACCTATGCCAAGCACTCGAACCGGCTGTCACGGCTCCTTGGCGAGACCGAATAATCTCACATGCCATACAGCTTTACTACGACAAGTTTTCAGAAGAACTAAAGCAGCATTTGCAAGATTCAAATCTAGACTCAAGAAAATTGATTGCTTGCTTGCGTTTTGCGGGATACTTGAAAAACCCTGAACTTGCACCGGTGATAGAGAGGTTCTGGGCAAAAGACGAAAAACGAATTGAGCACCTCCAAGATTACTTGTGGGCTCTTTCACAGTGTTGCGGCGAGCACGCTGAGCGTTATCTAGCTCCGGTTTGCAATGAATGGGGAATGTTATCCGACGAAAGAAATTCAACAGGTTCAACAGCCAGAGCAGACGTGCTACATGATTGCTTTTCCAATGCTTTCGCAAAGGAAGTCCCAGTGAATGCCCTGTCCTACTTCTTCACAAGAGCACAGCAAGAAGATTTAGATTGGTACATTACAAATATGCTTCATGCGATAGATCATCCCACTGTCATGGAGTTTCTCGTCAACCAGTTTGCAAAATGGGTGAAGGAAAAACGGCATATGAGTGCAATCTTCCTGAGAGACCGGTGGAAATTGGCATTGAACGGAAAAAGGATCATGTCAGCTGAATGCCGTCGTTTCCTCAAAGAGACTTGGCAAGGAAATCAAAACAAGCCCGAAATACGAAAACAGGCTTTTCGCTTGTGGGCTGGACAAATTGACGTTAGGGAACTTCCAGTGTTACAAAGTACATTTGACCGCGCGCTAGCGGATTCAGTACTTAGCCATCGACTTATTCTGGGTGACAACACGGCAATTCCCAGTTTAATTCGAAAGATGAAATTGAAATCGTGGTGGGCTCAGTATTGTTGGTATGTCACTTCTCCTCAATTGACTACGGAACTAGACAAGCTGCTCGATAAACGAGCGCAAGGTCTAAAGGAAGATTGGCATAGCGTCCAGGATATTGACTGCTTCATTTCGTCGGCAATGAAACACATGCCCATTTCAGAAGCAGAAACACTTTTGATAAAGCACTGGAGGCATCTGCGTTTCTGTTACCGATACTTAGAAGCAGCCCTCTTTCTGGCCACCCCTAAACTAATCGAGCAAGCCAAAAGAGTATTAACAGAAGATCCGGATCTGATTCCCCTGTTCCAGAAAGTGGATTTTCATTCTCGACACCTGTATAACGGACGCAAATACCCTCGCTCAGAGGAGCAGATAAAGGCGCTCGAACCCTTCTACCCGTTTTTAGACGCTAATGAGATTGCAGACTTTGGTGACGAATGCAATGAACAAGGGTGGCTGTCGACGAGGGAAAAGTATCTTGATCAGTGGCTTGCAAAAATAGAGCCAACTCTTGGCAGACGCAAGTGCACTAATCAGCTAGAAGCATCCTTCTTTGAAAACCTCAATAAGTATGATCACCGTGTTGAATTTTGGATTCTTGATTTGTACAAAGCTGGCATTGCCTGGAATCAGCTTAAAAGCAAGCTCGCTGTATGGCATCAAGAGAAGCAAAGCATTCATTCGCTCACACTACTGGCAAACGCAATCATTCACTCAGGAAATAGGAATGACCTTCAGCTTTTAAAGGCATACGAAACTACACCACATATCGAAGCCACAAACATCATCGAAGACACACGTTTTGCGGTGATGCGCAAATCTTTAGTCTAACTTCGGTATACAGCGAGTTATCCACTCCTGCCCAACTCTATCGTTCTTCACTTGCCTGGCTTTTCTTTAACTCATGCAATCTGTGACACTCGCGTGCGTATTCGATATTTTCAGCGTATTCTTCCGGCATTTGAGCCTTGCTTTTCGCAACATTGTCAATGTTTGCGATCAAGTTTTCAATGCCAAAGGTTGCATCGAGTACATCAGCATCATTACTAAACACATGAGTTGTTCTCAAATTTTGCAGGAACGACATCGCGTCAGGCGTCGATTTCATCAACTTTTCACCAAATAAACGAAGTCCTTTTGCGTCCCACAATTTCCAAAGCCGAATTACAAATCTCATCTCTGGACAAGCGATTAATGCCGAGAACTGAAGTTCCTGAATTCGCTTCACTGCTAATGTTCTCAATTCACTCTTTTGTTCTGCTGTGAAATCGATAGGCTTACCTGGCATCCGCTCTGGATTCTTTAAATGCTCATCAATAGTTAGTATAAACCAGCAAATGGTTCCCAGGGACTCACCTTCAATCAATGCTCTCTTTACCAGCTCATACTGAGTAGCTTCCGGCAGATCCCTAACCAGCAAGTACAAAATCCTTTGTATTCTCTGCCCATTTCCAATTGGCATGGACAATACTCCCTTTCCATAATCCTGCTTACTAAGAAATTCGTCTCCAAAACTTAGCAAAACCCAAACCACATTACGTTTTGCTGTGTCGCTAAATTCATAGAGAAATCTGTCTCTTTCAAGAAATGAAACAAGGCGAGAACCACCAAACAATGTTTTGCTTCCAGCCAATTCACGAAGCTTGGTCAATATGCCTTGCTCATCGGCATTTTGAATCAAATTGAGTTCGTTGTTAGAAACGTGCCAATTCGAAACAGAGTAAGTAAAATAAATGCCGTATTGTTCGTCGATTCGCGCAAGTAGTTGACTTGACTTCGGTCCGTATAAGGCTAATGGTCGATCATCACGAAGTCCGCGCTCTACTTTTGGAAACAACGAAACCAAAATATTTTGCACTGGAACTCGCTTATATGCAGGAAGACGGCGAAGCCAGGACTTATGAAAGTCCCGAACTTCGTTCAGTTTTGGAGAATCGTATTTCTCAAAAGTCCCACTGCCCGTGAAATAGATTGGATTCTCTCGCATTACTGAATAAGCTTCATGGCAGTAAAGCCGGATTGCTTCGATAGAAATGAAGTCCACAATGTGAACCTCTCCTTTGACAGCTGCAAATGTGATTTCCAAGGAGTTACGAAACCTGGCAATCTTTCGGGGTGTATCAAGCAATAGCTCTAGTCCTTCTGAATACACACCTCTGAAATAGTCTCTATCGGTTTTCATAAAATCAGTACCGCAAACCTCATCTATGGCCTCTTCAAAGAGGATAGATAAAGAGTATTCATCAGGAATTGGAAGTACAAAGGGTGCTTGCACAATTTTGTCAAGAAAATCTGCACCAAATTCATTGTCTGAGCGCATTGTCAAATTTCCGCTGTAAGAAAGCTGTTTGTCATTGAGTGCAAAATCTCCGCTGGACTTACTAGCTCCGTGTGAGCTGTCTAGCGCATGGACCACAACATCTCGGTCCATAGCGACTACACAAACTACATTTGGCAGGTCCGTAAAAAGCTTCGTCAATTTGAACGTTGTAAGAATTTCTTCGGGCAGAAGCCGATCTACATCATCGACTATCAGCAATATCCTCTTTGTTTGCGATACAAGAGCATCTGAAGCCTTTAGCCTCAATTCGGATAGAGTGTCATCCTTAAAGGAAGACGAAGTAGCAGCGGCAGCCTTCGCAATCCAGCCGTACTCCGGCACATTTCCTAAAACGTCGGATATCGCTTTGATGCTTGATACTGCGGTGTGTTTAAATCCAGAAACTTTAAGTTCGCGCAATAACGTATCAAAGAATTTTCGAGCAATTGAGTCCTGCCCTGAGAACCACCAAGGATTAAAGTGAACTACAACTGGCTGATCGGCTGGCGGCAACTTCTTTAGATGCTCAAGCACAAAATTAATAAGAGTTGTTTTTCCGCTGCCCCACTCGCCATAAATTGCCAATGTTGCGCCCTTTGATGCAGGAATAGTGATTATGCCTTTGGCAATTTTTCCAGCAAATTCAGAATAGCCGAGTCTATCCTGGTCCAGCCGAATCTTCGGTGCATCGGAAAAGGAGCTTTGATCATCAGTACTTTGAGCCATACTTCTCCCAAATTACAAGCTAAGTTGATGGCTGTTGTGGTCCCGCCGGGGTTTGTACACCAATCTGAGGTTGTCCTGTGGCGCCCCCCTTTGTGTTATCAATCGAATTTTCGATAAATATTCTTACTAACTGCTCTCGTTCTTTCTTCTCCAAATGCGGCAAAAGACGTTCCAATGCTTTTATCAGTTGTTCGTCCTTCATTGTTTTCTCAGCCGAATTGCTCCACAAATGAAATCGAAAGAGCAAATAACCTGAAATCGCAGAGACAACTACTAGAACGCCCCAAAACACTTGCATTTTGAAGCCAAAGCGCTGTTTTATTTCAAATCGTTTGAGTTCTATTTCCGCCGAAGAAATTCCAGGTAGGGTTTGTGGATTTGGTCTTGATTGTTTTTCGATTTGAGAGTCCGCCGGTTTATTAGGAGCGGACGCTCCTTCTGGCTCCGAAGCATTGCAAGAATGGGAGCAAGCGATTGCAATGAGCAAGCACATAGGTAGCTTTATTAGTATTTTCATCATGCGAAATGACCATCCTTTACACTCGCAGCGTACCAACCGCTATCAATTATTCTTGGATTTCCTATCATAGAGAGCAGTTCCAGTGCCGGACTGAAAGTCTGCGTGATACTTTGTTGCGTCAAAGATTCCCTTAGTTGCAAACAGCTCTGACCAAAAGTCACTTAGCGCAAGCATTCCCAATCTATGTAGCATCAGGACCAAATACAAGTCTTCGCACTTAAGAAGAGCCAAGTCATTCAATTCTGCGCTCTTCTTCAGACTATCGCTTAGACCAACGCTGCGGTTCGCTGGCTGTTCATTAATCGAGTTGCTTCCAATCAAAATTCCTTTATAGCTCTTTAGCCGCGGAGGAAGAGTGCCTCGTGTTTTCCACTCATTCAACTGCCTAATTCCACTCTCACCAAAACTGTCCCTCTCAGTACTTTTTATCTCTAGTACTGCTTCCAGTGTCTTTTCGCCTCCTAAATTAACGCGAATCCAACCATCTTCTTTGTTTGGTTCAATTGGCAATTCGACATCCGCACCAAGCTCTCTAAATGAATCGTGGACTATCGCCTCAAGACTAGTACCGTTATCAAAGAGAAGTCGTACACACTCTCGCAATTGCAGGCGCCGAAGTTCGCATTGCTCTCTTCGGTCTTGCAATCCCTTAATTTCTTCATCCAGACTTTCGATTTTACTGTCAATTTCAACTTGATTCACAGGGACAATTGCTGCTGCCCAATCAGGAACCACTACGGTCAATTTGATGTCAAAAAGCTCAGCGAGCAAATCAACGATAGTTTTTCCCCCGATTACCGGCAGAAAAATTAGCGGACCAATAAGTACCTCTTTTACGGCTTCAGAGGACCTATCAACCGAGCTTTTGGGAAACACAGAAGGGGGTTGACGTTCAAGCAACTTTAGACAGACAACACTTGAAAGTGCCTGATTGTGTCTATTAACAGCAAGCTTAGAGGTCAAAATCTTACAATCGAACTGTTGTTGGAAATTACTTCCAAATTCGCTCCTGATTGTCGGCTCGTATACGTCCACATCCTTCATAGCAAGCTCATAGGATCGTAAACTTCCAAGAAAGGTACGGTAATTGGATTCTTCCGCCAGAATTTCCACGGTATCGCCAATCTCGTGTGACCAACGAAATTGCAGACCAGTCCACGAGAGAAACGGAACTGACCAATCCATACTGTGCGGCGAGCCTTTAATCTTGAGGCTGAAGTCGGGATCTCCAAGGATCAAAACTTGCCCACCGTGTGCCGTAACGTCAAGAAAAGTCCGAAAATTCAATTTATTCCCAAACTGCGCCGAATCCATTTCCTTGCCGCTGGGTCTGGTCGACATATCGAAAAGTAAGATATCGTAGTCAGCTAAATTTGGAAGCTTATTTAGATTCTGCCAGCTGATCGCGCGGACTATCCAGTCTTTTGAGCTGTAATCTACTTTCATATTGGTGATTGCGGCAATCTTCGTAGCTCTATTCAATTCTTTCGGGGTCTCACTAAGGTCCGCCCCCTTGACGTCAACAGTCTGTTTAGGTTTCTTTTGCATTTGCTAGCCGGGTCCTGTAATTAATGAATTCGCTTCCCAAGGGCTGGTAAACAGCTAGGCTTTCCCAAATTCGCCCAATGCAAGCGAAATGGAAACTCATTATTACCGATGATACTTTTGGAGATACTTTTGTTGACCAAATGTGTCCAGTTGAGACCACTTTGGTCCAGCGGTCATAGCTCAGAACTGAGATGTAGATTCAATAGAACGATGATGTCAACATCCTGAATGGTGATACGTCAGATTCCCCTCGTCTGCCCCATTAATAATAAAAGCCTCGCGCTGCGGGGCTTTTTGCTTTTTCTCATAGGGTTCTGCCATTTCTCTATATAGTGAAATGAAGATCGGATGTAATGGCTGTGACTTTCAAGAATGAGCGAACTGCACCTAATCTTATTCACCCTCGGAACCACTTCTTTGATTGTGGTTCTTTCCTCCTTCATTGGTCTCAGGTGGCTCTTCAGGCGCGGTTGGAAAAACAAAGGTGCTACACCAACTCCGATCGGAATTGGCATTCTCGCGTGTGGCGCAGCAGTTGTTAGTTGTTTCCTCTATTCATTGCTTGTCGAACCATACTGGCTCGACATATCGCATATAAAACTTCAATCAACCAAAATCCCAATTGGCACAAAAGGGTTTCGCGTCGCGCACATATCTGACATCCACTCGGATCCAGCAGCACGACTAGAAGAAAAATTGCCGTCGATCATTGCAGCGGAGAAACCGGATCTCATAGTTCTCACGGGAGACTGCATCGTCGTTTTTAGCGATGAATCTCATCAACGAGCCTAAAATCATTGGGCACGGTAGAATGGAAAAACTGGTCGAATTGGAGAGACGCCATGAACCTAAAACGCCTGGAAGTCCTAGCAATGTCTGCACTCTTCTTGGCCGTACTGGCGGTGTTTCCCCCTGGTAATTCTCTGGCGGTTTCTCTCAGAGGCTTCCCGCGACTGCTGCTTGGCGTTTTGATTTTTGCGTTCCTAATGTCGCTTCTTATGAAATGCTGCGAAGCGAAAAAGAAGTGCGAACAAAAAGAGATGTATTCCTGCGCCTCATGCTCCACACCTTATGAGCTGGGCAATAAATTCTGCCATTCATGCGGTGCCGAGCTATAGAACACGTTTCCGTTGTTCTGTATTTTGATCTTGCGTTAAAACCCAGAGTCAGGTCCTTTTCTGTATTGCTGCGGCTGCTGCGGACGCGGTTGTTGCTGCGGTTGGAATTGCGTCTGCTGGCGCGGTGGTTGGAATTGCGTCTGTTGTCGCGACTGTTGCATCTGTTGAAGCTGTTGCTCAAGTTGCTGAAATTTCTGCTGCAACTGCTGGGTCTGGGATTGTGGGCGCTGCGAAGGTCTCAATCCGGTCCGCTGTTGCTGCTCCTCATCCGCATCCGCATCCTGCGGCTGTTCGCCACGCTCTGCACTACGCTCACCACCAGTTCTCTTAAAGACCTGCATCCTATTATTCTTGGTCTCGCTGCTTAAAATTCGCTCTTGCGTTTCAGTTAAAACCGACTTCGGTCGCTCTGGCGGAATCAGCTCAGGATGCCCACTTGCCTCCAGGAATTTGACAAAGCTATCGCGATAATCAATGCCGTTGTATTCATCAATCGGATTGAATTCCTCTATTCTCTGTTCCAGAACCTCAATCGTGTCTTCGAATTTCACACGCCCATCTTGATTGAAGACACGGCACTCTACGACAGCTTTCACAACGCCATCAGACTGAGGAGTTGAAACGCTCAAATCTTCTTGTTGAAACGAGCTCATAATTTGATTAGTGTCTTTATCAATGCGAACACGCGTAGATAGCGAAAACGAAGTGTATTTGTTCTTCTCCATTGAATAGATTGTTGGTCGCTGCGGCATCATGTATTCGATGTAGTCGTCGGTTTCTACTTTTCCGACGTTGACGAAGACGGGCTGCCAGATTCGTCCTTTCGCATCCATTTGGTAGCCGGTAATCATATCCATTCGCGTTTGATATGACACAGGTTTGCCATTAACCATGCGAGTACTTTTTTCTTTATGCCAAGTCCCTGCAAACCAATTTGGAATTCGGCGCCACGCTGTAATGTTTCTCTTGCCGGTCTCAACGGCACCAAGATTCATTCGCTGACCTTCGCGCAAACCGGCCTTCAGCGGCTCAAGCGAGTCACTAAACTCGATGCCTGCTTTGAGTGGTTCGGCACGTAGGCAGGGGGTGACGCAAAGACAACAACATACACTGCAGAGTAAAGCCAAAAGAAAGGTTGACACAGAGACGCCAGCAAAGAAATCTGCGAGTGTCTGAAAAAGCTTTTCTGGTCCGCCGTTAAACATTCTCAACCGCAAATGTGAAACACCTTTCTCAAGTTTTCATCAAATCCAAGTTCGCAAGAATTGAATTATTTCCCGCGCTCAAGCAGTATGCAAGCCGTTTTAACTAACCTTCTGCCCGATAGAGTCCACTTTATCAGGACAAGAGCTTTTGTGTCGGATGTACCTGACAATGTCGATTTTGGCACGCTGTAAAATTCTGCTAACCTTTCACCACAAAATGGTGCAGGTCAGTGCGCCACAAGCATTAGACCGTCCTCTGGAAACACAGAGGATTGAGAGATATAAGAGCAACGAACCCGCTTGCCAACACTGGTAAACCAGGCAATTCTCAGTTCTATCAGTTATTACATGCTCTCCCGCTCAAGTATGGTCTCATTGCCCGTTGAACCTTGCTTCTGGCACGTGAAATTCTAGATTTGACGGTCCCGAGCTCCGATTTTGTAAGGAAGGCAATTTCTTCGTACGAAAGTCCGTCTTCATCGCGCAAAAGCATCGCAGTACTAAATTCGGATGGAATTGAAGAGATTGCTTTCTGAATTTCATCGAGCAATTCATAGCCTTCAACAACGGCATCCGGCTGCGGTTTGCGATCAAAGATACTCCGAGTGGCACTCGTGGTGAAGTCGTCACTGCCTGAATAAGGTTCGTCCATTGACACTAGAATGAAGTCTTTCGGAGACTTTCTGCAGTAATCGTAGAAGATGTTCGATACCAGCCTTTTAAGCCAGGCTCTAAAGCGTTGGGGTTGTCTTAATGTTGAAATTGAATGCCATACCTTAATTTCAGCAGACTGGCAAATGTCTGCAATTTCTCTACATTCCGGCGCCAGCCTATAGACAATGTTTCTAATAGCACTTTTGTAGCGCTGCAGAAGTTCGTCAATTGCGCCTGATTTGTGTTGCTGACAAGCCAAGACGAGGTCGAGCTCTGGCAAATGTTCGAATTGCTTAGTCTCAGAAGCGATTCTGAGTAAAGGGCAAGAATAAGATGGCTTCATTTTCAATTGATTTAACGTGTTCATACATTCCTTTTCGGTAAGAAGCTCGGGAAATGCTGTTCACGTTGCTCGCCACCATACAATGTCAGCTGCCGGCGCAAGTCTCCACTCGAAGCTCGCCTTGACTGTCACATTCTCATCATAGGTGGCTCAATGTGAAACTGCGGTGAAAACCGCCTAAATCTGCAATTAACACACTCAAACCAAAACGGCAGTTTTAACCGGACTTTCACATTGTGAATGGTTTGATCACTGTAATTGAATGTGTAGATTGGTCACCTTGCCGTGCAGCATAGCAATTCGGTCCTTTTACCCGTCGAAATACCGAGCTGTTCAAATGCAAGGAAGGAACACTACATGAATAAACAATCACTACTGAAAAAGCAGGCCACATCCGCAATGCTTATGGCATTGCTTCTATCGTCAATGCCAATCGCTGCCGCCGCGCCCCAAGCGAGGTTTCAGAAATCTGCAAATAGTGTCACAACGACACGGAAAGATGCGGCAAAACTTCCGGCAGCCCCTCTTATCGCTGTTCCATTCCGCTCCTGGATACCCAAAAGAGAAAAGCCCAGACTCGTGTTGCTTTGCATACATGCTTTAGGGTTTAGCAGCAAAAGCTATGACAATTTCGGACGTCGCATGGCGGCAGCCGGCATCCCCACATTTGCGTTGGACGTAAGAGGTTTCGGCGAGTGGATGAATAAGAAGGGAGAAGGCGAAATGGACTTCGAAGCTTGCCTTACAGACGTTGAACAAGCGATGAAAACTTTACATGTCGCGTATCCTAAAATTCCTGTCTTTCTGGTGGGAGAGTCGATGGGTGGCGCCATTGCCATACAAGCAGCATCACGTTATCCAGACCAAGTGAATGGTCTGGTTTCAGCAGTCCCTTCCGCCACCAGTCGTG
Source organism: Candidatus Melainabacteria bacterium 17Bon1m (assembly GCA_032128875.1). GTDB lineage: Bacteria > Cyanobacteriota > Vampirovibrionia > Obscuribacterales > Obscuribacteraceae > QKMZ01. The sequence continues at coordinate 220,356 of JAVLKG010000010.1, forward strand.
CCGGTGGCATGTTGAAATCCGGGACTGTTGTAGCCTTTCACTCTGTTGCTCCGCTTGGGAAAATAGATATGGCGCCAGTTGTTGTTGATGGCTCAACCTCCAATGAAGCGCTCAGGCAAAAGATCGAAGATGATCCTGCAAATCGCATGGAACTGTCCAGAAAAGAAATTATCCAATTCGAGAGATTCATGAAGCAGACGCATGATGCTGCACCTCTCGTAGAGAGGACACCAGTTCTGGTACTGGTTGCTTACAAAGACAAACTTGTCACGCCAGGCGGGTCAGTCGATCTGTTTAGCGAAATGACGACTGCACAAAAATTGATGATCGGCGATGGAAACAGCGGACATCTTATGCTGGAAGAAGGACAAATGACTCCGGAAATTGAAAGGATTCTCAAGAATTGGCTCAGTGAGAAGTCCGGCAAAGTGGCTCAATCAGCCAATGTCGCATCCAACTGAATTGACCTGGAGGTCTTATGAAATCACTTATTACATACTCAATGTTGGCTATGCTCTGCCTACTTCAGGTGCCACCTGGACAAGCTGCCGACAAAAAAATGACGACATACGAGCGTCAGATTAATCTAATGAAGCGTATCAACGAGGGGCAGAAGACAAAGCAACTAACCGTAAAACAAGCAAAAGGGCTGCGCAAAGACCTGAGCAAAATTGCCACCAGTAAGCAAAAAAATCGGGATGACAAACTTGGGAAAAATCACAAGGAAAAGACAGAAAACGTTGAAGAACGGCTCACTGAGACTAGCGAGAAAATCGAAAAGCTCAAAAAGGATAATATCGAGGACAAGGACTAAGCGATGAACTTCTCAAAATTGCTAAACCGCCTAATGCAGTCACCTTGGTCACAGTATGATAGGAAAGCCATGGACATTCTGGCTGCATTTATTCATGACGCCGAACACGAGATGAAGACAGTAATTACGGCATTGCAAGCGCATATAGACTTGTGGCACCACGAACAATCCCTAAATTATGTATCCCAAGAACGTTATGGAGTACTCAATCGCGCGGTCGCTCGTCTGATTTCAGACACAAATATTCTCGCCGCCGTAACCGAATTGACGACAACTCCACAAGTAAATACAAGGATTAAATTGCAAGGACTTATCGAGGAGATTACCGATGAAACCAGATCGAACTTCAGAGAACAAGACGTTTTTATCAACGCAAATATCACCTCTGAGTCTAGTTTAAATGGCAGCGCCATTGCTCTAAAACTGATGCTGAAAGAGACTGTCCTTGCACTGCTTCAAGAGTGCAAAAAGAAGGAAACAATCTCGATAACTGGCCAAACTGAAAAGAAAGGCATGTCGCTGATTTTTGAAACCGGTGCGGATGAAAATCACGGCAAGTTCGAAGACTGGCAGCTAGGCAAGCTGAGACTCAATCCGAGCAACGGAGAAGGAATCAGTTTGGCTGCAGTAGATGCGATCGCAAGGATGCACAGAGGTCAGCTAGCAGTAAAAACCTCAAAAAATCAAAGGCATGAGTACAGGCTCCTCTTCAGCAATTAATCAGCGCGGGCAGTTCAATTCTCGGTCTTATAGCCAAGACCACGCACTGTGGTGATGATCGAGGCGCCATCCACCTCATCAATTTTTCGTCTCAAAGTTCGAACATGAGTCCTAACAGTGTCTTCCATCAGTCCGAAATCCTTCTGCCAAACTCTCTCAAATAGCGCATGAGCGCTAAAGACTTGGTTTGGATGAGCCATCAGGAATCTAAGCAACTTGAACTCCATCGGATGCAAATGTACCAAAATGTCGTTTCTTGTCACTGTCCCGGCCCCGGCATCTAATGATATAAGCCCGGATGTCAACACTCGCTCACTGCGAAGTGAGGGTCTGCGGAGCAGGGCCCTTACCTGGGCGGATAAATCTAAAAGTCGAAATGGCTTGCACAAATACACATCTGCGCCTGCATCAAGACCATTTTGAAGCTCTTCTGATGAATGACACGAAGACATCAACAGAATCGGTGCATTTCCGCCTGCAGCTCGATAACTCTTGATTATGCTAATTGCATCCAGCCCTGGCAGAGCGACTTCCAGCGCAATGACGTCGAACTTGCCTTCACGCAAAGATTCCAATGCGCGTAAGCCATTGTTCTCAACCTGAACAGAGTATTTCTCCAAAACAAAAAAGTCTCTCAATGCTGATGCCAGATCAATTTGCGTTTCAGCTATCAGCATTTTAGACATTGTTTAATTCCAGCGTTACTTGCAGCTGTAGCTGCTGATGAATTAAGTTCATCATTCCGCCATCATATAGCTTAAACCGCAAGAATTCTGCTATTTGAATGAAGCAAGGCAATAGCTGTTGCCACATACCTGTACCAGGTCCCAAACAGTGGATACGTAAATATTTACTGCCCTTGCAGGAAGCAAGGGCAGTATTGTGGTTAAAGCTCCAGGTTGAGTATTTTGCCTAACGAATCAGAAAATCGCGAACGGTCATTAGAATCGACGGTTTCTTTCTATTGAGATAGTCAATGAAATTGGGGTCTGAATATTGAGACCAGCCAACTGAGCCATTCCAGTTGTTATTCTTATACTCCATGAACTCAGGCCTCAATTGATCCAGAAGGGCACTTTCTTGCGCCGAAGTTATACGACCTTCAAGTGCTAGTTGATGGATATTGGCGATGTTTTGCGTCAATTCGGAACGTTCATCACTCCAATTAGAAGAATACAAGTAATCTCCTCCATCTCCCATTCCGAGAAAACCGAGAATGCTCTGCAGCAGCGAGGGATTTTTGGTTTGTATGTAATCAATAAACTGAGGATCGGAGTATGCGTTCCAACTATAAGGTCCATTGTATTGATTGTTGTGATACTGAAGATAAGCGGCTCTCATTTGCCTATCCAACTGCTCCTGTTGTTGTCGATTGAGATCGGCCAACTCGTTGAAACGGCTGAGATTTGACCTCAAATACGACCTTTGCTCGTTCCAATTGTTGTGATACTTTTTGTATGTCTGATATCGTTCACGATTACTTAGTTTGTAGTCCCAACGTTTGTCAGGACGATAACTACGCCGATAATCGTTGCTATTGCGCGCTCGATTCCTAGTTTGCTGATTAGCCCGATTGAGCGCCTCAACTCGTTCATTCTCTCGCTTTATAGAAGCCTGGCGCTCGCGCGCATCAGCCTGATTATTGACTCGCTCCCTCTGAAGCTCTCTGTCCTTGTAATCACGCCACGTTGATTCCCTTCCGTCACGTTTTTGCTGCTTTAGCGCTTGATTAAAGTCATTGCTGCGTGCTTTAGCGTCATGCTTATTCGCTTGTTCAGCCTGCCTGCGACTTTTCTCTTGAGCTTGATTCAATGCCGACTGATAGTTTGCCTCTCGCTCACGCTGTTTGTCTTGTGCGTGATTACGCCCAACACCCTGATTATTGCTGCGAAGCTGTTTATCCGCATTTTGATTCTGCTTACGCTGCTGGTTTTCATTTCTTTGCTGTTCTTTCTGCTGCTGCTGTTGCTGCTTCTTTTCTTCATTTTTTGCATCAGCAGGCACTACTGGCGCAGCTAAAGTAAAAATAGCGGTCGCTCCAACAAGTAATGTCTGAAAGCAATTTTTTCGGAAAACCGCCGCCGTGCGCGGTCTACACTCTGTTATGTTCATTAAAAAATCCTCCGATTTTCAGTGCACGTGACCATCAAATTTTCGAAAGCGCTTTTGATGGAAAGGTTCATGACTGATGTGTGCCTTTAAATCTGAGTTCTTTTAAGAATTCTTCGCTTTGATGTCTGCCACCCAGAATTGGATGGCTGGCCTAACTTCAGTATGCTCAGTTTAGGTTAAAACTGGGTGAACACAAAGGCGGTCTACAGTGGCAAAAGCTTATCTAGCCTCTACTTACTCCTGAATCGAGAGTTTAAAGAATTAAGCCGAAAATCACAGAGAAGGCTAGAATGTAAAGACTTACGCCGAGGTTAGAACGATGAACATCAGGCGCCTGGAAGTCCTAGCCATTTCGGCACTCTACTTACTCGTACTGGCGTGGTCACCACTGTGGCAACTCATAGGGCACACGATAACTAATACTGGTTGTCGACTAACAAAAGTCCCCGGCGTAGTTGCCATCGATCACAACCTTGCTTTTCACGTCGGAAATTTACCCATGCTCATTTTCGGCGTATTGCTTGTCGCCATTGGGCTTTCTCTCCTTTTTGACTGTTGCAAGAGAAAGGGTTCGCCAAAAGAGATATATTCATGTGCCAGTTGCTCAACTCCGTATGAGCCCGGCAACAAATTCTGTCATTCCTGCGGCTCCGAGTTGTAACGCCACACAGCAACGTTCTTCTTGAACAGCGCGAAGGATAAATGCGATCATCAGCGCTTAGAGTTTGAAGATGGATACAATCCATTGAATTCAGAGGTTTAGGCAATTTCAGCCAAAGATTGCAGAAACAGCTTTTCTGCTTCGTAGAATTCTCTATCTTTAACATCGGTCGCGTCCGATGTTAGTCAAGCTTTTCGGACTCACCATACCCAAGGGTAATTAGCGCTCTTGGTTTTCCTATAGCTATCGATTTCGGTGATCAACGACAATTAAAATTGAACGTCAGTGACAATTAGAATTGAACCTTTTTGGGGTAGCCAGTGTAATTGTCCG
>JAVLKG010000011.1:0-204391 GCA_032128875.1 Candidatus Melainabacteria bacterium 17Bon1m
TTTCTCCTCCCAGCACTATTTCCCGACAGTTGTATGTGCGTCCAGCATCACTGTCAAGACCATAGTAAGAGGGGCGATGCCATGCATCGCCCGGTTTCAAAAAGAGATTCAGTTATTCGTGGGGGCGCATTGCATGCGCCCTCATTTTTGAGCGTGGGGCCTTTTGAAAATAATGAAACTCCGCGTCCGCTCCAGCATTACCTAAACGCTTCCGCTAAGGTGACTGACCCTGCGTTTCTTCCCAAGCAAAAAGGGCGACACTTTCATGCCGCCCCTTGCGAGATCTTTCTTTGCTTAGCGAATGCAGTCGTCGAATGAAAGTCCGGCTTGCCGGCACTTCGACATGCACCAGTTGAGCGAAAGCTGCTGTGCAAGCGGGAGATTCTCCGGCGAGCAACGTCCGCGGAATACTTTTGTCAGTAGTGATTCCAATTCGTGCTGGTGAGCTTTTAGTTGTGCAGGCAGTGACAAAGTCCACTGCGAGCCGCCTGACTGAGTCAGGATCTCTTCAAAATAGTGCGGCTGCTGTCTTTGTGGGACAGAAGTCGTCATCGTGTGAGTTAGTGTCGTCGCTGTCATTCGGTTACCTGAGCAGAGATGTGGCGCAAATTCCAAAACGCCTGAGCGCTGGTTAGATGTAAATCATCCTGCGTTATCATAACTTTACACTCTTGACAATTGCAAGGCCTATAGGCGCCACTTCTTGGCAATTTTGAGGATTTTCATGCGGTTTTGCCCACTTAAAATGGTGGTTTCCTGGTAAATGCGTTCGGGATTACCCGATTTCCGTAATAAACCCCGATCAAACCCAGGCAGGCTGCGGGCGTGCTCACTTTACAAAATCCGTCTTTGGTACCAGAAGCCCCGCTGTGGGTACATTCAATACAAGGAAACTCAAAGGATTCAGGGGGAGAGCCCTCAGGTAACAAAGGTTGTGGGCGAGCTGCCTGACAGCTCAGATTCAGCTTTTCGGAGGTGCCATCGATGGCAGAAACGAAGCGAATGGAATCTAGAGACGCCGGTGCCACGAGCGCAGATCAGTCCGAGAGCAATGTCAGGACAAATCCTGTTTTTATAACTTCCGACCTTGACGCATTGCATGTGCGCCGAGTTGTTGCCAGTAACCCCAATACTCCACGTCAAGTTCTGGAGCGTTTGGCCGGTGAAGAGTCTGCGCTGATAAGACGACACGTTGCGCTCAATCCGAAGACCCCCGTAGAGACTCTGCGTAAGCTTGCTGAGGACCGGGAGACTGATGTTCGCTTGGCTGTGGCTGAAAACGTACATACGCCGCAGGAAATTCTTTGCGTGCTTTCAACGGATACGGATATGGATGTTCGTTATGGGGTGGCTGAAAACCCGCATATGCCTGAAGACATTCTGGTTGAGCTGACTCAGGACGACAATCCCTATATTCGTTGCCGCGCGCTAAAGACGCTTCAGATGCTGGCTCCGGATGTTCAGACAAGATTGAAGCTGATCATTCAACAACAGCAAGACCTGCTGCGCTAACCGTTTTAGACTAACGCAGGGGGTGACGCGAAGCGTCTACCCTTTTTGCATCTGCCGGCGCCCTGCGTTGGCGCTTTGTATCGGTCACGCATGGCGTCCACCTACATTATGTAAAAGCGAAAGGGCGGCGCTTGATGCACCGCCCTCATACCATTTTGTTATCGAAGGGCACATGTAGTGCGCCCCACGAATCTTTGACTATCTGGAAGGCTCTTCTTCGCGTAATACGTAGCCTTCGCCGCGTACTGTTTGAATGAGGCGCTTGGTGTTGCCATCTTCCAGTTTTGAACGGAGATAACGTATATACACTTCGATGACGTTGGATTCGCCGATGAAGTCGTATCCCCAGACCTTATCGAAAATGAATTCTCTAGAGAGAACTTGCTCAGGGTATTGCATGAAGAGTCTGAGCAGGTCAAACTCTTTAGCTCTCAGATCAAGCTGCTTTTCGCCACGCTTGACGATACGGTTGAGCTGGTCCATCCAGAGGTCTGAATAGGTGAGGATGCCTTCTTGGGGCTTCCGTCTCATGACTGCTCTGATCCGAGCAAGTAATTCTTCTGTAGCGAACGGTTTGGTCAGGTAGTCGTCAGCGCCGCTGTCGAGACCTTGTACACGATCGCCTACGCCGTCCTTAGCTGTGAGCATGATGACCGGCACTTTCGACATTGCTCGCAGTCTCTTGCAAACTTCAATGCCGTCAAGTCCGGGGAGCATTACGTCCAGCAGTACCAGGTCCGGTTGATCCTTCTTGAAGAGGTCAATGCCCTGATTGCCTTCGTGAGCCACGGAGACTTGATAACCTTCGTAGCCGAGCTCGAGTTCGATCAATCGAGCGATATTCACATCATCTTCAATGATGAGGATTTTCAACGAACTTACCTCGCTGCCTACTGCCACGTTTCCTTAACCTCCGTTCAATTCTGCTTTATTCTAATCTATTTGTCTGACGCTTGTGAATCGTAATAAGCCTGACAGAGCAACCTTTTTCGGGTTCAGATCAGAAAATTGCGAGTTATCTGACGCAAGTCATACGACCGCCTCGCCATTAATTGCTTAACGAATCTAGCAGGTGTTTAATGTTCAGGAAAGGGGTTAGTTATCAGTATGTGGAAATTTGTAATCTACGTATACTGATACGGGTTTTCAAGCGGTACCTTTTGGTAACCTGCAGTCAAGACCAAAAGTGCCGCGCCCCAAAATTACATTCCCCGATTTTTGAAAATCGCTCTCTATGGAAACCGATCGTCACGTGAAAGAAACCGGAGACGAGGAGACGAAAGAAAGTTCGGAACCCGACGGTCGGTCCGATAATGTTGATCAACTTTTTCCAATTGACTCTCAATGTCTGGCAAAACTTGCGCAGGGAAGCTCCGTTTTAATCGCTTCGCTTCTTGCGATACCAGATGCGGTGGCACTAATTCCGGGGGCTACATCCCCATTGGGATGGTTATTGCGCTTGATTGGCGTTTGGATTTCGGCTGCCGTGCTCTGGTTTGTAGGCTTCCTGGGCATACTTCAAGCTGTTCGGTTTATAGTCCGCGGCGTGTCAGTTGGTCCAACTGGGGTAAAGCTCTGGCGTTTGGCAAAGCCTATTCCGTGGGAGAAGCTGGAAGCCGTTGCTATTGAGCCGCAGATTGTGTTTTCCAAGCTGTTCTCCCTGGACACCACTGCGCGTAAATTGACGATTTACTCGAGGTTTTCTTCTGAGAAAAAAATCTTCGAAAAGATACTAGTACCGCAGCCGGTGCCATCGTTTTTTTTCAAGCCTGATGTCTTTGAAAAAATGGTCCGCTCGATCATTTATCGAAAGTTTGATCTCAACCCCGATTCAGTGAATGGCATTTTTGCGTTTCCGCGAACACAAGCGCCCCTAAAGACGACCTACAAAGCATTACGCTACCAGCAGATTCTTGTGACGATACTAATCGCTATCGGTCTGGTCGGTCTCTTAGGCAGAAAAGCTGCAGTGAATTACGTTTATAACTCCGGAAATCACGCACTTGCCGCAAGTAACCTGGTGGAAGCAGAACGTCTTTACCGCCTGGCTACAGAGATCGATCCGTGGTTTTATGCTCCGTTCAATAATCTTGCCAATGTGGAATTTCGGCGCGGCGAATTTTCCCAGGCAATCGAACACTGGGAAAAGGCGCTCCGTCTGAAACCCGACTATGTCGAACCCATGATTTCAATATCCTATCTGCACTTGCAAAAGGGCGAATATGTTAAGGCGAAAGGGCTTATTAATTCCGCACTGCTTTTGGCTCCGCTGAATTCTCACGCAATGGTCAATCGCGCCGATTATTTCCTGCGCATGGGCAATCTGAAGTCTGCAATGTCTGATGCAACCAGTGTGATTGCAAAAGAAGAAAAGGAGAAGCGACCTGTATACACCGCGCAGTGCATTCTTGCCGCTGGACTTATTCGTTCGGGCAAACCCAAAGACGGTTTGAAAAAGCTAGATACTTTTGCGAAAAACTTCAATGACCGTGAGTTCAACAGGACACTTTGGTTGCTAGTGAAGTCGGATGCGCTTATGACCCTGGGTGATTTGAAGGCAGCACGACGCACGGCTTTGGAAGCGCAAAGACGTGCCGGCGACAGCCGGGATATTTTGATTCAACTCGCGCGCATCAGCCTCGCCAGAAAGAACGCAGCAGAAGCGGAAGGATACATTGAGCGCCTGTCAATATTTGGTCCTGACGACCCATGGGTAAATTTTCTGAAAGCAAACTTGTCGCACATCAATGGCGACGATAAGAAGGCTGAGCGCTCTCTGGAAAGAGCGATGCAGTTGTCGCATGATGACGCCTTTTTGTACGCGGAGGCGGGTTGGCTATTTCATTCTATGAATGAAGACGAGCGGGCGCGTGACGCGGCTAAAAGGGCACTGGAACTAGAGCCTCTGACTGACTCGGCTCTCAAACTTTTGGATGCTGTTAGGACTTAATCTGTCCTGCTTTGAGCATGCGTATGGTGACTGTTGTGCCCTTGCCTTGTTCGCTTGAGCAGCTGATTTCGCCTCCATGTGCTTCGACAATTTGTCGGCATACATATAAGCCGACGCCACTTCCATTCGAGTGTCGCATGGTGTCATTGGCATTCCAGAAGCGTTGGAATAGTTTGCTCTGCTCGCTGTCGCTGATGCCTTTGCCTGTGTCCTTTACCTCTATGTAGAGCCAGTTGCCTTCGCACCTACACGTAAGTGTGACGACACCTTCGGCAAAGGAAAACTTGATTGCGTTGTGGATGAGATTGCTAATCGCTTTTTTGAACATCGTGCCGTCTAGCCAAATCGGGTCAGATAGTTCTGAGTGAAACTCCACGCGCACATTGTTCTGACTGGCGCAATATGCCCAGTCTTGTATTGCTTGCCTTATGAGCTGATTGAGATCAGTTGGAGTGGCTAGAATCTTTTGACCATTTTGCTCGATTCTGTATAGATGGACGAGATTTTGCAACATATGCAGAATCTCGTGATTGCTTTGTTTGACTTTGAGAAGCAAGTCTTTCTGCTCGCTGTTGAGAGGTCCTAATGTCTCTGCGACCAACAAATCAAATGCTCGCATTGCGCCAATGTGGGGGACGCGTAAGTCGTTTGCCAAAGTGAAAATCAAATCTTCGCGCTCTTCTGCTGCGCGCACACGGGCTCTGCGCTCGGCTCTGCGCCTTTCAACTGCATATCTTATAGAACGAATGAGCAAGTCTCCTGAAACGCTGTCTTTGATCAAATAGTCTTGCGCACCTTTTTGCAGAGCTTCAAGTGCTGTGTCTTTGTCGTCTAAACCGGTCAAGACAATAATGGGCGCCTGGGGAGAATGAGAAAGAACGCGGGTAACGCTATTGGTTGATGATGCGTCCGGAAGGCTCAGGTCGAGCAATACCACATCGAAGCTTTCCTGCGCCAGGAATGCCAAACCATCGCGAAGCTTGCACGCATGGGAAATCTCAACGGCGGCATATGTGTCTTGAATCTTCAAGACTTCTTCAATGAAAATAGCATCGTCAGGATTGTCTTCGATGAGAAGCAATCGAATGCATTGAGTTGATCGGGACATCTTCGCTGTTTCAGTATGCAAGCCAGTACCCTCCACTACGATCTTAGAGGGTGCCCCTGATTCCGGTAATTCTCCCAAAGTGTGGTTTATCTGCTCACCTTAATTGGTGATTCCACCTCACACTCTCTTCGAGCCTCGAATGAGTTCGGGCACAAGAGCTTTCAGCGCCCGAGATACTTTAGCTTCTTGTCCGCTGGCATCGTCTTTCCGAAGCATCCGACTGTCCATGTGTACATTACGTCGGCCATTTTCATTTCTTCTTCAAATTCCTGCCACAGTCTTTTCTGCTGGTCGTCCCGCTCCATGTAGCTTTCGAAGGTAAGCATCTCCAGCTCCAGGAAAGCTTTGTGCCATTCTGTGACCTGCTGCAACGCCAGGTTGACCTCCATTACGACTTCAAGTTGTTTGTCCTTCGTCCAGGTCGCAGTTAGCTTGGTTTCCAGATGCCGAGGGCTGGTCGAGAAGAATGTCTTGTAGAACGCCCCGCGCCTGGCTAGATGCATGTGGTCATCGGTAAGGATGAATTGGAAGCCGCGTTCTTGCCAAAATTTCTTCAGCTGAAATCGTCTTGCTTCGTCAAATGACGGCAATTTCAAATCTGTTCCGACTAGGAATTTAGAAGTATCGTCGCGCGGCATTGGAATTGAGAATGTTGTAGTCGAAAGTGAACTGAATGGTGACTGCTTTCCCTTTGAAGTCCTGTGGCAGCGCAGTGAATGGGGCTGCTTCCTCAACTGCCTTTATCCCGCCTTCATCTGCTTCTTTGGTTCCTGATGTTCTAAGGACAGATAGTTTCTTTATACTGCCATCGCGGTTGATTTTAAACTTCACAATTAAGCGATTAGGCAGTGTCTCTTTAGGCAGATCCCATTTCGCCTTGATTTTCTTTTGGAGTTTACTCATGTATTCTCCAAAGTCTGGTCCTTTTTTCGCTGGTGGAACGACCGCTCTTACAAATGTGATCGGTCTGTCCTCAAGTTCTTTGACTCGGACTTCTAGTTTTTTCGCATCTGCTTCTCGCCCGACATTCTCCAAAAGGGCTATATGGCTTTTTAGGACAGCTATTGCGTTTTTACATTCGCTGGGTGGCTTGCTCCCAGTGAATGTTTCAGCTCTAGTGTAATGTTTGTCGGCTGCCTCTATCTCTCCGTCTAGGTACTCGCAGTAGGCGAGATTTGCAAAATTAGTTGCTCTGTAATCTTCAGTCTCATCAGCGTTTTCGCTAGCGTTGATATCTTCGTCGTCCTCTATATCTTCTTCTATATCTTTCACGGACTTTTCGAAACATTCACGCGCCGCCGACAATTTCCCTTGTTTTGCATAAGCAATTCCTAGGGCCTCTCTTGCTTTTAAGCCTTCAACGGTAGTCTTGTCCAGTGTTTGCGAAAAGACGAGATTGAATTTTTCAGCCGCATCGTCGTATCGTCCATCACGCAAGTACAGATATCCAAGACCCATATGGGGTGCGAAATTTTCAGAAGCGCCCTTGTCGCGCAAAACTCGATATAGTTCCAGAGATTGAGCATATTGTGCTTCTGCAGATTTTGTTCTTCCGCTTAAAAATAGGCATTCTGCCATTTGGCACGAGAGAAGCATTTGGATTTTGCTTTTATCTTTGCTGTTCTCTGCTTCCTTCAGTGCGTGGCTATACAGTATTCGTGCATCTTCAAATCGGCCCTCCGCTTTAGCCAGCCCAGCCTTGTCGAGTAACCTCTCCAACTCTGTGTTTGGCTTAACTTCCATTGGGTGGACGAAAAACTTTCTTTCAATCGTTACCATCGGAATGATCAGCTGCGGTTTGGATTGGCTTTCAGGCTGAGCTGAGGATGATTGGCACAACGAGGCAATTATCGTTACCACGAGTGATGATGCCTGAAGCATTTGAAAAACTGGAAGGATCGATTCTTTTTTCATCAATGCGGAAGTCCAAAAATGAAGTACGTAAGGCACATCAGGCTGAGAATCACAGAGCCGGAATTGATGTCCTTCCAGCGGCCCGTGCCGATTTTGATAACAGTGTATAGAACGAGCCCGGCAGTTAATCCATTGGCGATGTTGTAAGTGAAAATCATCATGGCGATGGTGGCAAGCGCTGGTGTCGACTCCGTCAGGTCGTCCATATCAATGCGCGTGATTGAGCTAAGCATCAGCAATCCGACCGCCATGAGCGCTGGTGCATAGGCATACTTGAGATGCTGCAGCGGTGTAAGCAAAGGAATGAAAAATAGGCAGCATGCGAATAGCGCGCCTGTGACTAGGGTTGCGAAGCCCGTGCGTGCTCCTTCTCGCACCCCTGCTGCAGACTCTATATATGCACCGCTAGTGGACGAGCCGATGAGTGAGCTGAAGATGCACGAGATTGCATCGACGATCATGGGTTTTTCAACATCTACAAAATTGCCTTCCTTGTCGAGCATGTTGCCCGCCGCGCCCACTCCGACGAGGGTTCCGAGCGTATCAAGAAAGCCCATTAGAAAGAGCGTCAGAAGAATAGGTAAGTGTTTGATGGTTAGAACACCAAGAATGTCGAGCTTGAATGCAATTGGAGATAGGTCATAAGGAGCGACGAATGGCACGCCGAAAATCGCTTGAGGAGCCATTCCAAATCCGCAGATAAATCCAATGACGGCAGTAATGACCATGCCGATCAGAATCGCGCCTTTCACTCTCCTGTACAAAAGGCAGACTATGACCAGAAATCCGAATATAGAAAGAAGCACTTGCGGATCATGCAGATCGCCGAGTTTTAGCGGTACATCGGGATTGCGCAAAATGCCGGTGCCCGGGGTCAATAGCACCGATGCGGGCATTCCTTTTGCAGCGCTCGCGATGATGCCTGTTTCGTACAGCCCGATGAGAGTGAGAAAGAGACCGATGCCGCAGGCAAAACTGTGTTTCATGCTGGGCGAAATCGAGTTGGCTAACCACGGTCGGATTCTTGCCAGGGAGAGAAGCAGAAATGCAATACCACTGACGAAAACGGCGCCCAATCGCGTTTCCCACCCGAGCGCCATGGCGGCCAAGCCGAAAGCGATGAAAGCGTTTTCTCCCATGTAAGGCGCAACCGCAAGTGGGCGGTTGGCGTAAAGTCCCATGAGAAAACAGCCGAATACTGCCGTCACTATCGTGGCGACGGTGGACGGCTCGACTGGAAAACCGGCGAAAGAGAGGATAGCTGGATTGACGACGATGATGTACGCCATCGTCATGAAAGTGGTAGCGCCGCCGAGAAATTCTGTGCGAATTGATGAACCACGCTCGGTAATCGAGAAACGTTTGTCCAAGAAATCGGTCAGCGACGCTGCCATTATTAGAGGAGGTTCTTAGCTGTCGCCCAGGCTATCTCTGCACGGATTCCTTCACGCAGACCGGTTCTTTGCTGGAACCCGGTTGCACTGACTAGCTTATTGACCGAGCAAGTTGTCGTTGTGGTCAGCTTGTTTACTTGTTCGGAAGTGACGGGCGCCTTTTCCTTCATCAGCAATTCGGCAGCTTTGACGCCAAATCTGAGAAGAGGCTCCGGCATGGAAGAAACTTTCTTTGGAATGCCCAAGCAGTCTTGGATAGTGTCGACCAGTTCTTTGACTGTCGACGGTTTTGGATTGGCGACGTTGAAGCAGTGGTAGCCTTCCGGCAGTCCCATCACGAGCGTGATGGCTTCTGCCAAATCTCTGGAATAGATAAGACTCTTCTCTGTGGTTCCGCCGCCAATTTGAACAAATCGCCCGGCCTTGATCTCTTTGATCATCGTCAAAAGATTGCCGCGATCACCTTCTCCATAAACTAGAGCGGGGCGCAACGTGACGGTGCGTGGGATGTTGCGGAACATCTCCAGGAACTTCTCACTAGTAACTTTTGATACTGCATATGGTGTCTTGGCTTGGAGGGCTCCATTTTCTTCAATGTTGTTGAAGGGGCCCAATCCATAAATTGCCGATGTGCTCAGGAAAATAAAAGTGTTGACGCCGTTTGAAGCTGCAGCTTCCGCCAGCGATTGCGTGGCGCGAACATTCATCACTTCATATTCTTGGTAGGGTGCATCCGGGCGGTGAACCAGACCGGCGCAGTGAATGATGGTGTGGCAGTCTTTCGTCAGCATGCGCATTTCGCGCTCGCCGGTGCGCGTGAAGTCTGCCTCTCTAATTAGGACCTGGGTGACGTCGCAGACCTCGCCTAGAATCGCTCGAGTGTCCTGCGGACTGCGCGCTTGTGCTCGAATGTCCCATTCCGGTGATGCAGACAAAGCCTGGACTACCGTCCTGCCGATCATGCCTGATGCGCCCGTTACTAGTACCGTTTTCCGTTGACCAGTGAAACCCATTTCTATAAGTTGCCTGAATGAATGAGAGGTTGCCTTTAATAAAGTCGCTTTGCGGGGGTGGTTTTCAATATGCTGCTAGCTATATGCCTCAATGCACTCGCCTTGGCACCAGCCCGCGCACGAGATTTACAAGTATAAACAGCAAAGCCCGCGCCCAGATTGCAGCATACACGAAGGCATTAAAGATTGGCGAGTGGTTTGCCGCCAAGTGCTTCCGGTAGAAGACTTCCATGCCTTTGTGAAGGTTTATTGTAGCGCCCACGGGACGCAGTCTGCTGGACGCTCCATGAACGTGATAAATGACCGAGGAAGGGAGGTAAAAAACCGACCAGCCCGCCTGTTTGATGCGCCAGCACCAGTCGATATCCTCGCCGAACATGAATATGTCCTCATCGAGCAGCCCGATTTTGTCTATCGCTTGACGACGAACCATCATGCAAGAGCCGGAAAGTGCATCAACCTCCACAGTCTTGTCAGGATCTTGGAAAGTAAGGTTGTACTCCGACATTGTTTTACTTTTGGGAAACAAGCGGCTCAGGTAAGTAATGCGGAAGAAAGCCGCCTTTACGGAAGGAAACGAGCGGCGGCAGGCTAGCTGCAAGGTGCCGTCTGTGTTGAGAACCTTCGGACCGACGGCGCCGCACTCTGGGTGGTCTTTCAGGAAATCGGCGAGTTTGCCGATAGCCCCATCTTTGACTTCTGTGTCCGGGTTGAGCAGCAAGACATAGTCGCCCTTGCTCTCTGGGATGGCTTGGTTGCAGGCTTTGGAGAACCCGAGATTGTCTTTGTTTTCAATCAGCTTGACGTAAGAGTAGCGAGATTTCAGCATCTCGACCGACTCGTCGCCGGAATCGTTATCCACCACCCAGACTTCAAAGTCGTCGGCCTGTGGCTCGAGCTTTATTGAATCAAGGCACCGCGCCAAGAGCGCCGGGGTTTTCCAGTTAACGATGACGACAGAGACGCTCGGATTTGGCATGGCGTAATTATATTATGGTCCATTGTTTGATACGTACGGGCGGCTCACAAGCCGCCCTGGCATGGAGCCGCATGCGGCTCCCTTACGTTC
Source organism: Candidatus Melainabacteria bacterium 17Bon1m (assembly GCA_032128875.1). GTDB lineage: Bacteria > Cyanobacteriota > Vampirovibrionia > Obscuribacterales > Obscuribacteraceae > QKMZ01. The sequence goes on from JAVLKG010000011.1 coordinate 10,961, forward strand.
TAGAGAGTTGGTGTCGGGCGATATTTGCCGAATGCCTTACGCAGCGTGTTGCTGATTTCGCCAACAGTGGCGTAGCTTTCCACCGCTTCGCAAATGTATGGCAGCAGGTTTTCCGACTGGGCGCCGCCGTCGCCGGTCTTTGCCACCTCGCTGAGTTTTTCCAGAGCCACCTCGACCCGCTGGTTGTCTCGCTTTGCCTTCATCGCCGCCAGCGATTTCTTCTGCTCGTCTTCCAGTTTTGGATCTACTTTATGTAGCTTGTCCTGCTCTGTTTTCTCGTCGATGAATTTATTGACACCAACCACCGTGCGCCGTCCGCTCTCGACATCCTTGTGGAATTCATAGGCGGAATCTTGAATTTCCTTTTGGATGAAACCGCTTTCAACAGCGCGCATGGCGCCGCCCATTTTCTCGATTTTGTCGAGGTATTCCAGTACTTCCTGCTCAAGTTTTGTCGTCAGATTCTCGACGTAAAACGAGCCTGCAAAAGGATCTACAACTGAAGTCAGTCCGGTTTCGAAGGCAATGATCTGTTGCGTACGCAAGGCTGTAAGCGCCGATGCCTCGGTCGGCAGCGACAAAGCTTCGTCCTTTGAATTAGTATGCAAGGATTGTGCGCCGCCCAGTACTGCTGCCATCGCTTCAATAGTTGTGCGTACGATGTTATTGTCCGGCTGCTGCGACGTGAGGCTCGAACCCGCTGTCTGCACGTGAAAACGCAGCATCATCGACTTTGGATTCTTGGCTCCAAAACGTTCTTTCATGATGCGAGCCCAGAGCCTGCGGGCGGCTCTAAACTTCGCAACTTCTTCAAAAAGGTCCATTTGCGCGACAAAGAAAAAGCTCAGTTGAGGTGCGAAGAGGTCCACATCAAGCCCGCGCGAGCGTGCCTGCTCCACATACGCAATTCCATTGGCAAAGGTGAAAGCCAGCTCTTGAACCGCTGTAGCGCCGGCTTCTCGGATGTGATAGCCGCTGATGGAGATGGTGTTCCACTTCGGCATCTCCTTGGCGCAAAACTCGAAGATGTCGGTAATCAGCCGCATTGACTGAGCCGGAGGATAAATGTAGGTGTTGCGTGCTTCGTATTCTTTGAGGATGTCGTTCTGTATGGTCCCTTGCAAGAGCTTGGACTCGACCCCTTGCTTCTTTCCGACTGCGCGGTACATTGCAAGCAAGATGGCACTCGTCGCATTGATGGTCATGGAGGTGGAGACTTTGCCCAGATCTATCTGATCGAAAAGTATTTCCATGTCAGCCAGGCTGTCGATGGCCACCCCGGTCTTGCCGACTTCTCCCAACGCGAGCGGATCATCTGAGTCGTAACCCATTTGCGTTGGCAGGTCGAAAGCGGTTGAAAGCCCAGTTTGCCCGTTGGACAAGAGATAGCGAAATCTTTTATTTGTCTCACGAGCGTTGCCGAAGCCGGCGTACTGTCTCATGGTCCAGCCGCGACTTCTGTACATGTCGCGGTAGATACCCCGGGTGAATGGATACTCACCTGGCTGCCCGAGGGCTGTTTGATCATCAAAAGAGTCCAGATCTTCTGGCCCGTAGACGTGTTTTTCGCTTGTCATCGCCATCTTCTATTTGTTCGGGAGTCCTAAATACGGCGTCTAATCTTAATATCAAAGCAATTCTAACTTGCTCCCATATAATTAGTATCTGTTTTTAAAGGGTGCATGAATGCGCCCTTATCTCGACTCATAGAGGAGGCTGCTTCACGTGAAGTACTACGAGAACATCCTGGAGACGGTGGGATCAACGCCGCTGGTAAAGCTGAATAAGCTTTCGAAAGGCTTGAAGCCGCTTATTCTCGCCAAAGTGGAGTGTTTCAATCCAGGTGGATCAGTGAAGGACAGACCCGCCCTCAAAATGATTGAAGAGGCTGAGAAAGCCGGGCTGCTCAAACCGGGCGGCACAATCATCGAGCCGACCTCCGGCAACACCGGCACCGGGCTGGCTCAGATTGCAGCAGTCAAAGGCTATCGCTGCATTTTGATTTGCCCCGACAAAGTCGCTCAAGAGAAAATCAACCTTCTTAGAGCTTACGGCGCTGAAGTAGTGATGGTTCCGACCTCCGTCTCAGCCAGCTCGCACGAAAGCTACTACTCGGTTGCCAACAGAATGACCGCCGAAATTCCCGGCGCGTTCCAACCTAACCAATTCGCCAACCCCAACAACCCAGGCGCCCATGTCATAACCACCGGTCCTGAAATTTGGGAGCAAACCGGCGGAAAGATCACTCACTTCGTTGCCGGCGTCGGCACCGGTGGCACCATATCCGGTATCGGCAGATATCTCAAAGAGAAAAACCCGAACATCAAAGTCATCGGCGTTGATCCGGAAGGTTCAATCTATTCTGGTGACATGGCTCAACCTTATAAGGTTGAAGGCATCGGAGAAGATTTCTTGCCGCGCAATGCTGATCTAAAATTGATCGATGAGTTCGTAAGAATCAGCGACAAAGATTCATTCGTCACTGCACGCCGTCTAGCTCAAGAAGAAGGCATTTTGGTGGGCGGCTCGTCCGGTACTGCAACCGCTGCAGCACTTCGCATCGCAGAAAAGTTGACCGACAAAGATGTCGTTGTCGTACTTCTTCCCGATGGCGGACGCGGATACTTGAGCAAAGTATTCTCCGACGAGTGGATGATGGAAAACGGCTTCTTGCCTGCTCCGGGACACACATATTACGCCAGCGATTTGATTGAGCGCAAACGCAAGCGCGGCAAATTGCCTGACATGATTGTTGTTAGCCCGGGCGAAAACGTTCAACATGCGATCGAACTTATGGAATTGCACCAGGTCGATCAAATTCCAGTTGTTACTGAAGATGGTCAAAACGTCGGACACATCAATGATCTTGTTGCCATGCAAGTCGTATACGAGCGCAAAGATCCAGCCAAAATTGCAGTCAGCTCGATCATGGGAAGACCATTTCCACAGCTCGACGTTCGCACTGAAATCGACCAACTCTACAAGACCTTCCGCCTCGGCAATTCGCTCGTGGTTTTGACCAAAGAGGGCAAAGCGGTCGGCGTTGTCACCAAATTCGACATCATGACCCACCTGCGCGAAGCAGTCGGCAGCCATGATGACGTCGAGAAAGAACTCGTAAAGCACACGAAAGAAGAAACCAAAATGGGGGCGAAGAAGTAAATGTCCGGTACAGACAAAATGAAATTCTCGACTCGTGCGATTCACGCCGGTCAAGACCCCGAGCCGACTTCAGGTGCAGTAAACGTGCCGGTGTTTTTCACATCGACCTATGTGCACGAAGAACTCGATCAATATAAAGCAAAGGGCTACTGGTATGGTCGCAGCAACAACCCGACCAGAACCGCTTTGGAAACTTGCCTTGCTTCATTGGAAAACGGCAAGTACGGCTTATGTTTTGCTTCCGGTATGGCTGCAACTTCCGCTACGATGAACCTTCTTCAATCAGGCGACCACGTTGTCTGCGAAGAAGATGTTTACGGTGGCACGTATCGTCTATTTGAAAAAGTGCTCACTCGCTACGGTCTGACCTTCACCTATGTAGATGGCTCTAAGCCGGAAAACATCGAAAAAGCGATCAAACCGAACACAAAAATGCTCTGGTTTGAAACACCAACCAACCCGCTTCTCCGTCTTGTCGACTTGAAAGCGCTTGTCGATATCGCTAAGAAGCACAGCACCAAAGAACGCAAACTGTTGACGGTAATCGACAACACCTTCGCCAGTCCGTACCTGCAAAACCCGCTGGATTTCGGCATTGACGTAGTCGTTCATTCGACCACCAAATTCATCGGTGGACACAGTGACGTTGTCGGCGGCGCCGTTATTACAAGCGATGAGCAAGTCTACGAACAAGTCAAATTCCATCAAAATGCAATCGGTGGAACCCCTGGTCCGATGGATTGCTACCTGACTATGCGCGGACTGAAGACGCTGGCAATCAGAATGCAAGCGCATGAGAAAAACGCAGCAGAGATTGCAAAATTCCTCGAAAGCCACCCGGCAGTAGAGCGTGTTCTCTACCCTGGTCTCAAGTCGCACCCGCAACACGAGCTCGCCAAAAAGCAAATGCGCGGATTCGGCGGCATGGTCACCTTCGTCGTCAAAGGCGGATTGGATAATGCCAAGAAAGTCATGGGAGCCACGAAGCTCTTCGTACTCGCTGAGAGCCTCGGCGGAGTCGAATCGCTGATGACACACCCAGCAGTTATGACACACGGCGCAGTGCCCAGAGAAGAGCGCGAAGCCCGCGGATTTGTCGATGGTCTGGTACGACTCTCGGTCGGTATCGAAGACCTCGATGATTTGATGGCTGATCTGAAAAATGCGCTAGCAACGGTGAAAGAACTGACACCGGCTAAGTAAAAGGAATCACGAAAGGGAGGCAATCGTCTCCCTTTTTTCTTGCACTGATTTTCAGTATTGAATATAAGGGAGCGGATTGTGAAACATTCGATTTTGTCGATGGCAATTTTGATCAGCGCCAGTGTCGTTTTTTCCTCGCCTTATGAGGCTCTTGCGACTTCGTGGAAAGAGGTGAGCGAACTCTCACAGACCGCCATTACAAAAGCACGTGCCGGTCAACTCGATGACGCTGCCCGCACCGTAATCGAGGCGACCAGAATGCGTCAGGCACTGCCGAAGAATCTTCCCTCGAGTGACCGTAGTAACACAGATGGCTTTGCCAGCAGTCAGCTGGAATCAGCGTTTGTTGAAGTGGCAAATGTGTATGCACAGAAGAGTCGTTGGGCTGATTTGATCACCTTCTGCAAATGGCACATTGGAGATGCAGGACATTTGAACACTGTCGGTGTTGTCACTGCGTGGACTCAAATGGGCGAAGCCTATCGTGCACTTAACGGACTGCCTGAAGCGGAAAAGTGCTACAAGACTGCGATGGCGGCATACGACAGTGGAAGAAGCTCGATGTCTGCGGCTGAAGTCGACCAGTGCAAGAAGATGTTTCCAGGGTATGCACGAGTTCTAAAACTGCAAAACAAAACAGCAGAAGCGCAGTCAGTTACAGCGAAATTCGCCCGCTAATCGTGGGCGCGCATTGCATGCGCCCTTTTAAAACCTGCCTTTGGCTCTCTTCGTTTTCAGTTTGGCGCTGACGCCACTTCTGGTCGACACATAGCCGTTGGAGAAGACGATGGTATCGTCGAAGCCGCCTGCTGGTCCGCGGTAGTCGAAATCGTACCTGCGTTCGATTGTAGGCAACAAGTCCGCGGAGACTGTCTTTGCTGCGATAGTTCCGGAAACATTCTGCGAAATCAAACGACCGTCCATATTGCGATGAGCAAGTTGACCGGCTACTGCCTTGTTGGCGAGCTGTGCGTTCAGGTCGTGAGACGCGAGTTTGATATCAGTCTTTTTGTTTGCGAGATAACCGGCAACTTCATGGTTTGCGAGTTTGTATTGTCCGCGGACGGCTGGAACGGAAAGTCCGGCATTTACATCGTGCATTGCTAATTGTGGCTGTGTGCGTTGCATCCGCAGCTTCGCTTCAACGTCGCGCGCTCTCAGCGAGCCATTCATATCGTGCGTGACGAGTGGATTGCTGACGTTGGGGTTGCGGCGCATGCTGCCGTCGTTGTTGCGGGCGGTTGGAAGCGATGCGTGATTCATGTGAATGTAGTGAGGCTTCTGCGCGATCCTGTCGACCGGTGCTTTGCGCAAAAGACGTTGTACTTTCCAAGGTTTTTTAGCGGGAGCCACTGGCTTCATGTGGTTGTAGGCTGCCGTAATCGGCATCCAGTGCCAACGCTTTAGATTGGGGTTTTTCTTGATGATGCCTTTTTCCCAGCCGCGGATTTCAACCGTACCCTGAGTTTCACGCACGTAATAGCCGCGTGCGTCTGCCGGCATGGCGATTATTGCCAAAGCGGCGACAGAAAATAGAATGTGAGCAAGGCGGGTGATATTCATTTTGCGAGAGCAAGAGGGACTGAGCCATTTATAACAGCGCCCATGAGGCATTAGCAAGTTAATCCCACTGGCTTTTTGCTTCGTGACCTTGCTTGATATCGGTTGCATTAATGTCTCTTTGTCCTTGCTTGTACTTGGTTTTCGGTTGTAACGGATGGGGAATTTTGGGCAACTGTTGTGTTTTTACTACGTATTCCCCGCACCCTCTTTCGTAGAAAACCCCCACCATTTGGGGCATTGCGGACATGATATCGGTCATTTTTGGCAAAGAACGGGCATTCTGCTGTGAGTCCGAATAAGCCAATTCCATGGCACTTTTGAAGCGTTGAGGATTTTTGAATCCTAAACGTCAAATGTGTTGGAGTCGTTAAACGCCCGCAGGCGCTTATGACGGGCTCTTATTTTTGCGAAGGGTTGTTGCTGAGAAGATCTATACGAGATAGAGCCTATTTGGACAAAAGCTCTATGGAAAGAACTCTAGGCTTCAATTAGGAAGTATTTGGGAAGCTTGTAATTGTTCGAATGAAATACTCAAGACTTGATCCAGAAGTCTAATCAGAAAAATGGAATTGGAAGACCGAAAATAATAGATTTGTCGTGGTATCGAATACGGTGTCACGCGAAATGCGTAATCTTTTCGAAAATCGTGTTCAAAAAATCGTGCGTGTTTCGACGAACTATTTCAGAGAACTGCCTTGATTGGCGTTTGGGCTATTCACGTTAACAAACGGAGCGTTCACTTGTGCGCCATCTCCACTGTTGTACTTCACGAACGGTGCTTTGATCTTTGTTCCGTCTGCACTGTTGTATTTCACAAATGGCGCTTTGACTTGTGCACCCTCGTCGCAGTTGTATTTCACGAACGGCGCTTTCACTTTGACACCTTCCGGACCGCCTACGTTGACGTCAACAAATGGAACCTTGACGTGTGTTCCATTGCCGTCGTTGTTGGACACGCTTACTGCATTCATCGCCCCTTCAATAATTCTTTGCAGTAATCGCTTTTGAGGAGGGTTTATTGAAGGATCTTGCGAATAATTTCCCAGCAATACGGGCGGGTTGTTAGCTGGTGCGTTCACGCCTTGCGGTGCAGTGCCTTGCGGTGCTGTGCCTTGTTGCGCAGAGCCTTGCACCGACGTAGCTGGCTGGGTCTTGGGAGCCCAGTTTGCAGGAGCCGGCGGATTCGGAGTGCCTGAAAATTGCGGTCCTGGAGGCGCGGTCAAAGTTTTGCCAATATCAAAATCTTTGAGCAAATCATCTTTGCTCTGATTCAAAATGTTTTGTCCAAACGCTTCAGTACCGCACATGGAAAAGCATACGGCTACCAGAATGGATGCCTTCCAGTCGCTCTTCATTGAAGCCTCTCTTTCTAAATTGTGACTTGCGTCCCGGGTACGACCGAGTAGATTGATTTTACCAAACGCTGAGAATACACCGTTTACTGCGCCTCGAAGCGGAGCTGAGTCTGCCCTGGCGCATTAGTGTGGTTTTTGCGCTAAGCCTTCTGCCGCAGTTTTGACTCTGGCGAGGCGTGCGTCGATTTTGCTCTTCAGAAATTGATTTGTGACACTCTGTGCATAAGGAAGTCCGGTGTCGAGCACGGAGTGCAGTGAGAGCGTGATTCCGCTGGGCGATTCTGCTAATTCCCAACTGCCCCACATCTCTTTGAACTTGTCAGAACGCACCATTTTGTAATCGATGCGTTTGAGCGGTGTTTCTTCCTGAACCAAAAGGCACGTCGCAGCGCCCACGACGGGGATAGAGTTGAACTTTTGTTCGAGTAAAATGCGATTACCCTTTTGCTCTACGACCTTGCTGTAAGTGAGGTCTGGGTCGCTTTGCCGCTCGTGGTGAACGGCATCCCACACTGCCTGAGCCGGTGCTGTTATTTCGACCTTGCCTGTCACGCCATCTGAGGGCGATTGGCTGAATGCAGGGCTTGCGTTATAAGAACAAATTGCCAACGTAGCCAGAAGACCGAGACTTTTCTTCATGAGACACTTCCGTTTCCGTGAGAGCGCGTACTAACCCAAAGATGCGCTGAGAAAAAATAGGTTCCCTATGTCGATCCTGTAAATTGTACGTTTTCCAGGGCTTCGGCGATTAGTTAATCTGCCAAAATTGAACTTTTATATGCGGTGAGGCGGGTGTAAGCAAAATGAAGATTGCCTATCTTGGGTTGGGGCTGATGGGACAGGCGATGGCGGTCAATTTAGCCAAGGCTGGTCTGGAAGTGGTCGGGTGGAATAGAACTCCCGGCAAACCCGGCGCAGCGGCGCTACTGGCTGCTGGGGGCAAGGTTGAGAACACAATCGAGGCAGCCGTCAAGAATGCCGCGGTAATTTTCACTTGCCTGGGTGACATTGGAGATGTTGAACAGGTGTTGACGGGCGAAGGTGGTGTTGTCGACTTTGCTCCGGCTGGTGTCGTTGTTGCCGATTTTTCTACCATCGGACCGGAAGCGGCGAAACGCATTTACGAAACGCTTAAGGCAAAGGGCATCCATTTTCTCGATGCTCCGGTTACTGGCGGCGACGTCGGTGCGCGCAACGGCACTTTGACCATTATGGTTGGTGGCGATGAAGAGCCATTTAGAAAGGCTTTTTTTGCGATGGAGAAAATGGGCAAAAACATCAAGCACTGCGGTCCGTCCGGCTCTGGACAAGCGCTCAAGCTTTGTAATCAGATTCTTTGCGCGGTCAATATGATCTCAGTGTGCGAAGCGTTTCAACTGGCTGAACAATTGGGCGTTGACGAAAACCTCGTTGTTGACGTGCTTTCAGGAGGAGCCGGAGGTTCGTGGGCGTTGACAAATCTTGGACCGAGAATAATCAAGAAAGATTTTGAACCCGGATTTGCGTTGAAACACATGCTGAAGGACTTGCGTCTCGTGTTTGAAAACATTGATGGACAGAGTGATTTACTGCCGGGTACAAAACTTGCGCAAGATTTGTTCAAAATAGTTGGGGAAGGTGACGGATCTGATGGTGGTGGCGCAAATGGTGCGCGTGGAACCCAGGCAATGCGATTAGCATATGAATAAACACTGCAAACTTAAGTCCGTCGCTTTGACAAGCGATAAGTGACATCACGCGTTTGAGGTGCTGCTAAAATACGACTACTAGTTTGTGTGGGCAAAGGTTGCAGTTGAATGAGTACTCAGACGAGAATATTTTTCGTCGATGATGATCGAGTTGTTCGCACTTGCCTACGTCATTTCTTGAAGAAATTCGATGATTTCGAATTGATTGGCGAAGCAGAGGACGGCAATACCGCCGTCGAGTCTATTCTCGACTTGTCGCCGTCGGTTGCGCTGGTCGACATCGGTCTGCCCCGCATCAACGGGATTGAGGTTACCCGCAAAGTCAAGACGGAGCTGCCGGACTGCAAGGTCCTGATGCTCACATCCAGTGACGATGCTCGCGACATCTTTGCTTCCCTTGACGCGGGGGCCGACGGATATGTGCTGAAAGGGGATCTTGCAGCCAATCTGGAAGTAGCTATCCGGTCGGTACGGGTTGGCTCCGTTTGGCTTGACCCAGGCATCGCTCGTATCGTCCTTGACGCTTCCAATCAGCGCCAGGCAAGTGGAAATATCTCGCAATCTGGCATGCTATCGACAGATGAGGCGGAGTTGCTTGGCAGCATTGCGGGAAGCAGCTGTCAGGACGGTGTTTGCCTGGTCGATCCAGCTTTCTTGAGAAGGCTTAAGCGGCTTTCGCAAAGTGATTCCAAACGCTAGCAAGGCGACTGGCGGCGTTCATCAAGCTCTGTACTACTGCAAGCCGCAAGATGAATTAAATGCTTGGCCTATAAATTCTTAGCCAAGATGGCTAGGATCAGCCAACTTGTCTTAGTACAACGGAGATATTTGGCATGCCAACTGCTGAAACTGAAACTTCTGTGGACACTTCCATTTTGGATGAAATGGTTCACTGGATTAAAACCTTGAAAGACGTCGGCGTATCGCCCGACACTGCCGCAAAATGCACAAGCGATTTCTTTATCGCTGCTGGTGTGGCTACAACCGAAGAAGTCTGGGACGACGAAGGCGACGAAGAAGAAGACTTCTAAACCCCGCCCGCTTCGGACACAGAATAGATTTAACGGCTTCCCGTATTCGCGGGAGGCCGTTTCGTTTCGGTGAATATTTGTACTACTCTGCGTCGACTAGTGCGCAATGAAAGGTATTTGGGATTACATTCTACTTGGCTATCCATTAGCCGAGGAATCCCGGTTATTTCCGAATTTGAAGATTGGGCTATATGGAATTCGGACAAATCCCTCCTTCTAACCGTGTGCGAAATAAGAGTGTCCTCAAATCTTTGTATTTGAGCGTACTTTTGTTGTCTGTCTTGATGGTCGTGCCTCTCCTTTCCGGCTGTCAGCAGCCTCAGCCGCCCGATCCACGCAAGCTCACCCCCATGGTTTCGGTCGAAGGTTCGGACACCATGGGCGATTTGCTCAAGGTATGGTCCCAGGAGTTTATGAAAAACAATCCTGATGTGCCTGTTTCCATCAACATCGGCGACACTTCTCAGGGAATTGCAGCCTTAATTGCGCGAACTACCGATCTAGCTTCCGCCTCTCGCGACCTGACCGATGAAGAGGTTGTACTGGCTCACAAACACAAAGTTCGCTTGAGAAAAGTCCCTGTTGCGAGGGACTCAGTCGCTGTGATTGTCAACGCAGACAATCCTGTTAACGACATGACCCTGGCTGAGCTAAAAGCGGTGTTCACCGGCGAGATCTCTAATTGGTCAAAGGTTGGCGGAAACGACGAGAAAATCGATGTTCTGGCGCGCGAGACGGGTTCGGGCACGAGCAAGTTTTTTATTTCGCATGTTTTAAAACGCTCAACAATTGCAAAGTCTGCCACGACTGTTCCTTCTATCGAAACGATGATGGAAACGATTGCTAACAACAAGAATGCGATTGGTTACGCCGGCATGGAAGCGCTTGGCGAAAAGCCCGGAAAAATCAAATCGTTGAAATTGCAACTCATAACCGATGGTACCGCTGTTGGTGCTACTGCCGCTTCGGCAATCGGTGGGTATCCGCTTAGCCGTCCACTGTTTATGTTCATGGATCATGATGCCAAGCCTTCTGCGCAGAAATTTATCGACTTTTGCCTGAGTGAGGAAGGCCAAAAACTTGTGGAGAAAGCTGGTTACGCAAGCATCGACCGGAAGTAATTGAGCGTTCACTTTCTTTCTTTCTTTCTTTCTTTCTGCCGCTCAAATCATTCAATCGCTTCGCATACCTAAGTGCCGGCCGGCTCCCATTCTTTGTCTGGTCCGTAAATGAAATTACGTGCGGCATGCAGCATCGCAACAGCGCAGACCAGCGCACAGTTGGGCGATTCCATGTCATCGGTTGTCCACCGCAATCCCTTCTTGACTGTGAAGGTTTGTTCATCCCAACATACTTCTACCTTATCATCGTCGCCGGATACTAGAAGTTGTTTGTTCACTCGAGAATCGTTCCGTTCAAAGGTTACATCATAGGCTTGCCTAAAGTCTTCGCCAAGAACGCCAAGCCTGATTTCGACGGGGTGCCAAACTTCTGATTCGCTGATTTTCACACCTTCATGCCTGGCTCTGTCAAATGACGCTACTGAAAATTGTAGCCATTGTGAGCCAGTGCCATCACCAGCAGTATCGAATTCATACTTTCGAGGCACATATGGACCCGTCCTAAATTGACCTGCTTCCACTCTAAAAGTAAACGGGTATTCTACCTGCCCGCCTGGCAATTCAAACTCACCTATTCCGCATTCTTCATGATCAGAACTCAACCGCTGAAACCTAACAAGATACGTGTCCTTGTTTACTTCCCTTATAAAAATGGGCTGAATTCGCAGCACTTTTTCGTTCCTCTAAAATTGGTGAACGGTTTCACCATTCCACACTGACTGAAGCTGTTCCACAGTCATTTTATACATGGTTCCATCAGGATCTCTAACTTTGACAAGATTTCGCATTTCCATCGGTCCATTTTTGCTGTTCACCATGATTGGTCCAGGTTCCAATCCATCTATAACAACTACATGCTGTGCATTACCAAATTTTGCAAACATTGCTCCAAATGGTGGTTTTAGAGTATTTAAGAGGGTTTCAACTTTTGCTACAGAGTCTGTGTTGAACTTAGAGTGTAGCCACCGATCGTTGCCGAGCTCGTCAGGCAACCACGAAAAAGGAATTTGTGGTTGCGGATTTCTCTCTAGATATTCCCTGCCCCATCCGGCTTCTAGTTTGGCTCGAAGAGTTTCTTGATGGATTTTGAGCCCCGACAACATTGACCCTACTGCTGAAACGCATGAATTCTTGTGGGTTTGTTTAACGACGAGTTCTGGGAGACCCTCAACAGGGTCAATGATTTCCCAGAATTTTCCGGCACCAGCGACTTTTCCCTTGGCTTCAATGTATATTGATTGTTCTCTGGAATGCTTTAGCGATGCTTTGCCGAAAATTCGGTCTAGTGCATGTCCGGCGGCAAGCCCAGTCGCGAAAAGTGCTGTGTCTGCAATTGGTGGCCCCAATTTTTCTTCGACGACATCTTTCGTTTTCTCGAAATTAGAAGCACTTGGATCTTTGCTCAACTCCCAAAATGCTGGAGCTGTTTTGCTAAATGCCTCTGCATACTTTGCGCTGATTTGAGTAATCTGCTCCGCCGCTAATGCGATGCCACCGGCTTGCAAGGCGGTGCCGATACCTCGAAGAGCAAGATTTGAGGAGGTTGCGATCACTCCGATTGTTTTGCCTAACAGCATACCTACTGCAAGTCCGGTCATCTGATTCTCGACTTCGTTCTCGGCGATGAGCTTATGGAGCACTTCTTTGGTTGCGCCCAAACTAGCACCATCAATCAATGCTGCCTTTGATAAGTAGCCTGCGCGCTCCAGAGGGGGTAAGTTCTTTGCTGCCTGTATCTCGTGCTGGGTCAAAGTGTCTTGATACTTTTGGAGCACAACATCGCAAACGGCTATGTCGTGTATCTTTTCTCGATCAAAATCGCTGAGTCTGGTTTGATCATGTTTTTCAAGTTGATGCTTGAAGTTTTTCAGTACTTCTTTGTCGTCTTCCGGACCTAATTTTAAGCTGACGAAACCGGGGATAGAGCCGGGCATGAAAGTTTTGATATCCGGCAACGGAAATCGAACTTCATTTGGAAACACCGGAGATTTCGAGTATTTCTCGAAAGCAGCTTCCCGTAGCTTCAAATCCCTAATTTCCAACGAAAGCATTTCGCCGGCTGTTTCGTCTAGAGCAGAAGTGGACAGCCCCTTTTTCTTTGAATTCTCGCGCATCTCCTGAACGTTTTTGACGAACTTTTTTGTTTCATCCGATAAAGAATGATCATCCGCAAGAACCTTCAGAATGTGAGTATTCGCTTTGTTGTCATGTTTGCGCGCTTTGGCATCTTTGGGCAGCGTATCGTCAACGGCACTTTCTTTTGCTTTCTTGAGGACTTGCTTTTCCGTTAAAGGATTGTTTCTCGAAACTACCGTGCCGTCGTTCAACTCAACTTCGAGAGTGCCGCGTTGCGACGGACCTGCCGAGCCGCTAGGCATGTCTTTGTTTCTGCTCAGCGCTTCTTTTACCTGCTTGGAGTCGACAGCCGCGTTTTCTACACCAAGCTGACTGCCTTTCTCAGCAGATTTGAAGACCTGCTTTTCTTTGGATTCGACGTTTTTAGAGGAATTGTCCGTCAAGTCGGAATGACCTCAATCTACGGATTCTGCCGTCCTGCATTTCGGAAAAGGACGCCTCGTAAATGAGTTGTACCCGCTTTTCTTGCCTTCTAGAAACCCCTACGGTTCGAACGAAATTACGCTTCCCGTTTCAATTGCCTGTCTGAGCTTGTCGGCCGCTTCTGGATTCATTTTGCTGAGGATTTTGTTCGTTGCTTCGTAATGCTCGTCATACTGTGATGCACGACTGGCATAATGCTGCAATTCCACCGCAGCTTTTACGTCGCCTTTGCATGCCTTGATCCAGTTGTTGCTGAAGAATGTCGCCAGCATAGACGTTACTTTATCGTCGTCAATCTCGCCCATGGGAGTCGGTGCGAAAGAGGGCGTAGAGAGAGTTTGGGACATGGGAAGACCTCTGCCTTTGGGATATTGTTAGAGTCCCGCGAGGTATGTGAGCTTTGCGTGAATGTTGCCCCGTACTATTCCCACTCATCGCGCGCAATCGTAATTAGAATCGCGCTATTCCTGCTTGCCGTTGGGATAAAAGATCGAGAGCAGACAAATCAAAACGAAAACACCGCACATCATTTTTTCTGCTTCCGTTATGTTTTTGTAGTCGCGCCCGCCCATTCCACTTGATACAAGTATCCATAGTCCGAGGACGGCCGCACCTGCCGTGATGACAGCGATTATGTCGCGCCGTAAGCCGGGTGTCGTGTCGAAAATTCTCATCAAAGGCACTAGCAACAGCACTTGCAATATGATTGCCATTGGTGCCACTACAGCTAGTGGCTTGATTGCCAGGAAGAGAACTGTTGAAGAAATCAAAGTCGCGAGCCAAACTCCGAAGCATGCGGTTGAAGCTCTCTCGTCCTCTGTGAGGATGCGCTTTCCGAAAGGATCGAGCAACAGCAGTAAGTTGAAGAATTTGCGCGCGGCGAGTGCCATGATCAGGAAGAGAAACGTTAGTGAGCGCAGCGGGGGCACAAAAATCAAAACAATGGCAAAGACTAGCGATGCGCGCCTGTCCATGTCGGAGAGTTTTGCAGTTATGTAGGCGAACGGATAATAAATCGGATTGCGTGCCTTTAGTGCTTCTAAAATGCCATCACGCGCCCATTTTGAAGTGGGGTTGAGTCGAAGTGCTTCGCGATAATGCTCGGCGGATTCTTTAGGTTTGCCTTGGCGAAACAAAATCGAAGCTTTGTTCGCGTGAGAAATATCATTCTCCGGGTCGTGCGAAAGCGCTTCATCTACACATTGTTCCGCTTCTTTATGCTTGCCGAGTTTAGTCAAAGCTGACGCTCTGCTGTTTAAGCAATCAACATTCTGCGGTGAAACTTCAAGCCCAAGTTCTGCCATTCCGAGTGCTTTCTGCCAGTCGTCGCGCATAAGGTGAATCTCTGCAGCCATGCCAAAGTAAGCGGCATGGTGTGGGTTCAACCGTAGAGCTTCTTCTATTGCGGCAAGGGCTTCTTTCAGCCTGCCCCAGTGATAATAAACGAACGAAATTGCATAATGATTCCACGAGCTATCGGGTTCTAAGTTGATGCATTCTTTCGCTTCTTTTATAGCTTCATCAAACCGTTTTTGACCCGCCAGTGCGAGACCCAGCATTCCATGCGCATATGAATCATTGGGGTTTTCTGCTATTGCAAGGCGGAACTCATCTTCCGCTAACTTAAAGCGGCGTGAGTCGTAGAGAATGGAGCCTCGTTCTAAATGATCGGTCACGACACTCTACAGCTTCATGTATTTGACGATGTCATCGTAGGCGCCACCCTGATTGGAGTACAGAGCATAGTTGCGGGCGGTGGCGAACCATTCTGCCGTGGATGGCTTCACATTTTTGATTGCGCTTTCCAAATCTTTTGTGGTGATTGGCTTGGGCACGCCTTCTTTCATTGCCTGCGAGAGTTTTGCCTCAACCGCGTGATCCACAACCGAAAAGATATCCGCACCGGAAAACTTATCTGTTTTCTTGGCTAGCAGTTCATAATCAATGTTGTCTACAGGTTTTCCCTTTAGGGTCAAACGCAGAATATCCGCGCGCGCTTTTTGATCGGGCGGTGGCACAAAGATAATTCGATCGAATCGACCGGGTCTGCGAAATGCGCTGTCCAAGTGCCACGGCGCATTTGTCGCTGCGAGAATCAAGACTCCTTCATTGGAGTTGTCTACGCCATCTAATTCTTGAAGGAATTGATTGATGGTTTGGCGTGTTCCGCTTTTGCGCATGTCGCTGCGGCTCGCGGCAAGGGCGTCCACTTCGTCAAAGAAGACTACGCAGGGCGTATTGCGACGCGCACTCTCGAAAATTTCATGCAAACGTCTTTCACTTTCACCGATAAACATATCCAGAACATCGTTGATGCCAACACTCATGAAATTGGCTTTGATCTCACCTGCGGTGGCACGAGCGAGGAATGTTTTTCCACATCCGGGTGGTCCGTACATCAAGATGCCGCCGCCGACCTTCTTTCCGTACTGTTTGAACATCTCCTGATTTTCGAGCGGATAAATAATCTTCATCCGCACTTGTTCTTTTACGTCTTCCATTCCGCCGACGTTTTCAAAGCTAATATCCGACTTCTCGATATCAATGAAGGTATCGTGATCATCTGCATCTTCATTGGAGACGAAATTCTTCAATTTCCCGTCGGCTGTTACAGCTGCCCTGTCTCTCTCATTCGCATTGGACAGCGGTTTATCGGTCAAACTTAGGAGTTCATGCAGCCCGGCGTCTTTCACTGATGAATCAATTTCCGTCCCGCGAAGGTATGCTTGCCGCGCTTTTTCAAGTTCGCCGAATATAATCAACAGCCTCGAATGAATAATAAAGGCTTTGGCTGGCGGTTTTGATTGCTTGATCAGGTCTTCGACAATCACTAGTGCCTGTGAGTATTTGCCTAATTGATAGCAGCTGTATGCCAAGCCCAGCTTGGCTGTTTCGTTGCCAGGGGAAAGTGTCAGCGCCGTCGCATATTGTTTTTCTGCTTCGTCGTAACGCGCGCTTGAGTTGAGTAAGTCGCCCAGGTGGATGCGCAGCGGAGCATTGTCCGGTGACACCTTGAGCGCCTCTTGCAGCGCGTTGATAGATTCTTCGTTGGCAGTCATGAGATTCCTAAATAGCGAACAATGCGGTTATGAGGCGCCGTACGAAACGACGATGTACTAATAAGCAAACGGTCCAGGGACCAATTTTAGGTCGAAACGACAAACACGGTTTGGCAAAGCCCTCCAGTGTGTCCCTTTCTTGATCTTGCCTCTTTTGCCCCCGGTTAAACGCGTTCAGCCGGCACCCGCGTGAGCCATTTAATCCTTGGTTCGTCCGATATTTAATCTTTTCTGTGCCGAAGTTAACCACTTGACGCGTTACAAAGAGAGCGTTTGCGAGGAACAAAGCAGCTGCGAGGTCATACCTCATGCGAGGTTTTAACCTCACTGGATACCGGGGGACACTGAGATGAGAAAGCAACTTAGGCACGCAATCGAGAATTCGCTTGATTGGACTACCTTGGACAGCTATGGACGTGGCGTTCACGCCCCTCAAAACCCCAATAATGAACATCAGCCTCAAGAGTCGCAAGAGCCCCAACTTGTTTGTAATAGCGGCGTTTGCGAGCTGACCTGGAAGCCCGGTCGCAGCTCAGTAGCTTGAAGCTCGAGATTCACATTCGCCGGTCTGTTTAAGTTCTAAAGCGAATAATAGGCAATAATTAGGCTGAGGTTCAGCCTGTCTTACTAATCACAGGGTGCGCCTCGAATTCGAACGAAGCGGTTTTGCTTCACCGGCTTCCCGGCATCCAGGTAAGCGCCAGCAATGAAATTTCTCGACGCGCTCAAAGAAAAGGTCCTCATCTTCGATGGGGCTATGGGCACGTCTATCCACACTTATGATTTGACGCTCGATGATTACGAGGGTGCGGAAAACTGCCCGGAAATTCTGGTTGTTAGCCGCCCGGAAGTAATCAAAGAGATTCACGAGTCGTTTTTCAAGGTCGGTTGTGATGTTGTGGAAACAGACACCTTCGGCGGCTCGCCCATTGTTTTAGCCGAGTTTGGATTACAAGATAGAGCGTACGAACTCAATAAAAGAGCCGCTGAGTTGGCTCGTGAAGTCGCCGATGCATACTCTAAGGACGGGCAACAGCGCTATGTTTCAGGTTCGATAGGTCCGACGACAAAGCTTCCATCGCTGGGTCATATCAGCTTCGACGAGATGTGCGCAGCATATTACGTACAGGTTTCCGGACTTGTCGATGGCGGGGTTGATGTTCTTCAGTTCGAAACCGGACAGGACTTGCTCCAGGCTAAAGCCGCTGTCGTAGCGATGGTCGATTACTTCGAGAAGATCGGACGAAAGGTTCCAATCATCACTCAAGTTACCATCGAAGCGCCCCCATTAGGAACAATGCTCGTCGGTACCGACATATCTGCTGCGCTTGCCACTCTGTGCGCGTTTCCAATTGATGTAATCGGTATCAACTGTGCGACCGGACCAAGTGAGATGATCGACCCGGTTCAATATTTGACGATGAACACGACGAAGTATGTGTCGTGTTTGCCTAATGCGGGCTTGCCGGAAAACGTAAACGGGCAGACTGTCTACAAGCTGACTCCAGATGATCTCGCCAATTCATTGAAATATTTTGTCAACGAACTCGGCGTCAATATCATTGGTGGATGCTGCGGAACGACGCCCGCTCACTTGAAGCGCGTGGTCGAAGTAATTGGACATGTGCCGCCAAAGGTTCGACACCCCGAATACACTCCTGCCGCTGCGAGCATCTATACATCAGTTGCGATGCACGTCGATCCGGCGCCATTGATAATCGGCGAGCGGACAAACACCAACGGCAGCCGTAAATTCAAACAGCTTCTCAACAAAGAAGATTGGGATGGCATGGTTGCGATGGCTCGTGACCAAGAGAAGGAAGGCGCGCATGTGCTGGACGTTTGCACAGCCTATGTCGGCCGCGATGAAGTCAAAGACATGTCGACGTTCATCAGGCGATTGAACACTGAATTGCAAATTCCTCAAGTCATCGACTCCACTGAATATCCAGTATTAGAAACAGCGCTCAAACTTATCGCCGGGCGCCCAATCATCAATTCCATCAACCTCGAAGATGGCGTCGACAAGATGCTCAAAAAGGTTCGTTTGATCAAACGTTTTGGTGCCGCGACCATTGCTCTCACGATCGATGAAACTGGAATGGCGAAAGAAGCCGAGAAAAAACTCGAAGTAGCCAAACGCATTTATGACCTCTCGCTTGCAGAAGGGCTGCGCCCGGAAGATTTGATTTTCGATGCGCTGACATTCACACTCTCCACGGGCAACGAAGATGATCGCAAGCTTGGTCTGGCAACGCTAGACGGCATTCGCATGATCAAAGAAACTTTGCCTGGCGTTAAAACCGTACTTGGGGTCAGCAATATTTCGTTTGGTTTTGACCCGCATATTCGCCAGATCCTCAATTCTGTCTTTCTGCATTACGCTGTTGAAGCCGGTCTCGATATGGCTATCGTCAACGCGCAGAAGATTTTGCCTCTCTACAAAATTGATGAAGCCGAGCGCGAATTGCACAGAAAGCTTGTCTTCGATGAGCGCACTCCTGACTATGATCCGCTCTTCAAGCTACTCGAGTATTATCAAAACACAGACACCAAGGCTGCGAAGTCGGTTAAGGATAAAGGTCCGCAAGAGATTGAGGACATTCTTAAAGAGCGCATCATCGATGGCAATCGCGTAGCACTTGAGAAAGATCTCGATATAGCGCTCAAGAAATATGCGCCGCTGGAAATTATCAATTCGATTTTGCTGGAAGGTATGAAAGTTGTCGGCGATCTTTTCGGCGCCGGCAAGATGCAGTTGCCGTTCGTTCTTCAGTCTGCCGAAACGATGAAGGCGTCCGTTGCTTACCTCGAACAATTCATGGAAAAGATCGAAGGATCTCAGCGTGGCACGATGGTATTAGCGACTGTCAAAGGTGATGTGCACGACATCGGCAAAAATCTTGTAGACATTATTTTGAGCAACAACGGCTATAAAGTAATCAATCTAGGCATCAAGCAGCCGATTGAAAACATCATTGCCTCTGCGATAGAGAACAAGGCCGATTGCGTCGGTATGAGCGGTTTGCTGGTTAAGTCGACCGTCATCATGAAAGAGAATCTGGAAATTCTCAACCAACGCGGTATTGGAATTCCGGTTATTCTCGGTGGCGCCGCGCTTACACGCCGCTATGTCGAAGACGATTGCCGACGAGTTTATAAAGGCACCCTCTTCTACGGGCAGGACGCATTCGATGATTTGAAGATCATGGAAGCGCTTGCAAGCAAAGACGAAGCGATGATCGCAAAGATGATGGGTGCGCAACCTGGACAACATAATCCTGATGCGGATGACGATGCCGATGACCAGGGCGATGCCGATGGACTGGGGGATGCCGCTGACCAAGGCAAAGCAAATGACCAGAACAATGCCAATGGACAGAAGGATAGTTCTGACAAGGCGCTTCGGGTTACCGAAAAGAGAACGCAGCCGGAAACGCTTGATTTCAGCCCGGGTGAGCCTGAAGTGCGACCAGCCAAAAATGGAGCAAATTCTGGTTCTGAGCTGAATGCGCAGTCGAACGCCACTTCTAGTTCGACGACGACTTCAGATGTGAAACGAAACGAAGACACGTTTGCTCCGCCGTTTTGGGGCAGCAAAGTTGTTGAGGATGTTCCGCTTTCCGAGGTCTTCAAGTTTATCAACGAGAACGCATTGATTCGTGGGCAATGGAGAGTGCGTCAGGGTGACACGTCGAATGCGGAGTACGAGGAGCTACTAAACACCAAGGTACGTCCAGTTCTTCGTTCACTTGAGAAAGATTGCATTGAGAAGAAATTGCTCGTCCCGAAAGCGGTCTACGGGTATTTCCCTGTCCAAGCTGACGGCAACGATTTGATTGTCTACAAAGTGAATGATTCTTTCCTCAAGAAAGTGAAAGAATTGGGTGTAAAAGCAGGCGATGTTTTGAAGCTGAAAGCTTCTGAAATCCCCGGTCTTGAGGAGTGGACGCGTTTCTCATTCCCTCGCCAAGATCACGCTCGCCATCTTTGCATATCCGACTTCTTCCATTCGCGAGACGAAGATTTGATTGATATTTTGCCTGCTCAGATTGTCACCATGGGGTCTGGTGCATCCGTCTATTCCGAACAATTATTCAAGAGCGATAGATACACTGATTATCTGTATTTCCATGGACTTTCCGTGGAGTCGGCAGAAGGACTCGCTGAGGTGATGCACAAACGTGTTCGCGAAGAACTTGGACTTGGTAAATTCGACGCTGCAGATCGCAACAAGTTTTTCCAGCAAGGATATCGTGGTACCAGATATAGTTTCGGCTATCCTGCGTGCCCGAATCTCGAAGACCAAGTTCAACTGTTTCAACTCTTAGAACCGGAGCGTATTGGCGTGTCATTGAGCGAAGAGTTTATGCTCGTGCCGGAGCAATCGACATCAGCTGTCGTTGTGGTTCATCCTGAAGCTAAATATTTCAACGTAAAACGCCAAGAGTCTCTGATCTCATAACTTAAGTAGCCGAGCCGCATGCGGCTCCCTGACCGGGAGGTTATATGCCTCCCTTACTTAATTGGCACGCGGCTCGCCGGCTCAGATCTCGCATTGTGGCTATCTGGTACCGAAACAAGGTTCTATATATAAGAAATTAGAACTCTCTGAATTGGGAAAGCTACGCCAGGCTGGAATTTTGCGTTTATGCCTCCTTGGTCGAACCCGCGTTTGCGCCGGGCGGTCGAATGGGGCATACCCATACACGAAAATTGGGCCCCTGTAGACCCCGAAAAGACTATGTATTGGTCTAAAAACCCAGCTGGGTGACGCTCTTGCCTTCGCAACCCCGTCGTCTTGTATCCCCTACCCTGTACATGTTTATAAGCATGGGGGAATTCGGCTATTGAAAAATGGGGGGAGAATGATAACGGGTCCTCCTGCGGGCAGGATTTCCCGAAGAGACCCGAACAGCCAAATAGCGTTTGTCAGCTTGCAGCTCAGTTGCGAGGGCGCCGTTTGCGGTGCTCGCGGCGCCGCCTATATTCATGCCAGGGCGCCTTTCGAAAATAGAGTGTGGATTCAAAGCCGGTGCCAAAATGAAAGTAAACAGTATCGAAGATGTCGAAAGATTTTTGACCATTCAAGAGCAAGCGTTGGGCTCGAGCAGCCCAGAAGTGGCGATAACACTTCAGCGGTTGGCCGGACTTTATCTCGACCAGGGCGATTTGCTCAAAGCAGAAACGATATACGAACGCGCGCTCAGCATACTAGAAGTGGCCGCCGCACCTCACCGCGCCAGCGCTGCTGCGGTTGGACAGAAGCTGTATGAGATCAGCCAGAAGAAGAGAGAGAAGGAAGCTGCTGCGGCACGACGCGGAGGCACGATTCCACCTCATGCGCGCAGAACATTGCAAGATACGCCGCTAACTCTATCCATGGGCGGCATTCCGACAGTTGATGCGTACTTCGCAAAAATGAAGTCCACTAACGAACAGCCGCGACTCGGCTCCGCAACAAGCGATCATGAAGAGTTAGGTCTGTCTCACACGGACTTGAGCGGTAAGACAGACAAGCCGAAGAAGGTCACCGAATCAATGATCATGGAGGCGCAGTCTGAAATTACACTGCTGCGCCAAATGGTCGGAAGCAAAAATGTCTCAGTGGCTGACGCTCTGACAAAACTCGCAGATTTGTACTGTCGCAAAAAAATGTACAAAGAGATGGAGCCTTTGCTCATTGAAGCTCTGCAGATTCGCGAAGATACCTTTGGCGAAGAACATCACACCGTCTCGACAGAATTGAAGAATCTTGCGCGCGTGTACATGGCGCAAGAACGCTTTTCAGTTGCAGAGCCGCTGTTGAAACGTGCGATCAGTATTCGCACCAAAGCATATGGACGCCAACATAGAAGAACCATCGACGCTCTGGAACTTTATGTCAACCTCTTGAAGAAAACCAACCGATTCGAGAAGGCGGATGAGATTCAACGTCGCATCAATGACCCCAACGACAAGGACGCAATCAGCACGGACACCTCCACCGAGCACGATGTATATAAGTTCGACAAAGTGCGGTAGCCGCCCGCTTGAAAGTCTCTCGTAGGACAAACAACAATTTTCGGTGCAGAAGCCTAGCCCGGTTTGAACAACCGGGCTAGTAGCTTGTTTGAGCGCTCCCCAATAATTTCCAAATTGCCAAATACAATTTTTGGCATCAATCCCCTTGCACTCCCTCACATGGAACGACAATGTTCAACGATTGTCTGTACTCTCAATTGAGAGAATTGTTTCCCGGCAAATGTCGAAGCCGCTCGCTAGAGTCGTTCGAACCTAGCGATATGACGCCATTTATTGCGCCAGACGGCAGCAAGTTTTACACCGACCAAAGCGGTGACATCATGTATGCCGAGTACGCATCAGGAGCAATCGTCTCCCTGCAACACAGCATTGTCACTGCTCGAACCGCTTGCGGCGACCATTGGATCGTCAGCTCAGGTGGTCTCTCCTTCCGCGTCGACTAAGTCCACTGCAAATTTCGCACAAAGTCCGACACAAAGTTTTTCCGCGCTGACAACGAGCTGGGCCCCCGGGCCCGGCTTATGTCATTTCACTCGCATTCAGACTCGATTTCTAACGCTTATTACGACTTAGCGCCGGCTTTTGCTTGCGACTTGTTCTTGATGCGTTTTACGAACTGGCACATATCGTCGTAGCGACCGAAGGATGGGACGACGTATGTTCCTTGGCACAAGGGACGAAGTTGTTCCAGCAGTTCTTCCGCGAGTTCCAAACCAACCGCAGCGCCCTGGTCGCCTGCCTTTTCCATGGCTTTGCGAACCTTGTCGGGAATCGTGATGCCGGGCACTTCGTTGTGCAAGTACTCTGCGTGCTTGAAGCTGTGCAGCGGCATAATGCCAACGAGAATTGGAATTTTGCACTCGCCAAATTCATCGAGGAAGTTGGTGAGGTCGCTCAATTGATACAGTGGTTGCGTCATCGCGAAGTGAGCACCTGCCTCAATTTTCTTGCCGAAACGATCGAGTTCTTGTGCGCGATTTTCGTGAGTCGGATTGAGCGCGCATGCGATTGATAGCGATGTTGGCGTTCCAATCGAATTGCCTGCAATGTCCAAGCCCTGATTGAGCTGGCTAATGATTTTGATCAAACCTACGGAGTCGACGTCATACACTGCAGTCGCATGCACGTAGTTACCCAGTGCAGGCGGGTCGCCAGTAAGTGCAATGACATTGTGAATGCCGAGAGCCTGGCAGCCGAGAAGGTCGGCTTGAATGCCCATCAAGTTGCGGTCGCGTGTGGTGAAGTGGATGATGGTTTCGATTCCGACTTTTGTCGAGATCAATTGGCAGGTCGCGAGCGATGACATACGCACACGAGCCATCGGGCTGTCTCCGACGTTAATTGCGTCTGCGCCTGCTTCTTTCAATGTTTCCGCCGCTTGCAATATTTTTCTTGCAATAGCGCCTTTGGGTGGATCGAGTTCTACGCTCACATAGAAATCACCATTTTTCGGATTTGCCTTCGCTGCTGTTAAACGCGCTGCCAATGCGGGAAGTTCATTGCCTGGCTTGGGTACTTCCTTCTTAGTTTCTGTAGGACGTGTTTTGCCAGAAAGAGAAATCAGTGCTTCTGGTTTCATCGCAGGCAAATCTTGAGCAGTCGCAGCCGAAGCGGTTTTCTGCGACTCGATGTATTTGTCAAGCTCCGCTCGCATAGCTTTGATGTGATGCGGAGTCGTACCACAACATCCACCAATCAAGCGCGCACCCGCTCGCACGTATGGCTCAACATAAGATGCGCAGTAATCAGGTCCTGACATAAATTGATATCTGCCGCCGCTCAAGCTCGGCTGACCTGCGTTGGGTAAGCATGAATAGTTGAGCTTCGCAGGGTCTACACCACGCTCTTTCAAAGCATGAGACATGCGCAGAAGCGAATCAAATACTGGTCCCGGACCCGCACCGCAATTGATACCAATGACGTCAGGTGCATCTGCGCCTAACTCGACGAAAAGCTTCACCACATCTTCCGGTGTCACGCCCAAAAGTGTGTGACCATCTGGGGAGAAACTCATTTGTGCGACGACTGGAAGTTTTGAAACAGCTCTGGCCGCACGAACGGCAATGGCTGTTTCTTCCAGCGAGGACATTGTTTCGATCATAAACAAATCCACGCCGCCCGCCAAAAGCGCTTCCATTTGCTCTGTAAATGCGTCCTTCAGATCATTGGCGGTTACATCACCAATAGGAGCCATCAATTTGCCCGTAGGTCCGACCGAACCTGCGACAAACACCGGTTGCCCGCCGACCTCTCGCGCGTTTCTTGCAACCTTGGCTGCCCACAAATTGATTTTGTGAGTTTCCGCCTCAAGACCGAACGATGCCAATCTGTACCTGTTGGCAGAGAAAGAGTTTGTCTCGATAACATCAGCACCCGCGTTGATGTAATCGATGTGGACCTTTTGAATCTCATCCTGCTTGGTCAGGTTGAGGTGCTCGAAGCTTGCTTCCGGGGATGCGCCCCGAGCATAAAGCAGTGTGCCTATGCCTCCATCTGCAAGTAGAGGTCTTTTCGCGAGCTCTTTGAGGAAGGGATGCGTCATGTGTCTCCGGGTTTCTTTCTTTGGCATAACTCAGGTTGTCGGGTGAAGGTCTGGAAGTAATTGTCGCCGGCGGTCGCCAATGGTTACCAGAGCGGAAATTGTGCTCCACGCGCCCGAGAGGACGCCAAGCCCAACTACACCCTAAAATCGAATTTTAACACGCCGTTAAGGAGCTATGAGACGGGCGCCTGCCTGCGTTACGGAACATCTCACAGCCCCCGAAAGACCGCGCCCGACCAAATAGAGCAACGGGTTAGTGTGGTTTTATTGCTGATTTCTTGTCAAAACCTTCAGGTGGGCACCTGGCGGGCTTTTCCCTGATATCATACGGTTTGTTTAGACCACAGGCGCGCGCTCTGGTCTTTGTGAAGCCGCGCTAATAAGAGCTAACGCGTTTAACTCCCAGCAAATTTTATTTGGATCCCAGTGACAGCCGACCCTAATCTCATCCGCAACTTTTCCATCATCGCCCACATCGACCATGGCAAATCGACGCTGGCCGATCGTTTGTTGGAATACACCAAGACTATCGCCAAGCGCGACATGCAGGCTCAAATCCTCGACACCATGGATATCGAGCGCGAGCGCGGCATCACCATCAAAGCGCAGCCGGCGCGAATGGAATACACGGCGCAGGATGGCAAGCAATATATTTTGAATCTGATCGACACGCCTGGGCACGTCGACTTCGGTTATGAAGTCTCACGCAGTCTTGCTGCATGCGAAGGCGCGTTGCTAGTAGTTGATTCTAGTCAGGGCGTTGAAGCGCAAACTTTGGCAAACGTCCACCTTGCGGTGGAGAACAATTTGGAAATCGTGCCAATTATCAACAAGATCGACTTGCCTAGTGCCGATCCTGAGCGCATCCGCGCTGAGATTGAAGAAGTTATCGGGCTTGATGCCAGCCATGCTGTTTTGGCTTCGGCAAAGAATCATATCGGTATTGAAGAAACCCTCGAAGCGATCGTGAATTTCATAGGACCCCCGCAAAATACAGTCGACAAGCCGCTTCGCGCGCTTGTATTTGACAGCTATTTTGAAAGCTATCGCGGCATCATCGTTTATTTCCGCGTTAAAGATGGCGAAATCAAAATGGGCGACAAGATTCGCTTCATGAATAACAAGTCCGATTTCGAGGTCACGGAGTTGGGCGTTCTGCGTCCACAGCAGTACAAGGTCGACAGATTAGGACCCGGTGAAGTAGGTTATCTCGCCGCGTCTATCAAAGACGTAGCGACGCTCGTCGGCGATACGATTACACTCCAGGACAGACCTGCACCCGAGCCATTGCCGGGTTATCGCCCCGCAAAGCCGATGGTTTTCGCCGGACTCTATCCAGTCGACAACGAGCAGTATCCGGATCTCCGCGAAGCGCTCGAAAAGCTGATTCTCAATGACTCTTCCTTGCAGTACGAACCAGAAACTTCCGAGGCGCTCGGTTTCGGATTTCGTTGTGGATTCCTTGGTTTGCTGCACATGGAAATCATTCAGGAGCGTCTTGAGCGCGAGTACGACTTGCGACTGATTACGACGGCTCCCTCAGTTGTATATCGCGTGACGAAGACAGATGGCAGTGTTCTTATGATTGAGAACCCTGCATTTTTGCCCGATCCAAACTATCGTACGATGATTGAAGAGCCATACGTGTCTGCTTCAATCATGGTGCCGAATGACTTCGTCGGGCAGATTATGGAACTCTGCCAGGGGCGCCGCGGTATCTTCCAAGATATGAAGTACTTGGATCCGCGTCGTGCGATGCTGCATTACGAGCTGCCTTTGGCAGAAATCATCACTGATTTCTTCGACCAATTGAAGTCGCGTTCTCGCGGTTATGCAAGTCTCGATTATCACTTTCATGAGTACCGTGAATCCAATCTCGTGAAGCTGGATATTCTCATCAGCGGCGAACCTTGTGATGCCCTCTCTGCGATTGTTCACCGTGAGCGCGCTGCAAGTTATGGTCGTTTGCTTGCAGAGAAATTGAAAAAGCTTATCCCCAGACAGATGTTTGAAGTTCCGATTCAAGCGGCAATCGGCGGCAAGATTATTGCGCGTGAAACAGTTTCAGCCCAGCGCAAAGACGTTTTGTCGAAGTGCTACGGTGGTGACATCTCCCGTAAGCGCAAACTCTTGGAAAAACAAAAAGAAGGTAAGAAGCGGATGAAGTCCGTTGGACGCGTCGAGATTCCGCAGGAAGCATTTATGGCTGTGCTCAAGCTTGAGGAAGACTAATGCCCAAGGGCAAATCCGGTAAATCGGGCGACGATAAGCCAAAGAAGTCGGCGGCGAAAAAATCGGAACCTAAACCATCTGAGCAAGAACATTTGCAAGCGCAGAAGTTTATTGATGCTGGCGGCGGTGAGCCGGAAGTTTTTGATGAGGAAATCCAACTCGAGGATTCTCGCGTTTTCAAAATGCTGCAGGGACTACAGCTCTCTCCAGAGGAAGCACGTGAAGCAGCTGTCAGGCAGCGTAACTTGCTTATTGAATCCTGGAACACTCGCGATGAGCTTTACCGCGAATTATTCGGCGAGCCTAGATACGTAACTCCTGGTCCCTATGCACCGCCACCGGTGCTAAAGGCTGAGGATGTTATTTTGCCTGAGGATCAAGTAGAGCGCGGCGAAACTGGTGATCCTGGAAATCCTAATCTCGACGAGCAGCACCTCAATATCCTCGTCTACGCACCGGATCCGACACGCCCTTACTGGACCTATGTCACCGCTGGATTGAGCAGTCCCTGGCTGCAAGATGCACCTGCGGAAGTTACTGGCTTTGGCTGCGAGATCATGATTAAGACAAAGGAAGATATGCCATGGGCTGCGCAAATTCTTCGCACCCTGGCGTTCTACATTCTCAATCATGCCGGCACCCTATCGCCTGGTGTTCGAATAGATTTGAACGGACCGATCATTCCGGGCTCCAACTCGAAGCTCAGTAACATCTTTATTTGGTATCCAGACGATGCACCTGATTGTTGGTATTACCTACCTTCTGGTGGCTTCGGTTTGTTCATAGCTATCGGCATCACGCCAGACGAAAGACAATTCGCAGAGTCCATTGAAGAATATGGCACTTGGTGCATCCAACAAGTACTTCGCCAGATGGGACACGATCAAGTCACCGATCCTTATCGCGGCACGGTTATGGATCAAGAAGGAATTGGCCTTGCTTTGTTGAAGACAAAATCCTTCGCAGATAACTTCCGTGCGAATGTTGCATACGGTAGTGAACCCTCATATGGCAATGAGTCTTTTGAGTCGTAAGCGCCGTGTCCAATCGCGAAGACGATGAAGATAACTTCAAACAGTGGCTTGGCGGAAGAGTTCAAGACGCAAAACTTACGCCTGGCGAGGTAGAGGAATTCACATCATGGTTGATGTCGCGTTCGTGCGAGACCAAACATGAGGGAACTAAAGTTTCCTTCAAAGAAGTTTTGGAACTTGCCTCCTGGTTTGGCAGCCGCATGACGAGCGTGTTCTTCAAAGGCGATGAGCGCAAAGAGCTTTCCGGCTGGTTGTCTGATCGCCTTCAATCGCACAGCTGTCTCAGCGAAGACGAACTCAAACAAATTCAAGACGAACTCCGTGAGAAGTAATAACTGTCCGCGTTTGACTTAGGGTCGACGCCATACGTCGACCACACTCCTAGCGGACGTTCTGCTCTTCATCTTTACGCTTTGCCCACTTACCCATAAGCTCACAGGCGACCGCAACCATGTCGGGGTCAAACTCTGAGATGTAATCTCGATAGTCGTCGAATTTTGGGTCGGACTTCAAAGTTTCAAAAATGTCGTGCTCCGATTGCCCACTTGCGAGCAGCTCGAGAAGTGCGTCTTGGAACTTTGCTAGCGTTTCCTCCTCGTTCGCTTTTATTTCTTTATCAGGCATAGCAGAACTCCAAAATTTCTTCCATCGTTTCGAAGTCTTCGCGGAATTCTTCTTGTGCTTCAGGTTCCATCATCGTGTAACCGAGTCTTTCCATAATCACAAATTCAATGTTGGGACACAGTTTCAGTGCAAGCGTTGCGAGATTGAAAACCTCCTGAGGCACGGCATCATCGTGCGTATCACGGCGCACAGCAGCTCGTTTACCCGATATGGAATGGCTCCATGTGCCGCCGGAGAGATGAATTTCGCGTACTTTAGCCAGCGGATATGAGTTCAAAAGTTCTAGCTCTGCGACGCCAAAATTTGCTAATTGGCAGTAAATATTGTGCAAGTCTAATAGCAAGAAACCATCTACCGCGGAAATCAATTGGTCGATAAAATCTCCCTGCCTTTTCACATCTTCGAGGCTGAATGCAAATGCTAGATTCTCCAGTCCCACCGGGCATTGCGTTGCATCAGCGTAGCGCTTCAGCATCTCCTTGCCTTTGCGCAAGGACTCGGCATTCATTGGTACCGCAAGTGGTGCACCCTGCGCAATTGGTCCTGCTTCTGAAAAACCAAAATGCTCTGATGCATGAACATATTTTCGAGCCTTGAATTCTTCTCTTGCGTTATCGAGCCATTTCTCTTGGCGTTGTGAAAACCGTGCAGAAAGTGGCGATAGATTGACACCGTGCCCTGTCAAAGCCTTCTTCGCGCTGAATTCGTCGAGTATTTTGATACACCATTCGCTGACTTGTGCACCATTCCATGAAAAGTCAAAACTCCACTCGATTGCTTTTACTTGCCCGTTTTGAAACAGCGGAACCGTCGCCTGCTCGAAGTCTTCCGTCGGCATCAACGATAGTCCAAGTTTAGGTTTGTATTGCATCCGTCCACCTGGTCTCGTTCTGCGAAATACCTAACCCATACCGCAATCTACGGCATACATATCTTGCTGTAAAGTCCACCATCTCAGGTGACCGCAAGCACCGTCAACTGGATAGAGTATTTTTTCATCTCTAATCCCAACCAAGTTATACAGGACATTTTTTTCGCTATCAGCGAGTGACTTCTTCCCAAGTTGCTCGTACCAGAGTGCCATATCTCGGTGCATCTTTCGCCTAAGATGTTGATCTGGTCCTAGGCGATCTGCAAGTGTGATTGCTCTTAACCGGAGCTTTTCGCTTTTGTTGAAGTCGCTTTTAGTAAATGGATTAACATGTATTTTTCGCTCGCCGATTGCGCTTTTCGGCTCCCTATCCGTAATGCTGATCGGAATAATGTCCATTGCAAGCAAGTTCAATGCGGTGCATGCAGATTCAATTTCTTGTATGTCGATTTGCGTCTTTGCCTCACAAGTTTTAACTGCATCATCAATGCGAGTTTTGCATTCCGAAATTCCAGTAGTGTTTTCAGTTTTCTCGTAAATTCGCATGGCGATAAAGCATATTATCAACTTCGAGTACTTGTCTGTCATCGCATCTAGTTGCGACACTGCTAGATCGATTGCGGAATTTGCCAAAGCTCTATTTTGCTTCTTCTCTTCAGTGTTCGTTTTATGCGGCTCTGGCTTATTGTCTTTGAAAACAAAGAAAAATTTTCCTGTAAAAACATCTTGCGCCCAGCCATCAAGGGTGTTTCTGAATCTTCTGGGAATTTGGAAGGCTTTCGTTTGGTTCGCTAGTTCAGAAAATCTCGCTTCAAGATCTTTCTTATCGCATCCAGCCAAATAGTCTCTTGCAAGTGTCAGTAGAAAGAATGCTCTTATTTCAGGAGACAGATGTGAATTGTTGGCGATTTTTTGTCCGATGAGAGAATGTGACTCTGATTTGTTCTCGTTCGCTGCACTGACAGGTAGGAGTGCATTAAGTAGGCTGCTTGCAAAGACAATTGCTAGTAACGCCTTTTTCTGCCGTTCGTTTTTGCTGGGTGTTTTCAAAGTCTAAAACCTAATCACACTTTGTCCGTTTGATTTTGGAGTCGCAGCGAAGCAGAGATACTTCCCTTCATTCTATGCTAACCCATGCCGCAGCCACCCCGAATCCGGAGTTCCTTGGTTTCCCACCACACAATATGTCCGCATCCTGCTTGCCGAGGATATAAAAGGCTGTCGCTTTTGTCACCAACCAGTTGAAAAAGTAGTTGTTTCTGCTGCTCAGACTTTTCCTTTTTGCCAAGTTCTCTGTACCAGAGTGTCAAATTCCTGTGCGCCATCCTTCGTGCATGATCAATCGCGGGCAACTTATCGAGAATTGCTGCTGCCCTTAATCTTAGGCTTTCGCTCTCAAGAAAATTTCTTTCGGAGTATGATTCTAATGGCTTGGTTTTACCTCCCCATGGATAACTAGGGTCGGCTATGCGAAGCGAAATAGACTCGTTTGACATCAAGTTAAGCACCGAGGCTGTTGCTTTCCTTTCCTCTGTGGATGCAGAAGGGTTCTTTTCGCAATCGCTAATTGCGGTGTTCAACAGTATTTCGCATTTACGCGCTTCGATTGTGTCTCCAAGCTTGGTAAATACTCTCAACGCAATGAAGTGAAGATTCAACTTCGTGAATGATTTGGAAGCTTTCTCTAGTTGCCTGACAGCAGATTTTGCGGATTTGTCGGCTAATCTCATATTTTCAGCTGACGTTGTCCACACTTTCTTGTTTGACTTTGTGACTGAATTGGGCGGATACGATGTTCCATTTTCATCAGAATCAATTTGATCTGCCCACGAGACAAATATTCCTTCTCTTTTTTCGACGTTTTCCAGAAAAGAAAGATTGTCTCTGAGGTTTGCATATCTCGCATTGATTGACTGGGTCTCTGTTCCGATCAAAAAGTCCGTAGCGACTCTCAGCAGATAATAGGCTCTAACCTCCGGAGAAAGATCTTGGTTTGTTGACAGTTGTGCAATAACGGAATCTTGTGCTGCAGTAATGTTAGTCGAGTTGGAATTATTGTCCGCAGAAAGAGAAATTTGCGGAAAGAGAATTCCGCTTGCGAAAGCAATTGCAATCAACGATCTTGTTCTATTATTTTTTTCGTCGGGCTTTATTTTTCTCATTGGTTCTTGATTCTCTCAGCCGCGGATTTTAGGCGTATATCTTTGTCCCAATTCGGTTTAACCCATGCCACAGCCAATAAGCGCGCCTTTGTAGGATTTGCCTGTTTGCCACCAACTAACATGCCCACAACCACCGGGTTTAGCATACAGAATATCTTCGTCTTCAGTGCCAACAAGTTGGAACAAAATTTGTTTTTGCACTTTTGCCAATTCTGGTTTGTTCAAGGCTAAATACCAAAGAACCAGGTCTCTATGCGTTTTCCTGCGTTCATGACTGCTCGGCGATAGCCGATCGATTATTGCTGCAGCTCTTAGCTTGAGACTTTCACTTTCTCTAAAATCGGCCTCGCTGAATGGCTTAACTCTCGGTACTCGCGCCCCGGGAGTAGTCTCAGGAGAGAAATCCGGTATTCTGACAGGAATTTTTCTGTTTGCCATCACGTTCAAAATCGTTGAGACTGCCACTGCCTCTCCTCCGATGACGGACGGATTTTTTTCACATGACAGGATCGAGTTGTCTAGGTATTTCTTGCATCGCTGAACGCCGCTCTCATTACCGGTTCTTTTAAAGAGATTTTCTGCGATTAAATACATGTCTAAAATCATTGTTTTGTTTGAGACTTTTTCTAGTTGCTTCAGAGCCGCCAGAACTGCTGAATCTGCAGCTTTAATTATGGACGGCGAGCTTGTCTGGCGCGCAGATTTGCCTGCTGTGTAACTCATCCCGTGCTTGTTACCCTCGGTATTTTCGACGACTTGAAGTACCCAATCATCCAGAACTTTGCCTCTCTTGAATAGCAAGTTTCCGTGCATTGGCTGGATACTTCTGAAGCTGTCATCTACGATCTTTTGATCGTTGTTTGCAAGATATGCTTCAGCCAGGCGAAGCAAATAGTATGCACGAACCTCTGCGGGCATTTCTGTGCGTTTCGCAATCATTTGTATCGCTGATTCATTCAATTGCGCCGGTTCCGGTGTTTTTTGCAATTTGACAGGTGCATTCCCCTCTGCAGGAAGTTGGTGCTGAAGAATTCCAGCTGCGAACATGATTGCGAGAAGCGTTTCTCGTTTAGAAGCTCTTCTATTTCTTTGCATGCAATTAAGTCTCCATCGGTACTTCCCGGAAGTGTTTTTACTCTCGCAAAATGCGAGGAGTAAGACATAGGAAACGACAGAAGTTGCTTAGTAACTTTCTTACGGTCAGCCGGCAGCTTTGCTCTCCGGACGATTTTACGATATTAAAAACCCTACCAGCATTTTCCTACGGCGAACACCGTGAAATTACTATATTTTTGGTAAGTCTTGGCGCTACCCCATCCCGCACGCTGGGCAGGGCGGTGCTGGGGGAAACAGCGTGTTGCGGTCGGTTGTGTGCATCAGGTCGCTCAAAATCTTCGTAGCAAACTCTTCTTTCTTCGTATCGCCGTATAAGTGGTACCAAAAGACCATATTCCGATGCGCATCAATTCTTGTCGGATCGGCAGGCGGAAGGCGGTCGTAGGCATTTAGCGCTCGCAAATGATAGTCTTCTGCGAGTTTGAAATCCTTGTGTTTTATTGTGCCCGGCTTTGTTGGCGAATCGTCCGGGACTACCTGCATTGGTTGCATCATACGTGCAGCGCGGAATGCCGGTGAAGGCGCGTACAACTGCGCCATACGGAGCAACATCATTGCTAGTGAAAGATACTCTTCGCGTTTTAAATTGATGTCAGACTCGAGAAGTTTTAGCTCGCGATCGTAAGCTGCTGTCGTCTCTCGTTCTTCCGCCTCCATTCCTGCCATTCGATAACCTTGAATGGCACGCAAACCATAGTAAAGTCTTTCGAGTGATGCGGCTGGATACTTATTGGCATACGGTTGACCATCATGTAAAACCTGTTGGGCTTTTGCTTTCAACTCGCGGCGCAAGCTGTCTGAGTACGATTTTTCAGCGCTTGCAGTGAGCAAAGCTAGTGCGTAGGTGCTAAACATATTCGGCAACGGATTGTTCTTAGGATTGGCGGTTGCCTTTTGAGCCACGACTGCTTTGTTAAACGTCTCATCGGCTTCTTTTATCATGCCGTTTCTTGCGTACATGCTGCAAAGATTGGCTAGGCGGATAGGGTATTGCGCATTGTCTTTTCCCTGCTGCGCGATAAATTCCTCGAACTGTTTTTCGGCAATTTTGACTGCCGCTTTGTCTGCGCGCGCTGGTAAAGAACCAACCATAATTCCCAAGGCGACTAATGAAGTGACTACCTTTGAAGATGTGTTTTTCATTAGACCCTCGAAATATTCAATACACCAGTGTGCTCAAATGTAATTATCCCCTGCCGCACCCATGGCAAGGATCTTTGGGAGGAAAGAGGACATTCTTATCGGTCGAGTGCAATAACTTACTCAAAATCTGCGTCTGGGCTTTTTCCTGGTCGGTTTGTTTGAAAAATGCATACCATTTTGCAAGGCGACGGTGTGCCGCTATTCTCCTCTGGTCGCTTTCAGGCAGTTTGTCGTAAAACGTTATTGCTCGTAGCTCGTATTTTTCTCCGGCTTTGAACTTCGATAGGCGTGTCGACGACGGGCTTAAGAATGGTTCGCTATCGTTAACTACTTCCTTGGTTGCCATTGCGGTGAAATCTGTATTGGATGGAGATTCACAAAGGAATTGCGACACAGCGATCAAGTTTTTTGCAACTCGTACCGCTTCTTCGTTTGACAATTTTGGAGTACTTCCAAGTGCGTCGACCAGCGCATCAAATGACCTCAAGACAATGTTCATTTCGCGCTGTTTTCCCAACGATTTATAGAATCCGATTGCGTTGACCATGAAACTCAAGCGTTGCGCCGAATTAATCGGAAGTTTGCTTACCAATTTCAGTCCTTCTGCAACAACTTCTTCGGCGTTTTGTAAGTCGGCCCTGTACGCGCTTTCCAGCCCTGCGTAATTCTGTGATTCAGCGGGCGTCATAAATCTTGCAATCTGTGGTCGGTAGGTAAGACTTGTTGCCCAGTTCATCATTGTGCCCGGCACATCAAAGTTCTTTATCGTCGATCCGATTTCTATTGCCTTGCGATATGTCTCATTAGCCTCCTTTCTTTGACCGTTTGCTTTGTACGCGTTGGCGAGTTTCATTAGTTGATAAACATACGAGGGGCTGGCCGTTTGTCCTCGTGATTCAAACGTTTTTACGCTTGCTTCCGCGGTTTGAAGAGCCGCAAGATTGTCTGCGCGTGCGTAATGACTTGAAAGACCCATGCTGCATAACAGCAATGAGCTGAAGACGAGGCGAGACTTATTTTTCATTCGTATCCTTATTGAGTTCAAACTCATTTGTGTTCTGACCATTTCGCCAGACTTGATTTTGCGCGAGTCAATCCGCAATCGATTGGCTCGACTTCGTCCTTTTGCCTGATTTAGCAGACTTTTGGCATGATTGCTCCTCATGCCCATTTTTTACGCAGGCTAGAAAAATTGCACTGGGGTTAACCCAAAAGAAAATGTCGGACTAACGCTTGGTCGCTGTGACCTTTTCTTTGTCCGATGCGGGCAAAGTTTTTTCCGGCTTGGTCCAATATTGGTCGCGGTGCTTCGCGTAGTATTCGATGGTTTTGGCGATGCCTTCTTCCAAGCCGGTACGAGGACGCCAGCCTGTGAAGCGTTCGATTTTGGAGATATCCGAATAAAAATCGCCCGGTTCTTGAGCTTTTCTTTCCGGCGAAAACTCGGCAAACTGCCAACGACCCGACTTCGCCACTTTTACGATGGCGTCGCACAATTCTCTGAAGCTGACCGGGATGTCAGAGCCGACGTTGAAGATTTCTCCATAGCATTCAGGGGTGGTGGCGACGCGCAAGATTGCATCGACGCAATCATCCACGTAGCAGAAATCGCGCAGAATGCTGCCGTCTCCGAACACCTGAATTGTGTCGTCGTCCATCGCCAGGCGGATGAACCAGTTGGCGACGCCGAAGCGCGAGTGCATCATTTGCGAACGCGGTCCGTAAATATTGCTCAAGCGCAATGAGCAAGAACGAATGCCGTGCACATCGTTGTATACCTTGATGATTTTTTCGGCGGTGAGATTGGAAATCTCGTAAATGCCCTTTGGATTTGTCGGCGCTTCTTCGTTGACCGGCATCGAAACAACCGAGCCATACTGTCCGCGTGTACCTGTGTAAACAACTATCGCGTCCGGATTATGTTTGCGCAGCGCCTCCATAACAATGGCGGTGCCGGTGATATTCATCTCAATATCCGGAAACGGATTGGAAAGGCTCATCAGGTGGCAAACCTGACCAGCAAGG
This sequence comes from Candidatus Melainabacteria bacterium 17Bon1m, assembly GCA_032128875.1. GTDB lineage: Bacteria > Cyanobacteriota > Vampirovibrionia > Obscuribacterales > Obscuribacteraceae > QKMZ01. The sequence continues at coordinate 47,475 of JAVLKG010000011.1, forward strand.
TGGAAAACATAGTCCTGACCGCGCACCAGCCAATCGACGGCTGAGGGGTCTCTGATGTCGCAAAAGTTGATGCGGATTTTTTCAGATTCGGTGACGTTGAAGACGTTGCCGCCGTAATCCGGGATCATGGCGTCCAGAATAGTCACCTTCGCGCCCAGCTCTGCCAGCTTTATAGCCAGATTCGAACCGATGAAGCCCATGCCACCAGTTATGAGAGCTGTCTTACCTTTGAATTGTTCGATCATGATCTGCGTCTAACTCTAAATTCGCGCTAACGTTTTGTTGTTCTGGACGCAGGCGTAAATGGTGATCCTGTGCGCGTTTCGGAAAACGGCGCCCGCTAAATCCAAGGCAATGATTTTACCACGCAAACCGGCGACAATTGGCGGAAATCCCACCGCTCTGTGACTTCTCGTCAGATGTCAATTAAGTTGCTCTTAATTCGCTTCTTGACCATTTCTTCTAGTATGTGTGGGCCAGATTCTACAGATCAAAGGAGCGAACCGGTGAAAGTCCCATTCGGCGACATGAAGCTGCACTACCAGGCTTATAAGAGCCAGATTGACCAGGCGGTCCATCGCGTTCTTGAAAGCGGTCACTATATCTTGGGTAGCGAACTCGAGAAATTCGAAGCCAGCTTTGCAAAAGCATTGGGCGCCGGCTATTCCGCTGGTTGCGCATCCGGTACTGAGGCTATCTATCTGGCTCTGGCAGCGGCCGGAGTGACTACTGGCGATGAAGTAATCGTTGTCGCACACACCGCCGTGCCTACCATCTCTGCGATTTCGATGACCGGCGCCACGCCTGTTTTCGTCGACATCGACCCCAAGACTTATGTAATGGACGTGAATCTCGTCGAAGCGAAGATCACCCCGAAGACCAAAGCTCTCGTGCCTGTGCACCTCTACGGTCAAATGGTGGACATGGAGCCTTTGCTCAAGATTGCTGCAAAACACAAGATCATGCTTCTAGAAGATTGTGCGCAATCGACTCTCGCTACTTATAAAGGTGCGATTGCTGGAACTTTGGGCGACTACGGTGCCTTTAGTTTTTATCCGAGCAAGAACCTGGGCGCGTTTGGCGACGGCGGTGCTGTTTCGACCAACTCCAGCGAAAACTTCGATAAGCTCGTAAAGCTGCGTAATTACGGTCAGTCGAAGCGCTACTATCACGACATCATCGGCATCAACAGCCGTCTTGATGAAATGCAAGCTGCAATTCTCGATGCTCAACTTCCTTATGTTGAGCAATGGAATGAGCGCCGTCGCGAAATCGCGAAGCGCTACAACGAAGGCCTGGAAGGTGTTGTTGAAACTCCGTATGAGGCAGAAGGACGCAAACACGTCTATCACCTGTACGTAATCCAGACCGATGATCGCGACGGACTGCAAGCATATTTGCTGGAGAAAGGCATCCAATGTTTGATCCACTATCCAAACCCGGCACATCTACAGAAAGCCTATAGCTATCTCGGATACCAACCTGGTTCGCTTCCTGTGACAGAGAAAATCGTCAATCGAATTCTTTCTCTGCCAATGCACCCCTGCTTAACTGATGAGCAAGTCGATGAAGTCATCGAAGCAATCAAAAGCTATAGCAGCGAGCAAAACTCTTCCAAATCTCCTAAAGTAACTGCCAACTCGATTTCATAAACTGAAGCGGAGCCAAAATCAAATGAGTGACATCAGCGTAAAGCAAAGCTCAAATACAGCAACACTTCCGAGACGGATGCAAGCCATTCCGGGATCGGTATCGCTAGTGATACCGGCCTACAATGACGAAACAACCATCGGAAAGTTGATCACCGATGCCGATGCGCTTCTGAAAGAAGCCTGCTCAGACTATGAAATCATCGTCTGCAACGACGGCAGCCGCGACAATACTCTGGCTGTAGTTCAACAGTGTGCGAAATGGTTTCCCAACGTGGTAATCATCAACCACCCCGAGAACAAAGGTTTCGGATTCACCATCAGAGAGCTTTATCTAGCAGGTAAGAAAGACCTCGTCTTCTCTTTGCCGGGTGACTATCAGTACGCACCGAAAGAGATCTTCGCGATGGCGAAAGGACTCAGAACCCATGATTTCGTGATCGGGCACAGAGTCAACCGCAACGACCCGCCGCGCAGAAAAATTCAATCGCAGGTGTATAACCTGATGTTGCGCGTCATGTATGGTCACAAGCACAAAGACGTCAACTCAATCAAACTCTTCCGCCGCGAAATCGTCGACCGCATCACCTTGCTGTCGCACACTCCATTTGTGGATGCAGAACTCTGCATTCGCGCTGAAAGAGCAGGCTACAGAGTCATTGAGATTCCGATCGAACACCTGCCGCGTTTGTCGGTTGGCGCTTCGGGCGGAAAGTTCTCCGTCATCTGGGAGACTTTCTCTGATTTGTTCAGCATGCGCAGAACATTCCGTTAATTGTAAGGACGACGCCATGCGTCGACCGGTTTTATTGTGGGGGCGCGTTGCACGCGCCCTTTTTTTCTGTCTTCGTGGGGGCGCGTTGCACGCGCCCTTTTTTTTGTTTCGTGGGGGCGCGTTGCACGCGCCCTTTTTTTCTGTCTTTCGTGGGGGCGCGTTGCACGCGCCCTTTTTCTTGTTTCGTGGGGGCGCGTTGCATGCGCCCTTTTTTTCTGTCTTTCGTGGGGGCGCGTTGCACGCGCCCTTTTTCTTGTTTCGTGGGGGCACGTTGAGCGCCCTCTGTCTTAAATCTGGGAGGGGCGAGCGCTCCAGCCGGTCGATGCATGGCATCTACCCTACACTAAAAGGGCTTGCTTACCTTACGCGAAAGCCTTCTTCAGCGCGGCTGCGACCTTCTCCACGGTTTCCTCGATATCTTGCTCGCTGTGAGCAGCAGATACACAGGCTGCATCGACCGACGAGGGCGGTAGATACACGCCATTGGCGAGCAAATTGTTGAAGAAAACAGCGAAGCGCTCAGCATCGATTCGTTTTGAATCAACAAAGTTTTTTACTGGAATGTCGCTGAAGATGATCGAGAACATTGATCCGGCGCGTTGCAATTGAATGGGCAAAGACTTGGCGGTCACGAACTCTGCAATTCCTGCAAAAAGCTGTGCAGTACGGGCTTCCAGGGTTTCGTAAACGCTGTCGTCATCGAGCAATCTCAATACCTCGATGCCACCGGCCATAGTGACCGGATTCCCTGAAAATGTTCCGGCTTGATACACTTCACCGATAGGCATGAGCGCGTCCATGATGTCTCTGCGCCCACCGTATGCACCGATTGGCATTCCGCCACCTAATGCTTTACCAAAAGTGGTCAGGTCGGGTTTTACCCCAAAGAGCGCTTGAGCGCCACCTTTTGCGACACGTAGGCCCGTCAATACTTCGTCAAAAATCAAAACAACATGATGTTTGTCGCAGAGTTTTCTAACTCCCTGGAGAAAACCGGGCTCAGGCAAAACTACGCCCATCGAGCCGCAAACGGGTTCGATAATAACTGTCGCAACCTGCCCGGAAAGCTTATTCAATGTGGCTTCCAGCATTTCCAAATCGTTGAATGGTGTTAAGACCGTTCGTTGTTTTGTCCCTGCAAGGACTCCTGAACTCGACTGATGAGTTGTAGAACCAAGAACAGAATCACTGTGTCCGTGGTAAGCGCCTTCGAACATCACAACTACATCGCGACCGGTAAAACCTCTTGCCAGGCGGATTGCGCTCATGACTGCTTCAGTGCCGCTGCTTACAAATCGGATTTGATCGATACTGGGAAAATGTCGGATGACACTTTTTGCCATTTCCATCTCGAGCAAAGTTGGTGCACCAAATACAGCACCAGCGCTGACGGCGTCCTGGCAGGCTTTCACTACTGAAGGATGGGAATGCCCTAGAATAGCGGGTCCCCACGCGCCCAAGTAATCTATATAAACGTTGCCGTCGATGTCGGTAACTTTCGACCCCTGTGCGTCTTTGAAAAAGATAGTGTGCCCGCCCACTTCGTGAAACGAACGAAATGGGCTGTTTACGCCACCTGGGATAAGCGTGGCGATTTCTTCAGATGCGCTCTTCGAATTCTCTGTTTTCGCTGCTTGTGTAAGCGGATTTTGGCTTTTGCCCATTTCTGTTTTAGTTCTTCTTCCAGAACTGCCAGAAATGTTTACCCTTCGCCTTCGGCTCTTCCTGAGCTTCTTGTCTGTCCAAATCGCTAGGCAGTTCTACTTGGACTTTGGTTTTTGCGTGGAATGCAACATTCGTGTCCGCGTGCTGCGCGCCAAGACTGTCGGCATTTATCACCAAATGGTAATTGCCCGGCATGAGCTGAAACTTTGGCGTGTGGAAAGTAGCTTCCGAGCCTTTATTGTCGAAAACCTTGACCGTGATTGTGCTGTACGGTCGACTGGTCTGAACCTCAACATCGCCTACATAGAAATTAGCTGCAGTCCAACAAAAGAAAGTCCCGATGGCGCCAACAATTGGTAGACCGGTCACCAGGATGGTCAAAATGTCCTTTGTGCGCGCGGCGCTGCTTGGACCAGCCGTCACAATGATTTTGTCTTCCGGCTCCCAAACCTTCTCTCCTTTGAGAGCTGGCTGCGCCTGGGTTGCTTTTGTTTGGGATGGCTTGGATTCTGTAGTCTGTGGGCTCATAAACTAGCCGTATAGGTGGGGGACGTCTCTTCTGAATAGATTTCAGCTGAATGGTTACAACCGAATAGCTTTAACCGAGTAGTTTCAACTGAAGAGTGTCTATAATTAGAGTGTTGTCAATAGCGCCGGTGGCTGCCAAGCATAATAACAACATCGAGGCTTCCGATCCTGAATGTTCGTATTTTCTAAGACCGGTCTTTACATGAAATGGCTTGGTTGAGCAGAATTTAAAAAACGCTGTTATTCAAGATCTTTCGGCTCTTCGTACAGTTTCGTCATTTGCTCGTATTTTTTCTGGTCGGCATCTGCTGCTGATTTGTTGCCCATTTTTCTGTAGCACTCAGCTCTGAATCTATAGGCTTCTCGAAAGCGCGGACCAATTTTTAAAGCGCGATTCGCATCTGCAAATGCTTCCTTGGTTTTGCCCAGTGCCAAATAGTTTCGCCCCCGCCCTACATAATTTTTGATTGCTTTCGGGTCGCCCTTAATAAGTATGTTGTAGTCCGGAATTGCATCTTTGTACCTGCCGAGCTTTTCGTAACTCTTTGCTCGCGTTTCGTAAAATCGCGGCAACGGACCGAGCGGAATCACCTTGTCGAAGTCGGCAATTGCTTCTTTGTATTTTCCCAGTGCGTAGTATGAAAGGCTACGCGGCCAGAGAATACTGAAGGAAACGCCCAAGACCTTTTCTGCTTTTACTCCGTACTCAACCGCATTTGTATATTGCCCGATGTTGAAATAGACATTTGTCAGTTGAGTGTAAACGGTGCCATCGCCGGCGCCGATTGCTAAGGCTCTTTCCAATTCGGGAAGCGCAAAGATATGTTGATCCGCTCGATCGTGTGCAGCTGCACGAGTCAGGAGCATCTCGCGACTCAAACACTCTGGGTGTTTTGCCTTGTCGAGGCGCTCCCTCATTGAGCTTATCAATGAGTCTGCCCCTGCTCTTTCGTCGCTCACTCTAATCGCATGCGTCGCTCGTGAGATTGAGACGCCCATTGCGCCCACGTTGTGCATAAGATAAGACAGTTTGAGCTCGGCGAGCGCGTCATCCGGAAAGCGCGAAACTTCTCCTTGCAGAGTTTCGATCGCCGCTTTGATGTCGTATCCAGCCTGCACGCGAGAGAGAAAGAAATAGACTTCAGGAACTTTCGTAGACTTGATTATGGTCCTATACATTTCGGCAGCTTGGCGCGGGTTTTTCGCTGCCGTGTCCTCTGCAATATGTACAGCGTCCGATTCACGCTGATTGGATAGCCCAGCCGCCATGTAGACAAACATTATGTGGTCGGGTGATGAGACGATTGTTTCTATAGTGTCGGAAAGCGTGTGCGTTTTGAGGTAGTTGAGCCACTTCTTTTCACTGTCGGGATCGACCGATGGACGATTCAACAGGGTTTTATACATGAGCGCTATTTTGTCCTTTTGCGAAAGACCGGCAAAGCGTTTGCGAAATTCGGGCAAGCGCGTCAAGCCGTCATACAAGTCCGTGACGGCGAAGGGCGAAAACTTGCCAAGTCGCGCATTCCAGTACTGCTGCTCTTGCGGGGTCGCCTTCCTGTTTAGAATCAAAGAGTAGGCATTGCTGATGATTTCTGCTGGGCTCTTTGGTTTTGTCGCTTGCTGCTGCGCTGGCTGCGCGTGAGCAGGTTGTGCGCCCGCGGGTTGTGCATATCCGAACTGAGTATACAGAGGCAACGCAACAATGCAGGCTTGGCACATTTGAGCAACGGTCAAAATTTTGCACGCGAAAACCTTCGCGCGCTGTGGGTTTTGACCGCTATTGCTCAATGACTGCTTCAACGTTGTAAGCGCCCTTTTTCAATCTTTGAACACCCACGACAACCGAGTTGTTTATGCCACCAGGAGTGGTGACTAGCATCTCGTTGCCTCGTTGGATGCGCAAAACATCCGGAGTATTATTCGTCAATCGAACATTCACTTTACTGCTAGTGCCCAACACTTTGACCACCAACTTCGAGAGGTTCTCTCTGCCTGCTTCTCTCGGGTCTTGCTGCACTTCGGCTGCAATCACGTCGACAGTAGCGGAATTACTGCGCATACCGGCGGTTCCCACGCAGAATGAATGATTGCCTGGTCTTACTCCGGCTGGCAGGATTGCTTTCAGCTGTACCGGAGAAGCGGCAATGATGCGTGCTTCCTGCAATCCGTCGATTAGAATGCGATTGTGGTCTGCATGACCATCGAAATTGTGACCTTCGACAACGAGCATGGCACGGGGCGCGACCATCGAGCTAATTCGTTCGATCTTCGGAGCTTGCTGCTCATAAGAGGTCGTGAGAGGTTGCAGAATGTCAACGAGATTTGCGCCCAGCTCAGGTCTTGACGCGAGACAAACATTCAGCGAACGTCCCGGAGTTGCATCCTCAGGAACCATATATAGTGCCTGTCCTCGACTATCTGTTGCCAAAGCTGCACCGTTAAAACTCAGTTCGACAGATGGCTCACCATTTTTGTCTTTATCAATAATGGATGTTGTTAAAAACTGTCCTGCAATCGCTTTTTCCGGTGCGACGATTGTTGCGGCCAAACTTGCTTGACGTGAATTTGGACCGTTTGCCGGGCTTTCCCAAACCGATTGATTGGACGAGGGAACAGAACTGGTTTGACCAGGCAGACGACTCGTTTCTGTGCGACCGGAATAGGTTGCGGAACTCGCAGAATTTGGATAACTCGACGAACTGCGCGTTGTCATCGCCACTTGGTCGGCTGGCGAACTCCATGCGTTCCTGTCAACTTCAGGCGCGTCTGACTTTGTGCGACCCGCAGATACCGGATTAATCGCACCTTTGTCCACGTACTCTTTTACTGCCGATTCGGTCTTGGCGATGCTGGGCTTTGCTTCGGTTTTTACATCTACAGCTTTTGCGTCGCCATTTTTTGCATCACCGGTTTTCGCATCGGCCAACTTTCTATCCGATTTTGCATCGCCGTTTTTGCCGCCCGCAGCTTTGCCATTACCTGCTTTTGCTTCTGACACTTTTGTGTCGCCGGTTTTCTCATCACCTTTTGCGTCAGCCTTTTCATCGCCTTTCGCGTCAGAGTCGGAAGAATCGTCAGAGTCCTCCGCGTCGCCTTTCAGCGTCTCGTCCTTTGTCAGGGATCTGTTTGTTGACTCTTTAAGTACTTTCGCTGTTGCTTCGGCAATCGCTTGCGCCGTTAATTGAGCGCGCTCATCGCTCGCCTTCTTCTCATCTTCAGCCTTCTGCGCGAGCAGTTGCTTTTGACGAATTTCGTAAGCGCTAAGGTCTCTTTTGTATGCGACGACGCGATCAGTTACGAGAATCGGCAGCGCCGCTAGAGACTTTTTTTTTACGTTTTCCTCACCGGTTGGCGCGGCTTCTGCGCTGCTTTCGCTCAAACAATCCGAATCGATTGTGGCAGTCGCTAATTGACCAAGCCAGAAGTTGACGTTGGATTGTGTCTGGATATCAAAGCCGGCTTCGATTGGTGAGCGCCCTGTGATTACGACCACAAAGTTGCCTATCTTCTTGCCGTTCGGAGCAGTCTTGTCTTTGCATTTTCCAGCGATGGTCAAATTGAGAAGACCATTGACGCGCTTTGCCCAAACAGCGGTCAACGAGCCGGTTCCATCACCGAAATTGACTTCGCCTGATGCCCAGGATTCGGGGGATAGAGTTTTTGCAAACTGGCGCTCTTCGTCAGCAGAAATAATGCGATTGAATGTAAGTTCGGAATTGTCCAGAGCGCGCGACAAGATGATTTGAGCTTGTGCGATCACTGCTTGGTGATTGGAATCTTCTGTAAGTTTTTGAACTTGCTCTGGGTCTTTGAGCGCTTTGGAAAGGTCTTTGAGAACACTGATAAGAGACGCATCGGGCGCATATGCCGGAGCCTTCTCCTCAGCCACTTCGCTCTTTTCTTCAGCTCTCTCGGCTGCCGCTTCTACTTTTGCGGGTGATTCGGCTTTCGCTTCGGCGGCAGGTTTGTCAGTCTTTTTGGCTGCCGTTGCATCTTTCGATTCCACGGCTTCTTTGCCTTTCTTCTTGTCGTTTTTCGTTTCCTTCACGACTGCCGGAGCGGCCTTGTCAGTCTTTGTGTCGGCAGCAGGAGCTTTGTCGGCAGGCTTCTTCTTCGCATCCGCGTTTTTGTCAGTTTCTTTTCTAAAGAAAGGCAGTGCCGCTATCTGCACTTTGCCAGAGCGCAACGCTTTCGCCTTCGCGTCGGCGGGCTGATATGCCGAAATCAATGACACCGAAATTGCCAAACAAACAGAAAGCGCAGTTTTGCTTTTACTTGTAATCACGCTGATTTTGCCCCTTTATCTAACGTCCGAAGATGTCTTCGTAAACTCCCAAAGTTTCGCCAGGTGTCAATCCGTATCCGACGTAATGTCCATCTAGCCAGATTTCGAAGTGCAAGTGCGGGTATTTCGCTCGGCCGGGCAGGTTTTGCCCTGTACCAGAAACACCAATGAACCCGACTATCTCTCCCCTGTTGACGAACGTGTCCTTTTTGAGTTTGGCATTGATTCTATCTAAATGCGCATACCGCGTCACCATCCGGTTGCCATGATCAATCCATACCTGGCAGCCTCTGAAGAGGTCTTCATTCTGGTCCGAAGTCGTGTGATCCCTTGCGCACTGGCTCATTACGCGGTTGAAAGTGGGTGCGTCCATGTCTTTAAAACCATGGTCGATGCGAATAATTTTTCCGCGATCGGCAGCGATTGCCGGGGTACCCATTACAACCTTGTTGCCGCCCCCGTTAAAGAAGTCAACACCTGCGTGGATGCCGTAGCGGTAAAGGCGGCGTGCTCCCGGGAACACACCCAAGTGCGAAGGCAATTGGCCCTTTGGTACGGGAATTCCGATGCCGTCCAGGCGTGCGTCGAACGTACGTGTGTGTATTTCTGCGCTTGGTGCGTCACCCGAATCAAGCTTGCGGGTTACGAGACGATCTCCATTTACAACTACGAAGCCGTCTTTTATAGGCGCAAGACCCCTCAAATCACTTCCGGCTGGGAAAACATAATGAGCCGTTTGCCCGGTCTTTTTGTCTATAGAAAGAACTCGATTGTTTTCGCGCTCAACGATAAAGAGCGGTGATTGAGCATCTGTAATTATTCTCGATGGTCTCAAGCGCGCCTTGCCTGGTGCGCGATAGCCAAACTTCAACTGTTTAACGTTGGCTCTGGAGTTGCCACTAAATTTGGTGACTCCCCCATTCTTGCGCAAGAGATATGTAAGGCCGTCGTAGGCAATGCCGATGCCGTCTCCGACGTAGTAATCGCCGCGCCTCACTTGCCACGGCATTACTTCTCTAAAGTAAGGCGTCAAGTATTTAGAGTTGGGTGGACAAACCCAAATATCGTTGCGCTCAGGGTCTATGAGAATAATGTCTTTGCCGTTAAAGGCAAGATCAACGTAATCGGGATCTGGAGAACCAGTCAACCAGAGGTTTGCACGATATTGATGCCAGGCGCCTGTTTGAGTGAAATACTCAAATAAGTCGCCTGCTTTGGAAAGAATAACCAGCGACTTTCTTGGCGGCACGGAAATCATATTATTGAATTCCTGCACCGGAATTTTTTCAATCTTAGCCGGCGGATGGCACGCTTTGAGAAACGGCTTTCGCGGCTGACCAGCAGTTGGTTGCGTCCATTCTAGCGACCACAAATGTTTCGGTCCCAGAAAATAGAATTTTCCGTCTTGTGATACCACCCCTGATGGCGCGACCGGAGCACCGGTTTCGTCAAGCAATGGGATGAAAGTTCCCTTTTCTTTTTCCGGCGTTTTCACCGCTTGAACAGGGCGGGCAACAGCATTTTGGTTTTGATTTCCGGCGCTAGGTGCGATTGTCGAATGCGGTTGAACTAGCGCCGGCGGAGCTGCTGCAGGGCGCGAAGGAGCCGAATGCATCGGTGTGATCGGCAGCTGGCGAATCGCTGGGTGTGGCTGCAAAATTACACTAGGTGGCAGCCCATGCAGTTGCGTATTGTGTCCGTCGATTGCTGATGCCTCGGCGCTCTCTCGCTTGCCGTGTAGTCCGCGAACAGCGTCTTGGGTCGCCGCGGTTTTCACCGGTCTGGAATTTCCTTGCGCCAGCACAAAAGCGTTTGTGGAGGCTGTTTCTCTGCCCGAAACAGACAGCGTTCTGCAGAATACAAATCCGACGACAAGCAGCGCTACTCCGGCGACAAACGGGACACGGCTCCGTCTTGATTCCAGAACCTCGGCACGTTTGTTTTTTTCAATCATCATTGACCAAAAATGGAGAATTACGGTCGCTTACTTGCTTATCTTGTTGGCGTGTTAATCACGACTGAATCGCTGATAAACCATTTGCCGTCAATCTTTTCAATCGTGTAATTGACGTTGTAGGTATCTTCCGCGTCCTTCAGTGACTTATTTGTTGTGTCATCCATGAAGCGACGAAACTCTTTTACTTGTGCAAAACACGCGTATTTTTTGCCAGGCACCAAGTCCTGAACCTTGTTCACGACGACGCCGCGCGAAGTCATATCATAGTATTTGTGCGTCTTCATCAAATAATTGATGGCGCCAGTTTGCTTTTCCAGAGCCTTGCCGGTAAGAACATCAGAGAGCTCGGATGTGACACGATTTCTCACCGCGGTCTTCTTAATCGACTGCCACGTTTTGAGCAATTCAGTGAAAGTGTTCTTCAACGCGTCGGATTGATTTGTGGTAGCTGCGGGCGGGGTTTTAACCGCTGCAACAGGCGGCTTAACTGGTGGTCGTACGGTTGGAGGCGGTGTAGTCGCTACTTTGACCGGCGGACGTTCTACTACTTCGTCAGGAGTGGTATCCACCGGTGTGTCTAACGCTGAAGTGGATTTGATTGAATCAGAACTCGCATCGCGGCTTGAAACTTTGATGACGAGCGCGATTTTCTCTTTCTTGTCTTGAGGCAAAGAAGAGAGATCTTCTTCTGTCGGCGCAGCGATCGAAACTTGATATTTGCCGGCAGGCAGCGAAAGTGGCTTTGGATCTTCCTTCACAACTTCAGCTTTGGACTTCTCCAGAGCTTTGTTGAAGTCTGAAATCTTGCCGGGTTTTACTCCTAACGCTTCCAAGAAGTAGTCGGCGGTCATCTCGATGTTGATGAAATTGCTTGCCGGATTAGGCTGTTTGACCAAACACAGCTCTGCTTCCGTGACCTTTTGATTGTCGACTGTGAGAAGCAAGTGATTGTCTTGGGCATCTTTCATTTCGTTTGCAGTACGGATGGCGCTGAAAGGTCCGATGCCCGGCCACGCTCCTGACTTGACGAAGTCACTGCCTTTAAATGTCTCTACCGTGCAAAGCGGCGCCGAACCTGTCGATGATGGACTGGGAGCAGCAGCTTCCTTCTCTTCCGAAGTGGTGGAAAAATCAGGTTTTGAACTTGTCGATTCAGTGGCACCACCTGTGGTGACCTTGAAATTGGGAGAAGTATCGATGCTCGTCGGCTGTTTTACCTTTGGGCGGGATGCAGGAGCATCTTGCTTTGCCGGCTGGCTCTTGGACGAATCTTGTCCTTCGCTCCAAAGCGCATCGAGCGAACTGTCGTCTTGCTGTGCGAGTGCCGGTGCCGATAATGCCAGAAGCATTTGAGCAATCAACACCGAACGCATGGCTGGTCTTTTCATATTCTCTCTCGTCAAATTTCAGTATGCATATACCGACAATCGGCTATGAAGTTAGCATATACTGCCAGGCTTAATAAAGCTCATCCGTCCAATGTAGAGCCATTTTGACGTTTAATACTAGGCAATAAAACGCGCCTATGCTAAGCCCTGAGCGCCTCTAGCGCCAGAATACTTGAATTTTGCTCAACTTCGTAAGGGACCAGGTGTTCCCCATGACCCAGGCTTGCACCGTGTTTAGCTAGATATGAAAGGCATAGCGCTTCGGTTGCCAAGTGAATTAAGGTGGGTTCCACCGAACCAGTTAACAAGACGATATTGGCAGGGTTGCCATCAGCCACGACATAAATCCGTTTTTCAGAGTCCGGACCGGCAGCATCATGCAAGTGAAAACGTTGCGTTTTGAGCTCCAAATCGTCCACTTTTGTCGCCAATTTGCGCAGAGCATTCATGTCCAATTCTTCAGGCCAGTGCCCGACGTTTAGGAAAATGGCGCCGTCTTTTGCCGCTTGCCAGTGGGTTTCACCGATGATTTGCCGTTTGCCTGTGGCAGTAACTACGACGTCTGCATTTCGCAAAGAGGTAAGCAAATCGTTGACTGAAAAGCCGTCGAAATGTGCGATCAAGCGTCGCACAGGATCGCTGTCCACAACATTGACGATGCCGCCTTCTTTCCTCAGGTGATATGCGACCCCTGAGCCTACGGCGCCATAACCGACCACAACTGAATTAAGCCCGGCAAGCGAACGCCCGGTCAGGCGCCGCATAAGGTCGACTACGCCATCGCCCACGCCATGGTAGTTTTCAATTCGCGCCTTTAGGAGCCCGCCATTGATGTTGATAACAGGCAGCGACAAGTCTTTGATCATGCGCAGCTTTTCGATACCACTGGTGGTGATTTCTGATGCCGCAATTACTGATTTCGGACGTTCAGCCTGCGGCATTGAGAGATATTTGTCTATCATTACAAAGCCTGTATCCGTGAGCAATTGCGGGGATTCTGCAAGGACCTTTTCGGCAGATGACTCGCCGACAAAGACCTGAGCACCGAGCGCTCTTATTGCATTAACGGCATCATCATCCGTGGTGGCAGGATTTACTTCGCTAAGAAATAGCTGTGCTCCGCCTTCGACCAGTGCTTCTGCCGTAAGCAGCGTCAATTGCGTAAGATGGCAATGCCAGCCAATCTTGACGCCATTGAGGGTTCCATTCTGCTTGAGATGCTTTCCCAATTTTTCCATCAATGGAAAGAGTTCCATCAATTCCGGCAATTTTTCGCTCTTCTCTTTTTCTTTTTGACTCTGCATGTCGCCGTCCTTTACTTGCCGTTTTGCCTCACAGCCCGAGCACTTTCATGCCGGAGCGCCTTAGAAGATCAACTGCTCTAGACACAGGCAGACCGATTACGTTGGAATCACTGCCGTCTACTTTGCTTACCAGAAATGCGCCTGTCCCTTGCAATGCATAAGCGCCGGCTTTGTCCATCGGCTCTTGCGTGTCTACATAAGCCTCGATTTCAGAGAGCTCGAGAGGGCGGAATGTGACGTAGGAAGTCTCCACAGCAGTTATGACGCTCTTCTTGATGCCGCCATTTTCGCTGGTTTTCTCCGCACAAAAAACAACGACTCCTGTGTGAACCATGTGCGTTTGCCCAGAAAGACTTTCAAGCATCTCAATCGCTTCTTTTCGGTCGCTCGGCTTGCCCAAGAGCTTTCCTTCGTAAGCAACGAGCGTGTCGGCGGCCAATATAAGGAATGGACCCTCTTCCGTTTCAATTCGCTTGCGAAGCTTCTCGAGAACGTCCTGCCCCTTTTGTTCGGCGATTGATAGGACAACCTCCTCAGGCGAGAGACCGGGCTGCACAACTTCATCTTTGTCGCTGGGTACGACCTCGAATTGCAATCCTAGTTTTTTAAGTAGGTCGATTCGTCTTGGCGATTGCGACGCCAGTATCAGTTGGCTCACTTGTTTCCTCTGTCTGTTTTCAACAAATTCAAATTATATTGACGCTACTTAGCCTTCTATTTGAAAGCACTGAATTCGGCGATTGCCTTTGTCGGCGATGTATATAGTGTTGCTTTCCGTATCGATGCTTACGTCTGATGGCGCCAGCAACTGTCCATCTTCTGAGCCCTTTTGACCAATGATGTAGAGAAAATCTCCAGTCGGACTGAATACTTGCACCCTGTGATTGAGCGAATCCAGGACATATATTTTGTCGTTTTGGTCGACTGCTACTGCGCGCGGAACATTGAATTGTCCAGGCGCGGAGCCCTTTTCACCAAAACAGCGTACAAGAACGCCGGCTTTGTTGAAGACGCTGACGCGAGAAAGTCCATAATCGACACAGTAAATCTGATTGAGCCTGTCCACAGCAAGTCCGCACGGCAACTGCATCTGTCCGGGGAGGTTTCCTTTCGAGCCGAGCTTTCTCAACCACGTGCCCATATCCGCCTGGAAGACTTGAATGCAGCCGTTGACTGCGTCCGCTGCATAAATGATGCCGGTAGAGTCAATGGTAACTCCGGTCAAGCCGGACTCGTTTCCATGCACGTTTTTGAAATCTCGAGTGAATACGCCGGATGCATCGAAGACACGGATGAAGTGGTCGTTCGCATCAGTGACATAAATGCGGCCTCTGCCGTCGAATGCAAGCCCTGAAGGTTTGGTGACACTGCCACCGCGTGTGGCTGAGTTTTTCGCGTCTGGTAATTGAGCCAAATCACCTGACCAGCGCCCTTCTTTGGAGAAGACCGAAAGCTTACGCGAGCCTACGTCGGCAACTACCAAACGACCAGACCAGAAGGCCAGGTGCGCCGGATCCGTGAATGGAATTTGCTCTTTTCCGCGGGTTGTAATCGAACGAATGAATTTGCCTTTTGTCGTGGACGCGCCTGAGAGTGAGCGCGATGCAGGAGATGCATAGGACTCTGTCTGGCGTTTGGGATCGAACGAACTTCCTGGTGCATTGACCGAGCGAAATTCTGATGACGTGCCCCAAGAGCTCGCAGAAGACGAGGACGGTGAATGCTGGCCGTCAGATATCTCCGGATAGTTGATCGCTTGAGGCGAGGGCTGAAAAGGCTGCATTGCAGGGTTTGCAGAAGTCTCCGCGGCAGATAGGTTAGACCTGTGAAAAGGGGGGTCCTCGTAGCCTGGCGGTCTGTAATTGGCCGGAAGTGCATCGAGATTTTCGGCGGTTTTTTGTCCGACACTCAAATTGCGCTGTGATGAGCCCGTTTTATCACTAAGGCTCGATGCGAAGTCGCGCGCGAAATCTTTGATGCTGCGATAGCGTTCGCGTGCTCTTTTGCGCATTGCTTTGGCAACGCACGCTGAAGTTTCTACACCAATGCCCGGGTTGTGAATATGCAGCGGCTTCTCTTCTTTAGAAACGATTTTGACGATGGTGGCGGCAATACCTTCGCCGGAAAATGGAATTTGCTTTGACAGCGCTTCATAGCTGACAACGCCGAGTGAAAAAATATCGGCGCGATGGTCGACGTTTTTAGCGTCTTGTAATTGTTCGGGAGAAACATATGCCAGCGTTCCCAGCATGACGCCGGTTTTTGTCAGTTTGGTCTCCTCGAAGTCCACTGCGCGTGCAATTCCGAAGTCGGTAATTTTGACGCGTCCATCCTTCAATATAAATATGTTGTCGGGCTTCACGTCGCGATGCACTACATTCATCGTGTGCGCGAAGTCCAGACCTTCGGAGACCTGGCTCAGCAAGGGCCAGAACTCCTGTGGCGTCATCGGCTCTTTGCGCGCCTCTAGCTCACTCTTGAGGCTGTGCCCCTCGAGAAATTCCATCACATAGTAATACTTGCCTTCTTCCACTTCGACATCGAAAACCTCGACGATATTCTTGTGGCTCAAGCGCTTAATAGTGACTGCTTCTCGTCTGAATCGGTCGCGAAACTCCCGCATTTTTTCAGGAGAGATGTTTTCCATGACCAATTGTTTGATCGCGACAAGGCGATTTTCTTTTGGGTCGTAAGCCTGATAGACGATGCCCATCCCCCCGCGACCTATTTCGGAGAGGATTTTGTATCGGCCGAAGTCCGGCGTCATTTACGCGTCCCTACTCAACAGAGAAAACCATTTCGGTTTTGCCGAAGGTCAACTTATCGCCAGGGAAGATTTGCTTGCGCTCCTGAAGCACTTCGCCGTTGAGCAGCGTGCCGTTTGTAGAGCCTAGATCTTCCACCCAATAACCACCTTGCATCTGCAAGACCCAGGCGTGGTGCCGGGAAACGTAGTGATCGGTAGTTATGGAAATGTTGTTTGTCTGATCGCGTCCAATCTTGCTGACCGATTGAGTCAGAGGATATTTTTCTGATGTCAATTTGGCAATTAGAAACGCCGGACGCGACGTGCGGCCATCTTTGCGGGCTGGTACCGCATAAAGGTCTTGTTGCGAACGGGAAGCTCCGCCAAAGCCGCCCTGAACCTCAGAGCTGACGCCGCAGACGGTACATGTTCCGTCTGGGCTAACTACACCGCCGCATCTCGTGCACTCAGTTGTGCTTTTGGACATAGACCGCTTTATTTGCTTCCGTTGTCGGACGCTTCGTCAAGATACTGAATTACTACCACGGTTACATTGTCCGGGGCTCCACCGTCAAGAGTAAGCTTAACAAGGTCTTCGCAGACTTGTTCAGGCTCCTCGTGCTCGGCGCAGACTTCTCCAATTTGCTCATCTCTCAAAACTGTCGGCAATCCGTCTGAACAGAGCACTACCCAGTCTCTCGCTTTGAGCTCGACCGGTGTATGGTCGATTTCTACGCGCTCTTCATGCCCGAGACAGCGCGTGATTAAGTTTTTGTAAGGATTGATTCTGGCCTGCTCTTCGGTCAAGCGTCCGGCTCTCACCATTTCTTGTACGACCGAGTGGTCGTTGGTGAGAAGGACAGGTTTGCCTTCTCTGAGCAGATAAGCACGGGAGTCGCCAACGTGGGCGATTTCCAGAGCTTCTTCCGACTGGACGCCGACCACGATGGTCGTGCCCATGCCTCTAACCGAGGCGTCTTCTTCAGCTTGTTGCCAAACTGACTGATTCGCCAGATTTACGGTTTCGAGTAACCACTTCTGAATTTCGGAGCGTCCAATCGAGGGAGGAGGATTATCAGTCCACTGCTTCTCTACCGCTTCCACTGCCAATTTACTGGCTTTTGCTCCGCCTACTGCGCCGCCCATACCATCGGCAACCGCGAACACACGTAGGTCCGGGCTCACGTAGTAATTATCTTCGTTCCTTTGCCGTTGGCAACCGGCATCAGTCCGCGCAGCCGCACGCCATTTGAGCTTCGTCAATCTCCGCTGCCCCCTTGAGAATCCGGCTTGTCTAACCGTGTTATCAAGCTAACCGGTGTCACTAAATGCCACATTATAAGTGCCACCATTACACCATTTCCAATCAAGAAATAGGGGGCTAATGGCCTAATTTCAGCAAACTGTATTGACCCGATATACGCAAGGTCAAAAACACAAAGAGCTGCTGACAAAAGGCTTAAGCCAAGCCGTTTGCGCTTATTAGCGGACAAAGTGGTTTCCAGTAGCTGCAGGCGATGGTTCACGTTGGCAACCTGCCCTTTCAACTGAAGATTGGCTGCCTGTGCCTCTTTTATGCTCGCCTCCAAAGCTTTTTCTGTGCCACTATTGGTAATGCGAGAGCCCTTCTTTAGTGCGTTTTGCCCAGCAATAGGCATCTCATGCGTGCCAGAAAGTTTGGAAAGTGACTCTTCAAGTAAAGTTACGTTTCCGCCGTAGAACAAACGCAAAAGCGGAACGGCTTGTTGCGGGCGATTCATGATCCACTTCTTGAGAGCTGGCTTGGCAGCTTCGACAAAGCTGAAATTAGGCTGCAAAGTCCTGGCAATTCCTTCAATTGTCGATCCCGCTCTCAAAAGGTAGGCAAGCGATGGCGGCAAGCAAAGTGATCTGTCCAATGCAATTTGATCGATATCGTTTTCAAGATCGGTAAAGTCCAAATCCTTCACTTCTCGACCGGCGTAATAATCGATAAACGGCTTGACCGCACGTTCTATCGGCAAAGAGTTGGCGCCTTCTTTGAGGATGCCCAGCTTGCGCAAATTGGCGATCAAATCCTCTGTGTCTTTTTGAATGACCGCTGAAATACAGCCTGTTATCGAATGCCGCTGCTCGTCGGAGATTTCTCCGACCATGCCGAAGTCGTAGATGACAAGCCGACCCTCTTCGTCTACTGCCAGATTGCCCGCGTGCGGATCGGCGTGGAAAAATCCATGCATAAGCACTTGTTCGAGATAGCAAGTGACCAGTAATTTTCCAAGGCGCGGCAAATTGACGTTGCGTGCAAGGAGTTCTTTGACTCTGTCGATCTTCGTACCCGGCAAATATTCGAGAGTCAAAACTCGACGCCCTGTGTATTTCCAAAATACTCTCGGCACTCGAATGTCCGGATAATCCCTGAGCACTCGTCGCAGCCGGTCTGCGTTTCGTCCCTCTTGGATATAATTGACCTCAGCAAATAAGTTGCGCCCGAACTCATCGGCCAGCTCATACCAGCCGCCCCAGTCTGCGTGTTTTTTGAAGAGCCCGCTGCCGAGTCTGATGAGAAATCGCATGTAGCCGAGGTCTTGATAAAAGCGCTGGCGTAGAGCCGGACGCTGCACTTTGACCGCAACTTCGGTTCCGTCTTTCAAGCGTGCCCTGTGCACCTGTCCGACAGAGGCAGAGGCGATCGGCACCTCTTCGAAGTGGGCGAAAAGCTCATCAGGAGACGCACCCAGATCGCGCTTGATTGTCGTTTGTACCGTCTGGAAGTCGAACGGCGGCACCTGATCTTGCAAAAGCGACAGCTCATCGGCAATCTCTACAGGCAGCGCATCGCGACGCACCGACAAAAATTGTCCGAGCTTGATATATGTTTCGCCCAGGCTGATGCACGTTTCCTTCAAGCGCACTGCTCGTGTTTTCTGACGAGCTTCTGATTCCTCAGGGGTCTTAGGTGGGTGCAACTTGTCCGAGATGCTTGCGTAAGTGAAGCTGAGCATCGTCTTGAGCATGCTCCAGAAGCGGGCATCCCCAATGAGATTGCCCACCTTTACCGAGCGATCGGCTTCAGCTGGATCGTATGGACTGAACGACTCGACTGACGAAGACTTTCTCGAAATCAGCGGAAATGGGCTGCCGTGATATGCGCGTATTTCCGTGCTCGGTGTTCGCGGCACAGGGGAAGCGGCTTCGCTGGTTTTGGGTTTCTTGTCTTTGGAGCTCTTGGCGACAGAACTGTCCGCGTCTGCCTTCTTGCCTGATGCGCGGCCTGCCGGAGATTTAGCCGGTTTGTCGTCCGAGGATTCAAATGTATCTTCGGGCGGACTCACATTGCCTGTCCCCGGTGTCTTGAATAAAAGTGTTTATCGCTTGAGAAGCGTCTTAGACACTGACTTTCATGGACTTGAGTTCGGAAATCTCAGCGCGCAGCGTGGCGATTTCTGCTCTCAATTCGTTGATTTCGGTGGTGTCGCCCAGGGCGCCCAGCGAGAAATCTGCGACTTGTCTGCGGATGCGCTCGCGCACCTGGCTTTCCAAAACTTCTGAACGTTGCCAAACGTTTTGCGAAATCTCGCTTGCAACTTCTTTGGCGCGATCTTTGTACTCATGTACGCGATCCGAGCCAGTCGACTTGTATTCGCCTGCCTTAGCGGTCAAGGAGTCCAGTGCGTCCTCGACTCGTTCGCGAGCAACCTCGAAGGCGGCTCTGCCCAGGAAAAACAATTTGATCATTGGACGCAACACGTAACTAACCTCCAAGCTTCAGGACGAGCCCGCTTTCGTTGGGATACCGGGCCGACCGGTAAGAGTCGTAACTTTGCCGTATGGAGCGCGCTACGTCAAATTTGACGACGGCGCCAACTGGCATGTTTTGCCCAGACAAAACTATCGAGAAATTATACACTAGGGGCATCGCATAGATGCTTGATTTGCTGATTTCGTATAGCGATGCTAACAACTGTTGCAATACGCAGTAATTCGCAATATGTGGGAACTTTGAAGCGGAACTAGTCCGACGACGGTTGAGCACGTTGGGTTGAAAAGAAATCGGACCAGAAAACCTTCGACAAGTACGGTCATCTAGTAATGAGATTGAAAGTCAATCGCAGTAGAGTTTAGACACTGCAAAACGAAACAAAAACGAAACTAGTTAAGGTGGCGAAAGTGGCACAAACAAAAACGAATGAGCGCACGACCGAAAAGAAGCCGTTGACGGCAAAAGCACAACCCGGTCGCAATGCCCGTCCGGTCTCTCTAATTTATGTACCTCTTCATCTGGGTGGCAGTCACCGCGGTGCCAGTATGGGACCGGCTGCCATGAAAGTCGCAGAACTGCCTGAGCGTATCAAGGCTCTCGGATTTGCAGTGGCAGAGGAAATCGACATTGAAGTCCCTCATTCTGTTTGCTGGTGGGACAACGAGACGCAAAGCAAGTGCGTGCCTGAAATCTATCAAGTCAGCGAAGCGGTCGCCGATGCCGTGGAAGCGGCGATGGAAGCAGGCAATCTGCCGATCACCATCGGTGGCGACCATAGTCTCGCTATCGGCAGTATCGCCGGAGCTGCGAGCTATTACCGCAAGCATGAAGAGACTTTTGGGCTGGTGTGGTTTGATGCGCATGGTGACATCAATACGCCTGACACTACTGCCAGTGGCAATGTGCACGGTATGCCTTTTGCTGTTTCGCTCGGATTGGGCGATGAAAAGCTTGTTAATTTGAAGGGTTTTAGCCCTAAAGTGCCGGCTAAGCGTTCGTCACTGATTGGTATCCGCGATGTCGATCCGCCTGAGCGCGACATGATCACTCAGACTGGTATCACAGCTTTCACAATGAAAGAAGTCGATCACCTTGGACTCGGTCGAGTTACGGATATGGCTCTGGGAGCTGTCGGCGCCGATGTAAACGGTATCCACGTTTCATTCGACATCGACGTGATCGATCCTGATGTAGCACCTGGCGTAAGCACTGCCTCGCGTGGTGGTCTAAGCTACAGAGAAAGTCACCTTGCGTTGGAGCTTTTGGCTGAGTCGGACCTGGTGCGTTCAATAGATATAGTCGAACTCAATCCAGCATTCGATGTTCGCAATAAAACAGCAGAGTTGGCGGTGGAACTGATTCTATCGGCGCTCGGCAAGCGCATTCTTTAGGGCTTGCGGTAGCTTCGATCTAAAGAAAAGAACTCACCGCAATTGCAGTGAGTTCTTCTTATTGTTACTTATTTCAACGTCTAGTCGTTCATATCTTTGTTGGTGACTTTCATTATTGAGCCATCGGTTGCGTTGATGTGGAAGTTCTTCGCTTCTTTGTCGCCGCGGATGCTGACGGACCAGTAAAGAGTATGCGGCTTCTTGTGCATTCTTTCCAAGTCTGTGTCGGTGATTTTGCCGGACAACTGCTTGAGCGCGATTGCTTCTGCATCAGCTTTGCTCAGTTTGGCTGCTTGTCCTCTTTTGGCAGTATCGTCATCTGCGAATGCGCATGTGCCGAACGATGAGCCCATCAAAGCGACAGCGGCTGCCAGCACCAATAACTTTTTCATTTCAAAAACCTCGTTCAGCGAAAACTTGAAGAGCAAGATCTTATTACAGCTGTCTATTTGAATGTCTGCTTGGAAACGTTCTTGGCTTCCGTATGAAGATTTTGATGAGTAGTTGTAAATCTCCAGTCCAAGGATTTTGGGGCAGGCGGGGTGTTTTGATCTAATTGCCCGGTCTGCAATTACAGCGCTTGGAAATTTTTACTACCTGCCTAAGTTGGGGCTTGTCACTCTTTAATTTTGGTACTATACTTACGTATGTATTCGGGGACTTTCATGTTCCCAGGTATTCGATGGGGAACTGCCTGCGACTTTTCCCGCTTTTCAAAACTGGGGCGGCACTAGAGGGAGAAATTATGGATTTAGACTGCTTGCCGCCACGGCAGCGCGACGTAATAAAGTCTATCGTTGACTTGACTGAAGAGAATGGCTATCCGCCAACTCTTGCAGAATTGGCGAAGGCGCTTGGTTTGCGCAACCGGATGACGGTTCACCAGCACGTGGCTGCGCTGAAAAAGAAAGGATACGTCCACTGGGAGCCAGGTCTTAACCGATCTCTTCGAGTGGTTTCACATATGACCACATCGGTCGGCGGCAGAACCACTGAGACCACAATTGAATACCAAGAGTCTTACGATGAGCCGCAAGGCATTCCTCTGGCAGGCACTATTGCTGCCGGTCAACCAATCGACGCGATTGATCCCGGCGAATATCTGGCAATGGACAATCAATACGCGGGCACCAATTGCTTTGCACTAAAAGTCAAAGGCAATTCAATGATAGAAGACGGCATCTGTGATGGCGACTTCGTTATCATCAAGCCCAATCCGTCACCACGTAACGGTGAAATCGTTGTGGCACTTTTAGATGATGGTACGGCGACCTTGAAGCGCCTCTTCAAAGAGAAAGGCGGCTACCGTCTGCAACCGGCTAACAGCGAGCTTTCTCCCATCTTCATTGATGCGAAGGATGGCCTCACTGTTCAAGGCGTTGTCGTCGCACTTTTCCGGAAAATGTAGATTCTGATTGAATTCCGTCGGAATGTCGGCTTGATAGATGTGTTTTGACGTAGGATTCTACGTACGAAAACCCTTCGGACATATTTTGCGAAATTTTGCATTTTGAAGCCATTTCTGCAAATGGTTTCTCCCAAGACGTTGGTGGCGGTAGAAGTTTCTCTGAAAACTTGTGTGTATTACGGCGCTCAAATGTTTTTTCGGTTGCTTTGCGCAGCTTTTTAGGATCCATGCCATTTTTTATAAGCAAGATCATGTCTACAAGATCCTTGACTCGGGAGTTCTCCCGCAGGTCTGGTCTAGTGTAAATATGAACCTTTTCGGCAAAATGTTGCTCTTTTGAGATCAAGGGATATTCTGAGGTACTTATTCCAGCGAATTCGAGTAACTGTTCTGGTTTACTGATCTCAATTGGCTTAATTAGTGGATCGCCGATCGCTATGTCTACATGAAACGTCGCAAATTCCTTGCCCGCAACTGACGATTTCGCTCTGAAACGGGCACCACCATAAGTGGCATCTACGTCTTTAATCGGACCGCTTATTTCAAATTCAAAATAGTCGTACATATCCAGTCTGGATGCCTTTACTAATATTTCGCGCATGAATTCTATTTGTTCGCTTTGAGATTTTGAGTGCACGAGTTTACTCAAGAGTGTCAAATCGACATCTTTTGTTGTTCTAGCAATTGGCAATCTCAACTCCATTGCGTAGCCGCCTTTGAGAAGGATCGTGTCTTTGTTTTGTGAGAATAAACGTTCTAGAAGTCTGTCAAAAGCTAATCGCCTTCTCAATCCCATCAAATCTCGCTTTTCACCGAAAGCTTTTGTTTGAAGCCTTGTTTCAAGCGCGGTTCGAAATGCATTTGCAGTCGCATATTTGTTCGACGTATCAGAGTCCTCCGTACTTGGAAGCTAGCTTTTGAACTTGTTCTTTAGCCCATTCTGGACCACTAATTTCAGCATTTTCGAAATCAGCTCGAAGAGCAAGCCCTTTTTTGATTGACTGATTTATCGCATCAATAATCATGCTTCTGGGAAGCTTTTCTTCTGCAACGATGTCCACCAGTGTTTTTACTGGAGTGGTTATTCGAATTTTTTGTTTGTGAAGGATATCTGTCTCTTTTAGATCTTCGTAGTGCAAATTCAGTATGTCTGGAATTTCTTGGCTTCTTCTAAAGCTCTTAGGCACTGTTATGTGCAATTTATCAGGCATGTTGTCGGAGAGTTCATAGAAGTCTAGCGCTGTCTCATAGCTAAAAGTTGATTGCGGTTTTTCGTCGCGACCTCGCGACCAAAGTTGCCAGAGCATTAGTTCTGGCCTGTTTGTGAGGTATGGAAAATCGGTGAGTCTATAGATGCCTCTCCAGGCTTTTATCCAATCTCCGTTCTTTAGGTGGTAATTGTGCGTGGAATCTGCGAAGCCTGCTGCGATGGCTTGTTTTGTTGTGAAATATCCTTCTTGATCGGCTGCGATTTCATATAGAGCCTTAGCTGCTTGCTTTGTGCCGTCCATCACAAATCCTCAAAAAATTTGAGGAAATGTGTAATTCCTCAAAATTGTAAGGTAATTATACAATAGGTATAATTGTTTGGTGTTTTGTGTAAGGACTGGAAACCTTGTGCTGGTTAGGTTTTGAGGCTCCTTGATTAGTACGGAGCTATCCTGTACACTTCGGCGTTCGTACAAGTCTCACGCCGAAGTGTACAGGATAGCTCCGTAGAGGCGCTTCTTTCGAAAAAGCTTACACCGACAGCGTTTTGATGAATCAAACTCTCTAAACAGCAACTAATGGCTGAAAAGCTGTTTCATGCACTTCGGCATTGGAGCTGAAGTGTCGACTTCGAGCGTCTTTTCGTTCTCGTAACGAACTTGGCCGGGCTTGTCCTTGCCGAGTTTTTTCACATGCTTCACTTGCGTGTAGACAACTCTGACTTTCGACCCGGATGTTCCACCCTTCGATAGTCGGGCTGCTATTTGAGCGGCTTCCTTGAGGGTGGTCAGAGGTGGTTCTTGTTTTGAAGCCGGGACGCGAATAAGAACATGCGCTCCACCCGATCCCAGAATGTGCAGCCAAATATCATTAGGCTGTGCAAGTTTGCTCAAAAGCTGATCGTTTTCGTGTCTATTTCGACCGACGTAAATGGTCCAACCGTCTGATGAAGTGACGCTGAGCATGCGAGGTTTTCCGGACTTCTTCTTGTCCTGCTGATGCTGCTGCTGGCCACCTTTGTTGAGTTGTTGCTGCTGCATTACCGCTGCTGGTTTGCGTCCGATGATGAGCTCGCGCAGCGCTCTCAACTCCTCATTTGTCTGGGCATTTTCCAGTTGCTTCATTTGCGTTTCTACGACAGCCTGTTTTTTAGCTGCTTCGTCTAAAGCCAATTTGGCTGCTTTCTGGCGGCTGCGCGATTTTGAGAACTGCCGATAAAACCATTGAGCATTTTGAGATGGCGTCAGATTAGGATTCAATTTGATTTTGATTTTGTCCGAACCGCCCGTGTACAAATCCTCGACTTCTAGTTCGGTTTGTCCAGGCTCGATAGTGCCAAGATTGGCTAAAACAAGGTCTCCGGAACGTTTCATATCATTCAAGTGTTCGTCATTTTTTACGTGTTGTGACGCCACCGAAATTCTAGAATTTAGTTTTTCATCTTCAGAGCGAAGTTCGTTGCGCAGTCTTTCACGCAGTTGTTGAAACTGCTCGCGCGCCTCAACAGCAGCGTAGTAATCATCTACCAAGTCGTTGACGGCTGGAAAGTGCTTCCACAATCCTTGCGCACTATGCGCACCATCAGCAGCATCGGCATCGGTATCGGTGGCGCGTAATTCAGGCATCAAAGACAAAACAGTAAACCTGGACAGGTCAGATTTCATTGCCGGTTTAAAGGTCAGACGCGCTTCGCCAAGCAGTTTTACTACCGACCAAATCTTTTCTTCGCTTGCCGGATCTTTCAGCGCTTCTGCAACCGGACTTTTGGCTTCTGAGGCAAGGACAAGTTCTTCTGATAAATTTCTGCCAAGACCGGTAAACGTGTGTATCAGCCATTGTTCGACGGTTGTGAACGGCGCCGCCGCCGCTGGTGCAACCGAGGTTTTGGTTGATGTGCCGCCACCGCCCGCGCTGGCATTAGGTGATTCTGCAACTGAAGCTTGTGCAATCGATACAGCAGCGGCGGACTGCTCGAAATTTTCCTTCAGTGATTTCCATTGACTTGCAAAATCATCACGCGTGAGCTTGAAAATATTCGGACGTTCTTGTCCAGGCGGTCTCTTGTAAGTCAGACCGGGTGCCACTTCTCGCTGGCGGCTCATCTCTTTGGTGACAATGTGCGAAGCGGCAATTATCTTCTCTTTCGTCTTGTCCCAAAAAATCAAATTGCTGTGGCGTCCCATAATTTCCGCAGTCAATACTTTGTGAGATGCGGTGCCTACTTCATCGGTGGATGAGAAAACAAAGTCGACGATGCGCTCGCCCGGCAACTGTTCGATATGAACGAGCGTGGCAGAGGCCAAAGTCTTTCGCAGCAAGAGCGCGAAATTCGAGTTATTTTGCGGCGCCCGGTCGTTTTTTGCACCCTGTGGCGCCTGTTTTACCAGACAGATGCGCCCGTAGGTGGCGTGCGCTGAAAGTAAGAGGTGAACCATCCCTGATTTTGAACGCAGGGAGATTAAAAGTTCGTCGCGAGCCAATTGAAAAACTCTGTCAACGCGCCGGTTGAGCAATAGTGGCTTGGCTTCGTCTAGCACAGCCCGAATTGTCAGGGCATCGAACGGTTGCATGGCTCTTCGTGTTTAGGTTTAATAGGGGCTCAACTTATAGAGGCTAATCTAGCAAAAAAGTGAAGCGGTATTATGAATCCATAAGGCTTCACTGTTTTCAAAGACTTCGGGCGATACGACTGACAAAGAGGGCTAACCATGCCGGCCAGTAAAAGCAAACAGTCTTTGCCGAAAGAATCGGATCAAACTGATCCTGATTCCGAGCCTGTTGAGGGCGGCAAGGTGCCGCATAAGGTTAATCCAGGCAATTTGTTTGTGCTCACGGGACCTTCAGGGGTGGGCAAAAACACCATCATTGACCGTGTGCTGGCTGAAGCTGGCGGTATTGTCGAGTCTGTGTCTGTAACCACCCGAAAGCAGCGCGAGAGCGAGCTTGACGGTGTGGACTACTTCTTCACTGATCGCGAAAGTTTTGAAAAGATGAAGAAGCAAAATCATTTTATTGAACACGCTGAGTTCGCCGGCAATTATTACGGAACACCCAGAAATTGGGTGGAGAACCGCATCAGGGAAGGTTTGGACGTGGTTCTTGTCATTGAGGTGCAGGGTGCAAAGCAGGTCAAGAAACAGTTTCCCTCTTCGATTCTGATTTTCCTCGCGCCACCATGCATGGACGAACTTGAAAAGCGCCTGCGTTCACGAGCCACTGAGCCTGAAGACGTGATAGCCATGCGTCTTGATAAGGCTGGGCAGGAGATGAAGGAACGCGATGTGTTCCACTATGAAGTTGTTAACGAGGATGTCGACCAAGCTGTCAACAATGTGCTCTCGATCGTGTATGCTGAACGTTGTCGCATAAAACCTTAGCTGGTGCCCCAACTTGGTGCCCGGATAAGGGACCCAAAACCATGGGTCGAAAACCGTAAAACATAGACAGGGACCTAATGAGCACAACCAGAATCCTTGACCAGTTGATGGATAAGCATGGCAACCGCTACGAGCTAGTGCTGAAAGTTGCTCAGCGCGCCAAAGTCATCAAGACCGAAACTCGCGATCAGCACAAAGCCACCAACGCCGTAATTCAGGCCTTGCAGACGGTCGCCGCCGAAGATGACGGCACCATCTTGATCTCCCCAGGCGGTTACCAGATTTATTGATCTGGAGTTCTGCAGCGATGCGGGGGCGATGCCATGCATCGCCTGGCTCGAAACTGCCAAATTTGAATTTAGAGAATCAATTAACCAAGACTCCTGCGAATTCTTAGCGCAGGAGTTTTTTTGTACGCCGCATAGCTAAATGGCTCTAACCTGGATGCCATGCCTCGCCCCCAGAAACACCTATTAATCTTGACTTGGATTGTCTTCAGTGGGATTCTTCCCGTTGCCAATGAGACCGGGCGGTCTTAAGCTTTGCTCAAAAGGGAAATCAGGCCTTTTCTTCAAGGGGCAAATCGACCAGGTCTGAGTATCAGTAGAAACCGGGGAAATTCGAGAACCATTACCCAATGGACATCTGGGCAATAATCCTACTTTTCGCGTTCATGGTCGGCATTATGGGCTGGGGCATGAACCTGTTCGTCAACGGGATTCTATGGTACTGCGACTGGCGCGAGGGTACCGAGATCAACTGGGGAATGGAGACTTTCTTCACTCTCGCCATGCCCTTCACCTGGCTGTACACGATTTTTCTTATTGTCGTTCTCTACATTCGCTAAGAAGCGCTCTTTGCCTTCCTTGCCGCCTACAAGCTCGGACAGCTCAGCGAGTATGTCTGCGGCATCCTGCGCGCAACCGATCTGCGTGAGACGCGCTCTGAATGGCGCTGCGCCTGTAATTCCTTTGGTGTAGTGCGTCATGTGGCGGCGTGATTCGTTGGACCCGATACGCGGACCTTTGTAGCGTGTGAGCCAGACGCAGTGCAGGTATGCAAGGACCAGTCGGTCAACTTCATCGGGGGCTGGCAAAAGTTCGCCTTCCTCAATCAGGTGAGTGATTCTTGGAATAAGCCACGGATTACCCAATGTTCCGCGCGCTACAGCTACTCCATCACAGCCAGTGATCTCGAGAAGTTTTACTGCATCTTCTGGCTCAAAAACATCGCCATTGCCGAAGACCGGGATGCTGAGCGCGGCTTTAACTTTCGCGATAAAACTCCAGTCTGCTTTGCCTGAGTAAAGTTGTTGGCGAGTGCGCCCATGAACAGTCACTGCAGATGCTCCAGCCCGCTCGACCATTGCACCGAATTCAACCGCGTTGCGTGAGTTGTCGTCCCACCCCAAGCGGAATTTGACGGTGACTGGAATGGAAACCGCGTTTTTCACCGAGGTGATAATGTCGCGAGCAAGCTCAGGCTCTCGCATTAGCGCGCAGCCGTCTTTACCTTTTGTAATCTTGGGGACTGGGCATCCCATATTGATGTCCACGAAGTCAGCGCCTTTCTTCTCCGCCATCTGTGCGGCTCGCGCCATGACGTCAGGCTCGTGTCCGAATAATTGGATACCGATGGGATGCTCCGTCGGCGACAGGTCCATAATTCGACACTCGGGGCGGTTCATCAGCGCGCGGCTTGATACCATCTCCGTAGACAGCAGGCAATTCGGGTCGACCTGCCTTACGATGTCGCGAAAAACTAGGTCCGTGACCCCCGCCATCGGTGGCACGTACACGCGGCTTTTCAAAGTAATAGAGCCGATTTGAATAGGCATATAGAGAGTTTACAGGACACGACCGGTGTGATGTCAAATAGTAAGAAGGATTTCGATTTTGGTGAACTTAAAGCTGTTCTCGAAAACGCTTATGACATCGGGGAAATTAAGCACTTAGAAGCGATTTCTTGTGATGAAGAAGAATTACTTACGGCGTCTGGAGCCTTTCTGAGCCGTTCGGAAGTTACAGGAAAAACTCAATCTGCAACCAGTTTCCGTGTCTTAGCGGACCAAGGCGAATATTTTCTCAAGCGGGTAGGCGATTGGATTAGTGACGAAAGACTTATCGCTATCGCCGATTTTATTCGATGGACAGAGGCTAGAAGCTATGTGTTATCGCCTTCGCTGAAGACTTCTGCTTCAGGTTCTACATACGTCCAAGTAAGCGGTGACCGCTTTCAACTCTTCGAGTTTCTACCTCAGAAGAAGAGGCAAATATGGATGCGTGCTCATCTTTCAGAAGATGAATGCGCTCTGGCTGGAGATTTACTGGGGAGAATGCACCTTGCATCTGCTGAATATTTAAGCGAAAACGAAGCGCGAAAAGTAGCTCATTCTAATGCCATAGATTGGAATGCGTGCTGCGAAGCGCTGTTTGAGCGAATTAAAAGCGAAGGCGCATCCGCACATCCGGTTTTGTTGAATGTTGCAAAAAACGAGGAGTATCTCAAAGCCAAGTTCGTGAGCGCAATTCAGCTTATGAGTTCTCAGGGTAAAAACGTGGTCCCGTTGCTCGTGCATGGCGACTTCCATCCAGGAAATGTACTGTTTCTCGAGAACAAAACCGACTCCAGTTCCGTTCGGCTTGTCGACTTTGATTATCTCCGCCTCGACCATCCCTTTTTTGATGTTGGATATGCATTTCTTATGTTTGCCCAGGTGCTGTCGTTTGGGAAGTCGCAGCCCACGACGGATACGCCGGTAGACTGGCGTTTCGGGAAAGCTTTTCTGCGCGGTTATTTCAGAGCTTTGCAGAAGAATCCGGCTGAAAAATTAGAATTCCAAATCCGAAAAGCTGAAATCATGGCTGCTTGCCTTCATCCGAGAACATTCCTGCAATATACGACGTTTGCATGTTTTCTAATATTGGAGTGGGCTATAGAAAAACTGATTAACGGAACAACTCATTTTTCCGCAATCTATTTGGATGTCATTGAAACTGTCGAAAAGCTCGTCTGCTACGAACTTGGTGACCCGGTGGTGAGCAACTGGATAGAAGCGATTATCCAATAGTGTTTTCATGTATATTTGGCAGTTGCGTGGGAGCATTATTGGAAACGTCTCGCGAAAGACAAAAACGAATGGCAAAAAACTTCACTGGTATTCAAAAGAGTTTTTCACTCCTAGCCCTACTTGCATCAACTTGCGTGCTTCCGGCATGCGCCGTCGATTTCATCATTAGCGGAAGAATTACCGATCCTGGCGCGCATCCTGTGAGCGGCGCAAAGGTTGTCGTCTTTGATGACGAAGCGACTTGGTCGGCGTCTGCCGTTTCGGATGCTGATGGCAAGTTCTCCGTCAAACATGAGGAATGCCAATCGTGCTTCGTTGAGATCACTCCACGTCATAAGGGTGAGCTTGCGGCGGCACTCATTGAAGAAGTAAACGGAAAACAAAACCGGCGCTTTCTCATTCAGTTGCATCACGGTTTCGTGGTGCGAGGAAATGTTGTGGACAAAGATGGAAGACCACTGAAAGACATCGTCGTTAAGATTTCCTCTGCAGACCCAAGCGACGATTCGTCTGCTCGAATTCATGGCGGTGGTGCTGCAGTGACTTCAAAGAATGGCGACTATGAGCTTTGTTTGACGCCGGGGCAAAAGCAACTCACCATCATTAATGAGAAGTACCCGACCCTTGTGAAACACCTTGTCCAAAAGTTTCAAGTCACGTCTGACGGAGCATTGGAAAACATTGTTCTGCCGGAAAAACACCGCACCAATTAGTCAAAAACTTGCAGAATCTGCGAACGTTATAGTTAAAGGAACGAAAAATGCGCACCGCCTTCTTTGATTGCCCCTTCGGAGCCGCAGGAGACATGCTGCTCGGTGCGCTTGTTGATGCCGGGTTGGACGTTGAAGCGTGGAAGGCTGAGCTTGAGAAAATCGATTTGCCGAGTGGAAGTTTTTCTGTTCGTCCTGAAAAACTGTTGCGCTGCGGTGTTCATTCCACGAAACTGCATGTGTTTCTGAGTGCCGACGCGGCGCATGAATATGATCATAAGCATGATCTCGCGCACGAGCACCATAACCATGATCACGGACATGAGCACAGTGATGATCATGATCATAGTCACGGGCACGACCATAGTCACGGGCACGACCATAGTCATGGGCACGACCATAGTCATGGATATGATCGCGGGCACCATCACGACCACGAACAACACCTTCACCGCCATGATCATCCGCACCGCGGATTATCTGAAATTCTCAGAATTATTGAGAACTCGTCCATTCGACCTGCTGCAAAAAAGCTCGCTGCAGATATCTTTACTCGACTGGGAATTGCTGAAGCGAAAGTTCATGGAGTTACACCAGAAGAGGTTCACTTCCATGAGGTCGGCGCTGTTGATGCAATCGTTGATATCGTCGGATTCGCCATCGGTTATGACTTGATGGCGATTGAACGCAGCATTGTGTCTGCTTTGCCGGTCGGAGGTGGAACCATCAGTAGCATGCACGGTGAATTTCCCGTCCCTGGTCCGGCGACCTTGGAGCTTCTTCGTGAGGCTCGCGCGCCTCTTGCTCAGACCTCGATTGACTATGAATGCTTGACTCCCACGGGCGCTGCAATCTTAACGACCATTGCCGAGCGTTTTGGATCTCAGCCAGATATGACTGCTATTGATGCCATCGGATATGGTGCGGGTTCACTAAACCCTGCTGGGCATCCAAATGTATGCCGCGTTGTTATTGGTCAATCAGTGCCTAAGAAGGGCAGCGAGAAAAACGCCCCATCATCGCGCTATCGCAGCGAACTGATCGCTGTTGTTGAGTGTAATTTTGACGACCTATCTCCTCAAGTAATCAGCTATACATCTGAAAAATTGCTAGCTGAAGGCGCTCTCGATGTATTTGTTACGCCTTGCACAATGAAAAAGGGGCGTTCCGGTCATTTGCTATCTGTGCTTTGCAAAATGGAAGACGAACTCAGAGTCAAAGAAATTTTGCTTGCCGAAACCTCCACACTTGGTGTTCGCAGCAGCGTGACAGAACGTTTGATTGCCGAGCGCGAGTTGAAGAAAATTGACATCAAATCCGGTGAATCAGAGATGCAATCGGTTAGAGTCAAAATTGGCAAAGACCTTGACGGAAACGTTATAAACGTCCAGCCTGAATTCGAAGACTGTGCGTCAGTTGCCCGCGCGTCCGGCGCTCCTCTAAAAGAAGTTATCAGCACTGTCGTGTCAAAAGCTCGCAATGGTCGCGAGACTTAACTGGTGGCGTTATTGGACTAACTGTCCTTCTTTGTCGAACTGAACCTCATTCAGCTTCGAGCCGCTAAATTGTTCTATCGGTTTGCCTAAGTCCTTCCGTTTTAAAGGTTTTTGCTGTTCGGCAGGCGGAGGCTCCGAGCCCATATTTATTGCGGGTGGTGGTTCGTTCAGACGATAGTGCAATTGACGCGGTGGCGGCGGAACCGTGTCCATGAGGATAATGTTTTCCTCACTGCTCTTCGGTTTGGTTGGAGCTTGAAAGGCATCTTTCATTGAAATGGCATCATCGGTTTGGAAGGAGATAATGTCGATTTTAATTTTGCCGAAAGAGTTGGCGATCTTAATAGTGTCGTCATCGGAAATCTTCAAATGTCCGGCATCAACAAACACTTCATCCCACGTCGGGTCGATTGAAATCCATCGTTTGCCGTCATAAATTTCATTCCAAACATGCCAATACCACAGCGGTTGCGGCGACTGCGTGTACATTAACCCCGTGACTTCACGCGAAGGAACCCCCGCCGCGCGAGCGAGCGCATTGAATAGAAGTGCATGCTCCGTGCAGTCTCCTGCTTTGCGTTCTAAAACCTCCAAGGCTGTTGTCGAATTTCTGTTTACGTCTTTGCCGATTAGCTTGTAAACCCAGTCTTGAATGCACCGAGCCTTTTCCAATGGAGCCGTTTTACCCGCAGTAATCTCTTCTGCTTTTGCCTTAATCAGCTCATCATCCGACTGCACCGTTGGCGTTGCTTTTAGATATTTCGCCAATTGTTCTTTCGTAATTGAATCTTTGTCGGCGGTCTGGAAGTCACGATTGACCATCAAAGTCGTGCCGCTATCGCCCTTTCCATCGGATGTTTGCAATTGACGCTGGGAATTCGGGAGGTTGTATTTTATTCCGGAGATTTTGAGCAAAACTTGCTTTAGTTTTCTCGGATCACCCATGCGAACATTCGCCGGCACAGACGATGCCTCGATAAGGTCTACGCCCACGGTGTCCAGTTTTCGCGCTGTTGACTCCTCTTCCAATCGGAAAGTAATCGGACCAATGTTGCCGCGTATCAGTCGACCGTTGTTATCGCAATCATATTGCGTGACTTCGTCATCTCTGTCATCGCGCTGCTCCAATGAGTGAATAGTCGTCGGAACACCGTTGAGGACGAGGTCTTTCCTGGCAATGTATTTGTAGTGAGAAGTGTGCTCGTTAAAATCGCCGCCGTTGAAATCAGACGATTTGTAGTCGAATTCGTCGCCGGCTTTAGGTGAAGAGCGCAGCCAGTCGCCGAGCTGTTTGTCATTGTCGAGGCTTGTTTTAGGCGGCTCTATGGTGATTGACTTCGCGCTCTTGCCGCCCGAACTTGTTTCTAAATACTTGTCGCCCTGCTTCATTACCGCACTGGTATAAGTGGCGCCGTCGTGCTCGTTGACTTGCTCTACGCTCGTCAATTCTCCGTTTCCATCCAGATTGAAAAGACGAGTAAGCGTGCTTTTGTCGATGAACGGTTTGCCGCGCTTGGTCACGTTGAAGAGGGTTTCCATCTTTTGCTCGAAGAAGTCGGATTCTCCACGCTTGATGATTTTGCTGGTGCCAATCAGGTATCCAACTTTCTTGCCTTCCAGATAAAGTCCGCACGCAAAACTCCCCTGTGCGTTCTCTGCGAACTTCCGCAGCGGGTTCTCGACTGGAATTGCTGGTTGACCAGACAGTGTTTCGCCGTCGATATTGGGCTTTGGCGGCTCGCCTTTGGAGCAGGATGTGAGGATGAGCAAGAGTCCGCCCAGAGCGCCAGCAGATAAAACTGTTTTCATGCCGCTGCCGCGCCGAACCAATTTGAATTCCTCTCCCTTTTGCAAACGTCTACTCTGGCTGGTTTTTCAACAAAAAACGGAAAAGCTGGCCTTTATTAGTCGCCCATCTTAACCCGCTGACAGTCATCAATATATGTCTGAAAACCTACTGGACGTGGAATTAATGAAACAGTTATTGGCTCAGGTTTTTACTACGAATGGCATCTAGCGAGAAGCCGGATTTCATCGAAATTGCAGAGAAAGAAACGCCCGTAAAGCTAACGACGGGGGGACTTTTTGGCGACGATGCTGCATCGCAGAGCGATGATGGCACTGCGCAGCGGCAGACCAGTCAGCCGATGCACCCCAGTTCTTCCGCCACCGATCGAAGTGCCGTCGCGGGCAACCCGTCAAATAGCCCAATCTCCGGCCTCAAACCACACCAGATAGTCAATGACGATGTCGCTAACCTCCGCGGGCAGTTGCCGCCTGGCTCCTCAATGAGCCAGCTGCCTGGTGGAACCATGTTTTTCATCGTTTTGCTTGCCGCGGTCTGCTATTTCGGCAACCAAATTGACGAGATGCGCAACAGAACTCTTACAGATTTTGCTAAAGGCATCTCCATGAATGGCAGAGGTTTTGTGCAAACCGCTGGTGATCTTGGAGACACCTTGATACGTCATCATAACCTTGACGGAGCAAAAGCTGTCTACGATAAGGCTCTATTCGACTTATCTTCCAGCGGATTGGATTCGGGGACTAAAGGTGCCTTTGTGCGACTTAAGTTGGTTGAAATCGCTTTTGCGAATGCCAACATCGAGTCATCCAGAGGTCGTAAAGCACAGGATAGTAGGACGCGGCGAGAAGCTTTCGATAGGTCATGGAAGTACGAGGCAGAGGCGAAAAGTCTGGCGAATCAAGCTTCAGAGATGCTCAGCAAGGATCGCGTCCATGTCAACACTGAAATACAATTTTTGCTTTCCAACGCTGGAAATAATTTTGAAGACTGGTTCGACTACAAAATGGCGATCAAGTTAAACGAGCAAGCTCTCAACTATTGGCCTAAGAGTTGGCGCAATGGTCGTTCTTACGTCGATGGTAAGCTCGGCTTCGAACATCTTATGGTCGGCAATTTTTTGACCGCAGAAGAGCATTTGAAAAACTCGCTCAACTGGACGATGAAAAACGGCTCCACTAGAGATAATGCTTGGAAGTTGTCGATTCTTGGTCGCTCGCAGATCGACTTGAAAAAGTATATGGATGCAGAAGTCAATTTGAACCGTGCCATCGAAATATGGGATGACCTGAACAAAAATGAGCGAAATCTTGATGTCGATTATGCGCGAGTCTATACCGATCAAGGTCGAGTGAAAGCAGCATTGGGAAATAGCAATGAGGCTCTCAAGCTTTTCCAGAAGGCAGAGTCGCTATTGAAAGAGCATCCGGATTACACTTTCGACAGCATGCGAAATCATTTGGCCATGGCTAATTATTATCGCGACATTGGAAACTTTGCGCAGGCTCGGGATCTGTATTCAGACATCATCGGGCGGATAGACCAAGGTGATGAAGGACCTGACCGAAAATCTGTTATGCGGGAATGGGATCTCTTGCGCCGTTTATCTGGAGGACGTTGATGGCTGAGCTAAATGTTATAGTTCCATATCGCTCAATGCCGTTGAAGGTAGTGTTCTCGTCCATGTGCGCGCTGTTTCCGCTATGGGCGGTTATTGCGCCCGCTATCATGGGATTTCTGATTGGACGTGCGTTTGCCTACCCAGGTGTAATTCCTCCGCATTTGGTGGCGATTGGTTGCACCACTTTACTCATGACTATGTTGTCCGGTTTGGCACTGTCAGCGGTATCAGAGAACAACCGAATTCATATTTCTAAGGACGGGTTATGTTTTCCTCCTTTCTTTTTACCTAGATTGAAGTTTAAGCGAAATCGCAATTGGAGCGAGCTGCAAGCCGCCAATCTAGTGAAAGATGCCGGACCCTATGGCGGAACTCTTCTTCTGTCTTTCGATAGTGGAGAGCGTCTAAATCTTCCGCTTCGAAACATCAAAGAATCAGACGTTGAACAGCTTCTTCTGGGTGTTGAACTTTGGGGTATCAACTGCAATCGGTCGCCGGAATTGATTGAATACCAGCGCACTTTGCAAAATGAGACTCGAGGTGTTGGACAGAAAAGTTACACACAGATGTGGGAAGATGAG
This sequence comes from Candidatus Melainabacteria bacterium 17Bon1m, assembly GCA_032128875.1. Taxonomy (GTDB): domain Bacteria; phylum Cyanobacteriota; class Vampirovibrionia; order Obscuribacterales; family Obscuribacteraceae; genus QKMZ01. The sequence continues at coordinate 84,184 of JAVLKG010000011.1, forward strand.
CTTTCTCGCAGATTTGCGCCCACCACTTTCGTTCCATTAGAGCCTGGAAGAAAGCTTCAGGGCGGCCGAATTGAAGTTGTAAGGCAACTAGCATTTGGTGGACTGTCTGCGATTTATCTTGCACACCTGAATAAGACCGACCTTGTTGTTCTGAAAGAAGCCGTCGTTCACACAAAGGCTGATCCTGAGGCAAAGAGGCAGGCGGAGCAACATTTGGACAGAGAAGCAAAAATTCTCTCGACGCTCGTGCATCCCAACATCGCCCGTGTGCTCGACCACTTTGTTGAAGATGACAGGCATTATTTGATTTTGGAATATATCAGTGGACAAGATCTTCGTCAGTTCGTCAAGCAAAACGATGGACAGGAAGTTGGGAATGTCCTTGATTGGGCGATTGATGCAGCGACAATCTTGGCTTTCCTGCACGGTAATGAACCTCCGATCATCCATCGTGATCTGACTCCGGATAATCTTGTAGTGCGCAATGACGGCGCACTTATTCTTATAGATTTCGGGGCTGCTAATCAGTTTGTAGGATCTGCAACAGGAACGGTTGTTGGCAAACAGGCGTACATCGCGCCTGAGCAGTTGCGTGGAAAAACCGTCACGCAGAGCGATTTATATAGTTTGGGTGGGACTATTTACTATTTGCTCACTGGGCGTGATCCGATGCCTTTGTCGATCAGTCATCCGAAAACTCTACGCCACGATACACCCGATGCGCTTGACGAACTTGTGGCAAGATTGAGCGCCTTCGAGCCTGAAGATCGTATACAGACAGCGGCGGAGGTGGTCGAGCAATTAATGCTCATAAGGGCGAGGTTTGATTCGCGTGGCGTTGTCGCAACAGGAGATGCGCTCTAATGGAAGAGCGGCAAGATCAGTTGGGTGGCGGACTTGCTGGACAATTTACAGCCAGAGGTCAGGGTTTTGAGACTAAAGAGCAGTCTGCCACTCCCGAGTTGAAGATTGCACCCGATGACGTAAGCGGCGAATTACTGCCTGCTCTGGCCGAGGAATCTCACTCCACAATTGGCGATATTGCTAAAGCACTGCCTTCCAAACGCACCAATTCCAGTAAAGGAGAAGGTTTCGAGCCTCTGGCGAAACTCCCACGTATTGGATTTGGCTTGCTGTTCACTATAGCCGCCAGCTTTATTTTGTTCCAATTTTCGAAGTATGGCGCTGCTGGAATGTCAACGACTATCTGGATGTCTATTCCGGTAGTCATTTATTTCGCGCACTGTATGTTGCGCCTGAGTGATATCACCGGCATGAAGACAGGGACACGTCCTCCTCTTTCAGCATCCACAGTTACCTTGATTTCTCTGATCACGCTTACTTGTTTTCCTGTATTCGGCGAGTTTTATCACTTTCCGAACAGACTGCTTGACCCGTTCTTCGCCGTTTGGATGCTTGCTCAATTCATATGGCCAGTGCTTATTTCACATGCGATTGAGCGCACGGCAAAGGTCCGCACGTTGGTATTGGGTTTGGTGGCGGCAGTGCCATTTTTTGCAGTGGCTGGACTTCCTGTCCTTTTTCACGAGTGGATGTTTTTCCTCCCCGTCTGGCTGATGTCACAGTTTGTCTGCGCTGTCTATCTGAGTGAGCGCTTGCGTCAGGTTTTCATAAATGACCTGAAAGTCAACATCGCAAAAATGACGGCATCGAAAGCGCAAGTTGTCGGAGCTACCAAAGATGATATCGTCGTGCGTTACAGACCGTTCTCGGCTGTAGAGCGTTGGATAGAGCAGCGTTTTACCGGAGGGAATTTGGTAAAAGGTGCTCAGTTGGTGGCGCTTTGGATTTCAGTTCCGCTAGTAATCGTGGCACTTTTGTTGGGCTTGACTTTTCTCGACATACTCGTCGGGACAAATACGTCGAGTAATCAGCATGTCGGCAAAGCCGCAGCCCAAGCCGCGGCTAATTTAAATACTAATTTTCTTCGAACCTTTCTTATTTTGGTCGGAGGGCTAGTTGGAGTTCCAGTCTTTGTCTACTTGCGAACTCCTACACACTTGTTGTTCAACAGGAGCGGTTTGCGCTTCTTATGGCGTCACAGCAGCAGACGTGGTCATGATGGTAAAGAGTTGAGTTGGAAAGATTTGCAGTCAATTGAATTGGAACGTCCTCTTGGATCCACGCAGGCGCTTGACCAGTTTCTCTGCTTTAGAGCCCATGGCGAAAGAGTCGAAAAGATGAAACTGAGCGCCTTCGATACAATCGAGGATCGCGAGAAAATCCTAGCCATGATCCGCAGTTGGGCACCGAATGTTCCGCGCCCGCCCGAGGTTGAGCAGTGTTTGGAACCACCTGCGAATCACAGCTATACAGAAATGTGGCTGCAAGCACTCGCTGCTCCGCCTAAGCGCGAACGACTAAAACCGCTGATGGATGGCGGCACTGTGCAAGCCGGTAAGTACCGGGTGATCAATCAACTTGGAGTTGGTGGACAGGGTTCTGCCTATCTGTCAAAAGACAATATCAATGATCAAATAGTGGTGCTCAAAGAGTTTATTCTGCCTGTGCATGTTGATGTAAATGTGCGCAAGAGCGCGCTTGAGAGCTTTGAAAACGAAGCGCGAATTTTAAAGCAGATGGACAGCCCAAATGTCGTAAAGTTAATCGACTTCTTTGTTGAGGATCATCGCGCCTATTTGGTTCTTGAGCACATCGATGGAATGTCGCTCAGAGAGCTGGTTGAGGAGAATGGTGCGATGAAAGAACCGCAGGTGAAAGAACTTGCGCTTCAGATGTGTTCTATCCTTTCGTACTTGCATTCTTTGTCACCGCCGGTAGTGCACCGCGATTTCACTCCGGACAATTTGATTTTGCAACGCGACGGCACTCTGAAACTCATCGATTTCAACGTGGCGCAACAAGTCGAAGCGACGGTTACAGGTACAGTGGTCGGCAAACATGCCTATCTGCCTCCTGAGCAGTTCCGCGGCATGCCAACCAGTCAGAGCGACATCTATGCTTGCGGGGCGACCCTGCACTTTTTGCTGACAGGCGCTGACCCGGAGCCTATTTCGCAATCGCATCCTGGTAAGCAGGTTGCCGGTTTGAGCAATGGCATCGACCACATCGTCGCTCATGCCACTCAGCTGGACATTGGGCAGAGATACGACACGATTGGCGAAATGGAAAGCGACCTCAGGGTTTTGGTGTAGGGTTGACGCCGTGTGTCGCCCGCTGTTGAACACGGTGGACTCCATGCGTCGCCTCTTTTACATGGGTGCACTTAGACTTCACGTCTTTTAGGGAATAATGGAATTATGCCGGGTGCGTACCGCGGGCATGATGCATCAGAGGACCCCAAACCATGAAAAGCATGAAACGGTCGACCTTTGCAGTCTTAGTGTTGGCTCTTTCCCTGGGGGCGACCCAGGCTCGTGCCGGCGACTGCGACCATGTCATCAATAGCAATGAGGCGCGCACCGAAAATGCCATTACGGCGTCGAAGATTCAATGGGAGACGTCGCTGGACAAGGCGAAAGCCAAGTCAGCAGCCAGTGGGAAGCCTATCCTCTGGGTCCATATGCTCGGAAACATCGACGGGTACACTTGATCCGCGGCAAATAGCTTGAGAGCCGGGTCGCTCTCGAAAGAACCTGTATTGTCCAAACTGCGCGACCGCTTCGTCTGCGGATACCGCAATATCATGAAAGACCCGTATTCGGGCAACTCAGGCATTCACCCTGCAACCGGACCAGCCGTGACCACGACGAATGGCGCCGGACCTCGCAACCTCCAGCTTTTCATCATGGCTCAAGATGGCACTGTGGTGCACTGTATGCCGGGCTACTGGAACCCCAATGACCTCAATGCCGAGCTGGACTTTGCCGACCGCTTGCACCGAGTCTGGATGGACCATTCGATAACCGAGCCGCAGAAGAAAGCACTGTTCGCGCAAGAACAATTGCGGCATATTCAGACTCACTCGTCGGATGTGGTCGCCCGAAGTGAGCTGCAGGGCTTCGACAAGCAATTCTGCTACAAAAACAACGTGACGGATGCCATCGCTAACGCCAGTCTTATCCCGGCTGATTGGCACGATGTTCCGAAAGAAGCGTTCAAGACGACAGACGTTATCCTTCACGAGCGCATGGCGAAGCAGCCTTTCGTCAATTATTCGGCGTTCAACATAGCCAGTTTCGTCAATTACGGCAGCCATCACTACGATAAGCACGAGAAAGATCTCGAGCCTGAAACCATGGCTAATATTCGCGCACACAATCTGCGCGATGTTCTACACGAGACAGGAGATCCTGTTCCCAAAGCTAAGGTCACCAACGTTGCAGCTTCAAAACCGGCGACAAGTTATCCCAACATGATCACGAAGCCGAAAGAAGTGGAGAAAACCATGGTCGACGGCTTCTGGGGCTATGCTCGCAAAGGCGACTGGGTGAAAGCCGACAGGGTGGCGAACTACATGTTGGAAAAGAGTCCAGGCAGCCCAACTGGTCACGAGATGAAAGCCGTGATCGCTTACGGCAAGGCGCGCTACGCCGAAGCCTACTTCCATTCGTACAATGCAATTCGCATGGGCTCGAAGCACCCGACTATCGTAGGCATCTATCAGAAATCACGCACGGCCGCGAGCAGCGCCGCGAAATAAGTAGTAAGGGAGCCGCATGCGGCTCCCTGCCAGGGCGGCGCATGCGCCGCCCCTACGGTGCGCTTGCGTGAGCTGCTTTCGTTTCTTCGACGTCTTCGCCTTCGCTGTCGCTGTCGCGTTCAGCATCGACTTCGGCAATCGGACTTTCGCCCTTGCGGAAGGTCAACCCGTGTCCATCTGGAGTGGATTCAACCGTAATGGCGTCACCGTCCATGAAGTCGCCTTGCAGAATGTGCAGAGACAGTGGATTCTCGATTTCCTTTTGAATCAAACGCTTGAGCGGACGCGCACCGTACATAGGGTCGTAGCCGGTTTTGGCCAACCACTCCTCTGCGCCCTCGGTGGCGGTGAGATGCATTTTGCGGTCTGCAAGTCTGCGATTGAGATAATTCAATTGGATGTCGACAATGCGCTTCAATTCTTCCGGCTTGAGTGCATGGAAGACCACAGTCTCGTCGATCCGGTTAAGGAATTCCGGTCTGAAGTGTTCTCTCAGCGATTCCAACACTTTCTCGCGCATCTGCGGATAGCTGTCGTCACCCGTGACGGCTGCTTTCATCTGGTAGTCGAGGATGTGTTGGCTGCCGATATTCGACGTCATAATAATGACGGTGTTTTTGAAATCGACATGCCGGCCACGCGAATCAGTCAAGTGTCCTTCATCGAGAACCTGCAGCAACACGTTGAAAACATCAGCGTGCGCTTTTTCGATTTCATCGAACAACACGCAGGAATAGGCTCGACGGCGTACTGCTTCAGTGAGTTGTCCACCTTCGTCGTGTCCTATATATCCGGGCGGCGCGCCGATCAAACGCGCAACAGTGTGACGCTCTTGATACTCTGACATATCGATGCGCACCATTGCTTGTTCGTCATCGTAGAGAAACTCAGCGAGCGCTTTTGCGAGTTCGGTCTTACCAACACCGGTCGGTCCAAGGAAGAGGAAACTTCCGATTGGTCTGCCCGGATCTTTTAGACCCGCTCTCGCGCGTCTGACACCATTGGCGACAACTTCAATCGCTTCTTCCTGCCCGATAACGCGCTGATGAAGATGCTCTTCGAGGCGCAGCAATTTTTGTACTTCGCCTTCGAGAAGCTTCGTCACCGGTACTCCGGTCCATTTAGAAATGATCTCAGCGATATCTTCTTCGTCGACTTCTTCCTTGAGAAGTCTGCCACCTCTTTTGGTATTAAGCGGCGCCTCGGCTGATTTCAATTTTTGCTCTAATTCGCGCAGCTTGCCGTACTTGAGTTCTGCAGCCTTTTGCAAATCAGTGGCGCGTTCAGCTTGTTCGATCAAGAGTTTTGTCGCTTCGATATCGGCTTTGAGAGTTTGAATTCCGCTAATCGCTTCCTTCTCAGAGAGCCACTGAGCCTTCAGCCCATCTCCCTTTTCCTGAATGTTGGCGATTTCACGTTCTATTTTCTCGAGTCGTTCTTTCGATGCGTTGTCTTTTTCTTTCTTCAACGCCTCGCGCTCGATTTCTAATTGAATTCTACGTCTCTCGAGCTCGTCGAGTTCGCTCGGCATGCTGTCGATTTCGATACGCATTCTTGCCGCTGCTTCGTCGACTAAGTCGATGGCTTTGTCCGGCAAAGAGCGATCGGTAATATAGCGATGCGAAAGAACGGCGGCACTGACGAGCGCGGAGTCCTTAATACGCACCCCGTGGTGCACTTCGTAACGTTCTTTGAGACCACGTAAAATCGAAATGGATTCTTCTACCGATGGTTCTTCAACCATGACGGTTTGGAATCGGCGTTCTAGCGCCGGATCTTTCTCGACGTGTTTTCTATATTCATCAACTGTGGTGGCGCCGATGCAATGCAATTCACCACGTGCCAGCGGTGGTTTCAACAAATTGCCTGCGTCCATAGAACCTTCACCGCTCGAACCCGCACCAACCACGGTGTGCAATTCGTCGATGAAGAGAATGATTTCACCTTCTGCTTCGATGACTTCCTTGAGTACGGCTTTTAGACGCTCTTCAAATTCACCGCGATATTTGGCACCGGCAATGAGCGAGCCCATGTCCAGAGCGATGAGTTTTTTGTCTTTCAAACCTTCCGGCACGTCACCTTTGGTGATACGAATTGCCAGTCCTTCGGCGATAGCTGTCTTACCAACACCAGGCTCTCCGACGAGCACCGGGTTGTTTTTGGTTCTTCTTGAAAGAACTTGCATGACCCGGCGAATCTCTTCGTCTCTTCCGATAACAGGGTCGAGCTTGCCTCGCGCTGCCGCTTCTGTCAGGTCTTTGCCGTATTTTGCCAACGCTTCGTAGGTGGCTTCGGGGTCCTGACTGGTGACGCGTTGCTTGCCGCGAATTTGAGTCAACACACTGAGAATGGCTTCTCGTGAAGCGCCATGATTTTTCAGAATGCTGCCTGCTTGCGATTTGATGTCATCGGCGATGGCGAGCAAAATATGCTCAACGCTAATGAATTCGTCTTTGAGTTTGTCGGCTTCACGGTTTGCCGACTCCAACAAGCGCATCAAAGCATGGGAAACATGAATCTCGTCCTTTTGGGTGGTTATGGCCGAACCCTTGGGTTGATTTTGCAAATATTTGCTGACGTCTTCAATAATTTCCTTTTGGTCAATATTGAGGCGCTCAAGGATTTTGCTCGCGACTCCTTCTTCCTGCTCCATTAAGGACAGCAGCACATGCTCAGGCGTTACCTGAGTGTGGCCAAAGCGCGCCAGTAGTGTCCTGCAATTAGTGATTGCTTCTTGCGCTTTATGCGTGAATTTTTCAAGGTTCATAAAAACACCCGTTGTTCAGAGTTTTCAAAAAACGCTGCGTTAGAAACCGCCTCAACGACGGTTGCCTTTGTTGGCCGCCATAATTTGATTATGGAAGCTTTACTTAAGGCACATTCATTTATCCACAATTTATTTATAAGCCTGGATTTGCCGTACCTTGGCGGGGCTACAGACTGCGACCATTCCTTGTATTCAGATTGGCACACTTGGAAAGCTCCTCTGGATTATTCCAAAGTGGATAAAAACCTCGTCAAATCCTGCTACAAACGGCACCTAGGGCTTAAGATATCTAGTTAACGAGTAGAGTTGCAAAGTTAATAGGATGCAGGAGTTCGAGGAAGATTACTACGCGGTCCTCGGCGTTGAGGAATCCGCTTCGCAGGAGGAGATCCGCAAGGCCTATTTGGCGCTTGCTAAAAAACTCCATCCTGATCGTTTTCCCAACGACCCTGAAAAGCGGTTGGTGGCGCAGAGCGAGTTCGCCAAAGTCTCGCGCGCGCATGACGTGGTCAGTGACGCTGAGCGGCGCGCTGAATACGATGCTGTTCGACTCCTTACACGTAAAAGACATTCTCAAAGCAACCTGAGCGCCATCAGTCCCGACATCACAGAGGACGCAGAAGGGCAGCCCGTGGATGTTCCGCTGAATTCGACCGGCAATTTCATGATTCCCGGGAACGAAACTGAAGAAGAGAACATCAATATCAAATGGGCGAATAAACATTTGAGCAGGGCGGACGACTTATTCCGCAGGCGAAATTACAAAGAAGCTGAAACCGCCCTCAAGGAAGCTATTAGATTGGTCCCCACGGACCCGCGGTATCACAATAAGTTGGCTGAGGTCTACCTGGCTAGAGGCTGGAAAACACTTGCGATGACGGAAGTGCAGTCGGCTCTCAGAAACGATCCTAAAAACGCAGAAGCGAAGAATTTGGAAGCAAAAGTGAAAGCTCTTGCGCGCGAGAAGGCTCAAACTCAGCAAATGCAGAGACCTAAAAAGAGCTTTTTCGAGCAGCTCAAGGAAATTCTCACTCGCAAGCTTTGAACCTTGTTCGGAGAAATTTGTCCGATGTTGACCTTGCTCAATGCAAGCTTGCCCAAAGCAAGAATGAACATAAATTGGCTGAATAGGCGTGCCGTCTCATTGTCGGTCGCATTTTCATTGGCGCTGGGATTCTCAGTGGCACCATTTTCGGTGCCTGCTGCAGTTTGTGCGCAAACCACCGGTAGTGCCGCCACTATTACTGATATAACGCCGGCGATTGAAGAAGAGAGTTCTGATGCCGGCGAGGCACAAAAGGTAAGTTCGGCTCAAGCGACCAAGGCTAGTGCTGATACAGCAAAAGCAAATAGTGAAATAACAAAAGCAAGTAGTGAAATAACGAAGCCAACCTCTGCAGCGGGCGCGAAAACCGGTGCCAGCAGCGCCAAAGACGTCGACGGTAAGCTGTTGAAAGGATCGGCTACGAAAGACGTCGATCGCTCTCCTATCCTTGATGGAGTTGTGCAAACGATACCACCGGGAGTGGACGTCAACCTTACTTTGAATTGCTTTCTGAATTCCGAACTCACACAAATCGGCGATGAATTATGTGCACGAGTATCAGTAGATGTGAAAGACGGCAGCAAAGTGATGTTGCCCGAGGGATGGTACATACGGGGGCTTGTCACCGATTCGGCTGGACGAAAAAGACATTCGCGCGACGGATATATCGAAGTGACATTCGATAAGCTCATTAGTCCAGATGGAGATATCGAACTCCAATTTCCCGCTAAGTTTTCTACCAAGGACAGCACACTCAAGTCTGTTGCCAAAGTCGCTATGATCGATACCGCGATGGTCACAAAAGGCGCCATCAAGGGTGGTTTGCTCGGTCTCAAATACGGAGGCATTCCGGCAGCGGTTGCTTCTTACGGTATCGTCCCTGGTTCTACTGCTGCCGCCGGCGCAGCTTGGTATGGATACAAAGCTTTGCGCAGGCAGGGCGAGATTCGCAATTTTGCGCCAGGAGAAGTAATCAAATTGAAGACCGCAGGGCCGATCTCCTTGCCTGGTTTCAACGTAAGAGCTTTACCTTCGTATCAAAAGGCGCCACCGCTGCGCGGTGCCGTCATCAACGTCAACAAATGCTGGTTTATGCCGGACGAACGCGACAAGAAAGCCCAGTTGTTGAAGGTCGATTTCACCTTCGTCAATGAGACAAAGCGGACGTACAGCTTCCGTGATTTCATCGTCACAACCAACCTGGGGCAGCTCTATTACCCTGAATTTGCGTCGCCCTCAAATTACACCCAGATGAAGAAGACGATCCCGCCAAACATGCAGCAGCGGGGGATTGTTACGTTTAACGTGGATAAAGGGAAGGGTGAGTACTATCTAATATTGATAGACGACTCCCGCAGAGAGCTTTCTCGGGCGTTGATTAAATAAGCCCACGGTTTTCCCCCCTGATAACTGGATCTGAATCCTAAATCGTACTAATATACTTCTGTTGATTAGATCAAAACCTGATGTAATCGAGTTTATATCCTCTATATAAAAAGAGGATCAGGATCAAGATCTATATAAGGTCTGGTTAGGCAGGTTTGCAGTTCTCTGGCAGGGAACCGCAGGGGGATATCGATGAAAGCCCACTTGACTCAAATGCTGCAGTCTTTTCACGGCACTTCTCGCAACCGTCAGGTTGAAGGACAGCTGAGAAAGTTGCAGGGCCAGATTGTTCAGCTCGAGCGCGGCCTGAAAGAGAAAGAAAGAGAGATTGATAGGCTCCGCCATCAGCTCTCCAACTCTGATGCTCGCTTACAAGAGCTTATGGGTACCGATGTGCTGACGAATCTTCCGAATCGGCATGTCTTCAAAGAGCACCTCACACATTCGATGAAGCGCGCTTTGAGACTTGGATATTCGTTGTCTCTGATGCTGATAGATATCGATCACCTTCGCGATATCAATCTTCGTTATGGACACGAAGTAGGCGATGAAGTGCTGATTGAAGTCGGCAAAATACTGAAGAGTTCGGTGCGTGAGATCGACATGCCTGCCCGTTGGGGTGGCGAAGAGTTGGTCACCGTGCTGCACGAGACGGACGCCGAGGGCGCAATGGTAGTGGCAGAGAGAGTTCGCCGAAGAATCTCCATGCTGGAAGTGAAGGATCCTAAGACGGGCAAACCGATTAAGATCACCGCAACACTTGCAGTCGCCAGCTATCCACAGCACAGCAACGATCCGCAAGGCTTGCTGGAAGCTGCATGCGAAGCGCTCATTGAGGCGAAAGATAAGGGCTGCAATAACGTCCTTACCGCTCAAACTTAAACTTCAACATCTGTTTCAATCTGTTGACACGATAACGGCACTATCAGTGGTGCCTGTTAACTGTCGCCAATAATCGCATCCGCTTCGATTTCGACAAGCATGTCTGGTGATATCAGCTTGCTGATTTGAATCATCGAAGTGACCGGTCGAATGTCTTTGAAAAAGGCACCATGAGCCTCTCCGACTGCTTGCCAGTCACGCTCAATGTCGACTACGTACATGCGGGTGCGAACAACGTCATTTAGCGAGGCGCCCAAAGCTTTCAACGCCTTCTCTATGTTTTCAATCGTTTGCACTGTTTGCTTGTGTGCATCGCCCACTCCAACAAGTTCACCCGCATCATTTGTTGCAGTGGTGCCAGAAACACTGATGTGATTACCCAAACGAACTGCTCGGGAATAGCCGACAATCGGTTCCCATTTGGTTCCGCTTGCATAGTTGGTGCGTTTCATTTTCGCCTCGCATTTTTGATGTTTCACAAAACAGGATTTAAAAACATTGGACCGGATCTCTGACGATCCGATCCAAATGAATTTTCAAATCTAGCTTTCGAATTTGCTTTGAAAAACTATTTGACGTCCAATAGTTCTACGTCGAAAACCAATGTGGCATTGGGTGGAATTACTCCGCCAGCGCCTCTTGCGCCGTAGCCGAGTTCCGGCGGAATGGTCAGTTTGCGTTTGCCGCCAACTTTCATTGAAGCCACGCCTTCATCCCAGCCTTTGATCACTTCGCCGCGTCCAATTGTGAATTGAAACGGTTGTCCGCGATCGCGCGAGCTGTCGAATTTTGTACCGTCGGTGAGCCAGCCGGTGTAATGTACCGAGACTCTTTGTCCTTGGCTCGGAGATGCTCCGTCGCCAACGTGGTCATCGTTATACTTCAATCCACTTGGAGTTGTAACTTCTTGTGCTTGAGTCAACTTTCTTCTCCTTAAATCAGTCAGTGAAAACTATTGGACGCCCAATAGTTCAACGTCGAAAATCAAAGTTGCGTTCGGAGGAACTGCGCCGCCAGCGCCTCTGGAACCATATGCCAGATCTGGTGGAATGGTCAGCTTGCGTCTGCCGCCGACTTTCATCGAAGCAACGCCTTCGTCCCAACCCTTAATTACTTCGCCACGTCCCAGGCTGAATTGGAATGGTTCGCCACGGTCACGTGAGCTGTCGAATTTGCTGCCGTTGGTGAGCCAACCGGTGTAGTGCACAGAAACTCTTTGACCTTGACGCGGAGATGGTCCACTTCCGACCGTGATGTCTTGATACTTCAAGCCGCTTGGAGTCGTTACACCTTGGCCTTGAGCCAACTTGTTCTTGTCTTTCGAGAAGAGACCTTTCGCTTCCATTCCTGTTGCTGGTGCAAAAAGAATTGCAAGCAGTGCAGCCGTAGCCGCTAATTTCTTTGAGTTGATTTCGGTCATTATTTGCGCCTTTTCACTGACTCGGAATACGATTTATCAATCGCGTCATTATAGCTTCGATATAAATTTGATGCCTGTTGTTAACCACCGCTCCCAAAACAAAAATTGAAGGTGGCACAAAACTAGGCCTGTTAGCCTTTAGCGGACGTTCGAGCGTGTATCCTTAAGTAACAGTGATTTGGGTATGAAATCACTCGGTACCAATGCGCCTTACTTGCCAGGCTTGATGCCTAAGACATTTCAAGGGAATCCACGATGACCAGGTTACTGCTAGTTGACGATCACGAAGAGACCAGAATTAAGGTCCGTGAACAGTTGACTCAGGGCGGTTTAATCAAAATTGTCGGCGAGGCGGCAACCTCGGACGAAGCCTGGCGGATGGCTAAAGAACTTCTGCCCGAAATGGTTTTGCTCGACCTTCACTTGCCGGGTTTTATTCAAACTCACGACCTGATTAAACGACTGGTTTCCCTTCGCAACGGCAAAGTGCTTGTTTTTGCCAGTCAGAGCAAAGCCGCCGAAGTGCAAGGATTGCTCGATTGTGGCGCCTCTGGTTACGTTATGAAAGATGACCCGCCCGCCCTATTGCGCATGGCAATTGTCATGGTCCAGAAAGGCAACAATAATGTTCTGACGCCCAATTTGCCGCGCCATATCACTCACCTTTCACAGGATGAGCGGCATATCCTCACTTACATCACTATGCGTGGAAAACTCAACAAAGCCGCCGAGCGCATGGGTCTGACGGATGAAGAGTTCAACGAGCACATCGAGTCTCTTGTCGAAAAGTTAGAACTCGAAGATGCCGACAAGCTAGTTAAATGGGCGAAGAAGCACGGTTTTCAGGTGTAGCCTGGCAGTGCCGGCGGCTTGCCGGATATTTTTTATGTGAGAGCACACTGCATGCGACCAATTTTTTGACGAGCGCGTGAGACGCGCCCCCACGGCTGTCTATCTGTTCATCAAGATTTACTTCGGGGCCACAAACGGCGTGATGACAATGAGCCCCAGTAGCAGGCTCCCGAATATGACTGCACACAGTTCAAGCGACGAAAACGCCTGTCTGACCAACGCATCCTTTGGCTCGTGCTGTTTCCAATATTGATTTAGCCAATGCTGCGCGACTGCCATGGGGGCAAACGACGTCAGGCAAAAGAGAAACAGCGTAGAAGGCAAATTGCCCAGCATGTATAAAGCGAACATCGCCGTCAAAAGTAGGCCGGCCGTGATTCTTGGGTGCTTTGCACGGTATGTGTTCTTGTCAGGCTCGATTCTTGCAATCTGGTTGAATAGCTGAAAAGCCAGAAAGAGGTTTAGCAACGGCACAAACATTCCAAGCGTCAAAAGAATTGGATCTCGTCCCTTGACGCCTTCCAGCTCGGCGCCTCCAGTGTAAGCAACCAGCCTTTCGTCCGCTTCTTCTTCGCCTGCCGCAAGCTTTTGAGCGTGAATCATCAGCGACCAGTTCTTTGCAAACCAGAAGGGTGAATAGGTTGCAAGTGTGAGGATATGCAAGACGATGACATGCCAAACAGGCTGCCTCCGCGACTCTTGCAGATATGTCGCTTCCTCTTTCTTCTCTGTGACAGAAGTAATGACCAAAACTCCAGTTGATGCCAATTTTGTGCACAAATTGCTTGTGCCAGACGGTATTATAATCGTCAGCCAAATGGACGTTCGGGGAGCAACCCACAAGACACGCCGTGGCTGAAGCTTTGAAACGACGCGCTTCTTGGCGACGTCGACTCAGAAATCGTGAGCGCAAGCGAGGGAAAGATAAATGGTTAATTCGGTCATACTTGTCGGACGAGCTGGGCGCGATCCTGAAATGCGCTATTTCGAGTCGGGTCGTGTCAAGACCACATTCAGTCTCGCTGTAAATCGTCCTACTAAGGACAAAGAAACCGACTGGTTCGATATCGAAATTTGGGGACGTCAGGCTGAAATCGCCGGCGAATACGTACGCAAAGGCAGCTTGATCGGCATCGAGGGTAGACTTGATTTCAGCAAGTGGACCGATGACGGTGGCAATAAGAACGTTCGCCCGATTATCAACGCCAATGGCTTGAGACTGCTCGGCAGCAAACGCGATAACGAAGCCAACATGTCGATGTCCGACGAATAGTTCGAAGCAAAGCAACTTTCGACTTAGACGAAACGTTCGACAGAGAGCGTTCGACTCTTCTAAAAACCGAGGACCGTGGCCACTAGTGCTGCTCAGATTGGCTGGATAGATTACGTCATCATCGGCGTTTACTTCGTCTTTGTCATCGGCATTGGTTATGTTCTCAAAGGTAAGATGAAGTCCAGCGAGGACTTTTTCCTATCGGGGCACAACATCCCAAGCTGGGTGACCGGGCTTGCTTTTCTTTCTGCAAACCTGGGCGCCATCGAAGTAATGGGCATGGCTGCCAATGCTGCTCAGTACGGTGTGATGACCGCACACTTCTATTGGATCGGCGCGATACCGGCGATGGTGTTTCTTGCTGTATTCATGATGCCGTTTTACTACGGCTCTAAAGTGCGCAGTGTGCCTGAATATCTGAAGATGCGCTTCAATGAGCCAACGCGCGCACTGAATGCAATTTCGTTTGCAGTCATGACTGTGCTGATGTCGGGCATCAATCTATACGCCATGGCGTTGGTGTTCAAACTACTCTTGAACTGGTCCATCGACGCTTCGATATTCGCAGCCGCCGGTGTGGTTCTTGCTTACACTTACATGGGCGGATTGACCTCGTCTATCTACAACGAAGTCATGCAGTTTTTCCTGATCGTTTTCGGATTACTCCCAATTTCGATCATCGGTTTGTGCAAAGTAGGTGGATGGGCTGGGCTTTGTGAAAAACTCAAAGAGCCTGCATTTGCGCATCTTTGGATGCATGCCGGCACATCTGCGAATCCAATGGGCGTTGATTGGATTGCCATTTGCTCTGGTCTTGGTTTTGTTCTTTCCTTCGGATATTGGTGCACTGACTTTCTCGTCATTCAGCGAGCGCTGGCGGCGGAAAGTCTTCCTGCTGCTCAGAGAACGCCGCTGATCGCTGCATTCCCGAAAGTTCTCTTCCCTGCCCTTACTGTTTTGCCTGGGCTGATTGCACTGGTGCTGATACCCGGCCTGGGTTCGAACAATGAAGGCATGCGCTATGACATGGCGCTCCCCTTGCTGCTTCCGATGATGTATCCGAGCGGTATGTTAGGCGTTGGTTTGACCGCGATGCTGGCAAGCTTCATGTCCGGAATGGCCGGTAATGTCACCGCATTTAATACCGTCTGGACCTATGACCTTTATCAGAGTTACATTCGCCCCAATCAATCAGATCAGCATTATCTCTGGATGGGAAAAGTTGCAACTGCAGTCGGCATCCTAATTAGCATCGCCACTGCTTATATTGCCATGGGCTTTCCAAGCATCATGGACTATATGCAGAATATCTTCTCATTCTTTAACGCGCCGCTTTTTGCAACATTCTTGCTCGGTATGTTCTGGAAGCGCACCACACCATGGGCTGCTTTCTTTGGTCTCGTAATCGGCACTCTGACCGCTATTTTGCATTTCTACGTTTTGACTGGCCATGAACCGTTTGTCTACACATCGGTTATGGCTGGAAATTTCTGGCGCTCGACTTTTGCCTGGTTGGCGTGTTTCATTTCGACAATTGTCATTTCGTTCTTCACAAAGCCCAAGCCTGAAGAAGAGCTTGAGGGGCTGGTTTGGGGCAAGCCCAAAGAAGTTTCGACTGAGGTTTTGGTTTGGTACAAACGTCCAGGCATTCTTGCGATTATCATCCTGGTTTTCACAATCGCTTTGAATTTTCTCTTCTGGTAGTGGCGCATATGGTGGAAGAAAATGCTTGATATTCGCATACCAATCGCCGCACTTTTCATAGTTGTAGGCGTTCTCTTAGTCGGCTACGGCTTTGTCGTTCCAACTGCAGTTGATGTGCCATTGAATGGAACTACTTATTCATTCAATTTGAACCGTGACTGGGGCGCGATAATCTTCTTGTTCGGAATATTCATGGGCACGCTGGTAAAGATGGACAAAGCGAAACCCTCAAAATAACGCATTGTTGCGCGATTTCATTTTGCGTGCTATATGTATGTATGGTATCGACTGTATCACAAGATACGCCGTCTGAGCGGTTCTTCGCCGCTTTGTCGGATTCCGTCTGCCTACGCGTAGGACGAGGTTTTGAAATATACTGGAATAAAGCTTATTAACGCGCCGACTCGTCTTTTTAATACAAGAGCCGCTTAGGAGGTTAAGTCAATGAGTGACAGTGAAATGGAAAAACCTATAGCAGCGCTTCACTCCGCTATTAAAGAGATGGTGCAGCAGCAGCGTCAAACTAATGAGCGACTAGACTCAGTTTCGACCGAAGTGAGATCTGGTCTGCAGGTTTTAGCGGATAAGCAAGATAAAACAAACGAGCGTTTGGACAAAACAAACGAGCGTTTGGACAAAACAAACGAGCGTCTTGATTTTGTAGCTTTGGAGTTTCGAGCTGGATTTGATTATCTGTCCAAAGAGCAGATCAAGACTAATGAAAAATTGGATAAGACCAACGCGAAGCTTGATTCTACGATTACAACCCTCAACGATTTCAAAGTCCATGTGAGCAAGAAATTGGATGGCGTCGGAACCTACCTCATGTCGATTGATGATCAGCTCCACAATCATGAGAAGTGGTTGCGAAGATTGGACGATCGACTATACGAACAGGATAAATGGATACGCAAGCTCAGCGACCGCATAGTTCAAAGCGAATCGCCTAAGGACACATAGGTAGGCTAGCGTTCTTTCACCAAAGAAAGAAAGTGATTGCGCACGTCTACTGTTTTGATGTGGATGACTCGCCCTGATTTGATTAAGTGTTCCAAGCTCAAATCGCACGCGACTAACATCGCGGCATCGAGATCTGCCTTTTTATTTGGATTGTTCTTCAACGCATTCCAAATTGGATCGGTGAAATCTTTGGGGCGAGATTCTTCCAAACAATCAGCGAGGAAAACAACTTTAGACAAATTGGTCATGCCGACTTTGCCGAGAGTATGCTCTGCAACTGCGTCAAGCAAGTCTTGATGTTTGATGTTCAGTTCGTCTCTTGCGACAAAAGCTGCGACGGGTCCATGCAGTAAATGACCATTCTCTTTTTCAACATCATTCAGTTTTAGACCATAGGACAGAGCTGCTTTTACCAGCTCTTTGTCTTTCCATTCCTTGCAGCCGTCGTGAAGCCAACCGGCAAGCTCTGAGAGAAACGCATCTTCTGCTGCAAGTTCTGCTATTTCTTTTCCAACAGCCGCAACACCTTCGATGTGCCGAAACCGCTTTTCAGTGACGCGAGGTTTCGCCCACTTGCGTGCAGCTTCCAGAGTCAAATCTTCCGGAATACCTTTGTACTTCAATTTGATGGAAGAGTTCTTGCTCATTTCGAATTCGCGTTTGACTTTGTTTTCGATTGAACGGCGTGGCGTTCGGTGTAATAGCCTTCGCTCATCAGCATTTCATTGACTTCCCGGGGCACCATGTAGCGAACCGATTTTCCTTCTCTTAGTCTTTCGCGAATGCCGGAGCTTGAGATGGCTACGCCTGGAAAATCGATTAGAGCCCAATCCGCATCTTTCGGCATGTTGTACTTTTCCGGATCCGGATTTGACTCTGTTTTCTGCATTTTTCTTACGAGTGGATTTGTCTGTTCAGTCTCGTATTCCAGACGTGGAGCCACAAGAATACGGCACGCCTTAATTAGTTCATCGACTTTGTGCCAACTTCCAATCTGCACAAAATTGTCGCCACCGATGATGAAGTTGAGTTTTACCTCAGGACCAAACTTTTCGTGAAAGTATTCCATCGTGTCGGCTGTATACGAGAGTCCTTGCCGTTTTATTTCAACATCGGACGCTTCGAAGAAATTATTTGTCGACACCGCTGCTAATACCAATTTGTGGCGAGATTCTTGATCGAGCTGTTCGTCGTCTCTGTGGGGCGGAGTGCCACTGGTTACGAAAATAACTTTTTCGAGTTGAAATTGAACTCGCGCAAACTCAGCAATCAACAGATGTCCGTGGTGAATCGGGTTGAAAGTTCCGCCGAAAATTCCGACCTGTCTGGTCACTGTTGATTCCTTATTAATGATCAGCAAAGTGCGAAGTTCGTGGGCGCGTGTAAATGCGCGGCAACCTTACTCGCAAATTGCAAGCCAACTCGTAGGTAATGGTATCAAGCATTCCCGCCCATTGTGCAAGGGTTAGGCAGGGTGAATGTTGAGCGCCGGACTCGTCACCACTGCTCTGCTCGTGCCCGATGAGCGTTATGACGTCTCCCTCTTGCGCCTGAGGCACGTCGGTTATATCCACTAACATCTGGTCCATACTAATGATTCCGACCTGCGGAATTTGTTTTCCCATAAGAAGGCACGACATTCTATTTGATAGACGGCGATTGACCCCGTCTGCATAGCCGATGGGTATGGATGCCAGTCGCGACTTTCTTTTAGCTGTCCAAGTGAAGTTGTATCCTGCTGATTCGCCTTCCTCAATTTCTTGGGTGTGATTGATGCGAGCGCGAACTGACATAGAAGGTATGAGAATCTCAGAGTCTTTCTTTGCTTCCAATCCGTACAGATATATGCCGACGCGGACCATGTCGTAATGTGTTTGCGGGAAATATCGAACTGCCTCACTGGATGCCAGGTGGGATAGGAAAGGCGTTTTTATGACGGAGCGAGCGCGTTCCACGCATTGTTTAAAGACTGAATTTTGTTTTTGTGTCGCCTCTTGATCACCTGCCATCGCCAGATGGCTGAAGATACTCACGAGGTTCAAGCTTTCAGACTGCTTTACCAAATCCAGCATCGGTTCGAGATTTTGAGGCAACACACCCAAACGGTGCATGCCGCTGTCGACCTTTATGTTGACCTTGGCGACCCGCTTTATTCTTTGGGCGGTCTGATTGACGTCTTTCAATTCTGAAAGAGATGTCACTGTCATGTCGAGGTCGGTCTCAATTGCGGTTTTGACCGCCCAATTCGGAGCCGGGCCAAGAATAAGCACAGGAGCTTTAATGTCGGCGGCTCTAAGTTGGCAAGCCTCGTCCACAGAAGCCACGCCAAGCCAGTCCGCGCCCATGGCGATGAGCATTTCAGCTACTTGAACGCTTCCATGTCCATAGCCGTCGCCCTTAACAACCGCCATGATCTTTGTCTTCCTGGTTTGGGCGGATTTTCCACCTGGTAAAAAGCCCGAAACCGTAGACAGGTTCTTCTCTATGGCAGACAGGTCAACCTCTACCCAGGCATCGCGTCTGACTGATGACAGGGTTTGTTGTCTCTGTTGAACCATTAGTAATATCTCTAAACACGATAAATGTAGGACCCTTGCGGGGTTGAAACTTTATGCTAGCATTGCTCTCAGCCGTATTCACAAGTAGGCTCAGGCCTGCGCTTGTTTGAGTTTAGGTGACACTAAACTTAGTCATAGCATTCAAATCTTCTAGATTCGAGTTCGGCAAAGGAAATTCTTGGAGTCTTTTGGAGTCCCTTTGGTAGAAGCGTCACCACTAGAATTTGGGAGTTGGGCCTTGAATAAAGCGGAATTAGTGGACATCGTGGCTAAAGAAGCAGCAACCACGAAGAAAGATGCCGAACAAGTTATCAACAAGATGATGGAAACCATCATCAAGCATGTTGCAACCGGCGAAAAAGTTACTTTGGTTGGATTCGGAACGTTCGAAGCACGTCAGCGCAAAGCGCGTACCGGCCGCAACCCTAAGACAAATGAACCTCTTCATATTCCAGCGAAGCGTGTTCCTGGATTCAGAGTCGGCAAAGAATTTAGCGAAGCCGTCAACAAGAAAAAGTAGGCGACTCAGTCGCTGAGGAGACTTTTTGGAGTTCCCCAAGGTAGGACTTATAGGATGCGGCAACTGGGGTAAAAACCTGGTTCGCAACTTTGCCAACCTGGGCGCTCTTGCAGTCGTGTGTGACTCTGACCCGGTGAAGCTCGAGCATGTGAAGCGAGAGCATCGTGGGGTCAGAGTCACTGACAATTTTCAAACCATGCTGGATGACCAGGATGTGAAGGCGATCGTCGTGGCAACGCCATCGGACACGCACTTCGACCTGGCTAAGCGTGCACTTGTTGCCGGAAAACACGTTTATGTGGAAAAACCACTGGCACGGGACGTGAAGCACGCTGATGAGCTTGACGAGCTGGCTACAAAGAACAATCTCGTGCTCATGGTTGGGCACCTTTTGCTCTACCATCCTGCCGTCAATCACCTCAAAGATTTGATTGCGTCAGGCGAATTGGGCGAGGTCTTGTTCGTTCGTTCGGACCGAATGAATTTGAACATGGCTCGCAGAGACTGGAATGTGCTGTGGGACCTGGCTCCGCACGACATCTCCATGATGAGCTATTTGCTCGATTGCGAAGACACTCAAGTCAGTCGCGTGGGTGGCTGGGACACGCACGGCGACGGTCTCGTCGACGTTGCTTATCTTGATTTGTCTTTCCCTGTAAATGGAAAGGAAATTCCTGGACAGGTTCGCAACAGCTGGGTCGATCCGCAGAAACAAGTGCGGCTCACGGTCAATGGCAGCCTGAAAACCGCTGTTTTGAACGATGCTCAGACTGAAAACAAGCTGGCATTGCACAGCCTCAATCGCGACGGGCGTACCGTTGTTGAGTATCCAAGTTATGCGGATACTGAACCTTTGAATGTTGAATGCGAACACTTCCTCAACTGCATTGCAACCGGCGAGAGACCTCGTACGGATGCCAATAACGCCTATCAAGTTGTTCGAATTCTTTCTGACGTTGAAAAACGCTTATCAGGAAGACCAAGTGCCAGAGCGGCTCTCGGCGTTAAGTAGATTGTCAGTTAGTGGCGTTGGCGCCAATTACTAAATAGATTTCGGCAAAATCTGTTTACGTGCCTTTTGAATTCTTGAGGCAACGCGCTATATAATGAGGAACGCGCTGAAATTGCGGGAGTAATTCAGTGGTAGAATGCCTCCTTGCCAAGGAGGATGTCGCGAGTTCGAGCCTCGTCTCCCGCTCCATTTTTGTCTGAAATCATTGTGCCGATTCCGCGAAGGAACCGGCGTTTCAGTCTGTGCTTTCGGTTGTACGGGAGCCGTAAGCGGCTCCCTGCACAGGGCTGCGCATGCGCAGCCCGTACGAAGTGATCCTGCTATATTAGGTCGAGCGACGGACTTAGCCGCTCGATTTGTTTACAGCCGTTCCAGCCATCCCAATCTGAAGGAATATGCACTGATGGCAGACGACCCCAAGCCTGAGAAGTCCGGTCAATCTGAATCGTTTCAGGGCGAAAAGAAGCCTTCTGTGAAAGATTTAGAGAAGAAACCAGATCTTGTCGCCAAAGACGAAAAGTCGGCTGTTCCTCCTCTGCAACTGAAAAACCTGCCTTTGCCGGACTCTGCAACTACGCCTGAGGCTCCCAAAACAGGCATAGCTGCGCGCCGCTCTCGCTGGGAGAGCAGTTTTGCTGCAATCAGATACATCAATAGTCTTGGTCGCGATGAAGAAGTCAAAGTTCGCGACAGCGACCGTGCCACGACTATTTTTCTTTTACTTGCTTCGATTCTCACTGTTTTATCCCTTGTCATCAAGCCGTTTGCGGGCATGCGCCTGCAGTTTGTGCTGATTTGTGATCTGCTTGTTGGCGTAATGCTTATCTTCTATCTCGCCAATCGTTTTGGCATTATCAACACGCTAACGCCGCGCCAGGCTCTTTTGACGTGGCAGTTGATCATGGGCTCGGCATTTCTGGGTATCTTCATGACAATCAATCTCGCCGTTGTAATTGGCTTGCTGATTGCTAATACATCTATCGACATCACTCGATAGACATTGTTAAAGAGAGCCTGTAGGAAAGGTTAATTCCCTGCATTCGCATGATAAAATCAGCGCCTGCACGCGGTTCTAAGGCTCTTGTTTGAATAAAACAAACCGGCCGGCCGTTGCCTTGTCACCCAATATATACAAACGGAACAGGTAATTAGAAATGAAAGTCACCCTTGAAAGGGAAGGCAAGAACATAGTTCGTATGGGCTTGGAGCTTGAATCCGACAAAGCTGACAAAGCTTATGAGCTGGCCTGCCGGCAGCTCGCGGGAAAGATCAATATCCCAGGATTTAGACGTGGCAAGGCGCCCCGCAATATTATTGAAAAGACACTCGGCGTCGATTACATCAAGCGCGAAGCTCTCGAGCGTCTCGTGCCGGAATTGCTCACCAGAGCCATTCTTGACGAAAACCTCGACGTAATCACCGAGCCGGAAATCGACAACTGCGATTTCGAATTGGGTGCACCGCTCAAGCTCAATGCTAAATTCGAAGTTCGCCCGGAAGTGACACTTGGTCAGTATCTTGGTATTTCAGCTGAAGTTCCTGAAGCAGTAATGCCGGAAGATGCGCTCGACAAAGCATTGCAATCGGTTGCCGAATCTAAGTCTTCGATGGCTCCGGTACCGGATCGCGAAGTGAAGATGGGTGACACTGTATTGATGGACTTCGAATGCAAAGTAGATGGCGAAGTCGTCGAAGGCGGCAAGGCTCAAGGACTTTTGCTCGAACTGCGTGAAGGCGCATTCCTGGAAGGCTTCTGCGAGCAAGTCGTAGGCAAAATGCCGAACACTGATTTTGAAGTCGAAGCGAAATTCCCACCAACTTACAGAAACAAGGAGCTGGCTGGAAAAGACGCTAAGTTCAGTGTTTCCCTCAAAGAAATCAGAGAGCGCACCATTCCTGATGTGAATGAAGAACTCGCCAAGGAAGTTGGATACGAAAATCTCGATCAACTCAAAGATTTCCTCAAAGAGCGCATTCAAGAAGAGATCAAGCAAGAAAACGACATGCGTTCGCAACGCGCAGTAGTCGATGCTGTGGTCGCTCAAGCCAAAGTAGATATTCCCGAAACCATGATCGAGCGCGAACAACAGCTCCTCATGCACCAGCTCAAGCGCTACTTCGAGCAAACCGGCCAACCGTTCGAAGAATTCGAGCGCTCCGAAGAGTTCAAAGGTGTGAAGGATTCGAAGTTCGAAGAAGCCAAACAACGCGTTTTGACCAGCTTGGTTCTTGGTGCCGTCGTCAGACAAGAAAAAATGACTGTCCAGGACGAAGAGATGACGCCGTATATCGCTGAGTTGGTTCAGCGCTATCAAGTGCCTGTCGAGCAAGTTGCACGCAACGAAGAAGTGCGCCGTCAGATCATGGAAGAAGTCTTGACTAACAAAGTTGTTGAATACTTGGTCAGCAAGGCAAATATCAAATTCGTAGAAGAACCGGCTCACGAGCATGGTCCTGGCTGCGATCATGACCACGAGCACGGCAAAGAAGATAAGGCGAAAGCAAAGGCAGACAAGAAACCTGAAGCTAAGAAAGAAGCCGAAGCGGATGCGGAAAAGAAGCCCGCTAAAAAGGCAGAAGCCAAGGAAGAAGAGAAGCCTAAAGAGAAAGCCGGCAAAAAAGGCAAATCCTAGATAGATACCGGTTTTCGCCAAGATCTAGTAAGATTGCGATTTAATGCCGCTTTTTTAGCAGGCATTGGATAATATCGTTGTACTTTTTTGCACCCTTACTCACGTGCATCTGTTTGGCAGACAATTAGCTATATACGGCTAGTTCTTAAAGTCTGAAAATTCGTGCTAACGTGATGTTAAGCAATAAAAATAACTAGTAATTTGAACAACAATTTGGAAGGAAGAAAATGTCGATAAAGCGTCCATCAAGGAATGATGTGTATGAACTCTGGAGCGAGACTCCGGCAGCACAATCGCCCATGTCCTATTACCCCCCCACAGTTATCGAAACTACCGCCAGGGGCGAGCGCGCTTTTGACATCTTTTCGAGACTGCTTCGTGAGCGCATCATCTTCTTGGGCATGCCCATTGATGACGCCGTTGCGAATTTAATCGTTGCTCAATTGCTTTTGTTGGAAGGCGAAGATCCGGAAAAAGATATACGTCTATACGTAAACTCGCCAGGTGGCTCGGTTACAGCTGGTCTTGCCATCTATGACACCATTCAACATATACGTTCCGATGTTTCAACGATTTGTTTAGGACAAGCTGCCTCGATGGGAGCTTTTCTACTGGCTGCTGGGTCTAAGGGAAAGAGATTGGCACTGCCACATGCTCGTATCCTGATCCACCAACCGTTGGGCGGAGCGCAAGGACAAGCAACCGACATCGAGATTCAGGCGCGCGAAATTCTTCGCATCAAGCGTCAGCTCAATGAGCTTCTTGCGCATCACACCGGTCAGACAGTTAAACAAATTGAAAAGGATACAGACCGAGATAATATAATGACAGCTGAGGAAGCCAAGGAGTATGGTCTAGTAGATGAAGTGATTGCCAGGGTAGAACCTGCACTTTCAGCCGTTTAGGCAATACAACCAGAATTCTGGGCACCGCCTCGAAATTATAGAAAAACCTATATAACAGACCGCCGGAAACACCTAATAGAAGGACAACAGATGCCAAAGCAGTCAGACAACCGTCTTAAGTGCTCATTCTGTGGAAAGAGTCAGGATCAGGTCAAAAAACTGATTGCTGGGCCGGGTGTGTATATATGCGACGAATGCGTCGACCTCTGCAACGAGATTCTCGATGAAGAGCTCTTCGACGGCGCGCCGCAACCTGCTGCGTCCGAGGCGGTGCTTCCAAACCTGGTAGATATACCGAAGCCGCAAGAGATTAAGAGCTTCCTTGATCAGCACATTGTTGGTCAGACTTCAGCTAAGAAGATCCTGTCGGTAGCTGTGTACAACCACTACAAGCGGATTAGCCACAATTCGGAGATGTCCGAGCAAGTGGAAATCCAAAAGTCCAACATCTTGCTCATTGGTCCGACCGGATGCGGAAAGACCCTGTTGGCTCAGACTTTAGCTAAATTGCTGGATGTTCCGTTTGCAGTTGCTGACGCAACCACTCTTACGGAAGCCGGCTATGTTGGCGAAGACGTAGAAAACATCTTGCTGCGTCTTTATCAAGCTGCCGACTACGACATTAAGAAGGCAGAGCGCGGAATTATCTATATCGATGAAATCGACAAGATTTCTCGTAAGTCTGAAAACACTTCGATCACGCGTGACGTGTCAGGTGAAGGTGTTCAGCAAGCGCTCTTGAAGATGATTGAAGGAACGGTCGCCAACGTACCGCCACAAGGTGGACGTAAGCACCCGCACCAAGAGTTCATCCAAATCAATACAGCCAATATCCTCTTTATTTGCGGCGGCGCATTCGTTGGTCTAGACAAGATTGTCGAAGCTCGGGTGTCCTCCAACCGCAATATTGGTTTCGGCTCCGATCGCCCGCTTACAGCTTGGGAGCGCGAGCTCAAAGCCAGCAAGATTCTCAAAGACACAGCGCCGGACGATTTGCTCAAATTCGGCTTGATTCCCGAATTTGTCGGACGTATGCCTGTTATCGCCGTGCTCGAATCGCTTGATGAAGAAGCACTCGTCAAAATTCTTGTCGAGCCGAAGAATGCCATTCTCAAGCAGTATCAGCAATTGCTGCATCTGGATGGTGTTGACCTCAAATTTGACCAGGAAGCCATTACCGCTGTCGCTGAAGAAGCAATTAAGCGGAAGACAGGTGCCAGAGCCCTTCGCGCGATTGTCGAGGAAATAATGCTCGACATCATGTATGAAGTGCCATCGAGAAGCGATATCAAGGCAGTTCACATTACAAAAGAACTCGTCGAAAAACGCTCCACGGCAGAGCTTCTCCAGTTGCCAAATAAGACAAAGCCTAAAGGAGAGATTGCCTGAGGAAGAAATTTCTCTCGGCACGCCGTACAATCTATAGTCCGTTAAGGCGCTTGAGGCAGTATGGCCGTTTTGAGCACAACTTCTTTTTCGCTGATTCCTTTGAGGGACGTTGTTGTTTTTCCTCAAATGGTTCAGGCACTCTTTGTTAGCCGTCCGAAATCAATTGCCGCTCTCGAGCAAGCTTTGCTGCGCGACGATCGGCTGGTAGTTTTGGTCGCTCAAAAAGACCCTGAGTGCGAGAATCCCAAAGAAGAGGACATCTACCAACTCGGCACGCTGGCTGAAGTCATGCAGATGTTAAAACTGCCCGACGGCACCGTGAAAGCGCTTGTCGAAGGCTCCTGCCGCGTCACGCTCGACAAAGTTATTGATGATCCTGAGCACTTCTCTGCAGTTGTGACAACGCAAGACGAAGTGATCCAAGAAGACGAATCGACAAAGACTCTGGTCAGAGTAGCTGTTGAGAAGTTCGAGCAGTACGTTAAAACCACCAAGAAAATCAATCCGGAAAGCTTGCTTGCTGTCTCTGGCATCGGACAACCAGGGCGCCTGGCGGATATCATCGCCACTTACCTGGGGCTTGATCTTGCCGAGCGTCAAAAGTGTCTCGAGATCATTGATGCTACCGAGCGCCTAGAGTTTGTCAGCCAGCTGCTTTCAAGAGAATTGGAGTTTGCTGAATTAGAACAGCAAATTCATGATCGTGTTCGTTTCAACCTTGAAAAGACCCAGCGCGAGTACTATTTGCGCGAAAAAATCAGGATTATTCAAGATGAGCTGAACGCCGAAGGCGAGCAGCAAGGTGAGATTGCTGAGTATAAGCAGAAGATCGCCAAGGCTAAGATCACCGGTGTTGCGTTGGAAAAGGCGCAGAAAGAACTTTCGCGCCTTGAAAAAATGATGCCTCAGAGCGCTGAGGCTGCGGTTATTCGCACGTATTTAGACACTATTGTTTCTTTGCCCTGGTCGAAGCGTTCGCGCGAAGTCATCGACTTGGAGCGGGCCGATGAGATTCTAGAAGAAGACCACTATGGGCTCGACAAGGTCAAAGAGCGCATTATCGAATACCTGGCTGTGCGCAAACTTTCCCGCCAGGCTCAAGGAACGATTCTTTGTCTGGTCGGACCACCGGGTGTCGGTAAAACCAGTCTGGTCAAGTCAATTGCTCGCAGCATGAATCGTAAGTTTGCTCGCATTAGTTTGGGTGGCGTCAATGACGAAGCCGAAATCCGCGGACATAGACGCACTTACATCGGCGCCATGCCGGGTCGTATTATTCAAGCGATCAAACAATCAGGGACAAAAAACCCTGTTATCTTGCTTGATGAAGTCGAGAAGATGACACGCAGTTATATGGGCGATCCTACGGCTGCCATGCTGGAAGTTCTCGATCCTGATCAGAATATTGACTTTACTGATCACTATTTGGATGCGCCATTCTCACTGGCCGAAGTGATGTTCGTCGCTACCGCTAATACGTTGGATTATGTTCCAAGACCGCTCCACGACCGTCTCGAGGTCATTCATATCTCCGGTTATACCGAAGAAGAGAAGGTCGCCATTGCGGAGCAGCATGTCATTCCTAAGACGCTCGAAAAGCATGGTCTGACCAATAAGCAATTGAAATTCCAAGATGCTTCGATAAGAAAAATCATTCAGGAATACACTCGCGAAGCTGGTGTCCGTGCGCTTGAGCGCTGTATTGCTACAGTGGCAAGAAAAGTCGCTACGCACATAGTTAAGAAGAAAGATGCGACCGTGAAAGTAACACCGAATCTGGTGCCTACTTATCTGGGTCCGCCCAAAGTCGTGCGTGAAGGTGAG
This sequence comes from Candidatus Melainabacteria bacterium 17Bon1m, assembly GCA_032128875.1. Classification (GTDB taxonomy): domain Bacteria; phylum Cyanobacteriota; class Vampirovibrionia; order Obscuribacterales; family Obscuribacteraceae; genus QKMZ01. The sequence goes on from JAVLKG010000011.1 coordinate 111,938, forward strand.
GTTCGCGGACCGCAAATCGGCATTGTCACCGGGCTTGCCTGGACAGAGATTGGCGGTGAGACCCTTTCGGTTGAGGTAAATATCATGCCCGGCAAAGGCAAACTGCAATTGACCGGACAATTGGGCGACGTAATGAAAGAGTCTGCTCATGCGGCTTTCAGCTATGTGCGCAGCCATGCATCCAAGCTCAATCTCAATGCCAATTTTCACGACGAAATCGACATTCACGTGCATATACCAGAAGGCGCCATTCCTAAAGACGGTCCTTCTGCCGGCATTGCACTGGCAACGGCAATGCTCTCAGCCGTTTCAAAACGCGCTGTAAGGTCTTCCCTGGCAATGACAGGTGAAATCACTCTTAGAGGGCGAGTGCTGCCTATAGGCGGGCTTAAGGAGAAGGTTCTGGCGGCTCTGCGGCAGGGGATCAAAACCGTTCTTTATCCCAAAGGCAATGAAAAAGACCTCAGTGAAATTCCTGACTATGTTCAAAAGCGCATAGAACTTGTCCCCGTGGCACATTTGGACGAAGTCTTCAAAATTGCTTTCACCGACAATTCGAAAAATCCACCGCAAGGAAAATCGCGCGCTGTTCAACGCGTGGTTGCTAAGAGGGGCGCTAAGAGAAGCGCAAAACGTTCGTAGGGGCGGTGCATGCGCCGCCCTGCCAGGGAGCCGCATGCGGCTCACGTACGTAATGAACGGAATTAGGCCGAATTGGCTACAGGGGTACCCCTTTGAAGCAAATTGCCTTATCGCGTTAGAAAAAAATGGCGAGACGCCGCAGACGGGGTTGCGATGCTTGTCAATTACCGCGAGAATACTAAATATGGCGGGTTACGCCATTTTTAGTTGATATGATCAGCGTGCTATTTGGGTACCTCAAGCCCCGTGTCTGCTTCTTTTGGAGCCATGCGGGTCGGGGGGATGTTCATCCTGCACGCGCATATAGGAGCTCTCCATGGTAATGACCGATACGACCAACAAAAATCTTTCCTACCTCGCAATGGATGACGAATTCGTCAATCCAGTATTAGCGCGTTCTGCACGCATTGTCGCTCAAAAAGCAAAAGGCTCATACATCTATGACCGCAACGGAGATGCCTACCTCGATCTCACTACCGGTATCGCTGTAAACAACGTCGGACACTGCCATCCTAAAGTAGTAGAAGCTGTTAAAAAGCAATGCGAAGAGCTCATTCACACTTCTGTTGTTGTGCACCACGAGCGCTATATCGAGCTCGCCAAGAAAGTTGTCGAGATCACTCCTAAGACTCTCAACTCTGCATTCTTTGCAAACTCCGGTGCTGAAGCCGTTGAAGGCGCAGTCAAACTGGCCCGCTACGTGACCGGACGTCCTGCCATCATCAATTTCCGCGGTTCTTTCCACGGACGTACATTCATGACGATGGCGCTGACCACATCGAAGCTCTACTACCGTGAAAACTATGAGCCGCTTCCGGGCGCTATTCACACGGCTCTATTCCCGTACGAATATCGCTCGCACTACAAAGGCGACACCAAGAAAGTTATCCAAGAGTCTCTCGAATACATCGACATGCTCTTCCATCAATTCATCAACCCTGCGCAAGTCGCAGCGTTCATCATCGAACCGATTCTCGGAGAAGGCGGCTATGTGCCGGCTCCGGAAGGCTTCATCAAAGAATTGCGCAAGTTGGCTGACGAGCATGGCATCATGCTCATCATCGATGAAGTGCAAACAGGTTTTGCCCGCACCGGCAAAATGTTCTGCATCGAGTACGAAGGCGTCGAGCCGGACATCCTTGTTATGGCAAAAGGAATCGCAGGCGGCATGCCGCTTTCCGGTTTCGTATCCAGAAGAGACATCACCAACAAGTGGCCAGCAGGCCGCCACGGAACCACCTTCGGTGGCAACCCTGTTTCGTGCGCCGCAGCGCTGGCAACTATCGAAGTAATCCAGGAAGAAAAGCTTGTTGATCGCTCGGCCAAATTGGGTGCCGACATCATGAAGCGTATGAAGAAGTTCCAAGAGAGCAACAAGCACCTCGGCGATGTCCGCGGTAAAGGCTTGATGATCGGTCTGGAATTCAATGATGAGAAAGGCAACCCCAGCAAGGAAATTGCCGATCAAGTCGCTGCAAAATGCCTCGAGCAAAAAATGATCGTGTTGACCTGCGGACAGCAAGGTCAGGTTATTCGCTTGATTCCGCCGCTCAACATCTCTGATGCGGATGCGGAAAAAGCATGCGACATCCTCGAAAAGGCGATGACGCTCAAGTAAACAAAGTATCTGGTATGCCCGTTAATCGACAACACTCCAGGAGAAAGTCATGACCTCATCTACAAAGAGCCCAGAGAGCGCGCCTTCGAAGGCTGGCTCTCCGCGCACCTATCACAACTACATCGATGGTAAGTGGGTAAAGGCAGAAACAGGCGAAACCTTCGCTAGCTACAACCCGGCTAACTTGACCGAAGTAATCGGTCACTTCGCATCATCGACTCCTAATGACGTGAAAGCTGCTGTTGATGCTGCTCAAAAAGCACTCTACGGCTGGCGTCATACTCCAGCTCCTGCACGTGCCGACATTATTTTGAAAGCCGCATACTTGCTGGAAAGCCGCAAAGAAGAAATCGCAACCACAATGGTTCGCGAAATGGGCAAAGTGCTCAAAGAAGCTCGTGGCGACGTTCAAGAAGCGATCGACATGGCTAAGTACATGGCTGGCGAAGGACGCCGCTTGATGGGTCAAACGGTTCCATCCGAAATGCCCAACAAGTTCGCAATGGCAATCAGACAGCCGATCGGCGTTGTCGGTTTGATCACTCCATGGAATTTCCCAGTCGCAATTCCTTCGTGGAAGATGTTCCCCGCACTCGTTGCCGGCAACACCGTTGTTTTCAAACCCGCAACCGATACGCCACTTTGCGCATTAATGTTGGTTGAAGTTCTCATCGAAGCAGGACTCCCGCCGGGCGTTCTCAATTTTGTCACCGGCATGGGCGCTAAAGTTGGTATGGCTCTCGTCGACGATCCTCGTGTCAAAGCTATCTCTCTAACCGGCTCGACCGAAGTTGGTCGTCGCGTCGCAGGACGTTGCGGCGAATTGATGAAGAAAGTCAGCTGCGAATTGGGCGGCAAAAACGCAATCTGCGTTATGCCGGATGCCGATATCGAGTTGGCTGTAGAAGGCGCTGTCTGGGGAGCTTTCGGCACTGCCGGACAACGTTGTACAGCAGCCAGTCGCTTAATCGTTCACAGTGATGTCTACAAGAAATTCACTGATGCATTTGTTGCTCGCACCAAAGAACTCAAGCTCGGTTTTGGTCTCGATCAAGACGTCACCGTTGGACCTGTCGTAAACAAGAGCCAATTGGAAAGCATCAACGAATACGTTCAAATCGGCAAGAAAGAAGGCGCCAAGCTGCTTTGCGGTGGCAACATCGTGACTGAAGGCGAACTCAAGAATGGTTGCTTCCACGAGCCCACCGTATTTGGTGATGTAAAACCAACCATGCGTATTGCTCAAGAAGAAATCTTCGGACCTGTGACTGCAATCATCAAAGTCGACAGCTTCGAAGAAGCAATCGAAGTAGCCAACGGCACTGAATTCGGTCTCTCGCTCTCGATGTACACACGTGACGTTCACCAAGCCTTCAAAGCAATTGAAGAATTGGAGTCCGGCATTGTCTACATCAACGCTCCTACCATCGGCGCTGAAATTCAGTTGCCATTCGGTGGCGTCAAGCAAACCGGTAACGGTCACCGCGAAGCAGGCACCACTGCTATCGAACAATTCACCGAGTGGAAAGCTATCTACATCGACTACTCCGGTCAATTGCAAAAAGCACAGATCGACAATCATCCGACCAAGAAGAAGTAGTTAGAAGTGAAACTCTCGCCCGGGATGTCTCGGGCGAGAGTTTCTAAAACTAGATTTGAAACAGAATCTGCCCAGCCCAAGCGGCTTTTACTTACAAAGCAAAACTAAATAGAAACGCGGAGAATAGGATATGGATTTCGACTTTACACCAGAGCAAATCGCTTATCGCAAGCACATGCGCGAATTCATGGAGCGCGAAGTTGCACCGGTTGCTCAGATGAACGATCGCGAATGCAAATTCGACATGAATGTCGCCAAGAAAATCTTCAAGGAAGGTTTTCTCGGTTGCCCAGTGCCGGAAAAGTACGGCGGTCTTGGAATGGACTACATCGCATACGGCTTGATGACTGAAGAAGTTAACCGCGTATGCTCATCGACCAGAACTCTCTTCTCCGTGCAAACTTCACTGGTTGCTTTGACAATCTTGAAGTGGGGCAACGAAGAGCAGAAAAAAGAATTGCTGCCCAAACTCTGCAACGGCGAATACATTGGTTGCTACGGTTTGACTGAGCCAGAAGCAGGCTCTGATGCCGGTAACCAACAAACCCGCGCAGTCAAAGATGGCAACGACTACATCTTGACCGGACAAAAGGTTTGGATCTCTTGCGGAACTATCGCATCACATGCGCTCATTTTTGCAACTGTTGATCCAAAGCTCGGTCACAAAGGCATCAGCTGCTTCATCGTTGACACCAAGTCGAAAGGCTTCTCGGCTGCAGCGATCAAAGGCAAACTCGGCCTGCGTTCTTCCGATACTGCTACCCTCTACCTCGATCAAGTTCGCGTACCGAAAGAAAACATGCTCGGTGCTGAAGGCGACGGCTTCAAAGTTGCAATGTCAGCACTCGATAACGGTCGCTTCTCGGTAGCCGCTGGTGCTGTCGGTCTTGTCCAAGGCTGCATAGACGAGTCTACCAAGTACGCAATGCAAAGAAAGACTTTCGGCAAACCGATTGGCGAACACCAACAAGTTCAAGCCATGATTGCTGACATGGTTGCTGATTGCGAAGCAGGCCGCTTGCTCTATTTGAGAGCTGCTCACCTGAAGAACAAGAACGTCCGCAACACGCTCGAAACCTCCCTCGCCAAGCTCTTCTGCGGCGAAGCAGCTAACAAAGCAGCTCACAACGCAGTACAGATCTTTGGTGGCTACGGCTTCTCCGATGAGTATCCGGTTGAGCGTTTCTTCCGTGACGCCAAAGTGCTCAACATCTACGAAGGCACCCGCGAAATCCAGCGCTTGATCATTGCTCAAGACGCACTCGGCATTCGCAACGCCAACGGAGCTCCAACCGGTCGCATGACCGAATTGGCCGGCGTAGGCGTGTAAGAAAACCTATTGGCGTTGCGTTGCATCGTCAGTAAGCCAAAGAATTGGAGGGGTATGCAATAGCATGCCCCTCTTTTGCTAAACCCAGATCTAAAGCGTTGTTTTGGCTCTTTTGACTATCTAAAATATAAGAAACTGTTAAGCCCCGAGAAGGGCAAGACATCGTGTAGAAGTTCACGGGCTCAGTTTACAAAGCCCCGTTCTTAACCGGTCCTTAAACGGAGCGGGATTAGGATGGAACCATTGCACTGTATGGAAGCCATACGGTCGAGTGTCAAAAGTAATAGCAAGCCAATAAAACGGTAGGTTATGGGATATCTTGAAGGTTTAGTCGTTTGTGTAGTTGCAGCCGTTGCCGCCATGTGGGTCAACGATACGCTCCCGGTTGGGGGCGAGTACATCCAAGACGAGACCCTGTAGTCAAAAGTCAAAACAATTTTGGGGACTACGTATTTTCCCCACTAGACATGTTCGGTTTCAGTCGTATGATTGACCCTTGTCAAGGGATGCCCCCACGCACCTGAGACTTTCCACTTGCGCAACCCAAGCTCTACAAGCCCCCAAAAGGGGCAGGTTCGAGCTGCAAGTTTTCGCTTCACCCTTTCTAAAACCAAACGTCTGAGCCGGCATGCGCCGTCTAATTCGTTTACATAAAAATCGCGACGACTATGGAGTCGTATGCGGAGGGTGATGTGTTGCTGAATTACTTACTAGCAGAGTTTGAAAAACGCCCGAGTCATTCTGTTGACTCGATGTATTTGACGCACTGCAAGCGTTCGATACATCAATTGCAGCTATTTTTGAAATGGGCGCAATCGCACGCTGCCAGAGGGATACCGCGATTGTCATAATTTTGTCACCAGGGCCTGAGTAGTATCTCGGGACCCCCCGGTACACACCGTTCCTAAACTTACTAGAGGCAATGAAGTTCATATGCCAGCAGATTCTATTGGCGAAATTACCAATGTTCAAAACCCGGTCGTAAAAGATGCGAGTGAAAAAGCCCTCGCTGATGCCGGAAAAAACGGCGCGCTAAACGCACAAGCATACGTTGAGAAGAACTCCCAACAACTGCGCCAAGCGGGCGTTTTGCCCGAACTGGCAATCGACGGCGCCAGCGAAATCTCCTATGTGCAGAAGAACTTCGACAAGGTCGACCAATCGAGAGACGGTCATGTCAGCGCTGATGAGATCGACCAATACGTCAGAGAAAACGGCGCCAATCTGAAGCCGGACGAGCTTGAATCACTGAGAAAAGTCAAAGAGAAGATCAGTAAATTAGAGGACCTCAGCAATGACGAGCTCGGTTTTGAAAACGATGGTGTAACCAAGAAAGATCTTGATGAAGCACAAAAGCGCTTCAAAGCTTTGGACTTTGCAGAAAAGAATTTCGACAAGCTAGACGTGGACGCAGATGGCTACATCGGCTCAAGCGATATTGATGGATACATCCGAGCGCAAGGCGCCAAGCTAGATCCCAAGGAAGCCGAACAACTAGATTACCTTAAGAAGAACATCGATGACCTGGAAGAATACAGCAACGATGAGTTAGGTGATGAAAACGATGGTATCACCAGACACGATCTTATCGCTGCGAAGCAGGAAGACGGCACGGATCAAATGAAGGCCGGTCGGCCGGTGTGCAGCACTGAGGCGACCGTTGCAACTGAAGATTTGCGACCGGCTCTAGCTTATGCTCAGAAGAATTTCGACAAGCTTGACGGCGATAAAGACGGTTATATTACCGTGGGCGAAATCGATAAGTACATGGAGGCAAACAAAGCCTCAGTCTCAGCTGAAGACCTAGCTAATTTAAGAGCTTTGAAGGCGAAAGTTGGCGATGTCGAAGAGCTTAGTAATGATGAAGTTGGTGATGAGAATGATGGCATTACCAAGAAAGACATTGTTATGTCCAAAGAGCGCATTGATGCTCTGGCTTATGGCAAGGGAAATTTCGACAAGCTGGACGGCAATGGCGACGGTCATGTAACAGCTGAAGACATTGATGCCTACATCAAAGCCCGCGGTGACGTTTCACCAGAAGAGAAAAAGAATCTCGAGTATCTAAAAAAGGAAATTGACGATCTGCAGGGATATCACAATGATGAGTGGGGCTTTGAAAACGATGGCTTCACTAAAGGGGATCTTGCGGACGCACTGAGCGAACTTGGTTCTGGCTCCGCGCGCGGCGATCTTCAAAAGCCTTGTCCAGCAGGGGAAAACCAGGCTCAACCGGGCGATAAGCCTGCAAATTCTGGTGATAAACCTGCAAATGGTGACAAACCTGTTCAACCAAGTGAGAAGCCTGCCGAAACTATCTATGAAGTGAAGAAGGGCGACACGCTCTGGAAGATTTCCAAAGAGCAATTGCGCGAAGCCAGTGGCGGCAAAGAGCCAACGAACAGCGAGATTGCGAAGAAGGTCGGTGAGCTTGCTAAAAATAACGGCATTACCAATCCGGACAGAATTTATCCCGGACAAAAGATCAAACTGCCGGGCAAACCGGAAGTGCAGGCTCAAAATCCAGATAACGGAAAGCCGGAAGGCAAGCCTGAAAACAAGCAAGAAGGTAAGCCGGAAACCCAGCCGGAATCGCAAGCTGCGACGCCTGAAGACAAAGGCGCAGACTCTGGTTTGGATTATGTGCGCAAACGCTTTGCCTTCATAGATCAAGATGGCGACAATCACGTTACTAAGACCGAAATCGAAAAGTACATCAAAGACAACGAGAAGTCGCTAACTTCCGGAGAAGTAACTGCGCTCAAAAGAGTAGCCAGTAAAGAAGACGATCTCGAAGAGATGTACAACGATGAGCTCGCAGACGAGAATGACGGCATAACGCGTCAGGACATCAATGTCGCTGAAGAGCGCATGAAAGCGATTGAGTTTGGTCAGAAAAATTTCGACAAACTCGACAGTAATGGAGATGGCTACGTAAATGCTGATGAGGTCGAAGGTTATGTCCGCGCCAACAGCGACAGACTGAATGCTCAGGATCGAGCCAATCTAGACTATCTCAAAAAGGAAGTCGGCGATCTCGAAGATTACAGCAACGATGAGTTGGGCTTTGAAAATGACGGCTTCACTAAAGCTGATTTGAAGGGTGCTCTTGCTGAAGTTGGCTCCAACACAGTCGGCACCGAAGGGCAGATGGAAAAACTTCCCACCCTTCCAAAAGTTCAACCTGCTTATGACAGCCAAACTGAAAAGGTAAAGACCGAAGACTTCACAAAAGAGAGCCTGCGTCTCTTCGATAAACTTGACAAAGACAGCGACGGATATCTGAGTGAAAGTGAGCTGGCGACAGCAGTTCAGAGTGAAGAGTATAAGGGGCGAGACGCCCAGGTAGTAGCTGCGCTCTATAAAGCTCAAGACGATATAGAAGAACTGAGTAATGATGAGTTAGGCGATGAAAACGACGGAATTACAAAAGCGGACCTGACAAAACTAGAGGAGGTTAGGCAAAACAACCAGAAGGAACTTGAGCAAACGGCAAGGGCCAGAGCGTTTTTAGACAAGGATGATAATTTCAAAAAAATCGATTCTGACGGCGACACCTTCCTTACTAAGTCCGAAATTTCTAAAGCACTCGAAAGACAAGACCTCACTCCCGAGGAGCGCGTCAGCCTGGAGTTCTTAAGAGACCACGTCAGCGATATCGAAGAATCTCACAACGATGAGACCGGCGACGAGAACGACGGTATCACGAGAAAAGACCTCGATTACTACGGCGACGACACCATGGCCTCTATTTCCAATACGCTTTGGAGAACCAATGAAGCTCAAAGATCCGGAACGCGATTGCTCTACGGAGATCTTTTGAACCCGCTGGAAAGTATCAAGCCTGATGCGATTAAGCAAGGCATGATTGGCGACTGCTATTTTGAATCAGCTGTTGCTTCCTTGGCTGCAACCGATCCGGAATCCATTAAGAAAATGATCAAGGATAACGGAGATGGAACCTACACCGTCACTTTCCCTGGCGCGACGGACGAGCCTATTACCGTTAAAGCTCCGACCGAGGCCGAAATGGGTCTATACAATCAAGGAGGCAAAGACGGCTCATGGGCTTGCGTTCTTGAAAAAGCCTATGGCGCGTATTGCCAAAATCATTTTTTCAGCCGCTCACCATTCAATATGGGCGGAGGGAATACTGAGGCCGAAGGTAGCGACGGCGGCGAGTTTTTCCATGGCAGAGCGATGTCTCTTTTGACCGGCCGCGGTCGCGACAACGATAATCTCACATTCTCATCGGAAGCTGAAATCGCCAAAAAGTTGGACGCAGCACTTAACCATTCACCAAAGCGTCCTGTCCTGGCCGGTATCAACAACAGCTTTTTCTCCGATGAGACTGGAGACGGTTTTCCTGATGCTCACGTATACAGTGTGATTGGATTCGATCCCAGCGGACCGGATGGAGGCACTGTCACCATTCGCAACCCGTGGGGAGACGGCGACAACACTACCAGAGGAACCATCAAAATCAGCGTCAAGAAATTCAGAGCTAATTTCAGCGAGGCTGTTTATTCGGAATAAAAAAAATTTGTAACCCAGTTTTTAGATGACGCCGATTATTCTCAGACTACGGAGCAATGCAACAAATGTCCGACAACGCAGATACAAAAATCGCCAAGCAAGTTGCCAAAACACAAGATGCGCCGCCAGATGTCGACGCTTCGGCCGTCTTGAGCGAGCACATGTACAAATTTGTCTACGGACCGAGCCCGCATATGGCAGAAGCCGTAAATCAGTTGAACACTCAGTCCGCCGGCATGGCAAGAAATGCGGCGACTCTTTCTACTATTGATAGAGAAAGCAGCAGCGTCAAAGACTGCATGCAAAATAACGCCTTGAGGGGCGCGGAATTGGGACAGAGAAAGGTTGTAGAACTGGCTAGTCAGCTTGATCTTGGTGCTATCTCTGCAGCTATCGCAGGCAACATTGCTAAAGGGGGAAGTGATTCTCTGGTCAACGTTCTTAAATTCGCCGGAGCTACTCCACTGGTTGAGCGGGTCCGTTTGGGCGCAATTCAAATGCGCCAGAGCCAAGAAACAGACGCAGAGAAAACGTTTGAAGGCGCCTTTAAAGCTGACATCGCAAGAGAATCAAGGGAGCTGCCGGAGGTTGTCCAACTCAAAAGGGCGGCACAAAAGATGTTTGAAGAACTCAAACTGAGGCGCACATTGCCCGAGGTTTTTGACGACAACCTTACCCTCATCGACACGATGGTGAAGGATGGAGCTCTGACAAAAGAAGAGTTGGCGCTTTCCAAAAAATCTGCCGTAAAAGATGGAATGACTCAAACCTTAATCGAGTATCTATTGAAGAATTTCGATCAAGTAAAAAACGGCGACAACTCCATTAGCCGGCAGGACGTTGTTGCTTATCAGAGAAAGGTTCAACTGAAAGGATTGCCTCACTAGAGAGCCCTTTCTGGCGACTCCGTTTGTATATGTACAGGTAGTTAGGGTAGAACTCGAAAACTTTCAAAATTGGGTCGTCTTTGGCTGCCCTCTAAACCCAAGAGCCCCGGTGTGGTTGGCTTTTGGGTTTTCAAGATTTTTTAAAACTTGCGCCCGTATTCTAAGAGCGTTCCTCCCCCCAAGCACACAACCAGCAAGCAAGCATTGAAGGACCGTTCAGGACTCAATGTGCGCCGAAAGTCGTCCTTCCCCGCTACTAACAAAATTGAGGCAAACAAAATGGCCCCCATCAAACCTGAAGCATTGGAAGCAAAAACACCCGAAGATAACAAACCGGTACTTTCCGTTCAAATCGGTGATGGTGACAACAAACAGCTCCTTTCCTTCAATCGTAGCCAAGCCGATCAACTGAAATCTGCCGGCATTCTTCCGGAATTGTCTATTAGCGGCGGCACCGAACTCGATTATGTTCGCAACAATTTCGACAAGCTGGACAAATCCAAAGATGGACATGTGACAAAGCAAGAGATTGAAGACTACATCAAGACCAATAAAGAGCTCTCTAAGCAAGAAGTGGATGCACTTACCAAAACAGCAGCCAATATCAATAAGCTCGAAAACAACAATAGAGATGCAGAGTTTATTACTGTAGACACAGGCGGTGGAGCGTATGGTCCTGAAGGTGGACTCACGAAGAAAGATGTTGAGGTCTCCAATCAACGTTTGAAAGCTGAAGAATACGCCAACAAGAATTTCGACAAGTTTGACAAAGACAATGACGGTCATGTAAACGCTGATGAACTCAATGCTTACATGAAGGCGAATGAAGGCAAGTTGAGCAAAGAAGAACTTGCCAATCTTCAAACTCTAGTTAAGGACATGGAGCGCCTCCAAAGTTCTGCGAATGACGAATTGTTCATTGAGAATGATGGATTCACTCAAAGAGACTTGAAGGTTGCTCGCAACGAAGATGGTACTGCAGGTATGAAGATCGCTGATGGCAGCTTCAAGTTCAAGAAGGAAGAAGCGCCCGAATCCAGGACCGGCGAAGTTCCCGGTCAAAAACCAGAGCCTGGTAAGAAAGCCGGCGATAACTCTTCAACCGGTGACCATGAGTATGTGATCAAGTCCGGCGACTCATTCTGGAAAATCGCGAAGGACAATTTGAGAGCACAAAACGGAAAAGATCCGTCCAATGCAGAAGTAGTCAAAGCGATGAATGAATTGGCCAAAGCCAATGGAATGAAGCTTACTGACACGATTCATCCGGGGCAAAAGTTGAAAGTGCCCGGTCCGGACAAGGGTGAATCTATGCCTGCAAACGGTGAGAAACGCGCACCAGCTCCACGTCGCGCAGAACCAGTAATGCCTACACGCAAAGGCGAACCAGCACCAACCGAACCTGAAAAAACTGAGCCTCTAGCTCCCAAGCCTGAAGCTAAAGCTCCAGAATCCGCATCACAAGTGCTTCAACGCCGCTTCAGCGAAATTGATAAAGATGGCAATAATAAAGTAACCAAGAAAGAAATCGATAAGTATTTGAACGATCACGCAAAAGATCTTTCCGCCGAAGAAGTAAGAGCACTCGATATTATGGCTAGAAACGAAAACAAGATTCGCACGCTCGTTGACGATGAGAAAGGTCCGGAAAACAGCGGTATGTCCCGCAAGGATTTGCAGAAGCTCGATCAGGTTCAAAAGATCGGCAATGGCATGCTGGCCACCGGTATGTTCAATGAACTCGACGGCAATCACAATAAGTTCCTCAGCAAGGAAGAGATCACCAAGGCACTGACGACAAGAAATCTCACGCAGCAAGAGCGCGTCACCCTGGAGTTTCTCAAAGACAATCTGAAGATTCTTCAAACCGGTGTGGACGATGAGCGCGGAGCGGAAAACAACGGTGTATCGCAAGCCGATTTAAGATACTTCGCATCACTCAAGTAATTAAGAAAAAAAACAAAGCAGAAAGATTCAGGATCAAAACCAAGACAGACACCGCTTAACCAAAAGAAGGAGGAGCTACCAGCGCTTCTCCTTCTATTTTATTTCTCTGTTTGCGACAACAGAAACTTGTTCAACTCTCTCAGTCGTCGTTATATCCGACTTCAGTGCTATGAGCGAATCTACGTCTTTCACCCTCAACGGATTTAATTGCCTTCAGGCAAGATATCGGGGGACGAAACTCAAAGGCGGAAACGTCTTTATGCAGAGGTTCTGGCAAACACTCATTGATGTAATCAATACCGCTGAAATCTTTGAAGCCAAGCTTGTGCACTTTCCATCTGCGCAGTCGCATGGGCGCATCTTCTTCCCATGTGGCCCAGAGCCACTTGCGAAAGAGTGCTTTAAAAATTGGCTCAAACATCTTAAAGATTGGATGCGTGATGATGTTGTACGTCGCAGTAATGCGGCAACGCTCACCAGGGAGATCTTCAAACAGAACTTCCATCTCGAGCAAAAAACCGAGCTGATCCTGGTGGAATGTCTTCATTACATTCCCTTCCATGTATTGAAGCGCCATACCTCCGCTCCAAAATGGAAGAAACGGCATTTTTTTACCGCGATAAACAAGCGCCCAGTCATCTCTCTGCGCGAGCACCCGAGCATGGTCATAGAGCTTATAATGCGTGCCAACAAGATGCTCGTGGTCATAGTAATTCCACATTACTATTTCTTTTGGGCAATCCATTTCGGCCCGGCACGTGACGCTAAGATTTACTGTTTTCATCTTCACTTCATCTTCACAGCAAATCAATGTAGATCTTCTGGTCGCGAATGTGCAGAGAATACTCTCTCAACGGAAGGTTTGAGTTGGTCAAACACGCACCGCTGCTGCAATCGTATTCCCAGTTGTGCCACAAGCAAGTAAACTTGCCGCCTTTCGCTTGGTGATATCCGACGGGGCCGCCAAAGTGCCTGCAAATGTTGCTGATCGCTTTTACTTTACCTTCGAAAATATAGAGCAGTATGTCGTGCCCCTCAATCCACTTTGTTAGCTGTCCATGCTTCGAAAGTTCGCTCATGGATGCAAGAAAAGGGCAGACGCGCTGTTGCCCTAACTCGGAGATAACTATCTCGTCGCGTTCTTCGTTTGAGACGTCATTTTTGACTAACGAATTGGTCATTTGTCGGTTAGCCGTAAGATCCGGTGAGGGCTACTACTTGAGACTCCGTAACCATTGTACGGACGGGGGATTGCATAATCATTAAAGAAAAGAAACGATTGTCATGAGTAAGTTGCATGTTGAGTCTGCGAAACCCGAAAGGGCCCCCATTTTTTGGTCCTTCTTGACCCTTTTCATTGGCCAATTGAAACTAATTTCACGCGGTACTAAAACGGTCATGACTTTCTTAATAGACTTAAGCGGACGTTCATTGAATCTCAAGGTCTGAAATGCTGTCGCGGTTAGGTTGCATGCAGTATGTGCGTTCGATGTCGTAGCGTATCTTGATCCGAAATACTTTTGCACACAACTAGTTTTGGATTCTCTTTGGCAAGAAGAGAGGCACCGAATATGGTGCTGTTGGCAGTAGCTTCGCTCTGTCTGCTGTACACGTACACGTTCTTTCTTCGACCGAGCGCTGTTAGGTCGTCAGGTGGAAAGATCAGGGAATTCGACAGCGTCAAGAGCGTAGAATATGCACCTCCACGTCAGCTCGGCGCGGGAAGTTGACGTGTCGTCAAATAGTTATTGTTCCTCTGGAACCAAGGAGTTTAAATGTCAGGCGTATATAAAATGGTCGAAATCGTTGGCACTTCATCGGTCAGCTTTGCAGAAGCTACCAAAGAAGCTGTTAAGCGTGCTGCTAAAACCATCCGTCACATGGGTTGGTTCGAAGTAGTCGAACAACGCGGCGCCATCAAAGATGGCACAGTTTCTGAATTTCAAGTCAAATTGAAAGTCGGATTCAAGCTGGACGAGTAATTTCTCGTACCGGAAATAACAACTGAAAAGGGGGGCCACAGGGCTCCCCTTCTAGTTAGAGTGCTTTGGAACGATTTCGGAGCGCATCTTGTGCTTATGTTCCGAAAATACGATCGCCTGCATCGCCCAAGCCTGGCACGATGTAGCCGTGTTCGTTCAAATTGTCATCAAGCGCAGCCGTGGTGATTCTGACGTTTGGAAATTGCTCGTGTACGCGCTTTACACCCTCCGGCGCGGCAACTATAGAGACCAAGTGAATGGTTTGAACATTCAATTTGTCGAAAAGGTTAATGGCAGCGCATGCCGAGCCACCAGTTGCCAGCATTGGATCGAGAACGAAGACGCGGCTTTCGTTGGGGAGGGCTTCCGGCAGTTTTGCATAATAAGAAATCGCCTTCAGCGTCTCTTCATCGCGGCGCAGACCGATGTGATAGATGCGGGCGTTGGCGAAAAGCTCTTGTGCTGCTTCTGCCAGGATGAGCCCAGCTCTCAAAACCGGTGCAAAGACCACATAATCGCTAAGAGCTACACCCTTTGCCGGTCCAATTGGCGTCTCGACGCCCACTTCACGGACGCCCAGTTCACGCATAGCTTCGTAAACCAGGAAATAGCTGAGCTGTCTGGCTTTCTCGCGAAATTCGCCCGACGGCGTCTGGTAGTCGCGCAGCCTGGTCAAAATATTCCTCGTTAGAGGATGATTTACGATCGTGAGTTTTGACGTGTCCGTGCCAGTAACCATTGGAGCTTTCTCCCCCTGTGTGAGGCGCCTCTGTGCGCTTATGCCGCCCGGGACTTAAGGAGGTTGTCTGCCTCTTGTCGAGCCCAGCGATCCGCCTCAAGTATATCGTCCAAACCGGGATTGGTGACCGGCTTGTGCTTCTCTAATACCTGTTCGATAAGTTTTGGAATGTCTTTAAAGACAATTCGTTCGTTGAGGAAGGCGGCAACGACTATTTCGTTGGCTGCGTTCATTACACATGCGCTGGTATTGTCCTCAGATGCGACTTTCTTGGCGATTGCCAGGCAGGGGAAACGGTCTGTGTCCGGCTCTTCGAATGTAAGTTGGCTGAGCGTCGTCAAATCCAGGCGTGGAACGCGCTCTGAGTGGACTCTTTCAGGATGGAACAAAGCGTAATGAATCGGCAGGCGCATATCAGGCAAACCCATCTGCCCGACGATAGAACCGTCTACGAATTCTACTGCTGAATGAAGGATAGATTGCGGGTGAACAACTACGCGAATTCTGTCGGCAGTAATGTCGAAAAGCCAGCGCGCCTCGACTATCTCTAAGCCTTTATTCATCAGCGTTGCAGAGTCGATGGTTATCTTCTGTCCCATGCTCCAATTAGGATGTTTTAGAGCATCACTTTTGGTGGCAGATTCAATTTGTTCTTTTGTCCAAGTGCGAAACGGACCGCCTGATGCTGTAAGCCAGATTGAATGAACATCATTGGTCGTGTAGCCGCTCAATGACTGGAAGATCGCCGAATGCTCGCTGTCCACTGGGACGATTTTTGCGCCGTATTTTTGAACCATCGGCATCACCGCACTGCCTGCGGCGACCAGGGTTTCTTTATTCGCAAGCGCAATCGTCTTGCCTTTCTCGATAGCTTTTGCTGTCGGTTTCAATCCAAGAAATCCGACTACACCTGTGACGACAGTGTCGGCGCCGCTTTCTGCCGCGACCGTTTCCAAACCGCTAGAGCCTGTTTCAATCTCAACGCGAATATCCGAGCCGAGCTTCTCTAGTAGTGTTTTTCTGTTTTCGTCCGTTGGAACGCAAACCACGCCAGGGCGAAATTGCTTGATTTGGTCGGCAAAATCGTCCAAATTGCTTGCCCCTGCTGCCAAAGCAACCACTTCCAAGCTGTCCTTATGTGCCTGGATGATGTCGAGAGTTTGTCGGCCGATTGAGCCTGTGGAGCCGAGGAGGCTGATTTTTTTGGTTGCCATGATATCCAAGGACCCCCTGACTACTTGTCGTTCGGCTAATTTTACCAATTGTGCCGTCTAATCACTGTGATGCGGGCAGCTCACACTTCATAAACTGAGGGTTCTAAACTATTTACTCGAATCCTGTATGGTTAACTGCTACCAACTCGTTTGGTAAACCAAGGAGAATTAAATGCTTTCCAAGTCTGTTGTTTCACGAGTAGTGAAAACATTCGTCGTCGCTTTGACCATCCCGCTCTTGGCTGGGTGCGTGGTAGAGCAGCGTTTGTCGTGGTCGCCGGACGGAAAGAAGTTGGCGATCGTCGGTGCCGACGGCTTGCGTGTTTCTGTGGATGGTGGCATACATTTGGGTGAGCCCGTTGAAGACGATGCTCAGCTTGTAGGCTGGTTTCCTGATTCGAAGCGAGTTGCAGTTGTAACCAAAAGCAATTTCGAAAATTGGGCCGAGCTTGAAAAATCTCTAGACAAAGAAGAAGTTGAAGCAATTAGAATAGGCGGCGCGCAAATGCTCAAGCAGTTGGAGCTTTGTGGTGGCGACTTTGCGGTATGCCGAGACGCTCTTAAGAAAGATAACTTCAACGCCGCTTACATCCAGCCCGTACTGTATTATCTTCGCTCTACACAGCACGACAGCATGCAACGTCTTGTCGGTAGAGAATGGTCAGAAATGAGGGCGATGGATGCTTTTGTCTTCCTCTCTCGTATCAAGGTGTACGAAGTCGATGCAAGCGGAAAGTTGCAGCACAAGCAAACTTTGGCCTCCACCGCAGATACTTTTGAATCAATCAGAGTAAGTCCGTCTAACGAATTTTTGTGTTTAGTGGATAAAGATGGAAATCTTTGTTTGGCTCAAACAACCGCCGGCGCAAAAGGTTATCGCCGGATTGGTTCAAAGTTTTCAAAACTGCCGGATTGGGACCTTAATACCGATGTGATTTATGGTTTGCATTCAGTTGTGAAAACGGACAAAAGAGGCTCATCGGACGTTCAAGAACTCGTTGCCGTGGATGCAAGAAAAGGCGGTTCGCTAAAACGATTGTCGTGGGCGCAAACAACAAATAGCAAAGTACGTTCTACAGTCGATGGCAATTTGATTTTCGGGTCTTCAGTCCGCGTGCCTGCAGGAAAGAAAAGCAAGACGCGAGACATCGATGCTTTGAGCGTTTTCAATCTGACCAGCGGAAAGTCGAAACGTCTCTTTGTTGCAGATAGTGGTGACAGGTTGGAGAACTTTGAAGTAAGTCCAGACGGAAAGAAAATCTCCATAGTCAGCACAAATGGCGCCGTGAAAATCGTCTCCCTGCCTGCCGGCACATACCGCGTAGTCGTGCCCGGTGTGCCTAAAAATGAGCGCGATGTTTTCGCACCCGTCTGGAAAAGCAATGATGAAATTTGCTACGAGCGTCTGTCTGTCAAGGACGGTTTGGGAAAGGTTGCTCTATTTTCGTTGAGTACAAACAAGTCCAAGGACATCAGCTCCGCGTGGCCGGCTGAGGCTGTACGCCGTCTTTTGAACGATCCGAAAAAGGGTAGCAAGCTTTCTTTTGAAGACATGCTCAAAGATTTGGCAGATCAAAGGACAAAGCTGAAAAGCTAGTTTCGCTCAACGTTGCAGTTGAAGCGTTTCTTGCTCTTTGCGAAAAAGCTTGTCCAATGCCATCAGAATAGCTACGGCTGCAACCAGTCCTAGCATCGCAGCCGGCAAAGCCACTATTTGCATAAACTCACTCAACGATTTGTCGGTGAGGTAGGACGTTAATGCGGTGAATCCAATTACTATGTAGAAGGGAAATCCGCAAATCAGAAAGATTGTTGTTGCCCAGCAGGCGACTTCTCTATGTGTTTGTTCTTGTGTTTTCATGACCCCAGTATGGATTAACCGGGGTTAAGGACCGGTTATGGATTCGCTTATCATCGCGATCTTTCACCATGTCTTAATTGTTTTGCCGGGTTCTAAATCGTTTTTGTTGAACTCTAAAAGCTCTCGATTTCCTTGCGGTCTTTGTCTGCCAGGTCCTTTCGTCCCATCTTTTCGTAAGCCGCAGCTCGCTCTTTCAGCGCTATTTTCGACGGCTGCAGCTCAAAGGCCTTCGTGAAGTCTGCAATTGCTTCTTTGTGTCTTCCCATACTTTCGTAGGCTCTGGCTCTGTTTAGATAGCCGGCATCATCCTGTTTGTTATGTGTCACGAGGCCATTCAAACTTTTGATTGCTTCTTCGTGTTTGCCCATTGCGCGCAAACACGCGACTTCTCGGTAAACGACTTGATCTTCGTACTTCAGTTTTAATAGCCTTCGATATTCGGCAATCGCGCGATCATACTGCTTAAGGTTTTCCAAAATTGTTGCGCGTTGAACCCAATACTTTCTTTCCGGTTTTGGATTCAACTTCAAAAACATGTCGATGTCCTTGAGCGCTTCTTTGTCGCGCTTCAAATTGCTGAGCGCACCGGCTCGTTCGTGATAGCCTTCATAATCAGGTTTTTTGACGGTCAAACCTTTGGTGGCAAACTTAATGCCACTTTCAAAATCACCTTTTGCGTCATAGCATTCGGCGAGCCGAACCCAGGCTTTTCCGAGCTGAGGATCAATCTCCAGGGCGCGCCGCAAGCACTTTTCCGCTTTCTCCGTCCCGCTAGCTAAGTCGTTGTAGTTGTTCATGTAGGCATTGCCCAATTCCGTCAACACATATGGGTCATTGGGATGCTTGCGCTGAATTTCGCGCAGCATTCTGGCGCTCTCACCATAGTGACCAAGTTGCCCAAGGCGAAGCGCCTCATCAAAAGCTCGTCCATCGGCGCTGCTCGCCAATGCAGGCGAGAATCTTGCGCAAAAAGGCAGAGCGATGCAAAAACACAATGCGACGCAAAAGGATCTCGCGCGCAAAAACTGTTTGCTTTGCGAAGCATCATATTTGGTGGCAAAAACTATTTCCATCGTTCGCATAAAAATTGATTTGGGCGCTTGCTTCGCATCCGATTATAATCGCTCGGCTTCTTTGCGATCTCTGGCTGCCAAATCCTTTCTACCCATCTTTGCATACGTATCAGCTCTTTCGTTGTAGAGGGTGGCGGATGGCAGAAGTTGAATCGCCTTGCTGTAGTCTGCGACAGCTTCTCTTAGCTTGCCCTGTTTGACCAGTAAGTTACCGCGTGCTTCATAGGCGGCATCGTCGTCGTCATTGTGCTTCAGTAAATTGCTGAGGCAATCTATCGCCTCTTCTAGCCTGTTCAACTTCTCAAGACAGCGGGCTTCCTTGAACACGGTGCCATCGTCATAATGTTCTTTCTGCATCACGCGGTAGTCGGCGAGCGCCCGCTCGTATTGTTTTAAGTTCTCCAAAATGCTCGCCCTGCGCTCAAATGCTTTTCTGTACCCCTTGCGTAACGAAATGAATTTGTCTAGATCAGCTAGCGCTTCCTTGTCTTTGTGCAGGTTGCTGTATGTCGATGCGCGTTCCATGTACGCTTGGGTATCAGGTCTTTTGACGGTAAGCGCTTTGGTCGACATCTGAATTGCAAGGTCGTATTTGCATTGCGCGTTTGCCCATTCGCTCATGTGGTAATAAGCCTTGCCGAACTGAGGATCAAGCCTTATCGCCTTGCGGAAGCACTGCTCTGCTTTGATTTGTCCACCAGCCATTTCATTCGTGTCGTTCAGATAAGTCTGACCGAGTTCAACCAACAAGCTGGCGTCTTGCGGATGGAGCCTGCATAGCTTTTCCAAAATAATGCTTGCTTGATCTAGATGTCCATCTTTGATGAGCTGCTGCGCGCGCTCGTATTGAAACTGTTCTACAGATTTGCAAGTTCCGGAAGTTCCTGAGACAAGGGAGGTAATCAAAAACCCGATGGCAAAAAGTTTGAACCTGGAAGCAAACATTCCCTTCAACCCTTACATTCGATCTGCTTCTTTTCTGTCTTTCTCCGCCATGTCTTTGCGCCCCATTTTTTCGAAAACAGAAGCGCGTTCTTTTAAGGCTGTAGGCGAAGGTGACAAGTCGAGTGAAGTCGAATAGTCAGTAATAGCCTCTTTGTGTTTGCCCAGGCTTTCATAGAGCCGAGCTCTGTTGAGATAACCAGTGTCATCAAATTTGTTGTGCGCGATTAGTTGGTTTAAAACCTTGAGTGCTTCGTCTGGTTTTTTCATAGCCTTTAGGCAGGCCACTTCACGGAACACAATCGAGTCTTCATAGTGCTCTTTCTGCATAGTGCGATAAACGGCCAACGCTTTATCGTACTGCTTGAGGTTTTCGAGTATCCCAGCCTTTTGCAAGTAGATCTTATTCCTGTGGCGCTGTTCTTTAGGCAGCGGAGTTTTTGACAGAAACAGCTCGAAATCGGCGAGCGCCTCTTTATCTTTGTGCAACATGCTGTACGCTCCTGCACGTTCAACGAGTGCTGTCACATCGGGTTGTTTGACAGCCAGTGCCTGAGTTGCCAGCTTCACAGCCATTTCCCAATTTCCGTGAGCGCTGTACCATTCAGAAAGTTTTTTGTATCCACGACCATATTGCGGCTGGACTTCAATGGCTTTTCTGAAGCATTTTTCGGCTATAGCTGTGCTGTGAGTCAGGTCGGCTGCGTTATTCATGTGTGCATGACCAAGCTGACAAAGGACGAATGCGTCTTTTGGATTGCGTTGATTTACACCGGTGAGAACGCGAATTGCTTCCGGAAAGTGGCCGGTATCGCATAGGCGGATCGCATCATTGACTCGCTGCGAATCGTACGCGTCCATCGCTAAAGCCGGAGCTGCAAGGCAAAGGACGGTAATGGCGGAGATGACTCGCGCGGAATCGAAACGCTGAAGTGTTTTCTTTGCGATACTGAATGTGGTGGCGCTGTTTGAGTTCAACCGCATCTGGCTGTCCGCAGGTAAGTCGCTTAAACGACTATCCTTAGGATACAGTGTTTCTGCCTAAGCTGAGGTTATGGCAATTCGATGCGTGGGAAGGCGTTGTTCTTCATCAGGTTGCGCATGAATGTCAGCGCCACTTCGCGATGTTTCGCCTGATCATAGCTGCCGCCCCAGAATCCATAATAGTATTCGGGGAAGCGCGGATCTCTGGAATCGCCGTAAATGCGATAAGGGTCTAACGGCATGACTGCATTGCCTGGCGGCACACGGTTTACCCGTTGCAGTCCGGTACGCGAATCAGTGTCAACCGCCTTCAGAAGCGAGATTGCATCATCCATTTTCTTTAGCGAATATGGATTATTGAGTTCGATAAAGCGGCCGCCATTGAGGACTTGATCGATAATCGGCTTCATCGCTTGTGCCGCATAGACGTCCGCCAGATAAATCTTGAAATATGGGTTGTCCGAAGTCTTTACGGACTCCTCGAGACTCTTTGCCTGAATGTCCAGGACGTTGGAAGAGGTCTTCGACATGCGCAGGAAGTAATTCATTGCGTCGCCGCTGACGGCTCGACCGCCCGGAGCCTGGAAATCCACTTGCTGCCCGGGTTTGAAGTTGGAGAAGCCCTTAAATCCGTTCTCCACCGCCATCGCTTCGTTAACCTTGAGGCGCGTGGCTTCAAGGTCGCGTTTGTCGGAATTCATCTCGATTTCTTTGGCTTGAATCGAATAATAGTGTCGGCGTGGGCGCTGCGAGACGGTTCCGTCGCCGCCGCGAATCTGTTCCATCTCTCCAGAGCCATCCAGCCAGAAGAAATAGCCCTTCGAGTCCACGAAGTGCTTGACCTTAACGCCTTCCGGAATTCCTTGAATACTCAGTTGCTGATAGTTAGGATTAACCGCCAGTTTGCGGTCGAAGTCCGCTTCGCCATAACGCAGAGTCAGCTTGCCGTTAACGACAGGATCCGGGATGGTTCTGTCCGTAACCACCGGACGTGTGCCGTTTTGCAGAATTTCAGGCTGTGTTTGCCCGCCCGCCAGGCGATCACGGATGCGGTCACGGAAAGACGTGCTGGGTTCTTGGTACTGTGTCCGTACCCAATACTCACTATTGTCCAAAACACTGCCCTGCGGCACTTTTGCCGCTTGCGGGTCAAATTGTTCGTTGGTCCGTTCACCCATGAATGCTGTCCTTAAGGCTTTTCTGGCATGCTTATGGTGAATATCTTCAAAATCAAGCCCTGTGTCAATGTTAGGACTACGTACCTCACCCGGGACCGCCCACGCCGCAGCGAACTGGAAGGTTTTTCGGCTCCATTAGATCGCACCAAAGAAAATGAGGGCACATAAATGCGCCCTCACGTTTCTTCTATTTTTGTCGAGTTTTCAAAACAGATATCTACGTCGATATCTACTTATTTTGATTCCTTACTGTCGATCTCTTCTTTGAACTTGACCTTGATGTCGTTCAAATTGAGAATGCCCAGATCGCCTTCGCGTCTGTGGCGCAACGCAGCTCCGTCGGCAGCCAATTCTTTGTCCCCGATAACACACATGTAGGGCACTTGCTCTAACTGTGCTTCGCGGATGCGGTAGTTGATCGTTTCAGAACGAGTGTCTACCTTTACGCGCATTCCCATCTCCTTGAGCGCCGCGGCGACTTTGTCGGCGTGCTCGTAGTGACGGTCTGCAATCGGGAGAATTACTGCTTGAATCGGCGCCAGCCAAAGCGGGAAAGCCCCGGCATAGTGTTCGATCAAACCGCCGACGAAACGCTCCATCGAACCGAGGACAGCGCGGTGGATCATAACTACTTTGTGGCGGGCATTATCGTCGCCTATGAAATTCACATCAAAACGGTTGGGCAAGTTCAAATCGACCTGCACTGTTGGACCTTGCCATTCGCGGCCGATGGCATCATAGAGTTTGATGTCGATTTTCGGAGCGTAGAACGCGCCGCCGCCTTCATCAATCTCGCATTCCAATCCGCGCGATTTAGCCGCGTTTTTCAACGCTTCTGTGGCTTGATCCCATTCCTCGACCGATCCGATGAATTTCTCCGGACGTGTTGCCAGATAGGCTTTATATGTATAGCCGAAGGTTTTCATCAACGAATCGATCAAATCGAGAATGCCATTGATTTCACTTTCCATCTGCTCAGGCGTGCAGAAGATGTGCGAGTCGTCTTGGGTAAATCCGCGGACGCGCAGCATTCCGTGCAATACGCCGGAGCGCTCGTAGCGATAGACCGTTCCCAATTCCGCAAAGCGCAGCGGCAAATCGCGATAGCTGCGCAGTTTGGTCTTGTAGATCATGATGTGACCGGGGCAGTTCATCGGTTTGGCACGATAAGGCATGCCGTCGATGTCCATTGCCGAGTACATGTTCTCGCCGTAAGACTCTAGGTGACCGCTGATTTTATAGAGTTCTTCCGACGCGATGTGCGGAGTGAAAACGAAGTCATAGCCGCGTTTTCTGTGCTCATCTCGCCAGTAGTCTTCGATTACGGCGCGGACTGTCGCCAGATTTGGATGCCAGAAAACCAACCCTGGACCTACTTCATCGTGCGTGGAAAAAAGGTCCAACTGCTTCGAAAGGCGTCTGTGGTCGCGTTTTTCCGCTTCTTCCAGTCGGTGCAGGTAATCTTCAAGATCTTTCTTAGACCAGAAAGCCGTCGCGTAAATGCGCTGCAGATGGTCTTTCTTCTCATCTCCACGCCAGTATGAGCCTGAAAACTTGAGGAGCTTGAAGGCTTTTATATGGTTGGTTGACGGCAAGTGCGGTCCCCGGCAGAGATCGTTCCAGATCGTCTTGCCATCTTTGTCCTGCATGAGATAGAGCGTCGGCTCGTGGTCTCTGTGTTCTTCCAGAAGTTCGGCTTTGTACTTTTCGCCTTGATCCTTGAATTCTTTTATTTGTTTGTCGACATCAGGAATATAGAAGCGCACCAACTTTTGATTGGAGTCGGCGATTTTCTTCATTTCTGCTTCGATTTTTTCCAAGTCCTCAGCCGTGAGCTTGTGATCCGGGATATCGAAGTCGTAATAAAAACCGTCTTCAATTGTTGGACCAATGGCAATTTTTGCCTGTGGAAACAGGTTTTGCACAGCCTGCGCCATAACGTGCGCGCTGGAATGCCTCAAAAGTTCAATAGATTGCTTATCTTCGGGTTTGAGGATGCAGACTGTGTCGCCGTCGTTCAGAGGAGTGAATAAATCGCGCAATTCGCCGTTGATTGTGGCGCCTACGGCTTTTCTGTAAAGCCCTTCTGCGATTGATTTTGCTAGATCTGCTGCGGTCCAACCAGGTTCGATCGGTCTCTTGGAGCCGTCGGGCAGATTGACCACTGGAGCGTTTTTTACCTCTTGAACTGACATGATGTTTATCCTCATAATGCGGCATCTACAAACTGCCGTAGATAAGGATCTTACCAATTCAAAGTGTAGTTTCTAACAACCGAACTCGCTTCTGAGCTGTTTCGTAAAGGATGCGAGGTTGTCGCGGGTCGTGTGCATGCGAATTCCGACGCCATCCCAGCGGTATACGCCCGTTGTGGCGTTTCCTGAATCCAGCCAGGCTTCGACCTTGAAGCCGAAGACGGGGGCTTTTGTAACGCGCAATTCGAAGAAAGGTTCGGCTGGCTCGAACAATACAGAGTCCACTTTGCCCTCGATTAACTGCTCAATCTGCTCGGCCAGTTCGTGAACTTCATCTTTTGGCTTACGGCAGATGAGGCATTCTTCGAAGTCTGACTCCTCGTCAGGGGATGAATTTCCATTAGATGAATAGCCGAGATTTATATTGAAAGGTCCGCTTACAAGCGCCAGACCGACTTTCTGCCAGGCCTGGTCGCTCATGATTTCAGCCACCGGCAATGCTGGACCGGGGACGATCTCAAGAGTGCTCTCTACTTCTTTATCTTCAGAGGCTAGTTTTGCCAAAAGGGACCTTCTTTATTTGATTACCGATACGAACTTCTTACTAATGCCTATCTGCGGATTGACGCTGGAAAAGACTAACTCCGACAAACGCTGAACTACTTACCAATACAGAAATTTGCAAAAACCTGACCAATCACTTCCTCAGAAACGGATTCTCCGCACACCTCGGACAAGCGATCCACCGCCAATTTTAGATCGGTGGCCAGGCAGTCTTGGGGGAGTCCAGTGTCTAGAGTTTCTTTAACTAGCTGCAAAGCTTGATTGGCGCTGCGACAGAGCTCATGCTGGCGTTGATTAAGTGAGCCGCCCGCTTGCTTTAGCGCGTCTTCTGTGAGTACGTAATTCTCAATAACTGCGCCAATGTCTTTTACACCTGCACCGGTCTTTGCTGATATCTCCAGCTTTGCCACTGGTGGGGCCGCGTCTTGGGCGATTTTGCCATGGAGAAACTCGTCAAAATTGAAATCGGGGCTCAAGTCCACTTTGTTGGCGATGAGCACGAAAGGCTTATTACCAACCAATTCGCGAACTTTGCTGTCTTCCTCGGACCAGGGAGTATTGGCTTCGAATAGCATCAATATAAAGTCTGCTTCTTCGACCGCCATAGCCGAACGCTCGATACCAATTTGTTCTACGGTGTCCTGCGTGTGGCGAATGCCTGCAGTATCGATGAGTATTACAGGAATGCCGTTCAGGTCAAGCGGTTCATGAAGCGCGTCTCGAGTGGTTCCGGCGATTTCTGTGACGATGGCGCGATCATAGCTGAGCAGCTGATTGAGAAGACTTGATTTACCGGCGTTTGGTTTTCCGACGATTGCGACTTTCATTCCTTCACGTAGGAAGTGACCGGAGCGCGCGGTTCGCAAAAGCCGCTCCAAGGCTTCGCTGCTTTGTTGAAGGACGCTTTCAATGCGCTCTTGCGGTGCATCTCCTACCTCTTCAGGAAAATCGATGCCGGCTACTATTTCTGTGAGCAGCGTGAGCAACTCGAAGCGAACTGCTTTTATCTTTGCGCCCAAGCCGCCCGCCATAGCCGATACTGCAAGCTGTCTTTGGCGGACTGTCTTTGCTTGAATTAAATCGAGAACTGCTTCTGCTTGAGTTAAATCGATTTTGCCCGCCAGGAAAGCCCTTTGCGTAAACTCCCCGGCGCGCGCGAGTCTTGCACCGCTCTCTACGCAAGCATTCAGAATTTCGGCTGTGACGACAGAACCGCCGTGGCAATTGATTTCAATCAGGTCGGAGCCGGTGTAAGAATTTGGTGCCTTATAGGCGATAACTACTACTTCATCGATTACGTTTCCGGTCTTGGGATCTCGGATAAACCCGTGTTGGGCCGTGTGTGTTTTTAGTGGCGGCTCTCCTGCTTGATGTGGAAAGCCTTGCGGGGTGAAAAGTCGGTTTGTTATAGACCAGGCCTGATCGCCCGCCAGCCGTACGATTGCGATGGCTCCCGCGCCGTGCGCGGTCGAGATTGCACAAATGGTGTCGTCTAGAAACATTGAATTCATGGAGGTTGAATTTACCACATGGTGAGGTAGATGCTTATGGAATGAGCTCTTTTGCAAGCAGGGATTAAGTTGGAAGAAGTGGCCCCTCGATTTCAAATGAATATAGCTTTCGTATGTACCCAGTGCTTATCGCTCTTAAAATGCGGATTCCCAAAGAAAAAATTTTTTGTCGAAAATAGCCTGGAATCTTTTTTGTGGCATCCTGCAAATGCGGCGCCGTTTCTGGCTCTCATGGCTTACGCCTTTTGCCATGCGCCTTTTCATCGGCAAGATTTCCAATTTTTTTTCGCTCGAACTACTTGAATAAGATCGGAAGTAGCTGGTAGTATCACGCAGTTTTACGGCTATTAAATTGGCTCTCGATAGTATTTAGGTTAGGGAGAATTCCATGAACAAAGCAGAGTTAGTCAACCAAATCGCTAAGTCGACTGGTCAAACCAAGATGCAAGTGCACAACGCAGTTGCTTCTATGTTGCACACCGTCACCCAAGCTCTTCAAAAGGGCGACAGAGTGACCTTGGTCGGATTTGGCACCTTCGAGCGTCGTCAGCGTCAAGCTCGCACCGGCGTTAACCCGCAAAATCCGAAGCAAAAGCTCAGAATCGAAGCAGCTAAAGTGCCTGTATTCAGAGCAGGACAAGAGCTCAAAGATGTTGTAGACGGCAGAGCAAAATTGCCTGCTTTGAAGGTCGAAAAACCGGCCGCTGCAGCTCCTAAGAAAGCCGCTGCTAAGAAGCCTGCTAAGAAAGCAGCTAAGCCCGCTAAGAAGGCAGCTAAGCCAGCTAAGAAAGCAGCTAAGAAGAAAAAACGCTAAGCGCTAAGCAAAGCAAAAATTCTTGAGGGGAGGCGAAAGCCTCCCTTTTGCTTTTGTGGAAAAACTAGAATCGCTGGGCATTTCTACGCTCGTTCTCGGCTTCACCTTCAACTTCAATTTCGCCTTCGCCCTCGCTTTAAACTTCTACTTCGGCTTCCACTTCGGCTTCCACTTCGGATTCGACTTCGGCTTCGGCTTCGGCTTTGACCTTGTCTATTTCCGTTTTTACCTAATCCATCCACTCCGAAAAATCTGGATTTTTCGGAGTGGATGGAAGCCTCGAAATGCCCATGAAATGGACATTTCTATTTATTGCCTGAGAAGTGCTTGATAAGCGCAGCGTCTGAAAGCCTGATTAAATCGGGGTTTCAGCCTTCGCCATTTGCTCCGAAAAACCGGGAAATTTCGGAGTAGATGGAAGGAAGCGAATTTGAAATGGCTTGGTCGCTGTCAGTTTTTCCTATCTCTGGAATCACTTACGCTGCAGGATTTATCGCCATGTTTCTCATCCGTTTTTTCAGAAGGGCTTCCGGCTAATTTATCGATTGGTCCAAATCTCAAAAACAGAATGACGATCAAATTATTCAACACATGCCCTGTAATGGGTGCCCAGAGCGAATTTGTCGCTTCCATCGACAGTCCGAACATCAGCCCGGCAACCATTGCCCATATGCCGTATGTGAGGTAACGCAAAGTGGGCATGTGGAACATGCCGAAAATTCCGGCTGCTATATAAAGATTGAAATCGAGTTGCAGTGCGCCGCGGAAAAATACCTCTTCACAAAAGCCCGATACGACAGAGATTAAGAGCGCGTCCAAAACTGTTATGTCACGAAAGAGAGGCGCCAGTTCTTCCACTGCTATGCGCTTCATCGAAAGAATGGGGCCGTCAGCTCGCTTCGGAAATACCTTCTCAAGAAGATACGAGCCGGAATAAATGACGAATGATGTAAAGACAAGCGCAACGCCCACTGCCGCGCCGATCGCGAAGTCCTTACCGTGTGGTACCAAGACTGGTGCGAGCAAAATGTTGCCTAGCCAACACCAGATTGTGGCGAGAAGAAGTAATGCTCCTTCTATGTAGAGGACGATATTGAGGAGCAAGCCTCGGTCAGGACGTAACTCGCGCATCCGAGAATACGACCTCCGGCTTACCCATGTTTTGTATTTGCTTCAAAAGTGCCACGTAGACTCCGTTTTGAACAGCCAGAAAAAAACGACCAGATTCGCCGTTTTTGCAAACAACCCGACTGCCTTCGTTCGATGAGATGTCCTTTGATGCTAAATCAATTGCGCGTCCGTTGAAAATGTTTTCCGCATCTCTGTGATCGACTTCGATCTTTTCAAAGCCAAGCGCTGTTGTAAGGTCTGTGAAAAGTGACTGCCAGTCATCTTTTTCGATAAGCTCTTTTATCTGGTCCAGTGACAGTGAATTGTCTATGGACAGATTACCGGCTTTTTCGCGTACGAGTTTGGATAGGCAGGCGGCACTTCCCAATGCTTCTCCAAGATCGCGTGCCAAAGAGCGAATGTATGTTCCTTTGGAGCAATGCACTCGCACGGACGCAACGGGACCATTGAAGGCGGTGGACCCAGCACGTGCATCAGACGCACCGGAGGCTTGGAAGGAAAGCAGATCAAATTGATGTACTGTGACCGTTCGCTCAGGAGCCTTTTCCGGCGCTTTGCCTTTTCTCGCCAAGTCATATAGATGCTGTCCATCAATGCGAATGGCACTGTAGACGGGCGGATTTTGCTTGATCTCGCCGCGAAATTGCGTGAGTGCAGATTCTATTTGGGCTTGAGTTATGTGCGAGGCGTCTTTTTCTTCCAGCACCTCGCCTTCTAAATCGTCTGTCGAGGTTCTTTTACCGAACAAAATTTCGGCATAGTAAGTCTTGTCTGAAGGCAAAAAGTCGATAAGCCGGCATGCCTGACCCAGCGCCATCGGTAAGACACCCTCAGCGAGTGGGTCCAGTGTGCCGCCGTGTCCTGAGCGTTTTACTCGCGTCAAGCGACGAACACGCACGACAACATCATGTGAAGTCATGCCCGGCGGCTTCAACACATTTAGAAAACCGAAGTGCACTGCTTTGCCTGAAAGTTAAACTTCGCCGCGGGCAATTTTTCCGAGCAAATCGGAAACTTTGGCGCCGCGCTCAAGCGAGGTGTCGAGCTTGAGATTTAGTTCTGGAGCAAAACGCAAATGCAGGCGGCGGCACAGTTCGCCTCTCATATAGCCGAGGTGTTCGTTGAGTGCTTCCATCGTGCTTTCGGAATCACCTTCGGCGCCGAAAACGGAGACGTAAACACGGCACGAACGGCAATCAGGCGTGGACTCGACGTCGGTAATCGAGACAAGACCCTTAATACGGTCGTCTTTCAAATCGCGGCGAATGATTTCCGACAACTCTTTCTTTATTGACTGGGAAACTCGCAATGCGCGTTGGCTGGACATAATTCACCTCTCCAAGAAAGGTAAGAAAGGGCGAAGGAAACTAAGAGCGGGTAATTTCGCGCTTGGTTTCTTGAATTTCGTAGACAGTGACCTTGTCGCCTTCTTGCAGGTCATTGAATTTCTCGAAGCTCATGCCGCATTCAAAGCCGGTTGCGACTTCTTTGGCATCGTCTTTGAAGCGCTTGAGAGTTTCGATCTTGCCTTCGTAAACGATAGTGCCGCCGCGGTCGATTTTGGCGATGCCGCCGCGTTTGACCTTTCCGGATGTGACCATGCAACCACCGATGGAGAGCGCTTTGCCCAGTTTGAACACGGCGCGGATCTCGGCTTGACCGATTTGAACCTCGGACTTGAGCGGTTGGATGAGACCTTGAATGGCTTTTTCGAGGTCGTCTGTAATTTGATAGATGATGTTGTAGGTACGAACATCAACGCCTTCTTTTTCGCTGACTTCTTGTGCGTTGCGGTCAGGCTGCACGTTGAAGCCGACGATGATGGCATTTGAAGATGCCGCCAGGTTGACGTCGTTTTCGGAGATGTCACCGGATGATGTACGAAGAACGCGCACTGCAACTTCATTAGAAGTGAGTTTGCGGATTTGTTCGGCGATAGCTTCGGCTGTACCTTGTACGTCTGCTTTGACAATGATGTTGAGTTCTTTGACTTCACCGGTTGCCAGCATATCGTGCAGAGATTCGAGAGTGACGTGGTGTGGACGTCTGTCTCCTCTTTCTGCTTTGCGGCCATCGACGATTTGCTTTTGGATCTGCATGTCGGCAACGACTTCGAAGCGGTCGCCGGCTTGTGGAACATCGTCAAGACCGAGCACTTCCACAGGCATCGATGGACCGGCTGCTTTGACGCGCTGTCCTCGATCATCAAATAGAGCTCTGACTCTGCCTGATGCTGTTCCGGCAATAAGCAAATCGCCTTCTCTGAGTGTGCCAGTCTGAACGAGCGCTGTAGCAACGGCGCCTTTTCCACGAGAAAGTTCCGCTTCGATGATGACACCGTTGGCGGGTTTTTCGGGGTTGGCTTTCAGATCTTGAATTTCAGACACCAACAAAATCATTTCGAGCAATTCGTCCAGACCGGTACGCTTCTTCGCCGAAACGTTGACGGTAACAGTGTCTCCACCGAATTTATCGGGGAGAATTCCATGCTCCATCAATTGAGTCAGAACACGATCAGGATCTGCATCTTGCTTATCGATTTTGTTGACGGCAACAATAATCGGCACGCCTGCAGCCTTAACGTGGTCGATTGCTTCAATTGTTTGAGGCATGACACCGTCGTCTGCTGCCACTACAAGGATGGCGACGTCGGTGGCCTTGGCTCCGCGAGCACGCATGGCAGTAAATGCTTCGTGACCAGGAGTATCAAGGAAAACAATCTGACGCAGCGAGCCATCTTCATGCGGCACTTCGACGTGATAGGCGCCGATGTGCTGCGTGATACCGCCGTGTTCTGCATCCGTGAGCAAGAACTTCGTCTGTCTAATGGCGTCGAGCAAACTGGTTTTGCCGTGGTCGACGTGACCCATAATCGTGACCACCGGCGGTCTGGTGACCAGGGCCTTGAGGTCTTCTTCGGAGAGATCTTCTTCGACTTTGACGACTTCCTCGACCTTTTCTTCGGTCAAGACTTCGTATTCCATTTCGGAAGCCAGCTCACGCGCCAGATCAACTTCTACAAGTTGGTTGACGGTGCGCATGGTTCCTTTCATGAACAGGCGCTTAATCACTTCTGTGTCAGCGACATTCATTTTTTCGGCCAATTCTTTGACCGTAAGGTTTTGGGTAAGAGTTATCACTTTTGGGACTTCAATTGTCGCGGCTGCTGGGCGCGACTTTTCTTCCTTCTTTTGTTGTTGTTGTCTTTCGTGTCCAGCATGCCGAGATTTCGGAGGTCTGGGCGGCGTGGCGCGGTTGGAAGGCGCGGCCACTCTCACTGGTTGAGATGGAACAGTTGGCACTGATGGACTTTGAACTAGTTTTTTGAATGCATCAGGCGAAAAGTTTTCTGTAGCTTTGGACTTGTCTTCTTTCGGAGGTTCTTCGCTCTTGGGCGCAGTCGCCGGTTCTGTCGGTGCCTCTTTGACCGGCTCTTTGACAGGTTGGGCTGGCACTTCTTCCGGTTTGTCGTCACCTTTGCCTTTTGGAGCTTTCGACTGTTCGTCTACTTCTTCCACAACCGGAGGCGCTGGTGCTGCCTCCACGACAGGCTCAGGTGGTGCAGGTGGAGCAACCGGTTCTTGAGGCGGAGCCTTTTCGGCCGGTTCTTGAACTGGAGCTGCATCGACAGGCGGTGCTTCCGCAACTGTCTCCTCTGGAGCGGTCTCTTTTCTGTATCGTGCCAGTACTCTAGGTTTTTGCTTTTCCGGGGTTTGGGGCGGCGGGATCTTGCCTAAAGGCTTGGCAGCTGTCTTGACTGCCGGTTTGTCTTTCTCGCCTTTGCCGTTCTTCTTGCCCAGGTGTGAGATAAGAAGCCCGACTGTACTGGCGTCAATCGTGCTCGAATGGCTCTTGATGTCGTAGCCGAGTTCACGCAAAGCTGTGATGATATCCCCGTTTTCGAGGTTCATCTGGCGCGCTAATTCGTACACACGGACACGATCATTCATCAGGCTTTTACTCCTTGCTCTGTGTATTTTGGCACGTTTTAGCCGTATCTGTGCACTCTCTGTATACAAGCTGTATCAGTTGCTCAGAGAGCGGGAAAGCCACAGAGCGTGGGGCTGGCTTGCCCTTTACTTTTCGTCCTTCCAGGGCCCCTTTCAGGCGTGTGCCTTTCAAAGCCTGGTCAACACAGGCTTTCCGGCGACAAATATAAACCGATCTTCCTGACAGGTGCTTATTGCCTGTGTTCAGGCGCACTTCACTGCTTTGATAGTCGCAGGTGAGGCGAATTAAATCTTTCTGCGCTTTCTTCAAACGGCATGCCACGCAGATTCGCGTAGAAAGCAACGGGCTGTCTCTCCGGTTGGATGCGGCAAGAGAAAATAGATCGAACTAACCAGGCAGCTGTACTGGCTGCCCTTCAAGCTCTTTTCAATTCCCGCGTGAGTGTTTCTCTGTGAACGTTAATTAGAAAAAGAGGACCGGATAAAGCCCGGTCCTCTGCTTGACTGCATTTACGCTTGGGCGCCCAGGTCTTCCAATGTTTGATTGAGAGATTTGAACGAACCGCCTGCTTGAGATTCGGATTTGATGTCGATTTTCCAGCCGGTCAGTTTTGCCGCCAGACGGACGTTTTGACCGCCGCGACCGATAGCCAAACTAAGTTGATCGTCAGGAACGATTACTTCGGCTCTCTTGCCGCCCGCTTCCGGATTCTCTTCGTAAAGAGCTACGGTTGTGATGCGGGCAGGGCTGAGCGCATTAGAGATGTAATCGACCGGGTCACCGGAGAAGCGGATGACGTCAATCTTTTCGTTACGCAGTTCGGCAACGACGTTCTGAATACGAACGCCTCGTGTACCGATACAGGCGCCGACCGGATCGACATCGGCATCATCGGAATGCACGGCAATCTTTGTACGATAGCCGGCTTCACGAGCAATCGATTTGATTTCGACTGTTCCGTCTTCGATTTCCGGAACATAAAGTTCGAACAATTCTCTAACCAGTTCGGGGTGCGCTTGCGAGACGATAATCTGCGGAACGCGGCCGGTTTCTCTCAGTTCGAGAACGTACACACGAACGCGGTTGCCCACTCTGTATGTTTCGCCAGGCAACTGTTCGCGTGTGGGCATGCAGCCTTCGACGCGTCCGAGGTTGACGATGACGTTGTTTCTCGTATTGGAGATAACTTCGATACGCTCGATTTGCCCGGTTGTGCAGGTGCCTTTGCGAGCTTCGAATTCTTTTTTGATCAGTTCCTTTTCAGCTTCTCTCAAACGTTGAGTCATCAACTGCTTGGCTGTTTGAGCCGCGATACGGCCGAACTCTGAGAAGTCTGCCGGTGTTACTTCGATTTCCAAAACTTCGCCGACTGTTACGTCAGGAATCAGATCTTTAGCATCTTCGAGGCTGATCTGGTGATATTCGTTTTCCGCTTTGTCCACAACTTCTTTGGGAGCAAAGATGCCGATTTCACCTGTTTCGTGGTCGAAGATTGCCCGTACGCCTTCGACATCGTGGTCGGGCACTTTCTTTTTGTAAGCGGCAACGATAGCGTCGCACACGTATGAGATGAATTCTGCTTGCGGAATATTGCGCTCTCTTTCCAGCTCTTCAGCTGCTTCCAAGAGTTTGTCGCCTATTTTGATCATGGATTTGACTCCTTCAGTCTATTCAATTTTAGTATTCAGTTTTAGTTTCCGGTTTTCTTTTCTTTTCGTAGAAGCGGCATGGTGACCGCATTCTCTCAGGTTGGGTTTCCCCTAAATCTGTTTTGCTCTCACTCTTTGTCCTGGCATTCCTCATCGGCATTCAGGTCTACAGGCGGTAATTTAGGCATCTCTTGCGGATGAAGGCGGACGAGTGCCACCTTCTTCATATCGAGAATCAAGCTAGGGCAGCCTGGTGTTGCGGATTTCTGCAGTTCTGCCGCCTTCTTTGATGGCTTGGCGTTGTGCCCCATACCTTTCTTTGCCAAAACCGGCTTCACATTTTTTAGATGCAGTTTGCCGTCAAGAAGCGCTTCCAGGGTGCCGGTGAATTCCGTGCCTACATCTTGTACTTTGTCTTTTGCTCTGACAAAAACCTGATGTCCGGCAAATACGAGAAACTCACGCGCGGTCTTTAGCTCTCTTTCGATACCCGGACTCTGTACTTCTAGATAGTACGAACCTTCGATGATCGCCGGCTTGTTAGTCTCGGGCTCTAAAACCTCGCCCAGCTGGCGGCTAATTGTTTCACAATCCGACAAACCAACCGATTTTGTATGTGAGAAAATCGTCACTTCCACGCTCTTTCTGCGTCCTTGCTGCGTCAGGCGCACATCGACGACTTGAAAGCCCAGCGGGGCGGCGATTTTTTCGGCGAGCCCTGTCACCTCCAAAATCACATCTTCTGGTTTTCTACTTGTCATTTTTACCGGCTGGCCGATGGTCACACTGAATGCGGCTGTCTCTTGGCTATCGTGGCGCATCGTGCTGCGGGCGGCTCATACAAGCCAAACACGACAAAGACACCGCCGAAATAAAAGAGGGCGTAGGCTTAGGCTTCCTACACGTCTCAATTGCTTCCCTTGCAAGCCGCTATGTTAGCATACCGGCAGTTTTCAAACAATCCGGGACATATGGAGCCGGTCTGGCGCCGGTTTTGCGACTTCAAAAGTATTGATTTCCTATCTTCAAAAAGGGGCTAGAGTGCCGATTTCTGTCAGTTTTACCAACCAGCAAAAGTATCTGAAGGTGAGCAAGAAAGAGTGGAAAGCCAAGTTCGACAAGCTTGCAGCCGCAATAATTCGCAATCTTCAGGAGGAGCCACCGCCGCATCTGAAGAAGAAGTGGTTGGCGAAAGTTGCTGAAAGAGGCGTGTTCAACGTCGTTTTCGTTACTAACGATGAAATCCAGGATTTGAACCGCCAGTGGCGAAACAAGGACGCACCGACCGATGTACTTTCATTCCCGATGGATGCCGACGAGCCCCCGCCGGGAGAGCCATGGGAATTGGGCGATGTGATCGTCTCGGTTGAGAGAGCCGATGAGCAGGCTGAAGATTATGGACACAGTCTCGAGCGAGAGCTGTGCTTCCTCTTTGTGCACGGAGCCCTGCATGTTTTAGGCTTTGATCACGAAACGAAAAAAGAAGAAAAGGAAATGTTCGGGCGGCAAAAGGTTGTCCTTGATTCTCAAGGAATCAGCCGGGACAAATAAGGAAACTATATAAACAACTGAGATAGAAGCAATTTCTTCGCTTGCTCGACGTGTTATCTTGCAAAATGGAAGAGGAATTCTACAGTGACCGCAGGAACCGCAACTAAAGCCGCAGAGTCGAATTCTCTAAATTCGGTGTCGTCAAAGAAGGCGAACACTGCGGCAGTCACAGCAAAACGTGACAGTACATTTGTTGTACCTGCGAGCTGGCAACACAAGACCGGCCGCACCACAAGCATGATCGAGTCTTTCTACCACGCATTTTCCGGCATTCGGCAGGGCTTGAAAGAGCAGCGCAATCTGCGTATCCATTTCACGCTCTCTGCTCTGGTTGTATGTTTGGGCGTTTTCCTTCATGTAGACGCGGCGAGCTGGCTGGCGCTGGTGCTTTGCATTGGGCTTGTAATTGGCGCTGAGCTGCTCAATACAGCCATTGAGCACGTAGTCGATTTGACTGCGGGCGGTGAATATCATCTGGCAGCCAAAAAGGCGAAGGACACAGCAGCAGCGGCTGTTTTGGTGGTCGCTCTGGCGGCATCGGCAGTGGGAGCAATCGTCTTCCTGCCCAGGCTCTGTGCCTATTTTGGAGTTTAAAATGCCCTTTATCGGGCATAACATATAGGTAGGGGTGGCAAAATCAAAACCCCGTCTGGTGCGGCATTTCACGGGCTCCGTGGGATTTTTCCCATTGACTGTCCAATCTTCGCTGAGTTATGTATATATGCGAGCACGACTACATAAAGACCTAACCCCTTTGCGAGGTCCCACCGAATGAGTACGGGTGATTACGATTCCCGTCCAGCAAATCTATATCAGTTTGCGGATGGCAATCAGAACAACCAAGGCGACAGAACTGATATGTATCAGTTCAATGGCGGCGACGGACCAAGTCGCTTCCAGGAAGAAGGTTGGAATATACCTCGTGGTCAGACCAAGACCTACGCATTCCCGATGGATAATCAGGGCTATCCTGTTATCAACAATTACGGGACCGTCAACATTTATATGGCCGGCGGCAACGGTTATGACGACGCCTCATGTCGAGCACAGCAGGCCGCCAAGCTCAACGACATGATGTCTGGTCGCTATGACAATTACGATGACCGTTATCGTGAGCAATATTCTCCGGACTACAATCGACTGTCCGACTTCAGGCGCCAAGCGCTGATTCGCGACGGACAACGTATGGATCAGCAATTCCGCGATCAATACGAACGCAGCAGCTATAGACCTGACCCCTATTACGATCGTAGTTTCAACGATTACGCATACAGGCGTCCGGGTGGCAACGACGTCAGCTATACGCATGGCGGGCGCGATGGAATCAGCTTCTATAGAAGCGAGCCTTCGTACAACAGCCTTCCACCATGGGTCAATGATGACTGCTTCGGTACAGGAAGAGATAGAAATGGCTATCGTATCTTCCAAGATTTGCTGCAGACAGGCTTGTCTTATGACATAGCTCGCCGACACGCACGCAACGGTGGCGACGACTATTATGGCAGTGGACGCTGGGATCGCGGATACGACAATGCTCGTATGAACCCGATTGAGTACATGTTGTTGAACAATGCCATTGGTGGCAATCGTTGGGATCGCTATAGCAACCGCTATTACGATAACCGCGATATCAACTACACCCATGGCGGACGCGACGGCTTGTCCTTCTACAATCAATCGCCATCTTGGGATAGATATGGCTCTGGCAACGCCGGTCTCGGCTTGTTGGAAGACGGACTGAAAACCTATTTGGCATACGACATTGCCAGACGCTCTGTACCGAAATACGATTCACACAATAACGTAAATTCGTATTATTCAAACAACGATCGCTATTACAACGATCGCTACGAAAATCATCAAGCGTATGCTCGTGCGCGTCAAGACATCATGTACCAGCGCAACCAGGAGCGTATCGCCTACAATCGTCAAAGAGCATTAGAACGTCGTCAAGGCTAATCGCCAAAGCGTGAGCCACTAAAGTCCAAAGAATACTGTGCTCGAATCCGGGTTTGCAGAATCTCTGATGATTCTCAACTCTGTGTCGAATGCTGATTGGAGATTCTCTCTGGTCAAAACGTCTTGAGGCGCCCCAGTGAATAACTGGGTGGACGGACCTTTTGGAGATTTTTTCAAGCAGACTACTTGATCGCACACTTGCGAGATGAAGTTCAAATCGTGCAGGCAAGTGATAATAGTCATCCCTTGCGATTTCAAATGCAGCATCAGTTGCATCAAGCTTTTCTGATGTTTGAAGTCGAGATGAGCAGTTGGTTCGTCCAGGAGCAAAATTTCCGGCTCTTGTGCAAGTGACATTGCAATCGCCGTCCTCTGACGTTCTCCGCCAGATATCTCAGATACTGATTTGCCGCGCAGGTCGCCTAGTTCTGTCGCTTTGATAGCATTCTCCAGAGCTGATTTGTCGTTGTGGTCGGTTCTCCATTGCCACCATTTCTGGTGCGGGTTTCTTCCCAGCGCAATCATGTCCTCGACGGTCAGCTCTCTTGAATTGGCGATATCTTGCGGTACATAAGCCAGTTTTTTCGCCAGTGATGCCAGCTCAAGCGAGGAGAGTTCCTTTCCTTCAATAATGACTCTTCCATCAATAGCTGGAATTAGTCTGGCAATTGTTTTCAATAAAGTCGATTTTCCCGCTCCATTGCCTCCCGCTATTGCCGTCACGGTTCCGCGTTGGACTTTGAGTGAAACACCTTGCACGACCGGTTTTGTATTAAATCCGGCTGAAAGATTTTCGAGTTCGAGAACATCAGTGTTTGCAATAGATATGTTCGAATCTTGCATCACACGTCCTCTCCTTTGCTCGTTGAGATCAAGTAGAGGAAAAACGGACCGCCGACAAGCGAGAGTAGCGTCCCGAGCGGAAGTTCTTGTCCTTGGCCGAGCGTGCGCGCGGCGAGATCTGACAGTGTTACGAGGACTGCTCCGATTAATGCCGAAGCGATGACCTCTATGCGCTCGTCGCGGACGAATAGCATACGTGCGAGATTCGGTGCAATAAGTCCGACGAAAGCGACTAGCCCGGAAGCAGAAACCGCAGCTCCACACATCAGTACCGCACAGGCTAAAAGCAGCCACTGAAGTTTGGAAACATCGACTCCAAGCGCTTGTGCTGTTTCATCGCCTAATGAAAGAACGCGAATCTGTTTGCTAAGAAGCAGCGTTGCAATAATACCGCCTATGGTGTACAGCGATAGTGTTCCCAAATCACTCCAACCCCTTCCGGCAATTCCACCTGCCAGCCAGAAGATAATTCCTTGAGCTTGAGGCGCACCACCTGACTGAGTAATGATGAGCGTTATGAGCGAACCACAGACTGCCGATATCGCTACGCCGCCGAGGATCAATCTTGTTACGGAAAGTCCTCCGGCTCGCTTAGCCATTTGAGCGACCAAGAGTGCGGCAGCCAGTCCACCGATGAAAGCGCAGGCCGGCATGAGACTGAAATTTAGTCCCAGGATTATTGCAAGCGCCACAGCCAGTCCGGCTCCGCTAGACACTCCCGTCAGGTAAGGATCGGCCAGAGCATTTCTAGACAACGCTTGCAAAATATAGCCTGACACTGCCAGTGCGGCACCGACTGCGGTGGCAATCAATGTACGCGGCAAGCGAATTTGCGTGAGTATGTCGGCGACCCCAGGTGCTGATGCGCTCGAAGTACCGCCCATAATGAGCTCCAGCGCTTCCTTGGGCGCGACGAAGACGTCGCCGATACATACGGACGTGAGAAAGCCAGCAAAAAGTACGCCCGTTAGTACTACGAGCTTAAGGGCCATATTTGGTCTGGGGGATGCTGCGCTTGTCATTGATTGCTGTACGTTGCAAGTAACGGATGAGATACAGAATTCTACATCCTCTTAGGTGCGTGATACTATTTAGCACTTCCAATAGGTGTTACACACGTGGCCATTTATCTGGACAACAGCGCAACTACGCCTGTCAGGCGTGAAGTAATTGACGAGATGCTTCCATTTTTGGAGAGCGACTTCGGCAATCCTTCGTCGATTCATTCGCACGGAATGAAAGCTGCCTCCGCAGTCAAACTCTCAAGGGAGCGCGTTGCCGGGCTTTTGGGCTGCATGCCTGCGGAAGTTTATTTCAGTCCCTGTGGCACCTACGCAAACAACGTCGCTATTCTCGGGCGTGCTCGTTTTGTAGAAGCTAATGATGGCGGCCGCCATCTAATCACGACTTCGATAGAGCATCCCTCAGTAATCGGACCTAGCCAACATTTGGAATCGAGAGGCTGGCGCGTCACTTATTTGCCTGTAGACAAAGACGGCATCATCGACCTTGAGCAGTTGAAGAATGCAATTTCCAATGACACATCCATAATCTCAGTCATGTGGGCGAACAACGAGATTGGCTCTCTGCAACCGATCGAACAGATTGCGAAAGTTGCCCAAGAGCGCGGCATCTTTTTCCACACGGACGCCGTGCAAGTGCCCGGAAAATTGCCGATTGATGTAAGCAAACATTCTACTATTAGCGCTCTGTCTGTCTCCGGGCATAAATTCTATGCTCCGAAAGGTATTGGCGTACTTTATTTGAAGCAAGGGGAAAACGTCATGCCTACCGCTTTTGGGGGCGGTCAGGAGATGGGAATACTGCCGGGCACCGAGTCTGTCCCGAATATTGTCGCGATTGGAAAAGCTGCTGAGCTTGCGGCAAGCGAAGTTTTAGAAACCAGCAAAGCTCTGCGCAATTTGCAGCGTATTCTGCTGGAAAAGCTCATGCCAGTCGAAGGACTGCGAATCACTGGTCCCTGTGAAATTGAAAAAAGGTTGCCGGGTCATGTCAGTGTGGCGATTTCAGGAGCAGAGGGCGAATCTTTAGTAATGAAGTGCGACCTCAAAGGAATCAGCGTATCAAGCGGGTCGGCTTGCCACAAAGGGATAATTGAACCTTCCTCTGTATTGCGTGCGCTCAGACTTGCCGAATCCGAAGCTAGAGGTTCGTTGCGTATCTCTGCTGGACGTTTCAACACCATTGAAGAATGTGAGAAAGCCGCCGATCTAATTGCACAAATTGCCGCCAAGTCAGCTAAAACAGTCTCGGCAAATTAGTTAGTCGCTTCCTTTTGGCGCGCGTGGTATTACGCCGCTCACTGTGGCGCCGAGTTCTTTTGCTTTTGCAACATCTTTGAGCTCAGCTTGAACATTGCCAACCTGCTTGTGAATTTGAGCGCGCAGTAAGTATCCTCGAGCATCTCTGGGGTGCGTTTTCAAATAATGATTAACATCAATCATCGCCTGGTGCGCTCGACCCAAGCCAAGATAGGACATTGCGCGTTCTAGAAAAACAGGTACTGTGGAATCTGTTTCTGCCAAACCATAGCGGATTGCCATCGTGTAGTCGCTGATGGCATTTTTGTAGTCTTTCATTAATCGATAAACACGACCACGATTGAAATAAATATGCGGAGTGCCATTTTTCCGCTGCGTTGCTTTATTAAAGTCTGCCAGTGCCGACTTGTAATCACCCATTTCTCCATATGCGCAGCCGCGGCTGTGGTAAGCATATGTGAGCGTCGGGTCCAAGTCGATTGCTGTTGTGTAATCGGCAATAGCAGCTTTGTACTCTTTGGTTTTAAATTTAACAGCACCTCTATAAAAGTAAGCGAGCGAATTTTTCTTGTCTTTACTAATTGCTGCGTTCAAGTCTTTGAGCGCCTTGTCATAACGATCTAGCTTGAAATACAATCCACCTCGCAATGTGATTGCTTCATTATTGCCGGGTTGTAACTTCAACGCATGATTGATGTCGTACTCGGCGCCCTGCAATTGCGAGACGCGCAAGAGAATCCGCGCGCGCTTATTGAACAGTTCCACCTTTTGCGGATTGAGAGTAATCGATTGATTGAGGTCGGCAACAGCACCTTCGTGATTGCGCTCTTCGCTGCGCAAATCCGCCCTCAGTGTGTGCAGGGGTTCGCTTGAACTGTTCTTTTCAATTGCTGCATTCAGTATTTGTATTGCGCGGTCAGGGTGTCCCGTGCTTTTTTGTTTTAGGGCTTCTTGCAGGCTTTGCTCGTCTTCTTTGCCGTGAAAATTGGCAATCGGTGCGGCCAGAGCTGCCGGGATAGCTGACGGAATAAAAGGATAGTTCGGGAATGAATAATCTTTCAAAAAGCCTGACTGTGGCTGCTTTTCTGTTGTTGAAACGGTGAGCGCCGCAAGAACAACAATCGCGAATGGAGCAGTTATTTTCGAAGCACGAATTGCGATCATAATTGCTCTAATTTATGTGAGTTCCCTTGTGTGCTGCGTTATTTTAAGGCTGCGTTATTTACTTGCTGCTATGGTTTTGCTTTGCGGAACATATTAGCCAGCATAGCGAAAAGCCCTTTCGTTTTGCCGACTGGGAACGTGCCATGCAAAAGACCAATGCCGGCTTTTGCGACCTTTACGCGTGAATCGCCATACGGATACCACCACATTCTCTCCGAGCCTGACGGCGAGTCTATGTTGATATGTTTGATGTTGCAGAGATCTTGAAGTCCAAACTGCGAATGGCTTCTTCCGAAGCCGCTCTTTTTCAGTCCACCCCAGGGAAGTTGCGGCGCCGCATGAGAGAAGAGGCAGTCGTTCAACAGCACTGTGCCAACGTTCAGGTCTCTTGCGATACCTTCAGCACGCGCCAAATTCTTTCCCCACACCGTGGCAGTGAGACCGAATTCACTGTCATTGGCTAGTTCTACAGCTTCGTCCTCTGTGTCTACGACCATAATCGGCAAAACAGGACCGAAGCTTTCTTTCTGCATGATAGCCATTTTGTGATTGACGCCTGTCAGTATCGTGGGTTCGTAGAAGAAGCCGCCAAGGTCATCTCGGCGGTTGCCACCAGCGATAACATTCGCTCCCAGAGCACGAGCTTCGTCTACGTGCGCGATTACCTTTTCCAACTGAATTTCATCAATCACCGGTCCCAGGTCGACTGATGGATCGCCTGGATTGCCCAGCTTAAGCTCTTTTGTGTGATGGACAATTCGTTCGATCAGAGCATCGGTTTTTTTGCCTTTGATCAAATAGAGTCGTTCAATCGACGCACATGCCTGTCCTGCATTCGTGAATGCGCCCCAGACAATGCCTCTGGCTGTCCAATCTACCGGCGCATCAGGCAGCACAATGGCAGCGTCTTTGCCGCCCAATTCCAGAGTGACTGGCGTTAGATGAGGTGCCGCTTGTGCCATCACCTTCATGCCACCTTCAACCGAGCCGGTAAAGATGAGTTTGGCTAATTTGCAGTTTGAGAGATGCTCTCCGGTTGTGCGGTCACCTGTGATGACACTGACGACATCTTTTGGAAAACCAGCAGCCTCGAAAAGTTCTCCTATTTTGATCCCTACCAGGGGTGACTTTTCCGAGGGCTTCAGCACAACCGTGTTGCCGAGCATCACCGCCATCAGAATTGTCATCATTGGAATAGAAAACGGATAATTCCATGGCGCTATCACGCCAATCACACCCAACGGTTCGAACGCAATCAGGCTTTGCTTGCTGGAAAGCAGCGGATTCGGAAGCTGAACCATCTGGTCTTTCAACATTCTCTCGGCGTTTTCACTGAGCCAAACGCAGGTGTCAAGCGGACCGGTAAGTTCGGAGAGGTAGCTTTCCACTCTTGGTTTGCCGACTTCGCGGCAGATGAGGTCTGCAATCTCATCTTGCTTTCTTTCAATAACTCGGCGCAATTCGAGAATTTTGCGTGCCCGCTTGTGATATTCGAGGACGTTCCAATTCTCAAAAGCCGCCCAGCTGCGCGCCACGGCAGCTTGAACCTCTGCTTGTCCGAGCACCGGTACTTCACCCAAAACCTCTTTAGTGGCTGGGTTTATAGAAACAATCGTAGCTGTTTGACTGGCGACCATCTTGCAATCCTGCATATGCCGGTTCTGCCCACACGCAAAAGAACCGCCCTCTGAATTGTATCTGCCCAATCCTATAAGGTGTGCCCGGGCAATGCGGTTCATTAGCTGGCTATTTTATCTGAATGCAGCGCCAACGTTCTATTTGTGCCCCATTCCTTCTTTTGCTTTGGCTTCATAATCGATACCAAGAGCCTTTAGCCCCGGTACCTTCTGGCATTCCTTCGCTTCTGCAAGCGCGTCTTCGAAGCGACCGGCTTTAATGAAAGCGTCAGCCAGGCAGCTGTGAACGACCAAAAGGCTTTGATCTCCGGCCAGGGCTTGCTCGAAATTCTTTATTGCCTCTTCTGTTTCATTTCGATGCGACGCCAATTTTCCTTTGGCCAGAAGGCAGAGCGGACGTCTCTCACCCTTCTCGCCGATCTTTTTGAGGCACAGTTCAGACTCGTCCACGTTGCCCTGGTCGCTCAGGATCATCGATTTGACCGACAAAATATCTGCGTCATCGGGCGAAGCGCTGAGCAGAACGTCTACGGTGTTACGTGCTTCATCCAGGCTGTTAGAGAAAAGTTGTCCGAGCGCTTTGGCTTTGAGTGCCGACGTCGACTTCGGATATTTATCCAGTGCTTTATTCGCGGCTTGGACAGCCTCACTGTAGGCTCCGACGGACAGCACTTCGGTTGCTAGTTGGTCGAAAAATTCAGGCGGGTCGGCATCGGAGGCGAGCAAGCGGGTCACTTCGTTCTTTAGTGCGTCTGACCTGCCTGTCACTTGCAAGCTGTGCAAAGTGCGGAATTTCGCTTTTCTTGATTGCGGGTCTAGAATTGCAGCTTTTTCTCCGCACTGTTTGGCTTTGTCCATTTCGTTGAGGCGCCCATAAAGCTCGCTCAGGCTAGACCAAGCGTCGTAGGAAGTTGGATCGATTTCTGTAATCCGCACAAACTCGTCTTTGGCTGAGGATGTCTTATCCAGCGCCATCAAGGTCAGCGCATGTTGCATGTGAGCAGCAGTAGAGTTGGGGGAAA
Source organism: Candidatus Melainabacteria bacterium 17Bon1m (assembly GCA_032128875.1). Lineage (GTDB taxonomy): Bacteria > Cyanobacteriota > Vampirovibrionia > Obscuribacterales > Obscuribacteraceae > QKMZ01. The sequence goes on from JAVLKG010000011.1 coordinate 156,744, forward strand.
TCTGGCAGGCAATTTTCGCTTCTGCTTCGGCTTCTGCTTTGGCATTTCCCAAGCGCAAAAGAATCGTCGAAAGAAGCAGGTGAAGCTGGGTATTGTGCATGCACTTTGGCGACCATGTGCGCAGAAGGTCGGCTGCTTCGGTGTTTTTCTGTCCTGCAAACAGTGTCGCCGCTTTTGCGACTGCGTCTCGGCACCCAGGTTCGTCTTTGCCATATGACGGTGCTGCTGGTTCGGCTTCAACCTCGACTTTCTTTTTGGCAAAAGCCGGCAGGCTGGATGAAACCAATGGCAGTGCGATGGATAAAACTATTGTGGCAACGGTCGCAGAAATCGGTGAATTCGCGTGCCAGCCGTGCTTTCCGTAATTCATTGTTTTAGCAAATCCCCAATATGTACAGTCATTGAGCATAGCCCATTTCACTTCTGGGTGCCTTCATTTGCACGGGTTATCAACATGTCCTAAACTGAAGCATTGGCAAAGCTGACCGAATCGACGATGGCAAATTTATTGGAAACTCGGCACCCTGCTTCGGGAAATCAAAAGCGAAATCTTTCAGGTTCGTCGAACTTGCTGCTAGTTTGTGCCTTTTGTTTGGCACTTGTTACCATGCAACCAGCGCTTGCAGACAAGGCTGACAGCAGCAGCGAAGACCTGCTTCAGAAAGCGGAAAAACTCTATCTCGAAAGAAAGATGGGTGAAGCCGCAAGTTATCTGAACACGGTCATTTCTGCCGACGCCAAGAACGGTCGTGCGCATAATTTGCTCGGCAAGATTTATCATCGGCAAGGAAAAGTAGAACTCGCAATGGCCGAGTATCACAAAGCAATTGACAGTGATGCGCGCCTGGCAGATGCTCGTTATAACTTGGGTGTTGCACTTATTGACCAGGACAATTTCAGAGAGGCCGAGCGCTATCTTGATGATGCCGTCAGGCTTGACGGGCGCTCAGCTGAAGCTCACTACAATCTGGGACTTTGCGCCGACAATTTAGAGAAGTACGAAAAAGCGTTGGACGAGTTTCAAAAGGCAGTGAAGATTGATCCAGCGACTGCGGAAATGCGTTATTGCCTCGGGCGCGCTTATTACAAGATGAAGATGTTCGACAAAGCCGTTGAGGAGTACAAAGCGGCGCTGAACATCAACCCGAAATATGTTGAAGCGCATAACAATCTTGGTGTCGCATATAGTGACCTGGGTAAGTATCCTGAGTCGATTGCTGAGTTTCAGATTGCTCTTAAAATAGAGCCTAATTATCCGGAAGCTCAGCGCAATCTTGGATACGCTCAAGCGCACACCAGTCTTGGTATCACTTATTTCAAGCAGGGGAATGCTCGAAAAGCGTTCGAAGAATACAGAAAGGCTATTAAGATAGATCCTGAGTTCGCCGATGCGCACTACAACCTCGGCATTTACTATCAACAGCAAGGGCAGATTACAACAGCGATTGGGCACTATCAGGCTGCAATCAAGTTCGACCCCAAAAATGCTCAGGCGCACAATAATTTGGGCGTCGCTTACTCGCGTTTGGGCAAACGCGATCTGGCTGAAGCAGAATATCGCCAGGCTTTGAAACTGAAACCGGACTATCGCGAAGCAAATGAGAATCTGCAGTCGTTAAAACTCGGACCGGGCGCAAGAAGGTAGGCGCCCACGTCTATTGTCGCAAAAAGGCAGCACGACTACCTGCCACCAAATGAGTGCACAGAGCCCCTCCAGTTGCGCGAGGGCCCTAGGCAACACTCGCGCATAGGGCGTGGCACTCGCTTCACCGGGCAGTGCGCAAAATCCTATATATGCATTATACATACAATCGTATGGGTGTCAAACAGAGTTAATGATGCAGGCGCGTTTTTATCTGTCTGTTTTTTTCTTCGCCGGCCTATCTGTTAGGTCTGCATCGTTGCCCTTTGCTTGATGAATTTCTACCGGGTAGCTGATTATCAATTTGCGCGGCTTCGTACCCTTTGGCGGATGCGCAACGGCGCAAAGCCAAGACCCGGTCGTGTTGCCGCGCCAGACGCACCGTCCGTTGGCATCTGCCGTCAGGTCATCGGTTATCTCAACAGGCTTTTTTAGTGGAACCGGAAACTTGTTTTCGACAGGAGTGACACCACGATCGGTGCCTGCATAAAGAGTGACTTTTGAACCCGGGACAACGTTGGCTATTTTTGCAACGACCTTTTCTTTTTTGAAGGCAGAGAGCACGTTTTCGGTAATCGGCACAATCCGTGATGGTAACTGCGGTCTTATTGAAGGGTGCGCTTCCAAATACTGTCTAAATGGAATTCCGACACGCTCGGGTGTGTTGACTATGTTCTTCGCATCCTTGAAGTCATAACCTTCACCGGATTGGAATGTGTAGTTATTGATCGCGACTTTGTATTCGCTGCTCTCATCTACTGGACTGTAAGAGCCATCTTTGTCTTCAGCAAGAGCAAAAACAAGTCGCTCCCCGCGTTTTCTGGTTGGATCGTAGCCAATTTTGAGCCCATGCACATCCAGAAATCTGCCGCCTGCGGGGCCGGACACACTGTGCTCAATAGCGCCCAGCAGCGCTTTTCCTTTAATGGTTGCGAATGTGAGGCGATTGTCGAAAGGCAAAATTTCTTGAACTTTTTCAAGCGATATCGGGCCCTTTTCAATACGACCACGCATCCCACCTCTATTGTGTACGCTTATCGTTGTTCCATATGATTTGCCTGCTTCACAGAGCGCATCCGTGATTAGATCTCCCAGCGCGGAATCCCATGGATAGGATGTCCAACGATTATCGAAGGCGTCTTCTGCTTGAGAAACTATTGTGCGGCGTAGCGGAAGAAGTGGTTCTACCTTCTTATCTATGTACGCCTTCATTGCAGGATCTTCCGGTATTTTGTCGGTGATATTGATGAGCCTGTATTTAGTGTCGGCCGCATCCATTCTGCCGTCTTTGTCAAAGGCTAGATCAAGCCGCCCAAGCGTTCGCCCGTAGCTTCCTGTCTGTACGATTATGGTTTTCGAGCTGTCATCGTGCTCTACAAAAATTGCTTTGTCTAGACGGGTGTGGCTGTGTCCACCGATGATGACGTCAATTTCCGGAATCGCTTGAGATATTTGTTGGTCGAAGTCTGTACCGCAATGCGTCACAGCGACGATGTGATTGACGCCTTTGCTCTCTATTTCTTTGACTGTTTCTCTAACAGGAATCAGCCAGTCATCATTCACGTGCTTGACTTTTACGCCTCCCAGGGAGAGTGAAAGGCGCTCTAATTCCGGTGTCATCACGCCTAAAAAGCCTATTTTCTGCCCGGCGATTTCCTTTATCACGTAAGGCTTGATGACAGACTTGAGGTCTGGCTGTGCCTCTGCGTCGATATTCGTGCAGAGGACGTCAAACTTAGCGTTTTTCAACTGTTTGCCGAGATTTTCCGCTCCATCATCAAACTCATGATTGCCAATGGTGTACATGTCGTAGCCGATCTGGTTGAGCAGAGAAACTTCGACCTCGCCGTGGTAATGAGTGAATAGTGGTGTGCCTTGGAACATATCTCCTGCGTCGATGACGACAGTGTTGGGAGTATTGCTCTTAATCGAGTGAATCAGGTGTCCCAGGCGCGCCAACCCGCCGACAACACGTCCCCTTTCGCAGAAGGGCTCAGCGTGCGAGTGAAGGTCATTGGTGTGTAGTATGGTGAAATGTAAGGCTTCATCTGCCGCCCGTGTATCAGAAGTCAGGGCGGAAACGTGCGCAACGCCGAGGAGGCTCAACGCTATGACCGCGAGCTTTAAGAATCGCCTGACCTTGAGATTGTTTGTTGGGGCTTTTTCTTTTTGCATGTTTGCCATGACTTCCTTCGGTGCGCCTATTAATGTATACGGTCAAGTGCCAGGAAAAGTTCGAAGTTTGGACGTAGAATTTGTGCCCGAACCAGGATGTCCGGTAGCAGTGACCAATGGACGCGCCGAGTTGGATCTAGATCCGTTCGATGTGCCAATTGACGCTCGCATCTATATTGATTACAAGAATATTTCGCAAAGAGCAATCTCGGCTGTCAAGTTTCGGCTGCGTTTTACGGACCCTGAAATGAAGGATCGCGGTACCTGGCATGCGCCGGACATGGAATTGCTGGCTCCGGGGGCCAGCGGAACGGAAAAATGGAAACATGAAAGAGTTGATCCCCGGGCAACTTCTTTGAAAGTGCGAATTTTACAGGTGAAGTTTCAGGACAATTCTCATTGGGTGAGCGTCAAAATGGCCGAACTCGCACCTAATTCTGCTGGTGCCACCAGTGGAGGTGGCGACGGCCAGATGCATTCTGCGCAACAGTCGCGATCGAATTCGATAATTCCAGAACTTCCGCAGCAGCAATCTCCACCTGCAAACACTGGCCAACAGGGCGATGGCGGCGGGCAGGCTGCTCCGGCGAACCAGGATCCGTTCACCTTGGGGCGGTAGCGCCGGTGGTGCGTCCGATATTTAAGTCTGAGCCGGACTTAATGAGCACGAATTAACAACTATACTGATTTTTCAAATAAATACAAGTCTTTTCGCATATCAGTTTGCGATGTATTGTATATGCAACATGATGGCTCTTTGTCACCGCAGAGAGCCTTTACAAGAGAATATTTTTGAAAGAAGGGCGAAATGACGGCGCTTTTGTCGCTTGCACCTGTAGCAGCCGCCTGCTACCTCTTAGCCACCCTGAAAGGGCATCTTGTGCTCCTTTTTTTCCTCGCTGCCAGTCTTGCCTGGTGCGTGTGGGCTGTTCTTAGAGAAAGAAGATGTGCACAGTTAGAAAGATTGGCTCGTATGGCGGAATACGACAGTATGATAGATGAACAGGCAACAGCCAATGTTGCTGCGACTCCACCAGTGGTGTCACATCCTCCCGCGCAGATCCCGGACTTTATAGTCAACTACAATTCAGCAGGCAGATCACCGCGCAGAAGTATGGCTCACGCTAGAGTTGCTGAAGTGCCGTCACCGGCGGTGCAAGATAATTGGCGCCACACCTCAGGTGTCGATACTGTGCGTGCGTTTCCAATGCACAAGCTTACTCGTTAATCTGAAATACTGACAGCTAAGTTCTAAGCCTCAAGTGCATCTACACTTGGGGCTTTTACTTTGGTTTCCTTTGGGTAACCCGTGTGCCTGTTAAGGGGAAAACCATATAAGGAAAACCTTGAAAATTGATGGCTTTGCAGTTTTTTATAAAGAAAGGCGGTTTTCCAGAGAATCCTTCGGGGTTTCCCTATAAAGGTGATACAGGTTTCGATGGCATAAGTAAACTAAGGCATTCGGGGAATCCTGTATTCCCACTGGGGTCGAAATCATAGGTAATCCCTTGGAGCGAGCAACCCTAAGAGGTTTGTGGTTCTAGCCAGAGCCATTTCTTCACATGTTCTCAATAGAAACATTCAGTTTGCAAGATATGACCGAACTCAGCGCCGAGATTCGCGAGTTGGGCTCGGGTGCGCGCACTCAGGAAAGCGTCGCGGCTCGTATCGTCAAACATTTGTACGATGGATTCACTTTGAAGAAGAGTGGAGAGAAGGCCTTTGCTCTGGCTCGCTTTTTTATCAGCATGCCATTCAGAGATCTCGAGCCTCCACTCAAGCGATTTGTCGAATCGAGGCGGGCGGCTAATGAAGATATTCGACCCGATACCCGCTGCTTGACTTTGCTTGCCTCGCATGGCGAAAAGACTGAATGGTGCGACCGCACTAAGTCATTGGATCATCGTGCCATTCCTATCGACAGCCCAGACCTGGCTACAGAATTGCCTATGGTTGCTTTACTCTGTAAACAGTTTGGTATCGAGTCTCATTCGGTAGCTGATGTTGTCCTCTCCAATCAGGAGCGGCAACCACAGTCTCTTGCCACTACTGATAGTGACGTCGTTATGGATCAGGATCAGGCGACGTTCAACGTCTTTTTCGTGCAAGAAGCTTTGGAATCGCCGTACATCTATGCGCAGGAAGATTTCGTCAAACCTTATGGAATACGCTCTGTGCTTGGTTATGGTGGTATTTTATCTGCCGGTCAAATTTTTGCAGTGATCCTTTTTTCGCATGCATCAATCAAGCGAGAAGTTGCCCAGCGATTCAAACCTCTCGCTCTCTCGACAAAGAACGCGCTCTTGCAGGTTCCGCAAGATAAAGTTTTCGACTTGCTCTAACATATCGTTAGAAGACTAACTGGCAGTAATGTTTCAAGCTTCTACTTGCGACGTTTAATCAGCCTGCTCGCCACGCTCGACGGCTCTTCTAGTTTGAACAAAACACAAATAATCAAATATGCAACGAGTCCCAGCCCGCAGGAAAGAGACAACGAAATGACTTGTCCGACAAAATTTTGCGGAATCAATTGAGTTGTCTGACCTGATACCAACCAGGCAATGGCACCGCAAGCGGCAGAAGCAATTAGCATTATTGCCGTTGGATAAACGAGTTTTGTTGTGCCCAACCGACCAATTTTCTTGCGTGCAAAAAATGTCAGAGCGAATAAGTTGAACACCGTCACCAGTGTCGTTGCAATTGCGATGCCGGCAATGCCTGTCTTCATTTGAGAGACAAAGAGCCAGTCTAGCGCTGTCTGGAGAATGATGGCGGCAATCGCGACAAGGAAAGGAGTTTTTGAATCCTGGTGTGCGTAAAAAACTCTTGTGATGAGGTCTCGTGCAAGATAGAAGAAAATGCCCGGCGCCAGAAAGAGCATAACGGTGGTGACCATTTCAGTCGAATGAGTCGTGAACTTTCCGCGCTCGAAAAGTAGCTTTATTATCGGCGTTGGTATTGCCATTAATAGAGCGGCAATCGGCAAGGCCAGAAACCAGAGTAAGCGCAAGGCTTTGGACAACTCGCTTTTCAAATCGTCAATTCGATTGGATGCAACCTGTTCTGTAAATCGCGGCAGAATTGGTACCAGCATTGCTGTTAGCAAGACTCCGAGCGGTAACTGAATCAAACGATTAGCATTAACTATGGCTGTCCATCCGCCTTCCTGAATCGTCGAGGTAAAGTACAGGTGAACATACAAACTGATTTGACCGATTGATGTGCTGAAAGCAGCCGGTCCGAGCATCAACAAATACTCTTTCAAACCGGGATGAAGATCGGTGGAAAAACTCCATTTGAGCGGAGTTTTTAGCATGCCTGGAATTTGAACCAGCGCCTGCCCGATTGCACCGGCAAGTGTCGCCCACGCTAAACAAACAATGCCGGCGGAGTCACCAAAAAAGAAAACAGCGATGATGATCGCAAGGCTCGCTATCGCCGGAGAGAATGATGGCCAGAAGATTTTGTCGTAGACATTCAAGACGCCATATGAGAGCCCGACAAACCCTGAAATTGCTACAAGCGGCAACATGATCCGAATTTGGCGGACTGTCTCGTCCCAGTATTCTTGCCGGTGTTCTACAGCTAGTGCGCTTGACGGCGCAATTATCTGAATAAGATCTGGGGCGAAGTAGTAGATCAAAATCGAAGGGGCGATCAAGAAAAACATGGTGGCAAGAAAAATCTGCACCATCATGCGACCACTGTCCGGATCATTTTTCTTTGGGGTAAGAACGGCTACTGATGAGGAATGAAAAGGTCCTCCCAGACCGCCGAACAAAATCAGAATATTGCCGGTAAATAAAGTTGCGTTATTGAAGGCATCGGATAAATAGTTGGTGCCGAAGGCCTGCAGGACCACAATGTCGCGAATTAGTCCGGCGCACTTAGACAGAACTGTAAGTATGGCGACGATGCCAAATGTTTTCCCTAAAGACTGCTTCTTTCCGCCTGATGCTGCTTCGCCCGAGCCAGATCCATCGGCTGTTCCCTTGTTTCCCCCGTATCCTGAACCAGACTCGCCAGAGCCTATATCTGCCCCTTGAGTGGTTTTACTTTGAGACTTTTCGTCCCCTTCTGACAGTTCTGCCAATTCATTTATTTCGCCGTCCGAAACGGCAAAGGGCTCGCTGGCAAGCGCCTGCAAAAGTGCTGCATCTTTTGCGTCCTTTGTATCTTCGCCTTCTGCTTCCGCTTCCTTCAGAATGGGAGCATCCGGGTTATATGGCTGATCTGCCGACACTTGGCGGCTCCTCACTGAATCAAGTCAATATTAGCGCTTTGGCGCAAGGCTTAGCGTAGGAAAAACCCGCAGTTTTGCATATTCTGTTTAGCGGTGTTGCTCTTGCTCACGCTGTTCGCGAACATGTGCTTCGCTGGCATACTTAACCGAAGGTGCCTCAGGCGTCGGAGCCAACTTGCGATTGAGTGCTTTCAATGGATCTTGCGCTAGGGTCTTGTCGGCGGACTCTTTGCCGGGCTCGCCTGTCGGTGGAATACCTAGATAGCGTGCCGCTTCCATTGCAATTGCGTTGAAGACAGGACCAGCCACGGTGTTACCCCAGCGACCGTCGGTTTGTGGGCTGTCGACGACGACAATGCCCACCAATTGCGGGTTGTTAGCGGGTAAGAATCCAACGAAGGATGCGATAGTTTGCCCAGCAAGATAGCCTCTGCCGCTGGCTGAAACCTTCTGCGCTGTTCCGGTCTTACCGGCAACTCGATAGCCAGGCACTTTTCCAGCGATTTGAGTACCCATGGCAATGTTGTCGGCAAGCAATCCAGCTACGTGGTGAGCGACATTCGGTGAGATGACTTCACGTTTTACCGGCTCGGTCCACTTTTCAGTAACACCGGTGCGTGGGTCATAAATTCGGCGAATCAAGTGTGGTTGCATCCAGACTCCGCTGTTTGCAACAGCTCCAACCGCTGCCATCAACTGTAGTGGCGTAACAGCAATCGCTCCCTGTCCAAATCCTGTTGTCGCAGCGTCGAGCGGCTTCCAGAATTTGTGGTTGAGCAAGAGACCATGCGATTCTCCAGGCAGGTCGATACCAGTTGGTTGACCGACGCCGAATTTCTGCAGCATATCGTGGAAAACTTTCGGTGGCATCATCATCGCAATTTGTGCCGAGGCAATATTGCTGGAGTGGATGAAGAGATGCAGAAGGTCAATGGAGCCGTGCCCGCCATCGTGGTTGCGAATGGTGCGATTGCCGACTGTGAGCGAGCCGCCATCGTAGAATGTGGTTGAGTTCTTGATGACGCCCGTTTCCAATCCTGAGCAGACGGTGAGGATCTTGAAGGTTGACCCGGGCTGATAAACGTCAACCATGGACCAGTTCTTTGTTGTTTCCAGCGCATACTTGTGATAGCGGTTTGGATCGTATGGCGGATAGTTTGCCCAAGCGAGAATCTCGCCGGTTGTCGGATCAGCAAACAGTGCTGTTCCTTTTAAAGCAGATGAGTGGCGGCACATCGCTGCCAATTCTTTTTCAGCAAGGTGCTGCAAATAATTGTCGATAGTCAGTTCGACGTGGCGGCCGAGAGGCGGCGAAATACCCCAGTCGGCATTCTGTTCTTTGACTAGAATGCTGCGACCGTGTCCATCTAATTGTGGAGTCGGCATTGCGCCGGTATTCTTGAGAAGGTTCTCTTCTTTTTGTTCGATCCCACCTTGTCCTTTCGTATCCATATTTACGTAGCCGAGCAAGTGAGCGGCTAACTGTCCTTCAGGATAATGGCGGAAAGGACGCGGGACGATGTCGACGCCCGGCCAGTTTAGAGCTTGAATTTCATCGACCATCTCACGCTCGAGGTGGCGCGATAGCGTTATGACTGGATAGCCGGAGTTCATCAACTTATAGACTTTCTCTACTGGTTGACGAGTAATTCGGGCGAGAATTTCTGATGCTTCCGCAATGCCTGCTTTGATCAGTTTTGGGTGAATATAGATATCGTATCTGGTGGTATCAATTGCCAGAGGCAAACCATGTCTGTCAGTGATTGCACCTCTGTGCACCAGAAGATTGTGCTGTTGCCGCTGAACATGCGCTTTCTGTTTCAGTTCTGGGCCAACGATAATTTGTAGGTAGTAGAGACGGCCAACAATAAGTAAAAATCCGCCCAGCAGACAGAACTGCCAGAATCGTAGGCGCCACAAAGGAGATCTCGGACGTCTGTCATGACGCCGTGAACGACCTCGAGTCCCTAACTCTGGAGGAGACTGAGTGGTCAACGTGGAGGGCCTCCCGAACGGAGTTTAGTATCCCGACATTATCGGGAGACTATGCTTGTTAGCTTTGAATGTAACCATCTTCGGTGCAGCGACTTCTTTGACGATGAGAACTTGCTCGGGCACTTGCAAGCCATGACGTCCGACGACGCTGTCCTGAATACCTTCAAAAGAGATTGCTCTCAAAAGCTGCGCAGACAATTCAGAATTCTGTTCCGATAAACGTCTGGCTTGTTCTTGCAAACGAGTTACGTCATTTGTACGGGCGACGTCCAAACCGTAACCGAGAATGGCAATGCCACAGAATGCGATAAGCGAAGTACGCAAAACTTGATTGAGGCGCACCACCAGTGGAGCCTTACGGCTGTCGCGATCCTGTGACGGAGCGGTGACTGGAACCAGGTGCGGTCTGGCTTGGGGAGCCGAATAGACTATTTGCTTACGAACACCTTCTTGAGACTTTTCGCTTTTTTGGACTGGTTCGGTAAAAGCTAGAAGTTGTGCGGCGTTGCTCGGCATGTGGTGCTCCCATCTAGATCCGCCATTAAAAGGCGGTAGAAAACGGTAGAAACGATTTCAGAAAAACAGAGGACTTAAACCCTTTCTCCAACACGTAGTTTAGCACTACGACTACGTATGTTGGCAAGCACTTCTTTTTCAGATGCAGTGACCGGTTTGCTGGTCATTATCAGCAACTTAGGATCTTTGCCACACGTGCAAACCGGCTGCCTGGGCGGACATACGCAACCTTTCTCGTACAACTTGAGAATTTGCTTAACGATGCGATCTTCCAAGCTGTGAAAGCTGATAACCGCGAGCCTGGCGCCCGGAGCGAGGATTTTCACAGACTCATGTAAAAATTTTTCCAGACTTGCCAACTCGGTATTCACCGCAATTCTTAACGCTTGAAATGTGCGAGTGGCTGGATGCGAGTCGTCAAGCCTATCTGATCTGCTTTTCGATCGATTCTTGTTATGCCCTCTGGTACCACGGGCGGTATATATACATCCGGCAACAATCTCTGATAATTCAGCCGTAGTATGTATCGGACGCTTGCTGACTATGCGGCGTGCAATCTGGCGGCTGAGACGTTCTTCACCATATTTGTAGATGATGTCTGCGATTTCTCGTTCCTGAAATTCGTTTACTATCGTTGCTGCACTAAGTTTCTGAGTGTGATCCATTCGCATATCCAGAGGGCCGTCTTTCAGAAAGCTAAAGCCCCTTTCGGGATTGTCAAGCTGCATGCTGGACACTCCTATGTCTGCGAGTATGCCACCATCCACAGTGCTGATACCCAGCGATTCCAGATGCTCGCCGATGTCGCTGTAATCGCCATGAATGTACGATGCAGCGCCTGGCAATCTTGCTGCGACCTTGTCAAGCGATGCCTTGTCTTTGTCGATGCCAATCAACTTTCCAGTCGGTCCCATCCGCTCACGAATCGCCTGCAAATGTCCGCCGGCACCAACTGTGGCGTCCACGTAAGTGAGCCCGGGCCGAATGTTCAAAGCGTCCAAGCATTCATCGAGCAGAACAGAGACGTGCTCTCTTGGCGCTTTTCCCTCTGGGGAAAAGTTGCTCTTGGAATCTTCCTTTGAGTTATTGCTATCTATTGTTTTTACTTATGACTTGCGTTTTGCCAGAAAATCGAAATCCCAGCAAGTGAAATAAAGGAGCTGAATCGTCAAAAGGCTCATCAATGCAGTAAGTAGCATTGGGCTAAGCCACTCCGGCCTCTCGGCCCAGACATTAAGATACAGCGCGCCGTGCATAAGCGCCAGCGGCATTATGAATAGAGAAATTATTGCGACAACTTGTCTAGTGGTGGCAGTCGTGCCTGCCCAGTGCCAGCGAAGACCATCCCACCAGTAAGTTGGAGCGACTTTCACGCCCAGGCGACGTGCCGGGTAGAGTCTCCTGCCTCCGCGCAGTGGTACGAAGCAGCGCTCGCAGCTGTTGCAGGACAAGGTTTCTGTCAGTCCGTACGGTTCCAAAATCCCGGCGTTGCAGCGCGGACAAGGATAGGACTGGTTGAGAACGATGACTTGTTGGTGAAAGGAAAGCTGTTCGTATGATTGAAACATTGCCAATTAGCCCAATGAGGTCAGGGAGTCGCTGATGACCGGGTTCGCCGCGGCCGAAAAACGACGCACGGAATCACCACCGGCCCTTGAGTGAGGCTGGTCGCGGAGGTGACAAAAACCCTGTCACTTGTTAATTACCCGCGGAAGGGCATCAAACCGCGCTTGTTGAGAAACATTAGCTATATTTAATGCCGTGATGAGCCCCATACCGAGGGACTCCTCACGCCTGGCTCTCTAAAACCAGGCTGTAATTCGCTTTGCCGCGAAATAGTTCATTTGACTGTATGAAAAAAACTGTTTCGCAATGTGAAATTAGCTGAAATATGGGTCTTTTCGACTGGCTCCAAGGGCGCCCAGAGCCAGCATCACGCGAAACACAACGCTGTAATCTTTGTCCGTGAATTCCACGTCCCGGTCGTTTAGCCGTTTTACATTTGGTACCAACTCGCAAGCATCGGCCATCGAAGTGTCATTCATTGATAGAGTCAGTTTTGCCGGAGATGGAGGCTTAAGTAAGTTCCAGCTCGCCTTAGCTTTGGCGGCTTCGTACGCTGATTTCTCCAAATCCTCGAGCACTTGTTCTTGTGGTCTAAAGCAAGCGGAATAACGCGAAATAGCATGTTTCACCACTGTGCAATTAACTTTTCCCATCAATTCTTCGCATTCTCTTTTTAGCGCATCGTCACCAGTGATGAGGGCTACTGGCACATCGAATGCACCGGCAAGATACGCGTTCAGTCCTGTTTCACCCACCAGAACATCATTGATACGCACATCGCGGAAGACTTGAGCTCTGTATGTGTGCGAAAGCACCCCAGTGGCACAGCCTTGGCGCGCATGATACCCGATCAAGCATGCGAAATCCGGCTTCTTTTCCGTGTGCACGCCGGACACCATAGAAAATGGTTTTTGCCAACCGCTGGTCAAATGTGCCTTTGGGTGCAAAAGTTCAATTCGCAAGTTGCGCATGTCCCAGTGGGAGTCATTTACAACGATTTCGTCACACCCGGCTTTTACGAGACCGTTTATGACAGCATTCGTCTCTGCGTGCATCAATTGAACCGAACGCTCATATCCTGGCTCGCCAGGCTGAGTTTGGCTGGAGTGGCAGATGCCGTTTATACCTTCCAGGTCCACCGATATATATGCACGCATGTGAAATTCCCTTAGTTTTCGCCCAGCAGGTGAGTATATCAATGAGTCAGTTGAATCAAAGTCTATTAAGGTCGAGACATGTCAAGCTTCACCCGGTATAATTGCGGCTGATCCGAATGCCCCACTTGGACCCTATTCGGATGCAGCACCAGCTCGCGAAGCCAGATGCAGACCCTTTCGGAAACTTTGAAAGCGCAGACGTCATCCAGTTCGGATTCTCAAAGCCTGGCATTCACCAAGATGCATGGCTTGGGCAATGACTTTGTGATGGTGTCTCTGGACGACTTGCTGGCGCTCCCGGCCTTTTCTGCAGCCGTGATGCAGGGGATGAACCCTCTGCCTTCACTGACGAAGCGTATATGCGATAGGAATTTCGGCATTGGTGCAGATGGTTTGATTGTTGGTTTTTCACTTAAGAAAAAACCGGAAATTTCGCTGGATATATTCAAAACTCTTGGCGCTGATTATGCGGTTGATACCGAATGCGATATCGGATGGATTTACACTAATTCCGACGGTTCGTCTTCTGCCATGTGCGGCAATGGTCTTCGATGTCTGGGACTCTGGGCTCTCAGGAAAGAATTGGTTGCATCTAATAGAATTTTGGTGTCAACTAAGGCAGGAGTCCAAGAGATTCTTGTAGAAGACGAATCAAAAATTACGGTGGACATGGGCAAGCCCATTCTCCAAACCGACTTGATTCCTCTAAGCGGTTCATCGAAAGCCAGTTTTGTGCAAGGCGAAATAAATTCACCCGACTTCAATTTCAAAGCGACATGCGTGAGCATGGGTAATCCGCACGTGGTTATTTTCGATGCTCCTCAGGCGCAAGATAGCCTGAATAAAAACAAGTTTTCCGAGTCACTCAAATCCTTATCTGAGAAAGTACAGCAACAAAGTTTGTTCTCTGAGGGTGTCAACGTCGAGTGGTGCCGGGCGATTTCTCGAGACGAAGTGCACACACTTATTTATGAAAGAGGTTGCGGCGCAACTTTAGCTTGTGCAAGCGGTGCTGCAGCTGTAGTCGTTGCGTCCTCGCTGGAAGGACGAACCGAGCGCAAGGCAAAAGTTAGGCTGCCCGGAGGCTTCCTATTTATAGAATGGGCTCAATCCGACGATCATGTCCACATGACCGGGCCGGCTGCAACAGTTTTCGCTGGTTCGATACCCGCACAAGACATCGAAGCATATATTCAATGCCACTCTGCCGACGGCGGAAAGTCTGTTAATAAGGAGATTTGCTGCTCGTGATGATGCAAGCTGACAGACGAAAGCAATGGATCAAGAGCCGCCGCAAGCAGCGTAATCAGGCTCGCAATGCTCGTTTGCGTCGTCAATTTATGCGCTATGTGACGCTTGTTGGTTTGCTCTATCTTGGTGGCAGTGCTGTTGTGCGTTTGCCCTGGGCGATTGACAACACTGAGTCGCAATTGACTGTGCGCGGTAATTATGTGACCAGCCGCCACCAAATTGCAGAGAAAGTAGAAAGTGTTGTTGGCAAGCAGCTCTTCAAGGTAAATCCGAAGGCTTTGGAAAATAGCATCGCGCAACTACCGGCGGTGAAGCACGCATTTGTTCGGCGCTATGCTTTCCCTGAACCGCATATTTTGGTTGAGGTGCTGGAAGAGTTTCCTTGGGCAACATATGTGCCTGAGCCAGGCAAGCTGCCGGAATCTGTTATTTCGCAATCTGGTCGAGTTATTCCTTTAAAAGATTTCCCGGGAATTATGCGACCACCGCTCAGAGTCTATGGACCTGCCGCGCTCAAGATGACTGCTGCTGATGTTACTCAATGGGCAAGCTGGTGCAATTACATTTCGCAGCAGACAAAAATGCCTGTCGAGTCGATTGATTTAAGACACCCACACGACATTCGCGTGCAAAACGTAGCGCTTCAATTGAAGTTAGGATCTCCTGATACTTCTTTGACTCGCAGACTGGGCAGACTAAGTTCTGTACTTGCCGCTGTCGATCCGATGAAGACCAACCTCGAATACATTGATCTGGGATTGGACAACAACATTCCTATGAAGCTCGCGAAGATCGATCCTCGCAAAGAAGCCGCCAAGAAAGCAGCTGAAGAAGCAGAGAAGAAGCGCGCTTCAGAGAACGAGCAACTCGCCGGTCGCGAACAGACTTTGTAGAGTTCTGACTTCAGTCTGACCTTTTGCTCGGATCGTAGTAGTCCGGTTGCTTTATGTCATCTCTCAGCATAAGATGCGACGGGTTCAAGTTTGTAGATTCAATTTGCCTTTTTGAAGAAGATTGGATGGCACTGGTCTTGTTCATTCCGCAAATGTTTACTGCGTACAGCGAAACAAAAATGTTGATTGCATACACGCCGAGGAGAACAAGAGGCGCAAACTTTTTTCCTTGCTTCAATAAAAAGAATGAACAAATTGCACCGCCCCAAAACAAGGCGCTCGAAAATGAAATCAATCCCTTTGCGAATGAATTGACGGGATAACTAATTGATTCGAGATTACCGTAAGCAATTCCTGCGACCAAGCAAAAAATGCTGCAGTAGATTCCGAGTTTTGCGGAACTCACTTTGGGTGTTTCGGATAGAGCTTGAAACTTCATCGTATTACCAGTCTATATGAAACTCGGGCGCGTGCAACGCGCCCCCACGCCTTAAAAACGCGCCCCCATGCTAATACGCGCCCCCACGCTAATACGCGCCCCCACGCTAATACGCGCCACACGCTCTCTACAATGCGGCTTTGGCTTGTTCCCAAAGAGCTTGGTACTCGTCCTTGGAGTATTCTTTCAATGGTTTTGTTGCCAACTCTTCCATCTTCGCAAAGCGTTTGCGGAATTTCTCGAGCCCGTGAATAAGCGATTCTTCGGGGTTTAGCGAATGCCATCTTGCAACGTTTACCAGGGTAAATAGAACATCGCCGAGTTCCAGCTCTACATCGTAACGCGCACTGGCTGCTGTTTCTGGCTGAGTCAATGCAGGATTCGAAATTGCTTCTTTCAGCTCTTTCATTTCGCTCTCGACCTTATCCCATACTTCGCCTTCGTTGCGCCACTCGAAGCCCTGGCTCACCGCCTTCTCCGAAATTTTCAGTGCCTGCAAAAGTGATGGCAACGTTCTGCTGATGCTGTCCAAGCAAGACTTAGACTCTTTCTGCTTTTCCTTTTTCTCGGCGTCCTTAAGGTCATCCCACTGCATTAGGACTTCCTTGGCTGTGGCAAGCGACATTTCGCCAAACACATGCGGGTGTCTAGAGATCATTTTTGAGTTTATGGAATTCGCGACATCTTGTATGTCGAATTGTCCTGCATCTTTCGCCACCTGTGCATTCAGCACAATCTGCAAGAGTAGGTCGCCCAGCTCCTCTTTCAATTCCTCTGGGTTGTCCGAGTGAATTGCTTCCATAACCTCATAGGCTTCTTCTAGTAAGTAGCGCGCCAGGCTTCGGTGAGTCTGCTCACGGTCCCACGGGCAGCCGTCTTCGGCTCTCAGTCGGGCAATTGTTGAGATGAACTGGTCTAGGGGAGAAGTCATGTTGAGCAATGTTGAGAGCGCCTTTAGCTTGTATCGGTTTTATTTTTAGTCTTGAATACGCGATTATAATCGTCCGTAAAGCCTACCAAATATGCGGACAATCTTTGGGGAGAGTCTATTTATCTTGGTTTTGACGAGTCACCCTGCGCCTGAAGATTTTATCTTGAAAACCGGCGTGGTGGGCTGATTCCAGGCGTTAAATGCCTCTTCGCTGGCTGTCATGCGCCCGTCTAAGAGCCGCTTCTGCGGTATCATAGGGAGGATTGGCAACCAGTCCAATGCGCATCTGACGCGCTTTCACCGCAGAGCGATGGCTTATGCCTGAGCGGCTGAGTCTTGGATGGTGAGCCGACGTAACACAAACCGTGCAAGGTCAAAAGGAAAACGCCTGTGGATATTTGTATTGTCGGTGCTGGCTACGTGGGTCTGGTGACAAGCGCCTGCTTGGCGTATCTCGGACATCACGTGATTGCCGTTGATTCCAACGAAGAGAAGCTCAACGCTTTGAAACGCGGCGAAATGCCGTTTTTCGAGCCTGGTCTCGAACCCTTCGTCAAACAGTGCGTCAAAAGCGAGTTCTTGACCTTCACTGACAAACTCGAAGATGCCGTCAAGAAGTCGGAAATCATCTTTATCGCTGTCGGAACACCGCCACTTCCATCTGGCGAACCTGACCTCTCTGCTGTCATGGCTGTAGCCAGAGCAATCGGTCGTTCGTTGGATACTTCCAAAAAACGAATCATCGTCAACAAATCCACAGTACCTGTCGGTTCAGGCAACTGGGTGGAAATGTTGGTTCACCAGGGTGTTGAGAGTGTTCAGACTGTTCCCGCTCGTGCAGCCCGGGCAGACCAACCATCATTCACAGTGGTTTCCAATCCAGAGTTCTTGCGTGAAGGCAGCGCTCTGGCTGACTCCTTTTACCCTGATCGCATCGTGGTCGGATCCGCTGACGATACAGCCGTCGCAACGATGAAAAAGCTGTTTGCACCATTGATTAATCAAACTTTTGATCCCCCGACCGACATTGCACGTCCTGAAAATTTCGGCAAGGTTCCTTTTGTCGTCACGGATCTCGCGAGTGCTGAACTCATCAAATACTCTGCCAATGCTTTCTTGGCGATGAAGATCAGCTTTGCCAACGAAATCGCGGGACTTTGCGAAAAGGTTGGCGCTGACATTCGTCAGGTCGCACCAGGCATCGGGCTCGATACGCGTATCGGAAGCAAATTCCTCAATGCCGGAGTGGGCTGGGGCGGAAGCTGCTTCGGAAAAGACATCAATGCGCTAATTAATGTAGCGCGTGAATACAGCTATCCCACTTCACTTTTGGAAGCAACGCTTTCAGTCAACGAGCGTCAGCGTCTTTGTGTGATCAAAAAATTGCAAGAAGAGTTGAAGATCGTCAAAGGCCGCACAATTGGTTTGATGGGGCTTTCATTCAAGCCGAACACCGATGACTTACGCGATGCGCCGAGCTTGACACTTGTTCGCGCTCTGACCAAGATGGGCGCCCAGGTTAAGGTCTACGATCCAGTCAGTATTGAAAGCTGCCAGCGCAATTTTCCTGAACTCGAAATTGCTTATTGCACCAATCTCGACGAGCTTGCGAAAGACAGTGATGCTCTGGTTCTTGTCACCGAGTGGCAAGAATTTGCCAGCGCCAATTGGAAGCAATTGATCAAGAGCATGAAGTGGCCGTTGGTTATCGATGGTCGCAACATCTTGCCGCAAGATGATCTAACTGATTCTGGTGCAATTTACAGAGGTATCGGACATTGAAGATACTCATTACAGGCGCAGCTGGATTCATCGGATCGCATTTGGTCGATCGCATGCTTGCGGATGGGCATGAAGTGACGGCAATGGACAATCTTGTCACCGGCACGATGAACAACATTGCTCAGCATTTATCCAACACTCGCTTTCAATTCATTCATCACAACGTTTCTAATCACATACACATCGTCGGGCATCTTGATTGGGTGATTCACTTCGCTTCACCGGCAAGTCCAGTCGATTATTTGAATTTGCCGATTGAAACGCTGAAGGTAAACTCTCTAGGCACACACAATACTTTAGGCCTGGCACTGTCTAAAGGTGCGAAGTACTTTCTTGCCAGTACTTCCGAAGTTTATGGCGATCCAGAGCAACATCCGCAGAAAGAATCTTACTGGGGTAATGTGAACCCAGTCGGCCCGCGCGGTGTTTACGATGAATCGAAGCGCTTCGCAGAAGCAATCACGATGGCGTACAACAAAAAACACGATCTCGATACTCGCATAATCAGAATTTTCAATTGCTACGGTCCGAGACTAAGAGCAAATGATGGTCGTGTTGTTTCCAACTTTATCGATCAGGCATTGCGTGGCAAACCCCTCACCATATATGGTGGCGGCGAGCAAACTCGCAGCTTCCAATATGTTTCCGATCTCGTTGAAGGAATTGTTCGCCTGACAGGAGTGAAATTCCACGAACCTGTGAATTTAGGCAATCCACAAGAGCGCACGGTTTTGGAACTGGCAGAACTTATTAAAGAGTTGACCGGTTCCAAGAGTGAAATCGTTTACAAGCCTTTGCCGACCGATGATCCCAAGCGCCGCTTGCCGGATATCACCAGAGCGAAAGAACTTCTTGATTGGACTCCAGAAGTTCAAATCAGAGATGGTCTGCAACAGACAATCGCCTGGTACAAGGAACAGCTAGCTGTAGCTAAGTAAGACTAGTCAGAACAATTTACTCGCCCAGAATCCTGAGAGACATCCAGGGTATTCCCCAGTTCGGCTTCAGTCCGTTCGGCAGAGGAATATCGCGCCGCATTGCGTAGGCTAGTTGTGTGAGGCGACTACGGCATTTACACAAGGACAGAGGTGCGGTTATGCGTGTTCTAAAATCGGCGGCGGCAGTGCTACTTTTATCGGCAGGCATGCTTTTACCTGGTTTGACCAATCAATTTGCATTGGCAAACGAAGCTCCGGCAGCCAGTGCTGAACGTCCGGTTCTTGATCTTGCTTTCTTAATTGATACGACCGGATCGATGGGCGGCGAAATTGAAATGGTGAAGAAGAAGACCAAAGATCTTGTGGCCAAATTAGCCTCAGGAAAGCCTGCTCCCGTTGTACGTGTAGGACTTGTTGCCTATAGAGATCGTGGTGACGACTACGTTACTAAAGTCTTTCCGTTTTCTGACGACATAGACAAGGTAGTTAAAGATATTACTGCTTTGAATGCGGCAGGTGGTGGCGACACGCCTGAAGCTGTAAATCAAGGATTGCATGCGGCTCTCAATGACCTTGAATGGACAAAGAACAAAAAGGCTTCCAAACTTCTTTTCTTGATTGGAGATGCAGCTCCGCATATCTATCCTAACGATTACAATTGGGAAACAGAGTCCAAAAATGCCATTTCTCGCGGCATTCAAATCAACACAATCGGCTGTGACGGACTGGATTCCAGCGGCACCACCGTGTTCGAGAAAATTGCAAAATTATCCGATGGGTCCTTTGAGACACTTTCTTATCGACAAGAAATTGTCAATTCTGAAGGCAAGAAAGAAACCCTCATTACCTCAGGCGGTTCTACATACAAGGTTAGAGCTGGCGCCGAATCGTCATGGAAAGCAGGCGCCAAGGATCTCGCTGTCCGTGGACTCGCAGTTGCGGCACCTGCTCCCGCTTCCGCTCTGGCAAAGAGAAGTCGAGCTTCGATGAGCACCGGCTTCTATGCCGCGCGCGCATCTTCCCTAAGTGCAGATGCCGCGCACATGGAAGGCGGCGCACCTGGCGCGAGCTATGCCGGTTTCAATCGCGCAGACAGCAATTTGGATGACTTGATGCTGAATGCGGCAAAGAGCAAACTCAAGAAAGATGCCTCGATTATCTATACGAAATAAATGATGATGACTAACGAGAAGTAAGAAGTTTGGTGTTCAACATGCGCCGAAGAATCAGGACAGGATAAGCATCCCCGAGCCGATGCCTGTCTTGAAAGAGGGAAGGGTCAACCTTCCCTCTTTTTTCGCCAAATTCGCTCTTGTTCTGCTCGATGAATTCGGCGCTTTTGAATTTCAAGATTTTTTGAAACTTGCCGTTGCATTCTCTATCCAGTCAACCCCCAAACAGCAATAGACAGCCACCCTGTGGTTTCTACCTCGCGGCGCTGGCCCGCTGCAGATCCTATTGGAGAAAGAAATGAGTAATCACAATGCTACTGAAACAGTCGATCATGTAAGTAAAGCCCTTGATTCGGCCCAGAACGAAGGAGAGCAAACCAAAGCGCTGGAGCGACTCCAGGACGAGATCAGGCAAGACACCAAGGACATGAATCCAGCTGAGCAAAAGGCATACATGGCTCAGGTTACTAAGCAACTGGAAGAAAGAAATCAGCTCCCGATTTTAGCTGTTGCGTTTGCCGGTCAAATTGGAGAGAGTGACAAAGGCGATTTGCAAGGAGAATTGAGAGCCGTCAACCGCGCGGAAAGAGGCGGTGACACGTCAAAGGCTGTAGAAAAGGCCATGCTTCAATACTTGATCAACAATTACGACAAAGGCGCGAATTTGGTCGAAGCAAACAATGAAGAGTGGATGACAGATTCTAAGATAAGTAAAGCCGATGTGAGCGAAAAACTCAGTCAATTTAGAATGGCTCGTGATGAGCAACACCGCAAAGAAAGTAATCAACTCAATACTGAGAAGACAGCAAAAGAACTTTTAGGGGGCGGTGACAAGTCGCTTTTCAATTTCATCGACCGCGGCAACAATG
The DNA here is from genome assembly GCA_032128875.1 of Candidatus Melainabacteria bacterium 17Bon1m. Taxonomy (GTDB): domain Bacteria; phylum Cyanobacteriota; class Vampirovibrionia; order Obscuribacterales; family Obscuribacteraceae; genus QKMZ01. The sequence continues at coordinate 178,313 of JAVLKG010000011.1, forward strand.
ACGGAAAACTGACGAAAAAAGAATTGCAAGACTATTTGAATGTCGCTCGCAGCAGTGGCAGTGACTCTGGGCATTTTTCGAAGGCAAAACAGCATCTTGTGGAGAACATTCTCAAAGAATGGGATAACCGCGATAAAGGCAAATGGATGAGAGGTGGTTCTATGGGTGACTCACAAGCCACCGAGGTATTGACCAAGGAAGGATTGGTGCACGCAGCAGGAAAAAAGTCGGAGACTGACTTAGGCACAGCGAAGGCTGCAGACCCTGCGCCAAAGCCTGGCGACCCCGCACCAAAGCCTGGCGACCCTGCGCCAAAGCCTGGCGATCCTGCGCCAAAGCCTGGTTCACAGCCCAAAGCTTCCGAGTTGGAAGTGCAGAAAGGAGATAGTTATTGGTCGATTTCAAAACGAATTCTTGGCGAGAAAGCAAGCAATGCTGAAATCCTTGCCAAAACAAAAGAGTTGCAGACGAAGAATGGAAACGCGCCACTATACTACGATTCCAATCATCCACGCAAAATCAAAATCTAATGCATCGCGTGCCGCAGCGCTTACACGGCAAGCAAATATCTAATCAGTTTCGAGATACTAATAGGTTAGCGCTACAAAAAAGAGGGGGCGACAGTAGTTGGTCGCACCCTCTTTGCATTTTGATTAGTTAGGCTACTGCAACCAATTGCGGACGATTTTCTTCGCTTTGCACTTCTGGTGCTTCTTTCTCCAATCCGATGATTTGACCAAGATCGGCTTGTCTGGTGATGATTTCCAATGCATCATGGTTGTCCATGACTTCCCACGCCGTGCGACGTTCTTCTCGCGAGTTCACTTCTGCAAGAATCACGATTTCGCCGTTTTCGACATCGCCTTCAAATACATTGGCGTAATATTGTGGCTCGTTGGCATGTAAGAATGCGCCCATCCAGACGCCCCAGTAGGCGAGAATGACTCCACCGGAAACAGCTGCCATCACGGTGGTGATGATTTGGAAAAAACCAGGTGTATTGATTTCAGGAGCCATCATGACTCCGGCCCAGAGACCGCCTAGCGCGCCCACGATGCCATAGCGAACGAAATATCGAGCCATCGGTGTCTTTATTTTGGCTGAAACATTGTGAAATTCAGGGCAATCCTTGCCGACCACGCTCAAATCGGCTGATTTGAAACCAGCTTTGTGCAAATCTTCCAGGATTTGACCAGTGCTGGTTGTGCTATCAAAAATTCCGTAAACATAATCTGGGTTCGACATAGGAGTATCCTCGACTCTTATTTTTGGGTATGGCTTGATAATCTTGTATAGATTATCGATAATCGATAATTAGATTGTACCGCGCCTTGAATTCTGGTCAAGCTCCTTCGTCTAAAATTGCAACATGTCATTCAAACGAGCTTCCACCAGGGAGCAAATCACTCAATACCTGCTGGAGCGCATCCTCGACGGCACTTACAAGCCCGGCGAGCGCCTTATTGAGTTGAACATCGCCAACGAGTTGAGTACCAGCCAGGCGCCGGTACGCGAAGCCTTGCGCTATTTGGAAGCGATGAGGGTGGTTGTTACCGAACCATATAAAGGTACTCGGGTCAGAGAAGTCACTGACCGAGAGCTCGCGGAATCCTCTCAAGTACGTGCAGCGTTGGAAGAATTGGGGGCAGAACTGGCCGCCCCTCTTCTAAAAGGGAATGTCGAGCGCATCACGCAAGAGTCTAAGCAGTTTATGAAAGCTGCCAAACAGAAGGATGTTCAAAAGTACAGTCAGCACGACATTGAGTTTCACCGCCTGATTATGGAAGCGTCAGGAAATCATTTGTTGCTCTCTATCTGGGAATCGGTCGTTTTAGAGACTCGCTTTCGGCGCACTCTGAGCCGCATTGGTGAAGAGCAACTTGTGGAATTCGGCGAAGCACATTTACCTGTTATCGATGCACTGAATGACGGTGATGGAAAACGCGCGGCGTCAATTTTGAAAAATCTGATCTGTAAATTCCACTTCTTGAAGAGTACTGAGCAATCCTGAGCTTCTGACTTAGAAAAGACAATGTAGACCCCAGATGTCGCCTTTTTGAAGCCCTCTGTAGCTGATTCCTTGACTTAGTCAGTATTTCCAACGCTTGCCGGAATGATAGCTCGAAACAGGCTACCGCGATTCGATGCGGCTGTTTTGTCTGTGGGTTCGACCCAAATTTTGCCACCATGGGCTTCCACAATCAGCTTGCAAATTGCCAATCCCAGTCCGGTTCCTTGCTTCTCATCGCTTCTTGCTTCTTGTTCGAATGTTTCGAAAACGCGCTCAAGATTCTCGTCTGCAATTCCACGCCCTCGATCCGCAACACTCAACTCAAATCCGTTGTCCGTTGTTTTTGCACTAATGGTCACGGTTGCGCCCTCGGGGCTGAATTTGATGGCGTTTGAAACAAGGTTTGTCATTACCTGCAATAACATTCTTCTATCACCATCAACTATCAATTCCTTTTCCGGCAGAGCCAGCGTAATGCGCTTTTCGTCCGCAAAACCGCCTAGCAAATCTTTTGTGTCTCGCGCCAGTTCGCGCACATCGAAGTGCTCGCGAGCCAATTCCATGCGCCCAGCTTTCAGCTTCTGGAAGTCGAGAAGATCATTTACCAATTGCATCAGTTTGTCCAAGTTTGCGACGGCGCGACTAATATCTGTTTGAACGTCTTGACTGATACTTCCTTTGACACCGGCGACGATGAGGGAAAGAGAATTGTGCATTGCCATCAGAGGACTGCGCAAATCGTGACTGATCATATTGGCAAAATCCTCTTTCATTTGCTCAATACGCTTGTGCTCGGAAATATCGTGAATGACGCAAAACATCTTCTGGTGCGGCTGCGACCATAAACATGACCATCTGGTGTCGATAGTTTTTCCCTCGACGCTGCGTAATTGCAACTCGAAAGTTTCAGGCTTTTCGCTTTTCATGGCAATTCTGAATTGCTCGTCTGCAAGCAAGCTTTGTTCGGGCACCGTCAGTGAATGCATCGGTGCACCAATCAAATCTTCCGGATTGTGACCGAGAAGTTTGTGACAGGACCTATTTACTGAAAGGATGTCACCCGCTTCGTTCGCGGAAAGAATTATGTCTGCCGCGTTCTCGACAAGTTCTTTATTGCGAGACAGAGCGCTTTCAAGGTCATCCGCTGCAACGTGAAGAAGTGAATCTAGTTTTGAAAATTCTGCTGCATCTTCTAGAACAGGCAAGAGAGGCTTTCTCTCAGACAGGAGCTTACCGTTATTTCTGATGCGAGTAAGCGGATTGCTGATCATTTTTGCGAAGTAGAAAACAAGCAGCAGCGCAATTCCAATATTGATAATGGCAAATACTCCGACAACTCCTACCAGGGCTGTAATCGAACGTTCAATCGCGGCGCTGTCTGCGGTGACTTTTGCCTCTTCTACTGAAACAATCTGGTCGATCACTTTTGACCATCCCGGGGCTTTAGAGATCAACCTGCTATGGTATCGTTTCGCTTGGCGCTTCCAATCTGGTTGGTTCATGAGCTGCTTAAAGCCAACCATGCTCTCGTGCATTTCTTCCATCGCAAGGTTGAACGCTTTTACTGCTTGTTCGTGCAATGGATCTTTTTGAATGAGACTCAGAAATTTGGAAACATCAGCAGTCAAGCTAAACCACTGCCTCTCGTGTACCTCAGGACTTATAAAACTGCCTCCTTCTACCAGGCTGTAATCGAAGACAAGTTGATTGATGATCACGTTCGAAAGAGTATATGCGCGCCTGATGATATCTTGCGAGACTGTCTCATTCTGCATGTAATTTTGAATTTGGTGAAGTCTAAAACCAAGAAGGATTACAAATGCAAGCTGGCAGATCACAGGAAATGCAACAACAATTATGCTGCGCTGTTTTAGGTTGAGGACAGGAAAAATCTTCATTCTGCCGAGTCCTCTGTATCTCTATATCGAGGAACTGTAAACCAGAATGTCGTGCCTTTTCCTAATTCACTAATCACTCCGACTTCGCCGCCATGAGCTTCGACGATGTTTTTGACAATCGCCAGGCCAAGTCCTGTCCCTTTGATGTTTAACTCTGATTTTGCTTTCGTCTGTTGAAACTTGTCAAAAACCAGCGGCAAATCATCTGGCGAGATGCCAGGACCTTCATCGGAAACCTTGATCGTAGCTTTATTTTCTCCGGGCTCAATACTCATGCGAACGGAAGAATTCTTAGGAGAATATTTGATAGCGTTGGAAAGCAAATTGATTACCACCTGGACAAGCCGCCTTTCGTCGCCCAGAAGAATTGTGTCGTTTTTGGGTCCGAGTACTGATATTTGAGCTGCAGCAGCCAGCCCGGCGAGCGTTTCCTTCGCGCTTTCGCATACTTCCGAAGCTGCTACAGGAGCCAGGTCTAGTGAAAACTTGTTTGCTTCCAGCTTCTCAAGTTCGAGAAAATCGTTCACAAGCGAAAGCAGTCTTTGAGAATTGGAATCCGCACGTGCGAGTTCTTTCTTGACCCCTTCAGGTAATTCTCCTCGCTTTCCAGTGTTTAGCCCTTGCAAGACAATTGAAATAGCCGTAAGCGGGCTGCGAATGTCGTGACTTGCCATCGCGATAAAGCGCTTCTTCAGCCTGTCCACGTTGCGCATTTCAGTGACGTCGTTGACCACGCAATAATAGTTTTGCTTCTCGGGCGACCATGTCACCGTCCATAGTGCATCTCTAAAATTGCCGTCTTTTGTCCTCACGACATTTTCGAATTTGCCTTCGCCTTCTTCGCGAATTCTATCTAGAGTGTATTTGGTTGATTCAGCTGTCTCTTCGGTAATCAGAGACATGATTGATTTGTGCATGAGTTCGTCAGGTGCCATTCCCCAGAGTTTTGAGCTGGACGCACCGACGGTTGAGAAACGCATCTTTTCATCTAAAGAGCAAATCACATCAGCGGCATTGTCGAGCACCGCTGACTCGGTCCAACGGATTTCGGCAAGAATGCTGCTTGCGTCGGTGATTACTTGATCAACTTCCGCAAGTTCGTCCTTTCCTCCTATTGTTCCGCTCACTGAATGTCCGAGTGCAAGCTGTTCTCCCTTCTGCACGACCGCATGCACACGCTGCTGCATGATGCCGACGAAGACTCTGATTAGTACAAACGCCACACCTGCATTAAGCAAAAATCCGAAGCAGATAATGCCAATGAACTTTTGCTGCAGATTTTTGAAGTCCTCCGGCTCGTGTTTGATCATGCTGGTTTCAATGCGAATAATCTCTTTGGCTAGTCTTTCCTGTTCCATTGCAATATGAATGAGAGTCTCATTCTGTCTGCGATTCGTCATCCGGCCTATGCCGGATATTCCTCGGTGTACGGGAGTCGTTTTGCCGACTGCTATTGCCGTTCTCCGCAATTCTTCAGCGTCTTCTACCAGCGACTGCAACTCGGGATTTTCAGCTAGGTTCAACTGCCCCCATGTATAAGGCTGGCTAAACTTATTCATGAGTTCTGCATAGTGCGCTTTACGCTCTTCATAGCTGTGGGTATCCTTGTCGGTAAGAATGTAGAACGTGCGAACCAACATGTCCTGCATCTTGTGCATTTCGATAAGGATTGCTTTTACGTGACTGAGCCGCTGGTACTCTTTTCCGGACTGGATAAGCTCGTGTGCGAGGACGCTGACAAAGCTCAACTCAATGACAATCGGCACCAGGACCAGAATTAGGCCCGTTTGCTTGGCATTGAGATTCGACGACACTTCGATTTACGCCTACGCCAGTTAGAGGTCCCAAAACACCCACCAGGTAAATATTCCACGGATCTCGTCTCTAACTTCGTATGACTGATATAGGTGAATTCTTTGGGGATAGAAGCTAAGGTGGTAATAGCGAACTTAGCAGCACAGTCATACACCAATTTAATTGGCTGAGCAATTTGACCTCATGTCTGAGGCTAGGCGCTGAAGAACATGCAATCGCCGTCTTGACGCTTCGCCATTTCCAAATGTTGCAACGCTTTTTGAAGCAGAATATTGACGCAATCACCGTCATATGGAGCGCAAGCGGCTCCCACGCTAACTGTGTTGTTTGGACGATTTGTGAATGACTGCGCACGCGCTTGCATCTGTCTGCCGATGCGTCTGACTATTTGTAGAGCTGGCGCTTGCGCTGTTTCGGGGCAGACGATGGCGAAGAGATTGTGTTCGATACGTCCTACGAAATCTGTGTCGCGAGTGTGCTCTTTTAGCAAACTTCCAAGATACGTGATCAGTTCGGCACCCGCCAGTGGTCCATACTTGTCGACAGTTTGGTCGAGATTGTCGATACACACCAGTAAGATTGTCACAGGGCGATGGTATCGCTTAGCACGCAAAACCTCATAATTAAGCTTCCATTCAGTGGCAGAACGATTTAGAAGCCCTGTCTCTCTATCCAAGAGTTGAGGCAAGTTTTTCTCGAGCAGAAAACTTGGATCTGTGTCCCGAATCTCACGCTTCACCTGCTTTGCCTTGACTGGTCTGTGTGGAAATTGGGATATTTTTTCCGAGGCAACTGCAGTCTTCGGTACCGCAGGAATATTAGTGCCTGTCTTGGCACGAATCCAATTAATAGTTGGCATGACTGATGCAGAAAACATCTTCAACTCTCCGCTGAATGCGAGTTTGTAAATTAGTAAGGAAAAGGTCGGGGGTGAGGAAGCTCACCTTCTACATAATGATGGACGCCGTCCATAAAGTAAATTCGCAAATCAGCATCCTTGATTAGGCGTACACGAAAACGCGTATAAATCGTTGAAAACACTGATGGATATTCAACAGAAAAGGACAAAAGCAATTGCTTTTGTCCTTTTCGTTCGCCCATTAAAGGTCGTAAGTTTTGTCGGTTTCTTTTCGAATCTTCTCTGACTTATTGAGGGATATCCTTGCTTTGCTTGAGAGCGGCTTTGGCTGCTTCAGCATTGCGATCTACCGTTTTCTTCGATGTTTGTACTTGATCGTCTATGTTTTTCTTTGCAAACTTAGCTTGGTCTTCAACTCTGTCTTTTCTATCTTCAACAGCGTCCTTTTGTGCTTCCAAGGTTTCTGCGGTCTGTTCTAACGCTTTCTTTTGAGCTTCTGCGTTTTCACTGACCCTTTCCTTGAGCACGTCTGCGTGCTGTTCTACCTGCTCTTTCTGGATTTTGGCCTGACGATCTATGTCCTTCATGCCCTCAGAAATTTCGGCTTGTCTTTGGCTGCAACCCACCAACAAAGCAATACTGCTCAGCGCCAAAATCGTTCTTGCATAACGCATACAGTCTTTCTCCTTTTGCCTACCCGCGGGGTCGCGGACACTGGTAAGACATGCAGCGTTAGGAAGAGTTCCCGAAATTATTTTTCGGGGAAACAAAACACAATATTTTTTTCGAAAATGCGCAAAAGGCAAGGCTCAAACTTGCGTTTGAGCCCCCTTAACTTCCCCATCGGTAAACTCTCTGACGGCTGCCTCTCAGCGATTCACGCGGCACTTCCGTCTCAGTGAATAGATAATACCGGCCGATATTGGGCAGCAACGTGGCAAACAAAATTCAATAAATCAAAGTTTGGCCAACTCTTCAGAGCGCGCAAAAACACCAGGAATAGTGAAGTGAAACGTGCTTCCTTTGTCTACTTCTGATGTCACCCAGATTTTGCCATTGTGCAGTTGAACTATCGAGCGGCATATAGAAAGTCCCAAACCCGACCCCTTAGCCCCTTCAGAGCCTTTTGAATCGCCCTTAACCTGCTGAAAGCGGTCAAAGATCGTCTCCAGCTTATCTTGGGGAATTCCAGTGCCTTGATCTGTGACTTGTATCTCGACATTGTTGCTGCGTCGATGAGCTGACAACGTTATTTTGTCGCCTGAGCGCGAGTATCTAACTGCATTCGAAACTAAGTTGAATAGGACGCGATTGATTTTTTCGGCATCCGCATGTACCACGAAGTCGGTGTCTTCAATGACAAGCTCCATGCCATGCTGGCTTATCCATGGGGCTGTATTTGCCCGCACATCTTCGAAGAGGTCTCGTACCTCGACGTCGTCGGTACTGAGAGACATCAGACCTGATTTGATTTTTTCGATATCCAGCAGGTCATTTATCAGAAGCATCATAACTGAGCTGTTACGCTCAGCCAATTTGACGAACTTCTCTCCTTCTTGGTTGAGTTCTCCGAATGCACCCGTAGAAAGTAAATCGAAAAACCCCTGGATGGTGGTCAGAGGCGAACGCAGGTCGTGTGTGAGCATATTGACCAATTCTTGGCGCTGATTAGCGGTGTTTTCAACGTCACTGGCCATGCGTCTGAATGCTTTATCTAGCTCGGCAATCTCGTCGGTCCCTAGGAGCGCCGGCTGCAATTCTTTTCCGGAAGCGAATCGTTTGGCATTGCTGGATATCACAGACAAACGTGATGTGATTTCCTTGAAAAGGTAAAAGGCCAAGAAAAAGCTGGCCAGCACATTTAGCGCCATTACCAGCAACGACATTTTTAGAATTCGTTTGCGAAAGTCCGCCTGGCGGGCACCTTCGGCGTCAGCGAGTTCTTTCTCGTGGGAAGCGACGATTGCCAATTCCTCGGTAATCAATCCCTTATATAGTTCGCGAATATGAGACGTCTTGTTATCGTAATCATGGAGCAACTTGTCCATACGCCCGGCTTTCAGGTCGGCTACCGCCTCGTCAAGAATCGATTCCGCTTCATTCAAATTATTGAGCGATTTGCGAATCATCGGTTGCAAGTCTGGGCGGTCTGCGGTTATCTGGACGAGCTTGGCGTACTGTTCGCGCAGTTGCGGAAACAATTGCTTATAGCGCTGATCCAGAAAGCCCTGGTTCAGCCAGCGTTTACGGTTGTTGCTGACGACATTCCAAACTTCAAAAATGGAAGAAACCAATTGATTCAAGCTGTTGGAAAGCTGCCTTGCTTTCAATGCAGCCCGAGACTCTTTCTCAGCCTCATTTTGAAGATGAAAAATGAATCCTACGAAGCCGAGCTCGAATATTACCGGCACGGAAATAAGAATTAGAATCTTTGCCGTCAGCGATAGAGTCCGTCTCATCTGGCTCCCGTGCCCAGAAATGCGCTTTGAGCAATATTAGCACCGTTTCCTGAAAGGGTCACGGCGGCGGCATTTTACTCATTTGAGCGGGCAACGACGTGACTGAGCCATACACCTGCTATATTCTTCTAGGACGGCTCCTCCGTACTTTCAGGTTTAGGGCTTAAGCGTGGCGAAGATACTACTCGTTGAAGATGACAAAGATCTGTCATTGACGGTGAGCAAATGGTTGGAAGCGCAAAATTATGCTGTCGATACCGCATTTGATGGCACAGAAGGCTATGAATATCTGAAACGAGGGCGATATGAAGTCATTGTTTTAGATTGGCAATTACCCGGAATGACTGGAGTTGAGCTGGCAAGAAAATTCCGGGCTGAAGGCGGAGCCACTCCCATTTTGATGCTAACCGGCAAAGGAAAAGTAGAGGACAAAGAAGAAGGTCTTGACGCCGGCGCCGACGATTATTTGACAAAACCTTTTAATATGCGTGAGTTAACAGCACGTATTCGTGCGCTTCTACGGCGCTCTCCCACACCTGCTGGTCAGAGTTTGAAGGTCGGAGAGATCGAACTGGATCCGCAAAAGCGCTTATTGAAAAAGAACGGTGTCGCAGTGCACGTAGTGCCTAAAGATTTTGCCGTCCTCGAATTTCTCATGCGTTATCCTGGCGAGGTCTTTAGCGCCGAGGCGCTATTGCAGCGAGTTTGGAGTTTTGATAGCGAAGCGTCTACAGATGCTGTTCGTACGTCTGTAAAGCGTTTGCGCAAGGCACTCGATGAAGGTGCCGATGAGAAAAACTCTTGTATAGAGAATGTTCGGACCCTTGGTTATCGTTTGCGCGTTTAGTGATAAAAATCGCCGAGGCGGAACGCACGTAAATTCGGCGTCGGTGTTTGTCTTTCAATCTTGTCACTATTTTGTCACTTTTATTGCCGGAAAGCCTAAGCCTGTGGCTTTTATGGGACTTCTACGAAGCGTGGGAATTCCCCCAGTGACTCGCCGAATCTGCGTCGCTAATATGCGCATAAATCCCCTTGCACGCAAAATTGAGGTTCCTATGGGACGCGGAGAAAGAGAAGCCGTCACTGACGGCTCGGGTAGTTCTGCCCAGAATAAAGCAACCGAGCTTTTCCATGACGTAAGCGGCAGTATTAGCGGTTTTTTCAATCGCAATAAAAAGAAAGTCGAAGAACAGATCAGTAATATCGACACTGATCAGCTCAAAGAACAAGCAGTTCGCGTCGGCGAGTCTCTCGGGCGAGTAGCACGCGATCAGGCTCAGCAGGAAGTTAATGGTGTGCGTCGCGACGTCGACCAAGCAAGAAAAGGCAACTACGAGCCCCTGATTAAACGTGGTATCGAGGTCGGTACCCTTGGTGCCGGTGGCATCGCCGGAGAAGTGGCAAAGCGATTTGGTCTAGGCGACAAGATCACGGAATTTGCCGAGAAAAAACTTGTGCAAGCAACTCGCGTTGACACTGCTGGTTTTGTCAAAAATTTGGATGAGATGTTCAAAACTGTCGACACCAACGGCGACAATTTCATGGACAAATCGGAAATCGAAGCGGCGCAGAAAGACAAGGTTTTTTGGGCGCAGTATGCATTCACTTTCAAATATCTCGGCGACAAATACGACCAGCTGCAAAATCTCAGTAATGATGAATGGTTTAGCGAAGACAACGGCATCTCTCGCGGTGACGTAAAAGCATTGGCGAAAGCAGTTGAAAGTGGCACCGGATTTGGTGCGGCCCTAGGTAATGCATTCAACAATACCTGGGATACCAGCTGGCACGCGGGCGTCGCCGGCGGAGCAGCAGGTGTTGGTCATGCCTTTTTGAAGGGTGGAGCGGGCTCAGTTAGAACCGGTTTGATTGTGGGCGGTATTGCATTTGCCGGCGGTTTGGTTCACGACTCAGCTGACTACCTTCTATTTAGACGTGGAAAGTTGGAAACAACAATCAAAGATTTGGGTTAACTAGCTGATTGAAAGCCTTTTGGTGGTAAGGTAGTGACGTTTAGGATCGGAAATACCGAACTTGCGCCGCGCGCCCGCAATCATCTTGGCAATAGTCGCCCTGTTATCTGCTAATGCGGACTACTCCGGCGCAGCCACGCCGAAGACGGCACCCGCCGCTGTTTCTCGCGATTTAGAAACAGAGAATAAGGTCGTTCAGGTTTTGGGTTCGTATAACTTGGATGGCTGGAATGCTCAGCCTCTGCAGATCTTTCCGCGAGTAATGACTTCTGGCGGAGCAGGGGTAAAGCCTGATGTGCAAGCCGCCGACATGCTCCCTGCATATCAATTATTCGGCTTGGAGCCGCAAATTTACGACATACTTGCGGAATTCGGCATTCGCAAATGTTGCAGACGAACCTATCAACGCGGGCAGCGTTTTATTCATGCAGTGGTTTACTTTTTCTCCACGCCTGAAGGAGCGTATGGCGCATACAACTACATGAGGCAAGGTTCTTCGACAATTGTAGTGCGTGGTGCAGGATCGAGCGAGGACGACCAGAGCATCTCGTTTTGGAAAGGACAGAGTTTTGTTCGCCTATCGCAAACTTCTGAAGAAGATGAAGAGAGCAAAGAAGCCTTGCGCACAATCGCACAAGTAGTTGATTCGACTATTCAGTCCACATCATTACCTCCTCTTGTACTAAATCAACTTCCCGTTATAGATCGAGTAAAGGGCACAGAAAAACTTGTGATGGGACCAAATTCCGGACGTAAGTTTTTCCCCGCACCGTATGTTGCTTCTCTTTCGCTAGAGCGAGCAAGGGCTGCAGTTACTGCCGACTATAGATTTCAAATGCCACCCGAGCGGCTGAAGCTCTTAGTGATCGATTACGGCAATGTTTCGCTCGCTAGCTCAGTCTACGAAAGCTATCGCAACAATATTGATGAAGAGCACGAAGCCAAAAACATAAGTGATGCCAATACTCCGACCGGCATTGTCAAACTGGACAATGGTTACATGCTGGTACAGCTGCGGGGGGCGCGTATTTTTGTAATTATGGGCGCGCGCAAAAAAGTTTCACCCATGATGCTGGCGCGTCAAATTCCTTAGTGCCGTTTTCTCTTTGTCTTCATTCTTGACCGCAAAGATAAACACCCCCGCTGCAGGCGAGGGTGTTCGAGCGATTCATTAGACTGAGAGTATCAGAGGGACTGATTAGTCTCTTCTATCTTTCCATTCTTTCTGGTTGAGTTTTTGCTGTCTTTGTTCCAGTTGCTTACGCTCATGTCTGTCGAGACGACCGTCTGACATCATTTGAGCTTGTTTTGCGTTCAATTGGTTTCTTTGCTTGTTGAGTTGATTTTGTTCTTGAGCTGTTATCCCTGCTCCTGGCACACCATCGCCTCTGCGATTCCAATTGTTATTCCAATTCCTTGATCTCCAGTTGTTGTACTGGTTCCAGTTGTTTTTGGTGACCCATCTGCCGTTGTCCCAGTGACCATAGCGCCAGTCATTGTTATTTGGCTTGTAATTTCTGGACCATGACCAAGGATTACTTCCGAGCATTTGACGGTCATTACTTTCTCTGTATACGTCTTGCGAAAGTTGATCGAGTTGTTGGTCGATCGTTCTTTGATCAGACGGGCTGATACCGTCTCTCGAGAGCTGGAATTTCAGCGCATTGATGTCGTTGAGACGGTTTTGCAGACGATTTGCTTCGTCCGCTGTCAGGCTTCCGTTGGCTCTACCAGCATTGATACGAGCTTGCTCATTCGTTACCAGTGAATTCAAATTCCAGTGTTGGAAGCTTGGCAAATTGAGCCAATTCTGTGCTTGTGCGGGACTTGCAATTGCTGCAACCGTTGCGACCGCGAGCAACGATAGTGCTAAACGCTTCATATGTTTTTCTCCAAAGGCAAACCTTGTGTAAATCTACAAGTTCGGACGACAGCATTGCATGATTTGATTCCATGAAGGTCAAAAATCTACATTAGCTGATGTTAATCTTGCAAAACACTGATTATCAGTGCTTCCGTGCCAATGCGCCACGCGTGTTCGCTCATCTGAGGTATAGAAAATCGGGGAACATTGCCTATGGCGATTGGCTTGATGTCGGATAATCCCGGCGCAATTATTATTGGTATCCCGGAATTTGAATCTATGTATAGAAAAGCGAGTCACATTGTCCTGAAAAATTTGACCGCAAGATCTTCTGCGCTCGCTTGTGCTTTCTTCATACTGTTTTCCTTTGCAACCGGGTGTGATGCCAAGGAAAGTGATTCAAGTGTTGATTTGAAGAAGGCCGAGTTCTACATGCAAAGGCGACTTCCAGATCGCGCGCTACCTTTTCTTGACAGTGTGATTGCTCGAGAGCCGAAGAACACTGGTGCAATGTTGTTGAAAGCAAATGCGCTGTCGCAAATGAAGAAGTTTCCAGAGGCGCGGTTATTGGTCAACTCGGTACTCCGTCTTGAGCCTCGCAATGTAAGCGCGCTTGCACTGGGCGCCAACATCAAATTCGCTCAAGGAGAGCCTCGCCAATCAGCAGCAGATATCAAAGAAGTAATTCGACTCGACCCGAAGAACGCGCCCGCGCGTATCCTGCTCGCGCAGCTGTTTGAGCGTGAGGGTAAACAGAAAGAAGCAATGCGCGAATGCGAAAAGGCGGTTCAGCTGGAGCCAAACAATGCGGCTATTTGGAGGCAAACAGCTGTTATTCAGCGTGCCATTCGCAGGCCGCATTTGACCGTGCTGGCATTTCAAAAAGCAATCGCGCTAGCACCTGATGATGTCATCAACTACGACGAGCTTGCTTCATTCTTCTTTGATCGAAAGTCATATGAGAAGGCACTTCTCAATACTCAGAAAGCAATTCAGCTTAATCCTGAAGATGGATTTGCGCATTTGACTCGCGGACGAATACTGATGGCGTGGCGAAAATTGCGTGAAGCTTTTGCTTCTGCTGAGGCAGCCGAGCGCTCCTTGCCCTATAGCGGTGAGCCTAATGCCTTAAAAGGAGAGCTGTATCAGCGCATGATGGACGATGATGCGTCTGTTTTAGAGTACAACAAAGCAATTGCAAAGCAGCCGCAGATGGCGAGATTCTACATGGGCAGAGGAACCGCGGAGTTGGGTCGGCGTAATTTCGAAGCCAGTATCAAAGACTTCACTCATGCGCATGAGCTTAGCCGCAGTGATACCACCGCCTTGTCTATGCGCTCCGACGTCTACGAAGGGCTCAACAAATGGGATTTTGCTTATAAGGATTTGACTGAATGCATCAAAGCGAATCCTAAAGAAACCACTTTATATCTCAGAAGGGCAATTGCGCTAAGACATTTGCATCGAGTGCCGGAAGCTGTGGCTGATTACAACAAAGCCGTAGAGCTTCATCCTTCCGATATCAACTATGAGCGGCGAGGCGACTTCTATCTGCAATCGAAGGAGTTGAATAAGTCCGTGGCAGACTTCAAGGCGGCTCTGCGCATACAGCCGGCAAACAAGAAAGCACTGCAGGGTTTGTCTTCTGCATATGAAGGATTAGGGCGCAAAGACCTGGCTGCTGATGCCAGAAACCGAGCGACTGGAGATATGGAAAGAGTGATCGACCAGTACAGTCGCACTTCTGACGGTTTCAACCGCCTCAAGCGCAGCCTCGGAAAGTAAGAGAGGATGCGGGTTTTGTCCGTGCGCTTTTGAAATCGATGGAGAAACTTGTATCTACATATAAGGAATATTCTTACGGACATCCAAGTGGATATCCTCCTCAAAGCGCATAACGACAGATTTTTCGAGTACCTGGGGATTAGTTATATCTAGGAAAAAGGAATTTTCGCCGAAATGGACTTTTTTACCTGCTCTTTGCGAGAGTCCAGTGGGGGAGCCAGATGTTCCTCGAAAAGCGCAGTAGCTCTTCGATTTGAGAAATGAGAAACACCGATAGAAATGCGATATAGAGCCAATTCTTAAGGGAGTGTATATATTTCAAATTGCTAAAAGATCTCCAAAATAGGCGTATATGGCGCTTTCCGGCATTTGACACCTCCAACACGAGTTGATATGATTCATTTTGTTGAGTCGCTTCGGCGGCTGCGAAATTTGTTCGCTAATGAAACAACTCGAACCCTGACAACTGAATAGCCATGAACGGCGCCTGTCAATAATTTTGAGCAGGAATTCAGGAAAATCTCCTGTTCGTTAGTACTCCTAACGAACTTTGACAATGGAGAGTTTGATCCTGGCTCAGGACGAACGCTGGCGGTGTGCTTCACACATGCAAGTCGAACGGGGTAGCAATACCCAGTGGCGGACGGGTGAGTAACACGTGGGAATCTACCATTAGATGGGGAATAACAGGCCGAAAGGACTGCTAATGCCGCATATGTATGTATCTCGACAGAGGTGTATATGAAAGGAGTAATCCGTCTGATGATGAGCCCGCGTCCGATTAGCTAGTTGGTAAGGTAAAAGCTTACCAAGGCGACGATCGGTAGGTGGTCTGAGAGGATGATCACCCACAATGGGACTGAGACACGGCCCATACTCCTACGGGAGGCAGCAGTGGGGAATTTTACGCAATGGGGGAAACCCTGACGTAGCGACACCGCGTGAGCGAAGAAGCCCTTTGGGGTGTAAAGCTCTGTCAACAGGAACGAAAAAAATGACGGTACCTGTGGAGGAAGCATCGGCTAACTACGTGCCAGCAGCCGCGGTAAGACGTAGGATGCAAGCGTTGTCCGGATTTATTGGGCGTAAAGAGTTCGTAGGCGGTTTGTTAAGTCTGATGTTAAAGACCGGGGCTCAACCTCGGAAATGCATTGGATACTGGCAGACTGGAGTGCAGTAGAGGCTAGTGGAATTCCCAGTGTAGCGGTGAAATGCGTAGATATTGGGAAGAACACCGGTGGCGTAGGCGACTAGCTGGGCTGTAACTGACGCTGAGGAACGAAAGCCAGGGGAGCAAATGGGATTAGATACCCCAGTAGTCCTGGCCGTAAACGATGGATACTAGGCGTAGTGGGTATCGACCCCTGCTGTGCCGCAGCTAACGCGATAAGTATCCCGCCTGAGTAGTACGGCCGCAAGGTTGAAACTCAAAGGAATTGACGGGGGCCCGCACAAGCGGTGGAACATGTGGTTTAATTCGAAGCAACGCGAAGAACCTTACCAGGGCTTGACATCTGTGGAATCTTTCGGAAACGAGAGAGTGCTCGCAAGAGAGCCACAAGACAGGTGGTGCATGGCTGTCGTCAGCTCGTGTCGTGAGATGTTGGGTTAAGTCCCGCAACGAGCGCAACCCCCGTTGTTAGTTGCCATCAGGTAAAGCTGGGCACTCTAGCGAGACTGCCGGTGACAAACCGGAGGAAGGTGGGGACGACGTCAAGTCATCATGCCCTTTATGCCCTGGGCTACACACGTGTTACAATGGCCGGGACAATGTGATGCAAACTCGCGAGAGTGAGCGAATCACCAAACCCGGTCTCAGTTCGGATCGCAGGCTGCAACTCGCCTGCGTGAAGTCGGAATCGCTAGTAAACGCCGATCAGCACGCGGCGTTGAATACGTTCCCGGGCCTTGTACACACCGCCCGTCACGTCATGGGAGTTGGTCACGCCCGAAGTCTGTGTGCTAACCGCAAGGAAGCAGCAGCCTAAGGCAGGGCCGATGACTGGGACGAAGTCGTAACAAGGTAGCCGTACCGGAAGGTGCGGCTGGATCACCTCCTTTCTAGGGAGTAAGCGGATATGTTCTTTCGGTAAAGAGCAAAACTCCGCCACGAAACATGCTTAAGTCGCACAATTCACGTAGCGACGCTGATAGCAGAAATGCCACAGCCTGCGTGTGTTTCTCCTAGGTCGAGGCCATAGACGGCTATCTGGTATAAAAAACCTTGCTCAAAACCAGATAGAGAGAGGCAGACAGGCATCAGGATTGGCTATTCAGTAATCAGGGCTCGAACCAATTTGGTTCAGCACCAAAATCATCGAAGGGAGACGAGAGTCTCCCTTTTTTGCTTTAAGCACCAGTTGCGATGTTCGTACTGGCTGCGTTTTGAGCAGTTACTGGTTCACAGACTGGTTATAGATTGGCGCATCCATTTCTGCAGTTACGCAGAAATCACGATGGCCGGACAAAGATTGAGGAGTCCGATGACCGGCACTGGTCATGAGATGCCTTCCCCAATCGAAATCATAGGTGCTAACCATGGGTGCATGTCCAATTGAATCATCCGAAGATTTTGTCCCTGGTCTCAAGGAAATCCAGGCGCAGATTACTGACGCGAAAAGTGAGTCCAATAGAGCTGCCGCTGTCAGCGCGATGATGCGAGAAGTCGAGACAATCAATAGCTACAACACAGACCGTTGTCCCTATTCGGTTGACGTTGCCGAGTTGAATAGTTTGCTGCAGCCTAATTCTTCTTTGCGAGTCGAAAAAGACGGAGATAAAGAGTACCTGGTGTTCGATCCACCTAACAAAGGAAAGCAGTAGGCTTTTGATAAAGCCAGGTCACCAATTCCAAGGTACTTTTTTGAGTTCGTCTTTCCATTCTCTGGATGGCATGACATCGGGCCTTCTTGCCAAATCGATGATCACTTGCGGATGGGTATAGAGCGGTGTTGAAAAGGGACCAGTCGAAGGACCGGCGGCCTTCTTGGTTTCATAAGGCACTATGCGAACCTTGGCGGCATCGCTCATTCTGTGTATTAGCGCGGCGACCGGTTCTTTTCTGCTTGGAGTACGAACGCCTGCAGTGAGTAGTTGATTTGCGATGTATCGCTCTGGGCGATGAGCGTCTATAGCAGCCCGCAAGCTCAGATGGCTGTCACACGAGAGATACTGCATTGCCAAAAAGCGCAAATCTGCTTGTCCATAGATGTTGGCGTTGTCTCTCACATTCTGGAGATCTCTGCGAAACTGCTCAAAATTGCCCATTCTATAATTGATGAGAGCGCGAGCTCCATGTAGAGCGGGATGGAACGGACTATAGCTGAGCAGCTCATCGGCAGTGACGAGGGCGTTTTCCAAATTGATGATTGTCTTTCCGTCGCCCATGAAATTATTGACGAGATAGATCACCTTCTCCTCAGGACGGAAGAAGTAGTATTCGGTCAACGCGCAGTCCGGCAGCCGAAGCCGCAGTTCTTCAATTGCTTCTGTGGTCACAAGTGGCATGTCGAACGAGAATTTCGACAACTGTTTGCAGTATGAAAGTGCGAGAAAAGAATCGTCGAAAATTGTTGGTGCTGCGAGTCTAAGTGAATTGAGAGAGCTGACTCGAGAAATAAATAGAACACCTTTTTCAGCAATTGTGCATCCTGAAATTTCTAAATACTCTAGTTTTGGAAAGTGCAGGAGAATCGCCAAACCATCGTCGCTCACCCGGGTTTTTACGAGTTGCAGCCCTTCCAATTGATGCAAATTTCTCAACTGGATGATACCACTGTCGGTGACAGCAGCGTCGTCAATGCTCAACCACTTCAATGATCGCAGCTCTTTGAGAGAGTTGAGACCTTGATCTGTGACGCTTGTTTCTACGAGATGTAACTCCTTGAGATTGTTGCATCTCTCGAGCACTTTGAGACCATAGTCAGAAACCGCACGTCCGTACAAAACCAGGCTTTGCAGATCTCTCAGACGATCCGCTTTTGTTATAAGGGCACTGTCTGTCCAGCGACAGAGTGTATCAACAAAGTTATTCATAGTCGTATGAGGCACACATAGACCAACGCTCTTACCTTGTACCCGGCTTATTACCTGGCTACTCGCTAAACCCCGCATGGTTAGCTGGATTTAATGATGTCAAGCGATGTTTGTGTGGACTGGCTTTTCAGCCTCGCTGCAGGCCTGTCGGATGGTAGACGTAGATATACCAAAGATCCGGATCTATCTGCTCAGACCAAAACTCGAAATGTTTGGCGTGCCAGATATCAAAGAGCGGTTGCGGCTCCCACATGTGTTTGACACCAATGATTTCGCCTGGTTTGCTGGTGTTTACCGCTATATTGATTGGTGGCATCGGATCGCCAAGGCGCGCGTCCAGCGGTGTTACATCGACCCATTTGATTAGTGCCGGATCGCAGTTCGTCAGCCAGTCCGGTTTTGCTTTCTGTGACGTTGGCAGTGGGGCGTCCGCTTCGTATTCAGAAAGAGAATCATCACGGATGCCGGCTATTTCCATCACTTTTTGAACCAGCTCTTGCTCGGGCATTCCCACCCTGACCGCGATTCTGCCAAGCGTTATACGCGGCGGCATCACTTTATTCATCAATGGATTGCGCAGTCTTGAGAAATCATGCGGGTTTAGACTGATGATGTATTCCAAAACATCAGGATGCGCGGCAAGGGCGGTTGAAAGACGTGTTTTTCCGTTCATCTAAACCTCATTGGCATTTGTACGCGTGGGCGATGCCGTTTTCTATATAATTATCCCAAGGTCTAGTTTGCTTTTGGGTGCATGTCATGAAATTAGGTCGTGCCTTAATACTTTCTGCGTCAACACTTACTGTTATTTCGACAGGTTTTATACCTGTGTCAGGACACTCGTCGGTGCCTCTTTCGTTGACAGCATTTGCCGGCACGGATGCAAAAGCACCTGCTGCGAGTACGGTTGCTACATCCACTACGAAGTCCAAGACGTATCAAACTGGAGTCGCGCTCTTTGGGGCAAAGCGATTTGATGAAGCAGCGAGGTATTTTACAAGTGTCGTAAAGGCAGAGCCGACCAACGCAGAAGCCTACTACTACCTAGCCACCTGCCAGGCCATGGTGGGGGACGAACCAGCTGCGAAGCGCCTTTATGAGTATGTCGTTAAATATTTTCCTGATACTCCTGCCGCAACCTCTTCAAAGCAATATCTAGATGTGCATGCCAGTGCAAATGCAGCGAAGGAAACTGCCGACGCGGCAACTATTCAGAAGCAGGTTAAAGAGCTTGCGTCTGCCATTGAGGGCGTAAGGAAAAGTGCAACGACTGCGCCTGCTTCGATCTCTTCTCTGGTTCAAGTTGTTCGCGCGCGTGCCGACAGACCGAATGTTTCTACTGAAGCGATTGCTGCAATTAAAGGCGCAGTCGATAAGATGCCTGTGTCGGTAAAGAATTTCATGTGGTCTCACAATGTGCGCATTTACGTCACTCCCACAGTTGAGGATTATTCACCTGGTGTGAAGTATCAGGAAGCGCGTGGTTATGAGGGTGGAACATACAAGAGCTGTCCGGCGTTTTATCAAAATAGAAAGATCGTAATTGCTGAGCGAACTATGGATGAAGGCGACGAGTCTATCAGAGACGCTTTCCCTCCAAATAGTATGGTTAATTCTCTTTACCACGAGACTGGTCACGCAATGGATTTTTGCTTGGACGGCATCTCCCACTCTGAGGAGTTCAAACACGCATATCTTCTCGATTCTGCCCATGTTGACCCAACAACTGCAAACACTCTGCGATATTATTTGCAAAAGTCTGAAGACGGACAGGAAGAATGTTGTGCTGAACTAATCGGCTTGTTGCTAGGTCAAACCGAAAGGCACACTGCTGAGATGCGAGCAACCTTTCCGCTGACACTTAAATTGCTGAGAGCTAAGCTCGGGCTTTAGTGCAGACAAAATGCAGGTGCATTGTTGATAAACAATACACCTGCAAATTCACATAGGGCTGCGGTTTTTTCAAGTTGCGCGTCTATGGTGCGCTACCTACGTTGCTGTCAATCCAGCTCAAAGCATTGTTGAAAGCTTCGTCGCTCACTTTCACGTCTTCAAAGCTATAGTGATCGCCGTTTTCCAGCAAAACATATTTTTTCTTGGCCGTCTTCAGATTTTTGTACACATCGGTCGAACCGACTTCTTTCGACTCGCCATCAAGTTTGCCATGAACAACGAGCACTGGAACATCCTTGATTTGCTTGGCGAACTTCTTTGTCTTGTACATGTAAAACTGGCAAGCCATCAACTCTTTCGGTTTTAAATCAAGTCTAACGTCTTGGTCATCCATGAATGCTTCTTGCAGATTTTCCTTCGGTGTTGCAATATTCATCAAGTCTTCGCTCATGTGCGAGTCTTTGCCCGCTTTGAGAGTGAGAACTTTGGAACCGATATTGACGTAATTGTCGATGGTTTTGTAGTGCTGACCACCAGGAGCGGCAGTGATTATGCCGGCGGTCAGCTCAGGATACTTCGCTGCTGCTTCGAGCGCGAGCGCGCCGCCCATTGCTTCTCCGAGGATAAAAACCGGAGTCTTGTCGTGCAATTTTTTGATCACTTCCAATGAGCCTTTTACGTCAGCAAAAGTATTGTCGAGATCCATCTCTGAATCTTTTGTTTTCATTTCGGTCCAGCCGCCAAAGCCGCGCAGATCGATCGAATAAACAATCACGCCTTTTTGAGCCATGCGTGTGCCAAAATCGTCGAAAACATTCTTGTGCAAGCCCAATTCGTGCAGGCAAAGCACTGCCGCGCGAGGAGTGCCGTCGGGCTTCCAAACAGTGGCGGGAGGATTACCCGGAACAAGACCAACAGAGGTGCCGGTGATTTCGCGTTTCTTTCTCTTTCTGTCTTTGGCGTCTTTGTGTTTTTTGCTGAAGGGCCAAAAGGCATCTGCACTAGGAACGGAAACTGCGCTGGTAAAGAGCAAGACGCCAGCGACAGCTAAAGCGGAAATCTGTTTACGCTTTGCGTTCTTATCTTGAGTGGTCTTAACCTTTATGAACATGTATCGTCCTCCTCGACGTTTAAATCATGGCCCACTATTTCTTTTTCACTGGTGGGTTGCTTGGTTTTAGGGGGGATTTGGTTGGGTTTCCAATTGATTTATGTGCCGGGGTCAGAGTTCGCCCCGGTAGCTTGCGTGCGCCTTCTCCACCGGCGCCTCCAAGAGGAATCATCATCGGTTGAATATTTGCTGGTTTTGGATTGGTACCTGGATCGCTGAGAACAATCTCCGTTCCGCCAACGATTTTTTTGAACATCATTGGTGTTTGGAGAACTGCGCGATCTCTGAGGACTTCTTCTTCAACTTTCTCTTTCAAGTGAGTGAAGACGCCGCCCATTTTTTCTTTGTTGTTGTTTTTTCTCAAGCCTTCGAGCAGATAGTGAGTAAAGACGCCGTTGTGGTAGCGCTTCGACTCCCATGAAATTTGATCGTCCATGCTGGACACAAGAATCAATTGACCCGGTCCGACATTTATGTTGCTCGGTGAAAAATCGAATTCACGCTTCAGGGCTTTTGCACCTGCGATTGCGCCACCGTGACAAACGTCCAGCAGTAGCAAGCTGCGATCTGCATGGAGAACTTCCTTGATACCGATTGTCAGCCACTGCATCGGAATTCCGCTGAAGACAAGATTTTCCTTCGTCCCCTCGTAAGTGACGATGAAGTTTGCGTTCGTCTCCTTTTCCGGAGCGCTGCCGTGACTAGACAGATAGAGCACGACAAGGTCATCTGGTCCGGCGACACGACCGAGCCATTTCTCGCCCAGATTGCCGACAATGTTTTCTCTTGTTGCTTGCGCATCCGTAAGAAGCTTCACGTGATCGGGGGCAAACCCAGCTTCTTTGATCAAATAATTCTTGAAGTCGGTCGCATCTTTTGCCGCGTAGCAGAGGTTGATGGAGGGATCTTTGAAATTGCTGATACCTACGATCAGTGCCCACTTATCTTTGATCGGTCTGGGCGGTTGGCTGAGTGTTGCATCTTCTGTGACTGTGACATCGGTTGAGTTGTAGCCAGGCAACGTGGCTTTTAGTTTGTCGGACTTTCTTTTCAGCTCTGTCGACTCTGTGACTTCTCCCTGGCAGCGAAGGGCTTCAGCGAGATTAGCCATATCGCTGGCAATAGCACCATTGTCGGTGCCACCAAGGGCTTGTTCGTTTTTCAATACTTCGCGATAGCGCTCAGTTGCTTCAGGATATCGTTTGGCTGCAAGCAGCGCGTCGGCAACTTCCTTTTCTATACTGGTGATTTCGAGCGTGTTGTCGCCTTTCTGCGCTTTCTTAATTGCAATTGCGCGATTGAGTAAATCAATAGCTTCTGCGGACTTGCCTTGTGGTCTCAAGACGTCTGCGAGAATTACCAGGTTCTGCGCAACCAATTGGTGGTTTGGTCCAAGTACCTTTTCTCTGATTGTGAGTCCTTTTCTGATTAGTTGTTCGGCATCTTTATAGTCGCCGCGATTGCGCTCGACAAATGCAATATTGTTGAAGCACGAAGCAACATCGAGGTGATTCTCACCAAGGTTTTTCTGACAAAGTTCAAGCGCGCGTCTATACAAAGACTCGGCAAACTCGTATTTGCCCTGCTTCAAATACAAGAGCGCGATGTTGTTCAAATCCGGCGCAATTCCCGCGCTGTCTTTTCCCAAGATTTGTTCGTCACAATTGAGTGCTTTCTTCAAATTTGCTTCTGCTTTTACATAGTCGTCGGCATCCATGTATGCCAGCCCGAGCTCTGTCGAAACAGCACCATAGGTCGTAGACGAACTTCCTGCCGTACGGGCAGCTAAGTTGAGCGCTTGCTCCAGAAGCGGAATTGCTTCCAAGGTTTTTTCTTGCGCAATCAAAATTTCAGATAAGGCGCGTGCAATTTTTAAGCGCACGTCGTCAGAAATTTTGTTTTTGGGATTTTGAGTATTAAGCAGCGGCGCAAGGAGTTTTTCTGCTTCTTCAAACCTGCCTTGCTCTCGCATAAGATTGGCTAACCGAATACGGTCTTCTGCCGTAGAGCCGCTTTCCTTACCGTTCACCGTTTCGCGCATCAGAATCGAGCGCTGCGTGAATTTCTCCGCCTCTTCAATTTTCCCTTGCGCCGCATAAACATTCGCGAGCGTGCTCAATCCGTCAGCAAGCTGAAGACTAGAGGCTCCGTCTGATTTGTCGCAGTGAGTAATTGCCGCTTTTGCCATATTCTCCGCGGCGTCAAAGCGGTTGCGATCTAAATAAATGGTCGACAGGTTGATCAAGTAAGGAACCATTTCTTTGCATGGTTCTGCCTTACTCCCTTTCACTATTGCCAGTGCTTTCTCCGCGATTGTTTCTGCCTCTGCGTATCTTCTTTGATAACGGTTGGTCATCGACAATTGCATCAAAACCGGAGCAATCTGAATATAATCTTTGCCGGCAGTTTTTTCCTTCAATGCCAAAAGCCGCTTCCAGAGTCTTTCCGCGTCATCAAACGCACCCTGGCGCATGTCCAGTTTTGCCAGTGCAATGATCGCTTTTTCCAAATTCGGATCGTTTTCGTTTAGCTTTTCCGCCGCAAAAAGCGCCGCCTCGTACTGTTTTTTCGCCTCAAAAAAATGACCTTTATGCTGAGCCTCTTCGCCTTTATCCATAAAGGACTGCAATAGCGAGTCTTGCCCGAAGGCGACGCTATTGGAGAGACATAAACCTGCCGCTAAGAGCAAAGCTGCAATTTGATGCTTGTTTTTCATTTTGGTTCGGACCAACGGTCCAGGGGGCTCGGACCTTTCGGGTCCATCAGGGGTGCAGAGAAAACCAATTATGAAGGGCAGTTGTATCTTTTGTGTTTATTCATTTGAAGGTCTTACGTTTTTGGAACACTTGCTCGTGAAAGCCCCACGGGCGCACTCGGGAACAAGATTTTCGGGGCTGCGTCGTTATGCCTTGTCACAACCCAAGATTTGCCGCCTGCATGACCTGCGGGAGGCGGAGATTCATCATGAGAAAAACTGCGCGTAAAACGGGAGCACTACTGGGTATCGCTATCCTGGCCGGAACGATTCTTTCTACTTCCACCGCGCAGCCGGCCAATGCGCAAATAGCCGACATCTTGAAAAATGCCCTGGGCGGACAATTGGCAGGCTCAAACTACAATGACCCATATGGCAACAACAACGGTTACGACGCCTACGGCAATTCATTAAATGGCAATGGTGGTGGACTGAGTGGACTCTTGAACCAATTCTTGCCAGGGCAGACCGGCAGCTCTCTTCCGCTAAATCAAGACAATTTCTACAACACACCCAATACAGGCAACGGTCTTGTAGACAGCCTCTTGCCCCTGGTTCAAAACAGCGGCGTAGGCTCCAGCCTCTTGGGCTCTTATCTTCCTCAATCACAGCTTTCTTCGGCATATGGCAGCAATTACCCGACCAATCTGTCCGGCGGATACCTGAACGGTCTGCCCGGATTCCAGAATTTCGCAGGCGTGCAACCGGTCGTGTTCAACGGTGTCACGCTCGACTCTGGAATATATTCCGGGCCTTATCGCGGCACACCTCACCAGGTGGAGTCGGCGATGAACCTAGACTGGCAAATGACCGTTCTTAAGGAACAGATTGGTCTGGGAGCTGCTCAGGGCTATCTAATGCCCTCGGATGCCAACTCTTTCATCTCGGAATTGAATGGTCTGATTACGCAAAAGCAACGAGTTGTAAGAAGAAATGGGCTCAGTTTTGATGATTCTGAAGTACTCGTTCAGCGACTCAACGACCTGGTTGGTCGCGTACGACAGGCCTGGTACAACCAAAACGGGTTCAATCGCGGGCAGAACAGCAGCGGGTGGGGGCGTCGCGGTCGCCAATCAAGAGCGAATGCTTATGGTCAGGTTTTGAACAATAACCGCAATGATGCCCTTGAAAGGTTGTACCTGATGACCCAGCCAACTCGTGGCGATTATCGATACTAATCAAGTTTTGAGCCAGCCAGTCCGGGATACCAACCTCCGAGGGTGTCCCGGGTCTGGGCGTTTATCTGGCTAGAAACGGCAGAAGAGCGCGCTTTTCCCCCAGCGGCCGTGCCCGTTTAAACTTTCGCCATTTCCGCCTAATCGATTGTTGGACACCGTAATTGGAAATACGGATGAGCCATTAGGAGAGATGTCATGGCAGGCAAGATAGGGTTCTTTCAAAAAGGCGACCAGAGAAAACAGTATTCGAACAACGTTTTGAACAATGTTGAGAGTGCTTATCGTCCGAAGAATAAAGGGCGCGTGAAAAATCCGATTTCGTCGAACACTTTGAGCGGCGAAGAGCCAGAAGCTTTAGAGGAAAATTTCGAATTACAGCAGCAATCAGCCCAGCAAGGGCGCTATCGAAATCCTGTTGGTTACGCGTTTGCTGGGCCGCA
>JAVLKG010000012.1:0-200000 GCA_032128875.1 Candidatus Melainabacteria bacterium 17Bon1m
ATATCAATGAACCAGTGTTCGTTCAAACATTCGTCTCGGAAGCGGCCGTTGAACGATTCGCAAATTGCATTTTCCATCGGCTTGCCGGGTTGGATGTAGTCCAGGAAGACGTTGTTCGCCGAGGACCACTTGAGCATTGCTGATCCGGTGAACTCAGGTCCGTTATCTAGAACAATCTTTTCTGGCTTGCCGAATTGCCACACAAGACGATCCAGAACGTTTGCAACGCGCGCTCCAGGCAAGCTGAAGGCAACGTCGATTGCCAGGCACTCGCGAGTGAATTCGTCGACAACGTTGAACGTTCGATACCGCCGACCGCCGGCAAGGCTGTCTGCGACGAAGTCCATCGACCATCGTTGGTTTGGACGCGTTGCCGGTTCTAGCGGCTTACGGAATACTCGCACTTTCTTTCGCTTGCGCTTTCGCACCTGCAATTTCTCTTCGCAGTAGATGCGATAGACGCGCTTGTGATTTATCTCTGCACAATTGCGCTGCAGCATCCAGGTGATTCTTCTGTATCCGAAACGTCTCCGAACAGAAGCCAGATCCACGATTTCTGCGCGAAGCGCAGAATCGTCTTTCCGCGTGCTTTGACGTCGTTTTGTAGATCGGGCGATGCCGATCTCCTTTACCGCTTTTCGCTCGCTAATTCCCACCTCACAAAGCGCTTCAACTGCGGCCTTGCGATGCGAGGTGGTCAGTACTTTTTTGAAAGTGCGTTCTTGTAGCCGTCGATTAGAAGCGCCTGCTCGCCCAAGATTTTCTTGAGCTGGGCGTTCTCATCTTCGAGAGTTTTTAAGCGCCGCACGTCGCTCACGTTCATGCCTGCGTACTTGTTTTTCCAATGGTACAGCGTTTGATTGGAGATGCCATGCTTGCGGCAGATCTCCTTGCCGGTAATACCACCCTCAGATTCTTTGAGGATGGCGACGATTTGCTCTTCGGTGAATCGGCTCTTTCTCATTGCGACCGTCCTTTCTGATGAAACTATGCCTGATTTCTTTTCAAAAATCCAGTTGACATGGTTCAGCTTTTTGGGGTCAGGTCAGTTGGCGTCAAGCTGCATGGTCACCAGCTTGCCGTCCGGGTATTCTTCCTTGAAGTAGCGGCCGGCGCTGTCGGACATGAATTGAGGCAGCAAATACAGTAACAAGCGTCTAAGAAATTCTCAGAAAATCAGCACCTTGGTTTGTACACCTACGTTATCGAGTAGATTCTTGAGTTGTCGATACTTCATTTCAGTCTCGGATGAATTCGCTGTCGTCAAAAATTGCAATATTTTGCATTCAGTAAAAAAGTCTTTCCCTTCCTCAAAGGCTGGATTTAGGGGGATTATTGTCCGCTTACCAGCTAGGTAACGTAGAAAAGCTATTCTTAGCTGGTTGTAGGCAGCCATTGCTTGGTTGCTTTTCTCCAAAGCGCTTATTGCTTTGGCAAGATACTCTCTGCCTCGGGCCGAGTGTTTATTGGACTTGTAAAGACCTTCGAGAATTTGGGAAGTCTGTTCTGCGAATTGGTTGTCGTCTGTGACTTCAGAAACAAGCTCTAAAATGTATTGTTCATCCTTTCGATAGTCGATCCAGTTGTCGTTCGCCGAATTCAAGTTTTGTTGGAAAAAATAGTAGGAATATCTGTCTAATAATGCTGCTTTAAAATTGCCGAGTGACTCTTCGCAGTCCGAACGTGACAGAAAAATTCTAATATCGTATACGTGTGAAAGTGTAAGCTCATCATACAATCTGGCGGCTTCTTCGGTTTTCCCTTCATGATATTTGATATTGGCAAGAAAAAATTTGGCAAGCCAATATTGAGGTTCCGAGTCGGCAAGTTTGCCAGACTTCATTAAGGCAATTGCTTTCTCTAATTCGCACTCAGCTTTTCCAGTCTCGCGTATAGAGTTCAAACATCTGGCCAGTAAAACATGTGTGTAAATGACTTCGTCATCAATGGCAGAAGCATTCTCAAAATGATGAATTGCGCTTGCGAAGTCATTTGAGATAAACGCGCTATATCCCGCAAGAAATGTTTTATAGAAATTCTCTGACTTGTATCTTGGAGAAAGAAATGAACTCAGCACATCTGTTGTGCCGAGATCTTTTGTATCTGATAGTGCTTCATTAGCACAATAGCAAGCAAGAACCTCTTCTGAATCATTAAAACATTCAATTGGAAGCCAGTTGTACTTTGTATTCCAAGGCACACTTTTCCCGAAAAAGCGTTTTCTGATTAGGTCTCTTCTAACATCTAAACTTATTGGGTTTGAGATACTTTGAAAGGAATTTGAGAAAGCTACCTTAAAGTCTAGGTCGCTCAAGTGAATCAGTTCATGCAACAAGCTCTTTTTTCTATCGTTTTCATTTTTGCTATCGTCAAAAAAAGAGTCGGAAAGAAACAACATTCCGTCGGCACTAATTGCATTAACTGAAATGTCTTTGCGAACAATTCCAATCCGCGAATACGTCAAGAGCCGATATACAGATATAGGTGCGAAACTCGAAGCTAAATTTAGAATGTTCGGAAATTGCTGATGGATTGTGTTTATTTGCCTCAACACCTCTTGTTTTTCAACATTCTTCCATGCTTGAGTTTTGTAGCTTCCTCGAATGATTTGTTGGTCTTGAAATTGGATATACCGGCACACGTCTTTTGGCTCTTGAACTGAAGCGCCTGCTATTGGTTGGTGGCTTAATTGCCAACAAGATATGGTAAGAACGCTCGTTGCAGCTATCTTTCTCACCGTTGATTCACCTCGGCAACAAACTCACGATTTTATAGTACTCCTAGAGGAGTTATAACAGCACTAGTTTTTTACACTTAGGTTTTTCGAATGACAAAGTATTGAATCCCTTCTCTGGATTTGAAAGGATGCATTGGGTCGCCTTACGACCCAATGCATCTTAGTTTTCAGAAAGAGTTTTATTCAGGTATGCCAGGAACCCATTGAATGGGTGCTTTGACATTCCCATTGTCGAAGTTTTCCAGGAATCTGTGTATTTGTGTGTCCTGAATTGTTGGTTCTGGCGGCGTCGGTTCGGCATAAGTGGGTGTTTTAAACGCAGAACCTGTTTCACCTGGATCGTTGACCCAGGCCCAGCCCTTATCTTCTGGCAGCCCTGGCCTAAACGGGTCGACAGGATCGTCGAACAGACCATGTGCCGGATCGGAATCCGCGAAAGGGTCCTGCGGAATCTGCCCATTACCGTCGGAAAACTGGTCCGATAAAGGTGATGAACCCGAGTCGCTAAATGGATCCGCTGGAGCTATCTTGGACCCTTGGTCACTTGCGAGACCGAGTGTGTCAACAAAGTTCACAGGCTGGTTTCGCACGTACCTATACAGGTTCAGTCCATCAGCGTAGCCGATGACGTCGGGCTGCAGGAAGCGGCCGATGACAGGCGAGTAGTAGCGCGCCTTGTAGTTGTACAAGCCGGATTCGGCGTCGTAGCGCTGACCGGTGTAGCCGAAGCTTGTGCCGGAGAGCGCGGCTGATTCGCCGTACGGACCGTACTCGTAGCGCTGAGTGACAGCACCACTGTTGTTGGTGCGAGCGATGATCGAGCCGAGTCGGTCGCGGTGGAAGAAAGTCTTCGTTCCGCCGGATGATACCTCGACGATCGGCTCATCGAGCCCGGTTGCGTAGACAAAGCGAGTGTTGAGAGTACCGGCGGTACCGTCGTACTCGGCGATGCGCTGCAAGCCATTGTAGATGAAGCGGGTCTTGGTGCCGCCGACGTTCTTCTGCGACTGACGGTCCATCGGGTCGTAGAGATAGCTGGCGCTCACGCCGCTTTTCACTGCGCTGATGAAACGGTTGAGCACGTCGTAACCAAAGGTCCAGACTCCGTCGCCGGTCAAGCAACCGTTGTTATTGTAGGTGTAGGAAACACCGCCAACTGTCGGATACTGGTTGAGGTCGTTCGCCGCGGCATAAGTGACGGTGCCGGCGGAAGCCGGGTGCCACACAAACTGATCGTCAGAGACGTTCTGGCTGGTCAGCTGATGCGCGTCGTTGAAGCCGTAGGCGAAGTTAGCCGATGAGCCGACAAAGCTGTGTGCCAAGCCGGTCATGTCGTTTGTCAGCGAGAATTCGTATTCGCTCGAAGTACCGTTGGCGAATTCGACGTTCGCGCGCCGCGAGAGGATGTCGTAAGAAATCGTCGCTTCAGGCGTCGCCGAGCCGTTGAGCCTGATGTCGGTGAGACGGTTGAGCTCGTCATAGACGCGCTCGACATAGTAGCTGTCCGGATAGGTCAGCTTGGTGACGTTGCCGTTGGCGTCAAGCTGCATGGTCACCTGCTTGCCGTCCGGGTATTCTTCCTTGAAGTAGCGACCGGCGCTGTCAAAGAAGTACTGGAAGGCGCCGCTGCCTGGGTCGCCACCGACGGTCGGCGTGCTGACGTCGGTCCTGCGACCGGCGAGGTCGTAGCCGTAGGTAATGGTCGGCATGCCCTGCGGCGTACGGGTCTCGAGGCGGTTGAGCACGTCGAAGGTGTTGGTGACGGTGTCGCCGTTGCGTGTCGTGAAGACGAGCAAGTTGTCGTTGTCGTCGTACGACGTGTTTTCCTCGAAGGTCGTGTCCGGATAGATCGTCTGAGCAAGCCGGTCGAAGCCGTCGTAAGTGTACTCGGTCGTGTTGCTATTGGCGTCCGTAAGTTCGTGCAGCTTGCCGTTGTCGGTGTAGGTTCGGGTTTCGGCAAGATTGTTCGACCAGTCGGTGACCGTCTCCAGCATTGCGCGAGCATCGTAGGTGAAGGTCGTTGTGCGGCTTTCCGGATCTTCTACCGACTGCAGCTTGCGCCGCTGGTTGTAGAAATAGTTGGTGGTGTTGCCCAGCGCATCAGACATGCTGGTGCGGTCGCCGGATACGTTGTACGAGAAGTTGGCCTTTTGCCAAATCGGGACGCCGGGAGCGAGACGACGCGTTTCTACCAAACGGTTGTTTTTGTCGTACTCAAACTGAGTGATGAACTCGAACGGCTCGGGCGCGATGGTTTCCACAACATGCCGCGACGCGTCGAAAGTCTGCTCGCCGCGGTTGCCGCGCGGATCTGTCACAGCCACAACGTTGCCGACCTTGTCGTATTCAAACGAAGTCGTCAGGTTGAGGTGCGGGCTTGTGCCAAAGTCGCGGACGACGGACAGCAGAGCTTCAGTGTCAGTGTCGTAGTTCCACTTTGTCACGATGCCGGTTTCATCGGTCATCGTTGCCATCTGACCGCGGGCGTTGTAGGTAAACGAAACCTGCGGAGTGATACCGCCGATGGTGGGTCGCTGAATGTTCAACAGGTCGCCGGTCAGCGAGTCGTAAGTGTTGGTCGTGACGTTGCCTTCGCCGTCTTCAGCTGTTTCGACCTTATTCCAGTCGAGATCGTAGGTGAAGGTGTTGACGATGTCGGAAAGACCGGAGCCAGGCTTCGCGATCTTCGTCAGCGTCAGCAGGTTGCTGTTTTCGTCGTAGGTCATCTCGAACGAATTGCCTTCCGGCATCGTCCGTTTGGTTTCGCGCCTAAGCGAATCGTACTCCCGGACTGTTTCGTTGCCGAGCTGGTCGACCATCAAGGTCGGCTGTCCATGCCGGTTGAAATAGGCGACAGTAGCGTTGGTCAGCGGGTCGACTTCTTCGCTGCGTGAGCCAGCGAAATAGTACGTCCACTGGTTGCTCTCACCGTCGGTTTGAGTCATGACGCGCCCGAGGCTGTCGTAGGCGTTGGTGACGATCTGAGAGGTCGGATTTTCCGGAAGGAAAATCTTTTCCAGGCGGCTGCTGCCGTCGTATTCGTAGGTAGTCTCGCGGCCCATCTCGTCGCGGCACGAGATCAGGTTGCCGGTCGAGTCATAGGTAAAGCCGATGTCGCGACCGGAGTTGTCGAAGACCTGGGTCAGCTTGCCGTTGCTGTCGTAGCGGAAGAGGAGCTTTCTGCCGATGCCATTGTCCACGGACTGCAAGAGCCCACCGCTCGTAGTGAAAGTCAGCGTGACGCCATTGGGCTTCGCCCATGTGAGGAGCACGCCTGCTGATGAAAAGGTCATGGTGTCGCCGGATCGGGTCTTGTAGACGAACTGGCTGCTGCCGTTGATGGTCACGGAAGAACCGCGTGCATCAAGAGGTGCATACGTGCCGTCTGCGAGCTTCATCAGGAAGTCTGCGCTGTTGCCGAGATCCAAGACGACCGTGTTGAGCTTGACCTGGTCGCCCTTCCATCGCTCAATTAGCGCCGCCGTGACGACATCTGCAAGTGCATCGGTGTTGGGGTCGACCAATAGTTCGCTAAGCGCATACAGCGCTGTGATGTTGGCTGCGGCGAATATGGCGGAAGCATCGCCGAGACCGGAGTACGCGACGCTTGCCTTGCGGGCGCTGCAGTCATAGGAATGCTGCCAGCCGTAGCCGACGGAGGACTTCATCGACCACTGGTTAGACCGGTAATGTCTGCTGAAAGGCAGGCTATACGGGAAGGCGCCGCTACCGACGGTCATGTCGGTTTTGTTGTAGAGATAGGCGCCCGAAGCAAGGTCGATAGGTTCCATCGAAAGCAAGTACGTAGGCGGATTCAAACTTGACTCGTCGGAAGTCATAGACCCCTCTGCCTGCTTGGTCGGATCGCTGGGGTCCGTGGTCGTAATGCCCTTCTGTCCAAAGCTGAGTGCAGCGAAGTGATTGCTGGTCGGCAGCGAAGCGTAGAAGCCATTCGCCAGCAGTCCGTCGATGCCCATGGAGCCGTTGGCGGGGAGAATGCCACGCCCGCCATTGTCAATCCAGCGAGTCTTCAGCATCGTGAGATAGGTCGAATCCCAAGAATAGAAGCTCGGGCTGATGGTTGACCAGTTAGAGGCGTTGACGTCGTAAATGGTGACACCGAGGTTGGTGGCAGCTTCCATTGCACGGTTGGTGCCAATGGTATTTGCTTCCAGCTGTTGGCGTGCCATCATTGCTTCTGAGCCGTTCACCAGCACCGAATACACATCGGAGCAGGCATCCTTTGTAGAAGTGCCGGCGTCGAGGTCGGCGAACCCTAGCGTTTTGCCGAAGAACATCGACATCAAAAGAGCCTGGTGCAGCGACACGTACGCAAGGAAACCACCATGGTGCATGTAGATAGGCATGCAGTTTTTAATGCGACCAAGCATGTCGGAGTTCTTTGTGAGAATCGCCATGTACGTGAAGAAGTCGTTCATGTACGTTTCGCCGAGAATATTCTCGGAGAAGTAATTCACCGAAGAACCACCGGCGCGCACATACTGCTGCAGTCGCGTCTTGTGGTAATCCGCCGAAGCTTTGGTGCACGGACCGAATGCCAGCGCGATGACGTAGGGGCGGTTTGCCACTTCTCCATAAGGAGTGGTCATCGTTTCGGTTGCGCCGGCGATGGCATTGTGCGTGATCGTGATGGTGAGGTTGTTCGGGTAAGGCCATTCGCCGAGGATCACCGGTGTTCCTTCCAGCCACAGCTCCGGATAGGAGAATGCGTTGATCCAGAAAGCGAGACGCTTGTGATAGATGTCGTCTGAATAGTAAGTGATGTCCGCACTGCCGCCGCCGAACTTGGGGAACTGCAGACGTACGGTCGTACGATATGCGTTGGGGATACTCGACCACTGAGTCGGCGTGCCGGTTTCGTAAGGCAGGCTGGTCTGACGCACCGGACCACTCACCGCAACGATTTTTCGTCCACCGATTACTTCATCCAGCGAAGCATCCGGCATGTTCGACTGAATGTAGGAAAGCAACGCCTGGGAGTAGCCATTCAGGTCGTTGAAGATGTTCGATTTGTTCATGTTGAGCACAGAAGTCGACGTGATGGTCGCGCCGCTCTGTGCATTCGACTGGAACGTGCTCTTGTTGAAACCGATCGCCGAAGCAAGGTTGACACCGGTTTCGTAGGTATAAGTCTTGAAGGATGGGTCGAACACATAGTCCGTGCCGCCAATATCGACCTTCACCCAGAGGTGATCGAGGGTGGTGCTATCCCAGGTGGGACCGGTCATGTTGACCGTGTGCGGGATGCCGACGGCGTCGAGCAGGTCGGAGGAGACATTGGGATCGGTGTCGTCGGTGCCGAGCCAATTCTTCAACTGAGCAGGCGTCAGCTCGATTTCGCCGAACATGAAGTCGGCGGTATAACCAGCTTCGCGCAGCAGTGCGACGAGCAGCGCCGACTGGTCGAAGGGGTTGCCGATGCCGTCAACGAGAGTGCCGAATGCGCCTTTCTGCACGCCGTACATCGGATAGAAGTCGATGTTGTCGTGGACGAACTGGAAGATCAGGTCGACGTCGTTTTTCAACGCGCGCGCCAACTCTTCAATTGATGCTGGCCCTGGAAGGGTGTTGCTGGCGAGACCCATGTTTGCGGCCGCGGTCTTTTTGACGAACTTTGAAACAGCGGCTTCCGCGCGTTTCAAAGCCTTGCTCTGTTTCTTCTTCATCTTGCTCTTGCTCGTGCGCGCACCGGCGCCCGAGTTCGAACCAGAGACTATGCTCTTGCCAGAGTTTTCCGGCTCAAGCTTTGATTTCTTTTCGATTGTCATTTCTTTGTTCTCGCTGATTTGACCGCATTGCGGTCCTTGCAGACACTCCGGTTGGAAGCATCTGCGTGCTGGAAGGAAGAAGTTTGGTGAAAGGATGCTCGGGGGAAAGCTAAATGATTAGCAGGTTCCGCCGGGACACGTAGTCACGACGCTGGTCCTGTTGCCCATGGCGTCATAGTTGTAGGTGTGAGTGGTGCCGTTGGCGAAGGTGACGGTCTGGAGGCGACCACGGGAATCATAACTGTACGAGGCGCCGTCGGACGCAAGGAGGCTCTTCTTCTGGAAGCTTGCCACCTCAGTCTTTTCGGCGCAACCACAGTTGTCTTTGTTTTCGTTTGTCATTTTCGTTCCTCTTTTTGCAACAATCGCAAGTTGCGAATGCTGCGCTAGCTGCGTGAATGTGCTGCAGCAATGTTTGTCGGACACCTATTTAGGGGACGAATTAGCTCGTCGGCGGTGTGTCGTTATAGAAGATCTTTTCCAGCACGGGCAAGATTAGTGTCGTCAGGATTAGCGCGATGGAGCCATATACAGGTAGATACCACTGCGGCCATGTCGCCGCGAATGGACCTCCAAGCGCAAATACCCAAACGGCAAATGCAAAGGCTGAAGCTACGCACGGAAAGATCTTGTTAGGCATGAAGCCGGGTGGTTGGGTCTTCATGAAGCAGACATATAGAGGCGTCAAGCCCAGCAACGCTGCAAAGACAATCCAATGAAGGATCGGTGATGTTATTGTCTGACCAGAAAGAAGACCGGATAAAGCCACATAGCCAGTGACAATATCAGCAGGGATATTTCGCAGAAGCTTGTCGAAATACGATTCATCCGGTCCCGCTGTGAATGGAGGTCGGCTGCGCATGCGCTTTATGAATTGACGCATTCTGTTGCTCCGTTTAGTTGTTGCACAAGTCAATTTATACAAACCGTAAGAAAACCGGCGCGCCATCAGCTGCTTTGTTGTTTCTATTTTGTTGTGAGTAGTGGTGAAGGCGCGGTGCCGTGTGGTGTTTTCGTTGAAACGGGATGCAATAAATTGGACGAACGCAACCTACAAAGCCGCCTTGGCTGGTGCAATACGTACCGAATGGTTAGTGAAACATTAAGGGCTGCGACGCAATCCGCTTCAGGTGCGCGATTTGAAATTGTCATTATTGAACCTAGCGCAAGGTTGAATTAGCAAATAGTCAGAAAACCGTGACTAGCAGACGTTTCGCGAGGTTGCCATGTTAAGCATGCTTGATTGACTCGTATCGCTTTTGCTGCGATAGATTTCGGCGAAATGAGATTGTTTGATACTTAACAGTATTACGAAGCGTGTCTCCACCTGCCTGTTTCCCTCGCTTCTTGTGCCAAGTGAAAAGCTGCATGAAAGCTGAAACCTATCAGTGGTACGGCTTATGTCCCTAAAAGTGGACCGGTCGTAATGATGGTGCCTTTCTTTGAGGAAAGGTTGATGGCGTTAATAAGCGGTCTAGTGAAGCTAAAAGTAGCCATGCCGTTATGATGGTGTCTTAATCAATAAGCGGAAGTGTTGGCATCGCGCCACTAGCGGTGGCTCTGCGCCTTGCTATTAGGCAGTGCTGAATGTTGGGCGACACTTCGGCGCTACCATCGTTTCATCGAATAGCGGGGCTCTCGGCGCTCTCTAATGGCGTCTGCAAGTACTTCTTGTTGAAATGCTAGTCAATCACACTTTAGTGTGAAACACCAAAGTGCTAAATGACAAACGATAAAGTGCTAAATGACAAACACCAAAGTGCTAAATGGTATCCGTTCGCAATTCTTGGTGCGTTAAGAACAGGGTTAGGATGATTGTGCATTCAGATAGGGAGGTGGCGGCGTTAGACTCAATGCTGGAGCGCACCACTAACGGTGGCATACCTTGTTCTTGTAAGATTTCTAACCGGTCTTATTCACATCAGAAACATCAAGTTTGTATCCAACACCGTGAACGTTCACTAACAGTTTTGGATGGCCGGCTGCCTCCAGTTTTTCCCTCAAGCGCTTTACGTAAACACGTACAGTGTCTGTTGAAATTTCAGAAGATGTTTTCCAAACGCGCCCAATTAGCGCTTCTGCACTGAATACTTGATCTGGATGTCGTCCAAGAAATTCGAGCACTGCAAATTCCGTTGCCGTCAATTTCAATTCTTTGCCGTCAATCAAAACCTTGTGAGCATCAGGATCTATATTGAGAGGTCCGACGCTTGCCACTCGTGTAGCCAACACTTTTCCACGTCGCATTAAGGCATTCAAACGCGCCGTCAATTCCCTCAGATCGAAAGGTTTTGTCAAATAATCATCGGCACCCGAATCCAATCCTTTTTCCTTATCGGAGATTTCGTCCTTGCCTGTCAAAATGAGGATTGGCGTTGTCCCTCCTCGGGACCTGTACCACTGGCAAAGCTCGATACCGGACACTTCCGGCATAGTCCAGTCGATGACCAGCACGTCGTACTGCACCTGCGTCATGTACTCACGCGCTTCTGCGCCGTCGGAAGCTTGATCTACATTCCACTTGTGGTGTTCGAGCCAGGCGCTGACCGACTGAAGCAATTCAGGATCATCATCTGCCAACAGAACTTTGGGCATCTTACTTTTGGTCTCCGAAACCTAGAAAAACGGCTGTGCCATTACGAAAGCTAGACTTAATGAAGACTAACTTAGCACACCAGGGTTGTCATAGAGATCGGGTTCTAGTTCTTATTCTAGATATAGATGTCCGCGTTCCTCTTGAATTCTTGGCGTAATGAGGAGTCTTTCGGCGCTGTGCGCATGCCGCGCCCAAGTGCTCGACCGCTGCTCGGTTAAACAAGAAATTCACAAATCGTTCCGGATTTTCTAAGGTCGTCGCGACTACGTTGTATCCAACCCTGATGAGGGTCAAGTTTCTCAATGCTGGCAATCGAACTGAATTTGCCTGTGTTTTCTTAGTAGCCAGATCTTGTAATCGCTGTTTTTCACAGGAGAATTCTTATGCACAGAGAACTCGATGATAACTTATACGACAAACGCGGCAAGTATAAACACGATGATGATTGCGACAATAACGATGTCGACATCAATATCACTATAAACACGGACGGAGATCGCAAACACTTTCCGCCTTTCGGTGGAGCTGCGCGCGGAATTGATTTGAATCTGTGTGATGTCGCAAATGGAATTGATGATGTTATTCGCGGTCGTAGTGCTGTTGCCGGAGTCTCTGGGCTTGAAGAATTTAAGAAGTTCGAACGGAAAAAGGAAGAACCACCTTTTATTGACTGTGAGTGGGGACGTTTGCTTGAGCAGAACAAGCAGGAGATGATTTTGAAGTCCGCCAAGCTAGGCGCTGCCTTGAGGGGCAGCCAGGGATAATTTGAGTTAGAGAAACTATTTCCGAAGCCGACGTTAGAACCTATTTCATTGATGCAATCTGCTGATTCTTTCAGCATTGAGCAGAGGAAATAGGTTCTTTCCGTTTGCGTTGACACGCACCAACTAACCTCCCTTCGGTGTACACAAAATTGACACAGATTATTCCGGATTAATACCCCTGACATTTTTTATGATTTTGACAGTCAGCCACTGCGCATGGCGAAGGGCATGACACCGCTTTTACGAAAGAGTTTCTACATAGAGGTATTTGCATGACTTATCCAAGCGACTCTACTTATGCCGCACCACAAATTGGAGATACAGGTCAAAGTACTTCTACTGCGATGCATGATCAAATCTATTCGATGCCATCTAATGGTGGCGCGGGCGGTGACAGCACGATGATGGCTAGCCAGTCGTTCGCTCCGCCACAAACCACAAATGAATTGATTCCGCCCCTAACAATAGTTCCTGATTCTGGCGCCCCGTCCGATGCGAGTACCGGATACGTAGCGGGCCTTTCTGGTGAGCAAACGGGAGCAAATCCGTGGGATACATATGTAATGAATCCTGTGACGGAAACGCAAGGTGCAACAGGAATGGCGCCGGAGTCGGTTGGAACGCAGCCGGAAGCACTTTCGCCTGAGCAAGGTGCGGCCGCGCAAATTTCCCCAGAGCAAATTTCACCTGAGCAAGTTTCACCTGAGCAAGTTTCAGCGGAGCAAATGTCGCCCGAACAAGCTATTCCGCAACTTGAGCAAGCACTGCAAAATCAATTTGATGAAGTTGTGAAATTGGGCACGTCAGGAGATTTGAGTCAGCCCGAAGCACAAGCTCAATTGCAAACCGCTCTCAATACACTTCTTGAGACTGCAGTAAAGCTGGGCGCTGCTCGTGAGTTTGTTCAAGGAGGGCAGGCAGGACAGATGCCCGCGGAACCGATGCCAGCGGATCAGCAAATGCCAACGGAACAGCAAATGCCAACGGAACAGCAAATGCCAACGGAACAGCAGATGCCAACGGAACAAATGCCACAAGAAGCATTGCCCACTGATTCTACTGCTTCACTGCCAGAAGGCGCGGCGGGACAAACCGATGTTGCACCACTTGAGCAAAATCCTTACGAACCACAGGTGCCACCAGTTTCGCCAGATCAGATGCAATTTGCAGGACAAGAGCAGCCAGCGCAGCCGATGGGAGAGCAGCCAGTGCAGCCGATGGGAGAGCAGGTAGTGCCGCAAGGATCGGATTTAGGACAGATGCAAAATCAGCTCCATAGTCAGGTTCAACAGTTGTTGACTCTCGCTGCTCAAGCACAACCAAGTGCTGGTAATCCTGCGGATTCTGGAACAGTCGATAACTTCAAAACTGCCCTTCTGAATGTTGTGAAGACAGCACATGAAATTGGAGCGCAAGGAATCACGCAGCAAGGGCTGACCGAACAAGTTCCGTCTGCACCCGGCACCAACATGGGTTAACTAAAAATGAGCACATCGATTTTCTCGGGCAATTCCCCGATTCAAGTTTCAGAACCGAACCCCGTTTCGCCAGCCAGCTCTAAATTCAAGTTCTCCGATCACGAATTAATCGAGGCATTAATTTCCCTAGCCGACATGCTCGATGCTGCGAGTGATGAGCAGCCAGTAGTTGAAGAAAGCCAGGAAACAAGCCTTGCAACGAATGACTCTTCGTCGATTGAGAAATTTTCCTTCTTATCAGGTTGGGACCGATTGATGACGAGATTTAGAGATAACTGCAGCAATCGGAAAACGTACAGCATTTGCTTTTGATTGAGAATGATTTTGGAGATTTACCCCAGGTTAAAAAAGGACAGTTATTAATGACGAACAGTAGCTTTTCGAATGGTATCGGACACATGTTTGCACCGCAGAATGGTGGCGTTGAACTTGAACCTAAGAGCTATTCTTTTTCTCTCGAGAAAGAAGCAACTTTTCGTCTGGAAGGTTTGACGGTAAACATTGATGCAAATGGTGACATCTGGGGTGCTAGATATGACACAGGTGAAGCGCTTCGCCATAACTCGAAGTACACAATGGCAAAGGGCCTGAATAGCACTCTTTGGTTGGGTGACAAGAAAGGTATGTGGCATCCACTAGATTAGAAGCGAGTAGAAAAATGGATCTTAATTCGATTTGGATTGATGGCGCCTACATTGCATTTGTTGTGATTGGTGCCTGCATATTCACTGGTCTTCAGTGTGGTATCACGGCTAGTTACGTTCATCGACTTGGACGCAAAGTTGGACCAGATTACTGGGGAAGCGTTTATGGTCGACCCGATGAGAATTCTTGCGAGGCAACTATTTCGCTTCATCCTCCTGCGCGAGAGATGCAGAGCGCTTATGGACGCAAAGGTTAGGTGAAACATGATTGAAGTGTTCTTTATTTTGTTGGTTATGATTTTTGCCTTTGGACAGGGGCATATGGCGTTCGTGAATGGAATTCTTTGGTTTCTCGATGAACAAGATGGTGTTGAGATGAAGTGGAATTTCGAGACGTGCTTGGCTGCGATGGTTGTTCCGCTTGGTTTGATAATTGCTTCAGTTGAGCTGTATTTCTTGTTTCGACCTATCTATATGTAGTTTGAAAAGTTTGGAGAGTCACTGAACGAAGGTTCAGTGGAAAAGAGGCTGAAAGACAGAGTTGGGAAACCGATTCTGTTTTTTGGTTTTCAGTGATGTGAAAAGTTTGTTGACAGGAGCTGTTCTGTTAACGCTGTGGCTCCTTTCGTGCGCCTTTCGCGCGGGCGGCATTAATTCCGCGTCTACAGTAGGTTTGCGCTAATGGCGCCAGCGAAGTTTGTTGTATTTGTTGGTGAAAACTCAGTATTCATGCAAGTTGACAGAAAGTTATGAGCCCAGAAAGGATCCCTTTGGATTTGGGAAACCGCGATACTCTGGCGTATTGAACGTTTTCGTGTCTCTTGTAGACAGCGCAAGTTTTGGGGTTGCATTCGTGTGCTCGCTAGGACCACTATGGGCTGACTGTCTCTTCCTCATTTTTATTCGACTCGCAGCACTGCAAAACCAATCACATTTACTAAATTCGAACCACTTAAGCCACGCAAATGACGAGCAATGAAACTCGCTTTAGAATTTGGTCCTTTGTAAGTCAGGTGCAAGCATTTGCACATCTTCGCGAGGCTTTGGCTGCGGGTTTTGAAGAGACAGTACAACAGAATAGTCATGTCAGCTATCAGGTTGTTGTATCAACCTGTTCACAAGGAAGAGAAAACAATGGCCACTGTTTTGATGATTGCAGTTTTGCTTCTCGGCGGAGTGAAGCTCTCCATTTTGCTTGGAGGACTCATCGTCGAGCTTAGCCGTATGCGTGGATAGTTTCGCGCACGCGCACATCGTCAGCGATGCTGAATAGCATTTGCTGAAAGTTTTTCGTGACAAGAACAAGCAACCACCCAGCAAAACACCAGGAGATAGGATTCAAATTGACTGCTTCGACCAATTACAGGAATCAGTTGTGCGCG
Organism: Candidatus Melainabacteria bacterium 17Bon1m; assembly: GCA_032128875.1. Taxonomy (GTDB): domain Bacteria; phylum Cyanobacteriota; class Vampirovibrionia; order Obscuribacterales; family Obscuribacteraceae; genus QKMZ01. The sequence goes on from JAVLKG010000012.1 coordinate 15,391, forward strand.
CTGCTCGTGTCTTGTTTCTCCAACATTCTCGAATCTTCTCGATTCGATGACAGGCAATGGAGGAAACTGCAGGAGGGTATTTCGCGGCATGGGTTGTTAACCACGACCGTGAGTATTCCTCGACGCTCGCGCCTCCCTCAGATTGATGAAGCTCGTCTGGAAACAGACCGTAAGTATCGGCGGCAAATTGCGCGACATCTCTTGAAGCCTCAGGGACCTGATTTCCAGCAGGTCGTTGTGCCTCTCGAGCGAGTGAGTCTTTCTGACCCTACGTACTTGAAAGAGATGTCTGAACTTCTCGCCGAGCGTTGGACGGATCGATTGTTGAGCGACCGACCGGATGTTGTCGCTCGACTCGTCCTTCTGCATTCAACGCCGGAAACTCTTGCAGAAAGTCTGGAGCGTTTGTTCCGCTATCAGGCGACCTCCCGCGATGCCTCTGCGCGAATGATGGCTCGGTTCGCACAAGAGGAGATCGATCGTAGCGAAGAAGTGCAGGCTGTGTTTGCCGAACTCGATGTCGCGCTCGACGAGGTTGAGCAGCGGGCTTCGAGCGAGTTCGACGAAATCGGGAAACGCATGGTTTCCGACGTCAGCGATGCGCTCGCATGCATCCAGGCAAGCGCGGATGCGAAGTTCGATGCTCTCCAGCAGAGGTTTCGTGGTTAATTGATGCACGGCGCAGGGAGAGAGATGCAATCTGTGTTTCTCTCCCTGCGTTTCAATTTCCTGCTCTGTTGAAACTGGTCCAGTGATGTAAGGTCGACGCATGGCGTCGACCTGTTCGTGTAAGGGCGCATTACAAGCGCCTTTCGCGTGGGCGGCATTAATGCCGCCCCTCCTTCGCCTCTTTGTACTACACCTTGTCGGAGGGCGAGAGAAAACGAAAATTGAGAGAGGTGAACGCAAAGTATTAGCATGCACCTCTCTCAATCAACCTCCTTTCGCGGGCAAAACATAAGTATGTAAATGAAAGCAGCTAGATACTTATGTTCAACCGTGTGTCAGCAGCGCGCCGGCTTGAGTCCTGACTGGCATGCCGTTTTTACTTGTTGGTGACGTTTGAAGCCTTTTGAATAGGTGTGCACATATCCTTGAGAGTTCGCTTCGCTTTGATCGCGCATGAGCCACAATCTGTGCCAGTTTTTAACACTCTGGTCATTTTGCGCCAGTTGCAACCATGTGCTTTTGCGAAGTGCTTGATCTGCTCCTCCGTCACTGCATGGCAAATGCAGACATACATTGGCTGCCCTTCTTTGCTGTCGATGTTGCCAAACACTTCAACCACTATTTGAAGAAGCGTTTGGCATCAGCGACCTTTAGCGGAGCGAGAGAACGATCTCGTTGAAGAGCTCGTCGACTCTGCTCGTTTCCATTGTTTTGATCTCATCCACGGTCAGAGGCTTCGACTCCTCCAAATTTCGCAACCGCAGTTTGACGTCCTCGAGCTTGCTCGTTTCCGCTTTGATCTGCGCTTTGAGCTCGTTTTCCCGTGGGATGTCGTGCCCGGACAGCACCGCGAACAACTCAAATTCGAGATCTTCAAGCTGCTCGACGATTGCCGCTTGTTCTGCAAGCAGCTCTGCTCGCTCGCTCATCAGACCATTCCTTTCGTAAGTAATGCTACTTGTTGGAGACCCGCGAGATGACCACGCCGGTGAGCGCAACCAAGACGCCGAGGACGACGTTGCCCATCAGTAGCAGGGCGAAGCCGAGCACGAAGAGGCTGATCGCGTTGGCGTGCTTCATCTGCTTGTGGATGATGACCGCGCTGATTGCAGCTGCAGCCACAAGAGGCCAGGCTCCGAGCAGCAGCGCTGAGACGATTGCCACTGCGATGATCGCCGGGATGCGATGCCGGTGGTCCGAGCTGAACAGCGCTCCGATTGCGAAGACCGCGACTGCCGCCAATGGCGACTGGATGAGTAGCGCGATGCCCAGCACGAGGAAGCCCAAGGTGAGCGGAGTGCTCGTGAAGGTGGTGTTGCCGAGTTTGAACGTCTTCGAGAAGCTCATGGTGAAACCTTCCTAGATTGAATCTTGTTTGTTAGACCAGATTTTTTTGATCTTTTCCTTCTGGTCCTTCTAGTCCTTATTGAACAGATGCGCTTTACGTTCGGTCTCAACCGATGATGAAGCCGAGCATTAGCAGCGAAAGCAGGACGAAGACGGCGATGAAAACTGCCAATCTCCACGGTTTGACCATCGTGTTCCTTTCTACATCTTGGGTAACGCGCGCGTATCACAGGGATATTCGCGGTCTAGCAGTTTCCAGTTGTTTATGGTCACGTTGTGCTCTCCGCCGAACCTGTTGGACAGGTCGGATTTGAGCAACCCGATGATGCACTCTCTGGTGGCGTCGATCTCAATGTGCTGGTCGACCGTGACGACTACGTTTCCGCAGTGCCACATAGACGTTCCAACGGGATTCGAGTTATACGCCACGAAATATGTGATCTTCACGGTGCTGATGTTCTGGTTCAACTGTGACCTCTGCAAATGGTGTGCGCGCGCTTCTGCCGAGAAGTGAGCGTTGAGCAGAATCCAGTTGTTGATTACGACCGTGTGCGAGCCTCCGTACTTAGCGTTCAGCTTTGCTGCGATGTACTGCGTGACCTCGTTGCGCATGTCTGTCTGCTCGATCGGCAGTTCGCAGTTGACCTCGATGTTGTCGAAGTTCCACGCACCATCGCCGAGGCGATAGGTGAATGCAACAAAGTAAGTGTGAAGCATTCCGTCATCAACTCATTTCTCATTCAGCGTTCGCTCAGCGATCGTTCTTGCTCAGCGATCCGTTTTCACTTTGCGGAAGCAGAGATGCTCTGCTAGAACAGCTCGACGACTGGTGTTTCCTTCGGCATGATCACGTTTGTGAGCCTGACGAATTCGTTGGCATCGAGCTTCCACTGCAGCTGCTCGTTGTGACGAGTCAGCTCAGCAATGGTGTAGGTCGCTTCGACGAACTCCAATTTGATACCAGCGCTTTCTGCGGCTGCGAAAAGTTCGTCATCAAACGACTTGTGTACGTGAAGCGGCACACTGAGCGCGTGCGAGACGACGAGCGCGTGGAGAAGAACCTTGTCGTAGTCTTTCGTCCAGTACTCCCAGCCGGTGGTCCCCTCCCAGGTAAACTGGTTGAAGATCATGTTGATGAGCTGGTTGCGCCCGTTGCCGAGCTTCTTGTTGGCGAGCACCACGGCACGGTCGACGCGGCTGCGCTCAGAGTCGTAGTCGAGAGGCTTCATCCATGATTGAAAGCCCTTGTCGTGTGCAAGATCCCTGGCGAGGAGACTGATCTGCTTGTCACCTCCGGGAAACTCCAGTGAGAGAAACACAATTACTCCTAGTTTGTCGATTTGACTCAGTTTGCCTGAGCCGGATTGTCGCTTTCCTCTGTGTCGGCGGTGGGCAGGAAACGTCTGAGCATGACGCTCACCCTTTCCACAATCTGCATCTGGGCAATCGCCTGTCGCATCGCGGCCGGGTCGGACAGCACCTTCGTTGCGACCGGTGTTTGCAGCGTCTGGACGCCTTGCATGAACACTGCGATCGGCAGAGCCGGATGCGCACCATGCTCGATGGCGTCGAAGTAGAGCTGCGCGTTCAGCCCGCCTCGCACGAGCGAGACGAAGATATTCACGTCGAGCCCGCTGGAGATGACAGAGCTGACCAACTGCTTGTGCTGAGCGGGCGTTAGCGGAAGCAGAACGTCGATGAGTGAGACGTAATCGATCTGCATGCGGCGCTGGAACCCGTGTGTGATGAGTTCGACTGCAGCGATCAACTCCGTCGCAGCACTCGCGGCGCGGTCATGGGCGATAGATTGGTGAGACATTTCTTGGCCTTTCGATCTGTCGATTAGATGTTGGTTGTCTGTCAGGTTGCATGCAGATTTGTTCGACCGCCGGCTATAAGCCTTCGCTGACGAGCTTGTCGAGCACGTTGTCTCGCTCTTCAAGCGCGATCTGCAAGGAAAGAGTTCGCAGATCTTTAATGACGGCGAGTTGCTGGTTGCACACCGCCGGGTCATTGGCGAAGTGTCGCTCGATTTCAGCAACCCAGCGCGTATTCTCCCTCTCAATCGATGCGACGCGAGTTTTGTACAGCTCTTGTGCAGCAACGACCTCTTTCGTGTTAATCATCTCATTCCTGTCTGTAGGGACTTGCGTCACATACCGCGGGCGATGTCGGAGCACTCTTCGAGAAGTGCGTTGAACTCCTCGGCAGGCAGCGACGAAAGGAATGCGGCTTCTGCCGGGGAAACGTTGGACAGCGCCGCGATGTTCTGCGTGCGATCGACCATCGTGGGTCCGCCGTTCTTGTTTTTGCTGCTGCTGCTGCGACCGGTGTTGGTGAGATTCTTGGACATGACATACCCTTTCCATTTGGATGGCGATATTACATTTGCTACATCACGATGGGGAGCTTGTCGCGGCAGGAGCATCCACCGCCTAGCGTTTGTATAACGCGGCTCCCCAGGCTGAAGTCCGACAGTCGGTACTCAGTTTTTCTGTCAACTACATCCCGCAAAATATTGCAGTATGCGTGTTCAGAAACCGACTGTCCTACGATGCGCACTCCTCTGACCCCCTGGATTGGTGGGGAAGAACGCACTTTCGCTTAGGACCATGTCCACAAGTGTCTGCTCATGGATGCGATTGCCAATCGCATTGGTGTTGCAGCTGACTGCCGGAGCCAGCCATAATTTGTTCGCACGATCGAGAACGACATTTCTCGCTCGCACGCCACAGCAAACGTAGCAGCGTTTCTGTAGCTCTTTAGTGCAATCAAATTGGTGCGGACATGGCAACTATCACAATGCATTTGCATCCCGAGATAGAAAGAAGATTTCTTCCTTCCTGACCAGACTTTCGTTTGATTCAAACAAAAGCACTGAGTTGCCCGCTTTTTGATAAGGGACCGCACCGTCCCTTCCTTCGATTCGTTTGTCCTGCCTGCAAGCCGGTGAATCGAAGATTTCCACCAGTGTCACGTCATGACTTCCGGATCAGAGCGAAAGTTATGCACGCGTTGTTTCAAGCATCCTAGGGGTGATCAGTATGCTTGATGTTTAATGAACCTTCGTGTGATCCGACCAGAGACCCATCTCAGCTCCCTTGCGAAAGAGAGCTTTTGTCTGAGGAGACATTTGTGGGTCCAGCTCGGTCAAACGCCGGTAGAGACCGCTCACGCTGGACGTGAGTTTTTTTGTCTCCAGTTGGGCATTCATCAATTTCCCGGTGTTACGAGCGATCATCGGATGTTTGCCAAAGACGCTCCCACCGTTGTGCTCGAGGTCGAACGCATGATCCGCGAAGACTGTTGCGTTGACCTGCCCTTTGAGATAGCCTTCGGCAGAGCGCGCGATGACCGCCCACTTCTTTCCACCAACGCCGCCGACTCCCACGTTTCCCCAGGCTTTCGCCTCGAAGACTGTGGCGATCAAATGCAAAAAACGTACATGCTTGTCGTGAGGCATCTCCTTCAATCGTTGGATGGAACGGCGACGGTGGCTGTCATACTCTTGCCGCAGAATGTCCAGCTCGTTACGGCACTCTGGTTGCAACTTTGCCAGATTGTGATTGCTAAAGCAGTATCCTGCTTCGCCGATTACGGCGCAGATGAGATACATAGCCAATCTGTCTGCCGTGGCTTTGTGCACATCAGCCTTGAGCTGAGCAGCTTCGCTCTCCAATTTCGTTGCTGAGGACGCTTTTGCCATCGTGTCGACCAGGTAGAAATCGTTGAGGAGCAACGATGCCGTAACGCGCTCGCTGAGCATCTCGAAGCGCAGTGCCGGCTGCTCGCCAGTGCTCTCAGCTTGCCACCACTTCAGAAAGAGGTTGACCTCTTTCTTGTCGAGTGCGCCCGTCTTTGTGAGCTCACCATCGATGATCAGCCCACTGCGCCCATCAACCGATACCACCTGCCCTTCTTGGACGTTAAGTGACCGGCATCCGACTACCGCAGGCTTGCCGAGACTTCGCGCAACTACTGCTGCGTGGCTGGTCGCTCCACCTGTGGCGGTGATAATTGCAGCGGCTGCAAGCATGCCGTTCAGGTCGTCCGGAGAAGTCTCAGGACGCGCCAGAATGACCTTTTCTCCGAGCTTTGCCGCCGCAACTGCTTGCGCTGAGGTGACCACGACTCGCCCGACTGCCGCACCAGGAGATGCTGCCAGTCCGCTCGCCAACACCTTTCCTTCCTCGTCTGCTTGAGCAAGCACCTCGTCGGAAAACCCCGTCTCGCTCAACGCCTTCAGCTGATTGGCGCTGACGCGAGCGAGGGCCTCCTTCTTGGTCCAGCGCTTTTCCCAAACGAAGTTGGTTGCGATGGTAGCTGCCGCCTCAGGTGTGCGTTTTGCATTGCGCACCTGGAGGATGTGCAGTTTGCCGGATTCGACCGTAAACTCAATATCCACTACGTCATTGCGGTGTGTTTCGAGCTTTCGAGCGATTGTCTCCAGCTGCCTATACACGTCGACATTCCACGCTTTCAGTGCCTCGATTGGCAAGGGCGTGCGCGAGCCATCGACAATGTCTTCGCCTTGAGCGTTGACCAGAAATTCGCCGAAAAGGCGATTCTCGCCGGTCGCAACATCACGGCTGAAGACGACTCCGGTGCCGGAGCGTTTGTCGAGATTGCCGTATACCATCGCTTGAATGGTCACCGCCGTGCCCAACCCGTTCGAGATGCTGCATGCCCTGCGATATGCGACAGCACGGGGTGTATTCCACGACTCGAGGACTGCCGTTACGGCGAGTTCGAGTTGCAGCCACGGATCCTCAGGCACATCGCTTTTGACCACGTCGCGGAACATCGACAGAAAGCGTCGATAACAATCTTCAGCGAAGTGCGAACCCTGACGAGAAGCCAGCCCTTCTACAATCTCACGGTTGAGACCGAGATTGAGAATCGTATCCATCATACCGGGCATAGAAACTTCGGCTCCGGAGCGAACCGAGACGAGGAGCGGATCTTCTGCAGAGCCGAACCGCTTACCAGTCGCCTGTTCGAGCTGCTGCATCTCACGACGGAGCTGCTGGCTGAGCCTCTTGGGGACACAGCCGTGCTGCGCGAAGGCGCGAGCTACAGAGGTGGTGATGGTGAAACCGGCCGGAACCGGAAGTCCCAGTTGAGCAAGTTCGCTCAGTCCGAAACCTTTGCCACCACGTGCGGTGATTGTAGCAGCGCCCTTATCCTCGAAGAGGAAGGCCAGTTGCCTGCTGCGTCCCATGGTTTTCCCCTTCCAGGATGAATTGTTTTCTTCTTTGTCGGCGCTGTCGGCGGAACACGGACTGGAGCCGTTTCGCTCAGGTCATTCCACTTCGTTCACCTCAGGTCAGCTACGGAATCGCAATGCGGTGATACTCCTCCGCGATGCCATCATGACCCCAGCGCTTTGCGGCGCGGAGCGCTCGTGCTGTGGCTTTCAGCTGGATGTCCGCTCCGTTCCACTGACTCTCGTGCGCGTGCAGCGCATTGCAAACCTTCCCCCAGTGGTTGTCGACCTCCAGGAAGCAGTTTGCCTTGTATGGCTCGACGAGGTCATCGCCGAACCAAAGCACTTCTCGCACCTGATGTCCTGGGAGCGGTTCTCTCCAGAACTTCCACCAGGGGACTTTCTCTTCCTGCCGCGCCTCCGGGTAAATCGCATCCCAGAGAGCAAGCGCGCCATATCGGTGATCTGGGTGTTCCGGACCGAAGGTGGTGGAGGTGAGCAAGCCCGGACTGAAGGAAACGACGGCATATGGGCGCAGCATCCGAAGCATGGTCGCCATCTCCTTCTGCAAACGTCCACTGCGGTATGCCTGTGCAAGCCCGTTGTCCTTCCAGCGCCGAAAGACCACGTGCGATACCCCAACAGCGCATGCCGCCATCCACTGCTCTTGCTCACGTACTCGAGCGTTACCGTTCTTCTCGCCGCTTGTAACGACGACATAAACTACCTCGACACCGGCAGCGGTGAGCGAGGCAGCCAGACCGGCGGCATGGAAGTCGAGGTCGTCAGGGTGAAACCCCACGAAGACGACGCAGCCCTGCCCAACGTAGTCCTTGGGGTCGAGCTTTCCCGGATGTTCTCGCGTCGATGCGTTGTCGGCGCGCTCTTCCTTGTGTTCTTCGCCGCCTACCTCGACTTTTTTCACGACAGACAGGTGCCGGCGGTCTCTCCGCGCCGACTTGTCGCTATCATTCATTAGAGTTCCTAACTCTCTGTAGATTCGGGCTTGGCATAATTCTGGCGGGTAATGCCGGTTTCGAGCGACGAGAAAAACTCCCTCACCGCCAGATACCAGTCATCCCGCGCCTGCACTCCTAGATGCGTCGCACCTGGAAGTACAACCAGTCTAGTATCGGGTCCCGCGACTTCGAAGAGCTTATCGGCATGCTTCTTATCCACGACTCTGTCGTGGTCACCATGCAGAATCAGCAAGGGCGGGTGCTTTTCCCTGATGCTATCGGCAGTAGAGAGTTGCAACTTGGGAAACATGCAGCCAGGGTAGACTCGCAGCGGTGGAATCATGTCCTTGATTTGGACTTCCAACGACGAGAACCCGGACTGCAGAATGAGTCCAGAAGCCTTTCTCTTGGACGATACATAGGCAGCAACCGAAGCCCCAAGACTCTCTCCGTAGAGAACTATCTGGTCTGCGGAATAGCCGAGTGCGATGACAGCATCATAGGCTGCAAGCCCATCTTCGAGTAATGAATCTACCGTTGCGCGTCCATTTGCCTCACCGAAGCCTCTGTAATCGAAGATGAATACAGAAACTCCTGCCCGCAGCAGTGCTTTTGCACGAATCATGTTTTTGGCATGATTGCTTCGTCGCCCGCCGAAATACACGACCAGCTTGTGACTGTCACGACGTGTGCAGAGGTGTCCATACAGTGTTGATACTCCGGCGGAGGCGAATGAGACTGGCTGTACGTGTACGTCTGCCGTATCGACACTCGTGTCCAAATTTGTGCTTCTGCAACGTGGCATGAGAATGGACGTGTAAATGTAATGCGCTACCCGTGGCGACAAGCCCAACCAGAGGAGGGCCGCGGTGAGAATAGCCGCGCAAGTAGCTCGTAAGTGAGCAGACATAATCTCATCCACTCCTTCCTATGTGATCCGATTTGATTTGGTCTCTGTTGGGCTTGACTCGCTTAAATCAAGCTGGTTTGCTCAAACTCTCCTTCGTCGTATGGAAGAAAACCCGTCAGCAAATCTGTCGGAATTCTTCTCCCTTGAGGATGGCGATCATGTTTTCCATGCCATCGAACTCCACGCGATCGACCACACCGCTGAGGGGCATGCCCGGCAGGAGTCGCTCGAACACGTCGTCTGCGATCTCGTAGACGCTCATCCGTGCTTGCGCCCCTTTGAGTAACCGCAGGACAATCATTCCTTGAGGGCGGTCCGTGTGCAGGTAGATGCCGGTGACGGTGCGGCCGGGCTGAAGGTCGGCTGGGATTTCTCGTTTGGCGCCTGTGTGGGTGGTGAACGTGTTGGAGTCGGTCGTGTTGGCAGCCTTTGGGGTTGTGTGCGTGCTCATGGGCGAACCTTTCTGTAGTTTGTGTTCTTGCTTGTATAGCTATTTTTATTGGCTCGAAGAGTAATCTGGTGAAGAGTACTTTGGCGAGCGGTTAGGTCAGGACTTCCAGTTCTTTCCTTCCTGGGTAACCACGTGGCTGAGGTAGTCGTTGCCGTCACTCCAGAGAGCGTGCTCGAAGGACATCTGGTACCGCTTCATGTCGCGCAGCTCACGACGCTTTTTCCCGAAGGCTGGCAAAAAGAACCAGGTCAGTTCGTTGCGCGATTGACTGCGTGGCTTGGCGGACTTGGAGCTCTCGCTGCGTTCAGCGAGGTCTGCTTCTGCGATGCCTCGTTGCCGTAGCTTCGCTAACAGCTCCTCCGAAACGACCCCTTCGAACTCGGAGTAGCACTTCGCGCAGCGGTAGTAGAAGTGCGTATGGTTGCCGCGTTTGTGAAGTCGAAACCACTTCGGTTTCTTCTTCGCGGGGCGGTTGCACTTCGGGCATGCCAACTTCTCTGCAAACTCCTCATTCAGATCCATTTACCAGCTTCCTTTCGTCGAGCGTAGGTGTTATTGCGTGATGAGAATCAGCCGGAATACGAGCGGATACACAGCATGAATAGTGCTGTGGGAAATTGTTCGAATGGCTGAGATTGGTTTGTTGGAGGGTTTGGTCGTGTGTGTGTTGATTTGGAAAAACAAGTTGTAATTATTGGTATCAAAGATGATGGCAGAGGGGCAAGTTTTTTCTCTCGTAGATTCGCCTGACTTCGGCAAGCGCAATTGTGCATGCATTAAACGATAACGAATGTTCTGCGCCTGTTTTCGGGCTATTCAGCCGGTACACCCAAAAAGAAAATCAAATTCTTTTTTGCGCCTTGTGGTGATTAAAACTCAGCAAAAGTGTCTTGGCAACGTTCGCGCGAAGAGTTCGTTTTGTTTGAAATGTTTTGAGCTGGTGCGTTCAAAACAGCATGCCAGGCACGACTCGCATCAGTGTGCTTTCTCTTTCTGCTTCTCGCAGTCCGGCGATTTGTTGCTGGCTCGCATTTTTCTATGATGTCGCGCGCATATAGCTGTTTGGTCACAACAAGCAAGCCAGCAATCATTTGTGCGTGCTTGAGACTTGGCACGGATAGATGCCTGCTTTGTTTTGCCTTGTACTTAGCTTGTACTTCGCCTTCAGCGCGCTGAGTAAACCGGCATATTCTCGATCTGGCTCGCTCTTTCTGCCGTACCAGATGTCTTTAGCGCTTATGCAAAACACAATGCAAGCGTCGTTGGACACTTGCATTGTTGGCGCTACAGGTTTGTCGGTTAACTTTAGAAGAATGTATTCTGGATGCTCATACGTGGCAGTTTATTGATCGTCGATTGGGATTCGTGTGCGCTTTGCGCCAGTGGGTTTGAAGTCATTCTGGTACCTTCGCACCTGGAGTTGTTTGCAATTGAAAAGTCCTGTGGCACATATCGCGTGCTGCTTTCAGAAGGTGCCGCAACTCTGGATAGTATTGAGTTGAACGACTGCTCTCTCATATCGATGCCAAAGTCGGCTTCTTGAGCGTTGTCTGCAATGCTCGCAGGGAAATCTGACGAAAACCCATTCTTAGCCATTTTATACCTGCTTTTTAGTAATCGTGAATCACAAAGTTGGCTTATCGCCACAGTGACTTTATGATTTTGCAGGTGAATAAGACCGGACAGATTTGTGAATTTTTTGGTTATGGTTTTGGCTGGTTTTCGTGAAGACAATGAATGACTGCAGGCGCCCCTATGAGGCCTCCTAAAAGGCTTATAGGAAGACGGTAGCGGGGTGCAAGAAGACCTAATCCGCTCAATCCGCTTGTTATACCAATATCTCGCCTGACGGTAGGTAATGCGCCGCTCGCAGGGTCTCTAATTAATGCGTTGATGTCGTTTATCTGATCGATGTATCCTCGCGTGATCGGATTTCTGCCTAGCAGCTCATTCATCAACTGTTTTTCGTTTCCAATTTTGACATTACCGTTGATGTCTACCTGCATTCCGATATTTACCGTCGATGGCGCGAGCATCAACCACCGAAGCGGCGCTGGTACTGGATTGTCCAAATTGAAGTTGTAGGTGTGACGCCCATTGCTATCTTCTTTGTCTGTCAGGCTGTGCAGATTTGATCTCCTATCTAGCCCTAAAGCTTGAATGTTGAGTGAAACTCCTTCAATTTCGCTGAGTTTTGGATTGCCTTTCTCACTGTCGAGATCGAATTTGACATTGTTCAGGTTTAGAGATTCGATAGTTCCGATACCAAGATTCTTGTTGATTGGTAAAATGCTTGGTTGTGACGTTTTCAGCCTTATCTGATTTCCAGTCTTCGATAACTCGGTAGTATTATCGATTAAATCAGTTACTGGATTTTGAAGTTTGCTCCCCAGTTTATCTTCTGCATTTTTTAGCATTTTGGAAGGGTAAATTGCACCATTTGGAAGCGACGCCGCATGCGCGTAAAGTTTCGCGACGTCCTCAGCAATGCCGTCTGCACCGCGCTTTTGAATGTTATCCAAAACCCTTTGAAGAGGGTTTGTTCTATTGTCCAATAGTTCTGTCGGATCATTGGATGGTGCTACATTGCCGCTCGACTTGGGATGCTCTTTGAGAAAGTCCCAGATTTTGTCATATACATCAAACTTTTCGTCTGGCGTGTGTCCACTGTTTTCTAAAGTGATTTCCTTTACGGCTGTACCGTTGCTGGTGTTTCTATAGAGCTTCTCGGTGACATCACCTTCTTGTTTTATTGTGCCGTTTTCAGTGATGCCATTTTGTCTTTTCCAAAAGTCGGTCGCGAACTGAGGTGTATTGAAAGTCGGGATGCCTAGCTCAGATAAAATTGGTGGCACGCCGTGCAGCCCCTTGATGGGTATCACTTCGTCATCTGTGCCATGTGTGCTTATTACAGATACTGGGAATTTGGGCTTTGGCTCCTTGCCGCTCATCGCAGAGCTTACAATGCCAACTGCAGCTAGTTTGTCAGACATCTCGCTGGCAGCCAGGTAAGTCATCATTCCACCACTTGAATGACCGATCATGTAAATGCGTTTTTGATCAACTTCAAGTTGCGACTGGCTGCGGTCGATTACGTCGCGGAGAAACTTGAGATCATTGGCGCGGGCCCCAGGGGGTACCAAACCATTTGCAGCGTCCCAAGCGCTTAAGTCTTTTCTGCCCAACCACTTCGTTGCATCCGGGTAGACTACTGCAAATCCTTCCTTGTCAGCTCTTTCGTTCATGTGGGTGCGCTGCGCGAATTCTTTGCCGTCGCCCCCACGTCCATGAAGCATCACCAGCAACGGAATTGGTTTTGACCCGTCGTATCCAGGTGGAACATGCAACGTATAGTGACGATCTTTGCCATCTACAGCGATTGTTTGTTCGTAGTCGCCCGGCGTTTTTATCTTCTCGAGATTTGCATTATTAGCAGTATTGTCCGAGCTTGCCTTATCGCTGTTCTTCGTGGAGTCAGCAGGCAGAACCGATTGATTTTCGATGCGATTGTTGCTTGCGGAGGGAGGTGAAGAATCTGTTTGAGAATGGCTTGTCGTTTGGCTTGTCGCTTGCTTCTTCACCTCTTCGAACATCGGTTTGATAACGTCATGAATCCATTTTGGATTTTCTTCTGCAAATTTTGAAACGTCTCCTAGGTCATTAAACGCATCAGAGAAGAGCAATCCTGGCAACGTATCGCCTGCACTCTCGGCCGCGGCGTGGAAAATACTGCTTGGTTGAGGAAGAGATAGTCCGTTCTTGTTCGATTCTATGGGGACGGCGATGCTCGCCGGCATCGATAAAATGTCTCTGGCGGCGTCAGGCAATGGATTCTCGATGTGGGCAATGAGAGCCGGCTGATCGTTTTTTCCCGACGCAATATCTATTTGCGTCATTCGAATCGTTTTGTCGGATCCAAAAGCTGAAACTGTCAAAGACAGTCCTTCTAACCCGCTGATGCTCTTGCCGTCTGCTGTTATGTCAAAGGCGATGTTTTTTGCTACATTCAAACTGTCAGCCGATGCGTTTCCTTCAAGGATATCTCGCTCGATTGGAATTTCGCTATTCTCTCGCCGTTCAATATCAAAGTGATTTCCTGTGCGCACAACACTCACAGAGTTCTGAAGCAACGGCTCCAGCGTACCGAATGTATTGCTTCCTTTAGCTGCATCTATCAAAGCTTTCGCGTCAACCTTCTGGTTTTCCGGTAGAGCTTTCAGATACTGAGCTAGCTGCGTGAAGGGGCTAGCTTGGATGTCTTGCTTTGGACTTTGACTCTGTTTGTAGTCCTTCATCACCTCTACAAAGCTAAGTGATTCCGGAGGTTTGTCCAGCGTTGCGAATTCTGCGACGCGTGGAGCCAAGCGGTCTGCAAGGGCGAAATCGGTAAACGAAGAGGTTGTGTTGCTCATGGGAAATCCTCAAGCAAACTATATTTAGATCACCTTCAATTATCTGGAATTGTTTGTGTAAATTTTGTGCATGCCGCACTGCACCGCAAACGAATCCATATAAGGTGCGTGTCTGATGCGTGCGAGGCGACGAATCCAACCGCCGGAGCGAACCCCTGAATCAAAGCCCCGAATCCAACTACCGAATAGTTATTTTGTCTTACACAGAAAATGCACAAAAAATTCCAGATTTGTACCTGCATTTTCCCTAGGATAACGGCATTGGTAGTTGCGCCTAAGCCGAACCAAATGAAATCTAAAGTGTGAAGGGGATGATACACCAAGGGGCGGTTTCGACCGCCCTATCGGTGCATTTGCGAGTGGCTTTTCTTTGACGTGGTGAGTTCAGTGGATCAATCAATATTCAATCAAAACCTTTATCAGCAAGCAGCATTTGTTAGCACCACCGTCGGTACTAGCCATCCGCAAAACGCGATTGCTGCAGAGACAACAAAGAAGGTATCGCTGCGCTCGATCGCCAGTGAATTGAATTCTCATGGATCTGTCTCATTGCATGATCAGATCTTCTTTCATATAAAGAAAGCGCTCGATGATGGTCAGCTTGAGGATGTCTGTGACGGCCGACTTCCGTCTTTAAGGAATATGTCTGCGATGCTGGGAGTATCGCGCGAGACTGTTTCAAAAGCTATTTCAAAATTGACTGGATACGGCTATCTTTCCGCCGAGGAGCGCAAACGCATATATGTGCTTCCGAGAAAAGAAAGAACTTCGGTCAGTTTTTCCGATGAACTTCGATTTGCCAGTATTCACAACCAAGGCGCATCCACAGAAGCTGACGAGGTGGCTACTGATGAGCCGATGGATTTTCGTCCTCCGTCTGACGATAATGCCAGTCAAGGCACATACAGCAAGAACTACCTCACTCACAAGTACCTTAAGACACTTCGCCGTCAATCGGCAAAACGACCAAGAGCGGATCTCGATCCTTGTGGACTCGTTTCATTTCGAGAGGTGCTTTGTGAGCAGCTTAAGCGTGATTCGAACGTCTCGTGCCAAGCCGAGAATCTGATTGTTTTTCCGGATTACAAGTCATGCATTGATTTTATTGTTCGTCTAACAACAAAGCAGCGCTCCTGCTGCGTCGTCGAGGCTCCGGGGTCAGCGGACATTGCTTCTCTTCTCGACTTGAATGCTCGATCTATTGTGGAGATTCCAGTGGACGAGGAGGGGATGAGAACTGATATTTTGAATTCATATGGTATCAGCGACGCAGTTTGTTTCGTATCCCCGTCTATGCAAGAGCCATTAGGTGTGCGTCTCTCGCACGCGCGGACCGAAACACTTGTGACTTGGGCAAAGTCAACAAACTCGCTCATTGTCGAGCACTCTTCGTCGCAAGGTTTTCTCCGCCTCGGCACCATTCCTTCTATGTGGCAAGCGAATGCAGATTTTGAGTGTGTGTTCGCATGGACTATCACATCTGCTCTTAAGCCTTGGACCCAGACTTGTTGCGCTGTTTTTTCAAACGGCTTGATTCAAGAAGCCCGCCGTCTGAAGCTTATCGTTGGTGGTGAAGTTGCTATCAATGAGCAGATGGCGATACAGGATTTCATTCTTGATGGTGACTTACTGCGTGCTCAAAGACAGCGCGAGTTGGTCAATCTTGAAAAACGGCGAAGACTTGGGCTTGCATTTTCTCGGGTATTCAGGGGCTTCTTGAGCGTCTGGAAGGGAAATTGCGGACCCAAAATGGTCTTCAGCGTTTCTCCTGAGGTAAATGCCGCACATCTTGCTGAGATGGCTAGAAGTTGCGGGCTGCCTGTCAGACTCTTGGACGAATCGCGTTTGAATGAGCAACAAGCCGCTGAGCCTCGGCTGGCCTTTGACCTCGATTTGATCAATCTGGATGGTCTGTCCGGCAAAATCGAACAGCTCGAGGCCTTGTTCAAGGCGCTTTAGGGTCACACGCTGGGCGCGGCGCCCATTTTATTCCGAAATTTTACACAAATCATTCCGGACGTGTTTACAAGGTCAACCGCAAAATGCAGGGACTGGAATGCTTCACCTGGAGATTACGAGATGTCGAACCAAGCTGCTGAGAAAGATGCGCACCTGGATGCACAAAGAATGAACGCGGGTCAAAGCGTTGGTGACAAAACACAGGTGCTTCTAGAAGAAGTTAATAACGCGCACCAAGAATACGCTAGCAATCCGGAAGGCTACAAGGCCTGGTTTCAAACTGTTCGTGGCGATCTGAAGAATGACACTTCCAATGGCAATCAATTACTACAGACTCTGGAGCTTTATGACAGCACTAGCGGACCGACTGACCAGCGACTAGTGCAAGCTCTGGATCGCAATGGGCAGGAGCTGGAAAATGCCTTGGATACTTATGCGACTAACAAAGGAGCAAGCAACGAGGGTAGCGATGGTGAATTTGCCGATTCCGACATTCAAGCATTCTTAGATGATGTTGGTGTCGAAGGTTCTGTGGCGAACAGGCTAGCTGGACAAAGCCCGGAAGACTTGAAGAACCTCCTCACTTCTTTGCGCGACAAAGAGGGCGAAGCTCACACCAAGACGAGTTTGCTAGATGGTCTAGGCTATCGCGACAGTGATGATGATCCGAATACTGCCGACATCGATGGATTCAGAAACGACCATCCAATGCCGGGACCTGGCGAAGATTACAATCCTGATCAACCACAAAACGCTGTTGTATTTTCTGAGAATGGCAAGCCGCAAACGATAGTTCAAGCTGATGGAACCAGCACTGCACTACATTATGATTCAAACAATAATATTGACGGCATCAATGTCTCGAGATTCGAAAATGGAGCGCAGGCAAATCACCAGTTGAAGCGAACAGCTGATGGTTCATGGGTTGACGAGAATGGTAATAAAGCCCCAATACAAGCGCCATTCATAGACGGACAAGGCAATTTCGGCTTCTACACTCCGCAAGAAGGTAATCCAAATCTGTATAAGAAAACTACAGTTGATACCTACTCCGGCAAATCATCAGTCGAAGACGTAGATTTGAATGGAACAGATCAAGCTGGTGCGCCGATTGCGATTGCCGGTCTGAATCGACCGTTGAATGTTGATGGTTCCAACCAAGGCAATTTTAAAGTTGGCAACTTAGATGTTCATTCAGCAGCATTGCAAGAAGGACAAGCAGTTGGTGACGCTGGTTTGAATTCACAGGCGCAAGCGTCTTACACAATCAAGGACGGTGACAACCTGACGAACATTGTAAGAAACGCCCTGAATTTGCCTGCTGGTTATGACGGACCAGAACTTCAAGCGGCCATGAAGCAATTGGCTGATGCGAATAAGTATCAGGATCTGGACACTATCAATGCTGGTACTGAGTTGATCATTCCACCCGATTGGAATACCCGTCCTGTGGTGGTACCGCCACCTGCCGCCGTTCCAGCTGCATAGCGATGGCGTCATTCGCTAAGACACAGTAATTATTTCGACAAGGAGAACCACTCATGGGCGGATTCAACGATGGCGCCGGCGATAGCGCGAGCAGTAAGAAAGACGGCAAAGGTGATAGCGGAAGTCGAGACAACGAACGAAGCGGTAGCTCTGGCGACAATCTAAACGATAGCCGCTTGGGCGGCCGGCCAAGTGGAAGAAGTGGAAACGAAAGTAGTGTTGGCGACGGAAGAAACGGTGAAAGCCGAGGAACGAACAGCGTAGGAAGCCGCGGAGATAATAGCGAGAATGGTGGTCAGCCCAACGGCGAAACCAACGAACCAAGAAACGAAAGTGAAGGAGGAGGCGAAGGTGGTGGTGAAGGGGGCGGTGAAGGAGGCCAGGAACAACCACCGGATTGCGATCCTGTGAGAGATGAAGCCATTCCACGTCCGCCAAGGCGACACGATCACGACTATGTTTGGCCTATTCCGGTCGAGAATCCATATCCTCCCACTTCAAAAATCAGCGCAAGTGGCGGGTACAACACCCAAATTCGACCTGGCGGCTCCTCCAGTGTCGATGCACCAATTGTCGGTGTTAGTGGTGGCGGCTCTGTCCTTCCTGTTTTGACTATTGGTCCTTAGATAACGTGCGAGGTTTTGCGAAACTTCGTATAAACAAAAAATGCACAAAACGTTCCGGACTCATTGCGTTTTTCTGAATAGTGTAGATGGACGCGGTTCATAATTAACAGGAAACACGCCCGATGCCACCCTTTGATGGAAACCTATTGCAAATGCCACCAGGTTTGAACCCGCTTATGGGAGACCTAGCCGGAGCTGCTTGGCAGTTGCCGTTTGGCGACAGAATGCCAGGACCCGAGCCATCTCAACTCGCTTTTGGTGACATTTTTCAACAGTTGGGTGTCGGCAATGCCGGCGATCAAACTCCCGCTCAATTCGAAGATGTATTCAAAAATGCTTCCAATATTGAGTTTAGCTCTCAGGCTCAGAATCAGCGTTCTGGAAAACAGCCCGACTTCTTTTTGAATGCACAGGGGAAGTTGATCAAAAATCCAAACGCTGAACCACTGCAGCCTGGGCAACCATTGAATATTGAAATACAAGCGAATGCTGGTGAAGCAACGCCTCAACTTCAAGGCGCCATACAATCAGTACTCGATATCTTCTCCAAGTTTCATCCAAACATTCCGTTCTTCCCCCGCACTTGGCAGGAAGTTATGCAATTGCTGGCTCAAGCTGCCGGCGCTGAATCAACTGATAGCGCAGCTGGTGGTGCCGGCTCTATGCAGCGTGCTGCGTATGACAGTGGCGCTGGTGGTGGTGGTGGTGGTGGTGGCGGAAGTGGTGGTGGCGGCGGTGGCGGATATGGTGGAGAACAAGGTCTTCAGGGTGGCGGCGGCGGCGGAGGCGGAGGCTCAGACGCCCCTCCCGCTAATGTAGCCGCAGTGCCCTGGGATGGACAGAGTAAGGGCGACATGAATCTCATGGAGCTCTCTGAACAAGCGGCTTTACAAGGCCGTCAACTGTGGGCAGAAACTGAATGGGCGAACGTATGCCAGGGAGGCAATGTTGGTTGTGCCGCGTCTGTCTCAAAGATATTGCAAGAGGGTGGCTACGGCTACGCGGGCGATGCTGCGGTAGTAAACCTCGCAGGCGAACTTGCAGCCAACGGTTGGAGTCAGTCAGACGGTCCTGAATCGGCTCAGCCTGGCGATGTCATTTACGCCGATGGCGGCGGAGATCGCCAACATATAGGAATTGTAGGTGTTGATGAAAATGGCAATAAAGTCATATACAACAACCACTCTTCAACCGGTGTTTGGACCAAAGATCCCTTCAATGCTTGTTCAATAATCACCGATTACAGTCCAGGTCAGGTTCACGTTCTGCACGCCCCTCCGAAATAGGAGCCGTTCAACCTAATATGGTCCAACCGAAGAACGTCCCGTAGTAAGAGAGTCCAGTCGTAAGAAGGTCCAATCGTGAGGGAGTCCAGTTGTGGATGAGTCTAGTTGTGAATGAGACCGAAGCAGAAGAAGATGACTAAAAGGCTGCACGCATAGTTAACTACGACCGGATGTTTCTGTCCTGTGCTTTGATGTGCGCCAGTTGACATTTCTGCCTCTGGCTTCGCTGCGAGGCTGGCATTCGATCAAAATTGGCATAAAGAGATAAAATGGTAGTGTCTCTTGAATTGCTATTCGTTTGATGACCCGTTCGTCCCTGAAAATTAGCCTTTCACTGCTTGCCGCGTCCTCTGTTTTCTCCGTCGCGGCCGTGACAGCACGTACAGTTGTTGACACCGCAGAGATGCTCTCCAGAAGCGGTCATCGCTCTGATGCCATTCGTGTCACGACAGATGCGATTAAGCAATCTCCCAGGAATGCGAGTCTTTATGCACTCCGTGCAAAGTACTACATAGCTGCCGAGGAATATAAGCTTGGACTGGCTGATCTGAAGAAGGCGGTTACCCTAGAGCCTAATCAAAACAACGCGTGGCTCTATCGCATGATGGCCGACTGTGATGCCAACCTGGAAAAATATGATGCTGCAATTGTTGATTTGAAAACTGCGATTGCAATTTCGCCCAATGACGAATACTACAAAATGCTCGGCGAAATCAATTATCAGCTCAAGCGTTATGACGAGGCAATCAGCTGTTATAACAAAGGAATCGCCTTAAACAAGAAAGGTTTTTGGCTCTACAAGGGCAGAGGCGATGTCTTCTTTCTGCAGCATAAGTATCAAAAGGCTGTCGACGATTACACGAGTGTGATCAACATTGTTCCGAAAGATCCGATGGGTTACGGCGCAAGAGCAAAAGCCTATGAGAGACTCGGTAGAAAAGATTTAGCTGCGAAGGACTATGCGAGAGGCCGTAAAGACGCCGATTTTATGTCCGACATATTGAAATAGGCGCGATGCTATGAGACTTACGCTAACTCATAAAGTCGTCATAGCAATCGCAATTCCTGTCATATGTCAGATTGGTCTTTTGTCACTGTTGCTGCGTTCGGTTGAAAGCCTAGACAATTTAGAGAGGCAAGAGCGAGCGACTTCACGAGTGCTTGAGTGCAAGAAGCAGATTTGCACGGCTGAAGCGCTGGTTTTTCTCTATTATGCTTTGTATCGTGCTTCTCAAAAACCGGAATACAAGAAAGCGCTGTTACAGACGCAAGAATTGCAAAGGACTGGCTTTAACAACCTACGCGTTCTTTGGAAAGGTGACAAGGTAAAGCTGCAAATTTTGCACGACCAGTGGATGGCTGGGATGCAGCAGAGAATTGCGTTTCGATTGACAGCTGATATGCCACGCGCAGAAAGACTGAGGGATTTCTTTGGTGGGGATATCACTGGGCGAGAAGGTATCTTTTTCAATACTGATCGTGGCAATTTAGGCCGTTTGTTTGAAGAGCTGGAGCGCTCTCAGTCCCGCCTTCTGCGAGAATCTCAAGAAAGAGAAACCGCAATAAAACAGTCCATCTTGGCAATTTTGTTTGCGTCTATTTTGATTAGCGTTGGTGCCGGTCTTTTGTTCAGCCGTTCGATTGCTGTTCGGCTCAAAAAAATAGTCGATAACATACATGCTATGGAGACGGAGGATGTAGTGCTTGCGCCGGTAGGTGGGCATGATGAGATCGCTGCTCTCAATGATGCAATCATTGATACCAATCGAAAGATCAAAGAAGCCGAGCAGTTTCAAGCTCAGACTGCGCGCATTGTGGCGCAAGAACTAGAACAGCCTCTCAATCAAATCAATCACTATTTGGAAACGTTGAAGAACAGTGGATTTGATGAGTTGAATGCCAATGGCGAAGAGCGCATTGAGCGGTCTTTGTTGGAAGTAACTCGACTGCGAGCGCTGGTAAAAGACCTGATCAGTTTGGACAAGATTAGTCGTATCGGATGGGAGCTTGAGTTTGTACAGGTCAATCTGAAGGATATTGCGAAAACGGCCGTAGATACAGTTCAAGATTATGCAAATCAGTCAGGAGTTGAGCTGATTTCGCGTCTTGATGATGTGCTGATTATTGGTGATCCTTCCCGACTTCAACAGATTGCACTTAATTTGCTGACCAACGCAATCAAGTTTTCGAAGCGAAAAGCAAAAGTTGAAGTTGAAACAATCAGTGAGAACAATTTTGGCAAACTTTCTGTTGTCGACCATGGAACGGGGATTCCAGAAGAGTTTCAGCAGAAAATTTTTGGACACTTTGAACAGGCTTCTCACTCTGATGGTGCAGAGAAGGGTGGATCTGGGCTTGGGCTCGCCATCAGCAAAAGGTTGGTTGAATCACAACAAGGAAGAATGGGATTCAAGTCACAGCTTGGTGAAGGTTCGACGTTCTGGTTTTCTTTACCTCTTGCAGAATTGTCGCCGAATCATGTTTCCAAATTGGAGAAACAGCAGGTCGGTCTTCAGCGGCTAAGCATCAAGCCAGATAAGTCGATGGATACCGCTCATGTAACTGATGACTCCACAAGTAAAACTAATTCCAGCAGCAAGAATGTCTCGAGTAAACGCTATCGTTCAACTTTATGGCGAAATAGCCTTGTCATTGTGCTTCTGCCATTGATTGTTCAGGTAATCACAATTGTGGGTCTCTGGAATGTAATTAGTTCTATTCGCGGCAATGTCAACGAAATCCACCGCTTCAGTCAAATTACGAGCCTTCATTCCAATCTTCTGGATGCACTAATCCGTGCGGATGTGTACGCCATCATGTATAACGTTTCACCTTCTAATGTAACTACAACCTACACGGAGCGAAGTCGTTATCTCGTAAGAAGGATTGTTGATCAACTCCGTGTCATTTGCGCTTCTGATGCGGTTTTGGCAAGGGACGTCGAGTCTTTGGACAAAATGGTGCAAGAACATATTCAGATCCAAGAAGAGTTCATTAAGGCGCCATATGATTCTGGCGTCGAACAATTTTTTGGACACAATTCACTTGCTGACACCGAGCGGAAAATGGCGCAACTAGTCATTCCGATTGAGCAAGCTGCAAAGCAAGAGAAAAAGCTGGTAGAACAGAATGTTTGGGCAAAGACTGATATGCGACAAATCGTTGGCAACATTATTCTGGCTTCCGCGTTGTTTGCGATACTCCTTTCAATCGGCTATGGCATCTACACTATTCGTGGATTGACAACGCGTGTGCGCAGGATCGTCGACAACACCAAGCGTCTGGAAGCGCGCGAACCCTTGCTGCCAACGTCAGGAAAAGAGGACGAGATCGGGTTTGTTGAGCAGTCGTTTTCAGACGCTGCAACGAAGTTGACCAAGCTTGAGCACTACAAGCAAGAATTGATAGCCTTGACCTCTCATGAATTTCGTACACCTCTCACCTCACTTCTTGCAAAAGCCGATTTGATGCAGGCAGGAGTTTTTGGCCCGCTAAACGCTGATGGGCAGATAGTCGTGGTTAAGCTGAAGAGAAGCATTTCCGACCTGATCGCACTTCTCACGAATTTGCTCGATGTAGAAAAAGTGCAGTCAGGTAAAAGCTTAGTCGTCAAAAAAGATGTGCAACTGTCGGAAATTTTGAACAAAGCCTTGATGAATGTTAGTGACTCGGTAGAGGAGAAACAGATTGACCTTAAACTGCCGCAGGCAGAGGTCAGCATCAATGCCGATGCCACGCGGCTTGTTCAGTCGTTGACGGCCGTGTTGAACGACATTATGCAACATGCTTCTGCTCGATCAACAATTTCACTTGAGAGTAAAACTGTTAACAATTGGTTGAATTTGACAATCAACGCACCTGGCGGGGAGTGCAGTAAGGAAGCCTTAAATACGGCGAGTGCGCGAGGTCGTCTCGCTTCTGACTTGTTACGTCTCATGGTTCAACAACATGGGGGGCGCACTTCAATCGAACCGAGCGATGAACGCTTGGTTGTTCAGATAGTTTTGCCCTGCGGTGTTTGACCGATCAACTGTAGTTTTCGACTAGGATGGTCATCCACGATAAATCCTAGCTACCTTTTCTGAAGCCTTTCTGTCACCCAGTTTTGTATTCCTTCAACTGTGCCCGCAATGTCTATTGCTGTTGTGTCGAGAATTGTCATTTTTGGCTCTGTTTTCTCGGAATTCTCTTTCAACCAGTTGTTGAATTCGACCATGTTTTTGAGGTTTTCCTCTGAGCCTGATTGCCGCCAGTGCGGACGGGCCATCAGTCGATTTTTCAATTCTTCCGGCTCGCAATAGAGTGACAAATAGTGGATTTTTTCGATGTAACGTCGCTCGTTCAATGTTTCGAATTGTTCGGGAATGGCGCTGCCAAAGAGAACAACTGGACGGCCAGCTTGATTGATGTTCTTTGCCAATCGCAGCCAAGTATTGCGAAACGCTTTGTAATTGTCGTCCGGCGTGTTGAAAGTTTCGTTCCACAAAATATCCTGGTCTAGCACGACCACTTCTTTCATCAGTCGTGACAGCTTCAACGCCGCAGTCGTTTTTCCCGATCCGCTGGCGCCAGTGACGATAAAGAGCGGCAGGAGAACGAAAGGGCTGCCGTACTGGCAGTGGGGGCAAATAGCAACGGGCGGCACTGGGATGACGTCTTTGTCATCGCTGTACTCTCCGCAACCCGGGCAAACATTGAACATGGGCACCTCCGCGGCAACAGTTGTAGCACGGCTCCTTGTCTGGCGGAGGTTCTAAAGTGTCAATAAATGGAAAAATCCAGTCACTAGATGTGTTTGCCGGATTCAAAGGGCATAAAATTTAGAGAGGTCAAGGTGTACTTATGGAAACCCAAGAACATCGGCGCCAACTGGTACGACTGCTTCGACTAGCTTATTCGGGAGAGTTGGCGGCAGCCTTAGCGTACAGCGGGCACTGGCGCTCGCTCAGGGATCCGGAAGAGCGGGCGACGGTGCAAAGAATTGAGCGCGAAGAGCTCGAGCATCGAGAAACGGTTGGCGAGATGTTGAAGGCTCTGAACGAAAAACCGCTGCTCTGGCGGGAAGCCATGATGTGGACGATCGGGCGAACCGTTGCACTTTCGTGTTTCTTGATCGGTTATTTTTTGCCGATGTATTTTGCTGGAAAACTCGAGCACGCCAACGTCATGGAATATGACGGGGCTGCTGAACATGCCAGCCATCTTGGTTTGGAGCGCTTCATTCCGCAGTTGCATGAGATGTCCAAGACCGAGCGTGAGCACGAAGTTTTCTTCAGCTCGAAGGCTTTGAATCATCCTTTGCTGCCACTGGTGATAGCAATCTTCCGCTGGGATCCTCACGAAGTTCTCGCCATCGAACCGAAGTCGTAGCGTGGGGGCGCGTTGCACGCGCCCTTTTCCTCGTGGTGGCGCGTTGCACGTGCCCTTTCTACTGTAGGGGCGACGCCATGCGTCGCCCGGTTTTGGTTTTCCTTTTGTAAGGGAGCCGCATGCGGCTCCCTGAGCAGGGGAGGCACATGTGCCTCCCCTACGACTATTTGCACATGTGCCTCCCCTACGACTATTTGCACATGTGCCTCCCCTACAAAGTCTTATGCAATCAGGCAAAGTTCGTCGCTTGTAGTCGAGTCAAATTCGTTGGCGAGTTGGAACTCTTCGTGAATGAGTCTTGCTGCTCTTTGCGCATCTGATTTTTCGACCAGGCAAGAGATTGCGAGATCTCCCGTGCGCACTGATTTGACTTCGATGTTGTTAGATTCCAGGCATCCGATTACCTTTACCGATGCTGGCGCGTTGCCATGCTCGTCGCTGCCCACGAGGGTCACTTTGCAAAGATCCAGTTCGGAGCTGACGCGCACTTCTTTGTCCTTTTCACGAAGCGCCGAAATCGCATCCAGGACTCTGTCCTGATCTTGATATTGGAAGCAAATCTGGATGGTGGCGCATTTGGCACCATTATCGATTGAGCTGGATTTGCGGATGTTCTCGATAGAGATGCCGCAATCACTGATGCATTCGGTAACTTCTTTGAGGAGATTGGAACTCTCCTCAGATTTCGAAATTGAGATAAATCCTTGTTTTGAATCTACGGCGACGCCGCAAAATTGTTTTTGCCTTTCCACTCCGTTTTCTCCTTTGATTTCGGTTCCTCTATTCGAGGGGTTAAACGTATTTCGTACTCGGACGATGACATCGTACTGTTCGCCAAGTTCTACAGCGCGTGGGTGAATTACCTGTGCGCCATTTTTTGCAAGCGTTACGCATCGCGCGTATGCGATCTCTTTTAGTGGCACCGCTTCTTTGATGACGTTTGGGTCCGCAGTGAAAACACCGTCCACATCTGTGTAGATGTCGCATTCTTTTGCGTCTAGCGCAGCTGCGAGTGCGACTGCAGTTGTGTCAGAGCCGCCTCTTCCGAGCGTTGTGATTTGTCCGCCATCGGTTACGCCCTGGAAGCCAGCGACCACAACCACGTCATTGTCGAATAGTTCGTTCTTAATCAGTTCGCTATTGATGCCCAAAATTCGAGCTGAGCCGTGATCATCGGTGGTGCTGATTCCGGCTTGTTGTCCAGTGAGAGATTTGGCTGTCAGTCCTTTTCTCTTGAGGATCAAACTGAGAAGAACGATTGAAACTTGCTCACCTGTCGAAAGAAGCAAATCTAGTTCTCTTTGATCCGGAGTTTTTGTGCATTGCTTAGCCAGGCTCAAAAGATGATCTGTTGTGTCGCCCATAGCTGATACAACGACAACAACAGGATGTGGCTTGTAGCTTGCGATGATATCGGCGACATGCTCTATTCGTCCAATGTTTTTCACGGACGAACCGCCGAATTTGAGCACCTTGATTTTGGACATGATTGACTCCGTTCTATGCGGTAACTAATTCTCTATCTTTCGAAACTGCAAAGCTCTTTGATTTTGGCAACACAGCGTCGAGATCTTTGATCAGGTCGCTGGCTTCTTCAATACCGACGGAAAGTCTGATCAAGCCATCAACGATGCCTAGCGGTTCGCGAACTTCTTTCGGAATTGGCGCATGTGTCATTGAGGCGGGATGGCAGATGAGCGATTTGACGCCACCGAGACTTTCTGCAAGTTGGAACAACTTTGTATTGCTGACTACATCTCTTGCATTTTCCAGTCCACCTTTGACGACGCATGCCACCACTCCACCGAAACCTTTCATTTGTTCGCTGGCAAGCTGATGCTGCGGGTGGCTCGTCAAGCCTGGATAGAAAACTGACTCCACACCTGGGTGCTGTTCGAGGAAACGTGCAACTGCAAAGGCATTGTTTTGGTGCTCTTTCATGCGCAGTGCAAGAGTTTTCACCCCTCGAAGCGCCAAGAAGCAATCGAGCGGTCCGGGCACAGCGCCGACAGCGTTATTGTGGAATTTGAGCACTTCATAGAGTTCATCATTAGAGGTGATGACTGCACCACCGATGATATCGCTGTGACCCGAGATATATTTAGTGGTGCTGTGGATAACAACGTCGGCACCAAGTTCGATCGGGCGTTGGAAATATGGCGTAGCAAAGGTATTGTCGACCGCGAAAATCAGCCCGCGAGATTTTGTTAGTTCTGCAACTTTTCGCAGATCTGCCAGGCGCAATAAGGGGTTGGTTGGTGATTCAAGCCAAACTAATTTCGTTTGGGGAGTTATAGCGCGTTCGATGGCATTGATGTCTTTTCCATCGATGTAACTGAAGGTGAGACCATATCTGGAAAACACTTTCTCGAATAAGCGGTAAACACCGCCGTAAACGTCCTCTCCGACAATGACGTGATCGCCGGCGGAGAGAAGGTTTATAACTGTCGCGGCTGCCGACAGACCTGAAGCTGAAGCCAAGCAATATTTAGCGTTTTCCAAAGATGCCAGGCATTCTTCGAGTGCGCTGCGTGTCGGGTTGTGAGTTCGTGCATATTGATAGCCTTTGTTGACGCCCAGTTCTTCGAGCACGAATGTCGAAGTTTGATAAATGGGCGTGATTAACGCACCGGTGCTGGGATCGGGCTCCTGACCTTCGTGAATTGCTTTTGTGGCAAAACAGTATTCGGGCGATTCAGTAGTGGATTTGACTTGTGACATTGAAAAAACCTCCAAAACAAAAAGCCCCTCTTCCGCATTCGGAAGAGAGGGCATTGCGACACTTATTCGGCTGAGCTACTTGTTAGCTAGACATTCTCACGTGTGGCAAATGCTCCCCCCTTCCGGAGGGCATCGGCATTACCATAGTGGTGGTCGAGCGATTAAACATGCCCCCATTATGGTTGGATTACAGCAAGAGTCAATTTTTGGCGCCCACTTTGTAACGGGGGCACTTGGCTTAGAGCCGTCTCAGGTGGGTGAAACCTGCAACAGCGCAATGCTTAAGACTGGTATGGCAGAACTGGCGCGGCTTAACAGAATTGTGCCGATTTCGCCTAATAGATAAAGGTCTTTCTTTGTCCTATATAGCAAGTCACCCTGAATGCCGGAGCCGAGGCACCCTGGCTGAATAAACCCAGGTGGCAGCTAAGAACCTTGCCTCGTCTTCCTGGTCACTACCTTTGCTCCTTCCGTCAAAGTGTCTTGCGGATTCACAACCAATGATTCGCTTCCATTTAATCCACCGATTACTTCAATGTCGGTGCCAAGATCTTTTCCGAGCTGGAGTTTTTTGAAGTGAACAGTGCCATCTTTTGCCAGCGTTAGCACACGTTGACCTTCACTGGAAGAAACCAATGAATTCGCTGGAATCAAGAAAGTCTTCGCTGTGACGGGAACAGTGATATTCACGTCCGCGTACATGCCCGGTGCCAAAAGCATCGCTTTGTTGTCGATGTGAATTTCTGTGCGCATTGTCCGCGCAGCCGGATCGAGTGCAACTGATGTTCGTGCTACGGTGCCGTTGAATACGCGGTCGGGAAACTCTTTCAAACTGACTTTTACCGTCTGCCCTGCGCGCACTCCGACAGCAACGTACTGCGGCACATCGATGAAAACTTTCACCGTATCTACCCGTGCGACTTTGAAAAGCGAAGTCTTGGAATTTTCGCTTCCGGAAGTGACCAGCATGCCGGTGTCTGCATTGCGCTCCGTGACTATCCCTGTGAATGGACTGGTGACATTTTGAAATGCTCTTTCAGTACTGCTTCTGGTGGCACGCGCTTTTGATGCCAGTATATTTGCCGCACTCAGGTCTACTGTCGCGCTCTGGGCTTTCACCTTTGCGCGAGCAGCAATGACATTTGATTCTGCTGCGCTGACTTTATCTAACGCGGCTTGGCGTGCGGCTGTTGTGGTCTTATATCTGTTTTCCTTTTCATCAACATCTTGCCAGGAAACCGCACCTTGCTCACCAAGACTTTTCCATCTTTGGTATGTCGACAGCGCAAACTTTTGATCGCTCTCCGCTTCAGTGAGAGATGCTTTTGCTTGTGAAACTTGTGCGATGGCTGCGCTCAAATCTGCCTGTGCGCGATCTCTGTCTGCCTCGCTCTGAGCGCGTGCCGCCACAGATGTAAGCACTTGCGCTTCAGCCTCGCGCTCGCTAGCTTCTACTTCTGGTGTTTGCAATTTCGCCAGCAACTGACCAGCTTGGACGCGATCGCCTATATCTACAAATCGCTGCTGCACGTATCCACTACTGCGAGCGTAAAT
Organism: Candidatus Melainabacteria bacterium 17Bon1m; assembly: GCA_032128875.1. Classification (GTDB taxonomy): domain Bacteria; phylum Cyanobacteriota; class Vampirovibrionia; order Obscuribacterales; family Obscuribacteraceae; genus QKMZ01. The sequence goes on from JAVLKG010000012.1 coordinate 44,349, forward strand.
TTCGGCGTCGACAATAGCCTCGATCGTACCCGGCAGATTGAGCTGGTTTGTCGATGGTGCTGGGCGAACTTGTGTTGTTGAAACAAGCGGCAGCTGCTCAACAATCTTTTTGTGACTCTCGCCTAATTCTTGACCTTGCATAATCCTTGGAATCACGCCGATCGGCAGAGCGAGTGACATAACTACTCCGGAGATTCCCAACAACCGCGCAAATCCGGTCTCTTTTCTACCTTCGCGAAAATGCGTCGTAGTTGAATTTTCTCTTGCTGGTTTTGGAATTGTTTGTTCAACCATGACTCAGGCTCCACTTTTCGGCTGTTGTCAAATTCATTGGAGAGCAATTTCCAACGTCGAGCATTACGTCCGACAGTTGGCGAGCGGTTTTTGCCGCGTTTTTTTGCTTGGGTTTTTCGCTTCTTTTAGAATAGACCGGTCGGTCTAATGCGTCAATACCTTTTGCCCGCAAATTAATGAAATACAAGGGTTTCAAGGATTTTTCACCATTCTAAGTAACCTCCGAGATACTGCTTCGAGGGCGTTTTTTCCACTTCCGCCGGTATCGAAACCACTTTCTACGCGACCTCTGCAGGTTGCACAACTAGCGTTGGACGCAGTTTTTTTCGTATGAGACTGAATACAACAGGTACGAAGAAGAGCGTGAAGAAAGTCGCCATCGAAAGACCACCGATGACGGCGCGACCCAAAGGTGCATTCTGCTCGCCGCCTTCGCCCCAGCCGAGTGACATCGGAATCATGCCGATTATCATCGCCAAAGCCGTCATCATTACCGGTCGCAAGCGGGTTTTTCCTGCTTCCAATGCGGCAGAGCGAACATCAAGACCTTCCGATAGTTTTTCATTCGCGAAAGTAATCATCAAGATACTGTTGGCTGTAGCCACGCCGATGCTCATAATTGCACCCATTAGTGACGGGACGTTGAATGTGGTCGTCGTCAAAAACAACATCCAGATGATGCCGGCGAACGCTCCGGGAAGTGCGGTGATAATGATGAGTGGGTCTGTCCAACTTTGGAAATTGACGACCATCAGTAAATACACAAGAACAATAGCGCCGAGAAAACCGATGCCGAGTTTGAGAAAGGCGCTGTCCATGTTTTCCACAAGCCCGCGCAAAAATATCTGATTACCTGGTTTCATCTTCGGTTTGTATTCGTCCAAAATCTTCTGAATATCTTGTGCCGCACCGCCCAGATCTCGAGTTTGCACACTCGCATAAATGTCGAAGACTGGCTGAATGTTGAGATGATTGATGGTGCCGTATCCGGAAGTGTGCTCTATGGTGGCAATATTGCCGAGAAATTCCGCTTGCTGCGTTAATCCTTTTGTGGAAAGTGGAGTCTTCATGATCGAGCTAACGGAATCAACCTTGTACTGAGGCGTTTGGACTGCAAGAAAATATTGAATTCCGGTTTCCGGATCGACCCAATAATTTGGTGTCACCTGTGTGTTCGAACTAAGTGATACCAATACATCATTTGCCACATCGCGCTGGGTGAGTCCAAAACGTGCTGCACGCGCTCTATCTACATTGAGTCTTAACTGTGGAGCATCAACCTCTTGGTGAAGATGCACATCAACAGCGCCAGGTACCTTGCGTACTCTATCTATAATCTCCCTGGCGATCTGCAAATTCTCTGCCTTGTTGTATCCGGCTACCCGAATGTTGATTGGTGCAGGCAATCCAAAGCTGAGAATTTGATTGACGATGTCGGCTGGCTGGTAGTAGAAGGTTAGATTTGGAAACTTATCGTTGAGCGCAATGCGCACCAGTCGCATATACTCAGGCGTCGAGTGCTTGCGGTGGTGTTTTAGCGAGACGAGAATCTCACCGTCGGCTGTACCAATTGTCGCGCTGTCACCGAATGCAAGGTTGAAAGCCTCTGCCGGCATCCCTATATTGTCTATAAGGAGGGCTATTTCTTCTTTCGGTATAACCCTGCGAATCTCAGCTTCAACAGCGCTAAAGAGCTGCTCTGTTTTCTCTATTCGTGTGCCACTTTGCGCTTTTACGTGCAATCGAAATTGTCCAGCGTCAACTATTGGGAAAAAATCTCTGCCAATGAAAGGCAGTAATATCGCGCCAGAAATCAGAATTGCCGCAGCGAGTCCGACTACGGCTTTCGGTGAGTCCAACGACCAGCGCAACCCGGCCATATACACACGCCGCAAGCGATCGAAGCGGTCGTTAAACCAGGCGTGAAGTTTTTCGAATACACTTTCTTGCCCCGTGTGAGCATGATTTTCTAACTCGCCCTTCAGCAAGTATTTCACCATTACCGGTACCAACGTCCTGGAGAGGATGTAGGATGCGAAAACAGCGAAAACGACAGCCAGAGCAAATGGAACGAAGAGAAAACGTGCCGGGCCTTCAAGCAAAATTACAGGAAGAAACACAATACAAATTGCTGATGTGGCAACAAAAGTTGGCACCGCGATCTGTTGAGCACCATCAAGAATTGCTGTTTTAAGGTCTTTGCCCAGTGCAATGTTGCGGTGAATGTTTTCAATCTCAACTGTCGCGTCGTCGACCAAAATACCAATCGCCAGCGCCAGACCACCCAGGGTCATGATGTTCAGCGACATGCGAAGCGCGTCAAGCGCAATTATCGAACTGAGAATTGACAGGGGAATTGATATCAAAACAATAAGCGTGCTCCTCCAACTTCCCAGGAAAAGAAGTATCATCGCCCCGGTCAAACATGCCGCAATTATTCCTTCGTGCACCACGTTGTCGACTGCTGCTTTTACGAAAAGCGACTGGTCAAATAGCTGCTCGATTCGCATTCCAGGCGGTGCAGCGGCTTGAAGCGTTGGTACCAAACCTTTGATCTGATTGACGATGTCCAGTGTGGAGACTGCGCCGTTTTTCAAAATGGTGACGAGAACCGAGCGCGAACCTTCTGCTCTTACGATGTTTTGTTGGACAGCAAATCCATCCCGGACATGCGCCACATCACGTATGAAAATCACTTTGCCGTTGACCATTTTGACTGGCAGATCATTGATCGACTGCACAACCTCAGGCGTGTTGTTCAGCAGAACTCGATAGTCGGTATCTCCGATTTTTGCTTTACCCGATGGCAACGCGAGATTCTGCGCATTGATGGCGTCATTGACTTCGCGAGGAGAAATTCCTTTTGATTGAAGCGCCATCGGATCGATGTCGATCATGATTTGCCTGACTTTGCCACCGTAGGGCGCGGGGAGCGTGGTGCCTTGCACTACTGCAAGTGCCTGTCTGATTCGAAAGATCCCATAATCGTATAGTTGTGATTCATTGAGTGTTTCGCTGCTCAAGGCAAGCTGAATGATCGGCACTGACGATGCCGTATAGCGCAGAATAATTGGCGGTTGCACACCTGGTGGCATACGTCGCAGAATGCCTTGTGATACCGCGGTTGCTTGCGCCATTGCAGATTCAACGTTGGCGCCCGGGTGAAAAAAGAGGCGAATGACGCCAACCCCGTCGGTCGTCTGAGACTCAATCGCTTTAATGTCTTTGACGTTGGCTGAGAGCGAATACTCACTGTAAATCGTAAGACGTCGCTCCATCTCCTCCGCTGACATGCCACCGTACGTCCAGATGACGCTGATGACAGGTATGTTGATATCCGGAAAGATATCTACAGGCATCGAGCGTACTGAGCCGATCCCCAGGATCATTATCAAAATCGCCATGACGACGAACGTATATGGGCGGCTTAAAGCCAGCCTTACGACCCACATTGGAATTCCTCTTATGTTGTTTGAACTGGGGGTGATGCCACGAAATGGTTTTCGGGTTCACTGCGATAGTGTTTAGAATAGACCAGTCGTCTAGTAGCGTCAAGCCCCCCAAAAATGAGGTAAACGTCTCAAATAACGGGAAATTAGTGGAAACCTTGGAACCTCGAAGGATTTTGCCAGTCCCGCAGAGGTATTACGACATCGCTTCGGTAGCCAATCGGCTACGGCGGGGACCGAAAAGGTAGGCAGAGCTACGGTTTTAGGCGAAAGAGCGGTCCACCCCCAAGATGGCGAGTCAAGGAGTCACCCAGGTATTGATTATGAAACGACGTCATTTGCTAGCTTTGTCGTTATTTGTCTCGCTCGCCTCCGCGCCGCTGGCGTTCCCGAAGGCGGTTTTCGCGGCTGATGAAGCGATTTCATCAGTGTCCGAGGCGGCTAACGTCGCGGACACTTCTCACACCTCGGCTCATCCAAACGTAGGTGGAGTGGCGCATACGGATATTGAAACCGCTACAAAGTCGACGGTTGAGTCCCACGGACCGGCACCAGAAGTGATATTCAATCCAAAGCCTACTGAAATTGAGACGAATGCGACGTCAATCAAACCGGCAAATCCACATTCTATGGAATACGGTTATGTTCCGAAATTCGTTCCTTTCGCCACAGGCAATGGAAAGTTTCAAGTAAATAAGACGCTCCAAAGGAAAACCATGGCTCTCGCATTAGGTGGCGGCGGTGTCCGAGGAGCGGCTCATGTAGGTGTATTGAAAGTATTCGAGCGCGAGAAACTCCCAATCGATTACATCGTTGGCAATTCGATGGGCGCGATAGTCGGCGGAATGTATGCTGCAGGAGTCGATTTTGATGAGCTTTCCAACGAGAAGAGTTTTGAAGACTTTCGTAAATCGTATGTCCCGACTTGGACGGCCAAAACGCTTCGACTGCCGCTTTCCGTTTTGTGTCGCCCGTTTCGAACGGGCCCCGTGGGCATTATGACAGGCAAGAAATATCAAAAGTTCTTGGAGAAACATATACCAAAAGGCAAGGAAAACATCGAGAGCCTGAACATTCCATTTTCTGCCGTCGTCACCAATTTGATCGACGGGCAGGCTTACAGAATCAGCGAAGGCGATCTCGCCACAGCGATGCGCGCCAGTTCTGCGATTGCACCGATAATTCAACCCGTGAAAATAGGCGACAAGCTCTGCGTTGATGGCGGCGTACGTGCAAATTTGCCGGCATCTGCAGCGCGAGATACTGGCGCCGATGTTGTGGTGGCAGTCTTAGTGGACGATCCTTTGCGTAAAGTGCCAGAGAAAGAGTTGCGTCACTTCCGCTCAGTCGCTGAGAGAATGACAAACATTGTGCTTGCTGTTACTGACGAACATCAGTTGCAGTTCGCAGATATCGTCATAAGTCCTGATGTAAGCGGAATTTCGATATTCTCCAAGAAAAGGGAAGACATCGAACGTGCAATGAAGGCCGGCGAAATAGCCGCTGAAAAAGCGATGCCGCTAATCAGGCAGAAGTTGAATCTGCTACCGTCAACGCAGTTGAGTGGCTCTGGTGTTAGTCACTAGCTATACTGTGATGGCTTGGCACTAGAGCAAATGATTCCGGTGCTTCGCCGTTTAGCGGCTCAGTCTATTGTGGTTTAATTCTGGAACGGTCCGTTTTTATGTTTGACCAGCCACAATGGAAGCGTCAATCACACTAATTACATCCCAAAAGGCGTTCAATCAGTTCTTTCCTGGTCTGATGTGGGATTGCGCGTATGTGAAAGAATCGCATTTTGTGCAGGCTCAGTGGCAAGCGCCCAATGGTGTGGCTTTTAAGGAACAGTCGATTCTACGCATCTTGTTCATGCTTCCGTGTGAGCTAGCGAATCAGGCTTTGGAGCTTGTCGCCTATGATGTTTCAAATTACTCAATGGCAGAGTGGCTTGATGACTGCGTTCCCACCGGCTCAATCAAGAGCCGGCAAGCAGAAGTTTCCTTCGGCCCCGTGACTATCAAATCAGCTTGTATCGGCTATCGCTGGGTCGATAACATCTCGTCCGGTCGGCACCAGTTTTTCACGCAAGAAGGATACTTCGACGAGCAAGGCCGTATCGTTGAGCCATACAATATTGACTGGCCGAGTGAGATGGATAAGCCGATCGAGGCAGTTGCTGACTAACAAATGAGGCATTTTGAATGAGCGCTGGCATCACACTGATCACCTCTCAGAAAGTGTTTGATGAGACTATTGCTTCATTAGACTGGCATGATGCTTTCATTAAGGAATCAATTTTTGTAGCAGGAATATGGTTTCGTGCTGGAGGCGTTGCTTCTGGTGATGGCGATGTCTTACGGATTTTGTTCGTTCTGCCGTGTCAGTTTCCGAATTCTGCCTTGGAAGTTATTGCATATGGTGTTAAACAATATCAACTGGCGAGTTTCTTGGATGACCACTCCCCTATCGCCGAAATTCGCCGACGAGATGCACACTTAAATCTTGGAACATTCGTGTCAGTCCATGCTTCTTGTTTTGCATACCGCTGGTTAGATAACCGTTTTGCTGGTTTTGAAACTTGCTACTCAGCTCTACCTATTCATAATGAATTGGGAGAGCTACTTTATCCATTTAACATTGATTGGCGCACTGCAATGGATCTTGTATCCGATCTAAGTTGAACTGCGCTACAGAATAGACGCACTTTGTCTTCAATTGTGTGATGTGAGTCAGTGAGCAAGGAAAAAAGCAATTACAACATGGACAAAAACTTTACTGAACGTTGAATTTCCTTTGGTAGTCCGCAAGTATTGCCCTTTCTTTTGCCGCGTTCTTTTTGTCTCCCTTCTTTTCATAGAGCTCAAGAAGCAATTTGTGCGCTTTCATATTTGTTGGAAGCGTTTGCACTGCTTGCTGAAGATCGGCAATTGCTTTTTTGTCTTGGTGCATCGCCATGTGTGCTTCGGCTCTGCGTCTTAAATTCGAAGAGTATGCCTTCGGATCATTTTTCTTCATTGCGATCAACTCGGTCTCGTCTTTTATGACTATAGGCCAACGTTTTAACTCTTTAGCCATATCGGAGTGAAGTGTTCTTATTACATCGTTGTCCGGAAACTTCTGCAAGAAGAGCTCCGATTCTTTCAACGCCTCGTCATATCGATGCAACTTCTGGAGGGGGCGAATTCTCACGCCTAAATAACCTTGAGAACATGCCATCGCTTTGTCCGCGGCTTTCAAAGCTAATTCCGGCTTGTTTTGCAAGAACAGAACTTCCGATTTCTTATTCCAAGCTTGTCCGTTCTTCGGCTCAAGTGACAGTGCTTTGTCGAGATTGCGAATTGCTTCGTCAGAATTGATGTCTGAAAGAATTAAACCCTTTAGGTAGTAAAAATTCGCGTTTTTGGGATCGAGCGCGATTGCCTCATCGATCTGCCGAAGCGCCAAGTTTCGCTTAGCGGGTTTTTGGCTGTTGTCTGTCGCCAGTTGGAAAAGTATGCTGGCTCGAGTTTGAGCTGATGGTCCGGCGAGTGACGGATTTGCACCGAGAAACAAGATGAGAAGAGAAAGAGCAAGAACGTTGGTAAACATGCAGTCTGGCTCGAATTTGTGCTTGTAGAGCGCAATATTAACATGGCAAAATGGCAAATCTCGCAGCTCTGGATGGTTTTGCCGGCTGTCAATGTTGTAAATTCACTCCCTTTGCAACGGCTCGCTTTTCTAGGTCTGTGACGCTCAGACCAGGTAGAATATATACTTTCAAAGGAATCGAGAGGCGAAGGAGCCGGGCTGTGTCATCAAACACTGAAATGCGGAGTACGCGCTTGAAAATAGTTAGCAAAGCACCGATATACGGCGTTCTTGCTGGGTTGCTTTTAAGTGGTGTTCTCCCATTGTCCGCTGTTGCGGCACCCGCTACCTGGTCTGACTTCTTTACTGATGGTCAAAAAGCGCTGGAGCAGCAGAGCTTGTCGCTTGCCGAAAGTAAGTTTAGAAAGGCTTACGCGTATGTGTTGAGGCAGTCGAAAAATCCGGCGGATGAAGAGAAGTGCATGCTCAAGCTGGCTGCGACGCTGGCGTTGGAAGATAAAACGGTGGAAGCGCAGGCGCTCTACCAGAAATTACTTAGGCTCCTCACAAGCCGTTATGGTGTTCACAGCGCGCAGGTTGCGCCAGTATTGATGGCACTCGGTTCTCTGCAAGAAGCGGAGGGCGACCATTCGTCTGCAATGAGCTATTACCAACAAGCTCTATCAATTAACGAGTCAAGCTACGGTCCTTATAGTCCTTACGTCGCTAGTTCGTTGCGTCGAATGGGGCGCGCCAGCAAGAAAGCAGGCAGAATAAAAGACGCCGAGACGCACTATCAAAGAGCGATTTCTATACTTTCGAAAGATCCTAACGCCGATGCTGCGTCGCAGCTCGAAGGTGTGATGCATGATTATGGTGATTTGCTGAAGGGAAACGATAATTCGAACAAAGACTTGATCAAAGACTTTCAAGAAGACATTTTGAACAGCAAAAATCCGCCATCGCCGCAGCCGGAAAAACGTATTCAAGGCAGCGTTCAAAGTGGTGTTCAAAGAAGTGCCCAAATCAGCGCACAAAGCAGTACGCAAAGCGGCATTGCGAGCACTCAGAGTGAAAGCGAGAGAGTTGAACTTCGTCAGACCATTCCACCTACTGCTAGTTCGCAATCGCAGTTTCAAATTGCTAGCCAAAATCAGCTGGCGACTTCTCGACAAGGACAAACAGATGCGAACAGCGCTGTTGCTCTGCGCGGACTGATCGATCCGACCTCAGATAGAACTTTGGCACCAGCGTACAAGGTGCTCAGTGACTCGATTTTTAAACAGAACCGTTTTGAAAAAGGTGAGACATACTATCAGCGCATGATTGCAATTGATATCGATGCGCTAGGTCCAAACCACCCGTCCGTTGCTAACGATCTGAATGGTTTGGCACAACTCTATATTGCTCAGCAACGCTATAAAGAAGCGCAACCATTGTTAATTCGTGCTTTGCCGATTTACGAACAGGTGTATGGATCGAATAACCTACTCACCGTAAATACCCGGGCATCGCTCGCGTCTGTTGAATTGCAATTGGGCAACTCAGACAAAGCGGCAGAACTATTTAGAAACGCGCTTACACAAGGGAAAACAGCGTTGGGTCCAAACAGTATTGAGACTGCGCGAATCTTGAATAACCTCGCATACTCGAAATACAAGCAAGGAAATTTGGATGAAGCACGTACATTCTATGAATGGGCGATCGCTAGTACTGAAGGCGCGGTTGGTGATAAGGACACGTTGCTTGCAGCATGTTTGCGGGATTACGCTCAAGTGCTAAGAAGCCTCGGTCGCGTGCAAGATGCAACTGCTGCTGAAAGCCGCGCTGCGAAAATCTTGGCGGAAGCGAAGTAAATTACTCTACCCTTTGTTGACAGGATTTACTTTCGACTGATTATCCAGTTCTTCGCTGCCCTCTGTTGCCACCATGTCGCCTTCGCGCAGGTCGCCGAACACTTCAACCATGCCGTCCATGAGCTGACCTTTTCGTACCGTTACCCATTCGACTACGTCGTTTTTGACACGGCAAACAAAAGTGTTAAGAGGTGTAGACACCACAGCGGAAACTGGCACGAAGAGCGACGATTCGCGGCGGCGTGTTGGCCAATATACTTTGCAGAACATACCAGGGAGGACCTTAAAGTCCGGATTGAGGAAGTTGAGTTCGACCGGCATCGTCCGCGTATCTTTATCAAGGTCGTTGCTGATACGAGCGACTGTTCCTGTGAAACGTTTGTCAGGGAAGGACGAAACCGAGAATTGGACTTCTGATCCGAGGACAACGCCAGCAGCGTCAACCTCAGGAACTGGAGCGATAATACGGAGCAGATCTAGTTGTTTTAATCGGCAAATTGGAGGATACGCTCCCGTTCCATCAGGGCCAACGAAGCTGCCGACGTGCATTTTTCTTTCAGTGACATATCCGTCAAATGGTGCAGGAATTTCTAGGTATGAAGCGAAGTCTGCAAAGTTTTCGAATGACTTTGTCATTGCGTCCACTTCTTCCTTTTTCATCGCTACTTCGTGTGCTTTTGCATTGACGCGTTTTATAAATGTATTGACGTCTTGGCGATCGGCTTCGACCGTTTGCGCCCACTGCACCACATCGTTGTCGGCAATTACGCCTGGGACAAGCGAAGCCGTGTAAACACGCTGATAGGTTGACTGATCGGCAAGCAGAGTTGCTTGATGTTTTTTCAGCTCCGCTTGCAGATCGCTTAATCTTGATTCTTCTGCAGATAGTGCGGCTTTGAGGGCTGAGACCTTTGCTTGTGCTTCTGTCCTGCGCGCCAAATACTCGGGCGCGTACATCTTTACCATCGGCTGTCCCTGTTTCACAATAGAGCCACGGTCGACACCGAGCCATTTGATGAAACCTGGTACTTTCGGATAGATAAGAACATCCTGATATGCGTTGATTTCTCCGGGAAGTTGGTCTTCGCGAAAAAGTGTCTTCGACACTACCTTGCTGACAGGAAGAGAAACAATTGTCTGTTTTTCTTCTGTCGAAACCAACGGTTGATTGTGTCGCATTTGCAAAAGGAAGAACGCACCGCCTGCCAGCGCAAGAACGATGACGACGAATATCAAATTTTTCGGACTGAATATTGATGATTTTTCGGTATGACTTTCCATCACGTTTTGTCCTTAACTTAAAACCCGAGATCGTCTGGATGAAGTGATCTTGATTTGAGAGTTGCCTTGTTCTGAATAATTGCGAATACAAGTGGCAGCAGCGTCAGAACTGACAGTGTTGACATAGTCAGGCCACCAATAACTGCGCGTCCCAATGGTGCGCTTTGAGTTGACGAAAGTGCCATCGGCACCATACCTGCTACCATTGCGATCGAGGTCATAAGAATCGGACGCATCCGTTGCTGCGCTCCGTGAATTGCTGCTTCTTCGGCATCCATGCCTTTAGCTCGACTTTCTTCCGCAAACACGACCATCAAAATCGCGTTTGCAATTCCGACACCAATACACATGATTGCTCCCATGAACGACTGCACGTTGAGCGTCGTGCCGGTGATTGTGAGCATCGTCAAAACACCAAGCAAAATAGCAGGCGTCGTTGACATAACGATCAATACAACTCGTGCAGCTTGGAAGTAAGCAAGCAGCATCAGTGTGATAACCACAACCGCGAGTACGAGTCCAGAAAGCAAGTGGAAGAAGGTATCTTCGAGTAGAGGAACCTGACCCATCACATCAACGAAAACGCCCGCAGGAGGTTTGCCAGCGCGACGCACGGCTTCTTTTACGGCATCGCCAACGCGTCCTAAATCGTTTCCTTGCAAATTGGCCGTCAATGACACCATGCGCATCATGTTGTAGCGATCGAACTCACCATTTGTAGTGCCATAGGCTACGTTCGCCACATCTTGAATAAGTGGGTGTTGTGCGTAACGAGGTTTGCGGTCTGGATAATAACGGTTCGTCACTTGATCTTCGAGTTGATCTTTCCACTCTGACATCTCAATTCGTTTTGCACTGTTCATGGTCGGGAATTTTGCGATGTCGTCTTTCGATCGAATTTGATCTTGCGGCACCTGGACTTGTACCTGATATGAGAATCCGCTGTCTTTGTCACGCCACAAACTGAGATGGACGAATCGGCTCGAGAAATAAGCCGGTTGCAACGATCTGCCTATATCCAGCGGCGTTACACCGAGCTGTCCGGCGAGTTCTCTATCAATGTCAATCTGCACCGACGGATAGTCGAGCGCTTGTCCCCACTGAAGATCTCTTAACTCCGGGATCTTCTGCATCTCTTTCAAAATTTTGCCGGCGAAAACTTTGTCCGCGATGATATTGTGTCCCGATACTTGCACCGTAATTGGTGTCGGTGATCCGAGGTTCATAATCTGACTGACTAGGTCGCCGGGCTCGAAGGAGAATCTCGTGTCAGGAATATCTTTGGAAAGTCTTTGTCTCAGGCGCTCTTTGAAGTCAGACATATTGATCTTCGCATCCTCCTTCAACTGAACATCCATAACCGCTTGGTGCGGTCCGCTTGTCCAAAGGAAGGCAGAACTGATAACGAAGAACGGTGGTTGCTGACCTGCATAGCCAAGAGTTTTTTCAACGTTCTCTTTGCCGGCGAGTTCTTTCACTATTTCTAAAGTGCGCAAGACGCGTTTTTCCAAGGCTTCTACGCGCATGCCTGTGGGCGCTGAAATCCGCATACGGAATTGCGAGCTGCCCGAATCAGGGAACAACTGTTTCCCGATGTTTCCATATAAGAGCACGACTAGCGTGACGGCAATTCCGACGTAACCAAATACGAGCACCAGGCGCAGTGGCATCAAAAACTTGAGCAAATCGCCAAGCTTGTCTTTAACGCCCTCAATCCAATCAGGCTTCTTCTCTTTCTCACCTTCGCCACCATGTTCTGGTTTGATCAACCAAACACCGAGAATCGGTACAAGAGTCGATGCAAGGGTAGTCGATGCGATCATCGCAAAGCCGACCGCAAGCGAAAGAGGAATAAATAATTCGCGCGTAATGCCGGTCATAAAAAATGACGGTACGAATACTGCCACCACGGATAGCATGGCTAACAGACGCGGCACCATGGTCTCGACGCAGGCATCGAAAACCGCCCGGTGTAATATTGCCCCTTCTGCAAGGTGGCTGTGTATGTTTTCAATACAAACTGTCGCCTCATCGACGAGAATTCCGATTGCCAGCGCTAGACCGCTGAGTGTTTGGATGTTGAAGGTTTGCCCACAGAGCCACAATCCGACGATCGCGGACATGAGCGAAATCGGAATGGTTGTGACGACGATGAGCGTGCTGCGGAAGTCTTTTAAGAAGAGCAAGATCATCAAACCAGGCAAGATTGTCCCCATCAAACCTTCATGAAAGACGTCGTTGATTGCCTCTCTGACATACTTGGATTGGTCGAATTCATAACTGATCTTTACATCGTCAGGCAGCACCGCTTGCATTCTTTTTAGCGCTTCGCGAAGCGCGTCAACGACCGAAACTGTCGATGCGTCCGCGCGTTTTACAGCAGGAATGTAGACGGTTTGTTTGCCTTGAAACAATGCATATCCGGCCAGGATGTCCGATGAATCTTGAATTACGCCAATGTCCTTAATGAATATCTGTGGACCATGGCCGGTTCGTATTGGCAAATAATCCAGTTGATGGATATCCGGCAAGTCTGTGTTGACTGTCGCTATGCGCATGTAATCATCTGTGCGCACGTTGCCGGACGGCAGCACCTGGTTGCCGCCGTTGAGTGCTTCGATGACCTCATCGCCAGAGATGTTGTAGCGACGCAGTTTGTCCGCGTCGACGCTGATGACTATACTGCGTACATTGCCGCCGAAAGGAGGCGGAGCTTCCGCTCCCGGCACCGTCGCCAACATGGGGCGAATGCGCGTGTATGCAAGGTCTTCTAAGTCTTTTACTGACTTCGTATCTGACGATAAGACGAGCTGTCCTACCGGCAAACTTCCAGGGTCGAATCGCAACACGAAAGGGTTATATGTTCCCTTCGGCATCAAACTGGTGGCGCGGTTGCACATTGCCACAATCGCAGCCATTGCGCTCGCCATGTCGGTGTCTGGATGGAAATAGACTTTCATCAAACACAAGTTCTGAACAGTCTTCGACTCGATGTGTTCGATACCGGGCACGTACAAGAAATACAATTCATACGTTGATGTGATGTAGCCCTCGATTTGCTCGGGCGACATGCCGCCATAACCCTGAATGACGTAAATTGCGGGAATCTTCAAGTCCGGGAAGATATCGCGCTTCATGCTTGTGATTGCCATCACCGAAATAAGCACTATGCTCAAAACGGCCGCCACAACAGTGATCGGTCGTTTCATTGCAAATGCGATTATCCACATATAGTCGCTTTATCCCTGATTGCCTTTGCTATTTCCGGACACAATGTCGACCAATTGAAGGAATGGTCCCAGGTCTCCTTGCACGTAGCCAAGGTGCAGAATCGAGCGCCAGACCTCAATCTGCGCCAGGGCATTTTCTACTTCCGCCTCTGCGAGCGCCTTTTCTGCGTCCGCCAGCGAAACCATGTTTGTCAATCCAGCGCTGTATCGCTTCAGTACCTTGATTTCTCTCACGCGCGCCGATTCAACCAAAATTGGAGTCTGCGCCGCCACCTTTCGCGTCATCTCCAGCTCGATTCGAGCACGTGCATCTTTGCGTTCGAGCACCTGCATCGCCAGGTCGAAGTCAGCCTTGGCGGCCAACTGATTGCTGCGCGCCATGTCTTTTTGGGCTTTCAACGGAAAGTATTCAAGAACGGGGAAGCTGTACGAGACGCCGACCATGTAGTTGAAAACTTGAGGGAGAAATCCGCCCGCGACGGCACCAATCGGATTTACCGATTTGTCTGCGCCGCTGCCCCTGCCCCAGGCTGAAGCGTTCAACCACAAGTGTGGACGCCATGCCTTGTCGAGGACGTCCCACTTGGCTTTCCATCGATAAATTTCTGCCTCTTTCATGCGTGCCAAAGGGTGCGAGGTCAAATCGACCGAGGAGACGGAGTTTAGGTACATCGGACTGCGGGTGAGCGGGTCTGAGACTATATCGATGTCAGTCGAAGCGGTGCCCATCTTTTCTGCCAGATCGACAAGCGCTAGGCGCGTACTTTTTTCTGCCTTAATTAGGGCGATCTTGGTTCTAGAAACCTCAAAATCCCAGTCGGCCGCATCGACGCCGGGTCGTAAGCCTTCAGACACCAAGGTTTTCGCGCGCAAGTTTGCGGCTTCCATATGCTCGAGCGCGGCATTAGTTGACTTGATGATTTGCTTGGCAGCGACAGCGTCAAGGAATGCATCAGCGGCGTGAAACGCGACATCTAGTTTTGTTAGAGCGACATCGGCGCGCGCGGTTCGTGCGTCAGCATACGCAAAGCGGTCGTTGGCTTTTCGCATGCCGTAGTCGACGAGCAACCAGTTCAAGTTCAAACCCTGCAAATTGTTGCACTCTGGTGTAAGAGTGGTGCTCTTCACCGTCGGACCTGAATCGACAGGCACAGTATCGAAGCCGGACACGTTGTTCATAACAACGCTGGCGATGCGGTTTGGTGTGACGGCAGACACTTGAGTGTCGATGTTCAAGTTAGGTAAATACTGAGTTTTCGCGAGAGCGACGTTTGCTTTGGCCGCCCGCAGTTTAAAGAGCTTGCTTGTAATCTGCGGGTAGTTGCGAAGTGAAACATCGACAGCTTCGCGAATTGTCACTGCTTGGGTCGGGCGAATCGGCTGAAACTGAATGTCTGGAACTTCTACTTCTCGACCGGCGGAGTAAGCTGGAAGATTGATACTTGTCAGTAACACGGCGACAAAAGCCAGGATAGCTACTACGCTTTTTCCTGGTTTCAACTGGGTCATTTTATGCAAAGCCGGTTATCCAAAGACGCTGAATCGCGATGATTTCAGGAGGCACCTGCCCTGGGTGCTTTCAAATCTGCGACCGGCGGTCGCCGCAAATCAGCGTATATTTTACAAGAAATTCCGCCCGTCATTCTGATAAGACAGATGCTTTGAATACTTGATATCGTCGTGCACCGGTTGAAGTTGTCGAGTCCGACGCGCCTTTTGCAATGCGGGCTGGGGAGAGTAGAATCAGCATCATGGAAAGTTGCAGTCAAGAGAAAAGTGGGAAGGGGGGGGCGCAAGTTTTTCGCGCGCAGTTTTCGCATTCTCGAGTATTCTTTGCAGCTATTCTTGCGACTCTGCTGTGCACCACCATTGGTGCGTATGCTGATCCTATTGTTGATGAATCCACCGCTTCTCGTTCGGAGATGGAAACACCACCAGACAAAGGTGGTGATACGCAATCGCGCGTCGATTACTTACGCGAGGAAGAACGAGAGCGCAAAGAAATTCGCGAACGCCGAGATGAGAAACGGGAAGAGCTTGAGATGAAAGCTCGCCAGGCAAGAAGTCTGTACGATCCTTTTGATGGCTCGGAATTTAAGAAGAAGTCGTTTATTGATACCGACTTTCGCAAACAGAGCTTTACAGATCTTGGTGCTGTAAAACGAAGGAATGACACTCGCCCAGACGACGATGCAGCTCGTACCAAAGATTTGTTTGGTAAGACTGCGGATGATCGGACCTCTTACTTTTATGCGCGGGAGAAAATGAAACGCGATTTGCGTGAGAAACTACGCGATGACAAAATTTTGAGAGATTTGACGAAACCCATTCCGGGGGCTTTGCATGATTGGGTGCCGAAAGGACCAGACCCAATTCACAACGGCGGTTTCGAGCGCGAAGAGGATAATGGTCATCCTGTTCCTTACCATTTGAATGGTCACCCGGACTTTCAGCGTAAACTTCCCTGGGCGGAGTGAGATTGAATTGATGCGTTTTCTTTCGGTAAGTATTGCTTTTGCTCTAACGGTCTCTTTAGCACCGTTAGCCATGGC
This sequence comes from Candidatus Melainabacteria bacterium 17Bon1m, assembly GCA_032128875.1. Lineage (GTDB taxonomy): Bacteria > Cyanobacteriota > Vampirovibrionia > Obscuribacterales > Obscuribacteraceae > QKMZ01. Next base: position 60,578 of record JAVLKG010000012.1, read on the forward strand.
GAAGGGAAAACAGCAAGTAAATGCAGACTGGCGTTCTGCGTACGTTGAAGGTGAACGGAAGCTGAAAACACAAGAGTTGGAAGCTGCGGAAGCGGCTTTTTCTGAAGCTCTGCGTAATGTCAAAAGCAATAAGAATAGCAGTCCCGATGATGTGGCACTGTGTTACCAAAGTCTGGCGAGCGCTCACTATCAGCACGATCGGTTTTATGAACTGGTAGTTCCGTTGTACAAAAAAGCAATTAGCGTTCTTGAAAAAGCCTATGGGAAGGAAACACCAAAACTAGCAGCACCACTCGCTGCCTATGCAGCAGTCCGCGAGGACGAAGGCGATTACAAATCTGCTCAAAAACTGCTGGCAAGATCGCTTGCGATTGTAGAAAAATCTGACGGCAAGAATAGTCTCGTATACGCCGACCATTTGCACCGGTTGGGTCGGGTGAATTTCCGACTCGGGCTGCCGATGAAGGCCGAGCAAATGTATTACCAGTCATTAGTCACATTGATGAGTCAAAAAGTTTTGCCTTCTAGTGAAATTATTGAGCAGCAATTGGCTGATTACATAGACTTGCTAACTAAGGTAGAAAATCGTGGCAAGATTCTCAACTCTGCTTTTCAAAAGGAGTTGCTGAAGGATACTCTTGGTTCTGTCGACAGAACACAGGGAGTTTCCGCTTCCGTCTTTAATAAAGAAGTCTCTTCGAGATTGGCAAATTCAGCTGCTAACAAAGAAGAGAGCAGAATCTTCGATACTGTCCCTCCTGTGGTAGCTAACACCGCGATTACTCCAGACAGACCGATGTCTGATTTCGCCGCACTTGAAGAAATCAATAAGCAAAGAGTCTCATTTTATGAGCGTATGATTTCGACTGACATACTTTCGCTAGGCGTTGATCATCCCAGTGTGGCGCGAGACCTAAGTGGGTTGGCTGCGTTGTATTTATCTCAGCGCAAGTTTGACGAAGCGAAGCCATTGCTCCTAAAGGCGCTTGCAATTTACGAAAAATCATATACATCCGAAGCGAGTATGATCAAGCGCACGAAGGCGCTATTGCAGTTGATTGACGACGAGCAAAACCCGCAGTCTCCAGCCAACTCATCTGTGATTGCCGACTATACTTCAAGTCTCCCGGCTGTTCCTCTTGCTGCACAAAAGTTGGAAATCGCACTGCGTTTGAACAGACTTGCCTTCATGAATTACTGTCAGGGCAAAATGAATAACGCTGAGCAGATTTATTCGTGGGCTATCGCAAGCACTGCAAAGTCTGCTGGTGAACAGAGTCTCTTAGCTGCATCTTGTTTGTTTGATTACAGCCGCGTATTGCGCAGTACTGGAAAACAAGCTGATGCAGAAACTATGGACAATACCGCGCAAGCAATATTGCGTCGTTCAATTTCGCAAAGCGCCGCGAGATCTTTTCCATAAACTTTGCGAAAGAGCGACGCCATCCGTCGCCGCCGCAGTCTGACAGCTACTGAACTTTTCCGCGCGCAGTGAGTCTCCACACGTTTTCGATCCTGCCACCACGATGGCAGTAATAATAGTCGTGCAAATTTACAGTGGTATCAATGTGGCTCGGAATGAGTTCTACTCTGTCACCAATTTCGAGCTTCAACTTGCTGTTGCTGCTGCTCTCTATTATGCCGTGTTCGTCTCCTGCCGGGCGATAGGTCATGTTGGTATGAGACTTTAACTCAGCATTTCCTGAGTCTGTAGAAAGCGATTTAAAACCTGCATCAATAACACATCTGTTTTCTGTGGGTTTGCTGATCACAGTAGAAACCACAGTTAGCGCATTCTCATATCGCTGCCCGATCGCACGACGGTATGCACCGTCCATAAAGACAAAACTTCCAGGTTGCACTTCATTTGCGCCAGCCTCGACGCAATACTCGGACGTGCCAGTGCCGCCAGTTGTGATCACATCAATTTTGTGACCATTCTGCCTGAGCAACGACACTGTGCTCATAAGTTTTTCCATAGACTCTGCGCACAGCCTTTTTCTCTCAGCCTCGTCTGTCAGTAATTGAAGATGCCCTTCATAGCCTTGTATACCAATCAGTTTCAGATTTGGCTGCTTCGATATTTCATTGGCGATCTGCAAAGCAGGCTCCCCAGGCTCTACTCCTGCGCGATTTTGCCCGACGTTTAATTCAAGTAGTACGGCAAGTTGCACGCCAGCATTTTTAGCAGCGTTTTGAATTGCGCTCGCACCGACCGCACTGTCTATTACAACTTTGACCTGAGCATGTTTTGCAATCAGCTTTTGCAGACGTTCCAACTTTGGCGAGCCAATTATCTCCGTCGTAATTAAGATGTCTTCGATGCCTGCCGCCGCCATCACTTCAGCTTCTGACAGTTTTGCAACGCAGACTCCGTTGGCTCCAGCGGCAAGCAGTAATTTTGCAAATTCCGGGCTCTTTACGGTTTTTAAATGCGGCCGCACTTTGACATTGCTGCCACTAAATTTTGTGAAGAGTGTCTTCAGATTTTTCTCGACTAGATCCATATCAACAATCAAACACGGTGTGTCAATCAGGTCGATCGATATTCCTTTCTCAATTGTTGATGACGTCATTTCCTTCCTCAGTAGCCGGTTACTTTCTTGAATGCCAAAACACATTTCACAAGTTTTGCCGGACCGCCACGATACACAAAGTATCTGCTTTCCCAAACGGGATCGAACTTTTGCTTGTACTTTTGGAGTCCCTTGTATGAAAAACCCTTGTTGAGATGTTCGCACAGTTGATAGAGGGCGCGCTCTTTCAATGATGCATCTGGGTTGTCGCCTACACCCGACAGTGCAGCCAATCCAAGATTGAAATAACTATAGCCACGCTCTTTGTACGCTTGCAAGAGCTTAAGGAATAGGTAGTCCATGGTGCCTGATGGAACTTCATTGCGGTGACGCATCAGGTCGATCGTGATTTCTCCTGGATAGTACGATTTTGCTTCGTTGACAAAAGCAATCGATTTTCCTTCCGCATTGTTTAAGCAGATAAGAGGAGTTGTTTGTATGTAGGATCTTTCAAAGCGTCCGAGGGTAAAGTTGTGTTCTCCGCGACCTGGAAGTGCGAGCCACTCATTAGAGATAGATTCAACAGTATCCATGAGTTCAGGCGAATGGGGCGGCTCATGGCGTACTAGTTCAAACCCTTTGAATTTATTTTCTTTTCCTTTGAAGTCTTTTTTCTTGATTGTTTCGGTGGTGAATTTGTTGATATCAACTCTTGCCTCTTCGCCGATTTTTACTTCTTCAAATCCCAGGGATTTATAGAGCGGCAAGCACTCTGGTTCTGCCTGAAGAAAGCACAACAGCCACCCGCTGTCGGTGACCCAATCCACAAATTCCTGAAGAGCAATCTTCAGCTCTTCTTCCGGGCCCACCGGATCTGCGAGCGCTACAACTACATCGTTAGCAATGCCGTAGGAGACGAAGCAGTTTTTCGACTGCGAGAAAAATAGCGATTTGTCCGGCATCATCTTGTAGAAATCCATAGAAGATCTGCCATTCTTTTCGGCGATTGAAAGAGCAAGTTTTCGCTCTTTCTCTTGTGTGTCGAAGTGATACTTGAGTGGGCGAAACATACTTGTGGCTATGAGGAAAATTGTGGTGGCACCTGCAACGTTCAATGATTTGAGAAACCATTTCGCGTGATGAGTCGCAGGCACCAGATCTGTGTTGCCCATGAGAAAGAAGCCATCGAGGGTTCGTTTTATCGAATCAGCCATGCTGAAATCAATGCCGAAGTCTCGTTTGTCCATGACGAAAAATCCGAGCGTGCCGTATATCAGCGTTAGTAAGACCGTCCCAGCGGAAACGTAGATGCCTTTGGCAATTGATTGACTCTCGCTCTTTACCGAAAAGTCTGAGCGCAGCGCGAAAAGAAGGACTGCCAGTCCACCCAGAGCCCAAACTCCTGCACCTAAATCCTTGTGCAGAAGGTGCGTGCCTAGAGAGAGACTCGTTATCGCGATGGCGATGGCCCACGCAGTTCGTTTTCGCTCACTAAGGTTGACTGCGAGGTACGTGAGTATCAAGCCGAAGCATATGATCAAACTTTTTGTCAGGTGACTTTCGAATGGAAGATAGGACGCAAACGGACTGTCAGAAATGTCGCCTTTGATCCCGAGCCAAATATCAAGCAAGCCTACGCCGGCCGCGCATGCCGCTACCAGCTTCACGCCCAGTCCTTGAAGTAAAGGCTCTTTGTCCGCCAAGTTTTGACCCGCTTTGAGTTTGGAAAGTGCTTCTAAGTTGACGCCATATATGCAGGGAATTCCTACCTGAATATTATCAAAAACATTGATCTTTCAAGCAAAGAATATCAAAACAAAGGTACACTAAGTGAGAGTGCGGAGAGTCTAGTTGAGAACTTCGAAAACAAGGGAAACGACCGCATCGCTTTCTGATCAAGCGCTGATTTGTGCCGCGAAAGCTGTAGACGCACTCAACGAAAGATCTTTGCAGATAGAGGGCATTGAGGCGGACTTAGCTACCTCTACCATTTACGAGAAGATTAGGAAGCGTGTTGTCAGGCAAATTGCCCAGAGCCATGGTTCATCACTAGACTTTTCGCAGCTAGTCGATGCGTACGTGCTCTTGTTAGACCAGAGGCTGGCGCTGAGTTGTGGTCGTTACCAACTCGTTGCTTCCGAGAAAGAAAAACGGAAGCGCGGTGTGTTCTACACTCCTAATTGGTTAGCCAGAGAGCTTGCGATGAAGGCGCTTGCGCCGCTTGTTTTTTGCGACGAGAGTGGTCTGACTGTTGGTAGTGAATGCTCTAAGAACGTATCAAATAGACTGGTATCAGTGGAGAGGATGCTCTCCCTTACCATCCTTGATCCAGCGATGGGGGCTGGAACATTCTTGGTAAATTCGTCGGAGATTTTAAGTGAATTTGTAGTTCGAAAACTTGCTTATTGCAATGCTGATTCCGACTGGAATGCGCTTGTTCACTCGCTTCATGAATGTAGTCCGAAATCGTCAAGCCTGGCTGAATTGAAGTCGCTGAATGAAAGCCAGCTTTATGTAGTGGTGCTGCAGGCGGTGGCGCGGCGATGTTTGTATGGCTTTGATTTGGACGAAGCTGCAGTAGAACTCTCGAAGCTTGGCCTTGCGCTTCGCTGTGGCTTGTCTTCGGAGAGCAGCAACTTTTTTTCTAACCTCAAAACCGGCCATGCAATATTGGACCTGTGGAGAAGTCCAGGCGATATTTTCCCCGCCGTCTTTGCCCGGGAGAATCCAGGGTTTGATTTGATTATTACCAATCCACCATGGGAGATTGAAAAGTCCAACTCTCGAGAGTTCTTCTCACGCATTGACCCAACATACATGTCGCTGAGCAAGCAAGCCGCCATCGAGAGGCAGAAGCAAATTCTGTCGCAGGACAAGACTGTGGAAGAGGAGTGGAATCAGTACCGCGCTAATCACGAGAAGCTAGGTTCATTCATTCAGCGCAGAGCGAGATTTCAAGGCGGTGGTGATTCGAATGCGTACAAGTTATTTTTAGAACTTGGTTATGACCTCTCGCGTACAGGCGGTGTGATGGCGCAAATTGTGCCATCTGGAATCTACAGTGATAAAGGTGCAACCGAGTTGCGACGCTTGTTTGTGGAGAAGTGTCGTTGGCTTTTCTTGAACGGTTTTCACAATCACGACGGAATTTTTGAGATACATAGGTCGTTCAAATTTTGCATGCTTGGAGTGGTGAAAGGAGCGCGTACCGATTCAGTCGAATGCGGCTTCCTTCGAGTTTCTTCAACAGAAAAACCAATTTCTTTCCAATACAGAATTGCAACACTCAATGCTTTGTCCCCTGAGAATCTTGCATTTTTCGAAACCACAAATGCATCTGATCTAAGGCTCCTTGAAAAACTGGCAGCAACGTGCAAACCACTTGCGTCCATGCCTGTTTCGTTTCGTCGGGAGTTTGATATGACTAACGATTCGAAGCACTTTATCGAGAGGTCGGTAGCTCAGGTTGAAGGCTATGCGCTGGATAGTTTTGGACATTGGCTGAAAGGGTCTTGGAGACCGGCCGAACAAGTTGATACTAAGCATCGAGAGCAATTTGCGTTTTCGCCAGATGGAAAAACTGCAATTGCAGTTGATGATATAAAGCGTGTTCTTCTGCCGGTTTACGAAGGTCGCATGATCGGACAGTATGACTGGGCGAAAAAGGCTTGGATGCAGGGCAAAGGTCGCAGCGCCGAGTGGACAGAGTTGCCTTTTGGTGAGAAACATATGCTGCCTCAGTATCTCCTCGATGTCGACAGCTACCTGGAATCGCAGCCTAATCGCGGGGCAAAAGTGGCGTACCTCGCAGTAGGAGCATCGACGAATTCACGTTCGTGCATAGCCTCTTTGATTGGCGATTGGCCGTGTGGAAATTCAGTGCCTGTGCTGACGCCGTCCAGCGGGGCAGGAGAAGAACGGAATGCTTTTCTATCGGCACTGCTTGCGTGTCTCAATAGTTTTGTCTTTGATTACATCTTGCGTTTGAGACTGTCTGCCAACAACCTTAACTGGTTTATTTTGCAAGAGTGTCTTCTACCAAACGTAAATCAACTGGCACGAAATGAGCCTCTACTATCAGCGGTTTCGGAACTGAGCGCTCACAACGCCCTTCTCGCTGAGGGATTCGGTAGCAAATGTCCCGACGCTGTTCGCCGATTGAAGTTGAGAGCCTTCATTGAGGCTGTGGTCGCGCAAAGCTATCAGATAAGCGACTCTGATTGCGAGGTCATCCTCAGAGGCTGTGAGCTCGGCAATCTTCGTCCGACGAAGGTTAAGCCGTCCTCAATCGATAAAGGTTTTCATCGCATGGATCTGGAGTTGCCGTCCAAGCTCAGGGCACCTTCACTCTTTCTTGAGGCTTTTAAGTTAATTCGTGAGCGTGATGCAAATTGGCTATTTGAGAATCTTGACGCTGATGAAGTGTTGTTCTCCAGGCAGAGTTTTGAACTCCCAATATCGAGCGCCGAGCGCTCAGAGATCATGACTGCAAGGGAGGCGGCGACCCTCATGTGCCGCATTAGAAATGCCGGCTCTCGCCTTGGATTTCCTCGCTAAGCGTTAACTGCTGTCTCTTTTGGGCTTTTTATTCGGATTTATATATGGCTTAGACTCTAAGGCAAGTGGGAATAGATAAGAAGCTAATACAGGTAATACTCTAATTATCTGACGCTTAGCCTATTAATTCTATTGGCTGGAGATGTCCTGGAAGCCCGATGGAGCCTGAAGATAACGAGTTTTCGATAGAGGAGGACAAGACGCCATGCGCTGGTCCTCCCCCATCAGCACAAGATATCTCCCAGCAAAGGACCATTGCCGGTTCGCGCCTGAAAGATGAACCGATGGCTATTGTTGCGGATTCACTGGTTGGTGAGATTCTCGACAGTAAGTACGGCATTGTAAAACGGCTAGGCATTGGCGGAATGAGTGTCGTCTATCAAGCGAGAGATCTTTCGCTTGGGCGAAACGTTGCTATCAAGATGATGCCTCTGCAATCAGGTCATACGACGCAAGACTTGCCTCGCTTCCAACAAGAAGCACAAACAATCAGCAGATTGAAGCATCCCAATCTTGTTACTGTGTTTGAATTTAACGTCAACAACATACCACCGTATTTGGTGATGGAGTATATCGAAGGCAAGTCGCTTGCTGAAGTGCTCAGCAGTGAAGGACCTCTCGGTTTGGAACGCGGCATCAATGTTTTGCGCCAGATGTGCAGCGCACTTACACATGCCCATGAAAACGGAGTTGTTCACCGAGATCTCAAGCCAGCAAACGTCCTTTTGCAGAAGACTGCTACGAATACCGAAATCGTCAAAATCGTGGATTTCGGCATAGCTAAGCTTGTGCATCAGGACGATGCCGACGCACAAAATTTTACGCGCTCTGGAGAAATCCTCGGAAGTCCACTGTACATGAGCCCCGAGCAGTGTCAGGGCAAGAAGCTGGATCATCGCTCGGACATCTATTCGATGGGGTGTGTACTGTATGCAATTTTCGTCGGCGTACCACCCTTCCAGGGCGCGACAGCGTTTGAAACAATTCAAATGCATATGCACGAACAGCCTGTATCAATCAGCTCTCGCAGAAGAGACTTGCCTTATGCAATGGAGCTGGATTCGATTTTGTTTAAAGCGATGGCGAAAGAGCAATCTCAGCGATACCAGACAATTGGCGAATTAGACGAAGCTCTGTCGAAAATTGGTCTAGAAGATGAGATGGTCGGTTTTGGCGCCCTAAAAGCCATGATTGATCTCAATTTCAACCGAGCTGCAGCGAAGAAAAGCCGCGGTATGTCAGTCAAGCTGTTTTGGCTTGTCACCATCATTAGTGTCGGCATCGGCTGCTTTGGTCTTTGGCACGCTTTGGATAGATACTTTGCGGAAGACAGTGTTAAGAGCTGGCCTGAGATGGACTATGGCGGACAGAAGGCTTTTGATGAAGGTGATTACCCGAGAGCAAACAACTTCTTCACGCTCGCGTTAAAGCAAGCTCAGCGCTCCAATAACATGACTAGGATCAACGCCTCTCTTGAAGAGCTGATCGATCTTAACGAGGTGTTGAAAAATCGTGAGAAGGTAATTGAATACCAAAGCCAGCACGAGAGTTCGCCTGAAGAAACACAACTTGGTCTGCGAACTTACAGAATTGTTGCACTAGCTCAAAATGCTTTGGATGACTTGGAGAAGCAAATGAAAACGCTTCCTCCTCCCGGTCCGGCGCGCACAAAGCAGGAGATAAAACTGCAGCGGAAGCTTGCTGTTGTTCTCGGCGATTGCCGTCAATTGTTGGTGAGAAAAGCCGACAGTCGTCAGTTCACCATTATTCATGGACCAAATGCAATTCGATGCCAGGAAATTTTGATCAACGCGAGAAAGCTTTGCAAAGAGCTTACCGGTGAACAACACGCGCTCTATGGGCGTGTTCTCCACACACTTGCTCTTGCATATTTGGCAACCAGTCAACCAGATCTTGCGGAGAGGTGTTTTGAGTCTGCGGAGAATCTGCTCAAGAATTCACCTGCTGTTTCTCCTCTGGAGCGAGCTGATTATCTGAGTGATGCCTCTCACTTTTTTCAATTGCATGGCAATTCAGAGAAGGCTATCTTGGCACTACAGAAGGAGTTGGAACTAGCTGGCGGAGCGGAATCCAATAGCATCATCGCAGGATCGATTTGTTTTCAACTTGCAGAGTTGTACTACGCCATTGGCAAACATGAGCAGGCAAAAAAATATGCTCAGCTTTCGATCGAGATTTTGGAAAAGACGCAAGAAAAGGAAATGGGAGTTACTCACTCTTTCCTGCTTTTATACATGAAGGACTATCAAGGAGCGCTTCAACCTGCACAGCAGTCTTTGCAAGAGAGTGAGCGAAAAGAAGTCAAAGACTATTGGGAGTTGACTTCTCTTCTTACGATTATTGCCACTTGCTACAGTCATGATCCGAAGACCGCACCACTGGCAATTCCGCTTCTAAAGCGCGCTGCTGCGGTTAACTTAAGATGCGGGGAGCCTTTTGCCTATGTGCGCAGATTGCAAAAACTGGCAAAAGTATATTCAATTTGCGGAATGCAGCAAGACGAGTTGAAAACGTATGAAGAGACTCTTAAGAATGCTGTCAACTTGTACGGCAGTCGAAGTCCTGCTCTCGCTTCTCTCTATAAAGACTATGCCGCGGCGCAGTTGCAATCGGGTGATAAGGATGGCGCGGAGAGAAGTCTGAGCAAAACAGTTGTTATTCTGGAAAAAGGTTCTTCCTCAAGTCCTCAGATGAAAGAGGCTCTGGAAAGGCTAGCGGATGTGCTTCGTCAGCAAGGGCGTGCGGAAGAAGCTGAAGAATTCCAATCGCGCGCAAGCAGCATTAAGTTAGAAGCTGATGGAGCAAAGCAAGATCCGCTCGATGCCATTCCCAATTAGCTGAGGGTCCACAGGATCACCGGTACGCGTTCAGGGTTAACCCTATCGATTCCGTCCGTCGTTCGCGTTAAATTTTCAACGCTGGCTTTCCAGCGTTTCTAACTTACTAGTCAGACAACCAGTTCATTCGCATGCATCTCATCGAGTTGCGCGCAGGTACTGTCATACACAAGAATAGGCAGTTTTGCTTCTGCACAAACACGTGCCAGTGCACAACTTGCATTATCAACGAGTGCAGCTCGAAGTTGCATTCAGATTTGTGAATGCGTTTTCCTGCGCTGCTTTTGATGGCGTGCACGGTTGAACATGAGTGGAGAAACTCATATGAGCGATGATATTAATGAAGATTCGGACTTAGCTCCGGAAGAAAGTGATGATCTTGCCGATCTTGAAGATCTTGCCGAGCCCGAAGATGAGCAAGATGATCAAGAAATCTATAAAGATCAAGAGACTCAAAAGGTTCAAAAAGTTCAAAAGATTCAAAAGATTCAAAAGATTCAGAAGGTTCAAGAGTTCCATAAAGACCAAAAGTCTCATAAAGACCAAAAGTCTCGAAAAGAAGAGCGGACGTCCAAGCGAAATAGCGATGCCGAGAAAGTCACAAAACTGAGACTTGATTGGAAGTGGAAGATTCCGATTTCATTCAATGATTTCTGTGTCGTCTCATTGGGTGTTTTGATTCCCCTTGCGGTGCTACTTTTGGGATCTGCATTTGCCGCGAAGCGACTAACTCTGGTGTTGCTCAATCATCCCGTTGAGACAATCGTTCAGATATTTTTTGCTTTGCTGATTCCACTTGCGAATTTTAGAATGTGGCGTTCTTTGCGACGTCAGGATTATCGCTTTTCTGCCTTCAGAGGTATATTCTCTGGCGCAGCAGTTGGAGCCGCTCTTACAATATGCGCCGTCAGTATGGCTTCGATGGTCGTGGGCGGTGAAGTTATGGAAAACGAAATTGGCACCACTTTTGGTACTGGCTTTACCTTCCTGAGTACATTGACATTCTTGTCCATGTTGGTGGCAATCTATCAGGTTAATGTGTTTCGTCTGGCTCGTGATTTTCGGGTCTCTCGCGCGCAGATAACGATGTTTGCAACTATTGGTGTTTTGCTCTCAATTGCCTCTCTGTGTGCGACTGAAGCAAAGTCATTCTATGTGCGCATTGCAGAGAAGAGTGCAGTTACAAATGACAAAGCAGAGCGTCAACGTGGACTCAATGTTTTGAGGACGCTAGATATCGAGCGTCAATTGCGTATGGAGTGTACTGATGATCGAGCTGCCGGCCTGTCCGGTTTGTTTATTCCAATCAAATCGTCCACGCAAAGGCAGTTATATTTCGCCATCACAGGCAAGCCATTTAGAGACGTTAATGCAGGGGAATTGTCGGCAATGTCCGATGACTACCTGCGTCGCCACGTTGTCGGTGAGCCGGTCAAAGGACTAACGCTTGTCCGTTCGCTCTTGAGTGGTTCGTTGAGTCCAGCGACTCTAACTTCTACTGTCAATTGGACCTATGTATTCAAGAATGAATCTGCCGGACCGCAGGAGGCGCGTGCAGAGATTGCTTTACCGGCAGGAACGGCTGTGACCGGTATGACCCTGTGGAAAGACGGTGAGCCTACCGATGCTCGTATAGCTGTTTCCGTTAGTGAAGCGGGTCAAGGCGAACAAAGCTGGGTTCAAGCGAATCATAATTGCCCTGCAATGCTTACGCCGATTGGGCATGGTCGTTTTTTGCTCCACTGCTATCCGGTTGAGCAAGATGAAGAACTGAAGATTCGCATGACAATGGTGGTGCCCTTGAAGGCTGAAAGCGCTTCCCAAGCGGCATTGCCGATACCTCGATTTGTTGCCGCCAACTTTACGTTGGATGGAAAGCATTTACTCAAAGTCAAATCGCCGCTAGCGCTAAAAGCGCACAGCAAGGATTTAAAACAGTCGCATAGCACATCCGGGCAGCACATTGTTGCCGGTCCACTCACGAAGGAGGAATTGAAAGGCAGCGAAGTGGGCATCGCTGCGCAACTGCCGGCCAAAATGGAGCAAGTCGCAGTGTTCGACATGATTTCCACAAAACTGAAGGAGCAAGAGGAAAAGGAAAAACTAAAGAGAAAGCGTGAACAAGAGCTTGAGGCTCAGGCTCAAGCAGAGGCAGAACTTGCAGAGGAGGAAGGTAAGCCGCAACAAGTTGTAGTAATGATTGACGGCTCACGAGGCGTGCGGCAACAGTTGGAGGATGTTGCTCGCGTTCTCAAGCCGGGAAAAGCGAAGAAGAAAGCTATTCAAGCTCTCAAGAAGGGACAGGTCGCAAAACGCTATGTCGTTGAGACCATTAAACCGATTTGTGTAAAACCGCCGAAGAATTTGGTGGTGGTGCTCGACGGATCCTCGGCACTAGCAGGACAGGAGAAGGAGATAATCGCAGCTCTAAGAAGCGTTCCAAAAGGTGTAATCACAACTGTGATGGTGGCATCGGATGAGCAGAAAAAGGAATTGGAAAGTCTTGAGGTGGAAAGCGGTATCAAACTTATTTCCAACATGAAGTTCGCTGGTGGACAAGACAATTTGCAAGCAGTCGTTAACGCATCTGAACTTGCAGGCGAAAGCGCAAATGGTGCGGTCCTTTGGATTCATGGCCCACAGCCTGCATTCAATCGCGAAATCTATATCATGTCGCAATATTCGAATGTTCCTGCCTTCTATGAATACTCGATAGACAGTGGAGAGACTGATACTCTCGAGTTCTTCAAAAACCATGCGGAGATCGGACCATTCTCTCAAATTCCTAAGAGTGGTTCGATGGGCAAGGACATCGCCAGTTTTTTATCCCGCTGGCGCAGTGATAGGACAAACTATGCTGTGGCATTGGCTGAAACAATCGAAAAGCCGACCTGCAGAATGGCTACTCCGAAAGAATCAATGGAGCTGCTAGCACTGAGAGCGAATGCCTATTGTGAACAGTTGCTCTCCGAACGCCGAGCCGCCAGAGCCGCGACTATTGCTGCAACATACGGTTTGGTCACACCGGTTAGTTCGGCCATCGTGAATGAAGCTGTCGGTCGCAATCTCCATCTAGGAGAAGCTCCCGTTCAAACCAGAGAGCAAGATAGTGATGTTCCGACATTGCAGGGGGCCACGAATGGTACCATCGGACCTCAAGGTACCGATGCGACCTATGTGACTGGTATCAACACTGCTGGTACAGTGCGCGTAAACAATTTGGCAAACCTTGAAGCTCTGCTGAATGTCATTACCAATCTGGCGGAAATGGTTGGTTTGACTCTCGGCTTCGGTCTCTTGGTGCACGGATTGCTGCAGCGAAACGTGGTGCTCTATGTACCGGGATTGAATGCATCGCTCACGCATGTTCATAGAATCGCATATGGTGCTGCCATCATGTTCATGGCTTCATCCCTACCTGGAATCGTGAATTGGTTTGTCGCATCTGCACGCGACGCGAATCTATTCAGTTAACAGACTTCAGTGATGCGAAGGGCGACAGGGGGAGCGTAAGTTCCCTCTGTTTCTTTTGGACTATTTATCTGCATTCTCCAGCAGTCTGTTTACTATGTTGTAAACAAGAACAGCTAGCAATACAGGAACAACCCATTGGTAAACAGGGTTGTGTGCCAAATAGCTGTTGAGCTCTACCAAATATTTTGCAGCCATGAAGAACAAATTGTCATCACGCATTTCTTTCGGGTCAATCGGTAAAATCAATCGCCCGTTCAAAGGTTCGAAGACAATCAATGTCGCAATGACCGCGACCAGTCTAATTACATCGTGACCGCTGACGCTGAAGTCTGCGGGCTCTTTTGCTGTGGTAGGCGGTTGTGTAACAGGAATTGGCTTTGTCGCATCACCCGAATTTTGTTTTGTATTGTTGGAAGTTGAAGCAGAGTTCTCATGCGTTTCAGTATCATGCGAAATTTTTGAACTCAGTCTGTCTGCCTCATCAATAACGAGCGTCGACTTTGAGCTTGTATCGTTTGCATTTCCTTTGAACTCATCTGAGGATGACGAAGCATTCTTGATTGAAGCTGAAGAAGCATCATCTTGCTCCTTTAGCTGCACCTGTTCCGGAATTTTTTCAACCACCTTTGCGGACATTGCCTCGCCTTCTTCAACCACCGCATGCGGTGCATGGGCTGGATTTTGCAGGTGTCCCTTCCCTGCGCCTACGAGGTCGCTGTCGTTATTGCTTTTGCTGTCGCTCTCGTTATCGCTTGTTTTTGCGTCTTCGAGCTGTTCTTTCAACGCACGCTCTGCAAGCGGTTTTATGTCGTTGAGCAGCGAGGCAACTTCTTTGGCAGAACCGTAGCGATTTTCAGGTTGCTTTTCTATGCATCGCATGATCAACTGCGCCAACTCATTCGGCAGAGGCGTTTTTGTTTTGAATGATGTAATGTGCTCCGGTGGCTGCACTAAATGCATTGCCATGGTTGCTTGTTCGTTTATTCCAGAAAATGGCAAGTTGCCGGTGAGTGTTTCAAACATCACACAGCCTAAGCTGTAAATATCAGAGCGCGCATCAAGATCTTTTCCCTTGATCTGCTCAGGGCTCATGTAAAGCGGAGTTCCGAGGACGAAATCTGCTTTTGTGAGCTTTGTGAGTTCTTTTTCTTTGAATACCGCAATGCCAAAATCGACAAGCAAAGCCTGTCGATCTCCATCTTCAGATTCGACGAGCATTATGTTGCTTGGTTTTAGATCTCGATGAACAATGCCCTTTGAATGCGCATGCTGAAGTGCTCTCGCCACTTGCTCAAATATTTGGCAGGCTTCAACGCAAGGTAGTGATTTTACTCTTTCGAGATAATCCTCGAGCGTTTCACCCTTCAGTAAGTCCATCACGAAGAAAGGCTGCTCTTTGTCTGTAAGCCCAAAGTCGTGCACTGCTGCGATGTTTCGATGACTAAGGCCGCCCTGAGCTTTGGCTTCGCGCATAAAGCGTTCTTTCTTGACCCTGTCGTTAAGAGCTTGCGATTGCAAGACCTTAATTGCCACTTCTTTGTTCAAAATCAGATGTCGCGCTTTATATACGACACCCATGGCACCACTGCCAAGGTGCGCAAGTATCTCGTACTTATCGCCCAACACTTTGCCGCGAATCAGCTCGGGATCGCTCTTGCTGCTGGCGTTTGTTTCAACAGTCTCGTCATTATCCGGCGGCGTGTCATCACCACGGGCGGTGTTGCCCGAATCGGGATCCCGTCCTTCTTTGTTTTTACCGCTCATTTTTTATGTGATTATGCGGATGCTGAAGCCAGCTTGCTTGGTTCTTTTTCGTCTTCGTCAGATGGATCGAGGCTGTATCCCTTGAGCCAACCGTTTGACGTATGAATGGATGAACGCAGGGCTTCTGCACTGCCTTCGTTGAGAGCAATCTCTTTGTACATTGCCAACAATTGCAATGTGGTGAGCATTAGCACATTCTTCTTACTTGCGTAATCTGCCAATTCACCGGAATAATCGGTGTCGGTGATCTTCGGTGGCGGCTTATCTTCCGCTTGGGCAGCAATTAAGATGCCCTTAGGTTCTGCGCCTTGTTCGCACCAGTATCTTGTTTGTGCAATCGAGAGCTGACCGAGGTGTGTGCGCTCCGGCAAGCCTTGAGTCCAAATAATTCTGCAGATTGAAACTTTGTCATCGGATTCGAGGCGAAGCTCTTGCTTGTCGTCTTCAACAATTTTGACGCGCCATCCGAGACGAGCTAGCACCTTTCCGCAGGCTTCGACGAGGTCTTCGCCTGTTGCTGTGAGAAGAGTGTTACGCAGGCTCTTGGTAGCGGCCAAGCGGTTTTCAACTTCTTTGATTTTGGTTTGAGCGTTGCGAACTTGCTCATTTAGATTGTCGAGATCTTTCACCAATAGGTTCAGCTCTGAAGCAAAGTATTTGCTGCACCAGTCGGGGACTTTCGTGTCTTGCATCGTATTTCCGCTCCATGCTCCGTTTTTCGTCTTCTCAACAATTTCTTGTTCGAACTCTTTGTTTGCTGCTACCGATTCAGACTGTTCTGACTCTTCGCCTTTTTCGTTCGACTTGCTGTCTTCAGCTTTTTCTTCTTTCGAGCCCTTATTTTTGTCTTTGGATTCCGTATCAGAACCAGACATTTCTTGAACGGCATCAGCCATTTTATCGAGAGTACTCTTTGAAACGCTCTGTGCGTCGCTCTCGGGCTTGCCAGGACTAAAGTCCTCTTCATTGGACTTATCTTCCGGCGCTTTTTCCGCCTCTGAATCAGTTATTTTATCGCTACTTGAAGTTTCCTGCTCTTTCTCATCGCTGCTGGCAGGCTCTTTTTCTTCAGAAGTTTTGTCAAGATTTCCATTGTCCGAGAAAAGACCTTGCAAGTCTTTTTCCGACGGTTGGTCGTCGTCTTTCTTATTCTTCTTGCCTTTGTCCTTGGCTTCAGCTTCTTCCGACTTGTCTTTGCCGTTGTCTTTGCCGTTTTGCTTTGTGGTTTCTTTTTCGGATGCTTTTTCGGACTCTTTGTCTTTGTCAGACGGCTTGTCGTCAAGCTTCGAGACCTCAGAAAGAGACTCGTGTTCGAGCGCTTCCATCAGCATTGAAGCGGTAATTTGCAAACCTTCTTCTTTCTTTTCTGACGCGTCGGACGAATCTTCCTTTTTCTCGGAATTCTCTTCTTCTTTATCGTCCTTATCTTCTTTAGCGTCCTTTTTATTCTTGGACTCTTTGACCTCGGACTCAGACTTTTCGTCCTTCGCGTCCTTATCATCTTTTGAGTCTTTTGCGTCTTTGGAATCTTTATTATCTTTAGCGTCTTCCGCTTCCGCTTTCTCGACTGCGTCTTTGGCTTTTTGAGCATCTTTAGGTGCAATGGTCATGCTCATTTCTTCTTCATTGAACGAGCCTTCTTTTGCTTTTGCTTGCGCCAAAACTTCTTTCAGCGAAGTCATTGAAGAAATATCTGTCTCTCGCGTCGGCGCATAAGGAGTGGTTTTCTCGTTAGCACTAACCTTCACTTCTTGAGATTCGACAGGAGATTCGACTGATCCGATGTCGACCGGAGAAAACTGGTCTCCTCCACCGACCGACTGGTTTTCGATGACAAACCAGAACAGCGAAACGCCCACTTTTAGGACGTCTCCGTCATTAATGGGGATTGGTCCGGCGATTTGATTTCCGTTCAGGAAAGTACCGTGGCGGCTCTTGCTGTCCTGCACCATGTACTGGTCGGAATCTTTGGTAATGACAAAATGAAATCTTGAAATTGATTGGTCGCCAGAAATGACGATGTCATTGAGATCGTCGCGACCTACTTTGCACCTGGGCGTAGTAATTGGAATTTTGCGATTGGAGACAAGGTCGACCAAAAAGGCAGTCGGCACTTCATTTCCGTCTCCGCCGTGTTGGAGGTGCAATTTATCGGTCAATTCCGAAACCTTGACGTCGGTGACCGTGCAATACGGACAGAGTTCTTCAGTGTGAGAGCGCTTGCATACTGCGCACGTAGTGGCCATAACGTTTCCTTCCCGAAAGGTGGACCTTGCCACCCCCCACATAGCTCTTGCTGCTATGCCATAAAAATAGCAGCTTCTATATGTCACTCATTAAATGTGCCACGGTATGGAGAATATAAACCCGGCTTGGCATCCCTTGAGGGCGCCTGCAAAAGGGTTTTGACCTGTTGGGCTGACCGATAATCCGTTAAATATTGGCTGGGCGCCGTTTCAGGCTCTCGCGCTAGGGCATTTCGTCCATCTTCGGACGTTTCACAGGCTTAGCTTCCAGACCATCACTTTCGGAAAGTCCCAAATCCTGGTCACCCAACATCATCTCGACTTCCGTCTTTACTTTCTTGTAGCCGGCGATTGGCTTGAATTCGTCTTTTGTGATGTTGCTCTTCGTGAGCTTTACCGTTTCCCAGATGCTGGTAATTTTTCCGTTTTTCTGACGCAAGCTGATGCTTAAGGGCAGTCCGTCCTCGGCGGGAATTCCAAAAATCTTGCCCATCAGCTCATTAAACTGTTTTGGAACGCACGGGTCTTTGGCGACCCACATCTCTGCTTCCCTGACTGTAACGGGCTTCATTGCAGCAGTTTTTGCAGGCACTTTGACTGCTTTTGCTGCGGAACCGGGCGCGCCATTCTTACCCTGCGTTCCCGGCATCCCTGTGCCACCAGGCATTCCCGGTGCCCCAGCCTGAAAAGTCGCCATAATCAAGTACTGTCTTGTGTTGAGACCGTGCATAACCTTTGTGTTATTGGTCTTTTCAAGTTTCAAGGTCGTTCTTTTCTTTGCCATTGGCATGAACGACTGGCGTTTTGTCCATTCGTTGTAAGGCAAGTCCATGTAGCATTCGGTGCTTGTGTTGTAAATTTGCGCGTTCCATTTCGGTGCCGTCAAAATCCATGTGAGTCCCATACGGTCGGACTTTACGCGAATGCCTTCTTTGCACATCTGGCAGGAAAGTGTGCCAGCATAGTTGCTCGTGGCTTCTACTCTGTAGCCGAAAGAGCCTGCTGCGGTTGTGGTTGCGGATTCCGTCTTTGTTTTGGATGTTGCCGCCGAGGATGCAGATTGAGCGACGGAAACAGTTGGTGTCTTCGCTTGCAGAGCGGCGCCGGACAGGGCAAAAGCTGCCAGCACGCCTAAAAATGCCACTTTTTTGTTGACCAGACCCACTGAGCAATCCCTCATAAACGCCAGAACTCCTATGTGCCTTGAATTTGGTCCTATAAACCCTGGGTAAATAGCTAAAGGCAGATAGGCCTGCAAAAAGCCTGCCTTAAACCTGGCGAGTATAGATAATAGGATAACAGTTGTTCTAACCCCGTTACGAATTTAGGGCATCAGTTGGAATTCTGCTAAAACCTCAAGTGGTACTGCTAGTAGTGTCTATGAAAACGTGATTTGACGTGCCGGAAAACGACAAGAGCAAATTCGATAAACCCAATAGAATGGACACACCGGTTGCCTCCGAAGGCGTCGCCGGTGGTGCCGGAAATGCTGCCGGTGCAGGCCAAGGGAAGAAGATTGATCCGGCGTTTGTAAGAGATAATTTCTTCTCGTTGTCGTCACTGGACGAGATTGACGATGAAGATGACGATAACGATGATCTCGAAGAGCTGTCAGAGTTTACGCGGCAATTCGTCGGTTCCATAATTCAAAATCGTTATGAGGTAGAAGAACCGATCGGACGGGGCGGTATGAGTTCCGTCTACAGAGCGCGCGACATGACTACTGGTCAGCAGGTCGCTTTCAAAGTTATGCATGCGCACTTGCTGGATAACCCTGCCAACGTTCGTCGTTTTCGCCGAGAAGCTCAGGCCGCCAACAAAGTCCGCCACCCGCATGCCGTGCAAATTTTTGACGTTGGTGTCACACCTAACGGCAGTCCCTACATCATTATGGATTTCCTCGATGGTCCATCATTGTCCGATGTGATTGCGCAGAACGGTAAATTACCTGTAGAGCGGTGTTTGAAGATCTTTATTCAAGCTTGTGAAGGCATGGCTCATGTGCACGAACTTGGCGTTTTGCATCGAGATTTGAAGCCAAGTAATATTGTTCTTGTGAAAGAAGGCGACGATGTCGACTATGTGAAGGTAGTGGACTTCGGAATTGCCCGGGTTTTAGCTGAAGAAGCACGCAGCACTCTCAGTAAAACACCCACCGGACACGCATTGGGAAGTCCACCGTATATGAGCCCTGAGCAATGCCGTGGCCTCAGCGTCGATAAGCGCGCAGACATTTATTCTATGGGTTGTCTCATGTACGAGGCTCTGACTGGGAGAGTTCCGCTTGAAGGTGAGACGATCGTCGAGACGATGTACAAGCAAGTGCATGAACTGCCGAAAAGTGTTGACGGGGTAG
The DNA here is from genome assembly GCA_032128875.1 of Candidatus Melainabacteria bacterium 17Bon1m. Classification (GTDB taxonomy): domain Bacteria; phylum Cyanobacteriota; class Vampirovibrionia; order Obscuribacterales; family Obscuribacteraceae; genus QKMZ01. Next base: position 80,349 of record JAVLKG010000012.1, read on the forward strand.
ATGCCGATGTTCGGCTTGTTGAACGCCTCGAGAAAATCTTGTTCAAAGCACTCAGTAAAGATCCGAATAATCGACAACAGTCGATGGATGAACTGAAGGCTGAATTGGAAGCGCTTCAGACCAAGGAAGCGAAAGGACTTAAATCTGTTGCGCTGGCTTCGCGTGAAATGCATGAAGTACGCCGTCGCATTTTCAATGTCCTTGGATCATCGAAGAAGCTCGTGATCAGTCTTATTTGTGTGGTCATACTGGTTGTCGGGGCCGGTATTGCGATGTACTTTCCGCTCTACGGATTGGGGGCTGACCCCAGTGCTGTCGAGCGCGATATTGCGATCGAGCAGCCAAAGTCTTTGTACGCTGCAAAACCAGCGGAGTTCAAAATCAAGGAAGAGTATTTCCGCACCAGGCGAAAGCTCGCCCATCAGACTAGCGGAGAAAGCAGTCCGCAAGGGCTGGAAGTCGAGCGCATGATCGCTGAGTTTTACAAACTTGCCGGTCGCTATAACGAAGCTCAACAGCGATACCAAATGTGTTTGCAGATTGCCGGCAACATCAATTTGGCGGGTTCGTTGGACGCAGCGGAGTTGTGGATCGAATGCGGCAAATGCTGCATTCTCAATGGCAAACCAGGATTAGCGCAAATTTGCGCCAGCAATGCTTTGCATGTATTAGAGCAACTATCAAAACTTGGCGGGCAAGACCATTTGCGTGCGTTGGCAATTACGGTTGATGCTTATCGCGGTCAGAAATTGTATGCGAAGGCTGACGATGCTGCTCTTCAATTCATCAAGGTCTGGAAGGAGAGTGGGCAAAGCAGCATCTTGAGCAGTGAAATGGGTTATCCGTGTTACACAGTGGCTGAGCACTTGAGGCAACGAAATTACCTCGACATGGCCGACCCTTTGTTCAAGCAAGCTGCGGCGTGCTTCAGAGAGCAGGGTGATAAAGGACGCTACAACTATGCGATTTGTCTGAATCAATTGGGTTTGATCGAAATGGCTCGCGGCAAGCCTGCGCAGGCGAGAAAGTACTTTGATAAAGCCATAGTATTTTTCAAGAAGGCGAAAGGAAAAGAAGATATTTCCGTAGCCAAGGTCCTTTTTAATCTCAAGGACGCCGAGATGAAAATGGGCGATATTTTCGATGCGGTTGCCAATCGCGCCACGGCCAAGCGAATTTGGAATGACTGGGAGCAGAACACCCACGAGCCCGGTTTGCCCTAGCCCCTGACATCCGGATTAATTCAGCCAGAACCCGTGTGAATACAACACAAATGGGTGATCTTCCGAATCAAGCAGTCTACAATTAGGACCTCGTTAGTTATCTAGGTGGTTATCAAGCGATGAGTGAAGCAGAAGGCGCCTCCGCAACGTGCGCTACATTTCTTGAGATGCTCAAGACACTTCCCTGGTGCAAACAAGGGACGGATGTTCTGGTGGCAGTTCATAAAATCACACCGGAAATCATTGAAGTCATAAAAGACTTAGGCGCCAACGTTTACCCGGGCGGTATTCACGTAAAATTGAATAAGTCGTTTTTGCACGATCTGCAGAATAAGTTTGATGATGGGCAGCCACTGCCAGCGGTGCTTGTCTGGAAGCCGCAAAATGTCGAGATTTGGTACAGACGTCAGAACTCGAGTGATTTCCCTTACGATGCCTGGCAAAATCCGCAAGGCGCATCGCAGGAGAGAGAATGCGTTCTCGTATCTGTAGATACACTCGGAGACGGCGCTGCTGCTTCGCAATCTGAAATTGTAGGGAAGGCAAAAGAATGCCCTTCCATGATTCCTCCACAGTGAAGACAACAATGAAAGACAAGTTCAATCGCCGTCGCGGTTTTGCAAACGGCATCAATTTCGCTATGGCTCTTAGCTTATTTTGTGGAACACTTTCGGTGAGTGCGGCAGCGCCAGAGCCGACGTGGGAAAGTTTGCACAGGCACGGTAAAGACAATTTCGAAAGAGGCAATTACGAATCAGCGCTCAAGGATTTCAAACAAGCGCTGGATCTCTCTGAGAAATTCCCTGAAAATGATCCGCGCCGTGGCAAAACACTCAATAATCTTGCCACCACTTACGATTATCTCGGTAAGTACAGCGAAGCATGCACATCGGCAGAGCTCTCCGTTAAATACGGAGAGAAGATAATGCCGGCGGAAGATCCGACATTGATGAGACGTTTGGATTTTCTCGCTACTCTTTATTTGAAAACCAATAAATTTGAGAAGAGTCAGGAAGCGTCGGAGCGTTATCTAAAGTACGTCGAAAAGACAAAAAGCAAAGACGACAAAGAGTGCGCTCGTGTTTTGGATAACATTGTTGTAGCGCTTCATGCGCTTAAGAAGAGTGCCGAAGCTGAGCCTTATTCCAAACGCGCCTTGTTGATTTGGGAGCGCACCACTAGCGAAGAGAGCAAATCTGTTGCGAAGGAGCTTAGCGTGCTGGCCGGTCTGCAATTAGATCAAAAGAAGTACGCGGAAGCCGAAGCGTCTAGTCGTCGTGCACTTTCACTGTTTGAAAAACACTACGGCAAGAAAGATCAAAACACTGCCGTAGCTCAGGCATCGTTGGCGGAGATTTTGGCAAAACAAGACAACGCCGCGAAGAAGACAGAAGCAGATGCGTTGTTCAAACAATCGATTGCTACTCTGAAACGTGGAAAGGGCGAGCAATCATTGAAAGTCACCGAGAGCGTGACGAAGGTCTATAAAGACCTGCTCCCTAACTAGTAGAGCGTGGGTGCGCGTTGCACGCGCTCAAGCTTTTGTACTGTCGCAGGTATGCGACCAAATTTTTGTAGGGGCGGCATACATGCCGCCCTGCCAGGGAGCCGCATGCGGGTCCCTTACGTTTCTGGGACATCAAACACACTTTCATCGATGTCCTGATCGAACAGCACGTTCGAATAAACACGGCGTGAATGTCTAAGTACATCGAATGATCCATTCTTCACAATTTCAGCGATACTCGGATATGCTTGCCGCGCTCGTTTGATTGTTTCTCTTACTTCCGGCACCGCTATGACTGTTTCGTGCAATTCCAGAAACTCATCCTTGCTCATCGTCGATTTTACTTCGACATCATGAACCGCTAAATCTGCCCTGAACCAAACATCAGTTGTTTCGCAGTCATTCGTTCTGCGAATGTGTGCCTTTGAATTTACCTCTTTGATATAGAAGCAATTTGAATCGAAGAAATTAGTGGCACAACTGTCTCGCATTTCTTTCTCTAAAAGAGTTGGAACCGCAAGGACAAATCCATCGCTCGTCCAGTTTGAAACTGCGCAAATCTTCGCTAACGCATTACTTAAGGAATGACATTCCATCGCAGGATCGCCAGCTCCTTCCCGAAAAGCAAATACCTTCCCGTCATTGAAGGATATGCAAATAGGTAATCCACTTTGATCCTCGCTGAACCATATGTAAATGCTAAGACGTGATGGACGCAAATAAAAGGTGCTGAATGAATTGTGCGTTTTAATAACTCGTTCGCCAACAGTCGTGGTTATTTGAATCAGCCCTGAATCCTGATACGAATCGCAATGACGATATTTGTTGGATAACATTTCCAAGAAATCTGCGGTCTTCTTGTCCATGTGTTCCCCGTCGTCTTGCTGCTTTTGTTGTTCTATTTCTCTGCTTCTAATGCGTGCTCTAAAACGCTATCCGCGAAACTCAGCGTTTCGCCCTTATATCCGCCGCCTTGCTGGCGAGTATTCCCGCCATCTCGTCGCCGTCTGCTTCCTTCAACTCTTCCGCCCAGTCTTCTAAGACAAAAGCTAGAAAGATACTTTCTGCTCCTGTTTCTTCTTCGAGTTCCGCAACTGCAATCGCAATAAGTTCTCTCGCCTCTTCCATTCTTCCAAGGTGCTTGTTTGCAAGTGCAAGGCGGTAGTACGCAGAAGCATTGTAGTCGCGCATTCCGTCAAGAGCAGCGTTCTCTATGCGCCCTTGCAGATGTGACACCAAGCTCTCGCCATGATCTCTTCTTCCTATTCTTACTAAGATAGGCACGAGGCGTGCTAAAAGCAAGCAATCTATTTCGTCTTTTCTGTCGAGTTCGATCAATCTGTCGCAGATTTTTGAAGCTTCACTGCCTTGCCCGGTTTCACTGCATATGGTGGCAAGGGTAATGGCGCTTTGAAGTGTGTAAAGTGCTGTTTCACCACAGTAACGGTCTGCCATTTTTACGACCCAGCGTGAATACTCTTCTGCATCTTTCCACTTGCGCTGTTTGCAAAGCAGCTCTGCAAGTTGTTGTCCGTGGCTTATAGCAAGCATCTCATAACCATAAGTAGACTCTCCGCCGAACGTGTTGTCTACTACGGATTTGTAGTTTTGAAACAGCAATCGATCTAATGCTTCGACGCGCCCATACACGCCTGTGCGCTGCGCGAGTCTGGCGTATTCGGCTCGCACCAAACTTATGGAAAGAGGTGGCACCGCGGCTTCGCAAGCGTCCATTGCTTGAGCCAACAGTTCTTCGGCCAATTCGTAATTTTGATGCACGACGGTTTGCAGTCGAGAGAGGCGTACCAGTGCTTCCGCCGTATAGCGCGCGCAAGCCTGCGGACGATTAGTGGCGAGTTCTATCGCCTGATCGTAGGCGTCTTCGGCTTCTTCGAACTGCTCTTTTCCAAAATAGTGCTTGCCTAATGACGATGCCGCATCGACAGCTTGTTGGCAGCACTCAGGATCGTCTTTCAAAATCGGCAACGCGCGCTCAATCAAAACGGCGGCCTCATCGTCATCGGTGTAGCTCATACACATATTGCCGAGCGAGAGGAGCGTGCGTCCAAGTAAAGAAGGGTCGGTGGGTGGATTGGTTTCCAAATGCTCCAGCAAATCGCGCAGTAAGCTTTCCGCTTCGTCTTGCCTGCCGTGCATGCCATAAAGGTGTGCAAGTTGCTCGATTGCCAGTGCAGCGCGTTCGTCCCTAACTTCGCGGTACACCAAAATTGCTTGTTTGAGGTTCTTTTCCGCCTCGTCGAGCGCGTAAATGGTACCTAGCCTGCCAATCTGCGTGAGAATCGTGGCTACTTCGTGATGAACAGGTCCGTATGCGTTCTTTGCAATGCCCAGGGCACGGTCCAGCTCGTCGAGCGCTTCGCCGGCCCGCCCCAGATTGGCAAGGACTTCGGCGTGCTTGCACAGGGACTCGCATAGGCGAGTGTTGTTGTAGCCGAAGCGCTCGGCCTCGGCTAGAGCTGTTGCCAGGTGCTTCTCAGCAGCCTGCCAATTCTCGAGTTCACACTCTTTGCTGGCAGCTTCGATGCACTGCTGCCACTTCTGAAACACTAATATAAGTTCCTATTTGGTACTTATTAGGCCTAAATAGTCTTTCTGTTAGGCTAACTAATTTACTTCCACATGCATGAAGGATTTAACCTCCGGCATGGGCGCTGTATAATCGAATTGTGAATGTAATTGACCCCGTGGGGCTGGTATACAAGGCAATTGGTTCCGACGAGCCGTTTTACAGGCTGGTCGAACATTTTTACGAAGGGGTTGAGAAAGACCCCATTTTGCGACCGCTTTATCCCGAAGACCTTGCGCCTGGTAAAGAACATTTAGCGTTGTTTCTCATTCAGCGCACCGGTGGACGCCAGACTTACAGCGAACAGCGCGGTCATCCACGAATGCGCCAGAGGCACATGCCCTTCAAAATTGGGCAGAAAGAACGTGATGCCTGGATTAAAAATATGAATGCAGCACTAGATGCGGTGCCGGAATTTTCAACGCATACTCAAACTATGCGCGAGTTTTTCGATAGCTTTGCGACGTTCATGATCAATCAAGCCGAGTAAAAATTCAGGCTTAAAATTGAGTCGTAAAATTCAATCCTGAAAATTAGTCTACTTTGCTAATCATGAGGCTTTCTCTGAACTTTTGCGCAGATGCAAGAGCTTCGTCTCCCGTCTGATTTTGCGCGACGAAATGACCCATCTTTCGTTTCTCTCGGGCTTCGTGTTTTCCATAGAGAACCACATCAATGACTTCAGGAAAGGCTTCGAGGGCTTGTAGATTGAGTGGTTTTTGACCGTTGGTGCCTTGGGCTAGATAGACGTCACCGAGCAAGTTGCCCATGCAATAAGAGCCGACATCGACGCCTTTCGGATGCGCCAGGGGAATGTTGAGTAAAACTCTCGCCAGATTGTCGAATTGGCTGACGCTTGATGCCACCCGGGTAACGTGTCCGGAGTTGTGCGGGCGAGGCGCCATTTCGTTGATGTAGATAGTCCATTCGCCGACTGTGATGCCGGAGGAATTTGGAGAACGTCGTTTTGCAAGGAAAAACTCAATACACAGCAGTCCGTTCACATCCATTCGCTTTGCGGTCGCTAGTGCAATGTCCTGCAGCTTGTCTGCAACCTCCAGCGGCAAGCGCGCGGGAAATACTGTGAAATCTAGAATGTGATTCTTGTGGAGGTTCTCGAAAACGGGATAGACATAATCTTTGTTTGCTGGGTTGCGAACAACAATGCAGCTCACTTCCATCGCAATGTTGATCACTGCTTCGACAACAAAACCACTTCCTTCGTGCTTCAGAAGGTCCGTGTCATCAAGTAGAGTCTCTAGTTCCGACGTATTGTTAATGAGCCATTGCCCTTTGCCATCATAACCACCGCGTGCGGTTTTGATAATAAAAGGCAGTTGAAATGCGCGTGCTTCCTGCTCGAGCTCTTTGACTGTTTTTGCAGTAGCGAAGTGTGCGTGAGGGAGGTTGTTTTCTTTTAGAAACTGCTTTTCCTGAATGCGGTCTTGGCAGATGGCCAGGACTTTCACACTAGGCAAAATTGGCTTTACTTTCGCCAGCGAATAGAGTGGTGCACTTTCAACATTCTCAAACTCGTATGTGACCACATCGCAGTGTTCGAAAAATTCTCTTAAGTGATATGCGTCGGTAAAGGATTTGGTAAAGGAACGGGCCGCCAGTCTGTGTGCGGGAGCATTAACATCAGGATCATAAACCGCGACAGTGCCACCGTATCGGTAGATGCTTTCTGCAAGAAGCATCCCTAGTTGACCACCACCAAGAATACCTACTGTCGCCATTTGTATTGTCTTTTCTGCCTCGTTTTACTCGTTCGAATTGAGTCCCTGGAGCTCAAACCGGGCCATGCATGGCATTGCCCTTATGCTTACTTAGTCGTCAACCTTTCTTTCACTACGACGTCACCAGCGCGGGCTTCGTCGGCGAGTTTTTCTCTGTATTTCTTCATTGCGGCGAGAAGCTTTTCGTCTTCAAGCGCGAGAATTTGAATGGCGAAAAGCGCAGCGTTGACGGCGCCCGCTTGTCCGATTGCGAATGTAGCGGTCGGAATACCGGAGGGCATTTGGACAATTGAAAGCAAGCTGTCGACGCCCTTAAGCACGCGTGATTCCATGGGCACACCAAGCACCGGTAGCGGTGTCAAAGCTGAAACCATACCGGGTAAATGAGCGGCACCGCCCGCTCCGGCGATGATTACTTTCAACCCCCGCTCTTCAGCAGTGGTCGCATAGTCGAACATCTCCTTGGGCATGCGGTGCGCGCTCTTGACCGAGATTTCATAAGGGACATCGAAATCAATCAGCACTTGCTCGCCGTGTTTGAAAGTCTCGTAATCGGACTTGCTTCCCATTACGATGCCGACGACAGGCTTTTTCATTTCGTGTCCCTCTTATCTCGCATTTGTTTTGTGCATTTCGTATCTCGCTGTTCGCAGCAAGTCACTAATTGAAAGCTTTTAGTGATTGCAGAAACTAACACCGAAATATCTAGTGCTTGAAGCAGCGTTGTCCTGTGAAGAGCATCGTGATGCCTGCTTTTTCGCAGGCTTCGATGACCTCTTTGTCTTTGATGCTGCCTCCCGGCTGCACAATCAACTTGATACCGGCTTCCTTGCAAGCGTCAATGTTGTCTGTTGCCGGAAAGAATGCATCGCTGGCGAGGACCGCACCGCGTGCCGCTTCACCTGCTTGTTCCAGAGCGATTTTTACTGACGCGATACGGCTTGTTTGACCAATACCGAAGCCCAGCGATTTCCCATCTTTAGCAATGAAGATTGCGTTTGATGTGAGGTGTTTTACGACCGACCATGCGAATTGTGCATCGCCAAGCAGTTGGTCTTCGCCTTTGCCGGAGACCTTTTGGAACTTCTCACCGGTGACCGGCGGTTCTGTATCCTTTTCGATAATCCAGCCGAAATCTTGCAGGTATTTTGCGGTCCAAGCATCGTGCGCTTGGGGTGAAAGCACGTTTGGCTTAAACTTCAGCACGCGAATGTTTTTCTTTGTGGAAAGAACCTTCAACGCGCCTTCTTCGAAATCTGGCGCGGCGACGATTTCTACAAATCCTTCGACGATCTTGCGCGCCAGGTCTTCGGTCAATTTTGCGGTAAATCCATAGATGCCGCCGAATGCGGAAACCGGATCTGTGGAATAAGCCTTTTCAAACGCTTCATCCAATGTTTTGCCGATTGCGACACCGCATGGATTGTTGTGTTTGATAATGCATGCTGCAGGGTTGCCCGCGTCTCTCAAGATGCGAACCAGGCAATAGGTGTCGGTGATATTGTTGGAAGACATCTCTTTGCCTTGCAATTGCAAGAAAGGAGGAAAGCTCTCTTCCGTTTTTCCGCAAAGAGAATCTGAATACCAGACCGCTGCTTGATGCGGATTTTCGCCGTATCTGAGCGATTGGAATTGCGAGAGGTTCAAAGTCACTGATGGCGGCAATGCTTCACCTTCCGAGCATGTTTCACCAGCTTTGGCACCGGCAGTCTTTACGAGCGCTTGTTGCTGTTTGGCAAAGTAGTTAGAAATCTGTCTGTCATATTCTGCTGTGCGAGTAAATGCGGCATAGCAAAGTTGTTTGCGCAACTCGTCTGTAATTTTGCCTTGGTTGGCTTTCATCGATTCGATGATTGAATCGTATTGCTCTGGTTGGCATGCGATTGCCAGATACTTGTGATTTTTAGCGGCGGCACGGATAAGCGATGGTCCACCGATGTCGATCTGCTCAACCATTTTTTCAGGAGGCAGACCTTCTGCAAGCTTTTTCTCGAATGGATAGAGATTGACGACTACCAAGTCGAGGGGCTGTACGCCGATGTCTTTTAAAACTTTGCCATCCTCTTCTTTATCTCTATAAAGAATGCCGGCGAAAACTTTCGGGTGCAGTGTCTTTACGCGCCCGCCGAGAATTTCAGGAAACTGCGTCAGATCCTCGACTTTATTGCAGTCAATTCCAATTTCTTTTATATATGCGTAGGTGCTGGATGTCGCAATGATATTCAGCTCTCCAAGCTCCTTCAGCTCTTTAAGGAACTTCTCCAACCCTGTTTTGTCGGAAACGCTGATTAGCGCATTGACCATAATTTTACTCCTTCAAGTTGATTGCGCCACCACGTGCGCCCACGCCGTCGATGACCACTTCACCGCGACTGTCCGTAACCTCTCCCACCACTTTTGCTGTAAAACCGTATTCTGTAAACGTCTTTATGACCAAATCTGCATCACCGTCTGTGGTGACCGTCATTCCCATGCCCATGTTGAACGTTTTGTACATCTCATCCGGCTCGATGTTGCGTCCGAGATGTTCAAATATTTCTGGTACCGGCAGCAGGCTGTTCAGCTTGTAGCCTACATTCTTTGATAGTCTGAGCATATTTCGCCAGCCACCGCCCGTGATGTGGGTGACACCTGTAATTGCTTGCGGCTTTTTATCGAGAATTTCATTGACTGGCTTTGTATAGATCAACGTTGGCGTCAAAAGCTTTTCTTTCAAACCTTTGTCATCGCCAACCAATTTCGATGCGAGCGACAGTCCATTTGAATGGATACCGGACGAAGCGATACCGACGACTTGCTGACCTTTTTTGATCTTTTCACCTGTAATAAGTTTTTCTTTGCTGACCAGACCTACTGCAAAGCCAGCCATGTCGAAGTGTCCGCCTTTATACAGATCTGGCATCTCTGCGGTTTCGCCACCAACCAGAAGCAAGCCTGCCTGGTCGCATCCTTCGACGATACCTTGCATGATCTGGTCGGCATCTTCGTCGACGAGTTTGCCGACTGCGTAGTAATCGAGAAATGCGACAGGGCGCGCACCGACGCACACCAGGTCATTTGCGCACATTGCCACCAAGTCTATGCCGATGGTGCTGAGCTGCTTGAGCTCCAAGGCTATAAGCAATTTTGTTCCGACACCGTCAGTGGTGAGCGCCATTGCGGTTCGCTCATCGACGGGGTAGACCGCCGCATAACCACCTGCGGCCGGCCACATTTGCTGATGGGCGGCTCGTTTGGAAAGGCGCTTCAATCGGGTGACGAAAGCTTCTGCTTTCAGCACATCGACTCCTGCTTGCGCGTAAGTTTTTGGTTCCATCAGTTTGCCACCATTGAATGAGCGTTTTGAAAAATTCTAAGACCTGGAGGAGCTTTATCCGGCAAAGAAGTCAATCGAGTCCAACTCGGATGCTGTGTCCAGCGCACAAACGCTTCCGGGTGTGGCATAAGTCCAAAGACGTTTCCTTTAGAATTTGTCAGCCCCGAAATACGATCAAAGCTGCCATTGACCTCAAGTGAATATCTGAGTGGTGCTTGCTTCTTTACTGCTTCTTCGGAATCCTTTGCTGGGGACAAGCGCCCTTCGCCGTGGCGAATTGGCAAGTCGAATTCAGTCAAACCTTCTAACCAGGGGCACGAGACTTTTGAGTCGACCGAAAGTTGAACCCACCTGTTGATAAACTTCTTGCCGTTGTTGCGAGCCAAGCTTGCCAGACGCACTCCGTCTTTTTCTGACTCCGGAAGTAAGCCCATTTGCACCAAGCATTGAAAACCGTTGCAGATGCCAATGACTAGCTTTCCCTCATCGACGAATTCTTTGAGGCTGTCTTTTAATGCTGCTTCAAGTTTGATCGCCAGAACCTTACCCGATGCGATTTCATCGCCGAATGAAAAGCCCCCGGGCAGAGCCAGAAGTTTTGCATCCTTGAGCAACTTAGGATTACTCAGAAGATCGCTGGTATGTGTCAGCAATGGATCGAAGCCGGCGATTTGCAGGGCGAACGAAGTCTCGTCGCCGCAGTTGATGCCGTCTCCTGTCAAAACTATTGCTGTTGGTTTCATTGCTGCCATCCTGCCTTAGTCAAATGGAAGTGCCGTTTCCCACGCTGTTTTCATCGCCTGCGTGCTCAGGCTGATCAAGTCTCTTTCTTCTGGCTTCATCTCGCTGTCGACAATGTTGAGCTGTTGCTCGGCTGTGACTTCGCCTATCTTGATTGAAGTAAGTCCTTCGAAATGCCGCTCGAAATCTGATTGATGATCCGGGTTTATGGAGACCACGATGTGACCTGGTCCTTCCCCGAAGAGTAAGGCGTCAGCCCGAGTAACGAAGTCCCACGATTTGAACGCTTGCGTTCCGCGCTCTTCGTAGAGGTTAGAGAGGTATTTGTGGTACTCGCCAATATCTAAAGAGGCGCCATTTCTCGAGCCGATAACGCTTTCGGCAATGCAGGCGGCGAGCCCGCCTTCAGAAATGTCGTGCGCAGAATGTATCCAGCCGCTCTTGATTGCAGTGTGCAATCTTCTATAGAGAGTTGGCGCGCGATCGAGGTCTAATTCGGGCAGCATTATTGATTGCCATCCGTTGAATTCTTCGTAGTGGCTGGCGGCTAAGCCGAGCACTCCAGCGCTGAGAATATAAATTAGGTCGCCGGCTTTTTTAAACTCCATGGAGCGGGCGAAGCGAGCTTCAGGAACCCGTCCCATGCATGAAATCAGCAATGTGGGCGGAATCGCGAGCTTCAGCGCGCCGTCATCGAAGTTGTTTTTCATGCTGTCTTTGCCGGAGATCAATGGTGCTCCGTATGCAATCACAGCGTCGTAAAGTCCCTGGCAGCAGCGCACCAGTTCTGCCAAGTGCCGCTTACCTTGCGGGTTGCTATCACTGTAGACTGGGTCAGGCCAGCAGAAATTGTCCAACAGGGAAAGTGTGTCGGGGTCTGCGCCTACACAAACCGCGTTTCGTACAGCTTCGTCAACTGCACACTGAGCCATCAAATATGGATCGTGTTCGCTCAACCTGGGGCATAAGCCATTAGAGACTGCGAGCGCAGGAGCGTGGTCGAGATCAGCGGTCAATCTGGGCAGGAGAACGGCTGCATCGCAGGGCGCCTTTTGCGCTGGTCCCATCAATGGTTTGATAACACTTTGGCCGCGCACTTCATGATCGTATTGTCTGATGATTGGCTCTCTCGAGCAGATGTTCGGGTGCTTGAGCAATTGAAGTAAAACGCGGCCCAGATGTTCCGGCTGCTTGCCTGTCTTCATCGTGATTTGAGCTGGGCTCCACTGCGATTCCAACGAAAGAACCGGGCAACCGTCGTGAAGAAATTCAAGGTCTAGCAAAGCAACTGTTTTGCCGTTGTTTTGAACTTCGAAATACCCCTTGTTGGTGAACTCACCGATATTGCTTACTTCAACATTATGCTTTTCGGCAAGCTTCTTTATGCCGTCGAAGTCATTAGTAGAAATGGTCATGCGCTCTTGCGATTCGGAGACCACAACTTCCCAATCTGCTAAGCCTGGGTATTTGGTTGGCACTCTGTCCAGGTGAATTATCGCACCACCCGTGATGTTAGCCATCTCACCGACGGAAGAAGATAAACCACCAGCGCCATTATCGGTAATGCCGGTAATCAAACCTGCATCGCGAGCGTCGATAACGAAGTCGAGCAAGCGTTTTTGTGTAAATGGATCACCAATTTGTACCGCAGACATCGGCGAACCTTCGTTCAACGACTCTGACGAGAAAGTAGCGCCATGAATACCATCTTTACCGACACGTCCGCCGGCCATAATGATCAGGTCGCCGGCTTGCGTATGTTTTTTTACAGCATCTCGTGTCTCGTTGCCGGCTTTGATGTACAACGGAAGCAATCCGCCTGTGCCGCAAAATACTAGTGGCTTTGCTCTGTAGCCCGGGTCGAAGTAAATGGCACCATTTACGGTGGGAATGCCGCTTTTGTTGCCACCGTCTTCAACACCTTTTCGCACGCCGTCGAGAATTGCTTTTGCTGGCAAAAGTTTCGGACGTTGAGGTAGAGATGGAGACGGATATGCAAAACAGAAAATGTCTGTATTAAAAAGTGGCTTAGCGCCGAGACCCGTGCCGAGGATGTCTCGGTTGACTCCAAGAATTCCAGTCAATGCACCGCCATAAGGTTCGAGGGCGGAAGGTGAATTGTGTGTTTCGACCTTGAAGCAAACTGCAGTCTCGTTATCCCATTTGACGACACCGGCGTTGTCTTCAAAAACAGAAAGAAGGTCTTTTCTCCATTGTGAGAGTTTTTTCGTAGCCGCCTTGATGTAGGTCTTGTAGAGGCTCGTTATCGTCTCTGACCTCAACTCGCGCGGCTTACTATTGTCGATGTGGGTAATCTTCGCGTTGAATATTTTGTGTTTGCAGTGCTCAGACCATGTCTGCGCCAACACTTCCAATTCGACATCGGTAGGCATCTCCGGCATGCCATGACCTTTCCTGTCTGCCTTCGTTTTGTCGAGGCGATAATATTGTCTGATTGCTTTCATCTCGTCGAGATTGAGCGCAAGCAGCCGTTCTTTGCTCAATGCTTCCAAGTTCGCATCGGGCAACTCCAGGTTGACGTTTTCAACCTTAGGAGTTTCCGGCAGCACCACATGAGGAAACTTAAGTAGTTTTGCACCATCACCGGATGTTTCGTGTACGACAAAACGATCTGTAAGTGGGTGATATTCCTTATAAATAAGCATCTGCGAAATCGCCTTGGCGTCACCGGATTTTTCTTTGAAGAGAAAACCTTTGCCGGAGGCGACTTTAATGATGCTTTTCAGACCCTTCAGCCTGAGCGCTTCTTCAACAGTGTGAGCGAGGTTGTCCGTTACTCCTGGTAAAAACTGTCTTTCTGCGAAGTGCTTATATTCTTCTTTTGCAAATCTCTCCAGCCATTTTGAACGCTCTTCAGGGATGCAAGCCAGTACTTCTTGCGACAGCGAGTCAGCAAGAACAGCACTGATGTCCTTCTGCATAGTGCTGGGAATTTTGCCGTCCGTCAGCGACTCTTTATCAACCAACAACCAGTAAAGCGGGAATGATTGAGAATTATGAGGCTCTGCTTCGGAAATCACCGCGACGCAAATGGTGGCAGTTTTGGAGATCTCCAGTACATGCTCGTTTTCTCTGTACTTTGCTCCTTGCGTCATCTCCTGGCGGTCTCCCTGTCTGTGCCTTCTTTTAATTGTGACTCGGTGCTGTCATCTTTCAGACGTTTGAAGTATGTAACTCCATCTTTGGCTATGTTTTGTAAAACTTGCGGGAAAAGCTCGTGTTCTATTTTTAGACCACGCGCTTTAAAACTTTCAATGGTGTCATCTGCTTCACGGCTAAATGTCGCTTGCGCTAATATCGGTCCGTGATCGACCTTTTCGTCTACCAGATGAACCGTAACTCCAGCGATCTTGACGCCATATTCGAAGGCTTCCTCGTATCCTCTTATGCCGGGAAAAGCCGGAAGCAAGGAAGGGTGAATGTTGATTACTTTGAAAAACCCGCGCGAGTCTTTGAAGTTTGCAAGAAACGCAGACGAAAGCACGCGCATATAACCAGCTAGCACCACGAAATCCAGATCGTGCTTCTTAAGCTCAGCGACAACTTTCTCTTCGTGTTCTTTGCGCGACAGTCCAGCATTTGGCACCACGGCTGTCTGCACGCCGTGTTTGTTTGCAATATCAATGGCACCCGCTCCAGGTACATTGACCAGTACGAGTTGAACCTTCGCATCTAGTTTGCCGGCAGCAATTGCATCTAAGATTGCTTCTAAATTTGAACCTCTTCCAGAGGCGAGGACAGCTATGTTGATAGACATTGCCCAACCTCCTTAAGCGCGATATCAGATCGGCATGCCATGTCGGCAAATTTTACTTGTTTGATCGCTTTGTATGCGTTTTCCCGTGCCGCTTCGATATCATCACCAAGTGCAGTCAAAGCTAAAACTCTGCCACCATTGGTCAGCAGTTTTCCATCTTTCAATTGCGTCCCTGCATGAAAAAGACAGGCATCAGCAGGTAAATCACCAACTTCGATTTCTTTTCCTTTTGAAGATGATTCCGGATAATTCTCTGCCGAGAGCACCACGCAGACGCTGGCTTTATCGAACCATTCGATTTGCTCATCAGCTAAACATCCTTGTGCGCTTGCCCAGAGCAAAGGCAGGATGTCCGACTTTAGTCGCGGCATTAATGCTTGTGTTTCCGGGTCGCCAAAGCGAGCATTGAATTCGAGAGCATAAGGAACCAGCTCATTGTTTGAGGGTGGAGCTGTGCCATCTGAAGAGGCCGGTAGTCCAACTAAAATTCCAGCAAAGAGCATTCCTTTGAAATCGAGACTTCCGTTTTTCAAAGCTTCTTCAATTGGTTTGATTACTTGCGCTTCAATCAAGCTCTTGTTTCTGTCAAACAACCGGACCGGCGAGTATGCACCCATTCCGCCTGTGTTAGGTCCTTTGTCGCCATCAAATCTTCGTTTGTGATCTTGGCAAGCGGAAAGCGGCATCACACTCTGGCCGTCAATTAAAAGCAAGAGTGAAAGTTCTTCACCAATCAATTTTTCTTCGATGACGACAGTGGAGCCTGCCTCGCCAAATCGGCCTTCTTTAAATATTGCGGTCAGTGCATCCACAGCTTCACTTTCGCTGCTGCAGACGAAGACACCCTTGCCTAGTGCTAAACCATCGGCTTTGATTACGCGGGCCCATTCATTTTCTTTGATGAATTTTTGCGCGGATTCGAAGTCGTGTAAAACTGCAAATCGCGCCGTCGGAATCTTATGCTCCAGCATGAATTGTTTTGAGTGTGCTTTGCTCCACTCGAGTTTTGCCGCTTCTTTTTTCGGTCCGAATACTGTCAGGCCCTTCGCTTCCATGAAATCAACGATGCCGTCAGCAAGCGGATTATCTGGTCCAATTACGACAAAATCGATTTTGTTATTGAGCGCAAATTCACTCAAGCCAGCGAAGTCGCTTACCTGTAGATCCACATTGGAAATCCGTGCGTCTTGCGCTGTGCCACCATTTCCTGGAGCGCAGTAAATTTTGCCGGCAAACTGGCTTTGAGCAATCTTCCAGCAAAGTGCGTGCTCGCGGCCACCACCGCCAACGACCATCACGTTTATTTTGCTGTTGAGTTTGCCCTGTCCCATGCAGCTCTTACCTCGCACCTGTTGGAGCAGCTGGCGATGTTTCACCCTTAAGTTTCTCCGGCAGATCGCTGACGAACTGATCGAGAGTAGGGTGGTTTTCGAACACAGGCTCACCAATCAAGTGGTTTGCCAATGTTCCATACAGTTTATCTATTGATGCTTTCTCTTCTCCAGCCAAGCGCTCTGGTGAAGATTGCAGCTCCGAAAGCGCGATGCCCTTCCAGTCCGCGGCGCCTCGTCCTTTCGCCATTAGTTGCGCTTTCTTTAAAGACTCTTCCCATGGGGTTCCGCGGTAGATTCTACGGAGCATTTCTTTGGAGAGATGCACACCCTTGTAGATAAGCCTTAATTCGTCAGGTCCAACACTGTCGGCAAGAAGCAGTATGCCACCAGTAGAGTTGCCTGTGCTTTCTGCGTCTTTGTGAGCGCCATAATCAATTATCATTTCGAACTTGCCGTCCCACAGCTCAATTCCCTTTTCAGCAAAGAGAACATAAAGAGCCAGAGCGGCTTGGAATGACATTTCTGTCAGATATTCAAACTCGAAAGAATTTAGCCCCGATATGTGTGCTGCCTCTTGAGTGGAAAGCAATCTATCTTTTGGTTCGAGTTTTGTGAAAAATTCGATAACCGGACGTTCCAACCATTCGCCTTCTTTTGGTTGTGTTTTCAATCCAAGTTGTCTGGCATAATCCGGATTTTTCTCGATTCTCTCTTTGAGCGAGCTACCTGCGGGCATGCCAAAGCGGAAGACAATTTCCAGCGGCACCAAGCGGCGACCGGTCATTTGTGCTTGTGCTTGCGCTTGGGTGTGAGGATAGAAATAGGTAGGCTGTCCGTCTATTTGATGCAATTCGGGACGTTCTACTCGAGCGGTCAAAACCTCCATCAAGGGCGTCGCGCCTAATATCGAATCGACCAATGAAATATCTTTGGGATCGCTCTCGATCAAATCCTTGAAGTGATGCGGCAGCCCAAAACTTACGACACCGCAGACACCATCGAAAACAGGATGTTTGAATCGTGCATCTAAAAATGCTTTTTCAAAGCGTTCTAAATGTTTGTTGCCTTTTAGCCGTTGGAAAATATCGGGTGAGCCAAGTTGTTGGAAAAAGAACGCGCCCATTTTTGCCAGGGCGCGACCTTTGTTTTCGATTGTGTCAGGCATTTTGCCCCAATCGAAGACCGAGTAATCATCAGTGAAGTGGAAGAAAAGGCGATCGGGTTTTTCGTGCGTTTTAAAAACGCGTTTTACCGAACCTTCGTAAATTAGTTCCAATCCGCTTGGATTTTTTTGTTTTGTCACTGCCACTCTTCTAACCTCAGCACGACGAATGTTTTTTCACGCCTGACTCTCTATCGCGGGTGCGCATCGCTTCGAAATCGCGACCCGATGAAATGTCTGTCGGGTACTCTCCGGTCAGACATCCCAAGCATAAAGTCTCGCTTTCAAGCGCTTCTTTCAAACCACCAATGGTTTGGAAAATCACTCGGTCGACTCCGAGAATCTCAGCGATTTCATCGTTGGTACGGTCGTGTGCGACCAACTCTTTTGCGCTCGGAAAATCGATGCCGTAATAGCATGGACTGACGAGCGGCGGACAAGTAGAAAGCAAAATCACTTCTTTGGCGCCGGCAAGGCGGATCAGTTTTACAATCTGCATCGAGGTGTTGCCCCGCACGATGCTGTCATCGACAATCAAGCAGCTCTTTCCCTCGAACTCTGGTCCGATTGGAAATAGTTTGCGCCGAATCGCTTCCTGACGGCTTTCTTGATCATCCAGAATAAAAGTACGATTGACATACCGATTTTTGATGAGCAATTCTCTAAAAGGAATTCCCATCGTCTCGGCAACAGCGATTGCGCTTACGCGGCTTGTTTCAGGAACCGGGACGACGACATCGGCACTAATGTTTTCTTTCTGCAGTTGGCGCGCTAAGACCTGTCCGAGTTTGAACCTTGCGTTGTACACAGAGGTCTCATCAATTTCTGACTCGACACGTGCAAAATAAACCCACTCGAACATACACGGGGATATCGAGTCTTGTCTTATGACTTTGCGCTCGATGACTCCGCCTTTGGATATATAAACAAGCTCTCCAGTCTGTACGTCTTCGACATCGGTGAAGCCGAGGAAGTTAAGAGCGATCGATTCGCTGGCTAATGCATATACTGTGCTGCCATCCTCTTGCACGCGTCGTCCAAGACACAGCGGGCGGATGCCGTCCGGATCGCGAAAACCAAAAATATCTCCCTCGCCGGTCAGGCATATAACTGAATAGCTGCCAACGAGTTTGGACATTAGCCGTTTTACGGCGCCTTGCGCATTATTGAAATCAATGGGGCCCGGCTCCAGCTCATCGCAAAGCAATTTGAGCATTAGCTCCGAATCTGATTCCACCCAAAGCGGCTTGCGCGTCTTGGAGTGATAAAGCTCTTCGCGGAGCTTATAAAAGTTGACGATGTTGCCGTTATGACCGAGCCCAAGCCCTCTGTCGTAATCGAGAAAGGGTTGCAACATATTAGGATCGTTGCGTCCTACGGTGGCGTAGCGCGAGTGCCCAAGCGCCGCATGACCGGTCAGGGTTTTGAAAGAACGCTCGGAAAAGACGTTTTCGACAAGGCCGCTTCCCTTTGTCAGGTGAAAGTTGCCTTTCTTCTTTGTGTCGATAGTAAGGATACCCGCTCCGTCCTGGCCTCGATGCTGCAGGTTCATCAAGCCAAAAAAGACATCATAGGCTGATCCAGGAGTGCCCGTGATAGCAATCAGCCCACACATATGATTCGTCCGCCGTAAAAGGAGCGTCTAGGCCCCTAATGGTACGCTCTTGGACTGCTCGATCCAACGTCTCGGAGCTTTTTTCTTACAGTTCTTGTCATAGAAATTGGATTAAGGCCGCGGATTTCAATCAAAAGGACTGTCACCTGTCTTTGGGATATGTCGATCTCTTGGCAGCCGCCAGGACGAGTGTCGCACCCCAAAATAAGTGGCGCGCTGGTAATCTTGGTACCGTATACAGTGGCAAAGGTGCTGCAAAGCGATCAGGTTCTATTCTTCGCGTGCCAATATTCTGCGCGTTGAGAGAACCGTCACGCACTATTCGTTCATGAAGAACTCATTTGTATTCGGGTTTCTACCCAGGTTTTCCCAATTTGAAGAGCTGGTCATTGTGACAGTGAAAGGGGCGTTCAAGCCTGGAATTTTCTTCTCGCCTATATTCACTAGCAACATCGGTGAAACTTCCACAGTTGCGAAAAGTTCCAGCTCATATTGAAACGGTCCATTCGGCGAATCCGGGAGCCACTCCGACGGAATATGCTTGGGTTCTGACACGACTAGTTTTTTGTCTGGAGTAGCGGTTTTTGTTATCACCAATGCGAGTCGTAATTGCTTTGCATTGACTCCGCCGATTTTCTTGAGCAAATCTTGCAGGTTGACGTCTGACTCCAATTGTTCGAATGCGCGACTGAGGGTTTCGGCGCGGGCGAAATTGACTGAGTAGCTTGTGATTATGTGGTTGGCGAGCCCCCACCTTACAGGAATAACGCTCAGGTCCAAGAGCGGAATCACAAAAAATATCACGAGAACTGTAAGCGCGGCAGCGAACTCCGCTGCTTGTGCACCGGTGCTCTTTCGCCCGTTTGCAGATGCTGGTTTTGTTGATATCCTGGAGTTCTTGTGAGGCACGATGGAGTGTTTAAAACCCGTTCTATTATTGGCACCGCTTTACCCAGAATATCACGCGTATTCAATCAGTTAAATGCCAAGCCATCCTGGCAGTTAGAATAGTATCTACAATCCCGGAAATTTCTTCGTCTATGTCATTCATTGTAATTGCAACGTGGAGCATGAATAACCTCTCCGGCGAGCAGCTGTCTGCCACTGCTGATGGTATCACTCGGAATGCCTCGGTCGCAGGTTTTATGTTCTAACTTTGTTTGTGCAATTTAAGGAACTTTCTATGTCGGACCCGAACACAAATTTAGCAGACGTTAGAAGGCGCGCCGAATCCGGCGATGCTGTCGCGCAATGCACGCTTGCGTTTTACTATATAGAAGGTAGGGGCGTCGACAAAAATCCTGCTGAAGCTGCTGCCTGGTACCAACGCGCGGCCGAACAGCAAAATGCTGCCGCGCAATACAATCTGGCCGACTTGTACTTGAGAGGAAGTGGCGTCAAGCGTGATGTGGAGCGAGCAATTGAACTGTTTTCCAAAGCTGCGGAAAACGGTGATCATGATGCAGCCTTTTGCGTCGGTTTGATTTACGACCGTGCCGATGGCGTTGAGCAGAATTTAGAACGCGCCTTTCACTGGTACAAGCTGGCGGCGGAGAATGGCTCTGCACGCGCTCAATACGATCTTGCGGTTATGTATCGAGAAGGCAGAGGCGTCGAGCCTAACGTTGAACTGGCACGGCACTGGTTTTCTCAAGCAGCACAAAACGGCGTTGCGCGCGCGCAGTTAGAACTGGAATAAGCGAAAGAGTAGTGGAGCGCATGTGCAAGTTTTTCGTAGGGGAGGCACATGTGCAAGTTTTTCGTAGGGGAGGCACATGTGCCTCCCTGTACAGCGAGCCGCATGCGGCTCCCCTCCA
The DNA here is from genome assembly GCA_032128875.1 of Candidatus Melainabacteria bacterium 17Bon1m. Lineage (GTDB taxonomy): Bacteria > Cyanobacteriota > Vampirovibrionia > Obscuribacterales > Obscuribacteraceae > QKMZ01. The sequence continues at coordinate 101,168 of JAVLKG010000012.1, forward strand.
AGTTATTGAAACTATCGGTTTGCCGGAACGCCTGAAGCGCCCGGAGCTTTCGGCTGTGCAAAGTCTGCTGCCGCATGTCCGGTTGGTTTTGAACCTTCCGCTTGAGCTGCTTTTTTCGTGTCAATCACCGGCTTGCCGAGTTTTGCCAAAATCTGCTTTCTTACTTCTTCATCTTTGAAGGGCTGGATTGGCTGACCTTTTGCTTTGCGAACTTCGTTTTGAGCTTCTGCGATAGCCGCCAGCAGCTGGATGTCGTAACCGTCTGCCGGCTCTCTATTGAAGCGCTTGAAAGTCGGGTCGATCCACCATGGACCAAGACCTTTCTTGTACTCATCATCGGAGAGTTTTACTTCGATGTTGGGCAAAATACCTTTCTTGTGAATGTAGTTGCCGCCTGCCGTTAAGTATTTGGCGATACTGTAATTCATGCCCGAGCCATCGTCGAGCTTTTGAATCGCCTGCACAAGACCTTTTCCGAACGACTTTGTACCAACCAAAACAGAGCGATCGTTTTCTTTCAATGCCCCGGCGAGAATTTCGGATGCCGAAGCCGACGAGCCGTTGATCAAGGTGACGATTGGTTTTTCGAAAGTCGGTTGACCTCTGGAAATAGTGCTTGCTTTGCTCTCGTTTCCGTCGACCGTGCTTACGATAACTCCACCTTTTAGAAACAGATTTGCGATTTGAACTGCGTTGTCCAACAGACCGCCCGGGTTGTTGCGCAGGTCTAGAACAAGCGAGTCCGCGCCTTCTACTTTGGTGAGCGCGTCTTTCAATTCTTCGGTCGCCTTCGCTGAGATGAAGCTGTCCAGTCTGATATAACCGACATTGCCTGGCATTATCACTGTTTTGGTGACGGCTTTCACCGGAATCTCTGCGCGAGTCAGAGGTATGGGAAGGCGCTTGCCGTCGCGCAACATGGTCAAAGTGACTTTGGTGTTGATTGGCCCGCGAATCTTTTTGACGACAGAATCGAGGGGCTGACCAGCAACCAGCTCTCCATCGACTTCAAGGATTTCATCTCCGGGCAAAACACCTGCGGTTGATGCAGGGCTGCCGGCGATTGGGGCTATGACGACAATCTTTTTCAGCTCGCTCATACCTAACTGAATGCCAACGCCGAAGAGGTGCGCTTTGATTGAGTTGGTTTCGTCAGCAAATGCTTCCGGGTTCAAAAATCTTGTGTAAGGGTCGCCCAAGCTGGCGAGCATTGATTCGATCGCCTTGTAGGCGTCGTCTTTTGTTTTGATCTTGGTGTCGTAGTGGTGCTCCCAGCGCGACCAATCTTGCCCACCGTAGCTTTTGTCGAAGTATTGTTGATTGATGATATTCCAGCAGCGATGGTAAAGGTAAATTGGTGATACCGCTGATGATGGCAGGGCTTGCGCAATGAGTTGATGATGCATTTCATTGCGAAGAGCAATGGTGTTGGTTGCGTTGCCTTTCGCACCAACGTCTTGTACTACAACAGGCAATAGCAGGCTCACTGCCGTAGCTGCGCCGAAGAGCGTCCTAAAAATAGATTTCATCCGTTGAGCCACCTTAATCTCCACCAACTACAAAGGTCAGGAGTTGAAGCCTCCAGCCTGATGCCTCTTAACATCTTGATGCCGCAGCCTGTTAAGTATATAGAACTGTGTTGGAAGTATAGAACGACCAAGGCTTTCTTGTACGTTTAGCAAGCGTCTGAGCACAGAGAATTTACGCTACGGCATGTTAGGAAACAGAATCACCAAATAGCCTAGTCGACGGCCATTATCTAAAAGTTCCTACTTTGGCAGGAATATTTAGCTTATTTACTTGGCGCTTTTTCCAACACTTCTTCCGCGTCCGCGCTTGGCTGTTTTAATGTGTCAGCCGCTTTGCTAGTGGGTTTTGTCGAGTCGGCATGCTCGTCTGCTGCCGCCTTTGTCGCGGCGCTTTCGGATGCGTCGGAAGTGGGCTTCATCCTGTCGCCCAAGGTCTTTTGAAAGAAATCAATGACCGTCATCATCGTCGGAACGCTGATGAAAATGTGTTGGTCGGTCTTAACACTTTCCAGTGTCACGGGCGCCCCAGTTTTTTTCCAGGCGTCGTAAAGTTCTTTGCTTTGAGCGAAAGGAACCACCGGGTCCTTCTCTGCGTGCATGATCAAGCAAGGCACTTTGAGCCCGGGTTTCAGGTAAGTGACAGGGCTGGCTGCTTTCGCCAATTCCGGCTTTTGCTCGGCCGTTCCGCCCAAGAACATCGTTATTGGTGCTTTGTCCGAATCGTAGTCGAGCTGGTCATTCGGACCGGCTTGCGAGTGCATTGTAATGAGATTGCTTGGCCCACACCATGTCACAACTGCCTGTACATCACTTCTCTCGCCTGTGACGCCAACGTTGCCTTCTAGCTCCTTCACGCCGTTGGTGGCGCCAAGCAAGGAAGCGAGGTGTCCTCCGGCGGATATGCCGAAGACACCGATGCGGTCTTTGTCAAACCCGTACTCGTCGGCATGCTTGCGCAGCCAGCGAATAGCGGCCTTGCAGTCATAAATCTGTGCGGGAAACTTGTGCTCGGGTGCAAATCTGTAGTTGATACCTGCAACGGCAAAACCCCTGACGAGGAGCGGCATCATTGGGCTTGGTTGCTTGTCGCCTTCTTTCCAGGCGCCTCCGTGAATCCAGACGAGCAAAGGTACCTTGGCGTGCTCGCCGGGTGGAAAATAGAGGTCGAGCATGTGCGACGCACTGGTGTCTTTGTCGACATAGCTGACGTTTTCTATGACCCTGGGTTGCGCTTCTTTGTTTTCGTCTTTCTTCTCTGCTTCGGCAGGGGTGCTACCACAGGCGGTGAGATTGAAGAGCATGGCAATGCTCAGGAAAGTCATCGAAAAGGCAGTGTACAAGCGCATTTTAAATTCTCGAGAAAGCCGGACCCAAACCTGAATAGTCTACCACTGGAAGGCTTGCGCCAATTCTTCATCGGTGAGTTTGCGCCATTCCCCGGGCTTTAAGCCGAGGCTTTGCAGCTGCAGAGCGCCAATGGCAACCCGGACCAGCCTCAAAGTCGGATGCCCGACTGCAGCCGTCATTCGGCGCACCTGGCGGTTTTTACCCTCAGTAATTGTGACCTGAAGCCAGGCGGTCGGAATATTCTTGCGAAAACGAATCGGCTTGCCGCGCTCGGGCAACTGGGGCTCCTCGTTGACAAGCGAGACTTTCGCCGGCAAGGTCCAGTGTCCTTTGATATCGACGCCCGATTCGAGCTTCTCTATAGATGACGGCGCAGGGATATTCTCGACTTGCGCAAGATAAGTCCTGCTGTGTTCATTTTTCGGATCGAGCAAGCGCGAGTTCATGCGGGTGTCGTCGCTCAATAGCAGCAAGCCCTCACTGTCCGCGTCCAGGCGACCAACTGGGTAAACGCCTGGCGGGAAGCCATATTCGGCAAGCGTCCCTTTGTCCGAACCAGGCTCTGGGGTGAACTGGCAAAGAACGTCGAAAGGCTTGAAAAAAGCCAGGTAAGACTTGCCTAGTTGCGGATGGAACTTGATGCGAACTCGACCGAGAGGATGCGGTTCGCTCTCGTTGTGAGGTTTTTCAAAACGCGTCACACGTACCACTCTAGTTCTTTGACCAGCTCAGCCATTGACTGCTGCCGATCCTGAGCATGTTTTTTCAAGCTCTTCTGAATCAGTTTTCTCAAGCCTTGCGAAATAATCGCATCCGGAGCGGCTTTGTCAAAGTCTAGCGGATCGGACGTGATGTGCTTTTGCATCGTGTCTATCTCGTTGGTACCGCAGATTGGCAGCGCTCCAGTCAGAGTATGGAACATCAAGCAGCCCATCGAATAAACATCCGAGCGACCGTCCAGCTTGCCGCCCATGATCTGCTCAGGGCTCATGTAGGCTGGAGTTCCCAGTACCTGCCCTTCCATTGTCAGCTTCTTGGCGCCTGTGCGAGCCTCGTCGAGGCGCTTGGCCAGTCCGAAGTCGATGAGTTTGACTTGTTCGGCACCGTTGTCGTTCATCGTCAAAACAACGTTATCCGGCTTCAAGTCCCGGTGCAGAATGTCTCGAGCATGCGCATGTGATAGCGCATCGGCAATTTGAATAAACATCGGCACAGCGCGTGAAGCGTCCAGCCTTCCTTCGTTTGCAATCAGGTGGCGAAGGTTGGTGCCGCGAATGTAGTCCATAACGAGAAAGGGGAAGCCCTGCTCGGACAAGCCGAAATCGAAAATCACTACAATGTTAGGGTGGTTCAAGGCGCTGAGCGCCTGGGCTTCTCTTTGAAAGCGTAAAAATGTGTCCGAGTTGGCGCCGCATGTGTCATACAGCACTTTGACCGCTACCGGACGATCTACCATGCGCTGCTTGGCGAGATAAACCATGCCCAGCGCGCCGCGGCCAATCTCTTGAATGACCTCGTAACGTCCTGCCAGGACCGATCCCATAAGACTCAGCTGAGACACGCGACTATCCTCACTCAGGTGTTCGCCGACGCTCTAAATTCCGAACATTAAGACTATCATGACCTCTCTGGAGATCACAGCTACTAGGCGCCATGTAAAGCCCTACTTTCTCTTTTTCTCTTCCTTTGGGTTGATTTTAATTTTTTGCCCTTCTTTGGCCGCAGCGGTGTTCAGTTTTAAGTCGGCCAGCGAGCTTTCAATGTCCTGCTCCAGCAAAACCGGGTCCTGCATTGAAGATCCGCCAGTTATACCTGGCTTTATCGACGCATCCAAGCCGCCTGAGCCCGTTTTGGCTTGGGGTCTGTATGAAACCCAGAGCGAGAAGGTCAGGATGCACAGCGCAATCGCACCCCAGAGAATCGACCAAACTATCGCCGGTACCCCTGTCATGGACTCCATGTTGCGCGCATCGCTGTGTTGCGCGCCCATTACCGATGCCAGAAAGAGCGTCTGAATATCAAGGACTGAGTTGAGTGTTGTTTGCACAGCCAGCATCAGCAGAAACATATGACAGGCAGCGTCATTGGCTTTGCGAGAAACCCACAGAATGCCGGCGCCAATGATGAGCATTGAGACAAAGCTGAAGATGCCCCCGCCACCGTAGAAAACAGTGAGAGCAAGAATGACAGTGCCGATCATTTGAAGGATAAAACGGGCTTCTGCCGGGCGTTTTCCCCACCAAATAAGCAAACCCCCAAAAACGGCAGTGCCCAAATAGCCCGCCATGGAGATTAGCGGTCTTATGCCCCCCGCTGAAAGCGTCAGCCCTGACTCATCCGGCGCGATAGAAATCATTTGCACGTTGCCGCCGGTCAGACGCGCTACAAGAGCGTGGCAAGCCTCATGCACCGTTGTGACAAACAGTTTGAAGGGGTACAGAAAATAGTTAGCGAAGGGCATCTGCCAGCAAATCAGGCTGAGTATGAGAATCAGCAGCATGATTTGCACTGTTCGTTCGTTTCTGATTGCGTGCAGAATGTCCGAGGCTACCAGTCTGGCGTGGGCGCTAGCTGCTTTTTTGATCATCGGTAAAGCCCTGAGACGATTGTATTCTTTCGGTTTCCACTTCGTTTGCCATCCTAAATTCTACACTTCGCGCTTAAAGTTGAGTGATCTCGTGATGTCTTCGCTCATAAAAACGCTTGCTTTCAGCTTGAGAACTGGTGTCGTATGTGGTGTCACATCTTGCGTCTATTCGAGAGCTCTTTTGCGCTGTTTCCAATAGCCGATAAAAGACCTAAGAGCCTGTAAATTATGGTACCCTGAGTCTTACATACGGAGGGACGAAAGTGAACCAAGGCAATCGTGGACAGATGGAACCTTTGTCCGAAATGGCGCCCTCGGGCAAGACGCAATTTCTCGAAATCGATCCCAAGGTAGCCGCCTACAGCACTTACATCCCGATTCCGCCGCTTAATCTAATTCTTGCGGGCATCTGGTTCGCGATGGAGCCGAATAACACTTACGCAAAGTTTCACGCGACGCAGAGCCTCATCTTTAGCGGCGCGTTCTTTGTCCTCTATTTGGGCGGAATCTTCCTGGGTGGCATCTTGCACTTCATTCCGTTTATCGGTGGCTTGCTTGGCGGTGTTTTCTACGGATTACTAAATCTCGTGGCGCTTGCTTATTTGGTTTTCTCCGTCATTTGCATGATTAAGGTGTACAACGGACAACCGGTGAATTTGCCTTATGTTACCGAAATAGCCGAAAAGTATTCCCGCGGTCTTTAGAGCATCTAGCGCAGCATTGTCTGTAACGGTGACGTTTTTCTTTGCCCAAAACATATGACCAAAACCCCTGGCCGGAACCCTTAACGGAAACCCTCTCTTTGCCCGGAACAAACACTCTCGAGGTCTGCGATGCACAATCTCAATAAGCTCAAAAAGCTGGTAGACGAGAATAAAATCAACGTATTAGGCGGTGATGTTGCGCAAGGAGAATGGCAGTACGAGAGCGATACGCTTTGGGGACCATTCGAGCAAATAGAATTGCACGGACATGTAAAAACAGTCACCATGCAGACAGAAGAGAGCGCCAAAAACCTGGCTCATACGCTGGGATGGTCGGTTGCAGGAGCAATGGTACTGGGACCGGCCGGCGCGATTGCTGGTTTGTTTCTCGGCGGCAACAGAAAGCAAGTCTGCGCCATGATAGAACTGAAGGATGGGCGAAAGTTTCTCGCCACAATGGACTCGAAGATCTATCAACAAATGCTGGCTCTGACATTATTGAAGTAGGACATAAATAAGTGTCTGCAGCCAGGAGAGCCAAAACCCTTTATCTTTTCAGACATGCGAAGTCTAGCTGGGACGACCCAAGCTTAAGCGATTTCGACCGTCCGCTTAATAAGAGGGGCGAGAAAGCCGCACCGTTAATGGGAAAAGTCATGCGTGCGCGTGATGTTTGCCCCTCGATTATTCTTTGCTCTCCTTCCAAGCGCACCCGTCAAACGGCACGAATGGCATTGAAGAAAGCTGGTCTGGATGAGGCTGAGATAGTTTTTGAGAAAGGTTTGTATCTTGCCACCACAGGTGGTTTGACCGACATTGTCAAAAACATCGACGATTTGTTGAACTCGGCCATGCTGATCGGACATAACCCTGGCTTAAGTGAACTCGTCTATTTATTGACCGGCGTCGAAGAGGCATTTCCCACAGGGGCCCTCGCATGTGTTCGGCTTAACATTGCGCATTGGAAAGATGTGAAAACAAGTTGCGGAAAAATGGAGTGGATCGTCCGTCCGCGTGAGGTAGTCAGGTAGCTGTGGCTGCTTGCGCGCCGCCTTAATTTCCGGAAATATATCTTTTGGCTAAGAAGTGACTCATTAAAGCCTATCTGTTGATGCGGTTCAAAAAAGTTAACTACGATAGCCCATAACCCTGATCTATCCTTATGTTTGAAATTGTCAGGATGAGGCAGGCGGTAAATTTTGAACTTGCTGGACAACCTTGTTAACGGGCTTAGCGCGCTCGCTTCGGGCTCAAACAATGCCAGAGAGCGCAAGAAAGACAGTACACTCAGCGGAAAGCTAGCCGAAGGGCGCGTTAGCTTCGAGGATGCGCTGTCGCATATTTATCCCGAGACCTCGCCTAGAGCACAGTCTGCGTCTTTGAACCTGACTGCTCCGGCGAGTTTTACTGTCCAGCAGTACCAACCGGCGCAGAGTTTTCAGCCGGCTACGTCCTATCAGCCGACGTCTTCATATCAATCGGCTCCCTCGTATTCGCCATCCTATTCATATCAAACAGCGAAAGAACCCCAGCAATCCGTCACTGTCGAAAGCGTGACTATATATGATGCTTACAGGGGGCTTTCCGCTCGCAGCTATAACAGTCTGCCTGCCGCGCTTGCGTCGCTGAATCAAGGGCAGTTGAGCTCCGCTGAGAATCCACTGGAAGGTCAACTAGAGGACTCAATCCAATCGCAGGCCGATACTTACGACAATCTTCCGGTTCAGCCATATAAAGATCTGTCGGTTCAAACCTACGAGGACTTGCCGGCGCAGTCATATGAAGATTTCTCCGTTCAGACATATCAAAATCTGCCGGCACAATCGAATGCGAATCTAAATGAGAGTCGTGCGACTGAGGCTTATTCCCCGGCTACTTTCGAGAATCTTACTCGTGTTCAGGAAGAATTGTCGCAGCAGATCCTCGGCAACTATGTTGAATCATCTGCAACTGTAAATCGCGAGTTTCTCGACAGTTTCATTACTGCTTCGAGAGAGTTTATGGACACACGCAATAGACCGGCGGAGCCTGTCTATGAGCCATCGACCATGTCGACTTCAATGACTGCTCTGGTCGACACGATTTTCAACACTCTCGAACCTTATATCCACGAACTTAACCAGACTTTCCGGACGACCGATCTGTCGATCACTTTTACGCCACCATCGGTGGTGAATGAGAATGTTGGATATGACACTTCCAGGCGACCTGCTTTAGCCATCTCTAGCTATCGATGCCGTATTTCAACGACACGACTTGCCCTGGTAATTCGAGGCAAAGAAGATCGCATTGATTTCTTCGTCCTACCTGTTGAAAGTGTGATGGGCTTGAGCAAAATTGAAGACGAGCATCAGCCCCTGATGTCGTTTACCTGCGAAATGCGCTACGGCGAGTTTTATTGGGAAGTGGAAGAAAAACCGCTTACGCAAGAGCGTCTGGAGAAATACATTCTTTTGATCTTCGAGCACCTGATGGAATTGACGAGAGAAGAACTCTTGCGCCGCCCAGCCTATGCAGGCTCGTTTTAGCTCACATTAAATCAGGGTTTACCCCCTGTCAGCCATGGTATGTCAGTTTTATGATCGCTTCAGGCGTCGTAATAGACTCCCCTGTGCATGGAGCTGAATATGCGCAACAAGAAGTTTACTCTCGCGATTTCTCTTTCTTTGGTCGCATCGATTTTTTTGCCGCATTCCGCGTTGGCTGCGTATGGAAATGATGATCATCGTTTTTCCATGCAAAACGTTTTGCGCTCGCTTGGCACTTCCGATTGGCAAAGACGTCAGGACATCGAGCGTCTGTTGAACGAGCATAAAGCTGAAGCCCCCGTCATTTTGACAAATGCGCTCGACAGCACTGAGCCAGAAGTACAAAAGAATGCATCTGAGCTGCTCATGCGAATGGCGGGAAATTGGGAATTTGTCATCCCTGATAAGTCTCTTGCGACGATCGTTGCGATTATGAAATCGAGTCATTCTTCGATTGTGAAAGCAAATCTTGTTCGTGTTATTGGTCATGTCGGCCCGCGCAACGAGTATCTTCAGCCTCTTATTCTCGACTTGATGAAAAAGGACGAAGATGTTTTGGTTCGCTCGGCTGCTGCTGATTCGCTCTCTAATTTTATGCGTGAGGAAAAAGCCGCTGCTGCTGCTGAAGCTGTGAAGGTGATGTGCTATTGCTTGAAAAATGACATCAGCCCTCACGTTCGTCGCTCCGTGGCGCAGGCTATGGGCAATCTGCCCTCTGCGTCAGAAGAAGTGATGAACGCACTCGTTGCGGCGATGGATGATAATTACAAGCAAGTGAGAAGCAGTGCCGGCAGTGCTTTGTCGCGTTTTGGTCCACGCGCGAAGTCGGCGCTGCCTCAGCTTTTGAAAATGTACAAAGAAGAAAATGATTGGTCGTCGCGGCAGTCAACGCTAAGCGCAATGGTGCAAATCGACAAAAAGAATCCTAAGGTTGTCGAAGCACTTATAGAGGCTCTCGACGAGCCCAATCTCATGAATTACGCAGTCAGCTACTTGCAGCAACTTGGAGTAGATGCTGCGCCGGCGGTGCCGCGCTTAATTAAGAATCTGGACGCCGACAACAATATGAATGTTCGCCTTCAAGCTGCAAATGCGTTGGGCGCCATCGGTCCCAAAGCACAATCCGCATTGCCTGTTTTAACAAAGCTTTCGGAAACTTCGGATGGAGCGCTCAAGTCTACGGTGGACAATGCAATCAGGCGCATCAACATTGGCTTGCAAACCATTCCCGATGGTGCGTCCGTTCTATAAGCTTGTACTACAATAGACGAATGCAATTCCAATTCGATCAAAACACCATAGTCTCAGCAATCGTAGTTATTGGTTGGATTTTTTCGCTGTGCTTTCATGAATATGGACATGGACTTGCCGCGTACATCGGCGGTGATAGCTCGATCAAAGATAAGGGCTATCTGTCTTTCAATCCGTTTGTGTATACAAACGTTGGTTTATCTATAGTACTACCCGCGGTGATGGTGTTATTCGGAGGCGTCGGCTTGCCTGGTGCCGCTGTTACGGTCAACAACGCAAAATTGCGTGGGAAGCACTGGGAAAGCATCGTCTCGCTTGCGGGTCCTCTTTTTAGTTTGATCTTTACCGCTGCGTTGATTGCATTCATACTCAGCAATCCGCCCATTCCTATTGAGTGGATAGCCGCTTGCTCATACTTGGCTGTTCTCGAAATACTCGTCCTCATCTTCAATCTATTGCCTGTTCCAGGTCTAGATGGTTTTGGAATTTTTGAGCCGTTTTTACCTCCAAGTGTTCGAGAAAAGTGCCGCAACTTCCAGCAGTACGGCATTCTCATATTGATTGCAATTCTCTGGACTGTTCCCGTAGCCAATGAAATGTTGTGGACTTCCGCGTACGCTTTGGCGTTCACTCTTGGTCTGGATCCGCATACTGTTTTCATCGGTCAGTCGAGTTTTCGAAGTGGTGCAACGCCGCTTTCCATCGGAGTTATTGTGCTCGCCATCGTTGTTCACTTGATAAAAAATAAAACCAAGAGTGAGCGTGAAGCCGCTGCGCAAGAAGCCTACGCAGCAAGAGTAGGCGAAAATTCATTGGAAACTAAGTCCGAACTTGAAACCAAGTCCGAGCCGAAAATAGGATAGGCGTTCCCACAAATCTATTTCAGTAGGCTAAAATGCCGCCATGAAAAGTGCAAATGCAGTTTTGATCTTTATTGGCGTGTTGGTCCTAGGATATCTCGGACTTATCGTTGCCCGTCCCAGTCTGCGCGAAATGAGTCCAATGGAAGTCGTGCAGAGTTTGCTTGGTGACACAAAAGATTCGCTGCGCAAGGAAAAGTTTGTTTCTTTCAAACCCGCCGAAGGGCACTTCAAGGTGTCGTTTCCGGGGAATCCGGACGAACTCAATCTCTACAATAGCTGGTTGCATCCCGCTGTAATTCCCTTGCCTGGCTGGTTTTTAGCTGACAGAGAATTGGGCTTTTACGTTGCGGAAGTGCCAATTGATAACTCTGAAGCTCCAGGACGCATTGCCGCAGCTACGGCCGCGTTGGAGCGGCCCATGGCGGGCTCGTCCGGTGGTAACAACGAGATGGTTGCTTCGAATTCTTCGAACAATATATTGATGGAGATTCAAGAATTTCTCGACAGGCAAGCGGAGACGATGGTGCGCAATGCCGGTGCAACACTCTTTAGTAAAGCGCCCGCGGCTGCAGGTGGCGGTAGGTATTTCGGGCGCAGCGTTGAAGGAAGTGCCAAAACGGCAGGGCAGCGCTATCGGCTTCAGATTTTTTATGACTCTGATAATCGTCGCCTCTTTGCAATCAGCGTATCCGGCAAACCTGAATTGATCCATTCTCCGCAAGCTAATCAGTTTTTCGGGTCATTGCAAATTCTGCCGTAGGGTCTAGAACCGGCATACCATCGATTTCGTCGTCGCCCCTAAGGTTTCATCAGGGATTACCCGGTGCATTTTCGTTTTGCGCGGTGATAACCTCAAGGAAATGGCGGTGCTTCAGGCATATTTCGAAACCGATGTGGACGAAGTAGGCATGAGGAGGTTTTTGCACATGGTTTTACCAAAGGTTCCTAAAGTAGTCGTTGAAGCAAAAGAAGCTTCTAGTGCTGAATTCGATGCGAAGAAAGGAGATGCATGGCATCAATCCGGCGGCGCAGAGGGGTTTTCGTCAAAACGCTGGCTGGCATATTTCCAGGAAAACAAATCGTCTTGCCCTCAAATTGTCATTCCGGAGTCGGTGAAGGTTTCGCAATCGATAAGACCCGCACTGATTCGTTCTCTTCAGCGTTTTCAAATTGGTGAGACCGGTGAAGGCAGGCACCTGAAAAAGTTTGCCAGCAAAATGAACGATCCGGTTTACGAGCAGTGTATTGTTATGTTTATCAAAGAAGAACAGCATCACGCGCGGATTTTGGCGCAAATGATCGCGAGTATGGACGGCACATTGCTGACTTGGCACTGGAGCGATCTTGTGTTCATCGGGTTGCGACGATTGCTGCATTTGAAGACAGAAATTTTTGTTCTTTTGATTGCAGAAGTGATTGGTAAATGTTTTTATCGCACATGTTCTGTTCATCTCGAAGATCCTCTTTTGAGCGATGCATTTTCGCTGATTGTTCTTGACGAACTGGGACATCTTGAATTTCACTGCGGTTTTCTGCGCAGTCAATTCGAGACGGCTCCGACTTTTGTCAGGCAGTGGGTGCTCTTGTGTTGGTCGGCGTTGTTCTATTGCGCTTCTTTTGTTTTCATCGCAGACCATAAGGCGGCTCTTGCTGCGTTAAGTGTCACGCCGCAGCAGTTCTTGAGAGATTTGTCCACAAGCTTCCGTATTTGTTCTCAGCGCTCGTTAGCGCTCGAGCCCAAAGTAGAGCGCGAAGATTGACGAGAAAGTCCCAAAATAGTCTTGTTGGCTACATGCGATTTAGGCTATCCTAGGAGCGCGAACAACTGTTTCGGAGGAGATACCGTGGCCAAGAAGGTAGATACTGATGCGCCCCCCGCGTTGATCATTGAATTCAGAACCAGAGATGGAGAAGTCTGGGGCCAGCTTACCGCCGAGGCCCGAGAGTTCAAAACCGGCTCCACTGGCTATTATGCAAACGGAAAAGTCAAGAATCCGAAAAACGGTTTCCCGTATCAAGTCGGTACGAACGTAATTTTGATCGGAAGTAAAGAATAGCTACTGGCTATTTGTGAAATATGCTTTTGAGCGCCTGACCAATTGAAGCCAGGAGTGGCTTCGGTGTGTCCGGATCGCCCTTGAGCATGGACGATGCGAACGCCTTTGCTTGCTCTGTCGTCACGCGGGGCGGCAAAGGTGGAATGTTCGGGTCTGTGTGGACGTCGATAACTATAGGACGTTGGGACACAATCGCTTGCTGGAGAGCAGGCACAACATCTTGCGAGCGCGCAACGGTGATACCGTCCAGCCCAATTGACTGTGCGAATGCCGCGTAATTGAAAGCTGGAAGATCTTGAGACGCTTCGAATTTCGGATCGCCTTGCGATGCGCGCATCTCCCAAGTGACGAAATTCAAATCCTTGTTGTTCAACACGACGACGATCAGTCGAGGATCAATCCACTGCTCCCAATATTTGCTTATTGTGATCAGCTCGTTGATTCCATTCATTTGCATAGCGCCATCTCCGGCCAATGCGATTGCCACTCTTTCCGGGTAGGCGAATTTCGCTGCCACCGCATATGGTACTGCGCAACCCATGGATGCGAGCCCGCCCGAGACGGATGCCATCATGTCGTCCTTCACCTTCAAATCTCGTGCAAACCATGCGGTCGATGTTCCAGAGTCGGCGCTAATGATGGCTCTTTCCGGTAGCAATTTTGATAATTCCCAAAACACCAGTTGCGGATTTACCGGGGTTGCATCGGCATAGGCTCTCGCCTCAACGGTCTTCCACCATTCAGAGACTGCGAATTCCAAATCAGCTCTGAATGTGCGGTCTTCCTTGTAATGCAACAACGGCATCAACGCAGCCAGCGTCTCTTTGCAGTCGCCTTCCAGGCTGACATCCATTGGATATCTCAAGCTTAAATTGCGGCCGTCAATGTCTATCTGCACACCTTTGGCCTGACCTTCTTTCGGCAAAAACTCCGAATAAGGAAAATTGGATCCGAGCATCAAAAGCGTGTCACAGGTGTTCATCATCTTTTCGGTCGCTTCTGTCCCAAGCATGCCGATTGAGCCGGTTACAAACGGCAAGTGATCCGACACCGCTGCTTTCCCGAGAAGCGCTTTGGCAATGCCTGCACCGAGTATGTTCGATGTTTCAACCACTTCTTTTGTGGCACGCAGGGCACCTGCACCTACTAGTATCGCCACTTTCTGCCCACTGTTTAGAATATCGGCAGCGCGCTGCAAATCTTCATCGTGAGGAATCACGCGCGGTGATGAATAACCAATACCAGAATACGATCTCCCGTGTTCTCTGCTCACTTTTGTCTCAATATCTTGGTCTTGCACGTCATTAGGAATGATGATGCAAGTGACGGTTCTCTCTGCTTTTGCAATGCGAATCGAACGATCGATGAGATGCCGGACCTGTTTGCTATCCATTGCCATATGCACATATTCGTGCGCCACATCTTTAAATAAGCTGGATAAATCGACGTCTTGCAGAAAGCCCGTTCCGATGGCGGCGCGCTGTTGTTGTCCTACTATTGCGAGCACCGGCTGGTGGTCCATTTTTGCATCGTACAGTCCGTTCAAAAGTTGAATTGCGCCTGGTCCTGCCGTCGCCATACATACACCAATTTCTCCCGTGAATTTTGCATGCGCGCACGCCATGAACGCCGCCATGTTTTCGTGCCTCACTTGAATGAAATCGATGTGATTGGTTTGGTCAAACTTTTCGATTTTGGGCGCAGCAAGCTCTGGTTGGGAAATTCTGTTGATTGCCGATAGCAGAGGATTTATGCCGTCGCCTGGATAACCGTAGATGCGAGAAATTCCCCAATCCGCCAGTCTCTCGACAATGAAATCGCTAACTTTCATGCAGGCCACCTTTTGTTAAACGAAAACAGAATGAAAATTTCCCCAACGCCAATAGTGTGACCAGAATAAAAAGTGATAGTTCCAACGCCCCGAAATGCAGTGTGGGAAAGTGTTCAGCCCCTTCGGTCACCAAACATGTTAATGAATAGCAGGCACGGAACTTTGTGATTGGATGTACACTCCCTACATCAGGTGACTGCGCTTGGATGGCGACGAGATGGACAACAATCAAAAGCGAAAGCCGCACATCGTAATTGTCGGCGGCGGCTTTGGCGGGCTGTCGGCAGCGCGAGCTTTTAAGAATGCTGATGTTGCCCTCACGCTCGTGGATAAAACCAACTACCATTTGTTTCAACCTCTCTTGTATCAGGTTGCAATGGCGGGGTTAGCGCCCGGCGATATTGCTCATCCGATTCGCTCGATTTTGCGGCATCAGAAGAATGCTGAAGTTGTTTTGGCCGAGATCACTTGTGTGGATTTGAGGAGCAATAAACTACATTCGAGTATTGGCGAAATTACTTATGACTATTTGATTTTGGCTGCCGGTGCGCAAACCAACTATT
The DNA here is from genome assembly GCA_032128875.1 of Candidatus Melainabacteria bacterium 17Bon1m. Taxonomy (GTDB): domain Bacteria; phylum Cyanobacteriota; class Vampirovibrionia; order Obscuribacterales; family Obscuribacteraceae; genus QKMZ01. The sequence continues at coordinate 116,428 of JAVLKG010000012.1, forward strand.
TCGGACATAACGATTGGCCAGAACACGCAGTCGGGTTGAAGGATATAGATGATGCGTTGGAGATTCGCAGGCGCGTTCTGGTGGCTTTTGAACAAGCGGAGCATGAGAAAGATCCGGCCAAGCAAAAACAACTATTGACCTTTGTTGTCATCGGCGGAGGTCCTACTGGGGTGGAGCTAGCGGGCTCTCTCTCCGAGCTGTCACGACATTCACTGGCACTCGATTTCCGCCATATCAACCCTTCTTCGGCACGCGTGATTTTGCTCGAAGGATTGCCGCGAGTGCTGCCGCCTTTCGTGGAAGAGCTTTCTGCCAAGGCTCAAGAGCAGTTAAAAAATATCGGTGTTGAAGTCCGTACCGGCGTGAAGGTGACGGGCATCGATGAGTTCGGTGTTCATGTGGAAGGTGGTGAAGTTATTGCCAGTTCTACTGTTATGTGGTGCGCAGGGGTTGCCGCGGTTCCCCTGACAAAAACTATGGATGTAAACCTTGATCGCGGCGGTCGCATTGTTGTTGAGCCGGACCTTTCTATTCCTGGATTTAAAAACGCTTTTGCAGTCGGCGATTTGGCGAATTTTGCACATCAAGGAGAGAAACCTCTTCCTGGGCTCGCGCCGGTTGCGATGCAAATGGGCGAGGCAGCAGCAAGAAACGTTTTGGATGACCTGGCAAAACGCCCACGCCAAAAGTTTCACTACACAGATAAGGGCACAATGGCAACGATTGGCAGATCCGCTGCCGTTGCCGATTTAGGCAAGCTCAAAATGTCCGGATTGACTGCCTGGCTTGCTTGGTTGCTAATTCATATTTTGATGCTGATTGGCTTCCGCAACCGCCTTATGGTGTTTATGAACTGGGTTTGGTCGTTCTTTACCTATGACCGCGGTTCTCGCCTGATCACTGGTCACCGCATGGAGGCAGGCTGTCCGGTGGACGAATCTGAAGAATTGGAAACAGCTTCAAAATAAAAACCGGCTGGATTTTCATCCAACCGGTGGGAACGGTGTCGTTCGTTCCTTTGTGAAGCTAGACCAAACAGAGTCGAGACGGTTCCTTCACTTATGTAAAATCCGGCTTCAATGCGATGTTCTAAAGTCCATTGACGGCTTTGCTACGTGCATTTCAGTTAGTACCTGCTGCAGTAGGTCAGCGGTTTGCTGCGTTTGCGCTGCGTCGTGTTGTACGCATGCAAGTCTTAAATCCAGTGCAAGTTGCAGGTATTGCTGCGCTTCTTGCTTTGAATCCATACATACGCAAATCCAGCCGAGTTCGTGAAAGTCGGCAGCCAGAGCTTCTTTAGTAACAGCGACGTCACTTTCCTCGATTTCAATAACCATCTTCAGCAGCTGCCGCGCTGTCGAATAGTCACCCTGCTGCGCGCAGGTTTCGCTGAGGTGGCGGAGCCTTTCGGCTTCCCGGCGCAGAATGTCGTTTGGCATGTGTCCTCCGCACGGACGTATCCATCCATTTGGGATGGAGCTTTGGTGTAAGTTGCCCACTTACGAGTCCGCGTGCGAGGTCCGCGAGCAGCCTGGTTTGGCTAATTACAGTCTAAAGATTAAAAGTCCATATTTCGTCTAGGCTGGCTATACAAATCGTACGGGTTTGCCTATGTCTGAACTCCTATATGGAACGAAATTGGGTCTTCTTGGTCTTTCAAGTAGACGCGGACGCTTGCAGCTCCTCGGCGGTTTTTGAAAGCAGGACCGGAGGCCCAGAAAGATGAACACGATACAGACGCGACCAAGGATGAAATTCCACTCTCGCGGCACAAAACGTAGGCTCTCGCTCTATTTCATGTGCTTTGTTTTGATCATGGGATGGACTGTGCTGCCACTTGTGCTGGCGCTCACATACTCTTCCATTCAACATGACCTGGCTAGCGGTTTTGCAGCCGTCTTAATCGCTTTCACCATCACCATATTTTTGCTCGTTTCTACCCGGCAGTTTCTAAAAACAAGCACTGCCGATGGATTCGAATTGCTCATTGAATCCGACATAATTTTCTTGCATGGCGTGGACAAGAAGCAGAACAAACGATTGTGGCGAGAGGTTCCGCTTTCGAGCGTTGAAGAAGCCGACTATTACCCCACGTCTGATGGTTCAACCATAGTCTTGCATTCCAAAGGCCGCCCGGATCTCGAATTGCCTCTTTGGGCTTTTGGTCGAGATGCAGAAGCGAAAATTGTCGAATACATCAGAAGCCGAACACGTGTGATAGACATTCCGTCTGCAATTGTGATTTAGAAGAACAAATTTAGTCTAGGAGAAAGTCGAGGAATGAGAACCGAAAAACTGGGCTTAAAAGGCATTATGCGAAACATTCTGGAAGAGTCACGCATGATCTTGCCGGGCATACAAGCATTGTTCGGATTTCAATTAATTGCAGTATTTAATGCGAACTTCGACACCCTCGACTCTCTCGACAAAGATGTTCATTTGATCGCTATTTTGCTCAGCATTCTTGCAATTGGCTGTCTAATGGCGCCGGCTTCCTATCACCGTCAGGTCGAGCGCGATTCTGTCTCAGATCATTTGGTCAAATTTAGCAGCAAATTATTGTGCATAGGGCTGATACCATTGGTAATGTCACTATCACTCGATGCTTACGTGGTCTGTAAAGCCATTACGGACAGCACTGATCACGGTGTTGTCGCTGGGCTTTTCTCTTTCACATTCCTGGGCTTGCTTTGGTATGCTGTTCCACAAATGGAGCGTAGAAAGCGCAAAGCACGTGAGGAAGAAAACCGCGAGGTGCTGGCGGACATATTCGAGGTGCAGTCGCATTGAAACGTTCGCATCCACTGAGACTACGCCGCGGCCCAGTTGCGAGCGGCATCATCCAGCAGGAATTGAACTTCCTGATCGGTCGTTTGCGTGAAGTCTGCGTACCATGATCCTACTGACCAAAATGGGTCCGGCGTTTGAAGACAGGCGGTTTCATCGACGCGTTTTGCGATTTCACGAAGTGTTTCGGGAGAGGCAACAGGTACTGCAACTATCAAATTTTTGGGGCGCTGATTTTTGATTGCCATCACGGCCGCGGTCATTGATGCGCCTGTTGCAAGACCATCGTCGACAAGGATAATCGTTTTATTTTCAATGCGTAAAAACTCACGCCCGCGCCGGAAAAGAGCCTCACGGCGTTCGAGCTCAACAGCTTCGTATTTAGTGACTTTATCAATGAAGTTTCTCGGAATGTCGAGTTCTTTGATTAATGGCTCATTCAGTATTCTTGTACCGCCAGAGGCAATTGCGCCGATAGCCAACTCAGGATTTCCTGGTGCACCGATTTTGCGAACAATGAAGCAGTCTAGGTAGGCGTTTAGTGAGCGCGCAATTTCATAACCCACAGGAACGCCGCCACGCGGCAACGCCAGTACTAGAATGTGCTTTTTGCCACGATAGCCTGCCAACTTCATAGCAAGCCGTCTGCCGGCGTCACGTCTATCTCTGAAAAACATACGTTCTTCCAATTTTGATTCCAATCTAGGGTTGCGTGGTGGATAAGGCAATAGGTCAACAGAATTAGGGCTGACTGCCGATTACTGGCTGACGGGCAAGGTTTTAGCAGGTTCCAAACAGACTCTGCAATTAACAGAAATGTAACGCAATCGTTGTTTTCGTTCGCACGGTCTTCGTTGTATCGACACTTTCTACAGATACCTGCTCGATGGCAAAATTAGGCCTTCTGTAAAACCATTGTTCAAAAGTCCAGTCAGTTGGAACTTTCCGGGGCTTGCGCAGTCCCCCTATCGTATCGGTTTTGCAGAGAACGAGAAATGGAAAGAAACACATGCACACAAGAGATTCGTGTTCGAAGTAACGCGGTAACTATAACGGGCGACCTCACTATCCCAGAGCGAGCTTCAGTAGTTATTCTCTTTGCGCACGGGAGCGGCAGTAGCCGTCACAGTTCTCGCAACAAATACATTGCCGCTCAGCTTAACAGAAGTGGTTTTGCCACGCTGTTGATGGACCTCCTCACAATGCAGGAAGAACGCGAGGAGCATTTTACCCATCACTTTCGATTTGATATCGATTTACTTTTTGAAAGACTTTGCTCTGCGGTAGATTGGCTTTCTACCGATAATTCCACCAAAAATTTAGCTATTGGCTTATTTGGTGCAAGTACTGGAAGTGCTGCTGCGATTTCCTGCGCCGCGAAGCGGCCTGAGAGAATTACCTCGATAGTATCCCGGGGTGGCCGACCGGATTTGGTTCCGGAAGCATTGCCGAAGGTCTTGTGCCCCACACTATTTATTGTTGGCGGATTCGATCCGCAAGTGCTTGTTTACAATGAAAAGGCCTTGCAGGCTATGCATTGTCATCGTGAGATTGAGATTATTCCAGGAGCGCACCATCTTTTTGAAGAAGTCGGAAAGCTGGATGTTGTCGCGAATATGGCAACCTGGTGGTTTGCTCGACATTCCATGATGCAGTTCTCTCCGAGCGCAGCACAAAATGCGCGTACAGGTAAACTTGATCCCTCAATGCTCGAAAACAGATCAAGTCTTGAGAGTACTGGACAGCATAAGTAGGCTGATATTCGAATTGACCGAAAGCAGGTTGTAGGGCGTCTTTTAGGCGCTCTTTTCGTTTGTTGATACTCAAAAAAGAACCGACTGGCATGGTATCCAGTCGGCACAGAACGCTTTTGGTGCGTTACTTTTGCTAGTAAGACCCTTTGATTACTCAAAGGTTCCAAGCAAGCACAAAAATCGGCAAACTTGAAGCACCTGTTGAAAGCCTGTGCTCACCCTATTCCTCAGGCGACTCTTCCATCGGTTCGTCAAGGATGTTATTGCAGAGGTCGACACACTCGTCGCAGATTGTTACTGATGGTCCACTGATGAGTTTCTTCACCGCACTTTGAGATTGCCCGCAAAAGCTGCATCCCAACTCGCCGGCTTCTTTGGGTTTCTCCACATGGTTTTCCAGAAGAGGCAACGTCAATGGCGTAATCTTGCCGTCCGGATCTAGTTTGAGTAAATCTCCTGCACGCAGTTCAATCTCTGTATCCATCAGTTTTGTCTTGCCGATGGTTGTTTTCCATCTGTCGTCACTGCTCATCTCTGCTGTGCTAAAGACAAAAAGCTCTAGCGGCTCATTTGTTTCTTTAAGAACTTCACGAATGTACTCGTTCAAATTGTCCAATGCCTTTGCATTGGCATTGAATTTGTCGGCACCACTCTCGGTGCCGCGTGCTCCTTCCCAACCATTTTCACAGAAGATTTGAAATTTATTGGAGCGCCCCTCTGCGAGGAAGACGCGAGTGGCATACTCGTTATCATCTGTACCGGCAATCGTAAGAGAATGTTTTTGACCGGTGAGTTTTAAGTCTTCCAGCTCTGCGTTTGTCGTGATGTAAATCTCAATACTGAGCTCATCCTCTTCGAAGTCTTTGTATGAGTTAGAGAGCCATGAAGCAAGGTCGTTGCCGACCAGTTTTAGCTCTTGATCGTCATCTCCTTCATGATCGAATTCGAGGACAGGGCACTCGCCTTCTTGCATTTTACTGAGGTCAAAACAATAGACATCGCCGCCATAGCTGCTGCCAAATGGGAAGAGACCGCGCACACCTAAGATCGGGTGATATGTAAAAAAGTTTTCCAACTGCTGCACCAGGTCGTGCCAACCAGCACCTTTCTCCGTGATGCAGTGCATCCGCCCAAAGTTGAACTGACCACCGTCAAAAACGCGCAGAAAAGCCTTATAGCTGTCGGGCAAAGTGACCATAAGGCTTTGCTCCAGCTGCTCGATATCCTGCTCGGGAGTGCCGGGACCAATCAAATTGGACCTGTCGGCTTTGACGCGCTGTAAAAGTTCGTCAATCGCTGCAGGTTGAGCCTTCTTAGCCATTTTAATCTCCTACCTTGGCAAGCGCCTTTATAAGGGCTTAGACAATGTACCCGGTAGATCCACAAAATGCGATGTTACGCCTTGAACTTGTTACGCACAGCCTGGCGGCAGAAGTCATCCAGAACCTTGTAGGTGTCGCGAAAAGCGGCTTCATTGCTGTGGTAAGGATCTTGAACTTCAAATGCACCACCGAGTAAACGAATCTTGTGTTTGTGTTGGGCCGGGGCGAGCTTGCGCAGAGCCGACTCATTCATGCTGTCCATCGCGAAGATTACGTCAAATCGCTCAAAGTCTTCGAGAGTGATTTGACGTGCGCGATGTTTTGACAAGTCGATGCCATTCGAGCGAGCTACCGATATTGAGCGAGGATCTGCACAGTTTCCCACATTCCAGTCCATGGTTCCGCAAGAATCGATTTTGCCCGTAATTTTTTCATCCTCGTAAATTTTCAGCATAATGCCTGCCGCCATCGGCGACCTGCAAATATTTCCAAGGCAGACAAAGAGTACGTTCATGTTAGTAAGTTGCCTTTGTTTGTTCTAGTGTTTCGGCTGGTGGCACATTGGTAATGTCGATGGGAAACTGCCTGAGCGCGGTGGAGATTCTTTTGTAGAGCTGAGGGAGCCATGGTGGTTGTTTTTTATAATCAATTTTTGGTTGTTGGGAAAGAAGATTGCAAGGCGCAAAAATCAGCTTGATGTTCTTCAAACCGCAATCATAAGCAAGCACAAATAGTTCTTCCATAGGAACGTTGCCCATTGCCAGACAACCGCTTGACCAGCGGCTTCCGTGGATAAGAATATCGCGGCCCAAGTTCTTGCGCTTTTCGACAACCGCATGCGCGCGGTCTTCTTCGTTTGGATAATTCACATCGAGTGCCATGTGGGCAATCACATTCGGGTGAAAACCCGTCACACGATAGAAGCCTTCAGGCACTTGCATATCGCCTTCTTTCAGCTTTGGACCAGCTCCGCCGCTTTGCCCAATTATGTAGTAGCTGAGAACTTGCTTTGTTTTGCCGTGTTCGTCCTTTGCAAAAAGCAAAAGAACTTTCTCTTGTTTTAACGCAACCCACGTCATATCCTTTGGAGGATATGCAACTGATTGCGTGCTGAAAATCGGCTTTAATTTATTGCGCACAGACGCGCCGTAGAGAGTGATGATTTCGTCGACTGATTTGAAGACTCGGCGTTGACGCGGTTTTACCGTCGGGCTTGCGTGCTTTGTGCCTGTAGAAGCGGTTGAACTTGCGTGGTTAATGCTTGCCTGGTTGTCGCTGTCACGTTTGGCGCTAGCGAGGTTTTCACAGAGCGAAAGAGACAATATCAAAGCTGCAGTTAAGCCACTACAAAATTTGTGGCGCGTCGATCGACTGCTAACATCTCGCTCTTTTGCAATAACCAAAACAAAACCAGCTTAGAATTTCAGATATTCTAGCGATCTTTTTCACGCTCCGCATCCCCGCGCGTTTTACTTGGTCAGTAAATATTGTCGCCGAAATACAGGTGCTGCTTTGCATCTAGGGCTTGATTTCAGCCGTGCGTTACCATATCGTGACGGCAGAGGACGGGATGTTGAGAATTTCAAAAAGATGTGTTGTTGGCGCGTTATCCTTCTTGGTTGTTGCTGGTTTTTCTAAGAATCTACCAGCTTTCTGTGCCGCGCCAGTCAGTGATGCTGCAAAACAAAGCATGAATTTCAATCCTCAAGGTCCGCTTGTCGAGCCAATGCAGGACGGTACTGCTTTTATCGAAACAATGGCGCAGAAAGTCGAGAAGCTCAACGACTATTCTTTGTTGTTCGAAACAAGGAGTTTCAAAAAGGGTTCTACAGTCGTTGATGCAGGCAAGCTTTATTTCAAAAAGCCGAAGATGATGCGCGTTGAGGAAACGGGCGAGTTCAATAAAGGTTCTGTGGCTGTGATTCAAAAGGACGGAAAAGCGCGTGCGAAAGGCGGCGGAATCGCCGGTTTGGTTGTGCTCACGCTAAGCCCCAGTGACAAAACTCTTGACGCTGCGAACGGCGACAAAATGGAAGACTCCGATTTTGCCTCGCTTGTGCGTGTTTTGAAAGAGCGACTTCGTTCTGGTCAAGTCGCGCGTGTTTCTGAAAAGCCTGTGGCTACTAGTGGAGTCGCAGAACCTGCGTATGTTTTGGAGCTCTACAAGGCCAATGAACCAAAGGTCTGTACGAAGCGAATTTGGGTTCATGCCACCTCGTACTTGCCTGTGCGCTGGGACGATTATGACTATAAAACCCCTTGCTTGAGCACGTGGAAGGATGTGAAAGCCAATGCGGGCTTAAGCGATGAGTTATTCAAGTTGTAGAAATATTGAAGGCGCTCGGCCGTTAAGAGCGTGCGGGCTGTAAAACGCCATAAAAAGGAAAGCCCCGGTAGCTCGTGTAATGGAGAGCTCACCGGGATGCTTTCACTTACTTGTATTCCCGACCTATTTACGGTCAAACATTAAACCTGGCAAAAAATAGATTAAATGCAAAAAGCCCAACTGATTGGGCTTCTGTATAGACTAGAACCAGCGGATGGAACCGATAGGCGTTGTTAGCCAACGGCTGCTCCGCCGCCGTAAAAACTTACCACCACGCATGCAATCGCAGCTTGCAAAACGCAAAACCAGCACAGTCTGTAGACGTTGATTTTCACTGAAAACTCTCCATGACACTGGGTTACTTAGCGAGTGGGATCGCCCCCTTCTCTATATCTTATCCGGTGAAAATATTTCTCGCCATACTATCAATTGTCGGATGTTACTTCCTTGGTCCAATGGTCGAACACGTCCTGGAAATCACCTTTCAGAAAGGGTTTCGTTAGATATCCATTCATTCCGGCATTCATGCAATTTTTCCAGTCATCTTCGTCCGAGCTGGCTGTTACTGCAATTATGGGCGCTTTGAAGCCCGCCGAACGCAATTTCGTGGTTGCCTGAAAACCGTCAGTTACTGGCATTCGAAGGTCCATGAAAATGATTTTGTAGTTACCTTTCTCGACAGCTTTCACGGCGTCTTCGCCGTTGGAGACGACATCGCATTCCTCGCCCAGGTCTCTGAGCATCCATCGCAAGACCTGCTGGTTGACCTCGCTATCGTCTACGACAAGCACTTTCTTGGTCATCGCCTACACGCTCCTGTGTCGCAAATACGTTACAGTTTCAAACTAGGTATGCCCACATTCCCATTGTCTTACATTTAACGTCTTATGGACACCAGTAAGTATCTATCGTTATAAATTCAATGTCATCACCCTAATGTGTCAGTCGCTTCAAGATTGTGTGCGACAAACACGCAGGTCTATTTCAGGGTTTTCCCCATCGAATCGAAAGCGAGCCTGCCGTAAATTGTTAATGTCCAAAGGCGCCCTTCAGGCGTTTTTCAACCTTACTAAGTACACCAGAGTCGAAAAAGCGTAATAGCGAAATAATCGCTGTGAGCGCCGGCCGCAGGCCGGTTTTGAAATGCCGATCGAGCTGCTTTCGGCTTCGTTCAACAGGCGAAGTTTTCTCAGTGGCGCGTTCACACTTGCTCGATTCTACTTGCCCTTTACGGAGGATTTAGTCATGACATTTACAGGAATTCCACCTGTCAGCGATGAGCCGGAGGTCGAACAAAATTCGGAGCAAAGCTCTCAACGCGCAGATACATTCTACGACTCCTTCGCTTCTCCATTCCAGGAGAAAGGGATTTTTAGCACTCCCGAAGGAATGGGCGTGATGATGCTTGGCGTGCTATTACCAGGGCTACTATTAGCTGCAGCCGCCGTTGCCTGCTGTGAACGAATTACGTTGATGCTGTTAAAGCATCCCGTAGAGACTATGGTCGAATTAGCGCTCGCAGTAATGATCCCAGTAGGCAATTTTGTCATATGGAAATCCTTGTCGCGCGATGACAGGCGTTTTGCAAAACGTCGCGGCATCATCAATGGCATGGCCATCGGAACCGCGTCCATCATTGCTGCAATTGGATGGGCTGCAGTTATTTTGCATTACCCGTCCGTCGATGAATCCAGTGGCAATCCACATCCTGGAGCGTTTACGAGTATAGCTGTTATAGCGACACTTGCCGCTTCAACTGCCATTTACCTTGCCAACTCTTTGCGCGTTTCACGTGAACTTCGCAGTTCGCAATTGCGTACCGTTGCATACTCCGTCATCGGAGTACTCTTCTCCGCCTTGCTTTTCATCGGCTCTGAAGCACGCTCAATTTGCATTCGAGTAGCCGAGTACATGTCTACATCTGAGAGTGTTGCTGAAAGAAAAAGCGGTTTGGATTTCTTGCGTCAAATCAATCCGGAGCGCGATTTGATGATGGAATGCGCCAATTCCAAAGCGGCTGGAATACCGGGGCTCTTCATTCGAATTGAACCCACGACGCAGCGCCAGCTGTATTTTTCTGTCACGGGCAAACCATTTAGAGATGACAAATCATCTGACTTCGCGTCGATGCCTGATGACTATTTGCAGAGACATGTTGTTGGTGCACCGATCTCAGGACTCTCTCTCGTACGTTCTGCAATGACAGGAGTAGTAAATCCAAGCACCCTCAGCTCAACGATCAATTGGACATTCGTTTTCAAAAACCGAACATATCAAAGACAAGAAGCACGCGCAGAAATTGGTCTGCCTGAAGGTGCAGTGGTGTCGCAGATGACGGTCTGGCCCGATGGAGAGCCGACAAATGCGCGTTTCAATGTTTCGGGCGCAGCAGCCAATGCATTTCAATCGCCGGTAGAAGCAGGGCACGATGCGCCGGCAATCGTCACAGATCTTGGTCGCGGCCGGACATTGTTGCATTGCTATCCAGTACCTGCACAGGGCGAAATGAAGGTGCGAGTAGCTATAGTCGTTCCGCTCAAGCTCCACACTTTGACCGAAGCCTCTGTCTCGCTGCCACGTTTTATCGACAACAATTTTGCAATAGCCACGGACAATTCAATGAGCATCCGCTCGCCTGAAAAGTTGACAATGAATCTTAAAGGGATTCGCGCGGGTGTTTCCGCGCTGGGTGACAAGGTGCTCTCCGGCACGATCAAAGAGGAAGATCTTTCGGGAGCTGGATTATCGATTCGCGTCACACGGCCTGCTACGCTCGGACCCAACGTTGTACGTGATCCCTTTATCAAAGCTGGTTCTTTCATAGTGCAAACCATTAAGAAGGTCGATGCACCGGCACCAAGTCAGCTTATCGTTGTTGTAGATGGCTCGCAAAGTGTAAGAGACCATTTGAAAGAACTGAAGTCAGCGCTATCGAAATTGCCGGATACGATGGCAAAATCAATGATCATTGCATCCGATCAAAATGGAGCGCCGGAGGTATTGGACTTCAAAACAGGGCTGAGCAAGCTTGATTCTATAAACCTCAGCGGAGGGCAAGACAACTTGCAAGCTGTTGTTAAGGCCGCAGAACTCGCAGGTGAAGCGAAGGGTGGAAATGTGCTCTGGATTCACGGACCACAACCAAGCTTCAACGAAGAAATTTACATCATGGCACCCTACATCGCTACGCCTAAGTTCTACGAGCTGGCGTTGGATAACGGGATCATGGATGCCAATGAGTTCTTCAAAAACCACCGCGAGATTGGACCATTCACCGCTATCGCACGCAGTGCCACCGCCAGTGATGATCTGGAACGATTCATTGCTAAGTGGCAACCAGGAGGTACTGATTTTTCAGTTGAATATACAGCTGTCTCGAATGCTGATGCATCTAAGAATGCGACACCTGCACAGGCCTCAGAAATCGCTTGTTTGGCTGCTAATCAGAAAGTCTCTCAGTTGTTGCATCAGGGCAAGGTGGCGAAAGCTGCAGTGATTGCCTGTGCGCACAACATCGTCACTTCTGTTTCGCTCGCCTCTGTTTTGCCCAACGTCAACCGGACTAACTACGCTGCCGCCACCAGAAGTGATGCTTTTGCCTCTAACTCCGAAAACGATTCAGCGTCAGCCGTACTGCAGGGGACTACTAATTCGGAAGTTCTGGCTTCTCAATCAGGTACTTATGCAGAGCGAAAGTATGAGCAATACTCTAAATACTCAGCGGACCTACAGGGCGCAACCAATGGAACCATCCCGCAAGGTACGGATGCAACCTACATCACAGGAGTCAACACCGCAGGAACTGTACGTGTCAACAACATGGCAAATCTCGAAGCCTTGTTGAACATCATCGCCAACGGCTGTGAAATCCTTGGTATTTTGTTCGGTGGAGCCTGGGCGGCCAAAGCGATTTTCGCAATGGCACAAGGAACACCGCAAGCCAAGGACGGCTTAACTCATTCTGCCAGACTTGCATATGGTGTGTTGAGCATCGCAGGTGGCTTGGCTGTTCCGGGAGCAATCAATTGGCTAGTCGCATCTGCGCGCGACGCTAATTTGTTTAGCTAAGGCGCTGAGTTGATGGGATAAGTGCAGGGGGCGATGCCATGCATCGCCCCTTTCTTCGCAATTACCTCAATGAGTGGCACATTGTATGCGCCTTTTCAGTAGGTTAGAATGTTTCGGTTGACATCGATACCGAAGGAAAATCTGCATGGCTGAATCGGACGGAAGTGTAAGTTTTTACTTCTTCGATCTCGATGACAATTTGTTCTTTCTTCCGACGAAACTTTATTTGTGGAATGCGGAAGCTCAGCAGGAGCGTCCTATTTCTTCAGGCCAGTATGCAGAAGTACACGATCTCCTCGGCAGAAGCGGCGCGTGGCAAGAGTGGGCGGTAAGAGAGGAATTCAGCTATAGAGATTTTCGCGACGAGCCTGGGGTAAAACCCGAAGACCAACCGTTTTGCAAAGACTTACTGGCAGCAGCGCAATCCGGCGATTCGTCATGGAAGGGACCATCTTGGCCTTTGCTTGAACACGCGGCGAAGAGCCAAAGACCAGTTGTTTTCATAAGTGCCCGCGGTCACTCATCCGCAACTATTGAAGCTGGATTCAAAGCATTAGCCGACAAAGGAATTCTCGAAGCACCGCTGCTGATTCTAGGCATTTATACGGTGATGAATCCTGAAGTGAGGAAAGTTTTGGGCGTTACCGATCAAAGCATCACTGTTCCATCTCTAAAGAAGCTTGCTATCAAAGCTGCTGTTGAGAAAGCGTTGGAGAAATATGGCAGTGCACCACCTCATCGATTTGGTATCTCAGATGATGACCCGAACAATGTGATGCTCGCGATTAATGCAATGCGCGACTGCAAGGTCAAGTATCCAGACAAGCGTTTTTTTGTGATCAACACAAACAAAGAGCACTATGTGAAATTAGAAGTTTTCCCGATGCTCCACCCTGTCACCGCGGACGCACAAGGCAAAAAGTTACTCTCGCAACCAGATGTGCCCTAGATTGCTTGTAAAGTCCGTGGCGCAATTTATTGCTGCTATGCCGAAGCCGTCTTCGGCGTCCTTCTGTTTTTCCTTTTGATGACCGTTGTCTCAACGGAAACATTCAGAACATCTGCGATAGTTGAGAGTATGCGCGATAAATTGTCCATACTTGGATTGCCTCGTGCAGAAAGCATTCTATGGAGACTTTTTGACGGACTTCCGATGCGGGTTGAAAGACCTTCGAATCCGATTGTTGCGTTAACTATCTCGCGCAATATGAGACGTGATGTTTCTGCATCTCCTGTTAAAAACAACGAAAGTGCCTCATCTAGAAGAGCTTGAGCGAACTCAGGATCTTTGTGAGCGCGCTCCATGATGGTGTCTTTAAAGTCGCGAGTTAGTCCCATATCTATTACTAAAGTCCTTTTTTCATCTCTAAATTATTCTGGTTTTTTCTTGCTTTCTTCCTGGGATTTGTATTCTTTGTACAATGCTTTAGCGGTAGCAATGTCTCTAGATTGCCGCACCTTTGTTCCGCCTCCGAAGAGCACTATCAGATCTACGCCATCTCTTGCTAGATAGATGCGATATCCTGGACCCCAGTTTATCCTGTACTCACCGATGCCGCCGTCAAGCCATTTTATGGCTGAGGTTGCCCCTCTTTCCAATTTTAGTATCGCAACTGCCACTTTCGCTGCAGCTTCGGGCGGTAGCTTGTTGAACCAGCGCTGATAAGGGTTGGTTCCGTCTGGGCGTAAGTATTCCAGTATTTTTGGATGGTAACTCATGTGTTACTGCCTGTCAATTGCAATCGGCAATTTCCTTGTGGGTCCATAAATTCAAATACGTAAATGGCGAGCAAAAAGTTCAATTTGCTCGTATGAAGTTTCTGAATGATCTTTGTTGCAGTTAGGTTTGCTTCATCGGATCAACTATGCGCCAGGTTCCATCGGGAAAGAGGATTTCCGATGGTTCGTAGTGTCCTTTGTATTCCATCGAGCGGCAGCCTTTGACGAAGTAGCCGAGGTAGGCATAGGGCAAGCCTAATTCCCCTGCGCGCTGGATCATAGTAATCAAAATCCATGTTCCAAGTTGTCGATCCCGATAGTCTGGATCCCAAAAGAAGTAGATGCCGGAAAAACCATCCTTGAGCACGTCCATGTAGCTTACGGATACCAGTTTTTCATCGATGTAATAACACCATTCTTCTACAGGAAATGGTCCATCTATGATGGAGGAAATATGTTCTACTCCACCAATTAGAGATGGTGTCGGCCAGCCTTTGGTTTGCGAATGATCCTGATGGTGACGCATGTACAAGGTCACTTTCTCTTCGTTGAGGTCTGGCGCTTGTACTTTTAGCACCACAGAGTTCTCGTTTTGTTTGATTAGGCGGCGCTGGCTTCGATTTGGCTTATATTCATGAGTTAGAACACGTATCGGCTGGCATGCCGTGCACGATGGACAGGCGGGGCGAAACAAGACATGCCCAAAGCGTCTCCAGCCGGAATTGATCAATTCCCAATATTTTTCAGGCGTGAGATTCTTAATCAGCGCGTACTTAAGTTGCCAGGTTTCGGCGGGCAAGTATCCGCACTGGCTTGGATGCGCTACGTAAGAATAATCAAGTTCCGGATCTTTCAATGAGAGTAAGTTCCAATCAGCTCCCCTTGTGCAAGGATATGCCCTTTTATGGCGGTTTCATACTGCTGCTTAGAACAACCCGGGCTGAGCTTAAGTTGGTCGCTTAGGGCTACCACTTTGAAGTGATAATGATGGTTTTGCCCCTTTGGAGGCATTGGACCGTTGTAGCCGAGTTGTTCGAAATCGTTTTTCCCTTCGATTGAACCCTTCGGCAGCGCCTTGCCCTTGCTTGCTCCTTCGCTCAACTGAGTAACACTCGCTGGAATGTTCGATAGGGTCCAATGCCACCATGTTCCGCCAGGCGCATCAGGATCTTCTACAGAAAGTGCATAGCATTTTGTGCCATTGGGCCCAGCGGTCCATTTTAGTGGTGGCGAGATATCTTTTCCATCGCCTGTGTATTGTTTTGGAATTATTTTTCCAGCACCAAATGCGGTGCTAGTGACTGTAAGCGTGTCCGATTGTTTCTTGATCTTCCCGGGGCCCGTTTTACTTGCCTTTGAGCCTGTTTTACTTTGGAAACCTGTTTCCCCCGCGATGGCACAGGCGCCGGATGCTGCGATGCACACACTAACGGTCGCCACTAAAAATCGATTGAGAAACATATTTTTCCCCATAAAAAAAATGACGGGTCTTTTCATAAGATGACCCGTCATTATATTTGTTTTCGATGCTGGTTGGAAGCCGGCCATGGGCGGTAAAAGCTACGCGCGGTGGTGTCTCCATTGCTGCTGTTGTTGCTGTTGCTGCAAGCGTTGCTGATACACCTGATTCCAAGTTTGGTTTTGCTGCTGATGTTGGTGATGATGCTGTTGAATCTGCGGAATTCTAAACTGCTGAGCTTGATTGAGCGGCATCACGTAATTCTGCTGCGGATGCCCGTAGTGCGAGTAATTAACCGGCTCGCGATATTGCTGAAATTGGTGCGGCCTGTACTGTTGGTAGTTTGGATATCGTTGATTGTTGTAATAGCCGCCGTCATAATACCCGTCTCTACCATAGCTGTAATCGTCATAATACGGACGCGGGCGGTGGTGGTGGCGATCTCTGCCGCCTAGAACATTACCCAGAATTGCGCTGCCGGCCATCACGCCGATCATGCCCATAATGTCTCCTGCTGGACCCATGTCCATTGGGCGTTGTTTCATGTAGCGCTGGTCGCCATAATTCGGATTTCCGTATTGGTCGCCGTAATCCGCGCGCCTATCGACATCGTTGCCTTTCGGTCTATGATGTTCGGGCGGCGTGCTGCGGTCTCGCGGCGTGTCTTTGTCCTTCTCGCGCTCACTTGGTGGCTTATAATGCGTGTTGAGTACTTTTCCGTGACCAAGTTTCGCCAATTCTTCAACACTGTCGACTTTGAGCGTCCATCCGCCCTTAATCTTATCGGGATTGGCTTCTAGTCCTTTTATAGAGTCTTTGTTCTTCTCGACCAGCCCTTTGACTACATCGAGTTTGAACTTGTCTGTCTTATCCTTGTGATTGGATTCATTGACCATTTTGTTGGCAATAGACCACAGGCTGTCTTTATCTTTGACGGTGTATGTCTTCGCTGCATCAGACGCCGTCGAAGCGACAACCTTCTTTTCACTGTTGTCGCCAGTAAATTGATAATTGTCCTTCGTGGTGGATGAGCGCTGCCAGTAGTCACCGGGATTGATTGCACTTTCTGTTGCCGCGACGGATGTGCGCGTTAATTCGCCAGGAGTGGACCCGCCATCGTTTCTATTCATTGGAGAATACTCTTAAGGTGTTTGGGAGGATGCACCGATCGTATCCACGGCAGGGTGAAGAGATCGTGAATGCGGTCCGTAAACTGCGTATTTACCGCAGTCTTGGCAACTGAATTAAAGTTTAGTTGGCGCATTTAAGGGCGGTACAATTTCGATATTCGTCCATTGCATTCCCTTTGTTTTTCAGCTTCTTCGCGATGTTCGTGAATACAGATCGCGTTGCGAACAATGCCGTTCGTAGCTGCTAAATGGGGGAACTTCCCATTCTAAGTGTTAACACAACCGGAGGTGCCGCCATAGCCAAAAGGACACTATCCATTAATACGGTCGGCAGAATTCATTGGTGGACAATTTCTACTTCGGTAACGTGACTACAAATGTAGTGCCAGTTTGCGGTTTGCTGCTGACAGTCATTTTGCCGCCATGCGAATCGATTATGCGTTGACACAAGTAAAGGTGCATTCCACACTTGGTCGAATATTTGCGACCAGTTTCACCTTCCCAAAAACGCATGAAAAGCCGCTTTTGATCGTCGGGGTCAATATCTCTTCCGCGGTCGTTAATTGAGATCTGAACACCTTCGGTGACCTGGGCAACATTGATATCTACCGTTTGCCGATTAGGTGAAGCCTTGATCGCGTTTTCCAAAAGTATAAGCACCACGCGCCTGATGCCGGAAGGATCGCCTTTGATTACTGGCGCACCTTGAGGGTAATCGGCTGTGACATTTATATTCTTGAACTTCGCCAGCTGCGCGCTTTCTTGTATGCAATTCTCAATCAGTTCTTTCAAGTCTATGTCCGACTTCACTAACTGTTGTCGCGTTTGATCGTATGTATAGACGTCGAGTAATTCCTGCGTCACCGCAAGTGATTCTTCATTGCCTTTCTTCAACTGCGAGATCGCGACTTTTTGTTGTTCGTTCAAATCACCAAGCGATCCTTCAAGCAAGTGCTCAAGCACGAGCCGACCACCAAGAAGTGGCAACCAAACCTCATTTGCGAGCAGTCCCATAAAGTCTTCTTTGAGTCTGCTCAGACCCATGGTTTTTTCCAAACCGGCCTTTTTCTTCTGCTCATTGACGAGCGCACTGCGAACGAGAGCCAGGTTGATCGCTCGATGCAATCGCTCGCGGTCGATGTGAGAATGAAGCAAATAATCTTGCGCGCCCCGCTTAACGGCATCAATGGCGGCACTTTCGTTTTCAGCTGGACAAATAACAATGACAGGCTGACTGACAAGCTCGCTCCAAAATTCACTGAATGCACGTTGACTTTGCCCGATGGACGTCGTCAGGTCGAATAGCAGGACTTGGTAGGTGTTCGTCTTCAGCAGATTAAGACCGTCTGATAATGTGCGAGACCAGGTGACTTGATACTCTCCGCGCGTCTCGTCGACCAGAAGATGCCTCACGGTCACGTAATCGGTGCGGTTGTCGCCAATCAGAAGTACGGATACCGGTTCTACGGTCGCCATCTGTATGGTCTCTCTGTCAATCCACTCGCCAATTTCCGGTCTTGGATAGATGAAGCCGGATACCTTGAAAGTTCCCAGAAACCGAACTTTTTCAACATCTAGGCTCAAGGCTTCTACGCCGGCTGCTCTTTGTTGTCTTTCAACAGTTTCATTAAAGCCGCCTTGGGGTGTTATTGAATGACCTGCTTGCGGAGCACTAACATGAAAAACAAGTTTTTGGCGGCCCTTTTTGCTTGTACTCTTGCGCAGAGCGTGGTTTTTGCCCCTGTGTTCGCGCAGGACACCAGCAAAATCAACCGATGGTTCGAGGACATCAACAAGAAATATCCGAATTTGCAAAAAAAGCAGAATGTGGGAAACATTCAAGATCCCGGAAAGATTGGCACCCCCGGAAAGATTCAGACCCCTGGAAATATCAACGCGCCGCAAGGACTACAGGCGATTAAGACAAAAACAGATCCTTGCAGCCAGCGCTTTCTCATCGGCGCCGACACCCTTTTCGAATTTGACAAAGCGACGCTAACACCGCGCGCAGAGGAAACATTGAGCGTCCTTGGACCCATGATTGAAAATGCAGGACCGCACCCCGTTGTTATAGAGGGGCACACCGATAGCGTTGGAACTGATGAGTACAACCAAGAATTAAGTGAGCGTCGCGCAGAACGCGTACGAAATTGGCTGCTGGAGCATCGTGTCGTTGAGAGACGCGCTGTTTCAACCATCGGGTTTGGGGAGAAGAAGCCTGTTGCCCCGAATACGAAGCCTGATGGCAAGGACAATCCACCAGGTCGCGCGCTGAACAGGCGAGTGGAAGTCGTTGTGAATACCTGTGCAAAACTGGACGAGCCCGCGGTTACTGCTGCACCTGTTGCACCAGCGGCAGAAACTCGCGCGGCGGCAGAAACTCCTGCGTCGGCAGAAACTCCTGCGGCGGCAGAAACTCCTGCGGCGGCAGAAACCCCAGCGTCGGCAGAAACCTCGTCTAAGACTGAAACATCACCGTAAAGGGTATGATGGACGTGGGTCGGGGAGGGCAATATGTTGGTTTTTAGATCGATTTTGCTCGGAGTCTTCTTTCTTTTGTCGGCCTGCCCTTTTGCGCAAGCAGACAACGCGCCGGTGGCGCCTTCCGATGCGAAAGGAAAGGTCTTGGTTGTATTTATCTACGACCCGCATTGCCAGTTTACCTGCGACAAAGTGCGCCCCACCGTCCGCGAAGTGCAGTCTAAGTACGCGAAGTCCGTCTCCTACTTAGAGATCGACACAGGGGAAGACCACGCCGCGCAGTCGAAAGCTTTGGCTGAAAAGAACGGCGTGCTTTGGTTTTACAACGATAACCTGAAGTTTGTGCCAGTTGTTGGCTTTTTCTCTCCTGAAAGAAAATGTATAAAATATCTGACAGGACCAAAGACGAAAGGCGTTTATCAAGCCGCTCTCGAAAGGGCAATGAAAGCTAAGTGATTTGCTTAATGGCAATCGAACAATCGAGTAGTTCCAAATGATTCCGCATACGTTGGAAGCAAAACCGCGTCTGCTAGATTCGTTTCGGCTGAGCGCCATAATTTCCGGCAGCATCGTATTCTTTTACTGCCTGACTGTTGTAATCGGGTGGTATTGCGACGTTCATGCGCTAAAGATGCTATTCGGATTTGCAGTGCCCTTCGGCGCTGCAGTATCGTATATGGTGCTATCTTGCCTGGTGCTTTTGCTAGCGATCTTTCCTGACCGAAATGATATCCGGTATTTTTGCTCGGGCGTATCTCTCGTTGCCGCAATTACCGGTGGTTTTAAACTTCTTGAATCCATTCAAGAAGCGGATTGGGACTGGTTCAATCTCCCACTGTCCGGCGAACTCGCCAACGGTGTTATCCTGCAGTTTCCCGGGCAACTCACGCCCGATGGAATAATTGGAATTTTGCTGGTTTCCTCAAGTCTCTTTCTCATGACTCTGCACAATTCGAGATTCGATCCGATATGGCAGATTCTTCTCACCCTCACCGGTGCTGTTGCGCTTCTGCCTGTGGTGGGCTTCCTGCAAGGAATACCTGAGTTTTGCGGATTGTGGGGGTGCATCAAGGTTCCAGTCACGTTGGCCGCTTCCACGCTTGTGTTGTCCTTCGCGGTCTACTCTCTGCGTCCCGGCTCTGGCTGGTTTTCCCTACTGCTAGAACCCGACATGCTCGGCACTGCATTGCGTCGCAGTCTTTTTGCGTTGATGGTTTTGCTGCCTGCATTCACGGGACTGAAAGCGGGTGCCGTAGCAACGCACGTAATTGACGAGAACACCGCTTCTCCTGCGCTGAGCGTGCTCAATTTGCTTGCCGCTGTTTCCATCGTAATCTCCCAGTTTGTTTATGCATATCGCCGCGAGCAAAATCTTCGACGTGACACTGAACAAAAACTTGCAGATCTTTCTTCTAAAATGGCAGTTGGTACTAAAGATGGTGCAAGTTCTGCAAATCTGGTTGGATTCAGTCCGCGTTATGCGATTTGTCCAAAGTGCTCAAAACAGCTGGCTGCAACAGTTATGAACTGCCCTGATGATGACTCTGCGATGAAAGTAGTCGATAAGCTCGAAGGTCAAATATTGGACGGCAAGTACAAGATTGTCGAATATCTCGGCTCCGGTGGAATGAGCACCGTCTACAAAGCGCGACACATCGTACTCGATAAGATGCTAGCGTTGAAATTATTGCAACCGCATCTCCTTGGTAACGCGCGATTTGTTCAGCGTTTTCAGCGCGAAGCTCAGGCGATGGCACGCATGCAACACCCAAATTTGTTGACTGTGCACGAGTGTGGTTTTCTTGAAGGTGTTCCTTTCCTGTTACTCGATTTCATTGATGGAAAAAGTCTTGATGTCATCATTGCCGAGCGCTCTCGATTGTCTGTTGGCCAGATGATCGCTATCGTCATGCAAGTGTCAGACGGACTTATCAACGCACACGACAACGGCGTTGTGCATCGGGACATCAAACCAGCGAACATCATGATTAGTGAGAACATTAAGGGCCGCGAGCTAGTTAAAGTGGTTGATTTTGGTCTCGCGAAAATGTTGGAAAGCGAGCAGTCCGTTATTCAACAGAAGATTTCACGGGAGGGCAACTCCGCCGGAAGCCCCATGTACATGAGTCCCGAGCAGTGCGTAGGAGATCCTGCCGACGCGCGCACTGACATTTATGCGTTGGGTTGTGTGATGTATGAGTGTCTCACCGGAAATCCGCCACTCTTCGGTGCGTCTGTTTTGGAGACCTTTAATAAGGTAATGAATGAAAAACCACAGCCAGTTTCGAGTGTGGTTGAGATTCCTCAAGAGTTAGATGAGCTCATTCTTAAATGTTTGGAGAAGAAGCCGTCAGACCGTCCCGCTTCTGTGTTGGAGTTTAGAACGGCGCTCAAAGATATTAAAGATCGCATGGCTGGTGGGCGGCGCGCCGCAAGCTCTGTGTAGAAACACTGGGGCCGCGGTCAGCCTGCCGTCTTAGTCCGGAGCGCCAGCTTCCAGCAGGCATTAAGCCACCTCAAGGCTAATACCGGGCGATGCATGGCATCGCTCCAAGGCGACTGCTAAACACGTTTTTAAAAAATCGGCAAGCTCGGGAATGTGCCCGACCATGGTCCCGGCTCAGCCGAAGACGATTGAGCTAGATGGAATTGAATTAGCGCCTGTTCGATGTTGAGCCGGCGCTCGCGGAATTGTTTATATGTCCTCCCCGCCCGTTGCACCATTATCTGCTGCTCTTCTGAGAGGAAGCCGCACTGCGAAAGCAAGTCGCGCACGTCTTCAGGTAGTCGTGGAGAGCGCGGCGCCGCCTTCAATTCCTGCCAAGTTTCTTCCAATTGCGATTCGAATCTGTCCTTGGCAATATTGGTTTCCTGTGCTGCTTTGTCATTGGTCTTAGGCAAAGCTCCTGCAAGTTTTAGGAAATAGTAGAAGGTCAGATCGCGCTCCTCTTGGGCTTCCGGATGCGTGGGCACGCCGTCTGCAATGCCTACCTCGGCGCGCAGCCTTCTTAGCTGCTGTATTCCTTGATTGATTGAGATCTTTTCAGTGCGGATTAACCTTTGAATTTCAAGCGCTGCATAAACGGCTTGGGCTTTGACCCAATTGAGTTCGATGAGTGAATCACCCAGGTCTTTCTTCTGTTCTTGACTCACGCACATTGCCAAAGCAATATCCTTGTCTTCGATAAATCCAGCTGCGGTAAGCAAATTGCCTAGAGTCGACTGGCTTTCAATGGAGTCATGCGCCACATGCGTGATAACTTCCAGGCAGCGACGAGCGGAGTAGAGGCGGTCGATTGCTTCATCGCGACCGATGTCGCCATTGCGTACTTTCTCCTGTAAGCTGAGCGCATGCTCGATCAAGTCGTGGTGGGCGTCAGCTAGTGTTATTAAAACCTTGCCCAGATGGATTCCCGTCTTGTTCGCAACGCTTAGTCTGGCTTTTATCTGTTCGCGCCCAATCGATTCGCTTTCGACGAGGTATTCGCCGAGGCGGTTGCGCGGTTTTGTCGACGCTTGAATGCCGAGCAAGTCCATCGCCAAACCGAACGAGATGCGTTTTTTCTTGACTAACGCCATTGCCTGGGTGGTCTGATCGGCAGTGATCACATGGTCGCGCAGAAAAGACTGCGCGGCAATTGCGGAGCGCATTGTTTCCGTGTCAACGATGTCCAACATCGTCAGTACGAGACTGAGGGGCAGGTCTCGGTTATGTGATTCCTCGACCGCCGTTTCCATCTGTTGCCTTGAGGCTAGTTGCCAATCAACCAACAGTTCTCCGAGTAGAGAATTGGTATTCGCCATAGCAAGATTCCTAATGTGTCAAGTTGCCGCACTTAGAACTTGATTGCCCTTTTAGATTCCCTCGGTACCGATTTAAGGTTCTATTTAAGCTTTGATTTCACTCAATTTCTCCCAATTCACCCAATTGGGGGACGTTCTTGGTACCCTAGAGCCAAGTTCAGACAGTAAAAACGCCCCTGGTGTCCAGTTGGCAAAAATTATCAAAGCAATTTAGGGCGGTAAAACATGAATACATTGTGGCATGCAGTACTTCTCGTTGCGGTCTTTGTTGCCGTAGCGCTTGTAGGGCAGCGGCTAGTCAAAGGACGCGTGGAAATCGCGGTGCTCGAACAACACCACAGCGCTGCCGAAGGCATGCTTGGCGTTGTCGGCACGCTTTTTTCCGTGTTGCTCGGCTTCATGGTCGCAGCTGCGATGGCAAGGTACGGGGATGCCCAGATGCATGTTGAGCAGGAAGCGAATTGCGTCGCCAGCATTTTTCGTCTGGCGCGCGGCTTGGGCGATGACGATCGCCATCGCTTGCGTCAGTTGTGCCGGGATTATTCGAATGAAGTTTTGACTGTTGAATGGGAGCAGATGGCAAAACACGAAAAAATCAATCACGGTTGGAATGGATACCAAAACCTTTGGGAAGGTGTTGTTGCCGTTGTACCGGAGAACGACAGGGAAAGCAATTTGCAGCAAGCGATAAATGACGCAATGATGGGCGTTGGTGAACACCGGCGCGCGCGTTTAATCCTGTCGCAGCAAGACTTGCCTAAAGCCCTATGGATTGTTGTTGCGTTCGGTTCCATAATCACAATCGGATTCACCTACGTCTTCATGTCCCAGTTTCCTCACGTGCATGGATTCATGACCACAATGGTTGCGACTACCCTGGCGCTGAATATTTGGCTGCTTGCCGCATACAGCAGTCCGTTCAGCGGAGAATTGCAGATAAAGCCGATGATGTTCACCATGCTGAAAGAAAGTGTGTTCAGCGTACCTGATACCCCTTCGAAGTACCTGCACGACAACGGTCCTGCCAAAGAGGCTGTGGACGCAAAGGCTGGCACGAAAGCTGATGCGAAATCACCCAATCAAAAGTAATGGAGAGAGCCGGTAAATCCGGCTCCTTTCTTTTTGTGCGCAGTCAGGCTATTTAAATGCCTGCGCCCCCGGAAGCTGTGAATCTTCGAAATTACCGTCCAGAAAGTGAAACTTCTTCTTTTAATAGTGGTAAGCAATCTTGAGAGGGCTTGCTTAATTGAGCGGTGACAATCTAATAGGCACAAAAATTGGCGACCGTTATGAGGTCGAATCCGAGTTGGGCAAAGGAGCGCTCGGAGTAGTTTTTCGCGCCAGAGATGCCACGCTCGGGCGCGTTGTCGCAATTAAGGTTATGCAGGAGAAAATGGCTGCTGACACTGTCGCGGCTTTGAGATTTCAGCGCGAGGCGAGAATGGCTGCATCATTGCAGCATCCAAATATCGTCACAGTCTATGACTTCGGCGTTTTACCTGATAATCGACCTTACATCGTGATGGAATTTCTTGATGGTGAAAGCGTCGAGGAGGTGCTCAAACGCTCTATTCGCATGCAGTCATCTAAGGCTGTCCCGTTGTTCATCTCTGTGTGTCAGGCTCTGGCGCATGCGCACAAAAATGGCATAGTGCATCGAGATCTAAAACCCGCAAACATCGTCCTTATCAAAGACGAGATCGGTAATGACGTTGTCAAATTAGTGGATTTTGGTATTGCCAAACCCATGACAGAGCAAGATTCAGACCTCACGGTGGCGGGCACGGTGTTGGGCACACCCAGCTACATGAGTCCCGAGCAATGTCTCGGAAAGCCGCTTGATGGGCGCTCTGACATTTATTCTCTCGGATGCGTGATGTATCACATCCTGACCGGCTTTCGTCCACTTACCGGCGATAGCGCATTGGAGACACTAAGCAAACATATTTCCGAACAACCGCGTTCTTTTAGCGAAGTGGCGCAGGGTGTGCCGCTGCCTGCTGTTCTCGAGCGTTGCGTTTTTCGTGCTCTGATGAAAGCACCTGGTGAAAGACATCAGTCTGTCGTTGAGTTGCGAGATGAATTGGAAAATGCACTGACTTCCATTTGGTCACAGAAGGCTCCCGCCGGAAGAGAAAAACCAGACAGTGAGCCGACTGTGGTGACGAAGCCGAAGCTGAATACGAAAACCGCTGCTCCTGAGCCATTTGCTTTTTCGCCGTACCCGGAGATTTATAAGGCACCAATAGTGGTGCCCGACGAGAAGCCAGCCAGTCCTGAATTTTTGCTCGAGCGAGCGCAGAGCGGCGACGGATATGCAATGTACAAGTATGCCGTTGCGCTGGAAACAGGTAATGGCGTCGATATAGACGAGAAAGCGGCACTTTTCTGGTACCGCAAGTCTTGTAATGCCGGATGTCCTGAAGGGCAGAACGAGATGGGACTGATTTACCAGTGGGGCGCGCTAGGTTTGGAGCCCAACCAAGATGAGGCTATTCGGCTCTTCACTGAAGCGGCGCAGCAGGGACATGCCAACGCGCAGAACAATCTTGGTTATATATTCGAAGTCATCGATGCAAAAGAGGCATTTCGCTGGTACAAAATGGCGGCAGAAGGTGGATTGCCGCTGGGAATGAGCAATTATGGTCGTTGCCTTTTATACGGAATTGGCAGCGACAAAAATTACCAAGAAGCATACAAGTGGTTGATGAAAGCTGCGGAGGCTGACGAAAAAAGTGACGGCGCTCAGTACATGCTCGGCGTCATGTTCTTCAATGGCGATGGCGTGGAAAAGGACCTTGTCCGCGCAGCGCAGTGGTACAAGAAAGCCGCAGAGAATGGCCATGATTCGGCTCAGTATGAACTCGCCCTCTGTCATTTATACGGAGACGGAGTCGAAGAAGACTATGACGAGGCGGTCTACTGGCTTAAGGCTGGAAGCGCTCTCGGTAATGCCCAGTGTGATGAAAAGCTGGAAGAGCTAAATGCATCTCAAACATTGCCGGGGCTGAAAGTCGAAGACGTTGATCACTGGATGAGGCAATCATCGGTAAATACAACGGATGTTGTTGAACAACAGCTGCTCTTGATGCTCAAAACTCCAACGCACCATGATCTAAATCAGGCTGTGGTCGAACTCCACCCCGTTGCTGACAAAGGCAATGAAACCGCGCAATTGCTGTACGGTCGTTGTTTGGAAATGGGCATGGGACTGCAACAAGATCTCGACAGCGCCTACTATTGGTACAAACGTGCATACGACTTTGGCTGCGATGTTGCGGAGCAGCATGCCGTTAAGTGTTTGCGCCTCTGTTTTGAAAACAACATCTTTCCTGCGGATGCAGAGACTTTCCTACGATCATGCGCAAATAAAAAGAACACCAAAGCGATGATCAGCCTTGCTTACTACTATCGCTTTTTCAATCCAAATGGTCGAGATTTCTCTGAAGCGCTGCGCTATTACAGAATGGCTGCAGAGAGCGGAGACAGTGAAGCGCAATATTTACTTGGGCGGTTTCTTGTTATGAAAAACTTGCTCAAGCGCGAGCGCAACCTCGTAATTCGCTGGTGGGATGCTTCTCTGGAGAAGGGGCTGGACACCGCAACTACAGAGGAATTTGATGACGAAGGTCACAAGAACGAACGCGCGGAAGCAATGAAGTATCTTAACTCTGCAGGTGAAGAAGGCTCATGCGAAGCTCTCCAGCTTTTGTCCAGTATGTATCATCGAGGGCTTTTGGTTTTAGCAGATCCGGTGAAGTCCGCTGAATTGCTCATGAGAGCAGCTGAAATGGACGATATTAATGCGCAGGGGCTTTTAGGTGTCATCTTTCTCGAAGGCATTGGCGTAGAGAAGGACGAAAAGAAAGGGATAGAGTATCTAGCACTGGCGGCCGAAGCAAATAATTCGTTTGCTCAATGGAATCTTGCACTTGCTTATATTGACGGCACCGGTGTTCTCGTAAATAGACCGCGGGCAAAGGCCCTTCTGGAGCGCGCAGCTGAAGGCGGTTTTTCTCAAGATAAGCTCTGGTCAGAAGACGGGTTTAAGGATCGTTTTCAAAGATTGCTCGATTTGTTCCACGACCTGAGCGCGCGCGGACAAGTCGACGCCAACTACTGGCTGGGTATCTGCTACGAAAAGGGACTCGGCGTCAATCCTCAGCGCGATAAAGCTTTAGCGCTGTATTTGCGTGCGGCGCGTGATGGCTGCCAGCCTGCGCAGGCTGCATTTGACAGGCAACCGGAAAACCTAAAGAAGTTAGCGGAAAAACGAAACAAAGCAACTGGTGACAGTGTGCAAGTAAGCACAGACAGAGTCGAACTTTCTCAAGCAATCAGAGTGGTGCGCGAATCCGATTCGGTTATGAATCGCTTCAAGCTCTACGAGGCTCTTAGTGAAAGTGAAGTTGTGCTGCCAGGTGAGGACAAAGGCAATGGCAACCAGCCTTTGACTATTACCAATGCGCGTGGCGAAGTCGGCGTAATAGTTTTCAGTGGAAAGAAAATGATTGCTGGTTGGGATCCCGATAAGGAATTTGTATTGAGAACAATCAGCATGAAAGATCTTTGCAATATTGCGCTTGGCAAATCTATGGAAGCGGTAATTCTCGACCCGACGAAGGCAGGCGGAGTGATTTTGCGCAAGTGGGAGATGGAAGCGTTTGCAAAGTCGAAGTTGCCCATTGAGAGAGGGAAAACATGGGGTTGGGCGCAAGCAACCATTAGTTCGGGCGCGCAAATTTCGCTGCGCCGCGCAGACGTAGATGACGTTGCGCGTTGTGGTGCCGACTTGAAGCGAGTGCTTCAGAAGCATTCAATAGTTAAACGCGGAATGATTTTCAACTGTTTTTTTGAGCCCGTAAATGAGCAAGAACAGCTTACTTTGGGTATTGAGCCAATGCCCAATCCAAGCAAAGAACAAGCGCTCGAATTGAGTAACGAGCTTATCTCACTCGGCCTTAAATCTGATACCGGCCTGCCACTAAAAGTAGTGTTTATTACTAACCCCGTAAGCGTCGAGTCAGCAATTAAGAATTCGAATATTCTCTACGAAAAGTAGGGGAGCCGCATGCGGCTCCCTGAGTCAGCGGCGCATGCGCCGCTTGATTTCAAAAACGACTTGGATTCAATTCGTCGACTTGCCACTGTATTGGATTATCAGCAATGTACTGTCGGTATGCATTCAGTGCGGTTTCGTCACGTATCACTTTGTCGTGAAAACTTCGGTGCCAAACATCTCCGTTGCCTTGAATGCCTTTTACTCTAGCTATCCTTGTAACTGCAGATTTGAACGAGTTCACAATTGTTGGCAACGTTGTTTTTCCGCTTTGAGTAATCTCAACTATGCAGTGAAGATGATTTGGCATCAGCACAAAGAAATCCGTATGAACAGTTGAAAAGTGCTGCGGGATCTCTCTCCAACACTCGTGAATGATCAAACCAAGTTTTGAAGGATAACTTATTGCGTTTTCGACTCTCCCAAAGGTGCACTCATATTTAAAAGAACCGATGGTGATGAAGTAAAAACCAGCGCGGGAGTAGTCAAAATTGCGCAATCGATTTGGTTTTCGGTATCTTAATTCAGGTTGTACGATCATCGTTATTACCTCGCAGGGGTCACAAGTAATAAACGGAATTGCGGAGTAAAAAGTTCAATGGCAAGCAGAAGATTTAATTACTAAAAGCGCCGAGTGAGAGTCAACATATAGGTGGGAAGATGTTGTCTTAGAGATGCTGCGCGTGCGCAGCAGTGCAGGGAGCCGCATGCGGCTCCCGTACATACAAAACCGCATGCGGCTCCCGTACATACAAAACCGCATGCGGCTCCCGTACATACAAAACCTAGGAGGAACAAAGCGTAAGTGCCGCAGTCTTCAGGTTCATTCTGCCAAACACCTTATGGGGATTCGATCTTGAGTCGTTTTCAATTAAAAAACAAAATTATCCTGGCGCTAGTCATTGCCTTATTGCCACTGAGCACTTTTAGTGTTGACGCAAAGAAACCCAAAAAGGAAAAGAGTCAGACTGAGGCTTGCGAAAATGGGAAGAAGTGTGAGAAAGGAAAAAAGATGAACAAAATAACGAGTTTTACCTATCACCAGTCAGGTGGATTCGCGGCGATTAATCGCGGTTATTCTGTAAAGCTCGCTGACTTGAGCGAAGATGAAGGAAGCAAGCTCACAGAATTGATTTCCACAAGCGGTCTTTTAAAAATGAAGAACGAACACAAGACAACTCCCGGCGCTGCTGATATGTTCTTCTACGAGTTCAGTGCCATTAATGGTGGCGAGCATAAAGCAACTTACGATGATGGCAGTCTGCCACAGTCGTTTAGACCGTTGCTCGAATTCGTTCGCGACAAAGCTAAAGTCGAACCACGCAATTAGCTCGCAGTCCAAATCTAGCTAGACTAGTGATGATCAGAAACAGTTTCAATGGAAGCAGCAGTTATTGCTGCTTTCTTTTTCTTGCGTGTGCTGGCGAGGTTTAAGGTCTCGACAAAAATCGAGAATGCCATCGCGGCGTAAATGTAGCCTTTTGAAATGTGGTGACCAAGCCCTTCTCCTGCCAGGGTGATGCCGATGAGAAGGAGGAAGCTCAGCGCCAGCATTTTTACGGTTGGATTGCGGTGAATAAAGTCACTCACTGCACCGGCGAAGATCATCATGATGACGACTGATATCATCACGGCAAGAACCATGACCCAGAGCTGATCAACCATGCCGACTGCGGTTATAACGGAATCGAGAGAGAAGACAATGTCCAAAATGACGATCTGAACAAGGACGCCGGAGAAAGAGATGCTGCCCTTGGTTTGGAGTTCTTCCTCCTCAAGATTTTCAATCTTCTCGTGTATCTCTTTGGTCGCTTTGTAGACAAGAAAAGCACCACCACCAATGAGCACCAGATCGCGACCTGAAAAACCGTGATTCATCAATTCGAACATGGGTTCTTTTAGCGACATCACCCAAGATAAAGAAAACAGCAATCCGATCCGCGTGACCATCGCCAAAGCCAGACCGACAAGCCTTGCTTTCTTTCTTTGCGACTCAGGCAAGCGTGATGAAAGGATCGAGATGAAAATGATGTTGTCGATACCCAGAACGATTTCCATCAGCGTGAGCGAAAGCAGCGCTGCGGCTATCTCTGTGTCGATCAGCAAATTTTCCAAACTGATAACTCCCCTTCTTCATTGTGCTCAAAAAAGTGCTTTAGTTTAGACGAAGCTCGATTTTCTTGCCATCCTTATGCAAGCAAGCTTAATAACTGATTGCCGAAGCTCAGCTATAAGAGTCGAAATTGAAGTTGTATCTATTAGACGTTCAATTGTGGGAAAGTGCCCGTCCAGGGACCAGGATTTACTTCCTCTTCTTGCATGCGATGGTATTGAATGAGCGCTTGCTCGATGGTCAAACGGTCATCGCGGAAGAATTTGTACGCCATTGCGGCGCGTTGGACGGAAGTCATTTGCTTGTCCGTGAGAAAACCAGAGCGTTGCAAAATCTCTTTCACGTCCGGGTGAATGCGTTCTGCAGATGGAACTGCGAAATGAAAGTTGGTGCGCAGCTCTTGCCAGGTTTCGTCTAACTGTTTGTCAATTTCTGGCTGTTCGACCTGTTTGGCATTACGCTCCGCCGATTTTGGCACACAATTAGTCAATTTCAAGAATGAAGAAAACGACACTGTAGACTTTTCCATCGCAGGCATTTGAGTCAAAGTACCCGTACGATCATCATCATCTTTTTTGGACAAAAGTTTTTTCAGTTGATTCAGACCCTGATTGAAACTGATTTTGTTGTTGCGGATCATGTGTTGGACTTCAAGTGCCGCATGCACTTCATAGGGCTTGATCAGATTTAGTGAAGTGAGAGCTTCGCCTAAAAACTTACCTTCGGCGCTCGACATGATCAGTGCGTATTCGACGTCTTTCTCTGTGATGAGTCCAGCCATGCTCAGCAACTGACCGAGTTGGGTGCGCTGTTCCATTAATGATTGGCTTACATTCGAGATAACTGCATTGTTTCGTCGAGCTGAGTAGAGCTGATTGATTGCTTCTTCGCGCGACATAGTTCCAGCGCGAACGTGTGCCTGAAGTTTTAGCGCGACGTCGATGACGTCCATTGGCACATCGGCGAGATTTGAAACAACCCTTCCCAGCGGCAGTCCCGTGGCTTTTGCACAGGCAAGACGCGATTTCAGGAGGTCTCGATTGAGTGTTTCGCTCTCAATGAGCAGTTCTCCAAGACGGCAGCGTTTTTTCGACCCCACCTCGATTCCCAAAAGATCAAGAGCCAGATTGAATTGAATGCGTTTTCTGATGACGACGGACATAGCTTCGCGCGCGTGTTGCGGCAGTATGACTGAATCTCGAAGCAGCGCTTGCGCCGTGACTGCGTTGTGAAGCAGCTCCAAGTCTACGGCGTCGTGCATTCTCAGAGCCAAGCCTAAAGGCAAGGACAGCTTACGCGCGTCCGTTAGCGCTGCGTTTCTGTCATTTTCAGAAACGAGCTGCCACTGGACCAACAGTTCTCCAATAGGAGGTGTTGATTTGTCCATGAATTTAGGTCTGGGTTCTTGCTGCAAGGGATGGGACTTCCGGGACTCCAATATTTCTATTATGCCCGAATTGGACGCCCAAAAGACGCTCGGCGCTGCAAATTGCAGTGTGGCACGGCTTTGCAGGCGCGCGACCGAAGTAAAACCACGCCAAGCGGCGGATTATCCTGTTTTTTACCGATTCTTATGGACCGGAGCTACTTGATACTGTCCTTAAGAGCCTTTTGCTGCGTGAGGAATTCCTCTGGCAGGCTGTCTTTCAGCGTGTCGAACAACTCTTTATGGCTTTCTAGCTCTTGCTGCCAGAGATTGGCATCAACCTTGACCAGCTTGTTGAAGTCTTCATGGCTGACTGATTCCAAACCGTTGAAGTCCAGATCTCCTTTCGTCGGGATCCAGCCGAGAGACTCCTTGCGCGCTCCGACCTTACCTTCGATGCGCTCGAACATCCACTTGATCACGCGCATATTTTCGCCAAAACCAGGCCAGAGGAATTCGCCTTTGGAGCCTTTGAGGAACCAATTGACGTTGAAGATCTTCGGTTGGGTTTTGACCTTTTCGCCCATCTTGAGCCAGTGTCTGAAGTAATCACCCATGTTGTAACCGCAGAAAGGCAGCATCGCCATTGGGTCGCGGCGCACTGCGCCGATTTTTCCTTCGGCTGCTGCGGTCTGCTCAGAGCCCATGGTTGCTGCCATGTAGACACCATGCAACCAGGAGAATGCTTCGGTGACCAGAGGAATAGTGGTGCAGCGACGCCCGCCGAAAATGAATGCGGAGATTGGCACGCCTTGCGGGTTGTCCCAGTTCTCATCCAGTGATGGGCATTGGCTGGTGGGCACAGTGAAACGAGCATTCGGGTGAGCCGCTGGACGACCGCAGTCTTTAGTCCATGGCTTTCCTTGCCAATCAAGCAATTCTTCCGGTGTTTCGTCAGTCATGCCCTCCCACCATACATCGCCGTCTTTAGTGAGTGCGACGTTGGTGAAGACGCAGTTTTCCTTCATCGTGATCATGGCATTCGGATTTGTTTTGTCCGAGGTGCCTGGAGCGACGCCGAAATATCCAGCTTCAGGGTTGATTGCGTAGAAGCGTCCATCTTTGCCGGGCTTGATCCAGGCGATATCGTCGCCGATGGTTGTGACCTTCCAACCCTTCACGCCTGCGGGAGGAATGAGCATTGCAAGATTGGTTTTGCCGCAAGCGCTGGGGAATGCTGCTGCGAAATACTTCTTCTGACCTTCTGGTGATTGAACGCCCATAATGAGCATGTGCTCTGCCAGCCAGCCATCTTCTTTGCCCATGGTCGAAGCGATACGCAAAGCGAAGCACTTCTTGCCGAGCAGCGCATTGCCGCCGTATCCTGAGCCGTAAGACCAGATTTCGCGTGTCTCCGGAAAATGAACAATGTATTTGGTGTCGCGGTTGCAAGGCCAGCTCACGTCTGGTTGACCAGCTGCCAGCGGCATGCCGACGGAGTGCAAGCACTGAACGAAATTGCCGTTGGCACCGAGCATGTCGATTGCAGCCTTGCCCATGCGCGTCATTGTGCGCATGCTCACAACTACATAGGGCGAGTCTGTGATTTCAACACCGATTTGCGAAAGAGGCGAACCGATTGGTCCCATAGAAAACGGCACTACATACATTGTGCGCCCGCGCATGCAACCGGTGAAGAGTGGGGTGAGCTTTGCTTTTGCGTCAGCCGGCGCCATCCAGTTATTGTTGGGTCCGGCGTTTTCTTGAGAATCGCTGCATACAAAAGTCCGATCCTCGACTCTTGCGACATCTGACGGATCGGACCATGCGAGATAGCTGTTAGGACGTTTGTCCGGATTGAGGCGAAGCAATTTGCCTTCGGCGACCATCTGGGTGCACAGGCGGTCTGTTTCTTCTTTCGAACCGTCGCACCAAACAATGCGCTCCGGTTGGCACATAGCGGCCATCTTTTCTACCCAGGCGAGCAGGGCTCGGTTCTCAACCTTGTAGCCACTGACTATCGATATTTTTGACAGGTTTGCGGTTGTGGGCATCTGAACCTCGAAGCTCCTTTTGATGTCTTTTTCAAGCACTGGTGTATCTCCCTGGTCGCTAATGCGCTTTCAAATGGCAAGAAACCCGCCGGCTAGATTCCCGTTGAATCCACCCAGGCGTAAATAGTTTTTTGTAAAACTGAACTGTCTGAAAAGTCCGACAGCGGTCTTGAAAGCACCGAGTCAATTATCTCATTGAAACCGTAATAAGAACTGTAACTAAGGTACTCTTAGCCTTTGCTCTTGCTAATTGCGTTTCTCTAGCAAGGGTAAGTCCGTCGGGCGTTTTGCGTGCGCAATTTTGGGTGGGGTGGAAAGGCGATTGCAATGCTCTTCCTTTTGACTGCTGCCCTGTATTAAGGGGGCTCAGGAAGGACTGTTGAATTGAACAGTTACTCGCTCGCCGATTTTTCCTATTGTGAGTGCATCGACCAGCGAGTCGGTTCTCTCTTCCCCCACGAGGAACGCTTCTATGTCTAACCCATTCGAATTCAACCGCGGTGACAACAAGAAGTTCGATGCAAAACATGCAATCGATGATGCAGCGCATCTCGGCGGTCAAATCTGGCATGACATGAAGAGTGAAGGACCGAAAATCGTTGACTATGTGACTAAGACACCGGCTGTCGCCGACACTGCAGGTGCGCTCTGTTCGCTGGCTATTGTTCTTGCACCAGAGGCTCCGCCTGCCGCAATCGCCCTTGGGACATTGGGTGTGACAATGTTTGGCGCAAAAGCTGTCTACGATATCGCCGAACCGGCGATTAAGAAAGCCGGTGAAGCTTACTTGAAATTCCCAACCCTGGGTCAGTAACACAAAGTTTTAGGGGAGCTAGAAAGCCCAAAGCCGCAACCGAAGCCGCCATGAAAATGGTGGCTTCGTTGTTTTTTTTGCAGAGTTTGCGCACCGTCCATGACACCATTGTGCCTGGCGTAAAATAAATGCTGGAAGCAGCTAAAATAGCGGAATCAGCTTTTCATCAGGAGCAATGGGGGTTTTATTCAAAAACTGGTTGCAATTGGCGCGTTGAGCGCTCTTATATTTTTCTCTTTGCCTGCTCGTGCAACGGAAGCAGCGAAGCCCAGGACATTTTTGCAGGGACGGATAGAACAAGTTGCAGCCAGCAATGAGTTGTCCAAGATCGTGCTGTATAAACAGAGTCCCAAGCTAGATAAGCGTTCGACTTTCAACGCCGGCACTCAAGTTTCGAGCTACCCTTCTTATCTTGTCGGTCGTTGGGCTGGGGATCTCAAAAATGTCTGGACGGTTAATGCTCCGAATATCACAAATCAGTTGCCGCAGTATAGGGTTGGCAATGTCGGCACGGTTGTGATGCACTTCGACAAAGTCGGCAGCCAGGTAAAACTCTTACCGACGGTCATTTTTTTTCCGGTTGAAGAAGTTCCAGTATCCCAATCGGCAATCAACACAACCGAAATACAAGCTGATTCGATCGAAGCCTTCAAAAAACGAACACTCGCAAGTGGCATATTGCGCGGGGTTCCCACACTGCCGTTAGCGAAATTCAGCGGCGAAGGTCTAACCGGTCGCAAATTCGAATCTCGCATACTGCATAATTCAATCCAAGTGCTAAAGCCAGGTGTTGTAGAGCAAGACGTTGTGATTGGTGAGTGGAAGGACGGATCTTTCTTTAACTACCGTGAATTCGTCTCGCGTTTTACCTGGTACGGTCCCGACAAAATTTATGCTCAGGTGCTAATCGCCAACTTCGGAGACACCCGTCAGGCCATTTCCAAGACGCTTCTCGAGGGATGGATGAGTAGTAATTGGAGACCTGTAGCAGACAAGATTGCCAGTCGTCTGCAGACGACCTGGGATGAGGTCGTCAGACGTGATGGCATTGAATAATTTACATCTGTGCCGCGGGAACTTTTGAAAGTCACGAGGGTCGTGCAAATTCGATCAGAAACGCTTTACCGCGGTATGGTTAGGCGAAATAGATTTCTTGTATGTCAAAGGTCTGGTTTTGGCCTAGTATTTGAACCTAGAACAATTGCAAAGTAAGATCCTTTCAGTAGTCGGTAGAATAAGTAAGTAATGGAAACCCTTAGTGCATGAAGCTCACAACTCGAATCACCCTTGTTTTTCTCTTGGCGGTGCTGGCGATTGTTGTCAGTGCGTGGGTTTCGCACGGAAATACCGAGAAGGTTAATGAAACACGGTATTGGGTTGAGCATACGCAAATTGTAATTGGTCGTCTTGACCGCCTTTACATGTTGATTAAGGAGGCGGAAACCGCAGTGCGCGGTGTCCTCGTCACTCGCAAAGAGAGAATGTCGACCTTTTACGACAAGGCGAAATCGGAAATTCAAGCGACATATGAAGAACTGAAGATTCTTACCTCTGACAACCCGAAGCAAGTCGAACGCTTGGGTCGTTTCAAGTCTTTGCTTGATTCCCGCACGGCTGAATGGAGTGATTTCATTCGCCATTCTGGCACCGTAGGAAGTCCTTCGTGGCAGTCGACGCTGGAAAAGTCTTTTGAGAGCCAATATGCCGGCAAGATAAAAGATGTGATTGGCGAAATGAAGGACGACGAGCAGGCTCTTCTCAAAGTGCGTACTCAAGATGCGCTGCGCAGTGTTGAGTCGAGCCAACAAATCACTTTCCTTCTGACAGCAATTTTGGTTGGCGTATTGGGCGGGATATCCGCGATGGTAGTCATGTCAATGAACAAGGCTATTAGCGCTCTTCTCGAAGGCACGAAGCGGATTGGTGATGGGTATTACGACCATCGTATCGACCTTAAAAGCAATGATGAATTCGGTACTCTGGCGGCGTCTTTCGATGCGATGGCTGCTCGAGTCGAGCAGTTCAATTTGGAGCAATCAGACAAGAATTGGATCAAGAAAAACATCAATAATCTGGGCTTGATTCTGCAAGGACAGCGCGATTTCGAAAAAGCTGGAACACTCATTCTTAACAACCTGGCACCAGTGGTGGAGGCAAAGCAAGCTGCGCTTTATTGCGTAGACACTGAGAGAAAAGACGATACGCTCTTCCTTATTGCCAGTTTTGCATGCGGCAAGGACAGTGGCATTCCGCTCACCATACAGTTTGGAGATGGCTCGATTGGTCAGGCCGCCGTGGCCAAACAACCGGTTCATTTGGATGGAATCGGGACTGACTCTTTTAGAATTAAGTCCGCGCTACTTAACACTACAGCCGCCGATGTCTACATTCTTCCATTGCTTTTCGAAGGGGTCGTACACGGCGTTATAGAACTTGCGTCGGAGAAGAAATTCCCAGAGCGGGCCGTTCTCTTGATGGACGAGTTGAGCGGTTTGCTTGGCGTGGTTTTCAATTCGATTTCAGCGAATCTTGTCACCGAGCGCCTGCTCGATGAATCTCGCCAGCTTAATGAAGAACTCCGTTTGCAACAGGAAGAGTTAGAAGCGCAAGCTGAAGAACTAGAGACACAACAGGAAGAATTGCGTCATGTAAATGAAGAGATGCAGCAAAAGCAAGACGCGCTGGAAGAGCAAAATGCACTCGTCTTCGAGAAAAATATCGAACTTGAAGGCATGCGCCAGAGCCTTGAAGACAAGGCACAGCAATTGGCGGTATCTTCTAAATACAAGTCGGAATTCTTGGCTAACATGTCACACGACTTGCGCACGCCCCTCAATTCACTGCTGATATTTTCCGAACTGCTTTCCGACAATGAAGAAGGCAATTTGAATGAATCGCAGGTCGATTTTGCCAAGAACATCAACATGGCTGGGAAAACTCTTCTCACCTTGATTGACGACATTCTAGACCTCTCCAAGATTGAGGCGGGGCGTGTTAATCCCGATATCAAAAACGTCGAGCTTGCAGATGTTTTATTGGATGTCGAAAGAAGCTTCCGAAAAGTTGCTGAAGGCAAGAAGATACATTTTGATTTGAAACTCGCTCCTGATACGCCGAAGCTCATGCGTACCGATGAGCGCCGGTTGCTGCAATTGTTGAACAATCTGCTCAGTAATGCGTTTAAGTTCACCGAAAGAGGCAGTGTTTCGCTCGCAATTGATAGAAGTAAGTCAACTGAAGGCAATGGTCACGAAGGCGATTTTGTCACCTTCTCTGTCACGGACACCGGCATCGGCATTGCCCCCGAGCAGCAAGCCCTCGTGTTTGAAGCCTTTCACCAGGCCGACTCATCATCAACCAGAAAGTTTGGTGGAACCGGGCTTGGGCTGTCGATTTGTCGTGAATTGTCGGCGCTTTTGGGTGGCTGGGTCGAGGTGAAGAGCGAGCTAAATAAAGGCAGTACATTCACGTTGCATTTGCCTGTCGCCTATAAAGGAAAAATCGAGCCGCGTCGCCGAAGTTTGACTGCCCCTGTCGTGCCAGAGCGAACTGAATCCGCTGTCGAAGACAGAGAGAATGAAGCCTTTCTCTATGCAGATGTTCCTGATGATCGAATGAATATCAATGAAGGCGATAGAGTCATGCTTATCATTGAAGATGATAAGCCATTTGCTACGATGCTCCTGGATTTGGCACGGAAAAACAAATTCAAAGGCGTTGTTTCAATGCGCGGTAAAGACGGATTGATTCTTGCACGTCGATTGCTGCCTGACGCCATTACTCTCGATTTGAAACTGCCGGATATGGAAGGCTGGGTAGTGCTAGACCAGCTGAAAAACAACAGCGAGACTCGTCATATTCCGGTCCATATTATTTCGGCATCCAATGAGCAGCATCGCGGGCTGAGCCTCGGCGCCATCGGTTATTTGGAAAAGCCGGTGACACTGTCGACGTTAAACGATGCGATTGAAAAGATTCGGCATTATTTTGATAAGCAGACTGGTGCCGTCTTGATTGCGGAATCTGATCATGCTTTGCGCAAGAGTCTGGTTGAGCTTTTAGAAAACGGCGATTTCAATATTGAGTCTGTGGAACATGGTGAGGCTGCGATTAAATCGTGGGGTACTAAACCTTACGATTGTTCGATTATCAACATGAATTTGAGTGATATGGACGGTTTGACACTGGCCAAAAAATTCCTGGCCAGCAATTACACCCATCCTTTGCTAGTTTTCAGCAATCATGGATTGTCTGAAGGGGAGAAAGCCGAGTTAGAGGCGCTTGGGCGCATCAACATTGTAAAAGACATTGATTCACCCGAACGATTGCTTAGCGAAGTCGGGCTATTTTTGCATCGTGTCGAAACAAAATTGCCTATGGTCAAGCAGCAATTGGTTACGAAGGTGCGTCAGGATGACAATGCTCTGGTCGGTCGAAAGCTGCTTATCGTCGACGATGATCCAAGAAATGTCGACGCTCTAAGTTCGCTATTGAAGAAGTATCAGATGAATCTGGTTACTGCAGAAAATGGCAGAGACGCGCTTGAAAAACTCGATAAGCATAAGGACGTTGACGTCGTTCTGATGGACATTATGATGCCGGAAATGGACGGCTATGAAGCGATGCGTGCAATTAGGGCGCAGCGAGAATTCTCGTCGCTTCCGATCATTGCAGTTACCGCAAAAGCAATGCAAGGAGACCGTGTAAAGTGTCTCGAGAGCGGTGCTTCTGATTACATAACAAAGCCGGTAGACCGCTCCCAACTTCTGTCACTCCTGAGAGTCTGGCTCTACAAAGCCTGATTATGGATGACACATTAGAGCTTACTCCAGTCGACCAAAGGCTAGTTGATGATTTACTGCAAGAGCTGTACCGGCAGTGCGGTGTGGATTATCGCAATTACAGCCGGACATTTTTGTCGCGCCGCATTTCCGCCTTTGTCAAAAAACAGAATTTCAATTCTGTAGAAGAAATGGTTGAACGCGTCTTGGAGCATGACGAAGATTTGGAGCAATTCATCGGCTCGCTCTCTTTGCCTACCACGCGCATGTTTCGTGATCCTCAGGTGTTTCGTTATTTGCGAGAATCTGTAATTCCGATGCTATCTGGCACGCATTTGACAAAGATTTGGAGTGCGGGTTGCTCGACAGGAGAGGAAGCGTATTCACTTGCAATTATTTTGCATGAGGAATTGCTGGGGCGAAAGATTCTAACGTTTGCTACTGATCTCAATGAGAAATCACTCTACAAAGCGAAGAAAGGGATTTATCAGGTACGCCGAATGCGTACGTACACATTGGGTTATATGGCATCTGGCGGCACGCGTGATTTTTCCAATTACTACACGGCAGACGATGAAAACGCCATTTTCAATGAAGACATAAGGAAGAACATCGTATTTGCTCAACATAATCTTGTCACCGACTCGACTTTCAATGAATTCGATTTGATACTCTGCCGTAATGTTCTGATTTACTTCAATCGAGAGTTGCAGGAGCGCGTCGTAGAGCTCTTGTCGAAAAGCTTACGCCCCGGGGGAGTTTTGATACTGGGAGACAAGGAGTCTCTTAGATCTATGTCGTCACAAAATGATTTTGTCGAATTAGATCGTATGTTTCGCGTCTTCAAAAAACGTGAGTAACCTAACGTTGAGCGGCTATTTCTCTGGGAAGTTCGACCAAGAAAGATGTGCCTGTCTCAGATGGGCATGCACAACTGATTGTGCCTTTGTGCATCGTTACTATTTGCTGGCACAGGTATAGACCCAATCCTGTACCTGGTGTGTGTCGTCGGCTCGCGCGCCCTCTCCAGAAACGCTCGAAAAGATGTTTTCTATCCTCTTCAGGAATTCCAGGACCAGTATCACTTACCTTAAGTGTCACGCTGTCTGCAGAACTCGATAATGACACTTTCACTTCGCCACCAGTGGGAGTGTATTTGAGCGCATTGTCCAATAGATTTCGAAGAACTCTAGTGAGTGAGTCTGCATCCGCAAGTACAACCGCGTCAGGATTCTCAGGCATTTCTTTGAGCACTTGAATATTGCGATCGGTTGCAATAGGAGCAATTTCCTTCATGCAGTTGTTGATGATCTGCATCAAATTCGTGTGCTCGAAGTACAACGTCGCAAGATCTTTCTCGAATCGATAGACTTCGAGCAAATTTCCAATGAGAGTCAAAAGCGTCCAGTTGCTGTTTTTTATGTGGAAAAGCAGGTTTATTTGTTCGTCGTTGAGTTTGCCGATTTTTTCTTCAGCCATCAGCTCGATGACACGATTAGCTCCGATCAGCGGATTTTTCAGATCGTGTGTAAGAGTAGCCAAAAAATCTTCCCGCTCGTAAATCAACCTCGCTCTTTCTATAGCGTGCGTGATGGCCCTCGATAAGAGACGCCCATCAATCTCGCCCTTAATCAGGTAATCTTGCGCACCGGCCTTCATAGCTTGAACGCCAAGATCTTCTTCGTCTTGTCCGGTCAATATGATTACAGGGCACGCGTAGCCTCTGCGCCGCACGGCGTGCAATGTTTCGATTCCTTGGATGTCCGGCAAGGTCAGGTCTAGCAAAATGACATCAAACTGCCTCAGACTCATTATCAAATCAGCATCTTCGAAAGTGGCAGCATGCGCACAATCGAAAGTAAAAATTGACTTGCGCCTCAACAGCGCTTGCAGCGCTGATGCGAAAGTCGGGTCGTCCTCTATCAAAAGAATTTCCAGGTGTTTCTTGCTCATAGGAACCATTTCGAAAGAATAAGGAATTTACCTATCCTATCTCAAGTCCGCTCTAACTAGAAGCACCCAAAAGTGTTAAAAATTACACCGAAGTGATTATTCCAAAATGTTCGTTTTTTACCGCGGTATGGGGCGCTTGGGGTTTTTTAGTTACCCTTTCAGAAGACCTGTCACTGTGTCCGAATTAGAACTAAAGTCCGGAAAGACTGTCTGCAACTGACGCGACGAAAGTTGAAGGTGCTCGCCGATTACAGAAGAGACGACAGAACGAAAGTCGGTACGCACCGGAAGATCTCTTCCTTCGTAGAGTGCGCGGTCCGTGATTCCATCCCAGTATCCCATCAGCTTACCACCCTGGACCGCGCCGCCTAATGCCCAGATGAAATTGCCGTGTCCATGGTCGGTTCCATTGTTGCCGTTTTCTTTGACAGTTCGTCCGAACTCAGACATTACTAGAATGACTGTGCGCTGATATGTATCGCCGAGTGACTCAGCCAAATCACTCAATCCGTGTCCAAGAACTTGCAAGTGATTTGCAAGCTGACCCTTGCCGTTGCCCTGGTTGACGTGAGTGTCGAATCCACCTAAGTCTAAAAATGCAACTTGCACTTTTGGTTCTTCTCTCATCAGTTTGCCCAATTGCTTTCCGAATGCGCCAAATCTTGCAGCTTGAATTGCACCGCCGTTTGCCTGCATTTGCTCGCCACTGAGTTTTTCATTGATAGTCGTCCGCGCCTCCATGCCGTCCTGAAAAGCACGTTCTAAGCTGTCCCCGCGTCCTTCATACATGCGCTCAAAGCTCGAGGCAATTACTTCATTGTCGATTGGGCTGCGTCTTCTCTTCAACTCTGCTTTGAAAGTCGCGGAAGCAACAGGACCTTGCAGAATGCGTGGTGTTGTTGAGCCAATATTGAGTGCGCGAACCGGCGAGTGATTGTCCGGCAATTGCGCCAGCAGACGATTGAGCCAGCCCGTGCTGGTGGCTTTTCGTCCGGGGCAGCCGCTTTCCATATAGTCTTGCGCATCGAAGTGTGAGCGTGTTGGATCGGGCGAACCTGAGTTTAGGACGAATGACAGAGACTTGTTTTTCCAAAGAGGCAATATTGGTTCGAGCGCGGGATGCAGGCCGAAATGTCCATCCAAATCCAGCACTCCGAGCTGATTGCCGGGGGGTGGTATGGCAATGTTGTTTCGCACTTTGTAGTAGTTGGGATCGGAATATGGAACCACTACACTTAATCCATCGATAGCTCCCCTCAGGAAAACAACGACTAGTTTGTTGGTTGGACCCGAGTTTGAAGCCGCGCTGCCACTTGTCTTTGCCCAAACATTTACTTGTGGCATTAACAAGGAGGCTGTCGCCAGACCGGCGGTTTTCAAAAAATCTCTTCTATTCATTTTGCTACCGTCTCTCGAATAGTTCTAATACATCATGAATTCGGGGCTGCCTAGCACGAGGCTTTGTCTAAGTTGAGGCTGGGCCTGCTCTATAGCGCTTACTGTTTTCTCTGAAATGGTTGAAAGACTGTCTGTAACATCACCTTTTGGGTTTGCACTTACCCTGATTCCTGGCAGACGATTGGCACCAAGTGCGGTGGCAAAGTTGAGGCGGTTGATCAAACTGTCTGGATTCAGCCAAGCCTCTTTCGTATTTTTATAACCGTCTGGAGTCAAACATTTGTACAGGGGTTGACCAGCTTGTTTTAAAAACGCGAGAAGCGGCAAGACATTATCTATGGTGGCGTCTGTCGCGCGCAGACTGGAAATAACATAGCGGTGCGGCGACTTGAATTTGTTGTTTCTGTTGGCGTTGCTCCAGAATTCGTCGCTGTCGAACATGGTCGTTAGAACTTCAGCAATTTGACCGTCAGTTCGTGTAAAAGTGGCTGCCATTTTTTGCACTAAAGAATCCGGCGGTTTGTCAGCCACAAAATACTGAGCCAGTTTGTAGCTTATGTGACGAGCTGTGGATGGATGGCGCGAGAGTATGTCGAGCGCTTCTTCAATTTCGCGCTCACCGCTGCCTTGAATTGTATGACCGACAACAACCTTTGTGCCTGTGTCGTGCCTGCGAGCATCGAAGAACGAGCCGGTTTTCGGATTACCAGGAATTGTGGAGGCAGACACCGCGTCTCCATAATTACGAATTCCTCTTTGCCTTGGTCGTCGAGAGAAGGGCTGCATGTCAATGCTGTTGGTCTGCATCTGGCCAAGTTGCCCTGCGGCTTGTCGGCGTTGCATCACATTCCTGAGTGCCAAACCAGCGCCGCCACCAGGTTGCAGACCCAAGCCAGTA
This sequence comes from Candidatus Melainabacteria bacterium 17Bon1m, assembly GCA_032128875.1. GTDB lineage: Bacteria > Cyanobacteriota > Vampirovibrionia > Obscuribacterales > Obscuribacteraceae > QKMZ01. Next base: position 159,714 of record JAVLKG010000012.1, read on the forward strand.
AGAACTCTTGCCAGCTCTTGTACGTCCTTCTGGGTATAACCGCCGTCTACTCCAAGCGTGTGTAATTCCATCAATTCGCGCGCATAGTTTTCATTTATGCCTTTGAATTTGCTTTTGGCTTTGGGATTATTCAGCACCGGTCTATACGCCGCGGCAGTATTCTGCCAGTTGTCCAGGTAGAACAGCATGGCCGCATGATGGGCGGTTGCGCCGAGTAAGTCGCGAAAGCGACCAAGTGCATAAGGACGAATTGCAGACTCTTCGTACTGACCCGTCCAAATATGGTCGAGACCTTTATCGCTGGAAACATTGAAGTGATTGAACCAGAAGTCGGTCATCAATTCCTGCAACTGTCGCGGGCTGTCGACCGCTCTTGTAAGATGCGCCTTCGCAGCGTCCTGATACATTTTTCCGTAGGTCTCGCGAACGACTTTTCCCAGAGCTTTTTTCTCTTCCGGAGTCTTACCGCCGCCTTGAGAGAGCGCCTTCAAAGCTGGTTTTCCATAATTTAGAAACAGGCTGAGGGGGGTCTCCGTGAGCGCAGGGACTTGCGCAACCTGGGCAACCGCACTAGGAAGTGGAATCGACTCAGGAGATAGTTGCTCTTTTAAATATTGCTCTACACCTATAGCTTGCACTCGTTCGATGTCGCCGGGGCGCATTCCATAAGTCGTTCGATTTAAGAGGTGCGCGATTCCCTCACGGGAATTTTTCATCGCGCTGTCAACCTTCGGCACGGCATCTGGTCTGTCGATTCTCGTCTGGCTTGCCTTCCCGGCTTTCGCTAAGACTTCGTTGCAAATCAGACCCGCATCCGCACTCAGTCCGAGCAGAACCGCCATAAAAGTATGCGTGACTTTCTGCCGAGCTTTTGGCCGAGTATTTTGCCTAGCTTTAGGCCGAGCGTAAGGCCGAGCGTAAGGCCGAGCGTTAGTAGGATTGTCTGCACTATTTGTCATAGATAAATATGAAATCGCCAATTGGGGGCACTTTGCTGACGGACTTTCAACTTTTCGATTGACCGCGTACTTCTGACGATGCACCGGGCATATTTTTAAATACGTAAACTGCGGCAAAAAAGTTCAATTCTTCGCATCGAATTAATCTGCCGCTTGGTTTTGGATACCTTTCAGTTGAACATATATGGATACCGAGCAAGTACTTAAGAATGCCCGGGCGTGCCTTCTAATAACTTAGGGTTCGAACTCCACCGGATTTGTGCGTGTTAGGATCGAAATAGAATTAGAACATAGGCTTCGCGGCATCCCAATGGCGACTTCCTCCCTGTAGGCAGCTACAAAGGGTGGCTAAATAGGAGCATCCTGTCATGCAGACCACCGAACGCGCGGCATCATCAAAGTCTTCCTCTCCTCTCGAAATCAAGCCAATCGGTGATGAACACCGTGAATGGCTGAATGCGAAGATGAAAGAGATCTGGAGCGGGCGCTTCGTCGTAACCCGTGGAGTCGCGTACGAGCCCGCTACGCTACCAGGGTTTATCGCATACGAGAAAGGCAATCCAGTTGGTGTGGCTACTTATCACATCAACGATGACGAATGCGAACTGATCACACTGGATGCGCTGTCTCAGTGGCATGGTGTAGGTACAGCCTTGATTGAGGCTGTCGAGGAAGAAGCTCGCAAGCAGGCGTGCAGTCGTATGTGGATGATCACGACAAATGACAATATCGATGGGTTGAGATTCTATCAGCGTCGCGGCTACGTTATGTGCGCAGTGCATATCAACGCGATTGATCAAAGCCGCAAGATCAAGCCGTCAATTCCGGTTGTCGGCAATTACGGTATAGAAATTCGAGACGAGATAGAGCTCGAAAAGTACCTGTGGTGCTGGATTGGCTGGTAGTGTTTCTCATTCTCCGAAAGCCTCTTTCCTTTCAGCCTTTTTAGATTTCTAGACCTTTAAGACCTTTTAGACCGGTTTTTCGCGCACCATATTTGATGCCTTTCCATGGTCGTTACCTGTTCCGATAAGTCTTTCTGTTGATGAAACCAGGTAAATCCGTCTCATAAATAAGACAAAAAGGGTGGCGAAAAGGGTTTTTCACATTCTTTTGGTTCTCAGGGGAAGTCAAATGTCGGTCTTTTCTGCGCTTTGGGCACATTTCTATTGAACGGTCGTCAACAGATTCACGTATAACGCAAACGATACTCGTTCACTTTGGGCTGCTGATGTTCGAAAGAGTGACTAGACATTTCATAATTTCACTGTACTCGTGCTTGTTTATCGGGCTTGTAGTCTGGCATATGCCGGTTGGCGCCGATCCGGCGAAGACTGCGAGTAATGATGGCTTTGAAAGACCATATGGTTACTTTACTCCGATGATTTTGGATACTGTAAAAGCGAATGATGACCAGCGCAGGAAGATTACCGCAATAGTTGAAGAACTGCGACCAACGATTGAACCACTTCGAAAGAAGTTCAAAGAGAAGCAGACTGTGTTTTTGTCTGGCATGGCGTCAGGCGCATCGGCAGAAGATCTCCTTTGCGCGCAAAGAGAGCTTGGTCAGATTAGAGGCGAAATAAACGATCAGTATTTGCTGATGCGTCTGAGAGTGCGCAAGCTGTTGCAACCTGCTCAGCAAGAGCTTTATGATGATTTCCTTGCCAAGCAAGGTTGGATGAAGAAAAATAAGAAGTAGTCGGTGTTGAGTTTTATCGGCTGACTGGCGAAGAATCAGTGTCCATAAGGCTTTTGATTACTATGTTTCAATGCTGATTTTTGCAGCAGTGAAAGGCGTTGCACATACATATCAGTGGCCCTTTCTGCATCATCTTCCAGTGCCAAACCTTTAGCAATTTCGTTTAAATCAGGCGTTTTGGGTGTGACTTTGAAGGGTTTTCCAACTACTGCAAATGCACCATAGTTTTGACGCCCGAAGAGATTTCGAAACTTCTTAAAACCTAGGCCTTGAACTGCCTTTTGAAACAATGTCGATTCTGCCGGATCGGTCTTGTAATGCACTCCTACGGGCACTATCCATATAGGCTCCTTCCTTTTGCGCGCACAAATTTTTGCAATTGTCATCGTGCCTGACTTGAAGTCTCTTCGGCGAATCACTTCGTCCGGAACCAACTGTCCTTGCGGAAAAATCACAAGCTGCGCGTGTGGACCTCCAGAGGAAAGCGCCGTGACCGCTGCTTTGAATGCCCGAGTACGACCCTCCTGTGTCTCTTCATCGACTGCGATTGCACCAGTCATAGCCCCAATCCAGCCGCGGAATCCGAGCACTTCGGTAGTTCGAATCAGGTAGTACATAGGTGAAATGCCAATTAACGAAGAGACAATTGATGCATCACCAGCATCGATGTGAAATGGTGCAATGATGCGAGGTCCGGACTTCGGCATGCGATCTTTGCCGACTATTTTAATTGGCCCTACTTCGAGAAAACCCAATGTGTAGCACAATGATCTGCAAAGTAGATTAGTAAGGAAATATGGCTCTGGCGGCACGTATCCGCCATCTCTTACCTTCAGCACTTCGGCTGACCAGAATTCGATACGACCGCGGGCAGCGGATACGAGCATCCAGAGGAAAAGAGCAAGACAGATACAAATGAAGACATCTTGCATATTATGGTTGCTGCCACCGCTTATGCCTTTGCCACCGTATGTGGTGTAGTGGCGAGGCTAGAAAGTGATAGTGTGGACGCCGTTGCCGCCCCGCTTCTCAATCATCTCTGCGGCGCCGTCGGCTTGCATAATCATCTCTTCTGCCGGTAATGTTTCGCCGGTTGAAGTGCATATTCCGAGACTGACAGTGAATGTGACCTTGTGCCACATATGCTCAAGGCATGTGCCTTCTATTGCCGCTCGTATGCGCTCTGCGAACTGCTGAGCCTGGTCTGCCGATGTCTCCGGCAAAACAATGATAAACCGCTCGTTGAGGTAGCGTCCAAGCAAGTCTACATCGCGGCGAATAATCGCTGAAAAGCGCTGGCTGGCGGCTAGCAGGACTTCGTTCTGGACCATCTCGGCGAAATTGCCGAAGCGCTGCGGCAGTGTAGCAAAACCGTCAATCGAGACGATCATCACCGATGTTGTGTGTCCGTAGCGAGCCGCCCGCCTGACCTCAGAGCGAAGCCGGTTCAATACGTAGCGAAATTTCAGCACAGGAAGGGTCGGATCTTGTAGCGCACGCTTTTCCAACTCGTCGTCTGGTAAATTCTGGCACTGGCATGATTTAGCCCCGTACTGCGGTACGGTAGAGCCCTGCTGCGTGACAGCAGATGGAAATCCTGCGGCAACCTGAGTCGGATGAGCACCGGTTTGCGAGACTAACTGCTGCGCATTTTGAGCTTGTTTTGCTTTTACCAGTTCCATCGCGCGCTGCGCAGCTTCAGCGTTGCCGTGTAATGTGTTGCGCACATTTGAAACGCCTCGATGGAAGAAATTGTCTTTAATCACCCATTCCTGGTGCTCGTCTTTATTCGATGACATAACCTTTTAATTTTCTTTCAACCCGTGCGACCACAAGCAACCCCCCGGTTGCCACAGGCGACCCCCCGGTCACCTCCAACTATATACCCAAATTCGCCAACAATTCATCGTTTTCAGGCACGGGGAAGTACTTCACACCTTGTGAAGACGCAGGTGTATGAAGACTGTTCCTGTAAATTCAGGCACTTACAGGCTTCGCGGCAATGTATTGTTTTTGTAGTCTCGGTTTAACGAACGCTGGTTTTTTCGCGCTCGCGCTTTCTGTGCGGCTTAACATTAGCGCGACCGGAGCCGACCACTGCGACCGGGACAGCATGAAGGGTCTCGTTTGCCAGTGATTCGTTGATTGTGCCAACCAGACCAACCTTCTGCAGAGCCTTAAGCACCAAGAAGGACGGGTCGATTTCCCAGGGCTTGATGCCCATGTTGCTCGAGCCCGGGACAGCATGGTGGTTGTTGTGCCAACCGTCGCCGACGCAGATAATCGCCATGAGCCAGTTGTTCATGCTGTCGTCTTTGATGTTGAAGTTCTTGTAGCCCCATTGCGGCATGTGGCAGACGATGTTCAAAATCAGGGGGCTGTTGAGCGCGAGGAACCCAGCCAACAAGCTGGCTCCTGCTACGAGCGGTCCAAAAGCTGCCCAGAGGGCAACGCGGAAGAGCAAGCTGCTGATGACGTTAATCGCGTAACCCAGCTTCCAATCTGCGCCCGACTCGAGCAGACGGTAAAGCGGATCTTTGAGCAAGTCCTTGCTCTGGACTCGGGGGTTGATGTACTCAGGATAATGCCATTCGCGGTAGAAGGCGTATGACGAAAAGATGCCGTTTCGTGGAGTGTGCGGGTCAAGCGGCTGGTCGGAAAAACGATGGTGAGCGCGGTGAATCGTCGCCCACCACACTGGAGAACCGTGAAATGCGAAGTACGCGCCGAAAACGAAGAAATACTCGACAGCCTTTGGGCAGGTGAAGGCGCGATGCGAGAGCAGTCTATGCAGTCCGATTGTCACTCCGAACATGTGCCAGAGGTAAAAGACCAGCGTCAAACCGCAAAACAGGGCTATCGGTTCCAAAAGGCCTACCTCGTGACGGGCGGGGAGTGGGATTGTCTGGACCAAACAATGGCCAGACGCGCGGTTCATCAGTGTCCCAGGTTACTGGAAACCGCTCGGAAAAGTATAGTCTGATAGGTATAGAAGTAGTTATTTTTGACGAAATTTACACTTTTGTGAGCGTAATATCATCTCAGCGCAGTTTTTTATGCGCTTTAACTCATAACAAGCCAATCACCTGTCAAACCGACCTGAATTGCAGCATACAAGATGCCATTAGAAATAACCAGTAAGGTTGCGTCATGTTGCAGCACCAAATACGGTGTCACTTTTGGCGTTTTCCGCCTCCAGGTAAAAAGCGAAGGATTTATTACAGGTTTTTCCTTGCTCATAACCCCCGCTAAGTCCGCAGCATGAGCTTTCTGCGTCTTTTTTCTCTTTTGTGAAAGTTTTGCCCTTTGCTATTGTGGCAATACGTAGATTACGCCCGTTTCATAAACTCTGTTTTCCTCGCCGTGAGCGCCAAATGCAGTTTCCAAATTCGTCAAAGAGTTTCATAAACGCCAAAAGCTCCAAAGTCCCCAAGGTAGTCTCGTACGGACTGGTATTGGCTATCTTGCAGGTTGTTTCGCAAGCTCCAAATGCTTTCGCCCTTGAGGCAGGCGTGCAGCAAGAAACCCTAAAGGGAAACGCCGAGCAGCAAGGATTGACTGGCAGTGCCGTCGAGCAAATTTTGCGTGGTGATGTGGAGCAGCGTAATCTACAGGGCGGTGCACAGCAGCAGGTTCTTGAAGGACAGACTCAACAGCAGTTATTACAGGGTGGCGCGCAACAGCAGGTTTTGAACGGGGGCGCTCAACAGACGACGCTACAAGGCGGAGCATCCACGCGGCTTCTCAATGGTTCGATTAAGGATGAAGCCCCGCTCAATCCATCTCTCATCCTTCTGCCTGGGGCTGCGGACAAAAACCGTGGACTCAACGCCGGAATCAACAGTAACCGTCCCATGCCGGGACAGGTAAACCAATTCGCCGGCAACCAGCATTTTTTTCCGGGTCAAGCCACCCCTTCAGCCTTTGGTACTCCGGGTCGCTCGTTGAATGCTGCAGCTGGGTGGGCGACGCACCCGATCCCACCCATCTCCAGCTATACACTGACACCCCGAAACGGCGTCATGACCTTTGATCCAACCTATTCGGTTACTCCGGGCGCGACCACCAAAGGCGTCACAGAAATAGCGCCGCGCTATGAGTCACGGCAGTGGCAATCGCACAACGGAATTACCTCTTACGTCCCCGGATACGAAGTGCAAAAGGCATCTTCTGAGCAGTCTGGGTCAAAAGTTCAAATGTTTGGACCAGGCATGGGATTGCGCGGCGGACCGATTTCTGGTGGCGTTGGATTCAAACTGGACGGTGACCCGGTGACTAAGGACGGCGTCACATCTTATGTGCCGGGCTATGAGGTGAAAAAGGTCACCGAGAAAAAGGGCTCCGTTTCGGACTACACGCCGGGCGGATCGCTGACTCATACACAAACGCGCAGCGGTGTTGTGACCTATGCGCCCGGCTATGAGGTTTCGATCATGGTCCCTGGCTACAGGAAAGAAACGTTGGGGGGCCAGTACTCCGCGCCCACCAATACCGGTTTGCTCGCCCATGCCGGCAAGTTGACCCCGGCTGGCGGGGGCGAATTTGCTGAGCCGGTTGTGGCGCAGGAAACACCAATGCGTGCTGATGCCTTACTGTTGCCTTCGCTAAATGCAACGGTAGCTCCAACCTGGAACGACTGGTATCACCGAGTCGCCGGTGCAATATATGCGCGTTGGCAGAGTGTAGAGGTTGGGCCGGGTGTGGCGACTGTTCGAGTCACAGTGACTAAAGACCGCAACCTTTCGGCACAGGTGGAAGACTTTGTGCCTGCCGACAATGTGGCGCGAAACGTTGATTCTGAAACCAACTTCAAGCAATGCGCCCTCAATGCGGTGGAACTGGTCAAACAGTACGAAATTCCGAAATTTCCCGAAAATGCTGATTTGCCGCGTGTTACGTTCGATCTGGAGATGAAGCGAAACGTCGAATCACGTCCAGGCTTCGACGTGGCCGGAGGTGGCGCTAAGACGAAGCCCTGATAGTCCTATTTCGGAGATCTCAAGAATCTATATTTTATGGCCATCGCATTGATTTTGTTGTGCCTGCTGGGCAAGTAGAGTTGTGTGGGCCAAAGTTGGATACTGGATAGCATTTTGCGAACACGTGACGACCGCGCATTCAGCACGGCAGGTGGCTAGGACATTAATACGACGGCTCGAGATACGAAACATTTTTCGCCGTCCTGTGTCTAATAACTCATTGGAGTCCTGGTTGCCGATGAATAGAAACTATGGACTGATTACTACCTATGGATAATGCCGCACAAGTAAATGAGTCGCTTCGAAAAGCATGCATCATCTGCCAGAAGGAATACAGTGGCGAGCTTAGTACCTGTCCCATCGACAATATCGCTCTGACAGTCCTTGAAGTGCCGAGAGACCCATTAGTCGGAACTCTCTTCTGCGACCGTTTTCAAATTACAGAAGTACTCGGCGGCGGCGGTATGGGCATGGTTTATCGTGCGACGCATCTGCTGATGCAACGTTCGGTGGCGATCAAGATATTGCATACGAAGATGATCGGTAACGCCGATGCCTTGAAGCGCTTCAAGGTAGAGGCGCACGCAGCCAGTAATTTTTCTCACCCGAATATTTTGAATGTTCACGACTTCGGTGTGTCCAATCAAGGGCAGCCCTACATGGTCATGGACTACCTCGACGGAATAAATTTGACTGCGCTCTTGGATGCTGAAAAACACATTCCTGTTACGCGGGCTATCAACATGTTTTTGCAGATGAGTTCTGCGCTTGCGCATGCGCATTCCAAGGAGATTATTCACCGAGATGTGAAACCGTCGAACATCATGTTGGTGGAATTCGAAGGGCGCAGAGAGTTTGTAAAACTCGTTGATTTTGGCATCGCCAAAGTTTTGAATCCATCTACTCCTGAAGCGGAAAACTTGACTCGCACTGGTGAAGTTTTCGGAAGTCCTCTCTATATGAGCCCTGAGCAGTGTCAGGGTAAGAAATTGGATTCACGTGCCGACATTTATTCTCTTGGCGCAGTGATGTATAGAGTCGTAAGCGGTAAGCCGATTTTCGAGAGTACGGATGCGCTCGAAACCATGTTTCGCCAGGTGAGTGAAATGCCAGCGAGCTTCGCGAAAGTTTGCCCAGAACTGCAAATTCCAGAAAAGCTTGAGTCCGTCATCTTCAAATGTTTAGCCAAAGATCGAGAACAGAGATACCAGTCGATGCTTGAGCTAAAGGATGACCTGGAGCTGACGCTTGCGGAAATTAAAGCTCAGTCGAAAACGACCTTGCCGATGAACACCTTACCTTTTGAGTCCGAAAGGATAGCCGCAAAAGATTTGAACTCAGACGGGTGGCTGACTGATCTTTCTGAGAACACCGGGGCTTTGCCAATTGCCAAAACAGTGATAACCAATCAGCTCACCAACCCGCATGAGGGTGCTCTCGCCGCCTCGAATCCAACGAGCCCGGGTGTTCAAAACACTGTGCCGGTCAGTCCTTTTGCCGATGTTGTTTCCAGTGCTGCTGCCGGTTCGCCCAACACTTCGGCCGCTCAACCTGTTCAACCAAGCGTTGCGAACGTCAGCACAGGGTCCAACAACTATTCATTCAGCTTGAACTCGAATACGGGACCTTCTGTCGCGGGGGCTACGAATCCGTCGCAGTCCAGTCCAGCTCCTGGTAAGGCAACTGCCATCGATAAGCGCGACGAAACAATTTCAATTGTCGTAAATAAAAAATCTGTTGCGATAGGAAGTGCAGCTTTGGCAGTATTGCTGGCTCTCGCAGGATTTTTCTATTTCCGCCCAAGCGGTACGTCATCAAATTTGTCGCCTAAGAATGTACCTGATAGCCAGTTTTCATCAATTACACCGACGCCTACAATTGACGGTGCACATCTTCCTGCGCCGATACCTGCTCCAGCACAGACTGTGGCAAAGAAGTCCACACCTTCCTCCAAGAAGAGCGCATCTTATAAGAAATCTACAGCTAAGAACAAACCCCAACACCAGAAGTGGAAAAACTATTATCCTGCTGCGTCAGGAAGAGGATCTTCATACTCAGGTTCTGATTACTCTTCACCTGGCAACAATCCTTATTCTTCGAGCAGCTCGTACTCTTCGTCTAGATCATCCTCATCCTACAACTATCAATCTCCTGTTTCACAACCAGTAATTCAATCCGCACCGGTTATGGCGCCTGTCGCTTCGCCGATTCAACAATCGGCTGTGTCTTCTTCGAGCTACAGCAGTAGTTCTGAAAGCTACGTCAACAGGCAGGCAAATCGCTATGGTGGACGTTATGCCGAGAAGGGTGTAGATAGAGTAACTGGAATTATTAATAGGAACCTCACCAGGGGAATCAACAAGGGAGCAGGTTTTCTCAGAAGGCTAACTCGCTAGGAAAGTCCGCGGACAAGTTCAGCTTCTAATTAACCTGGGTGCAGGAACCAACGCAAAACCCTTCCCAACCAAGCCCTTTCGAATTGCTGACTCGATTTCCAACGGACCGCCAAGTGCGGGAACTGTGGCACGTTCCTTTCGTCCTCTCATCGGACGAAAGCCGGGAGGAAGGAAGAATGAGAAGAAGTATTTTGGCCTTTGTGGCTCTGAGTTTTGCATTCACTATTCCGCTCCGCGCACAAGCAGACCAAACGATTATTCAAAGAGATATTACTCAAGGACCGGCTCAAGTTATGGGAAGCTGGATGGAACCTGCGTATGAGCGTGTGAAGGAAACAACGGACGCCAACGGTGACACCCATCGAGTCCGTGAGCCGATTATCATGGAACGTCACGAGAGAGTAGTTGTGCCTGTTAGTGAGCAGCGCACGACGACGACTGTTGTGAATTCTCCTCGAGTTGAAACGCAAACTACTTACCGTGCATCGCGCCCGGTAAAGAGAAAAGTTGCCTACAAGAAGAGAGCTGTTGCTTACAAAAAGCGCTATACGGCCCCGCGCGTCGCACACATACGTCGCAAACCATCGAATTTGATCGCTGTGAAGACAGTGCGCAGAATTGAGCAACCAACGGTAATTCAACGCACTGATCATTACGAACAAGAAAACTTGATCTACGATCGCCGTCACCCTGCACTGGACATGTAGTTTTCGCCGGACGCATTGCGTTCGATGTAGGTGCGATGCCATGTATTGCCCAGTTTGAATCCGAATTGGATTCTAAAGTAAGGCGCGTAAAATCCAGCAGGAGAACTGAGTGTGGTTCTCCTGTTGGCTTTTGCGTCTATGCAAGCACGTCGAGTTTGCTACAAAAAACGTTGCCACGTGGAAAGAGTGTGTGCAAATTTTAGCTGCGAAAAATTTGAGTATGCAGTAGGATGAATTTTGTCGGTCTATAGGTTGTTAGCTTTGCGAGGCAAGGAATATGCCTGAAGATCCGCCATTTCCGCCTTCCCTTGAGGCTTTGCCGTTTTCCAGTTCGCACATTGCGGACATCTTCGGTCAACGCACTTTTGCGCGCGGACTGGAATACAAGAGTAAGGGTGTTGTAGTAAACGTCGATGTAGATTTCGAGCGACGCGTGATTAAGGGCGCGGTGCAAGGCACCCGGGATGTGCCTTATCAATCACGAGTCACCACAAACGAAAATGGTTTTATAAATGCTGCACATTGTAGTTGTCCCGTCGGCTCTTACTGCAAACATTGTGTCGCGCTGATTTTGGAAGCAGGTTCAATCCATGGTTTTACCGAAGTCGTCATTGGTCCGACGGAGCTTCCGCGCAGCGTGCAGCATTGGGTTGATGAAGTGAAGGGCAGCTTCACTGCACACACCGCCCATGAGAAAGAAAAGGAAGAGAAGGCTAAAGCCCACGATAGCGGTAAGCCCAGAGAAAATGTGGTTGGTGGCTCTGTTATATACATCATTGATAAATCTAAATTTGGCAATATTCCTTCGATTGTTCTTACTCCATACATTGTCGGAAAGAAGAATTCTGCCGGTCTACAGAAGGTCGTAGAGACGTCTTTTGAGGACTTGTCGCCGGAATTGGGTGCGACAAAAGAAGATGAGTCAATTGTTCAATTTGCGTTGGCTGCATTGGGCTCGTCCTACCTGGGAGATGTTCTGGGGGGCGATGCAGAGCTGATGAAGATGCTGCTCAACAAGGTTGTTGCGACGGGGCGTTCGTATTATCGAAGTGCTTCCAATCCACCGCTAACAAAAGGACCGCGCGTGGAAGGCCGAGTGAAGTGGATGTTTCGCCGCGACCGTTCGCAAATCCCCGCTGTTGTGGGCGAAAAGGACACCATCATTCCTCTGTTGAGCGCTTGTCCTGCATATGTCGATACTTACATGAATCATCTTGGATTCATGGATTTGCCGATTGATGTCGATACACTTACAAAGCTCTTGATAGCACCACCAGTGATGCCGGGTTTTGCGGATAAAGTGCACGATCAACTGAAGGATCTCAATCTTCCTACTCAGATTGAAATGCCTTGTTCGATGTTGAATGAAGAGATAATCAAAGGCGAGCCTAAGCCGCTGGTTTCCTTTAAATCCATTAGTCCGGTTGGCAACGACGCATTGATGTATTGGCGTCGGGGTTTCGAACCAAACAAAAACGTCAACGTTGTGGATCTCTCCTTCGATTATGGCGGACACGTATTTGATTTAAGGGACAAAAATTCGGAGTGGCGCGAAGCCCGAGGCGACGATTTAGTTGTCTATCGTCGAGACCTGGCAGCCGAACGCAAAGTCGTTCAGAAGATGAAAGACTACGGCTTCGAGTCTCTTCCAATGTACTCTGAAGGCAATCGGATGCGCTTTATCATGTCCGGCGATAACGATTATCGCTGGTTGCATTTTGTTGAAAATGTTTTGCCAAAGCTGTTAAAAACGGATTGGCAGATCGAAATAGATGATTCTTTTTCGTACCGCGTAATTCATCCTGAAGAGGCAATCGACTTTGATCTGACTGAGCAAACCGCTTGGTGGTTTGTACTGGACATGGGCGTTAGTGTCGATGGGCAGCGGGTTTCGTTGTTTCCCATTATTATCAGCGCGCTGAAACGTGCGGGGGTGAACAGCTTCAATCAGTTGGATATTCAGCAGTTGAATATCAATGGGAATTTCTATGCTCCAATGCCTGATGGACGCATGATAGCTCTGCCATTCGAGCGCATTGAGAGCGTTTTAAACCTTATTCGAGAGATGTACAACGCCGACATTGGTGGGTGCGTGGTTGAAGCTCAAAACCTTCCTCAAGTCATTTCACACACCAAGATTTTGCCGACAGAGCGCATCAAGAAGCTGGCAAAACATCTAGAAAAGCTGGACCGAATCGAAGCGATTGAGACGCCCGACGAATTTGGTTCTGAGCTTCGGCAGTATCAGAAAGATGGGCTCGGCTGGCTGAATTTCTTGTGTGATATGGATGCCGGTGGAATTCTCGCTGATGATATGGGTCTTGGTAAGACAGTTCAAGGCCTGGCGTTGATTCTTTTGCGCAAACAGAAAAATCAACTCCAGCAGCCGGTGCTGGTGATATCACCGACAAGCGTCGTTCCTAATTGGATGAATGAAGCGCAGCGCTTGACCCCGTCTCTGCGGGTTTTAAAACTCACAGGCTCTGATCGTTTTGAACGCTTTAAAGAAATACCGAACAACGATATCGTGATCACGAGTTATGCGCTGCTGCTGCGCGACATCGATTCTCTGAGTCTGTCGGACTGGTCGATTATTATTCTCGACGAATCTCAATACATCAAAAACCCGACGACATCACTGTCTAAAGCTGTTGCCCGCCTTCGCGCGAAGGCTCGATTCTGCTTCACGGGTACTCCTGTTGAGAACAATCTGCGCGAACTCTGGTCCCAGTTTAATTTCCTGATGCCAAATATGTTGGGCAATCGCAAGAGTTTTGCCAATTACTTTCAAAAGCCAATCGAGCGCAACAGCAGTGAAGATAGAAAACGCATTCTCCAGCGTCGAATTCGCCCATTCATGTTGCGACGAACCAAGACCGAAGTTGTTCAAGAGTTGCCGCCCAAGACGCTTATCTTGCAGCCTGTTGAGTTGGTCGGCGCTCAACGAGATCTGTATGAAAGTGTTCGCCTGGTCATGCATAAACGCGTTAGCGAAGAAATACGTGATAAAGGTTTGACCGGCATGCGCATCCTGATTATCGATGCTTTGCTAAAGCTGCGCCAAACTTGTTGTGATCCGCGTTTGGTCAAACTAAAGATGGCGGACGGAATTACAGACAGCGCTAAGTTGGAAACACTCATGGACATGCTTCCGCAGTTGGTTGAAGAAGGAAGGCGCATTATCGTTTTTTCTCAATTCCGTAAAATGCTTGAGCTCATCGAAGCAGAGCTGCAGCAGCTACAGCTTGATTATGTAATGCTGACCGGTCTTACGAAAGATAGACAACATATCATCAATAAATTTCAGCGCGGTGAAGTTCCAATCTTTCTCATCAGTTTGAAGGCCGGCGGAACAGGTCTGAATTTGACTGCAGCGGATACCGTTATTCATTACGATCCCTGGTGGAATCCCGCAGTGGAAGATCAGGCGACTGACAGAGCGTATCGAATTGGGCAAGATAAGCCGGTTTTTGTGTATAAATTTATCGCTGCAGGCAGCGTTGAAGAACGTATTTTGATAATGCAGGAATACAAAAAAGGCTTGGCAGGCGGAATATTTACTGAGGGTCAGGCGGCATCGCTCGCCGTAAATCAGGAAGAAATCGACTTCTTGCTTCAGCCCCTGGAAATGCCCGATCCCCGATTTAAGCGCCGTCTGAATCCATCTCTGCGCGGTTTAACAGAGTCATCTGAATTTGATCCTTCACGCAAGAAAAAATCGCGGAAGAATAGCGGTAAACCACCTCACTTACGCATAGTCGATTAGTGGTTATTGTTCGCCGGATTTTTTAGGCGGAGAGGGCGGAGTTGGCTCGTGATGCCTGTATGCATAACGTGCGCCGTAGTCGAGCATGACTGTTTTTCCGAGTGCATTGATTCCGACTTGGTCGACTGCCCAACTGACTTGGTCACCCATCAAAGTCTTGTTGTAGTCATGGAATGAAACACCGTCTTTATGCATTTGATCACGAAGGGCAGCAGCTTGAGCCTCAGTTACAGGTGTTTTTAGCACCTCTTGGAGCCCGAGTGAAACATTGCGTTCTCTGCCATTGAATCCTGACACATCGTTGAGATGGAGTTGGCCAAACATTAGTTTTGCATCGTGAGGTACAGTTCCCCAATCGCGGATGCCTTCGGGACCTAGTGAGCTGGCTGTTTTTAAGACGGCACCGTTGGTGGTGCGAAAAGCGCCACTTTCAGAGCCACTTCCAAGAAAACCACGCAGAGGCTCTTGAAAGTTTTTCAGAACTTGCAAGACATCCTTGCCCTGGTGGTAGCTCGAATTTGAGTGCACCAATTCAGAGAATGTTTTGGAACCGCGATCGATTGTCATCTCCCAAGGTGCGTTGGGATCGCCGCTCCTTCTGCTAATGAAACGCAGCTGCTCACCAGCCGGGCCGACAGGACCTTTACCTCTGAACATGTTTGCAGCAGCGGTTATCCAATCGGTTGGCACGCTTTCCCTGCGCACATTGATTGTTTCTGATTCGCCTTGCTTCAGGAATTTTTCTACAGGCTTTATCGAGACTTCGGCTCCGTTCTTGCCGCCCTTGAAAATTTGACTGACGTCTGCCGCATCGATGGAGACGAGCTTGTATTCTCTCTCTCGAATGGAAGCTGCGTTTTCCATGGCATGATTGTTCGCAAACCGGCGCTGATTTCCGGGTGCGGCAGCTAGTGAATTTGCTAGACCGAAGGCGAGAGGATAAGCAGCCAGCCGCGTAGCGTTGAACTCTCCGGATTGAATTTCTGACTGCAACTCCTGGGATATGCCGCCTGCCCATCCATTTGCAAAACCCATTGTCGTCATTGAGCGGAAGGTATTGCCGGCAAAAAAGTTTGGGGCGCCTTTGACCAGACCCATGGTCAAACCTGCGGTCGCCAAATCTGTAGTCAATGCGATCGGATTGGCAGTGTTTTTCCCAACAGTGATCAGCCCTTTGCCGAACGAGTCGAAAGTAAGGTTGCCGTCTGCGTCTACATAATTGCCTCTGGTAAGCCCAGAATCAATCAGCCTGCCACCGATTCCATACTTAAGGGACATAACGGCAACGCTGTCGCCGACGCCGGTAGAACGTCCCAAAATGGCCCGCATCCCAATGCCTTTGGCGACCCCGAGTGTGCCGTCTAAGAATTCGTGTCCATTGCCCGGGCGAATCTCGTCAAGAGCAAAAGCCGTGCCTGTGACCGCAAAACCCAGCTTGCCGGGCGTGAAGATTCCCAGTGTTTTTGCTGCACTGGAGGTTATGTGGTAAGCGTCGGCTTCTGCCTGCCGCGCGGCCAAGCTCTGTTGCACTGCCTCACTAATATTGCCGCTACCACGCGAGGCTTCTAAAAGTTTTTCCCGCGCCGCTGCCTGATGATGGTAAGGCTCGGTGGCAAAGTCTATGGCTTTGCGAAGAATGCTCTTCTGCGACTCTTCTTTATCGAGGCGCGCCAGTTCGGCATCGACTGTGGCGCTGGCATTGGGATTGCCTTTTTCCATGGAGTCACCGCTATTTAGAAGCGCAAGCACCTGGACCGTGGTCGAGGTGCTGCCTGGAGGGCTAGCCGTCCTGTATCTGTATTGTGCCCAGCGCAGCCGGTCTTTGGACACTGACGTGCCACGGGGGCGAGAGCCTGCTGCTCAGAGTTAGTTCACCGCGGAGTCTATGTATGACCTGTCTGGGTCTATACAGGCGCGCGTATTTTTTGCCACTACGTAATTTCCCCACTGACGGCAGGGAGCCAGAGGTTTACTTTAAAGGTTCTCCTCCACGGGACAGCATAATATGACCCCTCCGGGACGCATCTCCGAGAAATCGGTGACTACATCTGACCTGGTTTCCGATTTCAGTGCAGCCGCGTTTGACTCGGCAATTCAGAAGCCCATCAACGGTTTGAGCCAGTTGACTGGCAAGGTGGTCGGGCACGAGCTGCCGAAGTTGAGTTTGGTGGAAGTGCCGAAAGCAGAGACGGGCGCAGAGAATTTCGCCCAGCAAGCAGGAGCAGCCGTAGGCATGTTGGTTCCATTTCTGGGAACCCGAGCACTGGTACGGGGCGCCTTGGGCAGTCGGTTGGGAACGGGTTATGGTGGAGTCGCACTGGAAGGTGGTGTGACCGGCTTGGGCATGGGAACCGTCTTGACTCCAGTGGAGAACGGTCAGCCTTTCTGGCAAACTCGACTGGCTAACGGACTTACAGATGCGGGCACCTTCTCATTGCTAAATGTCACCGGCAAGGGGGTTGGCTCGCTCAAAGCATTTGGCATGACTGCGGAAACACCATTAGTCAGCCGCATTGGCAAAGGTGCTTTGGCTGGATCCATCAGCAGTTTGCCGGCAGGTTTTGCGCACGCAGAATTGCATTCAATAACTCATGGCAAAGGTCCGGCGAGTGCCTCCGAAGTCTTCGGCGACATGACTGGTTTTGCGCTTTTCGGTGGAGTGCTTGGTGGCGTCGGTGGTGCCAGGGCACGTTCGCGCTTCCTGCAAAATAGCGAAGCAGCCGATGCGGCAAAACCACCTGTTCAAGCAGAAACTGTTCGTGGGTCTGAGCCAGCCAAAGCTGAACCTGTTAAAGGTGAGACAGCTAGAAATGCTGAAAGAGCTGGAGGAAATCAGGACGGACCGTCCGTAATCACAGAGGGTACTCGCGTTTACACAACCGAGGAGATGCTCAAGGTTGTAGAGGCTCGTGAAGCAGCGGCAAGACAAGCGCGTGAGGCTGCTGCGAAGGTCGAAACGGCTGACCCGAACAAAATTATCAAAGTGAAGAAAGAAGGTTATATCGACGCTGGAGATGAAGGCAAGGTCTATTCCAATGGCGACGGCTCAGTGACAAAGATCTATCATGATTCCGGCAGAAGCATGGAAGCAGTCAAAGCAATTTACGACAAACTGAATTCCATCGGCATTAAGACGCCCAAGATTCTGGAAATCGGTAAGTCTGAAGAAGGGCTGCCTGCCATGCGTATGGAGCAGATTGGCGATGGTGACCCCCTGCGATGGCAATTGATGATGCGCGAAATCACCGGTGCCGATCTCGCCTCATTGCGCCAACAATACTGGGCATACGCAGACGCGTTGAATAAAGCAAACCTGCGCATCGACTGGAATCTCAAGAACATGCGCTTTGAAAATGGGCAGCTCTACATTCTTGATCCGTCATTCATGAAGAATGAACAAACCGGTCAAGGAACATTCGATATGTTTGCAACGATGATCGGTCCGCGTCCTTAAGCCAAGTTCGGAAGATTGATCTCCGACTTTGATCGGGCGATACATGGCATTGCCTCTGCGCAAGATACGAGCTTAAAGCACGTACTAAAGCTACGACTGCAAACTCTAAACGCCGACTTCTTGTCCCGCTTCGATGTAGGTCGCGATGTCGACTTCTACAGCTTCTTCAGCTCCAATTGCGCCAAGCTCTTCATTCAATTTTTTGAAATCAATTGAAGGAGGAACAGAAACAATCGCGTTCATGCAGAAGAGCGGAGTGCCCGTTTCTGGCGCCGGAACCAATTCGGTTTCCATTGATTGTATGTTTATTTGGTGGTTCTTCAAATACGAAGAGATTTTGTGCACGATACCCTCGTGATCGGCACCTTCCACGCTGATTTGATAGGTCGCATAGCCTTTGAAGCGCGAAACATCCGGAGCTTTGGTCTTCTTTGTATTGACCTGGATTTTTTCTTTCGACAGCGACTCGAGGTCTTTGAGCAATTCAGGTAATTTGTCAGGCGATACAGTGACTAATGCAATCGCTGCGAACTCGCCGCCCAAAACCGTCATGCGGCTGTCTTCCATGTTCGCGCCGTGACGCGTAATTACTTCGGCAAGGTGCGAAACGATGCCTGGTCTGTCTTCGCCAACTGCTGTCACCAACAAATGCTCTTTCATCGATTCAGTCCTTTCTGTTCTTTCAGGCACGTCAACCTATATAATCTACCCGCGTTAAAACGGCAGGCAAACATAATACTACTCCTTCAAAGAGGGCGAAGTTAACCAGGGCTTGCCCGGCTGCTTCCGAAGAAGCAAGTGTATTGTCATTGGGAATTGTAAACAAAATCCGAAAAACTCCTCGACAAGGTCCGCCGGGTCCTGTTAACCTCAAGGGGTAATTTGTCGTTCCAGGATGTTTTAAATCCTTTATGCCGCTCAACACAAGAGTGATTGTTGAAACCGCTGCCCGCAACCACGGGCATCATCACCATCATCATCATTCTTGAAACGGGAGCGGTATCTCACTCACGACAGAATAGCTTTGCATAACGCAAAAACTGTTGAGACCCGCTCAGAAGGCGGGTTTTTTTGTCAGCGATTTTTAAGTCACACTTCGCGTCAATCTAGGAAACGAGAAAATGAAAAACACAGTTGAAGCTCCAACCAAGGAACAGTCCGCGGCGACATCCATTGAAGTTGAATCTCCCGATGGCGTCGGCACATTGAAGATGGTCTTGCCGTCCGGCCGAATTCAAGAAAAGGTAGTGGCGCTGCTGGAAAGAGTTGGCCTGAGTTTTGCCAAAAGTGGTCGGTCGTATCGTCCTCGTACCTCTCAAACTGGTGTTGTCGCGAAGTTTCTCAAAGCGCAAAACATTCCAGATCTCGTTGCACTCGGTCGTCACGACTGTGGTTTTTCCGGACTGGACTGGATTGTTGAGCGTCAGGCTGATGTGGTTGAACTATTGGATCTCGGTTTTGATCCTGTTTCGATCGTCGCTGCCATGCCTGAAAATCTAGCTGCAGAGTCGATGGCTCAGCGACAACAACGCCGTCTAGTTATCGCTTCTGAGTACAGAAATCTGACTTTGGACTATATAAAGTCCAAAAACTTGAACGCTGATTATGTTCAAACATTCGGCGCCACCGAAGCTCTGCCGCCCGAAGACGCCGACATGATCATCGATAATACGGCGACCGGCGAAACCATTCGTCAGAATCGACTCGTAATTGTTGACACCTTGCTTAAGTCGAGCACGCGTTTTCTCTGCAACAAGGAAGCGTTGGAAGACGATGGGAAGCGGCAAAAGTTGGAAGAGCTTGTGATGCTCATGAAGAGTGCTTTGCGCGCCAACGAGAAGGTCTTACTCGAAATGAACGTCAGTACGGAAAACTTTGAGCGCCTGGTGGCAATTTTGCCATGTATGAAAGCGCCGACAATTTCAGAATTGTACAAAGGCAGTGGTTATGCGATCAAAGTAGCGGTTCCTTCCGCTGATTGTTCGCAGCTGATACCAAAACTTGTTGCGTATGGCGCGACCGACATCCTTGAATACAAGCTGGAAAAAATCGTCGTATGAATCAATTATTTGATTTCGCAGTTCTTTAGAAACAATAGGATCACTCAATGAAAGTCATGTCCGACACGACAAACAAGACAAAGCCCGATGATTCGGAGAAGGCGGGAACGTCCATTGGCTCTGGTTCCGTTTCTCAAAAGACCGGAGTTCTTCCAAAGCGAATTGTATTGGAACTTCCCTTTTACGACTTGCCGGGCAGCAGCAGGCAGAATTATGCTCGCCTGGACTTTTGCGAGAACACTCAGGGCTATCCCGAATCTTATCCACAAGGGATGCCGGAAACCTGGGCTAGCACTTATCCTGAGTATCCCGAGTTTGTCGAGAAATTGGCGGCAATGTACGGCATAAAGCCGAATGAACTGATTCTGACGAACGGCAGCGATGAAGGCATTATGGTCGTTTGCAATACTTTCGTTGAGCCGGGAGAAGACACGGCGATTGTTTCCAGACCTTGTTTTTCTGTGATTCCTCACTCACTGAGACTGGCTGGTGCCAAGCTCGTCAATGTTGATGTTCTGCCAGATCTCAGCTTCAATCTCGCGGGGATCGAGGCAGCGCTCGAAGGAGGCGCCAAGATCGCATTTTTTGCGACTCCCGAAAATCCCACTGGTGCGCAGCTCCCTGCGGACGTTATCGAGGGATGGTGTCAGAAATATCCGAATACTCTTATCGTGATTGATGAAGCGTATGGCGAATTTTCCAACACGACAGTTATTCCGCTCATTGAAAAATACAGCAATCTGCTGGTGCTGAAAACATTCTCAAAAGCATGGGCTATGGCGGGATTGCGCTTGGGATGCATATTCGGGCAAGCTCAGATGATCGAGTATTTGAAGATTGTTACACCAGTCTTCAGTGTCAATAGTGCTGCAATTTGGACGGCGTCTCAGTTGCTGGATCGGCGGGCTGATGTTGATAGGTATGTTGCCGAAGTGAATGAGCGCAAATCTCGCCTGGTGAAAAACCTTGAAGAGCGTGGATTCGAAGTCTTTCGTGGCGCTGGTAACTCTATTTTGTTGTCGTTCGGATTTCTTGCCGACAAGTTTTGTCAGTTTTGTAGAGATGAAAAAGTATTGGTGCGCAATCGCAGTAAGCAAGTTTTTCCCGCTGCTGAGTTTGATCCTATGTGGGGGCGCATTCGCATTTCTATTGGAACAGAAGCCGAGCAAGAGCTGTTCCTTGCAACACTGGATAAGTTCCAAAAGAGCTACGGAATAATTTTTGATTTGGACGGGACGCTGGTTGATACCAGCGCAAGTTTTGACGAAACTGTCGCGCAAATGGTGGAAAGATATTCCGGAAAACCATTGCAACCGGACGAGCTTCGGAAGTTGCGCGAGGAAGGTGGCTACAACGATGATTGGGTTGCGTCGATTGAGTTGCTGAGACGCCGCGGCGTCACAGTGGAGATGCGCGAGTTTTCTCCTGAAGCGACCAGACTTTATTTGAGTCTTGCGCCAAGCACTGAAAAACTTTTGCTTGCTGTCGAGTCGCTTCAAAAGTTTTCGAAGAGGTTTCCGATTTTCATCGTCACCGGCAGAACTCGCGGCGAGTACGATCCAGTGTGGGGCGAAAGATTGAACCCTCTGTTTGAGCGGATTTACTGCCTGGATGACATTGCCGGACTGGGAGCAAAACCGTCTCCGGATTACATCAACCGCAACCTCGAAGATTTCGAATTGAAATTTGGTGTCTACATCGGCAACTCAGTCGATGACATGAGCGCAGCTCTCGCCGCAGGTATTGACTGCATTGCCATCAATACATCTGCATCTGATGACGCGCTGAGAGAAGCCGGAGCCCAATTGATAATCAGCAGCATGGATGAACTGGAGAAGGTGTTTCAACTATGAAAAGCGCAATTCAAAACCAATCGGCTGAAGTTGAAGTGAAGGCAAAAAGCCGCATCGCATCTGTAACGCGCGAGACAAAGGAGACGAAAATCTCCATTCGCGTCGATTTGGATACTCCGGGAGAGGTCGATATAAAAACCTCGTTGCCATTTCTTTCGCATATGTTGGAGGCTCTGGCTGTGCACGGACGATTTAGTCTTGTCGTCGATGCCACGGGGGATATCGAGGTTGATCCTCACCACTTGATTGAAGACACCGGAATTGTCCTCGGCGAAACGATCTTCAAAGCTCTCGGCGGATTCAAAGGAATCGAGCGGGCCGGATGTTTTACCTATCCGATGGACGGCAGTCTCGTTCTTGTCGCAATTGATATTTGCGGGCGCCGCAACCTGAGCTGGAAATTGCAATTCGGTAATTTCACAGTCGGCAATCTCGATCCCAATCTTTTCCGCGAATTCTACAAAGGATTCGTCGACGGATTGCGCTCCACTCTGCATATCAAAATGCTGGAAAGCGACAACGATCACCATGTCATCGAAGCTTCGTTCAAAGCGCTTGCACGCGCATTGCGCCAGGCAATAACTCCGTCGCCGGGCAATGAATATTTGAGTACTAAAGGAGTCCTCGATGAAAACTGAGGTCGATCTTGTCGATGTTGCCGGTGGAAATTTGGGTAGTGTGAGACGCTGCCTTGATAGGCTCGGCGTCCCGTACAATCTGGTCAATCCAAAGAATGCGCCTGATGGCTCGCGCCCGATTATTTTGCCGGGCGTCGGTAACTTCGGTGCCGTCATGGAAAATCTGCAGAAAGATGGCTTTGACCAACTGGTAAAACGTCTCGTCGCAGACGGCACACCCTATCTCGGAATTTGTGTCGGCATGCAGATTTTGTTTGATTGGGGAGATGAGTCGAACAGCGCGGGACTTGGTCTTTTGCCTGGTAAGGTCGTGAAGTTCACGCGCGGAAAAGTTCCTCAAATAGGATGGAATAAGATCCAGTGCCCGGACTCATCTCAATCGAAGAAGAGTGATTGGCCAGGGGGTTATGTCTATTTTGTCAATTCATTTGTCGCCCAGCCTGAGAAAAGCAGCGACATTTTGTATTCTGCAGATTACTACGGAGATTTTTGTGCTGCTGTAAAACGTGACAATATCTGCGGATTTCAGTTTCACCCTGAAAAGAGCGGACCATTCGGACAGTCCTTGTTGATGCGCTGGATCGAAACGGTTTCTACCAATTCTGAATTCCGCGAGAATCTGGCATTTGCAACCAAAGGGGGCGATAATGCTGACTAAGCGCATCATCCCCTGCTTGGATGTGAGAGACGGACGCACCGTGAAAGGCGTTAACTTCACCAATCTCAGAGACATGGGCTGCCCTGTTGAACTCGGCTTGATGTATGAAAGTCAGGGCGCGGATGAATTGATGTTTCTCGACATCACTGCTTCGGTGGAAGGTCGTGCAGCTATGCTGGAATTTGTCGAGCGCGTCGCTGACAATCTTTCGATTCCATTCACTGTGGGCGGTGGCGTTTCTTCGAGGGAAAACGTCACAGACTTGCTAAATGCCGGCGCGGACAAGGTTTCGATGAACACAGCCGCAGTGAAAAGACCAGAGCTGATCAATGAGGTTTCTACTCAATTTGGCTCTCAATGCTGCGTTGTTGCAATTGACGCTCGAAAGAAGGAAAACGGCAATCGCAGTCTTGAAAATGGTGGCAAAATCGAGTGGGAAGTTCTCATCAAAGGCGGAAGAGAATCAGTTGGCTTGGATGCGCTTGAATGGGCGGAGGAGTGTGTTCGACGCGGTGCCGGCGAAATACTTTTGACTTCATGGAACCGAGACGGGATGCAAACTGGTTTTGATATTGAAATGGTAAAGGTATTTTCGGAAAGATTGCCAATTCCAGTTATCGCTTCGGGCGGTGCAGCCAATCCGGAAAGTTTCGTCGAGGTGTTCGAGAAAGCCGGTGCAGATGCTGCGCTTGCCGCGAGCATTTTTCACGACAAAATCTACAGCATCGGCGATGTAAAACAAGCAGTAAAAAACGCGGGAATCAGTGTCAGAGAGTAAGGCGGAAAATGATAGTACCCAGCATCGACATCATGAATGGAAAGGCTGTCCAGCTCAAGCAGGGCAAGGACCTGGTCGTTACCTCGGAGCGCACGCCACTTGAGCTGGCGCGAGAGTTCAATCGATTTGGAGAGGTGGCGGTAATCGACCTTGATGCAGCGATGGGTAAGGGCAACAATCGCGCGCTCATTCGAGACATATGCAAGGTTGCTGATGTTCGCGTCGGTGGTGGCATTAGAGATGTCGATACAGGTAAAGAATATTTGAAGGCTGGGGCGAAGGCTCTGATTTTTGGCACGAAGGCAGTTCCCGAGATACTCAGTGAGTTTCCTTCTGAGCGAGTGATGGTGGCACTCGATAACGTTGATGGGAAAGTGGTCGACAAAGGATGGACCAACACAACAGAAGAAACCATCTGGGAGCGCGCCGAAAGACTGGCTCCATACTGTGGCGCTTTCCTCACTACCTTTGTGAAGGATGAAGGCGGTCTTGGCGGAATGAACATGGACGCGGTGAAGGAAGCAAAGGAAAGGTTAAAACGACCGGTCACCGTAGCTGGTGGCATTGCTGCCACGGATGAGATCGTTGAGATTTCAAAACTTGGCATGGATGTCCAGGTTGGAATGGCTCTATACACCGGACGAATAGACCTTGCTGAAAGCGTCATTGGTGCTGTCAAATTCGATGTTAACGGGCTTGTGCCTATAGTGGTTCAGGATGTCAGCGGAAAGGTGCTGATGCTTGCATACGGCAATGAGGAGTCACTAAAACGCGCGCTCACAGAGGGGAAAGGCGTCTATTACAGTCGCTCGAGAAAAGAGCTATGGGAGAAGGGTTTGACATCCGGTAGCGTGCAACAGCTGATTTCTTGTCGTCTTGATTGCGACAGGGATTCAATTTTGTTTACTGTAAAACAATCGCAGGGCGCTTGTCACAACGGAACTTTCAGTTGCTTTGGCAATGCAACGTCCCACCGCGGATTCGCCATCGCAGATCTCTTCGAAACCTTGCGTCAACGCAAGCTTAATGCACCCGAGGGCAGTTACTCTGCCACCCTGTTTCAAGACCGCGACAAACTCAGCAAAAAGCTTATGGAAGAAGCATTTGAGGTGGTATCGTTTAAGTCGCGCGAAAACCTTCGTTGGGAAGTTGCGGACTTGCTTTATTTTGTAAGCATCCTGGCTGTTGATGAAGGTCTTGATTGGAAAGAAATCGAGCTAGAGCTTGGGGGACGCCACAAATGATTCCGCTTTACAAGGGTGCTGACGCCATTGCCTGGCTGAAAAAGATGGCGACTGGTGTCAATGTCGATAGCGAAAACATTCCGGCGCCGCCACCATTGACCTCCTCTGCAGGTGGACCGCCCCTGGCGAGTACAAAACACAGTGGCACGTACAGTGCTCTCAGTATCGCGCAGGAAGTCGAACAGATTATCAATCATGTACGTCGCGAAGGTGACGCTGCCATCGCGCAATTGGCCGATAGATTTGGTGACACCGTATCTCCTCCCTTGTTTATGGAACAAGAAGGCATTGATGCTTTAGCGAAAAATTTGCCGGTTGACACGGTAAGCACAATCGACTTAGCTGCCTCGAGAATAAAAGCATTTGCCGAAGCAACGCTTGCCGCTATCAGACCCATTCATGTTTCTTACGAGCGTTTTGATACCGGCTTGAATTTCCGTCCTGTGGGGCGCGTCGCTTGTTATGTCCCTTCCGGACGCTTCCCGCTCACCTCGACTGCTCTGATGACTGCAATCACCGCCAAGGTTGCGGGTGTGTCTGAAGTGTTTATACTTTCGCCAAATCTCACTGACGAGATACTTTATGCTGGCACCGTTGCTGGTGTCACCGAATTTCACCAGATTGGCGGTGCGCAGGCAGTTGCTGCTGCAACCTTCGGCACGAAGACGGTCAAAGCTGCCGACATGATCGTTGGTCCTGGAAATGCGTACGTGACTGAGGCCAAACGTCAGCTTCAAGGGCGTATCGGCATCGACATGCTCGCTGGTCCGAGCGAAATTTGCATCATTGCCGATCACGGAAGCAATCCATACTGGTTGGCGCTCGATCTGCTTTCTCAGGCCGAGCACGATCCCGACGCTCGCGCTTT
This sequence comes from Candidatus Melainabacteria bacterium 17Bon1m, assembly GCA_032128875.1. Classification (GTDB taxonomy): domain Bacteria; phylum Cyanobacteriota; class Vampirovibrionia; order Obscuribacterales; family Obscuribacteraceae; genus QKMZ01. The sequence continues at coordinate 185,776 of JAVLKG010000012.1, forward strand.
CTTGCTAACCGACGATGAAGCTGTCGCCACTCAGGTGTTGGCTGAGTTGCCGAAAGTTCGCTCAGAGATTGCCTTGCCTGATTTCATTGATGAGAGTTTGAGCAAGAGTGTGATTTTGGTTTTGCCGGACATCGTTGCTTGCATCGCTGCAGCGAATAGTATCGCTCCGGAGCATTTGCAATTGCACGTCGCAAAACCTGAAGACTTGCAACCACACTTGGTCAACTATGGTGCGCTATTCATTGGCTACAACGCTACTGTGCCCAATGGTGATTATGTTGCCGGACCTAATCACACATTGCCTACAAATAGATCGGCGCGTTTTGCCGGTGCTCTCAGCCCGTTGACTTTCTTGCGAGCGCAGACCTGGATTCGCGTTCGCTCTAATGCGAATGAATTGCATCAAGAGACTGAGGCATTCGCCAATCTAGAGGGTTTGAACGCGCACGCCGCAGCACCCCGCGCGCGTTATATCGACAATCGATAAAGCGTAAAAGCCTACCAAGCACTCCTGTTAAACCATGGCGCCAACCTTTCATTGAACGCGCGTTTGATTACAGAAGTGTAAGGTTTTCTGTCGTTTGCTCACGCGGGATAGTGGGTATGGAATAGCTACCAAATCTTCCCGAAATCCGTTTCTTACTTACTAGGAAATACAAATTATGCAAAAGGCTCGCACTTTAGCGCTGCTGCTGGTGTCCATTGCCTGCATTTCTCCGGCAAATTCACAAGGAATGATGGAAGGTACTTTCGTTAGAGGTCTCGGCGCAGGGATGGGCGCTGGAACCGCTGCCGGTATGGGGCACGGCAAAGTCGTGCGGCGCACGGCCGAATCCCTAATTCAAGCGCAGCAAGCGATGATAGCGCAGACGAAAACAATCGAACAGTATGTTGCATCTGGTATTCAACTGCAAGCCAAAAAGCAGTGGACCACCGCAGAGCAATATTTTCAGGAAGCATTGAAGGTTATTGCAAAACGAGATGGCCCGGGCAGCCCGAAGAGCGCTCCTGTGCTTGCTCGCCTTGCTACTGTTGCGAAGAATCAGCATAAATTGGATGAGGCTATCGGTTATCAAAAAACTGTTGTCGCCTTCGCTAACAACGCTAAAGCGCAGAATCCTACCGCGGCTGTTCAAGCGCAAGTAGAACTTTCAAATCTCTTCATCGACAAAGGCGATCTGCACAACGCAGAAGGTACGCTCAAACAGTCTGCCGATATCGTGCGGAGTGATCGAAGCATTCCTCCAAAAACGTACTCGACGACTTTGCGAGTATATGGTGAAGTCTTGAGAAAACTCAATAAGAATTCGGAAGCAGATGCGATTGATGCTGAAATTGCGTCCAAGGGTGGAGAGTCCACCACTGCTGCTTCTGTTGCGAATGTAACTACACCTCAGCCGGCAGCGACTACGACACCGCCCGCGGTGTCTGCCGACGGAACTGCTGTTTCAACTGCACCTCCTGAAACAGCAGTTCCAGCTGCTTCTTCATCAGCGTCTGCAAGTGCTGCCGCAGCCTCTGCCGCGCCTGAAGGGACAGCATCCGCTGCACAATCTGCGAACTCTTCTGCCGCAAGTTTAACATCTGCGACCGATGCGGCCAGCGCGACTAGTTCAGGTGGTGAAACAGTTCCAGCTGCCGCGACGAATCCACCTGGTGCACTTCTGCCTCCACCAACAGCCGACTGGCCTGTGATGAGTTCTGACGGCAAGATTGTTTCTGAACCGGCCGATGCTTCGTCTCAAACTACGACCGCACCCGCGACAGCACCTACGGTAGCACCATCAGCAGGCGCTGCACCAGCATCAGCTCCGGTTGCTGAGTCCAATGCACAACCGCCCGGCGCCGCTTCTGCCACACCTGCCACCGCGTCGACTGGTAATCCTGAGCCTGGCGCCTCTTCCAGTGCTCAATCGGATTCAGGCGTCGCCCCTGCGAATGCAGCAGCTTCTGAATCTTCAGAAGGGAAGTGATCAAAAGGTATGACAGAATCGACAAGCGAACAGTGGGACCAAGCCGTTGCCGATACGCAATTCGATCCATTGCTGGAAGAATTGCCAGAGCAGTACGAGCTTTTGATGAAGGTTCGGCAAGGTGGTATGGGCGCGATTTACCGCGCCCGCAACAAGTACACAAATGCTGACTTCGCCATCAAAATTTTGCTGCCGAAGTACGCTGAAGATGAGGACATGCGTCAGCGCTTTATTACGGAAGCGAAGGCCGCGAGTGCGCTGAAGCATCCTGGAATATGCCAGGTCCGTGACTTTGGTATCACGAAAAGCAAGATGCCATATCTAGTAATGGACTGGTTAGAAGGTATGACGCTTCATGAGAAGGTTGAGACTCAGGGGCCGCTTGCTGAGCGAGACGCAATCGCTATCTTCATTCAGATTGCTTCTGCAATCGGCCACGCGCACAAGACCAAGGTGATTCACCGCGACTTAAAGCCCGAGCACGTTGTTTTGTGCAAAAACGAAAATCACGAGCAGAGTGACGTGCGCATTGTCGATTTCGGCATTGCCAAATTGATCCACGACGAAAGCGCTCCTGCTCCGAAAGAGGGACTGACCATGGACGGCATGGTCATTGGCACTCCGCTCTACATGAGCCCTCAGCAGATCAAAGGCGTGAAGCTCGACGGGGCAACGGACATCTATTCACTTGGATGTTTGATGTACTTCACGATGGCTGGTTGTCCACCGTTCGAGGGCGATAATTACATGGACGTGATGTACAAGCACGTCAATAATCCTCCCCCGGAGTTTCCGCACGGTGTAAAGGTTTCCGACGATCTCACTCGCGTGATTTTCCGAGCTATGGAAAAGGAACTCACCGATCGTTACAAGTCGATGGAAGAGGTTATTTCAGAGCTAAAGAAACTAACGAAGGGTGTAAGCGTAGAGCGAAAAGCGCTATCGCACCACCGAGCTAAAGCGAAGCAAAATTGGATAACAGCTGCCTATTTCGTTGGCGGGTTTATTGCGATGTATTTTGTCTCGATTCTCCTGCAAAACGCATTCGATGCCGCAGATAGAGGTTCTTCAGCCGAAAAGGCACCCGTCGCTGAAAGAAAGAAATAGTAAGAGAGAAACGGCAATTTATGCCAGTTTTTTATCGAGCTCTCTGATTATTTTTGGCCCGGCAAGCAAACGTGCAAGGGCGCGAAACAGTAATCCTGCCACGCTTTCAGCTCGTGGTGGTTTCACCATTCACAAACTTTCTGCTGAACCTTAATATCCAGAGAGCACCTCCGGAATCCAGCCCATTTGAGAGGCCCATAATGAATGAACGCGTAGACTTGCGCGTGACAGAAACGGCAGAGGCGAAACCCTCAGATTCACAAGCGTCTCAAAGCTTTTTTCACGATGCTTACGATTTTGTCGGGCGCCATCCTGTTGCTTCTGCTGTGACAGTGGGTATTGTCGGAGCCGGCGCTTACGCAGCCTCAAGATATATTCCGTATGCCATGACCCAACGGGCGCTGGCTACTGCCGCTAAGGCATTAAATCCGGAAGACATTCGCATAGTCCCCATGACCGCCGAAAACCTCCCTGCCGCAATTGAAGCGGGGAAGGACGGATTTAGATACGGCTGGGGGTTTCTCAATCCTGCCACTGATTTCCAAGCCGCGCTGACACCGATGGCGACAAAAATTCATGCCGGACAGCGCGAAATGAACGCTCGCTATTTCCTTGCCGTTGACAAAGAAAATCGGGTTTTAGGTACTACGGGTCTGTATCAAACAGCTAAAGACCAAGGTGATGCGCTTTGGCTTGGCTGGATGAGTGTCCGCCCAGCCTATAGAGGCAAGGGAATTGGGCAAAAGTTGTTGGATTTCTCAATTGATGAAGCTAAAAGGTCTAATGTCGATTACTTGAGGCTCTATACCAGCACATACAAGGGCGAAGCCGCCGCGCAGCCGCTCTATGAGAGAGTCGGCCTGAAGGTCGTCGGCGAGATGAAGCATGAATTGCCGGTACCTGGTTTGAAGTATCTTTTCCGCGAAATGCCTTTAAAGCCGGTCAAGGCTGCTAGCGCCTAGTCTGTTTAATCTTGAACACTCCAGTTTTCCCGAAACCTTAAGCACTGTGTGCTCTTCGGGAACCCGTGGCACTTGAGGGCGGTCCAACCCGTTGTAGATACGACCGAGAATCTTTGGGCTTTCAGCTCATCGGGAAGGAGACCAGCAATGGCAAAGAAAAAGAACCGCGGTAAAGAAGGAAGCGGACACGAACGTGACCACGAACGCGTTAAGGACGTGACTGAAGCCGGCGATATCGGCGATGAGCAAAATCCTGCCGGCGAGATTAAAACAGACAAGGCTGCTTGGAACTACAAAGCAGATAAGGTCAAAGAGGACGATACTCCGGATGAGTTGAAAGACTTCATCTCGTCGTTCTAGAGTGCGTGAACCAGTGCCTTACTGAAAGTTATGGCGCTGCTGCCGTGTCAGAGACTGCCCGGGCGGGACTATCGCTAGCCCGGGCTCTTTTGTATCGCCCCAGATTATTGCGTTGACGTATGGGATTTTATTCTGGCGCAACTGTGCGTCCATTGCGTCTACCATCGCAATGTTCTGCTGCGCTTTCGTTTCGGGCTTGAATGTCGAACCGGCGGCGATCATCACACCTGCCATCGCTGACTGCAGATTCATCCATTCTGGTTGCGTCAAGTCGATATTGCCGCCTTTGCGTTTCATCGTGTCGCTCATTATGTCGGCTAGTTGTTTGCCTACTTGCTCTGGAGTCGCAGGTGGAATAGCCACCAGGCTGTCGCCGATACGTCCCATTGCTTTGAATGTTTCGCGATCGAATTGATACACGCCCTGCATGCGCTCTTGAAACTTCGCAAAGCGCGCAGGATCATTCACTGAGTCGTTGTACAGTTTGCCAAGTCGACCAAACCCGTCGACAAATTCCTGCCTGCGCTGTGCTATTGCATCAGACTGCGAGGAATTGTCCGCGACCATTAGCTTGAAGCCATCGTTCTGGACGTAAGTGTTGTTTTGGGCTCCACTGAGCAATTTGATGTCGGACAGATTGGCGTTCACCAATCCGGCTTCTACCGGTGCCGTCTGCCCGCGTGTTGCAACAGAATGGTCTCCAGCATCAGCGTGCGTTGTTATTGCCATTTTTAGAACCTGAGAGGAAGGGGTCGAAATCATCCCCGCACCGACGTTGAGTCAGCGTGAATAAATTATGCCTTCGAGGAGATTCGTCTGAGCCTAGATTCTCACCAAACGTCATGAACGAACATACGGTATACACGAAAAGCTAATTAAACCTCAAAAGCTTTTTTCACGCTCAAAGTCTGCACAATTCAACAGTCAAAAGCTTGAACGTCAAACCTAGAATGCTCACAACCTTCCGCTGCTCGAACAATATGGTTTCACTTTGTGGTTTCACCTTCTCTAATTCGAGGACGTAAAATGAGCGACTGGCACGGACCCGGGACACTCTTTTCCCGTTGGCATTCGCTTTCCCGAATTCACTTATTCGTTGCGTTCATGATGGTTGCATTCTGTCCTCTTGCGCTTGTCTCGGCTCGTCCGTTAGAGTTTATCCTCTCCCTTCTATTGTGCGCACGCGTTTTTTACCTGATTGGAAAACACTTTGGAGATTCGGCTGGAGTTGCGATGGTTGGTGCGATTGGTGAAGACGAGGTTGCTGCAGCGCTCAAGCAACTGCCAGCCTCGTGGAAGGTCGAACGCAACATCCCTCTCGAAAGCGGCGGCGATATCGACTTCTTGCTCACGTCGCCGCAGAACAACATTTTTCTCTTGGATGCAAAAGCCCATTCTGGCATCGTTTACTATGACGGAATGCGTCTATGTCGCAAGATTGGCAAGCGAAGCGTGCCTTTCGAGAAGGATGTTATGTCGCAGGTGAAGCGCCAGGCGGTTCAAATAAGAACCCAGCGGAAATTGCCTTTCGTCTCGACAGTGCTCGTTTTCACTCGCGCAGAAGTTCAGTCCCCACAAGAAATCGGTCTTGTAAGCGTAGTTGGGCTGAACAATCTGGTAGCGCATTTGCAAGAAAAAACCGCCATGCCCAGACCGAAGGTCCTGGTCCGCAATCATCTCAAATTAATAGCGCAGCAAAGAGAGCAAGCTGAAAGCTTGAAAAAAGAAGAGCTGCAAATTGAGATCGCGGAATGAAAGAAATCACGTCTGATTCCTGGGTATGTATTGAAAGACCAAGGCAAGGGCTGTGAGTGACTGATTCCGACTTTCAAGAAACGACTTACGCTGCGGGAGCGCGACGTTCCGACCTTTTTGGCGGCTCGATTTACCAGCCCGACCATATGCTTGGTGGAAGATACAGAGTCATATCTGTGCTCGGCAAAGGAGGCATGGGGATTGTCTATCGAGTTGAGCAAGTCTTTTTAGGTAAAGAACTTGCGCTAAAAACCATCGACAAAAGCCTACTGTCAGACATCACGATGCGAAGGTTTCAACATGAGGCACGTGCTACCTTTGCGGTAGACCATCCAAACATCGTTTCTGTTCACGATTATGGAATTTTGGATGACCAGACCCCATTCCTTGCGATGGAATTGGTTTTTGGTAAGACACTCTCAGATGTTTTGAAAACTCGCTCACGCCTACCTGTAGAAGAGGCGATTCCGATTTTCGTTCAGGTCTGTTTTGGCTTGGCGCACGCGCATCAAAGCGGTATTGTGCATCGCGACATCAAACCCAGCAATATCATGCTGATTGATGGAGCGGAGCAGGGCACCGAAGGTAGTATCAAGATTTTAGACTTCGGCATTGCCAAATTCACCCAGCATGAAGCGGGTGAAATTCAGGCATTGACTCAGACCGGAGAAATATTCGGTAGTCCGTTATACATGAGCCCTGAGCAATGCGCCGGCACTAGAGTTGATCTGAGAAGTGATGTCTATTCGCTCGGTTGTGTTCTTTATGAAGCGCTGACCGGAACCCCTCCCTTTGCAGGGGAGACGGCGCTCGCGACAATGCTTATGCATCAATCTGAAACCGTTCTGCCGCTGAAAGAAGCTTCGCTGGGAGAAGTATTTCCTCCTGCTTTAGAGCGAATCGTGCAGGTCATGCTGGCGAAGAAAGCTGAAGATAGATATCAAAACTTGAACGCTGCTGCGCAAGACCTTGCGGCGTTGGCACGAGGGGATGCTGCCGGAATTTCCGTAATGCAGTCACCAGACCGAGCGAATAAGTCTCCCGAGCCGGAAGCCACTGTCACACTCTCAAAAGCTTCGCTCCTGCTTCAAATGCTAGGGATCGCTCTAATCTCATCGGTTGTCTCTGCGCTGATCACAACCAGCTTTCAATCGGACAAAAAAGAGACGGTCCCTGCCGATCTTTCGTCGTCGCTCGTGAAGTTGGCAGACAATATTTTTCCATCTCCAACCGCGAAGTATAAGCTCGATCGTCCTGAGCAACTTCGCGTCAACTTGAAACAGATTGAAGATCACACCTCGACTGTTCTTACGATCAACGAAGCAAGAAGGCAGCTTGCCAATCCCAATAACAAGCAACTCCGGCTGCATGATTGCGTCATCTCAAAAGAAGTGTTGAAGTATTTGGCTCAATTTCCAAGAATTGAGTCATTAGACTTAATGGATTCCGCAATAAGTAATGCCGATCTCGGCTTAATTTCAAATCTTCCGATTCTTCGACTAAGTGTGATCGCCAGCAATTTCGATGACATCGGTGCGGAACAAATTTCGAAAGTGTCGACTATCGATACGATAAAAGCTAGCTCTACTGGACTTACAGATAAAGGGGTCAAGTATTTTGCTAGGTTGAAAAAACTTCGGCAACTGAAGATTGAGAACACCGATGTTAGCGCAAAAACCATCGCACTGCTTTGTGAAAACCCATCATTTAAGAAGGTCTTTCTCGCGCGCTGCAATCGGATTACCAAAGAAGATCAGCGCTGGTTGATGAGCAAGTATCCGCTAGTAAATTTTGACTTCAAAGACGACTAGCCTCAGACGTTCACCAGGTACGAAATTCATCAGGTGCAGAAACTGGCGAAAAGACTGAACCTGTGAGATCAATCAGCTGCTTGGCAGTTTTTAGATCATCTCTTTTCGCGCGGAATATCAAACCATTTTGCGAATACAGAAGATCTCCGTTGTGATCCCAGTCGGCCCAATCAGTTTTGCCTAAATTGATAATTTCGTCGCCGCCTTTCGAAAGAACGCGATACTCTTGCACCCAAGGTGGTCCATCCGTTTCGTGAAAACCAAATGTCGTCATTTCTAAAACGTGCTCGCCATCAGGCTTCACGTGAATATCTGGCGGATCGAGCGTCATGAACATATCGTACTTATTGTTTTTTCTCTTCTCCGCCTTTTTCTCTTTGGCTTCCTCTTTTGCTTTGAGAAATTTTTCAACGAAAATCTTGCCGCCTTCCAAGAATCCAAAAGTTTCTTGCAGAGCTTCTAAATCTCCTACGCCTTCGGTCAGTCCATAAAGATCGATTTCGTACTGCTCTTCTCCGAATTGTGTCTGCTTCCAGCCATCGCGCTCCATGCGCATGTCCATTACCGGGCTGTCTTCCCCGCTACCGGAGTTTTCTCCGCACGGTACTATTTCGACCGCTGCTGGCAGGGTGAATGTGTCAATGAGTTTCATTCTTGAAGGCGAATGATTGAGCTGAATTCGCGTGTCGCTGTCGAATAGACCGCCGCCGCCCCAAGCGCCCATCCCTTCCCATAGCGCAACGGCAGTTAAATACGGTGGTTTCGATATTGCTGTCCAGCTTGTCATCGGACCTTTGTATTTTGCCGCAAAGTAGATAACGTATTTGCCCGAAGGAGACACATCAGCGCGGCGCTCGTAGATGCGCCCATTAAGCCATTGTCCGTGCTCGAAGGTGTCATCGTTCAAATTCCATTTGAGCATCTGAACAAACTGCGACGGACCGCGCCGAAATAGAACGGCGACTGGAGCTTCGCGCGCGATGATTGCATAACAGCGAGTGGATGCTTGAGTCATAGTCCGACATTTTACCGATTTGACTGCAATTCATCAAATGACACTTTGTTTCTTGGGACTTTGCGCATTGGATCACCGCGGTGTCGGCCTTTTGCGCAAAGGCGCCTTTGCATTCCATTCACGTTCAGAATACTCAGTTGTGCAAAGTCAAAGCCAATTAGATTAGGTATTTTCTTTTGGCATTACGGTGCCACTATATGCGGTATCGTAGCTTCGCTAAAAGGACCTTCATTCTCTATTTCGAATTCGTGGCGCAATCACAAAGAAGCTGCGATAATTACCCGAATTCGGGCATTCAAAATTCATTGCCGCTGGCATAAAATAAAGAAGGTGGCGCAATGCATTTTCCCTACGTCGCAGGCGAGAGGTGTCTTAAATGACCACATATACCTGGCAAAGTGCTGGGTTGACAAGTCGTGGGCTGGTTCGTCCTGATAATCAGGACAGTTTCCACATCAGTGAAGATGGTCGTTTGTTTGTTGTTGCAGACGGCGTTGGTGGCTATGGTGGTGGCGCAACCGCCAGCCGTTTGGCCGTACAAACTCTTGAAGAGGGCTGGAAAGTTGGGTCTGAACTTGACGGCGACGACGTTGAATCGTGGATGCGCAAAACTGTTACAGAAGCCAATCGCCGTATTATCCAGGGAGCGCAATCTGATTCGGCGCTTGAAAACATGGGCACTACCATCGTCACAGCAGTAATTGATAGATCTGGCAGTTTGCATGTTGGTCACGCCGGGGACTCGCGGGCAGTTCTAATCAGGAATGATGAACTCAAGATGCTTACCATCGATCATTCGATGGTGATGGAAATGCACCTAGCGGGTCAACTTACTCTCGAAGAAGCACGTAACAACATCTACAAACACCTCATTACCAGATGCCTTGGACATGATGAAGACGTTGAAATCGATTATTCGAAGTGTGACTTTCTTCCCGGTGATTGCATTGTTCTTGCTTCCGATGGATTATCTGACGAGATGGCGGAAGCAGACATCAGTGCAGCCGTTCAAGAGTGTTATGGAGCCGAAGAAGTTTGCAAGAAACTCATGGATACAGTTTTACAGCGTGGCGCTCGCGACAATACAACAATTATCGCAGTGAAGAGATCGCACGTTGCAGTGCAGAAGTCATAGCAACCTTTAGTTTCAACACGAGAATGCACGAGTGTTTAAGTTTATTCGAATAGCGGCATTCTCGAGTATGCCGGGTATTCAAGGTCTTGAACCAGCGCGGCTAGTCCAACTTCGCCTTTGTACAGGCTATCTCGGTTGTTCTCCTCTACCATGAGCAGGCAGGCGCGTTCTGTCAATTCTTCGGCTCGATGCAGCCAAATTGGTTCAAGTGTTTTTCTGTACAAGTTGAGCATGGAATAGGCTTGTCCTCCGGCTCCGCAGCAGAGGTCGCCAGTTTCCATCAATTCATTATAGGAATGCTCTGCGGCACCTTTGGCCATCACCAAAAAACTTTCATCACGAAACATTTCGTGCGCAAGAGACCACAAGAAAACGAATCCTGCGGAACCATTGCACCACCCAGACCAGTACTCCGATCCCGTGTTGTTGTCTGTTCCGAACATTCGAACCCAAGCTAATCCGACACTTTGCTTTCTTGCCAATTGGGTCAATTGCAGGCACCGCTCCTTAATAGAGTCTGGCGGGTTGGTCGTTATGGCTCGACACCACTTTAGTAGTGCGTACAAAATTCCTGCCCACCCATGAGCAATTCCTAGATAATTTAAGCTGCCTTTTTCGCCTATTCGAGGGTGAGTTTCCAACTCTGAAATCAGTACCTTGAAGTGGGTGTCGGCAAAATGACCGAGTTCTTTTCCTGGCTCGATTCCAGCAAGTTTCATTTGCTCGCATAAGATTGCGCATCCAAGCAAAATACCGGCTCGTCCTAAGGTTATGTCGGAATTCTTGTATGCACCGCGGCAGGAATCGATGAATTGAGTAGATGAAGTTTCCAGAGCATGAGTGTCCCCTCTGGCAATAGCTATCAGAACTTGAGTAAAGTAGATTCCGGCTACGCTGTGAAAAAGAGACTGATCTCCAATCGTCTCTCTGGTCAGTTTTAGTTTCGGGTTGAAAAACGCGAGTTCTCTCGTGTCACCTCGCGCTCTCGTTGCCCAAATATCTGCTGCAGCAAGCAATTCTTGATCGTTTCTGCCACAGGCGATTTGATAAAGTGACAATGCTATTCCAGCCGCTCCGCACGATGTGGACGCGAAAGGTGCGTTAGCAACTGTAGTGCGATTGATCGACTCAACCTTGCCGATTCGCTCAATGACATTCTTGAGAAGACTACGACTTTTTGTTTCTTTCTCGCGCAGGCTGCTCGGTTTGTTTTTTATTCCAGAAATTGCTTGTTCAAAACTATGTCTGAATTCGCTTGTGCTGGAAAATCTGTTTTGTGGTTCCTTTTGAAGTGCCTTAAAAAGTACAGGTTCTAATTCTGGTGTTAGGTGGCTTATCCAGTGAGGCAACGGCAGAGGTGAATCGTTGCAAATCTGAGCCAGCATCTGTTTATTCTCGATTGCAAAGTTGAGGTAGTGATGGCCGGTAATTGATTCGTAAATGAGTGCGGCGATTGAGTATTGCTCACCAAGTAACGATGTTGGACTGTTTGCCGAACCATTAGAGAGCGCGGCACAATATTCCGGCTCAAAATAAAATGCAATTCCTGCTCGCGGTGTCTCTGGTCCGTGACAGCTGTCGCTAACTGCACGAGAAAATGCAAAGTCAATTAAGACGACTTCGCCATCTTTCGAAATTAGTACGTTGGAAGATTGCACATCTCCGTGACAAATATTTTGATCGTGCATGCTTTCGAATTTAGATATGACGTCTAGACAAAGAGAGAGTAATTGCAACAAACCACTCTCTTTCTTAAATCTCAACTCTCTGCAAACAGAACTTAAATGACGGCTGTCAATCCAATCTATGGATAGAAATTGGTGACCTTCGAAAGAATCGGCCTGCAGCAATTTTGGAGAGTAATTTCCGGAAGCGCATTCTAAGAAATGCACTTCTCTGCAGATCAGGGCATCCCCTTCATTGGAGCGCGAGAGTTTTATTACGGCGAAGCTGCCATCCTCGTGGCGAGCTTTGTACACTTGTACGTCCGTTAGGTCGCGTATATTTTGCTCGATAATATAGTCGCGAATAGCCGAGCCGTTTGGAATAACCTTATTGTTCTCGCGTTGAGAATCGCTTCCAGCCTGTAAAAGCAGTCTGCAATGAACCAGGTCTAAAAGAAATGGAAATGCACGTTCCAACATAGCGTTGGGATCCATGTTTCGCGAGATGCTGAAATTAACCACTGCATCTACAATTGTTGTGGGTGTTCTGAACAACTCAAGAAGCGCGGCTGAATCGCTGTCAATCAGTTTTGACGGTGTACGTGAGCGCGTGTCAGTAAGAGCAATGCATTCTTCTTCGCCGACCAGCATTTCTTGAATATCTGCAGGAAGCTGGTCGAAAGAAATCAGTGTTACTGAAGATGGCAGTACCAGCGCTCCATCAATAAAAACCGTTGAAGCCATTTTCATGCCCTGTAATCTTGCCATATGCCCGCTTGGGGAGCCCACTTAACTACATCCACGCCTTCGAGGTGTAGTCGCTGCAGCGCGAACTGCCATGGTGGTGCTGAAGTTTGTTTTTCCTTTGATTTACCTAGGGATAGCGCGTTAGCCAGGCGGTGCGCAATCCATATTCGCCAGCTAACTTCGCCTGCGGCGTTTAACATAGGCGTGTTTGGCGGATCGACTCCCCATGAGAGAATACCGTCTCCATTGATATCAGCGGTGAAGGGCGTGCCATGAGAAATAGCACCGGAGAGAGCCTTGCTAAGTATCTGCGCGCACGAATCAAGATCTTCGACAGTGTCGAAATATGCAACCATTTTGTCTGGTCTCAGCAAACCATGCAGATTTCCCCCAATTTTAAAACTGAGCATCTCAGACTCTCCTAATCCATTTAGAATCGCAGGCAAAACTTCAAGCAGCTGTTCGCAGGCCGGACTTATGTACAATTTGTAGACCGACTTGTTCTGTTTCTTTTTCTTTGATTTTCTGCGCCAGCAAATCCAGGAACTGTTTTCATTGAAATCCGGTGCAAAACCGTTTCGATGTAGTGAGCGATAGTGACGATTACCAGGCGCCATTGCCAATGCTTCATGTACGCAGTTGGGCGCGCTGAACAGTATTTGAAAGTGTCGCGATGCTGGTCTGGAGTTGTAATAATATAATCGCAGCGCCAATTCGGTGACGTTCTCCACCTCCAAATTCTGTGCATACTTCAACGCATCAATGGAAAGCTTCGCAATTCGCGAGCTATCTACTTCAGAAAATAAATGCGGAAATGGTGCACTGCCGGCGGTGTCAGCAAGATGTTCGGCTGCTGTGGGACCGCTACAATACTTCCCGTCAATTTCTATTTGCAGAATTTCGTCCAGAACTAGTCGGGAGATGTCGGCAGATGTGTCAATTTCACCGAATAGATACTGCGGCAGCCGGTCACCTTCCCGCAGTGTAAATGCGAGCAAGGCCGTATCGCGGCAAATTGACTTAATGGTCAAACCGCTTTCTTGTATGGGTTTGAGAATTCCGTAAAAATCAAGTTCCTCGCAGAAAGGCCTAAGATTCTCCTTTTCATTGGATGAGAGTCGCTCGAATGGGACTATTTGATAGTCCGGGTTTGTGCGAAACCGGAGATTCATCCAGTGAGCATTTTGTGAGGTCTTGGACTGCTGCGAATTTTCACGTTTATCTAAAAACGCATCTCTATCCTTCGAAGACATCTTTATTTCTTGCGCTTCTTGAGATCTTCCTTTTGCTTTTTCAATTCTTCAAGCGCTTCTAGCAGTTTTGCTTCTAGCTGTTCTATCTCTTCAATTGTTTTAGGACGTAATTGCTCGTCTATAAACTTTTCTTGCTCTTCAACTTGCTTGAGTGCAAATTGCAATTGTTCTTTTAGACTGGCCAGCTGGGCTTGGGGATCGCTTGCCGATTGAGCCATATGCATAGGGATGGGTGGTATTGTTTGCACAAGACACACTGGCGGAGCAAAGGCGCTCGCCGTACAAGCTGTTCCGCAGTAGCACGTATACTCGCATGTTCGACTTCCTGGATTGCAGATAGACTCTTCAGGAAGAATCTTGATCATCAAGTCTTTTATCTTGAACATTTGTTTTGCACCTGGTGTCTGAAGTCGTTATCGGAATGGGGCAGTTATTGAACGTTT
>JAVLKG010000013.1:0-109609 GCA_032128875.1 Candidatus Melainabacteria bacterium 17Bon1m
TAGATTAAATGCCTTGGCTGAGCCGCTTTTGATGGCATAAAGCATGCAAAAAGAGGTTCGCGATGAATAATCCAGGTGAGCAGGACCTGCTACATGGTTTAGTGAAGTCATACAAAAAGCTAATTTCGTTCGTCTCGACCGTTCGGCAATTAGTTGGTCAGTTTTGGTTTTCGCATGACTACGAGCCACAAGGTTCCTAGCATGAACATCAGCCCGAATGGATTGATGAACATTGTCGAAATGGCAAAGACTGTCGCAGCAATTCCGAGAAAAACAATTCCGAATAATCCATAGCAGAAGAACACGAAAAAGTCGAAGCAGATAAGTGCGAAGTGCAAGAACATCAGAGGCAGAGAGTTATGAAACAATCCCATCAGGAACGAAGCAGCAATGAGTACTGCTCCGATTCCTAAGATTTTTCGTTGTCGATTCTGCATGGGAGTTCCAGGACAAAAATGTTTCCTTCCAGAAGGAGCAATCCGCATCCGAATAAGTTCCCAACTACCGCGAAAACATTATGTTCTGAACAACTAGGCTTGCTTTCGTCGGAACGAGTCATAGCTGAGCAAAATGCACAAAAACAGCAGAAAAGTAAAGGAAGAAGCGTGAATTCTCGCCAAATAGAGAATGTGGTAAAACGCTGCGAGGAACACGCATTGAGCCACATCAAGCACAGGAAATATCAAAGACGTCAGTAAAGTGAACGTTTGCGGCAAAGCGCTGTGAGAAAGGCCAAATATGAATGATGAAACTGTCAATACAGAACCAACTAAGACAATTTCTCTACGTTTGTTTTTCATTGGGTCTAAGAGCTGACTCTCCGGGTTGTGTACCAAATAATGAAAAGAAAGCCTAGCACTAAGAGCACAATAGCAGGGTGAAAAACTGAGTTAGGTCGAGGCATGACGAGGTATTCATAGAGATACCGATCCTGCTGCTTAATCCAAAATAGTCCCGCTTGAAAAACTCCAAAAAGGAATGAAGCAGTGATTAGAATCAATGCGACAGGAACGAATCGCTTAGGATTCTTTTGCATGTTAAGCACGCACTCGTTTTTGAAAGTATCTGATCACTATTAGTGCGAAAATCCAGAAGGTTGCTGGGTTAATCATTAAGAACAACGTGAATACAACCAGGTAGTAGGCAACCATTAAAACGCAACAGAATGCCCAAAATAGGACGATTAACAAGGTTGTCGCAAACTGCCAAAGTATCCCTGGGATTGCATTGTGTAACAGTCCAGCGCCGAATGAGGTCACTGCCAGAGCTGCACCGGTAGTCGCAATTTTGGCAGGTCTGTTAAGCATTCGAGTTTCCTCATCGCTGTAATTCCAACTTATCACCAAGTCGACTTGCAAGCTTTAAACGAACTCGAGCAGTAATCTTCAGCCCCGAACTGTTCAAATCTTCATTGAAAGTAATAGAAAAGAGAAATCTTCTTGAGACTGATTCTCATCAGAGTATAATCGCCGTCTGCTGAAAGAGAGCCAGCGCCGACCTCGCAAGAAGGAGAGTTTTCCGTGACCGCCATTTCCACATGGATGAAAGAAGAAAAACGCGATCTCGAAATGAACGAGTATCACGAGCAGTACTGGAATAGCTTTATCAAGCGCATTTCCCCGAAAGACGAAATTAAGGGCAAAACGGTTCTCGACTTCGGCTGTGGCTGCGGTGGTTTTCTGCGATTGCTCCAAGATCAACGTCAGTTTAAAGAAGGCGTAGGCATCGACATTGCCGAGAAATCTTTGGAAACAGCAAGATCGTTGGTTGCAAAACGCCCCATCGAATATTTGTTGGCGAAGGACGCAGAGAAGTACAAAGGAAAGGTAGATTACGCCTTCAGTTACGAGGTCATCTACTTGATGCAAGATTTGGCAGAACACGCTGACTTTATGTCTGAATTCCTCAAGCCAGGTGGCGTTTACTACGCTGCAACCGGCTGCCACACTGGCAATCCGCAGTGGGAAGACTGGAAGAAGATTATTCTCGGCGAGTCAGTTTTGCCGCTTATAGATTATGCTCCCGACGATTTCGTCGATGCTTTCAAAGCAAAAGGCTACAAGGTAGGCGTTTGCCGCTTGGATCACAGAGACTTCGTTTCCGTAATCCATAAGGATTATTTCCCTACTGTTGAAGATGCGATCAGATATTACGCTGACGACATCCAAGTTTTTCGCTTCGAGAAAATATAAGTAGGGGAGCCGCATGCGGCTTCCTGATCAGGGCGGCACATGTGCCGCCCTTACGATTAGAAATGGCGCCCGCTTTCTGAGTGGGCGCTAATTTTTGTTTTTTCAATAGCCAAAACTTATGTTCTCGTTCATCTGATCCGCGATCTTCATGATCCCTAAAGGATCTGTTTCCCACGGGCGCGGCGTTTCCGGCTCCTTGACGTCAGAAAATTGCAATAACCTAACGATTGCGAAACTTTGCAGGATTTGGGCGCAAAATTTTGCTGGGACTAATTGACGTTTCAAACGTTCCAACCAAAATCCATCCCAAACAATTTTTAGGAGAGCCGTTAATGATGGGAGTGTTTCACGATCTCGATGTCTACGGTCATGAACAAGTAGTTTTCTTCCATGATAAGGAATCTGGACTGAAGGCAATTATCGGTGTTCACAGTACCGTTCTCGGTCCTTCCCTCGGCGGTTGCCGCATGTGGAAATATTCCGACGAAGCTGCTGCTCTCCGTGACGTTTTGCGCCTTTCGCGCGGTATGACCTACAAAGCTGCTGTTGCCGATTTGAAACTGGGCGGCGGTAAGGCAGTTGTTATTGCCGATGCGCGCACAGAAAAAACCCCCGAGCTTCTTGAAGCTTTCGGTAAGGCTGTTGAATCAGTAGCCGGCCGCTACATCACCGCAGAAGACGTCGGTATGTCTGTCAAAGACATCGACTACATCCGCAATTTCACCAAGCACGCTGTCGGTGGAAGCAACGAAGGCGGCTCTGGCGATCCTTCGGTAATGACTGCATTTGGCTGCTTCCAAGGTATCAAGGCTGCTCTCAAGCACGCCGGATTGGGCGAAAAGCTTGAAGGCGTTAAAGTCGCCGTACAAGGCGTAGGCAACGTCGGATACCACCTCTGCAGCTACCTTTCTGCTGCTGGTGCCAAGCTCATCATCACCGACATCTACCCGAATCAAGTAGAGAAAGTTGTTCAAGAGTTCGACGCAACAGTCGTAACCCCTGATCAAATCTATGCAGTAGATGCCGACATTTTCGCTCCATGCGCATTGGGTGCCATCTTGAACGAGCGCACAATCCCTCAATTGAAGTGCAAAATCGTTGCCGGTTCTGCCAACAACCAGTTGGAAAACGACAACGATGGCAAAGCTCTAGCAGACAAAGGCATTGTCTACTGCCCAGATTACGCCATTAACGCAGGCGGCTTGATCAACGTTGCAGCTGAAATCGACGGCTACAACAAAGAGCTCGTACTCAACAAAGTCAGCAAGATCTACGACACGATCGACTTGATCTTGACCCGCTCGGAAAGCGAAGGCGTGCTTCCTCAAGAAGCTGCCGCGCAAATCGCTGAGCAAAGACTGGCTCAAGCTGCGTTCGTCAAGAAAGCTGAAAAATCACTCGGCGAAAACTTCTTGAACTCCACCTTGAGTTCTGAAACCAAAGGCGCGACAATTCGCTAGTAAGCAGTTCGTCGAACCTGGTTTTTCCGATTGACCTACAATACCGTCTATGCCGACATCCACTGCCCTTTTTGCAATGAAAAGGTGACTTCGGGCGTCGGCTTTCGGCTTGGTTGTTTGGAAAACAAAAACTACAAGCTGGGCGACAAGCTCAAGTGGGAAGGCGCAGTGTGCCGTCCCGAAACGCGTCCAAAGGACGGCAGCATCCAATCGATAGGCTATTTCAACTGCGATTACGTCAAGTGCAAGACCTGGTCTGACTGCTTCCCTGAAGTGCAGCAGGCGCTTGTCACTATAAAAAATGACGTTATCGAGAAAGTGGAAGTTTACAAAGGGCCCTTAAGCGGCGAGCAATTTGAGATTATTAAGCCGGCTAAGGGCGGAGCGAAGAAAACTACCTCCAAGCCCAAGAATAAATAGCCGTCCCTCCAATTGAGGTGCGCCTGATGCAAGCACGTGAATTCTTGATGATTCCCGGCCCTACTCCTGTTCCGGACAGGGTTTTGGAAGCCGTCGCCAGACATCCGATCGGTCACAGAACGCCTGAGTTTTCCAAGCTCCTGCGTGGTGCGGTCGATGATTTGAAGTGGCTTGGGGAAACTAAGAAAGATCCGTTTGTCATCACATCGTCCGGAACCGGCGCAATGGAAGCTGCGATTGCGAACACCGTAAACAGTGGCGATGAGGTTCTTTCCCTGATCGTGGGCGTGTTTGGCGAACGCTGGGCAAAAATTTGCGAAGCATACGGCGCCAAAGTAGAGCGTGTAATCTCTGAAGCAGGGCAGCCCGTAGACCTGGTTTTGCTGGCTGACAAACTCAAGAAAGACAAAGACAGAAAAATCAAAGTCGTCACCGTCACGCACAACGAAACATCTACTGGCGTGATCAATGACCTCAAGGCAATCGCGAAGCTGGTGCGCGATCACGGCGCGCTGATTATTGTTGATGCGGTCACTAGTTTTGGTGCGATTCATTTGCCGATTGATGAGTGGCAAGTCGACGTGCTCGTAACCGGCAGTCAGAAAGCGCTCATGTTGCCGCCTGGACTCGGAATCATTTTCTTTTCCGACAGAGCTGCAAAAGTGAGCGAGAGCTGCAAGTCGCCGCGCTTTTATTTCGATCTGCGCAAATACAAGAAGAGCTTAGAACAAGATACGACTCCTGCTACTCCAAACGTTTCCCTCGTTGCCGGGCTCAGAGAGTCGCTCTTGATGATGAAAGAAGATGGCACTGAGAAAATATTCGCACGCCATATGCGATTGAAGGAGGCTTTGAGATCTGGTGTAAAGGCTCTTGGATTGAAGCTTTTCGTCGACGATGAAAACGCTTCTCCGACGATTACCGCTATTCTTCCTCCTGCTGGAATATCCGTCGCGGATATTCGAAAAGGGCTAAAAGAGGAGTTCCGCATCCTCGTCGCTGACGGTCAGGAAGATCTGAAAGGCAAGATATTCCGCATCGGTCACATGGGTTATGTTTTCGAAAGAGACATCCTAATGACCTTGGCTGCGCTTGAATCTGTGTTGCGCAAACTGGGACACGAAGTGAAGGATGGAAAGGCGGTTGAGGCTGCATCTAAAGCTTTTGCCGTGCGGTAAATACTAATGAAAGCGGTGAAATTCTGATCACATTTCGTTAGAGCGGCATAACTTAATGTGCAATCAGTCCACCTTTTTGTTATTAGATCACTTGATATATGGTGATCTGGCGACCAGCCGCCCAATTCATGGATTTAAGCGGCTGTACTGGAGGAGCAATGACTCTCCAATCCAAGAGAATTGTTAGTGCAAAGTTGAAGAACAGCGCAATTTTTTGTGCGGCGGCGACGTTGCTGTTATCGTCTGCAGCCCCTGCCCATGCGTATTACAACTATGCATACGGACTGGGCAATTTGCTTTGGCCGGTCAGAGCGCTTGTCTATCCGCTGGCAGTGACGCCTTGGAGCTACCGCAGTCCTACGTATATGGCGTCCACAGCGATTCAAGCCGCAGCGCGAAGCTCCTATCGGGTGGTTCCGCAGCAAGGCATTTACGGCACAAGTCTCAATTACACCGATGCCCAGGTTGCAAGTCAATCGCCTACTCTGATGAAAGTGCCGCAGGGTCCGTCGGATCAGATCAATTATGCAAGATGGGTCAAGCCCACAGACCTCGCAGATCGTGAGCTTCTCGCACGCGCCCCTGGGGCGCCGCCACTACAGGCAGTGCAAGGTGGTGATCCAAATGCACAAGGCAATCTGTCTCAAGTTGCTACAAATGGCACTGTGACAGGTGAGCCGCCGATCGGAGTTCCGGTGACTTACGGTAATCAAACTGCTTTTTCTGCGGTTGACCCCAACACGAATGAGCCACTGCCGGCGCCACCACTGACGAAGCAGAAGAAATCAAAGCAGCCAAAGCACGCTAATCCAATGGCGTTTCAACAACCCGCGCAGCCAATGAATATGATGCCTGTCGGCGCTGCTTCCAATGTTCCACAACATCTGTCTTCGCCGCTTGCTGCGCATTTTATTGAAACGGTCAACAGCCGTTTTGATGGGGATATCTCGAAGGCGCTCAAGCACAGTGAAACTCGCAATTTGGCTGAGGCTATGGGCTTGGTGGATCGCAAAGGATTTTCTGCTGGCAGTTTGAACCAAGCCAGAATTGATGCGATTTCGCATATCTTCAAAGACACCTCACTGGATGCGACCAGTAAGCTTGACGCGATGAAGATTTTGCTCCGTGCTTCCGCTCCTGCAGCGACAGCGCAAGCCGAAGATCGCTCATTCTAGAAGCTCAAATGATTTGTATGAAAACGAACCACTGACTTTGATTGTCAGGCGGTTTGCTAACTGCGCTATGCAAAACAGTATCGAAAGCTCCTCGTAAAGCGCATAAACACAGGCTCTTTGCTACTTCGGGGCACTTCAATTCGGAGAGCCGAAAGGGTTAGTATCGAGTCCTAATTCTTTATCGCTTCTCTTTCGGAACCACTACTCCTCCCCTTTTCTCTGCTTCCCTGCTCCTGTTTTTCTTCTTGCTCCAGCAAGTTGTGAAACTGTGGAGTTTGAAAGTTGCAGCGTAGGCGAGTTTTCCAAAGAGTTCGACTGTTTCACACAGTATCGAGATTTACATCCAGCTTTCTAAGCCGGAACTAGACAAAAGGACATGTGCCATGGGCTCTCACAGAGATGTGTTCCCCGATGTTCCTTCGCTCAAGTCACGGCTTAAGGACAAGCGTGACTTTCGGATACGTTTTCGTGACCGCGGTGCTTTCTCAACAATCGTTTCGCCGCATGGAGGTTACATCGAAGAAGGTACTTCTGCACTGGCGCGCGCTTGTGCCGGACCTGATTTCAACTTCTTCGACTTCCAAGGTCTGCGAACCGAAAATCCGAGCGAGCTTCATGTCACCTCCACGCACTTCCGCGACCCTGACCTCATGAAGATGCTCGACGCATCTGAGGTTGCGGTGTCGATTCACGGAATGGGCGACGAAGATGACATCACGATTTGGCTAGGTGGGTTGAACAAAGAACTGAAAGAGAACATGCTCAAGGCCCTCCGCGAGCAAGGCTTTTCAGTCAATCCAGACAGCCCGCGTCACCGTGGTGAAAGCAAGCTGAATTTCGTCAACATGGCAAAGCAGAAGGGTGTTCAGATCGAACTTCCGAATAATCTGCTCAAGACCATGTTCGTCGGACCTCGCTTTGCTCGCACCGGACGTCATGTCAAAACCACGCCTGTCTTCGACAAATTCGTCAAGGCTGTGCGTCAGGTTGTGCATGCCGAGAAGCGTCGCCAGATGAAGCTGAGCGCTGGGCGAGGAACAGGAACAAATGCGAAGTAGCTGGGAGGTGCTTTAACAGACCTTCCCGGCTGCTTTTTTTGACTGTCGCAACGATGTGGTGTAGTAGCTTGGCTGCGAAAATCAGGTAGGATGGATTGTAGGGAAGCACCGATCCCAAAGAGGGGACTTGCTCATGAAACCCATCAGAATTTTGGAAATCGGAGCGTTGATAGGGCTTTTGGTCTTCTGTCTGGGGCTGGTTTTTGGCGGGTCCAACAAAGAATCCCAGCAGGGTATTTCCTGGGGTGGTCGACCCACAAATGCGATGGATGCCGCGAGAAATGCGGATACATCTAACTTCGATACTGTTTTGAAATTCTAGAACTGTCGCGGCAAGCTAAATGATTATCGTTCTGCGGCTTGGCCAGCCCGCTCCGACAAACTTACATGGTGTCACAAGGTCGATGCGTTGCGGTGATGCATCGAATGATTCGCTGAACTCAAGCCTTGATTTCATGCGCTTTTGTGACACGATTTGCGCATCAAGGCAGTCATTTATTTGAGTGATAAGCTCAGGCACCTTTGGTGAGTCCAGCCCGCTTGCAGCGCGTTTGAACTCATTGATAAAGCTATCGATCATGCCGATTGAAAGTAAGTCGGCTAAAACTTCTGGATCGCAATTGATGGTGTTTTTGGAAGCGTTCATAAACAGAAAGAGCAGAATGCTGGGGTTTGGTTTGGATGCTGATGATAGTATGCCCGAGCGAGATCCCCGTCCACCGTGGAAATACGACGATAGGCGAAAACCGCAATCACGCGTGGTTTTGCGGAGCGCCGTGGGCCGTATGTTTTGCGTGACGGTCCCACGATATAGGGACTAAAAAATTAGGGGTTTTCCTTAGACTTTAGAGCATGCGAAGCCGTGCCCGTCAGCCTTCTTGGACTTTGCGGAACGTAGTGACTGCCCGCCTGGAAGCGCGCGTTCGGTTTTTGAAATGGAGCGTGGAAAACTAGACTGGTGTGTCAGTCATCCAGGCCCAGAAGCGACACCACCAGCTCGAGCGAACCATCTCAAGCTTTTCGTTGATGCCTTTCATTTCTAGGTGTGTTTCAGCAAGGTGCAATTCACGCTCGATCAAGAGTGTTCGCAAATCGAGTGATTCTTGCTCAAGCTCTGGCACTCTGTTAGCAATAGCTTCCACCATCGAAAGAATGCTTGTTTGTTCTTCCAGATGTTCTACTTTGCTTTCCAGATAGCCGATGCGATGCATTGCTGCAGCCAGTCTGTCGTTTGCAAACTCCAGGCTGGCAAGCACATTCGCCATATTGCTCTGAGAGAGATCTTGCTCATTCAGAATCTGGATTACCTTTTCATCTTCTTGTTCGAGAATTTGAAAAAAGCTGTCCTGGATGTCTGTTTCCCTCGCTTCGGCTAGCATTGGTGCCAGCGCTTTGGCGGGGTTGTGCATATTCTTTTAGCCCTTTCTAGCTATGTTCTTGGACCGATTTCTGACTTCAATTCGGATTGTGTGTGTGTGAATTGAGCATTTGAAATACTTCATCTGCACCGACATTATGCTCCTACGGGCGGTGCCTGTCTAGTGGCACGCGTGATACCACTACTGATGGCATGTTTCGGAAGATTTGGAAAGTTGTGAGTTGTCAATCGGAGCTAATTGCTGTCCGGAATTGGAGCCCCTTCGGGAAGGGTGGGAGTTCCAAACTTATGAGTTGTCACTGATGCCTTTTGAACACTGTTGTTCGCATAGTCGAGTTGAAGACAAGGAAGGATGTTTTCCCTCGGTCTTCGATCAATCGCAGCATAGGCTGGGCCTGGGTTTGAAGAACATATAGAAACGTCTCTGGGCCCTTCGCGTTGCAATTGGAAAAATTCCTGAGAATTAGTAGCTTTCAGTGGAACGCCGAGCATCCGGTGTACTTGAACTTTGGTAAGACCGATTAGTTGCTTGGACTCAACCAAAAATTTTGCGTTCTCTTCTCGGTTCGTATAGGTGTCCCATTGTTGCTGGTCGAAACTCATTGAACGTGTTTCTTCACCAGCGCATGCGGCTAATGGTGCGGAAAGCGCAAATAAGCAAGATAGAATCGCAATCAAGGCGTTTTGCATGTCATTCTCCAGACGAGAATGCAAATCATACGACAGTCCAGAAGCGTTGTAATTGTCCGGACCACGTTTCAGAACATGTGCTGTACGAATGATCGCACCTTTTGGTATATACCATATTAAATAATAGAGACGACGCTAAGAGGAAAGGGCGTGGAGAAGAGCGGTTGCCCGCTGCGACTGCACGCCTTTCCTGGGTTCCTGGCTAGCTGTTGAGACTAGCCGCGGATGTAGCGACGAATCAGGTCGGCGACGTTGCCGACGGTGTCTTCGTTGTTCATGTAGTGGCTGACGCGGAGCAGCGCCTGGGTGTCGCTGGGCTCGTCGGTCATCTCGGGCAGGAGCTTCTCGATGCGCGGGCATCCTTCGCAAAGGGCCTTGAGGCGCTCACCGTTGTAACCGGGAAACGAGCCGATCAACCATGCGATCTGGTCGACGTCCATCGCTCCAGCGTTGGTGTCTGCGTCCTTCAGGGCTTGCTTCAAGCGCTCTTCGATCATGTGTTATGTCCTCGTGACGGCCCAAGATGCCGTCTGGTTATGCACTTCGGTTTGGCGTCACCGGGTGCGGTGGCGCCGGGTTGTTACCAGCCGCGGTTGATGCCCGCGATGGATGCGATGACCGCAGCCACCAGAGCGACGATTGCCGTGATGCCAGCCGCCCAGAGCGCCGAGCCTCCGGAGAGGAAAGCGATGAGCGCGACGACGGCGATGACAGCGACGGCGGGAAGCCAGAGCTTCTTTACGACGCTGCCGAAAACCAGGAGGAACAACCGAATTACGAATTCCATGTTTGCCTCATTTCTCAGGAGTGAGCCTGAATCAGGAGTTGAATAATACGGAGGGACCTACGAGGCGCATGGACTAGCCATGCGCCTCGCTGTGGTTTCGTCAGACGACGGCGACCGACCTTAGTCGGCGCAGCCGCAGTCTTCGCCGCCGAGCAGACCGTGCGCCTTGGCAGCGGCGGTGAGAGCGGCAGCGTCGCCGTACTTCGCGACGGTGACCAGCCCTTCGTTGCCCTTGAGGATGCCGCGGCAGCGCTCGACGATGGCGTCGACCTTGGCGATCTTCGCGGCGTCGTCACCGGCCTTGGCGCGCTCTTCGGCCGCGGTCAGCGTCCAGTCACCCTTCAGCGCCGCCACCAGAGCGTCCGCTTCGCGGAAGCTGCCTTCGGCGACGATGACCGGGATGCCCTTGGCGATGGCGGCGTAGATTTCGCCATCACGCGTCACGGCGCCGCCGTTGACGATGAGGTAGGCCTTGGCCCAGTCGGTGAGCGCATCGACGACGGTGAAGCGACGCTCGAGGTCGCCGTCCCAGTCGAGCACATCGCTGGCGTTCTTCTGGACGGCCGCCACGTGGTGGTAGCGGTTGTCGACGACGGCGCCGTAGGCGTCGGTGTAGAGGTGTCCGTGGTCACGGTCGAACGCCCAGTCGTAGACGCGCGGGAAGGTGCCGATGGCGACGCACTCGTTCTCGGCCGCGAGGATGGCCGGGATGGAGGTGACGATGTCGCTCTTCAGCGTGCCCGTCTCCTTGTCGAAGTAGGCGGTGCCGCCCGAGAAGGCGACGCCCTTGAATCCCTTCAGACCTTCCGAAACCCAGGGCTTCATCAGGGCGGTGTGCTCCGGCTTGAAGCCCTTCACGCCACCACCGATGAGCAGGAGTTCCATCGCCGCGGCCTTGCGGATCGAGGCGAGGAAGGTCGCGGGCATGCTTTCCTGGCTTCCCACGACGGAGAAGAGGCAGCCGCGGGGGTCGACGGAGACGAGCGGGTTGTTTGCTTTGGTCATGCGAATTGTCCTTAAGTTTTAAAAGCCGGAATTGTTTGCCGCAAAGCAAGCAGGTCCCCGGCTAAAAGGACTTGCTTGCCGCACTCGAACTTCGAGTAGCTGCGACGTCTAACGGGTGCGCTTGCCGCCCTTGAAGATTTGGGACGGTTCGTACACCAGAGCACCGAGTTCGAGAAGCGCAGCGCGAATCTCTTCTTCGGTGTTTCCGCAGACGTTGATGGTCGGATGTTCCTTGCGGAACTGCTCATCGCGGGCGTATTGATCCGCCTTGCGACCGCTTCCGTCCACCAACAGCACTTGCCAGAACGGGTCGTCCTTGCCGAGGGCGCCCCACTTCTGGATTTCTTTTTCGACGACTCCGCCACCGTTGTAGACGAGCATCAGACCTTGCCAATGCCCCTTACGCAGGTAGTCGCAGATGTCGATGCACTCGTTTGCCTCATCGTCCCAGGATGCGTACCGGTCAGCGCTGGGCTGAACGAGCAGAGTGCTGTCCTGTGTGGGATGGACGATGGTCACGTAGTGTTCCGCCTCGGGCTTCTTCTTGTCGCAGTCGTCGGAGACGACGATACCGTGACGCGAATGCCGCATGTCTCCGACCTTGGCGATGACGCCGAGTGTTTTGGCGCCAGGGCAGAGCTTGTTGATGGGCGGAACGACTTCGGTGATGCCGGGGATGATGACCTTCGGGTTGTACCGATTGACCATCCGCGTGCCGCCGAAGAGGCAGAAGCCGGTGAATTTCGGCAACGACTTGTTTCCGCGCGGACCGCCTGTGAGAGCATTCCGAACGTTCTGCAGCCCAATGGCGTCCTCAGGACCCATCAAGCCGCATCCCCCGGTAACACGCAAGACGAACGGACGAATCCGAATGTCCAGGAATTTCCCGAGGAATTTTTCGCAGGATTCTCGCCCCGTCCTCACGAAGAGGGCGGATGACGAATCGACAAATGACTTAGTCATAGACCCTCCTTTTGGATTTGGGGTTTGAATTGATAACGCTACAACTGCTCGATGCCTCGAGCAGAGAGCAGTGGGAACGCTAATCCGAGAATGGCAGGGGGAATCCGCACCTGCGCTATCCGCTGAACGCTCAAGATGAACGCTAGAAGACTTGAACGCTTACCCAACAACATCAGTCCGCACGACGTAGTCGCGAGGGATGGACAGTAGTTGAGAAAGCGAAAAGCTTGTTAGTTGTGGGTGAACCCAGCAAAAGCGGAAAATGGAATTAGCTCAATCACCCTGACAAAAAACAAAGATGTCAAGCAATGAAATAGGAGCTCATCTGTGACGATCTTGAGCAATTGAGATGCGCTAACTAAGAGAGCTACTGATCGGTGTATCTGGTTTGTATTTTCAGTAGTGTTCGCGCGAGCTTACCTCTCGTCTTGGAGGTGGTCGCGCGAGCTTGGTCAAGATCTCTTGTAAACCTCTGAATTCTTCACTTGAGTTAGGCCAGGCTTACTAATTACGTTCAAAACGTACCTTTCACCTCTTTTCCCTTTAGGAAAAACGCCAGCCAACCAGCTCTAAATCACAGTTTTTCATCATCGCCCACGGGCATCAATTTCGGTTTCGAGCCGAACATTGGTGCCCGCGTTCGCAACCGGATTCGGAAATCCGCTCAGAGCGGTTCTCCGACGCACTGAAAAGGTCACAAGCCTATGAAACAGCTCAATCCCGGTCGGACTTTGCGCCGAGTCCTAGTGATTCACAAGGACTCGACGTATCAGACCCAAGCGCTGGAGAAAAAGGACATCAGGTTCCTGAAGCTCCTCGCCGAGGGCTCCGAAGTCGTGAAAACGGTTTCGAAAACGCACGAACAGCACCTGCAATCGCTGGCTCAAGTCGTCGAAGCGCTCGTCGCTCGCGGCATTGCCCACGATGTGGTCAGTCGTGCGGAGCCCTTCACCGTCGCCGAAGACGTTGATCTCATCATCACCGTCGGCGGCGACGGCACCTTCCTGCACAGCGCCAGGGAGTGTTCCAACATCCCCATCCTCGGGGTCAACTCCGCCAAGCCGAGCAGCCTTGGGCACTTCTGCCTGGCTGACGGAGACACGTTCGGTGAGGTGCTCGACAGCATCATCTCCGGCAAGCGTCGGTGGCATCGCCTGGCTCGCCTGCAACTCGTCCTCAACGGCGAGGAGCTCGCAGTGCCAGTTCTGAATGAGGTTCTCGTTCATGATGTCCACCCTGCCGGACCGTGCAATTACATCCTCACCATCGGCGACACGACGGAAGTGCAAAGCACGTCCGGCATCTACATCTCCACGGCTTCCGGCAGCACCGCGGTCAATCGCAGTGCCGGCGGTCGCATCCTGCCCATCACTCAGCGCCAGTTCTTGTACTTGGTTCGCGAACCAGGTATGCGCCCCGGTGTTGATTGGAAGCTGCGCAAGGGCGCTCTCAGCCCGCACGCACAGGTGAAGATCGTGTCACGCATGACCGACGGTCGCATCTACGCCGACGGCAAATATGGCAAGGAATACGCGTTCCTGCAGGGCGACGAACTCATCGTTCGTCTGCATCCGCAGGACGTTCGCGCCTACATCGACCCCACGGTCAACAACCGCTATCAGGTGATCAAGTAACGACCACCAAATGAAATTCGTGTCTGATCGTCTTCGCTGGCGGTCATCACGAATGTGTTCCAAAACTTCAAAGGAGAACATCATGGCAGCACTAGCCCTTCTTTTCGGGCTGTTTCTGGTGGTCTTGCTTGGTATTGCTTCGCTTGCCACCATCCTGGCTGCGTTGCAGGGTATCTCGCTCGCTCTCAAGGCCGACAAGGCGCTGGCAATTCTCAGCGTCGTGCTGGTTTTCCCTGCAGTCATCTTCGGTGCTGTCTATTGGCTCAAAGGGAAGGATCTTCCCGGCGATTTCATGGACAGCCTGAGGGAGAAACACCGCAAGGACTCGGGAGAGAACGACCAACCCAAGCCTGACGACCATCAGCCCGGCGAACATCAGCCCGGCGAACATCAGCCCGGCGAACATCGCCCCGAAGATCATCAGACGAACGACCACGAGCCCGACGGCAACGGACCCGGCGCCGGCGGTGGTGATATGCACGACAACGTGGATCATCGCCTCGTCGACAGCGTCAAGCCGCATGCCGACGAACACGACAGACCGTTCGTGAGCGAGGTCACCGAAGGCGACCCGATTCCGGCGAAGAAGTAATTCGACGCCTGAGTCATCGGTGAGGGTCAGCAGTGAAACACTCCTTCTGGAGCCCGTTTTACTGCTGATTCCTCTTTTGAATTTTTTATACTAAACGGTGTGGTAAGCGGCGTTTCTTTGATTGAGCGACAAATGTTGCGGTATTGAATGTGGTGGCGTGCCCTAACTCCCTTATCTCAGACTGACAGCTAGTGTTTGAAACTTTCGCTGTTCGTAATTGAAGCTTTCGCTGCTCGTGTTGGAACTTTCGTCGAGCCCTTGTGACAGTGAAATTCGATTATGCGTTGCTAGCTGCGCTAGAGACCAAGCGCCTCTTGTCATCTAAAAGTTTCCCGAGCCCTCCTGTTTGGGCGTCCTATTACAGGCATGTTTTTAATCGCAGAGGTGAATTTGCCACCACGATGTATTAGGTTTTCTGCTTAGAAACTGCGTAAGGTAAATCTATCCCGCGTCTTTTTTTCTTTTTTCGAATCCAAAACCTAACCGACCCAACCCGTTAAGTACACACCTGTTTTCTTGCCTCCGTACACACGGTCGAGAGAACACGTATGGCGTAACGACTGGGTCTTAGCCCGCCTTGCCAGATCTTCGTAGGGAAGGCGCATGCGCCTTCATGATCAGAGAGCCGCATGCGGCTCCCCTACAGGATTGAGCAGGGCTCTGAACTATGGGGGTATAACATGCCCAAAGGTCCTAACTACTTGTTCAGTGGGCTGGTTCCGCAGAGGCTCAAAGATGAGTTTCGGCAGACCTTTCGCTCACTGACAAACCCCCATATTCGCCTGTATTCACTCGGTCAGTTGGTTTCCAACGCCGGTACGTGGATGCAGTCGATGGCGCTCTCCTGGTTGGTGTACAAACTCACCGACTCGGCTGTTGCGCTGGGGATTGTGTCGTTCGCTAGTTACGTGCCGATCTTGCTGCTGACTTACTTCGGCGGCATGCTCGCAGACCGCATCGACAGGCGCAAGATTCTGATGGCAACGCAGTTTGCTGGTTTCCTGCAAGCGACGCTGTTGACGATTCTAGTGCTCGCCGGTGTGCTAAATGTCTGGATGGTTGTTGGTCTGGCGCTTTTCCTTGGCTGTGTCACAGCAGTAGAGGTGCCTACCAGGCAAGCCTTTATGGGCGACCTGGTCGAAAAGAAAGACCTGACGAACGCCATCAGCGTCAACTCGGCTATCTTCAACATCTCGCGCTTGAGCGGTCCGCTCCTGGCTGGTGTTCTCATCGCAGCATTCGGCGAGGCAATCTGCTTCGGCTTGAACGCCCTGAGCTATCTCTTCGCCATCTACACGCTCTCGCGTGTCGCCAAGGCGGTACTTGCAAATCAGAAGCCGAAAGCGGCTGATGGCGCGCAAGGAAAAGAAAAGCTCATGCAGACGCTCAAGGACCCTCGCATCCGCGGGCTGCTGACTCTGGCTGCCGTCACCTCGATGTTCGGCTTCCAGTATGGCGTTCTTTTGCCCATCATCGCTGACAAAATGGTCAACGGTGGAGCCGCGGCGATGAGTATCCTGGCTGCAGCCGGTGGTGTCGGCGCTCTTTGCGGCGCACTGTTCCTTGCCCGCACAGGCAAGAGCATGTGGCTTCTCAGAGGCATCGGTGTCGCCGTGTTGATGCTTGGTGTTTTCACTTCAGTGATCGCCATCTCGCACTCCGTCATCCTCACGGCGGTGGCTGCGGGTCTTGCCGGTCTCTGTGTGAGCATCCAGTTTTCCGGCGGCAATTCGCTCTTGCAGCAGATTGTCCCTGCCGAAATCAAAGGACGCATGATGGGGATCTTCTCCGTCTGCCAGCTTGGTTTCACCCCGTTCGCTGGTCTCATGGCCGGCTGGACTGCGCAACATCTCGGTGTTTCATACGCCCTGCTGATTGCCGCATCGGTCTGCGCTTTTGCGGGCGCAGTTTACTTGTTCCGCCTCAAGTCGTTGCCGCCTTCGAGCGACAGCGGCAATGAGGACTCACTTCCCAAGTAAGGGGGCTGACCTATGTATGCTTCTTTGATTTGCCGTCTCTTCCTCGTGGGAGGGCGGGCTGTCTCGTGCGTGGCGGACTTCCTGGGATTGGCCGGAGGTGCCGAGGCGAACATCGTTGTTCTGCCTCACGCCTCCAGCGTTCCGGCTGAAGTAGCGCAGGAGTTTGTGGAAACCCTGAAGGCTCTCGGCGCGGTCGAAGCGAAGATCCGCGTCGTGATGCCTGGGGAAGAGCTGAAATTGGACGGCGTTGACGCTGTCTTCATGCTGGGCGGCGATCAGTCACGACTGGTCGACTTGCTCGGAAAGGATGGTGTTGCCGAGCTGAAGCGTGCTTTCAAGCGCGGCGTGCTCATTGGCGGAACCTCCGCCGGAGCCGCGTGCGTTGGCGAGCTGATGATTTCCGGCGGCATGACCGACGGCAGTACGGACGCTTCCACGCTGACGACGCGTGATGGGCTGGGGCTTGCTTCCGGCATCGTCACCGACACGCACTTCGCGGAACGCAAGCGCTTTCCGCGTCCTCCGGCGGCGATGGATCATGCCCTCAACAGGGGCTTTGGTTTGGTCACCGGGGTCGGCCTCGATGAGGACACTGCTGTCTTGATCGAGTTCGGCAAGCGCGGAGCACCGAAATGCACGGCTTACGGCGAAGGTCATGTCTGGGTTTACGAATCCAGCGGACGCAAAGCGCGCGCCGTGAAACATCGTCGGCATCGCACCGTGGGCAGTGTCAGCGAAAGCAAGTTCTCCAAAGGAGAAAGCTTCCGTCTGAAGCGCGCGCGGCGCATTCGCTAGTTTTGAAACGGGGGCGCGAGGATTGGTGAGGTGCGTTGAAGAACGCTCGTCATCAGCCCTTCGCGTCACTCGTTTCTTTGTGATTTTTGATACTAAAACGCATAGTATAACGAGTTTGAAAACGATTAGGCGAAAAAAGTTTGGTCAAAAACCTTATGAATGCTGGTGGAAGTGCTACAGAGCTCGAAACGTCTATAACTTCAGACCACCCACTCAAGGCAGGGCACACATTCAAATTCGTGTGCCCTGCCCGGCAAGTAACATCGCTGCAAATGGCATGGTGACTGGCGTCCTGATGTGTATCAGGCGCTAATCAACAACCATGCAATCAGCAGATTGGTTAGATGATGCACGTATTGGTCGAAGCCAAGCGAGAGCCAGTACAGCTTCATGCTGCGCTTTTGCTCGCGAGTGGCTGTCGGCATGTCGTGCGAGCAGAGATTTTTGTAGCGACCCATCATTCGAGGACTTGCTTTGATGCGGTCCATCGTGAAGTGAATGGCGAAGTCCAAAAGGGCAAGCCACCACATCGACGGATTGACGAAGCAGACAATCGCCAGAGTGCACAGAGCGTGCATCAGGCAGTGCAGCGCCAGAGGGGCTTCCCATCCGGACGCACTAAACTTGCCCTGCATGTAGTTGTTCTGCAAGACGAAGTCGGCAACGAAGTGCTTCAAGTCGAAGGCGAGCCACAACAAAAGAACTGTGGTAATCATTATCTTGCGTCCACGTTGTTTCGAGGCGCCTTGTTGCAGGAAGCGCACGTTTGCGCCTTCCCACACACGAGCTTTCGCGTCATTCGTTTCCCTCAGTTTGCATTCTTCACTGCGACAGGTTCTCTCGCTGGCAGGCGAAATGACTACGAATAGTCTGCCTGCACTTTTCTGTGCGCGAGATTGCTGTGGTAATTGCGGAGAAGTTGTGCTGGAGGGCCTTAAAAGAACGAATGAAACAAGACGAGGTCTACAAATTAGGACGTTCGTGCATGCAGTTCAACCGAAAGAGCCCAGCAATTGTCACTCTTTACATTCTGTCGTGTTTCAAAAGGCTCTTCACCGCCCATTATTGAAAAACTTGCGCAGTTTGATTGCGTTTCATTTTGCGGGCTGAAATTTGAAAACAACCTATTCCAGCTCGCGCGATATCCAAACCGAAGCTCTAAACTGCGGAATTTTCTTTGATGGATTTCTCTAATTCCTGGCAACAAGAAACGAGCTCTTCAAACAAGTATTGATCGGTCGCTTCGGCCATCGGCAAATAGATTTTCATCGTCTGCTTCAAGTAGTCCTCTTGAAACTCGACGTCAATGGAATCAATTGACTCTCGCACATTGTCCAGGCGATCGGAGAGTTTGATCAAACGCGTGGGAATCGGTGCTTGATTGATGCGATCGTAGTAGGTGCTTAGTTGTAGTCCGCGGCTCAACGCAGCGTCTTGCGGCGGTTTGCTCAAGGTCGAGACCATAAGAGCGATATTGCCAGTGAATTGTTGTTCCAAGTCGGCGGTGGTCACTCTGCCTTCGGAATTTTCCAGCACATCGTGCAGCAAGGCAGCAGTGATTACTTCTGTGTCCCTGTATTCCAGCTCTTCCAGCAATACAAGCGCAACACGCATCGGATGAATGATATACGGCTGCGCAGTCACACTTTTTCCGGGGCGGCGAACTTGCTTTTCATGCACTTCTTCCGCCAATGCCAGAGCTTTCCAGAGCATTGCTCTTTCTGCCGCTTTGTAGTCATCCAGCTGGCTCACCAGTCGATGTCTGACCACACCTGCCAAACTCTTTTTCTTCATCGAAAAGCACCACTTCCTGGCAATCTCGCTGCCGAGATCATGTCAATATAAATTGACGCCGACGTCTGCTAAATACCCTGCCCACTCACTGTCAATACATAGATTATACGTGTCTGAGAAAACTCTCGTGCCTCATGGCATCCGTTCGCTGTAAATCGCATGCTCGTGATGAAGCAGCGCCTCCCGTGCGGCGTTTGTTGAAAGGCTGTAAGAAGAAATTCCAAGCCTAAGATCAAGCGCTGTCAATTATGGTTTATAGTAAAAAATTCGCAAAAAACGAAAGATGTAATAGCGACATCTTTCGTCAGCAATTGAGGAGACTGCCGGTTGTGGCAGCCTCCTCGTTGCTCAGGGGCAGTCTGCGGCGGCAGGTGAAGACGCAGTCCTTAGACTACTTCTTCGCCTTTTTCGAGCACTTGCAGTCGTGCTTCTTACCGTTCTTCTTGCCCTTTTTGTTTTTCTTGTGCTTCTTGGAGCACTTGCACTTCTTTGACTTCGGCTTGTCTTCAGCCTTGGGCTGCGTCTTGTCTGCGGTCTTGGCCGGCGCATTTTCTTCGCCCTTGCCATGCGCTTCGCCGTCGCATGCGACACAGTAGTCGCTGAGCTTCGGCTTAACGACGGTGCCATCTTCCTTTGTGCCGACCGGAATCTTGATGCCTTTGGCATCAACCGCGACGTAAGTCGCCTCCGCTTCGGTGACCTGAATGATTTCGCCGCCGCGATTGACCTCCACACGAATCTTCGTGGTGATCGAGGTCTTGCCGATCTTGACGATGTCCGCCCAGCAAATGAGCAGGTCGCCGCGCAGAACGGGCTTCTTGAAGATGACCGAATCCATCGCCACCGTCACCACGCGACCAGGGTGTGCCTGGCGCGCGGCGATAGCGCCGGCGATGTCGATCTTGGAGAGCAGAACCCCGCCGAAGATGTTGCCGGACGGATTTTCGTGCTCGGGCATCATCAGTTCGACCAGGGAGGGACATTTAGCTTTCGCTTCCATGAGAATCTCCTGAAAGAGTTATGGGACCGGAGCTGCATCCGCAGCAAGGTTTTCCCATCGAGTTAGAAAAATCTGGAGAGAAACGCACGCACAGACGCCGCGTGGGAACAGCCGTGCGGCGGCGCCCGAGGGCACGAGCAGTCAGCTCGGCAGCATCAGGAACGCCTTCAAATGACGCGTTACCGTTTTTGCCTGCTGAGTTTTTGCCGCTATCGCGATGGTTGGAGAACTCGTGAAACGGCAGCCGATGCTTCGGCTTCACCGCTTCGTCATACCAACCACCGTAATAGTCGGGGTACAGCTCGCCCGTGTTTGATGTGACCGCCTTGCGCATCGCCTTGAGGATGGCAGGCCGACCTCCGCGCTTGTAACGGCGCAGCCAGGAGAGCGAGTGGTCATCAACTTTCAGTCCAAGCTTTACCAGCTCAGCTGTGACCTTCACCTCGTGCACAATGCAGTCGGTTTCGGCGTTGAGATTGAACTCGATAAACTCCTGGCGCCCCATTGTGCGCGGGATTGGGTCGGGCGTCGGCTTGACGATCATGTGCACTTTCTCGTGCGCCAGAGCAATGAGCTTCTGCGCAATCGAACAGTGCGTTCCCAGATAGATGGTCATGCGCTTGCGCATCGAATAAGCTTGGCAGTGCTTGCCTTCGCCCGTCACCTTGCGAATCTTCACGCCGTGCTGTCTGAGCTCGTCGAGATCCGCAACCAAGGTCGGGCACTGCGCAAGCGTGTCTGCGAACTTATGACCGAATTGTTTGCGTAGTTTTTCCATTACCGCCCCCTTAAGTCTTTGACCTCCTTGACCAGGCGCACGAGGTCGGTGAGCGACGTCGTAGCATTGGTTTCGGAAGCTTCTTTCTGAGAAGGCAGGCACAGGAGGCACTGGCTGTCGTAGATGTCAGCCAACGCTTGAATCCCTGTCGCCTGAATGCGCTGCGCGATTGCCGCGAAGTCGCGTTTTGCCGATGCCCGTTCAACTGCCATGAGTGATGCCGAAACGATATGCCGTGCATCGACGATGATGTCGACATTGGCGTCGCCCTTTTCGAGTTGCTGGCTGACCTCGCGAACGAGCTGTTCATCAGTCTCCGTCCAGGTCATCACGTCAGTGAGCGACTGTTGGGAGAGTGAGGGAAGCTTTGACTTGAGCACGGCATCTGCCACCGTGGGCAGTATCGCGCGCAAATCGGCGAGCGGCATGTCGAGAACGTAAGAGCCTGACTTTCTCAGCCAGGAGACGTGTGTGGGGAGTGTGCCGCCCATGATGGCGATGAGGCGCTCGTGCAGAGCCGCAGCGTAAACGGAGGCGTCCTTGATTGGCAGTTTGCGAACCATCTCGATGGTCAGCATCACCCGAACAAGGTCCATCGGATACTCGGCGAAGCCCGTCTGCGAGTCGTATTCCGACGTCGTCGACAAGCCGCCGTTGTGCCGCGAACCAGAAAGCAGAAGCATTCCGGCATCGACGAAAAGCGGACCCATGTTGATGAGACCGGCGGCGTCAGCGGAGATTTCCGCAACCCACGCACCGAACAACTCGCACATGAAGTCCCGCGTCGACATCGTCTTCTGCTCGCCCAGTAAGCCCGAAAAGAAAGTCTTCCCGCGCGCCGGCAGAGCAACCGACTGAGTCGCCGTCTTCACTTTCTTCTCGTTGAACGCCTTCGCGACAGCCGAGCGGATCGCCTTCTGGATGTCGGACTGCAGCCCGTCGATGAGATTGTGAATGCCGTGACCAGCCACCTCGTGACCGTCGGCAAGCCAGAGCGGCAGGCAGGTAGCCTGAGCAACGGGCTTGGCGATGATGGTGAGTGGCAGCTCGCGAGTGGCTCCCAGGGCGTAGGGTCCGCTCTGGTCGACTGTAAAAAACGCCAGCGGGTCGAGGTCGGGATAGAGCAACTTCAGCTTGGTCGCCGAGGTGATTTGCTCGTCTTCGACAAAGCGGCGGAAAAGGTTGCTGGTGAGGGCGATGAACGCCTTCAGCTCCTTCTGATACTTCGAACCGGACAGCTGCACAATCGGTGCGGCCAAAACGGTGAAGACAGATTCCAGCTGCTGGAAGACCGCTTGCCGACGAGCAGTTGCTCGCGGACCAAGTGGCTTCAGTGCTTCCTCGGCTTGCAGGAGCGCGGCGTTGAGAACATCAACGTAAGGCTTCTGGTAGCGTGCAGGGAGGAATTGCCGGCCGTTTTCGATTGCTGACTTGAACGCTTCCAGGCGATGGGCGCCGCGGAACGGTTCTGGCAACGTGGACGGGCGCGACAAGGCGCTGGAAATGTACTTAGACATAACCGGGTGTGAGCCCAGTGGTATGAGTTTATCCATGTTCAACTCCATATTTCGCCTGCCCGACCACGCGCAACGAGGTCAAGACAGAACGGGACGCCTAGGCTCGCTCGATAAGCTCTTCGGCTGAAAGATGTTTTCGGCCTATCAGAAAAAACTTCTGACTTAAGAGCTAAAGAGTGGCTAGGGGCTTGGGCTTTGAGAACGAAAGAGTTTTTTGAAAAACTGACTGAAGAGAATTAGGCATATAACCTACTGTTGGTCTTGAATTCAAAACAAGATAAATAGCGGAGATACACTATTTCTAAATGCGGATGTCATGAGCCTTTTGATTGCCAAGATGGAGAATCGCGCAGGTGGTGCAGTCTCTAATCAGTCTCGTAAACCCTTTGTACCAGGCTGTTTAGAAACTCTGTTGTTGTCATGGGTTTGCAGCGTTTGCCTCTGTTTTTATTGTCATGGGGTGCTTCGTTTGCCTCTAGCGCGGCTCGGCTGTCTAGTGCTCGTCCAGCTTGCGCAGAAAAGCCTATAAAAGCAGGTGTTTCTTATGTTTCAAGCACTTGAGTTTTATGTATGCGCTCTTCTAAGTTTTGCTTATTACTCTTCACCATCTCCTCGGCATCTCAACTAACCCGGTAACTCGCCCTCCTTTCACTTCACCTGTATTTACGACACCACATCTGGTGCCGGGGATCTTGCCGTGAAGGAAATTGTCGTTGCCTGTCGAAGTAAGAAACGTTAGGACGCTGTGTATGCGCCCTTCAATGCCGAACAGTCCACCAGGAGATAAACATGATCGACAGCAATAAAAAATACCTGGTTGTGGCTCGCCACGGTCAGTCCTTTGCCAACCGGCGTTTGAAGAAAGAAAAGAACGGCATCAAGTATTCGCTGGCCGGCTCTGACGCTTCAATCGGTTTGACGGCGCGCGGCAAAAACCAAGCTCGCAATAGCGGCAACAAGCTTCAGTCCCTCTTCTTCGGGGAGAATCGCTTTCGCCGCATGTACGCAAATCGATTCGAGCGTGTTCGCCAGAGCGGTCGCCTGATGCGCTCGCGCTTCGACTATTCCGTCGAATGCGTCGAGGACAAGCGGCTCGAAAAGCGCAGCTACGGTGTCTTCTGGAATCTCACGTATCGCGGTGTGCAAGAGCTGTACCCCGACGAGTACGCGATCTTTCAGGCGCTCGGACCGCTGCGTTATCGTCCGCCCGGCGGAGAGAACTACAACGATCTCTTCGAGCGCGTGGAAAACTTCTGCGATGAAGAGGCGCTTGTGTCCTTCGAAGGCAACCAACTTGTCGTCACGAGTTCTGCCGTCATGCTCGCTTTCCGCCGGCTTTACGCTGGTTTGAAAGACGCCGAGCTGGTCGAGATGTATGAAAACATGCATATCGGCAACGGTGATTTCGACGTCTACGAGTTCGACGAACAGTTGGGCACGTGGAAGTTGAAATACATCTACGCCTGCAAATTTGCCGGTCGCCCTCAAGCGTTCCGCGCAGCATAAAGCAGCCACAAAATGAAATCCTTTCATGACCGGGTCCGCGCAAAGTTGGCTTAACCGCTGCCTTTCCACGGACCCGGTCTCTTCCTAAGCGTTTTCCATTTTCCTCTTTGTCGTTTGAATACTAAAAAGGGTAGTAAGAATTGACGCTGTACGTGTTGCGTGCTACACCTGCTGGAGAGGACTTTGAAAATGTCGAAAACGATTCGAGCGAGTTCTGGCTTAATCTACAGTCGAACTATGAAATTGCGATGCTCGACTACACGGGCGAAAGAGATAGAATTTGCAGTGAAACTCGCCAACTTGCCTAGTCAATGAAGCTGAAGATAGAGCTGGATAGACAATCAGAGACGCCGTTGCACCGGCAGTTGTACGACAAGATGACCGTCCTCATCTTGAGCGGTGCTTTGGAGCCTGGTACCCGCTTGCCGGCAAGTCGCACTCTAGCTGAGGATCTTGGTGTTTCTCGCCCAACTGTAATTGCTTGTCTTGAGCAACTTGTTCAAGAAGGTTATATCGAAACCAAGCCGAATGCTGGAAGTTTTGTATCCAGTAATCTCAAGCAAGATACGCTAAAGAAAACTGTTCAAAAAGGCTCCAAGTCAAAGGGCGTATCCGTCGCTGACTACGAACTTTCTGCATACGGCAAGTTCATCGCTCGTGCGTCAGTCGCTGAAAAGACGCATGATGAGCCGGAAATTTCATTTTATTGTTGGCGACCAGCTCTCGATCAGTTTCCCCTCGCTGAATGGGCTAGAGTTCTTGGACGCCATACGCGAACATCAACAGCAGAGATGCTCGATGCTGACTACGACCCGCAAGGACGCCTCGATTTGCGGGAAGCGCTCGCGAAATTGGTAAAGCGTTTTCGCCAAGTTTCGTGCCACCCAGATCAGATTTTTCCAGTGATGGGTTTGAATCAAGGTCTGGACATTGTCAGCCGTTTGCACCTCGACCAGGGAAGTGGAGTTGTCGTTGAAGAACCTGGATTTTTTCCTTCTGCATTCGAAGCGTGTGGTGCGCAGTTGTATCCCGTTGCCGTCGATGAAGAGGGCTTGCAGGTAAAACGTCTGCCAGAGCGACGAGGAAGAGATAATTTCGACCTGGCGTACGTAACTCCGGCGCACCAATTTCCTTCGGGCGGTGTAATGCCATTGGCGCGGCGGCTCGAATTTTTGCAATGGGCGAGCGAATGTGGGACTTTGGTTCTTGAAGATGACTATGACAGCGAGTATCAAGACAGTGGGCAGCCCATTCCGGCACTGATGAGTCTGGACCGAGAGCAGCGTGTTATCTACCTCGGCACGCTTAACCAGATCATGTTTCCATCTTTGGGATTTGGATATTTGATAGTTCCGCCTCGTCTGGTGCCGCTCTACAGAAGTGCGCGTAAGCTTGCGGGTGCGCAGTTTTCTCCGCAGTTTCAAGCTGCACTCGCGGAGTTTATCAGCGAAGGTTACTTAGATCGGCATGTGAAACGTTTGCGTTCGCTCTATCGTGATCGTCGAGACGTATTAATCAGTGCGCTGGAGAAACGCTTCAAAGATAAGGTGGAGATTGGAGCCGGGCGCCGCGGAGTGTTTATCTCCGTGAAATTTGATCTTGATTTGGGTGATGAAGAGATTATCGAACGAGCTCAAAAAGTCGGAGTTGGATTGACTAGTGCCAGAGAGTTTTATCGCCGCAAAAAGACGACTGGTCAGTTCATCCTTGGTTTTGGAAATCTCAGCGAAAAACAGATCGAAAAGGGCGTGCAGAAGTTGGCGATAGCTCTGCTGTCTGCGTAGAACGTAGAAACTTGGCAAAGGGTGTCAGACTGTTTCGCGCTTAACAGTTGGTAATATTGTTACGTCAAAATGAAACGAAATGACCTTACCAATTTTGCCGATTCTCGAAATTCGACTTTTCTGATTGCCAATGCTAGCTGTGATAGTTGTGGTAAGTCGAAAAATCCAAAAAATACACATTCGACCTGTCCACGCCAATTTCCTTTGTCGTCACATTTTCTTAGCCATTGCTGTCTCTGGCGTTGTTTCAGGCATTAACCGATTGGTCGACGAATGAAGTGGTTATCTATCACTCATTTGTATCGAGCACAGGCCGAGATTAGGTTCTATCTGTAAGTAATTTTTCTTCTTCCTTGCAGGCCCACCCGACCCTCAAAACATCAATACGCTCACTGTGCTCTGCTGCACACATTCTGCTTCCCGGCAGAAATAGCTGACCGGTGTTTAAGGGCAATTGGTGCGGTGCATGCATCGTGGGGCTTTAGAACGCGTTAAAAGCGCGAATCCTATGTTTTAGTCGGCGAGCCGCCGGCGCTCCCAAAAGAAGAATGTAACTCCAGAAAAGGAGAACCTGATGAACTTACACAACCTGCAAACTAAGTTGGGAATGAGCCTGGCTGGTTTGGCAATTGTAGTTGCGGTTGGGTTTTTCGCACTCAAGGTGGACGAACAGTCGCCTCAAGTCGGTGGACCCGACATACCGCAAACTCCGTCGACTTACACGGAGGTCATGCCTGAAGAAAGCGGTGAGCTCTATCGCATTCATGTAAGAGACGCAGCCGGCACTGAGACTCAAGTCCATATCAAATTCTTGGACGGGTCGCTGGGCTTGCTAAAGCTCTACCCTGACGGTGATACGAAGGAAGAGGTTCGCCTCTTTCACGATAAATCGGTCCGTAAGCAAGCCTCATTTGATGCGCACGGACAAGTCACCGAAGGATTTGAATATCGCACCAATAGAACTCTGGTTTGGAAGGCGTTTCCCTACGGCGCTGGTAAAACCGTGACCCAATCGTTTTGGCCAAACGGCCGCCCATTTTTGGAACGTACATACGATCCGGAAAGGAAAACGACTGCGGTTAAGTTTTTCCGCGACAACGGTGCCATCTGGCAAGAGACGGTGACCGTCGGAGATGACGTGCTCACGAATCTGCGCTGGTATGACGAAAACACGCGTCTGCGCGTGATTTACTCGGTGGTCTACAGTGACGACTCTGTTCCTAAAATTCAGGTGCTTTACCTGAACGCTGACGGCACGCCGGACTTCGATCAGCAGTACGGTTATACAGCCGATTACTATTATGATCCCGCCAGTGGTGTTCCCAATCCCAATCGACTCGTCGTTAAAAGTGTCGGCGTGTACGATGACGCAAAACTCGTCGGTCGCGTGTATCTGTCGAATTCCGGCAGAGTACAGATGATCGATAAATATCGCGCCGATGGAAACACCAATCGCTCGCACGTTCAGTCCACGGGCATGATCACGCTCAAAGAGCAGATTTCGCCCACCGGCAGTCGCAGCTCGCAATATGACTTCGACGGGAATTTCGGCATGGCGCCGCCTCTCGAAGAGCGTTTTCGTGTGCCGCTTCCCGACCGGACCGTTCCATTCAAACAATTCGAAGACGCTGAAAAGGCTTTTCGAGACGAACAATGACAGTAAAAGAGAAAGGAGTGAAGCATGCATAATCTATTTGCAGCGCTTTCCGATTTCGCTACTGTCCTTGTGACAGTGCGATTTTTGGCAGGGGCAATGCTTGCCCTTGTCTTTCTATCGATCGGCATGACGATGATAAGACGCTGGCGACAACCGGCAGAGCTTGTCACTTCGCTGTCGATTCAGAAGAATCTGCCGCGCTACTCTATCGTCGGAATGGTTTCTCAATTCCTATTCCTTTCGGCGATGCTCTCGATCAACCTCTGGTTGGCCGAGCCCGTGATCCCCGTTTTCAACGAAACGAGGACACTAGAGACGCGCGACATATTCATTGCAGTCGACAAATCCGGCTCAATGGACTCGCCGATTCTCGATGCGGATGGCAATTCGCAAGGACGAAAAATCGAGGCAGCCGCACAGGCGGTGAAGTTCTTTGTCGGCGGAAGAAAAGGAGACCGAATCGGGCTTGCTGTCTTCGACGACAATACATACCTGCACTGGCCTATGACTGACAATCTTCAGATCATCCTGAAGAAAGCTGACTTGATTTCGTCCTATGCAAGCGGTGGCACCAACTTCGAATCGCCGACCGGGCCTATCCAGACCGCTATCGATCACTGGAAAGCGTACGGTAAGGCGAAATCGAAAGTGCTGATTATGGTCAGCGACGGTGAAGCGCCCATCAGCGAAGAGCGGATGGCGGCGCTGACGAAACAAATGAAAGAGCTGGGCGGAAAGCTTTATCTGATTGGTATTGGGGAAACCTGGACCGATGTCGGAAAAGCTGATGAATCGCAGGTTAAAGCGATCAAGCAATTGGTCGAAAACCTGAACGGCAAGATTTTCGCAGCGGCAGACAAAGAGCAGATGCTTGATGCTGTGCGCACGATCGATGAGCTGGAGAAGTCGAACGTTGATGTTGAGGTGACAACCACCTATCGTGATGTTTCGATTTGGTTCGGCTTTCTTGCCTTGTTCTGCCTCTTGCTCTTCTTCTTGAGCGTCGCTCTCACCGGCGAACGCCCGTGAATTGGCGCGCCGGCGGCTCGCCGATGTCCTGGGAGCGCCGGCGGCTCGCCGGCACCGGGCGATGCAAGTCATGACTTCAGCTCAGGAAAATTCAGGGCGCGTGCAACGCGCCCCCACGCTCATCATGGAAAGGAAAACGCTATGAAACCAATTAAGAGTTGGTTCGAGTTGGGAGCGCTTGTTGGTTGCTTCTTGCTCGGTGCATCAATGCTCTTTGCCGGACATACATTGGCGACCTTGCAGTCGCCGCAAATCCGGCTCTACAACGAAGGTTTGAGTCTCTACAGTGAGGCTCTGAAAGACCCGATGAAAATCGATGCTGCAATTCTGGCATTCGATCTGAGTCTCGACGATTACACTGCGGCGGAAAACCGCGGTGTGCTCGAATCCTGGGTCTACCCCTCGCGTTCGCACGAGGTGGCCGCGCTTGCTTACAGCAAGAAGGCTGTTCTACTCCTCTACAAAGACAAAGCCGAAGATGCTGTTCGCGCATTCAAAATGAGCATCAGCATCAACTCCGGTGTTGTCGATCCTGACTTGATCGCGCTAACCATGCCCGACAAAGAGTACACCCAGGAAGAAATCGCACGACTGGCTGCGCAAGCGCATGTCTCGATTCACAACCTGGAGATGCTCTTCGGCAAAAAGCCTGCACTCGCACAAACGCAAGGGCAGGGGCAGGGCAAGGGAAAGAATCAAGATCCAGATCAGGCTCCTGGCTCCAAACCCGCTCCGGGTGCTGGTAAGACCGGCGACCCTAACGCGATATAAAGGAGGGTGCCATGGGTTTTACTAATTCGGAATACCTCTGGCTCCTCGCGCTCTTACCGGTTTTTGCTGGATTGTTCTTTCTAGGTTTTCAAAACCGGAAGGCGAACAGTGAAGCGTTTCGTTCTTGGAAATTCCGCAAGATAGCTACCGAAAAGCGCCCACCGCTTCTCGGCGAGATGCTCTATGGCAGCGCTATGTTGCTTGCTGTCAGCTTGATCATCGTAGCGATTGCCGGGCCATACCAGAATGACAAACCGGTGAGAGTGCCGGAGGGTCCTGTGCAGGCGTGTTTTGTCGTCGACGTTTCGCGTTCGATGGCGGCGGAAGACTACCGCGAGCACATGCCTGAAGACGCCGGAGTGCGTCCCGACCTCGACTCCGCCTGGGGCAGTCGCCTGCAAATGGCGAAGTACCAGATTGAGAAGGTGAT
The DNA here is from genome assembly GCA_032128875.1 of Candidatus Melainabacteria bacterium 17Bon1m. Lineage (GTDB taxonomy): Bacteria > Cyanobacteriota > Vampirovibrionia > Obscuribacterales > Obscuribacteraceae > QKMZ01. The sequence continues at coordinate 29,573 of JAVLKG010000013.1, forward strand.
GGACGTGCTGCCCGGCAATCAGCTGTGTCTGGTGACCTACACCGAACATGGCTTTGCTCAGTCGATCTTGGACAGTGATTTTGACGCACTGCGTTTTGTCCTCAAGCACTGGGTGAAAATCGGCACCGCCCCTGGTGACGGTTCTAACTATGCCGATGGCATGCAAGTTGCCGTGAATGTCCTGAAGGACTCAGACTCTCCGGCTAAACAGAAGGTGATAATTCTTCTCACGGACGGAGGCTTCACGGGGCAGGAAAAGGAAGTCGCAGAAGCGGTGAAGCGTCTGCAAGATGAGAAGGTAAAGCTGGTTATCGTCGGCATCGGCATGCCCGGCGAGAACGCAATTCCCCTTTACGCCAACGGTCTCCGCAAGGGGCAGATGGAAAAGGACGGGAAAGCTCTCACTACATCATACGAAGAGGATGCGATACGCAACCTCAAAGCGCAGACCAACGCTGGCTACAGCCACATTGGTCTGGATGTGGATAGTCAGGTTGTGACTGTCGATTGGATGACTGAGATTAGCGGCACGAAAGTTGTGTTTGAAAAACGCATGCTGGGCAGATACCTCGCAGGCGTTGCTTACCTCATCTTCGTCGTCATAGCTGCAGTCGGATTCTTCACCCGTCGGCGTAAAGTCGCGTAAAAGCGCCTAACGTCGGCGAAGTTGAAACTCTAGCAAGAAAGAAAAAACAAATGTCGAATCAAATCAATCCCATCGAGGGCATACTCGGTGAGGTTCGCAAGGTTGTCGTCGGTTATGACGAGATGACGGAGAAGGTGGCTTACACCCTCTTCGTGCCAGGCGGACACGTACTTTTGGAAGCAGTTTGGGGTCTGGCGAAGAGCGTCACGGCTAACGCCTTCGGGCGAGCTATCAAAGGCGCCACCTGGTCACGATTCCAGATGACACCAGATATGATGCCTGCCGATATCAAAGGCAACCGCGTCTACAACCGTGAATTGAGCAAATACGAGATCATTCAAGGTCCCGTGTTCGCCAACATCGTCCTGGCGGACGAAATCAACCGCACCACGCCGCAGACTCAGTCTGCACTTCTCGAGCCGATGGCTGAGAACTCGGTGACGATCGCCGGACAAACCTTCCGCATGCCGACTTTGTTCTGCGTCCTGGCGACGCAAAATCCTCGGCAGAGCGAAGGCACCTACCCGCTTCCGGAGCCGCAGCTCGACCGCTTCCTCTTCAAAATCGACATGGGATACGTGTCGGAAGAGGCGGAGGATCGCATGATGCGAAATCAGAATACCCTCAAAGGTCAGGACCCCTACAAGGACATCGTGCCTCAGGTCTCTGTCGAGGACATTCTGGCTCTGCGTGAGAGAATCGCGCAGACTTATGTTTCCGATGCTGCTCGTGCGTACATCCGTGCGCTCATTCGCGGCACTCGTCCCGGCGACAAGCATTTCAACACCATCGTCGACCGCACCGGTGCGGACGGTGTTCTCTATCGCGACGCCATCGAAATCGGCGCCGGTCCTCGCGCTCTGCAGGCTCTGCTTGCCGCTGCGCAGGTTCGCGCCTTCCACATGAACAAGGGCTATGTTCTTCCTGAGCACATTCAGTACGTCTACAAGGACGTCGTGCGCCACCGGCTTTTCCTTCACCAGAAGGCGCTTTTGCGCAAAACGGTGACGGTCGATCAGCTCGTCGCCACTGCTCTCAAGGGTACTCCTTTGCTCACCAACGACGAGCGCGCCTATGTGCCCGTCGGAGTTGGCTTTCTAAGCATGTAAGTGAGGACACTGCATAAATGGAGAACTCAGATGAAAGCAGAAACGGAACTGGAGATTGAAAACATTCTCCAGCGCGTCGCTTATTGCGCCATTCCCATCGACTGGAGGACGATGAATTCGTTGCCCGGCGTTGGCAATCGCAAAGGCGTGCGCCGTGGTCCCGGTCTGGACTTTCTCGGCACCGCCCTCTTTCAAGAGGGTGATGACGAACGTCACATCAACTGGGTCGCCACCGCTCAAGCCGCTGACGATGATGAGATCTACAAGACCATCTATCGCCAGCGCAAAGAGTTGAAGGCGCACATCTTCGTGGACATCAGTCTCACCATGGACTATGGCACGGAGCGCAACACCAAGCGCGGCGTCGCTGCCGAGGTAGCTGCGTCAATTCACTACGCTCTGGATAAAACCCGAGACAAGGTGGGTTGCACGCTATTTTCGCGCGACACTGTGCACGAAACGCTGCCCACCCGCAACGCGCGCACCAACCTCATTCCTGCTCTGGTGAATATCCTGGAGTGCGAACGAGCTGAAGCTGTAAGCCGTGACTCCCATCCTGGCAATGGGCTGGACAAGGCGCTTTCGCTCATGCCAGCATCGCGTCAGCTCGTGTTTGTCATCAGTGACTTCATGAATCTGAGCGATGCGGATTGGGATGCGCTCGGCAATCTTGCCGTCATTCACGACGTCGTTTGCATCTACGTGCAAGACCGTCGCGAGCGCGAGTTGCCACAGCCGAATGGCGTCCTGAGTGGGTTTGGGTACTTCCTGCGGATACAAGATCCAAGTGGACTTAGCAAATTGGTTTGGAACAATGCCAAAACACGCCGGCAGTGGACGGAGAACTGGAAGGCTCACGAAGCCCGCATCTCTGCCTCCATAGACGAGCGTAATTGCGAACTGCTCATCCTCAGCACTGAGGAAGACGAAAGCGCAATGGAGAGTGTTCTAAGTCTATTTGCTGGTCATGGATGAGTCTAATAGCCAAGGATGTTTAACATGACTAGCAAATCTTTGACTGCCCTGTTTCTGGGGCTCTGGATGGGCTTATCTACGCCAGCTCAGAGCCAAGAAATAGCCGCACCGCTTCCGAAGCCGCCGGAGACTGTTGTCCCTGCGCTCGAGAATCCGGTCACCGGCTTGATGGAGGCGGGACGGCTGATCATCACCGTTTCTGCCACGCGCAAGTATGCCGATGGTCCGTCGGTTAACTACGGTTTTCGCACGGGTGAAGCAATTCCCGTCACCGTGGTCATTTCCGCTGATCCGGGCGTACTTGTCGATATCGGATCATTGAAGGACAAGACAATCAGCAAAGGCGAAAGCGAATTCGAAATCATCGCTAAGCCGGTCGTTGTCCATTTGGAGCGGAATGGCAAAAACATTACCGTTCTTCAAATCGTTGTGCGCACGTGGAATCTGGACCCGTCTCTCGTCTTGAACTTCCAGTTTCACTACGCGACGAATTATCTGCCGGATAAGAAAACACCGGCTTGGAAAGTCGGGACCACGCCTGACTTTGTCATCAGCACATCGAGAACTGCGACGCCTAGCAGCAAGCAGCTCCTTGATGGAGACATGGGCAAGAAGGCAACCAATGTGCGTGCCGCAGAACCGCTGAAAATCGGCGGAATTCTCGTCATGCTCTTGGTGCCACTCTTCATCGCTTGGCGATTGTGGAATATCTGGCGTCTTGCTGATCGGCTGACCAAAGCCCAACGCGCCTGGAAAGTTATCGATGAAGTGGTCCGCAATCGGGGCACTGCTGGCGGTGACTTTTCGATCGCTCAGTTGGAGCAAATCTCGGCTGCCCTGCGCGAGTATCTTGAGGTTGCATCGGTGTCCACTGCCCAGCTGCAGGAGCCGCTCGGCGAACGTTTTGCCGGGCACGAACGCAAGGCTGATATGTTGGCGAATTGCTTCGGTGCATTCGCCAAACTCGACCGCGCTATCTACGGAAAGGCAGAGCTGTCGCACGAAGAGTGTGATGCCTTGCTCGACGAGATCGCGCGCATCATCCCCAGAGAATAACTTGGGCCGTTCGTGGGGTCGCGTTGCACGCGACCTTACTACAGTCACGTTCGGCAAAAGTCGCCAATTGCCTGGGAGCGCGGGCGACTCGCCCGCTTCCTTGGTTTTACAACCTCACCAAGATTTACTTCAGCCGCCCGACGGTTTCAAGAATCCGCTCGGGCCTTAACCGGAGAAACGGACGGCGAAAGCCGTTCGCGTTGTCTCCAGGAAGAGAGATAAAAGTGAAACACTTACGCACACTCTCGCTCGCTCTGTGCCTTTCTTTGGGCGCATTCAGCGCAGCAATTGCAGAGGAACCGCAGGGAAATTCTCCGCACGTTCCTCTGATGGACCACATCCGCGATCACGGCGAAACGCTGATGCCTGTGGAAGCTCCAGCGCAAGAACCCACTCGTGAACCTGCGCAAGAGCCATCAAAGGAGCCAGGCAAGACATTTGTGCCTGGTGACAGCGACGGCGGTGTTTCAAGCGCCCCCGAAGCAACTGACAAAGACGGCAAGGCTGTCGCGCCTGGTCCGCAGGTGAAAGACATCAACGAGCTGCCTCCTGAGGTGCGTCGCATGCTTGGCGTGCGCGAACCGCAAGAGACTCTGGTGGAGCCGACTCCCGCAATGCGCGAGCAGCTCTACAAGCAGATCTGGACACAGATAGGCGCGGAGTATGTCGACGAGTCCAAACTCAAGGACTGGGAAGCTCGCCTCACCAAATATGACGGCAAGCTGAACAGCGCAGAAGAACTTGACGCAGCTCTCACCGAGCTCGTTGATAGCGTTGGCGATCGCTGGACGAAATACCAGAGCCCGACGTCAATCCGAGAGTTCAGTGCCATGGTCAAGGACGGCTTCGTGCTGGCCGGCATGGTGTTGCGCAAGCATTCCGACAATGCCTGGCATATTGATAGCATGATGTACGATTCTGCAGCGCAGAAATCAGTGCTGCGGGAAGGTGACATCGTCGTCTCCATCAACGGTAAGAAGCTCGACAAACTCAGCGAGACTGAGGTGTTGAAGCTGAGCGCCGGACACGAAGGCGAAGTGATGAACGTTGTTGCTGGTTGGGACGGGCAAATGCACGAAGTGCAGTTGACGCTCTTCCGTCCGATGAAGGATCGCGTACAAGTCGCGAAACTTCCCGACGACGTCCTCTACATTCGCCTGCCTACTTACGAAAAGCCTGAGATTGTCGACGACTTCATGAAGCAGCTGAAGGCGCAATACTATGAGGCGAAGGGCGGCTTGACCGGCATCGTTCTCGACCTGCGCAACAACAGCGGCGGACTGGTCGACATGGCTTTGAAGACTTCGTCGCTCTTCTTGGAGCAAGGCACCATGGTCAAATCCACGGTGCACAAAGGGCAGCTGGAAACGGTCACCGAATACAAGGTGAAACCGCTGGCGTCGTTTGCCAAAAGAATGATAACGGAGCCGCACATGCTCGATTTCTTCAATTGGCTGCAGAACACGCCAATGGTGATTTTGATCAATGGCAGCACCGCGAGCTCTTCCGAAATCACGTCAGGTGCTCTTCAAGACAATGGGCGCGCTTACGTGATCGGAACGCATTCTTTCGGTAAGGCGGTGGCGTTTACCATTCAGGATCTTCCGAATGGCGGACGTTTCTTCCTCACCTCGATGAAGTACCTCACGCCTAACGGTCACGATGTCTACGATGTCGGCATTCAGCCTGACCTCGTCGTCGAACAGCCGCGCGATGCGAAGAACGATGCGCAGCTTATCGCTGCACACGACTACATCGTCAAGCTGTCGGCGCAACGCTTCAAGCAAGTGCAGGATGGCAAAGACCTTGCCGCCAAGCCTGCGACTGAACTGAAGCATTTGGATGCCAGCCCTTATCGCAAGCCGCTTCTCATTGCGGTACTTGTGATCGGTCTGGTTATCATCGCTTTCACTCAGCTCGCCAGCTACAAGAAGAAGTAAACATTGCTTTCGGTTGTAGGGGCGGCATTTATGCCGCCCGCCGATTGCTATACCAAACGAAACTCAGGAAGCAAGCCATTCGGCTTGCTTCCCCTTTTTTCAAAAGATTACTAGGGTATGTCGTAGCACTGTGAGGCATATAAACTGTGATGTATCCTCTTGTTTTGCAAGTAGGAGTGTTTCGATCCTTAACGGAGCAAAAGTGCGTATTCGTTTAGTGTTTAACTGCATATTTCAGAGTTTCATAATTACATTGGTCTGTGTCTTTCTTGTGGCGTTATCGTTCGCGATAAGTGGATGTTTTGCAGATACAGCCCCGAAGTTGCTGGAAGAAAAGGTACGCGATGCTCTATTTGGTTTCTACCTCCTGTTTCTTGCTGCCTGGTTTTGGTTGATCGCGCCGTCTTTTTGGTGTTTGGTTTTCTTTTGTTTGTTGATTCGAAGAATTTTCCGGCCCGCTCAAAGTGACGAACCAACTAAATGATCGCGATTGTGAAGTCGCTGGATCTCTTAACCTCACCTTAGTAAGCAAGCGCGCAGAATACCCGCAACAACAACCGCATAACTGCGAAAGCCTGACGAGATCAGGTTTGTAATGATGTGATTGCTGATATTCAAGGAAACTTTTTACTATGATTTCTGCTGCTTCGGTTTCGTTTACGGACTTGATTTGCGAATTGCAAAAACGGCACAAGGCAAAGCAACGCTGGGATGATTCGGCGTATGTCGAATCGCTTATCTTCGATCTGCATATGGCACAGAAGAGCCTCCAGCGCTCGATTTACAACCAACAGGTCACTTCGATCAATCAAAGAGATCTGGTTGCAAAAACGAGATGCCAAACGCAGCGTGAAAAACTGCAATCGCGTTTGGATTATCCAGAACGCTAAGTTCCGTTACTTTTCTCCTGCGCAAAAGACTTATCCGGTCGGGATTCAAACAGGGAAGCCGAAAGGCTTCCCTGTCGCCTTTTAGGTGTTTTTTTTGCGTTCGCGCGAGCTTTTGAGGGCTCAATGTTAAGTTGCGCAACAGTGTAAATTGACGTTTTATGTGCTTCTTAACCTCACCATAACCTTTTTGTGCTGGTGGCGTATATGGTGGCATGAGCTAGCTGCGCGAGATCATGTTTTCTCGTATGAAAGTGGACTCGATTGGAAACCCTGAGTACGGGCGGTTCTTCTAAGCGCTGTTAGACCTTGCTTTGCAATGTGTTGAAACAATCTAGTGCTTCCGGAATTTAATGGTTGTTAGCGTTGGGTGTCACTTTCTTTTCCCTTCACTGGAAACCGATTTACTAAGTCCCGAGCCACCTTCTCTTTAGCCAGCATTGTTCAAGGTCTTCAAGACTTGAGCGACGCTCGCGCATCTCTCGGACAACCAATCCAAGTTTTCGACAGGAAGACCGTAACGAAGGTTTTCCTATGAGTGCCTAACGGCAAAGCTGGAGATCTGCAGCATGGATAAAACTCTCAATGACGCCCGCACAGCGATGATTGTGGGTGAGATTCGTATCGCGGCACCGGCGGAAGAGCAAAAGCACTTTGTTCTGAAGCCCATGCTTCAACTGGGCTCGAAGTACGGCAGAGGCTTCTTCTCTTCGCTCGAGCTGGTCTGGTATGCCTATGTCGGCAAACGTCACTGGAAGATGCTCGTTCGTCCGGAAGGGGCGAGCAAGTGGACTTTCGTCACGGTCGACAAGGTCGACTCTGTTGAAATTGCTGACCACGAGATGCATCGCCTGAGTGCGCGCATCAAAAAGTCCGGCACCTCGCAAGTCTTCGAATATAAGTTGCTGCTCGATGACGAACTGGTTTTCGAGTCGCAAGGTCGCTTCCCGTCGCGCTCTGACTCCGCCAACGCGCGCACTGTTGTGTTCGGCGATTTTGCTGACGGAGCGACTGGCGCGAGCAAAATCGCACAAGCGGCGCTCTTGCTGAATCCCGATCTCGTCGTCATTCCTGGCGACATCGTCTACAAAAGCGGCTTGTTCAGTGAGTACCGAAAGCACCTCGACCCTGTGTTCAACGGCTCTGCGCCGGAAGGTGTGCCGCTCGCATCGACAACGGTCATCGCTGCGGCCGCTGGCAATCACGATACTCGCATCCCTGACTTCGAGGACGCGCAGCAGCATTCTTCGAATGCGGATCTCTTCGCTTTCTTCAGGACTTGGCGTCACCCCGACAACGGTCCCAAGCTCAAGGCGAAGGACGTCGCAGACATGGTCTCCAAGCGCAAAGAAGGGCGCAAGCTGCTGGAGCAGTTTGGTCCCGAGTACATTCGCGCTTCGAACTACTGGTTCTTCCAAGGGGATGCGCAGTGGATTGTTCTCGATGCCAACAAGTACATGGACTGGCGCCACGATGACTTGCAGCGCTGGCTGAAACGCACTCTCAAAGCTGGTCGCCGCAAGACCTGGCGTTTCGTCACCTTCCACCAGCCCGGCTTTAACAGCGATCCGAAGTATCGCGCCGACTGGCGGATGCGAGTACTAGCGCCTATCTTCGAGGAGTTCGGAGTGGACGTTGTCTTCAGCGGGCACTGCCACTTCTACGAACGTCATCGTCCGATCAAGTTCCGCCCGCACGATGACGAGTCTGGTAAGAAGCGCAACCCGCGCGGTATCACGACCGTCGATCTGGAGTTTGACGGCGACACCAATCGCAAGCCGAATGGTGTCATCTACATCGTCACCGGCGCTGGCGGTACTCTTCTGAAGGAGGAGCTGCGTCCTAGTCTGCACGGAATTTCCGAGACTACCGCCTTCCTCTGCGAGAACAAAAACTCGCTCACGTTGCTCGATTTCGGTCAGCGCACACTGACTGTTCAGCAGCTTGATCACCGGCTGAAGGAAATCGACCGCATCGTCATCGACAAGAACTAACACCCAACTTGTGGGGTGGAGACTTGTCCTTCGGGATGGTCTTCGCCTCACTTCGTTTTGAAACTCGCTATACTACATCAAGTCACAGTTGCGCGTTAAAAATGGGCGCGTGCAACGCGCCCCCACGCAAAGGATTTTTGGGTGTACGAATAGTTGTTTCGCACGCATGGCGGAGCGCTTGATTACACAAGGGTTTGTGTCGCATGACAACTTTCTCGCGCGCTTTTGCGAGTTGTTAGAGTTTTGCCGCGTGGCTGAAGTACTGAGCTTTTAAGCATGTTTCTGACCATCAAGATTACTGTTAAGCAGCAAGTGTTATTGATCCAAGCGCGCGGAAACTCCTAGGTTTTCACTTGTTCTTTTATCGGTTTCTCTCAATTCCTCGCACTCATCCCAAACCTCCTTTTCCATCGCATATTCGTAATTTGACCTTGTAGGAACGCACTCATTGCGCTCCGAATGAACACGAAGGGATCCTGTCATGCAACCCAATGATGACAAGGACGCTCAATGGCGCCCTAAGATAGCCGCGGAAAAACGCTGGCCTGTATTCGGTTCGCTGATGTTGGTGATGCTTTTGGCAGCGATGGATCAAACCATCGTTTCCACTGCAATGCCGCGCATCATCGGCGAATTGCAGGGACTCGACCACTACTCCTGGGTGGCGACGTCGTACCTGCTTCTCTCGACTGTGACTTTGCCCCTCTACGCCAAACTCTCCGACGTCTTCGGGCGAAAGAGAATTTTGCTGTTCGGCGTGATTGTGTTCTTAATTGGCTCCGTTCTCTGCGGCTTCGCCCAGACGATGATGCAGCTGATTCTCGCGCGTGGCTTCCAGGGTATCGGAGCTGGAGCGCTTATGCCGATCGTTATGGCGACGATGGGTGATATGTTCAGCCCTCGCGAACGCGGGCGGTATCAAGGATTCGCAGGCGCAGTCTTTGCATTTTCGTCAGTCGCCGGTCCTTTCCTGGGCGGTTTTATCACCGACCACACGAGCTGGCGATGGGTGTTTCTCGTCAATTTACCGCTCGGCTTCATCGCCATGTTCGCGCTGATGCGCCTCATGCCTTCGTACGCAAGTGCGAAGTGGAAAGACGTCAGAATCGACTTTGTCGGCGCGGGCTTCCTCGTTGTGGGATTGACTTCGCTGTTGCTTGGTTTTACGTGGGCCGGCGTTTCGCTGCCCTGGACGTCACCAGTGATCATCGGCTTGTTCGCGGCGTTTGCCGTGAGCTTGGTCGGCTTTGTCGTAACCGAGCTGAAGGTCGCTGACCCGATTCTCGAGCTGCGTTTGTTTCGCAACGAAATCGTCTTCGTGTCCATGCTCGTGACGCTGTTGACGAACGCTGCGATGATGTCCGGCATCTTCTTTCTGCCGCTATTCATGCAGGAAGTGCTGGGACAGTCTGCTTCGGACAGCGGCACTGTGATGACGCCGATGATGATTGCGCTCGTGATTGCGAGTACGATTTCGGGGCAGTTCATCACGCGAACCGGACGCTACAAGCGCAATGCGATGCTTGGTTCTGTCATCCTCGTTGCAGGCACCGTGCAGCTTTTGTTCCTTGGCGTCGACTCGACGACCTGGAATATCACGCTCGCGATGATCACAATGGGTCTCGGAATTGGCGTCGGCTCCAGTCTCTACACCACGGTTGTTCAGAATGCGGTGAAACAAACGCAGATGGGACAGGCGACTGGTGCCGTGACGCTGTTCCGTCAGATTGGCGGTACGGTCGGTTTGGCGCTGTTCGGCTCGATGGTGAGCACGGCAACCATCGGTGGCGGTGCGGCTAAGCTCGCATTTGCTGCTGCGCTGCATCATGTGTTCATCGGTGTTGTCGCGGTGGCGGGTCTTGCGATGGTGGTTTCGTGGTTCCTCAAGGAAATCCCGTTGCAGAGCCGTTCTGACGACGACCCGCCGCCTCCGCCCGTGCACTAATCACCTGTGATTGTGACGGGGTGAGAAACTAACGCGTAGCTGGCAAGTTGAGTGTTCATCGGACATTCGGCTTGCCGGTCTTCGCGCTTTCTTGCTGCGTTTTTTCTGAATCTTGTTTTGAAACTTTATATACTAAAAAAGATAGTATAATACTGGGCGAAAAAAGAAAGAGAGCGAACGCCCCGAGAAAAATCCCAGTGCGTCCGCTTCTTCCATGTTCTTACTTCAAAAGAACAATGCGTGTCGTCGACCCCGGGGGGCGTGGCCAGGCATCATTTTAGCGAGGTCATTACCAGTTTTTGAAACCGGAGAATATGCCGGTGAAGAACCCGCGAGGATTCAAGACCGGCTCGGAGTCGACCTTCACGAAAGACGTGTGCGGCACCGAAGTCACATCCAGCTTCGCAAGATTGCGGTTGCGCGCGGCGTTGGACTTGCATGCAGTCTGCGCGACGACAGCCAACTTCTCCGCCTCGTTGATGAAGTGCTCAGCGCACTTCTCCAGGTTGATGGCGAGCTGCTGGCGAGACGCCACGGCATCCTTGAGCACGAGAGTCGACTCGTAGGTGCCGAAGGGGCGCTTGCCGCTGTCACGCGCCTCGGTCTTGAGGCTGTGGGTCAGCATCAGGTCGGCGTAAGCCGACAGATCCAGACCATCCGGCAGCGTGACGGCTATCCGCTCGGGAGCCGGGCTGTTTTCGTCCGCCATCTGACTTGCCGCAAGGGCAAGCTCTTTGGCGAGCAAGGTAGCGTTGCCGCTAACGATGAGAAGGCCCATCGACTTCAAGCCGACGACTTCCAGGCAGGCTGACGTTTCCATCAGCACTTGAGCAAGGTCGCTTACGCGCTTCAGCACGATAGCGCCGCGACCGGGTTCAGTTATATTCATGGTTTACTCCCACTGAACAGGGTTGGGAGCAAGAGATGGAATGGGTGTTCCGAAAAACACCCACTCCAGTTTGAGAATTGCCGAGACGCTCTTACTCTTGGCCGTCTTCGGTTTCGGACGATTGTCCACGCTTCTTCTGCGGATACGCGAAGCGAACATAGTCCGCATCGGTCGGATCCGTGCCGAGAATTCTGTCTGCGAGTCCAGCCGCGACAGTCTCTTCGGCATCAAGCCAGTAGTCGGTCTTCTTCCAGCGAGCCTTGATCTGGCGCACCGTCAGCTTCGACTTGCTGGAGAGAATCTTCAGCAGCTTTTCCTGCAGGCGCGCAGTGAACTCGATGGAGTCTTCCATCTCGCTCACCTTGCCAGACGTGCCCGCCGAAACTTCGTGCAGAAGCACGAAAGCGTTGGGGCCAATCAAGCGGCGATCGCCGGCTTGCAGGAGAATCGAGCCCATGGACGCAGCGCGACCGAGAGCGACGACGGTCAGATAATGACCCGACAGCTTGAGGATGGTCAGGTAGTCGAACAGTGCCAGACCTTCTTTCACAAGTCCGCCGGGCGTGTTCAGAATCAGGGTGATGTTGGCCTTGGGAGCCAGGCGCGACCAGCGGGCGAGCGTGTTGATGCAGTTGCTGACGCTCTTTTCGCTGACGCTTTCGAAGAAGTTGTAGACAAAAGCACCGTCGGCAAAAGCCTGGTCGGCGCGACTGTACAGATTGTCGAGATCTATTTCGCCTTTGGCGACGTCGATCTCGAGTTTGCGCAGCTCAAGGGACTTGCGATACTCCTCAGGCGTTGGCGTCTTCTTGCCATCACCATTGGTGTCAGGAGCAGCAGCTTTCAAGCTCTCGTCTTGAGCGGGAGTTTGATTGTTTTCCATAACTAGTCTCCTTCACAACCTCGAGCAAATGGGCTCCGGTTGCGAAACATGTGAGATTGGAGAAGGGGATTTAGCGCGAAGTCAAAGAGCAGGAATACAAAAAGAGAAACAGTAAGAAACTCTATGAAGCTATCAATGGTGCTCTTTTTGTTTCAACGACCATGGTTTTGAGAACAGGCCGGCACACGTGTGAAACTGCCAGCAAATCAGCATCTTCAGTGATCGCTGCTTGGATACTCCCAGTTAGTACAGTTTGCAAAGCTTAGCGAGCTGTACTCGCTTGGCTCATTTGCTCGTTCTTGACTATCGTTTGTTGCAGGCTGGCAGCGGTGGTGAAGCGCTTGGCTACTAGTGTCTGTTGTTGAACGTGTTTGTACTATGCAATGTCGTTTGGTTTGCGAAAAAACGAAATCGCGAGAGAAGCAGGCGACCGGTGAGAAATGAATCTCACCGGTCTACAGGCTTAGCCTAGCGAAACGCTTTCTGTCAGCGGATGTGGACGATGCATCGCATCGCTCCTACCGACGCTCAACGGAAAGCTGCTTGCTATTGCCCGTTTAGCTCTTCGACTTGGACTTCTTCTCCGCAGGCTTCTTGCCCGAGGTCTTCTTGTCCTTGTCGTGGAGCGCCTTGATCAGTTCCGCATCCTTGTTGCGGAAGTACATCTCTTCGCGAGCGTGCGAGAGAGCTGCGATGCCGTTCGAACCACTGCTCGCGTCGCGGGCAGCCTCGTGCTCGGCCTTCATGGTGTCGATGGTCTTGTTAGTCATGGTGAACCTCCTGTGTGGAGCGCATCCATGCGTCCACGGTTTGGGTTGCATTAGCAAGGCGTATTGCACGCGCCCTGCTTCATTCCGTTGCATGGAGTGCACCCGGTTGCCCAGACGCACTCCATGTCGATGGGGAATTCGCTGGAGAGCTAGCAGGCTAGCTTAAAACAGCCAGCCGGCCATGTCGCGGAGTGCTTCCCACGGAGTAGTACGGCTTTCACCGACTTCCATGAAGAAGGTCACCACGACGGCGCCCGCAACCACTGCCGCGTGCGGCATGAAGCGGACGTAGAACGGCTGAGCACGCCAATTGCGGCGACGCTCTTCGCGTGCCTCGCGCTCGCGCATCTTCACAGAGTGGCGGAACGAAGCTTCCGGATCGGGGTCCGGAGCGCATTCGTCCAGCACCTGCTGAGTGCGTGCGGAGTTGAGAGCACTGCGGATGCGCAGCTTCTCGATGTAGACGTCAACGTCACGGTTGATGCTCTCGAGCATCGGCTTCATGTTGGCGTCGAAGTCGGCGAGGGTCTTCTCGATGACAGGCTTCATTTCGGCAGTGAAGGTGGCACGCGCTTCGGCGCCGGCTTCGGCGATTTTGCGCATGGCTTCCTGGAGAGTCGCGTTGTTATCGAGAGCCTGCTCGACGTTGAAGCGAACGATCATGTGGCTGACATTCTCGCCGTTCAAAGTATGCCGCTGGAACGAATCCAGGCAGCGCGTCAGAGAGCCGACATCAAGCTTCGTGAGCAGAAGCATGGTCGCCGAGCTGGTTTCCACTTCGTGCAGGACGATGTTGGTGAAACGCCAGGCGAGCAGAGTGCCCACCTGATTGGCGTAGTGGTCGTCAGCGAGCTGTTCGCGTTCGATGCGGAGCTTGTGGTAAGTCCACTTGCCGGGGCGCGGCGCCTTGAGCTTTCTCACCAGAAAGCGGCGGTACTTCGGGTCTTCCAGCCTGTCCTGATCGACTTCGATCGGCTTCGCATTATGCTTCGAGGGCTCACGGAATTCCGTCAGTCCAAACACATCCAGCGAGTTCAGGCGGGCTTTCCAGCTCTCATCCGACATCGCAGCATTGCGCAGCACAGAAACGAACAGTCCGCGCCAGTGGCTCATCAGAACCTCGGCGTGACCCATGGTGGGCAGGTTGGTAGTGTTGGTCATTGGTAGTCTCCCTTTAAAGGCTAAGGGGGAAAAGGTGTCTTCACAGACGCGCTGATGACGGCATTCCGAAGGTTTCGGAAGCTTTTGAGAGCGTGTTGCAAAGGGTGGGCTCCTGTCCGGGGAGTTGATCCCTTGTAGATATGCTGGTTTTGGCTGTTGGTGTTGCCGTTAGTAAGGATGGACTCCGCTCTGTTTTTCTTTTTTTTCTTTGGACAAGAATGAGTCCCAGAGTAGTCTTGGGCCACCCTAAAACAAAGAGATTCAGATCGTGTTTAATCTGTGCCTGTCAAGCGTTGAGCGCTGAAAGCCGCATGAATAGGGCGTCTGTCATGAGCCTGTCATGTTTATTTCACGAGCCTGACTAGCGCGATTAGCGCAGAAACAGTGAATCTTTCAATAGTTTTTCGTGAGGTTTTCATTTAGCTGTCGTTCAAAAACTAGCTTAAATAGCTAGTTTTCACCAACCTGTCGCGTATATGCAAAATGGCGTGGTTTATATAGATGCACTTGCCAAGCCATTCTTTCAATACAATTTCAAAATCATTTCGCTTTCCTGTCGAAATTCTCGTGACAAGCATGGCAAATGTTTCGACAAGCTTTCCGCTTGGAAACTGCGTTTGGCGTGGTCGGGGAGTCGCAAGTGTGCGCTAGCGGCGCTAACGTTGGACAAATCTAGAGTGGTAGTCAAGCGCCTGTGATCACTGCTTATATCTCAAGAGCCTTGTATATGCTTATGTCGCGCGATCTGTTGAACACCATAAATAGCACCTCATCTACTTGAGAAGTCATCTGGTGAGGTCATAGAGTCTGGTGTTACTTCTGCCGTCTCCCTATTTTTTCTGTACTCCGCACTTCTCGAAAGCACCACCCACTCTGTCCTCCTTTGACCTTTCGTCTTCCTCTTGGAAGAAGAGACTTCACGGGCATGACTTTGTGCTGGAACACTGCGAGCAGTTCGGGTGCAAGACGCGCAAAAGTAAGTTCAGCTCAACAGTCCCAACAAATTGGAGAAATTACCATGAGCACCGCAAACACCCACAAGGCGAAGCGCGATTCCCGTCTCGACGAGGTTCTGGGTCTGGCCACCGGCCACGCCAAGAACGAGCTGGGCGATTCCGAGAACAAGAGCGTCACCGCTGCGGCGACCCTGTCCGTCAGTTCCACCGAGAACGACGTCAAGGAAGACTGCGGCGTCAACGCGTCCGTCACCCTCGGCGCCACGCACAGCAAGACCGACCTCAAGGCGAAGAAGTAAGCGTCGCCGTCGGCTAGTCAGCCGATAGTTTGTGAACTTCATCTGAAGCCGAAGGCTTTAGGCAACAGATGATTTGTACTCGGCACTGGCGCAAACTGATGATTCGTCGTCGGTTTCGCACAGTGCCGAGATTTTGGTGAGCCGGAACTCCGCCTTCGAGTTTCGGCTTACCTTTTCTTTTCTAGATTGGCTCTTTTGAACTCTTTCGAACCGTTTCGAAGCTTTTTCGAGCCTATCTAGCCCCTGTTCGAGCTTTTTGCTCCGTTTTCGAATTGCGCATATCGCTCGATTCTCCGACGTTATGCGCCCTTCAAAGATGCAGCAAAAATTTTGAACTATGCTAACTATGGTCGGTAGTAAATCTTGACTACCGTGTCGTGCAAGACCAGCACGGCAATAGACTAGAGGAAACGCAAAAATGAGCGCCAACAATTCCACGACCGCTCAGAGCCCCCCGAAGGATTCTGAGTGGTTGGATGATATGCCGCAGCCCTACCTGGCTGTGAATCCGAATCATCCAAGATTGGCGATCAAGCACCGGAAGCTTTTCTTGCTCGTCGACACCGAAGGAATGGTGCCGGGCAAGAACGAGCAGGGATTTGGCTTGTTTGCCGATGATACGCGCTGGTTGAGCAAGTGGGACATGTCGCTGGGCGGCTTGTCTCTGCTGCCGCTTAATCGCAACGTCGACGAGGGCTTTGCTGCCCACTTCGTCTACGCCAATCGCGCCTTCCCCGGCGCAGTCGAGCAGAGCATCAAGGTCGACCGCGAGTTGGTCTTGAACGATGCTTTGATCGAACGAGTAACTGTCACCAACTACAGCCAGAAGACAGTCGAAACGGAGCTGGCGGTTGTCGTCGGCTGCGATTTCGCGGATATGTTCGAGGTGCGCGGGGCCAACAGACCCAAGCGCGGAACCCTGCGCCGTCCAGTTCTTCGTGGCAATCGACTGACGCTGGGCTATGTAGGACTCGACAATGTGCTGCGCGAGACGTCGATTCTTGTCCGCACAAGCACGCAGAATACGACCGTCGGCTTCGATGATCGCATGCTGCGCGTGCCTCTCACGCTGAAGCCTGGCGAGCCGGCGTCTGTCGAGTTCGTCGTGCGCGCTCGTGTGAATGGCAAGTTCGACATCGCGCGTACACCGCGTTCGTTCGAGCGCGAAATTGCTTCTGCTCGCAAAGCTTATAGCAACTTCGTCGCCACGACCGGTTCGGTCTCGACGGACAACCCGCAGTTCAACGCTATCTTCGCGCGTGCGCTTCGCGATATCTACATACTACGGCAGGAAAGCCCGCGCGGCAACGCTATTGCTGCAGGCGTTCCGTGGTTCGCCGTGCCGTTTGGACGCGACTCTGCCATTACTGCGCTGCAGACGGTGCCATTCATGCCGGAAGTCTCACGCGATGTGCTGCGTGTGCTTGCTGCCTATCAGGGCGAGAAGCACGACAAAGTTACAGCGGAGGAAGCCGGCAAGATCATGCACGAGCTGCGCACCGGCGAGATGGCACTTCTCAAGGAAGTGGCATTCCGTCCCTATTTTGGAACCGTCGACGCCACTCAGCTCTGGCTGATGTTGCTCGCCGAGTACGTACGCTGGACCGGTGATCTCGCGCTCGCGAAGGAGCTTTGGCCCAATGTCGAACGCGCTCTGGCTTTTCTTGAGGCTGCCACTGCAGGCGGTTACATCCGTTATGGTGGTGTGGCGGGCGAGGCTCTGAGCAACCAGGGTTGGAAGGACTCCGGCAACTCCATTGTCTTCAAGGATGGAACCCTCGGCAAAGCTCCGATCGCTGTCTGCGAAGCGCAAGGCTACTTGTACTCCGCATGGAAAGGCATCGCTACCGTCGCGCGCCAGCTCGGCAAGTGGTCGCTTTGCTTCAAGCTTGGACAGCGCGCCGACAAGCTGCGCGACGCGTTCCAGAAGGATTTCTGGATGCCGGAGCAATCGTTCGTTGCCATCGCTCTCGACGGTGAAAACCGCCAGTGCGATGCTGTTTCGTCCAATCCTGGTCACTTGCTCGGCACTGGCATTCTCACGCCGGAGCAAGAAGCAGCGGTTGCGGATCGGCTGATGGCGCCTGATATGTTCTGTGGTTGGGGCATTCGCACTCTCTCGAGCAGCGAGCGCGCCTATCAACCGATGGACTACCAGGTGGGCGCAGTCTGGCCGCACGACAATGGCTTTGCCATCGAAGGACTGGCGAAACTCGGTAGGCATGCTGATGCGCACCGTGTCTTCGAAGGACTGATCGCGTCCGCTTCAGCGCAGAGTGATTTGCGATTGCCCGAACTCTTCGCTGGTTTCGACCGCGCCGGACACAAAGAGCCTGTTCGCTACCCGGTTGCTTGCGTCCCGCAAGCCTGGGCGGCTGGCAGTGTTTTCCAAATCATCAAAGCTTGTCTGAACATGCAGCCCAATTCGAAGACCGGCACAATCGACTGTGGCGGCGCTTCAATGCCTGCTTGGCTAGGTCAGGTTGTGGTGAAACGGATTCAGGTCGGCGACAAGAAAGTCGATTTGCATTTGCCTTTGAACTAACGTGGCGGCGCATTTTCGCGCCTGCAGACAACAAGGGTGATGCACGCCATCGCCTTTAGATAAGACCGGTCGAAGCATGGTGTCGACCTTACAGATAATTGGGAGAACAACAATGTCACAGCATTTGCATCCTTATGTGCACCCAAAGCTGGTGGCGAAGATTCGTGACTTCGCTGCCGGGCAAATCAATGGGGCTGCGCATGGTTCGCACGACAAGATGTTTACGCAGAAGTGGCAGGACATCAAGGCGCAGGGCGAGCATCTCGCTGCCTTCGCGTCGGAGCTGACCGGCAAAACGGTGAAGGGACACGAAGATACCCTCGCCGCGCTCTTCACGCCGGAAGCTCTCGCCTACATCGAGCTGAAGTGCCTGAACACCTACTGGTTCTGGTATTTGATCTCGAAGGTCAACACGCGCAACCTCAAGTTCAACGAGGCTGCCATTGCGCGCGCTCATGCACGCGTCAAGGACAGCATCAACGACACTCGCTACGGCTTCAACTTCATCGAGCCGTCGCCGTTGGAGCACCAGCTCAAGGGCTTGCCTCCCGGCTTCGTCTTCGAGATGTGGCACAAGGGACGTTTGCTCGCCGAATATCGTCCCTCTGGCGACTACAAGACGCTTCTCAACCCGCTTCTGATCGACGATTGATTAGAAGTGCCATTCCCCCCTCATGTTTGTTGGGAGAACAGATGAACAACACCGAGAACGAAAACACTCAGCACCAGACTGCTGATGCTGATGTGCGCCCGCCGCCGCGCCGCCGCAAAACCTTCAGCGAAGTCGCTGACGACCTGCTCTTCGCCACTCGATGGGTGCTCTATCCGATTAATTTCGGGTTGGTTTTGGCGCTCACCGTATACCTGCTGAAGTTCCTCTTCCAGGTTGGCGAGCTGCTCTACAACGCCAAAGAACACATCTTTGGTCACGGCGCCGGTCATTCGCAGTTGATGATCGAGATGGTCAGCTTGCTTGACCAAGCTATGATCGCATCGCTGATGATCCTCACGATCATGGGCGGTCATCAGATCTATGTGAGTCGCTTCAAGTCAAGGCGCGCCGATCAGACACCGCAGTGGCTTGATCACATCGACACGATCATGCTCAAGGTCAAGCTGGGGCTAGCCTTTGTCGGCGTCTCCAGCGTCGTGTTGCTGCAGGATTGCTTGAGCGCCACCGCTGTTCCGCATGACGTGTGGATTCAGCATCTGGTCATCCATGCGACATTCCTGGGCACCACGCTGGTGATCGCTCTGGTCTGGCGCATAATGCATCCCAAGCAGTAGGGTTGTTGCATTGACTGCCAGCTAAGAAAAACAAGACTGGCAGCGTTTCACTGAATGTTTTGGAAACCTTGGTCTCCTCCCCGGAAGGCCAAGGTTTTCTTTTTCTTTTTGAAGGAAAACGACAAAAGGTAGTAGGGCTTTGGTAGTGAGAGTAGTCTTTATGCAAAGTAACTTTCTGTCTGAAATTGAGGGCCGGCGCTTTTCATTGCCTGTACAATTTCATCTGCGCATTTCATTGAAATACGCGGCGACTCACCATTTGGGATTCATATGGCAGAAATCAAAGCGGTCGTTTTCGATTTTGGATGCGTCCTTGCATACGAGCATCTCGATTCGGATTTAGAGGAGATGGCTGATTGCCTCGGTTTGAACGTGCATGTTTTGAGGGAGGCCTACTGGCACCACCGGCACGATTACGATTCCGGAATTAGTCTGAGTCCTGCTTATTTCAAGCAAGTCGCCGAGAAGTGCGGCGTAGAAATTACTCCTGAGCAGATCAAACGCTGCGTAGAAATAGATAACAAAGGTTGGAGTCGACCTATTCATGAGATTGTTGATTGGGCGAATCGTCTGAAGGCTCAAGGATTCAAAATTGCGATCCTATCCAACATGCCACAAGACTTTCGTGACTTTCTGCCGGAAATTGCATGGTTGCCTGAGTTTCATCATGCGACTTATTCGTGTGAATTGAAAACCGTCAAGCCTTATCACGATATCTATCACCATTGCCTCGAGGGACTTGGTGTATCACCTGAGAATGTTCTATTTATCGATGACCGTCTGCCCAACATCGAAGCAGCTAAGGAACTCGGTTGGCAGGGATTTGTCTTTACGAACGCAAAAGAGTTGCACGAGTTTCTCAAAAACTCTAACCTGCCGCCGGTCTTAGTGTAGCCTCTAATACCGTACTAAACGTTCAGACATTTTGGCGCGTTCTCTCCAGAATGAATCATCGAATTCGCTGGAGAATTTATTCATTAGCACCTTCATGCGCTCCATTTTTCGCCGTAGCACAGCATCTGTCTTCGCGAGCTTTTCAATGCCTTTGTAATCAACAATCATGTGCGAAAAAGTATCCGCTTTGTCTTCATGCACGGCTGTCATTGCATACGTGGAGACGAAACCTTTAGAGGAGGCTTTAAATAGTTGATTGGGCAGATGATCGTCTTTATAGATGAAGTTGGGATGGTTGAGTTTCTTCCAGTGATTGTCGTACATGCCGTTGATGTCGTCGGAGTCATCGATTAAATGATAAAGCTCGTGGTGAATCACCGAACGTGCATACGAATCTAGTGGCGCATCAACATTGATGAGGATGTTGTTTCCCAGAAGCACTGAAAAAATCCACTTTGGTTCGGCAAGACCGGCTCTCTTTTTTCCGCTCGAAACTAAATTCTTGCAAAGAATGATTTTCCTCAAGTTGCTCTTTTTGAGTACCTTCTTTGAATACAGAGATAGTTCTTTGGAAAGAAACGATTCAATATAGGCGCTCGTCTTTTCTTCGTCCGCTTCGAGGTACGCGACATCGATTTCTAGACTATCTTTGGCGGCGACTACGGACACGCCAAACTTTTTTTTGAACTCTTCAATAATTTGTTTTTGAGTGCTCATGTATCCAGTATGTTCAAGCGGTTCGTTAACGCATTAATTGCCCTGATTTCTTTAAACATTTCCGGGTCTGGCACTCCGGCCACACTCGGTTTCCCGTCTCGATTTACTTAATGCCCGCAAGCGCCAATCGCCGCCGGCCTTTCGTGGTTTTCTCCGGAAAAGTTTTGCACTGTGATGTGATTGTGATGTTGCCACCCGATACTTCAGCCATCCCCCACCGCTACCGCTACGAGCGAGTCGGTTTCTGAGGTTCTAAATATGGTTTCTCATGTTTCTGATTCTTCCTTTCACCCAGACCCGCGTGAGACAGGCAAAGACAGTCTCGCTGACCAGGTTCTTGCGAAGCTTCAAGATGAATCCCTAACTTCAGCATTCAATTTTATGAAGTCCTCCGTGCAAAATGTGTATGCCGGCCGAGATGAAGACCACGACGGTGTGCTCGATTTACGCGACAGACGCGATGATGTCCCGATGAACGATAAGGAAAAGCAGGAGTTCTGGACGTCGCTGTCAAAGGAATTGGAAGAGAAAAGACCGGGAGTTCTGAAAAATCTTTCCGCTGTTTGGCTCAAAGATTTTAAAACCACTGAATTGAAAACGATGCCGTTCGAAGCTGACTACGTTCAGCAAATCGCAAACAACGGCAAGGCAATGAACAAGACATTTGCCGGTGAAGCGCTAAAAGATCTGCCCAACATCAAAGCTCTCAACCGCAACGATGACATTATTGACGACATCGAATTAGACAAAAACATTCAAAGACAAAAGCAAATTCCACGCGAGCAGTTTGTGACCGACATCATCAATAAAGCGCTTACAGACAGCCAAACGAGCCCGCTTAAGGCGGTAGATGCGATTTATGCATCGCTCAAACAAAGAGGGCAAACTGAAACTCAGGCTGAAAGAGTAGCTTCATTTGCCGCAGTCGCTGACGCATTGAAAGAACATCCGGACCTGGCTGCGAAGCTCTCGATGGGTTACATGCAGCGCAACTTCAAGGATGTAGACACTAACTACGGCGAGCACAAAGAGGACTACAGAATCTCCAAGGAAGAGCTTAACGACTTCACTCCAGACAGCATTGGAAAGGTTTTTATCAACTACGTGAAAGCTAACTTCGACTCAATTGCCAGCACATCGACCTACGACAAATATCTGAATTCACAGAATTTGACTGCTGACGAATTGAACAATCACATCAACCGCTTAAAGCGTAAAGGCGGGAATTAAAAGGTTTTTGGGAGGATGAGGTTGAAGCGCGGTAAAACGCGCTTTGATCTTCCCAAGGCGCTACTATAGCATGTGGCAGTAAGCGTTAAAGCAGAAAGGCACGATGAAAGAAGAGCGTTGAAGCCCCTTTTCACCGTGCCCCCTGTTAGACCTTATTGCGGTCTATGTCCGATTAGCCGAGACGACGCTTGGTCTCTTTCTCGGCAAGTTCGGACAGCTGCTTTATCTCGTTGAAGATGATGTCCGTCGCAGCGTCCAAGTCGTCCGGAAGGTCTGCAAGCGGAATCGGCTTCCCGAAGGCTACTGTGGCACCGAATGTGGTTTCGTTGAACCAGTCCGAGAACCAACGAATGCCGAACATTCGCGCTATCCTGAAGAGGATCGTGGCATGCTTCGAATCACGATCGTAGTAGATGCCGACAGGCAGCACCGCGAAGGGCAGTTCGCTCTTCTTGGCGGCATGCTTGCCGATCATCAACGCTCCGGCGAAGAAGTCTTCGCGGCGCAGCGTGTTGTCGCGGATCAGGCGACCTTGGGGAAACACAACGAGAGAGCTGTCTTTCTCCGCGCTCATTGCCCGCATCGCTGTGCGAACGGCGGCGGAGGGGTTGCGGTCGTGATGCACGGCGATACCGCCCAGCCAAGCTGCAAACGGTGCTCGCAGCGCGGTTATCTGGTTGATCGCCATCAAGAAGCGAAAGTGCATCGTGCCGAAGACAGCTGTGACGAGAACCGCGTCCTTTTCAATCTGGTGGTTGGGCAGCATGAGGAGCCGCCCTTTGAACTTCAGGTTCTCTTTGCCGATGATAATCAGCCGACCCACGCGCAGCCACAGTGCGAAGCGTCCGATGATGAGTCGCGTTGCACGCGCCCACCACGAGACTTTCGGTGTCATGTAGCCCGGTTGCAGGAGCTTCTTACCTTCGTTGATCCAGTAGCGCACTCGCACGGCGGCGAGTATGCCGGCGAGCAAAACGGCGCCCGCAATCGCGAAGAGCAGGTGAGTTGTTGTCATTTTTTTCTCGTTTTTGAGCCACGGCAAAGGAGGGGGCGAAAGTGCCCCCTCCGGAATGCGCCTGTGGTTAGGCGCCCGCGTTCAGCTCCTTGGCGAGTTTTCTGACTCCCTTGAGGTCGAGCTTGCCGGTCGGTCCGACCGGGAAGGCATCTACCTTGTAGAAGTCACCGGCTTTCGGAATCCACAGCTTGGGCACGCCTTCGTCGGCGCCCAGCTTGCCGACTGCCTCTTGCGGAGTGCAGGGCATGACCGTGTAGAGCACGATGAGGCGCTCGCCACGAGTGGGGTCCGGGACGCTGGTCACGACCAGTTCCATCTCCGTGACGCCCGTGAGCGTGCGGAGCTTCGCCGCCACCTTCTTGTTGGGCACCATCTCGCCGCCGATCTTGGAGAATTCGTCCAAGCGGTCGACGATGAAGAGGAAGCCGTCGGCATCGACGTAGCCGATGTCGCCGGTGCAGTAGATGTCGCCGTCGAGGACCTCGTCGGTCTCCTTCGGGCGGTTGAGGTAGCCCTTCATCACCTGCGGACCGGCGACAAAAATCAGACCTTCCTGGCCGGAGCCGAAAGGCACGACTTCGCCCGTGTTGATGTCGACGATGGCGATGGCGGTGCCGGCAACGGGCTGCCCGACTGAGCCGAGCTTGTTACCGTGAACGCGACGTCCGTCGGGCGTCGTCACTTCAGACGGCGAGTTGGCAGCGACGACCGGAGCCAGCTCGGTGCAGCCGAAGCCTTCCACGGCTTCCAGACCGAGCTTTTCCTTGATGTCGCGGGCGAGCTCAGGCTGCAGCTTTTCCGAGCCCAGCAAGAGCCACCGAACGCTGGCAAACTGCTCTTTCGTGCAGCGCGCGAGATACGAGCGCATCAGGGTCGGAGTGCACGCCATCAAGGTCGGCTTCTCGGATTCGAGCAGCTTGGCGACGGCACGCGGGTCGAGCGGACTGATGTGATACGCAGCCGAGCGGCCGAGCGTCGCCATCGTCCAGAGCGTCACGGTGAAGCCGAACGAGTGGAAGAAGGGCAGGATGCCCACCACCGCGTCGTTCTCTTCGATGCTGGCATGATTGTTGATCTGGTGGATGTTGGACAGAACGTTACCGTTCGTCAGCATCACACCCTTGGGGTCGCCGGTGGAGCCGGAGGTGAACATCACGGTGGTGATGTCGTCCGGAGTGGTGCGCATGCCGGGCAGGAATGCACCGAGCAGTGCGGTCGGAACGACCTTGGCGACGAACCAGCCCCAGGCTTTGTCGGCCTTGGTGATGGCGGTCAGCAGGTCTTCCAGGTAGATCACTTCAGCGTTGAGCTTGAGCTCTTGCTTCTCGACCACCTTGCGAGACGTGATGATGACCCCGATGTCGCATTGCTTTGCGGCAGCATTGATCACTTCCGACGTCGCGGTGTAGTTCAGGTTGACCGACCACTTGCCGAGCAGTGTGGTCGCGAAGTTGGCGATCGTCGCCGGCACCGAGGGCGGTACCAGAATGCCGATGGCTTTCTGTCCCTTCACCTTGCGGCTCAGGAAGCGTGCCATCACGCACGAGCGAAGGAGCGCATCGGCGAACGTGATGCGTCCTTTCGTCGTGTCCGTGGCGAACAGTTTTTCGGGCGAGCGGCGTGCCTGCTTGACGAAGGCGGAAGCCAGAGACGTCCAACCCGCCGGAAGGGGCGAGAGCTGTTTCAGCGTGACCATCTGATTGCGTGCCGGGAAGGGGACGCCATACTTGGTCAGTTTGGGTGAGTTGCTCACGTGTATCTCCATTTCATGGGTAATGCTCGCCTCACGCTGGAACGCTGTGCGTTCTCACATGTGTGAGCGTGAGAGGGAGCGGCGTTCTTTGAGAAACGCGGAAATGTCGAATGCCCGGCCACATCGCAAAGCGTCCTTCGCGAAGTGAAACCAGACCAAAACACACTCGCCAAGCCGCTATCGCAAACGCGACTTGCAAGCTCATCGTCCTGAAATCAACCTCATCTCAAAAAACGCGTTCTCCAACAACGGATATAAATCCGGTGCGTTTGAGCGTTTGAATTCGACTGTGGTTTACTCGGGAACGATTTCTTGGAGTGTGTGGAAAAGAAAGACGTTTACTGTCTACCAGCGTGCGCTCTATGTCTCCAACATAATGGTTAAGCTACTAAAAGATTCGGAAAGCCTTATTTGTTGAGCTTTTAGGCTGCTATCTCCAAAACAAATAAAAATGGTGTCTAACTCATAATTGTCAAGATGTGCAAGAACTAAGGCTGCAGCCACCTTTTCAGTGGCGCGTCTCGCGCGAATTTTTAGCTGCACTTAAGGTGAAAACGCGTTTGAGCCGTTGGTTTAGCGATGGTTGGTTGCGCAAGCGGAAAGTGGTCTGGTGAGTCAGGTCTCAAGTGGCACCATCAATTCAAAATTGGAACTCTTAGCGCCGCGATTTTGAGAAGAAAATTGCAAAACTGAAGACCCGTAACGTAAATGCGAACCCTTTCGAGCGGTTTCGCGCTACCTGCGCTACTGCGATTATCACGGCTTTTCGAGGGTTTTCACTGTTGTGAAGAGACAACTAATGATACGCCAAGTGGTTTTGCCCGCAGAGCGATCAACGGTCTTTGTAGGTTTCCCCTATCCCGGTCACTTCCAATTCCAACTTCCCGTCAGTCCTTTTCCGAACCCACGTCAATTTAAAGCGCATGTTCTCTCAGCTCGAAGGCTGTGTTGAGGGCGCACGTGATCGAAAAATGACTGGCAGCACCGGGACGATTCTTCCCTTGCAAGCGGTTCATGAGCCGTTTGCACAACGACGAACCAGAATTCGTCACAGGAGAAAACCATAGTGAGCAATTCCAAAGTCATCCCGACCGCCGCCTTCGCTCTCGACCTCCTCAAGCAGGAAGTCGCCGCCAAACCGGGCGAGAACGTTCTTGTTTCGCCGCTCTCCGTTTCGCTCGCCCTCGGCATGACCGCCAACGGCGCGCGTGGCACGACCCTCAAGGGCATGACCAGCGTTCTCGGCATCGAGAGCGATCTGGGCGCCAACAACAAGGGCTACGCTGCCCTTCTGGAGCTGCTGAAGCGTTCCGGCATCGGTGTGACGCTCGACATCGCCAACGGCATTTTCGCCAAGCTCGGGGTCACATTCAAGCCCCAGTTCAAGCAGGCGAACAAGCGCTACTTCAACGCCAAGCTCGAGGACCTGGATTTCGATGATCCGGACACCCTCGACATCATCAACGGCTTCGTCTACGAGGGCACCAACAAGAAGATCGACAAGATGCTCAAGTCGATCAGCCCGGACGCCGTGATGTTCCTCGTCAACTGCGTCTACTTCAAGGGCGAGTGGACCTCGAAGTTCGACAAGAAGCTGACCAAAGATCTCCCCTTCGCCGGCGTCGGTGACATCGCCACGATGTACCGCAACGATTCGATGGTTTACAGCAGTGACTGGCAGACATATCAGACCGTCGTGCTGCCGTTTGGCGAGTCCAAGGCTGTCCGTGAGGTCATCATCCTGCCTTACGAGGGCAAGAGCATCGACGACGTGCTTGCCGCGCTCGATGCCGATAAAATCCTGGGCTTCACCAAGCACGATCACGGCAGCGACGGCGAGCTCTGGCTGCCGCGCATCGACATCGGCTACGAGAATTCGCTCAAGGACTCACTCATCAATCTCGGCATGGAAGACGCCTTCGGCGGCGCCGATTTCACCGGCATGTCCGAAGACCTCGACCTCAAGATCGGCGACGTGAAGCACCGCACCGGCTTCAAGCTCGACGAGGAAGGCGCGGAAGGCTTCGCCGCCACTGTCGTCGAAGTGATGACCGAGAGCGTCTCGATGCCCTTCCAGATGAAGGTCAATCGTCCGTTCGTGAAGTTCACCATCGACTCCGAAACCGATGCCGTGCTCTTCGCCGGCGTCGTCGTCAACCCGACGAAGTAATTCCGTCGCTCTGGAGAGTCGGCTGCCATCTTGGTAGTCGACTCCCCTTGCGGGTTGAAATGCTTGCGGGATGAAATGCCTGCGCGTTGAAACGCTCTTTGGGAGGCGCAGGAGTCGTGGCGTAACGCCATGGATTCTTGCGCTTTCCAATTTTTTTGCCCATGCCTGCCCACTTCAGGCAGACAATTTGTGAAATATCGGGTGCTCCCCGTTATTTCCTTTTGTGGAATGGGTAACTATATGATATAGCTAACTCCCCCAAAAGTGAGGCAAAACTATTGCTGTACGTAGATATGAACCTTTTGGAGTTTCAGAAAAAGTATTCAGATGAGGAGTCGTGTCTGCAGGCGATTTACGCCGTCCGCTGGCCACGTGGTTTTATCTGTCCGTATTGCGAACACAATGATGGGCATCGAGTCCACACGCGCCGCTTGATGCAATGTTGCCTTTGCCGCCGACAGAGTTCAATTACAGCCGGGACAGTTTTTGAACAAAGCCATATTCCGCTTACTGTATGGTTTTTGATGATCTACTTTGTAGCTCACGACAAAG
This sequence comes from Candidatus Melainabacteria bacterium 17Bon1m, assembly GCA_032128875.1. Taxonomy (GTDB): domain Bacteria; phylum Cyanobacteriota; class Vampirovibrionia; order Obscuribacterales; family Obscuribacteraceae; genus QKMZ01. The sequence continues at coordinate 57,246 of JAVLKG010000013.1, forward strand.
GCGGCTGCAGTGCAATGAAACTCTCGAAGCAGCTTGGTGTCTGTAGAAACACTGTTTCTCTCATGCTTATGAAGATTCGATCGGCCATGTCCGCCCGCGACGAGAATCTCACGCTTGCTGGCTCTATCGAGTTTGATGAAGCACTTTTTGGAGGGCGCAGCAAAAGTAAAAGCGTGGGAAAGCCTCCAAGTACCAACAAGAAATATGTGTTGGTACTTGTTGAGAATGAAGGGATTCAAGCTGGAAGTCTGGTGATGAAGGTCGTGGACAGCCCGTTCTACGAGGATTTGAAACCAGTAATCGCAGAGAAGGTCGAGTCAGATCCGCCTGGGCAATGGCTTACCGCCGATGGTTGGGGTTCTCATCATGTAGCCCTTGAGCTAGGGCACAAACTCAGGATGGGTCACATTCCTAACCACCTTCAGGATCGTTATCTTCGTTGTGTAAATCTTGCGGTTTCCCATGCTAAAAGGTTCTTTAAAGGCACCTACCATCACTTCTGCAAGAAATTTATTCAGTGCTACTTAGACGAGTTCTGTTATCGGTGGAACCGAAGGCACCTGGAGAAACAGATTGCAAGTCACCTTATTGTCGCCTGCGTGTTCAAAAATCCATATCGCAAAGCCAACCCCCAAGCCGCTTAATCTGATTCATACAATTCCATCACACTTACACGCTGCTCACAAGAGCAGCTCTTTGTGCTGCTTTCCAGCACGCACTATTCAAAGCACCAAGCTGCCAGGTTCGGAAATCGGAACTGAATTCCCAGTCACCAAGCCACTTTCGTCTGCCCATTTTGGGCACGTATGTTTTTGCCCGGATCACTAAAAGCCGTAGTAAAGGCGATTGATTTTAGCCTGCTTGGGAGCAATACAAATTTGATGAGCGTACACTCTCTCCGAAAAACAGAAGTTTTTCGGAGTGCGGATCTCCCAAAAGCTAGTTGCTGCAAGGCTCTGCGGATTTCTTGTCCGACAAAAACCACCGATCCCCGAAAGCGTTGTCCTGCAAGGTGTTTGCGATTTTGTTCTCCGAAAAATATCGGTTTTTCGGAGGAAAGACCAAAAGGAATCCAAATCACCCATCTCCAGACTGAAGTTTGAAGCAGCCCCTATTACACAGCAAAGTAGTGCAACCGCCTGTACTGGCGCGGAACTAGTGTTTACCCGGGAGTGAAAATTGCAACTCTTTTGCATAATGGATTTCAGAGACAAGCGTGGGGTGTTGTCGATGAACAACGAAGTGATTCAGAAGGACTTTAGCGGTGGCGGCGGCAGGGCTGGTGGTGTGATTCTTCTGGTCACGGCATTTTGTCTGATGGGCTATTTCGGACGCCCGTTCCTTCGAACGTTGGGCATAGCGGTTCCGCCCGCAGAGACGGTACAGTCGGTTCCACCGGTCGCTCCTGTCGAGCCTGCCGAAGTATACGTACCTGCTGAAGTCAATGTGCCTGCCGAGACAGTGGTTTCTGACTCGTTCAATCCAAGTGTGAGAAACACTGATGATTATTTGGTAGCTGCGCAAAACCTGCCTGAAGGAAAAGTTTTGACTGGAAACGACCTGAAGATAATCAAAATGCCGGGGCTGCGCGGCTACGAGTTGGCGTTCTACAAGTTTCAGCCGGTAGTTGGAATGAAACTCTCGCATGCGGTCCCCTATGGGCAGCCAGTGCTGCCATATCACGTCGAAGAATCGATGGCGGCGCGCAGCTACAACAACCTTTCGCCTGGTGAGCGTGAACAATAGCCATCGCAAGCATTAACCATCGCAAGCATTAGCCATCACAAGCAATAGCCATCACAAGCAATAGCCATCGCAATCACCAGCGCATAAATGTTTCCTGTACGCAGGACTGATCGTATTTGCGTCTCTGCTAATAATGGAAATATTGGATTCCGGTGAGACTGAGAGTGATCGACGAAAAACAAGACACAGTTACCGAAGAGTCTCTTCTGGAAAGATACAAGAACGGCATGGGCGCCGTTGCCTTCCTCGCGGTGATTATGCCAGTTCTGATCACGTTGTGGGTGGTGAATTACCATCCAGAGTTTCGAATCCCGCTATCTGAGCAGCGCGTGAAGCAGGCAGCATCGCCATCTATTAGCCGAACCGAAAGCCTAGTTGTAAGAGCTAAGCAGGATATCCCGAGGGGGATCACTGTCACAGACGAAATGCTAGAACTGGTTTGGGTTCCTGAAGAGTCAAACTTTGAGCCGTTGGTACTAAATTTGGCAGACGCTGTCGGTTTGAGAACTACCGAAGAAATTCCACGCGGCCGATTGATCCGGAGAGCTCAAATCGTGGCGCAGTAAGGTTGTAGGCAATAGAGTCGTGCATGTGCTCACTCTAGGTCAATTGGTCTGTCCATACCATTTGGGTGCTGTTTCAGATTTAAGTGAAACAACGAAAGAGCAATAGTCAGCGCTCGTGAGGTTTTTGGGCGCTTTGTTTAAGCAATGATTATGGCCGAGCTTGTTGTCAAGTAGAGTCGATATGATGCCCAACAAGTCCCTCGTTGGAGCGTGGTCCAAAAATGTTCTCGATTCTCGACATTCTGTTCTTCTTTTTGCCAGGACGTCATCATCATCACGGTTGGGGTTATTCGTCTTCCTATGATTGCCGGTCGGCATCACAGGTCGATTCCGACTTTCGCATCTTCGGTTTCATTTTGGGCTGGGTCATATTGGCGGCAGTTGTCATACTCGCCCTGTACGCATTCGTACCGAATTTCCACCTTCCACTTGTCGAGAGATATTTACCCGTCTCCGTCGGCAGCTAGTTAAGCGTTCGCGCAATCGCTGTTGACATGCGCTTCTCAAGAGCGCGAGGCTCGCGCGAATGGTAACTCTATGATTTTCATCAAAGCCTATCTAGAGGCCTAAGTGGCCCAGTTTTAGTAAAAACCAGAAATAAGCCTCGCTTTGGGAAACTTCCAGGCGCGTGCAAGCCCGACTATCAGTACGCGTTAGGTCTAACGCATATGCTAGAACGAAGACCGGAAGCCAACAATTTTCTCTCTTGAGAAAACCCTCTTAAATCAACACCTCCTCCCGGCGTTCACGTATCAGCATTTCTGTCCCTTCGGACAGTGGCTCTGCGCCTGCTTCCGCGCCACCACTGGTGCACTGCACCTCTAAGAAAAGTCCGGCTCGAACGACTTAGTGTTCGGGTTAACGGACGTTGAAATCACAACTGAATAAGGAGCATGAGCAATGAAGACCAGCTCTCTCCTGCGTTCGCTATGGCGTATCCCGATGGCTCGCAAAGCCATTGTTCGATACGCATCGGACGCATGGTTGCTTGAATTTACCCAGCGAGCCCACTTCGAGTGGTTTCGCCGGAATCAAAACCCCCGTACCGGTCTTGTGAAAGACCGCGACCAACCGAAGGCTCCTGCCAGCGTTGCTGCTACTGGATTTGCACTTGTTGCTTATCCGATTGCGGCGAGCCGCGGCTGGATAACGCACGACGAAGCCCTGACTTACGTCAGCAAGACTCTTCGGGCGCTATCTGAAGCCCCGCAAGGACCTGAGCGCGAAGGCGTAAGCGGCAATTGGGGTATGTTCTACCACTTCCTCGATCCCGACACCGCCACTCGCGCAGTCGCTCCGAAGTTCTGGGACAGCGAGTTGTCGACCATCGACACTGCACTGCTGATTGCCGGCGTGCTTTTCGCTGGTTGCTACTTCGACGGTGACAACACGCACGAGAAGGGCATCCGCTACATGGCGGACAATCTCTACAAGCGTGTCGAGTGGAAGCGGTTTGTCAGGGAAGACAACTTGATTTTGCACGCATGGACGCCGGAGCGCGGCATGTGGGACCCAGTCTATCGCGGTTATAGCGAAGCGTTGCTTCTCTATGTTCTTGCGCTTGGCTCCCCCACGCATGCGGCTCCGGCTGCCAGTTGGCAGGCATTCATCGGGGACGCGCAGACTGAAACGCACTACGGGCAGACGTTCATTCGCATGCACGGAATGCCGCTCTTCTGCTATCAGTACCCGCAGGCGTTCATCGATTTCCGTGGTATCACCGACGATGTCGGTCGCCGCCTCGGCTTTGACTACCACGAAAACGCTCGCCGCGCCTCGCTTGCGCAGCACAGCTACGCAGTGGTCAATCCGAACAACATGCGCGGCTACAGCTCGGTGAACTGGGGTCTGACTGCATGCGATGGACCTGGAGGCGGTCGCAAGATCGTCGACGGGCGTGAAGTGGATTTCCGCGGATATAGCGAACGCGGTGGTCCCATGGGCTTCGACGACGGAACGATCGCACCGACTGCGGCGCTGTCGGCGATGCCCTTTGTTCCGATCAACTCGAAGGCCGCGCTGCGTCACTGGCTCAGCGACCGTCCCGAGCTGTTCGATTTGGATCTCGGTTTTGTCGACGCGTTTAATCCGACGTTCGACAACCGGACTTACAACGGCTGGGTTGATGCTGAGCGCATCGGCATCGACCAGGGTCCAATCGTTCTCATGTTGGAAAACTATGAGAGCGGCTTGGTCTGGAACGTGATGCGTCGCAACGAACATCTCAAACGCGGGCTCAAGGCTGCCGGATTCTCCGGTGGCTGGCTGAACTCGTAAGGCAATTTGTCCTGTAGGGGTGGCGCATGCGCCGCCCTGTCAGGGAGCCGCATACGGCTCCCCTGCGAGGACGAGATAACAGGGAATCGAAAAATGGGACACAAACAGGAAACTACCGCTCAGAAGCGTGTGATCGATGCTGCAATCTCCGGGTTGCCTGCGCACTTCAAGTTCGGCGCCGCTACGTCTGCCTACCAGATCGAAGGTGCTGCCTTGGCTGACGGCCGCGGACCCTGCATCTGGGATACTTTCCTCGCCGACAAGAGTCGTCCGCATTCAGGCGACACCGGCGAGGTGGCGTGCGATCACTATCACCGATTCCGCGAAGACATCGCCATCATGAAGGAGCTGGGGCTCGATGCCTACAGGTTCTCCATCTCGTGGTCGCGTATCTTCCCGGAAGGTACGGGCGAGATCAATCGCGCCGGCCTGCAGTTCTACAACGACCTGGTGGACGAGCTTCTGGCTGCGGGCATCACGCCCTACGTCACGCTCTATCACTGGGATCTGCCGCTCAAGCTCCAGGAGAAGTGGGGCGGGTGGCTGTCGCGTTCGACTCTGCACGCTTTCGCGCGCTACGCGGAAGTGATGGTGCAAGAACTCGGCGATCGCGTGAAGCACTGGACCACTTTCAACGAGCCGGAAGTTATCATCGCCGGCTACATCGGAAACGGCATGGCGCCTGCGTACAATCGCGGCGACGTCGCTTTCCACGTCGGGCACAACCTGATGGTTGCGCACGGACTCGCCGCCAAGGCAATCCGCAAGGCGAGCCCCGATGCGAAGGTGGGCATCGTGCTCAACTTCAACATCGTCGACCCGAAGGACAACACTGAAGCGTGCCGAATTGCCGCTCACAAGCGGTATCTGCGCGCGTACTCGTGGTATCTGGACGGACTGCTCAATGGCGAATATCCGCCTGAGGTCGTCGAGGAACTCTCGAAGACGCCGGAGCTGCCGGGTGTTCGCCCGTATCCGAAGCGCCACGGCAATGCCAACTGGATCAAGCGTGGCGACATGAAGTTGATCTCCCAGGAGCTCGACTACATGGGCATCAACTATTACACGCGCTTTGTCGTGGACGAGAACGGTCACGACTACGTAACGCCTGACGTCGCGCGCACGCAGATGGGCTGGCAGATCTACCCGTTCGGTCTGGCTCGTCTCATGGACGAGATGCACCGGCACTACAAGCTGCCTCCCATCTACATCACTGAGAACGGCGCCGCTCTCGACGACACTCTCACCGTCACTACCGACGGAGCCAGTGTCAACGACGAACAGCGTGCAAAGTTCATCGTCGACCACCTGGGCGCCCTGTCGGCCGCATGTTCGGCGGGTGTGGACGTGCGCGGCTATTTCGTCTGGTCGCTCCTGGACAATTTGGAGTGGCCGCTCGGATTCGCCAAGACCTTCGGCATCGTGCACGTCGACCGCGCCAACGGTCTGAAGCGCACGGTGAAGGAGTCCGGTCGCACTTACGCTCGTGCCATCCACCGGCACAAGCTGCGTCGCTGAAGTTGAAACTCTGACGGGAGCCGCACGCGGCTCCCGTCAGGACGAACGCAGGGCGCCGAGGAGGCGTCCGTAGTGAGTTTGGGAAGCGCGCGGAAGTTGAGGCAAAGCCGAAACTGGAGCGCTAACAAAAGGTTTTAGCAATGTCAGACCAAAATGACAAAAGCAATTCGGGTGCAGTGATTGTGCTCGACGATTGCAGTGATGCATCGAATTGGGAGGTGCATGCGACCGAAGGTGTCGTTGCGCTGGTCGAGGTCGTTGACAGCGAGGGAAGTGACGGGCACAAGAGCCTGCGCAAAAACCTGCGACTGGACTACGACTTCAACGGACGAGCGGGTTTCGCGCTCATCCGCAAGAAGGTGGAGCTCGCGCTCCCCGAAAATTACGCGCTGACGTTCGGCGTTCGCGGGCAGTCGCCCGACAACACGCTCGAACTGAAGCTCGTCAATGAGGCTCAGGACACGGTCTGGTGGGTTAATCGCCCCAGCTTCAAGTTCCCCTCCGAGACAGTCGAGCTGCGCAACAAGGCGCGCCACTTCTCGTATGCATGGGGACCGGACAAGTCTCGTCTTGTCGATGTTCGCTACATCGAGCTCTGCGTGACTGCCACCAATGGCGGCAAGGGTTCTGTGTGGTTCGACAATCTCACGTTCCAAGAGCTCCCGCTGCCCGGAACCGAGATGCCCGTGACCGCTTCGGCTACTTCTCGCTTGAGCGATAAGCACGATGCGCAGTGTGCTGTCGATGGACTCGACCACACTTTCTGGCACTCAGGTAAAGCGGAGAAGCAGGACTTTGTGCTCGATTTCGGTGCCAACCGCGAGTTCGGCGGTCTGGTAATCGACTTTGGCGCCAAGGATTACCCTCGTCGATACTCCGTGGAAACCCGCTTGGATGGCGCCAAGAAGTGGACTGTTCTGCATGCTGTGAAGAACGGCAAGAACGGTCGCGCGTATGTCATGGCGACGGAGTCCGAAGGTCGCTACCTGCGCATCAAGCTGCGCAAATCCAGTCGCAGTGCCGGCTACAGCATTCGCAACGTAGAAGTGAAGCCGCTCGCGTTCGGCAAGGGCGCCAGCGATTTCTTCATGAACGTGGCTGCCGATAGCAGGCACGGTCTATATCCGCGCCATCTGCTCGCAGAACAGTGCTACTGGACGATCACCGGTGTCGAGACCGACACGAAGAAAGCGCTCATCAACGAAGACGCGCTGGTCGAGACTGAGAAGCTCGGTTTCACGCTTGAGCCTTTCATCCACACAGCCGGCAAACTGCTGACGTGGAAAGAAGGCACTCACGAGCAGACGCTGGAAGACGGTTATTTGCCTGTGCCGACTGTCGAGCGCAAGCACGACGGACTTTCGCTGAAAACGCGGACGTGGGCGCTGGGCAAGCCGGGTGAGTCGGTTTTGTTTGTCGGCTACGAGCTGACGAACACGGGCGCCGAAGCGCAGTCTGGTAAGCTGATGCTCGCTGTTCGACCCTTTCAGGTCAATCCGACCTGGCAGTTCTTGAACGCTCCCGGCGGTTTCTCGCCCATACGTTCGATCAAGCGCAAGAGCAATACCGTCGTAGTCAACGATGACAAACTCGTGATTGAATGCGGCGTCGACGACCCGACCCGCGTGAACACTGCGGTTGAGCGTGGCAGATTCGGTGCCACCACTCTTGATGAGGGTGATATCGGTTTTCACCTCGCGAAGGGCGAACTGCCTGAGAAGAGCGAAGCTGCCGATGCGAACGGTTTTGCATCGGGCGCACTCGTTTACGACTTCGACTTGCCGGCTGGTGCCACTAAGAAGGTGGTGCTCGCCGTTCCGTTCCACGCAAGCTACGACAAAAAGCTGGTCGGCATGGCAGCGCTCAAGTCTCGTGATCAGGCGGTCGACTATTGGCGCAAGCGTCTGGCGCGGGTGAACATCACCCTTCCGCCGGCGGCTCAGGATTTGGAATTGACGTACAAGGCGCAGGCAGGTTACATCCTGCTCAATCGCAAGGGCGTCGGAATCCAGCCTGGCGTGCGCTGCTACGACCGCTCCTGGGCGCGCGATGGTGCGCTCACGTCGTCCGCGCTTCTGCAGCTCGGGTACAACGAAGAGGTACGCGACTTCATCAACTGGTACGCGAAGTTCCAGTTCGACTCCGGCAAAATTCCTTGCTGCGTCGATCACCGTGGCGCCGACCCGACGCCGGAGCACGACAGCTGCGGCGAGTTTATCTATCTCGTTGCGGAATATTACCGCTACACGGGCGACAAGCAGATGCTGTACAGCATGTTCCAGCGCGTTCTTCGCGCAGTGGGATATCTGGAGAGCTTGCTCGCGCAGACGCGCACGCCTGAGTTCGACAAGGAGGAGAATCGCCACCTGCGCGGACTCCTGCCGCCTTCTATTTCGCACGAAGGCTATTCGGACAAGCCTGCATATTCGTACTGGGATGACTTCTGGTGCTTGAAAGGGCTGCGCGATGCAGTGTTTCTCACCAAAGAATTCCACGGTGCGTCGCACAAGCTTACGGCTGAGATGGAGCGCATCGCCGAGCAGTTCCGCAAGGACTTCTTCGCGTCGATTGAAGCGTGCAAAGTCAAATACGGTTTTGACACCATTGTCGGTGCCGCAGACCGAGGCGACAAAGACGCTTGCTCGACGACAATCGCGCTGGACCCGGGGCTTCTTGCCACCGAGTTGCGCGGCGATCTCGATCGCACGTTCAAAGAATACTGGTCGTTCTTCTACTCGCGCATGGCGCCCTACGGTCAGTGGGACGGCTATACACCCTACGAAACGCGCGCCATCGGCTCGCTGATTCGTCTGGGTTATCGCGAGTGGGCGCACAAGACGCTGGAATTCTTCATGCCCCATCGTCGCCCGCAGGGATGGCGTCACTGGGCAGAGTGTGTCTTCCGAGACCCGCTCAAGCCGCAGTTCATCGGCGATATGCCGCACACCTGGGTGGGCTCCGACTTCGTGCGTTCGGTGCGATCGATGATCGCTTACGAGCGCGAAGATGGATGTCTGGTCATCGGCGGCGGCTGGCGTTTTGACTGGATGCATCATCCGGGCGAAACGAAAATCGTCGACATGCCGACCGAATTCGGCAAAATCAGCTTCTCCGCTAAGCGCAGCGGTTATCGTCTCTTCCTTCGCATTGAAGGCGAAGTGAAGAACAAAGTGGTGCTGGCGCTGCCATATTGGAATCACGGCGTGAGCATCAATGGACGTCCGGGGGTTCTCGAGATTCCGGTCGGGCAGCTGCCTGCCGAAGTCGTCGTCGAACTCGCCTGAGGCGTTTTACGACTTGAAACCGCGGAGGTGGCAGTAATGCTGTCTCTGCGGATTTCAATTTGAACTCCAAATGTTAATGCTGCCGAGGACTCGTTGTGCCCCGGCAAACTGCAAATGTCTCACCCCTTTATGTAGGGGCAGCGCATGCGCCGCCCAGTCAGGGAGCCGCATGCGGCTCCCCTACAAACGAGGATTTGAGTAAAGGACAGGAGTATGAATACGCATGGAAAAACTATAAGGCGAACCCTCGGGCTCGTTAAACTGTTCTGGCTCGGCGACCGCAAATGGGTCGCCTGGGGCTGGTTGTCGCTGGTGCTGGCAATGCTTGTCGGCATCAACATCCTGAATGTTCAGATCAGCTACGCCGAGCGCGCCGTGCTCACGTCGCTGCAAGAAAAGCACCAACTCGAGTTCTGGCATAGCATCATCAAGTACGCCTTGATCTTCGCTATCGGTACCCCGTTGGTCGGTCTATTCGGCTGGGTCAAAGGCAAGTTGCACATGGCCTGGCGAGACTGGCTTACCAGGCATCTCCTGGCGAAGTACTACGACAACGATCACTTCCACAGCATCAACGGCGACCCCAGAGTGGACAATCCGGATCAGCGCCTCCAGCAGGATGTGACGCTGGTCTGCGACAAAGTGATGACGATTTCACTGGCGCTCATCGACAGTGCGATGGCGTTCAGCGCGTTCATCACCATTCTCTGGCTGATCTCGCCCACGCTTGTGTTCGTTGCCGTCGGCTATGCCGCGTTCGGCACATTCATCATGATGTACTTCGGCAAGCGCCTGATTGGGCTCAACTTCCAGCAAGAAAGGCTGGAGGCTGATTTCCGCCGTCACTTAATGTACACGCGCGAGCATGCGACTTCGATCGCCAGCTATCGCGGTGCAGAACGTGAGCACAAGGGCGTCTCCGAACGCTTCAGGCAAGTGTTGTCCAACTGGAACGGTGTTCTTAGTTGGCAGCGTAACCTGACGCTTTTCCGTGTCGGGTACGACTACGCCATCATCGTTGTTCCGATGGTGCTGACTGCGCCGCTTTTCTTCGCCGGAACAACGGACGTCGGTGCCGTCTTTCAGGCAGGCACGTCCTTCGGGCGCGTGCTGGGTGCGCTGTCGGTCTTCGTCGGTCAGTTCATGCTGATTGCCGAACTCGCCGCGAGCGTGCAGCGTCTGGGTTCGTTCAATGAGATTCTCGACCAGCGCCACGATGCAAAATGCCCTCCCGAGGGCGATTGCGATATCGAGCGCGGTCTTACGGACAATGGGCTTGTGGTGTCGAACGTCTCTGTTCTGACGCCCGATCGCAAGCGCCGCCTCATGTCCGGCTTGACCTTCGCCATCAATGCAGGCGACAGGCTGATCATTACAGGACCGTCCGGCGTCGGCAAAAGCTCGCTGCTCAAAGCCATCGCTGGTCTCTGGAATGCTGGCGCGGGGCGCATCGACGCACCGTCCAAGGAAGATGTTCTCTTCCTGCCGCAGAAGCCCTACATGCCGTTGGGCACGTTGCGCGACCAGCTCACTTATCCGGGACGCGGTGAAACTCCCACCGATGCGGAGCTGATCGAGCGGCTGCGTATGGTCAATCTGTCGGAGTTTGTCGAACGTTTTGGCCTGGATGAAATCCATCCGTGGTCCGACACGATTTCGCTCGGCGAGCAGCAGCGCATTGCGTTTTTGCGCATGTTGAACGCCGGTCCGAAACTGGCAATCCTCGACGAAGCTACCAGCTCGCTGGATTCGCAAAACGAATCGAGACTGTACGATCTTGTCACCGCTAGCGGTATCACGGTCGTATCTGTCGCCCACCGCGCCGAGCTGCTCAAGCATCACAATAAGGTGCTGGAAATCAAAGGTGGTGACAATTGGACATTTGCGCAGAACCCACAATAGCTGTGCAAATTAAAAGGGGCGACGCTCTGCGTCACCCCTGCAGGGAATTCGCGTTGCGAGCTCCCTTAAAGAGTCGGGGGGAGGTGTGCGTGGGTTACACCTCCCTCCTTTCTCTCGTTAGGGAATTAGACGCAGCGACTTTGCTGAGGTTCCCGCGCGAGAAACGTGTACTGTGGCTGGTTTTAACACCAGTGCCTGTTTTTGCTAAACTCTCTGGACAATATTTGAGAGGTGAGATGAAACATTCGCGATCTGCAGGCGCCGCCTTGCTCTTTGCAAGCCTGGTCCTGGCCTTAGCCCCCGTTTTATCGCAAAGCATTTTTCCCGATTTGCCCCAGGCGTCGAACAACATCGATCGCTTTGAAGGCGAGATCAAAGCCTACGAGGCGAAAGACAAAACTAAGCCGGTCAAGCCTGGTGAAACGCTTTTCGTCGGAAGCTCGACATTTAGATTGTGGCCCAATCTGGAGAAAGAGTTTCAGTCCGAACACGCAGTCAATCGCGCCTTTGGTGGAGCAACTATCGATGAGATCAATCACTATGCCAACCGCATTGTGATTCCGTACAAGCCGAGCCGTATTGTCTTTTACGCCGGCACTAACGATCTTGCCGATGGTGATTCCGCCAAGGACGTGTATCGCGACTTCATGCAGTTCGAGCGCATTGTGCATAAGGCGCTGCCCGAGACGAAGATCTATTTCGTGTCGGTCAACCCCGGACCGAGTCGTGTGAAGCTGCAAAAGCTCTATGACGAGACTAATTCGCTCGTCAGTGCAGAAGCGCAGCGTTCGCATAAGTTTAAGTTCGTGGATATTCGCCCTGTTATGTACGACTCGAAAGGACGGCTCAAGGAGCAGCTTTTCGGTTTCGACAGGCTGCATATGAACAAGTCTGGTCAAGATCTTTGGGAGCCGATCATTCGAGACGCTCTCGCCAAGGATAAATGACGACACTCGCTCGAATTATGAAATCGCAAATTATCGGCGCATTGGCAGACGCTGTGCGCAATTCGTATGTTCGACGATAGTTGCAGATAACTGCAATTTATCGTCGAACAGGCGTGCTTGCTTGGATTTATCAGCCCTCTTTTTTGCTTGCTGCTTAGGTATTTCTATCTTGGGCATGGTGCTACTAGTGTATGTAGCAGAAATTGTGCGAAAAACAATCGTGGGGCAGCGAAGATCCGTTAGGAATCTTGCCGCCCCACGATGGGTTCACTGACTATCAGTCACGCACGGATGGTGCGTTATTGGAAGTCGTGAGTTTCCGATTTCCCGTTGTGCGTGATGGTCACGCGCAGGAAGTCCGGCAGGATGTACTGGCTGATGACGCGGACACGCGGCGCCTGCTCGAGGTCGACCGTGAAGTTCTGCGGCATGTGCTCAGCACCACGTGTGCCCTGCCCCGGTGTGCGGGAGAAGGTGACTTCGTACTTGCCGGGTTCGTAGAACGTCAGCGTGAAGGTGTCGTCCGTCCCGCGCGAGCGAGACTGATGATACTCCGCCAGAATGGTGCCCTCGAAGTACGACGCTTTGGCATCGTACTGCTGGCATCCTGTCAGCGTCAGAGCTGCAACGAGCAGCATGACGACTGCGAGAAGACGTTTCATTGGCTTTACTTTCTCTTTGGGGAGGCCACCGTTTGGTCGCCTCCGAATTGATGAGTTCTGGCTTTAGATGAGGACCGTCCTCACCTTCTACCGGAACTGCTCGACGATGTAGCTGCCGCCGATGACGAGCGCTTCGCTGATGCCGTTGACCTTGAGCGTGATGCGCTGGTCACCGGTCGAGTAGCTGTCGGCATACCAGGTGCCGATGAGGACGCCATCGCTGTATGCCGTCACCTTGTACTTCGAGCCGTCCGACTTGCCCTCCAGATTGGCGCCGATGTGGCGCAAAATGTAGGTGCCGCCGAAGACGATTTGCTCGACATTGCCGTTGACGCGCAACAACACCTTGCCGCTGCCGGTCGAGATGGAAGAGGCGTTGACGGTCTCCACGACCTTGCCGCCGCTGTAGAGTTCGGCGACGTACTTGGTGGCCGCTGCGGAATTGTCGGTGGCGCGCGCGTCGGAGCGACGCACGGAGAAGGTTCCGCCGACGATGTTCTGGCGATTGTTGGCGATGTTGGCGATGATTCGCCCATCGCCCGAGCTGTAGCTCGATGCGTCGAAGGCGCTGACTGCTTGCCCGCCGCTGTAAGCCTTTACGGCATACGTGGTGGGCGGAGAATCACCACAGCCTGCCAGCGTGAGCAGCAGGAAGCCGGTGAGAACTGCAGTCGCGATGGTCCTTGCGAATTTGAACATTTGACAGTCTCCTCTTGAAACCTCCCAAGTCGGTTCACGCGCATCAACGAGATGCGCATGACACCCGGCTTGGAGAAAGAATTAGCGAATCTGCTGGATCTGATACTGTCCGCCGATGATCAGGGCATTGTCGATGCCGTTGATCTTCAGAACCAAGCCGCCGCCCTGCGACGTCGAATGGCTGTCGGCGAACCAGGTACCGACGACTGCGCCGTCGTTGTGCAGCGTCACCTTGTAGCGTGCCGTGTCCGGCGTGCCGGCAATGTTGGCGCCGATGTGGTGCACCACGTATGTGCCGCTGAAGACTGCGCGCTGGGAATTGTTGATTTCTAGCGAGACGCGGTCGCGATACGAAGTGATGGAAGAGGCGTCGAACGCGTCGACTTCCTTGCCGCCGCTGTAGAGCATTCCGTGGAAAACCAACGGGCTCGACGACGGCGTGGTGATGTCGGTGCGGCGCATCGCATAGCCGTTGCTGACGACGACTGAGCGGCCGCCTTCGGCAAGAACGAAGCTTGCCGTGCCGACGTTGTCGACGGACAGAGAGCGCGCTTGGTATTCGCCGATGCTGTTGCCGAGGCTGTATGCCTTCACGGAGTAACGCGCCGTGTCGTCACAGCCCGTGAGCAGAAGGGCTGCCACCAGCACGAGGCCGGCGGCGAAAAACTTTCTTGCTGCAGAGAGCATTGATTGGTCCTCTGGTACCGCTGATTTCTTGTCAGTCGGTCCCGTCGTTTGGGTTTCGTTAGGTGAGCGGTTCCATCAGGAACGTGCCACCGACGATGGTGTATTCCTTGGCCCCTTCGGGCAAAAGATACAGGCCGCTTTTCGAAGGGCTTGCCTGTTCGACATACCATTCGCGGATGATGTTGCCGGCGTCGTAGAGCGTCACCTTGTACTTCGACTTCGGTGTGCGCGGCGAATTGGTTGCAGCGTCGATCGGCTCGAGGATGAAGCATCCGCCCATCACAGTGTAGTGCTGGTCACCTTCCACGTGGACGTACAGTCCACTTTCAGAGGGGCTTCCGGACAATCCGCGGAAGGTGCGGACCGGCACTCCGTTGTTGAACAGTGTCGCTTTGTAGCGCACCGGAGGCGGTGGCGGAGGTGCTTGCTCGCCATTGCGACGCGGACGCGCAATTAGAGCGACGATGCCGATGATGGCGAGAACGCCACAGATGATTGCTATAAGAACGTTTCCGTCCATATTAGTCTCCGTTATTTTGGCTGCAGCAAGCACCGAGGTGTTTCGGGTTGCGGAGCCGCGTTGTTGCCGTCAGGGGACGTCCCGGACGCTTCGACTTTCACCTTGCCGTGGACGATGACGCAGTACTTTGCGCCGGACGTCTGCAGGTAGGTGTTGCCGTACTGTTCGTCGAACTGTTCGGCATAAATGGTGCGCACAGCGACATCGCCGCTGTAGAGTGTCACCTTCACCTTCGTTGCAGCAGTCGGATTTTGCGCCGAAGGTGCTCCGTCCGGCTCGATGACGAAAGCATCGCCACCAATGTCGGAAAGCGTCTCTTCGACGCTCTCGGCCAGCTGGAGTTCGTAGTTTTGCGTGGTAGAAGTGTTCGACTTCGTGTCGTTGAACGACTGAGCCTTCTGCCCCGCTTTGTACAGCGAGACATGGAATTGCTGCGGCGGGCGCAACCATTCCGGTCCGTGTACGCAACCGGCGATGAGGACCGCAACTACTGCGGTCAGTGCCAGAGTAATGAGCGTTTTCATTAGCTTGCTTTCGGTTAGGGTTTGCAATCCTGCGCGAAAGTACGCTGGGAGTATCCAGCGCAAACGTCAGGGAAATCGGCAGCCTGACAGGATGTCAGACCGCCGGTTTCAGGGTTGTGAACTGTCAGTTCAGCGGCTCGATGACAAAGGTGCCGCCGACTCTTGTGTAATCGACGCCCTCCGCAGTCTTGATGTAGGCAATGCCTTCGCCTGCTAAGGCGTAGGACGTGTACCATTCATGCAAGGCAGTGGTGCCGGAGTAGAGCGTCACCTTGTACCTCGAATCGGGCGCCCGCTTCGTCACCGAAGCAGCGCCTTCCGGCTCGACCACAAAGGTGCCGTTGACCTGAGTGTACTCGGTCTGTCCGTCGATGAGGATGTAGGCGATGCCTTCACCCGCGGTGCCGCGAGTGCCACGGAATGTGCGCAGCGGTTCGGCACCGTCTCCGTATACCGTAAGGGTGTATTTGACGGGCGGCGGGGGCGGAGCTTCCGGCGCGCTGTCGCAACCGGTCAGGGCGACCAGCGCGAAGAGCGCGACTAGACCTGCAAGAGTGCTGCTCAAGAGACGTTTCATTTTTACCTCGTTTGGTTTTGCTAAAACTGCCCCGGCGCTTTACGCCAGGATGCTCGGCGAGAAGCCGAGCGCAGAGGGCAGATAGCTGGCTGCAGGTTCGATCTCGATGCCCAGCTGTTGAAGCTGTGCGCTGAGTTTCGATGTGGGCGAGAATTGCTGCACGCGCGACACTCGTTTGACTGCGAGCATGGCCAGCGGATTGTCGCGTGGAGTCTCCTCCGTCGCGCGCGTGATGTGCCCGAACTCGAAGTCCAGGATGAGGAAGGACGTTGCCTCCTCGACAGTGGGCGCGACCGCGATGCTGTCACCGGCGCGAACGATGGCGACAGCCTCCCTGTGCCGGTCGGGCACAGGCGGCTGGAAGTTGATGTGCGTCTCGACCTTGTGGAAGTCTTGAGCGAGCACATAACGCTCCACCGCGCACTCGATGGCGTACTTGATGTGATTGACCTTCTGCGTCGTGCAGCGCGTCGTCACCGTCAGGTGAATAACCGCGATGCGTCCGACTTGGAAGGTCTTCACCGACTCCACCGACTTGATGCCGGGCGAAGTGCTGAGGATGCGGCGGATTTCCTGGTCGTGCTCGATGCCGATGCTGTGCTGCAAAAGCACGTGCCACGCCTTCTGCAAAAGCTCGTTGCCGGTGCGGAAGATGAGGTAGGCGATGACAATACCGAGCGGATACTCGATCCACGGCGCATGGAAGATGTACTCTGCGAGCACACCGACCAGTGCCACGAGTTCAATACGACCATCGCTGGCCGTTTCTTCACCATCGGCAATCAGGCTGTCGTGCCCGGTTTTCTTGCCGACCGTTATCTGATAACGGCTGACAAACCAGGACAGAGCAACGCTGCCCGCCGTCACTGCCACCACCCAGGGGAAGTGTGAGGAGCTCATGATGAGCGGCTCGAACGCGGGCAATGGGATGATATTGCGCACCGCAGTGTCGATGTCCGGGAATCCTGCAAGAATGCCCGTTACCGATTTGACGGTGAAGAGAATGGCCATGCCGATGAGGCCAAGCCCGATCGCGCCCGCGGAGACGAACTCGATGTTCTTGCGCCCGTAGGCATAACGCTCTGACGGCGGTCGCATCGAGACCTTGATGACGAGGATGACAGCGAGCGCCTCGAAGATGTCGGCGATGTTGTGCAGACCGTCACCGGTCAGCATCGGCGAGTTGATGGCAGTACCGAGCGTGATCTTCACGATCGATTTCACCACGTACATGGCAGCGACGATCACCATGACGAAGATGGGATTGCCGATGTTGTTGCGGATGAAATCAGGCACGAAGCCCCACTTGCCACGCTGCGTCGTCGTCTGTGCGTCCGTCGCAGTCAGATTGCGGCGGGCGCGAACCGGCTTGGGAAGCGGCTTGCGCTCTTGCGTCGATGGCGCCGCGACGAGAGTCGGAATCGGTGACTGGTCGAGAATCTGATTGACATAGCTGCCGATCAACGTTCTGCGACCGCGGTCGACCACGATCATGCTGGCCGTGTTTCGCACAGCCGAATGCAGGATGCCTTCGGTGACGTCCGGTGCGGTTTCGACCTCCGTCTTGAATTCGACGCCCAGTTCGGTAGCCTTCGCTTCGAGAGCGGCGAGGACAGCCAGTGCGCCTTCGCACATGTGGTCGCGGGCGTCCGCCGACGCGACTTCTGCGCTGCGCCAGGTCGTGTGGTAAAAGACGACCGACCTACCGAGCCTGCGCGCGAGCGGCAAGCCGACGTCAGCGGCGTCGAGATCGGATTCACTGTCGCCGAACGGGATGAGGAACGGACCTTTCCCTCTTGCGTCGAGCGTGTGCTCGTCGAAAGGAATCAGAACGTTGAAGTCGGAGCGCCGCCCGACAAGCCCGTGATCGACGACGATGGTTTGGGCGGGAAAAGTGATGGAAGCCGTGGAGTCGAACTCGACGAGGTCGATTTCTCTCTGTGTCAGTCCCGTCAGCTCTTCCACGTGTGCGAAGACACGCTGCCGCTGCTGGTTGTCGGCGTTTTGCTCCGAAGCGCCCTGAGCCATGGTGCTGCATTGCGCCTTGACTCGAACGTAGAGAAGCAGCTTGCCGGCGCCCGTCATTTTGATCAGATCAGCCGCGAAGGTGAGTGCTGCTGCACCTTCCGGCGTGTCGGAAAAGACAACGCTAATGCGTTGATCCAGTGGCTGATGCATACATATGCTCCTTCTGCATGCAGACAAGAACGATGTCGCTCCTTCTGCAGCGTCAGTTTCAGAGAGCGTTGAGATACCTCGGCATCAGTCTTCAGAGAGAATTCTCCTGAATTTGGAACTGATAACGAGAGCTGATGGCGTCTTGTTTTAGTTAGCGCCTTGCGTAGGGAAAAGAATGGGGTACTTGGTGAACTTAGAGATCTCGGTGATATTTGCTCAATGGATATCAAGCGTTGTAAACGCTGACAGTTTGTTAAAGGAGCATGGTTCCTAAGCGTTTGAGTTGAAACTCATAAGTCTTGATCCGGTTACCAGCTCGCAATCTGATTACACATTAAGGAAATTGCGATTGCGAGACGAGGTGCGAAAACACCCGCAAACCCAGTCAGAAAAATGCTTTCGAGCATCACTGAAGAGCCTCTAATGATCGGCTTCCGCGAGGTTAGCGCTAGCGAAGTTTTTTCTCAGAATGGTGTTTGCGCAATGTTCAAAAACTGCGTAGATTGCGCCTTAAGCGAAACTCACTGTCTCCTATCGGTTATTCCGCGCGCCTGATCTGTTCTTCGCAAGCTTATAACCAAAGCTTCTAAAACAAGTGGTGAGCGGAGTTTCATAGATGTCACTCAAAACAGATCTTGAGTTTTCACCAGTCAAGTTCATAGGGTCACTCTGCTCTTTTCACTTTTCACCCTTCTGGAATTTTCTTCGGTCCGAAAAACCTGTCTCTCTTTGACATTTTAGACCTCGACTACTTCCTGAAGGAAGAAGTGAAAAGCCGTCACTCGCATGAAGGTCGGAATCTCCTTGGGTCGTGCTTGTGCGCGGTCCTGACCACCTTTGCGTGTGGTGTCACATGTGGTGCCGCCTCAGCCGCATCACTTAGCCGAAACTCTTTGGAGTCAAATATGAACAACGGAACAGTCAGTCAGTCCAAGGGCGGGCTCTTCAGCAAGGTCGCCTTGCTGTTGACGGCCTCTATGGGCATCAGCGCGTTCGGTACCTACCTCGGTGCCGGTATCACCTCTCTCGGCGCCATCATCGCTCTTGCGATCGCGTTCATCGCCGGCGCCTTCATCGTTCCCTTCGCCGCCAAGCGCAGCAAGGAAGCGGGTCTCGTCGCTCTGGCAATCTGGACCTTCATCAGTGGTCTCTTCCTCGGACCCACGATGAATCACTACGTCGCTTCCCTCGGGTGGCAGACGGTCTTCCTCTCCTTCCTCGGCACGGGCGGCGTCATGGCTGCCTGCGGCGCGATCGGCGCTCTCTCGGGCAAGGACTTCTCGAACATGGGTAAGTACCTGATGTTCGGTCTCTTGGCCCTGATCGTCGTCGGCATCGTCAACATCTTCGTGGCGTTTTCCACCGGCGTGACCATCGTCTACTGCCTCATCGGCATGGCGATCTTCGCCGGCTTCTTCATCTTCGACTTCTTCCGGATTTCGAAGGCGGAGAACACCTGGTTCAACGCCATCACGGCCACGATGGAGATCTACCTCGACTTCATCAACTTCCTGCTCTACCTGCTCCGCTTCCTGGAAGCGGTGACCGGCAGCAAGAAGTAATCTCGGAATTCGTGGGGGCGCGTTGCACGCGTCCTTGAAAATTCTGAACCTGTAGGGGCGATGCCATGCATCGCCCGGTTCCAAATCTGTAGGGGTGATGCCATGCATCGCCCTTGCTGAGCGGCAATGCGCGGGAGGGGCGGGTGCAAACTCGCCTCTCTCGTTGCTGCTGCAATCTGACTCTCTGAATCTTTCCTCTCTGGAAAGCGGCTACCTGAGCCGGACTGTTGAGCAGCGTAACGCTGCAAATATTACCGGCTCAATTGCCGTGGAGAAAAAATCATGAATGACATGCTTGTCATTGACGTTGGAAATTCCAATGTCAAATACGCTCTATTTCGTGACGGAAAGTTGACGGACACCTGGCGCCATCCAACCGCGCAGGTGAAAGAGTCGGCTTCCGCCATTCTCGACAAAACGACCTGCCCAGTCGCCATCTCTTCGGTGGTGCCTGTCGCGGATCATCATCTCAAAGAGTTGCTCGCCGCCTCAGGTCGCGAAGTAACTTCGGTCAGCGCCGTGATGCAGAAGTTGCTCACCGGCATGGCTGATGAGATGGGCGCCGACCGTGTCGCCGATGCGGTTGCCGCCTGGCACCTGTACGGCAAGGGTCGCACTCCTGTTGCCGTAATCGGCATGGGC
This sequence comes from Candidatus Melainabacteria bacterium 17Bon1m, assembly GCA_032128875.1. Taxonomy (GTDB): domain Bacteria; phylum Cyanobacteriota; class Vampirovibrionia; order Obscuribacterales; family Obscuribacteraceae; genus QKMZ01. The sequence goes on from JAVLKG010000013.1 coordinate 77,537, forward strand.
ACTGCAACGACGATGCTCGTCATCAGCGGTTCCGGTCACGTCAAAGGTGGCTGGATTGCGCCCGGATTGAGCGTCACGCTGGAAACCCTCCATCATCGCACCGCGCTTCTGCCGCTGCTGAAGATGGAAGGGCAGACGCTGCAGCTCGGCTTCGATACCGACACCCACATGCGCAACGGCGTCTTCGCCGGGCACATCGGTCTCGTCCGTGAGTGGTTGGCAATCGCCGACCGCAACCTCTTCGGACCGACCATCTTCGTGGGCACCGGCGGTGCCAGCAAGTCGGTGCAGGAGCATGGTAGCCTGAACAACAAGTTGTTCGATATCTGCGATCCGCACCTCACGCTCAAAGGCATTTACCTTCTGGCTACCTCAGCGAAAAACGCTCCCAAACAGGGTTCTGCCCGTCAGTCAGCCATCGCCAAAAAGCGCTGGGTGAAACTGATGAGCGAACTCGGTGTTGAAGAGTCGCGCTGGCGGCCGCTGTGGGAGAAGCTTGAGCGTCTTTACTCGGAGCGCGGGCGTTACTACCACAACCTCAAGCACATCGCCAAGACGCTCGCTCTGCTCGACCGCTTCTCCGGCGGCTCGGCAAGCGCGCTTCTGCGTCTGGCCGCTTTCTACCACGACGCCATTTACGACGTCGCGGCGAAGGACAACGAAGAGAAAAGCGCTGACATGGCGAAGGAAGACCTGCTTGCCCTCGGGCTGCCGGAGCGCCTCGCCGACGATGTCGCCGAACTCATTCGTGCCACCAAGGGACACCGTCCCCTTGCCGGTCGTCTGGCAAAAGACTCGCGTCTTTTTCTGGATGCCGACCTCGCGATTCTGGCGTCGTCACCAAGCGAATACGGTCGCTACGCGGCTGACATCGCGCTGGAGTACGACTGGATGGATCCAGAGACGTACCGAAAGGGACGTGCGCACGTGCTCAAGAAGTTCATCGACCGCAAGCATCTCTTCTACACGCCCTCGGTTCGCGCCGAGCTGCAGAAGAAAGCGGTCGCGAACATGGAGCGCGAATTCCGTCGCTTGAAGGCGTAATCGCCGCTTCCACAACTACCGGGGGGGCGCCGCCATGCGTCGCCCGTTCATACGTGGAAGTCGATTTTTACTTGCAGATAAGCGGGCTCGGCAAACACCACGCTTGCCGTTGCTCCCACCAATAGTGGCACAAGGAAAAATCCATGAAACCACGCAAACTCAGTCAGGCAGACATTGCCAAAAAGCTTCTTCGCGAAGCTCGGGTGGCGTCGCTTGGCACACTGATGCCGAACGGCACACCGTTCGTCTCTATCGTCGGTGTCGCCACCGCTCACGATGGTTCGCCTCTGCTGCTCATCTCCGGGCTGGCGGTGCACACCAAGAACGCTCTGCGCGACAATCGCGTCTCGTTGATGGTTGATGAGCGCGGTCACGGTAATCCGCTGGCCAACGGTCGACTATCGCTGACCGGCACGCTCGCTGTCACCACCGATGCCGAAGACATCCGTCGCTATCAGGCTCGCCAGCCCGATGCGCGTGTCTACGCGTCGATCCACGACTTCGCTTATTACAAGATGACCGTGGATGGTGGACACTGCGTCGGCGGCTTCGGTCGCATCTTCGACGTGACGCCGGCAGAGGTCCTCACCAAAATCGACGATGCTCAGAAGTTCGTTGCTGCGGAGGAGGACTTCATCACCCATCTCAACGAAGACCACGCCGCCACGTGCCGTCTCTACGCCACCAAGCTGCTCGGCGGCAAGGACGGCGAATGGAAGTGCGTCGGCTGCGATCCCGATGGGCTCGACCTGCAGCTCGGTCGCACTGGACTGCGTCTGGTGTTCCCGCGCAAGGTCCGCACTCCCGGTGCGTTGCGCAAAGTGCTGAAGGAGCTGGCCGATCAAGCTCGGGCAGCCTAAGCACTTCAACAGGAGTGAATGCTGCGGAAACGTAGCTTAGTGAACTCGAGGGAGAACTGGATAAAACCTTGTTCTCCCTCGGGTTTCTTTTTAGACGTGGAGCTACTGTGCTATGTAGCAAACATGGCCTAGAACGTTTGGAGTTTTGGTCTTTTCCGCGCGTCAAACGAATGTCATGTCGCGCGACTATTGTTTCACCTAACACCCCTTGCCACCCGGAAATAATGTCACTCAGAAAATGAGTTCGGCACTCGTTTTTATTGCCTTTGCGGAGGTTCTTCTATATGCCAATTTATGATGCTCGTGAAGTCGACTTCGGACAACGCGGCGGCGACCAGCGAAATGACTTCCAGAAAAATCTCGTCTTTGACAGCAACTTCAACAGCGATTTTTTCGCCGCTATGCAGTCGAAGGTTGATAAAGTGAAAGCATCCGATGACATGGACACTGTTACTATCTATGCGGCGCCTGATGACCCGAAGAGAGACGAGTACAACGACCAGGCAATGAATCGGAAGGTGCCTGATGTCTATCCTGCTTTGACCAATGAGCAGGAAACATTTGCAGCGGCCGCCGCGGGGATAGTTCAAGAATTCGCCACTGTATTTCCTGATGGATCTGCCAATGAGGCGCTCAATAAGCTGCTCAAACAGTTTTCAGAAAACCTGCCCAATCAAAGCGTTATCGATGCAATTAACATGAAGATGAGAGACTGGTACCAGGAGCATCCCGGCGAATACCCAGTTCGACTTGGGTTTTCGGCTCTCACTGGAGACTATTATCTGGGTATACAGCAGGGCGATAAGTACGTACCTACTTTCAGACTGAACGGACAGTCAGGAGAGAGGCTCCAGTAAGACTAGAGCGGTAGGTCGTAAAGGTTGTGAATGCTTTGTTTTTCAGAAGTTGCCATTTCCCATCAATTGCGATGGTTGGTTGAATTGCAGCGATTGTCTCCGGGTTCCAAAAACTAACTCTAAATCAACGGTGCATGTGTGATGGTGGTGAAAAGTTTGTCGGGTAAATCAACGAAAGTTGGTTTACCCGTTTTTGCTTATGGTATCGCATATGGTGCCATGGCTAGCATCGCTAGCGCTGTTTTGCAAGGCTGCGAAACATCTTTTCTTTGGCGTCCTTTGCGATTTAACCGAAATAACAATTGCGCGCGTGCGTGTGGAAGTGTGAGTGTAATCTTGTAGACTTCCATTCATTTTTTCGATCGCATTTATCCAACCTCCGAAACTACCATTCCACCTGCGAGCTTCGGCGTTAGGCACTCAACTGCTGTTGAGCAACCTTGGCTCCATTCGTCAATGTGGCGGTCCTGGATTCCGGTTGCCTAGTCACTCGCGCGAAGCTAGCGAAGGGCGCCTTTCGTAAGCGCCATGCAACAACGAAACCCAACAACACGAAAGATACAAAAATGCAAAAGCTCAAAGGCATTCTGGCTTGCGGCCTGGTAACAATGCTGATCTTCTCTTTTATCAATCAATTGCTGAATGGCGATAATGCGCCACCGTATTTGGTTACCATTCCCGTCTATGCAGGCATTGGTTTGCTGCTCGGACTGATGATCGCCTTCGTATTCGATTCGCTCAACCGGATTTTTGCCGGTGCTCTTGGGTTGCTGACATTGCATATCGGCGGTTTGCTAGTTGCAATTTTCGTCTTTGATGTCACTCTCCATGCCTGGTTTACGGCAATCAACTTTGTGGTGGTGATGGTCATAGGTGCCATTTGTGGTGCAGTTTACAGAATTGCTTCACGATAGGCGCAGGCGAATCTGACTTAAGGAAGCGAACATGATATTTGCCCACCTCATGAAGACACTTTCGCGCCGGATTTCTCGGAGTTTTGAAGTTGATGTCGTTGAAAGGCAGCGCCAGCGGCCGATTGTCGACGACGAGCGAATCGAGCCGGTGCTTGCACTTTGCGCGCAAAACATGCGCGCCGGCGTTAAGTCGCAGACTTTTGATATTCCGCGCTGGTTGACGCTGGAAGAGTTCCAGGCAGTTCGGCGCAGAATGCTCGAACAGGGTTGGGAGGTTAAGTACACCTTCCCTTCTCGATTTCGAGATCGTCCGCAACTGTGCATTGTTCCAATAGATGATTGGAACGAAAACTGAGTTAGACAGAAGAAAACATCAACACAATCGCGCAATCCGCCACTCGTGATTCAGCACAAGAGTGGCACTACAGAAGCAACAAGGAAGTTTTCCATGAATCCTATCATCCGCTTTCTCTATCCTGTGGTCGCCCTCGGGGGGCCATTCATCATCCTGCTCTTCTCTAGCGGTTTCGCACAAAAGATGATCGCCTGCACGCCGAAAGATGTCGTAAGTCCAATCGTGAATACAGAGCGCGTCGCGATGTTTGAAAAACATCTTCAGATCCGCTACGTGGCGGGCGAGAAGTTCTATTCGATAATCTTTGATTTCAAAGAACTGGGCGATTACAAGTTCCGCTTTTCCGCCCCGGACAACACGAGGCTGACTAAGTCCAGCTATCTGCCGCGCGACTTCGACAGAGTAATGGAGCCGTACATGCCGGGTCTGCACATCGCCGGAGGAATGCTCCCGCGTCGTCTTCGCATGGAAGTTACACACAAGGGAAAAGTAGAAACACACGACTTCTACAATAACTTGTCTCCTCTCGACTACTGATCTGTGAATAGATTGAAACGGCTATGCCACGGGATCTGCGTATCTCGTGGCGGCGATAATTTCCCAGATTTTGTTTTTCATGGCCATACTAGTCTTTGTCGTAGCGTGCGGCAGAAAGTTAAAACACTGAAGCAAACACCCTCCAGCAGCGCATTGCCGAAGGGTGCTTGCTCGCTTGTGTTGTTCTTATCGGCTAACCCCGCCGGAAGACGAAGAGAGAGTCCTTCACGAACGGTGCGGGCCAGCGCGGAATGTTAACGCGCTTTTCCACGGCCCAATCGCGCCGAATCAGCTCTTCGAATTCCTCGTCGCCGCAGCAGCCACCTGGTTCTTCTCCGACGTAGAGAAGGCGCTCGCCCTTATAGAGCTTCACGCAGTCGGCAGCCATAGAAGAGAAGGGAGGCGGCCAGCAGAGGAAGAGCCTTCGTTCCAGTGCTGCGTCCGTTGAAAGGATCTCAGGCCCGGCAGCGAAGATGTGCGTCCACGCTGTTGTGCCCTCGTCGCGGTGAGAGCCTGGCTCGCCCGAAGCAAGCGGGTCGCACGCCAGAATGTCCACGCCCATCTTGCGCAGCAGCCACGCCCAGTAAGCGTTGCCGCATCCCAGCTCGATGAGCGAGCCGTGACGAGCAAGCTCCTGAAGCGCAGAGATGTTGGGAATCGCCCAGGCGAAGCGCTGCACAGCCTTCGTGCGCTCCTGCTCCAGCCGCCAGTGAGCGGTGGCAATGTCTCGCCACTCCCACTCCTCGAACTCGCGGTCGACGTGCAACGACGGGAGCTGGTCGAGGTAGAGAAGATGCGCCAAAGAGAGGAAGAAGCGCAGGTACGGGTTGTCGACTTCCTTCAAGAGACCTCCTTGGTGGTGTTTTTCTGTGCGAAGAAACACCGATGCTCAGACGTTCATCAGCGAGGATGAAACAGCGGGCGCAAAGGCTTGGTAATACTGTGTGCTGTTGTTCTGAGCGCAGTTGATGGAGAAGTGAAAGAGAGAAGAGATAAGTTCAACGTACCTGTCGTTTTCCGGCAGAGTCAATCAAGTTCGATTCGCTTTTAGGATTAAATGAACTGGTTTGTGCGCGCGAATTGCGCATCGCACACCAGTTTTAACCGTTAAACAAAATACCACTATACTGTATAAAAGAAAGATCGCAAAAAGCAATGCCGCCGGAGATTGGCTTGTGGCCAAACCCGACGACACTGCTGTTAGGAATTTGGCTTAGAACCTGCCGACTTCCTTCTGGGTGCGCACGTTGTAGAGCATGGCGCCGCCACCGATGGTGCAGGCGTTGCTCTCCCAGGCGGCGCCGTCATCTGCAGCTTCCGCGTAGGTCTGATACGGTCCTTCGGGCACCTGGGTGCCGTCGCCGCCTTCGAAGCGGTATGAGGAGCCATGTCCGCTGTACTTCACGACCCACTCGCGACGCAAGCGGTCGTACTCGCCGGTGAGGGAGACAGCCAGTTCGAGCTTGCCGGCGGCGCCAGCGTAGTGCTCTTCCGGGTGCATTCCGTAGCCGGACGCCTTGTACATCTCGCGGTCCACCTTGTAGGCGGAGTGCAAGAGCATCTCGGCGAAAACCACGTTGCAGCGAGCCGCGTCGACCTGAAGGCGGAGCTTGGGATCGCTGTTGGCGTCGATGGCAGTGCGCAGCGCGTTGACCGCGTTGATGAGCTCGGTGCGAGCGGCGGCGATGGCACTGATGGTGCCGAGCCAGCGAAGCTTGCAGCCGTAGAGGGTGACGCGCCGCTGTTCACGCTCGAGTTTCTTTTCCTCGATCGTGCGGAGCAGCTGGTGGTACTCCCAGTCCTTCATCTTCCAACGGTCTTCGTTGGATGGCGTGGCGGGAATGAAGTCGGCGCCCTCGCAGAGGTTGCCGTTGGCGTCCTTGTACAGCGCGTGAGCTGCTTGGACTTCGGAAACGGCCACCTCGAGGGCGGCGTAGGCGACAGCAACCGCAGCCGTTTCGGCGATGTGCGGGGTCGCGATGATTGAATGCTTGTTCACTTTCTTTTCCTCTTGCCTGAGTTTGAGTACATTGCAAGCGCGCCATACAGGCATGCGCACTCGCAACAGCCCCCGCGGACAAGCCACGCGATGAGGATCGCGCAGCCATAAAGTAACGGGGACAGGGTGGATGTGGATGGTTTCGATGACGCCGAGCCCGAGCGGATTCGCTTTCGCGAGTGTCCGCCAGGCTCAGCCGCGTTTCACAGAAGAATTACTTCTGCGACTCGACGTACTTCTGGTACAGCGTGTAGGCGACGACGGTCTTCATGTCGTCCACCTTCCAGAGCGAATCCAGCTCGACGATCTTGAGGACGATGGATTCGCCCTCTTCGATGAGGCCGGTGCACTTGCCCTCGTAGGAGGCGAGCTCCTCCTCGGTGACGTCCTTCTCGTAGGCGAACAGGCGCAGCGTCTCGTCCGTGCCGCCGGGCGACACGAACGCGCCACCCGAGTAGCTGGCGAAGGAGGACAGGTCGATGAGGTCGGCTTCCGCGATGGTCACGCCCAGCTCTTCCTTGAGCTCCTTGGCGGCGACACCACCGAAGTTGCCCGAACCGTCGAGCATGCCCGCGGGAATCTCTTCGAAGTCGAAGCGCCCGGTGGCGACGCGCGGCTGGACGGTGAGGATGGTGTACTTCTTGCCGTTGCAGTTGAGCACGGGCAGCATGCCGACGGCGCCGCCGCGCATGAAGACGATGCCCGGGATGAACTTGTCGTTGGCATCGGTGACTTCGGCGACGAACTTGATGAAGCCGACGATCTTCTGCGGGCCGAACAAGTCGACGGACTGGAACTTGACGCTCTTCACGACGTAGCGTTCACCGACCGAAGCGAGCCAGTTCTGGAACGGCTTCGAGGCGACAGCCTTGTCGAGAACATCCTTCGGAACGACGTTGATGGGAGTCTTGTCCGCGCGGTCGTCATCGGGGATAACGGTGGCGGAGGCGATGACGATTTTGGCGATGGCGTTCTTGTCCATATTGTGTGTCCCTTTCGGAATCTAGGTCACTTGCTGAACTAGCGACGAATGCGCAGCGTGATGACATCACACGGCGAATGCGGCGCGGAATTGCAACTCTCAGGTCTCAATCGGCGACTTCGCGAAGCGGCTGACCATTGCTTGCTGGTGCAAGAAGGTTTGTTTCCCGGATGTGGGTGATGGTAGCGCTTCGAGTAGGTTTGTTGCCGAAAAGAAAATGGAGTTACGTAGGTCTTCAACTTGGCAAAAACACTCAAAAGGGTCAATTAAGCCCTGATCATAGAAACGTTCCGCTAACGTACTAATAAACTAACATTGCTTGTTCATGATCAATGAAACGTAATAGCTGTCAGGTTTTGTCGCCTGAGTGAAACTTGTATGTGCGCGGTCTAATTTGTTTTGTCTCGGTAGCGCCGCTTGTAAAGGGGTGATGCGTCAGCTCTCGAAAGCTCGCGTAATACCTCGCACAAAACCTCGCACAAAACCTTGCGTGAAACCTCGCACAAGAGACCCCGCAGATGTGGGATGGTTTGAGGTCTGCAAGAGGATATACTGTTGCGCCTCAGCACTAGGAGCAATTTATGAGCGAGTCTAAAGTCAAGGTCAGCCCTGGAATTGAAGCGACGACCAGAGAGTTTCTCAACAAGATAAACGCGTCCACGGGACCTGCCTTGTATGAGTTAACACCTGAGGAAGCCCGGAAAGTTTTCGATGGACTTCAGGGTGACAAGATCGCCAAATTGCCCGCACAAATCGAAGAAAGAAAAATCCCCGGTGGCCCCAAGGGCGACGTGAATATTCGCATCGTCAGACCTGAAGGAGCGAAGGAAACACTGCCTGTCATAATTTACATCCACGGAGCGGGCTGGGTCTTGGGCGGCTGGCAGTCGCATGATCGTCTGGTTTTGGAACTCGCGAACAAAGCGCATGCCGCGGTTGTTTTCGTTGACTTTTCGTTGTCGCCTGAAAACAAATATCCCGTCGCAGTTGAAGAAGCGTATGCCGCAGCAAAATGGGTTGCTGAAAACGCCAAAGAAATCAACGTTGATGCTAGCAGAATGGCTGTTTCTGGAGACAGTGTCGGCGGCAACATGTCCATCGCTTTGACGATGATGTGCAAAGAGAAAAGCGGGCCGAAGCTGGCTTTCCAATGCTTGTTCTATCCAGTAACAGACGCGAATTTCGATAACGGTTCGTACAAGCAATTTGGCGAACATCACTTCCTGACTCGCGAAGCGATGAAATGGTTCTGGAATGCCTACGCCGATGAATCGAAAAGAAACGATCCCAAAGTTTGCCCCCTGAAAGCAACCGCTGAGCAGCTGAAAGGTTTGCCGCCGGCAATTATCTTCACCGCCGAAAATGATGTTCTTCGCGATGAAGGCGAGCAATACGCTCACAATCTTACGGAAGCCGGCGTACACGTGACTGCTGTTCGTTGCCTCGGCACCATACACGACTTTGTGATGTTGCACGCTTTGGCCGAAACACCCGCAGCCAAGTTCGCAACGGAGTCTGGTGCAGCAGCTCTCAAAGCCGCTCTTCATCGAGAAGTTGCATTGAAAAAATAATGGCGGCTCGCCAGCATTTTTGTTCGCAGTATAGGCGGCGTTAGTGCCGCCCGCCGACATTTTTAACTGCGTTTTCTCGATGCAGGCAAGCTTTTGTAAAGGACGCTAACTTTCGTTAGTCGAAAAGAACGCTCGCCGCATTACCTCGAGTTGTTGTCTGCGCGCAGTATTTATTTGCGTCTCAGCTAAGTACTGCGAGAGAGTAAGTCATTCGCTTCATTCACTCTCTGGTTCGGCAAAACTCGTCATTCACGATTGCACCTTTACTGCAGCGCTTACGCGACCGTTTTAGGTCGTCTGGAATGTTGCCGTCCTTGAAAGTGAATGCGCAGGCGAATCAACCTAGTAGAAAGGAGAGGGACATGGGTTTTCTCTTGCTTGCCTCAATTGGTCTTTTGCTCGGGGTTGAGTTGTACAGGTTTTTCAAAGTGTATTTCTGGCAGCTCGAAATGGATGTGAGAGAAAGGGCGCTGTTCGCCGCCCGCAAGAGGCACGGACAGCTCGCGCGAAATATCGGCAAGCCCGAACATCCCGAAATCACAGAGGAAGACGTGGAACATGCTCTTAACGCGGAGTTGGCGGCAAAGTCTGCTTCGCAAGAGGCTTGGCGCAGGCGCCCATTCTGGAACGTTCGTCCGCGGCATTTCTTAGTGGCGGAAGCGTGTCTGAAGCGGCGTGGATAGCCGCAACGGAGATGCGGACTTGACTTGGTTCAACAAATTTTTCGAAAAGGAGACAGCGTTATGTCGATGGTACTCGTAGTCTCGGCCACTGCCTTGGTTGGTCTCTCGGTGCTGCTCACCTGGCCTCGCTGCAAGCGCGTGCTGCTTTGGATTTCATACTGTCAGCAGTATCAGCGACGACTCGACGCTGCCCAGCAGGAGTCGAATCGCTTGCGCGAATGCTACAACGGAGCGGCGCAGGAGTTGGAAGAGGCAGAAGCGCGTTATGAGCACAGCCAGGGAGTTGTTGCCGAGATGGCACTTTCGCGCCTGCGCTTTTCCGTCAACACCTGGCGGAGTCGCTTGCAGGCTGCGCTTCAGGAAGAGCGCGAAGCCGAGTCGCATATGCGCGACATTCTCAAGGCCGCACCTAAGGGCGGCTGGCGCCCCAGTCATCGCCGCTCTGCACAGCGAATGGTCGCAGGTGTGGCGCAACCTGCCCCGCGCCGCATTCATTACGCCGACTTGGCGTAATGCGCTTTTCTTGCACCAATCTGGTGCGTAGTTCTTTCTGTTGACGCTGGCGGCTTCTGCTGCAACTAAGCTGCAGAGCGCGACAACGATGGTGTCAGACTACCTGGCACCATCGTGATTTCACATTTTTCAACGAAAAACTACGGCATACAGTAGTAAAAGCGCCAAAAAACAACGACCCCGAAATCGGCTGAACAACGGCGTTTGCCGCAGTCAGTCTCATCCGGAGTCGTTGTGCTCACTAGTGAGCGCAGAGGGTAGTGTCATCCACTGGTCCCCCTCTCGCTGCATGCATGCTCGCCGATGAAAGCGAAGTATGCCGCCGACAGCTCTTCGATGAGCTCGCCGCTGACTGCCTTGAAGTTAATCGCTGCTGCGTCCTTGTGACCGCCTGCGCTCCCGTACTTGTGGAAGCCAGCGACCAGGTCACGCAGGTCGACGTGTGGGTCGACTGTGGTCAGCGAGACGTATCCGTCCTTTCGCACTGTGGCAATGTGCCTGTAGAAATAACCCAGCTCACCCATCACACCGCGATGGATTTCCGGATTATCCGTGTCAAGCACGACGAACACTGCTTCTTCGTTGTCAGACTCGCGAACATCGGCTGCCTTGAGGGCATCCAGGATGTGAGGGTCTTTCCGCGTGCGCAGCTTCCGCTGATAGTCCTCGAACAGTTCATCGGACAAGCCGTGACGCGTCAGCTCGGCGAGAGCCCTTGCTGCGCGCGACGGCTCGTGATGTCTGAGCCAGAACGTATCGGTGAGGATACTGACGACGAGAATCGGCTCGTAAATCCTGAACCGTTCGATAAGCAAACAGCCGGCAGCAGGAGCGGGTTGGATGAACCCTTCCTCGTCATCCTGCCTGACGTCCGGTTTCACGTGATGGTCGATGGTGTAGACCTTGACCCCACGAGTGTCGAAACCGATGCGGTTTGCTTGTCCATCCACGACGATGATTTCGTCGGGACGCCACTGAGCGAGAAGCGCATCGTAGGCGCCTTGCAGGTCGCCTGTGACGAACTGTCCGCCAGTGAATTGCAGCGCAGAAGCATGGAAGTCCTCGCTCTGAAGAATCCATGCAATCTGGCTGTACATGGTGATGGTGGGTAGCGTGAAGGCTTCCAACCCCTGCTTGCGCAGATGCTGGATGAGCGCCTTTGTGCACGCTACCGAGTCACCATCGACCGGCTGAGACGGACCGACCACCAGAGTGCGTTTGGACCAATTACGTCCATGCCGCAGCCCGGAGGTCAGGTTCCGCAACCACGTGAGGGCTTGCGCGAACATATAGCCTCCTTTCGGCTATGGCGGCTGGAAGATGTTAGTCCCAGTCGCGGTTTTTGATTGCCTGGCGGCCGTCGGCGCGGTCCTTGCGGTTGCTCTTGCGCTTGCGCTCGGACTTGACGCCACCGTGAACGCCGGAGCCCGACCGCGGGTTGATGCCCGAGTCGATTTCTTCCTGCCGGCGATTGGCGCGGTCCATCGTCCTCAGCTGTTCGCGAGTGATGGTGCCGCAGTGGAGCGGGTCTTTCTTCTGTTTCCCGCGCGTGTCATAACTTCGTTGCTTAGCCATAATCTCCTCTCATCGAGTTTTTAGTTAGTTACACATCGAAGCTGGCGGTACGCTTTCTAGCGTCGCGTCACTTCTCTTCAGTTGAGCTTGCCGACGTCGACCATCGCGACGGAGAGCAGGCGATACTGGTACTGTCCGCCGCCCAGGTGGGTGCGTTCGTACACAGAAGCCATGCGCTTGGTCGGGTGGTTGCGCAGCAGCAGCTGTTCGTAGACCGGCTCGTACTGCACAGCGAAATCGGTGGTGACACCTTCGCCGTCGCCGAACAGAACTGCGAACTCTTCAGGCATGTCGAGATTGAGGTCCCGCTTTGCCTTGCTTGCAGATTGAGTGTGCATGACACTTCTCCTGATGACGAGTTACAGCGAGGAAGCACGGGATTGCGCTTCCAACCTGCGTTCGTCCGTTGTGCGAAAGCCGCCAGAGGCGAGCTTGCACCGACAGTCCCGGACTCCATGAAGGAGGGTCAGAAAGCGTGAGCCTTCCGCCCTCCTTCACGTCGACGTCCGTGGTGGACCGCACGATGCCAACTGCACTTTTGACAGCATCTCGCGAGGTTACGCCCGGAAGAGGCGCTCCTGCTTCACTTCCAGGTAGTCAGCCTGGTTGTAGAAGCCGAGGTGGTCGAGCGCGTTGCCGAACGAGCCCTGACCCAGCATCGGCGGCGCCGATACCAGCGGCTTCGAAGGCGCAGCGGTAGCACCGTGACCGTCGAACTCGTCGGTCTCCGGCTTCAGCACTCCCGTGATGTACTCGAGGTACTCCGCCGGCAGGTGGCTGATGGCGTGGTACGGGGTGTAGAAGAAGCCCCGCAGCCCGGCAGTCAGACCAAGAACACCGTCCTTGGGGAGACTGTCGCCGACGTGGATGACCTGACCGGGATGCACCGAGAAGTCCTTCATCGCCAGCTCGATGCCGCGCGGGTCGGGTTTCTCGTGATCGATCGGCAGCTCACGCACGACCTTGACGCCGTGGTCCTTGTACTTCCGGTTGAGCGTAGCGATACGGCGAGTGCCGAAGCGCAGCCACTCCTCGCTGGGGACCAGCGTCAGGTCGGGAGCCTTGCACTCGAGAGCGTAGACGCCCTGGAAGTACTTGGCCAGACCGGACGACGCCAGACGAGCGATGCACATGAACATCGGCGCATCGGAAACCACAACCGCCGGGATCGCCAGCTTCTGCAGTTCCGTCAGAGCCTTCTCCACACCGTTGTACGGCTTGACGTACTTGATGCGGTACTTGTCCTGTGCATCCCAGAAGGGCTTCTCGATGAGGCGGACGAAGTCCTTCACCGAGCCCTTCCAGTACTGGTGGAACGCCAGCGCCACCGCCCACGGGTAGTCGTGAGTGGCGAAGCGAGCGAAGACGGTGCCGAGCTTGCGCCCTGCAACTTCCTCGCTGATGCCGAGGCGCTTGGCGATCTTGGGGAGCTGTTCACGCCAGGCCGGAACGGCACCAGCGAAGTAGCCGACCATCGTGTGGTCGTTGTCGGTTGCGAAGAGACGCACTTGCGTCGGGATTTTCTGTTTCATGCGTAGTTCCTTTTGGTTACCAGATGTTCTTGATAGTTGAACTGCGCACAGCTGGCTTGTCGGAGCGGACGTGCTCCAACAAACACCAGAGGTGCCGCCGTTGCGAGAAAGGCGTTCAGAAACCGCCGATGGCAGCTTGAACGGCCTGGATCACGTCGGTGGATGTGCGAACATCCCGACATTGCCCGAACTGGAAGGAGCGACCTTCCGCAGAACTCGCCCAGAGAGAAGCCGGACCGTCGACGACCAATGCCAGACCACCGTGTTTGGTGGTAGCAGCGAGGCCGTTGATGTCCTTCTGTGACTGACCGAGATAGCCGATGATGCGGCTTTTGCTGGAGACTTCCTCCACTTGGGCGCCGCTGTCGACGGACGAGTCGACATTGACGACGGCGATGCCGAGCGTGGCGAGACTGGCTGCGAGAGCTGCCAATGTCGCACTCGGCAATTTGCCAATCGCATCGGGGGATGCGAAAAGCAGGTTGACGTTTTGTGCCATGGGTACCTCCTGTATCGGTTGGATGATTAAAAGTGCCGCGACCCGCACCGTGCTGGTCGTCAGCGATATAGCCATCTCCGTCCGAAACTTCCTCAAATCCCAACAAAACGAAAACCCGCTCTCTGACTGATCGCGCAGGCGATAAGTTGAGTAGCGGATTTACAGAGTTGAAGAGTTAAGAGGTGAAGGTTTCTAGACTTGATTGGTTTGGAAGAGATGTAGATTCAACCTACGCGTGTGCGTGTGCCCAAGCAAGCGATGTAGAGACGCGTGAAAAACACTCAGCGCGTGCATGGTTGTCAAAGTCGGAAAAACGGGCGCGGGTGAAAACCGTTACGGGCTGTCAATATGTGCTCATTCTGCGAGATCAAAGACATCCCCAAATTCATTTTCGCTGACTATAGCTTCTAAGTGCTAAAACCACGGGCGCACGATTTGACGTATAGCTCAGTTTCGATAAGCACCTCGATTCCAGATCTTCTTCAAGAATAAGAGAGCTCGCTTTTCTGTTAAGCCTCTGCGCTAGTCGAGCGATTGGTTGCGAGTGAAGCTCTGAAACCTTTGTAGATCAAGGATTTAGCTCGAACGATCCGAAGTGATTTCGACGGTGTTAGGGCCGTTTTTAAATCCGAGTCGATTCAGATTTTGAACGGAAATTTTTCGAGGGCAGTCCAGATTTTTTTGAATTCGCTCGGGACAAAATTGCGAGCATATTCAAAAATGCTGCATGAAGAACTTGTGGTCTAGCCGGTTTTTGTTTGTTGTCGTAAGAAGCTGTTATGGAAAACGCTATTCAGCTGAGCGAAGACACAGTGTTGATGCTGGTCTGTGAAGGGTGCTGGAATCTGCGATGAAAATTTTTGCCATGAGAGTTTCAAATCGGAAAAGGCATACACCATCTTTCCGTAAAAGCTTATTTGATTGTCCCGCCACAGCGTCGTTCCAGACTTACTAACGTTTCTGCTTTGACAAAATGCCGCTTGGTGCAAGGGAGTATATGCAGAGCGCATAAATGATCAGTCGCAGAACCAATCGCTGTCGACTTATGCTCTCATAGCCCGCAACCCTTAAGCAATTTTCCATTGTCAGCTCATTGAAATCATGCCCGAGGCACATTGGATGAGCTTAATGTGCTGCTTTGCAAGCCAAAACCCGCATAAATACTTGGTTGCCAAGTGCATTTAATTTCGACGTTACAGCTCTGCGAGCATTGGCTGAATCTCATCTCTGCTTTTGGCGCTGAACGACAAAAATAGACCCATTCTTTGCTCTAGTGCGGGGTTGCCAAAGATTGCGCGACCCTTGTTGTCATTGGGCGAATTGTTAAGCCCGGCTCATCTTGTTTTTCTGTCGTAAGCCTTTCGTAGACCGGCTTTGGGTGCATATTTGCCGCATATTCTACGCGAGCTGGCGCAATATGTTAAGCCAATCTAACTCTCCACATTTAATCGCACCCTCTGAATTCTAGTGTTGATCAGAGCCTCTTTTGATCTGTAGGGTCGGGAAGTCTTCTCATAACCAATTTGATCATCCGTATAGCTAACTAACTCAATCTTTTCATTCAGAACTTGCATCTAAAAACACCTCTTCGGGTGAGCAGTTCTGGACCGCGAAGTTGAGTTGGTGGTCGCGCGAGTGGTCAATTTCAGAAGGAGGTGCATATGACCGAAATGGTTTTGAACTGCGGCTCCTCTGAAGAGGAGATCGGCAGATGGATGTCCAACTTGACGCCTGCAGAGTTCACGCTCGGCGGCATCAAATGGGCATCAGTCGAAGCTCTGTACATCGCGCTTCGTACGCTCGATGAAGCAGAGCGGATGGAACTGTCGCAACTGAGTGGTCTTCCGGCTAAGCATCGCGGGCGCAAGCTTCGCAAGCGAGGTCTGGTCACTACGCAGTTCGACGGTCGTTGCTTCGAGCTTGGCTCGCCGCAACATCACGAGCTCGTGAAGGAGGCTATCAAGGCAAAACTTCTCGCTCATCCACAAAAGTGCGCGGAGTTCGTAGCTACCAGGCCGCGGACAATCGTGCACGAAACCGGGTTTCCGGAGTCGCGTTTCACTCAACTCCCTGCTGTCGTCTTTTGTCGGATTCTCACAGAACTCCGAGAAGAGCTGCACCAGCTAGTTTCGTGAGCTAGCTCCTAACCCAAAGCGACTGAAGTCCTTTCGGGCTCCAGTGTTCATCCGAATTCACCGGAGCGCACTTCGTGCGTTCCATCTTCCGAACTCAAGACTCGCGCTGCATTCGGCAGTGCGCGTTGTGAGTTGGCTTTATCCGACCGCATAGGTCAGAAGGAGTAACTTACTATGACAAACGACAAGAATCGCAAGTCCCGTGCTCTCCTGAGCGATACGGGGAATCCGACCGACGAGTACATGCGTCGTGTTCAGCAGCTCACCGACATGGAGTCGGGCAAGCTCGCGAATACGCCGGCGTGGCTGACGAAGGTCCAAGAAGACGCGGCGGCTCACACCGAGCGCGTCAACGCCGCCAAGGTCGAGCACCCCGACCAGGGCGAAGTCGACTTCGACAGCCTCACTCCCGAGCAGCTCGCGGAGATGGGCTTCGACGGCAAGGTGTCCGCGGAAGACCTGCTGAAGGAATTCGGCATCTCGAAGCGCACCTCGCTGGGCAAGACGTTCGACCCGGCCGACTTCGGCATCGAAGAGCTGGACTTCCGCCGTCGCGGTCGCGGTCGCAATCGCGGTCGTGGTCGCAACAGCAACCGCGGTCGTCGCAACAACGGCGGCAACGGAGGCCAGGGCGGCAACCCTAACCAGGGCGGTCAGGGGGCTTCGCAGCCTCAGGGCCGCTCCAAGAAGCCGAGCAAGGGCAAGTCGGGCGGCGGTCGCGGTGGCAAGCAGCTGCCGAAGGCTTCCGACGTCGACACCGTCGTCAACTCGTACCTGAAGGGCCTGAGCGACGCCGGCAAGGATGGCAACATCCGCATCGGCGAGTTCAACGCTGAGTTCCTGGATGCGGCGAAGGCCAACGCCTTCATCAATTCCTACTCGGCGATCGCCAAGAAGTTCCACATCATCGGCATGATCGAAGTGGACAGCTCGGGTCTGCAGCCCATCGCTGCTGCCTGCGGCTACAAGGCCTACACCTCGGTTGCGAACACTCGTAACCAGGCGGTCGGCTTCCTGGTGAGCCCGCGCCTGAAGGTGCTGAAGCAGTGGTCGATCGACAGCGTCGCCAGCGTCGGCGGCGTGCCCGACCTGCGTCCGGCGTTCTGCCTCGACCTCGAAGACACCGTCAGCGGCGTGAAGTTCACTGCCGTCGTGGTGCACATGAAGTCGATGCGCGGCGGTGAGGCCCAGACCGGTCCGATCCGCTACAAGCAGTTCGACCTTCTCGTGAAGGGTCTCGGCACGGACGCCGAGGTCGTCGTTCTCGGCGACATGAACTGCAAGTTGCCCGGCACCCCCGACATCAAGCCGCTCCTCAATGCGGGCTACAAGCTGCTCAACCCGACCAGCACCGTGGCCACGCAGTCGATGGGCAGCCGTATCGACGGGTACTTCTGGCTGGCTCTGCCCGGCAAGCTCGGCAAGTACGCCGTGCGCGCCATCTTCGAGAACAAGGTGTTCGGTCGCGGCTTCGCGGACCACGCCATCCTGAGCGCAGAGATGCGCCTGTGTGGTGTGACCGGGTCCAACGACGACTCCTGCTCGACCACGGACGCCAAGGACGGCGCCTTCGGCGATGACCCGAAGGACGACGGCAAGGTCGATCCGCAGTAATCAGCGCAGCAACGACTGAGAAGCCGGTCTAACAGCCGGCTTCTCTCTCTGCGTTGCGTCACCCTGCGGGGCTGCTTGAGGCGTTCCCAACATGGAGACTACCTGTCTATGCCTTACCTGAATAAGAAAAACTCTGGCGGGCCTTTGAAGCAGTTCCTTGTGCGGGGACTCGTCATTCTCCTGCCGGGGGCGCTGACTCTCTGGGCCGTGAACTTCGCGTTCGGAATGGCGGATTCCTGGCTGGGAGCGATGGTCGACGCATGCGTGCGTGCCATCGTACCGGCTGAGTATCTGATCGGACCCTTCGCGAACGGCCACATCCCCGGGATGTCGTTCTTCGTGCTTCTCCTGGCGCTCGTCGTCTTCGGCGCGCTCACTTCTTTCGCGGTTGGCGCCGCGGCTTTCCGTAAGCTGGATGCTGCTATCAGCATGCTGCCCGGAGCCGGCGTCATCTACAAGAGTGTGCGCAAAGTTGGCGACTTGTTCACGGGAGCGCAAGAGGTTCCGTTCCAGCAAGTTGTCCACATTCCGTTTGCGGGCAACCTGGCTCTCGGCTTCGTCACCGGGCGTGCCGTCGATCGGACCACCGGTCGCGAGTACGTTCGTGTGGTGGTGCCGACGCCGCCCAATCCGTTTTCCGGCTTCATCCTGACGGTGCCGGAAGAGCAGTGCATCGACGCCGGTATGACTGTCGAAGAGGGCATGCAGTATTTCATGTCCTTCGGTATGGTCGGACCGGTCGAGATTCGCTTAACACCACCGGACGGCACCAATGGTGGTGGCGAGTAACGCACGACTCGCAACCTGGTGCAAAACAAGCCAAGCTGTCGGGCTTTAGAGTCGACGGCAACTGTAGCAGAAGGCATCGAAACCAATAACCAAGCCGGCTAACACCGGCGCAAAGGAGTGATTCTCATGGCTTCCAAGCTGATCGCATACGACCGCGAGTCCAACACGTTCTCCTTCGGCAACCAGCACGGTGTGACCGACAGCCAGCTCCGGCACCTCGTCGCCGACGCGCTCCGCAAGAGCCGTTGGTCCAACGGTCCGGAGATCGTCGAGTTCTTCAACGTGAAGGTGACGGTCCAGTACATCAACCAGATGCTGGACTTCGTCGACGCGAACGACTGGTTCTTCGATTCGTTCGATGTGTGCACCGGTGACCACGAGTTCGACTGGAACCGTATCACCCCCGGGGCACACTGGGGCTACGCGCAGGAGCTGAAGGACCAGGGCCGTCAGGACCTGGACACCGCGGACTGGTTCGAGGAGCAGGGCGAGCACACGATGGCGCGCAACACGCGTCGCCTGGCTGGGCAGACCTTCAACCGCGCCGACCGCGTGCTCAAGACCGGCAATCGGTAACAGCAGTAGAGTCTCACCAAAGGAATGATGCCGCTGCAATCGGGTAAAACCGGCTGCAGTTGCTGACCTTCACAGGGGTGCGGAAACCGTTGAAAAACGGCTACCAATCCCCTGTGTTTTTTAGCGCCTGTGCAACTACGGAATATGGTAGAAACTGGAAAGGGGTGCCGCCAGTTCCTCCAAAACCCGATGGCAGATCCATGAAAGGTCCGAAAAATCGGCACTTTGATACAACTGAAAGGAAAAGGAAAATTTCTTTAGACAGCTAACAGCAAGCGTCAGACCACTGCTTATATGTTTGCCAGTCTCTATTAGCAATCGTTTAATCGCTTTCAAGTTGGAGTTTCGGGCGTGCGTGTTAGTATCCTCGGAGTTAGTGACAACTGGCTTTCTAGCTTGCCTGTGAGCTTTTGAGCGGTTTCATCAATGAGGAAATCGGCTGCGTAATGTCGCAATCGACGGTCGCTAAATCAGACAATTCCCCAGCGGAAAGTGCACAGCTTTCTGCCTCATCGCTTGGCGCCCCGCTCTCAAATACCAGCTCCAACGGTACTCCAGCTCGTCGTGGACCTGGCTTTCGCAGGCTTATGTCCAGCACCTTTATCTGGATTCTTTTGGTTCTGGCAGCTGTCGACCTGATGCTCTACTTCGGCAAACCACTGCACAACGTGCAAATTGCCAGCATTATTCCTCAAGATCGCAATCCGGTTAGAGTCAAATTAGGTCACCTCGCATTTCCTTGGGTCAATCCTGATGTGCTTGTGATTGGCTCCTCTTTGTCGCAAGCCTCATTTGCCTGTGCCGATGCCCTCTACGAAAAGAGGCGTGCGCCCAATATCGGCTACGAGCTTTATGTCTATGGCAAGTCCCATTATCTGGAAGACCAACTCCTCAAACTATCAGGTAAGCGACACTCAGTGCTCGATCTATCGCTGGGGGGTTGCATGGCTTCCGATGCCTACTTTCTTATCAATAAGGTGCTTTCGGTTCGCTCCAATGTCAAAGTGTTGATACTGCCGGTAGCACCACGAGATTTCTACGATAATCTTTCTGCCAAGGATCCCGAATTGAGTCCGGTTGGCACTTTTCTCAAGAAGAAATCGCTGGACTCCCTGCTTTCACAGCAAGGGACGCCGCGCGAGAAGATTGAAAATACTCTTGCATTCGTTTGGCACTACTTCGACATAAAAGCTGACTACAGGCAGATGTTGCAGCTCTTGAACTGCCAGATCTTCGGTCGGGCTCCAGACTTGTACACTTCAACTCACTTTGACGAACCGTTCTCGAAAAACAATCGCGTCGACTTCGATCCCAAGCCTCGTTCGGCTGGAGAAGTACTTTCCGAATCCTTCAAGAAAGAAGACGCTCTTCGCTATTACAAGCAATACAATCCGTACGTGCCGGAAAAGTTGAATGTGCAGTTCCAATATCTGGAGAAGACTTTCGCTCTTTGCCGCCAACATCACATCACCCCTGTAGTCATCGATATGCCGCTTACGGAGCGCAATTTGAAACAGCTGACACCTGAAATGGCGCGTGATTATTACGGCAAGCTGCAGGCGCTGTGCCGCAAATACAATGTGCATTTGGAATCGCTGCAGAAAGATCCGGACTTTACTGAAACCGATTTCCGCGATAGTTGCCACCTCGTGGGCACCGGCGGCAAGAAAGTGATCGACAAAGTGACAGCGTCACTGGCGAAGGATCAAGAGTTCGTCAGCGTATTGAGCCGCTGAACGCGCTGCGGGCAACCGTTTTCATTATAAGAAAGCTCGCTCCGAGCATGGCTTGGCCAAAGACTACTATCCGTACAGCTCAAGACAAGAGTGCATCAAGGTTTGAAACCTTTTTCCTTTTGGTATGTAGGAAACATAGGTTTTATTAGGCAGGCCCACTTAATGAACTCAGGTTTTCCCGTTTCCAAAAAACTGAATACTGTTGTTGCTGCTTTTCTCGCCCTCTCTTTCCTGCTGCCGTTGAATGCAGATGCTCGCGTTTCAGGCGTAGGTCTGGCTGCCGGCAAAATGCGCAGTGCGATGCGTTTTAGAGGTTCTTCGCACAAACGCACTGGTCGTGCTCATCATCGCAGTCGCCACGGGCGCGGTCATCATGCTCAAGCCAGGGCTCCACAGCACTCCCAGGTCGCCGTCCTCGTTGAAAACGAGAACGGCACTGTTGTAAGTGAATTGAATTCTGAAGTCGCCTTCAATCCGGCTTCTGTGGTTAAGCTCATCACCGCTTATGCTGCTTTGAAAAGGTTCACCCCTGATCACCGTTTCACCACGACACTTTATCTTGATGGAGAACTCGATGAGGAGACAGGTGTTCTTACCGGTGACGCATTTATCGACGGCATGGACCCCGACTTCAAGACCGCTGACACTTCTGATTTTGTCAAAGAACTGAAAGAGCTTGGCGTCAAGAAGATCGACGGCAAACTGTTCGTTTCTCCGCAATTCTCGATGCACTGGAGCGGTAATCCCATTCAGTCTGGTCGCAGTTTGGCTGCGTCCTTGAGGCGTCATCACATTGCCTTGAAAGGGTCTGTAGAGGTGGGTACCGTATCATCCACCGCTCTTCGTGTGTGCACCCATGAATCCGAGCCTTTGAAGCAAATGCTGAAGCACATGCTTGCTCATTCCATCAATCCAGCATCCGAACAGTTGGGTCGATGTGTAGGTGGCGTTCATCAGCTGGAAGAGGCAGTTGTAAAAGATGCCGGTGTTGCACCCGGAAAAATCACCCTTTCGACTGCAAGCGGTTTGGGCATCAATCGTGTCAATGCACACGACATGATGATCGTGCTCAAAGCGCTGCGCAAAGAACTGCAAGCTAAGGGTTTAGATCTCAGCGACATTCTTCCTTTGGCTGGAATTGAGTCTGGCACCATGGACAGGCGCTTTACAGGTCAGCAAGAGCGCGGCAGTGTAATTGCGAAAACGGGCACGCTTACCACTACAGATGGTGGCGTTAGCGCACTGGCTGGAATGATGCGTTCCGACAAAGAAGATTTGTATTTTATCTTCTTTTGCTGGCGCGGTTCGATCAATAGCTTCCGCCATCAGCAAGATATGATGATCCGCCAATTGCAAGCGACTCGTGGTGGTCCGCGCCGCTTCGATAACCGTGTTGCTAGTGAGCCAACGCTATAGTCAGAGGCGCTCCATTGTCTTTCATGCGCGCAATTCAAAAGATGTTCAGCCGAAATGCCTCGGTTGACGCTCAACAGCAGATGATTGAAAACTTCAAGCGCACAAGAAGACGCAATAACGACCTTGTAGTAGCCTTTTTTGACAGAGCTGATTGGCATTACGACGCCGTCAGGCAGAAGAGATTGGACGAAGGGCAGATGTATGTGCCGGGCGGGATGCTGCTTGGCTGGCTTGTCGAGAATGAATTCGTCAGTGATGAGATGTACGAGCTGTATGGAGAGGAGATCGATGATTTTCTAAACCGTAATATCGGCCCGGGATATCTTTATCAAACAATGGATGGAAAACTGCATCAGGACATGCTTACGAAAGAAGGCGCGCGTTTTATGCATTACTATTTCTCTGCCGGCAATTATTTTGTCGACTATGAAAACACGTTCGATGCGCGTGATGGAGCCCAATACACGGTCACGGATACCTGGCAGAACTATGACAAACTTTGTAAGCTGCTCGATTTGCGATTGCGCGAATCGGGATAAACGCTCCCGTCAATGAAAGTGGGAAGATGCTTCATTTACTCAAGAGACATCCAGTAGCGATCGAGGCCCACTTCGATTACACCCTTGTCTTGACGTATGCCTTGCCTGCTGAAGTGCTGAAGCCGTTGCTTTTCCCGGGGCTGGAGCTGGATACATTCAATTGCGATGGGGAAGAACTTGGATTCGTCGCGATCGCTATGGTGGACGTTACCCATTTGCGCGTGAAAGGCATGCCTGCTGCCTTTGGACAGAATTTCTTTTTGACCGGCTATAGAGTTTTTGTTCGTTTTAAAACGTCTGAGGGCCGCACATTGAGGGGGTTGCGCATTCTTCGCTCAGACACGGATCGACCAGTAATGAGTGTTGCCGGCAATATTTTTACCCACTACAAATATGAACTGGCAAGCGTGAAGCGTAAGCGCACCGCAGACCGCTTGAGTATTCAGGTTTTCACTCCGAGCGGAAAAGGAAATTTAGAAGTTGATGCCACTATTGGCGATGGCAGGAGCGATGCAGAACTTCCCAAGTCTTCTCCATTTCGTACACTGAAAGAGGCTCGTCTATTCGAAGGTCCTCTGCCGTACACCTTTGATTTGGAGAAGGAGACAAACTCCATCGTGATAGTCGAAGGCGTGCGCCAGGACTGGAAGCCGAGAAACATTTCAGTCGATGTGAAAACCGCCGATTTCTTCCGTCATCCGCCTTTTAAGCACGCGAAACCGCGTTTGGCTAGTGCCTTTTACATTGAGAATGTCCCGTACTGGTGGAAGCCTGGCACTTGCCAGAAAGCGGCGGAGCAGGCATGACAGAAGAACTTGCCAATGTTGAGCTTAACCAGCTGAGTCCGCAAGTTTTGTCCCGTCTGAAGGCGCAGAGAAAGCCGCTGGAGGGCGTCACTAACATCGTTAGATTCAACTGGCCGTTTTATTCGATTGCTTTGATTCTTGTCTTCGGATACTTAGCATTTGTGTATTCCCGCCCGCTTCCGGGGCAACTCGTACCGATCAATGTCCTCGCTGGCTTAGTTTTTAACTGGTTTTTCTTGTCGCTTTTCGTCTCCCTTTTTGTCTATGATCTTTCTGGTCTATATCGTTTTGAATGGTTGTTGAAAAACGTTAAGGACCGGCCTCGGCGCATTCTCAATTTGCATGCCGGGTTTGACGAAACCAGCAAAGGTTTGCACATACTATTTCCACAAGCTGAAATCACAGTATTTGATTTCTATTCTCCGAAGCGCAGTACTGAGCCCTCCATTGCCAGAGCCAGAGCGCTTCGTGTCAATGAAGAGTCAGTCAGTGTCGATATCGTTGGTTGGCAACTTGATGACAATTCGCAAGACCTTGTTCAAGTTTTTATGTCAGCGCATGAATTGAGAGAACCCGCTGACAGAGAGGTTTTTTTTAGTGAAATTCGTAGAGTTTTGAAACCGGGCGGACAACTTGTTATTGTGGAACACTTGCGCGATGTTGCGAATTTTGTTGCCTTTGGTCCTGGTTTCTTTCACTTCTATCCGCGCTCGGAATGGCTGAGATTAGCCGAGAAATGCGGTTTTGTCCTGAGCAAGGAAGAGTCGATAACAATGTTTGTTAGGGTGTTTTTTCTATGCAAGCAGTAGATGCGCTGATTCTGAATTTGCGCACCGTCGGCTCGACGATGGTCTTTCTTGCCTTTCTTCATGCGGCTTTTGCCAAGCGCTTTCATTGGGGTGAGGAAACAACTAAGCTGTCACTTTTGAATAGACAAATCTTTTATGTGCATGTTTTTTTCATCGCTCTTGCGCTTCTTATGCAAGGTGTGGGCTGTATTTTCTTTGCTCCTGCCCTCTGTGAAAAGACTACTTTGGCGGCCGCTGTCTCCGCCGGGATGTGTGTTTACTGGCTTATTCGGCTGATCTTCCAGTTATTCGTCTTCGACAAAGAGCTCTGGGTCGGCAAGCGATTTGAAACTTCAATGCACATCATTTTTACCCTCAACTGGCTGTATTATGTGGTGGTATTCGGTTGGTTGTTTTACTACCAGCGCCAGCCATAGGACGTGACAACATGGGCCCGAAATTTGTCTTTGCAATTCGCTGCGTGCTGGCGTTGATTTGGCTCTACAATGGGCTCTGGCTGAAAATATTACATGTCGATCCGCACCACCTTGAAATTGTTCAAGCGGTCTTTCAAATTTCGATCAATCAAGCCGGAGACTTTCTAAATGTGATTGGGTTGTTGGAAACCCTCTTGGGCGTTGGTATTTTGTCAGGCTTGTTTCATAGGTTTGTGAACTATTTTCAGGTGCTGATTCTCCTTGTGATGAACTCCGTTGGTATCGTCAGTGGTGAAGGAACAATTAGTGATCCCGCTGGACTTTTGATTATGAATCTTCCTACTATCATGTGTGCGATAATCATCGCTCGGTATGGTCCAGGCGCCTGGGCTCTGAGATTGCCGCTACCTAAGGCGAAGGCGGCTGAAGCTTCGATAAAGGCAGAGTGACAATTATGGGTGACGATTCCGCGCAGAAAGAACTGGAATTTTGGCGCGACGGAAAGTTGGGTAAAGCGGGAAGGTCCGGCTCATCCTCAGGATCGATTGGTAAAGACAGACCTGCTGTGCTTTTCGGTCAGGTCCGTGAAGATGCCGAAGTTGAAGTCTCTTTGTTTCGCTCGATAAAGTCGAAAGCGAAGCAGAACGTTTTTGCTATTGCGTCTGGTGGTTGTACAGCGCTTTCGCTAGCAACAGTGAAAGAATGCAAGGTCATGGCTGTGGACATAAATCCCGCCCAAATTTATCTTTGCCTTTTAAAGACAGCGGCTTTGACAAGACTAAGCTTTGGTGAAGCGCAACTTGCGATGATCCAGAACGCCTCAGCGTACTTTGACAGGGTTGCAGAGCTGCTTCCGGCTGAAGCCCGTGAGTATTTTTTGCAAGATCGAAGTTTGCTGTCCGGTGGCTTGAACAATTGCGGAGTCACTGATAGTCGCATAAAACAATTGATGTCGCTTTTCTTTTTGTCGGTTCATACGAAAGAACAGACGCGTCAATTTTTAAGCTTGCCTACTCTTCAAGTCCAGCAACAGCAGTTTGCCAAAATGTGGAAAAACTGGCAGTGGGACTTTGCTTTGAGTGTTGTTCTCAGCAAGACTTTTCTATCGTTGGGTTTTGGAAACGAAGCCATCGACAAACTGCCGAAGAATTTCTCAGCCATCATGAAAGCGCGTATTGAGCGAGCCTTGAATGAAGTGCCTGTCTTCAATAACGGATATGTATGGCAGACATTTCTTGCTGAGTATCCTCGCGGCGAAAAGGGAGAAGCTTTAGAAACCTCTTTGCCGCCTTATTTGCAGGCTAAGAATCAAAAACAGCTGAAGGAAAATTTGCCGCGCGTTTTATTCTCCGTGGATGATGCGGTCGGTTGGTTGGAAGAGCAAAAGGATAATTCCATTGATATGTTCGCCCTTTCCAATATATTGGAGCTGGTCAAATCAGACTATGGAGTCAAGCTTGCTGAGCAGGTTTCAAGAACAGCTCGTCCCGGCGCGCTTATATGTTTACGCTCCATTTTTCCTAAAGATGAGCCTGTGCTGCGCGATCTGAACGGCAAACTAAAATACATGCCTGAGCTGAGCGCAGAAATGGAAGCTAAAGACCGAAGCTGCTTCTGCAATTTCATCCAGGTGTATCAGAAGGCGTAGGTGCGGATTTTAAGTAAGGTAGCCGCATGCGGCTCCCTGCCAGGGCGGAGCGTGCGCCGTCCCTGCTACGCAGAACGTTAGTCACCCATGGCTGCGGCGGCTTGAGTCTGTGCGATGCTCAGAGCGGCCTGTCTGTCGGCGTGCGCTTCTTTGTCTTTCGCAAGCGATTCGTAGCAGTCGGCGCGATGCATGTATGCGTCTTTCAGGTTAAAGCCGAGTTCAATAACCTTGGTGAAATCTTCAACGGCATCAACGAGGTGGCGCATTTTTTGCAAGCAGAGTCCGCGCTTCCAGTGCGCTTCTGGGCGATCCGGCTCGCTCTTCACCAGCATGTCGAGATCTTCCATTGCGCGCTCATAGTCTGCCAGCCGGAAGAACGCTTCGGCGCGAAGATAGTAGGCTTCGGGGACTTGTCCATCAAGATTTATCGATTCGCTGATGTCAGTCGCTGCTTTTTTGTTTTCGCCTAATTCCAAAAAGGCAGTTCCTCTTCCCAGGTAGGCGAGGGAGGAGTCTGGCTTCAACTCCAATACTTGTTCGTAAATCGGAATGGCATTTTTGTGATCGCCTTGCGCTGCCATTTCGAGCGCCTTGATAAAGAGATCGTCCGGATTTGCAGCGCGGTCTACGATAACTGTGGCAGCATTGTCGTTTTCACTGTCTTCCAGCCGGCGTTTTAAGTCGCTGATTGAGCGTTTCCACTCACTGGCAGAATTTGTATCGGCCCAGACTTCTTTGAGCTCGGAGTTTTCTTCAATGCGCCTGAGTACTTTCAGCGCCATAGCAACGACTTCTTTGCCGGCAACGAATTTGCGGTTGGAAAGCCATGTTGCCGCTTCCTCCGGCAGTTGGCTGGACGGTTTGCCTCTGGCGGCAACGACTAGTTCTGCTGCGGCAACTGCTATTTCGCACTCAGGAGCTTGCAAGTAATCGGTTGCAGGCAACTTTGCGACATTCACGATTGCGCGTAATATTGCCGACGTGCTTTCTCCGGAGACTAGCTCTATTAGCCATTCTCTGGCTGTGTCATTTTCAAATGCGCCAACGTCCCAATCGCCCATGATGTGCCTTTTTTGCAGTAGGAAATTCGGGGAAACCTGAGAATTTCGGGGTCCGCCTATTCTAGCAAACGCCCGAAATAAAAACCCCAAAAAGTTGCAAGCAGAACCAGTTACGGTTCTGCTCGCGGAGTGCGGCCTCGTGGAAAATTGTGCTCAGCTTCCTTGACGTTTCAAATAGTTTTTGTCAAGCGTCTTGAGCTCTTTCACTTTGCCAGGTTGCAAGAACGCTTGAAGGCGATAGTTGCTGTCCTTGGCTTTGTGACCTTTATTTTGGCTGCGCTGATCGAACCAGTGGTCGTGATCAGAGCCTTGTGCCAGTGTGGCGTGTGAGCCGGTATGTGTTTGTTGTTTGGGTGGCTCGTATGTTTTGCTGCTCACCAGGGAGTTTTGGATGATCGACTGATAGTAATTGTGTGCGCTTACTTGCAATTCTTCAGCTTCCGCATGTCGGACAGAGGGTGCACCGGTGCGGGCTTGAGGACGCTCAGTCGGTTTTAAGATGCGCAGAACTTTTGTAATTCCGTCGGATAAATTGATAGACATAACCTGCATGACCTTTGGTGTGAAGCCGGTTTTGATGCCGAACTTCAGGATTCCACCCGACAAGGGTTTTTACTAAACGCCAGCCAGTAGATCCACTCTCAGACGCAAACGCAGACACGGTCCCTTTGATCAGCCCCCGAACCAGCCGCGTAATTTCAATGTAGCCAACGGTTGTGAAAATTATGTGAGAGCAGAAAAGATATTTGAGACTTGGAAAACCCAGTGCAGAAGCCTCGTTTGATTGATTACGAATGTTCGCCTGCGGTTTCGGATGGCCTGTCTACCTCGTGCAATGCTTCTTGGCTCAACTGCGAAGCCAATGCCTGCAGGCGATGATAGCTGCTCGAGCTTTTTCGCAGGCCCGGTGTCAAACCTTCCTTGTTGTTTTCGAACCAGTGTTCTTGTGGGTTGGCTAGCAGCAGAGGCAGGTCTTTAATAGTTTTCTGAGCAGCAGATGTGCGTTTCAAATTGATGATTTTTCTTTGCTGCCCATCTTTTATTTGTGGAAGGGCTTTGTCTGAGCTGGTCTGCTTCAGTTTGGTAACGAACGCGTCTGCTTCATCTCTCGATAGTCTCATCGAACTTTCTATATGAAGACGGACGATGCGCTTCAGTCTTAAGTACCAATAGATCAAATATTTCCTGAAAGTAAGTAACTCGGCACGCATTTGTGTTTCCTCAAGTTTCCTATGTCCAGCTGCTTTTCACGACGGCCGAACATTCCCCCAATGTTTTTACCTTAAGGCAGATTTGTGAAAAACCCGTGAGGATGGGGCGAATGTTGATGTAGTGGGAAAACTTTTGGGGCATGTCGAAGGCTTTCTGAAGGTGTTTGCGTAAAGCCTTGCGCAGCCGACGATAGCGGCGAGTAACGTTAAAACCTTAAGAAAAGGTTAGCAAAGCTTCGCGAGCTCTATTTTCCGCTTGATGCGCGAGCTTATACTAACTACTTTTTTTCTCATGAACCCTTACTGGGCTTAGAAAAGACTGGATTGTCAAGAACTGATATCTGTAGGGTGGAGGTGCCTTTTAATTCTTCCATGACGAACTAGACACCTCCGCCGTAACGACGACCCAGTAACCTTTAGCACTGTTTCTCCCTCGATCTTTTGACCGATGGAGCAACTCGTCGTTTGTCGGATCTGTTGTTCGCCACCAGGAAGATGTGGCCGTGTTTCCTACACGCAACCTTCAACCGTTAGGAGAAAGCAAAATGGATACATCAAATCCCACATCTCTTGGAGGCCTACGACCTTCGGGCCAGGGGGCTTCCCTTCTCGACCTGGGCGGACATGGCGGCGACAACTCGCTGATCATCGTCGGAAACGGCTCGGAAAGCCCAGGTAACGCGTTCGACATCGGCGGCGAACTGCGCTTCCTGAAGAAGGCAGCCGACCTGCAGCTCTATGCCAGCGTCGTGCCTGCCACCATCGCCACCTACGACCTCGTCCTGGACGGGCCGATCGTTGTTCCGGTCGTGGCTCAGTACTTCGACAAGATCGCCGCGGTGATCATGCGCACCATCAGCCAGGAAATGGCCATCGAGGTGAAGACCGCCAAGGTCGACCGCGAAGGCCTGCGCCTGACGATGCGTCTGCGCTGCATTCCGCTGCAGGTGGAACTCCTGGAACACCGCTTTCCTGGGGTGCAGATTCTTCTCGTCATGCACGAGGAGCCTGCCGAAACTGCGGAAACTGCCGTGGAGGATGGACAGGCGACGGTCTAACAGCTGTTTCCTCTCCAACTTCAAGGTTACACATCTGAATCCTCTTCACCGGAAGCGGAGCCATAGCTGCGCTTCTTTGTGTGCGGAGGGCGTCAATCTGTAAGTGAAAGGACTAGTACCATGACTACTGCAACTGCAACGTCAACCGCGCCGAACTGGGGTGAGCCGTTGGATCTGACGGTCCTGAGCCCTCGCGAGCAGCGGTTCGACTCATTCATCAACCGGGTCATCATCGGGCAGCCTCGGGGCAAGCGGGCGGCCAAGCGCGCCTTCCGCCGCATCGAGAGCAAGCTGCGCACCGGTCGCACGCCGGTGTACTCGATCCTGGCGCTCGGTCCGACCACCTGCGGCAAGTCGGAAATCGCTTTCCGTCTCGCCGAATTCCTCCACGGTGACCGCTACGCGGTGCTCAAGCTGGACGGCTCGGAGTACATGACCGAGAGCCGGCTGACGCACCTCATCGGCGGTACCGCACAGTGGACCGGCTTCGTCGACAAGTCGCGCGCGGACTACGTGCCGCCGCGTCCCGACGAGAAGGACTCCATGTGCGAGCTCAACAACCACAACCTGACCTGGAGCCGCCGCGGTTCCAAGTGCCCGGTGACCATCGTGCTCGTTGACGAGTGGGACAAGGCGTGCCTGGAGTTCAACAACATCATGTTGAGCATCCTGCGCGACGGCTACTACACGCTCGGCAACGGCGAGGTGGTCGACTTCCGCAACTGCATCTTCATCTTCACGGCCAACCTCGGCGCCCGTGATGTGGAGCGTGCGGTCGAGAAGGCGAAGAATCCGCTGGGCTTCACCCGCGGCGGCGAAGAGCTGTCGAAGGCGGAGACCGAGGACCTCTTCAACAAGCACCTCAAGGAGTTCACCGCTCCCGAATTCCGTGCTCGCATCGCCGAGAACGGAGAGGTCGTCATCTTCGACAAGCTCACCCCCGACGAAATCGGTCAGGTGCGCGACCTCAAGATCGACGAGCTGACGGCGCACGTTCAGAAGGAAGCGGACGTCACCATCACCATCGACGAAGACGCGCGCAAGGCATTGCTCGCGCTGGCGTTGGTGAACGATGGTACGGTCGCCAACCTGAACGGCGTGCTCAAGCTGCACATCACCGACAACATCGACAACCTGCTCGTCTGCAAGGTGATCGAGCCCAAGGCGAACCTCCTGGTCACCGCTGCCGGCGACGTCATCCAGATGCGCAAGGAAGTGAAGCCGATCCTGCTCGTCTCCGGAATGGACAGCGATGAATATCGCGCTGCCACGGCGGAGGCGGACGAGCGGCTCGCTGCTGCGCAGAAGGGCAAGGAGAACGGTGGCGTCGATGTCGACGCGGTTCGCAACGCAGGGCAGGAAGCCGTGCGCAAGGCCGCAGAAGAGCAGAAGAAGCTGCGCCAGCCTTTCGTGGTCACGGTGGTCACCGGCACGCCGGAAAACCTCGCGATCGCGCTCAAGGATCTGGACCGGATGTTCGCCGAGCTCGACATCCGCAAGGTCACGCAGAACACCAAGTTCGGCGCGATGGTGCAGACGCCTGGCGGTATCGTCCAGGGCGACCTGACCGAGATCGAAGTGCAGGCTGACATTCGCGACATGGTGAAGTTGCGTGTGGCGGCGCCGATGATCGGTATCAAGGTGCAGGAAGCGTCGATGTAACGCATCGGCTAGCGTCAGCTGAAGCACTACCCATGAGGTCGGCTCGATGAGAGCCGAGTATGTTTCTTTATGAGCACATAGTTGCTCATGGCGAAGCTAGTTGCCGGCGGGCTGCTTTCGAGAGAAATCTCGACTGTGGTCCGCCGGTACCTCCAACAATTAAGACAAGGAGCTAACCTTGCGTACTACTGATAGAAACATTCGGCATCCGCGCCTGGAGCAATCGGGCTGGTTCAACCAGTTCTGGGGACCTTCAGGAGCGTTTCCGGTGCAGTTGATGGGGTTGCTCTCTACCGGAGAAACGGTCTACTTCCGCGCTCGCGGGGGCAAGATCACTCTCGAGGTGGCAGCGTGCGCCGACGAACTCGACAGCGACGCAGTCATCGCCCGCTTCCGCAAGGATGTGGTCGTTGATGAAGCCAATCAGTTCGGTGCCAGCATGATGGGGCAGGACGAAGCTGCCGAGCTGATCGAGCAATGGCTCGGTGAGTATCGCGGCGGCGCCCGCCCCAAGGCTGAGCGCAACTAGCACCCGACCAGTGTCGGTTTTGGAATGCCGGTGGGCAGCCTTGCGCTCCCATCGGCATTCTTTTTTGAAGCCTATTCTATTCATACATATAGTATCTTGGCAGCCAACCAGCTGAAATTGAGGGTTTCAGAACTCTTGGACATTCGG
>JAVLKG010000014.1:0-97349 GCA_032128875.1 Candidatus Melainabacteria bacterium 17Bon1m
CCCGAGGATTTGTCATCGTTTCTGCCGTGGAAAACAATCGAACCCGACCAGCTCCGCATGGTTCACTGAGGTCATACCAACTGACCAAGCTTTTACTACACTCGATAAAATATGCCCAACTAATTGCATTAGTATCAGTCAAAAATTTCCCATTTTCTCAGTTGGAAATTGCAGTTTGATCTTGCTTTTTGCTCAGGATTTGTTGTGCTTTCGCATAGATTTTTTCTGCTTCTGCCGCGCGTCCTGTTTTGCGCATAAGCTTCGCCTGGCTGGAAAGCGCATCGGCTATGTCTGTGTGATCTGCAGGCAAATTGCCTTGCCGCAAATTGAGTGCTTTCGTGACCGGAGCTTCGGCTTCGGCGAACTTATCCTGGCGGAAGTAAATTTCGCCTAGCATGCTGAGCGCATCTGCCAGTCGCAACGGCTCCGGTATATCTGCATTTTCCAGCACCCAGACCACTCTTCGCATGAATGGTTCTGCTTGGTTGAATTTCCCTTGTACGCAAAGAACCGCTGCTAGATTGGTTAAATCGGTAGTCAGCTCGATATTGTTTGGTCCGAGTTCGTTAAGGCGATTGACTAAGATCCGCTCGTAGACTTGCTGCGCTTCGACGTAGTTGCCCTGGTCGCAATAGCTTTGTGCAAGGCGAACGAATGCATTCGCCAGCGCCGTTTTTTGATCGGCGGCTTCTTCGTCTTCTTCGTTTTCATCCGGTTTTTGACCGGTGACACTTTGTTTTACCAGGTTGGCCAACTGCATAGCTTTGGCATCTTCTGGCAAAATTGTTTCGCTGAATTTCCGTCGCTTTTCCACATCGACTTTCAGCTCTTGTTGCTTATTGACCGGAATTGCGCTTTCAAGCTCATCTTCGACTGTCGGCAGTGAAGGATTTTCCGAAACCAATTCAGGAATTGCCGCAGCCTCACCGTCCATGCGCAACCGCTTGTTCGGGCTCCAGCCGAGTTCTTTCACTGCCTGGTCGAAATTGATTTTCTTATTCTGCCTGTGGTGTAGGCAATAGTCGAGAGCCGCTACAGCATCATCTTGTGAAATCCAGCCTTTGGCGAGCAATTGATAGCAGCGCAGCGTCGCCTGCACGGTCGGCGCATCTGAATAACCCGTCAATACGAGCACCTTGCCGACTATTTGCGGACTCTTCGAACTCAGATCGAAAGCCGCTTGAATGTCTTCCTGGTTTACGACGCGCGCCAGGGTCAACAGCTTTTCGTATGAGAGTGACGGTTTGATATCGGGACGCTCTACTTTCGCGCTTTCCATCGCCTCTTCGAGCGAAATCTTCGACTCGTGAATTTGTCCAAGACATTCGGCTGCGTTGAGCGCATCCAACTGGCTTTCGTCGACAAGCTTTTGCAACTTGAGCGCAGCTTCGAGAAGGTCGCTTGTGATGAGCGAGCGGTTAATGAGCACATTGCCGATGGGCTGCTGGTTTACGAGCCCCCACTCTAGCGCGTTCATCACATCGGTTTCGGTCAAAACACCGGACAAGACCAGCATTTCTCCCAGCCTGATGCCGCGCCGCCTCGGTCCTTCCGTTTGGGTTTTCTCTGCAACGTTCCCGTCTGAATTACTTGACTGCACGCCGGCTGCCAATCGAACAGCGTTGACCGCTTCTTCGCGTGTGAGCATCTCGTCCCGCAGCCTGACTTGAATATCAAGCACTGCATTGAGAACAGCATCTGTCATGACTTGATGCAAGACCAGCATGCGGCCAAGCGGAAGTCCGGTTTGCAAACTCTGCTCCATCGCTTTGGAAAGCTGTTCCCACCGCAACACACCTGCCTCGAGAAGCAGTTCGCCCAGGCGACCGGTGGGCGCTTTTCTCGCTGGCGCTTCCTCGTGATTATCGAGAACCTCGCTGAAAGTGGAGCCCATTTTGAAAGCAATCTTCAAGCACCGAATCGCCAGATTGAAGTCTATAGATTTGTCGCGAATCATCGACTGCGCGAGCAACACCGACTGCAAATCGCGCGGTGTCAGAAATCCGCACATAACCAAAATTTGTCCGATCTGCAAGCGTTTGCCCTTGGAATGGCGAATTGCCTCTTGCAACTGATCTTGAGTGAGCATGCCCGCCTGCAGGCAAATTTCACCGAGACGAATATTTGTGTTTGGTCTGCGAAATACTGATGTCACGCTCGAATCCTGATCCTTTGCCTGCCAAAAACACCGCCGGCGCCTTTTGAGCCCAGTGGGCGCACGCATTGCGCTCCTACAAAGGCCACTTATTTCGCTTTACCCCGTAAGAGGGGCCGGGTATCGTCGCTAGCTGAGACATTGCGCACAAGGTGAAAGGAACCTTTCGTCTGGCTGATAAAGCTAGTTTTTGGGCGCACTTCTTGCGGGCTTTTTGCGGGGACTTTTAGGACGAATCGATTTCATGTGAGACATTCGCAAACCTCGCACAACCCTTTCAAAACCGTCGCCAAATTTCGCCTGTTCGCGAAGATGATCGACTCGAAAAACATGAGCGATTTTGCGAAACAGTTAGCGTCGGTTCCGCGTGATTTGCGCAGGTTGCGATAGTAGTAAAAGCGTCAAAATAAGCGGGTTTTGAGCAGCGCGTCTGCGTTTGGTTTTGAGGGCATTTCCCGGTCTTTTGGCTTTGCGCTAGCTGGCTGAGTCTTTTAGAACCTCCAGGCGTTATCCTTTCGCGCGTCGATGAATTTCAACTTATTTGCTTTACCTGGTCATGAATTCTTAGCCTAAAGGTCTTTATCACCCTCATTGACCAGACCAAGGAAACTTTTTTCCACGTAACCCAAAAACCTACGCACCGCTAGACACGCGTACTGCGCTCGCCTTCTTGGAGAGCGATGGGTTGGAACGGTCATGAGATTCGCAACTGTAACCATCTAACTCACTGTTCTTCCGACGACCGTTCGCAAAGGTCCCGGAAAGTTCAGCGAAAGGAGAACAACTATGAGTCTTCCCGTAATTCTCTCGATTCTGGGACTCATTGCGCTTGCGGTCGTGCTCGTTCGCATGGCTTTGCGCAAGGATCCCAATGCCAATTCGCACCAGGGTCACAACCATGGCACCGGCGACGGTCACAACCATGGCGACGCTGGCTGCGGTTGCGGTCACGAGGGCGGCGACGAAGCCAACCTCAAGGCAGACGCCAACGAGTTCCACGCCGTTCACCATGGCAAGGACACCCGCGGCGGCTGCAAGTTCGATCCGGCTGAAGAGAAGCGTGCGCGCTTCCTGCCGAAGCCCAAGATCGACACCAGCAACCTGCCCGCCCCGGACAAGCGCATCGTCGCTGCTCACCAGGGCGTCACCATCCCGGTCATCACCAACCACCTCAACATCCTCTCGGGTGAAGTGGCGTCGGTGATCCGCGGCAAGAGCGTGACCATCAAGTCGCGCAACAGCTACAGCAAGGACCTCGAGCTGGCGCTGTCCTACGTCGAGGACTACTACAAGTCCCTCGGCATCTCTGTCAAGCGCGTTCCCTACCAGGTTCGCGGCAAGACGTACTACAACATCGAGGCTGAGATCCTCGGCACGACCGACCCCAAGAAGGTCGTCATCGTGTCCGGGCACCTCGACTCGACCGTTGGCAGCCCGTGGACCGTGGAGAACGTCGCTCCCGGCGCCGATGACGATGCTTCCGGCACCGTCGGCGTCATGGAAGTCGCTCGCGCTCTGAAGGACCACAAGCTGGGCTACACGATCCGCTTCGTCCACTTCACGGGCGAAGAGCAGGGTCTGTACGGCAGCTACAAGTACAGCGATCAGTGCGCCGCGGCGGGCACCGACATCGTCGGCGTCTTCCAGATGGACATGATCGGCTACTGCGGCAAGCCGGGCAACCGCGTCGACATCCACGACGGCGAGGACCGCAACGGTTCTCACGACATCGTGGTGGCGCTGGTTCGCGCGGCGGCTCAGTACAAGCTGGACTTGAACGTTGTCGACACGCACAATCACGCGGTCGACAACCGGTCTGACCACGCCGGGTTCCAGGACCACGGCTGGAAGGCTGTGCTGATCAGCATCGAGTTCACCGACGACGGCTTCGACCCGAACTACCACACGCGCAACGACAGGGTTTCTGCCCTGAACCTGCCGTACATGGTGGAAATCATTCGGATGACCATCGCGGCGGTCTCGGACTACGCCAAGATCCAGAACTAGGCAATCGCAAATACGCGTGTCGTTCTAGCGGTGCGACAAGTGCGGGTTGCGTGACCCTTGCCTGGATCGAAATTAGTTCTCGGGTCGAGGGAGCGAAGCAGGGGCAACTCTGTTTTTGCTCTCTCGGCTCGAGGCTGATTTCACTCAAGCAGCCTCCGGGCTGTTTGTTTTAAAACTGGTTCTATGATAGACGATAGTTGGTTGGGCTGCGCACAGCCGGAACATCTTAAAAATGGCATATTTATACGATTGGTGATAGTAGCCTGCGCCAGTTTAGGGCGATGTATATTTTTCGTGGACGACTTAGCTGATGAAAAGACACGCGTTAGCAGGCTTAAATCACGAAAGTTTTCCGCCGCTCCAACACCGTTATACCCTTGTCAAAATTGCACATGAGAGTACGCTGAAATCACTCAAGTAAACTCTGAAATTCCCGTTTGCTTCACCACCGAATTCCTTGGGAAGGTTTGTGAGATTCAGGCTTGTGTCTGTCCGAACTAAAGCAGTTCAAAGACCAGGTTATAACACCCGCAAAACTGAAATCAAGGAAACGAACTACAAGAAAGTCTACTGGAAAAAGGTCAGAACAAGACTCGAATCGAGCCCCTTTTTGGGGTATGCGAAAGGGAGATACGCTCTCCTCTGTGTCAGGGCCGCACCCTACGATTTTTCTTCGTGGTATTCCATCTCGGTGTTAACGTCCCAAATGTTGTCTTTGGACGTTATGCCCGCGGCGATGTTGTCAACAGCTGTCATAGCGGTCAGCATTGAGTGGTCCTGGTTGTTGTATTTGTGCATGCCATTGCGCCCGACGAGGAAAAGATTTTCGTACCTGTCGATATAGCGGCGCAAGGTGTCGAACTCGTCGTATGTGCCGAAGTAGCCCGGATACGTCTTGGGCATGCGAATAACCATCGCATCAATTACTTCACTCTTGTCGATAATGCCTATCTTGTCTAGCTCTTCGCCTGCCAGCTTGATGATTTGTTCGTCAGTCATCGCCCAGATTGGGTCAGTGCAATAGCAGAAGTATTCGCACCCAATCCAGACTTTCGAGTGGTCGGCGACCATGCCCGGCCCCCAGTTGTTCCACACTTGCATGCGCCCAACCAGAACATCTGATTCTTGGATGTAAATCCAGTTGTCCTTGATGAGTTGTTTGCCGGTTGGCGTATCGTCGCTGACTTTGAGCTTGTTGACGAGCAGACCGACTTCAATAAAGTCTCGATAGACAAGTCCATCGCTGATTCGTTTGATCTCTGCCGGTGCCGGTTCTGAGAATGCGTTTACCAGCTCTTTAACGGGCATCGAAGAGAAGAAGTAATCGCCAGTAATTGTCTGGCGCTCGCCGCTTTTCGAATTGACGACTTCGATCGATTTGACTCTGTTTCCTTCTACGTTGATGCGGTCGACAGAAAGGTTGTTGTTGAATTCCCCACCCATCGCTCTTACTTTGTCTGCTGCGATTTCCCACATCTGACCAGCGCCTAATTTTGGAAATAGAAACTGCTCAACCAATGAAGTTTCCGTGCCTTTTTGCCGAATGTCCGCGCCGGATGAAACTAGCTGTTTTGCGGCATGAGCGAGGGCTTTCATGATGTTCAAACCCTTGATGCGCTGAGCGCCCCAAGCTGCGCTGATCTCGTTGCATGGCGTGCCCCAGACCTTCTCCGTGTAGTCCTTGAAAAATGTCAAATAAAGCTCGCGTCCGAAACGGTTGATTAGGAAGTGTTCTAGATTGGTTTCCGGTTTGATAGGAAAAGCCATCGCTTTCAGGTAACTGAAGCCGATGCGCATCATGCGTGGTATTCCAAGGTTGAAAACAGTTTGAGCCTTGAGGCTGATTGGATAATCAAAGAATTTGCGCAGGTAATAGATGCGCGTGAGGCGCTCTATTGTGAGCATGACGCGGTCGTCATCAGCTTTTGCGCCGGGACCTTTCGCTTCGATTGTGCGTGACTGATTGTGATACGTGATTTCGGTAGCGCCGCCGTTGCTTTCGGCAAGCGGGATCATGCTCATCCACCAGTCCATGACACGGTCAGATTTTGAGAAAAATCTGTGCGGCCCGATGTCGATGCGATTGCCCTTGTAATTGACCGTGCGGGCAAGACCACCGATTACATCATCCTTCTCAATCAAAACAGGCTTGACGTCCGTTCTGGTCGCCAATTCGTAAGCAGCTGTTATTCCTGCGGGGCCTGCGCCGATGATGACGGCGACTTTGTCTGGCATTGGGGAGGGTCCTTAGTAATCGGTTGCCAGTAGCTCTGGGGAGCTCGTATGGCGAACTTATCATATCGGCCGGCGAAAGTTGCCGACAACAACTATGTGCCCCGGTTGCGCCGAGGTCTCGCGGCTTCTCTGTATGTTAACAGGCGGCGCTCTCAATTGGCAGGGGCGTTTGCTTTTGCCTGATTTCGCGCGTAAATCACTGACCCTTTATCGGAATATAGAAGTTTCCACGCGGGGTCTTTCGATAGCTTCTCCGGCAGTTTTGTCTTGGGTGAGATGAAAACCCAGTCAATCTTGTAACGGTCGAGCAATTGGTCGCAACTGGGATCGTTGTTGACGATGTGCCAATAATCTTGAACGATGTCTTTGCCATACAGGTTGTAACGCGGATCAACGAAAACTCGAGGGTTCTCCTTCATTTTGTAGATCATCGTCGCGCCGAAATGCGGGTCATTGAGCATGTTGCCACTAGGTTTGTTTTTCTCGATGTATTCAATTGCATCGAATGGCGGAGAGAAAGCCGCGCTAAACTGTGGCACCTGCGGCGCTACTGCGAAAGTGCAAAGGTAAACACCAATGCACATGCTAATAATGCAGAGCAGCGGCCATGCTGGTTTGAATGGGTCTGTGAGTTCTGCGAGTTTTGAATGTGGTTGTTCGTTCCACGCCTGCTGCTCCTCCGAGAGCATATGCGCGATACGCGTGCGACCTGTAGCTAGGAATAATCCGCCAATCGGAATGGAACGGACAGCTTTGACACCACCTATGATACCGAGCGGAATCAGCCAGCGGAAGAATAGATCGCCTTGCTTGGGTGGAAGCTTCCAGACTCGAATAAGGTCTTTTATGCCGGTAAAGACCAGGATGTAAAACGGGATAAAGAGCGGGTTCGTGGCATTGCCGGGTTTTAGCGGTTGCATGTCATTGACTGTTTCGTTGAACGAACCGAATGTGATCGGCAAATATGTCCATTGAAGGAAGCCATATGGGTTAATCAAGCTAGCGAGGAAACAAACTCCAATTGCGATGGCGACCGTTAAATTGAATGGTTTGTTTTTCAAGCCAAAGATAAAACGTTCTACAAGCTGACAAGTAAAGTAAAAGCCAGGGATAAGTATGCCGAGTATGAAAAGTGTGTGTGTATTCGTCCATGCGCACATGATCACAGCGAGCAAAGCAATGAAATCCCAACGTATCTTGGTATTGCTTGCAGTGGCGATCTGAATGCGTACCATGATTTCCATTATCGCTGCAGTGAAGAAGCAGGAGAATATTTCAGGACGGACGCTCAAATGGCACATTGATGCAAGCAGCGTTAATGCGACAATGCGCATAGCTTTGCCACCCTTTAAGCCGCAGAGTGCTGCAATTCGATAAGGAATGACAACAAAAGTCACGCACGAAATAATGCCGTCGAAAAGTAAGAGTGCAGTAAGACCGAGGTGTTTTTCAATTGAATAGAAGATGACCTCTGTCAGCCATTTTTCGATTACATAGGGATTTGGATAAAATGGTGTCGTCCATGAAAACGGGTCGCTCGCTGGAATTTGTCCATGTTCGACAATCCAACGACCTTGACCAAGCAGAAATGCAATGTCCGGCTCTTTGAAAACGACGCCTGTTATGCAGATGCCGTAGAACATCAAGAGCATCAGGAAGGAAAGAACCGCAATTTGCCCGACAAGTTTAAGGAAGCCCTGCTCGGCAGCAGCCGTATTTGCTTGGTTTTGATTTTCAGCGGAATCTGTCATGCCTGAAGCACTGCCGGGGACAATCTAAGATAGCAGGAAATTGCTAAGATTCTCCAAGAGCAGACAGTTCCACCTAAAGCAACCCATATCACCAATAGCAACCGTTTCACCTTTCACTCGACCATGCGCGCACAGCAAAACATTCAAAACCAAGAGGTAAATTTTCGACGACTGAATTTTGTGCAACCATTTCTTTCCCTTAGCATGGGTGCAGTTGTCGCAACTTTATTTTGCGTTTCTGCCTTTGCCCCTCCAGTTTTTTCAGCCGAGGGTGATTTGTTTCCCGCCAAAACCGGCAGTTCTTGGACATATAAAACAACAGATTGGAACGGAAAAGTCGGCGAAACAAAATGCAGATTGATTGATTTGAAAACGTCAAAAAGTGGAGAAACTACTTTCAAAATCGTCTCAACAAATCCCTCGGAACAGAAAACAAAGTACTACACAAAGCAAGGTGACAAGACGCTTTTGACGCGTATCGACATTGCAGGGAAGACTCCATCGAGTGAGTCGTACTCTCCACCAAAACTTGTGATTGATACAAAGATCAAAACAGATAGTCTTTGGCAGTGGAATAGCACCAAAAAAGATGTTGCGATACCGACCGAGCGCTGGCAAGTGTTTCCGAATGAAAAAGTGAAAGTGCCTGCAGGTGAATTCACTTGCGTGCGAGTTGGTGGACTTGTTTCTGGCGGTCCAAAGATGATGTATCAAACCAGATGGTTTGCTCCTAATGTAGGGCTAGTGAAGTCACTGGATAATACCAATTCAACAAAAACGCTAGAAGAACTCAGCACGTATCACCTGAAGTAAGGTGTGCCCCCGGAGTTATAGAAGATGGATGCGAGCATAATTAGATCCTTTGTGAGCAATAGAGAAAGTAGAATCGTTGTCGTCCCGATAGCGTCGGTCATTGTGTTTTCCGCTGCATCGCAAATGATGTTGGCTGACAACCTATTTCAAACCCAACCAACTGTGTTGAATCCTTGTGCCTATAGGTCCTGGAGCAGGGGCATGTCCAGTCGAAAAACGAAAGAGGAGCCGCTGGGGCAGACGCAAAGCGAACAACCATCGCAAACATCGGCGCCGTCTACAGCGTCCCTGCAAGAGTCATCTACACAGCATGCAAAAGTTTTTCAAGTTGACGGCATGCCTATTGATCGCCGATTGGAGTTTCATCAGCGAGGATCGTATGCGCAGCGATATTGGCCTACACCAATCAAGGCAATAGGCTTTAAGTGCGAGGACTTACCTGTACTTCCGCGCATTTCGTTGATTGCATTTTCTCAGCAGAATGCCGACCGTATTGTGCAAAAACCACCAGAACAAAAGTCGTTTCCAAAGGAATTAGATCCGCAATTATGGCAAGAATTAGAACGTGCCCGAAAACCTCACGCAAAGGCAGTTCTACTCTATGCCGCCGGACGAATAAAGCATTCTTTTAATGCTTGCGAAGACGCGCTAAGTGCTTACGATAGCGCGCTATGTACACTTGACGCAAAATGTCAAAATAGTGCGATCGATAAGTTTGTGAAGGCTGACAACAACAAAGTTGTTAGACTGCATGAGCTTGTCCGCCATCTTATTCAGTTTCAAGAGCTTGATGAGTCTTTTTTGTTTTCTTCATACCAAGCGTCGGAAAACCTGCCGCTTACAAAAAAACTTTCGCCCGGCGTTCCGCGTAAATTCACGTTTGAAGAGGGCGTGGCGCGATACGACGATAAGTCTGCACCAATAGACAGAATGAAAAAGATGACCGTTTACTATTGGCCGAAACCACTAAGTGAGATTGGCTGTCCTTCGCTTGATCTGCCAATCCTGGATGATAGAAACGTCGATCAGCTTATTGGGTTGAATGTTGAGGAATCTGTCCTTGAGCTGGTCGAGCCAATCACGAACAATGGGCGCATTGAATCAGGAAATTGGAAGAACCTTGCGTATGCGCGCAGTATCTATGCAAAGGCTTTGATTTTGTATATGAATGAGCAGTTCGTATCAGCGCGCACGGCGGCACACATTGCACGGCGCGCATATAATCACTTACGTACTGAGATCTTAAGAAAACATCGCGATCAGAGCCTTCTGAAATTTGTTGAGCAAGAGACGCAGCGTGTAGAGAATATAGATAAATTAGTCGACGTTGAACTGACTTGGGCTAGATCTTAAGTCCACGTTGGAATCAGATATTTGCAAAATCTCCAAAAACTACGGCGCGTGCAACGCGCCCCCACGCTTTTTTCCCTATATAAATAAAGAAACAAAGTAATCATCTATACGCGGGATTTGCGAACGGGCTCTACGTAACGGTTTGCGCAAAGAACGGTTGACACGGTTCCGTTCTAAACACAGAATGTTTGCATGCAAATGAATTTGGCTACCGCACTACTGCTGTCCCTGGGTCTCGACCTGGGCAACCTGCTGTTGAGCGAAATAACGTAGACGAAGCCAGCTTCATTCAGCTTTATCTGGGCTTCGTCTTCGACGGAGCCCTTTCTGTTTATCCGGGAAACTTCCAAAATCGGGCGATGCATGGCATCGACCCTACGCAAAAAACCTCCAGGGGGCATCATGATTCAAAATCCACAAGCGATTCTTCGCTGTGAGCAAGAGCGTCAGATCAAGGTTTTTGATACGACACTCCGCGACGGGCAACAGTGCCCCGGCGCTGGAATGGACTTCGAGCAAAACATTGAATATGCGCGTCTGGCATCGATGCTCAGAGTGGATATTTTGGAAGCCGGCTTTCCGTCTGCCAGCAGCACCGATTTCAAAATTGTTCAAACGATCGCCGAAGAGATGCTTCATATGGAGCACATGCCGATTGTTGCCGCTCTTTGCCAGCTTCGTGAAGAGCAGGTGATCAAAACTATTGAATCTCTGGCACCTGCAATTCCTCGTGGCAAAGCTCGTTTGCATACATATGTTCCTGTTGATCCCGAACTCATGCCCGCATCCCTTGGACGCAACGCCGACAATAAAGCGGGCATCGCCGATGACGTCTACAGGCTCATCTCCATGGCTGTTGCGGCAGGTATGGAAGTGCAATTCAGCCCCGAAGGTTACTCTCGTATGCGTGAAAACTTCGATTTCGTAACTGAATGCATTCGTGCTGCTG
The DNA here is from genome assembly GCA_032128875.1 of Candidatus Melainabacteria bacterium 17Bon1m. GTDB lineage: Bacteria > Cyanobacteriota > Vampirovibrionia > Obscuribacterales > Obscuribacteraceae > QKMZ01. Next base: position 11,264 of record JAVLKG010000014.1, read on the forward strand.
TTGCCGCGGGTGCGACTATCATCAATTGCCCCGACACAATCGGAGGTGCTTGCTCACTGGAAGGAGAAGATTACTTCGTCGCAAAGATGCGCCGTCACGCAGAAATTATCGAACGTGAATTCCCGGACAAAGACATTACTTGGTCGGTACATTGCCACAACGATCTTGGTCTTGCGGTACCGAATACAATCAATGCGGTTTTCGACGGACCTGCCCGACAGATTGAAGGCTGCATCAACGGCATCGGCGAGCGCGCGGGCAACGCCTCTCTCGAACAATGCATCATGATCATTCGCCAGTTTGGTGAGCGCCAGCAAGTCGGGGAGCCTTTCTTCACAGGCATTGCTGCAGAGAAGATTCAAGCAATCTCAGATTTTGTTAATCAACACATGTTGCCACGCCAGCCGCATTGGCCTGTTAGTGGTGACAACGCTGCAAGGCATTCATCCGGTGGTCACACCAATGCGATTCTCAAAAATCCAATGGCGTATCAACCGTTTGATCCAGGTGATATCGGCAAACGTATCACCATGTTGTTTGGTCCACTCAGTGGAGGAAATCATGCGAAGTCGATCATCGAAGACTATGGATACGTCTGTACGGATGCCGAGAAAGCGGCGATTGCACAGTACATCAAAGACAAATTCAGCGAAAGACGCAAAGGCGTCACCGATGAAGAACTCATGGGCGCGTATTTTGAATACAGAAAGCCTATTTCGATCGATCGCATCGATTATGGTAAGAATGCAAATCGCGCCTCGGTAAGACTGCACGGACGCTTCTTCGACCGTCAAGGTGAAATACAAGAAGAGCACCTTGGAAGAGACTCGGCTCTCGCCGCTGTGAAGCGTGCAATTGAAGACAAGTTTGGATTCATCGAAATTTTGTCTCACCAGAGCCGTTCAGAAGGCGCTGGGATAAACGCAAACAGCCGATCGCGCATTGTTATCACTGCGCCCAATGGAAAGCAGTACGAGGGCGATGGTGTCGATCAAGACATTGAAGTTTCGGCAATGCGCGCGCTAATTGATGCAACTAATAGAGCCTATATAGATCAACATTTCTCTAAAGATGGAAATGTGAACAACGGTTCTATGAATAGTTCTATGAATGGAGGACCAGTTGGAAAAGCTCATGCTACGCCGGTTTCCCGTGCATCGTGATGCGACGAATGTGGCGGTGAATTGGGCCATTGTTGTTTAAAGAATACATCTCTGCAACAAAGGGTTGACGACTCAGCGCCATGAAGTATCCTGGTAATACGCGCAGGTCACTTGCGCTTCTTCCAGAAACATCTAATTACTGAAGGGCTGAAAAACCAGCCCCGATGAGCCTTCAAGGAAAATCTTAGTGTCCGCTAACGTACTGCAAGTCGTGATTATTCTGAACCTGGTGCTGATTATTCTGCACACCGGGAGCGGACCGCTTGCATAGTTAGGGATAACCAAACTACTGAGCCCCGCACCCGGAATACACGGTGCGGGGTTTTTGTCTTAGGTGCCCTTTTCGACTGAACGTTCGGTCAACAAAAGAAAAAGAGAGAAGCGAAAAAATGTACAGCGACGGAATCAAAAAAGGACCAAATCGAGCTCCCGCCAGAGCTATGTTCAAGGCGACGGGCTTGACTGATGCCGATCTTGAAAAACCCCTCGTTGCCATAGCAAATACATGGACCGAAGTTGGTCCCTGCAATTTCCACTTGCGCGAACTCGCTGAAAAAGTAAAAGAAGGCGTTCGCAAGGCGGGCGGCACTCCACTCGAATTCAACACAATCGTTGTATCCGACGGCATCTCCATGGGCACCGAGGCGATGAAAGCATCGCTCGTTTCTCGCGAAGTTATCGCTGATTCGATAGAGCTTTGTGTTCGCGGCCATATGTTTGACGCAGTTGTCGCGCTCTCTGCTTGCGACAAGACCATCCCCGCCACTCTCATGGCGCTCGTCAGACTCAATCTTCCTTCCGTCATGCTTTATGGCGGTTCAATCATGCCGGGCCAATACGAAGGTCACGACGTTACAATCCAAGATGTTTTCGAAGCCGTTGGCGCTTGCGCTGCCGGCCGCATGACAGAAGAGCAGCTCAAACAGATGGAGAACGGCGCTTGTCCAGGCGCTGGAGCTTGTGGTGGACAGTTCACAGCCAATACTATGTCCACCGCCGCCACATTTCTCGGCATGTCACCAATGAGCGCAAATGACGTGCCAGCCAAAGATCCCAGAAAGTTTGCCGTAGCCGAGCGCTGCGGCACTCTTGTAATGGAGCTTCTTCAGAAGGACGTCAGACCATCGTCTATCGTCACTCGTCGCGCATTGGAAAACGCCATTGCATCCGTTGTTGCCACGGGCGGTTCTACAAATGCAGTTTTGCACCTCCTCGCTATCGCACGTGAAGCTGGTGTTGAGCTCGAACTCGAAGATTTCGATCGCATCTCTGCAAAAACCCCAATCATCGCCGACCTCAAGCCAGGCGGTCGCTTCACTGCTCCGGACATGGAAACAGCAGGTGGTCAGCGCCTCCTCGCAAAACGTTTGCAAGACGCCGGTCTCATAGTCGATGCACCAACCGTTACTGGTCGCAGCCTCTTTGAAGAAGCCGCGGAAGCTGTGGAAGCAGAAGGGCAGCAAGTTTTGACTTCTGTTGAAAAACCGTTAAAAGCCATGGGCGGCATCGGAATACTTCGTGGTTCCCTCGCACCTGAGGGCTGCGTCGTCAAACTCTCCGGACACAATAGAACCAACTTCGTTGGACCAGCTCGCGTATTCGACACTGAAGACGCAGCATTTAAAGCCGTTCAGACCGGCGGCATCAAAGCAGGCGACGTTGTCGTAATTCGTTATGTCGGACCAAAAGGCGCTCCCGGCATGCCCGAGATGCTCGGCGTTACCGGCGCGATTGTCGGAGCTGGGCTCTCTGATTCCGTTTCGCTCATCACCGATGGACGTTTTTCTGGCGCTACTTACGGATTTATGGTTGGACACGTTTCGCCCGAAGCCGCAGTCGGCGGACCAATCGCCCACATCAAAGACGGCGATCAAATCGAAATCGACGTAACGAAAAGAAGTATCGACGTGCATGCTGATCTCTCGTCCCGCGAGAAAGATTGGCAGCCGAGAGAGATGGCATACAAAACAGGCGTCTTCGCCAAGTATGCCAAGCTCGTTTCCTCCGCTTCGCAAGGAGCAGTCACCAACAGTTTTTCCACACCACAACCGGCATTGTCGGTGAAATCGTAGGGGCGAAATTCAAGTAGTTTTGGGCATCGCCCAGCGAGAAATTGAACCAATAAAGGAGTAAGAAATGACGACTATGTACTGGGAAAAAGACGCCGACGCCAACGCTCTCAAGGGCAAGAAAGTAGCCGTTCTAGGCTATGGCAGCCAGGGACGTGCGCATGCTCTCAATCTGAAGGAGAGCGGTGTTGATGTTGTGGTCGGATTGCGCAAAGGCGGCAAGACCTGGCAGCAAGCCGAGCAAGACGGTTTTAAACCGCAAACTCCCGAAGAAGCTGCGAAGTCTGCCGATGTTGTTTGTTTCCTCTGCCCCGACATGGCGCAGCCCAAGCTCTTCAAAGATGCTGTCGAGCCAAATCTCAAGCCCGGCGCAACTGTCATGTTCGCCCACGGATTTAACATCCACTACAAAACCATTCAGCCAAATGCTCAGACCGACGTCATCATGATTGCTCCGAAAGGTCCTGGCGCGCTGGTTCGCCGTCAGTACGAAGAAGGTCGCGGCGTACCATGTTTGGTTGCAGTACATCAAGACGCTTCAGGCAACGCTTTCAAGACAGCGCTCGCATATGCGCATGCTCTGGGCGGAACCAAAGCAGGCGTCATCGAAACTACTTTCCCGGAAGAGACTGAAACCGACCTCTTCGGCGAACAAGCTGTTCTCTGTGGCGGCGTGACAGAACTCGTCGCAGCCGGTTGGCAAACACTCGTCGATGCCGGCTATCAGCCCGAAGTCGCTTACTTCGAATGCTTGCATGAATTGAAACTGATCGTTGATTTGATCTACGAAGGTGGGTTTGCGCGCATGCATGAGTTTGTCAGTGAAACTGCGAAGTTTGGCGATCTCACTCGTGGACCACGCGTTGTCGATGACCACGTTCGCGCCACCATGAAGGAAATTCTCACCGAAATTCAAAACGGCAAGTTCGCTCAAGAGTGGATCGATGAGAACAAAGGCTCGCGTGATCGTTACAACGAGTTGCTCAAGAAGGATTTAGAACATCCAATTGAAACCGTCGGCAAGAAAATGCGCGACAACATGAGCTGGCTCAAAGAGAAAGCGGCTGCAGCAAAGCAGGCTGAAAAACAGCCCGTCGGCGCCAGTAGATAGTTGTCCGCGTGGGGGCGCGTTGCACGCGCCCAATTGTAGGGGCGATGCCATGCATCGCCCGGTCCACAAAGGAAACTGTAGGGGCGATGCCGTGCATCGCCCGGTCCGAAAAAAGAATTGTAGGGGCGGCATTAATGCCGCCCGCCGACAACGAAACAAAAGCCGGCGAGCCGCCGGCGCTCCCAGGAAAAACGAAAAACAAAAGCCGGCGAGCCGCCGGCGCTCCCAGGAAAAACAAATGAAGGGTGCCGAAATAGTAATAAGAGCGTTGGAGAAAGAAGGTGTCGACACCGTCTTCGGATATCCGGGCGGCGCCATCATGCCTCTTTACGATGCGCTCGTAGATTCTAAGTTGAAGCACATCCTCGTCCGTCACGAGCAAGCTGCCGCATTGGCTGCCGATGGCTACGCGCGTCACAGCGGTCGCGTCGGCGTTTGCTTCGCGACATCCGGTCCTGGTGCCACCAACTTGATCACCGGCATCGCCAATGCTTTCCTTGATTCCGTGCCGATGGTCGCCATCACTGGACAAGTCGCAACGCCGTTCATCGGCACCGACGCCTTCCAAGAAGTCGACATCTTCGGCATCTCCATGCCGGTCGTGAAGCATAGCTTCCTCGTCCGGCGCATCGAAGATTTGGCGAGCACCATCCACGAAGCTTTTCAAATCGCACGCACTGGACGCCCGGGACCTGTTCTTGTCGATCTTCCAAAAGATATCGCAATCGCTGAGTTGGACATCGTTGCATTCGACGATACGCCAGATGAAACGCCCGCTCGCCCTGATGCGCATCAGGTTGCAATCGCGCGTCAGATGATCGAAAAGAGTTCAAAACCTCTCGTTTACGCTGGCGGCGGAATCCGCATCGCAGGCGCTACCGGCGAACTTCGTTCGTTCGTTGACGCCACCGGCATACCTGTGGTTACAACGCTTCAAGGAATCGGTTCCGTTCCTTCCACGCACGAGCTTAACCTCGGCATGCTTGGAATGCACGGCACGAAGCAAGCCAACCTCGCCGTTCAAGAATGTGATTTGCTCATTTGCGTCGCCGCGCGTTTTGATGATCGCGTCACCGGTAAGTTGAAAGAGTTTGCTCCCCACGCCAAAGTCATCCACATGGACATCGATCCGGCGGAAGTGAGCAAGCTCCGCGCTGCCGATTGCTCGATAGTCGGCGACGTCAAAGTTGCGCTCAATTTTTTGCATGTCCGCCCGCAAATCGACGAGTGGAAAGAGCGCTGCCTCGCCAACAAAGCAGCTTATGAATTTGACTACAGCGTGAAGACCGAACACGTTTATGCGCCGAAGATGCTCAGACAATTGAGCGTTCAAGCCGCCGATAAGGAAACCGTCATCTCTTGCGATGTTGGACAACACCAAATGTGGGTCGCCCAGCACTGCCAGTTTCAATCACCCGAAACCCACCTCACCAGCGGTGGTTTGGGCACGATGGGCTACGGACTTCCCGGCGCAGTCGGCGCCCAACTCGCCAATCCCAACGCGCGAGTCATTAATGTCAGCGGTGACGGCTCAATCATGATGAACATTCAAGAGTTCGCCACCATCAAGCGCTACAACTTGCCCGTCAAGATCGTTCTTTTCGACAATCAAGCACTGGGCATGGTGCGCCAATGGCAAGAACTTTTCTTCAGTGAGCGCTACAGCGAAGTCGATCTCTCCGACAACCCGGATTTTGCAAAAGTCGCTGAAGCATTCGGAATCCCGGCAATCAAAGTGGATAAGCCAGATCAAGTAGATGATGCAATCAAACAAATTTTGGAAAGCGAAGGACCACTCCTTGCGCACGTAATGATAGACCCCCGTGAGAATGTCTGGCCGCTCGTGCCGCCCGGCAAGTCGAATACGGAAATGATGGAGGCTAAAGCAGTATGAGATTTACGCTCGAAGTGACGATGACCAATAGCGAAGGCGCCTTGGAACGCCTGCTTGGACGGCTCCGGCAGCGTGGTTTTGGCATTCTGGCTCTGAATGCCGATGTCTCAGGCGACTACTCCTCTCTGGGTGCGCGAATTACTGTCGAGAGCATGCGTCCTGTGGAAGCTGCTCTCAAGCAAATCGCGAAACTTTACGACGTCGAACAAGTGAAGGTACATCATGCAGAGCAAGAGCATGCAAAACGACAAAACCAGCCAGCAGAACTTTGTTTATCTCTATGACACCACACTGAGAGATGGTGCTCAACGCAAAGGCTTGAGCTTTTCTCTCGACGACAAAGTCAAAGTAGCGAAACTGCTTGATGGCTTCCGGGTTCCTTACATCGAAGGTGGATGGCCGGGTTCCAACCCCAAGGACGCTGAATTTTTCCGCCAGATGCGCGCTAATCCGTTGAGACATTCAACGGTTGTAGCGTTCGGTTGCACACGCAAAGTCGGCGTGCGCGCCGAAGACGACGCCAATCTCAAAGCCTTGCTCGATGCAGGAACGAGAGCTGCAGCGATTGTGGGGAAAACCTGGAGTCTCCACGTAGAGGAAGTTCTCAAAACCGACCTCGAAGAAAACCTTAGGATGATCGCGGACAGCGTGCGCTTTTTGAAACAGCACGGCAAAGAAGTAATCTTCGATGCCGAGCATTTCTTCGATAGTTTTATGGCAGCGCCGGAGTATGCAGTCAAAGTTGCTGGCGCCGCAGTTGAAGCAGGTGCCGACTGGGTTGTACTCTGCGATACCAATGGACGCTGCATGCCGAGCGACGTAACGAAAGTAGTCACTTCGATGATGCAAGCGGTACCTGCGCGCTATGGTGTTCACTGCCACAACGATATGGAACTCGCAGTCGCCAACTCGATCGCCGCTGTTGAAGCCGGAGCGCGTCAAGTTCAAGGAACCATCAACGGATATGGCGAGCGTTGCGGCAACGCCAATCTTGTTTCACTAATGCCAACGTTGAAACTCAAGATGGGTTATGACTGTGTACGTGAAGCGGATCTCAAAAAACTCACAGAACTCTCGCGCACCGTGAGCGAAATTGCGAATTTGAATCCCGACCCATGCGCTGCATATGTTGGAAGTTCTGCATTTGCGCATAAAGCAGGTTTGCACGTTGCAGCCGTTGAGCGCGTTGCTCATAGTTATGAACATTGCGACCCTGCTTTGGTTGGAAACCGCCGCCAGGTGATTGTTTCCGAACTCTCCGGTCGCGGCAATATCCGCATGCTTGCCAATGAAGTTGGCGTCGGAGTTGTCGGAACCGAAGCCAATGTCCTTGCCAAAGTCAAAGAAATGGAAGGCAACGGCTATCAGTTTGAAAACGCCGAAGGAACGGTCGAATTGCTCATGCGCAGAGCAGCGCCGGGATACGTCGCGCCGTTCGAAATCGTCGACATGATGGTCGTCGTCTCAGACCGCAACCGCGCCGGAACCAGTGCCGAAGCAATGGTGAAGGTAAAGGTTGGCGACGAGAAATTCCACACCGCTTCCGAAGGTCGCGGTCCCGTGCACGCTCTCGACCTTGCCTTGAGAAAAGCTCTGGCGCCGAGCTATCCACAAATCGAGGGAGTTCGTCTCGCTGACTACAAAGTGCGGATTCTCGATCCTGATCAAGCAACGGACGCCATGACCCGCGTAATCATCGAAGCCACAAGTGGCGACGATAGATGGTGGACAGTCGGCTGCTCGCAAAACATCATCGATGCAAGCTGCCAGGCTCTCGCCGACAGCTTGGAACTTTACTTGGCGCGCTCGGCGGCGAACGGTTCGCAACCCGTGAGTATGGAAACTTGCGGCGATGAAGAGTGCACCGCCGTCAAAGTGGAGGTGGCATAAATGTCTGTTTCTGCTACGAAGAAGAAACCTGAGAACGCCGACGGCAGCAAAGGCCGGAGCGCCGGCTTCCAGCCGGCATCAGAATCTCGGAGCGCCGGCTTCCAGCCGGCATCAGAATCTGGGAACGCCGGCGGCTCGCCGGCTTCGGGCGGCATTAATGCCGCCCCTACATCTGAGAATGTTGAATGCGCCAAAGAAGTTGAATGCGCCAAACAAGTTGAATCCGCCAAGCAAGTTGAAACCACCAAACAAGTTGAATCCACTGGAAATTCAGGCATGACTACAAAATCTGCGACGAAGAACATAGTTCAAAAAATCTGGGACGCGCACGTCGTCAAACAGATGGAAGGGCACCCATGCGTTTTCGCCATCGACCTGATGCTCTTGCATGAAGTCACATCGGCGCAAGCTTTCCAGCTTATCGAATCTCGCAACATTCAAGTATTCGACCCAAGCCGCTTGCTTGCCACGATCGATCACAGCACTCCCACCAGACAAAACCGCTGGGAAATCTATGACGAAGCGGCAAGAACGCAAGTGGAGACGTTGAGAAACAACTGCAAAAAGCACAACATTCCTTTCCTCGATTTCGACTCTGGAAAACAAGGCATCGTGCACGTCGTTGGTCCCGAACTCGGTGTAACGCAGCCCGGCATGACTATCGTTTGTGGTGATTCCCATACCTCGACCCATGGCGCATTCGGCGCTCTTGCGTTTGGTGTCGGAACCTCGGAAGTCGCTCACGTAATGGCGACTGGTTGTTTGCTGCAAAAACAACCTCATTCGATGAAAGTCGAATTCAAAGGACGTTTTCGCAAAGGCGTCTATGCCAAAGATGCAATTCTAAAGCTCATAGGCGAAATCGGAGTGGGCGGAGCCAACGGACATGTCATTGAATATGTCGGAGAAGCGGTTCGCGCAATGTCGATGGAAGAGCGCATGACTGTCTGCAACATGAGCATCGAGTGCGGCGCGCGCGCAGGCTTGATCGCACCGGATGAAACCACCTTCAATTACCTCAAAGGTCGCGCTCATGCACCGGGCGCCGAAAAGTGGGACGAAGCCGTGGCGTATTGGAAGAGTTTCGCCAGTGACGAGAACGCTCAGTACGACAAAGTCGTCACCATCGACCTTGATAAACTGGAGCCGATCGTCACCTGGGGCACCAATCCGGCTCAGAGTGTTTCACTTGGAGAACGCATTCCCAAGCTCGAAACCATGGCGGCAAACGAAAAGGCAGTTGCGGTCCGCGCCCTCGAATATACCAAATTGAAAGAGCAGCAGGTCCTCGAAGGAACGCCAGTAGAGTGGGCTTTCGTCGGTTCGTGCACAAATGGACGCATCGAAGATTTGCGTATTGTTGCCGACATTCTCAAAGGTCGGAAGGTAAATCCGGGCGTCACAATGTATGTAGTGCCTGGGTCTGAAGCAGTCATGAAACGCTGCCAGGAAGAAGGTCTTGACGAAATCTTCCGCGCCGCGGGGGCGGACTTCCGTATGCCGGGCTGCTCGATGTGCCTGGCGATGAACGACGACCAGGTGCCGCCAGGTAAGCGCTGCATCAGCTCGTCAAATCGAAATTTCGTCGGTCGGCAAGGACCGGATAGCATTACCCACCTGGCGTCTCCGGCAACAGTAGCCGCCAGCGCCATCGCGGGATGCATCACTTCCCCCGCCGAATTTTTGAAGGAGGCTTAATCCATGGAAAAAGTCACAACAGTCAAATCAAAAGCCATGCCGGTTCCGATGAAGGATGTGGACACCGACCTCATCATTCCCGCGCAGTTTCTCACCAGCATCAGCAAGGACGGATATGGTCAAAACCTCTTCCGCCGCCTGCGCGACAACGACCCAAATTTCCCGATGAATCGCAAAGAATTCGACGGCGCGACCATTCTCGTCACCGACAGTAATTTCGGTTGCGGCTCCTCTCGCGAGCATGCAGTTTGGGCGTTAACCGGCGCCGGTTTCAGGGTGGTAATTGCGAAATCTTTTTCCGACATCTTCTACAACAATAGCGCCAAAAACGCACTGTTGCTGGTAGTCTTGGAGGATAAGGTAGTAGATCAAATTTTGCAGTCCTCGACCAATGCGGACTACGAAGTGACCGTCGATTTAGAGTCGCAAACAGTCACTCTGCCCGACGGAAGCAGCCACGAATTTCAGTACGACCAATTCCGCAAGCACTGCATGCTCAATGGTCTCGACGACATCGAATACATCAGATCGCACGCCGCAGATATTCAAGATTTTCGTAAACGACAAGAACAACAACGATTCATGTCAACACGCGGAGCCTAGGACGCAAGACCAGGCGAAAGGGAGCTCAAAATGGATAAGCACATAGCAGTTTTAGCCGGAGACGGAATCGGACCAGAGGTCATGGAGCAAGCGCTGCGCGTGCTGACCACTGTCGGTGACAAATTCGGTCATCGCTTCTCCACGACGCACGCTCTGGCAGGCGGCGCCGCATACGACAAGTATGAGACGCACCTGCCCGAAGAGACCAAATCCGTTTGTCGTTCATCGGATGCAATCTTGTTTGGTTCGGTCGGCGGACCAGTCAGCGAGATGAACAATCCGAAGTGGAAGAATTGCGAAGCCAATTCAATTTTGTCGCTGCGCAAAACCTTTAAGTTCAACGCCAATTACAGACCGGTTAAGGTCATACCGGAATTGGAATATCTTTGCCCTCTCAAGAAGGAAGTGATCGACCGAGGTGTCGACATCCTTTTCTTGCGCGAACTTTTGGGCGATTGCTATTTCGGCGAGCACAAGACCTTTAACGCGGAAAACGGCGTAAGAACCGCGACTGATCTCATTTCGTATGATGAAGAGCAAATTGCATCGATTGCCGAAACCGCCTTCAAAGCTGCTCAAAAGCGACGGAAAAAACTCACGTCTGTGGACAAAGCCAACGTTCTCGACGCGTCCAAACTATGGCGCGCAGTCGTGAAAGAAGTTTCGCTCGGCTATCCTGATGTGCAACTCGAAGACATGCTCGTCGATAATTGCGCAATGCAGATTGTTCGTGACCCATCGCAGTTCGATGTGGTCGTTACGGGCAATATGTTCGGCGACATTCTCACCGATGCCGCGGCAGTTCTGCCGGGTTCTCTCGGTCTGCTCGCATCCGCCAGCATGAACAAAGAGGGCTTCGGACTTTACGAGCCACCGGGCGGTTCAGCCCAAGATATAGCAGGCGCTGGTATAGCTAATCCAGTGGCGCAAATACTTTGCGTTGCTTTGATGCTGCGCCATTCATTCCAATTGGAAGAAGAAGCACGTGCCATCGAAACCTCCGTTGAGACAACACTCAAGGAAGGATACAGAACACGCGACATCGTCCGCGCCGGCGAACCTGATCAAAAGGTCGTCGACACCAGAGGTATGACCGAAAGAATTCTGGAACATCTCCTGGCTATTACTGTGCCTTCAGCTGCAAGCTGCGGTTGAGGGCGTAAAACAGCGGTTCGAAACCGAGCGAACCGCAGATAGCACGAGAGTTTCACCAATTTCTTTAGCGAGGACAGAATAATGTACGGAGACTATAAAGAAGCCTGGTCCATGGTTGACGAACGCATGAATTCCGCTGTTCATGAGAATTATCCTGAGTGGAAGAAGTCGCGCGATCGACGTCACAAACAAGGTGCATCGAATGTCACCTACGTGAATCAAAACGGCGACAGATTTACGCGTGATGCAGACGGACGCGTTGGAACATTCCGATATCGTCACTGCGACACCACCTATTCCATGACATACGACGACGACAACAATGTCGTATCGGTCAGCAGCTCGACAGGCTGGACATGGACTAAGATGGATAACGCAGAAGGATGGTTGGTTCGCAACTACTTTGATGCCTGGCATGTAAAAGCTGCAGAAGCCGGTGACGTTGTCGCCGATGAGATGGGACTCCGTTGCACCACGGGTGATGCCATGGCGCTTGGGCTTCCTGTTCGTCCATAAAGACAGCCGAGAAAGTAGTCGGCAGAAGATCCGAAAAATCAACATAGAAATGTACGGGTGGTGCATATGCATCGCCCGTTTTTTCTTGTTTACGATCATTTCAAAACGCGCTTCACGCCCAGACAAGCCGTTGTCTGGCTTGTTTTCAAGTGATCTGTGTTTCATATTTGGTTAACAATTCGGCGACATTTTCTCAGCGGCGTGTATACTGATTTTTGTAATTCCCCCGAGAACGGAACGCAATGAGCAACAGCTCCACACCGCGTAACCAATTCGCATCCCGCCCATCAATGGCAGGCGTGATGTGTCCGTTCATCTGTGCTTGCTGTATGTGTCCCCCGCTGGGGACATAACACTTAGGTTGCAGTACAACCATCTTTAAATTGAATAGTTTTGCTTGCTTGGCTGTCTTGGCACAAGAACGTTCTGACATTTCGTGCGGAAATTGACGAACGATTGAATCAAGGAAAAGCGGTGTAAATGCCGCTTGCCGTCGGTTAACTAGAGGTGCCCGGCATAAAATGCCGGCGAGCCGCCGGCGCTCCCAGGAAAGCAATCAATGAAAATAGTGCACCAAATATGGTGTCTGGTTTGTCGCGCAATAAGAACTTTGTTCTTGTGCGTCTGATTTGACACGCTTGCACAAGTAGTCCGAAAGCCTCTGGATAAGAGGCGATACACCCGGAAAAGCCCCGTCCCTGAACAAGACGAACAATTACACAACGTTTTTCAATGAATAGGAGTTAGAAAAATGGCAAATCTGTTTATCACCAACGCAACCGGTTATATTGGATCCGCAGTAGCAGAGCAGTTCAAAGCCAAAGGCTACAACGTTACTGCTCTGGCACGCACAGACAAAGCTGTCGAAGAATTGACCAAGCGTGGATATAAGGCATATCGCGGCGACTTGCGCAAACCTCAAGAATTCGAACAAGCTGTTCGCGAAGCCGATGTTGTAATTCACACCGCAGCTACCAATGATCAAGAGTTCGGCAAAGTAGATCAAGCCGCTACTGAAGCCATTCTCAATGCGCTGAAAGACACCAACAAAACCTTCATCTACACCAGCGGCACCTGGGTACTCGGCAACACCGGCAGCATCCTTGCTGACGAAACAACACCAGTCAACCCAATCCCTGTTGTTGCATGGCGTCCAGCCGTTGAGCAAAAAGTTTTGGAAGCGAAGAACTATGGCGTTCGCGCTATCGTCATTCGTCCGACAGTTGTCTATGGTCGTGAAGGTGGCTTGATTGCTAGCTTCTATGCTACCGCTCAAAAGGACGGATATGCTCGCTACATCGGCACCGGCGAAAACCATGTTTCGCTAGTCCACATCGATGACCTTGCTCAACTGTATGTTCTCGCGGCTGAAAATGCTCCTGCTGGAGCGCTCTTGCACGCAAGCAATGAGGCACCACATACGCTCAAGAAAATCGCTGAGCTTGTTGCTGAAGCCGGTGGTTTGCAAGGCAAAATTAAAGAGTGGCCGATCGAAGAAGCAAGAAAGATCTACGGACCAGCAGTTGATGGTTTCGTTCTTGATCAAAGAATCGAGTCGAAAAAGACTCGTGAATTGTTGGGCTGGCAATTGAAAGCGAATTCTCTCGCTAACGAACTGCCTGTCTACGAGCGCGCCTACGCAGGTTCCGCCAAGAAATAGTTTTTCTCCCATGTGATTTGACAGCAACTAGCGTAAAGGCTCCGGCTCACCCCGGGGCTTTTGCGTTTTTAAATAGGGTAAGCAAATTGATGCGAGCGAACTATTTCTTCTTGTTCTCCGGCCAATCTCCCATTGCCGTCCACATCTGTCTGACCGTAAGCGCCGCGCCCTGCGGAATTCGACCGTCGCCTCCTGGTGTTGGGTCGATGTTGGGATTCAATCGGTCAACGGTGCGACTCCATGTGTTGTCCACGAGAATGCGCGCCGGCTTTCCGTCTTTTGCCGGAATATAATCCCTGATCAAAACTTGGTGCGGACCTTCTTCGTCTGTTACCGCATTTGCTGCAGTCGAAGCAATAGCACCATCGCCTTTAAAGGGTTCGTAGTTGGTGTTGACGCCGGCCATGATCGGCAGCTTGCCTTGCTTTTTCAGCTGCGCCACCATTTGCTCGAACTGTTGTTCGTTGCGCGGTTGCAAGACCGATGGAGCTGGCCCGTCAAGCGCTTCTTTTCGTTGAATCGCCACATGCGTTTCCGGTTTGCCGGTGATCCTGCTGACTATCTTTGCGTATCCGTCATCAGGTACTGATGGGAAATGTTCATCACCACCGTCGACAGGTTTTCCTGTTTTCTTGTCTACAAGCCGTTCTCCATTATCGCTCGGATTTCTCTGTGGACCTTTCGGCTGGTCTAAATAGCCGCCATCTTGACGTGGTTCAATTTGCGTGTACTGTTTGCCCTTGTCTGTCCAGTAGAGATTTGCCGCCGTCACTTGGAATATTTCGCTTGCATGTGTGCGGATTTTGTCGTTTTCCGGAGCAAGTGATTGTCCATGTGGTTTTCTGTCAACGTCCACGCGAGTGCCGTCTAGGGGGGAGCGGAAAAAGCCTCTCTCCGCCACATCCGCAACCAATTTGGCTGCGGCACCAGGTGTGCGTGCGTAGGTTCTAACTTCGGTGGAAGCTACAGAACAAGTGTTGTAATTGCCCTGGAAAATCTCGGAAGGGTTGCCTGCCTGCTTCATTATTTGACCAGCGAGGCGGTTCATCTCCGGCTTGCCTAGCTGATTATTGCCTTCGTTGCGCAGCAATCGCGCGACGTTATCGTAAGTAGCTTTGACTTCGGCCGCGTTCGTTTCGCCCGATTGCGCGCGTTGCTCAAGTTTTCTCATGTTGTCGCTAAAAGCATTCACGTCCAACCCGCGACCAGCTGCCAGTTCCATCACTTCTTTGCGAGACTTCAGCAAGGCGGCATTGTCATTGCCCAGAGCGAAGTCCTTTGTCGGATCGATGCGATCCTTTTCTTGATTTCGTTGACTCGCCGCGCGCGCGTCCGTCACGTTTGCAAACTGCCGCATAATGTCACTTCCAGGCGCGCCGGGGAGCAGTCTGTTTATTGTCTCCAGATTTGGATTCCTGTTCGGGCTGGCATCGAAAACCGAACTGTAGATGTTGGCCGTTGCAAAGTCCGGCATCTGCGTCAGCTTCGCGTCATTGGAAGTCGGCGTTTCAATTTTTGGCGCCTGCTGCAGTATGTCCGCGCCATTCAGGTTGTCCGTGGCGGGTTTGACTGGCGGTTTTGCGATTGTCGCTTCAGCGTTTTCAGCTGTCATAGTAAAGGACTTCCTCAAAGACCTCTTTTGGCGCCTGGCGTGACAGGACGTGCCAAATCGGTCGAAAAGTCGAAAGTATGTGCTTGGGGAAGATGAGGTTTGGTCAAGTACAGGTTATCAATATGCATGTGAAGGGATCGTGAACAAAAACTTTCACGGTGTTCCATGCGTTCGATGCGTTCCAGCTTCCGATGTGTTCCAGCTTCCGATGTGTTCCAGCTTCCGATGTGTTCCAGCTTCCGATGTGTTCTAGCTGCCGATGTGTGCCAGTCCGATGTGTTCAAGTCCAATGTGTTCCGCGATTCCGCCCATCCCTGGCGGCGGTTTTGCTATTGAATGCCGCGGCGCCGGTCAGGCATTAAAGCCTGCGAAATTTGGGTTAATATACTTTGGACGCCCCGAGGTCACGTTTTTAATCTATGTCGAAGATTCTGCTGGTTGAAGATGACCTAGAGATAGCCGGCTGGCTGTCAGATTGGTTTAAGCAGGAAAATTTCGTTTTTGAAACAACTGACAATGGCGAAGATGCCCTTCAGCTCTTGGAACAGTTTGAGTTTGACGTGATAATTCTGGATTGGGGGCTTCCGGACATAACCGGGATAGAAGTCTGCAAACGCTATCGCAGCAAGGGCGGAGATACGCCTGTTCTTTTCCTTACAGGAAAGGGCGAAATCGACGATAAAGAGGTCGGGCTCGATTCCGGTGCTGACGATTATTTGACGAAACCTTTTGACGTGCGTGAATTAGCCGCACGTGTGAGAAGTTTGCTGAGAAGGCCAAAACAGATCCTGCCTGTCGAATTGACAGTCAGGGGCGTGGCTCTTGACCTGAAGACGCGCGTCGTGCGTGAAGGTAGTAATCACCTTCGCTTGATGCCGAAGGAATGCGCGCTGCTCGAATTTTTGATGCGTCATCCCAATACTATTTATTCTTCGAAAGCACTTTTGGATTCCGTCTGGCGCTCAGATAGTGATTCGTCGGAAGATACGGTGCGCACTTGCATGCGTACTCTCAGATTGAAACTGCAAAAACTTGGTCGCGACGACCTGATCAAAACCATTCTTGGATCCGGCTACATCATAGAAGTCGAACCCAAAGCGTGATGGGGGTGTAGTCGAGTATTGTATGCGCGCGAAGTTTTGGCGCATCGTATTTGCGCCTAAAAACCAGCAATGTGAGCCAGTTGCTTAAGGAGTTAAAGCAACAGAGCCCACATTGTGGTCTGGGGTCAAAACTTAGTTGTCGGATTTCAGTGGCGATCTATTTCATTTGCACTGTGCAAATGACCGATTTCTCCGAGTTCGTCTTATCGAACGAAGCCACCATGCGAACTGGCTTCTTGACCGAACCTGGTGACGGGAACGGAGCGGAATTTTTGATCGCTTTTATCAGAGCCGTTCTGGTTACGGACGATTGTCCTTCGGCCGGTGCATCTTCGTCATCGAGCAAGCGAAGGTGATTTACATTGCCATTGGCATCCATGTCGAAACCGATTTTCGCTTTCACTACATCGAAGCCGCTTGGCACGGAATAGTTTTTCGTGATCTTATTAGAGATCTCTTCCAAGTATGCCTTGTTGTCAGCCTTTGTGCTCTCTCCGCAGCTGCCTGATGACTTGTTGCATTCGGCATTGGTGGCGAGTGTGGTGCTCATCGCCAATGCACAGAGCAAACTCGTCGCTACGGGCAGAAGATTTTTCTTCATTGCAATTGTCCTTTTTGTCCAGTATTAACTAGGAGCGTTGGCGTCACCGCCACTCTGACAAGGCGATTTTAGCCCATGAAATAGCGCTTCTAGGCTAGTTTCAATTATTTTGATATCGGGAACATCGCTCTGGAAATTTCGTCGCAGCCGCTTGATATCGCCTTCGGTTAGTCTTGATTACGTGACTAGCATTGCTGGAATTTCTCGCTTGCATTAGTGTTTTCCACATCGCGATCGTAAAAATTCGCTTGCCAAAACTATTGACACGCCGATAATAGCCAATACGCTTAAATCGCACAAATCGGACCAAGAGTCGCTTTCCGCGTACTCTCCGCTTGGCGTTCGATAACTATAGTGCAAGAAACATAACTGTCAAAACTCGGATCCACGCAGTCGATTTCGCAGGATTTTTTCAGCGTAATTGATTTTCCGAAGCTCTACTTGACCGTGCACCGTTGTAACGGGCTTTGCTGCGCATTCACTGATTGCGCTTGGACCGCCACATCCAATTTGCCCGCGGACCTTCACATCCAAATTGCTTGATTGCGAATGCACATTTTGTGTGTTCTGCAATGCAATTCACTCTTTGCTGCCAAGGAGGCCCACGCTATGCCGAGGTCGAAGTCTTCATCGTGCGTGCACGAAAATGCTGATTGCAACTGCAAATCAAACACAGGTCTGTTCAAACGAAAAGTTATATCAGAACACGAACGCAGCGAGTGGCACACCGTAGCGATGAGCATGGTTCTGCTATTAATGCACGTCACACTACTGTTCAAACTTGGTGGCTTAGGGCTTTCGTTCAATCCAATCGAGTTGCCGCTGTGTGTCAAGTCGATGCCCAACGCTTTTTCGTCGGCAGATGATGTTAGAGCGGAACAGCTCGCACAGACTGCGGCAGCTGCGGACCCGCTACCTGAGCCCATCCGTGTGCCTGAATACGGTGGTTCTGGAACCTTCGCAGCGATAGGTCATGACGGTAAGATTCTTGGTCAGTGCCCCTTAAAACATACTTCTGTGGTTGCTGACGTCAACGACGGAATTGCAAGAGTTTCGGTGACACAGAAGTTTCATAATCCGTTTCACCAGAACATTCAAGCAGTGTACGCGTTTCCGCTAGATGAACATTGTGCGGTCGAAAGTATGCGAATGCTATCTGGCAAGAGAGAAATTTTAGGCTCCATAAAACCGAGAGAGGAAGCCGCCGAAATATACAGACTTGCAGCAGCGGAAGGTAGAGCTACCGCATTGCTGGAAGAGGAGCGGCCGAACATCTTCACCCAATCCGTGGCAAACGTTAGCGCGGGTGAGGATGTTTCGGTCACTCTTAATTACACCACCGCGCTTTCATTCAAGGAAGGTGATTACACATTCACTTTCCCAACTGTTGTGGGACCGCGTTTCATGCCTGGCTCGATCATCGAATCGCACGGCACGGGAACAGAGAGTGATACATCACTTGTTCCTGATGCTTCCAGAATATCACCGCCTCATCCGAATCATTCGATGAGAAGTGGCACTGACATATCGATGAAGATCAACTTGCACTCAGTGTTTCCGATTAGCGGTATAAAATCGAAATTGCACGCGATTTCAACGCTTGGTGAGAAGAGTAAACATCCAACAATCACTCTTGCGCCCAATTCGGAAATTCCCAACAAGGACTTTGTGATGTCGTGGCATGTGGGTAGCAAATATCTGCAGACTGGCGTTCGGACACACCGCGTCTCCAACGACGGTTATGTCGCCATCTCTTTCATGCCGCCAGACCATATAGCTTGCGACGAGAAGGTCGCGAAGGAATTCATTTTCCTCGTCGATTGCTCCGGCTCGCAACAAGGTCTTCCGATTGAAAAAGCAAAAGATACTCTTCTATACATCTTGGAGAAGATGGGGCCGGATGACACGTTGCAGATTCTCGCGTTCAGCAATGATGTGAGGCAGCTTTTTGATAAGCCGAGATCGATGGGTGCGACTAATAAGTCGTATGCGAAGAATTACATTCACAGTCTTACTGCGGATGGTGGAACATTTATGGCTCCAGCGGTGGAAAAGGCATGCAACGTTGCCGCAGACCCTTCGCGTCTGCGAATTGTCAGTTTCATGACCGATGGTTTTGTCGGAAATGACAGTGAAATTATTGGAATGGTGAGAAAGTTCCGTGGCAGTTCCAGATGGTTTGCCTTTGGGACAGGTGACAACGTCAATCGATATTTGATCGACAGCATCGCGCGCCAGGGTGGTGGAGAGGCTGAGTATGTGTACTTAAACAGTCCGTCCGGGCAAATCGCCGAGTCGTTTTGGAAAAAGATCTCTTCTCCACTTCTCACCGACATCAAAATCGCCTATGGAAAATTGCCTCTCTTAGGTGTTGTACCTGATGTCTCTTGTGACCTTTGGTCTCAACGTCCGCTTACTTTTATCGCGCGCTATTCAAAACCTGCCAGCGGAGTCATTACCGTAACTGGAAATCACGGGAAGAAGCTTTTTGAAACTCGACTTTTTGTGAAACTACCAGCAATTGAAAAGCGCAATGCGGTCTTATCGACACTTTGGGCAAGGCAAAAAGTTGAGCAATACAGCGATGCCGACAATATGTTGGTAGCTGGCGGACACAAAGCTGCTCATGTGTATGAAATTACAAAGCTTGGTCTTGAGCACCACTTGCTGACTACTTACACGTCATTTGTCGCTGTGGATGATTCGTCCAAACGACCTGTTGAAACGGCGTCACGAATGAGTTCAATTCCAGAGTCGGCTAACGTGTTGCGTCAATATGTCGAGGGACCGGCGCATTCTGCACGCTTTAGCTATCAGCCAAATAGCTATCGAATTTCTCAGATTCAGGTAGATCCTCGTTATGGTCAAAGCAACCAAGTCGGTCAAATCAATAACACCTACATGGGAATCAAGCGGTTCTATGCTGACGACTTCATCGGCAATCTAAGTCAAAACATCAGTCAATTGATTGGCAAATGGATTTCGGAATGGGTGAATGGATTCTTCGCAGATACGGTTAAGTTCCTCATGCATTGCATTGAAGCTTTGATTCTAAATCCATTTTTTGCTCTCAGAGGAATCTGCAATCCAGCTCCCCATCTTGGGAATCAGGCGATGTTCTTCTACATTCGCAGCGCGATAGATTTGGTTTATGGTGTTGCGGGAGGTTTTTTACTGCTCAGTTCGCTTAGAGAAATCAGGAGATCCAAATCGTCTCCAGCTGAGCAAAAAGCAAGTATCTATCAGTGTTGCGTAATAGCGCTGCTTCTCATTTCTGGTCCATGGATCTATCGTGTTGTCTTTCAGTTGACCGATGTCTTCGTCACTCGGAGTTTTGTCTTTGATCCAGAGTGTACTCGTCCAATCGGCGATGCACTTTGCTCAGCCTTGAAAGGCGGGCTGATGGCTGGAGCAGGGATGCTGGCGCACGCATTCGCCCCATTTGTGGGAGGTGCCGCTGGGGGACTCGTAATGGGACTCATCGGCGAAATAGTTGCACTGGTCGGATTGATCGTTTATTGCGGTCTTTCCATCGTTCTAATTTTGCAGCTCGTGTACGTGCTTATTGCTGCCATTGTTCAGTCATTCATGTTCACGCTCAGCATCATCACAGGACCAATCGCATTTGCATGCGGTGGCACGAACCGGCTGCAAAAGTTTTCCGCCGGATATGTCACTGTTTGGATTGACCTCTTTCTTTGGTTGGCATCATCGGTGCTTTTGATTACAGCCCTGCGATACGTGCTTTTTAGCGACATGAATCCTTGGTTCAAAATCATGCTCGCTATGTGCAATTTGCAAGCAATGATATTTGCACCGCTCGCTTTGTCGTACCTGAAGATCAGTCCTGTGTCGAGGTACATGGGTCTCAATCCAATTCAAGGATTGGCCGCAGGTATTACGCAGCTCGCGAAGATGGCATCTGAAATGTTTGCACGTTTTTCCACGCCGCGATAGGACGAACCACGCCAATCGTTCTATCGAGCTTTCATGAGGGAACAGGGGAGCAGCAGGGCAACTTGCTGCTCTTTCTGTCAGTAGAAAACAGAAAGAGCACATGCAATGCTCTACACGTACGAAGAGTTAGCAGAGGCGTAGGGAGCAAACAAGGGCGCGTGCAACGCGCCCCCACGAAAAACAGTTAGCGCATTGGAAGTTTGAAACGCGCTTCGATCATTTTGCGATTGCGGATGCGGCGCGATTTTCTGCGTCTGATTTTGGGAGCGCCTGGTGAAATCCATTTGTCCCAAACGTTAAGCGCGAGAATTTCCCACTTTGATCTCCAACCGTTTTTGAACGATGAGTTCTTGCACACACGAACCTCTGTGCGTGGATAACGCATTTCTCTGTGCTCAGTGGGCGAGAGTCTAGCGAAGAACCGCCTAGCTAGAGGCTTGAGATTCAGCGCAATCGATTTTGGTTGGAACATGATTGAGGGGGAATGCCCTTGGTGCTGGGCGTTGTTTGTCGTCGATTCCCTCGTCGAGACCGACGCGTTCAACCGGTTAAGTTAACAGTGGCTATCGAGAGGAAGGCCACATGGTACACCAGTTCCGGATAAAATTGGCGCCTGGCAACCGGTAGCCAAGTTGTGCTCTTTTTGCGAAAAGCCAGATTAAATGTCCTGTTTGCGACAGCGCCGATGCGCGTGGAAAGTGGATTTGCATCTCTCTATATCCCATTGCAATAGAGTTCTTCGGGCAGATCTATTGCCCTGAAATTGGGAAGTCAGTAGGGTGAGATTTAAGGTTGGCTAGTCGTCGACGCCGAAGTCTACTGTTGCCGATAGATTGATGATGAAGGACGCTCCCTCTCCCAATCGGCTCTGACAGCGGATTTTGCCGCCATGTGCTTCGATTATGCGCTTGCATACATATAGCCCAAGTCCTGTATTGGAGCTGCTTTTGGATTCGCCTGGTTCTTTCCAGAAGCGCTTAAAGAGGGTCGGAATTACTTCGGACGCAATTCCCTTGCCCTGGTCTTTGACGAGTATGCAGACGCCGCTTCCGGCGCGATTTGCGATGAGAGAGATTTTGCTGTTGGCCGGGCTGGCTTTGATGGCGTTGTCCGTCAGGTTGATCAAAACTCGGCGAATGCCGATGCGGTCCGCCAAAATCATCGGGAGGTCGTCGTCTACTTCAGACGCGAGTTCGACATTGGCAGCGCTGGCAAATGGCTTCAGCTCCTGCAAGCATTCCTCCACTACTTCCTTGACGTTCATCGCCTCCATGAAGAAAAGCTGGACGCCCTCTTGTTCTTGATAGGTGAGAAGGAGATTTTGTACCATCCAGAGCATGTGTTTATTGCTGCGTCTCAGCGTCATGAGAGCATCCGACAATTGCGGGGCGATTTCACCTAGTGAGCCGTTCAAAACGCTTTCTAAAAATCTCTCGGCGCCAGCCAGAGGGACTTTCAAATCATGTGCAAGGGCGGTGATGAATTCGTCGCGCTGCTGGCTTACCTTGAGCCTGTCTGTGACGTCTTTGATGATAAGGACGAATCCAGTCACGACACTTTCTGTTGACTTTACTGGCCAAATAATCAAGTCACAGTACAGCCCGGATTCCTGATGGTTGGGAGTTGGACCGAGATGATAGCCATTGATTTCGATGGGGTTGTCTTCAGCAATCGCTTCGTGAAATTGGCCGGGTGTTAGAGCAGAAACCAGGACGCAGATGTGTTTGTTGGCGATTTTTTCGTGTTTTAGACCAAATAAGTTGCAAAAAGCTGGATTGGCATCTTTCACTTTGAGCTCGCGGCTGATGCGCACAATGCCAACTGGCGCGCATTCCAAAATTTGCTGGACGGTTTCACGCTCGCTCTCGAGTTGTTTTTGCTCGTATTTTTGGACGCGGCGTCGCTCGACGCAGCCGCTCAAAGCTTCGAAAAGCAAGTCGCCATCAAGGTTTTTCCAGACGAGAAATTGTTGGGCACCCCAATTGAGACTATCGATGCCGACATGCTCGTTTTCTGGCGAGCAAAGAGTGATAATCGGAACTCCGGGCGCCTGGACCTGCAGTTTGAGCACAGCGTCCAGCGTCTCAGTCGGCTGCCCTTGCGCCTCAATGAGAATTACGTCCGTCTTGCCTCGCGTCAAAGTCTGCAAGGCGTCAGGTACTGTATCTGCGCAGTCGATAAAGATTGGAACAGTGCGCCCTTTTTCCAGAACCTGTCTGATTTTCCCTGAATCCAGCGAGCCGCCAGGCAACAGCAGAACATTTATAACGTTCATGTCCGCCGTAGTTTCATAGAGGTTAGTCATGGGTACCGGACGCTCTTTATATAGTCTGCCTTGTTTTAGTTTCATACCACGATAATCTAAAAATAGAACTTGTTTTTGCTTGACTGCAAAGCGATTTGGGATTTTTTACCGCGGGACGCTGGAGGTGCCCAGCCGACTTGCCTTCTGCGGTTTGTCGGGTTGCTGATAAAACGCAAGATGCCGATTATTAGTGCCTGATTCCCAATAGTGGGTATGTAATTGATAGCGATTTTGACTTAAAATGCAGCACTGCTGCCCGCTGAGATGTCTGAAGAACAAAATTACGACGACGACCGCGCAAAAGGCGTTGGCGAGCTTTTGAAGGAAGCCGCCACGGCGATTAAGCTGCGTCGATACAGTGAGGCTGAGGATTTTTGCGTGCAGGCTCTCGGCGTTCTGGACAAGGCGAGCGCGATCGAGCATCCCAGTAAGGCTATGGCGCTGGAGTTTATGGGCGACGCGTTAACTGGCATGGAAAAGTACGAGGATGCCGGGCGTTTTTACAAAAGGGCGATGGACCTTTCGGAGCGAATTTTCAGTCAGGAAAATCAGGTTTACATTTCCATCTGTTACAAGCTGGCGCGCACGTATGAAAGTCTGAGCTTGCTTGATGAGTGCGAGCCTTATTACAAACTCGCTGATGAGCTGGCTAAGCGCCATCTTTCCGGTGATCACCCACTGCGGGAAACTATCGCAGAAGGTTATGCTCACTTGATCTCGCGGGCAAAGAAGCGCAAAGATAAAGTGGTCGAAATCATGGATTCTTTCCGGACCACAAAGGATAGAGGTCCGACCGTTCGCGGCCCCCTCGGCGATGTAGAAGGGCAGGAGGAAGAAGAGACCGTAGAGCATAGGGAGGCAAAGCAAGAGCCCGCAGCTGCACCAGTATTTAAAGGACTGAGAGAGAAGTCGACCATCTACGAAAGCTCTGCTGAAGCCATGCAACTTTGGGTTAGCATCGCTGTCTTAGGCGTAATCGGTTACATTGGTTTTCTCGGGTTTCAACAGCTTTCAAAACACGCCACGGTTGCTCAATCTCAAGCGCCTTCAGCATCAGCAGTCGAGACAGAAAGCCTGCCCACTGAGTTTGTCAAAATCTATACTTCGCTCGACGGCAAGCGCAAAGTGAAAGTCGCTAGCGGAAATAAAGGCGTTGTTGTTTTTGGAGGCAAGAACATCAATGCTCAAGTTTTTCAAGGTGGCGATGTTTGGAAAGCGGACAGCGCAACTGCCTTTAAAGAGCCTATGAAACTAGATTTTGTGGAAACCAACGGCGCCATCATGGATGATGCCGGAAACATTTTGTATGCCGAGGATGCGCCCGAGATAAGGACGAGAGATGCGATGAGAACAGTCGCAAAGTCGCTTCGTAACTCATATTTGATGCGCGGGCACTTTCCGCAAAACGCCGTTGAACTTGCGCAGGCTCAGACCACTTACAAAAATGCCGTGACAGGAAAAGTTGAACCTCCGATCATTCAGGTCTATCGTGGAGAGCAGGGGTGGAATGCCTCTAATCCAGAGGAGAAATCGACATTTGAAACTTCATTTGAGTCGGGCAATCTCTGGACAAACGAACCGCCTTTCTTGCCCGGCTCTGTGCATGTTTTTTTGATGGCAAACCCACCCTCCAATGAGCCGAGTGCCCCGCCTAGCCTGCCGGCTGTTGCCATAATCAAAGGAGCAGACTCTAACTGTTCGCCTATTAGGCTTGATAAAGATAAAGCTTATCTCGTTGTTTTGACACCGAAGAGCGAGCGCGCAACGGAAGGTTCTGCGACTTACCCGAAGGCGCCGGACGGCTCGCAAGGCGCGATCGTGACGATCAAACCAAAGCAACCGTAGGGTAGGCACATGTGCCTGCCTGCCAGGGCGCCGCGTGCGGCTCCCCTGCGAGTGTCCCTTGCCGGTCGAGAGTTACGTTTGCTTGCATTTGACCGTTTTGGGTTGATTTTGAAAAGGGCTGTGTTAGTATTGCCTGGTCTGTCCGCGACCAATTTCCTTATGGAAGTGACTATTTTGTCGACGCTTCGCGCAATTTCAATATTCAAATCTGGCTGGTGGCGCTGGTTTCAATTACCGGGTAAGTCGTTTGCGACTCGCTTGATGATGCGCGCATAATCAACAGCCATACAGGCAAAAGCATCTCAACCGCAGGCTTACCCGAAAGGTACCTGCGGTTTTGTTTTTGCCTAATTGGAATAAGGAATATAGCGATGCAAAAAACAACGATGGAAACAGAAGTGAAAAACAGCGTGAACATTGAATCCCTGACAAAACGAGTGACTGGAGAAACCGGCTGCGCTATTTCGTACTCGGCTGATTTCACAACGCCGGTGGCACTGTTTGACCGTCTGTCGAGAAGCGCACGCGATGCGTTTCTCTTCGAAAGTACTGAGGGAGACGGTCGCTTGGCGCGGTATTCATTTCTCGGTGTTGATCCGTTGCTCGTGGTCGAATTTGACGATTCGCAAGTGCATGTTGAGAATTGCGCCGACGGCTCGCGCCAGAGCGTTGGAGTTGATAATCCAATTGATTTCTTGCGCACTTTGCTCAAGAACAATCCGGTGCCCACTCATCCGCTTATAGCTGATGCGCCCTTTGCCGGCGGGCTCGTTGGCTACCTCGGCTATGGCGCGACCGCTTTTACAGAGCGTATCCCGCAGCAAAGCAAAACCGTTACTCATGTGCCGGTCGGCAGGTATGGGCTGTACGATTCGTTTGTTTTGTTTGACCATCAATATCGCCAGGTCACTTTCTTTTCCGCGCGAGGCGAGCAGCATATTAACGAACTTGTCCATCGCTCAATGTTGCATTCGCAGCTTCCGCCATTTCGTCTTGATATGGCGAAATCCAGTAAAGAAGAGCTTTTCAAGAACGTCACAGGACCTTTCACTCGTGAGAGTTTTATCGATGCAGTCTTAAAAGCAAAGGAAAAAGTTCTCGAAGGCGAAGTCTTTCAGATTGTGGTGGCGCAGCGTTTTTCCGTACCAATCTCCGCACCGCCTATTGATGTTTATCGCGCACTGCAAGCGACTAACCCCAGCCCTTACGCGTATTTCTTGAAGTGTCCAGGGTTCTCCTATATTGGCTCCTCACCTGAAACATTCGTTAGAAGCAACGAAGGAAAAGTCTTGCTTCGCGCCATCGCCGGTACTCGTCCTCGTGGTAGAGATCGCGCAGAAGATGAAGCGCTGGAGCGCGAATTAAAGGCGAGCGAGAAAGAAATGGCCGAGCATCGAATGCTTGTCGATCTTGGTCGCAATGATCTAGGCAGGGTTTGTGCACCGGGCACTGTAAATATTGGCGAACTGGCTTGCTTGACGCGCTATACGCACGTGATGCATTTGGCAACGGAAGTGACAGGAACTCTCTCTCAAGCGAAAGATGTATTCGACGCATTTGAAAGTTGCTTTCCTGCAGGAACTGTTTCTGGTGCGCCCAAAGTTAGAGCCATGGAAATTCTCGCGCAATTAGAGCCAGAGCAGCGTGGCATCTATTCCGGCGCAGTCGGTTATTTTGATGCGCGCGGAAACATGGATGGTGCCATAGCCATCCGTTCTGTTTTGATTAAGGACGGCAACGCGCACATCAATGCCGGCGCCGGCATAGTTTATGACTCAGATCCAGACATGGAATACGAAGAAACGCGCAGCAAGGCGATGAGCGTCCTCCAGGCAGTGCGTATCGCACACCAGCTAATGGGGGTGAAATAATCATGCGCACGATTATCATCGACAACTATGATTCATTTACGTTCAATCTCTACCAGCTATTGGTGCCGATTGTTCGCAAGTTGGAGCGAAATGAGAGCGCCGATGTCGAGGTTTTTCGCAACGACGCCATCACTCTTGATGAAATATTGCAGAAGAAGCCGACTCACATTGTGCTGTCGCCCGGACCAGGTCATCCAGCGGTCACACGCGATTTTGGCGTTTGCAAGGAAGTGATTTTGTCGCAGAAAAAGCTCGGCGCTGCGCTGATGGGCGTTTGTCTTGGACATCAGGGCATAGCCGCTCATTTGGGCGGCGAGGTAGTGCGTGCACCGGAAATCGTGCATGGAAAAACAAGCGAGATATTTGTCGAAGGTGAGCCCTCTCGCATTTTTGCCGGGCTGGGAAACAGCTTTGAAGCAATGCGTTATCACTCGCTGGTGGCGAAGGATGAAACTTTTCCCTCTGATTTGAAAGTGACTGCGCGCGAGAAGAAACATGGCTTGATAATGGCGCTTGAGCACAAGAGCGAACCTATTTTCGGCGTGCAGTTTCACCCCGAGTCGATTGGCACAGCGAAAGGCTCTTTGATGATGGAGAATTTCTTGTCCATATGAACGTGCCTGAAAGTTATCCTGGCAACGGATTGCCTTTTGGCCGAGCGAGAGTTGCTGATATTGTCAATGCTCGCTTAGGCGAAGACGAGTTGGTTGATGCTTTGAAGCAAATCGCTTCTCAGCCCTTATCGGCTGAGTTGATCGGTTTGTTTATTGAAGAAACTCGCAAGACTGTTGTTGGAAAGGAAGATTTGCCGCCAGGGGCTGGTTTGATAGACGTAAGTGGAACCGGTGGCAGCGGGCTTGCGCACTTCAATACATCTACCTTTTGTGCGTTTGTCCTTGCAGCGGGCGGCGTCAGTGTAGGTAAGTTTGGCAATCGCGCATCGAGAAGTGGCGCCGGCAGTGCAGATTTGCTGGAGGCGTTGGGTATTCCATTGAATTTGCCGGCTGCGCGGGTTGGTGAAGTGATTGAACGCGCTGGAGTCGCGTTTCTCTTCGCGCCTCATTATTACCCTGGTTTGAAAAAACTCGCCCAGGCGCGAAAGGCTGTTGGTCAGCCGACAATTTTCAATCACATCGGTCCGTTGCTAAATCCAATCGAGCCGGAATATCGAGTCTTTGGAATGACTTCGCAAGCTGCAGCTTCGCTTGCCGCACAATATCTGCAGGAGTCGGGTGCACGTGTATTGATTGTGACTTCCCAAACGGGGCTGGATGAGCTGATGCCAGGAGCATACAATCATGTCTTCCATGTGGATAAAGGTGTCACTCAAGACCTGTCATTTACTGCTCCCGGTGCATCGTTGTTGGATTTGTTAGAGCAAAAGAGCGCAAACAGTGGAAAGCCGCAATTTGATTTGCAGCATAATCTGAAATTGTTTAATCGGCTGATGGAAAGCAAAAGTGACTCTGAGACTCAACCTTGGCTCGATTTGGTTTGCTTGAATGCCGGTGCTGGATTTTTCGTGGCTGGTATTGCAGATGATGTAAACGCAGGGGCGGAGCATGCCAGAGATTTGATTTTTAGTGGACGTGTCAAAGAGAAGTTCGACCAAGTGAGGCAAGTTTATGAAAAGTGTGCTGCGTGAAATCGTCGAGCACAAACGTAATGAAGTGGCTGTCCGCGAAGTCACTCGTCCTCTTGCTTCTTTTGAGAATCAAGTGACGCGCGCAGACAATTGTTTTATTTCTTCGTTTGCACGACGTGATTGCGCCAACATAATTGCTGAAGTAAAACCCCGCTCTCCTTCGATGGGCAGCGCGTCTAGTAGTTTTGATCTTGCATCCGTGCTCACTACATACAATAAGTATGCTCGCGCCATCTCTGTGCTTACCGATGAAAAATATTTTGGTGGCAGTATCGCTCTTTTATCTGAAGTGAAAAAACACTCGTCATTGCCAGTTTTGTGCAAAGACTTCATAATATCTCGATATCAAGTTTTGGAGGCGCGCGCCGCGCAAGCGGATGCGATTTTGCTGATCGTAAAGTCTCTGGCTGATGAGGAATTGGTTGAGCTTTATTCCCTGTGTGTAGATCTTGGTATGACAGCCGTGGTCGAAGTGCAAAATGAAGCAGAAGTTGAACGCGCTCTTAAAGTCAAACCGCAACTGATTTTAGTAAATAACCGTAATCTCGATAGTCTGGAAATTGATTTGGCGACTTCTGAAAATTTGATGCCGCTGATACCGGATTCGGTAGTGAAAGTGGTGGCAAGCGGAATTGAGAGCGCCAATGATATTAAGCGTCTGGCGAATGTTTCGAACAATTTCTTGATTGGTTCGAGTTTGATGAAGTCGGAAAATATAGATGAGAAGCTGCATGAGTTGGCGACGGCGCTATCACCTTCAGTAGGGGAGGCGCATGCGCCTGCCGGATCAGGGAACCGCATGCGGCTCCCGTACGGGGACTCGGGAGAGAATGGATGAATACAAAGATCAAGATCTGCGGAATTACAAGCCTTGAAGATGCTCTCGCGGCACTGGACGCTGGCGCGGATTACTTAGGTCTGATTTTTGCTCAAAGTTCGCCACGTCGCGTAGAAGAAGCCGTCGCAAAAGAAATCGTTGCCGGAGTCGGTGGACGCGCGCAGATAGTAGGTGTTTTCAAAGATCAAGAAATCGAATATGTATCCGAGCTTGCGATGAGCCTGAAGCTCGACTATGTGCAATGCCATGGCAAGGAAACCGTAGAGTATGCACGACGCCTGCCAACTCGAGTGATAAAGGTCTTCGAATTGGAAGCTTTGGATGAGGTCGTGGCTGCAGAAATATTGGCGTGGAAAGACGACGCTGCATTCCTACTTTTCGATCGTCCCAAACTTTTGAAAGATCCGGAGTGGTACAAACGCGCCATCGATGAATTGTGTGCTGCCGGACCGCTAGCGATGCCCTATTTCTTCGCGGGAGGTTTGACATCGAAGAATGTTGGCGAGGTTGTCGAGGCGCTTCAGCCTTTTGCCGTCGATGTGGCATCGTCGATTGAATCGGCTCCTGGTCAAAAGGACGTAGGTAAAATGAATGATTTTTGCAAGGCTGTAAAACGTGACAGTGGAGGAGTATCGGCATGCGCACTCTAGGAAAGTTCGGCAAATATGGCGGCGTGTATGTGCCGGAAACCCTCATGCCTGCACTTGAAGAGTTAGAGGAAGCTTTCGCTACGATTGTGCCTGGCGATGAGTTCAAGTCTAAATTGTCATCGCTTCTTACTGATTTCGCCGGGCGTCCGACGCCTCTTTATCATGCGCAAAACCTCTCGCAAAAGTGGGGCGCGCAGGTGTTTTTGAAGCGCGAAGACCTTTTGCACGGTGGCGCGCATAAGACCAATAACGCATTGGGACAAGCGCTCCTCTGCAAAATGATGGGCAAGGAGCGGGTCATTGCAGAGACGGGCGCTGGGCAGCATGGTGTTGCGTGCGCTATGGCCGGAGCGCTTCTCGGACTGAAGACCGAGGTCTACATGGGCGAAGTTGACATGGAAAGACAGAAGCCGAATGTCTTTCGTATGCAGTTGCTCGGCACCACGGTGCATCCGGTAAAAACCGGCAGCAAGACCTTGAAAGACGCCATTAATGAAGCGCTGAGAGATTGGATTGCCAACCTTGAAAACACGCATTATCTCCTGGGCACCGTCGCCGGACCCCATCCGTTTCCCAGCATGGTGAAGCACTTTCAGAAAATTATTGGCGAAGAGGCAAGCGCTCAAATTCAAGAAAAAACTGGACGCGCACCAGACTATGTCGTTGCGTGTGTGGGCGGCGGCTCCAATGCAATGGGCATCTTCGCAGAGTTTGTCGAGCAAGCATCAGTCAAGCTTGTTGGTGTAGAACCAGCGGGAGCCGGTTTGGAAACCGGCAAGCATGGCGCTGTTCTTGCGCTTGGCTCGTATGGTTGTGTGCACGGTATGAAGAGCCTCGTTCTTCAAACTGAAGAAGGGCAGATTCAAGAAGCGCATAGCATCTCGGCTGGGCTCGACTATCCATCTGTTGGGCCGGAACATGCTTTTCTGAAAGATACAGGCAGGGCGCGATACGAGAGCGCAACCGATCAAGAGGCGCTTGCCTCATTCCACGAACTATGCCGCGAGGAGGGCATAATTCCGGCACTGGAAAGTTCGCACGCGCTGGTCATCGCTAAAAAGTTGGCTCAGGGTGAGGCTGCCGGAAAAACTATCATTGTCAATCTGTCCGGTCGCGGTGACAAAGATCTGCACGAGGTGATGAAGCATGATAAGTAGAGACAGGTATCGTGCGAGGTTTTGTGCGCTGAAAGAGTCTAAGAGAGGCGCATTTATGCCTTTCACAGTGCTCGGATGGCCGGATGAAGAGACTTCGTTCAACATCATAAAGACGATGATCGACAGTGGCGCCTCTGCGCTCGAATTGGGCATTGCATTCAGCGATCCGGTGGCGGACGGTCCAATCATTCAAGCCGCCGCCCACAAGGTCATAGAAAGTGGTTATACGGTCAATCAAGCGCTGGATTTAGTCGCCCGCGTGAGAAAATACAACGATGATATTCCGATCGGTCTCCTGGTCTACTACAACCACATCATGGCGATGGGTGTTGAGAAGTTTTTCGCACGAGCCGAAGAATGTGGTGTAGACGGAGTGCTCGTCGCCGACTTGCCCGCTGAGTCGTCCGATGAAGTTGTTTCCATTGCCACCGGTAATAACATCAGCAGCATCTTCATTGTCTCTCCCCTCACACGCGAAGAGCGTCTCGACAAAATCGTCAAGCACGCTCGCGGTTTCATCTATCTCGTTTCTCGCCTCGGAGTGACCGGTACGGACGAACGTGACGCAAGCCGCGACACCCGTCTTACCTCTTTGATTTCGTCAATCAAGCAAGCGACGGAGCTTCCGGTATTGGCTGGTTTTGGCATCTCAACGCCAGCCCACGCAGAGCGCATGATGGCATCCGGTGCTGACGGGGTAATAACTGGTTCGAAAATCGTTGATCTCGTCGCCAAGGCGGATCCCGCGAAAGTTGAATCCGAATTGACTACCTACTTGAAGAGCATGGTGTCAGCGCTCAACTCCGTGAAGGTGTGAGATTTACTGTGGGGGCGATGCTATGCGTCGACCGGTGCAATTGTGGTCGACGCATGGCGTCGATCCTACGGTAGAAAATCGGCAGGTAATGAACACAACTTCTACTGTAGAGAAAATTGCAATCATCGGTGCGGGTCCGGTGGGCATCAGCATGGCACGCGCCTTGAAGCAGAAAGGTATCGCATACGATCAGTTTGAAGCAGGAGACGGTGTCGGCGGAAATTGGCGGCACGGCGTTTATCACACAGCGCACATAATTTCTTCGCGCAAGACGACAGAATTTCCCGACTTTCCGATGCCGGCGGATTATCCGGATTTTCCGAGCGCCGCACAAATGCTTGAATATCTCAATGCGTACGTCGCTCACTATAAGCTCGATCAACACATTGAATTCAACACTATGGTCGAGCATGCAAAGCCAGATGAAGCGGGTTTGTGGAAACTGCGTTTGAGTAATGGAGAAACGCGCTTGTACGATGGTGTGATTGTTTGCAATGGGCACCATTGGGACGTGCGTATGCCATCTTATGGTGGAACTTTCTCGGGTGAGATGATTCACTCCAAAGATTACAAGGAGCCTTCGCAACTCAAAGATAAGCGCGTCCTCGTGATTGGCGGTGGCAATTCGGCCTGTGATATCGCCGCTGAGGCTGCGCGTGTTGCACGCTCTGCGCATCTGAGTCTTCGACGCGGATATTGGTTTTTGCCAAAGACCTTTTATGGAAAACCGACCGCGGAGTTGCTAACGACATGGATGCCGGTGTGGATTCAGCGACTGCATTTGGAGCTATTGGTCAAGATTGCTGTGGGCGACTATCGCAACTATGGGCTGATGAAGCCTGATCACCGGATATTCGATCACCATCCGACCATTAACACCGAGCTGCTGCATTACTTGAAGCACGGCAGGATTAAGCCGCATCCTGATGTGAAGCGGTTCGACGGAAAGCTGGTTGAGTTTGTCGATGGAACTCGCGAAGAGTTTGATCTAGTTGTGTGCGGCACGGGATTCAATGTATCCATTCCGTTTTTGGAACCTGGTGTCATCGATATTGACGGTGCAATTGTGAAGACGCAGTGGGGTGTAATCGCGCCACATCATCGCCAACTCTATATCTACGGCTGGGCGCAGGCGCGTTATGGATTTGGTCCTCTCCTCACGCCTGCGTCGGACATGATTGCTGACTTGATATTGCTGCAGCGCCGTCTGAATCATCCCATTGGTGAGATTTTGGCGAAAATGAAACAACCTT
This sequence comes from Candidatus Melainabacteria bacterium 17Bon1m, assembly GCA_032128875.1. Taxonomy (GTDB): domain Bacteria; phylum Cyanobacteriota; class Vampirovibrionia; order Obscuribacterales; family Obscuribacteraceae; genus QKMZ01. The sequence continues at coordinate 44,677 of JAVLKG010000014.1, forward strand.
TGCCGAAAACGCATCTACTTGATCCCATGGCTGCACTTCGCATGGTGAAGTCGGCAAGGATGTCGCTATGGATGCTGCCGCTGGTTGACAAATACCTGATGAGCGACGGAAAACCTGCCAGATAGGCGCACCTGAAGATCTGGCATAATTGGAGCCGCCCGTACCAGACCCGTCAAGCGGGAGAGAGAAACGTAAGATGCAAATTGGTTCGAGAAAAATAGTCATGCGTAATGTCAAAACATCATTGCTCGCGTTAATCGCCCTCTCATTGAGCACAACATCTATAACATTTGCCGCTGGAGCCACCGTGAAAGAAGCAAACAAAGAAGTCGTGAAGACAGAACCAGTGAAGACTGAAACGACAAAATCAGAAGCCAACTCTGACACGTATTTGTGGTTGGAAGATGTCGAAGGGAAGAAGGCGCTAGATTGGGTTCGTGCTGAAAACGCTGTTTCAACAAAAGCTCTCGAGGCGTTGAAAGACTTCGCGCCAATTAAGAACAAACTTCGCGAAATCCTCGATTCGAAGGAACGTATTCCGCGTGTCACCAAGCGCGGGCAGTTTTACTACAACTTCTGGCGCGATGATAAAAACGTGCGCGGGCTGTGGCGCCGTACCACGATGGAAGAGTACAAAAAAGACAAGCCCAGTTGGGAAACCGTGCTCGACCTGGACGTCTTAGCTGCGAATGAGAAAGAGAATTGGGTTTGGGGCCAAGCGCAGGTTTTGTATAAAGATTACGATCGTGCACTGATTGAACTTTCTCGTGGTGGTGCGGATGCTGTTGTCGTGCGCGAGTTCGATCTGACCAAAAAAGAATTTGTCAAAGATGGCTTTTCTCTTCCTGAAGCGAAGACCGATGTCGGCTGGGTTGACCGCGATACTTTGTTCGTTGGAACAGACTTTGGCTCTGGTTCTATGACAGACTCCGGCTATCCAAGAATAGTAAAAGAGTGGAAGCGCGGAACGCCGTTAGCCGATGCGAAGACGCTTTTTGAAGGGAAGAAATCGGACGTAGGTGCTAATGGGTACGTTGTACACGACCACGGTCAGACATATGAATTCATCTCTAACCATCCGACATTCTTCTCAGAAGATGCCTATATCCGCAAGGACGGCAAGTTGGTGCAGATTGGAAAACCTGCAGACGCGGTGGTTCAAACTTACGACAAAAATATTCTTCTGCGCCTGCGTTCTGATTGGACTGTTGGTGGAAAGACTTATAAATCCGGCACGCTTCTTGCTGAAGATTTTGACGCGTTTCTCAGAGGCGAAAGGACCTTTGACGTACTCTTTGAGCCGACCGAAAGAAAGTCACTTGAGTCTATTTCCGACACGAAGAACTATTTGATTCTGACAGAGTTGGACAACGTCAACAGTCGTCCATACTTGCTTTCTAAGAAGAGCGGAAAGTGGGAGCGCACGAAACTTGATGCTCCGGAAATCGGCAGCGTGAGTGTCGAGGGCATTGATTCTGATGAATCAGATGATTACTTCATTACGATCACCAACTTCTTGACGCCTTCCAGCCTGTGTTTGGGAACCGCTGGGAAGCCAGGCACCGAGACGTTGAAGCACTTGCCTGCGTTCTTTAATGCGGACAATTTGCAGATTCAACAGTTTGATGCAAAGTCGAAGGATGGGACGCGTGTTCCGTATTTCATGGTTTCGCAAAAAGGTCTTAAGCTTGATGGAAACAATCCCACGCTGCTGTATAGCTACGGTGGTTTTGAACACTCTCTTCTTCCTGCATACAATGCAGTGGTCGGGTCTGCTTGGCTAGAACGTGGTGGCGTCTATGTCTTGGCTAACATCCGCGGCGGCGGAGAATTTGGTCCGAGCTGGCACAATGCGGCGCGCAAAGAAAATCGCCAGCGCGCGTATGATGATTTCATTGCGGTCGCTGAAGATTTATCTTCTCGCAAAGTGACTTCGCCTAAGCATCTCGGAATTGACGGACGCTCTAATGGCGGACTGCTTATGGGTGTGATGCTCACACAAAGACCCGATTTGTTTGGCGCTGTTCATTGCGGTTCGCCGCTGCTCGATATGCGCAGATTTAGTCACTTGCTTGCCGGTGCAAGTTGGATGGACGAATATGGCGACCCTGATAAGCCGGACCAATGGGCTTACATCTCCAAGTATTCGCCTTATCAAAACGTGTCTAAAACCAAGAAATATCCGCCGATTTTGATCACTACTTCAACACGCGACGACCGTGTTCATCCAGGTCATGCTCGCAAATTCGCAGCGTTGCTGAAGGAGCAAGGTCACGAGGTCTTGTATTACGAAAACATCGAAGGTGGGCACGGCGCCGCTTCAAATAACGAGCAGGTCGCCTTTATGCAATCACTCGCTTACACATTCCTCTGGAGCAAACTCCGCTAGTGCGCGGGGCGTGGGGGCGTGTTGCACACGCCCGGATAGATCGGCTGTTAGAGCGTGGGGGCGTGTTGCACACGCCCGGATAGATCGGCTGTTAGAGCGTGGGGCGTGTTGCACACGCCCGATTTTCGTAGGGGCGATGCCATGCATCGCCCGGCCGGAGCGCCGCCATCTTGGCGGCTTTGAACGTTTGGCATTTCGCAGTTTGTTTTTACCTTAAAGTCTTCGCGCGCTTCGCGTTCGCCGCGCGAGCTTCTTCGTAGATTTTGTTTGCTTTAGCTTTGTAGTTGAATTGTTCAAGCATGTCTCCATAACTCTCTAATGTTGAGGCATATGCAGACTCAGCTTTAGGAGTGGTTTTGAGCTTGAGCAGGGCTTCTTCGTAATACTTACATGCTAGGTCTTTGTTCCCCTTCGCCGCAGCGATGCGAGCAAGATCTGCATTCTGCTTTATCGTCTCAACATTGTTGAGTCCAAGATTCTTAGCCTTAATTGAAAGGGCTTGCCTGTATAACTTTTCAGCCATAGAGTACTGCCCATCTTTTTCTAAACTGAATGCTGTGCAATCAAGTTTTTTTGCCATGCCTAAACACTCAAGCCGTCGATTCCACTCATGCCACATTGCCTGCGCATCAGATTGTATTTTCTGTCCTGCCTTTTGTTGGCGTTCCAGCTGCAGTTTTGCTTCAAGGTTTGATGCCTTCTTCACTGCGATGACTTGAATTGTTTGCGCCTCGTTTATGTCATTCAAAATTGTCTTTAGCAGGCTGACTTTGCTGTACAAGTCCAACTCGGAATTCTCTATGTTCCGAACAACTCTCGCCATCAGGTTCAGCTCTTCGGCATATTGCTTTCTTTCGTAATGTTCTTCAGCGAGTTTGCAAAGCTTTGCTCGTTCGAGGCTATGTTGAAGCTGATTAAGTGAAAGCGGTCCGCTTATAGACCCTCTGCCGTTTGCGAGTAGTCGCTCATACAATGTTACTGCAGGTGCGTACATGCCGAATTCTTCTGACTGTTCAGCGTAGTCCATCGCCTTTTGCCTGTCTGAGAGCTCGTCGACAGGCAGCCGCCTTGCTTGGATATTGCGCCAGCCTAGCAGAGTTGCCCTTGGAGTCGTTTCCCCAGGGGGTGTATTGTCTAATCTTGTTGCCATCGTTGAACGGGCATAAAACCCGCTAAACTCGCTCGGAAAACGGGAGTTACTGTATCTCCTACTTTGCTTGTGTAGGTTTACACCCTCATTAAGAACGCGTTCGTGGTCTGACATATCCGGACAGAAGTGTTCGTGCTCCTCTGCGATGGCAGCTGGAGCTCTGACACTGAGCAATTGAATTAGACAAAGGGCACCGAGCAGCATTCTGTTCATAGCGAAAACCTATGGACGAACAACCAGCAGCATAGATTTATCGATAATAACCTGTCGGTGCCTATTCTCGCCAGCGATGATATGCCCGGGGCGTTGTTATCGCCACGATAAAGCATTCGCCTATAGATAAAGATATGATTGAAAAGTTTTCTTGCCGTCTCCTTCGAGTGTCAACTACCAAACAGATGAAGAAAGTCTCGACAATAGCAGTTCTGAGTGGCATTTTTGTCTGTAGCCAGGCTAGTCTTGCTCTATCGGATATTTCGCAGAATGTCTCTTGGGAAGCGCTTGAGGCAGAAAAGGCACGCTCCAATCTATTGCTCAGTAAAGATGTTTTTCCTGAGTATTTCGATAAAACTTCGTACGAAAAAAGCGAATTCGATTTGCAAATGTACTTGAATGCTGTAGTCGCGGAAAGCAATATTTCTGGTCCTGATTCTGCAGCAACATTTGGGTATCTCCTTGATTTTGCAGACTTTCTCTATCGCCGTAAATCTGCTCGTTTTGCAACTACGGTAAATTTCATCAGTAACAGGGTTCAGTTACTTTCTGTCAATGAGCAGAGCAAGCTTCTTCCAAAGATCTTCTGGTTTTTGCTGAATCTCTGCCACGAAGAGGAAGAATTGGATGCCTTGCCTTTAGTAAAAACGGCAATTGAATTGAGCTTAAAGCCAGGTATTTCTGTGGATATGAAGACCGCGCAGTCGTTGTTTGCTATTCAAAGAAACTATACCGAGTCTCGTAGCAGTGTGACTCCAGATGGGCGTCGGGAGCATTATGTCTTGCTGCTAGTCCAAACTGCTTCAATCCTTTTTGACAAGCTCCAACCATTAAGTAAGGATGCTGTGGTCGCGCACGAGCGGTTGGCTTTTCTGTATGAGGAACAATCGCGCCATGAACTGGCTGCGAAGGAATACTACAAAGTTGAGCAGTTGAACAACAGAAAAGCTGTTGGCGATTTGGAAAGTTCTGAGATTTTGCTTCGCCTCATGAAAATAGAGGTGACAGCGCATCAATGCGGCAAGGCGGCGAACTTGTATTTTAAGCATCGGCATCTTTTCACTACTGTTCAATCAGCTGAAAAAATGTCGGAAATTGTTGAGTTACTGCTGCAATCCGAAGATTACGGCAGGGCTATCAACGTTGCTACTGCTATATTTCCACACTTAGATTGGAATCCGAATAAATTTATTCCGTCCAAGGCTCAGATATGGCCTGGTTGCGGATTTTCTTTGCCTTACAAACAATGGCCAACTACGCAACTGCGGCAGTGGTTAGGAGTATGTATTAGTCAGCAGAGAATGGACATGGCGCGGCTTCTCTACAACAAGTGTGCGCTTGCTGCAACGGATTTCAATAAAGCGGGCACAACCGAATACAGCCAGTTGCGAAGCCTAGCGAACGAACTCAATTTGTTTCCGTAATTACAGCTCGTCAGTATTCTTAGGAGTTCTAGTAAGCCTCATCGAGAGCCGTCGCACTTCGCCTTCGGCGGCTTTCTTCACGAGGCGCCAATATTTCTCCGGCATTGTTCGTTTCAATCGCCACAATACGCGCGCTTTGCGCGGAAGCATTATGTATAAATTGCCGTTCGCCATTAGTTTGAGAGTTTCGTAGGCTACTTCCTCTGGCGATATGCGGGATTCGTCCACCAACATGCATGAGTATTGTTTGTCGCTATCGGCTCCTATTGTTTCTTTACCAATGTTTGTCCGGACATACGATGGCGCCAAAATTGAAACAACAATGTTGCGGTCGGCAAGCTCACCGCGAATGCATTCGCTCAACGCGACAACTGCAGCTTTTGATGCGCTGTATGCGGACATGCGAGGCGCAGTGAGGAAGGCTGCCGCGCTGGCAACGTTGAGTATGTGACCATAGTTTTGTTTTTTCATGATGGGGACAAACAAATGGCATCCGTTCGCGACGCCCATCAAGTTTGTCTCTATCGTTTTGCGGAACTGTTCAATTGAGACTTCATCGAATAGTCCACCGCATCCGATGCCCGCATTGTTGATACCAATGTCGATACCACCGTATCGGTTTGCGAAATCGTTGACTGCCTTTTCAAACTCTTTGTGGTTTGCAACGTCGAACACGTATGACACCGGCGACCCGCCAATTGCTCTTAATGCCGTGGCTGCCGCGTCAAGGGCTGGTTCGTTGATGTCCGTTATTCCAACAGTCCAGCCGTCTGCTGAAAGCGCCCGAGCGAAGGCGAGTCCGAGCCCGCTGCCTGCACCCGTGATGAATGCGCGCTTCTTCTGGTATGTGTCTGTGAGATGGAATCGACTCAAGGGGGATAGTATCCAGTCTGTGCGATAGGGGCGGCATTAGTAGCGCCTGCCGGTGATCCAGTTTATAGACTTACATTATAGCCCTGAAAGCTTCGCTGCTTGACCTCCCCGTCCGTCGTAAAAGAGTGCGCACGGCGCCTTCGGGCTTCTGCTCAGAAGTCAGCCTCGCGCTTTGGTCACTCTTTTAGTATCATCTGACACCATGGCTGATTCAAATCCGACGTTCATTCCAGGTCTTGAGCTTTGCGAGGGCTTTTATCGCGAGGCTGTCGACCCGATATTACACAATCATTTTCGCGACGTAGAATATTCGGCGGCGCTGATTGGCAGCGGTTCGGAAGTGCTTGGGTTTGATACCGAAATGTCGAGCGACCACCATTGGGGACCGCGAGTCATGCTGTTTCTCAAGCCAGATGATGTCTCTGCGTACAGAGATGCAATATCTGCCAAGCTCAGCGAACAATTGCCGCGCGTTTTTCGTGGATATCCGACCAGTTTTTCCAAGCCTGATGCAGAAAATCAGGGTGTCCAGTTGCTCGATTACAGCGAGACAGGGCTGATTAATCACAGGGTCGAGGTTATGTCCCCCGAGCGCTTCTTTGATGATTATCTTGGATTCGACATCACAACTGAGCTTACTGCGGCGGATTGGCTCTCCTTTCCCGGGCAGAAACTGCGCACCATCATTGGCGGTAAGGTCTTTCACGATGGTATTGGTTTGGACGAAACACGCAAACGTTTTTCATATTATCCGGAAGACGTTTGGCTTTATCTATTGGCATGCGGCTGGTCGCGCGTTGAGCAAGAAGAGCATCTGATGGGTCGCGCCGGTTATGTTGGTGATGAAATCGGTGCTGGAATAATCGCCGCGCGTTTGGTGCGGGATTTGATGAATCTCTGCTTCTTGATGGAGAAGGTGTATGCGCCGTATCCGAAATGGTTCGGCACCGCATTCAAGATGCTGAAATCTGCAAGTGTTTTGGAGCCGATGCTTCTTAAGGTCTTGTCCTCATCTAATTGGCAAGAACGGCAGAAGGCCCTAATTCCCGCGTATGAATATGTGGCAGTGATGCACAATATACTGGACATCGCGGAGCAGCTACCCGCGAAGGTGCGAGATTTTCATGGACGTCCGTTTATGGTCATAAGCACTGGTGATTTTTCAAAAGCAATTTGCAATCGAATTGGATCAAGTGAAACTGCGGATCCGCTGATTAAGAAGCTTTTGAAGGAGCCACTAATTGGCAGCGTGGAACAGTTTAGCGATAATACTGATATTCTTTCGAATGCGTCATGGCGAACCGCGATAAAAGATTTGTATGGCGTTTGCCCAATTGCCGACGAATAAGGAGATGGATCGCCTTTGAGGTATAACAAAAGAGTAGTATTGCTTTAGGCATCAGCAAGGATGTTCGTTATGAAAACTAGTTGGGGCGACTCTGTTTTCTGTTTGGCAAGCTTGATTTCGGTTTTTCTTTTGTCTGTCACCGCATCTGGTGCGCTCGCGCAAAGCTACCAAAATTGGTATCCGCGCAGTATTAGTCCACAAAATGGATATCAGTATCCCTGCGCACTGACTGCTTTGCCTGACAATTTGACCGGCATTCCCGCTGCCGATAAGCAATTCATCAATCATGTGTATAGCCAGATTCTCAAAGCATTGCAAGCGAAAATGGTAATGCTGTCCGCGCTCAATGGCTCAAGTGGTTTTTCTTCGGCTTATTCGACATATTACGGACAAATAGCAGCGCTGCGCGCAAAGATTTTGGCAGAGCCGACTCCCGGTGGCTTAGAGACATTCAAAGCGCAAATAGTTAGCGCAATAGACAATCAGTGCAGCTTTTTCGACAAGGCGCAAAAAATGCGACAGCAAGGTAAGTCTTTTGACGAAGTCATGCAAGTGCCTGAAGGCAAAACCGCATCACAAATGTTGATGGCTGCATGGAACGAAATGTCAAAGCGGTATCCATCTTGGAGCCCGGAAGTCAAAGATAGTATTTATCATCACTTGTGTGCCCTGGATCTGTTCTAATATTGAAGACCGATCGCAGTTACCGGATTCAATGAACTGGCAAAAAACATTTACCAAGGTAAGCACGATATTCGTGACTGGGATATTTCTGTGTCCCGCCGTTTGTGCCGCGGGAGACCGTGAAGGTTGGCGACACTTCAAAGATGAAGGAAGCAAGTTTGAAGTCTTTGGAGATTTCGCCGGCGCCGAACGCGCCTACGCTAAGTCACTGAAATTAGTCGATGCCTCTAAGGCTTCAACCGCCGAACGGGGCGAGGTTATGGCTCGTCTGGCCAACGTGATGCTGTGGCAGCAGAAATTCAAACAAGCTGAGCCCTATTACAATGAGTTGTTAAAATTAATTCCGCAGTTGAAATCCGAGGGCAAGAAAAACGAGGATTTTTTCACCTGCGTCGATTCTCTATCCAATGCGTATTATGAACGCAGTCAGGGCGTCAATCGTATTCCTGGTATACAGCACTCGGTCAGAATTATTGATACCGCATTTGGTGACATACATCCTGAGCTTCCGCGCGAATTAGTTGCGCTTGCATACACGTATTCTGCATTGGGGATGAATCAAGAAGCACTAACTTTTGCAAATCGAGCGCTGTCGATCGCAAAGCGTGAAACGAGCGAGAAAGGGCAAATTCAGCTGTGGAAAACTTTGGCACTCGTCGGTAATTGCCGCAAGTCCGTAGGTGATTGGGAAGGCGCTCGGCAAGCGTTTGAGCAAGCCGTCTTTTTGATGAACAAGAGTTTGAAACGCTTTTCGTTGACAGCCGCGGCGGCGAAGGCGCAACTCGCAATTGTCTACCTCCATATGCAAAAGAAAGAGGAGAGCAAGAAGCTCTTTAAAGAGGCTGAGGCTTTGTTTGCCTCCAAGCTGTATGAGATGGATAAGAAGGGTCTGCGCGACATCGGAACTGCTGGTCCCGAATTGCTGGCCTTAGCACAAATGTATGTGGCGTTCAGCCAGTACTCGAAAGCCGAGCCTATTTGCAGGCGCTCACTTATGCTGACGAAGGTGACCTTCGGGGACAAAGATCCCTTCTTGATCAACGAGTTGAGGGTGCACGGTTTTGTGTTGTCGCGCTTAGGTCGGATGAAAGAATCGCAAGGGCAGGAAGCCCAAGCTCAAGCCCTTGCAAGTCTGTACAAATGAATTCGACCAAGCATTGAAATCGCGCAGTTAGTCTTCGCGTGATTCCAGTTTGTAGCCGATACCGTGAACTGTTTTGATGATCGACGCTTTCTCTTCGACGTCCAGTTTTTTGCGCAAACGCGTGATGTATGTTCTCACTGCCGTTGCTGTGGCCTCGGAGTCGGATTTCCAAACGTGATTGAGAATGTCGTCCGTGCTAAAAACGCGATCCGGGTGTCTCATGAAAAATTCGAGCAGCGCGTATTCGGTAGGAAGCAATTTTAATTCTTCGCCGTCGCGTGTCACTTGGCAGGTGGCTGGATCTAAAGTGATGTTTCTGACCGCCAAAACCGAGGCGCGGGGTGAATGCGAACGGCGCAGCAAAGCTCGAAGGCGCGCTGATAGTTCGCGCATGTCAAAAGGTTTTGTCAAATAATCATCGGCGCCGGCGTCCAACCCTTCTTCTTTCTCGCCAACCGAGCGTTTGCCCGTTAAGATCAAAACGGGCGTGGTGCCGCCGTCTGCGCGGAACCGCGAGAGAATTTCCACGCCGCTCTTGCCGGGCAAGCCCCAATCCAGCACGACAATGTCGTACTGATAAAGCTTCATCAAATCAAGAGCTTCCTCGCCTGTGTGCGCTTCTTCGACCGTATAGAGCTCATGCTCAAGCCAGTCTCTGACCATGTCACAGGTGACGAGATCATCTTCAACGAGCAAAACTTTCGACATAGATTCCAGTTTCTTTCGTGCAGGTGCTGTCCGAAACAGCTAATAGATTCTACGTTGTTTTTTCCGGTTTCTGTGCACCCGGGATACGAAACCAGAAAGTACTTCCTTCCCCTACTTGACTTTTTACCCCGACGGAGCCGTTGTGCTGCTCCAAAATTGCTTTGCAGATTGCCAGCCCCAGACCGGTTCCGCCCTTCACCCCAGTTTTGCTGGGCGCCACCTGGCGAAATCGATCGAATATGTGTGCGATATCCGCTTCGGCGATGCCGGCTCCGCGGTCGGTCACATTTACTTTCACATAACCCGGCTCCAGCTCGGTTGTGACGTTTACGGTGCCGCCCTTGGGCGAGAATTTAATGGCGTTGGCGAGAAGATTTTGCAAAACCTGAACCATTCGGTCGATGTCGGCAAGAACGTCCGCCTCGACAATTTCGCCAATCTCGATTTGAACCTTTTGCTCGTCGGCAAATCCCTTGACCATGTCGATCGACTGGTCGACCAGGTATTTGAGATTGTACGTTCCGAAACGCATCTCCATGTGCCCCGCTTCCATCTTCTCGACGTCGAGCAGGTCGTTGACCAGGTTGACAAGGCGCCCGAGGCTTGATTGGATGCGAGTCGAGGCATTCGCTCCTTTCTTGTTCAGTTCGCCGTAGACTCCGGCATTGAGCGAGTCGAGAAAGGCTCGCATGCCTGTAAGTGGCGTTCGCAAGTCGTGGCTGACCATGTTGACAAAGTCTGCTTTCATTTGGTCAAGCTCTTTGCGGTCGCTAATATCGTGCGCCACGCAGTAATAAGACTCGTCCGGGGGTGACCAGTAAATCGACCAGAGCATCCAGCCTTCGCTCAAATCATTGCGCACCATGCGGATATCGACTGATATTGCTGTTTCTTTCTGCTGTTTCGCCTCGCTCAAAACGCGCTGAAGCCGCTCTTTGTCTGCGTCAGCAACAAAGTCTGAGAAAGGACGGCTAATCAAATCGATTGGATCGTATCCCCAATTTTGCTTTGCCGCAGGGCTCATTTGCTTGAAGACAGCATCTTCCGACAGCGAGCAGATAACGTCTTTGGCATTGTCGACAATGGCGCGTTCGCGTTGGGAAGCTACTGCCAGTGTGATTGCCATTTTGTGAAAAACAGTGTCGAGCTGCGCTATTTCATCCGTGCCTTCGATTGGACGCCGCAGGGGGCGATGTTCTGCCAGTAATTGCGCGTTGCCGGAAATGGTCGCAAGCCTGTCGGTGATGTTTCGTCCGAAGTAAATTGCCAGTCCAAAAGTCAAAAGGATTTGCAAGATAAGTCCGACCAAAAGCCAGACTTGCACGGCCATTCTCAATTGCTGTGTTTTCTCCGGATGCATCTCCTGGTAATTCATTTCCTGGCGATGAATTGCGGCGGCGCTAGTGACAATGGCACGCAAATGGTCCGTGACCATCATTCTTGCTTCGTGCGTGAGAATATAATGCTCGCCGGACATCATGCGTTTTTTATAGTGCAGAAGCGTGTCAACGGCTGTGTTTACCGCCTTTTCCATCTCGATGACGTTTTTCTCTTGGATGGAATTGCCTTTCACCATTTGCTTGAGCTCGTTGAGCTCGTGCGGAACTTCAGAAATCCCCTTCATCATTCGCTGCTCGAATGAGGGCGAGTGTGTAAACCCCCAGAGCGTGAAATTGGCCCCACCTTCCCAGATCGTGCGCACCACGGACTGAGTTTGTCCGATAATCATCTTCGAGTAGAACATCTTCTGGGCTTCGGCTTCAGCCGATTGCTGCAAGAAGACCAGAATCGCCACGAAAATGGTTTCTGTTAATAGCGGCAACGCTACTATCAAAATCCCTTTTTGGCGCAGTTTGAGGTCTTGAAGCATCTATCGCTTTCTATAAAGCCTTTTTCCAATACATACTGCTATACCCGCTCAATCTGTCGGCTCTTAATAAATTAGGCGCAATCGGTGATTTGCAGCATTTGCAGGGGAAATTTCCGCCAAATTCCCTTGCAGTGTTTTACCGCTATAAAGAGAAGGTAGAAATATAACTGTTGGAGGCTTTCGGCGACCTGCCGATAAATATATGGCGTTCTCGCAAAAACAGTTAGACGGACTTCTCTACATGGCTAGTCGCGCATTTGACAATGCCGACTATTTAGCTGCGCAGCGTCACTATGAAGACGCTTTGGACATGATGGAGCGCAACGGGCTGAGCGAGACCGAGCAGGCTCTGGCGTGTTTCAAAAATCTTGCTGCCATCTATTATTCCGACGGCAAATTAGACAAAGCGATTACCGCATACAGCCGTCTGGTTGTCACATCCGAGCAATTGCTCGGCGAGGGCAACCGGGATGTGATCGCCAACATGTTCATTCTGGCGAAAGTCTGCGACGGTGCAGGTGCATCCGAAGATGCCGCCAACATCTACAACCGTGTGTTGAGACTTGCAGAACAGCACTTGCCGAAGGGCGATGTTTTGATCAAGCATATTCGCGAGGCTGCGGCGATCAGATCGGCACCGCAGAAGGAATTTAAGCAGAAGGTCACGGCGCTGGAATTGCCGAAGCCCGTCTTCAAAGAAACCATGGAGACGCTCGTTGGCGGCGGTGAGCCGGGCGGGCGCGAACACTATTTCAAGAAGAATCAGGTTGTCCTTTCTACGATAGGCTCCGTTCTGGTTGCAGCGATTGCTGCTGGTTGGTTTATGTGGATGACTGCCGGAACCTCTTTCCAGCCTCCTACTGCACCGGGTATCAATTCGGAATCATTCAAGGTTGAGGGACAAACATTCAGAACTGCTGACGGCAAGATTACTTTGGCTATCGGTGAGAACTCGACAGGCGAACTCAAGACGCCTTTGGAAACCTTGCAATTCAAGTTCAAGACGATCGACTTTTCGCTCGAAGGTATTCAAACCTTGATTCTTGGCGCATTCTCGCGCAAGGAATTTTGGTTCGAGCAGACTCCGATGGGGCTGGTCGGTCCTGGTGATTTCCTTGTGCACACCGATGAAGCGCCAGAGGTGAAGACAGTCGAGCAAATTCGCAAGCTTGGTGCCCACCTTGAAGAGATCAACGCGAAGAATGGTTCTTTCCCGTCCAAGCTCGAAAAATGGACAGGAGATCCTGCTGTGAAGCTGGTTAACGCAGCGACGAAGCAGGACATGATTCCTACATATCAGATCTTCTCGAAGTATCAAATCGTATTTGATGGTGTGTCAAATGTCGAAGATTTCAAAAAATCTATGGCTTTGGGCGAACATTGGAATAACGAACCGGAAGCCGGACCTGGCAGCGTAAACGCTTTTGCTATCGTCACTGATAAGAAAGTCGACGACGAGTCCTATCGTGTTTCGCATGTGTTCATGCAGGGCTTTGACAGAACCGGAAAGGTTATTCCTTCTGCTATTCCTGGTGTGAGTTATTACTATCTGGCGGTTCCGGCCAACCACGAGGAAGGTGGTGATGGAGCTGGTGATGCATATTACAAGAAGTTGGTTGCATCTCTTAAAGGTGCCAACATCTATGTTGTAAGAGAAGCATCCTTGCTTTTCGGTTTGTTGCCGCTCAAGTACACCATGCCTATCATCTTTGGCTTCCTCACTGGGATATCGCTGATTCTATGGGCCCTTGTCGATGCTGCAAAACGTTTGGAAAATCGCAAGATGCTGCCTACTCTTTTTGAAGTGATGACGGCTATCTTCTTACTCATTTGGCTCGCTTGGTTTGTCAATCGCGCGATTCCCTAGGAGGCGCCGCATTTTACATGCCGGACTCTGATGGCAGCGAATCTTCCAATTCTTCCAGCCCTTCTAACAGTTTCTACCGGAAGCTGCATAGCCACCAGCCTGCAGATGAGCGCGATCGCTGGCGGCGTGCTCTCTATTTTTCGACAGCGGTGGGAATCCGTTGTTTGGATTTGTTGTCCGACTACATGCGCTACTGCCTGCGGCCCAATCGAATGGGAGAGAAGCCGGATTATCCTGTCACAGAGAATTCGGCGGAAGTTCACCACGAGGCTGTCAAAGAGCTGCTGGGGCTGAGCATCTGGCTGACTATGGTCGATCAGTTAGAGGGCGAAGTGCCATATTGGTTGCGAGAGTTTTTCATCGATTGTTGGTCGGCTGCGGACAAACTGTATCCTGATCCATCCAGCCAAGAAATTATGACCCTGTACGAAAATCAGCTTGGCGTGGACAAAGTCTGCGAGGCCGTTTCTTCCCGTTTGTGCTACAAGCTGGAGCTGGAAGACACCAAGGGTGATGCCTGCATAAAACTTGGGGAAATGCTGCGCGACAATGGAAAGACGCGTGCGGACCTGCTGTTTTATGCGCTGTCTGCGGACCACGAAGCGCTCGATAAATCAATCGACCAACTGAAAGACTACTAATTCGAAGAGCGTGAGAACGCGTTGCACGCGCTCACGTCTCCATGCTATCTCTCACGGCTGTTGTTGAAGAAGATAGGCTAGACGCGTAATCTCACCTGTTAGGCATCGCGCGTGTCGCGCACTCGTGCAATGAGTTCTTTCTTGTTGTGTCGATTGAGGAAGTTCCAGACAGCATCAGTTGCATTGAATTTCGAGGCCGGAGTCGAGCTGTTGAATGCTCCCGGCCAATCGTGATTTCCATCTTTGATGTTGTAGAAGGTGACTTCTCTGCCGCTTTCAGTGTCAACGGCGCTATAGGTTTGAATCGGTTCGCCTGATGATTTGGTGAGCGTCGGCTTCAAATCGTTTGCGTCAGCCCAGACTTCGAATGCTTTCACGGCAGAAATGACGCGAGGCGCTACGCACAAGTCTAGAAGCACACCGCCTGATGCGGGAATAACATCGTCGCTGCTGCCGTGAATCAGCAAGGCGTTCATGTCACCGGTTGGCTTGTCTTGCTTCCTCAACATGCCGCCGCTAACACTGGCGACTGCCGCAACTCTGTCGTTGAGTTTTGCTGCGGCTTCTTGTGCCATCATGCCGCCGTTGGAGAATCCGACTAGATAGATGCGGTTTTGATCGATGTTTAGTTTGTCTGGAATTACGTCTGTGAGCTGTCTGATGAAATCCACATCGTCAGAGCGGTAGAGATGATCCTTGCCGACATTCCACCAGCGCAAGTGATCACCAACCCAGCCGGTTGCGTTGGGAAAAACAGCTATAAATCCTTCTTGGTCTGCCTTTTTCTTAAACTCGGATGTTTGTGCAATTTTGTCTTTGTCTTGCATAAAGCCGTGCATCATCACGACCATTGGCAAAGGTTTGGTGGCATCGTAGTTAGGCGGTACGTGCACTGTAACGTCACGCTTCCGTCCTTGAAGTTCTAGCTCATAAGTCGTGTCACCTTTTGCATCTTTGATCTTGTCGCTGAATGCATGCATGTTTTCGACATACTTATTTATGTCTTTGACCGAAACTCCGTTGTTTTCGAAAAACCACTCATCGTTGGAAGACTGCATCAGCGATTTGTAGCGCTCGCTTAGGAAGTTCGCGAATAGATGGGGATCGGCGCCTTCGACTTTGTGCGGTGTCTTGTCGGCTTTTGCTATCTCTTTCTTGTCGATAAACCCGTCGTGGTTGATATCGAAGTGCCCGAAAAGCTCGGCAATTTTTTCGAGCTCGTTGCCCTTTGCTGCCTCGCTTAGGAAGCGACTATTGTCTTTCTGGCTGGACGGCGACGTAAGACGAAACTCTTGAAGGTTGTCGCCTTCTGCGTGTTGAGCGCCATGCTGCAATGCTGCCGCTTCGGCAGTTTTGTACTGTCGTTCGACTGTCGCCATATTGAAGTAGTACTAAGACCGCGTTTTGGAGGATGAATGTCTATATACGCGTTGTCCCAAAATTGGACAGCTGTAATAGTGCCGAATGTTTAGGCAGCGTCTTCTTTGGTAGCAGGCAAGCGCTCTTGACGAGAACTCGTCGAGTGGCTATCGAAAAAAAGATTGGATTAATTCCGTGGATTTCGTAATTCCCGCATTCAAAAGTCACGAAATTTCAACAAACTTTCTATTAAATAGGCGCATGGCGAGATCGAACCACCCTGGGCGACCGGGCTCACACGATTTTAAGGCGGTAAAAATTGGGAATCTCCTCAACTGAAAACTTTATGGCCACCGTGGATAGCGATGGCAGCATTCGATATGTCTACCGGAATTCCATTTGCGAATACACCGGTGGAAACATTCAGACCCGCCTGACGGATGGGTCGCTTGTGATATCAAATTCGCAAGGGCAAGCTCTGAGTTTTGAATCAAAGGACGGCATGAAACTCTTGTACGAGTACCAGGGGGCGCCGCCAAAGCTGGCGTGTGTGTACTTGCCGGATGACACGCGATTGTGTACAGATCGAGATCTCAACTGGTGTCATGTCAACAATGCCGGAACTATTTTGCGCGATATAGATGGTGAGCCATTTGTGGCACCGGACGGCAAACTCTGGTTGCGCGGGAAGGATGGAATCTTTCGAATATTTCCAATCGATATCGCCCTGGCTGTTCCAAAGCCGCCGCCGCGAACGCAGCTGTTTAGCCCGGTTCCAACAGGCGTGAGAGTTTAGAAAACGAATTTCAGACCAATAGCAAGTCCAAAGACCGCCCGCACCCTCTGCGAAAATCAAACTTCTTCAAGTCGCTCTGGATACACGAAGAGCGGCGTTGGCTCACCGATTCCAACCCCGCCCTGCGATGTTTTTCTTCCCAGAATACCGACCGGAGGAGAGAGAGTTTGGTCGGTCTTTGCACTTTCAATACTAGACAGCAGATGTTTCAGAAGTGTGGCTAAATGTCGGGCGCTCTCACCGAAATGAAAACGCCCGAGCAAAGGTGATCTGTCACCGATTTCTTGGCGGCAGCAATGAAAATCTCGACGTCGCGTCAAGATACCAGAGTTGGCTCTTGTGCACACATTTACTTCTCGCATCTGTAATATGGATGCGCATTGCGATGCAAACGCGTGGAGGTTTCGCGTTTTCAAAGTGTGCTCAAATAGCACCGCTTCTAGTTTTTAGTTACCTGTTGATTCCGATATCTAGCTTTCGGAAGCTGAGCACTTACTACGGAAGAACTTAAATGCTTCGTAGAGGCCGCCCAATCCGACCATACCGTACACGACTTTGGTCATGGTGGTGCCGTCGCCCAATAGCGCTGTCACTACGTTGTAGTTGAACATCCCTACTAAGCCCCAGTTGATTCCACCGATGAGCAAAAGAACAAATGCAATTAGCTCAAGATTCTTCATTGTTATCACCTTAAGCATCAAATCCGCAAAGCTCGAAACACACACTGTTGAGCTGATTTGCATGCTTACGTACTAGTCTAGTAGCAAAGCTGCTCAGATGTCAAGAAGGTGAATCCTAGAAATCCCTGACTCTGTGCGGAATAGGGCGTTGCAGTACCGGGTGTGATGGCACGAAGGAATTTGATGCGATTCTCCCTAAACGCCCTGTACTGCTTGGTTTTGTCGAATCTCTCCATTCTCCAGTGCCTCGTTTTTGCACCGTTAGATGAACATATAACCTGCTCTGTTGGAAGTTTTGGGCACTGCAAAAACTTTTTCTAGCGGGACGTGAGGCAAAATTGTCTTTTTAAGGAAGCTGCAAATTCCCACCTCTATCAGCCATACGTAATTACTATCCGCGCTCGGATAAAACTGTTGAGCAATCAACTCACTCAGCTCTAACCGGCGCGTAACATAGCCATGGTGTTATGATCCGTGCCCAGATATGAGCTTGAAAATCATGACAAATCGTTCCAAAACCTTCTTGTGCGCGCTCAGTATTTCTGTGATGGCTGTGGGTGTTTCCGCTGCTAGTCAGCCGTGTTCGGCTGCAAAGCCCTCCCGGACTGAGACGACAAAGCCCTCGAAAACCGCTGCCGGAGCGACAGAGAATGCCGCTCACGGTTCTTCGCTCGTTCGTTGGAATGAGTGGAGCGATGAAGTGTTTGCTCGCGCAAAGAAGGAGGGGAAGCTGGTTTTGCTCGACCTTGAAGCTGTCTGGTGCCATTGGTGTCATGTCATGGACGAGAAAACGTATGCAGATCCAAGTGTCGCCAAGTTGATGGATAAGAACATCATTGCCGTGAAGGTCGATCAGGACTCGCGTCCCGACTTGTCCAACAAGTATGAAAAGTATGGTTGGCCGGCGACAATTATTTTCAACTCTGACGGAAAGGAGCTGGCCAAGCGCTCGGGCTTCATGGACTCGGATGAGTTCAAGAAGCTTGTGAAACAGCTAGCGGCCAATCCGGACAAGCCAGAACCGGAAGCGGTCGATACCAAAGTCAGCTATTCGTCCAACAATATTTTGACGGACGAGCAGCGCAAGGACCTGAATTTCAAGCATGTTGACGGCTACGATGCAGAGTTTGGCGGCTGGGGCATCGGCGGTCATAAGTTCCTTGATTGGAACAGTGTTGAGTATTCCTTGCAGTTAGCCAAGCAAGGCGATAAGGACGCTCTAGAACGCGTCAAGAAAACGCTCGACGCGCATCACAAGCTTCTCGATCCTGTATTCGGCGGAGTGTATCAGTACTCGACGAACGGCGACTGGGATCATCCCCACTTTGAAAAAATTATGGAAACACAGGCTGAGTGCCTGCGTTTGTACTCTGTTGCCGGGATGCTACTCAAGGATCAAAAGTACATCGACAGCGCCAAGGCAATCAATAATTACCTGAAGAATTTCATGATGAGCCCTGATGGCGCGTTTTACACCAGCCAAGATGCTGACCTAAAACCGGGCGAACACTCCGCCGAGTACTTCGCACTTAATGACAAAGAGCGCAGAGCAAAAGGCATTCCGCGCATTGACAAGCATGTTTACTCTCGCGAGAACGGCTGGGCTATAAACGCTATTGCCTACCTCTACATGGCCACCGGCGAGGCGGAATACTTAAAGGAAGCGGAGAAAGCGGCTCAGTGGATCATTTCCAATCGCTCGATAGATGGTGGCGGTTTCCGTCATGATGAAAGCGACAAAGGCGGCCCATATCTCGGAGACACGCTCTCCATGGGACGTGCCTTCCTTTCGCTCTATATGGCGACTGGCGACCGGCAGTGGTTAAAGCGGTCGTCGCAGGCGGCGGATTTCATAGAGCAGCACTTCGAGAACAAGAAGGCGAGCGGAAAACTATCGGCCGGTTTCCTCACTGCTGAGGCGAAAGCTAATTCTAATGCGATTGCAGCGCCAGAACCGCTGTTGGAGGAAAATCAATCCATCTGTCGATTTGCTAATTTGCTCAGTCAATACACGGGTGAAGTGAAATACAAGCAGATGTCCGAATCGGCTATGCGCTATCTGTCGACGCCTGAGATTGTCGCCAAGCGCCGGATTCTCGTAGCCGGAACTTTGATAGCCGATCACGAGATGGCACACTCGCCTGCGCATATCACAGTGGTCGGCAAGAAATCCGACCCGCAAGCCAGAGAGCTCTTCCTTGCGGCAATTGGTTCACCGCTTATCTATCGTCGTATAGACTGGCTTGATAAGAGTGAAGGAAACCTTCCAAACTTGGATGTTGAGTTTCCCGATCTGGGCAAAGCGGCAGCATTTTTGTGTGCTGGAAATCGTTGCTCGTCGCCGGCATATCGGCCGGAAGATTTAGTAAAGCTGGTGGATAGGGTTAAATGATGGATTGCGGGGTGTAAGTGAAACTGATTGGGTTTTCTGAAATCTTAGACCGGGCGACGCATGGCGGCGCCCCTACGCTTGCTGCGACGCATGGCGTCGCCCCTGCGCTTGCTGCGACGCGTGGCATCGCTCACAGGATTGCTGGGAACGCGACGCGTGGTGTCGCCACTGCACTTGTCGCACTGGGCCTCGCGAGCAGTTTTCTTCCGGCTTCTGCTGCTGTAGATCTCAATCACACGCTGTTTACCGCAGATCTCAAGGAATACGTCGACCGAGATCTTGTGCACTACAAAAAATGGAAGCAACATACAGAGCGTCTCGAGCAATATTTGAAGTCGCTGTCTGAGATCACTCAGGACGAGTATGAAAAGCTTTCTAGAGAGGAGAAGAAAGCGCTGTGGATAAACGCGTACAATGCCTTTACCGTGAAGGTTGTTCTCGATCATTACCCTATCAACGGAACTGAGCCCTACTATCCGAAAAATAGCTTTCGACAGATACCGGATGCTTGGGACGAGTTCTACTTCGTCGTCGCAGGGCGCCGAGTCAATCTCAATGAAATCGAACACAACATCAGCAGGCGATTGAACGATCCGCGCATACACTTTGCGGTTGTTTGTGCTGCGAAGGGTTGTGCGAAGATCAATAAAGAAGCATACGTTGCAACCAATCTAGATGCGGTTCTCGATGCGCAGACTCAGAAGTTCATTCTCGATCAGCAGAACGTCAGCTTCGATCACAAGGAGAAAGTTGTGCATGTGTCGAAGCTTTTCTCCTGGTTTCCTCTCGATTTTTTGAACGCGGTTGGTTTTAAAACTGTGCCTTTTCCGCCACCCAAAGATGATGAAGTAGTGCTTCGGTATATTGTTTCGCGCAGTCCGAAAGACGTGCAGGAACGCTTTAAAACAGACGACGACTACCGCGCGTACAAAGTCCTCTACAAAGACTATGACTGGTCGCTCAATGACGCCGACTAGGTGAGATTAGAGCGCGGGGGTGCGTTGCACGCGCGCGTATTGCGTCGAGGCGTTTGCGTGGGGGCGCGTTGCACGCGCCCATTTTACAGCGACGTCGCAGGCGACGCTCCGCATAGGGAGCCACCTGCAGCTCTCCTACTGAGTTGGTGGCGGTGAACTCTGGCCAAGCGCTTCGGCGATGAAGTTAGCGGCAATTGCCTGGCGCAAACTAATGCCAATCTTGGGCGCAGGATCAGGCAATAGGTTGTTGAATGCGCGTCCTGAGTTGTAGTCGAAATGTCCGACCAGGTGAAGGACTTTGCCTTTTCCAAAATTGAATGTTGCAGCTAAGTTGCCCAAACCTTGAGTGTCATCGGTTTTGAGTTGCACGCTTGCGGCAAGAATTTCGACTCTATCAGGTTTGATAACGCGCATGAGCTGGCACTTCCTATCCAGCTTCCAGTGTGCGCGTGGTACGGTTCCTTGCGTCAAAATCGGATCTTCGGTTTTGATGTAGGCATCTACTACTCTTGTTTCGCTTGTGTTGTCGCCGTTCCATTCTATAAATCCGGGGACAGCTTTCTGCAAGCAACCTTCCAAAGCCCAGTCGGTCGTGAGCAAATAACCACCGCCGCGAACAAACTTGTTGATCGCCGCAATTCCCTCGGCGGGGACATTTCCGGCGCAGTCGACAATCAGGATCTTCGATTTACTCAAGTCGTACTTATGCAATTGATCTGGCGGCACTTTCGAACAGCCCAAGCCGAAAGCTCTGAGTACGTGTCCGGAATCGTCCCATTTGCCTTTCACCTCGATGATTTGTTCTCTCTGAGCTTGCAAACCACCTTGCAGCTCTGGATGATTTTTCTCAATCCAGGAGCGGAAAGTTTTGGATTCGACTATCGCTTCTCTTGCCGGAGGGTAGTGGATAGATGTTGGTTCTTGCTGAATCAGACCGAAACGTGGCGGCGCACCCGTCGATTGATTTTGAGGGCCGGAGTGGAAATGAGATACGTTGCCTTCAAGCATGTTTGCGTTTTTTTTCTTGGGAACCGGTATGCCATGCCCGCCTCCGCTATCTTCCACTTGAGCATTCGGCCCTTCATCAGATTCGCTCTCGTCAGTGAAGCGATGGGAGCGCTGTTGCCCACGGTGCTCTTCGGCGTCTGGGTTTTGCTCTACAGGAATGTTTCGTGTCCGTCGAGGCGCCTGGAAGTCGCTAACGCCCTCCTCTTCCACCCAGTCGGATGCCATTACACTGCCACCCACGACGATTGCGCTGCATGCCGAGACTGCTATTAAGCACGAAAGAACAAATTTTCTTTTCGACTGCATGTGTTTTCCGCGCGGGTTCTTGTTGGGGCCATTACTGGCTAGTATAATCCCTCTCTCCCTGACGTTTTTGTTCGGCAAATTAGCCCATCAAAGGATGAAATTATGGCTTACTGGCTTTTGAAAACAGAACCCGACTGCTATAGCTACGCCGACCTGGAAAAAGATGGGCGAACTATTTGGGACGGTGTGGCAAATAACCTTGCTCTGAAGTATATGCGGGAGGTGCACAAAGGTGACCTTGCGCTTGTTTATCACACTGGTGATGAAAGAGCTGCAGTGGGAATTTGCGAAGTGGTATCAGAACCTTATGTTGACCCCAAGCTCAACGATCCGAAAATGGTTGTATTCGATGTCAAACCGAAAAAGAAATTGACTAGAGCCGTGACTCTTGCTCAAGTCAAAGCTGAAGAGTCTTTAGAGGATTTTCTTCTGGTGAAAAACTCACGCTTGAGCGTGATGCCAGTCAACGATCAGCAGTGGAAATTTTTGACGAGCGCCTAGGCTTTTAAGTACGCGTCAGTGCGCGCACTATCCATAAGTAGCGATTAGAATCCCTTAGCTCAGGCGCGTTTGCGCTTGGGCTCTTCGCTGGGTGCCGGAGCGTCGTTGACACTATTGCGAATTGAAGCCAACGCATGAAGGCTCGGCCAAATGACTTCCTTCATCTCTTCCAATTCGTACTCGCCGATTTCGCGGCTGTCATAACGCCTGCACACATCCTCCCAAAGCTGAAACAGCTTCTTAGGACAGCAGAGCTCACGCGCTTTCTGCTGGAATTCTAGTAAATCGAATGTTTCTACTGTTTCCATAATAGGTTGAACCTATCCTCCACGCAAAGCTCTCATAGAGAGCCCTATTTAAGAGCATGAAATTTATTCGAGATCCTGTCAAGTTAGAGTTTAATCTTTGCGCCCCGTTTTCTACTCTTTTTGCACTTAGTAGATATCGAGTAGGCACCATCGCCGGTGCCCAACCTCGCGGCTGGAATGATTTACTCTGTCTTGGTTTTGGAGATTGCTTGGCTAGGAAAGTAGAGAATAATTCTTGAAGAAAAATTTTTCTGCAGAATTTTTTTTGTCTTATCGCTTTTTCGATCTCACTTGCTCTCTCTTGATCTCACCTCACCCTGCTTCTCTTCCAGGCTTGAACAAATTCTGCTCAGTGCCACCGTTTTCAATTTGAAGCTCGCCTCTTTTGGCTTCAATTTTTTCTGTTTTCTTCTTTTGCAGTGGACGCGTCGCAGCTCTTGTTGTTCCCCAAAAACCCGGCGGGTCCGGTAAATACCGAACCCGCCCCTTTCCGTTAGTCGTGAAAACTTCTTATTGGTAGTCGTGATTGAATTTCTGCGTCGGCATCACTGCTTTGACTGCATTCGAGATCAAATCGCGCAGTCCGCGGCGCAGATCTTTCTTCGAATTTTTCGACTTAGCGAGGCACTCGAGTTCATTGAGATCCAGTCTCTGAAAACCACGTTGACTTTCTCTCTTTTCGGTTTGCATCGTGTGGGTCCTCGGGAGGGGGGCGACTTCCTGATGTTTTACAGATTAGAGATCATTCGTGGAATAGTTGTGGAATTTCATGCCAAAAAAAAAATTCTTTGGTCGAAAAGATTAAATGACCCCGCACATGTTTTCCGTCGCCATCAATCCAGGGTGAGGGATTTTCTCACGTTTTTCCCTCAACCTGACCAGGCTGAATATCAACAATAATCCGCTCCGCATCGTCGGCAAGAAAGTCTGCACCCCGCAGAGCAATTATAATTCCGCGCTGGCGCGCAAATTTTCATGGCTCAGAGTGAGGGATTTTCTCGAGAAAATCCCTCAGCATGGTGGACTGTTGTTTGAACTGTGCCCCAAGCTGTAAAAAGTAGCGAAAATACGCCTAAAAACCCCAGCGGACTCAATTTCTTGAGTCCGCCCCTTCGAAGAAAACCTTTGCTATCAGATGGTCAGTTACTTCGCTGCCTTCTTTGGCAGAATTGCTTGTAACTGTTCAGTCATGCGCCTTAATAGCGAGGGCGGTTTCTGACTGGCGAGTCTCGACTCTACTTGTTGTTGCAGACCAAGCTCCTTAAGGTTCAATCTTTGGAAGCTCTTTTGGGGGGAACGGTCTGGATGTTTCATTTCAAACAAGCCTTATTGGACTCAACGAATGCAGTGTAATTTTTTTTTGTGGCAAAATTGTGGAACCAAAGTCACAAATAGATTTTTTTTCTGAATACCCCAAAATACGCTCTCCAAAAGGCTGGATGGCCAATGGAATAGCCCGCTGGATGGTGTTAAGTTTAA
This sequence comes from Candidatus Melainabacteria bacterium 17Bon1m, assembly GCA_032128875.1. Classification (GTDB taxonomy): domain Bacteria; phylum Cyanobacteriota; class Vampirovibrionia; order Obscuribacterales; family Obscuribacteraceae; genus QKMZ01. The sequence continues at coordinate 68,794 of JAVLKG010000014.1, forward strand.
ATGGCGTTGGCGCAAACCCTCAAATTGGCGCACTTTTTTGGAGAAAAACAATGAGCAAGGACGATGTAATGGCACTGCTAGCCGAAGCTGGGGCGCTGGTAACCAACAGCCATATCGTCTATACGTCGGGCCGGCACGGTTCGGCTTATATAAATAAGGATGCGCTTTATGTGCATACAAACGCGACGTCCAAGGTTTGTGAAATGATGGCCCAGGCTTATGACGCGGACTCCGTCGATGTGGTTGCGGGACCGACCATTGGTGGCGTCGTTCTTTCGCAATGGGTTGCACACCATCTGACCAAACAGCGCAAAAGCGGCGAAACTCTTGCTGTGTATGCCGAAGAAGAGGGCGCTGAGCGAAACAGATTGTTCAAGCGTGGCTACGACAACCATATAAGAGGTAAGAACGTGGTTATCGTTGAAGATGTGGTCACGACCGGCGGGAGTGTCGCTAAGGTTGTTGATGCGGTCAAGGCTTTGGGCGGCAACATCCTGGGCGCCAGCATCCTTTGTAATCGGGGCGGGGTTGGACCTGAAGCGATGGGCGGGGTGAAGCTGAACTCCCTGACAAATGTAACCCTTGACTCCTATGCCGAAGAAGAGTGCCCGCTCTGCAAGGAAGGCGTGCCGATAAATACCGCCGTAGGAAAAGGGAAAGCGTACCTAGCCGCCAAAGCTTAGATTCCGGCAGACCTCAGTTTCCGCAGACCTCAGTTTCCGCAGACCTCAGTTTCAGCAGGACTAAGCTTTCAGTTGAAGCCCCGAGTCTTTTGAGGGCTGATTTCTCTTCTTTATATCCAAATTTAGCATCGCCATGGTGGATTCCAAAAGTGGAAGTCCACCCCCGTGGCGTTTTGAGGTTTTTCAAAAAAAAAAATCCCGTCTTCCGCCTAAAAGTCTCTGGGGAATCGTTATCACCAATGTAAGGGCTGACTGATTAACTCAATTAATTCGGAGATGAAGTAGAGATGAACGCACAAGCTATCCCGTTGACCGCAGGACACAGTGGAAGTATGGCTAACTACGCAAATGCAGAAGGCGCACGCCAATTGGTTGCTCAAAATTTGCAAAGACAAACCAGCATGCGCAACACCGGTACCAAACAGCCGGCAGCACAAGCTCCAGTTGCTAGAGTCGCCACTGCCAAAGTTACGGCAACAGGGTTGAAACCTATTGAATTGAAGGACAACACCGGACCGATCGCTTGCATGATGTCCTTCTTGAATGCCTTACTCGAAGTTGTAGGCATCGTACACGCTTAACCCCGCAGCAGCCAAAAAGCCGGTCTCCTCAGCCACCATCTCTGCTGAGGGGACCGTCTTACTTTTTTCGCCAACAGTAAGGAGCCGCATGCGGTTCCCAGAGCAGGGAGGCACATGTGCCTCCCCTACAAGAACGAATGTGTATCCTCGACGAAAAGCAATAGCGTGTCTTCTGGGTTATGCGCCGAGACCAGTAATTGACTTTATTTTTTCCGGCAATTGGGTTGGGTTGAACGGCTTCTGCAAAATGCCTTGAGCGCCTGCATCAAAGAGTTCTTTCTCTCTTTCTTGCAGCGATTTTGTAGAAACAAATATGACGGGAATCTTCTCTGTCACAGGATTTACGCGCAGGGCTTTCAGTGTTTCGAGCCCATTCATAACTGGCATAACGAAGTCGAGCAAAATAACATCTGGCTTCTCGGCTATCGCCATGTTTAGACCTACTTCGCCATTCTCCGCTTCAATCACAGTAAATCCGCCAATCATCGTGAGTGCAAGGTTGGCAATCTGGCGATTGTCTTCTTCGTCATCGATGACCAGCACTTTCATTGTCATGTAAAACTGGATTCTCCTGTTTCGCTTATAACCGGTATCTCTAGCCTGTAGCGACTGTTTCCTTCAACCAAATTTTGAATATCGCATATTGTTGGCGGCGGTCTCAATCCCGCATTTTTATTCTGGATTTCTTCCATCCCACATTTCTATTCCGGAGGTGGCTCCAGTTTATAACCGACTCCATGAACTGTCGCCAAAACGCTTGGCTGTCCTTCGACATCAAGTTTTTTCCGCAGGCGTTTTATATAAGTTCGAATCGTCTCGGGCGATGCTTCCGATTCGGAAGCCCAGACTCGATCCAAAATTGCTTCGGCGCTAAACACCTGATTGGGGTGGCGCATCAAAAATTCAAGCAGAGCAAATTCTTTGGGTAGCAGGGCGATATCGTCGCCGGAGCGCTTAACCTTAAAACTGTTCGGCTCCAGTGCCAGATTGCCGCATTTGAGTACCGAGCCTGAGAATGCACTGGGGCGCCGCAGCAGAGCCCGCACCCGTGCCGATAGTTCTTTCAACTCGAATGGTTTGGTCAGATAATCGTCGGCTCCGGCGTCCAACCCCTGGGACTTTTCGTCCACGTGTTTCTTCGAGGTAAGCATCAATATTGGCGTCGTGCCGCCCGTATTGCGGTAGTCTCGGCATACTTCCACCCCGGACAGGCCCGGCAGAACCCAATCCAGAATGATGATGTCGTATTTATAGAATTTGAGTCGGTCCAGCCCGTCTTCGCCCGTGTCGACCGTTTCAACAGTGTAGTTCTCACTTTTGAGCCAACTGCCAATCAGTTCTGAGAAGTCTGGTTCGTCCTCAATTACAAGAACTTTCGCCATCTTAGCCTCAAACTCTTACGCTCAAAAACACACAAAGCTTTGCCGGGATTGATTAAGACCCTAGGGTCTCATGCCACGTAGTCCGATCTTTCCAACCAATATTAAGGACGCTTTCAACTTGCCGGAAAGTCCTGCTGGGTCTTAATAAATGGCCGGGGGCTCAAACCCAAATGGCTGGTGCGCGAGCGCCGTGGGAGATTCCCCATTGGCCGAGGTAAGAATTAATCGTAAGCTCGCCATGCATATATGGATACACATATAAGTATTGAGCTGAGACGTTATTGGTGAATTGGCGCTAAATGGCAGAAGGTCTCTCTAGATTCAATAACCCGGAACTGAACAAGGCCCAGGAGCCGCCGCCGGATACGGCTGAAGCTTTGCGCGAGCAGATTCGGCAGCACGAATTTATAGATCAGCACCGCGGGCTGCTCGACCGTGCCACGACTAATGTTCTCAATCGTGGGGATGAAACTTCGCTGGCTGCTCTGAAGAGCCTCGAACAACGCGTCTCTCAAGGAAATATAAAACAGGGCGAAATTTCAGCCGCAGTCAAAGCTGACAAAGACGCCATGAACTGGCAAGGCGAAGTGAGCATGTACGGTACCGGCTTTATGAAAGCCGCGACGCTCTTCTTGCCGGGCAAAGGCAAAATTCCGTGGATGGCCGCTGGTGCGGTGCATGCCGTCGACCAGATCAAAATTGCTCCCGATATCTCCGCCGGCGAAGTAGTCGCCGACGGTGTTCTTGGTTTCGGCAAAGGTGCCGGAATGAAGATCATGATGGACAAGGTGAGCGCGAGCAGCTGGCGCACCTGGGAAAAAGGTATGGTCATTGGTGGCGCTGGCGGTGCACTAGAAACCAGCTTGCACCGCGAGAATTGGCTCAACAAAGAAGGCCAAGTCGACATCATGGGCGGCTTGGGACGCACGACTCAATCTTCATTGTTCGGCGCTGGTGCCGGTGCTGTCACATTCCATTTCGGTCACAAACTCTTCAAAGGCATCTCGGCGCAAACCGGCGGCGCGCTCGAAAGGAGCGGATTGGCGTCCAACATGGGTGTCGGCTTTAGCTTCGGTGCCACCGGCGGATTCACGAATGAAGCGCTTAATCAGGTTCGCAAAGGCGAATTCGATCCGGTTCAACTGGCTGTGCGTTCGTTGATGCAGGGCAGCGTCGACATGCTTGCAGGTGGCACTGGCTACAAAGCCGGAAAGCTCTACATGCCGGAAACACCTGGCACGCACCAGGCGTTCGGCAACAACGAGCAAGGTCCATCATTGATGTCTCAGCTCAAAGGTGTTGGGGAGCGTTTCCTCAAGCCTTCCGAAACCACAGCCGAATCGCAACTGTCTGGCAAAACAAGAAGACGTGGCGGCGATGATGATGATGGCGGCGGTGGAAAAGGCGACTGGCGCGACCAGTTGGAACAACTCAGCAAGCAAAATGGCTGGGGCTCCAAGGAAGACTTGACCGGCAAAGGTAAAGACGGCAAAAAAGGCGAAGAAGTAACTAGCGGCGAAGAAGTCGTTCGCAATGAAGCTCTTCGCGATGAAGTAAACAACGGCAGTGAAACAGCGCCTGTCGATAAAACCGTTCGCCCTCAGACCGATCTCAAGCCAGTCGAAAAGGTAGAAAAGGTAGAAAAGGTAGAACAAACAGAGAAAGTTCAACCCCAAAAGACCGAACTCGACGCCGCACAGCAAGATTTGCAATCTCGTTTGGATGCATGGGCAAAAGAACAAATTGCAAACGACGCCAAGCCTATAGAAGATCGAAGCGCATTGCCAGGCGGCAAACTCAGCGATTTAGATATTCCGAACGCCATGCGAATCTACAGAGATTTGCCTGGACGTCTGAAGACGAGAAATGGTGATGAGCCCATTCCAGAGCTGGAAGCCAGAGTTCTCAGAGAACGGTACAAAGATTTGCCGGACATGATCGCGTCTGCGATTGCCAAAGCAAGAGCCGAGCAAACCAAGACTACAGCTAGCGAAACTGATGAAATCGTCAGTGGTGGCACAGAAAGCAAGCCGGCTGCGGATCAGTACACGAGTCTTTTGCGCCGTGCCGCAGGAGAAGGCGAAGAGTTGACTCCGCTCGAGCGCCGTACTCTCAGCGAGTTGCACGAAGGGCGCGTTGAAGCTAAGGAAGATGCGCTTGATTTGGATACACGTGTCGCTGCTGTCCGTAGCGAGATCGAGACCGCTCGCAACACGTCAACTACCTCTGAAGTTACTGAAGGTCCCAAGCCCCCGGAAGGTTTCCAAAAAGGCGAAGCCACCTGGCGCAATAAGGATCAAGACATTCCTGTCGAAATCACTGAGTATCTCGGTGAGAAAGATGGACGTCATTATGTCAAAGTGAAGGGCGCAGAGACAGGCATTCCGCTTGACGAAATCTCTTTTGCAAAGCCGACGGATATCAATTTAGAGCATCCGGCCGGACTGACGACTGAAGGTAAAACCGTCAGTATCCCTGAGATTGATGTGGTTCGTGACACCAATGGTATGTTCGGCACCACGCAGACTCAAGGCAACACGCTTCTGAAGGAAGCTGTTATTGATGCGACTCTCGCCACTGTTGAATCAGGCAAAGTCCAGACAGAAGCCGCTGCGAGACTTCGCGACCTAGTTGTTGCCGAGCCCGAGCTGAAGCCTGCATTAGAAATGATCGCCGGTCTCGAGAAGAACGAAGCGCTGCGACCGGTTATCGAACAAGCGATCGCCGGCATTGAAGCGCCGCCGCCCGAGCCTGCAAGAATCACGCTCAAAGATATTGAAACAAGACGTCCCAATGAGCTGGCTGAAAAAGTTCAGGAAGGCATCAATTCAGCGGACAAGGCTTCCAAAGGTGATACCGCAGCCCAAGAGCAGTTGAATGAGCTGGCGAGAAACAGCACGGATGCGACTGATCCGAGCAATCCAGTGTTCGATATTCAGGCTGGTTTGGCAAGAGTCGCAATGGCGAAACCCGAGCTTGCTCGCTCTATCTATGAAGCCTACAAAGACACTTTGCAGAATTCTCAACTGACTGAGTTTGGCGTCAAGTTCGCCAAAGAAGCGGTTGAAGGAGACGCTGCCGCCAAGCAGTATTTTGAAGAGTTTGCCCGTAGACACGCTCATGAAGACGTGAAGCGCGGCATGATCGATGCGGCTAAAGCAAGAGAAAATGCCGACCTTACCGACCTTGTCTACGAGAATTACAAAGACGCGCTCACCACCACCGACAAGTTCTTCTTCGGCGGCAAGTTCTTGCAAGACGCCCACAAGGGCGGTCAGCCCGAAATGGACAACTTGATGAAGTTTGCTCGGGAAAATACTGAGCCCGAAATTCTTGATGTAATGCGTCTTTTCGCTGACAAATATCCTGAGTACGCTAAGACGTTCCAGCGTGGATTCGGTGTTCTTGATGCGCCTCCGTCCGATCTAAAGATGATCACCGAGGCCGGCAAACTCATCGATGCAAAACAAGCAGAGTTGCTCGGACAGCCAGCCGCTGAATCTTCCATGTTGAAGTTCATGAGCGAAGTGTCAGATGCGATTGCTGCCAGACGCTGGGAGTATCAACAATCGTTTGAGAAAGCTCAACAAGATATCGTTGAAAACATCGAACTGCTCGCTCAAATGAAGGGCATTGAAAACCCAGCCTTCCTCACTGATGTAGTCAAAAACGCACCGTGGCCGACCGACATCAAAGCACTCGAAGCAGCCAATAAACTCTTCGATGTGGAAGTCGCATCACGTAAAGCAGCAGAAGCCGGCGAAGCAAAACCTGAAGCCGGCAACACGTTGGACTTTATCCGCGCTGTCAACCAGGCTATGCAAGAGCGCGTCAATGCCGGCATGAGCGTTCCGGAGGCGGCTGCTGCCATCAAGAAAAATCTGGATCGTATTGCTGAGTCGCGCGGTCTTGAAAAATCTGATTTCCTCAACGAAGCGATTGCAGAAGCTGCGGTTCCTTCCCGTTCTGACGGTGAAGACCATGTTTCAAAACTCGGCGTCGAGGCTCTTGATACGCAAGTCGCTGACGCGAAAGCGGCGGCTTCGGGCGCAGAGAGAAAGGGCCTTTCTGATGGTTCTGACTTCGTCAAAGCTCTTTGGGCAGAGATGTGGAATGGACCTACGCGTAATGTGGAAGTGCTCGAGCGCGTAAGAGCGCGCCTTGAAATTCATGCTGCTTTGAAGGGCTTGCCCAACGCCAACGACATGCTGCCGTTTATCGCAGAAGTTGCCACTTTCGGCCATGAATCCGCCGCACGTCCTGGCACAAATCAATTGGAAGTGAATGTTTCGCCTGAAAATCAGGTAGACATCATGAAGCGCACTGGTGAGTTCCGTCAGATTGTTCAGAACTCCAGACTCCCGCAAGACCCGATGTTTACCGGAACCCCTCGTGAAGGTCTGAACCAATGGTTCGACCATTACATGAAGGTCAGAGGCGAGGTGTTCGAATGGCTCAACAACAATAGAGACCTCTGGGACTATGCTAAAGCTTACGCTGCCAATACGGAATACAGTCCGATTGCTGCAATGATTGACGCTTATCCACACTTGGATTCGCGCTTCCTGGCTGATTTCCCGAGCTACGACCACCGGCTTTTGACTCCGAAACCGGAGCGTCAAGAACCAGTCACAGACGAAGTTGTTTCCGAAGGACCGAAGGAAAACGCTGAAGTTCAGCCTGAAGTAAAGCCTGAAGTTCAATTCAATCCAACTGTCGCTAAAGCTGCTGAGAACATGAACTCCGGCGATAAGGCGCTGCAGATTCAGGGCGCACTCGAGACGCAATACCTCATGAACCCTCGCGCTCGAGGAATTGAGCAGTTCTCGCGTTGGCGCCAGATCGCCGAAGCCTATCATGAAGAGCTGCCGCCGCAAGCGAAGGCAATTAAAGAACTCTTCAGACGTCCTGAAGTTAAAAACATGTCCGATGAGGCGCTCATGGAGTTCCTCTCCGCCAACCAAGCTCCTGTGCAATTCCGCAAGGGCGGTTGGACTTACAACGATGATGTCTTCAGTGCTCGCGTCAACGATCTGCAGAAAGCGCTTGATGCATTCAAGACTGCAGATATGAAAGATCCCAGCAAAGCCGGACAACCTGGCATGGCTGAGGCAACCGAGGCTGCCACCGCACTTGGTGTCAGGCTCGCGACCGAATTTGCAAGTAACAGACCGCTTCTCAACGAAGTAATGTTCAAAATCAATGATGAATCGCCCTTCCGCACGCAGTACAAGGAAATGCTCGGCTTGATGCTCGAGAATCCGGGCGGCGCTGCGAAGATCAAAGAAGTGTTTGACGCCTTCAAAGCAATTCAGGACGTTCGTCAAACTTACCTGCCGCGCGCTCCGAAGCCGAGACCTGGCGAGCCGCGTCCTCCACGCATCGAACTCACACCTGAGCAAAATCAGGCGATGATGGGCGAAATTCAAGGCATTGTTTACGACGCCCAAACCAAGGCTCTCGAGACCAATCCGTCCAATCCGGAGAAATTGGTCGAGCTTATCGAGAACCTGGCATATGGCAAAGGTCCGAGAGACGAAACGCCTCGCAAACCATTTGGAGCCCCAGGCGCCAAGCCAGGCGGCGACCGCAGACCTCCACGCTAAAACTAATGGTCGACGGCGTGCCAGAGCTAATGCAGGGGCGGCGCCATGCGTCGACCGCCCAAGATATTGTATGTTCGCATTGCATGCGACCAAAATTTTGATGGGCGCGTGCAACGCGCCCCCAGGTTCACTTGGCGTTGAGTGCGTTTTGAAACTCGTTGAAGGCGAAGGTGTCGAACAGGACGAATCGCACTTCCTCGACGCTGTTGTCCTCTTGCAAAAATGATTGTGCGGTTGAAACGGCTATGGGAGCCGCTTTGTCGATGGGGAACCCATAAGCGCCGGTCGATATTGATGGGAAGGAAACAGTTTTCAACTCGTATTGAGCGGCAAGTTTCAAACTTTCTCGGTAGGCGCTTGCGAGCGTTTCTTCCTCATTGCATGAGCCATTTCGCCAGATAGGCCCGACAGTATGAATGACATATTGCGCTTTTAGATTGCCACCGCCGGTGATGACAGCTTGACCAGCAGGTAATTGTCCTTGCATGGCTCGAATTTGCTTGCACTCCTCCAATATTTGAGGACCGCCGACTCTGTGAATGGCTCCGTCGACGCCACCTCCGCCCATCAATGTTGAGTTGGCTGCGTTGACAATCGCATCGACTTCTTCGCGCGTAATGTCGCCGCGCACAAGACGAATTGTTTTGTTGCCGACTTTCTTTGAATTGCCGGGGGTTCCCACAATGCCGGATGTTTCCGAATTTCCGGAGTTTTCCGAAATGCCGGAGTTTTCCGATTTCTCTGATGAACTCGCCATGATGCTCCGCCTTTTGAAAAGTCGCTCAACAACCGGTCTTTGAATGGCTCGCTAAAGTTCTAAACCACCATTTTGAGATCGTAGAGCGTTTCTTTCTCACTCTCGACCTGACCAAGTTTTGAATATTGTACTTCTCTGAATCGACCATCCGACGAAAGCGATTTCAATGATTGTACGAATGGGCTCTTCTTGCCGTTTTGGTCGTGATAGAAGAGAAAGCGTGCGGTCCACTTCTGTCCATCTTGGAATTTCTCGTAGACGAGCCTTCCGAGGCGATCTCGCACCTGTTCTGATGAGCTGTCTTTGCGCGTCGTCAGGTTGCGTGTCGAGAAATCCTGCGCTAATTCTTCCACGACCGTGGCGCCGTCATTGTTCGTCAATGAGCGTCGGGAGCGGGGATTTTGGAAGGGTTTGAACTCAGGAGACTTAGTAAAATCGCTTAGATAAGTAAGAATGTCTTTTTCGTGCTGATGGAAGGGTATGTCGTACCTGTTTTCTTGCTTTTGCGCCACCTGCTCTGGTGATGGTTGCTTGAAGAGCGGAGTTGACGTGCCGACGTCTTGAACTTTGCCGTCTTCGGGCGGGACAAATGTTGTCTCGGCTGCTGTTTCGACGCTTGCTGTGACTGCCGTTTCTTCCTTTGCTGTGACTGCCGTTTCTACCTTTGCTGCGACTGCCGTTTCTCGGGCTGCCGAGACCGCGTTTTCTTTGATTGCAGCGACCGTCCTTTCTAGGGGAGCCGCTTCCGTTGCGAAAGATTCTGTTGTACCTTCGCGGGTCTGTTCCGGTGAGCCTTGTATATCACTTTCGGTTTCTGCCGGAGCAAAGATATCCTCAGGACCTGGCGACGGCAAAGACTTTGCCATCGGCGGCAAGCCGATGTGCTGGAAAAGACGGCGGGATTCTAGATTTTCCTGCTGAGCTACTGCGGGTGGATTTCCGCCCAAAGTGGACGGGGTCGGAGTGGCATTTTTATGCAAGAAACTCGATCCGGACGTCGACATTGATTTCCCAAATGATTGGGACATCGTTGCCTCACCCTTAGGATTGGACGTGTGAACGCTGAATCGTATTGTCTTTTTTACTAAAACATCTGAAGCTGGAAGTTGCCTAGATGCAACCCTATATATTGCGCGCGCCTGAAGGTCTTGTCAAGATCGTATAAAGATTGCGCGGCGACCCTTGCAAGCGAGTGCTGCCCGCACTTTTAGGCGGGGAGGCGGGCAGAATTCTTAAGTTCTAGAAGCAATTAATATGAGGGCGGCGGTTGCGGTGGTGGCGGCGCCGATTGACCTTGAGGTGCCTGAACGTCTCTGCCCAAGACCACTCTGTTCTGTCCTTGCTTGGCCCTGTCTCGGGCGCGTTTCGCTAAAGTGATGAGCTTGTCTAGTTCTTGGCAGTCTTCCGGTACCGTTGCGACACCAAAAGCGAGAGCCAGACTGCGTGAGTCCATGTCAGATGAAAGCGGCGCTTCCAAAAGCACGCTTACGATACGGTTTGCCAGTGCTCCAGCCGCCATCGAGTTGGTGTTCGGCAAGAGGATAGCGTAGTCGAAAGTCTCATAGTGACCCACTTGGTCTACTTGTCGTTTGACGAGTCCGATGCGTTGCATGGCGCGACGGACGCCCAACATCTGCAAAGCTTCTACCGAAGTACCGCCTGCTGCGTTGGTTTTGCGCATACCCATAGAAAAAATCAGCAGCGAGAAGGGCAAGTTGAAGTACTCGTACCTCAAATACTCTTGATCAAGGAAATAAATGAAAGCGTGATAAGTAAGAATACCCGTCTCCGGTCTGAGCAGGTTTTTCGTCACTTGCTGGATGGCGGTTTCGTCGATGCCCAGCGCTTTCAGGTTGGCCAAACGGCTTTGCTGAGGAGCCTGGTCTGTAACTTGCACTAGACCGCAGCTCACCAAGTTAAACAAGATCGGCACCCAGCCTACTTTGTTCATCGGGCGTTTTCTGAGCAAATCGAAGAGAGAATTCTTGTTGTCGATAAGCTCGTAGAAGTCGAGCTGCTGCGTGAGATCAAGCGGCGCGCCTTTGGATAAACGCGCTTGAAACTCTTCTTCCGAGATCATGGCGTTTTTCTTGACCAGCACCGATTCCATCTTCAGCCCAGCTGAATCGAGATATTTCGATTGGTCGAGCAGTGTGACGCCTTCCATGAGCATGGCGTCAAGGCGCCTGGAGACCGACTTCTCTGTAGTCTGCTCATCCGGCCAAAAACGAAATTCGCCGACTTGCCAGGTAATTAGCTCGATTAGCGCATGGTCGCCTTTTACTTCTTTGATCATCGCGTGCACTGGGTTGCCGTCGACGAAGTAAACTTCGGCTTTCTCTGCGCGAGTGCGAATGTCGAGTTTACCGACCATTTTCGCGAGGTTGATGGATTGCAGCAAGTTGGGCACTTGCAAATTTTTCAAGTCGCCTTCGAGTGTCGCCTTGGCGCCTGGCCGGGGCGGTTCGAATGTGACTGGCGCCATGCCACCGCCGATTGTTGGATTTGTGACCGTGGCAGTGACAGTCGCGGTGCCGACATCGGATGCTTTTCCGAGCAAAGCTTGCGAAGGCACAAAGTCCTCGACCGAGCTAGAGCCGGAAGCCGTCGCCAGCAAGTTGCAGATCAGGGTGATGTCGCGAGTCGCGTAATTCCAGACTTCAACGTTGCCGGAAAGACCGGTTTCAAACATGGTCCAATTCGGGTCGCCCTGGTCGTGCTCGTAGCGAACCGAAAGAATAAAGTCGTGCTTTCTATCAGCGCCCGTCCACGGTAACTCGACGCAGCGTCCGATGATTTTCCTTGCTTCCTGCGAAAGAAATTCGATGTCTCCATAGCTCGGCATAGCCGATTGCTTCGGAAGTCTGACGTTGCGTGGTCCTGCTGCTTTTCCTGATCCAAACATTGGTTTCTATCGTTACCGTGTAACTAGTATCTGTTTATAAATGGGCGCGCAATAACTCTGTTCCACGACGGGGGAAAAATCTACCGTTTTGTTGGAGAATCCCGGTGTTTGAAGGCATTGCCGGTGAGCTAATTGAAATTATCAGCCGAAATCCCCCAAGAGGCGTAGGTTTTTGTCGCGACTTGTCTGAGTTGCCACCCCGCTCTTGCCAGCCGGTCGACCTTCCCAGTTGAAAGGTTCAGTTTACCTGGTTCAGAAAAAAGTCCGTTAACGGTCTTTTTTCGAATCCCAACCGCTCGGATTTTTGGTGTTTTTGGAAAAACAAGAGGCGGATTGGGATATCCCGACCCGCCTCTCATTACCAGGCGATGCTTGTAGCATCACCCACACAGCCGTGACCTTAAGGGTAGAGTCCTCTCAGGCGTTTCGCTTCTGCGATGCGGCCTACGCCGATGCGGAGCGCTGCCATTCTTGGTCTCAATCCGCTGCGGGTGCTCATTTCGAACACTTGATCGCAAGCGCGTCCCATGATTTCTTCCAGGCGGTTGTTTACTTCCGTCTCGGTCCAGAAGAGATGCATCATGCCTTGCACCCACTCGAAGTAGCTGACGGTCACGCCGCCTGCGTTCGCGAGGATGTCGGGCACGATTTTGATGCCTTTTTCGTGCAGGTACTTGTCTGCTTCAGTGCTGGTCGGTCCGTTGGCGCCTTCAACGATGATCTGGCAATTGATATTGCGCATGTTCTTTTCGTTGATTTGGTCGCCAAGTGCTGCCGGAACGAGCACATCGCATTCGAGTTCGAGCAATTCTTTGTTGCTGACGCTTGTCGAGCCTGCAAAGCCTTCCACTCTGCCCATTTCGGACATATAAGCGAGAAGACGCGGAATGTCGATGCCGTCAGGATTGTGGATGCCGCCGTAAACATCGGAGACAGCGATGATTTTGTATCCGGCTTCGTGCAGCAATTTTGCAGTCACAGAGCCGACATTACCAAATCCTTGTACAACAACGGTAGGTGATTTCGCTTTGATTTCGTAGTGCTCAACGGCGCGACGGACGCAGTATGCGACACCGCGACCGGTGGCTTCGTTGCGACCAAGCGAGCCGCCGATGGAAATCGGTTTGCCGGTAACGACAGAAGGTACTGTGTGACCAACGTTGATGGAGTATGTATCCATGATCCATGCCATCGTTTGCTCGTTGGTGTACATGTCCGGTGCCGGAATGTCCTTGTCTGGACCAATCAAATTGATGATTTCGGAGGTGTAGCGACGGGTCAGTCTTTCGGTTTCGCCGAGAGACAGTTTCCATGGTTCTACTCGGATACCGCCTTTGGCGCCGCCGTAGGGAAGACCCATCAGCGCGCACTTCCAGGTCATCAACATTGCCAATCCCGAAACTTCGCCCAGGTTGACATCTGGGTGGAAGCGAATGCCGCCCTTTGCGGGTCCGAGCGTGACATCGTGTTGGACGCGATAACCGGTAAATGTGCGAACGGTGCCGTCGTCCATACGTACAGGCACCGTCACCATCAAAGCTCTTTTGGGAAAGCGGAGTCTTTCATGCAACTCTCTGTCCAGCCCCATTTCCAACGCTACTTCGTCCAGTTGACGCTGTGCCATGAGGAAGTGCTCTGTTTCACACTCCATCCTTGGGCGCTCGACTGGTTTCAAGACTGCCATCGCAGATAACCTCCACTAGTTTTCGGCCTTTCGGCCAACGTTTCCCGAACAAGTAACAAATTTGAAGTTGCATAATGTTACCGCTGCTATGCATCGGATATTCCTGCAATTAGTAGATCTTCTGTCTAATTATTTTTCACCCCTTGCAAAACTAAAGAAACTGTGAATCTGTCAATATATCAACGTTTTCTGCCCGCGTCGGATAAAAATCCGCGCACCATATGTGGTGCCTTAGATAGACGCACTTGAAGTTTTTGCCGCCAAATTCTTTGCGAATGTTGGCATCCTCGTAATACATATATTGGTAGGTTTTTAGTACTCACGCCGGGGTATGATCTCGCCAGTATGGAATCTTCAGAAGCCCCATGAAATTTAAGCTAACGGCAGAATCAGCGCTCAATCTGCTCTTCGTCTTTTTGCCCATCCCGTTTCTTGCGGAGTGGTTGCATTGGTCGCCTGTCATCATTTTCGGAAGTTGCTGTCTGGCGATTATTCCCATTGCCGGGGTGATGGGGAAGGCGACCGAATATCTTGCCGACCGCGTCGGTTCGGGCTGGGGCGGATTGCTCAACGCTTCTTTTGGAAACGCCTGCGAATTGATCATTGCTTTATCAGCGTTGCGCGCTGGTTATGTAGATATGGTCCGCGCGTCTATCACCGGATCGATTATCGGAAACATTCTTCTGGTGCTTGGCTTAAGTATGATCGCCGGCGGCATAAAGCATCAAACCCAGACTTTCAATCGTACGGCAGCTACCACGTCAGCGACTCTTCTGGCTCTAGCCGCCATCAGTTTGACGGTTCCTGCCGTCTTCCACCACGCGGCGCACAAGGGTGCTCACGTCAACGAATTGCGCTTGGCCCTTGTTATTTCCGCTGTTCAGTTTGGCGTTTATATACTCAGTTTGATCTTCAGTTTGAGAACACACAAACAGCTCTATGTGTGCGTCGTCGACACTGAGAAAGAAGATGCGATTGGAACGTCTGGCTGGACTGTGAAAAGGAGCATTGCCGTTCTTGCTGTTTCCACAGTTGTTGTCGCCATTCTCTCTGAGTTTCTCACTCACGCTGTTGAAGAAGCAGCGCACACTCTAGGTATGACGCAGCTTTTCATCGGTACCGTTTTGGTTGCAATTGTCGGCAACGCCGCAGAGCACAGCACCGCGGTTATGATGGCGATGAAGAACAAGATGGACTTGTCAATGAACATCGCGCTTGGCTCCGGTGCTCAAATCGCGCTTTTCGTGGCGCCTGTAATCGTGTTTGCCAGCTTCTTCCTAGGCCACCCTATGCGCCTGCTCTTCTCTGAATTCGAGCTTTTGTCAGTCGTCGTCTCTGTAATCATTCTTGGCTATGTGGCGACGGACGGAGAATGTAACTGGCTGGAAGGCGTACAATTATTGGCTGTCTATTTGATTCTCTGCTCCGCCTTTTACTTCGCGTAGCGAACTATATAGATTGTATTAGTTGGGTTTTGCTATGCCTGAATTGCCTGAAGTTGAAACTGTGCGGTTGGGGCTCGAGAAATTTCTCGTTGGAGACAGCTTCTCGGGCGTGCAGGTTTTGCGAAACGACTCGGTCGGATATCCATCGATAAAAGAATTCGCAAAGGGATTGACCGGGCGCACAGTTGTCGCTGCAAAGCGACGCGGCAAATACTTGCTCTTGGAGCTTGATTCGAATGCCTGGCTGGGAGTTCATCTTCGTATGTCAGGGCGGTTGATTGTTGCCGACAAAAAGCATCGCGAGCCGCAATTTCTTCGCGTTCTTATTAAACTGAAAAGCGGGCGCGAACTGCGTTTTGAAGACATGCGCGTGTTTGGTCGCATGTGGTATGTGCCACCAGGCGAAGATGTTTTAAAGGTCATTCCTGCATTGCAAGAGCTTGGACCTGAGCCACTCGAAGGACTGAGTGCCGACCACCTCGTGAGTTCATTCCGTGGTAAAAAGCAGGCAATAAAAACTGCGTTGTTGGATCAAACAATCATCGCTGGGCTGGGCAATATTTACGCCGATGAAGTCCTCTTTCAAACCGGTATTCATCCGCTTTCATTGGCCGGTTCGGTAACTGAAAAAGATGCCGAAAAACTCGTTGTTGCCATAGCAAAAACATTGAAGAAAGCCATCAAACATGGTGGAACTACACTCCGAGACTACGCTAACAGTGAAGGCGTAAACGGCAACTACCAGCATCAATCCTGGGTGTATGGCAGGGAAGATGAGCCTTGTCGTGTTTGTGGAACAGAGATCGAACGCATAAAACTCGCGGGTCGTTCTGCTCATTATTGTGGAAACTGCCAGAAGAAGCTGCGCCGCAAGAAGTAAGTGGGGACGCGTTGCACGCAGCGTGCTTTTCGTGGGAGCGCGTTGCACGCCGCCAGCTTTTCGTGGGGGCGCGTTGCACGCCGCCAGCTTTTCGTGGGGGCGCGTTGCACGCGCCCAAATTTACTTATGAATGATCATCATTTCGTCAATGACACCAGCCGGAATTCCGGTCTTTTATTACCTTGTTTCTGATTTGTTCTTACGTGTAGATTGAATGGCCATGCAGATTGCCGCAGGGATGCACGAGACCAATATGAAGCAAATGAAGTGGTTTAAGGTCGCCACAGCCATTGCCATATCAGCGTTGATGCCTGATGTTTTCATCAAACCAGTCTTCAACAAATAGTGGTATCCACCGACGGAACCTGGCGTCGGTACAAGCACTCCGATTGATCCGATAGTGAATGTGATGAGCGTATTTAGTGGTGTAACTTTGTCTTGAATGTTGAATGCCAGCATCGTAAGCCAGAGATTGAGCCAATAGCAGAACCAGATTGCAAAGCTCAGCACTGCAATCGGGAAATAGGCAACCGGGTTAGTCAGCGACTTTGTCCCGACTCCAAACTGGTCAGACAGGTCTTCCAGTTTGGTTCTCCAGTTATCCTGCAACTTCGATCTAACGAAGTCGAGATTTAAGAACCAGCGCATGATTTTGTGGACGTGAGGCAAAACCGCTAATCCTACAAAGGTAGCCACAGTCAGACCAATTCCACCCGGTACCAGCCAGGCAGGCAGTTCACCGAACATCTCTTTAGGTACGACCATAAGCGTGATGCCGAGCAGGAGCGCCAGCATGGCAATGTCCAAAAGCCTGTCGATAAACATAGTGGGCAAAACGCCAGCCACCGGCAGTTTTTCCGACTGCGAAATGGAGACCAGCCGCGCTACTTCCCCGCCGCGTGGGATGGCTATATTCACTGCATAGCCCATCATGACTGCGGTAAAAGAATTAAACAGGCTGATTTTGTGATCGGCGACAGGCTTCAGCATCAATATCCAGCGTATCGAGCGCAAAAGGTGACTGATAACTGCATTAATCATCAGCAAAGCTAAATAAATCGGATTAGATTTAACCGAATACTCCCAAATCGCCGCCAGGTTGCAATCGCGGAAAGAAAAATAGAGAAGACCCAGCGCCGCTCCTATCATGACTACCTGCTTTATCAGGCTCTTGGCTTTGTTGTCTGTCTTGGCTGCTGAGGTTTCGGGCTGCGTTTGGGTTTCGGATTGCATCAGAGGTGCCTGGTTTTCGGGTTTAAGCTACAAATCGTACCGTACTTGGGCGAGTGGCTGATATTTCGCAGAGCAAGAGTTAAACCAATTGTTCTTCTTGGGGGTTCAGTAATGTTTATTAGGGGTATGGTGGAAAATGAGGAGTGTGGGCCACCTTTTCTCCCGCAGTCCTGTGTGTGTGTATTTGACGGCACGAGTTAATTGCTTGTGCAAACCTTGTGAAATAGCTGATTTAATAAGTGATTCAAACGGTATCCGGCTCGGTGACTTAAATGGTCGACAAAAAGAAAAATGTTCTGCTAATTGAAGACGACCCTAAGGTTGCTAAAGAGCTTCAGAAAGTTCTCAATTCTGACTCAGAGTTCGCAACTGAATGTGTGGACCAGAAGGCTGGTCTAAAGCGCATCGGGAAGGGCGGTCTGGACGTCATTCTTATGGATTTGCCGGTCAAAGATGGACTGGATGCTTTCCTGAAAGTGAAAGCCGAAGCCAGGGTACCGGTTTTGGTTTTGAGCGGAGCAGATCAAGAGAAGACAGCAGTTGAAGCTGTCAAGCACGGAGCAAGCGACTATATATTAAAGACCGGTATCGACGATCGGATGCTTTATCAGTCCATTCGCAATGCTATTGAGCTTAAGAAGGTTCAAGAAAATCTTGAAGGTGTGCAGAAGCTGCTTGATACTGCCAACGCAAAATTAGATGCGCTCGCAAATATCGACAACCTGACAGAACTTCTTAATCGCAAGGGGCTTGAGGCAGCCTTGCAAAACGAGTTTAGCCGCGCGCAACGCGGTGGCTGGCAGTTGGTGGCGATGCTTGTTGATTGCGACGATTTCGATCGCGTCAATCAAACTCTCGGGCACGCTGTCGGCGATGTTGTTCTCAAGGAAATTACCACGCGCTTGCGCGAGACCCTGCGTCCGACCGATCATATTGCGCGTTTGGGCGGAGACGAATTCCTTGTTCTTTTGCCAGACACGCGTTTTGCAGAAGGTATGTTGGTCGCGGAAAAAGTTCGTCTGGCTGTGGCGGAAAATCCGTTGCGCCTGGCGTCAGAAACCATTCGTGTCACCGCCAGTCTTGGCGTGATGGCGCTGCCGTATGAATTTTGCTCAATTGAAGAGATGATTTCACTGGCTCGCTTGGCAGTTCGCGAAAGTAAGATGCTCGGCAAAAACCGCGTATCATCAGGTGAAAAACACAAATCACTTGGCGCTGATCGCGAAGTTTTGACCGAGTTAACGGAACGTCTGCGCAGAGGTGATTGCTTTAGAGCAGTATCCATGCCGATTTTCCGTCTGGCTGATGAGACCATTGTTGGTCACGAAATTCTCAGTCGTGGTCCTGCCGGTGCATTCGAAATGCCGGACGACCTTTTCAGAGTGAGCGTTGAGTACAACTTACTAACCATTGTGGACCTGCGTTGCTTGAAGACATGCTTGATCCATACAGTTGATCCAAAGTTTGATGATCGTCAGGCGAGATTTCATGTCAACCTCTTCCCATCGACAATCATTGATACACCGATCGAGCGTTTGATGACCCTCTTCCCGGACAACGGTAAGACGGCCAACTATTGCGTTGAGATTTCGGAACAGCAATTTATCGGCGACCCGGTCTACTTGCGCAATCATGTGCAGGCGTTGAAAGATCAGGGCGTCAAAGTTGCGATAGACGACGTCGGCTTCGGTCGAAGTTCGTTAGAAAGTTTGATTATTCTGGAACCGGACATCGTCAAAATCGACCGAAAGTATGTATCCGGCATCTCGGAAGATCTAGTTAAGGCGCGCAATTTGGAAAGACTCGTTCGCGTCGTCAATGCACTTGGTTCAGAACTCGTTGCAGAAGGCATCGAAAACAAAGACGAGCTGGCGATTCTAGTCGATATGGGCGTTGTCTACGGACAAGGCTGGTATTGGGGCAAACCCGCCTAAGCTGGGAGCAAACCGGCCTAGTCTGGGAGCGCTGGCGGCTCGCCTGCTTTTTCAAAAATCGTGGGGGCGCGTTGTACGCGCCCTTTGTTTTTCGGTCGCATGCAATGCGACCCCACACAGAAAACTTCGGTCGCGTGCAATGCGACCCCAGAAAACTTCGGTCGCATGCAATGCGACCCGACAAAGAAAACTTCGGTCGCATGCAATGCGACCCGACGCTCTACTTCGCGTTGGCTTGCTTGCGTTTTGAATCGACCCACTCTGAGATTTGTGTCTTCAAAACATCGAGAGGAACAGCACCATTGCGCAAAACTACGTCGTGAAAATCGCGGACGTCAAAGCACTCGCCGAGATCTTTCTTTGCATCAAGCCGAAGATCTCGGATGAACATCTGTCCGATTTTATATGCAGTTGCTTGACCCGGCCAGACGATGTATCTGTCGACTTCGACTGTGATGTCGTGTTCTGACTTGCTGGAATTTTCTTTGAAGAAGTCGATTGCTTGCTGCCTACTCCACCCCATTGAGTGAATTCCGGTATCGAGCACAAGCCTGATAGCACGCCACATCTCGTAGGTAAGTTGTCCGTAGCGCGAGTACGGATCTTTGTACATCTCCATGTCATGACCAAGACTCTCAGCATAAAGTCCCCAGCCCTCGACGAAAGCGGTGTAGCCTTCATGCTTTCTGAAATCCGGTACTTTCTCTAGCTCTTGCGAAATTGCGATTTGCAAATGGTGTCCGGGTACAGCTTCGTGCAGGGTCAGCGCCTCCATCTCCCACTTAGGACGAGTGCCTACGTTGTATGTGTTTGCGAGGAACATCCCTGCACGGCCGAACTGCAATGAACCGGGCCTGTAATACGCGGTCGGCTGCGACTTTTCGTTGAAGGCAGGAATAGGTTCGACTCCGTACTGCAATCGCGGCAATTTGCCAAATTGCTTCATGAGCTGTGGGTCAACGCGCTTGGCTATGTTTCTATAACCAGCCAGAAGTTCTTCCGCATTTGTATAGAAGAACTTTTGATCTGTTCGCAGGTATTTTGAAAAATCGGCGAAGCTGCCTTTGAACCCGGTTTCCGCAATTAGTTTGTCCATCTCGCCGCGAATGCGCTTCACTTCCTGCAGTCCGCGCTCATGTATTTGAGCGGGCGTCAAATCCGTGGTAGTGATTTGATGAATATTGAATGCATACCATTCTTTGCCATTCGGCAAATCGGTGCATGCGAGGCTCGTTCTTGTTTTTGGGTAATACTCTTGAGTGAAATAGGAATGCAGTTTTTGATAAGCCGGTTTGATGCTGCTTGTATAAACAGCCGTTGCTGTTTCCGTTAGACGTTTCTTTTCGTCGGCAGAAAAATCTTTGGGAAACTTTTTGAAAGCCTCTAAGAGAGGGCTTTTCATTGGATCTTCAACAATTTGATTTTGAATTTGTTGAGCGACATCTCTCAGCGTAATTTGTGGCGGAGTAATTCCTTTGCTGACTCCGACTTTCATCAGCTCGATTGATTGATCGACAGAAGTTGAAATTCCGCGCAGTCTAGAAATGATGTCTTCGTAGTCTTTGAGCGTGTTTTGCGGATTTTGTACCAGTGTGTTAGCTGGTGCTTCTTGAACGCCTTGCAATTGATTAATGGGCATAAGCTCATTCGGAAACTGGCTTTCTTTCAGGCTCATCTTCAGACCATAGGCAAAAAGATCGTAATTGAGTTGATCTTCTTTCGCTAGCTTTGACCGGTCGATACTATTAAGCGCCTCTAGCGGCGCATTCAATTCCTTCTTGCGGCGCTCTATGGCTGCCATTGACATATCTGTCCATCGACCGTTTTGACCAGGAAATCCGACGCTGGTTGCCCATTCTGGATACTCTCGCATCTTATTAGCCCAGTATTCATCGAATAATTGCCAAAGCCTGTCGTGCTCTGATTTGCTCGTCGCTGCCGATGCGGTGATACCGCTCATGGTGCGCTCGTAGGCTGATTGTTCTACTGCCAACGTTGGTCCACATGCAATTAATCCTAGTAATGCAGTAGCGATGAGCCTGTTACGCATGGTTTTAACCGGCATTGGTTTGCTCCATTTTTGATGGTTTGTCTAAAGCTCCGTTTGCTTGGAAGGAACGGCTTTGTTCATTCCCTCGACCAGCTCGTTGAGCGTTTGCCAGTTTAACCTATTTGCTACCGGACCGGCTTCCTCGTCCGTCTTCAACAGTTTTTTCAAATACTGATCCAGCTCCGCTGCAGCCCGGCTGAGTTCCGCAAAGCCGTATGACCCGGCAGTCCCCGCCAGCCGGTGCGCAATTGTATGCGCCTCTTTCAGCCATTCATCCGGGTTTTCTTTATTGCTCCGCGCCTTTTCGACAAACCCGTTCATCTCAGTGAGCCTGTCGGGCAGCTCGTTGAGATAGTCCGCGCGCAGTGTCTTCAGCACCTCTTCGAGCGCTTCATCATATTCAGGATCGTTCGCGTTTTCGTCAGGCATGGGCATAGCTCATTGCTTATTGCGGCAACGCTTCGCTGCGTTTCTTTCCAAGCCAATATTCCTCGTATTGGCTCCATTCCCTATCGTCTGTTGTGTAATCTGCGAACATTGCGATACCTTCGAAAGATTCAAGTTTTGCATTCCTGTCTGCAAGCCCCAGCCGAACCCCTCGTAGGGCGTTTTTCAAACTCTCGGAGTACGGATGGTGCGCCAGCGTTTGATTGTCGTAGGTAGGCAGACCGAGAATGACCTTACATGCCGGATTTGCTTTCGCACAGTCGGCAGTTACATGAATCGCCTGCTGCGCGACCAACAAAACGTAAGCTCTAGGTATATATAAGTAGGAGTCGTAGCTCATCACCGCAATCTGATCGCAGCGCTTCGCGACGTCTTGGAAGTATTCATCGGACCAACCCCAGAGAATGCCCGGATACCACATTGGCGTTGCCACGCTGAGCAATCTATCTTTCGGCAGTGCCTGACGTGTTTCTTCCAAAAGCCTTAGCAGTCCTTGGGCTCCGTTCAGCGCAAATTCATAGTCAACTTGCACGCCGTCAAATCCACACTCATTGACGAGCCAGTGAAACTCCTCAACCAAAGCATTTCGCACTTTTGGGTTATCCAAGTCTACTTCTAATGAACCCACATAAACCCACGCAATGGCGCGCGTATTCGGCGCATTTTCCTTTACGCCTTTTGTTAGAGTCTTAGCTCCTTGCTCGTTGCGCAGTTTCAAGCGTCCATCGGATCTTGTCGTGAGAACATGGAAGTACGCATATCGCACCTGGTTTGTCGCAAGCTGCTTGTACATGTCCGCGAATTCAGGCTCGCTGTGCTTGCCCGCATACCAAAGATACCGCAGCCAAATTCCGTTTTTACCGGTGTTGAACTTGCTCTGGGGCGTAGGTGCAACCGATTCGTATCTCAGGTAGTCGATTAACCCGGCAATAAGGACAATACCTAGGAAGGCGCAAAGAACAGTCGCAATTTTCGGTTTGCGCAATGCCATTTAAGAACCATTGACCAGCTTTTTGATTTCGCTCGGAAGCGTCAGAGGGTCGAATGGTTTGCTGATCACTCCACTGGCGCCGAGCCTCGTGTATTGTTCGACCTCTTGCGGCTGAACTTTTGCGGTCATCAAAATCACAGGAATGTGCTTCAATTGCTCATCTTCGCGCAATTTGAGAAGCGTGGTCGGGCCGTCCATGCCCGGCATCATCACGTCTAAAAGGATTACATCCGGCTTTTCCTTTCGCGCCAATTCGAGCCCCGCAAAGCCGGACTCCGCCAGGAAGACTTCCCACTTGCCGACGCTCGTCAGGCAAACCTGGCATATCCGCCTAATGCTCTGGTCGTCGTCGACCATCAATACTTTTTTGATTTCCACTATCTATTCTTACCGATTAGCCCTACCAATGATTTTCGTTGATTCTCATATCCTACTCAAAGCGTATATTAACCCAGCTGTTGATGTTCTTTCCCTTAACCTTAACCGCCACAGAACCGCCACACTTCGCGAAGATAATCTCTCCCGTAAGCCCAAGATTCGCCAATAAGTCCCGGTAGATTACCTCTAACCTCCCCGCTGAGTTCAAATAATTAACCGAGTTGTCTCGGACACCCCCTTTTTACCGTCAATTTCGAGGTTTTGCATGAGCGGCAAGCTTGATACGGCTTTCGAGCCGACTAGTTACGATGCACAAAAATTGATTGCCTGTGGCGATCGCATTGACTCTCAGGTCACCAGCGAAGCTATTGGTGCAGCCTATGGAAAGGGCGCGCTGGCAGCTATCGAGAAGGGCAAAGACACTAGCGCCGCATACTTGAGCGATTTCCAGATCGTGGGAGCTGACGACAAGGCTACTTCAATTGCTGTTCTAGCGTCCAAGCCATTGTCTGCAAATCTCGAAAGCGCAGTCGACAAAATTGAAAAGGCTGCCAACGGTGGATTGACGGGCATAGGCACTGATGAAGCGAGTTTGTGGGATGCGATTGCACCACTCAATGAGAAAGAGTTTGAATTGGTAAACGAGCGTTTTGCGCAGAAGTACGGCAAAACCTACGCTTTGTTTGGCGAAAAGTGGGATGTTCGCAGAGAGCTGATCGATGAGCTTGGAACAGTTGATCTTGCTCGCTTCGACCGAATGATTGCGGATAAGAAGAGAAATGATGTTCCTGAAGAGTTTAGAGCAAGTGGAGAAACTCTTTTGAAGGAAGGCTCTGGACTCAAGGTCGGCGAATTGAATCGCGTCAAACTTGCGGATGGGCGAGACTATGATGTTTACGTCCCGAAGAACGCTGACAGTCGTGCACCAGTTATGGTGGCAATGGGTGGCGCTGGTCTCGGTGACATGAAAGGAGTAATGTCTACAGAAACCGGCTTGACTATTGAAGCTGAACGTAGTGGCTCGATCGTTGTGTTCGCAAATCCGAAGGCTAGAGCTCAGGAGGGGCACTACGGCATTGAGAGCGCTACCTGGAACGTGCCGGGACGCAGCAACATGCTCGCGAAAGGCGATAACTCATATGATGATCGAGACTATCTCGATAATGTTTTGAAAGACCTTGCAACAAAATCAAGTACCTCCGACAAAGTCGGGTTGATTGGATTCTCCGATGGCGCGCGCTTCGCCGAAGTCTACGCCGCCGATCGCCCTGAGAGAGTCGCCGGCATCGCAGCAATGAGCGGCACCTGGATGAAGGGTGATCAAGCTCCAACCAAGGCACTTCCGATCATGATCGTCCATGGTGAGAAGGATGAAATTCTTCCGTATCGCGGTGGTGAAGGTTCGACTTCGGACAAGATTCCTGTGCAGACCAACCTCAGCAAATCACTTCCTTCTCTGCAAGCAAAGGTGTGGAGCGAAGCCGGAGGCGGTGACGCGCAGATTGTCGAACGTTCAATGGAGGGAAACGTTGAACGTCGCGTATACAACGCTGGTTCGAACACTGTCACCGAATACATGATCAAGGGCGCCGACCACGGCGTACATGATTACAGAAACAACGGTAGCCGCATCTTGCAATGGGCACTTGGGCAGCCCGATTTGCAGCAAGACATGGTGACTAAAAGCAGCGGATTCTTGAAGCAACACATCGTTCGTGATTTGAAGAAATAATGGGTTGGTGTTCAACCATAGATTTTCAGGAGGATAGTTTTTCCTGCAAGAACTTGAGCATTTTAGCGAATCCGTTTTCCCAATCTTTAGTCTTACCACCGCCACCATGACCGCCACCTTCAATCGCGATCAAATCAGCGTTGACATTTTTAGCATGGCAGACTTCCATCAAATCTGTGGCTTGGTCGAAAGGAACAATCTCATCTTTTGTTCCGTGCATTAGCATCATCGGCGGATCTTGCGCATCGGCAAAAGTGATAGGGCTCGCCATCATGCGATCTTGCGCAATTGTTGCTGGATTGGTGCGATCTGCATCGTTGAACAAGCTATCGACAATTCCTTGAATGAAGGGCGTGAATTTCTTGGTCAGGTTGGTCGGTCCAGCCAGACTTACGGTAGCGCAGATATGTCCATGAATAGGAGTAATTGGAAGCGACTTGCTAGCGATATCGTTTTGAACTTCGGATAGCATAAGCGCGACGTGACCGCCAGCGGAGCCACCAAACAAGGCGATCTTGTCAGGGTTGATTTTGAACTCATCTGCGTTGTCCAGCAGGAAATTGATGCACTGCGCAGAGTCATTGATTTGCGCTGGAAACTTTGCTTCCTTCGTCAATCTGTACTCAATACTCGCGGATGCATATCCCATATTTGCCAGTCTAATCATGTGCTCGCGCATTTGTTTGCGGTTGCCGGAAGTCCATCCACCACCGTGAATGCATACGACGAGCGGAAAAGGTCCAATGCCTTTCTTGGGTCTGGCAAAATCAAGCTTTAACGTTCTGTTTGGGTGTTTTGCAATGACAATGTCGTTTTGGGTAAACGGCTGATCAAGCGCGAAGGCAGCGAAAGATTTCGGCGATGCGCACATCATGGTTGCTGTGGTCAGCAAACCGACCAACGACAATGCGCTCAAGCGCGCAGACCAAGGCATTCGCTTCATGTTTTGGTAATTGTCGTTTTCTGCCATTTCAGAATGTGTCATCTCAGTCTTGTCGTCGCTGTTTTTTTATCGCTGTTTTGTCCGCATTGATTGACAGGCACTTCCGACGCTCTTGCGCGGAAAATGTTTTATGGTTAAAAGCACCATTGGAGCGGAAAAGCCCGTCCCTGGTGTTTCTTACCCTATATATGCGGTTTGAAAACCTTCTTGACTACAGGGCGTGGCGAACCCCTGCGCCCCACTTCAGCCTGTCTCGTGTGCCCGCCTCGCGAACCCGTTTCACTACCTAGTTTCGCCAACCAGGCTCGCTAGCGAGTTTCGTAAACCAACTTCGCAAGCCAGCCAGATTTTGGCAGACCAGCAATGATTATGCGAGCCGCCGCGCGTATGGCCCGCATACCCTCTCGCCGCTTAGCGAGCTGAATTTTTGCGTGACGCTTAAACACTCACAATAACTTGTTGTTGCATGAGCGTTTTGCTTGATACCAATTGGTAACTCGTTTTTTTTCTTTTGGAAACACCTTCAATCTCATCTGAGTAAGCAACAACACTCTTCACGCAATTTGTTCCGCGGCTATTTTGCAGTGTGATGGAGAGTGGCTTTTGTTAGCGCACGCCCAATGAACACATCAGGAAGGATGTGAAATGGATCAACCAGAAGAAATCCACTTTCTTGACTTGGCGGATATCGAAATAGCCTGCGAGCAGCAGTTCGAAGACCATCTCGCAATCGAAGCAGAATTGGGGTGAACGGAATGAAGCAATTTTGTACGGCTGAAGCTGGATGTGAATTCGGCTCCAGTGTCAGAGGCCACATTGTCATGGAAGGTTTCATGACTGTGCCAGTCAACGTCGCGCTGAAGCTCAACTGTCAGTACCCGGATCTGTTGAGGGCATCTGTTCACCATGCGAGCTTTCAGCACTCGTTCGTCCTCAGCTTGCGTCAGCTTTCGGACGGTCGGCATGCGTCGATGTCTTCCTGCGAATCGACAGTTCGTCCGGAGGCAAATGGAAAGGTGAGCGTGCGTTCAAACTCCTGGCACTGGCAGATTCCGGTGCAGTTTGATCGCGGAATTCTAGACGAGTTTCTCACCTCGGTTCAGAACTTTCTTCAACACGCGTAAGCGGTAACATCTACAGTTAGGAGCGGAAATGTCTATTTCCGAAAAATGGCATGGACTCGATCTCACCGATGATCAGCTCGAGATGCTGAATCTGGTGCGCGATTTCTGTGCCAAAGAAGTTCGTCCCAATGGGGCGCAGTATCACCTGTCGCAGAAGACGCCGACTGCGATTCTGAAGAAAGCGGCGCAGTGCGATTTTTACTCGTCGGATTTCTTCTTGCAGCTCTTCAGCGACCCCACCGGCCTGACCGCAGCGCTGGCGATAGAAGAAATGTTCTACTCCGATGCGGGCATCGCGCTGGCACTGTTCGGCACCGGACTTCCGGCATCTGCCATCGTCGCCAACGGCACGCCTAAGCAGATCGACAAGTGGCTGCCCAGGTGTTTTGGAACAGCGAAAGACCCTAAGGTCGCGGCATTCTGCTGCTCGGAAGCGGAAGCCGGATCGGATGTGAGCAACATCCGCACTCGCGCGATCTACAACGAGAAGAGCGACACTTGGACGATCAACGGCATCAAGCACTGGATCACTAATGGTGGCATCTCTGACGTCTACGTCGTCGTCGCCAGCGTCGATCCGGAGCTGAAATCTCGTGGACAAGCCAGCTTCATCGTGACGGATGGAACCCCTGGTCTCTCGGCGGGACGTCATCTGGACAAGCACGGATTCCGCGCATCGCACACGGGCGAAGTCATCTTGGACAATGTCGTTGTCCCAGGCGATCACTTGCTGGGTGGCAAAGAACGTCTGGATAAGCGCCTCGCGCGTGCCCGCCGTAATGAGTCGTCCGGTGAACAAGCTGCAATGGCGACCTTCGAGGCGACTCGCTGGATGGTCGCAGCCATGGGCGTCGGCATTGCTCGTGCGGCGTTCGAGTACGCGCGCGACTACGCTCTTGTGCGGGAGCAATTCGGCAAGCCGATCGCCGCGCATCAGCAGGTCGCAGAGTTGCTCGCCGACATGGCGACGGAGATTCACCTTGCTCGTCTCGGCGTGATCAACGCGGCGCAGACGTACCTCTCCACCGGCAAACTCGACAGAGCGCAGGGCTCGATGGTGAAGTACTTCGCTTCGGAGCTGGCTGTGAAGGCGACGCGCAATGCCATGCAGATTCTCGGCGGTGCTGGCTACGTCAACGAGCATCCCGTCGCTCAGTGGCACGCCGACGCGCTGCTATTGCCGATCTTCGAGGGCACCTCGCAGATTCAGAAGAACGTTATCGCCAGCGTCGTCACCGGGCTGCGCATTCGGTAATACCGCGCGGAAATTCGAACAGAGTCATAGCCTTGGCGTTTAAGACGCACTTTTGACTTCGATTAACGAGTTTCCGCAAAACCTTCCATTCCTCAACCACAATCAAAACACCGTCAATCGTACGGTGGAAAGGAAATGATCATGGCCAAGAAGGCATCCAAGAACGCCCGGACGAGCGCGCAGTCGGCGGAGCAGACCGCATTGCAGAACCGCCCGACCAAGCACTTCTGCAAGTCGCCGAAGTGTCCGACGCCCGGCGAGCCGATCTTGCTGAAGGACCTGCAGCCCGCTGGTGAGCCGCGCAAGCCGATGAGCATGTTCCACAAGAGCTGCTACCGGGCTCTGTGACACATTCTTCACCGCCCGGCGATTGAGGAGGAGGTATGAATTTTCCAAGGAATTCATACCTCCGTGAGAAGGCGGCGGGTCCAGTGCCTGCCGTCTTCTCTCCTCGGGTTCATCTTTTGGGGTATGACTTCACTAAACCATGTAGCAGGTCCTGCTCAAAAGAACGAGCTAAAACCTCTGCCATTTTCGCTTTTCGAC
>JAVLKG010000015.1:0-92345 GCA_032128875.1 Candidatus Melainabacteria bacterium 17Bon1m
TCGAAAAGCGAAAATGGCAGAGGTTTTAGCTCGTTCTTTTGAGCAGGACCTGCTACATGGTTTAGTGAAGTCATACGAAAAAATGAAGAGCCGGCGATTGCCGGCCCTTCAAATGAAAACTCGGAACCGGGCATGCTCAATCCCGAGTTTCGTCACAGCGTCACACGAAGTAGAAGCAGATGCCGAGGAGAGTGTAGAACGCGAGCAGGCCCACACCTTCCAGGTTTGTGCGGGCAAACGCTGCTGAAGCGCCTATCGGCAGACTTTCTTGATAGACAAGACGAAACGGCAGCGCAAGCACCATGCCTGCGCCACCGTGTTCGTCATTTACCGACATGCTTGCGCGGAGCGTTTACTCCTCGCCCGCGACCATGGCGTGCGCACCCCAGAAGAGTTGCGACTCCATGTAGTCCTCGGCAGTGAACTGCCGCGCAGTGCCGCCGACACCTTCCGGTCGATTGAAGAACGCGGCGTGGTTGCGCGCCATCGCCGGCGGTGCCATGGGTTCGTCCTTCTCGGTGATGTGCGCGTTGACAGTGATCACCTGCCAATCAGCGTCCACCGTCTCCGGCTCGGACTTTCCGGGTGGCGTCCAGGTGCGCTCTTCGAGCTTCAGTGCATCCTTGTGGTAGAGGATGACGTCCACCCATTTGGACGGCGTCTTCTTGGCGCCGACCACGACCGACTGGATGTACGGCGCTTCGCCGGGCAGACCACCCGGGCGAATGCCGACAGTGCTGCGCACTTCCATACCCGCTTCGAGCTTGACGATGCTGGTGTAGAAGCGACCCTCGCAGACAGCTTCGGGCAGCCTCAACTTGATGATGAGCCCGTCGGGGCGCACCACCGTGACAGCAGCGCCGTCGGCAGCCAGGCATGCGCCGACGAGCTTCAGCAGCTCATCGAACGTGTTGCCCGTCGCCGGCTCGAAGTGCGTGAAACGCGACTTGGCGGTTTGCCGGTACACCATCGGGTTGAGCCCGACCGTGCACGATTTGTACTTGCTCATTCGCTTTGCTCCTTTCTATCAGAGTTTTTCGATTCAGATTCAGGAGTGAGCCACCGGCGGCTGGCAGCGAAACTTGCTGCCAACCGCCCTGCTTCAACATCCTCCAGCGACTAGCAGCAGTCCTTGCCGCCAGCCACCACGGGCGCCACCGCCGGTTTCACCGAGGAGGCGTCAGCTTCGAGCGAAGCCAGCGCAGCCTTGATGTCATCCGGCGTCATCTTGCGGTAGTCCTCCACGCGCTCGTCGAACCACTTCTCGGCGCCGGCGGCATCGGTGAATTCACCATCCGCCTGCGCGTCGAAAGCATGCTCTTTGATGACGCGGAAGATGGGGCCCGGCTTGAAGCCCCTCGCGATGATCATCTTGCCGTCCAGCAACTGCGCAGCGTTGGGCCGCATCGTCGGGGACGGGTCGTTTCTCATCGCCTCCAGCAAGTTCAGGTAGTACTCCCGGTTGGAGTCTGCCTGGCGATCAGCCAGCGGCCTGCCGGTACCCATCGAGTCGGCGTGCTGCATCTTGATCAGGTCCATGATGTCGGGACGCGACATCAACTTGACCATCTTCTTGCGGCTGATCTTCGGGTCGTTGTAGTCGTGCATCTGCATGTGCAGGCGCACGATTTCCGAGACCCGGTGCGTCGTGTCGGACGACAGCTTCAGCCGGCGGCAGATGACTTTCGCCATCTCGCAACCGACCTCGGCATGCCCCTTGTTGCTGACGCGAACCACCTCCTTGCCGTCGATGATTTCGACGCGGGTGGTCATGGTGCGCGGCTTGGCGATGTCGTGGAGCAGCACGCCGAGCATGAACTCGAACGACTTCTCCGCTTCCATCGCTGCCACCGCAACCACCATCAGGGTGTGCACCCAGGCGAGACCTTCCGGGTGCCAGATGGGATCACCCATCGCATTCTCGCCGACCATCTCCAGCATCTCGGGCACGAACTGCGCCATCAGCCCGGTATCCATCAGGATCTCGAGACCGGTGACCGGGTCCTTGCTGAGCAAGATGCCTTCCAGCTCCGCGGCGATTCTCTCGAACGCGACGCCCGGCCGGAGAGTCGGAGCGTACGTTTTCAGCGCAGCCGTCAAGGCGGGGTCCACCTTGAAGCCGAGCTTGGCAGCGAAACGCGCCACCCGCATCATGCGCAGGCGGTCTTCGGCAATGCGCTGGGCCGGGTCGCCAACCGCACGGATGATGCGGTTTTTGATGTCCTGGCGCCCGCCGAAGAAGTCGAAGATTTCTCCCGTGAACGGGTCTTCGAACATCGCGTTGATGGTCAGGTCACGCCGCTCCGCGTCCCTCTTGAGCGCTTCCATGGGGTCGAGCCCGCTCAGGAGAATGACGGAGTCAGGGCGACGGTCGTCGCTGTACTGCCCGTCACCGCGGAACGTCGCGATTTCGATCTGGACACCTTCGCGCACGACGATGATGATGCCGAAGGCCTCACCGACCAAAAGGCACGTGTCGTTCTTGAAGATTTCCTTGATCTCTGCAGGAGTTGCGTTGGTCGCGACGTCGTAATCCTTGGGAGTCTTCCTCAGGATTCGATCTCGCACGCAGCCCCCGGCGAACACGGCAAACTTGCCGTTCTTCTTGAGCTGCCTTACGACAGCCTTGCCGATTCTTCTGTCTTTGTTCATATCGATTGTCCTCCGGTTAGAGGTTTCGTTACTTGGAACGCTGATGCGCAACAGCCACGGGGGCTGTTGTGACTGTCTGAGCAATCAGCGCTCGCTGACTGCCGCTTGCTTCTCTCAAGGCAGGCCAAAGGGCGATGCATGGCATCGCCCCTAAAGGCGAATTACGCATGGCATCGCTCTACAGGCGAATTACGAGTGGCGTCGCCTGAAGGCGAACTACCAATCTTGCTTGCCTCTCAAGAGTTCGCGACGGTCAGTTCAGGCTGCGTGCCTGTCTGCCCGCCACTGGTGCCCGCGAAAGAGCCCGCGCACATGCGTGGGGTTTGGCGAGCGGAACGCGTCGTAGTTATCGCGGTGCGGACGGTCCCACCAGCGACTCTCCGGCGGCACGTCGCCGTCGAAGACGTAGAAGCCGTCGTGAAGGCGAATGACCTGCAGGCAGATTTCGCCTTCGAGCGTCGGGTGCACGTAGCTGCCGTCCTTGAGATACAGCTTGTCGCCGCTGCGCCCGAGCTGCTTCATGTCCACGAAACCCCAGCTTCCGCGGGGGATGGAGTGAAGCTCTCCAGCGAAGCGCGCATGATCGTGACCCCACGCGCAGATGCCGATGATGCGGCCGCCGTGGATGGGATCGCGATGACGTTCGATGCCGCGGTTGAGGCTGCGGACATAGACGCCATAGTCGTGCGGGTAGCTGTAGGTGTCGCTGTGGTTGTAGTTCCACCAGCGGTTGGACATGAAGACGTTGTCGTCGTAGACGTGCACGAGATCTTCCACCTTCACGACTGCGAGAGTCGCATCGTCATCCATTTCGGATTTGACGATGGTTTCGCGCTCGAAGAAAAGGTGCTCGCCGTCACGACGAAGACGGTTGGGCGATGTCCAGCCGAAGCTGCCGTTGGGCATCCGGTCGATGGAACCCGCATAGGTCGCGAGACCAGCGAAAGGAAATGCCTTCGAGAGTGCTTTTGTCATCTTCAACTCCATAGTTGAGTGTTTCACAACGCGTCGCATGAAGCCACACCACAAACGTGCTCACGCTGTTGCGCGAGGGCGTCTCTGGAATGGCTCAGGCAGACAAGCTCCATCACCTGTATCCGCTCTCAAACAAGCTCGAGTCAAACCGAAACCAGCCGAAGCAACATAGTTGCCGGAGCGGGAGCCCAGAGTGAGAGTCTATGTTTGGGTTTGGATGGATGTACTGACTTAGTTGCAGGTGAAAAAGAGTACTTACGGTGTAGCAGAGCCTTTGGTTGAATCGGAAATATTCGTGCTTGAAGAAAAAACGCCCGCCTGTGCGTTTCTTAATAGGCCCAGTCATGGTCTTGAGCTGTCACCAATTAGCGTACGATCTCGATCTAATTAGTAGAAGCCGCACTAGACTTCCCTTCTCGCCGTTCTGCATAGCCTCGTTAAGCGGCGCTAATGTTTAACGGTTTTGCTCATTTTCTCGCCTTGTACCCCTCCTCCAATTCGAATTTTGCCTTCTCTCCGAAAACCAGGAATTTTTCGGAGTGCTGAGGTCTCGAATCGCCTGACTGGTAAGCGTTTTCGGGGAAATAGAGATTGGTGTAGGCGGAAAGCCTGAAAAGCCTTGCTGGAGTTTGATATCCGGGCTTTGGTGCTCCGAAAAACGGAGATTTTTCGGAGTGAAAGGAGGGGGTGAAACTTTGATCTATGCGCGGTCGAGATTCACGCGAGAAAAAGGCAGTGATCAGAAGAAACTTTCAGCTTAATTGATCAAGAAACTCAAATGCGATTTAAAAAAGCACCTTAGCTTTCAGATCAAAACATCCAATGGGATCTGAAAAAGCATTTTGGTTTTCACTTGAAAAACATCGAATGCGACTTGAGAAAGCATCTTGGCCTTCACGTCGAAAACATCAAATGCGATGTGAAATGCATTTTGTTCGTGCGAGCGGAGATGAAACGCGCCCCCGCGTGCCTGAGCCAAATCACGCGAGCTTTCTTTGCAAAGGAACATTAGAGACTGCGCTAGCTACGTTAGCGGGCGTTCATAAATGCCCGGCATAAGTATTAAGCTCGAAATTTAAAAGCTTTTCTGCAAACCAAGGGCCTGTCCGAGTTTCAAAAAAGGCCTAAGAGCAAGCGCCTGCTTGATGCTTTCTTGACTTCCGGGTGTCGCTAATGCCTAGTGTGCAAATACCATCTGCATTTCTTCTACAAGAACCACTTCCGATACCGACCAAAAGCTGACACTTAGCGATTCTCCAAACTTCAACCTCCTGGCTCACACCAGGCTGTGCGAAGACGTGTCGCGTGTTGTCTTTTCGAAGCATTAGCCAACAGGCGCCACTTCGCGCTCCTGGTGAAAGCTTTCGGGTTGGACTGAGGCGCGCTCCGTGCGTTTCAGTGATTGGCGGCGGTTGGACGTGGAAGCGTGCAATGGAGCGAAGCAGGCGGCATGGTGCCGTTTGCAATCTGTGTAAACCGGCAACGCGCGAAGAGGCTCATGTTGAGCCTCTTTTCGTTTAGCCACAAACGAAAGGTGAAAACTATGAATCGTTCCAAGAACAACATCAAGCTGCCGGTCGGTCGTCGTCTGGGTGCGGTGACGCTCCCCACCGCCACCTCCGCCGGCAACGAACACCACACGCAAGTCGTCGTGGTGGGCAAGGGCACCGAGAACTTCCAGTTCCCGAGCCCGACCACGCTCGTCTCCAACGCGCTGCAGCGTGACGAAGCGAAGAAGGCGAAGGGCAAGGGCAAGGGCAAGAGCAAGAGCAATAAGGTTCCCAAGGAGCCGGCCGGCAGCAAGCAGATCGTCGACCACGAGACGGCTCTGCAGGAAGCCGAGCGCTTCAAGCACCACACGCCCGTCTCGGCCGAAACCCGTTCGGCCTGGCAGGAAGCTTCGCCCCGCGCGCAAGCGCTCAAGGCGACTTTCCAGGGCTCGGTCCGTGAGCTGCTCGCCACCATGACCTCCGGCGCCGACAACGACGAGATCGTTTCGAACCTTGAGGGACTCGGCACGGGCAACCGCGTCATCACGGTCCTGCCGCAGGGCGAGACGAAGGAGTCGTACACCGACGGCAAGACCCTGCTGGCGGTGGCGGACATGATGCAGAAGGACATGATGGCTCGTCAGTTCGATGGTCTTTACGAGGCCCGTTTCGGTCGCCTCGTGACCGCCGTCGAATGGGCGCTGGGCAACATGGAGTCGGAGTACCAGCCGGCGTTCCAGAGCCTCA
This sequence comes from Candidatus Melainabacteria bacterium 17Bon1m, assembly GCA_032128875.1. Lineage (GTDB taxonomy): Bacteria > Cyanobacteriota > Vampirovibrionia > Obscuribacterales > Obscuribacteraceae > QKMZ01. The sequence continues at coordinate 5,865 of JAVLKG010000015.1, forward strand.
ATGCTCAGCTCGAGAAGCTCATCGAGAGCTACAAGGAGGCCCTGCCGAAGCTGATCGCCGAACTGTCGAAGCGCAATCCCGGCGCTCCGCTGATGGCGATCGTGCAGAAGGCGATCGAGCTGCTCGACGAAGAGCTCGCGCAAATCCTGTACGTCCTGCGGGTGTACACGGACTGCGTGGAGCAGCGTCGTGACGGCAAGTTCGCTCGCCAGCTCAACAGCTGCGCGTTCTTCTTCAAGTGCGTCCACCAGCTCTACTGGACGGGCGACATGGAGAACGCTCTGAAGGGCAAGGCGACGTCGCCCATCAAGGGCGGCGCCGAGCAGGTCGGTGCGGTGTTCCTCGCTCGTGTGACGGCGTCGGGGCTGGCGACCATCCCCGGCTCGCGCGGACCGATCGGCGCTCACGCGCTGCAGGTTCCGTACGAGATGCTGGACTTCCTCGTCATCAACTTCCCGCTCTTCTGCCACGAGTCCCGGCACAACGTCTACCACGACGTGGTCGGTCTCGAGCAGCAGGCGACGAAGGCGATGCAGAAGGACATCCTCGCCGCCATCAAGTCCGGTGCGGTCAAGCTGTCGGTGTCGACCATCACCGTCGGCAAGCAGAAGATCCCTGCTGACCAGATGTTCGCGAAGATCATCACCGACTGGCTCGGCGAGATCGACGCGGACGGCATCGCGGTTCTGTTCACCGGCGAGGCGTTCGGTGACAGCATGATCTCGTCGTTCCCCGCGATGATGATCCGCGACGCTGCGGTGTCGACGAAGACCAATCTTCTGCGCACCTCGTCGCACTTCGACCTGGTGAAGACGAAGAGCGGCGTCGCGCTGCAGTTCGAACCGCACCCGGTGGACTACGTTCGCGTCTACTTCGTGGCAGCCCTGTTCGACGAGATCGGCTTCCCCGAAGCCGCCACTCGTCTCAGGAAGCTGGCCGACTTCGCGGTCGGTGACGAGATTCCGGAGAACATCACGTTCGAGCACTCCGACGAGGAGGGCAAGGTCGACCTCACCATCGAAGTCCCGACCAAGGACTTCCTGGCGTTGGCCGCGACCGTGATGAAGTCGCTCATCCGGACCAAGCACGAGGCGCTCGGGGGCAACTCCAACGGCGATCTCGTGATGTGGACTGCCAAGCGGCAGGAGAAGGTCGTCCTGCTGAAGGACTTGCTCAAGGCCGGCAAGAACGAAGTGCCGACCGACAAGGGTGACATCCACGTCACCTACGTCGCTGCCGCGGCTATCTCGGCTGTCTTCGACCTCGTTCGCGAGGGCAAGGCGACCGACGATACGCTCAAGCAGGTGAGCGAGAACGCGATGGTGATGCTGGAAACCTTGAAGGCGCGAGCCGACAAGGCCAAGGCCTAACCGTCGCCCTGGGGTCTCAGCGCAGGGATGCGCCGAGATATAAAAACGGACCGGCGCAATTCCGCGCCGGTCTTACTGTCTGTGTAACTCGAAGCCGGCATGCGCAGGGGCAGGAGCAAAGTGCTCCTGCCCTTTTGCGTGCGCCGAGAAAAACTGGAGAAATTTCCTATGGCAGAAATCATCGCAACAGTCGCTGCTTTCCTCGGGGGCGCTTACGCTCTCGTCAAAGGCATTCTCATCCTCGTGCTGCTCGTCGTGTGCATCATGGCGGTGATGAGCGTCATCGGTCTTATCGCTTCGCGCGGTAAGTCCGTTTCGAGCAAGTTTCGCAAGAAGCATGGGCTCATGCTCTATCACGACAAGACCACCGACGTCGACGTATCGACGGCGATCAAGTGTCGCGAGAAGGGCGGCTATCTCACCGCCGATCCCGCCGATGACGAGAACGCTGCCACTCCCGACGCGCTCTGCGCCACCGAGAAGCCGGTCGCGGTCCTGCGCTTCACCGGCGATACGATGGCCAACGGACGACACACGTTCTCGCGTCTGGTCGACGAGGTCGTCCTCAACAAGGCCAAGTTCGGCGGCGTCGTTGTCGTCGTCGAATCGCCTGGCGGCGGCGTCTCGGTGTACGGTCTCATGTACGCCCAGGTGCTCCGTCTCAAGGACGCCGGGCTGCATGTGCGCGTCTGCGTCGACAACGTGGCGGCGTCGGGCGGCTACCTCATGAGCCTTCCGGCGGACGTCATCATGGCGGCGCCCCTGTCGATGGTCGGCTCCATCGGCGTCGTGTCCGAGTTCTTGAACTTCCACGAGTTCCTGACCGCCATCGGCATCACGCCGCTGACCCTGACGGCCGGCGCGCGCAAGCGCACGCTGACTCCGTTCGGTGCGGTCGACCAGGGCAAGATCGACGACTACACCAAGCAGCTCGTCTCCATCCACGACCAGTTCAAGGCGCTCGTCGCTCGCCACCGGCCCAACGCCAAGTTGGAGCTGGTCGGTGAAGGCGATCACTGGACGGCGCAGGAGTCGGTCGCTCTGGGTCTCGGTCTGGTCGATGAAATCGGCACGAGCGCTGACTACCTGCTCAAGCTGAACATGGACCGCAACCTGGTCTTCATCAGCGAGAAGAAGAACCGCTTCGAAGGCGGTCTGCTCAAGCTGGTGACGGGCAGCCTCGACCACGTGCTCGCCCGCATCGCCGAGCGTACCAACCGGATCAGCTAACGCTGTCCGAATCCTGTAACCGCGCTGTGTTCAGACAAACAGCAAGGTTCTAACCGCGGGCGCTCAACTTCGAGCGCTCGCAAATAGTCTGGTAAGGAGATCTGATCGTATGAATTACAGAAGGTCAACTGCCGAGGTTGCTCTTGAGCGTGCTCGAAAGCGCCTCTATGCCATCGCCGGCGGAAGCCACGACAGCGGCAATCCGCGCCTGGCGCGCATGACTCTCGCCCAACGCATCGAGTTCTGGCAGACGCCGGAATTCAAGGCGTATCTCGCTGCTCTCAAGGCGGCTGGTGTCACGCCCTTCCACCTGAAGGACGTCGACAAGACCCAGGGCGCCGGTGATGCGTTCACGTTCATGTTCAAGCTGCGCGCCGACGAAGGCTGGTTCAGCCGCCGTCAGCGCAAGACCATCGCCGACTTCCTGCGCGAGCACTCCGCCGTCGCCAATCCTTCTCGCAAGGATCTCACTCCGCATGCTCTTTTGCGCGAGTGGATCCGCCACGAGGAGACCGGCGAAGGCATCGAGATGATGGACTTCTGGCGCGTCTACTGGAAGTCGCAGCTCGGTCTCACCAAGGCCGAGAAGCTCGCTCAGGTGGAAGCGTGCGCTCCGCTCTACGCCAACAAGGTCTTCCCTGGTGTCCGCGAGGAAAACCAGTTGCTGACCGAACTCGGCGTCGAGGTGGTCATCGTCTCCAACGGTGACCAAGAGCTCGCGATCGCCATCGCTCCGCAGATGGGGATCAAGCCGGAGAATGTCGTCGGGTCGCACCTCAGGTACGACAAGAACGGTGTTTCCATCGGCGTGAACCACAGCTACGAGGTGTTCGGCGACGACTGGATGACTCGCCCGCAGCCGGGCAAGACGCTGTCGTTCCACTACTGGCTGCATCGTGAGCGGGCGCGGTTCTTCCGCGATCGCATCAACGAAGACCGCTTCGTCATCCTCGCACGTGACGGCGACTCCGCCTCCACGGACGGTGGCATGATGGTGCACGGTCACGAAGCCAAAATCGGCAACTTCATGATCGCGGTTCCGAACGAACCGAAGCGCATCGAGAAGTTCTACCCGATGATGGACAAGTACGGCTGGACTTGCGGCAACTTCATCACCTTGGTGCAGGAGCCGTCCATCACCGGCTTCAAGCCGGACTAACAGCGCGACCGCGGCTGTTTCAAAACTCCTTAGACGGACAGTCGCACGGTGCGGCTGTCCGTTTTCGGGCTACTTGAGGAAACAATCACATGTACACTCTCTTACTTCTCGGTGCGGTGGGTCTGATTCTCGGTGTCATCGTCGGCGCCAGCATCACGGACGGCTCGAAGATCGCTGGCGGCATCATCGGTTGCGTCATCGGGCTGGTTGTCGGCTTCATCGGTGCAGCCGTCGGCGGTGCCTTCGTTCCGCAAAAGGATGTCGTCTACGGACCGGCGAACCTGGTCGCGATGCGCTCTTCCGATGGCGTCTCCGGCACCTTCATCTGGGGCTCGGGCACCATACGGCAGGGCACGTCCTACAACTTCATGATGAAGCTCGACGACGGCAGCATGACACCGGGTTCGGTGCCGGCTGACAATCTCGTCCGCATCATCGAGGACGAATCCCTGAAGAACACCGGCACCTGGAGCACGACCATCCGCGAAGCCGATACGACCTGGCCGTACTACAAGTGGACGCTGTTCAGCAGGGACCGCAACAAGTACGTGAAGCAGGAATTCCGTGTTCCTGTCGGCACGGTCGTGCAGACCTTCAAGGTCGAGTGACCGAAGTATTCTGCGCAAAGCACCCGGTGGCCAGCGCCTAAGGATTCTTAGCTCAGAGAACATTGCCAAAGCCAAGGCGGCAGTTGCAGAAATGCGGCTGTCCGCCTTTGGTTTTTTGGGTGGATATACTAGTGTGTATAGTGTGCCTGCCGGATATTACTGTGCCTTTAGATCTGGTGGCACCAGGCTGTGCTGATTACAGCCGCTCATCCAATTTGTTCGTGAGTGTTAAGCACGCACCGCCTCTTCACGATACGTTCATGCTTCCCTCAATATCGTGTAGAGGCGACCTCTCCACCAATCGATGAAATCGGTCCTGATTCGGCCGACAAAATAGCTATGTGCAACTCGAGCCAAAAGCTCGAGTATTTTGGCATGGGTGTCACCATATTTGGTGCTTAACTAGCGCGGCTGTGCCAGTTAAGCTTGCGTCTGAAACTTTGAATCTCTGCAGTTGTTCAGAAATTTATTAAACGGTCTGCTTGAATCAAATACTTTCACCAGTTACTAGTGGAGTGACATCGTTTTTCTTTTCCAGCAATTAGAACTTCTTCTCTCCAATCACATACCCTACAAACGAAGGTCACGTCCGGCGATGAATGTCGCGTGATTGATTACGACTGTTTGATTTGCGGCGTCAATGCCGTTTGCGACAAAAGTCAATTCCACCTTTTACCATCAAGGAAAACTCAATGAAGAGAAAACTTTTGATTGCCGTCGTCACTCTTGCGATGGTCTTTCCCGCTCTCGCCATTACAGGCAACGCATCAGCTCAAAGCGGCGACTATCCCCAACCGCACGTGGACACAATGTCGACTGGCGAGCGTGCAGAAAGACTGGCCGCGGCCCAAGCAAGAGCGCTGGAAATTGCTGTTCAGATTGCTGAAAAAGATGCCCCGTTCGACGAAGAGTACGCGGCTTACCGGGCAGAGCTGGCAGTGGCTTACGAACCATTCAAGCGGCGCCTTGAGGCTGTCGAGTCTAAAAAGTTTCAGGCAATGCGCCTTTTGAATGATCAGCGCCTTGCGCTGAGGGAAAGGCACCTGGAAGAAGCGCTTTTGGAAAAGCGTCGCCAGCTCATTCAGTCATTCGCGGACGAAAGCCAAGCAATCAGGGATGAGTTTGATGTTGCTTTCTCGTATCTGACAAAGAAGAAAGAGGACATCGCAGCACGTAGGCAAGCCGCAATTGGGGCGCTGTTGGATGAGTTGATTGAAGTCGACTTCGAGATCTTCTCATTGACTCCGCCAGCGGGCTCCAAATAAGAAATCTGGCCAAATCCCCTGCGCTTGAGTAATCGTCAATAAGTCCTCGGACTGCCAATCACAACAAAGTGGTGAGACTACGGCCTCACCATTTTTTTTCGGGGCTTGTCTGCTAGGATGAGTAGTAGGTGCTGGTGTTTCTGAAATTGGTCGCCGTCTTGCCCCAAAAGTGGACTGAAAATTCTCCTGAAAACCCTGATTATCACAGTTAATAACTAAAAGAAATCATGAGCGTATCATTACTAGGTTCTAGCACTAGCTTCTAACTCTAAAACCTCCAAAGCGACGCTCAACCCTCTGGCGAGACCTGTTTTCTTCCCATGTTTTCCAGGCTAAATGCAACTCAAAAGGGCATGATCCTGGTCATTGTGCCAGTCGTTTTCCAGCTTCTGTTCATCGCGGCAATCTACCAGCCGCTGCACAGGTTCTCGCAGTCTCTCGACTCTATGCGCCAAGCAAAAGACATTCTATTTGCTCTTCAGGAAAATGAAATTGAATTGACCAAGGTGCTCGCTTTCATTGGCGGCAGCGGCGGTAATCTGGGTGGAAAAGAAGGCATGCTTTTGGACAAGCTGCACCGCGGCTTAGTCGCGGAGAGCATCTGGAAAAACTTCGATCGCACGAAAAATCCTGAGCTCGCGCACGCTGTCGAGCTGGGTGAAAAACTGGAATGGAATTTCGAAAATTTCAAGCGCAAGGGAAACGAGCGTTGGTCGCACGGGTTACGGGCATTCCAGAGCTGGATGTTTGGTCCGGGAATCCAGCAGTTTTTCGGCGCTTACAACGACCAAAAAGAGTTGACGCGAACAGTTCTAGACATCGAGCGTCACACTGTTGCGCAACAACCGGAAGAATTGGCGAGCTTCAAAGCTTCTGTTCTGTTGATTTTGTGGTCGGGCTTTGCTCTGAGCGTCTGCATCTCTGGGGGGCTTGCGTTTGTGTTTACGCGAGAAATGGTGCTGAGGCTTTCGGCGATCGAAAGGCGAGCATCGTTGTTGGCAGTTGATAATCCTTCCGCAATAAGCGGCAATGCCGACCCTGGAACAGACGAGATAGCAGAGCTGGATGCTGCGCTCCGTGCTGCATCAATAAAACTCGCTGAAGCGCGAGCCAGGCAAGCCGTAGTGTTGGACAATTCCGCAGACGTTATCTGCTCTCTGGACGCGCGTCTGAAATTCTCCGCCGTCGGTCAAGCATCCAAGAAGGTATGGGGCTTTTCACCGGACGAGCTGCTCGGGCAGTCGCTGTTGAACATTATTGCCGGCGACACTGCTGGTAATACCAATAAGATATTTGCAGCGATTCGAGAAGGTGAGGCAGAAGGTAAGTTAGAAAACATAATTCTGTGCAGTGACGGCACTCAAAAGAACTCTACATGGAGCGTCTCTTGGTCTGCCGAGCGCCGGCAATTCTTTTGTGTCGTCCATGATGTAACAGAACTGCGCACCATTGAAAAACTGAAGCAGCACTTTCTTTCCGTTGCCAGTCATGACTTGCGCGCTCCGCTCACCTCTGTAACGTTGAATATCTCTATTATCACGGAAGCACAAGCAGACCAAATAACTCCGGAGGCCAAGCGCGAACTGGAGCGTGTGCAAATCAGTGCACAGCGATTGAGTTCTCTGGTTAACGAGCTTTTGGAGTTGGACAAGCTCGAAGCAGGAAAGTTCGGTCTGGAGCTGGCTCGGGTCGGTGTTTCCGATGCATGCGAAGCAGCAAAGACTCTTCTCTTCGGGCTTGCTCGTCAGTCTAAAGTGACATTGGAAGGACCGCGCGGCGATGCGGTGGTGAAAGCAGAAGAAAAACGCCTGGTGCAAATCATCACCAATTTGCTGTCTAACGCAATTAAGTTCTCGCCGGAAAACGGCACAGTGACATTGTCTGTTGAAGTTGAAGACGCCAATGCATTGATTCGTGTGACAGACAATGGCCCAGGCATTGCACCGGCAGAAGCTTCACTCATTTTCGAGAAGTTCAGTCAAACCAGGAGCGCTGCGACTACAGAATACAAAGGCACGGGGTTGGGTTTGGCTGTCGTTAAGGCGCTAGTAGAGTCTCATGGCGGAACAGTTGGCGTAGACAGCGAAGTTGGAAAAGGCAGCACTTTCTGGGTGAAGCTTCCTCTTGCTACAGGCAACTGGGAGGGCGCTTCTTAATGCGATTCTCCTTCAATCTCGTCACTCGCACGATTATTCTTACCGTTTTGCTAATTCTTGGTCAGCTTGCTTTCATCCTTGTTTTGTCGGATGTTTTGCGAGAATCTCAAGAAAGAATCGAAAAGCAATGGCGCTCTGAAAATCTGATTCGATTAACCTTTTCCATTTGCCGTGCGTTTTCTGAATTGGTGATCTTTTCCCATGTCCCGCAGCAGATGCTTGATGTTGCCGGTGTTGACGGTCCTTCAGCCGTCTCGAAAGCCAAACGAGATATGCAGATTTTGCACGGACTCGCTTCTGTGGACCCGCTGAAACGCGATGCTGTAGTGAAACTCTTAGGTTCGGCAGGAGTTCTCACTCACACAATCGAGCTGGCTATTCAGGAGAAGGATCGTGCAGCAGGGCAGCCCCTCTCCTATGTTGTGCCCTTCGCTTACCGCAAGATTGTGAATGACAATGCGGTCATTTTCCTGGACGCCGTGGAAGAAATCGTCGCGATAGAAAAGGTGCAGCATAAGGAAGCACATTCGCACGCCTCTGCATTCTCTGCTCTCACCGCGACCCTTGTGGCTGCTGCTCTTGCCAGTATTGTTGTGGCAGTTATTCTCGGTTTTGCCTACGCTGTCTCGATCCGGCGCCCACTAAAGCATCTCAGTTTGAACGCTAGACTGTTATCTGCGCAGCAAACCCTTTTGCCTGAATTAAAGCAAAACGATGAGTTTGGCAGACTGGATGCACTTTTGCACGCAACCTCCCGCGAAGTCGAAGCGACAATGATGCAGGAGCGAGAGACGATTGCGAACGCCGCTGACTTCATCTGTGTGCTTGATGAGGAGGGGGATTTCAAAAGCGTAAATCCATTCGCGCAAAAGATGCTCGGCATCATTCCAGAGGCGTTAATCGGTCAAAATTTGCATGATTTGACGGTTCCTGAAGAAAGTTTGCTTGCTGATGAGCAGCTACGTTCATCTGTTCAAACTTCTGACATTCGTCAGTTCGAATTGCGCCTCAAGACCGCCACTGGCAGTGTGGTTGACACTCGCTGGTCCTGTCTTTGGTCTCAAGCCGAGCGCATGATATTTTGCGTTGTTCGTGACGTGACTGAAGATAAGAAAATTGAACAGTTGAAGCAGGATTTTGCCAACATGATCAGCCATGATCTGCGCAGTCCGCTTATGGCAATGGGCAATTCATTCACGCTGCTCAAAGCTGGTTTGAAGGGTGAACTGCCGGAAGATGCACTTAAGCGTATTGATTTGTCAGCGCGCAATGTCGAGAAGCTTATAGTGCTGGTCAATGATCTTTTGGACTTCCAAAAGCTGAAGGCTGGCAAGATGGAACTGCTTCTCGAAGACGCTTCGCTTCAGTCGATAATCACTGATGCGGCAGATCTTCTGGAAGAAACAGCACGAGACAAGAATGTTGCAATCGAGCTGCCTGAGGGGGACACACGACTGCTTTGCGATAAGAACAAACTGTTGCAGGCTGCTGTCAATCTAATTTCCAACGCGATCAAATTCAGCGGGGAAAACGGCAAGGTAACTGTTGCGGTACGTTCTACCGAGGACAGAGTAACCTTTGCTGTCACAGACACCGGACCCGGAGTTCCCGCGGATTTTCAACAGAGAATTTTTGAGCCTTTTGAGCAAGCTCCCTCAGGTAAGAAGAGCGAGGGCACAGGATTGGGACTGGCGATCTGTAAGCTTGTGGTCGAGGCGCATGGCGGTACTATTCGTGCAGAAAATCTTGCTGATTTTGAAGAGCAGAAAACAACAGCTTCTTCTTCTTCTTCTTCTTCTTCTTCTTCTTCTTCTTCTTCTTCGAGTGGTGAAGCTGCGATAGTTTCACATGGAAGTGTCTTTACTATTGAACTGCCAAGAATTGGTTCATCGGCATCGAATAATGACGGTGGCGGCTGATGTTTTCCCGGCTGAACATCACTCAGAAAGGTCTTTTGATGGTTCTTATACCGGTGGCTTTTCAGTTGCTTTTTATTGCTGCGTTGAATGTCCCGATGAATCGGTTTTCGCATGAATTGGAATCCATGCGGATCGGCAAGCGAATTCTCTTTGCTATTCAGGAGAACGAAATTGATCTCTCTAAGATGATCTGGGCCCTTATGGTAGGCGGACCACAGGAAAGTATTGGCTATATCGTCGCATATCATGAGAAAGTTCATCGATTGCATAATTCGTCGCTGTCTTATCAGACGACTGATCCTGAACTCAGCAGGCTGGCTCGAGAAGGGCGCAAAATCTGGGCTCAGTCTGAAGAAATGTGGGACTCTGCGCCCCCTGGTTCTAATCCGTCCATGGGGATCGGCTGGATTGGCATGCAATCCAGCATGAAGGGTTTTAAACTCCTAAAAGATCAGCGAATCCTTATGAACAGAGTTCTTGCTATTGAGAGGCAGAAGGTAGCCCAGCAGCCAGAGGAAATCGCAGCTCTGCGGAATACTCTTGTTCTCTTTTTGTGGTTGGGTTTTGGCGCCAGTTGCCTGATCTCTGTTGCGCTTATGGTGTTCTTTTCTCGCGACATTGTTAATCGATTGTCTGTGATTGCCGATAAGGCACAATTGCTCACATTTGGAAAACCAGTGCATGCCGAGTTTTCTGAGGCGGACGAGATTAGTGAGCTTGAGCGCACGCTCTCCACGACTTCGCTAAAACTGGCTGAAATTCGCAATCGCCAAGCTGTCATTCTCGATAATTCTGCCGACGTAATTTGTTCGCTCGATGCGAAATTCAAATTCGCTGCAGTTGGTGAAGCGGCGAGCAAGCTTTGGGGACTTTCTCCGGACCAATTGCTAGGCAAATCAGTCCTGAGTATGTTAACTGCTGATACCGTAGACAGTACCAGTGCTGCACTAGAGCGAATTGCTTCAACACATGGCGAAGGCAAGGTTGAAAACGTTGTCAAATGCGGTGATGGCAGCTTGAAGAATTCTGTATGGATTGTTCTTTGGTCGCCAGAAAAGCGCACATATTTCTGTGTCGTGCATGATGTTACCGATTTGCGCAATGTGGAGAAGCTCAAACAACACTTCATATCCGTCGCCAGCCACGACTTGCGGGCACCGCTCACGTCCGTAACTCTCAACGTTTCTATCTTGACTGAATCAATGAAAGAAGAGCTGCCGGCAGGAATAGTCGGCGAGTTAAACCGCGTCCAGACCAGCGCTCAGCGACTTGCTGACCTGGTCAATGAGTTGCTAGAACTGGATAAATTGGAAGCAGGAAGACTTTCCGTAGAATTGAAAAGAGTGTTGGCGTCCGATGCCTGCGAAGCCGCTAAAGACTTATTATTCGGGCTTGCGAGGGAAGCCGGCGTCTCTATCGTCATGTCCGCGAACGACGCATTTGTCATGGCGGAGGAAAAACGGCTTGTGCAGATGATCTCGAATTTGATGTCCAACGCAATTAAGTTCTCTCCCCGCGGTGGAAAAATTGAGATTGATATTCGCTCCGAAGCGCCATTCGCAGTGATCAGCATCAAAGACGAGGGCTGCGGAATGAGCCCTCAAGAATGCGCTTCTATATTTGAGAAGTTCAGCCAGGCGCATTCTGCAAAGTCGACTGCGATGAAAGGAACTGGTCTGGGCCTTGCCGTAGTAAAAGCCCTTGCAGAGGCTCATGGCGGGCGAGTTGAGGTGGTCAGTGCAGTCGGACAAGGCAGCACTTTTTCGCTCTACATTCCACTAGCCTCATCGGATAACACGTCGGAGGTGCAAGCATAGTGCGCCTTAAGGTCAATGTGTTTTCTCGTGGATTGATTCTTGTGTCGTTGCCGATTCTCGGGCAGCTGATTTTCATCGTTGTGATTTCTTCAATGATGCAGCAGGCACAAGCCAATCTTGAGAAACAGTGGAGGGCGGAAAACCTGTTGAGGTCTGCTTTCTCGCTCTGTCGCGAGTTTACGAATACATTCCTGTATGTTCAATTGCCACCCTTCTTTCGCAACAAAATCGGGCTGGACGTGAGCACTTCGTCTGTTCTTCGCGCGCGCAAAGATGCCGAGCGTATGCGCGCTCTTGCTTCTGATGACCCGGAGAAGCAGGACTACGTCAATCGCCTTGTTGAATCCACAACCTACATGTTGGATGTGCTGGAAAAGATGGTTGCCACCGCACAAACAATGCCGATGAGCCCCTGGGGTTACGGCGCTGCTCCGCAAATTGGACCAGGTATGCGAAGTTATGGAACGGTCTTTTTCAATTCCCTTGAAGGTATCGTCAACATCGAGAAGAGCAAAGAAGGCGCCAAAAGCGACGAAGGCGCTTATGCCAATGCTCGGGCTGGTTTACTTATATTGTCGGGAGTGAGTATCGCACTTGCCGTTTTTGCAGGTTTTGTTTTTGCTGTTTCGATCAGGCGACCGCTCAAACATGTCAGTGAAAATGGTCGGCTATTAGCGCAACAGAGCAAGCTTTTGCCGCAGCTAGAGAATGCCGATCAGTTCTCCAAAATAGACGAATTACTCCATGCTGCGGCGCGCGAAATTGAGACCCTTCGCCTGAAAGAGAAGGAAGTAATTGAGAACGCGCAGGACTTAATCTGTACTATCGATTGGGAAGGTACATTCCTATCCGCAAACCCATTTGTTGTGCGGATGCTTGGATATGAACCGGAGTTTGTGATTGGTACTAAGGTGGAGCGCTACGCCGCTGACGAGCAAAAAATCAGCGCCGCCCAGAACATTCATTCTGCTGTCTCTTCTTTGAGCGTGCAAAACTTCGAATTGCAGCTTTGTCGGTTTGATGGGGCTGTTGTAGATACGCGCTGGTCTTGTTTATGGTCAAACGCTGAGCGAAAGCTCTTTTGCGTCGTCCGTGACATTACTGAAGAGAAGCGAGTCGAGCGCTTGAAGCAAGACTTTGCTGACATGATAAGTCACGACCTGCGCAGCCCTCTAATGGCGATGGGGAATGCACTGACGCTTATTACAACCGGTGTCAAAGGTAGTGTACCGTCCGCTGCCAGACCGCGTATTGAAACATCTGCGAGAAATGTTGAGAAGCTCATTGTTTTGGTCAACGATCTTTTGGATTTTCAAAAACTCAAGGCAGGTAAAATGGAGCTTGTTTTGGAACCTGTAGTCCTGGAAGCGATTATTAGAGATGCCGCTGAACTGGTCTCTGAATCAGCGACCGGCAAGAATGTACAACTTGATTTGCCGACCGGTGAAACTGTTATCGAGTGTGATCGAAACAAACTCATGCAGACAGCGGTGAACCTAATTTCCAACGCGATTAAATTCAGCGGTGAAGCTGGGATGGTTCGGGTCGTCATCCAGAAGAAGCAGAATACAGTTGAGTTCTCGGTCTGTGATACTGGGCCTGGAATTCAATCGGAGTTTTTGGAAAAGATTTTTGAACCTTTTGAGCAAGCTCCTTCCGAGAAAAAGAAGGAGGGAACCGGTTTGGGCCTGGCGATTTGCAAGCTCGTGGTTGAAGCGCATGGTGGAAGTATTTCAGCAAGAAACCGTCAAGAAGAGCCAACTATCGACAATCCGCAATGGAAGACAGGTGCTATTTTCACCGTTGTTTTGCCATTGGAGCGTTAGTGAAGAAATGTTCGCCAATGTCTCGGAGCCGCCATCTTCACGGTCGATTCACTCTTTGCGTATTAGAGTAGCGATCACTCTTAGAGTGAATGGTCTCTCTAAGTCTTCTCGACCTCTCCCAAAAACTGCCAACTCGGTTGCTGCCACAACCGATGCATAATGCCGATCTTCTTGAGTATTTGCTCGAGTAGGTCGGCTTTTGTGTCACCGTATATAGTGGCGCTCCTCGCGTGATTCGCGTGAGTGTGGGAGCTGCGAGAGTCTCTAATGTAGCTGTTCTTTGTTTGGATCGCGCGCTAACCTTGCTAGCCCTTTATGTCGTGAGTACTGACTATCTGGTGAGGTGTAAAAGCCGATCACCTTGACCGAGCGCTTTGCTAAATGGCAATGTTTAGTATCTTTCTTTTCCCCATTCGGTACACGCGACCTCTCTTTCTAAAACACTTAGCCTTCTCGATTCGAGGCGATGTCTTTCAGCACTTCGGTGTTGCGCGCGTACATGAGGTTTAAAAGAAAGCTTCGCACGGCTTCGTTACACCTTTTCGCCGTGCGAAATAAGTATCACGAGACCCTCTGAAATTGCCGATGCGCAGATGGCAACCTTGTTAGCGGATCGCGAGTTCTTTGTAGGGTCGATGCCTTGCATCGCCCTCGACGCAAGGCGTCGACCATACAGAAGGCTTGAGGACCCGCTTACTAGATTACCGGAAACATCGGCATTTTCATCTTCACAAAGGAGACGAAAATGCGAATGGAATATGTTCTTATCGCGCTGTTGTTTGTCGCTGCTCTGTTCGGTTCGCGCCGAGTGAAGCCTGTCGAAACGCCGGAAGAAGTCGCTCTTCGGAAGCAACAGGCGAAGGAAGCCGAAGACAACAGGTTCTTCCGAAACCACTTCGTCGAAAGCTTTTATAGCATTCTGACGGGCATGATCCGGTACCAGGGTCACGCGCGCACTGATGCGTACTGTGCAGGCATCAATCGTGGCTTTTCCGAGAATCTCATTCGATTCATCGAAGAGCGGCTTGCCAACGATACGGAAGGCGATCTTACGCTCAGTTCAGACATGAAGCTGAAGCGCAGCTTTGAGGCGCTGGAAAACCAAGAATTGGATTTCATCAGGTTTCAGCAAAGAGTGCATGCCAATGTGGAGATGTTGCGCGATTACATCTTCAATTTGCAGAAGCTTGCAGAAGGGCTGACAAGCTGGATGGCGGATAAGACGCCTGAGATTCAGAAGGCGGCGACAGGCCTGCTTGAGAGAATCGAGAAGGAAGTAAAGACTCGGTGGGAAGCTTCGGACAAAATGCTTTCCGACGTTGACGCGGATCCCGTCGGTGATCCAGACGCGGTCGTTACTCCGAAAGTTGCGGAGTTCCGAAACAAGCTTGTCGAGCTGCGCAGCAAGATTCGCGCAGATCTCGCTGCCAAGGCGAAGTCGAACTAGATCTCGAACTCGTAATCCGAGGAGAAAGACCAATGGGTCAGGCGCTTTATTACAATCCGACTGATGGCGGAATTTTGGCAGCTATGATGCTCGTTATGGCTGCTACCATCGTCGCGTCGCTCTTCCTGTTCTTGAAGGCTTCCTTCCGCTACGTCATTGTGCGTGCACTCTGGTCTTCCGAGTAGCTCTGAAGTGTGGAGAAGGCGCAGCAAAACTGCGTCTTCTTCCTTTTGTCTGCAAGCAACGAATTGCAGTAGTAGAACATTTCCAAGCTGAAGGCGTTTATGAAAATGCTTAATAGCCCATTCGCGAGCTTAGCGCAAGTCGCTAGTCTGCGATAGGGTGTACATTTCCGTTTAATTGAAACTCCCTGAGATATTCTCTTTTGTTCCATTGAAACTGAAGACTCTTATGCGTTAGCCATAGATATCCATCTCTATTCTCTAACTCGAAAGGAAACAGCTAAAAGCTAAGCCCTGACCGACCCTCAACCAGAAAAGTGAAAGTCATTCCTGGCGCTACAGCGTTTAAGTAGCCGCCGAAAAGCGTTTTGTGACCGCGTTGTGCATGTGTGTCTCATGTGCAGACTGCGGTCTTCTCAGTTTCACAAACCCAAAAACAAAAAGAACAAACATGAAATCGAAACTGTTCAGCTTCGCTCTGGCTTGCGTTGCCGTTGCGACTCTCCTCATCGTGAGCACCACCTCGGCGCACGCCGACTACCCCTACCGTGGGCAGGTCCAACACGGCAACCACGTCCATCACGGCAACCACGTCCACTATGGACCGAACTACCGTGGGGGCGGCATCAACTTCGGCAGCGGCGTCGGCCTGTCGTTTGGTCGCGGCGGCGTAGGGCTTAGCATCGGAGGTGGATACGCACCTTCGCGGTTCTACTTCCAGCCGAATCTCTACGGTCCGAACTACGGCCAGAACTATCGGAATTACCGTCCGACTTACGTGCCGAATTTCGCCACTCCCTATGTGGTGCCGCGATACAGCAACGGTTCCTATCGCCAGTTTTACATCGACCCGAGTAATTACCAGAACAACTCCGTTCCGTACTCGTATCCCACGCCTAACGGCAACGGTGTCGACCGGTACGAGTTTCTCCGGTTTCAGCAAGAAACGCGCCAGCAATTGCAGCAGTTGAGCGATCAGCAGCGCCGTTCGGACGCCGAACAGCAACAGCTCGAACGCGGGCAGCAGCAGTTACAGCTCAATCAACAACGGCTCCAGCGTGGACAGAACGACCTGGAGCGCGAGATGCAGGACATTCAAAATCTGCTGCGTAAGTAGCAGGTGTGCTGTCGCTGCCGTCAATTGCTTCCTCTGGCAAGCGTGTATCGAGTATGGTTGTACCGAGCAGGCTTGCAACGGATGTGTATGTGTCCCGTCATTTTGCCTCCCGGCGTCTAAAAACGCCATTGCATTCAGAAAGTCTCACTATGTCAACGTCGAAGCGAAATCCTGTTGTTGGTCGCCTTGATACCGCAAGTGGTGGCAAGGACCACGAGCTGCAATTCTACATCGAGGCAAATCAGGGTGGTTATGCGTTCGTGATTCGCTCGCAGCATCGTCCGGGAGGCATTCTCGGCCGGCGCTGCACGCTCGACAGCGGGCCGACCAGTCCTGACTACGATGAGGTCTATGCTGCTGGATGTGCTGCGTTCGAGAAGGCGAAAACGCCCGTGACTTCTCCAAAGTCTCCTCTGTGATTACTGAGTAGTTGCAACACGCCTGTCCTCGCTGAGTGGCGCCAGTCGCGCGGATAGAGTGGGAAGTGAAGTAGCCATGGAAGGCTCTTCGCTTCCTGCTTTTACTTTTTAGCAAATTTCTAACGACTGCATATAATAAGAAATTTGAAAATGCGAAGGAGAGCGAGCGGACTTCTTGAACGCTCTCCTCGTGTTGAAAATCGGGTACGCTGTCGACCCTTACTTGGGCATTGCAATCAGGATCGCCAACGGCGTACAAAGACCGCCGACAGCAAGAAGAGAGTAGGCAAGTAAGGGTTTTCGTTTCTCCTCGAAAAGAGCCATTGCCCAGAAGAGACTGAAGCATCCGACATTCCACAAGCACGTGCCTTTCTTGCCGAACAATATAGCCAGTGATGCTAGAAGGAAGGGTGCAAACAGAATCCAAAGCGCGCAAAAGGTTTGCCCAATCGCTGCACTGGCCGGATGCATTCCTTGCGCTGGTGGCTCGGATATCCCCTGCTTCCAGCAAACAATTGCTAGCGCAAAATAGACATACGCAAGCGGTCCATATGCCAGAGCCGTCAACAACAAATCGAACACTGAAAAGTTGATTTCAAACATAGTTGTCTGCTTGATTGGATTTATCGCTTCCCACTACACCTGTCACTCCAACAATGCACGCCTTCCAAACAACAACGCTCCAATCAACAACCTGGAGTTGCTGGCTGAATGCTGTTTTTTGTGCGACGCAGGGTTTTAGAACTACTGCTTTTCTAAGTGTTGCGGAAGAGATATGTCCTTAGCCTAGAAACTCGTGAGCTCTATTGAAACTCTTTCAGACGCCGATTTTGCACAATAGACACGCCCAATGACCTTGTTTTCCAAAGTCGCCTGGCGTGTCTATGAGTGGATTGGTTTATGTCGGCACAACTGGTTGATGCTTTTAAGTTGCGCCGGCTGAGCTCAAGATCTGTTCTAGTTTGTCTTTTTCACTTCTTCCAAGGCATCTTTCTTCGCGTCTGCCTTGTCCTCAATGGCTTCTTTTGTTGCTTCCGCTGAAGTTTCTACCTGCTTCTTGGTCAAATCTGCTTTCTCTTCGACCAGCTCTTTGGTGCGATCAGCATTTTCTTCGACCTGATCTTTGGTACGCTCTGCAGCTTTATCAACGCTGTCCTTTTGAGCGTCTGCGGTCTTTTCGATTTGCTTTTGCTCTTCGGAAATTTGCTTATCTGCTTCACTGCTGCAACCGGTCATAACGCCGACTGTCAGAAGGGCCATAAGCGCAAAACTCAAATCTTTTCTATTCATAAAAACAAAAACCTCTGTGGTAACTCAGCTGGGTGACTAAGCGTACCGCGATTAGTTCCCATGTTTTTGCACCTGACAAGTGGAAAATTTTCATTCCCGAAAAGTTTATATTAAAACATATAGTATAAAGGGCAGCTTTTTTTACGGGCAAGGAAGCCGGCTGATGCCAACCTCCTTGCCTTGTTCGTCAGTTATAACTCTTGCTGCTCACTGCGAAGCTCGAGATCGACCTTGGAAGCGCTACCTATTTCCGCAGCGCTTCCAATTTTCCTGGACGTCATTGTTGAATCTCTCGCCGCGGGCATCCCACTCTTGTTCACCGAGCTGAAGCATGTCCAGAACGTATTGCGTTTCGAGCTCCAACGCGCGGGGCGTTGTACATGCGCGGAAGTCTTCATCTTCCTTGCTTTCGGCTGGGTTCGCTGCATCATAGCTCTCGGTATCTGCTTTCCGATAAGCGTAGATGCAATCGCGCTGAGAAGGTCCGGCGGGGCAGGATTGCTGCGTCACAGCCAGTTGCTCGCGAACCAACGCATTCTTATCTTCGGCTGCCCGGCTTGGCTGGCTCGATAATAGGCAGAATGAAAGCACGACCGTGAAGATGAGTCCCAAGCCAATGTTGTAGAACTTGACGGTGCTCATGTGAACCTCCTGGATGTGAGTTTCAGGAATGCTTGGTCGACGACGTTACCCTTAAGCAACCGAGCTCGAATCTAGCTCAGGTGTAGGGATTTTTGCAGACCCCGGTGCGGCAGTAGAAAACCGCTCCAAGCTTAGAGATTGCGTGGTAGCTTTCGTCTTTCATGGTCGCCATATCGGCAGCAGCTGACAAAAGCAGAAGGACGAGCTCTTTGACTTTGCCGCCGAATCGTTGGCTCGGATTGTCGCGCCACTTTTTGACTTGCGAGCGGGCTCGCAGAAAAGTCGCTTCGTTCGTTATGATGCGTTGCCGAAGGTCTTCCGGCAACGGTGCATCTTTGATTTTGCGACGCAGTGGAGTCAGAATTTCGAGCGCGCGCTCCAACTGCAAAACCAGCTGACTCAGAACGTACTGACGAGCTTGATAGGCGGTTTGCGGCAGATCGAAATCGCCAAGGTAACCCTCAAACGCTTCGATCATAGCTGCTTGTTCTTTGATGAAGCGCTCGAGCCGATCTTCAATCTTTCCGCGGTGCGAGAGGCGGAAGACGCCCCGGACGCGTTCTGAAGCTCTCGTCAAGTGTTCTTTGGCGCCAGAGAGTTCGCGGATTGTAGACCTCAGACTGTTAACCTCAACGCCGCTAACTTGCATGTTGCGCACAATGCCCCACATCTCGTCGTCGAGAATGACGTCGTGACGTGCGACATCATTCAAAGCTGCGATGACATTGCAGGTCTGCTCTGCCTGGGCCTCGATGCTACTTTCAATACCGTGAAACTTATTGGCGGCATACCAGACATTGGACAGAGCTTTCACTTCCGGCTTGTCGCCAATGAATTCCCCAGCTTCAGTGACAAACTTTCCATCGAGAAACATGCCCCAGGAATCTTGGTTTCCGGGCTGTGCGCCTCGATCAACTGTAATCGTATGCTCGAAACGATGAATGTCGCGCAGCCACCACAGTGGTTCGTGCTGGGTTTGCTGTTGTTTTGCATCTGTGCTCATTTCGTTGCTCCAATTTCTTGTTGTGCATAAAGCCGCAAACTAAAGTTGGTAAGAAGTCAGTTTCCTAACGCCTTACCATCTCCAGCTTGCGGGCAAGCGAGTGCCACGCCGAAGCGCAGCACTCGCCGTTGCATCATTGCGTTCTATTTATTTTGCGAGCAGTCCTTTCGCCTTCTTGACTGAAAGGAGTGTCTCGACTTCTTGATCGCCGAAGTGTTTCTCGTAACCCGCACCGGGGCATTCGAGCGCCCACTGGTAGAAAGATGCCATGCGAGCGGGATCGCTCACAAGCGGTTTTTCCTGGCGCACGGCGTCGAGGTTTTCGACAATTTCCGCCGCCATTTTCTTGTACAGCTTTTCGATGGTCTTGCCGAGCGCGCCGGGAGTTTTCGCTCCCTGGTACTCAGCCATACCATGAAGTTTCACCACCTTCGTGCGCGGCCAATGAGTGGCCATCAGGTTCCAGGGATCCTGTTCCTGATTGCCTTCACCAGCAGCGCGGAAGTCGGTGCGAAGAATGACGCTCGGGATGTCGATCATCTTCGCATAAATGAATTCGACCACCGTGCCGGCGTCGAGATTCGATCCATCGAAGTTGAAGATCGCCAGATCACACGTCATCACATGCTTCAGGTCGACGTTGCGAATGTCGACCGTGCGGTGCACGGGCTCTTCGAGATCCTGCGGGAGGACGCACACATAGCGCCCGCGAGAGACCGATTTGATGTACTTGGCCAGAAGGGCGTTTCCGATCAGGTCTTTGTGCGTCCAGAGGTCGCCAGCGAGATAAATCGTGTAGGGACGATTACCACGCGTGCGGTTCTTGTGGGCGGCATTGGTCGAGGTCACGGTCGTGTTGTTGAGCTTGGTCATTAGGACACCTTTTGCTGTTTGCGCAGGGTTCCCAGATGGCCAAACAAGACCGGACAATGCCGACGGCTCTGTGAAGAACAACAGAGTTTTCATCGCAAATAGCCTTGTTTTGGCAGCAGGATCATCCCTGTGCCGTCACGCTATTTGCGCCAGGTATCCGTCATCGAGCGAGAGGTCTCGGTCGTGCAGCCCTGACTCAATCAAACGTTTGCCGCGCCTGCTTCCATACCGGCCGTCGAAGCCTTCCACCACCGGTGGTAAGGGGAATGCTTCGAGAGTGGAAGTCGGATTGGAAGTCGAGGATTGTTTGTGTGAAACTACATGGCGAACGGTTGATGCCATAAACTACAGTTTTGTTGATGGTAAATCCATCAAAACGTGCTCCTTTAGATAAATTCCTTAGATGTTGCCTGGCGCAGCTTGCGCCACCGTATATGGTGGCGCAACGCAAGACGCCCGATACGAAGTGTATCGAGCAGCAAGAAATTTTTGAGGTCGGAAAGGAATTAGATGCAAGGGACAATAATCGGGTGGGCGTAAACTTAGCGTGAACGCAGCAAGCGCGTTAGGAGTATTGAAACGGCTTGTTAACACTAGCGCTCATTACTGAATACCATATGAGGTAATAGAAGCGATTTTGAAAGAGAAACGCGAGCATGCCCCAAACGTCGTTGAAATATTTAGATGACCTCCCTGTTCCGAGTCTCACAACCCGGGCAGTTTGTAGTTACCAAGCCGCAAACCCCACAAGGAGGTCATCATGACGAAATCATATCTCGATACGAGCAAGAAGGAAGCACTACTAGAAGCCCTGAATCCAGACCTGAAGTTGGTCATAGCCGAAGGCATTAGTGAATATCTCGGTAGAGGTGCACAATTACTTTTGGAATTGCTGATGCAAGCTGAAGTTCAAACGCTCTGTGGTAAGAACCATGAGCGCTTTGATGGAAGGGCCTGCGTGCGCTGGGGCGAAGAGGTTGGAACAGCGATCATTGATGGCGCCAAGCGCAGAGTGAAGCGTCCCAGAGTAAGAGCTCTTCGCACCTTAAATGGTGAGGTTCAGCTCGAAACATACAAGGCCATGAACAGCCAAGAACTGGTGGACGGACCGCTCACTGCAGCGATTCTTGCTGGAGTATCAAGCAGGAACTACGAAAACATTGTTGCTCGTGGCTTGGAGGCAAAGGGAATCAGCAGTAGCACAGTGAGCCGAAAGGCAATCGCCGTAACCAAACCAACAGTTGATGAATTCAGAACTCGCAAAATCGATCACCTCGACCTTGTAGTCCTGTTTTTAGATGGTGTAAACGTAGCAACACGTCAAGTCATCGTCTGCGTTGGCGTTGATAGCGGGGGAAAGAAACATGTTCTCGGGCTGAAGAACGGGGCCACTGAGAACGAATTTGTGTGCCAAGACTTAATTGACGACTTGAAAGAAAAAGGCTTAAACACAGAGAAAAAATACTTGTTTGTCATTGATGGCTCAAAAGCCTTAGCCAAAACAATTCGAGCTTCCTTTGGGCCGAATGCGGCAATCCAGCGCTGCCAGGAACACAAGATTCGTAATGTGCAGGCATATCTCCCTCGGAAATACTGGGACGATGTGCGAAAAAAAATGACAGCGGCGTACAATGAGAAAACTGAAAAGGCAGCATGCGCCCGACTCATGAGCTTGAGAAGCGAACTCATTCCGATTAGCGAAGGTGCTGTAAACACACTGACTGAAGGTCTAATTGAAACCCTAACTATCCATCGCCTCAACGTTGTTGGCTCGCTAAAAAAGGCTCTCAGAACGACAAATGCGATCGAATCTACCTTCGCATCCGTACGCCGCTACATGCGCAACGTAAGCAGGTTCAGGAGCGAATCTAGCATCGACTTGTGGTTAACGCGGAGTTTGCTAGAAACAGAAAGACATTTTCGAATCATGCCTGGGCATCGCCAGTTGAATACTCTGAAAAAACGGCTAACAACATACAAAGTCAAAAAACATTCAGATAGCTAGCCCGCAAACAGGCTAACGGTTTGCGACAAACAAATGCAGAGCACTGACTAACGCCAGTGCTCTGCATTGCAGCGTCGAAAACCATGAATTTCACTGGCTTAAAGGACAAAAAAGGTCAAAAAGTTAAAAAAGTGCCTGAGCGTCGCTGAAATTTCCCCTGCTAAGATCCTGGTGGTCAGGGCAGGTCAGGAAAAATCAACGACGCCCAGGACACTCCCACTCAGGCGATCAGGTTTCCCAAATCACACTTGCTTTCTCTCCGAAAAGTCCCAAGTTTTCGGAGCGCCGATACCCAGAATCGACCGCGGAGCAAGGCTTTTGGAACTTTTCAACAGAGCAGCACCTCAAAAGTCCGCAATACCTTACGGAGCAAGGCTTTTGGAACTTTCGCACTACGAAAACTTACGGTTTTTCGTAGTGCGTGTTCGAACAATAATTCAAGGTGTCCCTGAGAGCTTGTCCCCCCCGCCGCTCCACTACACCTTTTAGTATTAATCATGCCAACGAAATAAGATCGAGGTGAAGACCAACAATCAAGAATCGCCCGGCTCACCCGATTCTCCAATAACTAGCCAGCCTAAGAAGAGCAGCAGACGTCCCTGTCTGTTGCTCTGTAGGACCTTTAGCTTAGGCGTGGTTGTCCTGCTCCAAAGCCAGGTAGCGACCGCGCAAATTGTTTATCCGTGCTTCTATGAAGCTGCGCGTAGCCACATCGAGTGGTTCGGCAGACCAGCCATAAGGGTCTTTCTTGACCTTCTCCATAAGCGCATCCAAGCGTCCGTTAGCCCATTCAGGATGAGCTTCGACTTCCTGCATCGCTGCCGCAAAAAGCTCAGCAAAACGGTCTTCTCGCATGATTTTCTCCTCGAGCAATTCCCAAAACATCGTCCAGATGCTTTCAGAACGAATGAAGAGATTCATGATCCACCAGGTTCTTGCATAGAGAACTTTGGTTTTCAAATTGCACTCTGCGTCAATCAAGTCCTTTTGAGCAGAACCCATCTCTGTAGAGTTAGTCATGCCGCGCTGCCCCAACGAAATCGGTCCCAATTTCTCAGAACCGTACCAGCGGCCGATTGCACGGTAAATGTTTCCTGCCACCACTTCGAAGTCGTTGTCTGGTCCCGAGTCTTTAGTGTTGAGAAAGACAAGTTGAGCAGCACTGCCTCCGAAACCGCAAACGGCATCGGCATCTACGTCATCCAAGGTTTTGGTAAAGGAATCTCGGCTTGGAGTTTTAAAAGTCAAACCACCTGAGCGTCCCCTCGGTTCAACCGCGATGAAACGCACCATTTCATCGGTCCTTCCCAGAAAGCCTTCGTATGCAATGCCGATCGCATGACCTGCTTCGTGCACTACAGTATTGAAGATTTCCTCAAAGGTCAGGTTTACTTGCGTTTTTACACCCATCAAATGCCGCAACAATCCCTCAAAGAAATCCTCCTGGGTGACAGTTGATTTGATGATTTCCTTTATGTCGTCTTCGCTATAGCCTCCCTTTGCTCTCAGCTTGTCTGCTTCGACCTCAGCCAACTCGTCCGCGTAGAGTGCGGTTTCGTTGACTACGTTTTCCAAATCCGCGCCGGTTAGACCTCCTAAGACACTGGCTATGGCGTAGAAATTAACGTCTTTAGCTAAGGGCACTTCACGTTTTGCGCTATGCACTTTGAGAATGGCAACGCGTCCGTCCAAGTGTGGAGGGTCGACTTTGATCTTCCAGGTAAAGCGACCTGGACGAAGAAGTGCTTTGTCCAGGATATCGACCCTGTTCGTGGCACCAAATATCCATAAACCGAAATTCTGATTGCCGGTGTTTAATCCCTGCAATTCGACCAGAATCTGGTTCAATGTTTGATCCGCTTCCGGATGAGCGACAGGTCCATTCGACCGAGCCCGTCCAACCGCATCCAACTCGTCAATAAAAATTATGCAAGGCCGTTTGTCACGGGCATCGGCAAACATCTCTCGTACACGGTTTGCACCCAAACCCACGAACATTTCAACGAAGTCAGATCCGGAAATAACGAAAACCGGCACATTGCACTCTTTGGCCAGAGCTGTAATAAGCAGTGTCTTACCAGTGCCCGGAGGGCCTTCGAGCAAAACGCATTGAGGAAGCTTTCCTCCAAAACGAGACTTTTTGCTCAGCGACTGCAGCCGAGTCATCAACTCAGCAGCGGTTACGGACAACGCTCCTTTCTCGTTTGCCTCCGCACGTTTTGCCTCTTCTTCAGTACGAATTTTTTTGACGACTTCAGCTTGCTCAACTATTTTAAGCTTGAGCTTTTTCATCTGACCGATTGCCTCAGGAATGCCTGCCACATCCGAAAATCCGTTACCTTTGATGTCTTCCGGATTGACCCACTGCCCAAAAACCTTGTCTGCAACACCTTGAGCATCGCCCAATCCACCTCGATTCGGGGCGAGCATGCCTTTACCGCGTCCAGCCAGACCACGCCACTGCCCGGTGATCATCATGATTACAAAACCAATAATGATAAAGCCCAGTGCAAGTTTGGCTATGTACATAACGATCGCCAGCAATCCAGCGAAGAACGAACTTAGCGAACTGGGGTTGTGTCCCAGATCGTTTTCTTCGTCGTTGCCGTGATGCCCTGCTCCAGTATGCTCATGCTTAATAACGATCTCTAACGGCTTGCCTCCGGTGGTGTCACCAGCGGTGACAACCGTACTACCTTCAGAAAGAGTGAGCGGCTTTGAAGTCGTTGGCTGCACAGCAGTGGTATCGAGCGCAGGCTTAGATGTTTCTGCATTTTTTGCAGACACTGGATTCATGTCAGGCCAGGCTGATTGCGACGCTGGAGTGACACCGTTATTGACCTGCTGCGGAGGTCCTTGACTGATTATGCCAGAAGGCATTGTCTGAATGTGGTAAAAAACCGCTCCAAACGCTACTGCGAAAAACGCAGGTATAAAGTAATTTTTCATAACGAACTCCTAGTTCTCTCCGGAAGCCCTTCGAAAACTCGATTTTCTTGCGTTAAACAATCGAGATTGCTCAACGATTGCGAATTAGCGAAAGCAGGTTTTCACCGCACTTCGCCGCCCTCCAGCAGTTGACTCGAGTCAAAGGCCGGAGCAAACTGCATCAAAATCAATCTCTCAACTAGAAAGATCGGCCCTTATTCCTTTTGTGCAACCGTGCCTCAGGAAAAGGTTGGCCACCGTCCGAAATTCCGCTTAAAAGCCTCCAACCGATCGCACCAATGCGATTGAAAAAAACATGATTCGCGAACGAAACGTTGTAGGTGCGAGGGTAAGGGCTCTTTGAAGGAAAGAAGACGGTTGATTGCAGTCTAAAAAAAGTACGCTGCCGGCGCAATGAAATATTTAGGTTTAACACGCGAGGATGGCTGATTTTAGGGTTGCCGAACTAATCACAGAGTAAATAACTGATCTAAACGGGCCGATCGTCGAACAAAAAATTGAGACAGTAGCAAAATTTGCAAACCTATCAAAAACTGCCTTCCCAAGCCAAGCGCTTAGCCCCTCTTGCACCGTCTCAGACAAAAATCAAAAACTGGTAGGTATTCGTCAATAACAAAAAAAACTCTCCTCAGCCCTTCTTTTTCATTTTATTTAGCGGTTTTGGAAATGTTATTCCAAGAATGCAATTACCGCAATTTCCAATAAGACGAAAACCTCCTGCACTAAGAGAAATAGACAGTCTGAACATTGCATACACCCTTAGCGGTGTAGCAATGGAGGTCGGCAGTGCGTTGAAGTTGGGTAGAAGCAAAAATTGCGCGTCGCAACGGTTTTACAAAAATCCTGCGCCTTGTTTTTTCACGCCCAAACATCCTCGAGCACTGGTCTGCAAGCAGGTCGGAGTTCGAGCGCGTTTACCATTCATTTGAGGATTTATGTCATGAAAAACATCATCACAGAAATACCATGGCGAAGACTGATAAGGGTTGGCAAGCCGTTTTGGGCGTCCGAAGACGGCAAAACAGGCTTTATGTACCTTGTCACAATTCTGCTTCTGCTGACCGCCAAGACATACTTAGCTGTATTCGTGGTGCGCACGGCAGGCAATTTTATGACGGCTATCGAACAGAAGAGTCTGGGTAATTTTTACCTTTACCTGACCTTCTCAATCGTAGCCATTTGTTTCACCGTACCAATAGAGGTTTACTACAACTTTTTAAAAACAAGACTCGCTCTGCTCTGGAGAAATTGGCTGTCCGAGACATTTATCGACCGGTACTTTCTGCAAAAACTGGGATTACCGATCGAATGTTCTGCAGAAATAGACAATCCTGAGCAACGCATAACGCAAGATGTGGACAGCTTTTGCAATTCGTCCGTAAGGCTGTCTATCACCATTTTGGATGCCACTGTCAGCGTTTGCACATTCATGGTGGTGCTCTGGAATCTCTCCGGCACTCTTGTTTTCACTGTCATCATCTACTCTACAGTGGGGCTGCTGGTTGTATCGCACGTAGGCAGGGCGCTGATTGATCTCAGTAATCGACAGATTGCTGTTGAAGCTGATTTAAGAGCGAATATCAAAGATGCTCGCATTCAGCTGGAGAAGAGCCGTACAGACGAAAATGGCGAATGTCTGCAAGACTGCGTCAATGAGTCGAAATTGCGCCTCTCAAGCGTCATGACGACTCTGACAAACATTATGCTCGTGCATAAAAGCATCCAATTATTCACGGGCACATACAACCACATAATGCCGTTAATACCGGCAGTGATTATGACTCCTGCATATATTGCAGGTGACATAGATTTTGGCGCGATTACACAGGCGGTTCTTGCTTTTACAGCCGTATTCAATGGCGCGACAGTGCTGATTGGACATTTCGGCGACATCAGCCACTTCGCAGCTATAGTCAACAGACTTGGCACCATGGAAGAAGAAATGAGCAGCGCCGAAACCGCATCGTACAGAGACTTCTGCTTGCAGAGAGGACAACATCAATCCGGCAAAGAAAAGGATAGTACTCATGCAAGCGCAGCCTGCAAATAACGATTTGCCCAAGAAGTCGAAGCCGCGCTGCAACATCAAAGCTGGTGATGATCGAGAACGGACTCCGCATCGCCAGCAATTTCATCCTTTTTTGCAGCCTTTACTACAGCTTTTAATAAATACAGACAATTTTTAAAATAGGCTTGGCAGGCTGTTTCTTAAGGATCTTCTGACTGAGTTCGATAAACTCAGCCAGAATTTCCAAAAATGCCATGGCAAGATTTACTCACGTTTCACCAGTTATTTATTCTTTCAAATTGCGAAAAACGCTTACGATACGGTTTTTATAGGTTTCAGTGTTCATTTCATTACTCCTAAAAAAGTTGCTGGTCGTATCCCTGCGATCAGCAACTAGAAATTACCAACTCATCCAGTGTTGGTGCTTGTTCAACTTTTTCAGCGAGCTACAGTTAGCTCGTAGAATGTCTTCTTTACTGCAAATACGAACTCATCTCCCACCTTTGGAGTAGAAGATAGTCGCAAATGCTTTTCTGTAGAGGGCGCAAAGGCAAACTTCTCGCCACTGCCTACCCCCTCGATTTCTACTGCAATCGCGGCTGTTCCGGTGGCGCCCGAAGCAGAAATGACATTGGTCACAATAACGTGCTTATTTCGCGCTGCAAAACGCTGCAAAGCTGGAGGCTCGACATCGCGGAGCGAATATTCGTGAAAAATTCCAATGCAAAAGGTAAGCACATAAAGTGCGTAAGGAATAATTTTGTCCTTGAATGACGCTTTTTCTTTGACCAATTAGCTCTCCGAATGATTGTTACGTTGGCTGCTCCCATCCTCTTTCGGCAGCGTCTTTTGATTTTCATTTGGCGGCGAATTCTGCCGTTTTACTGCCTGTTCTTTTGCATAGCGATAGCCTTTGAGCAAAATCGCACTGAGCACTGAAACGACATATAAACGCAAGCAGTAAGCTAAAACTGCCAGCGAACCGCAAAAAAATGAACCCACAAAATAGAGTATTTCATATGAGTCTAAATACCATCCGGCGACGCCGAAAAGCAAAGAGAGAAACAGCGCGGTATATGTTATTAAGGCTAAAATCCGTGCCGGTGGCAGTTGGTCGATTGCTATCTCTGTAACTGTTTCGGCAACACCTTCTTCCGCAAAACTAAGAGCCCATTTCTTCAGTCTCTCTTTCAATGTCACTTGTCGTTTCCTCTTTTCGTTTTCATTTAAAGCAATGAACAGCAATGCAAGCGACGCAAAAGCGAAAAATAGAGCCCGCTGTACGGACCATTAATCGCTAACCAAAAGAAGACGGCTCGCACAGTTCGAGTCTTGTGAGTGACTGGAAAAGCGCGAGCCGACTGAATTATTATTGCGACTTACTTGTAGAAGTTGTCGCGTGACGAGCTGTGCTCGGCGAAATGAGCGCACCCGCGATAGTTAGCTCTGAATGGCTCATCACTACAGGCCAAACTCAAATCCTCGCTCAACTCGAAAAGAGTGCGTACACCTCTCTGATCGGCATAACGGATTGGTCCGCCCAGAGAAGGCGGAAAGCCCGTAGCGAAGACGAAAGCCAGGTCGATGAGATTAGGCTCGTCCACAACACCATCGGCAAGAACTCTAACGGCTTCGTTGACTATCGCAAGAACTAGATATTCCTGCACCGATTCAACTGCCATATTGAGGTTGCCCATGCCGCTGAATTGCTTCGCAAGTTGCGGATTCACCTTGGGCAGACGAGTTTTAGCATCTCTCACGATGTTTCCCTTATCCCAAAGATAGATGCCGGCGCCGCTTTTCTTTCCGAGCTGGCCCTTCGAGATAAGCCAGGAGACAAAGTCCGTCTCAGCGCTCGGGCGCGACATCCTTTGCCCATATGCACTGAACATCGAATCAGAAACACTGGAGATGACATCCAGTCCGACTTGATCAAGCAGCGTGACAGGTCCCATCGGCATACCCAGGTCAAGCATCGCTTTGTCAATCAAATGCGGCGAGACGCCTTTAGACAGAAGCCACGATGTCGTGAGGATGTAGGGTGCGAGGATTCGATTGACGACGAAGCCGGGATTGTCTTTGCAGACGATAGGCAATTTTCCCAGCTTCACTGCAATATCCATCGCTGTTGCAACAGCTTCAGGACAGGAGTTGGCGGATTTACCGACTTCGACAAGTCCCATTTTGCTAACCGGATTGAAGAAGTGAAGGCCGGCAAAACGCTGCTTATTTCGCAGGTTGTCCGACAACTCCGACAACGACAATGCGGAAGTGTTGGTGAAAAGCCAAAGTTGTTTGCCGCCGTTAGCATCGAATGCGGACTCAATTTTGCGATAACACTCCATCTTGTCCTGGACGGTCTCGCGCACGGCCTCGATGATAGCGTCACATTGACACAGATCCACGTATTCTGTCGAGGTGAGAAGCTTCGCGATTAGAGCAGGCTTGTCATCCAATCGCAGCTTGCCTTCACGAATACGACCGTCGATTAGGTTCGATATTTCCAAGACGGCTTGCTCAAGGGACTTTTCGAAGATATCGACGAGCACTACTTTTGCAAATGCTTTCGAGACAATCGCCTCAAAAGCAATCTCGCGACCCATTACACCGGCTCCGACAACACCCAAAGTGCTTACCGCGTGCGGCGATACGCCCTGTGGAAATTGCTTGGCTCGGCTCTTATCCTGGAAAATATCCACCATATTTTGCGAAGCCTGCGACATTGCCAGCTCCGCAAAAACAACCGATTCATTTCTAAGCGCCTCGGGAAAGGGCAGTTCGGCAGAGCGCATTATCACTTCTGCTGCTTTCAGCGGCGCGATATAACCTTTGCTCTTGCGCTTCACTTCAGAGACGACACCCTGAGCAAATCGGTCGCGCCCCATTTGACCCGAGTAATTGCGAAGAAGAAGCACGCCGACATCCTTGATCCGCTGGCGCCAGTCCATATTCGCAAACTGACGCACGGAGGCAATTTCAGACTCTTCGTGTTCGTCCGCCGCCTGACTGGAATCAGTGCTCGCGACCCAAACTCCGGTCATCAGCACCTCTTGCGCACGAGACATCAGCTGATCTTGCGAAACCACTTCATGGATAAGCCCTTTGGCAAGCGCGTCTTTTGCTCCCACGCTCTCACCTCGACTGATGAATTCCACGGCTTTCAGAGTATCGCCCATCGCTCGAGGCAAAAGAATACACCCGCCAAACCCTGGAAGGATGCCGAGTTTGACCTCAGGCAAACCCAGATGGGTAGCCGGATCATCCGTAGCAATGCGGTAGTCGCACCAGAGCGCCAACTCCATACCGCCACCCTGGCACGAGCCGTGTATGGCAGCTAAAGTCGGAATATGTATTCCGCGCATACCAAGGCGCCCGAGCACTTTCTTCCCGTACTCAGCAGCGGCAAAAGCATCTGCGATGCTCTGCTCTTGCAGTGCGTCGATCTCATGGACATCGGCGCCCGCAATAAAATTGGCGGACTTTCCAGAGCGAATAATCAAGCCAGATCCCGCAGCGTCCTCATCGTTGATGAGGCTTTCGATCTGATTTAAGCGCCTGTCAATTTCTTGCAACGTCTTCTTACTCAGAAGATTTACTTTGCCCGGCACATCAATGGTCAACACGAATATGCCGTTAGGTAGCAGTTCCATTGACGTGCAAGAGAAAGGACCACTACCGTCCGTCTGTTTCAATAGAGCGTTCAGCTCCTGATTGGTTTTCATGACAGTTCCTGTTTTGTTTGAATGGAGGGAGCGCAAACTAGCTATTCGCTCTTGTAGCGCTTTAGAAGGGCAGCACCGCCAATTCCACCGCCGACGCACAAGGTGCAAATAGCAGTGTCGATTGAGTTGTCGATGAGCATTTCATAACTGGCAGCACCAATAATTCGCGCACCAGACATGCCTAGTGGATGGCTGAGCGATATTCCGCCGCCGTTATGATTGACTTTATCGAAAGGAATTCCCAACCGCTTCAAACAAGCCACTGCCTGTGCGGCAAATGCCTCGTTAAGTTCGAAATAGTCAATTTCAGCTATGTCCATGCCGTGTTTCGCGAGCAGCCCGTTAACTGCGTTTACCGGTCCCAACCCCATCGATAAGGCGTGCCGACCGCTGAAGTGGAAGTCCACGATTTCTGCAATTGGAGTTAGACCCAGGCGCTTCGCCATGCTTTCGGAACACAAAACTAGCGCACAAGCGCCATCGCCCATTCCGCTCGCATTGCCTGCAGTGACAACGCCTGTCCCTGCTTGATCTCTGAGATCAGCCAGGGCTGCAATGTCTGTCACTCGAGGATGCTCATCCTCAGTTACTAGTCCCACGCCCGGTACAACGATCGGCTCGATTTCCAGGGCGAGGCGATTACGCTGACTGAGAGCACGGTTTTGGGACATGAGCGCAAACTCGTCAGCGTCTTGGCGCGATACATTCATCAAGTCCGCCACAATCTGTGCGGTCTTGATCATGTTGAGAGCTTCGGCATCCTTTGACAAAGACAGCGGGCCCAAACCACTTTCGGCAAGACCGATGAAGGGCAACGGACCAAAGAGCTTCAGCTGCTTGAAGCGTTTCAAAGCCTGCTTGCTCATCTGGCTATAACGGTGTTGTCCCGGTATTATCAGTGGTGCCAGAGACATTGATTCGACGCCCACCGCTATCCCTAGATGCGCGTCGCCGCAGGCGATTCGATCAAACACGGCTTGTACGGCTTTCATCCCGGAGGCACATTGCTCCTGCAAAGTGAAGGCTTCAATCGATGCAGGCAAACGCGCTTCATTGTAAGCAGAGAAACGAGCCGTATTGGGCTCGAAAAAACTCTGCAACGTGTGACCAAAAGCTATGACGTCAATCCAGCTCTTGTGTTTGATTCCGGCACGACGAATTGCGCCGGTAAGCGCGTGCGCCCCCAGTTTGGACGGCGGAACTCGGCTGAGTTTCCCACCCAATTTTCCAATCGGTGTGCGGCTCACAGCCGCAATTAGAACCTTTTGCTTGTTCATGAATTTATCTCGTTCTTTTGAGTTTCGATTGACCGGCGCAGCAAGTCTTTTGCTACACCGGTCGCTAAGAAGCGCTACCGCGGACTAGCGGAAGAAGCGCTTTAGAGTGTCTTTTACTTCCTCTTCATAGGCCTGCTGACGAGCCGCTTTGATTTCGCCTTCATACGTCGCCAGGGTATTCGCATCAGCGACACTGACGGCTTCTCCGCGGGCAATGCGCAGTGCCAAATCAAGTTGTGAGTCTGTTGCTGCAGTGCCGTCCCTTTTGCTGACGACATCCGGTGTAATTCCAACCCAATCTAAAGCCTTGCCGCCAGCAAGGTACTCCATACAGATGAAGTTAGCCGCATAGCCATAAGGCAACCCGATAGTGCATTGTCCAACGCCCTTGCCTCGCGTCTGAGCCCCGACAACCACAGCACCTCGTTGTTGTTGAAGAATTCCAGCCATAGCCTCTGCGCCACTGGCGCTGAATTCGTCCACGATGACGACAATGCGACGATCAAGCGGGAAATGCAGGTCGAACTGCCTGCGATGGGCAGCAGTGTTTCCAGCCTCCTTTACCACCAGAGCATCCGTCTCCAAAACGAAGTCGGAGCGCACAATCTTGTCACCATCACGCATCATGACACTAGACAAATTGCCCTTCTCCAGAAGCAACTCACTGCTAAGAAGCACCGCATCGAAGCGACCACCGGGATTGCCGCGCAAGTCCACAATAAGGGCCTTTGCTGCGCAGTCTGCAACGCTTTCTGCTTCCAGTGTGGATGTTGTGCCGCACAGAACATCAATGGATTTATGCAGGTCATTCGCCACACGCATCGATTCGAAGTGGGAGATGCGCAGATAACCAACATCATCCAATTTCTTCTCGCTGGTTGTTTTAAAATCGACAATTGCTCGGATCAACTCGAGGTCGATTTTTCCACCTTGTCGCAAAACAGAAAGTTTGACCGGTGTGCCTGGTTCACCTCTGATGAGATTAAGGACTTCATCTAGCGATTTACCAGCAACATCTTCACTGCCCACTTTGACTATCACATCACCTTTTTTCATGCCTCCCTTAAAAGCTGGAGTGCCTTCATCAGGTTCTGCGATCACCACCAGTGGATTATCGCTTTCTATCAATGTTTGGCGCGCTCGGTCTAACTTCAGCAAAGCAATTAGCTGAGGCGTCGCGTGTTCTGGCAAGCGAATTTGAGAATTGCTCCTTTCGCTCGCAGACAGGGGCATTGCAACACTGGCGCCTATACCTGCCAGTTGCCCCTTTTCGATGATCTCATTCTGCTCTACGGCAGAAGGAGTAAAGACGAAATCAAATCGCCCTTTCAGCGACAAAACCATCTCGCTGATTGCCTTTAACGTGCCTTCTTCTGTTTCCAGAGCGGACGTCCCATCGAATTTATGCAACCACTTTTGCAAGAAGGCCTGACGGGCACCTCGATTTACTAATTCTCGATGCCGCTCAGCGACTGCTAATACCGTGCAGGTGTAAAGCGTTTTTCCGTTGAAGACCGCCTTCTTTGCAGTTTGACACTGCTCGAAAGCGCCTGCGCTTTTGGGACTTTCTGTTTTCAGATAGTGTGCGCCCAAAAGCAAGACTAAAAATCCCGCCAGAACCCAAAGTCCGTGCGGAAAAAACTTACTTGTTTTCATATATGAGACCTCAAAATCAACAGCATTCAGCTGCAAAAAAGCACCGAGAACTTTTGATTAGCTCTCGATGCGTGAAAAATGTGCCAGCGGATTAAAACCGTTGTTGCGTAAACTCAGGGCACATTCGCCGCGACATTGGTGGCGATGAATTGCTTGACCTCATCATCTGTTCGCAACGGTGGTGCGACATTGAGATCGTTGCCTTTGAAAACGTAGACCGGATATTGAAGACCGATCGCAGTTTTATTGATCTTCGCCAGCTCCGCTTGCTCCCTTTCGAGCCGCTCAGCGAAATCGACATTGTCCTTGCTGCTCATCTGGACAAATTTGACCTGCGCAAATCCCTGACGCACTCTCGCCAGAACATCCTTGTCTGCCTTGCATTGCCCTGGTTTACACACCTGTATCAGAACATTGCTCGCATTATCCAGCTCTGCAGCATAATCTGCCGGCGTCACCACTTTGATTTCGCCTCCAGTTGCCACAGGCTGTCTAACTCCGACAGGGCTTGAGTGCCCACGCCAAAAAGCAGATATCAGCCAGACACTGATAATTAGAAGGCACGCAACCACCTGTGCTGCGAGCGGGAGTCCACGAAAATACTTTCTTGATGCCATTTTTTTCTCCTGGTGTTTTGGAAACTGCCGTTCGTTTGCAGCAGGTTAGACTTGCTCAGAATTGCCAGAAGTGGAAACTAGCTGTACTGCCTCGCATCGCTTAGATGTTTGCCAATAGCAATACCAGAAGGACGCATAAAGCAGCGTCAAAAGAACACCGGTCGCTGTGCCTTGAGAC
The DNA here is from genome assembly GCA_032128875.1 of Candidatus Melainabacteria bacterium 17Bon1m. Classification (GTDB taxonomy): domain Bacteria; phylum Cyanobacteriota; class Vampirovibrionia; order Obscuribacterales; family Obscuribacteraceae; genus QKMZ01. The sequence continues at coordinate 40,600 of JAVLKG010000015.1, forward strand.
TGTGCAATTGTGTCCCACAATCCATGCAAAAAGATGGCTGGAATCACGCCCAATAACATCAGAAAAAATCTGTTGGTGCCCCGCATGAAGTAGGCGATACCGAGAGTGGCGCCCCAGAAAGAAGCATAAAGAGCGTGCAGAGGCACACGTATAAATGCTCCCAGGAAAAACGCCTCGGCAATCCCTGACTGAATTTGGACAAGATAGAGATTGTGGTAGATGTTTTCGTATGATGCAAAGCCCAAAGCCGCTGCACAAGCCAGAACTACACCCTCTCGAGGATGTTTGATAGCGTCAGGTGCCAAATATTTGATCACGATGAGGACAGCAGTCAGCTTAAGCAGCTCCTCCACCAGACCGGCACGCAAAACGAAGTACATGAGCACGTTTCCGGCGGAAACAGAAGCAAAGGTGTTATTTAGCGACTCAGCTACAGCGACAATTGCTGGAGCTATTAAGCAAGACATTGAAAAACTAAGAACGACAGGCCAAACCTTTCCGCCAGCAGCTTGCACCGAGCGTTTTGGCGCTTTGCGAAATTCGGTGAGTCGGCGCGGCAAGCAAAAAACAAATAGCCAGGCCACCGGAACTGCGATAGCAAGGGTACCGTACATCAAACCAATGTCTCTGCCTGCAAAAACAATGGTGACCAGCGCCAGAGCAATTGTCATAAGACGCAAATTTGTTTTACTCATAAAAAACTCCTCTTGCCTAAGCAAGACTCAAGGTTGAATCAGTCGCAGACCCCTTGTCTCCACATCGACGCCCAAACCTCATGCCGCAATCGGCATTTAAAGCGTTCGAAACCGGGAAGCAGTGAAGTTAGGAAGGGCTCTTTGAATGAAAAGAATTGGAGAATTTGGTCCTGACGCTAGCAACAAACTATTGGCATAAACAACCAAAAGTTTTGTCACTCTTTTATATGACTGACATCATCAAAAGCAGAGCCAGTGCGCAAAATGCGGCTGTAGTGAAGTTCTCCATAGATTGGTTTGACTATTCAGGCCGGTCCTAAGGAATTTCATCGGACAGTTTCAACTAAGCGAAGTCTCCGTGCGCAGCAAACAACAGTCCCACCAAATTCCAGACAAGCGGCCCGATCCCGACATCGCGGCTAATCCATAGTCAAAACTCCAGCGGTCATTACACTTTCAGCCCTCTCTCCCTGACAGGATTTGCTTCAGGTCTCGAATTCGACTGGAAAAGACGGCAAAGGGATCAACTCCACGCGTTTCTTAAGCCTGGAGACAAACTCACGGTCTCGTCTTTTTTAACGCATTTTGGACACGCTTATCCAATTCGTCAAGGCTGGCAATAAGCTCAAATCATCCAAAGTGACGCGGCTTCAGGTAAGGAGAATTACTTCTGCCAAAAACCGGGAAAGACAAATCTGCACTTCCCTTATAATGAGATGTCCGTCTGCGCATGCCGTAGAGAATCAATTTGAATTTCTTACTCAATCTCGAATATCTTCCGCGCCTACCACTGAATAAGCGCTTATCGAAGGCATTGCGCAAAGCAATCGAAGAAGGCAGATTGAGGCCAGGCGACGCCCTTCCATCAACCAGAGACCTGGCGACCAATCTCAAGATATCTCGCTCCACAATTCTGTCTGCAATGGAAGAATTAGTCGAAGAAGGCTTGATCATTGCATTGCCTGGTTCTGGCTACTACGTGAAAGAAACGGATATCGTAGAAGATTTCCAGCCGAGTCTAAATTCTGAATTTACCAAACCGCTCAGGTTGAGCGAGTTTGCTAAACGAGTCCGCGATGTACACGCTGAGATGCAAACGCGCTGGTTGGAAAAGTTGCCTGATATTAATTATGGAACCATACCTAGCACCCTGACACCGCATAAAGAATGGGAAAGAATGATGCGGCGCTATTGCCGGGCGACTGACATCGACACCCTCACGCCAACCATTCAACCGTTCGGTTATCCGCCCTTACGAGAAGCAGTTGCAGCGTATCTCCATCGAGCCCGCGCCGTAAAATGCGACAACAGGCAGGTCGCTATTTTTTCTTCCAAACAATTACGCTTGGAATTGATCACGAGAATTTTGATAAATCCAGGAGACTATGTGGCTTTTGAAGAGCCGGCTTACGCAGAAGCGAAGTATCTTCTCAAAGCGCATGGCGCAATAATTCGCCCAGTGGCTACGGACGAGCAGGGTCTTGTAGTGGACGAACTTTTCAAAGATGCTACGCCCGTCAAAATGATTTATGTAACTCCATCTCACCAGGATCCAACCGGTTCTGTAATGTCTCTGGAAAGGCGCAAGAAACTGCTCCATTGGGCTTACAAAACCGGCACGATAATCATTGAAGACGATTATGACTGCGAGTACAGGTACGGCAAAAAAAGTCTTCCCTCCCTTCAAGCCCTGGACGAATTCGATAACGTCATCTATTTGGCCTCGATTTGGAAGTCTCTTTCATTAGTCGGTTTTGGTTTTACAGTCTTTCCACGACGCCTGGCAGACGTGGCACAAATGGCAAAAATGGAAATGGAAAAATACTTGCCGGTCGCCGAGCAAGTTGCGCTTACAGACTTGATTAATGAGGGTCATCTGGAAAAATATTTGCGCAAATCACAAGCAAAACTGGCATTGCGAAGACAGGAGATGATTTTGGCTCTGGCCAAATATTTCAAGAATCGACTCAGTCTTTTTTCGGAAGGAGCCGGAACGCACCTGGTAGTGCGGTTTATCAGCACCAGCGAAAACCTAGTGGTAGAAACGGCAAAAGTCGCAGGAATCAGCATCATGAGTACTGCATCCTATTACGAAGAGTCGCCTCGGCAAGGGGAATTCATGCTTCCCTTCGCCTGCTATCAGAACGCAGAAGTGGACACACGTGTCAAGAAATGGGCTGATGAATTGAAAAAACGGTTAGCAAAACATGCCACTAACTAACTTAGACTTGCAACTAGATCCGTTTTCAAAGATTCCTCTCGGTCGCCAACTGACCGACAAACTGCGTCGAGCTATCATCGAAGAGCAAATTGCCTCAGGCAGCGTGCTGCCGTCAATCAGAACGCTTGCAACCAAGCTAAATGTTTCGCGCTCTACAGTAATGAGATGCTACGAGGAGTTAGCGGGTCAGGGATATATCTCAATCACCCCAGGCTCAAACACTTCGGTCTGCAAACGCATGCCTGGCGAGTTAGAGAAAAAGCATTCGCCGCTCGAACTCGAACCGAATGAGAATTTCACACCTCCTGCACTTTCGCACTACGCCGAAAAACTTCTCTTTGCGGCGCGCGAAGCCCCCGCGCAATCAAAATTCTTTCTCAACTACGGAGGACCGCCTTTAGATACGGCTCCCGTAGATCGATGGCGTGAGCTTATAGGCATTCACATAAAGAAGAAGCAAAGCCCACACTGCTCATCCGCTGGATATTTACCGCTGCGAAAAGTCTACAGCGATTATCTTTCGCGCACACGCGCAATAAGATGCGACATATCGCAAGTTTTTGTTTTTACGGCCCGAGAACTGCGCCTGGATTTGCTGTGCCGCTTGCTGTTGGAGCCCGGTGATGCTGTGGCCGTTGAAAATCCTGGATACCCTGGCGCGAGGCAACGTTTTGCCGTGCATGGAGCAAAAATTGTGCCTATTCCGGTGGACTACCAGGGACTGGATACAGATTATCTAGCTAATTTGAAAGAAGACATCAAGATGGTTTATTTGACGCCATCTCACCACGAGCCTACCGGTGTAGTCATGCCGGCAAGTAGAAGAAAAAAACTGCTCAGTTGGGCGGAATCGAGGGGCGCAATCATTGTTGAGGATGACTACGACTCAGAATTTCGCTACGACTCGAGACCAATTGCATCTCTGATGAGTATGGATGAATCGGACTCCGTGGTCCATATTTCATGCCTCTGGAAAACACTATCTCCCGTTTCGAAATTGGGATTCATGATAGTGCCAAAACGCTTGTCACACATCCTAGCTTGTGCGAAAGCTCTTGTAGAGCGCGAAACACCACCACTTGAAACTTTGGTGCTTACTGACTTTATCAAGACCGGCAATCTGGAGAGGATCATCAGCAAAAATCGCAAAATCTACGAATCGCGAAGAAGCTCTCTAGTCAACGCACTGAAGACCGCCTTTGCCGAAAAAATTACCATGTCATCCGAAAGTGCAGGCATGGACCTTTTCGTCCGGCTCGATTGCCCCCTTCTTGAAATTGAAATTCTAAAAATGGCGCAGAAGGCAGAATTACCGATAGTGAGCGCTGCACCTTATTACGTCGACACGCCACCCGGCAAGGAATTTATCATTCCTTTCTCTGAAATTCCGGAGCAGGTAGTGGAAGAAAAAGTCAAAAATTGGGTCAAGCTCTTACAAATGTAACAGCAGGCGAGCGTGCCTTTCATGAAAGTATAGATTGCCTTACAAAGCGGCACACGATTTCTCGCAAAAGCGGCCTCGATGGGTTCGACTTGGAATCTGTATTCGCCCCGCAAAACACTGTGAATACGGGCGTTGCGAGCAAATCACGCAGCAAGCCAAGTGAAATAATCTGCCACCGCAGGAAAAAGACTGGTGTCGGTATCACCGTCTGTGATACCGCTCTGGTGCAGGTTTGAGAGGAGTAGACAAAATGCATATTACTGAGATCCTCGGTTTTGCTTATATATTCTTTGCTGCAATTTTTTGCTTTATTCTCACAACTCGAACATAAACCACCAAACTAGAAGGTCTGATATGGAAATTGTCGATGTAATGGAATACATTGGTGTCGCAAATCTAGTCGTCATCTTTTTTCTGTGGTTAACAGTAATCCGATATCAATAATCGAAAAAAGAACTCGCGTTGTTGCAAGCACGTTTATAGCCGCAAGCACCACGATGTTTTTGTTGGGCTCTGCGGCTTTCTCGTGTGCGCAGTGCGGCCACGGATTTGACGCGCTGAGTAAGGGTCAAATTGCAAAAGCGATTCGACAGTTCAACACCGTAATTCGGGCAAATCCAAGCTGCTCACAAGCTTATTTGGGCATGGGCGAAGCATTTATTGAACTAAGAAAATATGATGTTGCGAAAGACCAACTCGACCGCGCTCTGGCTCTTGATCCTCGCTCATTCCGCGCCTACTATTTAAGAGCCCGAGCCAATCAAGAATTGAAAAATCCTAAGGCTGCGCTAGCAGATGCGTCTATCGCGATAAAACTCAATTCAAAGTTTGCTCCAGCATATGCGCTTCGCGCAAAGGCTTACTACGAACTTGTCTACATTTGTTTTAGTAATGACCAGGGTTATACAAAACTTGGACTTGCTGATCTGGATAAAGCAATGGAGCTGGACCCCTCATTCGCCGAAGGATTTAAAAGTAAAGGGATTTGGCTATTGAGCGAGAAAAAGCACAAAGAAGCTCTCAAATTTCTCGACCGCGCTATACAACTTTCGCCACAAGACTCATCGATTTACGGTTACAGGTCTATGGTTTATTCCGAAATCGGAAACTATCCAAAAGCGCTGGCAGACCTGAATAGCCTTGTGCGAATGCGCCCCAACAACAGAATTAGTTTGATGAGGCGCTCCGACCTTTACTTTCTAATGGGTGATCAAAAGCACGGCTTGGAAGATTTGAGCACCGCTATTTCTATCAATCCAAAAGACTCATCACTGAGAAATTTACGAGCCTCCGCCTACACAAAGTTGAACCGATTTCCAGAAGCTTTAGCCGACTACTTGGTTGTTGCAAAAAATAATGCGCTGGATGATGAAGCCTACAAGCACATTGGCGATGTCTATTTCAAAATGGCGAAATACTCGTTGAGCTTTGAGAATTACAGTAAAGCAATCGAACTAAGGCCTGACTCCCCTGCAAATTACGAAGCACGCAGTATTGCACTAGAAAAACTCGGACGCTTCAAGGAAGCAGCAAAAGATCGGCAATGCGCTCGTGATGCGAAGGATGCGCCAGCCGAGAAACGCCTTTAAGAGTCGCTGATTTACATGTCTATAGCCCATAGTTCGCCCTTAGGTTGCAAATGAATATAACGCGACAACGCGGATCAAACCAGTCCTATTACTTCGGATAGTATTATGCAGATAAGAGGAAAAACCCGAGGAGGGCGACTTGCACCGCACTCCCCGAGCCTTTCAAGCTGCGTTGTTAGGCAGCCTTCGCGACCTTGCCGACGTCCTGCGGGCGCGGCGCGAACCGGTTGCGGACGAGACGTTCGACGACCGTGTCAGCCAGGCGAGCGAAGGTGAACTTCGTTTCGCCGGCAGCGATCATCGCTTCGAGTTGCGGACGATACCAGAGAATGGCTTCGTCCGTTTCGCGATCGACATCGGGAATCGTCTCATGAGCTTCCATGCAGAGGTCCAGATATTCCTGAACATCCAGCGTGGCGCCCGTGAGATCGATAGCCTTGCCGCCGGCGTCCTGCTCGAGCGGGTAGAACCCGAGCGAGAGGTACTTGACGGGCGAACCTTTGCAGGGCTCTCCATCTTTGTCGACAGTCGGCATGCCGGACTGCCAGTAGACCGGCAGGCGACCGAACGAGTCGTGCAGCACGTAGAGACCCATGCGAGCCCACAGCACTTCACGATCTTCGGTAGCCAGACCGGCGGCGGCATCAGCCTTGAGCTGCTCCCAGGACATCTTCGAGCGGTCGTTGAACTCCATGAAGACGTATTTGGCACCGGTCTTACGCCAGTCGTCCGTCGCGATGCGAAGGAGCTGACGGAAGTTGGTGTAGCAGCGGGCTTCCGGAGTCAACCAGATGTGTTCGCCCCAGATGAAGCGACCACGGACCTGGTACTGGATGCCGCCTAGCACTTCGCCGTTCTCAGAGAGAAGGGCGAGCATGTGCCAGTCGAACGAGTCATCGGCGAAGTAGCCTTTGTAGGTGTCGGCGTCTTCGCGCTCGTCTTCATCAGGAAACGCGGCTTCAAAGCCAGGCATGTAGGCGTCGAACATCGGCGCGAATTGATCCGACTTGCCACGGAAAAGGGCACGCAGGTCGACATAGTTCTTGATCAGTTCCATTCTCTTGTTCCTTGCCTAGATTAAAGAAGCCCATTCAGTCCAACCTGCCGTGGTCTCACCTCTTGCATAGCTGCGCTTACCTTTCAGCCCTCAAACTGCGATTGCATGTGCAAACGCGCGGCGATAGTCGCGAGGGTTTGAGTAAGCTTAAGTGCAAGGTTCAGCTATTTAGGAGGGTTGATACTTTCGGAAGATTCATGAGATGGGTACTTAGTACTAACACTGAAAGCTCGGAAATACCAAGTTTTAGAGAGTTTCCAGGAAAAGCAATCTTGGTCTCTAATCCCGCCGTTATTGAGCGTTTTCGCACTTCTTTTAAAACACGGAACACGCACAGCACTGAGCACAGTGGGGAAATCCCCCTCTCATTTGCCACTGCGCGAGCTCAGATAACCGATTTCTCATAAAGCAAAAAGCGCTCTGGCCATTTGAAAACGGCCCAGCGAAAGTTATGACGCAGCAGTGCACAAGGTTCATTTTCAGCACAAAAACGGCCCCGATGGGGGCCGTTTTGAGTGCAATATCTTTGATTTCAATGAAAACTCAAAGGTGAATTATTTAGTCGGGCTGCCGGCGCTGGCAACCTTCTGCATATTGCTTGCAGTTTTACGGCATTCATTTGCTGTTGCGAGCATTTTGTCGTCGTTTTTAAATGACTCGCATGTTTTGGCAGCTTCTATGCAAGCTTTTGCTGCTGTTGAATAAGCTTCTTTTGCATATGCTGAATTACGCGCGCTGAATTCTGAAGCCGTTTTGCAGGCGGTAATGCAGTCCTTAATTACGTTCGTGGTTGCTGCCTCACCGTATCTACCTTTCTTATCAGTGCAGTATTTAAGTGTCGCTTCGCACCGCTCTGCACAAGCACGTGCATTGCCGAGTGAGATTTGCTCAGTAGTTTGGGCAAACGCTGCATAAGTGAATCCGGCGGACAGCATGCTACACGCGGCAAGCGTGATAATTGATTTCTTTACCATAACTCCTCCTTGTTATGGAGCTGTCTGTGATTCTTCGCCAACCGGTAAAACCCGCATAGATTCCCGCTTAGAAGCACTTCCGGCCCCGTATTTCTCTTATAAAAAAGTGTGTGCAACAGGTTGGTGACGGAGCGCCGTCCTGAAAGTGCCCGCTGTGAAAAAAATATTCACGGGAACTTTGCTTAGGTCGCTGGGTCTTAACCCGTGTCGGGAGTCCGGCAAACGAAATTTCATGAGGAAAGAGGGACAATAACATGACCATTTTGACGTTTATTTTATTCCTTATTGTCGCGGCAGCTTGCGCGTACCTCGGTGAACTCCTCGTTCCTGGAACTATCCCTGGTGGCTTTTTCACCTCTGCCATCGTCGGCATTATCGGTGCCTGGGTAGGTAGTTCAGTAATGGGCAGTTTTGGACCGACGCTGGCAGGCGTTGCGCTTATCCCCTGTATTTTGGGATCTGCAATTGTAGTCTTCCTGCTTGCACTGGTCTCGCGAGGTCTCCCGCGAAGGGTTTAGATCTAACACCGAATCAAGGGTTCGGTCTGGTTACGAGCTAGTTGACCAGACCAAGGCAAGGGTTTTCACGCAAGTGAAGACCCTTGTTGCTTTAGGAAGTTGCCTTGAGAAGTTGTTTGCGAAGTGGTTTTGGGAGTTGTATTTGGATGCTTTAGGTAAAACCTCTCACAATCGCGGCCTGGAAATTGCAATGTTTTTCACTTTGATCTCAAGCAGGAACCATGGTCCGATTGAGACGTCCCACAACCGTTACCTAGAGCATCGGGACCCGCTTATGTGGGCTTATTTCAGGAGAAACTATGAGCACTCAATTAGATAACAACAAAAAGACTCTGTCTTCTGTAGACGAATTGCGGCGCAAAGCCAGACAACAGGTCGAAGAAGGCGCTGTCACAGAAGGTTATGAGGCTGATCGCAAGCAGATTTTGAAGATGCTCAATGAAGCGCTTGCTACTGAATTGGTGTGCGTACTTCGTTATAGAAGACATTACTTCATGGCTAAGGGACTGGAATCAGAACCTATCGCCAATGAATTCTTGGAGCACTCCAACGAAGAACTCTCGCACGCCGACAAATTGGCTTCTCGTATTGCACAATTGGGCGGTGAGCCGGTTTTCAATCCGAATCTCATTTGTGGTCTGAGCCATGCTGAGTACATTGAGACACCGGACCTCAAAGAAATGGTCAAGGAGAATCTTGTTGCTGAGCGCATTGCCATAGATTCATACCGGGAAATGATTAACTTCGTAGGAACCACTGATTCGACTACTAGAAGAATCCTTGAGGAAATCCTGGCCGTTGAAGAAGAGCATGCAGATGAGCTCTCCGATCTGCTGACAGACAAATAGATCGTCAATTGGGGACAGGCCCTAATTGGGTCTGTCCTCTAAAAGACCGTTCGCATGCGTGTGACCGCCGGTAATTAATACAAAAAAGCGCATGCAAAAGTTAGTTGAGGAACACGACAATGTTGACGGAAGTAGAAAGAAAACACCTGGCCCGCATCCCTTTTATCGCTCACAAAAGCGGTTCGAGGCTCACTTTCATGCCGATAGTTATCGCCTTTTTTGCGATGACGACTATCCTCTGCTTGATGAGCTTGGTCTTCCATTCAACATTGCCGGTCTCGCAGGTGAGCACGAAGAGTGACATGCCACCTAAATCAGACAAGCTAACCACACGAATCGCGGATAACCTGCCACATGCAAGTCCATTCATGTTTCCCTATTTGGAAACGCGATATTAAAAGCTAAAGGCAGAGTCAGAACGGCGGGCTGCGATGTCGTTTTCTCTTTTTCGCCTAGCACTTACTACCGGCTGTGGTATTAGTTTCAAAAACCAAAAAACTCCCTGTAGAAAGGCAAGAAAGCGCAGAGAAATCCGCTCAGTGAGCCGACTTCTCTGCGTCAAAATTTACGACACCAATGCCGACATCAAGATTTCACGACCAGAAAATCGTGCAGCCTCGGCGCATGACATTAAATTGAAAAGTCCATTTGCTGCCGAACTCGGCACGCAGGCGATCTTCCACCGCCGGTGTGACAGTGTTGGTCAGGTCGTTGTAATGCGTCTTGCCGGCGCGCATCGCGTTTTTGATCCCACTTTTGAAAAGCTCGAAGCTATCGTCTTCGCTCATTTCCACAGGAGACGGTTCTTTCAAAACGCCGCCACGAAGTTCAAATCGGGTTGGAAGTCTTCTCATAATCATTCCTGAAATTCCTAAAATATTGGATGGAATTTGGAGAAAAACACAGTGTAAAAATCAAGGCAGACCTCCGGCGCGAACGTAGCGAATGACCATGGTTTCCAGCTCGTACGTCGGGGCGTGAAGACCTAGAAGGCAACGCGCAAAGTGAATGCGCATCGCGATTGTTCGCTGAGGCTGCTGCCAACAAGCATGCTCCTCAACCTTCTTCATGAAGGAGAGATCGGGCTTACCCAGCCGCTTGCGCTCGGAGCAAGTCGCAAAGAAAACCATGAGCGAATCGCAATAGCGCTTATGCACAGCGCGGCAATGGTGCCTAAAAACTGCCTTGTCGTGCTCATTTGCAAGTAAACCGACAAAGTAAGCAAAACCAAAGAATGCAAGTTCTCCACAAAACGCGACCCAATGATCCGCCCAGCCGGCCAACACCGAAAACAACACGCCAAGCCCACCGGCGAGGATTGTCCAGCCGAAGACATGACAGTGAAACTTCGACATCTCTTCCTCAGTGGTTTCTTCAAGCCTGCCGTTTTCGATTACAACGGGTGCAAAGATGCCCACTAAGACCACGATGATCGTGGCAAGACAGAAAAAGAGATAAGAGCTGCTGAAAATAGATTCCACAAAAATCCCTTCGAAATTAGATTCCAGATTGAAAACTGCTGCCGCCAGATGCGCGCCCCGCTGTCGGGTCGACTCCAGGCGTCGACTGATTCAGAGTTGGCGCGTGCAACTTCCACGTGGCGCAAAGGCAATGCGCTCGCATGAAGTAGGTGTTTACTTGTGGGGAAGTCGGAGTTCTTAAGGGCGGCGATCAAGAAAAAAAACTTGTGCAATAAGGGCAATAACCTAAACGCTCATTTATCGACAGCTCAATGTACATTCTGCGATTAGAGACATATTTAAGGGCTTAGATTGCAGAAGCAGTCCGCGCAGGTAAAACCGGACCAGCTAAATTCGATCCAAACGGATCAGGGAAAAGCTGATAGCAAGCTCATCCACGTACCTACTATTTGCTGTCGTTTCTGATACAAATACAAAAAAAATCGAAGCGAAAGCACATGGAAATGCAGACGAGAGTGGTTGTCCTCTCGCCTGCATCCATGGCAGTATCAACCAAAGGTCGAAGCATACGCCTCGTCAATCAGCTCGTGCATCATTGCCAAACGCAGCGAACGATGCTCAGCTTTGAACTCGTCCACCGTCATGATGTGACGAGTTCCTTCCAGCGGCTCGGCGACGATGGCGTCCACGATTGCGGTCATGATGACCATGTACGTGAGTTCGCCGGGTTCGGTACCGTAGAGGTCGGACTCGATGGCGCGCAGGAATCGAAGATTGCGCAGCGTGATGCCGGCTTCCTCCAGGGACTCGCGCCCAGCGGTTTCCTCCAAAGAACTTTCGCCCTCGGCGACGTGACCGCCAGGAAGGTCCTTGCCCCGTTTGTCGTCGGTGGCGACCATGGCACCATCCGCGGTGAAGGGAATCACCGAGACACTGGTCACCTGGTCGAACGGCGGCACGAACCCAGGCTCGCAGAGCCGGAAGTTGGCTTTACGTCCGCCCTTCGGCGTCCGCTTCTTGTCGGGTCTTGGCAGATTTTCAGACATCAGGAATTACCTCCCGAATTTTCGTCCCGCCCGTAGCTGACTTTCAGAGCGAAGATGACCATCGCCAGAGACAGAAGTCCCCAGACAATGCTCCACACAGCAGCAGGAATGCCCGTATAACTCGCCATGTTGGTTGCGTCGGTGAAGGAGCCGTGCGCAGAAAAACCGACCGAAATCTGGATCAGATACCAAACGTCGCTCATTGCGCTGAGAGCCGTTTGTCCAGCCAGAATCAGCAAGGTGATGTGCGCGATTGCGGGTGAGAATTTCAGTCCTGCGAAGAACAGACCGGCAGAGATTGCCAGCCCGATGCCCAGACTCATGAAGGCTTCACTTCCGTGCCGTGCATCGAACAGCCCGGGGATGATAAAACCGACACAGCAGAGGGCGAAGAGAACACCCAGGATGTTTAGAACCAGCTTGGCGTTTTCTTCCTTACGACCGAACCAGATAAGCAGCGAGCCGAAGAACGCTGTGCCCATGTAACCGGCAGACGAGACGAGCGGTCCGATGCCTCCCAGGTGGAAGGTCAGTCCGCCTGCGCCTTCGCCATCCGGAACCATGGTCAGACCAGTGACAGTGCCACCCGTGAAAAGCGTCATGAGTGCATGTCCGAACTCATGCAAACCAGTCGTGAACGTGCGCAGCGGCATCAGCACCAGATTGATACCCGGATACTGCGTGATGAAGAAGAACAGGACATTGAGCCCGAGCATGAGCCAGAGCGAGGCTCGTTTGGACGGGGCTGACGAGATCATGCGATTCATAGCTAGCCCTTTTCTCAGTTAGAGAGCGACCTGGCGCCCTCATTAGTTGCGCCGCCAGGGCGCGAAACCACACGCAGGGGCGCTGCATGCGAGCCTTGAGAGGCAGGCGCATGTGCAACCCCTACGTGCTTTCTTGGATTTCCGCAGGCGCCTAGGACGCGGGCTGCGGAGCAGTTTCACCCGGGCGAGCTTGCTGCTCACCCTGATGGTCTTCGTGCGCTTCGCCGGACGCAGCGCTTTTGACGCGTTGCGTTTGCGGCTTTGACGCGGCCACCTTTGGTTGCTTCAGGAAGACTGTTTCCATCAGCCCCCTGGCGCCGTTGCAGACCAGCATGCCGTGCGCATCCGTCTGGCTGCCGACATAGTCGAGAGCCATGCGGAAAAACGCGACCGGCTTGCCTTCCTGAACAACATAGGTCGGCTGCACGCCCCAGACACTCTCCAGGCTATGGAGAATATGACGGCGAGTGCGGACCTTAACGGCGATAGTCGGTTCGTTACTGGCGTTTTCCGCTTCATAAGGGCTCTTTCCAGTCTTGATGAGCTGGAGGTAAAGCCCCTCTTTCGAGCGAATCACCAGCGGCTTGGGATTGTCGCTCCAGTAAAACTCCTGAAGGACTGAAGCCGACACCTTGTGTGAGAAAACTTCCAGGCGAGACAGTTGCCCGAGCTCGTCCTGGCCGTTTACGTACACTTTCACCGCAATCGGCTGTTCGCCGACGGACTCGGTGTAAGGCGATACGACTCCAGGAATTCCGAATTTCCCGAAGTACTTCCTGCCCAGACGAAAGCCGATTACCCCGAAATAGAGAGCGATAGCGCCCTCCAGAATGAGGAAAATCGGATTACCGTCAAAGCCGCGATAGATCTCCTGGAAGATGGCGGGGTCGCCAGCCAACCATTGGAGAAACACCACCAGCAGAGCACCGGCGAGGTAGTACGCCAGAACTGCAGCTGTGATACCGGCCATGGTGGCCAGTAATGTTCGAATGGATTTTGACATCCTACATCTCCTGGCATAGAAGCCGTATGAATGGACCGTCCCGCAAAGCGGCAACGCTCCATAAGTGATTGCAAAACTAAACCTGGTTATTGGTTTTGAGTTCTGAGTTGGAAGCAAAAAGAATGAAAGAATGATGCTCCAAGAGATTAGTTCTCAAGCTTATTAAGTGCAAGCAGCCAGCCCACCGGCCGGCGCGCTTACACGAATGAAATTTGCGCTAGCTCAGCTAGAAAATTCTGAGAGCCCTGCCATCTGATTAGTAAAAGCCTTGAATTTTGGGCGTTTGGCAAATTCTATGCAGACTCGATCAACGCTAGAACGAGTGAAAAGATTCCTGTGCTGCGACTTATGTGAACTGCAGCAAATCTAGCACTGACGCAGGACATACGCTGCGGTGCGCGGAGTAAGTTGGATGGAAGGTGAAAGCCTGTGCTTAGTTCTTCTGACCGTGCTGCAGACGACCCTCAACCGATGGTTTCCAGATTGCTTCGCAAACGTTGCCGCTGCATGAGCGCTCTTCGGTTATTTGTCCTGCCGTCCCAAATTGCGATTGCTCTCTGAGATTTCGCTTGCGCGATTGGTCTTTTACACCTGGTGCGAGTTGAAAACTATCCAGGGATTCCGAATTCATCTAAGACTCCTACTAGCCTCGAAATGAGGATTTGCTTTGCACAACGTCGTTTCTTCGGACGAAACGAGGCGCCAAGGTTGTCACGAGAAAGGCTCGGGTATACCGTTTTACCCCTCTGGCGACATATTAGCAGCGATATTCTACAGATGAGATTGACATACGCTATTAATACTCAGCTAATCATCGAACACAATTATCGGTCAAAGACCGAATAAGCCCACTAGAGTGAGCTTTTAGCTTATCTAAAGGTGCGTTACATCAGTTGATGTTGATATATGCTTTTGACACCTATTGTGGTGCCGGCATCTAAAAACAAACATCAAGTCTTAATCTTGATCGGCTCACAGTCTGGTTGAATACTGGTTGAATAGATGTAGGCGATAAAAAGCACCTTTATCCAAATTCCCCAATCGTTCCATATCAGTGATAAGTCCAAGAGCAGGAAACCTACCTCAAGCCCTGACCAGTTGCCCGGTTTGCACAACTGTTCTGATCGTTGCAGAACTGGGCGGTCGCGACAGGCTGGTATGTGAGGTGTGCGAGTTCGTACACTGGGACAATCCAAAACCTGTCACGGCGACGCTCGTTCCGATGGAATCGGGAATCGTGCTTGTCAAGCGCAAATACGAGCCCTATGTGGGAGACTGGTGCCTTCCAGGCGGCTTTATGGAAGCACGCGAAGAGCCGGAAGAGTCCGCACAAAGAGAAGTTTTTGAAGAAACCGGATTAAACGTCGAAATTGACCGCCTTGTGGGCGCTCATTCACCAGGAAAAGGCATCAACGTCATAATTCTCTTCTACTTAGCCAAGCCTGCTACAGGCTTGATGGTGGCTGGAGACGATGCATCGGAAGTAGCGTCTTTCACGAAAGACTCGCTGCCTGCCAATGTCGCTTTTGAATTGCACCGCCGCATGATTGAGCAATTCTTCGATAATTTCAACACTTAAAATACTGACAAAGCCTGGCTGAAATTGGGGTCAAAGCGTTGCGCCTGACTCACAACAAAGAGGCACGCTTTCAGTTATTGCTTTCAGCGCGCTCGCTGATTCTATCTGCCAGTGCGGTTTCAAGTTCGTCGCTCCTATCCATGCCATTGCCGATCAGATACCAGCCTTTGGTTGTCTTGATCATAAAGCCTTCCGGCAAAAGCGGCATGGTAGGCTTGACAGAGACGATTTTTTCCCACGGCAAGGCGACCGTAAAAAAGCAAGTCTTTATGACGACAAACTCGAGCTTAACCTCGACATTGAGAGGCATCAGAAGGACCATGGCGGTGCGCCAGAGAAGAATTCCGGTGGCGACCAGGCAGAAAACCAGCACCATCACCGAATCGGACTGATTGCCCTTTTTCAAAGTTTCAACATAGAAAAACCAGAGGACACCCAAGAAAAGCAATCCGGCAGCCGATTGCGCCATATGCATGGCAAGAATTACAGGATCTTGCCTGAACATTCGATAGGGATTAAAAGAAGCAGAACCGGCAGGCAGATGGTCCTTAATCCGCTCCAGCAGTTCGTTTAAGTTGTCCAGCCAAACAGGGAATGAAGCTTCGCTGTTCGAGCCTTCCACAACATACCGCGGAAAATTCCAGGTGGAACGCTTCACCAATGCCCGCACTTCGCGCCACGCGATAGTTTTTCTTTTGAAAGCAGTGACTGCCGTCAATCCCTCGTCATCAGTGCGCACCTTCCATGTGACAAAACCGTAGAAAGGAACAATCGTCGCGGCTCCTGCCGCCATGATGGACATAGCAATTTTCCATGGCAGGGGCAGAATTTGAAACTTGCCGAGGCAAAGAAAAACAATGGGCAAGATTGCGACAATGATCAAAGCTGCCACTTCCGCCATGATGCGCACCAAAACCATCATCCTTAGCCGATAGTTTTTCTGTTTGGAAACAGCTTTGCCCGCAGGAGCCGGCTCTACAAAAGCCTCCTGCTCTGTATTGGCTGAATAATCTGGCGACGGATCCTGAGATGGCCCCGGCGAGGGCTGTTGCGTCATCTGAACTTTCCTGAAGAACAAGAACATAATACTGCCCTGAGCGACTACAATTTGCTCAGATAAATTTGGGTTTTATAGATGAGCGATCTCGAATCGGCGGCATCTGACGTAGAAACAACAAAACCGGTGCACAATACGCGCCGTAAACTAGTGACGGCGTCTTTAATCGTAATTTCGATACCACTGGTGGTGGTAGTCGCCGGTATAGTCACAACCTGGTGGCGACCGGTCACGCTGCTGATGCTCTGTCCCGCGCTGAAAGCGATGGGATACAGCAAAATGGCCGAGCCTATGGCGCTTCGCGCCGTTGAGTTATACGCGCATTCAGACGGCTTGAACAGCAAACTAACCATGACCGCCCTCTGGAACCTCGGTCAAATCTATGTCGACAACAACAAACCTGCCAAGGCTGAGCAAGTTTTTCGCGCTATAGCCATCTACAACGCGAAGAAACCGAAAGAGGGACCTATTGCGCCGTATCAGGTTTTAAGAGCCTGGGGCAAAACGCTGCGCACACTGGGAAGAAAAAAAGATGCTGAGCGCGTAGAAGCCCAACTGGAGCGGACTTCGTCTAAAACACAAACAAAAAGTCGCCCCTGAGCAACTTTTTCTGTACACGGTATCGAGGTACCACGCGTGCCGGAGAAGCTCTACAGTAACGGTTCAACTCGGCCGGGCTCCCCTCCCCTTGTCGAATACCGCTCCGGTTTCTTTCGCATTCCGCACAAAACAAGACAGTAGTCATGACGTCGCGCGAGCACACTTGAACGTAAACAAAGCCGCCACCTGGCGCGGTTTCGAACGAATTGCACAACTCGCACGAACACATGACATCAACACCTGCCTAAAGATGCAGCAACAGTGGCTTCGAGCGAATTGGACAAAAGTTGTCAGCAGAAGATCTTAACAAGTGAGAGCATCTGGGCCGTTTTTTGAACTAATACAAATGCACTTGAAGTAAGCCCTTCGGGATTTCTAGTGTTCTCTCGTCTCTTTATATTTACTTCTTGATTTCTCTTTCGTCTCTACCCGAAACCTCCTTCTGCTGAGCGCTATTGCTTTTTTTGCCAGGTTTTTTCTTGGCAGTGATTCATAGCGCCTTCTACAGAACGCCCTTCTGCGCGCTCTCAATAACAACGGAGAAGCCTCATGTCATCTAGCAAAACATCTGGAAAAGGTGGAAAGCGACGCTTTCGCACCGAGACTGATTCGATGGGTCAAGTGATGGTGCCTGTCGACGCCCTTTACGGCGCGACGACACAACGTGCCATCATCAACTTCCCCATCAGCGGGCATCCGATGCCCCCTTCGTACATTCACGCCATCGCCGCAATCAAGGCATCAGCCGCCGAAGCCAACGCTCAGCTCGAGCTTCTGGACCGGCGCACAGCTTTCACGATTGTACAGGCGGCCGAAGAAATCATCGCTGGAAAACACGCGGGCGAATTCCCCATCGACGCGTATCAGACGGGCTCCGGCACTTCGACGAACATGAACGTCAATGAAGTAATTGCCGCGCGGGCTCGCCAGATTCTCGGCGCGGATCTCGCCGACCGTCACACGGTGCACCCCAACGACCACGTCAATCGCGGTCAGTCGTCAAACGACGTCATCCCGACTGCGACGCACGTGGCTGCTTCTCTGCTCATCTGCCAGAAGCTCCTGCCCGCTCTCACAAATCTCGAAAAGGCGCTGAAATCCAAGTCGAAAGAATTTGCCAAGGTCGTGAAGACAGGGCGAACCCATTTGCAGGATGCCACCCCCATCACGCTCGGTCAGGAATTCTCGGGATACGCCGCTCAGGTGGCCAACAGCATCCAGCACGTGAAGTACGCCAAATCGCGGCTCAGCTATGTTGCGCTCGGCGGGACGGCTGTCGGCACGGGTATCAACGCCCATCCGCAGTTCGCTCGTCTGGCTCTGGCGCGGCTGTCTGAGCGGCTTGGCATTCGCTTCCGCGAAGCCACCAACCACTTCCAGGCGCAGAGCACGCTCGATGAAGTGGTTGTCGCATCAGGCGCGCTGAAGACCGCGGCGGTCACACTGATGAAAATTGCCAACGACATTCGGCATCTCGGCAGCGGTCCGCGAGCCGGTCTCGGCGAGTTGAACGTGCCCGAGGTTCAGCCCGGCAGCTCGATTATGCCCGGCAAGGTCAACCCTGTCATCGCAGAATCGCTCTGCATGGTGTGTGCGAAGGTAATCGGCAATGACGCGACAATCACCGTCGCTGGTCAGTCGGGTCTCTTCGAACTCAACGTCATGCAACCCGTGGCTGCGATTTGCTTGATCGAATCGATCGAACTGCTCGCCAATTCTGCCGACAACTTCCGCAATCGGCTGGTCGAGGGTCTCACCGCTACCGACCGCGGACCGCGTCTTGTCGAAGAGGGTTTGATGCTGGCGACGGCATTGGCTCCCGTTCTCGGTTACGACAAAGCCGCTGCAATCGCACACGAGGCTGCCACCACGGGTGAAACCATCCGCCAGGTAGCTCTGCGAGTTTCTGGATTGCCGGAAGATGAGCTCAACAGGCTGCTCGACCCGCTCTCCATGGTGACCAATAAGCCTCAGCGCGGGCGCCGAAAGTAAAGCTTGTGCCGATGCTGGTTTTGGCATCAGCATAACGCAGACCTGAAGGTCGCCACAACAACAGGTAATTCGCCGGGACGCGCACGGACGTGCGTTCCGGCGAATTCATATCAACGTCCGATATACATAAGGAGTAGTATAAATGGAGCAATTCCACAAGTACGACCCCGCTCAAATGCTCGGGCCGAGCCCCCTCGCGAAAGCAAGCGATGAGCTCATCCTGACGCACATGGTTTCTCCCCAAGTGAAAGCCCTTCTGGGTCCTGTAACCGGAGGTCGAGTCGAACTCCGCGATAGTCAGGCCGGCTTTTTCCCCGGGGACGAAGTGTCGAATATCAACGGCAACATCATCAAGGGGCGCGACGGCGAGGCGCTGGTGCGCTTTCCATACGTGTCTAGCCTGTACGAACACAAGAACGGCTGCCTGATCATCAAGCGCGACTTTGCGAAGATCAAGGTCTTTGCGTGGCTCGGCGACTGGAAATCCGGCAAGGCTGACCTAATCCTCAGCAGCGCTCTTCGTGACCGGCGTTACGACGGCACAAAACTCGCCAACGACTGCTCACTGCTCGACTATCCTTACGACGACCCTGTGCTGTCGAAGCGAATGACGGTCAACGGCGAAACCGCCGACCTCGTCACCGCCGAGACATCGCTGTATAGCTACTTCCCAGGCTCGACCATCGCCAAAAGCGGTGGCGGCAAGCAGCTCGACGCGTTTATCGCCAAACCGTTCACGTTCATGGACCGGCCCAAACTCTTCCTGCGTTTGTTCAAACGCGCCTGGAAGCTGGACCGTTTTCCCGGGCAGAACTCAATTCCCATCCCCGACGTTGGCAAACTCGCTCACGCCGGCTGGGAAGCTGTCGCGCGCGAGTGCGGCTTGGACGCTCTTGAGACGTGCCCCAGCCATTACCACGTCACTCTGTGGAACATGGCAAAGGGCTACACGTTCTCCTATGCAGAGCAAGAAGCGAACATCAACGCCTTCAAGGCCGGCATCCAGAAGCTCAAGGACAACGGCGTCAGTCTTACACGAGCGCAGGAGGCGTGGGTTTGTGTGCTGAACAGCCTGGAACCGAAGGAGCTGATTCCCGAGCACCTTCGCATGGATACTCCGAAGTGGATTCAGACTTGTCTGGATCAGGAGTCCATCTGGCTCGTGAAGCCGCTTTCGGCGAAAGCTGCTCAACTGCTCAAGAAGTAAGAGCAAGCACGGCAAGACAAATAGCCGAGGCAAATACCGCTAAAAACTCGGCTAGAACACAGCTAAAAATCTCCACAACTCAGCAGAAATTCGCACTTTCACAGGTGTCGAATTTCTGCTTTTTTTGGACCAGCATATACTATGCCTTTTAGTATAAACGTTTTGCGACTCAACAGTAAAGTCATCAATTTGAAACACCTTGAAGTAAGACTTTAGACAGTGTTCTTCAGTTTTGGACTCAGTGGTAGCTAAAGCTTTCAACTGAGTCTACTCATCACCTGAATTAGCACTCAGAGCATTCCTTTTCAGCTTATTAATCTGGGATACAAACAGGTTCTTCACCTATAGGATGCGGGGTTTACGGGTATGAAATCGTAGGTTCCCCATTGAAAAGGGACCCGCTTTGCTTAAAAATCGCTAAACAGCAAAGCCAGGCACGGTGTTCAAGCATGTACCAGTTAGAAGGCGACAACCAGCAAGCTCTCGCCCCAAACGAGGCTAAAGTTGCCGAAGCAAAAGAGAAAGCCGCCCAGGGCATGCTCGCTGAAGTTCAAGGCGGTCGCAAAACGACTGCTGTCGTCGATACTGCAGAAAGAGATGCGAATCTGCCTCTTTCCGCAATGATGTATTTCGGCGCCATACCGGGAGCTGACAAACCTCCTGAGCCGGTAAAAATGCCGGAAGCGCCAAAGGGTTTTGCAAACAATTTAGCCAAGTCTTTCACTTATTCGCTTATACAAGCACCTGTCGATGGTTTAAGTCAGCTCGTCGACAAAAGCTTCGGCTCATCGTGGCAGAAATCACTGCACTTCATGGACGCTCCGGCGCCAGCGAAATACGGCACATCCGATTGGGCAGCACAGCAAATCGGTGGCGCAGGCGGCATGATCGCGCCTTACTTGCTTTTGCACACCGGTGTTTCAAAAGTAGTCGGACGCGAAGTTCAAACAGCCAACTCCTTAAGCAGAGCCAATATCGGCAGGTTCGCAGCGCAAGAGTCAGGCATAGCAGCCGTCTCCGGTACGATTTACGGCGGTGTTTTCACACCGGTAAATTCAGCGTCGCAAGACTTCTGGGGCGACCGCTTCAGAAATGCGGCAACAAGCGGTTTAACATTCGCCACCCTGACCGGCAGCTCAATCGGCTTGCAAGGCTTGGGACGCTCTATGAGCGCTCAAGGACGCACAGCCTTCGGCGGCATGCTCCAACACGAAGTCGCTGCCGGCGTCTTATCGGCAGTGCCGGCTGGTATCGTTCATGCGGACGGCGGTTCGCTTTTGGCAGGCAAGGGCCTGGCAACAGGAAAAGAACGCACAGAAGCAATCACCACATTCGCGATGGTGGGCGGCGTCTTTGGCGGCGGTCATCGCTTATTGAACAATTACCGAGCTCGCAATCAAGCGACTGAAACGAACGTTCCTGCAGTTGACGCACCAGTCGGAAGCGTGAGAGCCGCAAACGTTTTCATGCTGGGCGAGCGCATCACAAAGCCAAGTGAAGCAGCAAAAATGCCTGAGGTGAAAGGCCTCACGGAACAGCCAGCCACTGGTGAGACGGCCAACACCGGTACAAAAGCCGAAGCCAATCTTCCGCTTCTCGAAGTCGGCAAGCCAACTACACGCTACCAGGGCGTTGAACCAAACGCTATCGTCGAAAGAGTCATCGATACCAAGGGCGGCGGCAAAATCGTCATGTTCTCGAATGGCGAAAAGGTCGTCGACATCCCCGGCGAGCCCATTCGTACACAGAAAGCAGGTGGACACGTTGTCGTCGAAGCACGCGACGGCAAAGTCTCCGAGACTCGCATCAAGAGCCAGATCCCACTTGAAGAAAAGCCGCTGAACGTAGCCAGCGGCGCATACGAACAAATTGGAAAAGACCTTTCCAATTTCGCAGACCGCCCATTCACACTCGACGGCAGACAATACGCTTCGGTGGAAGCTTTCTATCAAGGGCTGAAGTGGCCTGATGCTGCAAAACGCGCAGAAGTAGCAGTACTCACCGGCAAAGAAGCAAAATACTCCGCAAGAGAAGCACCGAAATCACAAACTTTCGAGTACGAAGGGCAAACATACAAGCTCGGCAGCCCGGAGCATCATCAATTGATGAAGCGCGCTATTCGCGAAAGCTTGGAACAAAATCCGGAAGTGATGAAAGATTTTGTGGAAACTTATCCACGACCGATCGAGCACAAGACAGGAAGAAGAGAGAATCCACGCTCTGCATTCCCGGGCTCTGCATTCACTCGCATCCTTTCGGAAATCAGAGCAGAATTGCGTGAGAAGTACGGCATAACCAACGATGCGCCGGCCCCAATCAAACCTGCAGTCGAGGAAAACATGAGCAAGTCGGTCTCTGAAACTCTTCGCGACGTGGTCAGCTCAGGCAACGCCCCTGAAAGACAAAATCTCGATGTTTACTCGAAAGCAATGGAAAATTCGCCGCATCGCGTCAAGGAATATGTGACAACAGGCAGTGATTCGGTTGTGATGAAACTGACCGATGGCAATATGCTCAAACTCACAAAAGAAGGCGAATTGCCCCCGGCAAGATCGTTCGACATGCCCGTTGTAGACAAAGGAACAGCACTTGCCGATCAAATTACCGTCAATTGGTTCATTCAACCGGAAGCGAAGTCACCAGTTGCACAAGCTGATTTGATGCCATTCTTGCAGAGAATTAGACAAGAAGGCTACAGAATGATTGATCCATCGTTGTCTAATTTAGGCTATTACAACGGCGAAGTAAAACTGCTCGATCCCTGGGCAGTTGTAGAAATTCCGAAGCAATAAATTTAGTCACGCGGAACAGGAACAGGACCGGTTCCATCAATAACCGGCGTCCAGTCATGATTGCGGAAGCGACGCGGCAATCCGAGACCTGTGGGAGACTCGATGAAAGCTTGAATCCAAGGGATATTGTTGTTAGGACCGCCATACGGCAATATAAGCGCGCTGCGCACATCTGAAAAGCGATACATCGAATTCGACATCATAGTGGTCAAAACGTCTTGCTCATGAGGCGTCAAACTGTTGTAGAAGCGGTTGTTCGGGTGGTTAAGCGGCAGATAGGTGCTCGGACTGTCCACCACCTTCACGTTCAGGTGCGGCTTGCCGTCTGCTGGGAAAAGATTTGGATAATCGGCTTGATTTGTCCATGGATTTTTTCCACCAGGAACATCATGGCGACCCAAAGTTCCAACCGTGATGTCTTGAATGAGCGGCTTGCCATCCTCCATAAACCGGCTTTGCAAGACACTAAAGACGTTCTTTTGATTTTGATCAAGCAGTTTTGGTATTTGGTGACCACTCATCGCATAGTCATCGATAAAAACGAGACGCTTAGTTTTCAGAGATTCATAAAGCGGTTTCAAGCTGTCCGGCACATTCTTCAGTGATTTATATCGAGCCAGAGCACGAATATCATTCATCGAAACGAAATTTTCCGGAGTTAGCCCATTCACTTTTCCGTAAAGGTTATTGATCATGTAAGAGCTGCCGCCACCGGCTTCCAAGCCAGTGATAATGAGCATGTTCTTCGGATCGCCGCCGGGCACAGTTTCCAATATTTTCTTATGCAACTGTGCAGCCTGAGTCATCATGTCGGCATAGGTATTGACTTGCGTGCCTTCCATCAAAAGCCTTGCTGCAAGCCGTTGTTGCTCAGCGTTCATTTTTCCGAGAAAGTTCTCAATTTGCTGCGGTGTCGCTTGTGGTTCAAATATCTGCCTGTACAGAGCGTCTGTTTGATAGTCGTTGGCGCCGTGCAAACGCGCAGTATCTGCGGTCAAATCTCTGGCGACTCGACCACCTGTTACTTCGTTTGAGTTAACAACATGCGCATTGTCAAACTGTTCTCTCACTGTCTTGGCATACTGCTCGCGCAGCAGTTTGGCGGCTGCATCCGAATCGCTAATGCCTTCAGCGGCTTTTAGACGATTGATCTCGCCAAGCATCTGACCGATTTTGTCTTTGACGGCGCCGTTGTTGCCGGTCATCTGCGCGATTGACAGGTCGTAAATGTTTGGACCTCTGGTAAATCCATCCATATCTGCAACAAGCAAATTCTTCACACTGGAAAGGATTTGACGTTGCTCTGGTGTGGCGTTTGCAATATTGTCGAAGAACATCACGTTGTTGAGATTGTATTCTTCCCTCAACGAATTGATGCTGTCCTGCTGCTTCTGAATCAACTCGCGCGTGGTTAATTTCTTGCCGGGCAGAACCGCATCGAGGTCCCCAGCAGCTTCCTTGGTAAATTTAGCGATTGCATCCTCGGCTGCTTTGATTTTTACGGCTGCTTCCTTGATTCTCAAAAGCTCGGCGCCGGTCAAAATGCGGACGTCTACATCAAGTCCGCTGTTCGCTCTGAACAAATGAGCCAAACCATTGCCATCACTTGCACCATCCAGAGTGAAGACAGTTGCTGTGGGAGGGCCACTTTCTTCAGTGAAGCCGCGCGAACGATTGCGCCAACTCCAACCATCAATCTTCTCCGCCTGCTCACGCAAGGCTTCCATGCGCTGATTGATAGCCTTGTTGGACATGTTCGGTCCAGACTGCTCCATCAGTTCACGCACAATCTTTTGCTCGTCAGCGGTGAGCTTACGGGTGACGCCGTCGATAGTGTAATCGCCGTTGAATAGGTCGTTGAAACTCTCTTTGGTGATTGGGCGATTGCCAAACTTCGCGCTTATCTGCTCGGCAAACTCTTTGAGTTCATCCGGTCGCATCAAACCGCTAGGGGCATCTGTAGTGGGTCGAAGCTGCTCGCCTTCTCCCTCACGGCGAGTCGGTGGTGCCTCTGCGTCTTCTTTGGGTTTTACCTTCTCATCAGGTGTTTCAGTGCGACGCACGACAGACGGATTGGCGTCGACAACCGGCTCATTAGCTACGCGCACAGGTTCTACACCATCGCGTCCAGGAACGACAGGTTGCTCAACTACAGGTTCATCCATACGTGCACGAACGAATGTTCCGTCTTCATGAGGGACTACTCTTTGCGCAGGCAAGTTAGCATCAGGTGTGCCGCGCACAGCAACCTTAGCTCTTGCTCCCAAGTCCTCTAGGGTAGACGCGGCACTTCTCACATACGGACTGGCTGCCGTCCAACCTTTTCCTGCCACGTGCATGCCAGGGGCCAGCACCCATGTACCCACGCCGCCGCCCAAGCCACCAAATGCGGTAGAAGTAGCAGCCATCTGCATAAATTCCTTGAAGTCGCGAGCCTCTGCGCCAGCCCGCATAGTTCCGGACAAACCGCCGCCCGCCATACCGGCAAGTACATTATCCGGGGTGCTCTTAATCAACTGCTTGAGAAATGTGCGACTTTGCTCTTCCATAGATTCGGCAATGGACTTCTTGAGCATTTGCGCAACGGCCTGCTCTTGTCCTTCCTTAGAAATTTGTTTGGCAAGAATACCAATTGCTTCATCTGTAATCTTGCCACCCTGCGCAAGTCCTTCTTTGACGAGGGTCGCGGCACCTCTTTTGAGAGCGGCTTCACCACCTTCTTTAAGCAAATGCCGTCCACCAAGAAACAGTACTTTGTCTGCTGCACTGGTGGCAACGCCGGCTCCCAGGAAAGTTGTAAAACCATCGGCGAAACCGGTCGCCCCATCAAGGGCCACCTGACTGCTTCCCCAATCGTAGTCACCGCCCATGATGGCGCCTTTGGCTCCAACTTTAAAAACAGCCGCCGCAGCGCCAGTGTAAGCCAACAACGACAAACTGACGCCACCCGTAAAGAAAGCGCCACCAACAGCTCCAGCCGCAATGGCTGTATCGACGACCGCATCCGCCAATGCTTCTTTAGACGACGCGTGCATGTCGACCATTTTGTAGACATTGTCGACGTACTCCCGCATTTTTGCCGGGTCTTCAACCATCTTAGCGGCTAGCTGGTTGACTTCATTGTCCAATTGATAACCAGTGCCATCCCAGGCACGATCTACAAACCCACTGCCAAAGCCGGATCTTGTCGTAGCTGCGTCATTAAGTGCATAGAGGAATTCAGAACGAGCATCTCTGCCATTAACCTGACGAAGCGCTTGACGTTGGTCTTTACCGCCCAATTCGGAAACCAAATCAGCCGAAAGATCGGAGCCATATTTGCGGGCGTATTCGTCTCTTACCTTCTGAATTCTTTGCTGAATGACCTGGTCGATTTCAGCTTCCGTCTTACCTTCTGACTTCAACTGAGTACGATCATTAAGTGCAGCCAGCGTCTCTCTTATCTCTGCTTCACTCGTCCCGAGCCCTAGTTGGTATGAGCGCAGTTTGTCTTCAGGACGCATCTCGCCCTGTTCCATGGAAGCAAGAGCGACTTTGCGCTCATCTTCGCTAAGGAAGCCCATGACTCGCTCCTGGAAGCGTTTGTCCGTGAGAATTCTTTGTCTTTCGGCAGCGCTGGCACGCTGAATATCTTGATACGCGCCCTGTTCATCGTCGTTGAACACACCGTTATTGAGATCCATCTGCAACTCTACGGAAAGCTTGCCGGTTTCAATCAGCGGCTTGGCATACTTTTCATAGTCGGAGCTGCCCATGGCACGGCGAGCGGCGTCTTTAAAATTCTCGGAGAAAGCCTTATCTTCAGGCGTTTGCGGATTGGTGATGCGGTCGCGCATCTTCGGATCTTTGTCGAACGCGCCCTGTATATCTCTTATGACTTGCGCTTCGTCAGAATCGAAATAAGATGCTTGCAGATTGAGTTTGTCGAGAATTCCCATCTGCGGTTTTTCGCCGCGCTGGACTTGTTCTAGCAATCCGAAGGCGACTTTCTGTTCGCTAGGATCAAGTGATTGCTTGAGTTTTGCGTCCAGATCGTCTTTGAACTTTTTGTCTGCGTCGCTTGCACCCGGCTCGCTGGCGCGTTTGTACTGAGCACGCTCGTTATCTGTCATGTTTTCGAGCGTTTTATAGATTGCAGCTTCGTCGTTGTTGTACCAACGTTTATTGTCTTCGATAGCGTCAAGAACCGGTCGACGCTCTTGTTTGCTGGCATCGTAAGAGGTCGCGTTCTTTTTGTCGGTGATCACCTTCATTGTGCGATCGAATTCTTCTTGGGAAAGATAGGTCTTCAATACCTGTTCGATCTTGCCGATTTGCGCTGGATCGTTCTTTAAACGATCCCAGTCTTCTTGAGACATGTTCTCCACTGTGGAGATCACATCCTGCATACTCGAGTCATAGATATTGCCACGATGGTTGGCGAGCTGAGTGACGAGCGATCCGCCTTTTTGCGTGATCATGTCTTCCCATTTCGCGAGTTCGTTTATTTGCGAATCACCGGAGAACCATTTACCGGCGGCGGCTTTCAACTGTTCGTGTGTTTTGGTGTAATAGTCGAGAGCCTTCTGTTTGTCCGATTCTGAAACAGGTGTTTCCAGCGTTTGATTGTTGGCGATGCGCTTGCCTAAAGCGTATCTGTCGCGCTCTTCCTTACTCATGCTGGCGAGAGAATGTTCGATGGCTTCTTCGTTGTCGCCTAACCAACTTCTGTTGTCTGTTACTTGAGTGGCAACAGAGAGCTTGCCGTACTCGGCATAGTCTTGAACATGCCGCAATTCGGTGTCAGTAAGATTGCCGCCGGTCAGGAAGTTGAGAACACCGCCTTCAAATTTCTTTTTGAGTGTGTCTTTACCTTCGCCGTTTGTAAAGTAGTCTCTGACTTCTTTCGGCGCACGACGCATTGATTCCTGGAACATCTCAGCATTGCCGGCATTGACGGCGTTGAGCGCCAATTGTTTGGTTTCTTCCGGCGTGCGGTTATCGTGCCCTTTGATATAAACCTTGGCCGAGTCTTTGGTTGCAGCAGAAAGATTCGGATCGTTTTGAATTGCGTCGTTCAGTCCATGTCCATAGCGACGACGATACTCAGCGTCTGTCTGCGCGATTTCCGCAGCACTCATTGTCTCAAGAGTATTGCGAACAATCTTCTCAAGCTCGGAATTAGAACGCCCGAATGTCTCACCACGTTCTACCAAAGCTTGCCTGATTGTGCCTGCATTGTCAGCTCCATCAGGGCGATTGAGCAACGACATTGCCTTCTCAAGGTCGGAGCCTTTCATTTCATCGGCAAATTCTTTCTCCAAATTCCAATTGGCGCCGTACTTTGAAGCATGCTTCTTGTCCCAGATGTCCCTTATCATCTGTCTTTCGGCAGCAGTCTTGTTTTCCAACGTGGCATAAACAGTATCTTTATCAGTGCCAGCGCCCCACATGAATCCTTCGTTCATTGCGGTTTCGAGAGCATCGGCAGCGGCTTCCATTGCTTTGTAATTGACGTCCTGGCGAGAACCATCCATCTTGCGCCACTGCTTGTTGCCCGCTGTGTCTTCCTGATAGTAGGTTCCGTCTTTCTCGACTTTGACGGTCCCTTGCCATTTGGAGCCGTCTTTGGTGTTCGTCCAATTCTTTCCGTCTTTTGTTTCCCAAGAAGCATCGCCTTCGGTCATTCTATTGACGTTGCCATCGGCACCATAAGCAAAGGTGCGCTTCACGCCTTTGGAATCGAGAGTTTCAACAACTTGGCCGGCTTTATTCTCGACTCGATAGACACCGGACAGATCGCTGCGCCTGGTGTTGCCGTCTAACTGTTTGGTGACGACGGTATTGTTTTCAATGTAATTGTAGTTACCGTCCGGCGTTACCCAAGCAGCGCCTTTAGACTTGTCGCCTTTATTCGACTCCCAATTCTCGCCATCTTTGCTAGTCCAGACTTTTCCGTCTGCTTCTTTGATTTCAGACAGTTTGCCATTGGTGCCATACTTAAATTCACGCACCTGATTGTCGGCTGATTGTGTGCGTACGACGCGACCTTGTGGGTCAAAACTTACTTGGCTGCCGTCCTTGTTTTTGACTTCGAAGCCTTTGACTTTACCGTTATCGCCATACTCAAAACGAGTACTGGAGCCGTCTGCGTTGTCGGCTCTCTGGATGGTAGAGTTTTTGTCGAACGTCAGATTGCGTCCATCTGTGGTTCCAATCCTGCGATTACCTGTAGCGAGATCGTTTTCTTGATACGTTCCATCAGGTCGCACCAAAACGTTCATCTTGCGAGTTTGGTTGCTGCCTTCCTTCGTCCAGTTAGTACCGTCTGTAGTGCTCCACTTCGCGCCGGTGCTCTCAGTTACTTTTGAAATTTTGCCGTCTTGACCGTAGTCAAACTGGCGCCAGGTGCCGTTGGATGCTTCAACGCGCGAGATCCGGTTGTCTTTGTCGACTGAGATAGTCGACCCGTCCGGCTTGAAGACGCGCTTGCTGCCGTCAGCCGAAACTTCGCGATAGAGACCTTCTTCATTCGCCTCGAGCCGCCCTTTCCAGCTCTCTTTGGTCTTTTCATTGGTCCAATTCTGCCCGTCTTTGGAGGTCCAAGTGCCGGTAGAGTCGGTCATTTTGCTCATGCGACCTTGATCGTCGTACTCGAATTTTCTTGCCTTGCCTCGGGCATCAACAATTTGAGTGACTTGATCCAGTGCATTCTTGGTGACTTGCGAGCCGTCACGATTGGTGCGCTCAAGCCGGGTCTTGTCGCCTTCTTTGACTTCGTTCCAGCCGTCGCTGCGTTTTGCAACTTCCTTGCCGTCTGGGTATTTCTCGCGCACCGTACCGTCAGCATCAACCGAAATTTCAAGTTTTGCAGAATTCCTTGTGCCTTCTTGTTGCCAAGTTTTGCCGTCTTGTGTGCGCCAAACACTACCGTCCGGTTCTTGAACACCATTAAGCTTTTTGTTGGCGTCATAGGTGAAACGCCTTTCTGCGCCCGCCTTGTCTTTAACCGCGACGACGTTGCCGTCCTTGTCTCGCGAAACAGTCGAGCCGTCCATTTTGAAAGTGGTCGTCTCGCCGCGAGCGTTCTTGACTGTCTGTGCGCCGTCTTGCGCCACCGATATTTCGCCCGAGCGATTTTGCCGCGTTTTCTCATTCGTCCAATTCTTACCGTCGCTGCTGCGCCAGGTAGAGCCATCCGGCTCGACAATTGAAGCCAGCCTGCCGTCGCTTTCATAGCCGTATCCGCGCTTGGCACCGGAGGCATCGATAGACGCGGTAACACGATGCTTCTCATCAAACAACAACTGCGTGCCATCGTTGTTCATGCGCTTCGTTTCGTTGCCGTTAGCATCAAGCATGCTGACGCTGCGGTCAGGATTGCGCTTCATCTGCCTGCCGTCAGGCATAACCAGCGTATAAGTGCCGTCTTGTTCGAACTTCACGTCTTTGACGGGGATTTTCTCGCCAGTTTGTTTCAAAATAAGAGACTTTCCGTCCGCCGAGCGATTCCACTCGGTGCCGTCGGTTTCAGTAATGCGCACGACATTCCCGTTGGCGTCTCTTCCCGCGTTTACCGTGTAACCACTTTCGCGTTTGAAAGCCTCGGTCTGCTGAATCGCATTGGGATCCGCAAGTTGCCCAAGCAACGCTTCCTGACTCGGAAGTGATGCAATTTCCTCACGTTTTGCAGCGGCGGTTCTGGTAAGTTGCTCGAGCCCCTCAACTGCCTCATTGGCGGCGTGATCCTCTTCCACCTCTTCCGGCGGATCCTCAATGCGAGACTCTTTCTTAGGTTGAGCTTCTAAGGGCGTAGACACGAGTTTTTAGAAACGCTGGTAAGTGGTTTCGGCGCAGTTCGGCAGTTACTTCTTTATTCCCGAAGGGGGATAGTTTTAGCCTATAAATCGTTTGTGACAAACTGGTTGCAGCATCTATACGCAACCGCGACAATTTCGACCAAAATCGCTCGATTTAATCAAAACAGCGCGCATTTAACGTTCGCGCCCGGTTTAATCTGAGCCAACCTCGTGGCAGCCGTTAATGAAGCAGGTTGTCAGATCATGTAAATACTCATGATTATGTCCCAAAGGCCTCTACCTCGCTATTTTGTCAGCCGACAAGACGATAAGTCGTTTGCGGATTGCATAAGCACGCTAGATCCTTGCCATGCCATAGACAGCTTCTTCATTGGCGGCCGGCACCTTGTAGAACGCGAGTGGGTTGTAACCATCGACTCAGCCGGTTACCTCAAAGCTGCAGACGGCGACAAGCTAGGCAGTTTGCCTGCCGAAGTACAGCAAGACCTAGCTTTCAACGAGGTTATTGGTAGCGCAGCCAACCGCACGCTCGACAGTTCCGCGGTATATCTTTTCTACCTCGAGGCGCTGGAACAGCCGCCGGAAACACCCGGCTTGAACGACCCTGTTTATCTCTACGGCACCCTCTACGGACCCTTCCCGTCATCGTCCAACGACAGCCTGCGCGGCATTAACGGTCAGTTGACCGTCAACCGTATGGACTTGCTTGCCGGACTAGTCGATTCTGCAAAATTCGCCTTTAATTACCAATCGGTCGGCAACGAAACTCTGAGATGTTTCAACTTGCTTTTGCCAGGAGACCGAGAAGAGGAAATCGCGCAAGGAAAAGGGCTTGTTATGGCGTACCCGCTCATGCCCGCCGAAGTCGTGATGGGAGAGCCCTGGAACGAAATTGTCGTTTGCGGTCTTATTTTCGACATCCTGTCAGCGCTCAAGGAAGATCTGGAAAAAGAGAAGGTCAACCATCCGTTGCGCAGCATGACCCTACCAGTGCCCAACCGTGCCTGGCTGGAGCAGCAATTGGAATCAAACGGCTACCAGATCAAAGGAAACATCGCCACACGCTTGCCAGGCTCTAATACAGGCATTCCAAAGATGCTCTCCTACGCTCTCGGACATTTGATCAAAGACAAAACCACCTTGCCGCCGCAAGGCACCATCAACGATTTCATCGAAATTGCAGAAGCGACAATCAAACATTTACCAGGCTTTCCTTCTACACGATTGAAAGCCCTGCGTTCACGAGTGCGCGATGTTTCGCCGGAAGCCCGTGCTCAGGGTTCGCGCACAAAAACCGCGCCGTTGCAACCGGCTCGAATACCGGCGGGACAGGTGTTTCCCGCACAAATGGGCAACGCTCCGGCAACCAAGAAAGTTGACTGGATGCAAGATTTCATCACCAAACATCGCCCAGCCGGAGGCGGCGAAACCCGCCTGACCACGATGTCGGGACTTGCAAATTCTCGTCCTTCCCAACCTGCAAAAGCGCCAGCGAAAGCAGAAACGAAATTAAATGCTAAACCTGACTGGATGAGCGATTTTGATGGTCAGCCAGCGGGCAAAGAGAATATCAATTCCGAAGGACCTACAGAGAAGAAAGAGAAGAAAAACGAAAACTCTCAGCAGCGCAAAGAGCAGAAGCAGAACCAGAACCAGAACCAAAAGCCAGAACAAAAACAAGAACAAGACTGGATGAAAGATTTCCAGTAGAAGAAAACAACCGAGGAAGCCCCGTTTAGAAATCCACTCACAACACATCCACAACCAACAGGTAAAACAGCCGATGACTAAAGTTCATGAAAGACCAGTAGAACCCTTCTCCGACATTCACTTCGAACACGGAGAAGTGAGAGCGACACTGTTGCATGATCCGACAGTGGAAGGCATGGACATGGCGCTCTACCTTGATGGTTCGGGCAGCATGAGCGACGAGTACGAAAACAAAGCAAAATCCGAGACCTTTCTCGATTGGCTATTCGGCAGAAAAACTGTCATCCAAGACAACGTCGTAGAACCGCAAGCACGCTGGATACTCGAATATCTCGCCACAAAAGATCGCAACGGCTTCTTGCGCGTAGCCTATTGGGCAACCGGCACGGCAGGCTCGATTGAAGTGATCGGAGAATTGCAGGGCAAAGACGTTCACAGCTACAAATTTCCTGGTCCAAAGAAATTCGGTAATCAAACAAATTTGAAACCGGCGATAGAAGATTATGTTGAATATTTGGAAGAGCAAATGCAACACGGCGCTCGTCGCGGATGCGCTGTGTTCATCACCGATGGCGTCATTCACGATGCTCACGAAGTAAAATCCTACTGCGAATATCTCGTCAAGCTGATGAAGAAGGGCAAGCTGCCGAAGATGAACTTCATTCTTGTCGGCGTCGGCAAAGACGTTGATGAAGAGCAAATGGAAGACATCTGCCATGAGGAATACGAAGGCTTTGGTCACCTATGGTGCCACCGTATCGCAGAAGAAGTCAACCAAGTCGCTGAGCTTGTCGCGGTTCTCGTCGACGAGAGCATGACCGTCGCATCCGGAGGAACTATCACCGACGACAAAGGTCGCGTATTGGCTCGCTATGAATCGCGTCTGCCAGCCGTTCTCGAATTCAAAGTGCCGGAAGGCATTCATAGCTTCACGCTTGAAGTCAATGGACAAAAATTCACGCAACCGCTTCCGGACGAAGATGACGACGATGATCATCACTAAACCAATTAAGCGTGGTGGCGCGTTGCACGCGCCCTCGGGCGGCATTAATGCCGCCCGCCGACAGCTTTGGGAGCCAATAGTTCAAAAAAAACCAATACAAAATCCGGCAGCGGAACCGCACATATTCCGCAGCAAAGAAGGACAAAATGAGTCACAAACACGAAACTATCGTCAAGCCATTTTCCGACGTTCACAACAAAGGTGGAAAAATTCTCGCCACCTTGCTGCATGATCCAACGATCGAAGGACTCGATGTAGCGCTGTACATGGACGGCTCCGCCAGCATGGAAGACGAGTATGGACCGCGCGGCGTTCTTGCCAAACTTGGCGGCGTGCGCAATCAAGTCGAGCCGCAAATGCGATGGATGCTCGAATATCTGGCAACCAAAGATAAAGACGGCGTTCTGCGCGTCGCTTACTGGGCAACTGGAGACGGTTCTGAGCTTGAAATTGTCGGTGATCTCACCGGTGTTCAAGCAAAAGAATACAAATTCCCCGGACCCAAGTTCTACGGCAAAGGCACGGTTATGTTGCCGGTCTTGCGTGACTACGTTGCGCACATCAAAAACCACAGCGACAAGCACATCAAGCGCGGTCTCGCTGTAATCATCACAGACAGCCAGATCTACGATCCAGACGACATCAAAGCGTACTCTGCACAAGTCGCCAAAGAGATCGAAGCGGGCCGTTTGCCGAAGATCAACTTCGTGCTCGTGGGCGTCGGCGAGCAAATCGATGAAGAACAGATGGAGGAAATCTGCCACCAAGAATATCCCGGTATCGGACACCTCTGGTGCCACCGCATCGCCGACAAGATGGAAGAGATGGCAGAGTTGGTCGCGGTTCTTGTGGATGAAACAATGACCGTCGCATCGGGTGGTGTCATATACGATGACAAAGGCAACGTGTTAAAACGTTATGAAACGCGCTTGCCTGCAGTCATGGAATTCACCGTTCCTGCTGGATGCCAAAGCTTCACACTGGAAGTAAATGGTGAGAAATTCACCCAACCTATTCCAGAAGAGGACCACCATGACGACGATGATGACGATGACGATCATCAACCGCAGGTTCAGCAAGCAAAAGGCGGACACAAACACTAATCAAAAGGCCTGTAAGGGCGACGCATGCCGTCGCCCGGTTGTGGGACCAAACAGGGCCATTACGAACTTCACTGAATCGGCACTAAGGAATTAGCTCGGGAGTTTATGAGTAAGAAAAAGGATCAAGGTTCGTCACAGTCATCGCACGACCACGGCGAGCACAAGCACGGACCTGGCTGCAATCACGATCATGAGCATGAACCAAAGAAAGAGGAGCACGTCCACGGTCCCGGTTGCTCGCACGGACATGACCATGAGCACGAACACAAGCACGAAGATAAAGAACACGTCCACGGTCCAGGCTGCTCGCACGGACATGACCATGAGCACGAACACGGACACGACTATGGACACGGTGGATGCGGTCACGACCATGGACATGGGCACGACCACGATCATCACCACGAAAAAATTGACTACGACAAGCGCAGACGCGAAGCGCCAATGACGACAAAAGCAGCTGAAACAGGCGGTTCAGCATGCCAGATGGAGCTGGATGTCGTCATTCCCGGCGAGGAAGATGAAGTTGGAAGATTCGAACAATTAGAAAAGGAACTCGAAATGTTCATCGGCGTGACCGATGTTCACGTCCGAAAAGACGGCGATTTTCCGGAAGTCTGCATTCACTACACGCCAGAAAAAGTTTCACTCGAAAAGTTACGTGACGCGATCAATTCAATCGGCACAGCGGTCAGCAAGCGCTATTTACAGCACACATGGTTTGTTCGAAACATGGAATCAGCGCAATGCGGATACGTAATCGAGCACTCCTTGCACCGCATGCCTGGAATACTTTCAGCCAACGTCGCATACGCAGCAGAACGTCTGGTAGTTGAATACGACCGCGAATTGACACGGCCGAAACAGATCAACAAGCGTATCGAACTTCTAGGCTACGAGCTGGAAGAGCCAGAGAAAGGTCATGCGTGTTCTTTCCATGCACACGGCAACAGCGGGCTGGCTCCAAAGATTCAAATGCCACTCACAATTGCGGGCGGAGTACTCTTGGTGGCTGGTTTCGGCTGGCAACATTTGGTTAATCCGGCGGACATAGTCGGCGAAGTGCTTATGTTTCTCGCCATGGTTTGCTCTGGATTCTTCCCATTCAAAGGTGCGCTAAGCTCAGTCAGACAGGGCGTTTTCAGTATTGAAACATTGATGGTTCTCGCAGCAGTGGGAGCAGGACTCACTGGTGCTTTTTTTGAAGGCGCTTTCTTGTTGTTCCTCTTCAGCATGGGTCACGCACTGGAACACCGAGCAATGGACAAGGCGCGAAACGCGCTCGATGAGCTCGGCAAGCTGCGTCCACAGAATGCACTTGTCAAAAAGGGCAATGACATGGTGGAAACACCTGTCGCAGAAGTCCAGCGCGGAGACATTGTTGTAGTCCGACCAGGGGACAGAGTTCCTCTAGATGGAACCATAAGATCAGGCAAATCCTCACTTGACCAAGCAACAATCACAGGTGAGTCTGTACCAGTCGCAAAACAGGTTGGTGATGAGGTTTTCGCTGGCACTATAAATACTGACAGCGCACTCGAAGTCGAAGTAACAAAACTATCTTCAGAGTCTATGCTTGCAAAAATTGTTGACCTCGTGTCGGAAGCAGAAGCACAAAAGGGTGCCAGCCAAAAGTTCGCACAAAAGGTCGAAAGGACGTTTGTACCGATCGTTCTGATCGCAGCTCCAGCCTTGACCGTGGGGCTCATGCTCTGGGGACTTCCATTGAAATTAGCTGTTCTTCGCGGCGTTTCGCTTTTGGTAGCCGCATCTCCTTGCGCATTGGCGATTGCCACTCCGGCCACGGTACTATCAGCGGTGGCGCGAGCCGCCAAAGCCGGCATTTTGATCAAGGGCGGAGTTCACCTAGAAACGCTCGGAAACGTAGAAGCCATCGCATTCGACAAGACGGGAACACTCACAATCGGCAAACCGAGTCTTGTCAGCATCAAACCGGAAACAGGAATCAGCGAAACAGAACTACTGCAACTCGCTGGTGATGCCGAAATGCATTCCTCCCATCCGCTCGCGCTCGCAGTAGTCAACGCGGCGAAGTCACGCGGTTTGACCCTCGGAAACTGCCAAAACTGCGAAGCAGTGCATGGTCGAGGAGTGAAATCATCAATTGACGGAAAAGAAGTTTGGGTTGGAAGCGCGTCGCTGTTCGACTCAGACCCGCTTCCGCAGACGATTTCTGATGGTGTAAAGGAATTAGAGAAAAATGGACAGTCAATTGTAATTGTCCGCAGCGAAGGCAAATACGTAGGAGTTCTGGGAGTTGCTGACACCGTCCGCAACGAAACCAAAACGGTTCTCAACAAGCTAAAGCAAATGGGCATCAAGCGCAATGTGATGCTTTCCGGAGACAATCAAACAGTCGCGGAGGCAATCGGATCACAAATCGGAATCGATGAAACACGCGCACCACTAATGCCAGACGGCAAAGTGAAGATGCTCAAAACGCTGTCTGAATCAGGCGGGGTTGCAATGGTCGGTGACGGAGTCAACGACGCCCCCGCTCTCGCAGCAGCGTCGGTTGGCATCGCCATGGGGGGCACGGGCTCTGACGTTGCGCTGGAAACAGCGGATCTGGTGTTGATGAGCGAAGGCTTGAGCCGCCTGCCATTTGCGGTTGAACTCTCGCGCGTCGCAACACTGACAATCAAACAGAATATGTCTATCGCACTTGGGGTAAGTGCGCTTCTCATCGTTGCGACAATTTTCGACCTCGTCCAAATCTCCAGCGCTGTGGTCTTGCACGAAGGAAGTACTCTGCTCGTCTTATTCAACGGCTTAAAACTGATCAAATTCAAAGGCTCAGAAGGCAACGTTGCATAATGTTCCACCTGCGTACAAAGCTAGCGTTTGCCACCACTTTGTGTGCGCTCGTCAATTTGCAACTTTTATCCTCTTGCGCTTTAGAAAACCGATACTCTGCGCTAAAGAGCGACGAACCTAAAGCAACAGAACTGCCATTCACCAAACACCCATCAATGCTCAAATCCGGCGCATCGGTGAATGATGTGCTGAGCAAACGGGTTGTCTGCGAAAGCTATTTCGACGGCAAGGATACGATTCAAGTGATCCTTCTTGGAGATAGAGTTGTTCACGAATATCAAGACGGGGCAGCAAGTGACATAGCGTATTTTGAGTCAAATGGTTCAAATCCAATTCAAAGCGGCTTTGGAACCGGTAATTGGGTACTTACCAATTTTTTCACTGACTTCAAAAAGCAAAAACAACTTGAAGGTCAAGCAAATCTCTCTATTCGAGTAAACTCAAATCAAACTTGCGAGGTCGTAACAAAAACCATTTACGTGCCCGGGCGAGAACCATACATAGGCGGGGATCCCACCGATCCGAAGGTGGAGGAATTTTGGCAGCAGGTGCGGTCAGCAGTAGCAGCAATTGAATCAGATCATCTGCGCCTTCCAAGTCCCATGCACAAGTCAATGACTCTAGAATTAGTCGTCGGCCGAGATCGCACTATGTTTCCGCGATATCCAACACCATTTGACGGACAGATGGTAAGAGATTCAAGCGGCACCATGCGTCACACCAAAGCATTTGTGAGGGACGGTGCTGAATAGTCTAAGATTTTTGGGGTTTGCTATTACTCTTAGCCTTTGTGCTGAGCCCGCGTTTTCGTTGACACCGGACACTGAAAAGAAAGATGGCACAGTCCTTGCTTACACAAACACATCTCGTACACACATTGAAGCGTCGATTGTTTGCGACAGCCTGACGCTCAAGTATAAAGACGGAAAAACGAAGAAACTGAGCTTGCGATCGCTGAATAGCAAAGGCGCAACAGATGTCACCGCAATGTGGAATCTTTTTAGCTTCTACATTGTGAAAGACATTTGGCGCGGGCTGATTCACTCCGACAAAGTGATGGGGCAAGCGAATATAAGCCTTGAAATTACGTCCGACGGCAAGCACAAAGTCACTCGAAAAGCTGTCTATGTCCCGGGATGCAAGCCATGCCTGGGGAACGGCCCACTTCCGGCTAAAGCTCAGGAGTTTTGGAAAGGCGCATATTCTGCTGTTGAATACATCGAGTTCAAGGAAATGAAAATTCCAGATTTCAAAGTTGCGTCAGCAACTATGGATGTTGTTTACGGGCGCGATCGTGAAGTCTTCCCGCGCTATCCGTTTTGCGATTATCAGGGCATTCTCAAACGCGACAAAGAAGGTTTCATCTATCGCGCCAAAACACTGAAGACGCGCTAGCTGCGCCAGCTTGGACGAACAAGTCCCATGGCATCGCTAATAAGTTCAATCAAAAGCCGGCGCGCCGCCGGCGCTCCCAGGTCTAACGTTTCTGATTTTCCGGCTGTTCTTGCGGTTTTACCACATGTAGTTTTTCACCGAGACCGCGGAAGAACTGCCCTGTTTTGCTGCCGGCTTCCTTCGCACCTTCGATTATTCTTTGTTGAGTCTGCGGATTGCGTGCCGCATCAACAGCCTGATCACGAGCCTGTCTCTTCACTTCAGTTTCAATTAGATTGGAGATTGACGGATTGGTGATTATTGACGTTTTGTCAAACAAACGTCTGGCTTCGCGCAATTGCACACGCTGTTCCGGAGGTGCATTCTTGATCACTTCGTCAAATGCTTTATCCTTGGCGAGTTTCAACGCGAGCGCTTCAGGTCCGATTAGAACATCGCGAACCAGCGGAGCGCCATTGCGAATCACTCCATTTACGTCGCGGCGTTTACCAGCCTCGACAACACCTGTCGCTTGTTGCACTTTCTCGCGACCAATTTGCTTGCCTTGTTCAACAACTTCGCCCGTGATGCGCCTGGTAGTTGGAGAGTTCACAACCTGCTTACCGTGATCAACTATCTGTCCAACAGCCTCACTGTTGCGTACATCTTGAACTGTTTCTTTGCCTTTCTCCCAACCTTTTTGAGCAACCTCTCCAGCGCCTTTGCCGAACTTTTTCAATCCATCCATGAAGCCGGAGCCTTCGAAGAGGCTGCTTCCGCTATTTGATTGTCCGGAATTTTGTTGTACTTCTCTAGTTGAAGCTCGGTCGCCGCCCATGATTTGCCCTCATAGTAGAAACTGCGAAACTTTGGCTCTCACGCTGAGCCAAACGATTTCGCCGATTGGAGATTCTGAAAATATAGGCATGCTATGTGACAGGCGCGTGGCAGCTTCATTAAGCGACTAATGTCGGAGAGGCGCTGCATTCCAAACCTGGGTATTTCACTCATTTCCGAGGGAAATACCTGAGAAAATCCCTCAGCAGCGGCAACTAAACGTAGCGGCGATTGTCGCCCTGTGCCGTTCTCATAATCTGGGCGCCCGCATAGAAATTGCGCCGCGGATCACCAGGAGTTCCATTTCCGGAGCCTGGGAAAACCATGTATTCAACACCGCCGCGAACACCGCCGGTGCGCGGGCTGGCAGGGATACCGAGTTCTTGTGCTAACGCGATAGAACCTTCGCCTAATTTGTGACGCGGTCCAACATCTGCGAATACGGCAAAAGCTACTTTACCGTTGTATCTAACAGCGGCAATATCGCCGAGTTTTATTCCGAGGTGTTTGTATTGTCCACCCGGCAAGACGAAGTAAGGAACGGTCTCGGCGTTTACCGAACGACCGTCAGGATAGCGAAGCGATGTTTGCGTTTGGCCGGTCGGATCAATTTGCCTGGCGCGCGGGCTGCCGTCGGCGTCGATGGTCATACCGGCACGGAAGTAGACGGGGCGGCGGCCGTTGACCAACCCATTTTTGGCAGCATCGAATGCTTGATTAAGTGCAACCTGGTCTGTGTTGCCATTGGTCATATCGGTGATATTTGGAATAGGAAGAATTCCGTCACTCGGTCGATAATTCGGTTGGAAACGATCCCAGACCACTGGCTGCGTACGTTGGTTGGGCTGATATTGTTCGATGCGACGCGGCATGTAGAGCCCATCGGCGCGCGCTTCAGGCTGGAGCTGATCTCCTCTCGTAATAGGTTGCCTAGCTTCGACAAAGTTGCTCTTGTCGGACATATTCTTTGTCCACCAATCGCCGTAGAAGCCGACTTCACCGTTCTTGCCGCGCTGTTGTTTGTATGTTCCGTCACCGTTGCTAACTGCGCGAAGAAGCACTCTTTCTTTGCCGCCCTCGTTGGTGAATGCGTGAATTAGAGGCTTTCCGCAAGACATGTCCAGTTCCAAACGAAGCTGTCGCTTGGTTCCATCTCTATCGGTGATTTCCAACTTGTCTACACCGGTCGACAACAGTTTTTCCACTGCTTTCAATTTGTCCTGAGCAGTAGCTGAAGGGTTCTCCAAAGCTGCACGGGCCTGAGCGGCTGGCGAGTCGCCTGTTTGCGCAACTAGGTCAGGGCGTGGCTGAGCACTCTTGTCTTGTCCATCTCCGGAAAAACGATAGTAATCGAGCGAGTTCGGACGCGCATTTTGCACGCCTGTCGGGTTGTCGCCCGTGAATTGGTAGAGGTTTCGCTGGTTTCGGACGATAGAACTATCATCGTTGACCGCGCCAGATTTTTCTGGAACGTCAGTACTCATCGAATTTTTCGGAGGGTGGGGAGGAAGGATTTGTTGCTTATTTACTAAGGTCGTTGACCGAATGGAAGCTCGGATGTCAACAACCACGCAAATCGTACTACTGAAAAGCCCTGAATGCAAGCACAATTAATGGTTTCCACGATTTCAAAACTTCGCGCATCCCTCACGTTCCGGTCACGCAGAAATGCCAGATGAGAGACTCGCGCAACCAAACATTAGAGACTCGCGCAATTGTGAGCAGCGCTTCATATTGCGCCAAACGCAATTTTTGACACCTCTTCACATTTGCTTCCATCCCCCTTTGAACGCAGAAGAAGGCATCTGGGTGAGGCTCAAGACACATTAGCAACAGCTAACACAGTTATCGCTAAGCCTTTTTTGGTGCTTTTTCCTGAGCGTGCTTCTTGATACGTAAGGGAATCGTTCTTTTTTTCAAGCAATCTCGGAGCAATCCAACACAACTAACAATTCAGCATCCATGAGCCGCCACTCAAAGCAACTTCGGTTGTCGGATGTGATTCGTAAGTCGTGTTGAGCTTCGCGTGAGCCTTGCTCACCAGTAAGTTGCACAAAAAAACAACGGGTTTGTCTCGAATTAATTGGCACGGACATTGAAGTGAGTCTGGGCCTCCAACTGGAAAACAAGCGTTGTCGTTCTCGACTTGAGGATGGCTGCGTTTTTTTGCGCCTTTTGGCGTGCTCACTTCAAGTTCTCTAAATCCCCAAAGGAGGCCAAATATGAAAAACATCGGAATCCTCGGTGGCACATACGACATCGTCCATAACGGACATGTCGATGTCGCCAAGTTCGTGGCCAAGCAACTTGGTCTCGACAAAGTTCTGCTCGTCACGGCAGGCCAACCACCGCACAAGCTGGGCGTCACCGACGGTGAAGTTCGGCATGAGCTGGTGAAGGGCGCCGTCGAGGGCAATCCTGAGCTGGAAGCCAGCCGCATCGAGCTGGACCTTCCGGGTCTGTCGTACACCTACCGCACAGTCGAACAGTTGACGGAACTGCTCGCTGCGCAAACAGGGGAGGAGGTCGCAATCACCTTCATCCTCTCGGCGGAATATCTCGACCCGGAAAATCCGGCGAACGTCACCAAGTGGGAAGAGGCGGAAGCCTTGCTCGCTCGTGTGTGTCTCGCAGTTGTTCCGCGCGGGAAGTACACCGCCGAACTCGCTCGAAAGTGGGCGGACGAACTGAAGCTCACGAATGTGCGCGTCTTCGACCAGCAAATCTCGACCCTCTCGAGTGGTATCGTCCGCGATGCCATCAAAGCGGGTCTGTCCATCGATACCCTCGTTCCCCCGCGGGTTGTGGAGCTGGTCAAAAAGCACGGCATCATCTTCAGCTAAGCTGCAGCTGAGCGCTGTTCTCTAAGCCCGGTGAATTGTCATCGCCGAAAGGCTTTGCAATCTGTTGCGGCGGACGAGAAATTCTGTCGCGTTTGCGATAATCATTCAAACTCAATAGCCAAAGGAAAATGTATGAAGCGTTCAGAAATCGATGCAGCAATCGCTCGCGCCATTGCCAACGCCAAGAAGCTCGGAGTCGCGTTGCCCAAGTGGTCCGAGTGGCAGCCCTCGCAGTTCGACGCCAGCGCTGACGGCATCCGCCATCAGAAGCTCGGCTGGAAGGTCGTCGACTTCGGTGTGGGCGACTTCCCCAACTGCGGACTTGTCATCCTCTCGCTATGCTCGCCGCTCGTCGACGAGACTGGCGCTCCGGTGACGAAGACGCAAACGGTCGGAACCCGCGAATACCCGGTCACGGGCTTCTCGCGCAAGTTCCTCTTCGTGCAAGCCGGTCAGACCGAGCCGCACCACTTCCACCGCCAGAAGGCTCGCAAGGAAGTCACGGTCGTCGCAGGTGCCCCGGTGCACTTCGAGCTGGCCTGGGCTGACGGCGACACCGCTCTGTCGGACAAAGAAGTGAACGTGCAGGTCGACGGCATCTGGCACAAGCTGGCTGCCAACGGCTCGATCGTAGTCAATCCCGGCGAAACGATCACGCTGCCCGGCGAACTCTCGCACATCATCTCGGTGCCGAAGGGCGGCGAGGACACGATCATGCTGGAGACGTCGACGGCGAACAACGACAGCAACGACAACATCTTCCCGTTCATGACGCCGACCTCGGTGCCGGTCGACGAAGATGCGGTCGCGCGCTATCAGCTCCTCGACGAGCACGGCGCGAAGGTCTAGCACGGCAACCGGACTTGCCATTCAGGCGGGTCAACAGCGAAAAGCCCCGTCACTCGCAGGCTGCGGGTGGCTGGGTAACTTCGCATTCACGTTGAGACTTCCTCGAAAAGCGGGCAGTGGGAAGTGCCGATTTATCGCCATTTACCTCTGCCTTGCTTTTTTTGCAGAGGCAATGCTACTTGATGTAGTACAAACCAAATCAAAACGTATGACCTCAGTAAACGTAATGCTCTCTGTTCTTCCAAGACGCCAACTGCGATTTGCTGTAGGGCCTACGCCATACGTAGGCCCTACA
The DNA here is from genome assembly GCA_032128875.1 of Candidatus Melainabacteria bacterium 17Bon1m. GTDB lineage: Bacteria > Cyanobacteriota > Vampirovibrionia > Obscuribacterales > Obscuribacteraceae > QKMZ01. The sequence continues at coordinate 84,061 of JAVLKG010000015.1, forward strand.
GCAACGAATTTGCACATCACACCCAAGGGCGCAAATGGCGATTTTAACTGGCTAGGCAGGGGCCAGTTTTAGGCGAGCCCCTGCCTTCCTCATCGGACTGTTCGCGCTCAGTGGTGAGCGACCAGCTTACCGTTGAGCCGGTAGTGGATTTGCATGAGCAACTTGCCCTCCTCCAGCAGCGGATGCCAGATCTCGGTCCACTCCTCCTGGCTGAGGAACTTGGGCTTGCACCAGCTCCAGCTCGTTTCGACCACGCAGGTGAACTCGAGCCAATCTTGGTTCAGACACCCCCAGCCCGCCATCGTGTCGGCGAACTGGTAGGCGATCGCGTGCGCGTCCAAGAGGCGCATGATGGGCTCGAGCGTGGGGTTCTTGCGCAAGGGCGTCTTCGTGCCCGGGCAGCTCACCGACACGAGGCACATTACCATGAGAGTCTCCTGATGAGGTTTTGCATCAGTGCAATTCAACAGTTGAAGTTGAACTGCACTGCGTTTCCGAGCAACGTTCCAAAGACTCGATGACGGGCTTAGTTCTCGTTGTGGGCGTTTTCCTTCTCTCCGTCTCGTTTGTGCAGCTGGCGACTGCCGACGTAGATGCCGCCGAAGACCACGCCCAGTGTGAGCAACGCGATTTCGTCTCCGGCGAACAAGTCGTCGAGAGCGCTGAGGTCGATGTCGGCGTTCGTTTGCCCGCCGCCGCTTCCATTGTCGATGCCGACGCCAGCGAAGCCTTCACAACCTGCGTCGCTGTAGCCGCAATTCTCCTCGCCGAGCCCGGGCTCCGAGCCGTTCGGAGCTCTGGCGGCAACGTCATCGACCTCCACCGTGAACTCAGCCGAGCCGTGACCCTTGCCGTCGAAGATCTTAACGACGACTTTGTAGGTGCCCTCCTTTTCGTACTTGTGCGAGAGCTTGAATGACTTGCCGTCGAGGACGATGCCCGCCGGCTTGCTGCCGTCTCCGTAGTCGACGACGCCTGTGAAGACGTCAGCACCAGGATCCTCGAAGCTGCCGTCAAGTTGCATGTTGTCGCCCATCTTGCACAGCTTCTTGCCGTTGAGCTTCACCGATGGCAGCACGTTGTTGACGTGCACCGTCATGGTGTCGCGGCCCCAAAGTCCGTAGCTATCGTAGATCTCGACGATGACCTTGTAGTCGCCGTCTTGACCGTAGAAGTGCTGCAGGGTGAAGCGGCGACCGGGCTCGATGACAAGCTCATGCCAACCAGAGCCGTCACCATAATCGACGCGCCCGCGCCAGCTGTCGACTTGGTCTGCGTCATCAAACCAACCTTGATACTCCATGACGCTGCCTTCATCGATGGTGCGGTCGGCCAGATGAGGCACTGGCGGGTAATGCTGCTCGCTGAAGTAGAAGTACCCAACGGGCGGAACGACAGACTGCGGGACCGGCTGCGCAACGTAGCCTGGCAACTGGATCGCAACCGGCGGCAACGGGGGCACCAGCTGCGGTACCACCACAGGAGGCGGTACCGTCGGCGGGAAGAAGATCGTCGGAGGCGTCACCGGCGGTTTTGCCGGCGGAGTGACGGGGGGCGTCACTGGCGGCTCCGTCGGCGGCGTGACCGGGGGCGTCACTGGCGGCTCCGTCGGCGGCGTGACCGGTGGCGTCACTGGCGGCTCCGTAGGCGGCGTGACCGGGGGCGTCACCGGCGGCTCCGTAGGCGGCGTGACCGGGGGCGTCACAGGTGGTTGCGTCGGCGGCGTGACCGGGGGCGTCACCGGCGCCTCCGTAGGCGGCGTGACCGGGGGCGTCACAGGTGGTTGCGTCGGCGGCGTGACCGGAGGCGTCACAGGTGGTTGCGTCGGCGGCGTGACCGGAGGCGTCACAGGCGGTTCGACGGGAGGCACCGCCTTCGGAAGTACGGTGATGAAAAACGAGTCGCTGCCAAGGCTATCGTCATCATAGACTTTGACCGTGACGTTGTAAGTCCCGACAGCCAGACCATCGAAGATTGCCGAGTAGTCGGTGTTCGGCAAAACCGGGACGCCCTTCGGCAGTGCGAGCACGCCGTTGAGGTAGATTTCGTAACGCCAGAGCGGTGAACCGTCTGCAGCGTACTCCTCGCCGGGGTCGCGGAAGGAAAACAGCCCCTTGTCCGCGCTCTCACCGACGTAGATGACCTGATCCGGGCGCGCGTTCACGTCCGGCACCACGTTGTTGACGAAGACGAGGAACGTCGCGTCGGTCACATCGCCCTCGGCTTCGACTACTCGCACCGGCAGCAGATATGCACCACCCGTGATGTCACTGCTGTCCTGTCCGTAGAATTTAGAGACAGTGTACTTCCCATCGGCGCCGAGTGCCACCGGGACATAGCCAGAGCCGTAGTCGACGAAGACCTCGTGCAGTCGTCCGGAGTCGATGCCGCTGAACACCACATTGAAGGTAGCCGTCTGACCTTCGTTGATGGTGGTCTGCTGCGGCGGCAGCACCGGAGGGTCGTTCGGTTCGCCCCGGACCGACACGACCAAGTACGCCTCGCTCGAGGTCGGCACTTCCGAATTGCCATCAGAGATGACGATGCGAATCGTGTAGTCGCCCGGCGAGTCGTAGAGGTGCGACAAGTTGAAGGTCTTATCCGGGTTGAGCTGCAGGGGCTCCACGTCGCCCGGATTGTCCTGGTCGACGTAGTTGTAGTAAACCTCGCCGCTCCAGACGTCGTCGCCCGGGTCTTCAAATGAGCCGACGGCGTTGATGGGTTGACCGACGACGGCAGGCGTCAGAAGGCGGACATCGATGACCGGCAGCACGTTGACAGACTGAACTTGCATGACCTCCACGGCTTGGTTGCTCTGGTCGTCTTGCACCGTCAGGGTAATATCGATGCTGCCCTCGTAGGGTGGCACGTAGCTCAGGCGGAAGGAGCCGTCCGGGTTGATCGAGACAGGCTCAGGGCCCGTGCCAAAGTTGACGGTGGCGTTGAGCAAATTGGTCGGCGTGTCGCCGTCGAGAACGCGACCGGTGATGACGAATTGGCGCCCCTCGCTCACTTCGCTAGCGAACGGGTCGAGGAAGATTTGCGGCGCCGAACCCACCGGGTTACCGGACAGCACGCACCGCGGCTCGAGCGCTTCAACAGAGAGGGTGCGCTGCGAGTTCGACCGAGTGGTCTTCATGCGAATGTCATCCCTTCGGATGCAGAGTTTGATGACTTTGCTTTGCTTTCCACAAGCAAAACAACTCTCAGGCTTTACCCAACTTTCGCTTACACAGCAAAAGTCGTGAACGTTCAAGGTGCCGTAGTCGTTGTAGTGGCGAGTCCTGGTAAAGCTGAGAGATTAAGAGTCATCGGAAGTGTTTTGAATCTATCCTCGGAACCCACCAGGATTGAAGAGCTAAATCTCAGCTCGAAGGGCTTTTCGAGACCAAAGAAACAAATTTGTGCCAATTTAAGATTAGAACGAAGATGAAATCGAAAAACCCGCGTTAGCGGGGCTGAAATAGCGAGGCAAAACATTCACCGCTCTCTAGACGTTCTAAGCGAGCTTTTCCAGCCACCCAACTTTTAAAGAATCAGCGAATTAGTGCCGGCTTTCTTTTCCGACTCATTGCTGGGACCGGCTTCTGACGACGCATCAGCAGAAGCCTCGACATCTCCGCCCTTATCGGTCGCTCGGCGACCAACGCCAAATCTCGCACCTTCGCTGTTACCATTCGACGTCGCAGCAGCGGCACTTTCAGTCGCATCGTCGTCATCGTCATCTTGTAAAATTTCCAAAAGCTCCGACGGACTCGTAGCTTCTCTCGGCACGAGCTCCCCACGCGGAGTGCGTCTGCGGTCACGGTACATGGCACCAATGGTTCCCCAGTCGATAACCAAGCTTCCACCCGACGCTCTGTGCTGTTTGTCCCAGGTCATAAGCAAGTCGAGACAGGCGTGGTCGATGTAATCGACATCTTCGAGGTGCACGTGCAATTCGCTGTCGGCAGGCACGTCTTCGATAGCTTGAGCCAATTTCGGAAGTGACAAGAAGGTGGCGGCGCCGCTCAGGTACAGATTTGTCTTGTGACGCTTGTCCTCGCTTTCCTTGCGAATCTTCATGTGCGAGAAGTGATAGAGCAGCTTGGCGATTGAGAGCATCACGCCGACAAGAACACCTGTAAGCAAGTCGATAAAGACGATAGCCGACATGGTGATGAGGAAAATTGTCATTTCCCCTTTGCCGAACTTCTTCAACTCTTTGGTTTCTTTGGAAAAAACGAGTTTGTATCCGGTCAAAACCAACAGTGCCGCAAGGCTGGAAATAGGCACCAGACGCACTATATTGGGCAAACAGGTAACGAAAGCGAGGAGCCAAATGCCGTGCAAAAATGCTGACAGCTTTGAACGCGCGCCAGCTTTCACATTGACGCCGCTTCTCACAATGACGCCAGTCATAGGAAGCACACCTATCAAACCGCAAATCACGTTGCCGATGCCTTGCGCCTTCATTTCTTTGTCGTACTTAGTACGGTGACCGACGACCAGTTTGTCGATGGCAGTCGCAGTGAGCATGGTCTCCGCTGTGGCAATGAACGCTACCGCGACAGCATCTACGAGCAAATCCACATTGGTCATGCGGGAAAAGGCAGCAAATGTCGGAAAGCGCAAGTCAGACAACAGGTCTTTAGGAATATCAACGTGTTTGATGGGCAGGTTGAATATCCCGTCAATTGCTGTGGCTGTGACAATTGCAATCAGCGCACCAGGAATGAGCGAAACCCACTTCCAGGGCAATCGATGCAATGGAAGTTTGTCCCAGATAATCACAGCAACAATCGTGGCGACACCGATCATGGCAGCTAAGTGATGGCTCGTACCTTCGGCGTGGACAACGCCTTTGTACACCGCTTCGGGAATGGAAACGAGATTTTTCCAGGCTTCACCCTTGGGGGTATCGTCGACCATGACGTGAAACTGGCTGAGCATAAGCAATACGCCGATGCCGGAGAGCATGCCATGAATAACGGAAGGTGGAACAGCGCGAAACCACTGCCCCAAGCCCGCAAATCCGGCAATTATTTGAATGGACCCAGCCAGCATAATGATGACGCCAAGACTTTCGATGCCGTGCTGCTCAATAAGTTCGACAATTACAACTACCAATCCAGCGGCCGGTCCACTTACCTGCAAAGGGCAGCCGGAAAGCAGCGAAACAATGCCTCCGCCTACGACACCGGTGATAATCCCCGTCGAAACGGGCAGCCCGGCAGCAATCGAAATACCCATACAAAGTGGCAGGGCGACGAGGAAAACGACTATTGAGGCAAGAAAGTCATTGAGAAAATACTTTCTCAAACTGCGCTTAGTAATTTCGAAACTGACAGTCAAAAATAAGCTCCATCAGGAAAACAGCAAAGGTCGTCGAACGAATCGGTCAGTAGGCACTGCCTCCTAACGATTGGTTTTTCCATCGATTTGTTGTATCCATGATGCTATTTTAACTCACGAGCATGCTCATTGAAACCGCGCGAAAGCCTGTTGAAAGCAAGCTTTTCATCAGCCGCCCGAGAGCCGTTTGTTTTGCAAACAGTTTGAAACGCGCGACAACCCAATCGCTTGCACCATATTTAGTACCACTCTCCGACTTAATAATTCGAGCCAAAATCAAATTTCAACGGACAAATTTCCGTCGCCAAATAACAAAAACAAACATGCGTGAACAACGCTTCATCCGCCGCTCACACACGTTGTCATTAGACGCATCAAATGTTTTGCAATTATGACCACCCAACTCTCACAAAGTTCGCGCACGTGCGCGAAGTAAAAGATACTATTTCTTGACGTGTCTGAAAGACTCCTAATACACGTACGGCAAACACTTATTGTCATGACAAGAGAACGATATCTACGGTCAAAGTCTCACATCTCCGTTCTCTCAGCAGTCAAATTCCCCAACCAGTCAGATCTCCCGTCAAACCAATCGAGTTACAGAAAGCACCACCAGTGCCTCGATCGACTCCGGTTTGGATTGACGCCACCAACTGCTGAAGAATCAAGTGCTCTCCATCCCACCTCTGCCAAACACAGGGGTGAACTTCTCAAGGACAGCCAAATGAATCGAATCCGTAGGCTCGTTACGTTCCTCTCGTTTCTTTTGTCCGCAGGTCTCATCTGGTTTTTCTCCACGAACGAAACCGGTTTGGGACTGTCTGGCAGCTGCCTAGCTCTGAGCAGCGTCGCCATCGCGGTCACTTTCGTGCAGCTATCATGCTTGCTGCGCGGGTACGGAAGCATCTACTCGAGGCTGCAAACCCTGACTGCGTTCGTCTGGGGTATCGGTCTCTCCGTCGTCTCCCTTATCACTGCCGGCACCCAGTTGCATTTGGCGGCCAGCGTCGTCAGCCTTCTTGTCTGGGGTTACGCCATCTGGCGTTTCAACGTGCAGAAGGCGAAATTCGTCAACGTCGGCAGCGGCCCACTGCGCGCAGATGTCTGGGTGAGCCCGCCGGCTGACGCTTTGGAAGCTGGCGATGTCCTCTGCACGAGCGGTCGCGTCGCCACATGGCTGAAGCAGAGCACCGGTCACACCGAGAACGTCATTCCGTTCGACGGTCGCCTGCAGCTTTTCAGCTCCTGGTTCGAAACTGGTCCGTGCATCAACGAGGTTTCGCGCATTTGCAAGCCGAGCGACCGCAATCACTACGTCGTTCTTCGCCGGCGCGTGCCGTTGACGAGCGAGCAGATGGTTTGCATGGAACGCGAAGCCAAGGCGATGCTCGAAGAGAATAAGGTCTTCATCGCTCGCCTCAAGGCAAGCCGAGCGCGCATGCCACGTTTTCTTTCGAACTTCCTCAATCGCAAGTTTCCCGCCACCGGCTACGACTGGGTCGGCGCCTACAGCGGCAGGCTCGCGAAGGACCACTGGACCTGCACAGGCGTGCATCTGACGCTTATGCAGCGCTGTGACATCCCCACGCCGAAGCTCGGAGTCGGCATCTTCGGTTTCGGCACCGGTCTTTTCGACATCCTCAACACCGAGGATCTCGCGCAAGATCGCGGTCTGCGCTATCTGACTCTCGCTGACAAGGCGGAGTATGAGCGGCGCAAAGCTGTTGTGGCTCAGGCGCAAGCGTGAGTTCATAGCACCACTACCGGAAACGCAAAGCTGAAGGAGGCGTCCAAAACCTCCTTCCGCTGCGCTCTTTGCTGCGGTCATTTTACTTTTTCCGCGCATTGCTACATCGTCTAGTACAACACTCAAAAAAGTCAATTCACACGAAAAAGCGCATCGGCAGCCGAAAGAGAAATATCTTTCAGCTGCCGCTACGATCACCAGAAGAACTATGACAACCAGCTATCGACGCGGTTCGCGACCGCATTCTCGATCTTCTTCCACAGAGCGCAAATTGCCAATGCGCCGGGAACCAGAAAGGCAAACAGCTGCGCCAACAGGCAAGCGAAAAGCAACTCTGACCAGTCACGAGCATGCGGCCAATAGTCATTAATCTCAGCCATGTAGAGTGTGAGAGAAATCATACTGAAGGCACCTGCGCAATAGGCACACAAACGAGCCACATCCGACACCTCCTCTTCGTCAAAACGAAGAAGACGAGCCGACAAACGGCCGACCGCCAAACCGAGGATGCTGGCAGTGATGCAAAAACCAAGCATTGTGAGAACCTGATAGGTAAACATTTAAGCGTTCCTTCCATGTTTAGGTGAAAGCAACCCAGGGAGCCAGAATGACTCAGACCGGGCTGATTCAGTTGCGGGTTGTTTCAATCACCCCCAGTACCGCGCACCACCCCAATGACTTGACCGCGACGATGCTTGCGGAGGGTTTTTCTGGGTTCCACGGGAGTGACTGTCATCTGCGCGTTCGCCGCATTTGAGAAATTACCTATCTCCCAGCCTTTCGTGATCAGGAGCTCAGCCACTCTCATGACCTCAGGGTCACAATCATTTGCTGCGCTCGAAGCGAAGACCATTGCAGTGTGCGCGGATTTACCTGAGGAATGAAGGAAGTGGAAGGATTTCAACCTGAAGAATCTCGCAGTTCGAAACAAGCGATTTCCTTGGCGAACGTGGACAATTTATCCATTTGGCGAGATTCAAAGTTGAAACAATTGGAATCGGCAGCGTCGAAAATTCTTGAAGTGTACACAAAACGAATGTGAACCCTTGGGATGAAATCGACGAGCATTGTTTCAGGCCCACCACTCCGTAGGGTCGGCACATGTGCCGACCTGGACAGGGAGCCGCATGCGGCTCCCCTTTTATGATGGCCTTGACAGCTTCGAATGGATTATCTATTCGTCGTGTTGAATCAAGGCGAGAGA
>JAVLKG010000016.1:0-80328 GCA_032128875.1 Candidatus Melainabacteria bacterium 17Bon1m
GCGGGTCGGAACTTACCCGACAAGGAATTTCGCTACCTTAGGACCGTTATAGTTACGGCCGCCGTTCACCGGGGCTTTGTTTTTCAGCTTCGCTTGCGCTAACCGATCCACTTGACCTTCCGGCACTGGGCAGGAGTCAGCCCCTATACTTCCCCTTACGGGTTTGCAGAGACCTGTGTTTTTGTTAAACAGTCGCTTGAGCCTCGTCGCTGCGACCCTCTCACGCTTCAGACGCGAAGTCTTACACGCTATCAGGGCACCTCTTCTTCCGAAGTTACGAGGTTATTTTGCCGAGTTCCTTAGAGAGAGTTATCTCGCGCACCTTGGTATTCTCTACCAGACTACCTGTGTCGGTTTCGGGTACGAGAACCTTCGATCTGGCAACGCCGCTTTTCTCGGCAGCGTGGCGTCTATGACATTGAACTCGTGAGTTCTTCCTTACTCGGCCTTACTTTATAACGCCCAGGCGGATTTGCCTACCTGAACTTGCTACGCCTTTGGTGGAGACGATATCCATTTCGCCCCAGTCATATAGCCTCCTGCGTTCCGACTTTGCTCATAACGATCTACGGTTGCACGGGAATATTAACCCGTTGTGCATCGACTACGCCTTTCGGCCTCGCCTTAGCTCCCGGCTAACCCCACGTGGACGAACCTGCCGTGGGAACCCTTAGTCTTTCGGTGCATTGGATTCTCACCAATGTTTTCGCTACTTAAGCCGACAGTCTCACTCGTGCTTCATCCATACGTCTTTACAGTCGTACTTCTTCTTACAACACGACGCTCCCCTACCGCTTAGACAATAAAGTCTAAACCCACGATTTCGGTATCATACTTAGCCCCGTACGTTTTCGGCGCAGAGTCGCTTGACCAGTGAGCTATTACGCTTTCTTTAAATGGTGGCTGCTTCTAAGCCAACATCCTGGTTGTCTATGCAACTCCACCTCCTTAATCACTTAGTATGAATTTTGGGACCTTAGTCGGTGGTCTGGGCTGTTTCCCTTTTGACTACGGAACTTATCTCTCGCAGTCTCACTGCCAGATAATGACGCTATGGGTATTCGGAGTTTAACTCGATTTGGTACGGATTTTCTCCGCCCGCACCGAACTAGTGCTCTACCCCCCATAGGATAGATCTGACGCGGTGCCTCAACGCCTTTCGGGGAGAACCAGCTAGCTCCAAGTTCGATTGGCATTTCACCCCTAAACACAGCTCATCCACTGATTTTTCAACATCAGTTGGTTCGGACCTCTACGCATTGTTACACGCGCTTCATCCTGGCCATGCCTAGATCACCTGGGTTCGGGTCTACCTCATGTAATTATCAACGCCCTTTCAGACTCGGTTTCCCTGTGGCTTCGCGTATTAACCGCTTAACCAACTACATAAGGTAACTCGCCGGCTCATTCTTCAACAGGCACACTATCACACTATCAAATAGTGCTTTAATTGCTTGTAAGCACACGGTTTCATGTTCTATTTCACTCCCCTCACCGGGGTTCTTTTCACCTTTCCCTCGCGGTACTTGTTCACTATCGGTCGCCAGTCAGTATTTAGCCTTACCGGATGGTCCCGGCAGATTCAAACGGAATTTCTCGTGTTCCGTCCTACTTGGGATACAGCTGAGGTTCAGACAATTTCGCTTACCGGACTGTCACCGTCTTTGGTGTGCCTTCCCAGGCATCTTCAACTATCGTCATCCCATCTCGTATGCTGTCCCGCTACCCCAATCGTACTTTCGTACAACTGGTTTGGGCTCTTCCCCTTTCACTCGCCGCTACTAAGGGAATCACTGTTTTGTTTTATTTTCCTCTCGGTACTAAGATGTTTCAGTTCCCGAGCTTACCTCCACACAACCTATTTATTCAGTTGAGGGTTACCAGACATTACTCTGGCAGGGTTGCCCCATTCGGAGACCTAGGGATCGAAGCCTATAACGGCTCCCCCTAGCTTTTCGCAGTTTATTGCGTCCTTCATCGGCTGCTGGCGCCAAGGTATCCTCCATGCGCTCTTTGTAGCTTGACCAATGTATGGTGCACTCACTGTCGAGAGTGCGCGGGCCTCAATTGCCTCGCTTACTTTGCGCCAGGACGACGCAAAGGCCACACAAATCATTGGTGGTTACGGACCTCAATATGCAGTTTTCAGGGTACGGACCGTGATATTAGCCTCACGGAAAGGCGGCTGAGCAATTGGCTACTGCCTTCATTGCCTCAGCGGATTTACAATATTAGCAGGTTACTTCGGACTTCGCTACTGTTATTTCTTATTTGTAGCTAAGCCGGAAGGCTCACTAACACTGCATCCACCACATCCACCACTTTTCAATGATTGATTAGCTCTTTAGAAGAGGCAGATTCAATCACATTCTTCGTGCGCTTCTTCGATGACTTTAGATCTGGTGATCTCGTTCTTTCGAACACATCGAGTCTGCTTTCACAAACTTTTGGAGGCTAGCGGAGTCGAACCGCTGACCTTCTCCGTGCAAGGGAGACGCTCTACCAGCTGAGCCAAGCCCCCAGATTGTTCTTCATCGTGCCGCGGCGATGAGGATAAAGCTTATTCTCAGTACGGGAGCGGCTTCCCTGGTTGTTGAGAATAGACAAAAAGATGCGCTCTTCAATTGAGCGTACTTTTCTATCTTACACTACATTCCAACCGATGGGGAAGTGCAAACAATCTCTTAAGTAATTCCGAAAAGCCGCACTGTGCTGTGGTCCTATAAAAGTGCTTGGACTAGAGCGCCGAAAACATTGAATTTGTGGCGCTTGTTTCCAGAAAAAATTTCCGCAAGAACGGCATAGCGGCGCAGAAATTCTCCAGTCGTTTGATTCACGATTGGAAACACTTTCATTTGGGCACCAACCATTCGCGTACTCAAACAGGCTTGTGCTGCGGCTTTCAGTTAACTTATGGGGTGCCCTGTATTCGCGGACTACTTATAAACGATCCATTCTTCTTATAAGAGGAATGGATCTAGGAGGGGAAAGTGGTGCGAATTTATGGAATGTATATGCAACGGATGTCATGGGGCGGTGGGCGCTTTCGCATTCCTATATATAAGGATTTGCAGAATCAGCGGAGCGAGCTAGTGCTTTTGACGATAAATCCATTGGCTGAAAACCCGCATAAAATATGCGGTTGGCGATCTTTATAGAGACGTTTCTAAATCCAGAGGAATTCTGAACCAAAAAATACTGCCGTTATTTGGTTCGCTCTCTGCACCAATCGTTCCGCCGTGTGCAGAGACAATTTCTTTGCAAATGGCCAATCCCAAACCAGAACCTTTTGGTGCATTCGGACCCTTAACGAATTGCTTGAATCGAGAGAAGAGAGTTTTTTCTGCTCCCTCGGGCAGCCCCGGACCTCTGTCTTGAACGCTGATCTTCAGCGAGTTTTTGTCTATGTGCGAGCCGACAGTGATTGTTGATCCTTCGGGTGAAAACTTCACTGCATTGGATAGCAAATTGACAAGCACTTGAATCATGCGCTCGCAGTCCATGTTTACTTCGCGATCTTCTTTGGGAAGTTCTATTTCAATATTCTTCTTCTCCGCTATGCCACGAACCGCTTCGTAAGCGAGAGTCAGGAGACTGGCGACGCGTGTCGGCTTGAGTTCGAGTTCCATTTTTCCGGCTTCCAGTTTTTCGAGATCGAGCAAGTCGTCGATCAATCTGTTGAGCCGGTCGATTTCTAGTTCTACAGCCTGTTTTCGCACGCCGCCTTTTTCACTCAACTGTCCGTATATTGGTGTGTTGAGCATACCCAGAAAGTTTTTCACTGAATTTAGAGGTGTCCGCAAGTCGTGGCTGACCATGGCCATGAAGTGTTGTTTGAGTTGTTCCAGCTCTTTGCGCTCAGAAATGTCGTGCACCACACAGAAAAGAACTTGATCAACGGCAGACCATCGCACAGCCCAAACCATGTGCGCATCATGACCTTTCTTGTGTGCAATTCTGCATTCGATTGTGCCGGAATTTTGCTCGTTGCGGATTCTATCTAGAAATTCGGTTGTCTTCTGAATGTCCTCAGGTACAATCAGTTCGCTGAAGCGCATGCCGAGAATCTCATCAGGAGCGAATCCCCAGTGATCTAGCACGGCTGGATTAGCGGTGACAAAGCGTCCATCAGAGTCGATCGAACAAATAACGTCCGGCGCCGATTCAATAATCGCCTTTTCTTTTCTCTGCGCTTCGGCAAGAGCTTTTGCCATTTTGTGAAAACCGTTATCGAGCTCGGCGATTTCATCACTGCCTCGCAGTAATGGATTCAAGGACTTTCCTGATGCCAGGCGAATTGTATTGTCTTTTACAGTGTTGATACGTCGCAAGATGCGTTTGCCGAAAAGCAGTGCCAAAATCAGCGCGATCATTATGTTGATCAGAATTCCCATCATGAGGAAGAGCTGGTAAAACCTGCGATAACCATGCTCGATGCCGCTTAAGTCTTGCGATTCACGATCGAGTTTGTTGGAGAAATCCGCTACCTGTCTTGATGTAATCATCAAGTATTTCATGATGCGCGAACGTTCTTCCCCCAGTTCAATCAAGTAAATGGGGTCCATCACCGAGTTGTCTGGCAATGAAGTGAGTTTTTCATACGTGCGATCGAGCGCTCGGGACAGGTAATTTCCATTGCTCTCTGCGATTTTGACGATTTCTGCTTGTTTTGCGTCGCCCTTAACCAGTTCTTTCAAGCGATCCATATGCATTGAAGAGTGGCGTCGATAGTGCATGAATTCCATTCTGGAATTTTGATCTCGACGAAAGCTGAACTCTAAAAGTGACATACTGGCTGCTGCATAACCATTGAGAACCCGGTCTGCCTCAGCGCGAACGTTGCGCGTGTGTTCGACCTCAATTGTTTTTGCTTCTGCAGTTTTGTAAAACCAGTAAAGACCGATGATAAATGTCATTTCGAAGAGCAGCGGCACGCCGACAAGCACCAGTCCCATCTGAAACATCGTAAGGTCGAATTTCAGTTTTTCTTTCTTGCTTGGCGCAGCATCAGGCACCGGCAGTGGTGCCATGCGGTGAAACGATTTGTCAGCCGCCCGCGTTATTGGTCTTGATTCGGATTCGGCTGGATTCCCGTTTGTCATACCTTAACTTATACAGGAACGTGAAACAATTCAAGACCGGCGGCAAGAAAAAACCTTTCTAAGCCAGAGCTTCCGGCTCAATCGCTCCCCATCAAGCCTTCCAAATCGACTCTCTAGACCAGACCGTGTCTTAGTGCTTTGACGGCTGCCTGGGTACGGTCCGAGACCGCAAGTTTGTCCATAATGTGCTTGATATGGGTCTTGACGGTGTCCTTTTTTATCGAAAGGCGGTCACCAATCTCTTGATTGGATAAACCCTCCACAATCAATTGCAAAACCTGCAATTCCCGTTCCGAAAGCTGTTCGTAGACCACTTCATTGGGCGTGGTCGCACCGCCAGACTTCGGCAATGCCCTCAATACTTTGTGGGCAATTGTCGAATCAATCCACAAATCGCCGCGCACGACTGCATTAACGGCAGTTTCCAGCCTGCTAAAATCGGCGTCCTTTAGGCAATAACCATTTGCACCGGCGGCCAGCGCCGCGAAGATGTCTCGCTCATCGTCGTGGGACGTCAGCATAATTACCTTCAGCTCCGGCCACTTTTGCTTAAGCTGCTGGCAGGCCTCGATACCGTCCATGATCGGCATTCCGACGTCCAACAAAATGACCGCCGGATTGGTCCTTGTCGCCACCTGAATTGCTTCTCTGCCATTAGACGCCTGATGTATCTCAGATACGAGTTCGCTTTGCTCGAAGAGGACCTTGAGACCTGCTCGCAGGTTGGCATTGTCGTCGACTATAAGGATTGAGTGTTTGGTCATTGTTGAACACCATTTTCTGTCGTTGTTAGTCTTACAGTTTTTTGTTTTCGCGGGGCTTTCTATTTTGCTTATCGGCATAATGCTTATCGGTATTACAAGTTATGCGGTTGACTCGACTTCTGTCTTGTAAGGCAGAGTTGCCGTGAAAGTGGTACCAGTGGCTTCGTCGCTGGTAAAGCTGATGGTTCCTCCCAGTGCGTGAGCGATTTGCTGCGATAAATACAATCCGATGCCCGTTCCTCCCGCCGATTGCTGTCCAAGTTCGCCTTGCCAGAAAGGCGTGAACAGCTTTTCTTTGTCATTTTCGTGTATGCCTGGTCCACTGTTGTGCACGTCGATACTGACCTGCTCATCAGATTTTCTGACGGTGATGGTAACGGCAGTTTGTCTGGGTGAAAACTTGATCGCGTTCTCCAGCAGATTGCCGATCAAGTGTTTCAGCGCTGATTCGTCAGACTTAATAAGAATGCGTTCGTCGGGCTGTTTGAGCACAATTGAAACTTCTGACAATTGGCAGCGAAAATCGAAGCTGGATACTATGCCTGAAACCAATTCATTGAGAACGAGCTGATTCTGCGACATGACATGGACGCCCTGGCGATACTTCGAAACCTCGAGCATGTTTTTTACCATCTTTAGAGCGTCTTCGTTGCTGTCCTGAAGGCGCAGCAGCAGCTCCTGATCACCGTTCTTCGCGTGTTTTTTCATCATTGCCTGAATCAAATAATTCGATGCAATCAGTGGGCTCTTCAAGTCATGCGCAATAGTTTGCTGGAGGACTTCTTTTTGCCTCGAAAGTATGGTCTTGTCGGACATATCTTCAATCAGCAAAATCAAGCTGCGCACTTTTTCTGCCTCCATCATCGGCCAGGCAGCGATATCCCAATAGCGCTCCAGGTCTGTCCTGCTGCCTATCTGCGAGATTGCCACATCTTTCAGAATGGCCGGCTTGCCGGACGCGACAGTATTCGTCAATTCCTCACGAGGAAGCTCGGGCAACAATTCCCAGAGCGACATTCCATCGAGGTTTTCGGTATCGACGAGATAGCTGCGAAATACCGGATTGACGTCTTTGATTTTGAAGTCCGCTTCCATCTGGATAATGCCAATGGGCGCGTGTTGCACGATTTCGCGCGAAACCTGTTGCTCAACCATAAAGGCTTTTTGAGTCGCGCCTATGTATCGTTGAACGATTAAAGCCAGCGGGACTACGAATAGAAGGATGAATCCGCCCAAGCTGAAAAACATGAGTGACGAACGCTCGGCGTTTTCCTTATAGTCCTCAAGGCGCTCCTTAAGCACCGATCGCTCATCTACGTCGCTGATTATCAGTCGTCCGCGGATAACTTCCATTAGTTGTTGAGCTTTGCTGAGTCCGGGTTCTGAGGCCTTTAAGTTGCCTCTCTCTTTCTCCTTGATCGAAATATCAAGGCTGTTCTCGAACCGCTCGGTCAGCTGTTCTATGTACGTGAAGTGCCAGCGCCGCCAGCCTTCTTCGTCACCGGTGTGCTTCACGAAGGTGATGTATTTCTCCAGACCCTCTTTATCCTTCTTGTAGCGCGTCAGAGCGCCCTTTTCACCTGTACGGATATACGTTTCGGCCTGATTCTTCATGTCGTTCATAATCGAGATGATCGATTCGAGACTGCCCAGCAATTCTTGCGATTTCTCGACGCTCTGTCCTGCTTGGATGGCCTTGGACGAGTGCATGTATGACGAAATTGCGGCACCGGCTACCAGCACAAAGGCAACAATGACAGTGATACTCAAGATCGACTCGGGCGAGCGGAAGAACAGGCGCGTGCCTGTCTGAGGCTTCTTGGTTTTGGTCGAATCGAGCATTGTCAGAATCCGGTCTGCCTAAGATCTTATTCCGCGTAATAGAGGTATTTTCCCGGATGGTTAATCAAAGACGTCACCCATTCGGGTGCCTCGACCGCTGTTTCTCCTAATCAAAACCCATAGATGTTAATCTTGCGAGCCTTAGCGACTTCTCTGACTTTGTCGCGTGTCGCTGCGTCGATAGACATGCGCCCGAGCTGTAAGTCTTTCATGTTTTTCATTTGAAGCGCCCTGAAGATGCCTTTGGGTGTCACTGATGTCCCTGGAATGTGCAGAACACAGAGATCCGGACAATTGGTGGCAAGTGTTTCAATACCCCTGTCTGTGATTCGTGGATTGCCGATAAGGTAGAGGAAAAACACGTTTTTTCCAAAACTCTTAAGTCCTTCATCGGTAATATCAGTATTCGACAAATCGAAACCCCAGCGCGCTTTATGTCTTGCCAGTATTCGAGCAGAGTTGTCACTAATCAACACGTTATCTGCCAGAGTTAATTCTCTGAGTTTTGGAAGTCCATCGACAATTACTTTCAATGCCTCATCGCTTACAGGAAGAGCGCGAAGATCGAGCGATTCCAATTTTTTCAATCGAATTAGAGGTAGAAGCGCTTTTTGAGACACATTGCCGCACCTTCCCAAGCCCAGACTGCGAAGCTTATCCCCATATTTTGCAATCGCCTCGACACAGGAGTCGTCCAATTCAGAGTCGTAAAAGTCTAAATACTCAATATTTCCACTTAAGATAGTTTTGATCCCTTGCGGTGTAAAGCGCGAACATTCTCGCAGCGTCAGCTTTTTCAGCCATTTTGTGCTGGCGAGCAGATCGAATTGACTCTGTGAAAATTCGCATACCGGTATCGATGCGTGCTCCCATCCGCGGCTGCGTGACTCAGTGAGCGCCTTTTTCACCTTTTGATCGTATGAAGCTTGTTCGATTTCAGGTGTTGAAAGTCTGCCGTCTAGTATTTCTATCGGTTTGACATTTTGCAATTTCGACTGCGGTGTGATTTGCATAACCACATATGCAGCTAGAACGAGAACAGCCAGGGTTATAAGGGCAATAATGGTTTGCGTGCGGCCCAATGCGGATCTAATGGTGGTCAGCAAATGCTTGCATTTCACACTCAATGATTCTTTGGTTTGCACATTTCCACTGAGTGCATTTTTTTCTTCTGATTCTCTCTTGAACTTGTCCTTGATGTCTGTGAGAGCCGAATAAACAGAACTCATAGAATCAACTCGCTCTTCGACATTTTTCGCCATCATCGAGTCGACGAGTTCTTGTAAACGCGTGGGAAACTCTCGTCCCATGGAGGCTTCGCGCAGAGACTTCGGCTTCTCGGTTTGATGCAGCATCAATGTTTCAATAATCGTGTCACCCTGAAAAGGGGGCACGCCGCAAAGGCATTCAAACATGACGCAACCAAGCGAATATATGTCTGTGCGTGCATCCATTTTCTTTCCGATGCTTTGCTCCGGGCTCATGTATAGCGGGCTTCCAATGACCATTCCGGTCTTAGTCAACTCTTGCGTCTGCGCACTATTAGATGTGATTTTTGCGATTCCGAAGTCCAGAATTCGAATCGAACCTGGTCCGATTTTTTCCTCCTGAAGTAAGACGATATTGCTGGGCTTTATGTCTCGATGGAGAACGCCCTTTCCATGCGCATGGGCAAGGGCATCTGCGCACTGAATGAAAATATCTAAGACTTGATCAAGGCTTAACTGCCCTTGCTCAGCTAGGACATCGTGAAGCGTCTTCCCGGGCACAAAATCCATGACCATGTAAGGTGTGCCGCCGTCCGTGACGCCAAAATCGTGGACCGACACGATGTTTGGGTGGTTGAGTGCGCCTGCTGCTTTTGCCTCAGTTTGAAAACGCTGCACTGCATCATCGTTCATTGAGCCTTGATTAAGGGTTTTAATCGCCAAATCTTTGCCGATAAAAACTTGCGAACAACGGTAGACTACGCCCATTCCACCGACGCCGATGCGGTTTTGAATATTGTACTTTCCGAGAAACAGATTGCCGGGCGAAAAGAGATCAGCCTCTATAGCCTTTTCTCCTCCCGATTGATGCCCGCCGGTCGAGCCGCCCACACGCAGTGTGGCGTCCTCGGCATTGCCGGTTTGAAAGTCTTCCATAGGTGCTCTACCCACACAGTAATTCATAGCCCTAAAAGCACTCTATCAACGAGTTGTTGTCGACTTGTTAAATGGCACCAAGACGCCCAACTGGCTTGAAAACTTTGTTGTCTAACTAGTAAATCGCCGACGTTGGCAGGCTCGTTTTACGGGCAATTGTTTAACAAGGTACAAAATCTGCTGCGCTAGACTGATATCTGATCTATGAGTTGCCTTTCTTGTCGGAAACCATGTCGCGCAAAGACCACGAAATCCATACCGGCCAAAAGAGAATCATAAACAAAGGCATGAAAAGGGCATGAGGAAAGGCCGTTTCAATCTCGCCGAAACCGGTTTTATCCTGGTGGCAATTCCGCTCGTCTTTCAGCTTGTTTTGTCGTTTCCACTTTCAGATACGCTGTCGAAGATTGAAAGGCAAACTCTGGCTCGCCTGCGTTCAACGAGAATAATATCTGCCGCCAGCCAAGTTAGTCTTGAGTTCTACAGCATCGCCGCAATGCTGACGCTTTTTCGATTTACTAGAGATCCCGCAATTGCTGATAGTTATCGCGCCTCAAGACGTGCTGCTAAAGAGACTGGCGAGTATTTGATTTTGCTTACTAGCGACCGCCCTGAGCAGAAAGAGCGCGCGGAGAAAGTCAACAAGCTCGGGGACGAGGCGGCGGCTATAGTCAGCGGATTTGAGCACTCGATGGAGATGGGCATGTCCGCTGTTATTGAAGCATCAAGATTTCGACATCAAGTAAACCGAATTTTCGTTCCGATGATCAATGAGTTGGATGCACTTGTAAAAGAAGAGCGTCTGCGTTTGACAGGTGAGCAACCGGATTTTGATCGTCTCTTCAGAGTGATTGCCATCGGATTTGGTGCTAATTTGCTTCTCTCCGGTTTTCTGGCGCTGTTTTTCTTCAGAACAATCATTTCGAGAATCGAGCGGCTTAAGTACAACCTCAAGCGTTGCGCGCAGAGGGAAAAGCTGGCGCCGATGCTCGAAGGGCGCGATGAATTCGTTCGACTCGATGAAGCGTTCCATCGAATGGACGACCAGTTAACTGACATTGAGAATCGCAAACGGGAGTTTGTGGCGACGATCAATCATGATTTGCGAACTCCTTTGACCACCTTACAATACGTTGTCGCTCTGGCACTCAAAGGCTCTTATGGAGAGTTCAGCGAAGAGGAGCGAGCGATTCTGGCCAAACAAGAGGAAAAAATTGTCGAACTTGTAGACTACATCAACCAATTTCTTGCAGCCGAGAAGAAAAAGTCCGAAACCGCGATTAGCACCGACACTGAGGCTAGTCACTAACTATGCGTTTTTCTCTCGCGGCGAAAGGAATTGTGCTGATTGCTCTGCCGATTTTGATCGAGTTGATTGCACTTTCTCTTTTGTGGCATTTTGTCATGGATGCAGACGCTGAGGCAAAAAAACAGTCAAACGCCAGAGATATAGCTGCGGAAACGAGCCACATCTTGCTTCAATTTTTCCAACTCGGCTCTCAGATTTTGCTCTACAAGGCAGAAGGACCTGCTGGCGAACGCAGAGTTTACGTAGAGTTGAAAGAATCAATGAAGCAATCCACATCGAGATTGACTTCACTTGCAATCGATTTACCAGAGCCAGAGAAGATCAGGGTCAAACAAATTGAGACGCGCATCGATCGAGCAGTTGCTTTAGTAGGCGGTTACATCACGGAAATGACCAGTCCTACTCATATCCTTGGGGCTTTCGATGTTGCAGGCTTTAGAAAACAGTTGATGGATCAGGTTCTTCCGCTGGAAAGAGACGCCAAGCATTTTACTGACTTGAGTAAAAACAATGAGCTTTATGGACAATGGACGGAGAAGGCTTCTAACGAGCGGCACCTCTTATTGATCGGTTCTCTTGTTCTGCCAAACATTTTAATTGCCATTGCACTTGCGTCATTTTATTCGAAGAGCGTCCGCAGTCGAATTCGCAGAATCGATTCCAATGTTAATCGTTTTTTGGAGGGGCGTATGCTCGATCGAAGTATGCCTTCCGAGGATGAAATATCAGATGTGGACGAGGCTTTTCATCAAATGAGCGCAAAGCTAATCGCCGCCGATCTAGAGATGCAAGACTATTACGATTCGATGCAGCGCAATTTGGCTGAGCCTTTGCGTGAGCTTCGTTCGGTTTTGATTGCTTCTTCTGAGAGCGCCAGTCCTCTGACGGAAACTGGCAGAGCAAAAGTGCTCAAGAGCGTCGCAACTACCGACCGTTTGATTTTGCTTATCAAAGAACTTGGAAAGATTGAGGAGATTTCCACTGCAAACGCGCAAGATGCCTCACCGGTGAAAGTGGAGCTCGCTGCATGTCAGATTGAGGATATTCTTTCTTCTTCAATTGCTTCTGTCGCAGAAATTGCCGCGAAGAAAGAGATCTCGCTCTCCTCTGATTGTGCGAAAAGCTTGATGGTGCAAGCCGACTCTGCAAAGCTTGTGCAAGTCATCGTCAATTTACTTTCCAACGCAATCAAGTTTTCACCGAAGGGAAGCGCGATCGAAGTGATTGTGGTCAAGACTGACAAGAACATCGAAATACACGTCAAAGATCAGGGACCAGGTATTGCATTGAATGAGCAAACTCGATTGTTCAAACGCTTTGAACAAATCGAATCAATCAAATCGAGCGACATTAAGGGAAGCGGACTCGGCCTCGCTATCTGTCACGACATCGTCAGTGCACATGGTGGCGAAATAAGTGTCACTAGCGAACCCGGAAAAGGCAGCGACTTCTGGTTGCGCCTGCCTTTCTCGTAGGGGCGACGCCATCATCGCCTACTATTCCCTGCCGGGAATGCTTTATGGAAGCTTGCCAGCTACGAGCGCGGGCGGAAATTAAAAGGATGCCCTCTTTGCCCGTTCGGGCGTAATTTGGCCCTGTTTGAATAATTGCCGCATCCAATGCGATAATTAATGAAGAGGTAAGAAAAATGAGTACAGCGCTGAAGAAACCAATGCCGGAAGGCCGGCCGGAACGTGAGAAAACGGAGACCGAAAAAATTGTGGAGCTTGAGAGCGCGACCGAGACAATGGCTGCATATATCGGCTATCTTAATACTCAGATCGTGAATGAAGAGAATCAAGAGACGCCAAATCTGGAGAAGCTGAAAGCGCTAGAAACGCAGATAAATCAGGTTCTAAAGGAGCGGCGAGAAATGAGACCAGACAATTACGAGCTGATTGCTAAAGCTCGCTACATTTATGGTCCCATCATGAAGGCGCTCTACGCTTGAAGCATGGACAGACACTTTAAGCTCGACGCCAATAAGCACGAGCAGATTTATCGAAAAATAGAATCTCGCCTGTTCCAAGAGACCCGATCTTCACTGTATCCGCGCGCGGTGATTATGGGTGGTCAGCCAGGTTCAGGCAAAAGTAAATTACTTGAAGCGAGCAGAGAAGAGTTTCCCGACGGCAATGTTGTGGTGATCAATGGCGATGAGTTGCGCGAATACCACCCGCAGTCGAACGAGATATTTAAGCTTGATGACAAACGCTATGCGGAGCGAACAGATGCCGACAGCCGTGTTTGGACAAAGCGCGTGTTTGATAAGGCAATTGAGACCAGGCGAAATATCATCTTCGAAAGCACTATGCGAGAAGCTGAACCAATATCCGAAACAATGAAACGCTTAAGGGATGAGGGATACGAGTTAACCGCCAAGGTTGTAGCGACTCATGAGCGCATTAGTAAGACCAGTATTTACATGCGCTACGAGGAGCAGAAGCACGATAAAGGCTACGGTCGTTTCACGTCACAAGAAAGCCATGATGCCGGCTACGTAGGTATGCCGAAGACGGTTGACCATATCGACAAGAACAAATTGGTTGACCGACTGGAGGTCTATAATCGCTCTGGGGATGTACTTTTTTCTAAAACCTTAAAAGATGGACAGTGGGATCGCGATGAATACGCCGCAAAGCTTGTCGAGACCGAGAGACATAGGGAGCCAACAGATAAGGAAATTGCTGATTTGCGGACGGATTGGCACCGAATTCTTGAGCATATGGAAGAGCGCAATGCACCGCTGAAAGAGCTGGAGCAAGCTCGCTCTGTGCGTCTGGGAATTGAACGAGATTTGGCTAAACGGCGCGATGCGGAGAAGCCGAGAGAACTGCTTAAGCCGAAGTTAAAAGCAGAAGACGTGTTCAAGCGCAAGAATGCAGACAAGAAAGAAGAGAAAGCAGAGAAAGCAGAAAAAACGGAAAAAACAGAGAAAACCGAGCAACGTGATCGGAATGAAGAGCGAGAGCGCTGAACGCGATTAGCAAAAGTTTCTCGCGCTCGTTGGCAATGGGCACATTGCCAACGAGCGCTCACTGCATGAACCCGAAGCCGGCGAGCCGCCGGCGCTCCCAGGCGCTACCAGGTGCTCCCAGGTGCTCCCAGGTGCTCCCAGGTGCTCCCAGGTGCTCCCAGGTGCTCCCAGGTGCTCCCAGGTGCTCCCAAGTGCTCCCAAGTGCTACCGCGTGCTAGATGCGTTTCCACGCAAAAAGTGCAGAGCTGCCGAACACTTTCGTGCCCGACAGTCCTACACACCCTGTTCCAAACTTGTTTTAGGTAAATGGGGGATTGAGCTCGCCGTGCATTGGTTGGCGTGAGGTGCGGAGAGAACAGCGAGCTCGATTGCTGGAGTACATTCACAATGTAATCCGCTCGTTGGACATTCGTTGGACAATGCTAATCGTCGGTTGCTCTGAAAACAAACTTACAGTCAGGTTTCGCTTTTCGCAATTGATCCAACTTTTTGGCGGAAACATGCGTATGCGAGAGAGTAACCTTTTCCAGGTGTTTAAGCTGCAGAAGCTTATCTATATATTTGTCAGTGATATTGGTTTTCGCCAGCCTGAGCTTTTTCAGGTTTTTCAATTTCTGTATTTTTAGAATTGAATCATCGGTGATATAAGTTGCCGCGAGGTTCAATCTCTCTAGATTTGGGCAACATTCGACAATGGTATTTACAGCGAAGTCATGAACTCTAGTACCTGCTAAATCCAGCATAATCAGATGCTTGAGTTCTTTGAGTTTGTTGAGCGTCGTTCCTCTCACTAATGTTGATGAAAGGTCGAGCTGCTGCAAGTTTTTCAAATCTGCTACGTACTGAAAAAGAGAATCGTTGACGTCAGAATAGCTGAGATCTAAGTGGGTAAGCCCGCTCATTTTTGAAACAGTTTTGAAATTGCTTGTCGAGATTGGGACATCATGCAGTCGCAAGTGTTGCAGGTCTTGCGGCTTGAGTTTTGACAAAGCATCGAAATAGCGCATGCCTTCTGGTGTTGGTACGAGATAAAGCGCGTCACCGTCTTTGAGAGAAACGTTTCCCTTTGATGTTCCGAGCATTCGCAGAGGCGTTTCGTTATTAAGCGGATGCGTCATCGCTGTGCCGATTGGTACGGGCGTTGGCGGAAACACGACTGTTCTGTCCGCACGCGCAGGTGCTGCGAACGAAAGAACGCAGAAGACTGCTGTCAACGTGGATGGTCTTTCGATTGCTTTTGCCAAAACCTTTAGGAGGCTTTTCGTGAAAGCTATTGTGTTGGCTTTTTTAGCGCTCATCATGTTTTTTCTAGCGCTCATCGTGCCTTTTCCGCTTCGCGCAGGTCTTCTGTTTCCATCGGCACTGTAAACCAGAATACCGTGCCACCGCCGTCGTTGTCTCGCACACCTATTTGCCCTTCGTGCGCTTCAACGACTTGTTTGGCGATGGGCAAGCCGAGCCCAGTGCCCTTGTGCTTATGTGCTTCCGATTCGACCTGCTTGAAGCGCTCGAACACATGCGATTTGTAGTCATCGGGTATGCCCGGTCCTTGATCGGTAATCTCCACCAGCACGTAATTGTTCTTTTGCCGGGTGATGATTTTGATGGTTCCGCCATTCGGGGAAAATTTGACTGCGTTCGAGAGGATGTTGACCATTGCTTGTGTCAGCCGGTCTGCGTCCACATTTACAGCGAAATCTGTGCCTTCCACATTGGTTGCTAAATGTTTTTCTTCAATAAGTGATTCGATTGAAACAATTGAGCTGTAAGCAATTTCTTGAATCGAATGGCTTTGCAGGTTGAGTGTGAATTGCCCTGATTCGTACTTGTCATAGTCGAGAAGGTCGTTGATAAGCCGCAACAGGCGATCTGCAGAACCTTCAGCACCGCGCACTCTTTTCACCGCGTTGTCGCTGAGCTTGCCCATGACGCCGAGAGCGAGCGATTCCAGCACCGCGCGAATAGAGGCGATGGGGGAGCGCAAGTCATGCGCGACCGTGTCCATGAGTTTTTGCTTGATTCTTTCGAATTCTCTTTCGCGCGTAACATCTCGCACAACGCAGAAAAGCGCCCGCTCGCTCGTCGACCAGAAGCTTGAAATGACGACGTCTATTATTCGGCCATCTTTGCGAACCACGCGCGCATCAAATGCACCTTGTGACTTCGCTTTGATGTGTTCTTCCGCTTGCCTGGTTGTTTTCGCCGCTGATTCTTTTTCCAAGATTTGCACGAGCCGTAAGCCTGTTACTTCCTCAGGCACATAACCCCATACTCTTTCGCATGAGGCAGAAACGCGTAACAGCACTAGGTGTTCATCTAAAGAGCAAAGTACATCCGCCGCGTTATCCAGAAGAGCAAGTTGTTTGCTGTTTGCTTCTGCCAGCGCTTCTGCCATGCCGTGAAATGTCGTATCCAACTGGGCAACTTCATCGTCGCCCTTTAACGGCACGTTTAGCGGCTTTCCAGATCCCAACAGTAATGCGTTGTGAGTTACTACTGAAATTCTGCCTGCTATATAGGTAGAGAAAACGTATCCCAATCCTGCTGCAATACAGATGTTGACGATGATGCCGGCGATCATCGTTGTGACTACCCACTCCCGAGACTTGTCTGCGGTGGCGTTTTTCTGAAGATCTATCGCGTAGTCATTTAGTAGTCGGTAGTTTTCCACCAGTGTATTCATATAAGTGAACGCTTGCTTGTGGAAAATTCGCGGGTCTAAGTTTCCCCCGTAGTGTGTGCTAGCACCGCTTCTAATCTCGCTGAGAAAGCGTCTTGCCTTCTTGCTGTCTTCAATAGCGTTAGAGACGAGATATTGTTTTTTCTCGTCATTTCTCAGAAGTTCTTTCAAATCACCTTCTGACTTTTGGATAGTCGCAAGAGATTTATCCAGACGTTCTCCGGCTTCCTCGCTGCGTTTTGAGTGCCATGTTCTAGCTTGCATGGCGGCGTTGAATGACTCCGCCTGCAGATTTGCGACGACTGCTGCAAGTTTTGCCCCCAGTATCTGCGCTTTCAAATCGCGTTCTGCATCCTGTAAAGCGTTTATCAAAAACCAAAAGAAAACCAAGCTGAACAGCACCGGCACCGTCACGATGATGATTCCCAACCGGCGCAGCGACAGTCCTTTGATCATGTTTATTCGTCTACTTTATAGCCACGACCGACGATGTTGGTAATCGGCGAAGGGCTGCCTGGAACGTCGATTTTTTGACGAAGCCTTGTTATGCATTTGCGGACAGCATCAACAGAAGAATCCGAATCACAAGACCACAGGCGATCGAGGAGTTCGTCAACGCTAAATACTCTTCCTTTGTTTCGAATCAAGTGTTCTAGTAATGCAAACTCTTTCGGATGTAGCGATATTTCTTTACCGCGCCGGAAGCATTTAAACTCGCTGACTTGCAAAGTCAAATCGCCTGCTGTCAAGGTTTCACCCTTGTATTCTGACGGACGCCGCAGCAACGCTTTTACTCTTGATTTCAGCTCAATAAGATTAAATGGCTTTGTTAAATAGTCATCCGCACCGCCGTCAAGCCCGGTCACTTTGCTGTCGATGCCGCTGTTTGCCGTGAGCATGATGACCGGCGTCGATTTCCCTGCATCCCGCATCTTCTTTAGGACATCGATTCCTTCCATCGAGGGTAGATTCCAGTCAAGGATAACTAGGTCGTATTCAAGAGTCTCCAGCCTGTCCCAGCCGTCCGCGCCGTCCGCCACGCTCTCGACAGTGAAGTGCTCCTGCTGCAGCATGTCGACCACGCTTTGAGCAATTAGTACATCATCTTCGACCAGTAATATCTTCGCCATGGGGGCACTATAGCAGCCTTCAAGCAATTCGCAAATGGCAAATTCGTCGCATTTTGTCCAACTGTTGTCCCATCGTTGTCCAACCGGATGCCTATTGTGTCGGTAAGACCCACCTTGCTGAGGACCGGAACGATGGCAGATATTCAGTACGACGTAAATCTGGATGCATTGAAAGAGGCGGCCTCTAAGACTCCTGCCTTTGACGTATACAATCCAACCGATTTTTACGTCAATACTTCCGTGTTGCCATCAACTGCAGACGAACATTTGCCATCGGTCGCTATCGAAGGCATCACTCCATCTTTTGATCAAGAAACTCAAGATGAGAAGTTTAACGCGCTCATCAAACAGCTGCTTTCAGAGAAGTCGCCTAACAATTTTGTTGCCGGTGGTGCCAAAGACGGCGCCATGACTTTTTCCGAGAATGCTGACGGAACTTATTCTCATACCGTCGAAAGGGGCGACTCATATTGGAAGGTTGCTCGCGAAGTCGTTATGTCGCAGAAGGGAACGGATAATCCAGGTGATGTGAGCAACGGCGAAGTACAAAAGATGATGGCAGCACTAATTGCCTTTAACGAGAAAAACGCACAAAGCGCGGATCATCTAGCCATCGGAGAGCAAATACATATTCCGAAAGAGATTGCGAATGCAGTAGAAGCTGCGCAGTCTGTGGCAGCTAACGACGCCGCTACAGCCGCGGCATTAGAGAGCGCTGAGGCGAAACCATTAACTGCAGACGAGCGAAAAGAGCTTGATACTACGAGCAATGGCATTCAGATCGCAGATATGAAACTGAACCCTATCGATGGTGTCTACAATCCTCTTCAGCCCCCAGGCTTAGAGCAAGGACAAAACGGCGACTATGATACTGAAGGATTTTATAATTACGACGTGGAAGGTCGCGAGACACTGAGCGACGTCACGAATAAATTCACTGGCATGCGGACTTTGGCCTACAAAGGGCAAATCGACAGCGGATTTGGCGCAAACGGTATCTGGTGGAATGACACTCCTTTTGCGGCAACCGAAAACATAAATGCCAATGGTGTTATGACTTATCGACATATCGACTACCAAGACAGCTCAGTCAAAATGAATTTCGATGACGGCACGGGCAAAGCGGTGACGACCTATGTGCGTTCTGTTGAAAGTGAATTGAATCCATCTAGCGGTAATTACACTTCTCGCATCACAACAGCCGACGGCAAGGTTTATTCCATGCAAGTGAATGGTCAGACGGGTCAAGTGATTGCAGATTCAGTAAAGGTAAATGGCGGTTCCTGAGTCGTCGTATTAACAATCGAAGTCGCCTCAAAGTTTCAACAACCAGCAAGGAAGAAGCCCGCCGTCCCTCCGGCGGGTTTTCTGCTTGTTGCGTTTTTAACACCTCGCTAACAACATACGCCTATTGAAAGAGGTGTGTTCTATCACGTGTCTTTCGAACCGGAGATTTTAAATGCCAGCAGACTCACTACAGGGCAAAGCCGAAGCATCGCTGTCTTTTACAGAAGAACAGAAAAAGGATGCGTCTGAAAAACTTCTACTGGACAGCCCTCAAATTAGCCTCAAGCCCTCCGGCACTCGTGACTCTGGCACTCCAGCTCAGTCGGACACCCTGAAGGGCGTCTTACCAGAAATGACAATCGAAAACACCGAGGCAGCGCAAAACGATGCATCGGACCTTAGAGATCAGAAGAAGGCTGAGATAGAGCAAAAATACGGTGTCCTCTTTGAGACGAAGGATACCTGCCCTCCGCAGGATCGCGACAAACTTAGAGAGCCGACCTTGGCAGAACTAGAAATCGTGGAATGGGCTCTGTCAAAGAATCAAGCTGCTGTCAAACCAAATGTGTTCTCAATAAATAGAATGACCATCATGTTTTCGACTGACACCGCAGGAGCATCTGCTTTTCATTCATCTGAGAGCGGCGTGTTTGGAAATTCTCGTGTCGTAATCAACAACACAGAGAAAGTTTTGACCAAAGAAGATACAAAGAATGGGCAGAGTTTGGGCAGCGTATTGCTCCATGAATTCGGGCACCGCGCCAGCTTTATGAAAGAGCCTGATATAGAAGGACTCGGTTGGCGAAAGATTGGAGAGAAAGATGTAGCGATCGAAACCAAAGATGGAAGCCTCTACAAATACGTTGAAGAAAAGAGTGCAGATGGTAAAGATAAAAAGATCTATTGGAGCAAAATCGATAAAGATGGCAACTCGTTGGAAGACCAACCGCAAGGGCGCTTGACGGACGAGCAGATGCTTCACTTGGAGAAGGTTTCACAACCCATGCGTCCGGCAAACCATCCAAGTGAAACCTTTGCAAATGCAATGAGAATGTACTGTCAGAACAAAGAAACCCGCGAGGAGCTGAAGAGTAAGTGTCCTGATATGTACCGCTACATCGACGAATACGATCGCAAAGAACTTCGTCGCCTTGGAAGCGATTTCTTTGGCATTAGCAATTATGTACGCGACGAGAATGGCGACATAGTTCGCAATCCGCAAGCATGGAACCCGGCACTTGCCTAGTTTGTAGGATTGCAGGCTCTGAGATCTGTAACCCGACCACGTTTAACGGCTCGATAACAAGTTGGCTTTATTGTTCAACTATCCCGAGTGCGTTTGGAGAATATGAAATGTCTGGACAAGAGATAAGGTCACCGCAGAACGCAGCCACTGAAGGCTTGCAAGATGCACGTAATATCCAATCTGAGCTCAGCATCAACTCTAATTCTGCCTACCAGATGTTTTGTCGAGAGTTGAATGACGTTGATACCAATGTCAAAGACGCGAATCTCAAAGTTGCTTACCAAGAAAATCTTTTGCGCAACCTTGGAGAAAGCAATGTAAACGCATTGATGCTCGAGTACTTGAACGATCCGCGCGGTGGAGCTGACCTCAAAAGACAAGGGCAGGTTACGCGCTTGTCCATAGCTGAGAAGAAAGCTCAAGCTGCTACGCCCGAAGGCCTTTCGCCGGCGGACAAGCTATTCTTACCGCACATGAGCCTTACGTTCGACAATCTAAGAAATGGGGACTTAAGGGACGGCGCCAATAAGAAAAACTCTGATGGAATCACTGACAATGACTTAAGAGCGCTTAGTGGAAAACTAAGTTCTGATAGATTTGCGAATTCTGCAACCAAAGTGAATCGAAGGGAGAAATTTGCTGATTCATTTCTGGACCCTACCCGTTCTGAGATTTTCGACAGGATTGAAACATCCGATGATTTGCCGTTCACTCGCAGAGACGGAAAGATTTCAAAAAGCAACCTAAAGGAATTTCTTGAAGACGCTGCCAAATATAACAAGAGCGATAAGGAGTTTAAGTATCCAGCAGACCTTATGCAGAGCGTGCAATACATGCACGAAAACTGGGACTCTCCTCAAGTCCGCATGATGCGTGACAAAGACGGGGAGGGTTACATGACGCGCGATTCTATCGCAAAGGGCTGCGGTTATCCAGGTGGTTATTCGGAATACGTAGAGAGCTTCAAGCAGGCAAAGATCAACCAATCTAAGGTCGCTCAGCCCGAGAGAGTACCGGACACTTCTCAGCGCGAGCGGATCGTGAAAGGAGCTGTTGAGCGAAATGAAAAACCGCCGGTACAGTCTATTGAAGACTTTAAAAAATCCAAGCTGTCCACTTTGGCTAAGCAAGAAACCATGCAAGGATACTGGCACGTCGGCGCTAAGCTTTTGAAGGAAAGTCCGGTGGAAAAAGAAAGCCCACAAGAAACTTCCAGGCAAAACATCATCCTGATGCGCGCGTTGCAGCATTTGCACAAGCAACAAGGTGGCAAACTAGGCGGTCATGAGTTTTTGGCTTCCCAAAAGGATTTCGACAACTTGAAGGCAGAAATTGACAAATATACGCAGAGCAGAAGTGAAAGAACTCGTGCCTCGGCAGAAGTCTTGAAAAAACGACTTGAAAAACTGAAAGCAAATTAGGCAGCGAAGCAACGTTTTTGCGTCGCACTAAGTGTGCAGTCCACTTTTGACTCCTGAGATGGTGCAAAAGGGGCGAGCCGCTGCCTGAATCCGCTGCATTAAACGTATTCATAACAAATCGCTTCTAAAGTATCAGTTGCTGATAGGAATGCGGTTTGCGGAGCAGTTACTAATGAGCAATGATAACGAGCAAAAAGAGTTTCAAAACAAGAGAGATTCGAGAGAAAGCGAAAAGGAAAATCAAGAGAATAGCTCGCTAAAGTCTCTAACTGAAGTGCAAGATGCTCAAAGAAATGGCGCCAAAACAGAAGACCAGTCAATTAAGAACTCACAGAAAACTGTCAAAAATGAAATCGACAAAGACAACCCCTTGCAAATTGTCGATAGCAGCGAAAAGAAGCAGATCAAGGGACTAGAGCTGGACGCGGACGGCAACGCAGTTAAGTACACCGATAAGCTCGGCGAGACTTATAAGATGGACAGCAATGGTCAGTGGATGCGCTATGGATTGTTGTCTCCGCAAGGAGAGCCAGTGGAAAACGTCAAGCTTGATGAGAAGGGTAATCTGAATATCACTTATAGAATTCAGAAAGACGAAAGCGACTCGCAATCCAAACCAGAACTGATTACAAAACAAATAAGCCCGGATGGTTCTGAAAAAACTTTCTATCCCAAGTCGACCACCATAACAACACGCGAAGATGATGACAAAGTAAAAGTCGTAACGGTATACAGACCGGAGGACGGTAGAACTCCCTGCGGTGCGCTCCAAACCGTCAAATTCAGCGTATTGGATTCAAATAAGCCACCAATGTGTAGCGAATTTACTGCGCCTGATGGTTCTGTCTACAAAGCTAACGGACAACTCGACAAAGATGGCCACTACTTGTTCGACAAATTTAGTAATGGAATTAGAGACGAGAATTTTAATGGCTATGTAAGTGCTGACTCCGATGGTTGTGCCGTTGTTTTCAACAGCAATCCTGATGCCAAGCCGAGATGCATCCGTTACTTGCCTGATGGCACCGTTGCGTTTGGATCAAGTTCTAAGGAAAGGACCGTAATGCTGGTAGATGGCACAACGATTGAAAACAAGATCGAAACGAACGGCACCGCGACCATGACCACCCATCGCGCTAATGATGAGAGTACTACTAGAGTCGAGTTCGACAGGCTCGGTCTAGCGAACAAAATTACATACACAACTAAAGATGGGCAGACGAGCACTTACAGTCGGTTTGATGGGGATTTCGATGACAAAGGGAATCCCGTGTCTACCAGAGAGCTTGGTTGGTATGACGCCAATGGCAATCTCGTCGATATGAAAGAGCAGCCATTTTTGGACTTCGAAGCGGTGGATGGCTCCAAGGTTCGCCTCGATGAGAAGGACTTGCCACAGAAGTTCACATCTAAGGGCAACAACCCCATTGAAGAGCGCCCATTGATTCAAGAAGTTCCAGAGAATTACAAAGACTTGCTTGAAAATCGCTTCAACAGCTGTCGGAACGATTCCGCTTTGACGACGCCAATAGCGGGCAGTTGGACATTCAAGAATTTGACGCAGGACGATGGAGATTGGGATGATAAGCGCTACGGGCGTCAGTACGAACAATGGGGCAATGCAGCGTGGGGAATGTACGCCAATGAGTTGGGTTACGAATTCGAGGACGCGAATCTCGGCGTTGGAGTTTATAAGATTTTTTCAGGAAAAAGCAACCTGAGTTGGATTTCTACCTCGGGTCAGAATCCGCGAGACTACAAGGTGTCAAAGGAAGGTTTTGAGTTGCGAGAAAAGCAGCGTAATCAGTCAGAAGATCTCCCGTTAAAGTCGAACGACGAAGGAGTCGACTTGCCGTCATTGCCTTCAGCGCCAAAGGTCAACAACAATATTGCAATTCGCAATATGCGTCGTGAATCAAATCAAAGTTATTCAATGTACAAAGCCTCTTAATTGAAGAAAGTGATTTTGCAACTCCATAACATATTGAGAGTATGTTAGCTGCATAAGACGTCACGAGTTGCCAGAGTCGATTCGCGTTATTCCGCAAGTACGTCTATCAAATTTACAGGATGAGCAAAGTGCCGGCGAAAGCCGGCATTTTTGTTCTGATTTCCAATCTGATCTCGTACTTACCGAGCAATATGTCAGCCGCAGTCTCGCAGGTGATTTGGTCCAGCTTACCGAACAGGCAGTAAGCAAGCTTGTTGCCCTGGATGACGCTATAGGCTCCATTACTCCAGCCTTACAGTTGGGATGATCGAGCAGACTGTTTTCGAGGGAGCCCATTGAAGGATCTGTAGAACCTGTGAAAGTGATCCTGTAGAACCTAATAAAAGCGACTCTGTAGAACATGTAGAACCGAACCTGTAGAACCGCCCGTTATAAGCAAACCTGTAGAGGTGTCCGCCGGTTTACTTCCAGACAAAACAGAAGAGAGCGCTTTTGGCGCTCTCCTCATCACTCATATCCTATGGAAAACTTGTTCTTTATCCCTTCCAGGTCTGGCTATCTTGCTGTGTCATAACGCCGTCATGCCTTTCGGTTCTGTCTCCAGTCTTCGGATTGACTGTGACCGTTGAACGTCTTTCCAATTCGGCCTTAATTTGAACGAGCGCTTTTTTCTCTCTTTCAATCTGTTGTTTTTCAGCTTCATTTGCTGGTTGTTTCGTTTCCAATTCCTTCTCGTACTTGGTTACGTCAGGAATGCTAATGGTGCCGTCATAACCGGAGACCTTCAGGAAGAATGCTTCATCAGTTTTCAGCAATTCCTTGGCGTCTTGCTTGTCTTTTTCTTCAGCGGCCTTCTTCTGCTCCATCTCTACTTTCTGTTGCTCAAGTTCTTTTTCCTTTCGGGCAGCTTGAGTTTCATTGTCGGTCCAGGAGGTGAGATCTCCCTTCGTGATGCCGTCGTTCTCGTCCCATGTTTCGTCGTCGTTGAATTCTTCGATATCTCCACGCTTCGATGCCAATTCCTTCAAGTATGCGTCGTGGTTAGCGTTCTTGCCGATTGTCTTGTTGACTCGGTATTCATTGATTTCCGTTTCGGTGAGATAGTGGTCTCCGTCCTTGTCGATGTCATCGAATACGGTGTCTTTTGTTTCGCCCTTGCTAAGCATCCATTTTTGCTCTTGGAGCAGGAAATCTTTGCGCTGGTCTGGGCCAACTTGTTGCTCTTGCTCGCATGGCGTCTTGTTTTCGGTCTTATTCTCGGTCTTATTCTCGGTTTTATTTTCTGTATTTTCAGTTTTGTTCTCGGTTTTGTTCTCAGTCTTATTCTCTGTGTTTTCGGTTTTGTTTTCGGTTTTGTTCTCAGTCTTTTTCTCAGTTTTATCTTCTGTTTTATTTTCCGTTTTATTTTCTGCGTTCTTGGTTTCCGCAGCTTTTCTTGCTTCTGCTATTGCTGTTGCGGAGTCCGCCGGCAATTTGAGTGTATCCCGGCCTTCCTTGATTCTGTTTGGGTCTTTTAACTGAGGATTTTCTTTGATGATTTTGTTCATCTCGTTGTAGACTTCGAGCGCAGATGATTGTTTGCCGGGGTTCTTCTCGGCGCAGACCTTTTCTGCGATACTCCAGATGGTGTCGCCTTTATTGACTTCGTAAACTGGCTTTCCATCCTGATCTAGTTTGAAATCAATGTTTTTCGACTGGGTTTTTTCTGCTTCTTTTTCGCTGGTGCTAAAGTTGCTCTGTTTATTGAACTCGACGGTTTTTCCTTCAGTGTTACTAAATTCCATGTTGCCGTCAGCGTCTATTTGGACGAATGACAGTCCTTTCAAAGCTCCAATATCATTATTATTGTCAGCAATTTTTTTGTTGAATTCATCTTTGTTCTTTGGGTCTTTTAGTAAGGTAGAAACCTCTTCATAAGCCGCTGTAATTTCCTTTTGATCTTTCTTTTCGTTAACGGCTGTTTCGAGTCTATTAACACTTTCTGTTACTGACGGCATAGAAACGTTCTCCAGGCAAAGGATGTGAGTGAAAAGTGCTGTTTGTTTAGTGACTGCACTCTCGATGGTGCAAACCTTACTCTCGGAATGTTTTGGAACTGTTAAATGGCGATCGGTCTCTTCACTCGCCCGCAAACATCCACAAGAGTTTCAATCGACTTCCAGAAAAGACGAAAGCTCACTTTTCAGTGAGCCTCATCCTTCTTCCCAAAGACTGTTTTTAATGGATAACTTCGAACAGAGTGAAAAGTAGCAAGGGGTGGAGAGGGTTTTTCCGAGATTGTTCTCGATTTGTTTCTGGGTTTGGTCGGCTCTGTTCCGAAGTTGTTCTCAGAATACGTAAGAGTTGTTGCCGAGTTGTTAATCGTTTCGCGCTGAATTTCGCCCGTCCGGTTTGGGAATTCATCTTTTGATCCGCGAGGTTTACCTACCAGCGGGCATAACTCCACATAAGTAATAAGGCCATAGACAGATAAAGATTAAGCGTCCGGGGATTTGTAATGCAAGCTGGGCAGCAAAGTACTAAGGCTATGGCATTGGCTGACGATGGCATTGCGCTATACAAAGCTGGACGTTTCTCCGAGGCACAGAGGACATTCCAAACTGCTGTGCGCTACGGACGCGAAGAATCTCTCGGGCGACAGCAGATGTGCCAGTTGCTCAATAATCTCGCAGTCGTCCATATTAGTCTTTCAAAATATCTTGATGCGGAAAGCAACTTAAAAGAGGCTTTCTCACTGCTAGATCATGCGGATGCAAAGTCCGAACCCGGCATTAAACTCACCCGTGCCCTTCTGCTCAACACTTTCGTCAATCTTTGGTATGTGCACAATCAATACGCCAAGATGGAAGATGGGCTCAATGAGGCGCTTGAGCTTCTGAAGGAAGAGAACAAACTGCTTTATGCGGGCGAGATGCTCTGGCAAATCGCAGTGCTCAGGCATGAGAGAGCGCTCCTGGAAGAAGGAAGCGAGGCGGTAAACCGCCTGGAGAGCCTCTATAAGGAATATGCCGAGAATAAGGCTCAGCAGAATACGCGCGCATACCGTGATGAGGCTTGCTGCGGCTGGCCGCGATTTGGGTTTGGGTGGGACGAGAAGGTCTATTTTGATGATGTCGAGAAAGAGTCTGCGGTAAAGATTTCGATGTTGCGTGCAGGCTTCTCGCAAGCTTTGGCTGAGGCGAAGGAGCATTGCCAGAACGGGCTCGATCTTTGCGCGGAGTTAGACTCAGAGCCCGCGTTCTATCTGGCGCGGCTTTTAGCGATTAAGAGTGACCTGTCTCGTGATTCCGACGAGCGAACAAAGGCTCATGAACTGGCTCGCGAGGCTCTGGAAGTTGCCGAAAAATTGTATGGACGCGAGCATCCTGCCGTGGCTGGGTATTTGCTGAAGACAGTCGCTGCGCGCGTTTTCCTGGAAGACCGCTCACAGTATGAGCCCATGGTGGCGCGAGCCATGGAAATCATGCTCAATGGATTTGGCGAGCGGCATTACAGCACAGCACGTGCGCTCATTATGTCGTCTGATTTCATGGCATTGCAGGGAATGAGCCAAAACATTCTCTTGGAGCGAGAACAGCTCATAAAGCGCGGTATCGATACTCTGGGCGACTTGCTGGAGCCGACTCACCCAGATCTTGTGAAAGCTGAAGTCTCTCTGGCTGAGGTTTATCGTGCCACCGGACGCCTCGAAGAAGCCGAATCGATTCTGAAGGCTGCCATCGAAAAGCTAGATGGACAAGCGGAGTCGATTCAGTTGCTTTTGAACATCCGACGTACGCTGATCAATTTTTATATGCGTCTTGGTCGCGACGATGAGCTGGTGAAGTGTCTTCACAAGCAGAAAGAGCAAATCAGTGAATTGAGTATGACCAAGCCGCAACGCGTCGGCCGCATGATGGAGCTAGCGCATGACTTTAGCTCAATCGGTAAATTCGATGATGCAGAAGATCTGTTGAAGCGTGGGCTGTGTCTGAGTTCTGATGGTGATGACTGGTACAAAGCTTTCGTTATGAAACTCGCCCAACTCTATGCGGATTCAGGTAGAGAAGACGAGGCGCGCTCAATTCTCGCCACCATCAAGATCGCGGAAGGCAACTCATCCAATGCGCTTCAGGAACGTTTCAAGATCGCGAGCATTTTGTGTGTGTTCGATCCCGCTGAAGCAATGAAGCGAGCGCAGGAGGTGTTTGACACCGCTTGCGAAAACTTGCCTGAATGCGCGCAACCCTTTGGCTTTGCCGCAGCGCTGCTAATCGAAGAATACCTGCGTACCGAGCGGCTTGATGATGCGCATAGAATCAGTAACGTCCTTATGACGCACAAAAACTCAATGGGATTGATGGGCATCACTTCGATTCCTGTGTTCTTGCGCGGGATTGCCTCTGCCTTCTCGGAGAAGCGGGACAAGCGTGCCGAGGCGATGTATGAAAAGGCAGTGGCGGCGGCGGAGGATGTTTCCGGTTTTCAGCCAGAAGTGCTGGAATACACGCTTGGCGATTGTGCCGAGTTTTACGTCAATATCAATCAGGCTGAGAAAGCTGAGAAGGTCTTGCGCCGGCTATCGGCTCTCAGACTCGACCTTTACGGTGAGAAAAACCTTGAATATGCCGGAACCTTATTAGGATTGTCAGCGATTCAGCACGAACTCAGAAAGAGCAAAGAAGCGGACGCAATGAGCGAGAAGGCGGTTGCAATTTTGGAGGAGCTAGACGCGGAAGCTGAACTTCTTATAAAGGCTCTCGAATTGCGAGTTGCCATTTTGCGCCAGCAGAATCGGCATCTGGATGCCAGTGCCGCAGAGGATCGCAAGAAGGCTTTGCTTAAGAGCCAGCGCCAGAAGCCTGCCAAGTAGTGCTTCTTTCGCGAGCGTTCAAAACTAAAACGCATCCCGCTGCGATCGCGGAATGCATTGTCAGTACTGAGGTTTAAAAATATGGGCCATCCTGGACTCGAACCAGGGACCTCACCCTTATCAGGGGTGCGCTCTAGCCACCTGAGCTAATAGCCCTCAGCTGTTGACCATACTAACACCCGAGGCATTGATAAGCCAAGCCTGGGCGCACAGTCACGTAAACGAAGCCTTTTTAAGAAATGCCAGCGGGTGCCGGAAAGCTAAGCAGGTTGGGGCTTTTGAAGTTTATCGGTCGCTGCGGCGATTGCGGACCGTTACGGTCTGTCTGAAACCCCCGATGTCAAGCAGGGGGTCGTTTGAGTCCAAAGTGTAACGGGAGTGCAGGGTCTTGGAGAGTTCGTTCGGTTTGTCTGGAATTACATATTTGCTTGGATAGACAAATTTGGCTGGAACGACATATTCGGCTGGAAAGACATTTTTGGCTGGAACAACATAAATGTATGGGTCCATACTCGGGCGGACCCACGAACTGTCTCGACTCGTTCGTTTGCCACCATATGCGGTGCGGATTTATTGAGTTTTGAAAAATTGGAGATATGGGGATTCGAACCCCAGGCCTCACGGGTGCGATCCGTGCGCTCTACCAACTGAGCTATATCCCCACGTTCTTTGCCAATTATAACCCGGGCTCCCGGATGGATAGCAGTCAAGAACCAAAATCCCACTTTGCGTCCATTTTCGTGTCTAATTAGACAGATGCATGCGACCAATCTACTACTTTGGCGATTTTTCTCTTTTGCTGCGGCGGTAATTCTCTTCGCCGCCAGTTTGTTGTTCTTTGTCAACTTTGCGGTGGGCGGGTTCTTTGCAAGCAAAATGGGAGCCGAGCAGAATGATGTGCTCTTCTACGCCATTTACCCAGCGATTCTCAGCGCTATCGTCCTCCTCTTTTCGGCTTGGTCTTTACCGGGAAAGCTCTTCGAATTGATTGGCTATTTCTCCATTTTGGAGAAGATGGCGCGCTTCGAGCTTTCCTGGCGTGAAAAGCTGTCTGGTCCAAAATGGCTGACTGTAATGGGACCAACAGGCAAGCTTGCCGATGCGCTCCTGTGGCAAGGAAAAACGGAAGAAGCCGAGAAGACTTACTACGAAGTGGCGGAATACTCGAAAGCGGCTGGTCTTTGGGCTTCTTTCATTGTCGGTCCAAGTCTTGAGAATTATGCGGAAAGGCTGGCCGCGACCGGTCGTTTGCTGGATTATGCGGACTGGAAAGGACGTTTTCGCGGCGCCACGGTTTCACGTCGCATCATTATTGTTCTTTGGCTCGCCATGTGCGTTTTGGCTGGTCAACAAGCACTTCGATACACAGCTCAGTCCGTCCCGACAATTGCCTCGTACTTGAGCTACCTGGGACGCTACGAATTGGCTGACAGTGTACTTTCGTCCGGTAGTGAAATTCTGCATAAGTTTGCTCCGAACGCGCGCACCGAGGAAAACGGATTCAAAATCAAGATGGCGCAAAACAACGTACGTTGGGGGCGCTTGGCAGATGCTGAAGTGCTTTATTACCAAGTAATGCCCGTCAAAGATGTTTTGGCGGGTAAGCATGATGCGGAAATTCGAGATGATGTAGAAGCCATCGGGATGTTGCAGGAGCTAGCATCGCTGAAAATGCGACGTGGTAGACCTGAAGAAGCTCGCCAGATTTTGAATAAGCTCTATAAACTTTATCCTTCTGCCAGTTTGCTTATTTCGCTTGCCGACCTGTATCTCGAAGAGGGGCAGCTGAAGCAGGCGGAAGAACAGATTGATAAAGCAGAAAAGTCAATTGCAAAAATTCCAGACGAGGACAATAAGAATTTCATTCGCCTCTCGACGCAACTTAGAAAAGGGCGGCTGCGCTTGATGGAAAAGAATGGAGCTGCGGCGGAAACGGAATTTAACACAGGGCTATTGAAAGTCGATGAAACAAAAGGCAAGCTTGAAAGTTTTCGTTTGCCTTGTCTGATTGGGCTAATGGAAGCGGCTCACATGCAGTCTGACGTGACGAAAGAGGAGAATTATCGAAAGGCTGTTCTTGCAGAAACGTTGAAATTGCAGGGCAGCAAAACACCGCTGGATGCGTCTGTTAGCTGCCATCAGTCAGCCGAAGCGATGGAGCGGTGCGGGCAGTATGAGATTGCAGACCAGCTACTTACTGACGGAATGAACAATATTCTCAAAGCTACGTCTGCGGATAATCCTGCAATAGCATCTTATTATGTGAAACGCGGCGAGGTTGCTTTGGCGCAAGGACATCTCGATGCAGCAGCGCATTTATGCCAAAAAGCAGTGAAGTTGATCAATGAAAAGGCGCTTAGTTCTGAGCATCCCGCGGTACTTGATGCAAATATTCTTGCGGGAATGACCTCGTTGAAACTAAAGATGCCGGATGAGGCTGCGTCATTTTTGTGGGAAGTGAAGCGCATTGTTGAAAAGAACGGACTGCAACGAATTGAACCTAAAGTCTCCGAAGCCTTGACTCAGTACAAAAACTTGCTGATTGAGCATGGCAACGATGCGCGCGCTGATGAAGTGCAGGGTTTACTTGATGCAACAAAGGTCAAGCAAAACAGTTACAATTAGCCGCATCGTAAACCAGGCAATAAAGGAATTTGGAATGCGTAACAACTTCCGTTCAAATTTGCTGCACTCATTTGCAGCACTTCTCGTAATAACTGCTCCAGTATTCACACAAGCTGCCAACGCTCAAGCAGCAGCACCCAGTGCTCCCGCTGCGGCACCAGCCGCTGACGCTGGTCCCACAATCGGCAAAGCCGCTCCCGCTTTCAGTCTGAAAGACTGCGACGGCAAAACCCGCAAGCTATCTGATTTTAAAGGCAAAATTGTTGTGCTTGAGTGGTTTAATCATGGATGTCCGTTTGTCAAAAAGCATTATGATTCAAACAACATGCAAGACTTGCAAAAGACATATACAGGCAAGGGCATAGTCTGGCTTTCCATCTGCTCTTCTGCAGAAGGCAAGCAAGGATTTGGAACTCCTGAAGAACATAAGAAAGCCTTCAAAGATAGAGGTGCGGCACCAACTGCGGTGCTAATCGACTCCGAAGGAACCGTTGGCCACGCATACGGCGCGAAGACAACTCCCGCGATGTACGTTATCGATGGAAAGGGCACTCTCGTGTACTCCGGAGCAATCGACGACAACCGCACTCCAGACAAAGAAGCTGCGAAGACTGCGAAGAATTTCGTAGCTGCTGCTCTTAACGAAACACTTGCGAAGAAAGCTGTTGCGATTTCCTCGACGAAGTCCTATGGCTGCTCAATCAAATACAAGCAGTAATTACTGTCGGGGCGACGCCATGCGTCGCCCGCTTTAATCCTGGGAGCGCCGGCGGCTCGCCGGCTTCGGGCGGCATTTATGCCGCCCCTACAGCTACGAGATCGTAGGGGCGGCATTCATGCCGCCCGGTGTCAAAAGAAACTGACACAGGTGTCACGGAATCTCTCTTCTTTTCCTCATATAACGGGAGAGCTTTATGCATCCGCTGCTTAATCCCATGATGGTCGTGACCAACGTCGATCAAGTTTCGAAGTTCAAATTAACGGACTTCGAGACCCACTTGGACCCAACAAAAGTTTTGATGTGTCCTCCAACATATTTCACTGTGGAATCAGTGGACAACCCATTTATGCAAGGTAATGTTGGAGCGGTTGATAAAGAGCTCGCCCAGAAGCAGTGGAATGATCTTAAAGCCGTGTACGAGTCTCTCGGCGTTGAAGTCAAAATTATCGAACCTGTAGAAGATCTCGAAGACATGGTTTTCGCGGCAAATCAGGTGCTTCCCGGCGCCTATCCGAATGGAAGACCATTCGTAATTCTCGGGGAAATGCGCAATGAGAAGAGAAACCAGGAAGTTCCGTGGTATCGCAAATGGTTCCAAGAAAACAACTATCACATAATCGATATATTTGATTCTAAGGACAATAAAAAGCACAGCCCCTGCTTTGAAGGACAGGGCGATGCGATTTGGCATCCGGGCCGGAAGCTTCTCTATTGCGCGTTTGGACCTCGCACTGACGTAGAATCTGCGACGCTTTTGAACATGACACTAGTAAGTCCGGTCGTTCAATTGAAACTCGCAGATCCGCGCTTCTACCACCTCGACACTTGCTTTTTCGCGATCAATGAATGGACAGTAGCGATTTACGAAGGCGCCTTTGATGAACGAGGTCTAGCGCTAATCAGGCACTTCTTCAAGAACGTCATCTCGGTCAGCGAAAAGGAAGCATTGAACTTCGCTTTGAACGCAGTTGCGATCAAGGACGACATCATTTTGCAAAAAGGCTCTCCCGAGTTTGTCGCCGCGTTGAAGAAATACGGCTTCAACGCAATCGAAGTTGACACCAGCGAATTCATGAAATCTGGCGGCAGCGTCTTCTGCATGAAGATGATGGTGTATTAGACTAGATATGTGAGTACGCGATACATCAATGCATTTGCAATAGGAGTCGTTGTCGGCGTCTTCCTGTTGGTATGCGCAGCATTTGCCCCCTACATCGATAATTTTTACACTGACCCGTATAGCCATGTACTCGGTTGTGTTCTGTTGCGATTTCGCGAGCTTTTCCTGGAGCATGGGCAATATTTTTTGCTGATCCCGGTGTGCCTTGTGTGTGGATTAGCAAAACTAGAGAGTATGAGTGAGTCTAACCTCGCTGGAGTGGCTTGTCGCAGAGCGCTCAAACTTACTGGTCTAATATTACTGGGTGTGTTTGCTGTAACCTTGGCACCACTGTCATTACTTGGATTTGAGTTCTCACAAACTACCTTGTTGTTCGATGTTCTTGCGGTAACTCGCAACCTCGTTCAATTGCTCTGTGTTGGTCTTTTTCTCGCCGTGTGCGGTCCGGCTGAGGTGCTCTTACTTGTTACGTTTGTCTACCATCTAGACCGAGCTCATAAGCACACTGAGGAGGCAAATTCGATTCAGTTGAGTATAACGCCGAATGATTAATGAAATCCGGCGGCAGCGTCTTTTGCATGTAGATGATGGTGTATTAGACTAGATTTGTGAATAAGCGATACATCAGAGCTATCTTAATCGGTGCTGCTATCGGCCTTTATTTCTTGGGTAGCAATGCTTGCTTTCCGGAGGGGCTGTTTCAGTTCATTCCCTATCACCTCGTGAGGCACGTCCCCTTTTGGGATTTCAATCAAGGAGTGGATGCAAGCAATGTGTCCATAACGCTTCAGTACAGGGCTATTTTTTTGCGGTTCTGTCTATTGTTTCTTGAGTATGGCTTTTACTTTTTGGCAATTCCTATTGCCTTTTCCTGCTCAATGGTGAGGCTAAATGAAGGCGATGAACAGTTCAGTAGTTGGATCCTTTTGAGAAGATCACTAAAGTTAACGGGAGCCATAATGCTCTCGCTCTATCTAATCGGTTGCTCGTTTGGACTTCTTGGCGGAGGTTGGTATTCCACGTTCGCAGATCCGAAGTTTCCAGTCATTGCTTTTTTCAGCCTATGTGAAGCATTTAAATATGCGGTCTTCTACGGAGCTGCAGAAGTAATTCTGTTCTTAGCGTTTTGCTGGGAGCTAAACTACTCCGCTTACACAGAACCAATTAACACAGTGAAACCTCTGCAAACGATTGATTAACTCGTGAACAAGCGATACATCAAAGCAATTCTAATCGGTGCGGCTTTAGGCCTCGCAACGCTTTTGAGTTGGGCG
This sequence comes from Candidatus Melainabacteria bacterium 17Bon1m, assembly GCA_032128875.1. Taxonomy (GTDB): domain Bacteria; phylum Cyanobacteriota; class Vampirovibrionia; order Obscuribacterales; family Obscuribacteraceae; genus QKMZ01. The sequence continues at coordinate 34,446 of JAVLKG010000016.1, forward strand.
ACTTGCCATAGCCTGACTGCATTCACTTTTGCGGGTGTTCCGATGTCCTACATTCCGTTTTGGGATACCCACTCTTCCGCATATAGACATGTTAGACCCGACCTACAGGCTGCGGCGGTACTGTTGCGATTTTGCATGCTGCTATTCCATAACGGCTACAATTTTCTTCCTCCAATTCTTGTCTGTTGTCTAATTGCTAAATTGGAGGATTTGAAAGATTCCAACATCGCTGGAGTAGCTTTTCGACGGGCGCTCAAGGCTACAGGATTGGTATTGCTTGGTTTATGGCTCTTGGGTTTGATTGCGTTCGCCATAATTGCCCGTGATGGCTTATCACCCTATTTGAGTTGGGATATCATACCTCTAGCTGCGCTCGAGTTTATCGGATTCATTCCTGTTTCAATAGCCGAAGGATTATCGCTCAGCGTTTATGTAGGCATATCTCCGGTAATCTTTGCTGCGTCCCTTATTTGCCATTACTGTGCTGCAAAACAAGAATGGTCCAAGAGAATCGCACAAGTTCAAAGCGAATGCGCTGATGTTCACCAGAAATGATGTACGAAGGTTTTAAGTTGAAACATCGCGATATGCTGTGTCACTGTACGTCATCGGTTTTCCTTGCTGCAGCATGCACCTTGTTTATTTCTGTGCCACGAGTGAGCGCGGACACTTCGTTTGATTCTGGCGTGAAGCAGTTTGCGCAGGGGAAGTATCAAGAAGCGCTGACGTCGTTTCAGGCTTCGGAATCCGGCGGAATGAAAGAGGCGAAGCTCTATTACTACGAGGCACTCTGCAATCAGCAGTTGAAGAACTACGACAAAGCGCGATTGCTATTTCAGTACGTGGTGAATAAGTTTCCCCAATCCGATGCGGCTATTTTGGCAAACCAGGCGCTAGGTGTTCGAAGCGCGCAGCCCGCTGCGCCGGCGCCCGCTCCGCAAGCTGCTACACAACCGGAAGAGGCTACTGTTCCATTTGCCAGCAGTCCTTTTGCCAGCCACATTTATGTGAATGTCCTGGTCAATGGACAACCAATAACGATGATGCTCGACACTGGAGCATCGTACACGACTTTTGCTCAGTCGGTTTTGACCAATAACAACATCAAAATTCCGACAGTGAAAAACGCAATGCGCGTTACGGGAGTCGGCGGGGAATCTAGCGTTTCGGTAGGGCGAGTGATAATTCAATTTGGCGAGGTTAGTCAGCTCGTTCCGATTTGCATTCAGGACGATACTATTCCTGGCACGGCGAGTTCAGTGCCGTTGCTTGGTCAGTCGTTTCTCTCGGCGTTCAACTACGAAATTGATTATCGCGCGCGAACTGTCAAAGTCATGCGCGTAAAATCGGAAGCTGTGCAGAAGCCGAAGCGTGGCGCATCATCTTACTCTCGTGATCCTAACGCTGTTCCATTTCGAAGAGAAGGCAATCTAATTGAAGTGACCGCAAAAATCAACGGTCGCGAGTGCGACATGATTTTGGACACCGGTGCAGAGTCGGTCGCGTTTTCAGACAAAGCGTTAGCTGCACTAGGTCTCAACGTGCCCACCAACTCTCGACGCCTTATCGCGAGTGGCGTTGGCGGACACAGAGAAGGGTATTCATTTACATTGAACGAAGTCCAACTAGGTCCGATTGTCAAAAAGTACGTGCGTGCAGGTTCGGCGAACTACATGGCTATTTCGAAGCCACTTCTAGGACATTCGTTTTTTGAAGGAACAGCATTCACTGTGGACAATGAAGCGCACGTGCTGAGGTTTACACCTTGAAAATAGGTCGACGCATGGCGTCGACCCTATTAACCGGAGACGAGTTTTACAAACTTGCGACGGCCAACTTGTAGAACCAATTCAGCACCATTGTCGACGGTGACTTGGTGCATTGGATCTTTCACTTGTTCTCCGTTGATGCGGACGCCGCCTTCTTGCACGAGGCGCTTCGCTTCGCCAGAGCCGCCGGAGAGTTTTGAATCAACCATCACACGGAAAAGTGGTGTTGGTTCTGACACCGTATGCGATGGCATGTCGTCGGGAATCTGCTTTTCGCTGTGTACTTTTGTCCAGTTGGCGAGGGCAGCATCAGCTGCGGCCTGTCCGTGATATTGAAGAACAAGCTGGTGACCAAGTTTTTCTTTTGCGTCCTTCGGGTTTCCGCCTTTTTCAAGCATCTCTTTCACTTCATCAATTTCCTTGCCGGAGAAAGCGGAAGTGAGATCGAAATACTTGATAATGAGCTCATCCGGAATGCGCATGCACTTGCCGAACATGTCATCTGGTTCGTCTTTCAGTGCGATGTAATTGTTGTACGATTTGGACATTTTCTTGACGCCGTCCGTACCTTCAAGCAGCGGAAGCAGCATTGCCATCTGTGCTTCTTGCTTGTAATGCGGCTGCAGCTCACGTCCTTGAAGGATGTTGAAGCGCTGGTCAGTCCCGCCGAGTTCGATGTCTGCGCGAATCGCGACCGAATCGTAAGCTTGAAGAAGCGGATAGAAAAGTTCGTGGAACGATACTGGTTGTTGCTTGTCGAGTCTGTCGCCGAACGCTTCTTTGGCGATAAGTTGGTTGGCCGTGCACGTGCTGGCCAGCTTGATTACGTCTTTCAAGCTGAGCGGATCTAGCCAATCGGCATTGTTTGTCATCTCGACCTTGTTGAGGTCGAGTATAAGTTCGATCTGATTCAAATATGTTTCTGCATTTTTCGCGACGTCTTCGGCTGACAGTGGTGGACGCGTGGCGTTGCGACCAGTGGGATCGCCGATGCGAGCAGTGAATCCGCCAATGATAAGAACAACTTGATGACCGAAATCTTGAAACTTCTTGAGTTTGCGAAGAAGAACTGCGTGTCCGACGTGCAAGTCAGCGGCGGTCGGGTCGACGCCGAGCTTAGCTCTCAATGGGCGTCCTTCTTTCTTTGCCTTATAGATCCGGCGGGCAAGTCCCATTGCGCCATCCGGCAAGACTTCCGCTCCACGACAAAGCTCTTGCGCTTGGTCGATGATTTCTTGCGGAATCTGTTCTTGGGCGTCTTTGTCGTCTGCCACGGTCTGCTGTTTCACCATCTCGCTGTTCTGAGACATAGCGGTTTCCTTCGTCATTTTGAGAACCGGGCGACGCATGGCGTCGCCCCTACAAAATGCTGGCAGCCGGTTCAGGGTCGCAAGCATTTTAAGTAGCTAAGAATCTTAGCATGGACCTCTTCTTTGCTTGTTCCAAAGTACCTACTGAGATAAGATGACTGTTCCGGGGCTCGGAAGAGCACCGGGCTAGGTGTGCTCTGAAAAGAGCGCCAGGGAGGCTTTCGAGCTTTTCGTATGCGTCCTCAAACTTGGGGCGGGCGATGCATCGTATCGCCTCTTTACAGAAAAACAAAATGGGCGCGTGCAACGCGCCCCCACGCAAAGCAAAAACGGTGCAAGCATCGCGCCGGTACAGAAAAACAAAACGGGCGCGTGCAAGCGCCTCCACGGAGAAAACAGAAATGGCTAGCCAGTATGTCCCGCAGGATATTGAAGAAAAATGGCAGGTTGAGTGGGAAAAATTAGGCATCTATCAGGCTCACGACCTTGATAAGAAGCCGAAATACTACTCGCTGGTTATGTTTCCGTACCCGTCGGGCGACTTGCACATGGGGCACATGCGCGTTTACACAATCTCTGATGTGATTTCGCGCCAGAGACGCATGCTTGGCTACAACGTTCTCAATCCCATGGGTTGGGATGCTTTCGGTTTGCCTGCTGAAAACGCGGCAATGTCGCGCAAGAAACACCCGGAAGAATGGACCACCAGCAATATCAAGTTCATGCGTGACGAGCAATTGAAAAAGCTCGGAACTAGCTATGACTGGCGGCGCGAGGTGACGACTTGCAACAAAGATTATTATCACTGGACTCAATGGATTATCCTCAAGTTTTTTGAAAACGGGCTCGCCGTGCGTAAAGAAGCACCAGTAAATTGGTGCCCGGACTGCCACACCGTGCTCGCGAACGAGCAGGTTGTCGACGGCAATTGCTGGCGCCATTTGGAAACCCGCGTCGAGCAAAAGATGATGAGCCAATGGTTCCTCAAAATCACGAAGTATGCAGATCCGCTTCTCGAAGACCTCGACAAGTTGGTTGGTTGGCCGGAACGCGTTCGCGTTATGCAGCAAAATTGGATCGGAAGATCGGAAGGCGCCGAGCTTGTTTTCACTGTTGAGAACAAGCCCAATGTTCAAATACCGGTTTTCACAACCAGACCTGACACTGTATTTGGTGTGGCTTGCATGGTGCTCGCACCTGAACATGCGCTTGTAAAAGAGCTCACGACGCCTGAGTGCAAGGAAGCCGTCGAGAAGTATGTTGATGAAGCGGCGCACAAGACCGAACTCGACAGGTTGTCGACTGAAAAGAGCAAAACCGGCGTCCCGATTGGCTCTCATGTAATCAACCCATTTAACGGCGACATCGTTCCGATCTGGGTTGCCGACTATGCGCTCGTGAATTATGGAACTGGCGCTGTGATGAACGTACCAGCTCATGATGAGCGCGACTTCGAGTTTGCCAAGAAATTCAACTTGCCGATTAAACAAGTAGTTTCGGAAGACGGCACCAAGGTCGACGAAATGAAAGAGGCTTACACCGGCGAAGGCACCATGGTCAATTCCGGCGGTTTCGATGGATTGACCAACGCTGAAGCCAAAAAGAAAATGACTGAGTGGGCCTCCAACAACAACTGTGGAAAGCCCCGCACACAGTATCGCTTGCGCGATTGGTTGATCAGCCGTCAGCGTTATTGGGGTTGTCCGATTCCTGTAATCCACTGCGAAAAATGCGGAGTGGTGACAGAGAAGGAAGAGAATCTTCCTGTCATTTTGCCGACTGAAGGTGTTGAGATTACAGGTGAAGGCGGCTCACCGCTTAAGCGCATGGATGATTGGATCAATGTCACTTGCCATAAGTGCGGCGGTCCGGCTAAGCGCGAAACCGACACCATGGACACGTTTATCTGTTCCAGTTGGTATTTCTTGCGTTATCCGGATGCGCTCAACGATAAAGAAGCGTTCGCCAAAGAGAAGGTCAATTACTGGATGCCGGTCGATCAGTACATCGGCGGTATCGAGCACGCAATTTTGCACTTGCTCTATGCGCGTTTCTTCACCAAGGCCTTGCGCGATTTGGGCTATGTCAACTGTGACGAGCCTTTCACCAACTTGCTTTCGCAGGGCATGGTAACTAAGTTTTCGCCCACTTCCGGACGCATCGAGAAGATGTCCAAGTCGCGCGGCAACGTTGTCGGGACGACCGATTTCTTCAAGAAATACGGCGCGGACTCGGCTCGTTTGTTCACGCTTTTCGCGGCACCACCAGAGCAAGAGCTCGAATGGAATGAGGACGGTGCCGTTGGACAGTATCGCTTCCTTGGTCGTGTCTGGAGATTGGTCACCGACCTCATCGACGCCGGCGCAATTTCCCAGAATGATGCGGCTCCTGCCTTTGACTCACTGCCGGATTCTGGCAAAGTGGCGCTCAAATTGGTTCACAAAACTATCAAAGCCGTCACCAAAGATTTGCAGCCAGAAAGATATGTTTTCAACACTGCCATCGCCCGTTTGATGGAGTTGGTCAACGGTTTGAATGACTATCTCCGCGCCGTGAAAGCGGTTGAAAATCCCCAAAGTCTTTCTGATGGCGAAAAGGCGTTGCTTGGTTTTGCCAGCCGCCACTTGCTCTTGTTGCTCGCACCGATGGCGCCGCACATTTCGGAAGAGCTTTTCCAGATGTTGCCAGCCCGCAAAGGTAAGACTGGTTCGATTCACACCGAGTCCTGGCCCGGTTACGAAGAAGCGTTGACAGTGGACGACGAGATCGAACTGGTCATCCAGGTCAATGGCAAAATCGTTAACAAAATTGCCGCCCGCCGGGGGCTCGACAAGCAACAGGCCGAAGAGATTGCATTAACTGACGACAAGGTTAAAGACAAGCTCAATGGAAGCTCAGTGAAAAAAGTGATTGTCGTGCCCGACAAGCTAGTTAACGTGGTAATTTGAGAGAAGGTAAGGCACCGCTTTACTGACAATAACCTCGTTGCAACTTTCTGCTTCCTCGGAAGTGCGCAATCAGGCGGAAGGCGAGACAGGGGCTGATAAATCCTCAGAGTCTCTCATGAACCCCCGGAACCGAGTTAATCCGTCGGCCCGATTGGCTCAAGCCGCTTTGAGGTAATTAGTTTTATGAGAGTCCTTCTTCAGCTAGATTCTTTAGGAAGAGCGTATGAATCAACCCACCCCCCAAGGTAGAGCTCAAATTGAGTCGGCTTCAGGTTTTCCACTAATCACCGTCTCGCTCTTGATGGGCTTGATGTTGGTGTACTACATGAGCTCGACCACAGCCAATGACCGTTTTTTCGAGATGACTGGTCACGGCTTCAGACCTGATGATGCAGTCCTTGCGTTCCAATCAAGCAACTGGGGCAAGCTTTTCAACATGATGTACGCGAATTTCGCAAGTTTGCATTATGTGCAGCTCTTCTTCAGTGCTTATTTCATCTGGGTCTTCGGTGGTCACATCGAAGGTAAGATGGGTCCTGCCCGGCTCGGGCTGCTTGTCTTGCTTGGTTTGACTGTACCGTGGGTCGCAGTCGCCTTGCTCCATTCCGGCAAAGGCAGCGACACGATTTTCGTTGGACCGGTTTTTGTAATTTCGTCTCTGGTGGGCGCTTACCTGGTGCTCCCTCCTGAAAAGCAGAGACTGAAGAGCTGGATGCCCAAAAACCGCCACCAGATCTTCGACACTGAAGAGAAGAAGGACGTTCGCGACCACTACATCAAAAACCCGATGATATTCGTCGGAGTGTTTGTGGTCGTGGAATTGGCTTTCCACTTCGCTTGCTCAATGCTGTTTCCCGGTTATGACACTCTGGATTTCGTCGGCGCAGCAATTGCATTCGGTATGGGATACGGCATGGCTTACGCCTTGCTCTCGTCGGCAACCGGCAATGTCCAGGATGCACCGATGAAACTGGGCGTACTGCACCACTATCGCAAGCTCATCGCCATCGACGTTCCTCACGAGCAGGCTCTCATGGGTACCTCCAAGGCTCTGGGTCTGCCTTACGAGCAAGTTCGCGACTGGGTCAACAAGGACAAGGGCAAGATGAAGATTCGAAATCTATAAGTCAATGGACTACAAGGATTTCGGTCTGTAACCCGATTAACACAAACTAAATTAAAAGCGCCTTTCGAGCCACTGGATGACTTCCAAAAACCGAAATGGCGCTTTTTACATGGTGTCATCCTCGTGCCATCCTATGAAGGAAGGCGGCGAGCCTGCCACGATTAAGCGGAACTTATCCTTTTCCTTCTAAGTGAGCTTCTAATAACGCGCGCGCGGGGTTGTCGAGGTAAACTATCACCTTGGTCTTGGCGTCCGTTAATGCATTGAAGTCAAAGTCCGTTTGTATACAGAACTTTGTCTGACCCGAAGTCCGTAATGCCTGACAGGTGCTGATCTAGAGGTTTATTTGGTGGTCCAGTCACAAATCGAGCGTGATGTTACCCAGGAAGCTCAAGACAAGGTCGTGCAGCCTATGAGTCCACCGACCGAATCGAGCACGCCAGTCAATCCTACTGTCGTTTCCGAGATTTTGGAGATGATCAGATGGAAGCGTCTCATGCAGATCTTCTTCGACGGCATGTTGGCATTCTTGGCGTTTGCGGGTGCTTTCTTAATCCGCTTCGATGGGCACCTCAACAGCCATTTCTTCCACCAGCTGCTTATCTTCGCGCCTGCGATCGTTTCATTGCGCCTCTTATCCAACTGGGGATTCGGCACCTACAGGCGCTTGTGGCGCTACACCGGTTTGACCGAAGTGATGGAACTGGGCTGCTCAGTTCTCACTGTAACTACGATTTTGACCATCGCACGCGCCCTCGGCTTTATGTCCGTTGAAGGCAGCCAGCTCTCCTACGGCATTATCGCCATCGATGCCGGACTATGCTTTCTGCTTCTGTGCGCCAGTCGCGTTTTGCGCCGCCTGCAAACAGAGCACAACCAAAGACGTCACTGGCGGCAGCCGGTTCGCAAGCGCGCACTGGTCGTTGGTGCTGGTGATGCCGGGCAGATGGTGCTGAAAGAACTCGCACAGCGTGCTGACCTCGGCGTTGACGTGGTCGGTATGGTTGATGACGATCCAATGAAGCTCAAGAAGCGCATCGGCAGTATCACCGTATTCGGTACCACAAAGGAATTGCGCAACTTGGCTGAAAACCTTTGCGTAGATCAAGTTATCATCGCGATGCCTTCCGCACCGCCGCACGAAATCCGCCGCATTGTGGACATTTGCCGCGAAGCAGAAGTCGAACCGCGCATTTTACCTGGCTTGTTCGAACTTATTGATGGACGCGTTTCGGTCAGCCAGTTGCGCGAAGTTTCGCTGGAAGATCTGCTCGGGCGCGAACCCGTGCACATGGACTCTGCTGCGATTACTTCCTATCTAGAAGGGCGTTGCGTGCTCGTCACCGGAGCCGGTGGTTCGATTGGCAGCGAACTGTGCCGCCAAATTCTCAAGTTTCAACCAGCCAAGATTTTGCTCTTGGGTCGCGGCGAAAATTCTATTTTTGCGATTCACCAGGAATTGAAAAAACGACCTGAGCCGGTCGAGATCATCCCCATCATTGCTGATGTTCGTGACCACGAGCGCATGCAAGCTGTTTTTGATCGCCACAAGCCTGCTGTTGTTTTCCATGCTGCCGCCCACAAGCATGTTCCTCTCATGGAAGAAAACGTATCCGAAGCGATCACTAACAACGTTAGAGGCACGCAAATTCTGGCAGAACTCGCTCATCGCACACACGTAGAAACTTTCGTGCTTGTGTCGTCCGACAAAGCGGTCAACCCCTCGTCTGTGATGGGCGCCACCAAGCGTATGGCCGAGATGATAGTCCAGAGTCTGGATACGAGATCCCAGACTCGTTTTGCTTCTGTCAGATTTGGCAATGTGCTTGCCAGCCGCGGTTCTGTGATTCCGCTTTGGAAGCAGCAAATCGCACAGGGCGGTCCAGTCACTGTCACGCATGCTGACGCCACTCGCTATTTCATGCTGATCCCTGAATCAGTACAGCTCATCTTGCAAGCCGGAGCACTCGCATCCGGTGGTGAAATCTACGTGCTAGACATGGGCAAGCCTGTTCGAATCATCGATCTCGCATACGACCTGATTCGCTTCTCCGGACTGCGACCGAATCAAGACGTCAAAGTCGAAGTCGTTGGTTTGCGCCCCGGCGAGAAATTGCACGAAGAGCTTCTCACTGCAGAAGAGGGTCTGACCAAGACCACTTACGAAAAAATCTTTGTCGGGCAGCCGGCCAAAATCGATCACCAGTTGCTCTACAACCAAATCGACAGCCTGGTGACGGCAGCGCGCGCTGATGATGAAGCGTCCGTCCGCAATCAATTGGATACCGTTCTTGGCGGCACATTGAGCGCACAGAGCTTGGTCTAGACAGTCATGAGTGCAACAACCGAGAGTCCTTTAGCGCAACGCGAAGCGAAGCTTATCGCCGCACTTTCGCGTCTTGAAAGCGTTGTTGTCGCGTACTCCGGTGGTGTGGATAGCTCGCTGCTTGCATTTTACGCACGCAAGGTTTTGGGTGATAGAGCTCGCATCGTCATTGCTGTTTCACCGAGCTTAGCTTCTGATGAATTGGACGAGGCGCGTGCGCAGGCTAAACAATTCGGCTGGCAACTCATGGAAGTGACTACCCATGAGGTAGACAATCCTGATTACAGAAAGAATGACGGGCAGCGCTGCTATTTTTGCAAAGGTGCACTGTTCGCTGCAATGGACGCGCTTGCGAAGCGAGAAGGATACGTCAACCTCGCTTATGGTGCCAACATCGCCGACTTGGGAGATATCAGACCGGGACAGCGTGCAGCGCAAGAATACAATGTGGTTAGCCCACTGCAAGAGGCACAACTCACGAAAGATGAGATCCGCGAATTGGCTCGAATAGCGGGTTTGGCGGCCTGGGACAAGCCTCAGTCAGCTTGTTTGTCATCACGGTTTCCCACTTTCGAAACTGTGACGCCTCAACGTTTGAAGGTCGTCGAGTCCGCGGAAATCGCGCTTCGGAAGCTGGGGTTCAAAGGTTTTCGCGTGCGCTTTCACAGTTTGTCTGCAAGCAAAAAACCTTCCGGTGACGAACTTTCACTGGCTCGCATCGAATTGACTGACGAAGATTTGAGAAAAATTTCTCTGGATGAAACCTTGCGCGGGCAAATAGCTTCTGCTGTTAAGGACGCGGGCTTTGCGTTTGTGACTATCGATATTGAAGGTTATAGGCAGGGTTCGTCTAATATCGGACTGGGTTCTCCCTCCGCTGATGAAGTACAGCGGAATTCAGAATTCGTACCAGTGGAGTTGACTCGTCGTGGATAAAGAGAAGCTTCTTACCCTGCTGCAATCCGTCGCTACTCGTACAGTCGAGCCCGAAGCTGCGCTCGAACAGCTAAAAGACTTACCTTATGCTGACTTGGGTTTTGCGCGCCTTGATTTGCACAGAAGTTTGCGCCACGGCTATGCGGAAGTGATTTTCTCTCCAGGCAAAACGCCTGATCAGATCGTTTCGATTGTTCGCAAACTGCGAGAGAACAACGAACTGGTCATAGCAACCAGGGCGGACGCGACTCAGGCTGAAGAAGTTCTTCGGCAGATACCGGAAGGACGGTATGAAACACTGTCGCGCGCTTTGGTATTTGGCGAAATGCCTGATACCAAATCCGGTGCATTGTCCGTGAATGTCATCACCGCCGGAACCGCAGACATCCCTGTCGCAGAGGAGTGCGCGCTGATCTTGCAGACCGCAGGCGTACCGATTCAGAAGCTTTACGATGTCGGAGTGGCTGGCATTCATCGCTTGCTCTCTAATGTAGAACTCCTCCGCCGTGGCGCTCTGACTGTGGTGTGCGCTGGAATGGATGGCGCCTTGCCGAGTGTAGTCGGCGGAATTCTCGATGGACCAGTAATTGCGGTCCCTACGTCAGTTGGTTATGGTGCTGCGTTTGATGGCTTGGCGCCCTTGCTTTCAATGTTGAATAGCTGCGCTGCCGGCATCACTGTAGTCAATATCGACAACGGCTTCGGCGCTGCATATGCAGCTTTGCGAATGTACAACTCACTAACCAGTAGGGGAGACGCATGCGCCTCTCTGGGCAGGGCGCCGCATGCGGCGCCCCTACGTTAGTAGGAGTTCCTAACGGCTGGCATTCAGTGTCGGAACCTGATCGATTCGGTACTTTTGCATTTCGCGAATGAGGTTGCCTGCGCGTTGCATGGCGTCTTGCGGTGTGTTCGCGCTGCCGCGTTTCCAGGAATTAGATGGTCGCAATTGCTGAATAAAAGTCTCCCAGTTCCAGAGACTCTCTTGTGGCTGCAATGCCATGCACGTAAGCACGCTGTCGATAACTAGCGCTGAGAAGTTGTCCAGGTATGGTCCGAAGTGATTCATAGTCCTGGAAGGATGCTGAAATAGTGGATGCCCAACTTCTGCACTCTGCATGTGCGCAATTGCAGGCACATACATGTTGTCGTAATCTACCAAACGCAGATTGCCTCGACCATCAACAAGAATGTTTGACGGCTCCAAATCACCGTGCGCGATACCTGCCGCATTGAGCGCCATCACCATCTCGCGAAACTGATTTACGATGCGTTGCAGCTCATGCTTGTTTTCGTTGCGCAATTGAAAACGTATATAGTCGTCGATTCTCTTGCCGTCAATGTAGCCCATACGCAAGATGGGCAGCCACTGTTCGCCGACTCTTAGCCCCCGCGACTGGTATTGAAAGCTGACCAAATATTTGCCGGCGTCTTTCATGTTGTGTCGCGCAATTGCTTCGTATCGTTGTTTGCGATCTGCACTGTCGCGTAGAAAACACTTCACTGCGTAATGTTTGTTTTGCCCTGCAATGCGCAGCACAAGCCCGTTTTTTCCCTCCCACTGGTCAAAACTCAGTACGCGGCCCATTCGTAATTCAGGGTCAGAAAATGCGTCATCATCCAACACGACGGCATCTTTTATTACTGATACGCGTGGGAAGCGTTGGGGCACATGGACTTCGCTGGTAGCGCGAGGCGGTGCTGCCGGCGGCGCGCTTGCTTTCGGTGCTTGGGGCGCAGGCGTTGGCGGGGGCAAGTCCTGAAAGAGCGGATTATTCGTATGCTGCTGCGAAGGGCGCTTTGGAATCATCAGGTCATCACCCTCATAATCCTTGAGCGCCTTGCTGTAGTTTTCCGCCGCTTTCAGAACGCTACCAGGTCCGCCGCTGCGGTCAGGGGGTTTGCTCGAAGCTTGTTTTGAATTTGCTGCACCCGCTCCAGCACCCCCGGCTCCTGCGGGTTTCCCACCTGTACCTGCGTTCGGCGCGCCGCCTGTGGCTTCTGCGTACCATGGAATTTCTCCGGTGGGAGAACTGTTTGAAGAACTTGCTTTAGAACCCGAACCGCCACTTGCACCCGCAGCGGCTCCAGCTCCCGAACTACCAGGGCGAGCTGTTCCTTGACCTTGTCCTCTTCCCTGACTCTGCCCGCTAGCACCTGGTCGCGCACCGCTTTGTCCGGTACTCGAATTTGAGCCAGGAGACGCACCATATCCGTAGTCGCTGTCATCCCCGTATCCGTATCCATATCCATAAGCGTCAGAGCTGCTGCCTGCCACACCCTGCCCAGAATTCGAAGTCGTGTTTGTGTTGGTTTGCGCGTTTGAATAGTTGGAAGTGTTAGATGTGTTGGATGCGTTGGACGCGTTTGCACTGCTCGACGTGTTTTGTGGATGTGCAAACGAGCCAGCCGCAGGTCCTGGCGGTGTTTGGAATGAGCCCGGTATCGAATTGAACGTGCCGGTGGCAAAACTCGGGCCGCTCTGAATTGTTGAGCCTGATTGCTGGTTGAAACTTCCAGAGCTAGACGAGTTCGCTCCTTTTGCTTGCGCTTGTTGCTTTTCGTTGTGCTGTTGCGCAGGCGGACTTTGCACTTCCACCGGCTTGTCTACTCTGCGATCGTGTCCAGCCGGACGAAACTCCGGTATCTCATGCAACTGCATGGTAAGAAGTTTTTTGATTTCGTGCGCGCGTTTGTTGATGTCTGGAACTGGATGCCTGAGGAGTTCGTTGAGCAGACGAGATCCTTCTGGGTTTTTGTAATCCGCGGCGCCAAAGATCAAGCGTTCATCTCCGCCCGCGTGACGTTGCCACAGTGTCGGATCGAGCTTCAATACTTGCATCGAGTGATAAATTATCCACGCGGAAAATCTGTCGATGGTTTCATCAAAAACTTCTGCATTACGTTGCGGGTGTTGATAATTGATGTGACCTAACTCGTTAGCCTTTTCCCCAGCCATCGCTGGAACATAGATACCGTCGTAATCTACCAGCATCAAGTCTTTGTTGCGTACAATTATGTTGCCGTGCTGCAGGTCACCGTGGGCGATACCATTGCGCTCGAGTTCGAAAACAAGGTCGACAAACTGATTGATGAAACGGTCCATCTGCTGCTTGCTGTGCATGTTTTTACGGATAAACTGATCGAGCGTCAAACCCTCAACCCAGGGCATTTTGACAATCGGAAACCAATTCCCGTTGACCAGTATTCCTTTCAGCAAATACTCGAATTCAAGCAAAGTCGAGACGTGATTGAAAGCGGTAAACGTACTCAGATGCCCGTATCGCTGGTGCTGATTGTAGACATTGCGCAGGAAGCATTTGACTGCGACGTTTCGATTGGCGCATTGAAATTGATAGACGCTGGCGAAATTTCCGCAAATTGGTTTCGGCAGTCCCATAGCGTTGGTTTCCGGCGCGCCTTGCTGCAACTCTTGGTTGTCAAAGCAGATTTCCGGAGATTGAACTGTCTCGTTATAGTCCTGCGGTGTCGGCCACTGCATGGCATTACCTGAACGCGCTCTCTAATGGTTTATTACCACAGCTGGACAGGGCTGTATCCGCTAGATTGATTCTTATGAAAGAGAGCATCATTCTCTCATTTGACCGGGCGACTCATGGCGTCGCCTCTACGGAACGGCTCCCTTGGCAAGAGTTCTGTTCTTATGGGCGTTTCTGCAATATGATCATGAGCCTGTCTCGCGACCGTACTTAATGTTTCCGGCGCCAAAGGATCGATAAATGCCGTATCAAGCCGAAATTAGTCGCTCCAACCCGTCTTGCTTTCTCTTTCTGGTCGACCAGTCGTCTTCCATGAAAGACCAATTCGCAGGTGGTACCAATGGCGGCACAAAGGCGCAGGGAGTCGCAGATGCCGTCAACAGCTTGCTGCAAAATCTGGTTTCGAAGTGTACAAAGTCCGATGGAATCAGAGATTACTACAATGTTGGCGTGATTGGATATGGCGGTGGCGGCGTGGCGCCTGCTTTTGGTGGTCCGCTCGCAAGAAAAGAGCTTGTCCCAATCAGCCTGGTCGGCAACAATCCGGTTCGTGTAGAGCAACGCACGCGTCAGGTGAGTGACGGGCGCGGCGGCGTGGTCGACAAGAAATTCAATGCTCCTATCTGGTTCGAACCGACTTGCGGCGGCGGAACTCCAATGTGCGCAGCGCTTGCCAAAGCCGGAGCGGTTTTGAAACCATTCATCGCCCAGTACCCATACTGTTTTCCGCCCATAGTCATCAATATTTCCGACGGTGAGTCGTCGGACGGCATCCCCGACAACGCAGCCAAAGAACTCACATCAATGAAAAGTAGCGACGGTAACGTCATGCTCTTCAATCTCCATGTCTCGTCTTATGGCAATAAAGCCATCGAATACCCGGATCGCGACGACATGCTGGAAGATGAGTACGCAAAAGACCTGTTCAGAATTTCCAGTCCGCTGACGAGCTACATGCGAAAAGTTCTTTCAGACGAAGGCTATGCGATCACCGAGAAGTCCCGCGGATTCGCTTTCAATGCCGACTTCGTGACATTGATCAAATTCCTGGACATCGGAACTCGCCCGAGTAACTTGCGTTAAGCGTATCTTGTATCGCGATTATTGCGGTTGCCAACGAATTTGAAGTGAACGAGGTCGTTAGCTATCGGTCCACGTCCGTCACCATGTACGAAGCCGTATTTCTGCAAGAATGGCTTGGCTTGCGCGTAGTTTTGGACGTCGATTGCGTCGCCGTGTTCGTGATTGGATGTACCCGGACGCGCAACAGTTCTGGAAATGCCGCGTGTGCCTCTATTTGCGTACAGATATTGTTGTTCTTCGAATGTTCTTCCGGCAGAGTTGATCTTGATCTCGACACCGTGGGCGCGAGCGTCTGCTTGTGCTGCTTTGAAGGCTTGACCAGCATCACCGGATAGCCATTTCCCGTCGCCGATACTGACTTTGCCGTCCGCCGACCACTTCATCGTGTCGTTTTCGTGGGTCGACTCTTGTCGTACTTTGGCGATGTCGTAAAGCTTTTGACCGGCTTCTACCAATTGTTTGCCGGTAGGTGAAGTAAGGTCTTCTTGCGTCAACTCACCTGCAGTCTTACCGCTCATCATGCCGGCTGCAATTGCGCCCGGGTTGTCGCCAACGCGGTCTTTGAACTGATTGACCATGTCCGTGGCCATCGACTCCTGCATCTCTTTCGGCAGAAGTTTCATATCTTCGGCGCCCGGCGCTTCGCCTTTGCCCATCTTGTCGGCCATCGCTTGCAGCTTCTTCAGCGACTCGGCGTTGAAGCCCTTCGGCAATTTACCTTGCTTGATCAATTCTTCGATTTTGGCCGGGTCTGGCGGATCGCCCAGGTCTAGCCCAGCCAGCCAGTTGCTGATTTGTCTGCCGCTAAAACCATAACGACCGGCGCGATAATCACCTTGCGGGCTCTTGCGCACTGTTTCATATGGCTTGGCGTGGTCTGCGTTGAACAAACCGGCGACAGCTTCTTTGACCGCAGCTTGTTGGTCGCTTTCATTCGCCTGACGTGGCACGCTGCGTTCCGGATAATAGTCGTTGGTGTTGCGCACCGGCATTTCACCGCCGTTGCTTCCGCGGAATCGATTCATGTTGCCGACGTTTTGCTGAGTCTCGGGCGACATGCCGGAATTTTCTTGCGGTTGGCGCATACCCTGGCTTTGACGGGCTTCGGGTGAAACAACTGCAGCGTTGTCGTTGAGCTCTACGCCGTTTTTCGCTAGCTCCGGATTTTGGCTCTTCAACCGCTGAGACAGATAAGTCACCAATTGGTCGGCGGCTTGCTTCTGCTCTTCGGTCGGGTAAAGCTGACCTTCCGATCGTTCAATCTGAACCTTAATGTCCTTTGTATTTAGTGTCTCAGGGTCACCATGCATTTCGATGGTGCCGTCTTTTTTCACTACAAAGTTGGCTTTCTCCGGCGGCTGCTGAGCTACGTCTTGCATGGCGACGGAAATCTTAGGCGGCGTTTTGTCGGTGATATCAGGCATCTCTAAGGATGCTTCCGCCGAACTTGCCGATCTATCTACAATTTTTCCTGCTTTAACTTGCTCTCTGGGCGACTTCTTCGGGTCCAGTGTGGAGACATTCTCGGCGCTGGGTCCAGTACCGGTATTGTTGTCGCCGACAGTGCTGACGTCTCTAGAAGGACCAGAAAGTTGAGTGGCGATCGACGCATGCAACTTTTCAGTGGGCTGGCGATGATGCTCATGACCGTGGTTGTCACCACCATCATTATTTACTGGAGCTACAATTTCTTTGCCGCGAGTCATAGTCACCGTTTGAGTAGTAATGCCGATTGTCTACCAACGCAGTCGCGTACTGATGCGGGCGTATTGCCTCGACTTGCTGCTGGATTGAAAGGGAATTAGCAACCGTGAGCTCGGCACTACACAACTTGCTCCCCTTATCTTATGCGCGCCCTGTGGGGCTGGCAAGCGCGGTTTCGTATTTACACCATGCTTGAAAGGTAGTTTTAACCTAATCAAACGCCGATGGCCAATCCTGAGAAGGCTTGCGACCCTTTCGATTGACTCAACTCTAGTCTTTATTTGGGAAGTTTTGCGGAAGCGAAAAGGTTATTGAGCCGGCGCACTAGCCTGGGCGGGCGCCCCTTGAAGCCCTTTCAACTTTTCCTCAACCGCCGCCGCTTCGTCCATTTTGCACGCTTTTTTGAGCACGTCGGCATACTCTCCAAGCAGCTTCACTGTTTTCGGTGCACTACCGCGCCCCTGGCTTTCTTCGAAGTCTATGCGCTGTTTGAGAATATATTGTGCTTCGTCATAATTGCCGCCTTTAATGTTCAAGGCGAGAATTTTCTTGCTGTAGTCCTGCGCATCCGGGTCGTCAGGTCCATACTTTCTTTCCGCGATCGCAAGCAGTTTTTTGTAGTAGTAGATTGCGTCCTGATACTTATTGGTCTTCTCGTAGCATTCAGCCAAATTGAGCTCGCACTCTTTCACTTCGTATGCGTCCGGACCAATGCCCTGGCTGGCCATAGAAAGCGCCTGCCTGTAATACTTCTCAGCCTCGTCCCACTTATTGCGCTTACGCAAGACCTGACCCAAAAGTTTGACGCCTGCTACATATTCCTTCGCTTCCCTAACCTTACCTAGTTTGTCTCGGCACTCAATTGATTTCTTCAAATACGACTCGGCGAATTCCATGTCGTTTTTGTAAAATGCCTTTTGTCCGGCTTCGAAATAAGCGTTCGCCTGATAAACCAAGTTTGGCATGTTGGGGATGGGCTTGCCGTTGGCGTCGTATTCTAGCGCCGGCGGCGTGTAATACATGAGGTTTTCGCCCATCGAGGCGTCGCGCGCAGCTGGTGGCTTAATCGGTTTTTTCGCGGGCGCGGCTGATGCCGGAGCGTGTAACGCCGATAGAGACAGTGAGGCTGAAACCGCCAACAGGCACGGCAACAACGACTTGTTTGAGCGAAACATTAAAGTACCTCCGTCTCAGATGTTCCAAGACAATGCCCGGCTACTCCAATGAAAACATTCCCCGCCGCGTAGCGAGAGAATCAGGTTTAATCTACAACTTAAGCTGCGTCTTGCTTCGACTTCTTCTCGCCACGTTTTGCTTTCTCGTCTTCGGAATGAGCGTTCGCATCTATGGCATGTTCTTCCTGATTATTCGCATTTTCGGCATCATTATTCGCATCCTTAGCATCAAGTTCCGCATCTTCAGCGTCATGGTTTGCGCCTTCAAGCTTCGCTCGTTCTTTCTCAAGCTCGGCGTGTTTTCTTGCTTCCTCCAACAATTCTTTTGAAGACTTCGACTGCGATTTGTCGCCTTTCGCTTTTTTCTCAAGCTCAAGAACGTGGTCGCGCAGGGCATTCGCCAGGCGCTCTTGAGGCGTATCGCCTACACCTTCTTTGATAAGTTGTGATGGCTGAACGGGTTGTCCATACCATACGCGGATTTTTACGGGCGTTGGAAAATATGCTCCTGGACCCAGCGCTTCGCGCGTGCCATCGAGGTATACAGGGACGAGCGGTATGGTTTTATCCTTCATCAATATGCCGATACCTTGTTTGAATGGCAGAAGATTACCGTCAAGCGTGCGTTTCGCTTCGGGAAACCAGACCAAACTGCGCCCTTGCTTCAAAACGGCAGCACCTAATGCCAGACTCGTCAGCATCGATTTCTCTGCGTCAATTGGTATAACCTGCGCCAGACGGCTCAGGTACGCGAACACTGGATTACCAAAGGCAATGCCAACCCAGCCTGCCCACTGAGTTTTACGCATTCGCTCTTCCGGCAGCGATGCCGTCAAAGCGAACGCATCCATAAAGCTGGCATGATTTGGGATGAAGACGACTTGCTCATCTGGGACATTCTCGTAGCCGATAGTCTCCAGCTTGAACGGCTTCATCAAGAACATCACCAATGCAAGATATGCTTTGGCCTGCGCTTCTTGCTCCTTGGTAAGCGGTTCGACGAACACTCTGCTCTTCTCATCAAGGAAACGCTCAGGGTGTTTGATTGGAGAGTCCGCAGTGTTGCCTTGTTGAGAACTGCTTTGTACTTCCTTTAGCAAATCGCGCACTGTGTTGACTCGTGCCAGCGCCTCTTGGTTAATTTCCACCCCCGAATTTTCCACCATCTCCAGAGTGAGATTCATCCATTCCAGAGAGTCGATGTTGAGTTCCAACTCTGGGCTGGTGTCTAAAGTCAAATCGTGATCTGGAAAGCGTTTTTTCAACCATTCCCACACAGCGCCGGCCGCTGGATCATTGATGAGTGCGCGATCTTCAGGCGAGAAATCTGACTCTGAAATGGCGCCAGTTCTTTTGCCTGCCTTCTCCTCCGCTTTTGCTTTGTCAAATTTTTCTTCCAACTCGTGACGCTTTAGTTTTCCTAAATTCGTACGCGGCAATGGTTCTCTGGTGATAGCAAAGTCCGTAATGTGCAGGTATGATGCCATTCCCGAGGCTGCCGATTTTAGAGCATTAGAGACCGATTCCTTTGCGCCACCATCACCTGCGGACTTCAATTCAGGCACCACTAGTGCCACCAGCTTGTTGTCCTTCTTGAGCAAGGCTATTTCGCGAATTGCTTCTTGCTTTGCCAGTTTTTCTTCCACATCGTCCGGCTGAAACTTCTTTCCGCCTTCCATAACCATCGTCGAAGATGCGCGACCTGTAATATGCAAGTTGCCATTTTTGATAAAACCTAGATCGCCGGTGCGGAACCAGCCATCCTCTGTGAATGCCTCTTTGGTCTTGTCCTTCAGATTGAGATAACCGCTGAAGACGTTCGGCCCGCGCGCAACTACTTCACCTTCATTTTCATTATGTTCTGGCTCTTTGACAGGAGCCTTTTCTTCCTTGTCTGGTGGTTCTTTAACGGGCTTTTGCTGCTGGTCTGCAGGCGGTTCCTTTATCTTTTCAGCATCATCGAGTTTTTCGTCGTCTTCTTGTTGAATCGGAATGATCTTCAGCTCAACATTTGGAATAGGTTTGCCTGTGCCCTCGATATCAGGATTTTCAGGCATGCGCATTGCCAGCAAGGGAGACGTTTCTGTTAATCCGTACCCGATTGCGATGTCCCATCCGAGCGCTTTGAACTTACGAGTAAGCGCAGGCTCCAACGGTGCGCCTCCAGATGTGAAGACGCGCAGTGTTGGACCGAGCTTTTCGCGAACACCTTTGAAGAGCAGCTTTCCGATACGGATTCCGCAGCGGTCTCCAGTCTGCGCGATTGCCATCATGGTGTCGAATATTTTGCCGGTCACTTTGCTCGCATGCGCTTTTTTATCCATTGCCTCAAACAAAGAGCGCAAGATACGAGGCACAGACACAAGGATGGTGGCTTGTCCTTCGTTAATCGCCCGCATTAGTTCTGGTCCTGTGAGGGACTGAGGCATAATAATCGGTAAGCCGAGTTTGAGCGGACCCAGCAATCCAATGTTTAGTGGATAAACGTGGAAGAGTGGCAGCGGCAGCAGAATGCGGTCTGTCGGACCGATGAAAGTCATTTGCGCGAACGCCGCATCCAGTTGTGAGCGGATATTTTTGTGCGTAAGTGGCACACCTTTAGGCATGCCTGTGGTGCCGGATGTATAAAACAGAATGGCGGTGTCATCTTCTGGGACTTCTTGTGTTTCAAGAAAGTCCTCGAAATCATTGCGTTTGCACTCTAATTTGGTCCAACTGTCTGCACCTTGTTCTTTATCAATTCGATATAGCCTCAAAATGCCTTTGAGCAACGGTTGTGCGTGCGGTAATTCTGTTTTGATTTTTGCTTCTTCCAACTTTTTGACGCCGTTTTCATCAGTGAAAATCAGCACGGCTTTGCTGTCTTTGACTATGTGTTCGAGAACCTCTGCTGATTGTTGTGGGTCCACCGGTACTACGACCAATCCACTATAAACCGCTGCCAGTGCACATATCACCCAGGCTGGTGAGTTTGCGGCGAAGACAATTACGGTGTTGCCATTCTTGATTCCGAGGCGCTCAAAACCTGCAGCAACCCTTCGAATGCGCTCTGCAAGCGCCGTGTATGTAATGGAATTTGAGCCTGCGCGGGTAAACTGAATCAACGCCGGGTGGGCATCGTATTTGTCGAAATCATCAATTAGCGAGCGCAGCGTTGGAGCAGGACCGGTTCGCCGCTCCAGCTCGATCCTCTCGCCTTCTGCTGTTTGACCGTCCATAATTTACCTCGATCTATCTGACTTCGGCTTCTTCTTTGGTTGCTGTTTGCTTTGTCTGCCGATTTTCAAGAGCGACAAGTTCTGCTCTGATTTGTGGCAAGACTTGTTTTGTTGCAGTATAACCCGCTGCAATCGCCCTGCGGATTATGTCTTCATCCTTGGTCAGTGGCGGGACGAAGTCTACGTCCGGGAAAATGAGGACGTCGGATGCTTCCGCTTTGGGATGGTCCGCCGCCGCCATCATAATATCTGCGACGCGCAGCACGACTGAGCGCATTGATTTGAAGGTTTTGTTGTCGACTGGTTTGATCGCCTTGTCGCACAGGACAGATACAGTCAAATCGGCGCCGAGTTTTTGGGCGATGTTGTTAGGTAAGTTTGCTCGTAAACCACCGTCTACATAAAGCTTCCCATCGATTTCGACTGGGCGAAAAACTGTCGGCACAGTGTTGCTGGCAAGAACGGAAAGTGGCAAATCGCCTTCGGACAGGACGCAGGTTTGCCCATCAGTAATATTCGTAACGACAGCAGCGAATGGCTTCTTCAGCGACTTGAAGTCTTCAGGCAATTCTTTGCGCAGAAGTTTTAAATATCCTTTTCCAGTAGACATGCCTGCGAACGGTTTGCCGAGAACAAGGTGTTTTACAGGCGCGAGAGGTTTTAAGATCTGGCGCACAATCACACCTTTCAGCATTGCGTCTTGAACTGTTTCATCAACAAACAGTTTTTCAATCTCGGCAGGTTTCATTCCTGCGCAATATAACGCGCCGATTGTTGAGCCGAGGCTCGTGCCTACAATGCCGTCTATCTCAATGCCGTTGTCTTCCAAGCATTTGAGAACGCCTATCTCTGCGACCGATTTAAATGCGCCGCCCCCTAGCGCCAACACTAGTCGAGGACGGTGCTGTGGGCTCTTTTCTTCGAAAGTTTCTTTTGCTGCAGGACTGACTTCAGTAGGTGGAACCAGCACATCAGGGTCGCGGTTCGCAGCTACGTGCATGGGGCTGAAGTCTGCCGTCTTCATTTTCGCTGCGTCTGAGGCCGGTGCGGGTCCGGTCGATACAGTGACCGCTAATAATAGTAAAAGACCTATTAACTTGTTCATCGAATTTGCCCCTGCATGTCTGAAACTCGCGATCGCCGACCCGAGGCGACAACGGAGAGACGGGACATTGTTCGATTAGTTCCGGTCTTTGTTGTTTGTTATTTGATATTCTAGAAAATAGAACGCTTGTTTCTCTTTGCGTTTGTTGTGGTATTCTATATTCTAGAATTTAGAATAGTGTTCCGTATGCTACTTGCTCAAGACCTCTATATATTGCTCAAATTGGCAGTGCTTCGAAGTGAGCACTGGACATTTAGCCAGCTATCCAAAGGTTTGGGCATCAGCACTTCTCAATTACACCTCGGTTTGTCGCGCGCGGAGGTTTCTCGCCTTTATCTCTCAGCAGAAAGGCGTGTAGTGAGACAAGCTCTGGGCGAGTTCATTTTGCATGGCGTGAAATACTCATTTCCTGCCGTTCCCGGAAAGATTGTGCGAGGAATGCCGACTTCGTTCGCTGCTTTTCCTCTCCGCGAACAGCTCCAGGTCGAGCCAGGCACACATCTTCCTGTCTGGCCTGATTACGAAGGAGAGACTCTTGGCTATGCTATTGAACCACTGCACTCTGGCGCACCAATTGCGGCAAAACGAGATCAAGAATTCTACGAGCTTTTGGCTTTGGTCGATGTGATGAGAGAAGGTCGCGCTCGAGAGAAAAACATGGCAAGAAATCTGATCGCGGACAGGTTCGACTTTTGGGAATGACTCAAAAATGGACAGGCTGAAAAGTCATATTTCTTTTCTCTCAAACGTTGCCGATGAACTTGGTGACTTGAAAGACGAGGTTGTTTTTGTAGGCGGTTCAATTTGTGGCTTGCTCATAACAGACTTAGCCGGTGGCGATGTGAGACCGACTGACGACGTTGATTTCATCGTGAAAGTAACAACATACTCACAGTACACAAGCATTCAAGAAAAGCTGCGCAAAAAAGGCTTCAAAGATGTCGTGAAAGAAGATGGTCCTATTTGCCGGATGAAAATCGGTTCGATCCTAGTAGATGTGTTGCCGGTCAATGGAGACTTTCTAGGATTTAACAACAAATGGTATGAGCGCGCAATTGAAACAGCGGAAGAGCGCGCTGTTAAAGTGGGTGACGAGCCCAAAACCATTCGTGTAGTGAATGCTCCTCTCTTTATTTGTACTAAGTTGGACGCTTTTAAAGATCGAGGAAATGGAGATTTCATGGCGAGTCATGATATCGAAGACATCGTTGCTGTTCTAAATGGCAGAAAAGAATTGTGGGATGAGTGTTGGCTGATGCCTGCGGATGTCCGGAGCTATCTCAAAAAATCATTTAGTGAGCTTCTACATAAGAATGCATTTTTAGATGCTGTGCCTGGCATGTTGCCCTACGGCTCGCAAGGGCGAGAACGCATTATTCGAAGACGCATGTCGTTAATTGCAAATTCTTTGCTTGAGGAGAATTTCTCAGGTCAAATAGAATTTGCATTTGACGCTGGTCTTGGAAATGCTGTTGAAGTCGCGGTGATCTCGTCAGATGCATTCGACGACGAAGTCAACTTTCCTACTCGAGTGTTAAATGACAAGCATGAGGTGATACAACTTCTATCTGAATTGAATATTGATGACTACAACCAGCCATGGTCTCGTCAAATGCGCCGACTTTATTCTCTAGAAAATACTGACACGCAAACTCTTGCGCGGTGGAAACTTTTGCCACCTTATCTTGCTTACTAGGAATACGCTTCGAACAAAACTGATTTGCCAAGACAGCAACACTGCGCTCTCTACCTACTCGTCGTCGCCTCCTCTTGGGCTAGAAGGAGGGGCCTCAGCCGTCGGATTTTTAGGATCTGACGGGTAATTGCCGATTGTCACGGTGACGGCTTTCACTGCCTTGTTGCGCAAGATCATAAAGCTCAGGGTCTCGCCGACTCTTCTGGCTCTGACTGCATCTTGCAGTTGCTGCGCGGTCGCAATGTCCTTGCCGTCGATTTTTTGTACGACGTCCATCCGTTCTAGACCGGACTTAGCCGCTGAACCGTTGGCGTATACCTGCGAGATAAATACTCCAGGTGTACCGTTCGGCAGTCCAAGCCCTTTGAGGGTTGCTTCGTCTAGCGCGCCAACCATCAGTCCTAAGAATGGACGTTCGATTTTCTTCTCAGCGATGAGATCGGTTACAGTCGGTTTGGCAATATCGATTGGAATTGAAAAGCCGATGTTCTGTGCTCTTGCGGCGATCGCAGTGTTTACTCCAACAACTTGCCCGGTCATATTGAGTAGCGGTCCGCCGGAGTTGCCCGGGTTGATCGCTGCGTCTGTTTGAATGAAATTGATATTGCCGTTGACGTCGGTTACTGTTCGTCCAACAGCAGACACGATTCCCAGTGTCACTGAGTGGTCATAACCCATTGGCGAGCCGATCGCAATGACGAATTCGCCGGGACGCAAGCCGGTGGAGGTGCCCATCTCAGCCGTTGGCAAACCCTTAGCATTAACTTTCACAACTGCGAGATCGGAGAAAGTATCGACACCAATGGCGGTGGCTTCCATCTGACGTTTGTCATTGAGAGTGACCATAATTTTGCTTGCGCCTTTGACGACGTGAGCGTTGGTCACAATGTATCCGTCTTCGCGAACTATGAAGCCGGTGCCCGTATTGTGGCGCTCAGGACGAGGTCCTGCACCGCCGCCGTTGCCACCACGCGGCATGCGCTGTCCATTGAAGAAGAAATCAAAGCCCTCAGGCAAATTACCAAATGGATAACTCAATCCTTGCACTGGCTGGTTGACTTCGATGTTGACGATTGCCGGTGCAACACGCTCAGCGATATCGGCGATTGTGGTTGATGTCAGCGGTATGCCTTGCTGATCATTAACCGACTGTGCCAGGGTTTGAGCAAGAAAGCTGCTTGCCTTAGACCTCTTTTCTTGCATAGGTTTGTCATCGCTTGCACCATTAATGGTGGCAGCATGTGCCTGCTGCCAGGTGCGAGTGGTTTCCTCGACAACTGCCAACCCGACCAAAACCGACGCCGCAATCAAGAGAGTGAAGCTCAGTGATTTTTTCATATGTCCTCGAATTATCTGCCCATGCCTAATTGTTGAGCGGTCTGGAACACTTTTCCTTCAGTCAGGATGGACGGTGCGATGATCACCTCAACCTGCTGCATCTCTGCCAAATTAGTGGCGCCCAGTGTCCCCATACTGGTCTTCAGTGCTCCGACAAGATTCTGTGAGCCGTCGTCGGTGCGTGCCGGCCCGGTCAAAATCTCCGCAAGACTTGCTGACGTGCCCACCTTGATTCTTGTTCCGCGCGGCAAGACCGGGCTGGGCGTTGCCATTCCCCAGTGGAAGCCGCGTCCTGGCGCTTCTTTGGCTCTGGAGAAAGGTGAGCCAATCATAGTGATGTCCGCGCCGCAGGCGATAGCTTTGCAGATATCTCCGCCCACGCCCATGCCGCCGTCGGCAATGATTATCGGCGCTACGCCGTGCTTTTCAGCGTAGGTTTGTTTGGCGGCAGAGCAGTCCGCAATCGCTGTAGCCATGGGCACACCGATGCCGAGCACTCCACGCGATGTGCATGCTGCGCCTGGTCCGACACCCACCAGCACGCCTGCTACGCCGGTCTCCATCAGTTCCAAGCATGTCTGATAAGTGACGCAATTGCCCACTATGACGGGGCATCCAATCTTTTTGGTGAACTTGTTGAGGTTCAGGCTTGGCTGACCCATTGCCGATTTGTGTTCTATACCTGTGACTGTCGATTGAACGAAAAGCACGCCTAGTCCAGCTTCCACTGCGATCGGACCATATTTTTCAGCCCAGTTGGGAGTGACGGAAGCGGCAACCAGTACACCACTTTGCTTGATTTCGGCGATTCGTTTTGCGATCAAACTTTCTTGCACTGGCGCTGTGTACAGCTTTTGCATCAGTTGCACGAAGCTGTCTTTATCGCTCTTCGCAATCTCATCGTACGCTTCTTCAGTATCTTCGTATCGTGTCTGCAACCCCTGAAGATTCAAAACGCCCAGCGAGCCAAGCTTGCCGAGCGCTATCGCCATTTTTACGTCAACGCAGCTGTCCATGGCGCTTGCGATGATTGGGATTTCCAGCTTGTGATAACCAAGTTTGACGGATATATCGCAAACTTCAGGGTCAGCCGTAAGAGAACCAGGCACCAGAGCGATTTCATCGAACCCGTAAGCGCGTCTAGTGCGCTTCCCTAACCCGATCATCATTCCGCCTTGCGCGAGCCTATCCTGGTATTCAAGCGACTTGCTGGTCGTCATTTTGTAACCGCCTTTGGGACTTGGTTAGTGGTTTCCGAATATATGAAGTAGGTGTATTCTCTTCACTTGCATTTGATTGACCTTAGCTTACCAGTCAAGTAGTCCTTTCTTCCCACTTTGAGAGCGAACCTTCACAGATGAAACCACTTACAGTCATTGGGCTCAATTCCGGTACGTCCATGGACGGCATTGATGCAGCGGTTTTTCGGATAGAACCAGTAGGTAGCGGTCATGTAAACGGTTCTGCAGATTCCACACCGGCTCTTAAATTCACAATGTTGGGCAGCATTCTTTATCCGTTTCAAAATAGATTTCGCGACCGGCTCATGCGCCTTGTCGGCTCAGGCACCGCCACTCTCGAGGAGGTTTGTCTGCTCAATACTTCTCTTGGCGAGATTTTTGCCGAGGCTGTTTTGCGACTTTTGAAAGTGAGCGGCTTGTCGAAAAACGATGTCGATTTGATTGGCTCGCACGGTCAAACCATCTGGCATTGCCCGGATGCTAAGTCGCTTTGGGGAACAAACTCTGCCGGGACATTGCAACTTGGCGAACCTTCCGTCATCGCTTTACGCACTGGCATTCCTGTCGTTGCTGACTTCAGAACCGCCGATCTGGCAGTTGGAGGGCAAGGCGCGCCGCTTGTTTCCTTCGCTGATGCTGTGCTGTTTGGGCAAGATCATCGAGCTACCGGTGTGCTTAATATTGGTGGCATCGCCAATCTTACGGCGATTAATGACCACGGAAAGGCTGTCGCAGCTTTCGATACAGGTCCTGGTAACATGCTTATCGACCGCGCTTGTCAATTATATTTCGATTGCGAATTTGACGATGACGGAAAGATTGCCGCCGGTGGGCAGGTCATAGAACCGTGGTTGCAACAAATGAAAGCGCATCCGTATTTCAAACGGCAACCACCAAAAACCACTGGACGTGAGCTTTTCGGATTTAACTATTTCGACCAACATGTTGTTCCGTATGTGGAGAAAGAAAAAATCGGAAAGGCTGATGTTGTGAAAACGCTCACCGCATTCACCTCGTCTTCAATTGCCGATGGATACAACGATTTCATCAAACCGAAAACAAAAATCGAAAGACTGGTTTTGGGTGGTGGTGGAACATTCAACAGCGAGTTGGTTCGGCTGTTGAAAAGCTATTGGCCTAACGAAGTCTCTGTCGCTCGCCATGAGGATTTTGGCATCTCGACAAAGTACAAGGAAGCATTGCTTTTTGCATTGTTGGCGTACACAAATTACTTCGGAATTCACAACAACGTGCCAGTTTGCACCGGCGCATCGCGCCCCGTCTGCCTCGGAAAACTCGTTAGGGCGTGATGTAGGGACTACGAAAGCTTCGTTGTGCGAGCTTTTCTTGGTTGAGAACCATTCAAATCTGGTATGGTTCATTCGTAAGACGAACGCACCGAGCGCTCAACATAATCAATCGCCGTTGGGGAAAAGCAATGCCTACAACTGACACGGATCTCGTGCTTCATTTGCCGGATGACATCAACTACGAATGCACTGGCTGCGGCAAGTGCTGCGGTGGGTGGTCCGTGCCAATGACGCAAGACGATTACGAGCGCATTTCAGCTGTCGATTGGAGTGAGTACGATAGTCGCTATCAAATGCAGGATTTGTTTCGTGAACTCAAGCCCTACGAATCAAGCGGTACTCCGTATGGCTACGCGATCAAAGAAGGTGGCGACGGACATTGCCCTTTCCTCAAAGACAATCTTTGTTTCATTCACTCCAAGCACGGTTCAACATTCAAGCCTTCGATTTGCCAGTTGTTTCCTTACTGCTTCAACGAGACACCGAGCGGCATTTATGCGACCGTTAGTTTCGTAAGCATGGGTGTCGTCAACAATTCCGGCAAGCCATTGACCGAACAACGTGACTATCTGGAGAGCAAACTCAAAGAATTCAAAACGCTTTTCCCCGATCACCATCCTAACTGGTCCAATCTGAAACTGGCTGTGGATAAGCCTCTTACCTGGGATGAGTATCTCGAAATCGAAAAGGAAATGCTTGCGATTTGGTCTGAGCGTGACAAGTCGCTCGATCTTCGCTTCCTCGCAATCTCGGACATGCTGCTCGAAAAATTCAAAGGAGTGCCCGTGGCACCGCCTTCCAGCGTGGGCCCTATGAAGAATGTAGATAAGCAATTACTAGTTGCTCTATATAAGATCTACTTCCCGCACAAAAAGCTAGGAAGAGGTGAAGGTGATTTCAATGCAGGTAGGTTCACCTATCAGATGATGTTCGAGGGTATCTTCCCCGGGCTGCGCCTGCGTTCGCCAACGAGGTCGTACAGTTTCGAAGAGCTCGAGAAAATCGATTTCCCCGAAGACAAGGACGTAGAGGACCTCATCTACCGCTACTTTCGCTCGCGCATCTTCGGCAAACTCTATTTCGGCGCCGGTTTTGGCCAATTGAGTCTGATCACCGGCTTTCACCATCTGCTTCTTACATATGTACTTCTAAAAGAGAATTCAAAGATAGTAGCCCTGTCGCGCGGAGCCAGTGTGCCTAGCTACTTAGACGTAGTTGTTGCCGTGCGCACTTTGGAAAAACGCCTGGGAGAAACATCCTTAGGCGGCTATGCAGCGGCGATTTTGGAACTGCTGCTCTTTAGTCCTGGACGAATGCGGCGGATTCTCACACATACCTAGAGCGGAGCGTGGGGGCGCGTTGCACGCGCCCGTTTGTGTCTTTGGTCGCATGCAATGCGACCCCACGATTGCCCGTTTGTGTCTTTGGACCCCACGAACGTCTCCGGAGTCTTAAACCCACGACCCATACAGAGGTTCCCGGGTTGTCAAATTTTGTGAAAGGTCCGCTATCGTTTTACTAGTCAGCATTATGGGGCTCGGCTCTGGGTTGATGTGTATTCCACACAACAATTTCCCCGTTGACTTGCTTTGGTCTTTCTTGTAATCTACCCGCACTGATTCCAAGTGGTCGCGCTTTCTGCGACCAGTTTTTAAATTCACTTACTAAATTTTGAATATAACTGGCAGGAGGTTCTCTAATGATCCGTAAACTTACTATGTCTGCTCTCGTCGTCGTCGCCCTCGCAATGAACGTTCCAGCATTTGCGCAAGCCCAAGGCGATCAATTTCAATCCTCTGGAGATCAAGGTCAGATGGGCGATCAAGGGCTAGGTGGTAACACCGGTTCTCAAACCCGTCAAGAAATGGACAGCCAAGCACCGACATTGCAAGGTGCCACCAACGGTACAATCGGACCACAAGGCTCTGATGCTACCTACATTACCGGCGTCAACACTGCAGGTACTGTACGTGTAAACAACTTGGCTAACTTGGAAGCCTTGCTCAACATCATCGCAAACGGTATGGAAATCCTCGGCATTGCATGGGGCGGACCTACAATGATCATGGGCTTCATGCACATGGCAGCCGGCACACAAGACGCAATGAAGAAAGTACTCTTCGGAGCCGCTGGTGTGACAGGCGGATTGGCAACACCCGGTTGCATCAACTGGCTCGTTGCTTCCGCAAGAGACGCCAACTTGTTCAGCTAAGACAAAGAATAACTGCCACGCAATCAGGCAATCAGTGGAAGGAGCCGCAAGGCTCCTTCCTTTTGCTATGTGAATGAGAACATGCCTTCGTTCCTTGAGGCATAATTGAGAAATGAACTTTCAGAAGGCAGCTTTCTATTCATCCGTCGCTTTCACCGCAATGTCCAAAGGGTTGGGACTTGTGTTTTTTTCTGCAATTTCGTTTTTTGTGGCTCTGTGGGTAGTTTCGCTGATATTCTTTTCGAGCCCCGAGCGCCTTACCATTTTTGAGACTGTCTATTCACCTGATCGTAAGCTGAAAGCCGTTGTGTTTGGATATCAGTTTCGTCCTGATTTGAAGAATGTCTCCGTGCTGAGCGCTGCGGCAAGTCCTGAAATCAACAGAGATGGAAATGTCTTCTCTGCGGCATGCAAACGCGCCAATGCTAAATGGAGAGACAATCAGAACCTTGTGATTCTTACCGACGGGGTGGTTGGTACAGCCATCAAGTCGAAGAATTTCATTGCGTTCGATCGCGGAGTTGAAATTGATATTCGAGAACTAAAGGGAAAGTGAGATGCATTCAACTTTGCCTGTAAGACCATCACCAATCAAATTATTCATTGGATTCTTCATCGGACTTTCAGTTTTTTGGTCCTGGACATGGTTTTGGTCAGGTATTTTCAGCCTTAAGCCCGGGGAGATTCACCAAAGCATACAAAGGACTGTTATTTCCCCAGATCACAAGTTGAAGGCAGTAGTCTTTACCAACAAGCTCTCGCCAGAAGACGTCTCAATCAATGTGTCCATCCTCAAGGCGGACGCGAAAATGCGAGAGCAGAAATACGGAAATGTATTTTGCGATTGGGGTGCGCAATGGGCTGATGTGAGCTGGACTAGCAACAACTCTATTTGCATTGCTCACACAAAAGGAACGAGCATAAGTTCTCGTAATCACTTCCGAGCATTCGATCGCGATATAGCTATTTCCGAGTTTGTGCCAAAACCCTCTAAATAGTTTTCCGGAAAGCTGCCCCGCTTGTGTCACAGTTGAGATCTACTGTAATGAAGCTCACTTACGAGCAGCTGTAACCCTCTTACTAAATAGTTCTACAAATACTGAGTGAGGTAGAAATATGACTCGCCAACTTTTGCATCGCGCTTTTTCTTTTGCTGCAACTTCCGCAGTTTTGCTTGCACTTACCACCGGCTCCCCCGTATTCGCCCAAGCGCAAGGTGACCAATTCGCATCTTCTGGTGACGCCGGCATGATGAGTTCTGATGCGCAAGGAAACACCGGTACGCAAACACGCCATGAGCAAGACTCCGGCTCCGTAATGCTGCAAGGCGCAACAAACGGAACAATCGGACCGCAAGGCTCGGACGCCACTTACATTACTGGAGTCAACACCGCAGGTACCGTGCGTGTGAACAACTTGGCCAACTTGGAAGCCTTGCTCAACATCGTCGCCAACGGTATGGAAATTCTCGGTATCGCGTGGGGCGGACCGACAATGATCTTCGGCTTCATGCACATGGCTGCCGGATCGCAGGATGCGATGAAGAAGGTGATGTTCGGCTGTGCGGGTGTGACCGGTGGATTAGCCACACCAGGTTGTATCAACTGGCTCGTCGCTTCTGCTCGCGATGCGAATCTGTTTAGCTAATTGCCGGCTCACAACGAAACGAAAAAATGTAAAACAGCAGAAAGGAGCCGAAAGGCTCCTTTCAATTACTCGACTTTAGAGTGTTAACTAGTACCGGCTGATTCTGTTTCGTGCTGTAAGCGGAATGCAATCCTTTTCCATACGCGCTCAGTCCCGGGCATGGAGCGCTGCTTCATGCTCTATCGTCGAAATAGCGGATGTCCAGGCGGACTCTGTGCCAGGCGCAACATCATTTCGCTGCAGTGCTGTTCTGATTTTGTTTGCGAAATTCGGATCGCCGAATTCATCGAAAGCCCAATCTTTTGCAAAGCTTGTGATTTCGTTTGGGTCCGTAAGATTTGCAAGCGCCGACTCGTCTGGCTTCAACAAGCCGAAAGTGGATGATCTGAACTTCCTCAAATCTCCGTTGTACGTGGTTGGTGAGGGATACACCGCGCGTTCGGATGGTGGCATCTCATTCAAAACCGTGCGCCAAACGTTGGCTGTTTCTTCGGGAATATTGTTGAAACTAATTACGCGTTCAATTTGATCTTGGAAGATTGGACCTCTCCAATCATTTGCTATCAGGAAAGCCTCAATCTCATCAGGTTTCGTTAGGCTGACTGCTTTGCTGTAATCTCCAAAGGCAGCTTCGCTCAATCTTGAATATTCATCATAGAGTTCTGCTGTTGGCTTACCAGCCTTCAGCTGCTCAAGAAGTTTGGGCAATATGAATTGGTCGATCTTGGTCAAGGCAGGATTCGATATAGCTGTTTCGAGGCGAGTTGGTATTTGCGTTTCGAATTCGTCTGCAAGTGCGGCCCAAACTTCTTTTGTTTTCGGGTTAATGACGCCTTTGGTGATGTAATCTCTAATTTTTTCCGCCATGCGCAGTGGATTGTTTATTTGCTGGTTTGCGTACCGCGCGTATGCCGCGATCTCCGAAGGATCAGACAATGTTGTGTAAATGAATTCACGTGGGGTCACAAAGGCATTGTCTGCCAAAGATTGAATGCGCGGAAGTGCCTCAAGTCCGGCTTGCCTGATTGCCTCTGGGTCTGTCGAGAGAAGTGGTGGAAGTCCGTTCTCCGGCATCGAGTTGAGAGCTGTTCGCCAGGCATCCGCGGTTTCTGCCGGAATTTGATTGTTTGCAATTGCTGTCTCGATTTCATTGCGGAAGTTTGGAGCGGTTTCGCTATTACGAGCGACGAACGCTTTGATTTCGTCAGCTTGCGTGAATCCAAATGCCTTCTCTCTGGTAGCGTTAGAGGCACTGGCCATACGATCGAAATATGTTGTGATTTCTTCGGCGGTTTTGCCTGCTTTCAGATCGTCGAGCATTTTGGGGAGCACTGTCCGCTCAAAGTTTGGAAGCGTTCCATCTTGCAGTGAAGACTGCATGGTTTTCAAAGCCTTAGTTTCAAACTCTTTGGCGAGTTCAAGCCAAAGCCCCTTCTGATTTGGATTTAAAACATTTCTTTCAGCCATAGACTGAATTTCGAAAACCATCCCCAGCGGATGGCTGCTCTTGTTGTTCATGTCGCGGGCGATTGCGACGATGTCTTCCGGATTGTCGAGTGCCGAGTAGAGATACTCATATGCATTCATGTTCGCTTTGTCAGCCATCACCGCAGCGCGTGCCGTTGCTTCCTTTGCCGCTGCCTCGACGGCGTCAGTGGACATATCGGCTGCGAGGGCCGCCGCACCGTCGGCTGATACTGTTGTTGCACCTTCAGATGCGGTTGCCGCAGTTTTTGCTGCTACTGTTGCACCTTCCCCTGCGACTGTCGCGCTTTCCGCAGCAGCGGTTTTTGCTGCGATGTTTGCGGATGCTGTGTCGAATGCTTGTTTTACCGCACCGCCCATCTTGCCGTAGACAAAACCTCCACCAACTACGTCTGCAAAAAGGTTTACACCTCCGGCTCCAACTCCTCTTAGACCCTCATGCGCTTTTGCTACTTCTTCTGCAGAGTATTTAGATGCATTCCAGACTACTTCGCCATCCTTGATCCATTGAGGCATGTGTTCGGCAAGCGACCAACCTGTAAGACCGATTGCTCCGGCTGCAAGTCCAACCATTCCTGCGACTGGAAGCCATGCTGGAGCTGTTGCAATAATAGGCGCTGCTGCAATGCCTGCAATGCAAATACCAGCAGTTATTGCCGCTCCTACTAGTAAGTGGGTTCCCCAGTCGAGCGGATTGGTGAGCTGCTGAATGCCACCACCTATGATGTCACCAGCAACTCCGAAAAATCCACCGTCTTGCTGTGGTGTTACTTGCGCTGCTTCTTTTGGCGCAGTGAGGTTGACGCTGCCTGGCTCGGAGCCAAGCGCCATCGCTAATTCTGCAACTTTCTTATCTCTGGTTGAATCAACGAATTCTATATTATGTAGATCGGCAGTGTTCTCAGTGCTTGTGTATTTGCCTGCTTCCGATAGCGTTTGCAGGTAATCTTCATGAAGCTTGTGAGTAGTGCTTGTATCGTCTGTCTGTGCATAATTTGGAGCGAAGCTCTCAACGGGTTGGTAAGCCATACTTCTCCTTAGTAGCCGAAAGCCCGCCTTCAAGAGGCGTAGTTTGGCTTAGAATCGCAAAGGGGTGGGGCGGGCGCCGATAGCCATTAAAAGGGCTAACGAAGTGAATACTAACTGAGCTGCATGACAATCGTTTGACGACGAAAGGTTGTCGGCAGAATTTGAATTTCTCGTCATTTCGACCAAAAATGAACTACGTGATCTACCTAATGAAGGTGATCAAAAATGCGCAAAGATCGCTGTGATTTAGAGATTTTTGCGGGGTGGAAACATTGAATTTCGACGGGCTCGCAAGGAAGGCGAAAGGTACCTTTCGCGTGTTTGTAAAAGGATGCCGCGTGATATGCGGTTGAGAATCCGCATGAATACTGGATGTGATTAGAGCGTGAACAAAACCTTTCAACATTCAACCTTTCGCGAGAGTGTCAAAACCCGCATGAATAAAGATTTTGTAGGGCTGTCACAATCGCTTGACATTGGTTCTGCTTAGGAATACATTGCTAGCACGCTCACTTGGAGCGCCTTCACATTCAACCTTTACTAATTAGGAATATTACTTGAGGAGGTAACTATGCTTCGCTCCGCATCTCGTCGTCTGGCTACTTTGTGCCTTACTACCGCTTTTGTTGCAGGTCTCGCCCTCAACCTACCAGCTTTTGCGCAAGCGCAAGGTGATCAATTCCAATCCGCTGGAGATCAAGGTCAGCTGGGCGATCAAGGGCTAGGTGGTAACACTGGTGCCCAAACGCGTCACGAAATGGACAGCATGTCGCCGACCTTGCAAGGCGCGACAAACGGTACCATCGGACCGCAAGGCTCTGATGCGACATACATCACCGGCGTTAACACCGCAGGTACAGTGCGCGTAAACAACTTAGCTAACTTAGAAGCACTCCTCAACATCATTGCCAACGGGATGGAAATCCTCGGCATAGCATGGGGCGGACCTACCATGATCATGGGCTTCATGCACATGGCTGCCGGCACACAACAAGCGATGAAGAAAGTACTCTTCGGCGCTGCCGGTGTGACAGGCGGTCTCGCAACGCCTGGTTGCATCAACTGGCTCGTTGCATCCGCTCGCGATGCCAACTTGTTCAGCTAGAACAAACTGCAGGGGAGGCATATATGCCTCCTGTCAGGGAGCCGCATTCAGCTTCCTTACTTAGAAAGTACAACTCCACGCCAACCATAGTGAATCAGTTAGAAGGAGCCGGCCCCCGGCTCCTTTTATTTTTGTCTGCATTTTTTTGTATTGCCGCATTGTATGCGGCGTTTCGTTTTGCCTAGCTAATTCTGATTGTCGTTGTTTCGCTTTTTTGTGGAAACATCGACCTAGGGTTTTCGCTAATTGACTTTGGGTGGCTCTGAGAATAATCTGCACACAAGCTCACTTTTAGAGCTTTTCGGAAACACTTACTAATTCTTTGAATTCACTCGGAAGGAGGTATTCTCATGTTCCGCAAGCTAACCATGTCCGCCCTCGGACTATCAGTTCTTGCCGCATTCGCGCTCAACGCGCCAGCTTTCGCACAGGCTTACGGTGATCAATTCTCTTCATCTGGTAGCGAAGGTCAGTATTCATCTCAATATGAAGGAAACACGGGCACTCAAAGTTTGCACTACAACGACAGTAACGCACCGACATTGCAAGGCGCTGCGCTTGGCACCATCGGACCACAAGGTGGCGATGCGACTTACATAACCGGCATCAACACTGCTGGTACGGTACGTGTAAATAACTTAGCCAACTTAGAGGCACTGCTCAACATCATCGCCAACGGTATGGAGATCCTCGGCATTGCCTGGGGCGGACCAACCATGATCATGGGCTTCATGCACATGGCGGCCGGAACACAAGACGCAATGAAGAAAGTTCTCTTCGGTTGCGCCGGTGTCACCGGTGGTCTCGCGACACCCGGTTGCATCAACTGGCTAGTTGCGTCCGCGCGTGATGCCAACCTGTTCAGCTAGAACGTAATGTAGGGACGACATTTATGCCGCCCACCATGTCGCCTCATGCGACCAATAAGTTAGAAAACACATATCAGCCAGCCATAGTGAATCAGTCGGAAGGAGCAGAGATGCTCCTTCTGTTTTTATTCGTGAGTTAAATCGCATTTGAGTCGATTGTTTTTGCAATGACCTACATGGTCTTCGTGGTCTTCTTCGCAACGAGATGCCGCGGAAGATTTACCAGTGCATACTTCGACTTCGGCCTCACTTTGCCTGCGACGAGCTTTGCAGCTTGCTTGTTTGCTTTTTGAGCTGCTCGAATATAATCGTTCGCAATCTTGAACTTTCCGTCATTCGCCGCTTCTACCGCCTTCTCAAGCCAGTTTCCAGAGCGCTTCATATTCTCCAGAGCCAGCGGCAATTCCGGGTGAACCTGATAGCCTGTCGCGCCCAACAGGAACCAACAGCTATCGATACGCGCTGAGTTTTTGATGTTCCAAACTCGCGCTTCATCTTTCCACAGAGCTGTTCTTGTTTCGGACTTTCGTTGTTCTGCATCAGCATCATTTTGGATAGCCATCACCAATTTCTGCGTGCTATTGATGAAGGTTTGACACGACGCGATCGCGTCTGATACGCCCTCTTTTGTTGGACAACCTTCCCACTCAATGCGACTGCATTCTGCTACCTTCTCGACCTCTGTTTTCGGCTTAATTGTGATGGTCCTGATGGGAGTGATTTCCTGCTTCTTGGGTTGCAGCAAATGTGCATTAATTGACGCTTCCACGCAACCGATTAGGACGCAGAGAAAACAGTATTGATAGATAAAGCTCTCGGGTTTCCGGAAGTTGATTTTCATGGATGCACCAAACCCTCGCCCTCGGAGTTGCCGAAAGGCACTCCTGAAGGCAGCAGACGCACGCACCGCGCCCGGCGATCTGTTGTTGATCGCTCTGCGCGTTGCTATACCTTCAATCTAGCATTGCAATGTTTTGTGCTTGTAAAGAGAAGCGCAAGCAGCTATGAAATCAGTGCAAAAAAGTCGGACAACTATTTCTTTGGAAACGCAAAAACCTTTGGTTTTGTGTCCTTTTGGGACGAGTGTTTATTTACGCACCTGATGCAAATTGCGATTTGGCTTCCTTCCTGTTTCTCGATTACAGGAAATGGTTTACTTCCAGGGATTGCTAAAACAGGTGAGCAGAAGTAGCATTCGGTTTTCATAACAATATTGTTGGAACTGGCAAAGCGCATTTTGAACGCTTCAATGTGCGTTTCGCAGATAACGGAGGAAACCTTCGGCTGTTTCGCAAAAGACGCACAGATTACTGTTGCTTTTCATGCGCGTCATCCTCCGGAAACTTCAGAATCAATGACTTCGTAATCGAGACGTATCGCAGCTTGCTTTGCATATTCAAGCTCAACAATTTGATGAACAGTGCGCATATGACCCATCATAAAGAGTTCTTTGATTATCCGAACATCCGTAAGTTCGAGTTTTCCCGCAAGTTCTTTCACTGTGAGATTTTTTGTGAGCACGATTTTGCGCGGTTCTCCGTCTGGCGCCGCTCTACCAACGCGAGTTTTTCCACTGGGGCCATTTCCTCCGGAATCAGCCTGCGATGATTGCTTAAAGTGTTTTCGATTTGGCTTGTGCACCTTAAACCAGCCTTTTCCTTTTGACGCCTCTAATATCAGTGTCTCATAAGAGGCGAAACATTGGACACTGGAAGGAAACTTGGACTGGAATGGGCATAAAAGCTCTCGTCGCAGGCACGCCTACAGGCTGATAACGTAAAGCGACGCGGATGGTGTCAATGCCAGAGAAAAATCTGCAAGTATTGCTTTCCTCAATTAAGCCTAGACTGCGCGACGAGCAGTTTGTATTTTGCAGTGTCCTTGAGCGTGAGTTCAAAAAGCTGACCGTCAGCCCAATTTGTATCTTTCGAGAGGCTGAGGGTGTTTCCCTCATCGTCGAGAAATCCGATGCTGATTCGGCTTCTTTGAGGTACGACGGCACTTGGTCTTTGATCACTTGTGAGGTAAACTCTGACCTGAATGCCGTCGGCTTTATTGCGGCAATGTCTAAGATGATTTCTGATGCCGGGATTTCAGTAAACACTGTTTCAGCATTTCACCACGATCATTTATTTGTTCCATCTGATCGTGTCGAGGAGGTTATGCTCTTGCTTCAGGAACCACCAAAGAAACCCGTTCCAAAACGCGATCCGATCGAAAATATTCGCGAATTGATTCCCCTGATTTTTAGCGAACATCGTGCGCACAAAGCGTTGGGCTCACTGCTTTCGCAGGGACATGCATTGATCACGTCCAAGTTTGGCGAACCACTTCCGCCGGACATGCGAATCTTTTACGAACGCTGTTCTGACGTAAAAATCTTCGACCGCTATTCGATCTTGTCTTTGCAGAAAGCAATTGATGTTGATCGGTCGCAACTCCCTAAGAGTTGGTTTCCGTTTTGTGAATTGCCTTCTGGTAGCTTGATTGCAATTGATCTCAGCGAGCCTAACGGTGTTTATCCCATTATTGATCTCGATTGCGGTGACTTTGATTACATTGTGATCGCGCTGAGTTTTACTGAGTTTATCGACAAGATACTCGCAAATGGTCAAGATTCAAACTATTGGGTTGATCACAACGAGCAATATGGCACAGCGAAAGTTCATTTGAAAAACTCTCAAGTTCGCAAAAAATATGAAGAATATTGGGATTCTCTCGGTCCGGAAAACGGCTCGCAGCGCTGCATGGCTGATGACTGTGAAAACAAGAACGTGAAACTAAGTGTCTTCTGCCGCCAGCATCAATTTGAACAAGTGCACAAGGTGACCTGCCCTTTCACCAGCGATGCACCCGCAGATACGCTTGCTGAGTACGAGTTGAAGGAATAGGAAATATTTCTTGTCTGTGTGCAGTCTGTCGCCTACTTTTCACGAGCTCTTTCTGCCATTTCATCAGCCTTGAACTTGAAATACAGCTGCTCTGCGTCAACCTGCTCTTGTCGCGTCGTTATCCAAACTGGAACTGTTAGAAAAAAGCCAATAACTGCAAGCAGAGCCAAAATCGTGAGTAGCAGTGCGATTCGAATCAGTTTTTCGCGCATATAGAGATTCCATAACCAACGTCGTTGCTTCTCTTCCAGTGCTATAGCTATTATGCACTTGCGAACAATTTGCGTCTAAAAGCAAACACAGTCAGTACTATTAAGAGTGGAAAAGCAATCGCTTGAGGAGTTGCATCGTGTGAACTTGTATGTGCTTTGGGTTTGCTTGCAGGAACTGGTTCCATGCGCAGATTCCTTCCTTGCACTGACATTTCAGAGCTTGAAATTGTATAGAGCATGAAAGCGCCTGGTTGAATTAACGGATTCAATGGGGGACCGTACAGAGAGCGCGCGCACATTGTATTGTTGCCTTGCGTGAGTTTATCCGAACCCCCCTTTTCTGAGGGGGTCTCTATGCATTTGTCATCAACTTTAGGTGACTTAATAACTATTGCTGCGAGTCCCTCAGCAAATGAAATTTCATGCGTGCAACCTCGCGACGGATCAGGTTGCAGTACGAGAACGCTACAGAAAAAGCCCAGTGTGCACGATCGTACAGACGATGAATATTTGGGACAAGTAATGCTTTTTCGAGGCATATTTCTGATGTGTTTTTCTGGAAGGTTTGGCTGTAATGCCGAATTTTTAAGCACACTTTTGATAGTGTCTTAGTCTTACAAAGAAGAATGGAATCAACCAGATCGTCGCAAAGAGGATAGCGAAAGTAGACGCATCAATAAAACCATGGCAGGGACGATGTCCAAGATGGACGCGTTTGCGTCCAGTTCCTCTGATTCCCTCCATTCTGAGGTCACCATCTCTCAGAACGATTAAGACGGTTTCGATTTTTTGCGGCGTTATTGACCGATTGTACTGTTCAACGTATTCCGGGTGCGAGAACCCGGACGCCAAGCCAAGTCCGAATGAGACAATGGTTGCCACTAAAGTTCCTTGGGACCAGTTATTCATCGGTTGTTTCACAAAATCTTTCAAAGCTGTTCGTGCGTTTGTGCGATGCCTGGCTGCGTGTGCGGCGCGAGCATCGCATCAGCAACTTGAATCGCCGCGAAGCCGACTGCACACACACCTAATAAGGTAAAAGCTGCGCGCTTGATGTTGCCTTTTGAGATAACTGTTCTTACTAAGAAGAAAATTGCGGCGAGCACTGTTGTGTAGACCATCGCCTGCAAGCCCATGACTGGGTTGTTTGGATTATGACCAACCGACTTTAGTACGTCGTACACGGCACTCGACACAC
Organism: Candidatus Melainabacteria bacterium 17Bon1m; assembly: GCA_032128875.1. GTDB lineage: Bacteria > Cyanobacteriota > Vampirovibrionia > Obscuribacterales > Obscuribacteraceae > QKMZ01. The sequence continues at coordinate 74,879 of JAVLKG010000016.1, forward strand.
CGCAGAAAATCGCGCAAGCAACCCATATCCGAATCCAATCCGGACTTTCCTTGGTGGTGGCATTGCGTGTGTGCGTCATGTGAAGGTTCTCGCATTATCGATCGGAGTGTCGCATATAAAGGAAAGACTGTAATCAGTAGAAATCCCACGCAAAGCCAAACAGGTTGAGCGATTTGCGAAAATGTAGTCTGGACAACAATTCAGCTCTTGACTTCGTGCTGAGTTGCACTTAATCTGTAGACCGGTTCGCTTTTAGAGCCGATTTTGACCAAACCTTACTAAATTTCAAATCAAGCCTTCGTTGGAGGAGTTTGTATATGCGTAAAGCCAAAGCATTGGGTCTCGTCGCTGCTGTAGCCCTCGGCCTCGCCCTCAACGTACCTGCATTTGCACAAGCACAAGGCGATCAATTTCAATCCTCTGGAGATCAAGGTCAGATGGGCGATCAAGGGCTAGGTGGTAACACCGGTTCTCAAACCCGTCAAGAAATGGACAGCCAAGCACCGACATTGCAAGGTGCCACCAACGGTACAATCGGACCACAAGGCTCTGATGCTACCTACATTACCGGCGTCAACACTGCAGGTACTGTACGTGTAAACAACTTGGCTAACTTGGAAGCCTTGCTCAACATCATCGCAAACGGTATGGAAATCCTCGGCATTGCATGGGGCGGACCTACAATGATCATGGGCTTCATGCACATGGCAGCCGGCACACAAGACGCAATGAAGAAAGTACTCTTCGGAGCCGCTGGTGTGACAGGCGGATTGGCAACACCCGGTTGCATCAACTGGCTCGTTGCTTCCGCAAGAGACGCCAACCTGTTCAGCTAACAAAGTTTTCCCCCGCCAACGCCAGCCAGAGACCTCCCGTAAGGGGGGTTTTTGGTATTGTGGGCAAAGTTTGTGAAGCCAGTTGTGCTGCCAATATGCGAAGATGTGTCCATCGGAATTTGTAGAGGGCGCAAACTATTTCGCTGACAGACGATCAAAGGAAGAAGTACCGCAAGCAGCTCGCGATGCCGGGAATGACCGAGGAGTGCCAGGAGCGTTTGATGAACGCGCGCATTCTGATTTTGGGCACTACGGAAATTGCTTTTGTTTGTGCGGAACAGTTGATGCGTGTTGGCGCTGGACACTTAGAACTCGCAGGGGCGAGTGTCTATGATTTGCATTTGTTGGCAGAACGGCTTGAGGCTGCTGGCGCGAAGCACTGCACGCAAGTTGGCGTTGCGGAGCGGACTTTCGATGCGCATGATTCGGAAGATTTGATTCGGAGTTTTGATGTTGTTGTCGATGCGATGATCGACTGGCAGCTAAAATTGGTGGCAAGTGACGCATGCATGCGGTTGGCAAAACCGTTGGTGCATGTAGGTGGCGAAGGTTTTCGGTATCAGTTGTATACGATGCGCCCCGGTAGATCGGCGTGTCTAAGGTGTGTGTTTCCGAGAATCGGCATCGATGATTTTCCTAAGGCGCAAGATGAGGATGCATCGTTTCCTCCCGTCGCGAGTGTGCTGGGTTCTTTGCAGGCTATTGAGGCTGCGAAACTAGCTTCACGCTTTGGTGCGAGCCAGGGCAACGAACTATTCAAGTTTGATTTTTTGAGCGGCGAGATGGAGATGATCACAGGACTGGATGCAGTTAGTGATTGTCCTGATTGCGGTAATAGGCGGAGATAGACGACCTATTTTCTGCCGGCGGGATGCCGGCGGGCGCAGTGAAAAAACGGACGACGGGTGGCGTCGCCCCTACAGAAAGAGGGCGCCTGCAACGCGCCCCCACGCCGAGCTGTGTCGTCCGACCTAAAAGGGGCGCGTGCAACGCGCCCCCACGCCGAGCTGTGTCGCCCGACCTAAAAGGGGCGCGTGCAACGCGTCCCCACGCAGGGCTGTGTCGGCCGACCTAAAAAGGGCGCGCGCAACGCGACACCACGCTGTTAGGCTGGGCGATGCTTGGCATCTCGCCTATAGATCGGGGACCAGGTCTGGTTTTTCGTCGTTCAGTATCTCGTTGGCGACTTTGACAGAACACGGGGCGCTGGTAATTGCAGTGATTACTTCATTGGCGCGCTTTTCTGTTTTGTTGCGGATGAGAGTTTCCATCAAATTCCATTGCCGCTGGGTTTCTCTCAAAGCAAGCTCCCGCGCCACTTTGTAATAAGTCGTGCCAGAAATCGTTTTTTTGCCTTCCGGTGAAGTTGGCGTGCTTTTGTCGAATCCCTCGAACTTGAGCAGCGTCCCAATCTTTGATTCTGTCCGCTGCATATCAGTCCAGTCAGCGAGGTCCATAGAGAACAAGTCATCTTTGAATTGATGCTCGCGAAGTTCAATGTAATTGGAGCGACTGTAAAAATCTTGCAGTGTATGTAATGCCTGTCCGAAGACGAAGAGCGCTCGGGCTCGAGTCTTTTCATCGGTATCTGCTGTGTGCGCAAAATTGAGCACTTTCTTCTTTTCTCTATCGGCAACGGCAATGCATTTTGTAATTTCGCCAGTTTTGAAATGGCGTCTCGGGTCGTTGGCTCCCTCTCCACCCGCAGAATCTGCAGCACTCACGCCTTTCAATATCAATTTCAGGTTGGCATCACAGATGGTGCCTTTGAGCGCTTCCATCGTCAACTGCTCGTGGATGTTGCCGGTTTCGTCGCTACCGAACGAATATGCGGCGGTCGCACATATTTGAGAAACGCCAGCCAAAACCAGAGAAATGGCGATGTTCTTCCTGAGCGCAAATTTCATGCGTGCGAGTTTCCTTTTGCGGATACCACTTCAACTATTTTCATCTTATCCAGTTTCACGCAGCGGCGAGTGTCAAGGCTAAAAGACATTGTATCTGTCGTATATGCTTTTGGCTGCTTGTTGTGGGTCTAGTGGGATTTTTTGCAGGAATTAATGGCGCCATTCAGAGATTTAAAATGCCCTGCGCGATTTTCAGTGCGACAATCGAGACCTTATATATTGTTTTTGCCGGGGTAATCCTAAGTGGTCGACTCGCTTACAAAGATCCATGCGCCAGAAAAACCGCAGGAAAGCACTTGCCTACAGCTTTGCGATCTGGATTTCATCGCATTCGACGTTGAAACCACCGGTCTCTCCGCAATTGCCTGCAAGCTGGTGGAGCTTTCTGCAGTGCGCTTTCGGCTGTCTGGCGGCGAGATGGAAATCTTTTCCGAGCTGATTAATCCGGAGTGCGAGATTCCATATGAAGTGACCCGAATTCACGGCATCACTGATGAGATGGTGAAGGACGCACCGACCAACAAAGAGGTAATCCCGAAGTTTCTCGAGTTTATCGGTACCAAACCTTGCGTGCTGGTTGCACACAATGCACCGTTTGACGTGGGTTTTCTCAAAGTTGCTGTAGCGCGCCTGGGCATTGACGTGCCTGCGCTTACCGTACTGGACACTCTCAGTCTCTCGCGTGCGCTAGTTGAAGGCGTAGCCGACTACAAGCTGAAGACGCTGGCGCAGCACTATGAAATCGTTGATGGCGACTACCACAGAGCTCTCGCCGACAGTCATCACGTTCGCCACATCTTCGGCAAGATTTTGGCTGCGAATCCGGACTTCACCACGCTGGACCATCTGCGTGAGCTCAATTGTCTGATTACGCTCAATGAGCAAGAGAGTGCTGTGGAGCCGACCGGTGAGGTTCTATTCCATGTTAATGTCATCAGAGCTGCAATTGACGGAAAGCAGCAGCTGAAAATGATTTATCTCGGAAATGGCATGCCGCCCCGCTCAGGTCGTCTAATCACGCCGATTGCGGTGCTTGAAAACCGTGGAAATCATTACCTTACTGCCTTCTGCCATCAGGTAGATGCGGAAAGAACGTTTAGAATAGACAGGATTAAGAGCCTTACAGTCTCATCCTGATGCATCTGCAAAAGAATCGAAAGAACACTACTGCTTCTATCTGCTCTCGCAAAGCGATTTCGCTGGCGCTGACGCTGCCGGTTGTGGCTGCTTTGGTTTGCGCTCAGGCGCCGCAACCGGCTCAGGCTTTTCGTTTTCTCAAATTCGGAGAGTACCTCAACGGCACTCCCAAAGAGAAGAAGGATGATTCGGACGTATTCGGCGCAGAGCCTGCTGATCCCGAAGACACTGAAGCGCCGGACGATTCAAGGTCTGCGAATTCCAAGTCTGGTGGAAAGAAAACTCCCGTTAAGGGTGCGACAGGTTCGGGCGAAACAGCCAAGAATGCAGCGGCCAAGCCGGAAGCTCGCAAGGAGGTTGTAGCAAATCCGCTTGAGGAGGTTCTGAATGACCTCACGCAGGAATCCGGTCAAATCAAGGAAGAAGACACTTCTTTGCCGATCAACAAAGCGCGAAAGGTCGACAAACATATGAGATATGGTGATGCGTTTTTCGCGCGTCGCGATCTCACAAATGCGCTGCTGGAGTACGAAACGGTCATAAAAGCTGATTCGGACAACTACAAAGCGCACTTCATGGCGGGCAAAGTGCTCATGGCTATGTCTGATTTTGAGGAGGCTCTCAAGGAGTTTCAGAAAGCTGAAGCCCTCCGACCTAACGCAGGCGACGTGCATTTCATTAAGGGCGAAACCCTGCGTATGCTTGGGCGCCACGAAGCGGCTTCAATAGAGTACAAGCGAACGCTGAAAGCGAACCCTGGAAACGCTCTTGCATATGCTTATTTGGGCGAGTGCTATCGAATGAAGCACATGTATCGCTCTGCGATTGACGAGTGTCGGCGCGCCATCGCACTCGATCCGAAGTCGGTGATTCCGCATTTGATCATGGCTCAGTGCTACGCCTCTTCCAGGCAGCCGGAGCAATCGCTGGAAGAGTACAAAATTGCGCTCAAGATGAATGACAAAGACCCGGTCGTCCACGCCCGTTGTGGTTTGGCGCTCGGTAACTTGGGCAAATGGGACCTGGCGGTCAATCAGTTTATCCGCGCAACTGATCTGGACCCGCGCTATTCAGAGGGGCACGCTGGGCTCGCCTATGCGCTCGCGCACCTCAAACGCTTGAAAGAAGCACTGGCTGAGGCGCGCATTGCGGTTTCTTTGGCGCCAAACGACCCAGACACCCATTCAAACCTGGCTTGGGTTTACGCCAAGAAAGGCGATTACCTCTCGGCTGCTGTTGAGTACAGGCTGGCGCTGAAAATAGACCCCAAGAATGCCGAGAGGCATAAAGCACTTGGCATGGCGCTCAAGGACGCTGGTGATGTAGACGGCGCAATTGCAGAACTGCTGACGGTTACGCAGACCTCGAAGGACTTCGAGGCGGAGCTGGCTTTACAGTCCTTGATGCAAGGCCGGCGGTAAGTTTCGCACAGATGATGCACCGTGCCTAACTTTTGTAGATTTCCTGTCGGACGTCAATTAGCCCGCAGCCTAGCAACGGCTACGGCTCCGCTGCGGCAGCAGACAGCAGAGCTGTCAGCCGCCGCAGCGGCTGAGGATAGACGCGAAAT
>JAVLKG010000017.1:0-78889 GCA_032128875.1 Candidatus Melainabacteria bacterium 17Bon1m
CAGCAAAGGAGGAAAGGAAGTCCTAAAAGCGCAATTCTAATTGTCGTTGACGTTCAATTTAATTTGACGCCAATCAGAAGGTGCCGAGCCACCTTGGATTCAGATAGACAGAGAGCAGCAATTGTTTACTGACTCCTGAGGCACAATCAAACTGCGCGAACTTTTGGGTATTACATTTGACCCCAAAACTTCATTCAGGAACATAATTGCCATTATCGGACAAGGTAGGTTGGCGATACAGGGTTCTTAACTCTGCTTTCGCTATGCAATCACAATTTTTCAGAGTCAGCCTTATCTACTGATTTCAGGTTGTTGATAATGCGTTCGGCTTGGTCAATTGACGCGCGGTTGACTTTTTGAGGCGCATTGCCGCCGATAGTCGTCATTGCGTCTTTCCAGCGCTCTCGTTGCATCAAGTATTCGATTTTTGTGCCATCTAAAAAAGGAAGGAAGATTTCCTGAGCGTAGGATTCATCATTTTGAAGAACGTATTCTGCCACACAATAAAGTATTGCAAGATGCGTACTCAAAATTTCGAAGTACATCGTTGCTAAAAGGTGGGGACCGTTTTCCGCATCGAAGTAACTTAAATTGAAAGTAGTCTCCTTTTCCTCTTCATCTTCCTCTCGTCGTTGAGCGAACATCATAGAAGAATATGTCGGATGAACTTGATTCGACAACCATTCATACTGAGCATATACTCGAGGACCGTTTTGAAAATTCTCCTTCCATTCTCCCAAAAGCCTCATCAGGGGAAACATATCTCTATACTTCTTAGAAGCCGTTTTGCTTTTGAGGAAATTTAGCCACGCATTTGCAGCTCGGTCGTCAGACCAAGCTCTTACTGCAAAACACATCGATTCAATTGCGCGACGAGCGTACATCGCAGAATCGCCCACGTGTCCGCGCAATAGAGTGATTACTCCTACCGTAAGTAGGCGTCTACATTCCATAAAGCAGTTACCGCCAGCTTGGACGCTACTTTTCGACAGTGGCGGCGGTTTCTTTGCGAAATCTTGTAAAAGCCAGCCATAAACGTCATGAATATCCTTCACCAGGTAGAGAATGTCTTCTAGGTGTTTACTAGTTGCTTCAACAACTCCCTTTTCTTCCAGCTCAAAGGCAGTTAAAAAGTGGTCATCATTATGAATCCACGAGTTATTAAAACTGTAATTGTCCGGCGCGTCAGGACTAAGAATACGAAAATCGTTTCGTTTCAGAAAATCATGCGTATGCGGATAGTGAAAAAACTTTTTGTTCGTCCTAGTCTCTCGATTCGAAGGTTGGGAAAAACATTATGTTGTGCAGTGTATGTTATACCCGCTGGAGCTGGCTTTTACTCATGGTCCTTGTCAGAGCTCGCATTTAAACTCCGTGCTTTTTTACAAGACGACTGAAAAACTCTTGAATTTTTTTCTCTGATTCTTTGCCACACAGTTCATTCGCTCCGAACCTGTAGATTTCATAGCCGGCTAATTTCAAATCTCTATCTGCTTCAACCATTTCTGCATACAGTTTCAATGAAGCAATTCCAGCATCAGAAAAATGTTGTGAGCCATCGACTTCTATGACCACTCTCACTGACGAACTGAAGAGAATTAGAAAGTCCATCCGCTGTCTTGCAAGCCGAGAAAAACCACCCAATTGTTTTATGGTATACGGATCATAATGAAGATAGACTTGCGGAACCAATGCAGGAAAATGATCACCTCTTGCTTTGAACATCTTGTAATAGCAATAGAACAAATTTCTTTCACCAATGGAAGCAAGTGACTTTGACAAGCGCTCAACCAGATTTTTTCGAGCTTCGTCAGTTTTTTCAATGCCTTTGAGATCTTTCCACCAATCGAGCATGTCTTGTTTCGACAAACCATTACTTCCGATGGGTCTGTCGTAAACTAAGCAGTTGTCAGCGTTTTTAACAATGCGAATATCATTATTGATTGCGTCTGAAAGTACAATTTCAGGCTTAGGACCATCCGCTGCGAAGATCAAATTCTTGGGGGCACCGGCTACACCTCCACCGACTGCAACAATTTTGAATATTGGATACCCTGATATAGAGCTTGTTTGAATGAAATGGTAACCATCGTTTTTCAGGTGCTGATTAATTGCATCAACCAAATTTTGCTGTTTCTCTTTTCTCCTAGAATTTGGATGAACAACTTTTTCAAGGAATTCGAAAAATAAAGTTCTTGAACAGCCAATGATATCCAATTGGTCCAAAAGAAAGGTATTATCCCAGTCTCCAGGATTTCTAATGCAGTGTTGAATAATAGACTTTTTCAAAGAACCGCCTCTCGGATATGGAGAATTTAGTTCAGAAATTGGCCACATAGTCTCAAGATCTTCGTCTAATTTGGTGTAGTCTCCAAAAAGGTCAACATGTTCCAATTCATCGATAATCAACCTCCTAGACAGATCGGAGATATTCGGACCACTAACCGCATCTAGATGCTTTCTGGCCGACTCTCGAATGCCAAAATCTGGATAGCACTTTTCTATTTGAATTGTCATATTTAAGAAATCGAAATCGCTCAATTTATCAAGACGATTGCGTACATACATACGCTTGCTTGAATCTGCATCTGCAACATCGCCAGAATTTAAACCGAAACGGTCACACTCTGATGGTAAGTCTGCTTCTTCTATATGATCATCCAGCAGCTGTGCAATTTGTATACTTAATATGAGGCGATCTTTTTTGTCCAACTGAAAGCTCCTTCAGTTTTTCATTTATGCACAACATTTTGTTGTTGCTTACATCTGCAACTTCTGATGTCAAATTCGTGTCAGGATCTAATCATCCTTTTGAGTGTGAATCAGCTGAAAACTATGCGAATTAAGCAGATACCATTCTCTTCCTTTTTTCTCGAGCCTTCCGGAAATTTGGATCAGCTTATCCGCATCCCATGCTTGAGAAGCTTCTGCTCGCTCCTTCGACGCAAGAAAAACTCCAATGTAAGTCAAACCTGGGACTGGAAGCTTGCCGTCCAAGACTCGAAGGATTTTTATAGTTATGCGCTTCTCCAGATCTGATGCATCAAAGACACCATTAAAATCTCTGGCGCTGACGTTCTCTTTTTCACCTTCTCTATTCTCAAGTCTCGATGGCAACCCAATTATCGTAACTGTCTCCGGTGTGTGTTCAAAGACCTTCATCTGACTAGATGCCGAGCGTAGTCTGGTCGCCGCAGTAGGAGGCAGACTAATTAATTCAGAAAACGCTCTATCCTTAACCTCGATGATTGGCGACCAACTAAACCTATATTCGAATCTTGCATTCTGTTTTTCGTCAACTTCAAGCATTGATGCGAGTGCGTCACACATATTTGCGCTTAAGCCTTCTTCAAAACCGGCTAGAATTGGTTCTACACTTTTGTTTGCCTCAGCTTCTTTGACGAACTTTAAACCGCGCACCAGTCTTATTAGGGCTCGTCGTTCCATAGGAATTTTTTCTATTTTTGATTCTGCTTCTACCTTTGCAACCAATTCATTATCATCATCACCATCTTCGTCTTCATCAATACTTGCTGAAGAATAAGCCACCGTAGATGGTGCAAAACTAGTCTTGATAGGAGCTTGCACCGTGAATCCATAGCTACCAATAAAGGTCTGACCGAACTGGCAAGTTTCAACCATTCGCTTGCCTGCACTCGAAAGACCGTTATGCACTGGTTGTGGAGATTTAAGCCCGGTAGCAGCATATCCAATCAGCTGTTTAAGATTTGGTACTATCTGCGCTGCGGAGTTTAGCGAAATTGTGTGGCGATTCCCAGGTGTTTCAATTCGGAGAGAAAGTACATCGTAAGATACCCCTGTTACGTAATCGAGTACAGTCGATAAATCCTCCTTTTGAACGGCACTAACCATTTCTAGAGCATCTGTAAGAAGGATTTGAAAATTTCTTGATTTTTTGTCTTTTGGAATTGTGATTTTAAGCGGCTGACCAGAATCATCGTCGAAACCTCCTAGAATTTGGACGTGTTGATCCTTATATTCGTCACGCCAGCCGTTTCGCTCAAGATATGAAATCAAGTGCGCTATTTCTACTAGATTAATGCGATCATCAGCCATCTAGTTTTTTGTTCTCTTCCCGTAACCTCATTACTCTAAGTAGCTCCTCGGGAGTTAGGAGCTTATCCAGCGCAACCGTTTTGTTGTTTTCCACTTGTTTCAGTGAACCTGGAAGATATTTCCAGAAACAGCAATTTTTCAGTGTTAGAGCTTCTTGAGCGCTATTTACCCAGTTGTCGTCACCTTTTTCATGCAACCAACAAACAATCAGAATGCAAGGCACGCCTGCACCTTGTTCCCCTTCCGCTTCGGCGTTGTAGTCGACAATTTTGTTATAAGCGTCAGGCGTCATCAGATAAGTAACATCGCCGTTTTTCTTTACTGACACCCGCCTTGAACTCGCTTTCAATTGAAACGCAAGAGGAAAGGCGCCGTTTCGCTGCTTGCCATTGATACTTTTGACGAGCTTGAAAAGCCCATCATGGCCCTGATCCTGATTGTCCTTTGTGATAGTAATCCCGGCACGAGCAGCTATGGCCGTCACATGTGCGATACTTATCTGTTCTTTGATTGCATCTTCATTTAACCCGGTCCAAAGTGTCAAGCCAGGCTTCTTTTCTTTGGCTGCAGGCTGTGTTGTTTTTTTATCGCTGAAACTGGATGTTTCTTTGACTTTATTGTCGCTACTATCTTTCATCGATGAAGCCGTTTTGCTCAGTGGGCACGACTTCATATACCACAATCTGAAAGGTCAAAACCGCTAATTGTTTTCCAAAGTAAGCTAATGTTCGCGCGGAAAGCAGATGCTAAGTAATTACTTTCACTTGGGTGCCTTTGGTGCGCGTAAAACATTCGAAAACCTTTTTTTGTGTATTTCCGCCCAGGTACAGCATTTTTCCTTAGATCTGCCGTGCTCGCGTATTACTTTTGCTGCGGTTTCCGTGTTTTCTTTTTGGTTGCCTGTCCCATTTCATAATGTTCTTTAATGTCAGCGCTATCGATCAGTTGCTGTCCATCAACCGGTTTGGTTGCTCTCACTTTTGTTTTCTTTGGAGAATGCTTCAGTTCAGCTAGATCGATAGCCGAAGCTGCTTTCCATTCGGAGGCCCACTTGTTTGAGCGTTCTTTGGCTAGTCTTTTTAACTTACTTATTTCCTCCTCGCTGTTGTTAGGCAAATTTCTTCTCTGAATTTCAAGATCTACTGCAATGCTTTCAGCTGCCGCACGCCAACAAAGAAGCAAGGCACTGATTACTTCGTCTTGGAAAAGACCTATAGAGTCTATGACTTGTTGGAATTGCGTACGGACAGTTTCTCGCTTCTGCTCTTCCAGCTGAGAAGTAATCGCTGCTCGAATGAAGCTGGTTCTGCTTTTGAACTTCTTTGATCTAAAGACTAAATGGTCAATTTCCTTCAACTGCCATTCGGTCAGTCGAATGTGAATGTCCTTGTACTTTTTGGGTTTCGACATAAGTGGATACGATTAAACTGTCTAGAAAGTTTCTTTTACAGAGTTTGTGGATACGTTATATACCCTGATTTTCTTTGGCATAGACTTTTTGAGTATGCGACTACTATCAAACAACGGCAGTAACGGCTGCCTTCGTAAGCACTTACATGGCGATTGAGAATAGGATTCTCGACGCTGACACCAAGGAGGTTGAAATGCAAGAATTGATTGCGTTATTCGCACTGATAACTGTATGGACGGCTCTAATATTGCGAACTCACTGATCAACTGAACTTAAGGGCAGGCGCTCGAGAGCCTGCCCCATTTCTCTCAGCAAGCTATCTTATGATTTAAAGTCAAAAATCAAACGCAAAGCACGTTGATTTTCAAACAATGGGAAATTGGGTTCACGTCGAACGGCGTTCATCAATTCCCAATAACAATGTGAACCAATCCTAGTCGCACATTCCTTTGGTACATTGAACCCGTATTGTCTTACGCCCATATATGGCTCTTTCCAAAAGAAACTTCTTTCGAATTCTTCACGAATATAGCGATAAAGTCCCCAGCGAAGTTCGTTCAAGAGATTGACAATTGATTTCTCATTTTGATAGTAAACAATCAAAAACCACTCCAATAACTCTGGAAGTATCATGAATACTTCGTCTATGCCAATATCAATGTCGTTTTCCTTAAACACTTTGACTAAAGCTCTCGCATCTATTTCTAGCCTAGAAAAACTGTGTTTTACATGATTACCGCATAGCAAGAGAAGAGTTTTCGGATCTATTTTGATGGTGGCATGTCGATCGATAGTGGGTAACCACATATCATTAAGGACGAATTTCTCACCAAAAAACTTGTCGATATTATCAATAGCCTTTTTCAACGGCTTAACTTCTGTAGAGAGTAAAGGTTTTTCCACCACCCTTGTGAGCAGTCGCATAAAGCTTTCTGTTTTGTCCTTTTCGGTCATGCCCGGTCTGAAAGCTTCGTATCGTGGCGCTGATAAAAAATCTGCGAATAGTACGTGAAATAAGCGTCTTTGCGCATCATTTTGGAACATCACAGTTCCTTCCTTGAAATAGTCCATTTCAAGTTTGTCGTAATTAACCAGGTCAAGAATCAATTCCCATGCTGCAAGTAGCAGCATTACTTCCTTTTCCAGTTCTGAGTATTTTGTTTTGGAAACCGACTGCATTGAAATCATTCCTAATATTTCAGCCTATGCACCGCATCGCGAGTGTCTTCCGGATCGACTGCAAGATACGCCTGCAGTTGTGAAAGTGAAGAGTGCCCAGACATCTCTTGCACCGTGCGTAGTGGCACACCCATTCGACTAAGTGTTGTTAGAAAAGTCCTGCGCATTGAATGTGTTTTGGTTCCATCAAGTCGAAGTGCATCGTAAGCGCTTCGCAGAATGTAGTGCCCTTGCACGCGCTCGATATGGCCGCTTGCCGATCGGTCGGACGGGAAGAGCCAGGTCCCAAGTGTTGTCGACAATGCGTATTCTCGAATATACGATCTTAGTTTTGGGTGAATGGGAATGTCGCTGTAGACAGTCCCGCGCTTCTTCAGGCGTTTGACAGTCAGTTTGTTTCTGACTGTTCCGTTCTCGGTAATCACCTGGTCGGTTTCGAGGCGGACGATTTCGCCGATGCGTAACCCGGTGTATATGCCAATTGCAAAGAGAAGTTTGTTTCGAGGAGACGGAATGACTTGGAATATGTTTTGGATATCCTTGTCTTTCAAAATTGCAGCTTGACCGGGCATTGAACAAAATCTTTCTAGCGAGATATATCGTTCAGTATATGCGGGCATGTTTTTGGATGCAAGTGCAGAGAGTAGATATATGGTCCATTGCTGTTTCTCTTGACTGAACAAAATTACTCTTTTGTTCAGTCGCGGATTAGTCACAAAGTTGCGTCCATCGACCAACTGTCTGTTGACAATTGGTCGTCGCTTGCAAGCCCTTTAAACGATTCTTTGAAGGGCCCGCACCCAAATTAGCCTTGCAACCAAAAAACGCAGGCACTGTGTCATTTATCAGTACCTTCGTCCAAAGTCTCCACCATGAAACGAGAAACCGACTTCCAGCCAATGTTTCCCTCGTAAAGACCTCTGTTATGCCCAGTATTCTTTAGACTGTCTGCAATCTCACTGTAGAGTTCGTGAAATGCTTTCACTGAGATCGGTCTCTCCAATTCGAACACCAGGTGCTGCCAACCGTCACCGTCTATCGGACCTCTTGTTGTTCGAAGCACTAACCCCTGAAGTTTTTCCAGAAAAACCTTCTCGACATTGTCGGTTCGTTTTTGTGGAATGCTCTTATGTTCAAACGCTTGGATTACAGTGCCTTCGTTGCCGACGCATATACCTGAACTGACATAGATGGCTTGATTGTTTGAAATAGTCTCAATCTCAATTTTAGGATGGCTGAGTCCGCGCTCCTTAGCCATCTTTTGGCTACTTCTTAGCAGTGCTTTTAATCTGGAATTAGACTTTTGTTGACAGCACAAAACGTATGTTCCGCGCCTATTTTCGATAAACACAGGTCGAGCTAGAAACTCTCTATCCGAGCGTCCTGCCTCTCCTAGAGCCTTTTTTAACTCGTTTGTCTCTTCCTTGCTGTTCTTCAGTACCGTAATTTTTTGCGGCAAGAGTCGTTTGCCTTGGACTTCGCATCCAGCTTCTCGGAGCGCATTAAGCACGTCTTCATGATAGTCCGTTGAAATGGAAAGATCAGTTGGAAACAACAAGACACGTTCACAACCTCCGCCCGGAAGGTGATAGGTGTCTGCGCTGTAGAAGACTCCGAAGCCAAGCTCTTTACCTCTTTCTTTGAGCCTCGCCACTGCCTCTTGTTTTACACCATAAGGCTCGGTGACAAAGCTTTGAATCCCGTGCCATACCGTGCTTCCTGAATGATCCAAACCTACGCCGACTTTAGCAAAAAACTCTCGCAGCGAGTCTCCAACTAGCCATGGCTTCTTGCCATACTCCTTTCCTGGTTTGTCCTTCTTTATGATCTTGATCAGCCATTGAGGCGTGTGTCCACCTTTGACTGAGGTGGCTGGCGGATTTATCGAGGCAGTCTTCGAACTCATTTTTCTTTCTCCATCAACGCCGCAAAAGGTTCGAAAGCGCAGATCTCCAAATGATCTGCCCTTCATTGCCGAAGCGGCTATGCAAAATTCTTCTTGAGACCATCGTCTCGAAGAATCGGCAATTTGAAAAGTGCCCCAAAACATGTCTTCTAGGAGTACAGATCCTGGAAATCTACTTGTCGATTCGATTTCTAGTCTCAGTATTTTTTTGTCTAGACACAAAAATGTGACTGACTAGCCTATTTACCGGCGAGCCAGCCCCACCAGGATTTTTTCTCTTCTGCCTTAGTTATTTGCTTAGCAGCTTCTTTGAGGTCAGCGTTTTCTTTGTTTAGCTCTTCGATTTGCTTTTTCAGGGCAGTAGTTTCAAAATCTTTGAGCTTTTCTTCCTCTTCCAATTTCTTCTGCAAATCAGGCAGCAAGCGAAGCTGTGTCTCCTTTTCCTGCAATTCATGACGTAATTGAAAAATGACGTCCTTCTGCTCGTCGAGCTTGTTGCCGAATTGTTCAGCAATGGTTTTTATGATCTGTTCGACTTCTAAGGAAGGATTAGAGCGTGGCTTTTCTTCTGGTGAAAAGTCTTCTTCTATATATTCATTTTCAATGCTTTCCGACTCTGCATCGACAACATCGAGTTCATCTTGTTCTTCAGGAATGTCGTCATTCAAGTCCTTTGCAAATTCAGGAGTAATCCAAACTTGCAGAGGAGAATTTGCCAGTTTGCCCAATCTCTTTGACTGCAAAACCTTCTTTTTTACATAACGGCGCAGCGTTTTTTCTGAAACACCGGTTGCCTGGACAGCATCTTGAAGGAGCATCCAGGTACCTTCTTGGGCTGATGTCTGGACAGGGTGGTCAGACATTGAAGGCATTTTTGCCGTGGGTTGCTTGGACAGTCTAGTCATCGGATATATCCAAATCTAGGAACGGGCGACTTGGTCATTATAGAGAAAAACCGTATTTGGTGCACCTGTTTTTACTTCGAAACTTTGTCTGGACAAATGGTTTTGTCTGGACTGTCACTGAAAGCCTTGACCTGTGTTGTGTTTTCGGGTGCGCTTGGTCTGGTCCTGTGTGCGGTGTATGGACTGTCTAGACTTGAATGACTGGACAGTCTAGACGTTATTTTTCGGCTGTCTAGTCAAAATTTGGCTGCGGGTAAAAAGATGGATCGATACCGAATCCGGTGCCGCCAAATTAAAATATGTCTTGACCGTCTAGTCCGTCTAGACATATGCTATCTTGTCTGAGGATAAGAACTGGACTGTCTAGACATCTCCCGTATATCCTGTCCGGTCAGTCTAGGCAAAAGCTCAAAAACTAACGCAGATCAGCCCTAATAGATCTTGATCATTTCTTCTCAGGGCTTTAGGATCTGATCGATCTATAAGAGACACCGTAAGTGGTGTCACCAAGATCAAATCTCCGTTCAATAAATACTAGAAAGAGAGACTAGCCATTAATACTCGTGAGGACCTGCAGAAGGAGTCTTCTGTACCCGCGTTGGCTGAGAGAAACGAGCTGTCTGCATTCCTTCAGTTGTTTGCAGACCGGCATCAAACATATGTTCGCTCGAAGAGTTCCACAACATGGCGCGCAACTAGCCAGTGGCACTATCTTTCTGATGAAGAGTTACTTTCCAGTCTTTCAGCCGACTCTTCTGTGCGTCGTGCTTTCGGAGTGTTGGAAAAAGGCAAATTCCTTGTTATTCAAATAGATGGAACTAAGTCCCCAACAGCTTTTCAGACGACTAAAAATCTCCAAAAACAGCTCCATGACACTGGTCTTCAACCGAAAACCTTTTATATAGATGAACTGGAACTCTGGCAAATCTTTGTCTTCTTTGCCGAGTCTGTTGCTACTCAGACCGCTGTTAAGGTGGCTGCGACGTGGCTTGAGAACAACTGGTTTGATGTGGATTCGGAGGCTGTATCTATACTTCCTTCCGGCGCACCACTCCAGATTCCACTCCAGGCTAGTTTTAACTGGTTGAATGACGACCTTGTGCGCGTTGTTGCTGCATCGGAAATGTCTTTTCAGAACGCTGTTTCGATGTTCATGCAAGACTTGCGGACAAACGCTGTTGCCTATGAAACTTTTGAGAACGCACTGCTTCAGGTGCCGGCAATTCAATCTATTAAGGATGAAGTTCCAGAAACACTCATCTATTTCACGCCACTAGAAACTTCTGTCCAGACAGTCGAGACAGATGAGCAGATGGACTTTTCTCCTATAGAAACGCCAACCAGCGCGGTTGAAAAGAGTGAGCGGTTTTCATCTGACCTGGAAACAGAAAAGTTTGTCCAGACACAAGACAATGATTTTGAAACTGCCCTGTTGCAACTTGTTCAGACTCAGGACGACATCCTTGAAATCGAACAGGAGCAAGAGTTTCAGGCAATTGTCCATGATGACCAACTTGTCCAGTCTGACCAGACAAGTGATTATTTTGGCCCTGTTTGCATTGATCCCAATGCTTTGATTTCGACTGAGCAAATTGATTCTGAACCAGAAGACTGCAAAGAAAAGCTTTTCAATCTAGACGAAGATGTTACTGAAGGAACTCTTGCACCACAAAGTGTTGAGCCGCAAAGTACAGAAGCTATTGCTGAGAATTTAGATCCGGCTGAGGATAAAGGTCTATCCACAGATCCTCTCAGTTTGAAATCTCAAGCTGACGCTGAAGAATCGATGGTTCAAACACTTTTATTCATGCATGAGGGTGCAAATGAACGTCCGCCTCCTCGGTCAGAGAATACTGATTTAAAGAAATCGCTATTACGAAAATCATCGTCCAGAGATGGACCTGGAAAGAAAAAGAAGGAAGTCAGTGCATCTACAAATGCAGACACTGACTGGAATTCATACGAGCAGCTGACGCTGCCGTTCGGAACAAATACGTCATAAATTTGGAAATTGGATCTCGCTTATACGAAATCACGTATAAGCAGTCCTGAAATCACAAACTAGAAAGCAACTGCACATGAACGAAGTCAAATACTACAGGCAGATGTTTCGCAAGAAAGGTGTGCCCTCGGCTGAAGGTCAGTGTCTGGCACTTCGCACCGTATTGATTGGACAACTCAAGCAGGAGCTTTTGCAGACAGGCATGTCTCAACAGCAAGCAGCTCAGAAACTTGGAGTTAAACAACCCAGAATTTCTGAGATCTTGAATTTGAGCATCGACAAATTTAGCGCGGAACTTCTCGTGAAGTTCTTGTACAAGCTCGGCAAGGAGGTGACCGTTACCGTCGAAACAACTGAGAGCTAATTGCTCTCAAAACAAAAGAGACGACACTTGGCGGTGCTGTCTCTTCTATTAAGACCCTTACGGATCCACCTAATTTTCATTCAAAAGGTTCTTGGAAGCTCCCTTTGATGAATATGTTAAAGCACGGATCCGGATAGGTCAACTCGTCGAAAATTAGAAAGAGAGTAGACTACGTCCGGCTTACCAGCAGCGGGCTCACCTCAGGTGCAGCGGCCCGCAAGATTTCAGCGCGCAGTAATCTTTCCAAAAGGTTGGGATGACACTGTTTCTGACTTTCTCGAACTGTTTCACCATCACCGATACCAATATATATATCGTCCTCATGACTCGGACTCTTGGCTTTCAGCAAATGAAGAATGGCGTCTTACAGACACTGAAATACTCAAGGCGGTAGCTGGAGTTCATCCAAAGTATCTGCTTGGTTTTCGCTTCGGCAAACAAACTCGATTTGCTGTCTTAGATATTGATGCGGAAAGTCCATATCACAACCTTCGCTCATTCAATAAGTTGAAGAGAGTCCTGCGTGATGCCGGTATCACGCAAGTTGTGCCTTTTCGTTCGAGCACAAGCAGTGGATGGCATTTGTATATATTTTTCGACGAGCTCGTCAACTCCCTGCATTTAAAGCGAGCGCTGGTCAACCTTCTGACTTATACGGGATTTCGTATAAAATCAGGCGAGCTGGAGATTTTTCCTAATGTTTCACATGCATCAGCCGGCATGGGTCTGCGTCTTCCGCTTCAAGCCGGCTTCGCTTTTCTCAATGACAGGAATTTGGAGCCTGATATAGAGAGATGGGAACTCAGTCCAACCAAAGCTCTTGATTATTTTCTGGACGCGGCTAATAGTTGCTCAAATACGCGGACTCAGTTCGAAGAACTTCAAAAGCATGCAACTCTATGTGCAGAAAAACTGGACAAAGTTACGGCACTGAGAGCACAGCCGAGAACACCTGGCAATGTAATTGCAATGCCGGATCGCAAAGTCAAAATCGCCGGACAACATAGAGATGATGTTGCCGCGATTTTTTCGGTTATGCCTCCTGGCATACGTGCCGACGACTGGTTTCGTGGACGCACTTATCACGCAAGTGGTCTAAGCGGACCTTCTCAACGAGCCGATGCGATTCACTGCCTGTCTCACTATTTCTTCTACGGAGATCCAAGTTGTGCGCTGCCGGCACTTGGCTATGGATACGAGACAGAAAGAGAACTGGCCATAAAACAGATTCTCGAGTTGCGCCACAACGGCTTCAGCAAAGACCTGAATAAGGGCGAAGCCGATGCAGTATCTCAAATTGAACGCGCCGCCAATTGGATTCCACCACAAAGGCGCCAAGATGAACCCAAAAAATATGCACCGATACAGCCGATTTCCTGGGTCCGAGAAAATGCAAACCGCAAAGTTGATGCTCGCAAACGCATTCAAAGCGCACTAGAAAAACTCAAGAGCGCCAGTGTGAAGTTCACAACAGTCGACCTGCAAAAGTCTGCCCAATGCTCTCGGGAGACTCTCTATAAGCATGAAGATATCTGGCGTCAAGCTTATGAAGATCTTGCCGACAACTTCTTTGCAATCTGTACGGACGAATATAACGGTGTGGAGGGGGGTGGTTCCTCAGAAACCGCACCCCTGCCTCCTTCTGACAAAAAAGATGTTCCGCCTGGTCTTTTGGCTGCTAGACGCATTGTTTTTGAATTGAAAATGCGTGACCAGAAAGAGAAGCGAAAACGGGATCGTGTTATCGGGGATATGCTTTCAATACGCGATGAAAAGTGGCTTGCTGAATTAATCAGACTGGAACGAGTTGACGTCACTTTGTGCTCGGTCCCTGATCTGAAATTAGCCATAGTTCTTCTTCGATCGCTTCTTGCTACTGCCTCCGATGAGCATGTACAGGAAAGAGTTGTAAGACTGCAAACTCTATTCACTCGGCAACTTCGCATGGTCGAGCGACATTTCTTTGACGAGAGTTGACGCCCGTTTCAGCTTGATTTGGTGTTGTTTTGAAAATTATTGATTGGCTTTGAAGTTCTAATAATACTAAATAGAGATCGACTAAATGCGTATCAAAATTGATGCAAATGACAACCGATCTCAGGGATCACGGGCTGACGAAATTTAGATCTTGCCATCTTTGTGATTTAAAGTTACAGTGAAATTATCCGGTGGTAGTACATGCGGTGTCACGGTTCCGGATGATGTTTGAAGGATTAGGAACATGTTCGATTCAAATCAGCACACTTTATGGGAATGGGCTTTGTGGGTCGATGGATTGAATCCATACTACTGGCGCCAAGATTTCCGCGGACGGCTCATCCACCGAAATGCTTATGATCTTCGCTTCCACCCATACGGTTGGGAGAAAGGTCATATACGAGCTGCTGCAGACGGTGGTAGCGACGGACTCTGGAATCTCCAGGCGGAACATTGGCGGACCAATCTTGAGAAAGAAAACGAGCGACAGCAGCGAGAAAATGAGAGGAAGCGGGTTGATGCTTTCTTTGGGATGCTGGCAGCAACTCTTCCCTCCGACTACAAATCAACGCTCCTAAATGCTAGTAGTCCACAACAGCATGCCTTTCGTGGACTGTTGACAGCGCGTCCTACGCTGCCTGAGCCGACATTTGTGCCGCAAAGCAAAAGACCTCTGTTTGGTTATAGTGCGCCGACTCCCTTCATGGGCGGTTTGCGAAGTTATGACCCCAGGCATGGGCTCTAGATCCGTCTGTCCCGAACGACTGAAGAGACCGTGATGCATCAAACATCACGGTCTTTCCTGTTATTGAATTGCTACCGCTGACAGTCAGTGCAAATGTCTAAGATGGATATCCTGAAAATGATGGTGTTTGAGCAGCTGTCACTTAATAGACAAACTTAGTAAGAGTTACTAGTCCCTTAATGACACAACAGCTTTTACCTTACTCCTATTGCTGGTCCTTTCGTACAGTTGCGCTGTCATCGAGTAAGCACAAAGCTTTCTGAAGCAGCCCAATGATACACTGGTCAACTAAGCGGTAATAGATCATGTTGCCACTGCGCCTGGTGGCGACAATTCCTCGATCGGACAGTCTTTGCAATTGATTTGATATTGCTTGAGGTGTCATCTCCACTGCTGCTGCAAGGTCACAAACGCACATTTCTTCAACCCTTGCAAGATTATGCAAAAGCCTTAGTCGCGTCTCGTTAGCCAGAATCTTGAAACGATTTTCCATTGCTGCTGCCTGATCTGAGGTTATCGGCTCCTGCTCAACCAATGTGACGTGCACAGAGCAGCACGTCCGAACATTTTTGACCTTGAGCTTCGATTTAATAGGCATACTTAAAGCCTACACTATTACACCGACTGCTGGAATAGTCTGCCTTTGCGATTGTCTGAATGTTTTAAACACGAATGTCAAAATGTTACGCCAGATTGATTGTTTGGCAGATAGACAGCCACTCCAAGACCCTCTTGCTCGGCAAGTCTACCAGCAAATTGAAAAACTTCTTTGCTTTCAGCAGTCTCCAAAAAAATGTGTTCGCCTATGGAAACGCACCACCTGCCTTGAACGTAGTCTACACACACAAATTCATTTGGCGAATTTCTTTGAGCTGAATTTCTCATTTTTGATTGACTCTTCAAGAATGTGCATCTAGGCACTTTCAAAAACTCTTGCTACAACTGTGTTAGAGGGAGTCTGATTTGAAATTTTTCTTGGCCAGCGACGTAGAAGGATTGCGCAGGCTATATTCCGTTCTTGCGGATTTTGACTTTCGTTCTTCATCCACCCTTGATGATGCTTTGCGGCTATTAGACTCACCGATGAGCTTTGATTTGATCATTATAGGTGTTCATTTTGATGATTCGCGTGCTGTCGATTTGCTTAGAGAAATCAGGTCCAGGCCTCGATATGAATTGACACCGGTGCTTTTTATTCGTACTCAACCATCCAGCATCTCACTAATTCTTGAACAAAGTATTTTGTCTTTGAAAGATGCTTATAGAGTCAATGGCTTTATTGAAACTGATTTGCTTGATGAGGATGATTGCAGGATAAGGGAGGAAATAATAAGAATGGCCGCCCTCGATAGCTGAATAGATTTGTCTCTTTCCGGTGCACTGGGTTTTACATTTGTGTAACTTGTTTTTGGTTGTATACGGAAAATTCACAAATTATTTCCAAAACTGTCCGCTCATCAATTCTATGCTTTTGACTTGAGATGCCTTAATTGCAAGAGGAAAGAGAAACCTTGCCACCATTTGATGGAAATTTCATATCGCCCTTGCCCTTTAGGATAAATCCAGAGGCAGCTAATTTAGCCAGCGATGCCTGGCGGCATCCATTTATGTCTGAAAGAATACGATCGGCTGAACCCAACCAATTAACTTTTCCGGATATTTTCAATACAGGAAAAGCCACTTCTGATGCGCTTGCACCTGAAATGGAAAGCGTATTAAAGAATACAGCAAGTGTAGAATTTTCCACATCCGAGATGAACAAGCTCGCAGGAAAAGAGCCGGACTATATTGTCGGTGCTGGAGGAAGGCTTACTAAAAATCCAAACAGCAGAGCCAAGCCTGGCGATCCAATAAACATAGAAATACAGAACGCCCAGCTGGTCGATGAAGTGCAAAAGGCGGTCATCCAAAATGTTCTGGACTCTTTTCGCTCATCGCATCCAGCCATGCAGCAATTTCCAAGTTCTTTCAATGACGTAATGCGCTGGCTGAAAGAATGCTCGCAAGCGATGGCTGAAGGCAGACCTCTGCCCAGTTTCCCTTTAATTTCCGATGGAACCGATAATGCCCCGGTGACTCAGTCTGCCTACTCTGATTCCGCTAGAGCGCCAAGTTCTGCAGGAGGTGGCAGTTCTGCCGCGCTTTCCGGTGGCGGGGATTCTTATTCAGGTGCGAGAGGTGGAGGTTCAGGCAATTATGATGCGGGCTCCGCTGGAAGTGGAGGAGGTTCAGGCAGTTATAGCTCAGGCTCCGTTGGAGATGGTGGAGGTACTGCTCCGACTGCTGTCGATGGACTGTCGCCTGCAATCAGTGCCGATGGAAGAGTTTTTCCGGTGGATGGGTTTTCAGACAAGAGCATCGGCCTACATCACGGCAGTTCAGATGGAGCAGCCGACATATTTGCTCCCGAAGGCACGCCGATTCGCTCTCTATTCGACGGCGAAGTGGTGAGTGTAGATTCGGGCGGTCTTGGCGGCAATACCATAACAATCAAACAGGCAGATGGAAAAACTGCTTACTATGCGCATATGCAGACAATGGCTGGCAAGGAGGATGGCACCCCGCTCAAAGCAGGTGACCGGATCAATGCTGGCGATGTCGTCGGGCGAGTTGGTCAAACAGGTAATGCTGCCGGTACAGGTTCGCATCTTCATATCGGTGTCGGAGACAGCATCATTTCGGGCTCGGGACCTGACGGCGGAGCCGGTTCGAACTATAACTTGACCGGGACATTGAATTCTATTTTGCAGAGCGGTCAAGTCGTTTAGTTTTGAAATTCAATCCAAATTTCAAACTCCAGAAACAAATTTTCTGCCTCACATGAACTATCATTTTTGAGGCGTCCCAATAAAGTTTCCATGGAGTTCAAATAATGAATCTCTCTCGTTTTTGCGGGCCCAGTTGCACTAAAGATGTTGGGTTTGCCAAAATATTTGTAAGCAGTCTTTTTCTCCTGAGTTTGCTAAGCAATGCCCAGCCCAGTTTTGCGGCACAGAGTTTATTCAAATTGAATAATAGATCTGTCAATTCTCCTAAAACGCTTGAGTTTAGGAAACGTTTGGAACTTCCTGCTGGAAGCCCCGTGCTAAAAGGGCAAGCAAAAATTTATTCGAATAGTGAACTGAAAGAACTAGATTCTTATGCAAAACAGTTCACCAGGCGTTTAGACATTCGAGACGAAAAGACAGAAAAGCACTGGAGTAATGTTCCATTTCGTCATAAGCTGTGGCTATACACGATAGATAAGGAGAAGTTTCTCGGCAACTGCTCCGTTGCCAAATTGGGTCACGATGTCGACACAGAGGCAAATCCGAAACTTATACCGAATTTCACCTATTATTTGGTTTTGATGCACTTCAATATTCCGGCAGTGAAGGCAACAACAATTCCGTTAAAGTATGGTTTTGCCCGATTTGAAGCGAAGATAGCTTGCCAGAAAATTAACAGTGGAAAAACTAAGACTGAAGCAGAACTCGAGGAAATCGCTAGAAAAGCTAAAGCCTATCCAGCCGTTACATCCTTGGAAATTGCGGAAAGTGCCGAAATTCTTTCTGTCTATCCCGAAAATGCAATTCTTCCAATCGACAGGAAAGACACAACTACTGTCACTTTGACTGCGCAACCTGAATGGATGGGAGCATCCGGTGGCAAAGGTGAATATTCAAGAGCAATTGAGGACTCCTACGCATACAAGTTGCCACATGTTGTTGGCGTGGGTACCAGATTTGGAGACGTTTCCTGGACCTTCTACCCGGCAAAAGCACAGCCAATAATGCTTGGCTCTCAGTCAACATTTGCTGTAGTCAAAGTTCCGTATAACACACCGAGCTTGCGTATTCTCGCTAATCTCAGGTATCAGCTGCAGGCTCTGAAAGTGATAACGTTTCCACCTTTTAGAGTTTGTGACTGGTGTGACCTTGATCTAGAGAAGGCATCTTCTTTTGATGACATGGCAGTAATTCAATATTTTGGACTGCCATCCGATGCAAGAGAAGCTCTGCAGACTGCTTTTGGAAAGGGCGCAGTCGAGCATAATTTGAAATATTACGGAAGCCAGAATTCAGATAGAGACATATTGGTCGATGAAAAGACCGGTGAGACTTATGGATTCACCGATTCGTGCAAATTCAAGAAATACAAAATCAAGGAAGAATAAGACTCAGTTTCGATTCTAAGACATCGAATTATCAATTTCCGCATTTTGAAACATCTCTCGAAGTTCCATCGTCACAATAGGAGCCAACTTCTTGTCGTCAAGCTGCTCGATGGCAATTTGGATAAGTTCGTGCCATGCAAACAGTCCGAATGCTAGTACTGCGTTCTCAGCAGCTTCTTGAATAAGTATCTTAGCTTGTGCTTCGGAAATTTGCGGATTGCTGGCAGCACAGAGAAGCGCGGCTACAGCTATTCTTGCATCTGCAGTCTTTTGCATTTTGCGGCTGTCCTTAAGCGCCTTTTCTGGTGTCAACTATTTCTGCCAGCGTCTGAACAATTTGTGGTTTTTGATGCAATTGAGAAGCAAGATGTTCAATTTCTTCGACTGTAATTGTTCCTTTCTCTAAGGACGTGTTCAAAATCGCAAGTAGCGAAGGCTCCGTAAGGCTATTACGCATCAAAAGGTCCCTGACCGCTCCGAAGACGGTCATTACTTTCAGACCCTCCACAGAGGCAATCAGCTCAGGCAAAAGGTCTCTTCGATGAAAGCGAATTCTTCCTGGAGGTGGACTGTTTCGTCTGAAACGCTTGGGAACGATAAAGTGAATGTCTTCCGGAGGCGTATCAGTTAAACCGTGGATGTAGAGGGCTGTTGTGTAACCCATCACCCCTTCGAAGTTTCCTTGCTGGTTTTCGCTCCAAAGCAGAGTTATGTAGTAATCATCTGGAAAAGGTGATGTTTCGGAGAAGCAGAGCAATTTGAAAATGCTCCTGGCGTGTCGAATCCACTCGCCTTTCTTTACGTAGTAAACCTGTAATTGGCGCGAGTAACCGCATTTCGTCGCTTGATGGGCTGTGAAAAAACCTTGTTGGTTACTGGCAATTTCGTACAGCTTATCTAGGTTGGGCTTGTTCATGATTCCAAAGAAAAAATTTCTGACTAGGGGGTTTTAGTCAGTCGTCCAATTCTGTGACTTTTCAAAGGCAGCTTTTTAGCGCGCTTTTGCTTGGTTTTCTCGGAAACTTTTTTGAGCTATGTTGCCACTAATTGACGACTTCAAATGAAAGCAAGGCGACGTAACACGCCGCTCGTCTTTCTAAACTTGAAGTCGCTGACACAAAGAATAAGTTGTAATCGTCTCCACAAATGGTGGTGCGCGCGTGCCCCTCGACATTCTGTAGAGTTCTTTTAGTGATAAGTCTTGCTCTTCGACAAATAACAACGCCTGGCAGACTTGGCGAAGCGATTCCCAATCCAAGGCTAGAGACACTGCTCCAGATGAATACGCTTTGTTGCTGCAACATGTTTTTGAATGACCGCAATCAGAGCAGCTATCCTCATTTGTCGCAGAGATGGTACTTTTGCTTCCTGTCACATGATGTTGAACATCAACACAAAAGCCTCGACAAATTCCGAGGCTCGAAGAGAGAATAAGGAAGAGAAGGGCAATGAAAAGCGCTTTCATTTTCATTTCGATGCGCAGTACTACTAAGTTTTAGTCTTGCAGCTAAATTGGCTGGCGGCAAGACATAAGTGGAAGACTTTCACCTGTTCATTGCGGGAGGAGTTTTGAAACTCTGACAGGTTCAGCGTTTTGACGTGCTATTTGTCATTCGTGCACTATCTGTGATATCGCTAAGCTTTAGTGAAAATGATTGTCTTTTTCGCCATGTTTTACATTCATGCATGGAAACTGGCTCCGGATGCACGTTTTGCGGAAAAGCTCTTGACAAGTTCTGATGGCAAACCTATCATCAATTCCATCGACAGGCCCAGACTTTCGATAGCAAATAATCCAGGGTAAAAAATTTGTTTCGTCTTCTTGGAGGAGGGCACCACTAGTAATACCGCTAACGACATCGCACTTCCATTCGTTTGCTTCTCAGAGGAAGTTAAAGCAAACAAAGTAGCTAAACTGCATTCATACCCCAGGTGCTGGAGACGCTCGGTCAAGCGTCTCCAGCACTCTTTTGTAAGGTCTTCTTGTTTTTGCATGAATGTCAAAATTGGTATGTGGATTCTGCTTTTGTTTTTGTACATTTGTGCGGATTTCTGTATCAAATGGTTGTGGCAGGCATGTTTCGCTTAGGTTGAATCAAAATGTTTTCTGCACAGATGTAAAACGGCTGTCTTTGGGCTGATTGTTGTTCGTGTTTGAAAAGGTGCATGGTTAGTCGGTTTTAGGTGGATTGTTTAAATGGAGATTGTACATTTGTGTCTCGCTGTAACTCGTTGACAATCGCTGAAACGTTGATATCATGCAGATCTCGGAAGGATTAGTGCAAAAATGATATTCGTTTTCAAAAATGCTAATTGATTCACAAGAAGGTGCAGGCGAAGGCGCGTTTCAAGCTCTAGACAATGTTGTCAGAGTTACGGAACAATTCGGCGTCCCTGATCTATATTCTCAGTTTCAACAGCTTCCACCTATGGCCGATTCATCCATTGGCATAGTGCCTCAGGCAACTATCACTCCGGATGGTATTACATTCAATGCCAGTGCCGGTGCTAATCCTATGATGGGAGCCGAAAATGCCCTTTCGCAGTTGATGCCCGGATTGGACGGCATTATTAACTCAATGATTGCTCTTCCCGGCGGCGCCGGCATTCTGGCGTCCTTCTTCCAAGCATTAGGTGCATTGTTTGCCGGTGTTATACAAACATTAGGTACAAGCGCGCAAGAATTATCGAGAATGTACGCGCAGGCTGCGCAATCGGCTATGGACATGTCAAAAATGGCTCGTTCCTAGACCATATGTTTAACGCAGAAGTTATTTCATATGCCGTCATCGGTCTCAGTCATCTCTATTTGATTGAAAGGGTATTTATGCACCAACCTAGCAGCAAGCGATCGTTAAGCGTTCAACAAGCCACCTCAAGGCTCTTATTCGAGCTTTATAAATACGGTCCTTTGCGATTAGTCAAAGAGGCGGGGCATACAGATTTGATAGGAAGGCAGAGTAAGCTTTGCTGCCTTTCAGATCCATACATGGAAGCAATTAGCGGCATGCAGCGCAATGAATTGATTAGAGAGTCGAGAAACAGCGCTGATGATCCGCTTTTCAGTCTCACAGACAGAGGCTATTTAGTTGCGTTCTTGGTCAGGTCTCGCTCAACAACTAATTATGATTGTGAATGCAACGATTGCGAAGATGGCATAGACAAAGTACTTTCGGAGATGCGAAATGCCGGCGGACTGAAGTTGGTCACGACTGACGATTGTGAGTTTCCTCATCTGGACGGTGGCAACGCGCATATGTGCCTTGAGGACGACTCATTTCTCGATGCCATACTGAGGCTTGAACGTCTAGGTCTGGTGAAACTTCAAGAAGACATGTCTTTCACACTCACCAAAAAAGGTTTGTTCTCTGCTCATTTCACGTTGTCTACATCTTCGAAGGCACGAGCTATAAAGGCTTCTCTTAATTGAGGTGAACGGCGCTACTCTCTGGAATCCACGGACACTTTTACTATGGATAAGAAAAAAGACCCCGAGAAGATCTCGCAAAAAGCGTTGGGTCTTGCAACATCTGCTTTGACAGCCCGAGTTACTGGCAATCTCAGCATAGCAGACGAACTTGCTGTCCAAGCGCTGAACCTAGTTGATTTGGCAGATGGCAAAGACTTTGTAGAAGCACTTGAATCGAGGGTCTTCAACTCAAGCGACTGTATGTCTGAGTTGCAAAAACTCCTTGATATTCAAGCAAGATCGCTTGGACCGGATCATCCTCAAGTGCTGGAGACTTTGAATAGGCTTTTGCTTCGCTGGAGTTCATGGCTCAGTGATTATAATGTTTTGCTGGCGCCTGTATATGAGCGCCTGGTGGCATTGAGGTTGCAACAGCTCGGACCGAATCATCCTGAAATTGCTGATTTACTCATGAATTTTTCTGAGTATCTGGCTTCAAGAGGCGCCAATGTAGATGCGCAAAATTGTCTCACCCGAGCAGTGACTATCCGCAAGGCTAACTTTGAGAAAACACCAAGCTCCACTTTGAGTTATGCACAGGCAGTCACCAGATTAGGTTGTTTGCTCGTCACCATGGGTAGCTACGATTTGGCAGAAGGCTATCTTAAGTCCGCTTGCGACTTGCTTGATGCCACTCGCTCTAGGCTGAAGTTGCATGCTTTTGAAGATCTAGCAGTCGCCTACACAGAAATGGGCAAATATGGCGAAGCTGAGGCTGTTTTAAAAAAAGCTCTTTTGACAAAAGATACGGATTCGCTCACTACGATTGCCAATTGTGCAGTTCAGCTTGGCAGTATCTTCCTCTATTGGGGTTGGCTCGATGACGCTGTGTCTCTTTTTGATTTCTCGATAAACTTCGATAGAGATTCAACATGGACCTTGCCTGGTATCACCGAGAAGCAGGTCGTATCTGATGATTTACAAAACGGCTGCAATCCTTTGGAAGAAATTTTTGATTCTCTGCAAGAGTACTACAGCTCGAGCGACATGCGCCGCTTTTGCAGGAACCTGATGGTACGCAAGTATTCATGGGCGATCCCCTCAAAGAACGTTTTGAAAGCGATTGCAGAGGTTGGACCGCTGGTTGAAATTGGTGCCGGTACAGGATATTGGGCGGCACTTTTGAGAAATAGAGGTGCCGATATCATCGCATATGATTTTGCCCCATCTGCAACAGGACGCAATGGTTATACGTTGAAAACTAACAGCTGGACAGAAGTTTTACCAGCCACCGAAACCACCGTTGCATATCATCCGGATCGCACATTGTTTCTATGTTGGCCGCCATTAAATGACGAGATGGCCTACAGAGCTTTGAGAGCCTACACTGGCGATTCGCTCATATATATCGGCGAGCCGTTTCCCGGATGTACGGCTGATGAAAACTTTCATGATCGTCTTGAAAAAAATTGGGTGCTTGTAAAAAAAATCGACTTAAAGCGCTGGCATTTGATCAAAGATTCGGCATTTTTCTACACGCGTAAATGAACATGGTTTTCGCTTTTAGTTCTGCACAAATGTCAAAAGTGATCAGATGTTGCAATGATTTAAAACCCTCTTCAAAACTTGCTTAGCGTATCTCCGCAATGTCTTGAATACCGTTTTACAGATGCAATTCATTTCTCTGCTTTTCGCTTCGCTATCTGCGCAATGAGCGATCAGCTATCGCTTTTGCTCGACCTCTATGAAGTGTTGCGAGATGAGATTTCGACACTTTTGCTTATGAGTACTCAAGTTTTTTTAGACCGTTCTCTCAAAATGCTTCTCTGTTGCACCTTTCCGATTGATTTGCCTTTTAGAGATCGCATAGTTTTTACATGTCTTTTTCAACCCCTTTTTCAGACTCACCACATCCAAACCAAACCAAACGCGTGCCTGTCACTTCGAGCACTCTGAGCTTCCTTGCAAGGAAGACGTGTTGGTTTAGAAAGATGGAGAACACCATGTCTCACGAACACAATCACAATCACGGTGACTTCGCGGCGCTTCGCAAGAAGAACAAAACAGCGATGAAAACCGTTCTCGCTTTGACCTTCACCTTCATGGCCGTAGAAGTAATTGGCGGTCTTTACACCGGTAGTCTTGCACTGATTGCAGATGCCGGGCATATGCTGGGCGACTCAGCCGGCCTGATGCTTGCACTTTTTGCTGTCTGGTTTGCCGCAAAGCCACCCAGCAAGCGCAAAACCTTCGGCTACTACCGAACTGAGATCTTAGCGGCGCTTGTCAATGGTCTCGTTCTCATCGGGTTGTCTCTGTACATCCTTTACGAGGCGTATCAACGATTCACCAACCCGCCTGAAATTCTCACAGGGCCAATGTTGCTTGTTGCGGTGGGCGGACTTATCGTCAATCTCATCGGCGTTAAGCTACTGTCCGACTCGTCGGACGGTTCGCTCAATGCAAAGGCTGCCTATCTGGAGGTAATGAGCGACCTTTTGGGGTCAGTCGCCGTTATTGCTGCCTCGCTCATCATCATGTTTACCGGCTGGACCATTGTCGACCCGATTGTGTCTGGCGTCATTGGCTTGATGATTCTGCCGCGCACCTGGAAGCTCATCAAGGACTGCGTTCATATCCTCATGGAAGGCACTCCAAATGGGGTCAACCTTGAGAAACTTCAAAGCTCGATAATGGCAGTCGAAGGCGTGCTTGATGTCCACGACTTACACGTCTGGACAATCACTTCTGGACGCGATGCTTTGACCGCTCACGTCCTTATTGATGAGGCTGCCGATCCGGATATTCTTCTTGCGAAGATATCCAAAATTGCCCAGGAGGAATTTGGTCTGCATCACAGCACGCTGCAAGTGGAGCAGAAAAACTGCAAATCTGACGAAGCCTCCTGTGCTAAAGTAACGTAACAATATGAATTTCGGTCGACCAGAAAGCGCACCGCGACTGCATTGCAGTCAAGCGTTTTCTGGTCGATTTCCTTTGCACATTGTCTACTAAAAAAGGTAGTAATTTTTGATATCAGAGTAAAAAACTTTCCAAATCTAGTCGTCGTCCTGGTGGTCATGATGCGAACTTCCCGGCTTATGCAGGTGATCTTTCTTCGACATTTTTTTCCAATAAGGCGTGTCGTGAACTGCTAAAAGAGAAAAGGTAATGATCGTTGTGAGAACACCGAGCACGTACATTCCGTAAGCTATAGTCAAACCTATCGATGCTGTTGCCCAGATGGTTGCGGCCGTAGTTAGACCTATGGTGCGTCCACCTTGTCCACGCATAATTACTCCGGCGCAAATAAATCCTATGCCGCTGACAATCTGTGCAGAAATTCTTGAATCTCCAGCTGTGGCTCCCTGCGAATGCATCGATACTAAGCCGAATACACAGGATCCGACAGCTACGGCAGCATATGTTCTGATGCCGGCGTCGTGCTTGTGCAATTCTCTTTCGAAGCCAATGATGCCGCCAAGAATAGCTGCTAAAACGGCACGCACAGCCATAACAAGTTCAAGTTGCCAGTCCATTTGATTGCTTCCTTTTCAGTCTGACTGTATTAGAATCGCATTGAAAATGAACACCGTTGTCGGCTTGCGTGTTCAATTGAAAACCGCATCATATCTCAGTTTCGTTTAATGTCAAAATTCACTGGAAATCAATCCGTGGTCGCATATTTGTCAAAAGTATTTGTCAGTTTTGTCTGATTGTTTGTACTTTCATGCAAGCAATTCCGGCTTATTTACTGATTTGGCGGTATTGCCCTTGCACTTCACCCGGCTTGCTGCAAAACTGAAAATCGATGAGAAATACCGGCATATGAAAAAGCCTGACTACGATCGCTTGTATCAGCTTGCGCTAATGCAGGAAGGGTTCTTCACTGCGAATCAGGCAGCGAACTGTGGTTATTCAAGGCAGCTGCAGGTCTATTACGTCCGAAAAGGTGAATGGCTGAGAAACGTCAGGAGCATTTTTCGATTCAAATATTTCCCGGTTCTCTCTTGCCATAGAGAAGACTACATTGTCACCCAACTTTGGACGGAAGACAAAAACGGAGAGATGGCCGGAGTCTTTGCATTTACGACCGCCCTCTATCTTCACAATATTATTCAAACAGTGCCTGCTCATCTTGATGTAATTGTCCCTAGAAATTTTAGAAGAAACTCTCTGCCTCCATTTAGATGCCGGTTTTTCAGACGTCATTTAGACTCGGACAGAATTGAGATAATTCACGGTTTGCAAGTGACAAATTTGCTCTGGACATTTGTTGATATTTTCGATGTTGAATTAATAGAAAGACGTATTCTTATTGATTTGTTTCGAGCTGCTTTTGAAAGTGGCAAGCTAAATAATGCCCAGATGCAGGCGGCAAAGCTCTCACTTGTGCAAAGAGATCGTCTGATGAAGGCGTTGAGAGAAATTGGTTTTGTCGGCGGTCAAAGTATCGTCATGGACGATTAAACTCCGCACAGTTGTTGCAATAATTTTGTCTTTTGTGCAGATTTAGACATCAAGCGCATTTTGAATCTGCATCAAAGTAAAAAATCTTTGAACGTTCCAGCGCTGCGTCGCACAGGGAGGCTGTCTTCATTGTGTCACGTGGTTGTCACAGTACTCTCGTTTTATTGAATCTCCCTTTATGCGTGAGGTTCGACTTGTGACGAGAGATGATTTTTACAGGGGACAAACGAACCCTGCGCGAGAAATGGCTCGAGAGCTAGATTTTGGCAATGGCAGAGAAGTTGCCAATGTTCTGCAGGATATCTACCGAACAGATAGGTATGCATTCAGGCAACTTGCACAACAGATCAATCGTTCAGAGCGAAATGGTATGGGCGATGACCTGACCATAACCGAAAATGGTCAGGTATATGTTGGTTATCCCGGACGCGAAAGACGCGTAGGACAAATTGACCAAGGACGCTACGGACAAGGTGGGTGGAACTATCCAAATGGCGGAATGCGTGACAATCATCCGCCTAATGGAGGACGAGGAAGAATTGATGTAGACATCAATTTCCCTCCGCTGCCTTACCCTCGAAATGGCGGCTGGGGCAATGATAATCACAATCTTCCAGGTCGAGACATTTATAGATCCTATCCACAGAATCGATATCCTGACTACGACAGATACTCTTCAGGTCATAGAGGCAACAACAATGCTGAAGTCATAGGCACTATCGTCGGCGGTGTCGCAGGCGGTGTTATAGGGGAACGCAATGCCAGGCATAACGGTGTAACAGGCGCGCTGATTGGCGCTCTGGGCGGCAATGTAATCGGTCGCCAGATTGACAGAAGCAATGAGCGACAGCGCGACTATCGCTTTCATAGATAGACTTCATCCTGAGGGAAAAAGAAAGGCCGATTTACCAGATCGGCCTTTTCGCATTTGTAGTAGAAAAGTGTTTCAACTCAGAGCTGATACGCTAGCCTCCGGCAATACGACGCCGGGTTGGGTGCTCTGTCTTGAAGCGAATGATGCATCGGTCGACTGCACTCGTTTATTGCTGTTGCTGTAGCTCAGAGCATCTGCCAGCGCCTTCTGGAAGCGCACATCACTAATAATGGAAGGGTTTGCTTGTGCCGCTTGCATGAGCGATACAATGCCCGTCAACTTATCTCCTGATGCGATCGCTACTAATCCATTCTGGATCATTTGCATCGCTTGATTGTTGATATCACCTGGTTGAGATTCCTTTTGTGTAGCGGTGGGCTCTTCTGCTTCCGCAGCTTGAGATGCATTTTCCGGCGAACTGACTTGCTCCGTCTGTGCAATGTCTCCTTGCCCTGCCTGGTTGAAATGAGCACTCTCTGAATGCGGGCTTGGAACATCTCCAACAATTGACTTCAAGTACGAAAAGAATTCTTGGCTTTGAACAATCTCCGGCTTTAGTTGCGCCGCTGTCATCAATTGAAGAATACCTGTCAATTCGTTCGGACCGCTTACATCTTTCAATCCGTTTTGAAGCAATTCGGCAGCTTGCTGGCTTGCTTGCTCCTCTGCACCTTCTCTACTGGCTAGCAAAGTTGCAGCTTGCTGCGTGAATCCGGAACCTTCCGGGTTGTCATTCGAACCTGAATCCAGACGAGTGTCGAAATTTTGATTTGGGTTTTCTTGCATGAATATTTCCTTTTGGTTTTAGAATTCTGATGTTTTAGAGCGCGTGCTTAAGGCGTAGTGCACGCAGTTGAGCCATGCTCCCGCAAGGCGTATTTGATTAGCTGATTGATTTGGTAAGTTCTGACATCAAAATATTTGCAACTGGGTTGGAAGTAAATGGGAAGTCACGAAATTTCACTTACTATCTTTCATTCCTATGACAATCGCTTGACACCATTTGTGGTGCCTATGTATTGAACAAATGTGTAAGTTGTTGATGCCCATTTCCATTGCCCCTGCTAGCTTTGAGAGTGAATCTATTTCACTTTTCGTGAAAGTGTGGTGAAAGTGGCCATGCACAAATGTTCAAATAGTTTTTGCATTCAATGCAGATAAGTCTTTCCGTAAGCTCTAGCCCGGCTATTTTTTTTTGCAAGGCTGTGTTGATTTTGAAAACGATTGTCAGTGCCGTAACAATTGGCTCAGGCAGTCAACTGTAACTACCTATTTAAAGGATGAAAGTCCATTTTTTTCTTCGATTCAGAAGATTATTTGCACGAAAGTAAAAATCGATCTGGCATCAAATTTGCGAGTGCGTTGTGCTAACTGCCTGTTTGTCAATGTTTCGGACCTATTGTCTTAAGTTGTTCTTGCAGAAAAGTATGACGTGAGTTGGTTGACAATCGCTGAAGCTCAGTTATGATGCTGTTCTTGGTAGGTTCGCACAAAAAACGATATTCATTTTCAATAATAGATTTTGTAAGGGGAAACAAGTTGCGCTGAGAAGCTGACCTTCTTTTCTCTATCTAGAGAATAAGGAAGAGCTTCTCGGCAGCAGCTCATTCTCCTTCTGTCAACGAGGTTTCCTATGCACGAATGCTCAAACGAATATCTGACATCAATTCAAGATGCAATTACATATCTGCTCTATGAACTTCACAAGTTCGGACCGATACGCTTACTAAAAAATGATGATCATTTGGAGCTAGCAAACCGCAACCGTGTGCTTTGCTGCGAGATAGAAACGCTCATTGAAGCATTGAAGGTAATGAAGAAAAACTTGCTTGTTCACGAAGTCAAAGTAAAGGAAAGAAGACTTACATACTTTTTGACAAACAAAGGTGTTCTCATGGCTTACTTGGTTCGTCTTCAGTCAAATGCAGAAAAACAGTGCAATTGTATGGAATGCCAGGACAGTCTCGACAATGTTATGTCTATCATAGAAAAGAGCGGCTCTGTGGCACTGGTTTTTGATGAGAGTTGCGAGTTTCCCCATCTGGAAACCGGCAGCCTGCATATCTGTCTTGAAGATGAAAATGTCGGCAAAGGACTTATTCAACTTCAGCGCAACGGTTCGATTAGACTCGATGAAAACTTGATTTATAGTCTGTCCAGAAAAACCTCTTGATGAATGCTTTGGTGGCGAGCATGCGATGATTCAAAGTCTAGAGCGGTGGTCAATAGCCATTGGTTAACGGTATTCAGGAAGGACAGATGGCAGGCGAAATTATTGGTACAAGCGACGCGCCTCGCTGGTTGCAACGCTTAGGTCACTTCATTGACCATTTCAATCCAGGTAGATTTTTGCTCTGGAAGATCAATTTTGCAGTCGTGACATACACTGCGATTGTTTGTTTGATTGATAATCACGATATCAAAGGCACAAAGTTCGTTGAACTGAATGGAGCGATGCTTCTTAGTGCAGTAATTGGGCTTCTTCTCATTTTTCGAAATTCCAGCGCGTATGAGCGCTGGTGGGAAGCTAGAAAGCTTTGGGGACAGTTGGTAAATGAGAGCCGCAATCTAGCCATTAAAACACGCTGCTATGCTGATTCTTTGAATGATTCGCAACGTCTGGAATTTGCTAAACTGATTTCCGGCTTCGCTTTTGCGCTTAAGGAACACCTGCGCTGCCAGCGAGATCCTGGTTTATTGTCTGCACTTTCCATCCCTGATAATGAGCAACATATTCCCTCGGCGATAGCCCAAGAGGTCTACAAGAAGCTCAAAACATGGAGAAAAGACGGAGTAATCGATCAGTGGGAGCAGCTACAGCTTGACCTGCATGCAAAAACTCTCATGGATATTTGTGGCTCTACAGAGCGAATACTGAAGTCGCCTATTGCCGGGTCGTACAAGCTTCTTCTCTGGCTCGGGCTGCTTTTGAATGTTGCATGTTTGCCATGGTTTTTGGTTCCATCTTTTCACTTCTGGAGCATTCCGATGATGCTTATTTCCTCGTACTTTATTTTCGGTATTGAATTGCTTGCTGAAGAAGTGGAAAGGCCCTTTGATCCGCTACCAAATGACCTGCCTCTTGAGGCGATTTGCGCAACCATCAAGCAATCGGTAGAAGAGTCTCTTGAAGTCGTAATTTCGTAGTTTTGCTTTTGTGAACACGAATGTCAAAAAAGATTGGCGAATTTTTGATTGCGTTGTTTGCACGAATGTAAAAATTCCAAGAATAGTGGAGATTTTTGATTGTAGTTTCTTAGCTCTAAATCACAACGAAAACGCGCTTTTGCTGCGCAAATAAGAGACAATGAAAGGGTGATGAAATGAAAGAAAATGCGACTCATAGCCGTCATTCGGTCGGCTCGCAATCAGAGGAAATTTTAAGTGGCCCACGCACACGATCACGGTCAAGAGCGATCGTCTAAAAACAAAAAGTCCTTAAGCATCGTTTTTGCTTTTACACTCACTTATTTAATTGCTGAAGTCATCGGTGGCATCATGACAGGAAGCTTGGCTCTGCTTGCCGATGCAGGACATATGCTTACCGATGTCGCTGGTTTAGGGTTGGCGATTTTTGCAATATGGTTTGCTGAAAAGCCTGCCAATGCGTCAAAAACTTATGGTTATTACCGTGTTGAAATTCTGGCTGCTGTTGCCAATTGCATCATCTTGCTTGGAATTTCCGGCTATGTTCTTTATGAGGCATACCAGAGATTTCTGCATCCGCCTCAGGTTCAGACTACCGGCATGCTCATAGTGGCTGGCATCGGCCTCGTCGTAAATATTGCAGGCATGTTTATGTTGAAAGCCGGTTCAAAAGAGAGCCTCAACATGAAGGGCGCTTATTTTGAAGTCTTGTCGGACATGATCACATCAATCGGTGTAATCATTGCTGCTTTGATAATGATGACTACAGGTTGGTACTACGCCGATCCCATTATTTCTGCCGGAATCGGTCTCTTTATTTTGCCTCGCACCTGGAATTTACTTCTGGAAGCAGTCGGAATTTTGCTCGAAGGAACGCCTTCTGATATCAACCTGGCAATCCTTCGAGAAGCTGTGAACGCAGTACCCGGCGTCAGAAGCGTGCACGACCTACACGTCTGGAGCCTCACTACCGGCATAAATGCGGCAAGCATGCATGTGGTCCTGGGCGAGTCTACTTATGACGAAGTGCTTTCTCGTGTTCAGGCTGTCTTAAAAGAACACAAGATTGGCCACTCTACTGTGCAAATTGAGCCTGTAGAGTGCAACGACACGCACATTTAGGACAGATACAAGTGCCTTAATCTCTATTGAAAATGGAAACGGTTTTCAGTATGATGGTTGTATGTTTACAACCTCCAGCAATTGCCTATCTCCTTCGTGCAGCCACAAGCCTGCCGGTATTTGGGATGTTTTTGGGATGTTTGCCGGCCTGATTTGCCTTGTTCACTGCCTGGTTTTGCCATTTGCTATTGCTGCCTTGCCTGCACTCGGGCTTTTGAATTTGGAAAACGATTACACCCACATTTTGCTTTTCGCATGGGTGGCTCTGTTTTCAATCTCTATTTTTCTTGGCTACAAGAAGCATAGACAAACTAGTGTACTGAGCCTGATGTTTCTTGGACTGTGCTTTGTTATGACGGCCACTTTCCATCATGCCTTTGGTGTCAGTGAGTCACTGGAAGTGCCCGTAATTTCTATGGGAAATTTGCTCTTGGTGCTCGCTCACTTTATGAACAGGCGCATATCAAGGCAAATTCAGGCTTAATTAAAGCGGGTGTCCAATCGCTTGCTCCAAATCTGTAAGTGATTGCTGATATGTTCTGACTGCGTCCAGGTAATTCACCCGTGTTTGCACGTTGGCTTGCTGAGCTGCGATTGTGGATGTGATGTCGTTTTGTCCGAATTCATAGCCACGCTTTGCCATGTTTGCCACTCTCTCTGATGTGGGAAGAATTTTTTCTTGAAAAAGCTGCAATCTCTCTCTTGCTGCTGACAGCTGCTGATAAGCGGCGATAACCTCTTCTGAAATTACGTTTTTCATCGATGCCGCTTCTCGCTTGAACTGAATATATGTTGCTTTAAGCCTGGCAATATCCCCTTGTTGAAAGTTGAACACTGGTACCTCTTGCGTCACACCAACAAACATACCTTTTGTTGGTGGACCTTCAGGTGGATTGCCTGAGTACGAACTGCCGATATTGAGCTGCGTGTTGGGAATGATATTTCCTACTGTATTGCGCATGCTTGCGGTGTTTACGACCATGCGTTGCTCAACGGCTTTCAAATCAATTCTGTTTTTTAAACCGTCTGCTACCAGTGAATCTAGACTCGGTAACTCTTTTGAAAAGTCAGGCAGCATCTCATCATTTGCTGCTCTCAGTTGAAACGTAGGCAAATGATTAACATCAACTGGTTTTCTGTAGTCTTTGCCCATAATTACGGTAAGTCGCTGACGGCTTTGCTCTAGTCTCTTTAGACTTTGCCGGTAATCCGCTTCTGCTTGCATGCCGGCAAGGCTTGCTCTTTCAACATCGTATGCTGCCACATCATCCGCCTCAAAGCGTTTTCTTGCGGTTTTTTCCAGCTCTTTTGAAAGAGTCATGAGAGTGTCTAGCGTTTCTACAGTTTCTTTAGCCATTACTACATCGAGATAGGCTCTCCTTACTGTTGCACGCAATTGCCAGAGATTGTTTTGAATCTCAAGGTCTGCAAGTCTTACTTGCTGTTTTGCAAGAAGCAGTCGGAAAGCTATTTTCCACGGTCCTTCGATAGGCACAGATGCACCGATTTGTCTTGCTCTTTGAGCGGTGTCTTCAAGAAAGAAAAATGACGGATTTGGAAGCGTTAAAGCCTGTGCAAAAGCTGCTTTTGAAATGCCAAGCTGTGCTCTCAAATGGGCAGCTCTGGGGCTATTTAAAAGAGATTCGTCAAATGCGCCAGTCAATGTAGTCAGGTCTTGAACAGATGATGGGCTATCCGCTTTTGGAATATTTAAAATGCTGGGTGTTGCCGATGCGGTGTGAGCGCTCGGGCACGAAACGACATAGGCAGCCAGGCTCACCGCCATAAGTCTTTTGACTCTGCATGTTAGATACATTGTTTTGCCTTCCATCTACTCTTTTGCACCTGCATGTTCTGTATCGTTTTCAACATGTGGAACAGGATCTCCGCAGTGAAAAGAAAAAATAGGTCGCAATACCGTTTTATCCTTTAGCCGAATATCTGTTTCTACAACGTAGTCTTCGTCATGTTTGAGATTCAAGGACGCAAAGTATGTTCGTATGTTGGGATCTTGCTTGAATTCGACTTCCGCACTATCTCCATCGCGGGCAACGAGTCGTGCTCTGATGTGGGCATCGTCTTCAATCTTGTCGCCTTTTCTTATATCGAGATGAATGAATGACTTTCCTTTTGTCGCAAAGCGAGGGTACATAGTCATGACATATGGCTTGTGCACGACTTGTAAATCGACGTTGCGAAACCTCTCATCTGATTTCTTCACCTGCGTGCAGCCATAAAAGAAGACAGCAAAGAGCGTAATCCACAATAATGGAAGTCTTAATTTAGCTATGCGATTCAATCCCACACCTCATTTGATAATTGGTTCGCTCGAAGGTTTTTCTTCCAGACGTTTTGCTCGTCCATGTTTTTCTGATCGTCTGCCTAGTTGCTCAAATACAAGATAGAGATTGGGCAGAAGAAGAAGAGTCAAAAGGCTCGAGGTAATTAAACCTCCGATAACCACAGTAGCCAGCGGCCTCTGCACTTCAGCCCCTGCAGAGCTGGAAAATGCCATTGGGAAAAATCCTAAACTAGCAACAAGAGCTGTCATCAAAACCGGACGCAATCTGGTCAGCGCTCCTTTTATGACTGCCGCCTCAGAGTCCATCTTTTGCCTCAGTGTGTTGATATAGCTCACCATCACAACTCCGTTTAGAACAGCTACGCCGGATAACGCAATAAATCCGACTCCAGCTGAAATTGAAAATGGCATGCCTCTAATTGCCAGAGCGAATATTCCACCGACTACCGCAAAAGGAATGCCGGTGTAGATAAGCAATGCTTGGCTAATGGAGCCGAAAGACATGAATAGAAGAATGAAAATCAGAAGCAGTGCTATAGGCACCACAATTGCAAGCATTGTCGATGCTCGCTGCAGATTCTCAAATTGACCGCCCCAGGTAATGTAATAACCTTCCGGTAATTTCACTTCTTTGTCGATTCTCTTTTCGGCGTCTTTGACAAAACTGCCTATATCACGACCTCGCACGTTTAATTCAACGACTATGCGTCGGCGCCTGTCTTCTCGGGATATTTGAGCTGGTCCTTCCTCTACTCTAATTTTTGCAAGACTTGTAAGCGGAATCATTGCGCCCCCACCTTTAGGAGTTAGGGCCGGACCGGCTACAAGAAGCTTTCTTATCGATTCTAGGTCTCGTCCTGATTGTTCATTTAGTCGCACGACTATCTCGAAACGTCTCTCTCCTTCGTAAACAATTCCAGCTGGCTGTCCTGCCGTTATTGATTGGACGAGCGTATTGACGTCCTCGACGTTAATTCCATATCTAGCAATTGCGTCCCTATCGGCCTCAACTATTAACTGCGGCAGACCGGCTGTCTGCTCGACTTTTACGTCGGCAGCTCCAGGGACTGTGCCAACGACCTTGCTTATTTTTTCCGCTGTTTCTCTGAGCTTGTCTAAGTCGTCTCCAAAGATTTTGACCGCAATATCCGAACGAACGCCGGCAATTAATTCGGCAGTTCTGAGTTCAACTGGCTGAGAGAAGCTGAAGACTGCCTGCGGTACCTTTTCCTCCAGCGCCTTGGCTATTTTGTCGACTAGCTCTTCCCTATTTTTTGCCGTCGACCATTCTTTTGGTGGCTTCAGTCCTACATAAAGATCGCTGGTATCGACTCCCATTGGATCGGTCGCGACCTCTGCCCGACCGATTTTGGAGACTACTTTTGTCACCTCTGGAAATGAAGTCAGGACCTTTTCTGCTTGTGTTGTCGTTGCAATCGATTGGCTAAGCGACACACTGGGAAGTTGCTGTATCTGCACGGCTAGCGCACCTTCATCTAGTCTAGGAATGAATTCCGCCCCCAGCATTGAAAGCGTGATACCGCTCATCACAATCAGGCTGAGCGCTACTGCAAATGTTTGATTGTGATATAGAGACGCAAAATGCAGCGCCTTTTGGTAATAGCCCTTAATCCAATGAACAAGAAAACTTTCCTTTTCGCTTACCGGTCCGCGCATGATAAGAGTGAGCATCGCCGGTACATACGTCAAAGAAAGAATCAGCGATCCAGCTAATGCAAACACAATAGTCATGGACATCGGCTTGAACATTTTGCCTTCAATGCCTGACAGGCTAAAAATCGGCAAGTAGACAATGGCGATGATTATTACAGCAAATACAACAGGGCGCCCGACTTCCAAACAAGCATTCAGAATGGTGGTCTTGCTGCCCGGCTTGCGTCCTTTCTCGTTGTCTATACCCAGGCGCCTGACAGTGTTTTCGACCATAACGACCGCACCGTCTACAATCAGTCCAAAATCCAGTGCACCCAGGCTCATCAAGTTGCCCGACACTTTGAACATATTCATGCATATGGCGGCAAAGAGCATTGATAGAGGAATGACGCTAGCTACAAGTAATGCACCTCTCCAATTTCCCAGAACAAGAAGAAGCACGAGAATAACTAGGAGTGCACCTTCAACAAGATTTGACTCGACTGTGTGAATGGTTCTATCGACGAGCTCGGAGCGGTCATAGAAAGGCACCAGTGCCACACCTTTTGGCAAAGTCTTTTGAATTTGTTTGACCTTTTCTTTGGCTCGCTCGACAACAACCCGGGAATTTTCTCCTTTGAGCATCATCACGATGCCGGCGACAATCTCGCCTTTGCCATCAGCTAGAACAGCACCCTGTCTTACTTCGGCTCCCGTTACGACTTCTGCAATATCTCTAACGAAAATCGGCACTCCGTCTTTGCCAGACTTAACTACGATGTTGGCAATCTGGCTTGTTGTCTGCGCTAAACCTATTCCTCTTAAAATGAATTGCTCGCCTGTGTGTTCTAAATATGCACCGCCCACGTTTTCATTATTTGCCATGACTGCCTGGACGACGTCGCGCAGGGACAGCCCGTAGGAGACAAGTTTTGGCGGGTCGACTCTAACTTGATACTGCTTCTTTTGACCCCCGTAGCTGTTTACTTCAGCTACTCCGGGAACTCCCATTAGTTGTCGTCTTACTATCCAGTCTTGAATAGTTCGCAAATACTGCGGGTCGTTTTTTACTTCTGCACTTGGTTTGAGTTCATACTGATAGATTTCTCCAAGACCTGTTGAAATCGGACCCATCTGCGGAGAGCCCAGCGACTCAGGGATTTGCTGTCTGACTTGTGTGAGCCTTTCCAATACAAGTTGTCTTGCAAAATATGTGTCGACGCTGTCGTCGAACACGATGGTTACAGCCGACAGTCCGAATTTAGAAGACGAGCGAACCTGAGTGACTGAAGGCAACCCGCTCATTGCAATTTCAATAGGAAACGTAATTTGTCTTTCTACTTCCAGAGGCGCGAGCGAAGGCGCGGAAGTTAAGACCTGCACCTGAACGTTTGTGATATCTGGGACAGCATCAATGGGTAAATTCTGTAAGTTGAAAATTCCAGCGGCGACAAGTCCTATCACCACCATAACCACAAGAAGTCTTTGCCTGACTGAGAAGCTGATCAATGCCTCGATCATCAGTCTTCTCCTCCGAGCTGATCTTTTAAGAGCTTGGATTTAAGAACAAATGATCCATTGGCTGCAACCTT
Source organism: Candidatus Melainabacteria bacterium 17Bon1m (assembly GCA_032128875.1). Taxonomy (GTDB): domain Bacteria; phylum Cyanobacteriota; class Vampirovibrionia; order Obscuribacterales; family Obscuribacteraceae; genus QKMZ01. The sequence goes on from JAVLKG010000017.1 coordinate 37,292, forward strand.
TTCGCCAGCAGATATGCCGCTTGTTACAGGTGTTTGTCCTTCAACGTCCTGCCCTGTCTTTACTGGTCTAACTGAAAATTTTCCTTCTGCATCCTGAACAAAGACGACCTGTTTGCCTTCAACTGTTTGAACAGCTGTGCTGGGAACGTAAATAGCGTCGTTTAACTTTACTGATTTGCTGAATTCAATTTGTGCAAATGCACCGGTCTGAATGCGATTGTTAGGGTTGTCGATGATGATCCGTACTCTTGATGTACGCGTGTCTTCGTTTAAGCGAGGGTCGATAAAGCTGACGGTTCCAGCAATAGTCTTCTCTTGCAGAACAACCTTTGCTTTTGAGCCTATATGCACGCCGGACATCTCACGCTCCGGTACGCTGGCAATCACCCAGAGAGTCGAAGTATTGGCTACGGTTAAAAGAGGCTTACCAGCCTCAACTCCTGCTCCAGGGTTCACCAGGCGCTCTATAACAGTGCCATAGATAGGAGAGCGCAATTGAAGCGTTGAAATATCATGCTCCTTTTCTTCTGCTTTAGATGACAGCTGAGCATCAATTGCTTTGAGTGCGTCCTTTATGTGTTCTGCTTCTGTCTGAGCAGTGCTTAAATCGGCTTTAGCTTCTGAAACTTCTCTATTGAGAGTAATATCCTTTTGAAAGTTGTATTCAGCGGTGGCTTTTACAAACTCAGATTCTGCAGACACCAGGTCTTTTTTTGCAACTAAGCCTTCCGACACCAATTGCTTTGTTCTCTTTTGCGTTGCTATTGCTTCATCGAGAGCTGCTTTAGCTTTTAAAATATTGACTCGATTGGCTGCTTGCATGACCCTGTTCAACGTAACTCTGGCAAGGCGAAGCTTTGTTTCGGCTTCATGCAATTTACCGTGCATCTCAGCTACTTGTGGGCTGTCGATTGAAACGAGAATCATTCCCGGCTTGACGCTGTCCCCAAGAGCTACGTTTACAGATTCCACTCGACCATTGGCAAGCGCGCTTATCTGTTGCATTTGCTGTTGATTTGGCTCCACTGAGCCTGCTACAGTGAATTTCGAGGAAGGTTTTTCTGTGGTTATGGTGACAACCTCGATAACTCCTTCCTCTTTTTTCATTTCTACAGAAGAGCGATTTGCCTCAACTTCTTTTTCCGTAGTTTCCTTGTTTGCCAATTCGGCCTTGTTGCCGATGCTGAACCACAAAATGCCGCTCAACGCCAGCCCGACACCCATGAAGATAGCTGCCACCACCCAACCTTTACGCTGATCGGCTGAATCAATTGATTTATGTGGGACCGAGATTTCTTCTTGCGTAGGCATAATACTGGCTCCTAAATAGGCAACAAAAAAAACGCAATAGCATTAGCTATGGCGCTTGCAATTTGCTTTTGTGCCTTAAACCAGTAACTTTTGATGCAAAGAAATTAGATCTTGTGGAGGAGCCTTGTTCAGATATCCATATGAGATATCTCGTTTCGTCAGCCGTGCCGCCTCTCTTACCGCGTGAGGAGCTTCTACAACCGGCAGGTCAATGATGGCTATCTCTTCGCCGAAACTTCCCGAGAAATCTAAATCTTGCTTTTCTGCACAGCAGCTTTTAGCGTGACCACAATCCGTGCATGTGTCCTGGGCGTCTACTGCAGATGCCGCACAGCTCTCACTTTGTGAGGTGCAGGCGCAAGCCATCCAGCTCAGATACGAACAATTGAACGCAAGAAGAAATAGGAGTGTAATAACTCTGACTAACATTTTCTGCAGGTATATTTTGACATTCGTGTAAAAAGGCAATCGAAAACCGTTTTCGTTTTTGCTTTGCCTCGTCTGAAACCTTGATGGTAGGCGGCTTTGCAGCCTGAGTCAATTGTATCAGCTTAATGAAAGCTTTCACTTAGCAATGACAGTGGTTGCTTAGAAAAGTTTCCGTCACTTAGCATGCTTATCCAGCTTTCATCATATGCAGAGCCTTTTTTACTTATGTGCATTAAGACTGCCTTTCATCCATGTGGTTATTACGAAACGCCGATTGCTAGTGCAGTGAGCCGGCCCTACGATGAATCCTTGACGCCAGGTGCTTACTAAACTTCCCCTCGAAGTAGATGAACTGCGGGTCACCCCAAGAACGAAATGACGTTCTCCATTTCACTTTTTAGACTTTCAGGCTCTGACACATATGACCAGAAATCAGGAAATAAACTCATCTAGTGACGGCGCCGAGCCGTCGGGGATTAGGCAAAGCTCGGAAAGGACACGGGCAGTTCTAAGTAATTTTGCGGCTCGAGATCTATCCAGTCCGCCGGCAGGACGAAGTGATGCTGTCACCGCAGGTGATGGCAGTGTGTCTGCGGCAGCCTTGCAGGCATCAGATACGTACGACCCAAAAGCCAGTCCGGCAGAACTTGCAAGAGCGGGCAAATTTAAAGACAAAACGGCAACAAGGCAAGAAAGCGTACTTGAAATTCCTGACTTGAATGATAAGACAGAACCGAAAATATCAGTGGGCATGGAGGATGTCACCAAGCAGCCACCAGACAAGCCCCATTTCGTGATTAAGAAAAATGGCGACATTGAGATGTTCGGCGATCCTGAAGCTCTAAAAGCCAAGGATATAAAAATACAGCTGGAAAGAAATGAAGGACAGTTATATCCGACAGAGGCTCAACAAGCGGCCGCTGAAAAATTAGTCTCCTACTTGTCTGAGCGCTTAAAGAGTCAAAATCCTGAGCTGGCTAAAAACGGGGTTGAGCTTTCGGACAGTGACGCCGTAGTATCTCCGGAGGCTCGTCAGAATGCAGGCGTACGCCAGCCGCAATCTTCTCAAATGAGCCCGGAAACGCAGCAAAGTGTCGGCAATATGAATAGATTCAAGGGCAATAATGGCGGCGAGATGCCGATGGGCAATACGAGAGATTATTTCCCAAATAGAGATGTTCCGAGGCAAGCAAATGAGTCTGACCAGCAGGCGGCAGTAAAAGAAGCGGCTGCTGGCTTATTCAACCCCGATAAATCAGAACCATATTCGACAATTCGCAAGTCGCCAGAAGGCGATCACAGAGTCGGTCGCTACGGCTTTAGCGGCAGACAAATACATAACTGGATGTCCGGCCTAGACCTAGGTGATCCGCCGGATCCAGCAAAAATTGAGGAGCTCATCAAGCAAGGCAAACTGCCGAAAGGCTTCAATGTAGACTCGCTGAAAAAATTGCAAGCCATGGCTCAAAAAATGGCTAATGGCGAAGCTCCAAGCAAAGATGACATGAAGATATTGCCGAAAGAGATGCAAGAAACGATGGCTACCGATATGGTCGCTCAGTTCAAAGACCGTCTGGGTGACAATCCTGGGGCAATAGCCGCCGGCATGATGTCCGGCAAATCGGCTTCTGAATTGACTCAAGAAGATCTGAGTTCTCCAACCGGTAAGCAGTTAACTGATGCAGGTCAGAGACTTTATGACATTGCTACAGCCAGGCAGCAATCTGAGGACGGCAATGACAAGCTTCAGTGGACCCAAGATGGCAAAGTCAGTATAGGCAACGGCAAGTGGCTGTCAGGAGCAGCCGGACAAGCCTTTATTGCTGCTCAAAAGGATGCCGCCGCCGATGGTATCACTATCCGCGTTAACTCAGCCGGAAGAACTTTAGAAGAGCAAAAATATTTGTATGCAAACAGAGGCACCAAGGGAATTTCAAGAACAGTGGCGCTGCCTGGCCGCTCTAATCACGAGAGCGGAAACGCGCTTGATATAGCCAATTATCAGCAAGCAAAACCTTACTTGCAAAAGTATGGCTTTGTCCATGGCGATGGCAATGGTCCAATATCTAATGACCTTGTGCACTTTAAGTACACAGGCAGAAACTCGAGTACTCGCTACGCCTGAGACTGCTTCGCTAAAATAGGCACAGTCTTTCGTTTTGTTGTGTCAAGGCGAAAACAGCCAGGGCTCGTGTTTCAGGGGTAAGATGGGTTGCAAAGGAGGTTCTGGCATCTGTCAGGAGTTGAGCATCTCGGTCTAGTCAACCTTATCCGCTATGATAGAAGACAGGACTGAGCGACTCGTATGGCGACCTTAAAACTCTGGGCAACACTTTCAGCATGTTTATTCCTGTTCTTCTACGGAACAGGCCAATCGTTTTGTCTATGCGAAGAGTCGGACTATTGCAACGGTGTTGCCAATCAGTTCACCGGCGCCGTAAGCATTGCGATCGCCGAATGTTGTGACGCTTCCATCGCAAAGGTCGTTGTCAGTACGGTTGATAACTGCTGCTCTGAATGCCCTACTTCTGAACTTTCCGTCAGCAGTATCCGAATCAATGAAGCATCTGAAAATCATGAACGGATGCATAATGTGCTTTGCACATCCGAGACTTTTAGGTTTGGAAAGGTGGAGCACCTCTCCAGCGCTCAGATGATAAGGCCGCCTCCGCGCCAACCTGACCTTGTTGACTTACCTGTCTATATCGTCTATCGCAGTATACTAATCTAGCCAAAAAAGCGAACTCGAAGTCGCCGGTAGCGACTGTATTCGTGCGTCCCTTTTTTGGTGTCTAAAAATGAATAGATCGAGTCAGTCTTTCGAAAAAGCTGCGTACAAGTGGCATTTTTCTGCACTGGCAATGCTGATTTTTCTTGCAGTCTGTTTTGTATATCCTGTCCAACTGTCATTCGCGCACAGTGGAGACAACGAAGCGTTCAATGCCGGAGAGTCTTCCGGACCGGAAGAAATTGAGGTTAACGAGCAAGGACTTCGTGCCATAGACATTCAACTTGCAAAAGTTCGATCAACCACCCTAAAAGATATTCTTGAAACAACGGGAAAAGTTAAGGCTGATGAAACTCGAGCCTTTGATGTCAATCCCACTGTCACAGGAGTGGTCAAAGCTGTATACGCGAAGCAGGGTGACAACGTCAGTAAAGGTAAAGTACTGGCGCTTGTGCACAGTATCGAAGTTGCAACTACTTTGACCCAGTTGCTCAATGACAGAACACGAATAAACTCCGACATTGCAAGAGTTCAAACACAAAGGTCACCTTTGACAGAGAACAAGGGATGTTGAAGGAAGGGATATCTGCTGCAAAAAATTATCATGAGGCAAAAAATGCACATGAATCAGCGCAAGTAAAGCTTCTTACTTTGCAGCAAAGACTTGAGCAAGAAGTGAAGCTCCTAGAGAAACAGCTCGCGGTCACAACGGCGAATGCAAAAGGTCAGCTAGTCATAATGGGAATGACCGGCGCAGCCGTTGATACTGCTATCAAAACCGGCATGGTCACTGCAGACTTACCTGTGATAGCTCCCGTCGGTGGCGTTATTACTCTGCGCAATATCACTTTAGGGCAGCGCGTCAGTCCGGAAGACAGTGTGTTTTCCATTGTCAATTTGAGCCCGATTTGGATAATGATCGATGTCTTTCAGGAGCAAATTCCCAGAGTCAAACAAGGTCAACAAGTATGGATAGAGACGCCTTCGAAGCAGGAACTTAGAGGAGAAATTTCATCCGTTGGTTCGGTTGTCGACGATGCGACTAAAACACTCAGCATCAGAGTTATCGCTGATAATCCAAATGGCATACTCAGACCTGGAATGTTTGTGACTGCTCAAGTAGTCGTCGGGCAAGGTACATCACAAGCACTGGTAATTCCCGAGACAGCAATCGTCTATTTCAAAGAGCGCCCATTCGTGTATGAAAAGCACGAAGACCATTTTCAGCCGGTTTTCGTTACTACCGGGCTGAAAACGTCTCAAGGCGTGGAAATTAAAGAGGGACTGGAGGTTGATGAAACAATAGTTGTATCGGGTGCTGCGCAATTACAGGCGCAATCTGTACTTAAGCCGGGAAGTGGACATTCGCACAAAGAAGAGGGCGAAGAGTCCGCTCATGAGGAGCATCACGAAGACCATCCCGAACATCAAGAAGGTCACGGAAAAGAATCAGGCAATTCGGCCGCGTCGCTGATGATATTTTTTGCAGGAGCCGCCAGTTCTCTAATAGCTGTTGCCATCTTTGCTTTCTTCATTCGGCGAAGCCGCAAGGGAGATGCCAAAGATGCTTAATCGCGTAATTAAATGGTCGATTAACAATCGCGGCATCGTCAATATTCTTGCACTGATATGGTTTATCGTCGGTAGCATTTCAGTGTTTTCGATGCCTGTGGATGTCTTTCCTGATTTTGCTCCAATACAGGTTGTCGTACTGACTGAGGCACCGGGCTTTGCTCCGGAAGAGGTCGAAAGCCTAGTAACCATCCCGCTTGAAGCAGGGTTGAATGGAACTGCCAATGTGAAGGTTGTGCGGTCAATTTCAACGATCGGTCTTTCAGTGATTACCGTCATTTTTCAAGACGGAACGAATATATTCACTGCCCGACAATTAGTATCTGAAAAACTACAGAGCGCCAGGTCTCGCCTTGCCGCTGGCGTACAAGAACCTACGTTAGCTCCCATCACATCAGCAGCCGGCGACATTTTGAAATTGGGACTGTACTCCACTGGCAAAACTACAGCCATGGAGGTACGCACCCTTGTAGATTGGACGATTCGCCTGCGTTTGATGGCGATTACAGGCGTCTCTAATGTCGTTGTGATCGGCGGCGATGAGAAGCAATTTCAAGTTCTAGTCGATCCAAAAAAGCTAAAGGAATACAACATCACTCTGGATGAGGTATTGGAAGCTGCCGGTCGAAGCAGCACGAACGCAGCCGGTGGCATGCTTCGCACAAAAGACACTGAAAAGTTGATTAGAGGTCTGGGACGCGTCAAGTCGCCCGAGGAAATTGCGGAAACCGTTGTGACTAGCCGTAATGGCATACCGGTTTTGCTTAAGCATGTAGCAGACGTAAAAGTTGGAGCGGCATTCAAAATAGGAGACGCCATTGTCGACGGTCATCCGGGAGTGGTCCTTACGGTCATGAAGCAGCCGTGGGCAAATACTCTTGAGACAACGCGTTTGATTGAAAAGGCGCTTGAGGAGCTCAAAGAGGGCTTCCCTGCCGATGTGAAGGTAGTAACTACGTTTAGACAGGCAGACTTCATTGAAATTGCCGTAAAAAATGTCAGCGAAGCTGTTTTGCTTGGCGGTGTGCTTGTTGCAGTCATTCTCTTTGTTTTTCTTCAGAACTGGCGCGCAGCCTTGATTTCACTCACAGCGATTCCTTTGTCTCTCCTGTCTGCAATTATTGTCCTTAAATTTCAAGGTTACACAATCAATACGATGACGCTCGGTGGACTGGCAATCGCCATCGGCGAAGTCGTCGACGATGCGATTGTAGATGTCGAAAACGTTTACCGCCGGTTGAGAGAAAATAAAGCGGCAGGCTCACCCAAGACATCTCTCAGAATCGTTTATGAAGCATCATGCGAGGTGAGAGGGTCTGTTGTTTATGCCACATTTATCGTTGGTCTAGTCTTCCTGCCTGTTTTGTCCTTAGGGGGATTAGAAGGAAGAATCTTCAGCCCACTGGCAGTCTCTTATCTCGTTTCCTTATTCTCTTCTCTGCTTGTGGCACTGACTGTCACACCGGCTATGTGTTACTTGCTGCTTAGAAAAACCAACAACTTGCCCGAGCACGAGACGAAATTTGTCACCTGGTTAAAAGATAGATATCAGCCCATGCTGCGCGTTAGTCTCGAACATCCTAAAGCAGTGATTTCAGCTGCAGTTGCGATCTTTGTCTTTTCTCTGACGCCACTGCTTGTAATGGGTACTGAATTTTTGCCTGAATTTGATGAGAACAGTCTTGTGGTTGTGGCAACTTCGATGCCCGGTACAAGTTTGACGACAACCACAAATATCGGAAAAGAGCTGATTGCTCACTTTGAGAAAAAACACGACATTATTGGAGCCAGTCAACGTGCCGGTCGAGCAGAAGGTGGGGAAGATTTTGGCTCGGGAAACTTCAGCGAATTTGATATTAGAGTTCGACCAGACAGTCCAGAAAAAAAGGACTTGCTGTACCACATACGTCATGAATTCAGTGATGTTCCGGGTCTTATCACTGACTCTGGTTCTTATCTTGAACACCGCATGGAGCACGCACTTTCAGGTGTAAATGCTGCTATTGCAATCAAGATTTTCGGCAGCGACTTAGCCATTCTGCACGAGAAAGCATTGGAAATTGAACGTATCGTTAAAACTGTAAAAGGTGCTGTCGATGTGCACGTTGAGCAGATTATTCCTGTGCCTCAGTATTCGATAAGAATGAACAGAGCTGCGGCTGCAAGGTATGGAGTTCGAGTAAAGGATCTGTCCGACTCCATTGAAACGGCCTTCAGGGGGATGACTGTCGCCCAGGTTATCGAAGGACAGAAGTCTTTCGATATTTATGTCTGGTTCAAGCCGGAGTTTCGAGAGAACCTGCAGCTAATCACTGAGACATTGGTCGATACACCTTCAGGTGTGAAAGTCCCTATTAGCACACTTGCAGAGGTTACAGAGAGCACCAGCCCCAATACTATTAGCCGAGAAAGCGTAAGCAGAAGAGTTGTTGTTCAGGCAAATGTGTCGGAGCGAGATCTTGGGTCTGTTGTGCAGGATGCCCGTAAGTTGATACACGAAAAAGTGAAGTTGCCGTCTGGCTACTATGTTGTTTACGGTGGTCAATTCGAAGCCCAAGAACAGGCAACCAGGCAGCTTCTTTTGCTCAGTGTGGCTGCATTGTTTGGCATGCTTCTTCTTCTAACCATGGCTTTTCGCTCCATGCGAGCGGCAATTTTGATTATGGCAAATCTTCCTTTAGCCTTAATCGGAGGAATTTGGGCATCACTATTCTTTGGTGGTGTTTTGAGTGTCGGTTCGCTTGTAGGTTTCATTACTCTATTTGGAATTTCTACGCGCAACGGCATCATGCTAGTAACTCATTACAGTGACCTACTAGCGAAACCAGCATCATTGGACGTTTTGATAGAAGAAAGTGCAATGGATCGCTTGAGTCCGGTTTTAATGACTGCACTAACTGCTGCACTCGGCGTTCTACCGATTGCGGTCATGGGCGGCACAGGCAGGGAACTCGAACAGCCTCTGGCAATAGTTATTTTGGGAGGTATGTTTACCTCGACCATTTTGACATTGATTGTTATTCCGTCTTTGCTTAAACTCTATGGCGCAGATCTCAGACCGGTGCATCCATCCGGTTCGAGTCAGGGCTCACAAAGGGTTGCAACAAAAACATAGACTTGTAAATTGCAAATTTTAAAGGAGTGATTTCATGGACGACTGCTGTAGTGACAAAGGATGCGAGTTAGAAGAAATGAAAAGCAGTCATGCAAAGATTTTGTGGACTGTTTTGGCAATTAATGCGGCTATGTTTCTTGTTGAAATAATCTTTGGAATTCTTTCTAAGTCGACTGCCTTGAAGGCTGATTCTTTGGATATGCTCGGAGATTCGCTAGTATACGCAATGACTTTGGTTGTCTTAGATAAGTCAACTCGCAAACAGGCTAGTGCCTCACTGCTTAAGGGGGTGATCATGCTCGTTTTCGGTTTGGGAGTCATGATAGATGCATTCATCCGTTTCTCTATGCATACAGTTCCCACAGCTGAAACCATGGGATGGGTTGGTTTTCTCGCATTGGTCATGAACACAGTTTGCTTCTATCTTTTGTGGCGTCACCGCACGGACAATCTGAACATGAGCTCAACTTGGACCTGCTCTAGAAATGATCTGATTGCCAACGCCGGTGTTATCGTCGCTGCCGGCTTAACTGCCGCAACTCTCTCAAAATGGCCGGATTTGATAGTCGGGTTTGTAATAGCTGCGCTTTTCATGTCCTCTTCCATATCTGTTTTGAAAAGGTCTATCACTGAGATGCGCCAGATTCCAAGTTCGTAGATATCAAGTTTACTGGACCTTGAACTGATGATATAAAGCATGGATGGCTTCTAAAGCCTACGGAATCTTTCTTGAATCTTTTGATGTGTTGGTTGATTTTGTCAGCTCGTTTGCATCTTTGATTCGGCGTCTCTTGCGGCACTATTCTTAATCTGTTTGTAGGATCTGCAAACAGAGCTCAGGAGCTTATTTATGACATCGACACTAACATCTGACAAAGTAGAATCTTTTCTTGAAGTAGTACGAGAGCAAGAATCTCCAATACGAATTTATCCAGAGCAAACAGCTTTCATAAGCAAGAAGCTTCAGTTCGACTGGAAAGAGGTCATACAAGGTCACTTTGATGGAGATGAAGGACACAAAAATTTTGTAGTTGATGATTGTGGAAGCAAAGAAAGCTCTTTTGTTTTTTTCGGATCTCAAAAATGGAAACTTGCAAAAATACACTTCCACAGACGTTCTGAGCATCTTCTTGAAAGCAAGCATTCAAAAGACGGTTCGTTTGATGCCGAGATTCACTTCATCCATGCACCGGTAAAAGAACACGTAGAGACTGGCGACAAGATGATTGAGCCTTCTGAGAATTTGGTGCTTGGCACTTTCGTTGTTGAAAGTTCGATAGGTGCTAAATCTGACGAGCTGATGTCATTCTTTTCTGCTTGTGAATCCGGCGAGAAGACCGTGCGATTGCCTCTGGAAATAATCAAACAAGTGACCAAGCTAGAGCAGTTTTACTTCTACAGAGGCTCGCTTACAACAAAGCCATATTCCGAGAACATCTCCTGGGTGGTATTTGAAAGCCCATTGCAGCTTGATAAAACTGTTCTGGACCCAATCTGCCCGACCACTCAAGAAGCACGCAAAGGTCAGCCTTGGAATCGCCGTTTTGTGCTAAGAAATTTTGAGTAGGGGTGCGCTAGTCAGTGACCTGATGCTGGACTCTCTAGTTTTGTTCAGCATTTTTTGATTTTTTGTGCTCAGGCTCAACGGACTTCTTTTCACCTCCCCTCACGACGACGCGGTGAGCGACAAGAGGCGAGAAAGCGTCTTCAAATGGATTTCGTGGGTATAACCGTCTGTTTGAAAAATTTTTCTGAGACGTCATCCGGGGCGTTAGAGGAGCGTGTATCAGGCAAGAGAGAAACTATGTTCATTGAAGTAAGGAGCAAAGAAAGTTGACAGGAGTTTCCGACAAACCGGTATGTTTGGCGTTCCTGATAAAATTTGTTCCCAAATTCCTCGAGGCGCTATGTCGTTTAGTCAGAAAGACGTTGATCGCTTGCTAGCAGAGTGCGGCCGCATGTGCTGCATTTGCAAGAAGTTACATCAGGTCCAGGTTCATCACATTCAGCCCCTTAGCGAGGGCGGATCTGATGGAATCGCTAACGCCATTACGCTGTGTCCCAATTGTCATGATGAAGTTCATGAACGTAGTCACTATTCATCTGGCTGCACTTCTCGACGATACTCTATCTCGGAACTGAAACTTCATCGCGAATTCACCAAGAAAGTTGCTCGTAAAGAACAAGATTGGGCTCCTGGCTCTCGCACTTGGACTGAAGACCGACATTTGATTTTGTTTTATGCACAGTGTCTGGACCGTCCCGCTTTTCGCACTTATTTCCATCAAGAACTAAGTTTTGCTGACTTCGACCGCGCTTTAGCAGATACTATTACCGCCATCAATACTGGCTGCACCAAAGTAGGCGACTCAACACTTCCAATATCAAAGGGCAAAGTATTTCTGATCCATCGAGATTGGAGAGAAAAAATGGACACTGCAGTTGAGAAACTGGAAAAAATTCGCGACGCATTGCGCAGAGAGCTTGGGTTAAACAATATGTTAATGGACCATGATCGCTTTGGCAGGCATCATTCTCGATTCCACCAAGCCACCGACTTGGGCGACTGGATTGATCAAACAAGACAAGAAATTCTCGACAGCGTCAATTCTATTTTGAAGGAATTAGACCAACCGCCACTAAAGGACCTTAAGGCAGGGTTTTAACTTAAGGAGCGAACTTGCATGAGTGATTTAACCGCCAAAGTTGGACTTGCAACCTCGCTCGAAAAGCAAGGAAAATTCAAAGAAGCAGAAGTTCTGTTCAAACAAGTTCTTTCTGAGATGTCCGATGCTGATCCTCATCGAGCCGATGTTCTGGCTGCAATCGGAGGGGTTCTACTCATGCAGAAAGGCTATGAAGAAGCAGAAGAATTTTTTGGTGAAGCTCTTTTGTTGCTTGCGCCGCAGGATGTTCATCGTAAATCAGTCCTGGCGGGTTTAGCGGCTTCCTGTATCAATCAAGGAAAGGATGTTGAAGCTGAAAGTTTTTACAGAGAAGCCTTGAACTTTTCTGGACCCAGTGTTCATCAAACTCAAATTACGGCAAACATTTCTCCAAGCATCAGGCATGCGTCCGATGATCAACTAACTGCGAACCTTTTACAGGGTTTGCCATCGAATGTTCGAGATGATGTGATTGAGTCACAAGCTTGCCTTCAGAACAAATGCTGGAACGCTTTTGGAGCCATGGCTCGTAGGACAGTACATTCAATCTGTGCCGATCTTGGATGTTCGAAGGGAGATTTGAAAGATCAGATCGATGAATTATGTGCTCTAAACAGGCTCAAACTTGAAGAGGCCAATAGTGCACATGAAATACGAACTCTTGGCCGTAATGGAGCGCATCCGGAGTGGGAACCGGTGACTGAAGAAATGGCGACTAGCGGTTGGGGTTTGCTAATCTGGCTTTGTAAGCGCCTTTATGAACAGCCTCCTGCAAGTCCCAATTGGTCGACTACAACGACACGTCGTTATCGTTTCGGAAATCCTGGAAACAACCCATAACTGCTTACTGTGATGTCCGAATTTTCTTGTTAAGCAGAAAAATTGTCGGCGCAGATGCAGCAGGAACAGAAAATATGCATGCCAGGTCAATTTGCGGAAATCCAAGACAATCGATAGTCTGAGAAATACTTTTCTCAAGCATCTGTCCGAAAAAGCAAATTTGTTCAGAATGTGTGTTGACGAGCTACGCTGGCTGTAGAACCCGACGTTCGGCCTCGTCCATCTCACTCTGTTGAACAAATTCTTGTCGCAAAATCTCAAAGGAATCTAGAAGGAAAACAATCGTTTCACTTTGAGAAAGATCGTATACGGTGGCGATTTCGTCAAACCGCTCTTTTACGGCCTTCTCGACTTGGATATGCAAGTGAGCGTCATAGTTTTTGCTCGGGCGCCCACGGCCTCTAGTCGCAAGAGACGCTTGTTTTTGTTGGGCGTACATATGAGCACCGATCATCTCAATGTATTTTGTGAGCGCCGATGGTCTGTCCTGTCCTGTTGAGTGAAATGAAGCTGCTGGTGAATGCACCGTCCACTTGTTGCTTCCTTCTAGTTTGCGAGCAACTGCCGTTGTGCTCATTAGTGTCGTATTGATAGTCATGGTTCCTCAACTTTAAATTCGAATTGCTGAATGGTATGCAACGGGATGTACTTAAAACTGGCTCTGTGTCACTGCCTCTGTGGATGCATCTTCAAAGAGTGATAGGTTATAGTCTGGTTGATGAAGTTCAAGATGAGCTTTGATTGCCCGCTCTAGTAAGTTGAGAGCGTGGGCTGTAACGGCTAATCGTCCTTGAGCCTTTTCATCGTCAATCACCTGAATAGTGTTGATATGATCACCGTCCTTCTTACAGAAGATGTTGAAGATGTCGTTGGATTGAGCATACTGAGCCTCTTCCATTTCGTTGCTTTTCAGCAGTTGTTTTAATGACTCAAAATCCATTACCTTGTTCCTGCAAATGCCGACTCCGCAACATTTTGGCATCATAGGCTGTTGCTGACAAGGGTATTTATTGTATATACAGACATACCATTTTGAGCTTCTTGATAATGTAAAATGTTTGTTAAATCGTATTATTCTGTGGCGAATATTGGATTTGTTTGTTTAAAACCGCTATAATATTTAGTGTGGGGAAATTCCCCTTCCTTAATAGAGGTTTTCACAGATGCAGACAACATCAAATGCTAGCAAGCCGCACCCAGAGCGTGATCTGGTAGAAATCAAGATCAACCGTGTTGAATACAAAATTCCCCGCGGTCCTTTGAAAGTGACTTCATTAAAGGATTGGGCTGAAATACCCCCGGCTGATGAAGTCGAGCAAGTCCGTCACGGCAATCTAGAGCCAATAGCCGACGACGCCACCCTGGAAATAAAGGGCGGCGAGAAATTCATCTCCCACCCAAGAGATGGAGGTTCCTCCTAATGCAATTTCCAATCGAGCAAATTGACGAACTTCGTTCTATATATCCTGACGTGAAACAGATGGAAGAAGGTGGCACACCCTATTTCTTGCTACCTAATGTTTCCCTTCCTGGGGGAGCAACTCCTGCCACTGTTGACCTGCTTCTTCGTCCTGTACACATGGATGGCTACGATTCTCGGCTTTTCTACTCGCAACAGCCAACCTTTGCCAACCGAACTCATCAGGAAGCGCTTAATTGGAACGCCCAAGGTGTTCATATGCTCTCGAGAAACTGGTACGCCTTCTCGTGGAGAACAAAACCTGGCCTGACTTTGGCGCAAATGGTTGCTATGCATTTGAGGGCAGTACGATGAAAACTCAAGTCAGAATTGCACGCCAACTCTACAACAGAATAATGGCTGACATGGGTAGACCGCATTCGTTTGCCTATGAGCGAATTGGCTTCTGTCGCGCCAGAATAGGTAATGAGAAGAGCTCCAATCCGATCATATTTCTTGCGGAATATTGGTCTGTTCCAGACGATCAGTACATCGCTGATGAGTACGCTGGCGCACGTATAAACAGCGAGGCAATCCGAAACGCGCTTCAGTCCTCGCTAAGCGATGATGTCGGAATCTTTCATATACACATGCACGATTTTCCCGGAATACCCTCATTTAGTCCGATGGATAGGCGAGAAATTCCGCGAATCGTTCAAAGTTTGACTTTCACAAATCCTGGCGTGCCGCATGGAATGCTGGTCTTTGGACGAGATAAGGCATATGCTGAAGTGTGCATGCCTAACGATATCCTTCGACCAGTCGACCGCATAACTGTCGTTGGACATCCAACACAGGTGCTCAGTGCGCTGCCTAAATTCGCTAACAGTGACCGCTTTAGTCGACAGACTTTTCTCGGTCATGATGCTCCTGAGCGAATTGATTCGTTGAAAATTGGCATCGTCGGACTCAGTGGTGGCGGTTCTCATATCGCACAGCAGGCTAGCCATACAGGTTTTGCTAACTTTGCACTCTTTGACGCCCAAGCAATAGACTGTTCAAATCTGAATCGTCTTGTTGGTGGAACCGAAGATGATGTTCTCAAAGGTCGTCTCAAAATTTCTATTGCCGATAGAGTGATAACAAGCATTAATGGCTTAGCTAACACGGAGCCTGTCCCCGCCCGTTGGCAAGACTTTCCGGAATCTCTGCGAAGCTGCGATATCGTTTTCGGCTGCCTTGATGGTTTCGATGAGCGCCGACAACTGGAAGCTGCCTGCCGTAGATATCTCATTCCGCTTATTGACGTAGGAATGGACGTTACTGAAATGACGGGAAAGCCACCTCGAATGGCTGGACAAGTCATTTTGTCCCTGCCCGGTTATCCTTGCTTTCATTGCATTGGATTTTTGAATGAGAGAAACCTTGCAGCGGAAGCGGCAAGATATGGAGATGCCGGCATCAATCCACAGGTGGTTTGGCCAAATGGAGTCTTAGCTTCTACGGCAGTTGGAATCGCAGTCGACCTAGTCACTGATTGGAGAAAGTCCAAACCTGGTCTGATTTATAAGAGCTACGATGGCAACAGCGACAATCTTACTGACCATCCACGTTTTGAATACGTCAGTGACCGCGGCTGCCCGCACTACCCGCTGGACGCTTTGGGAGATCCATAGACTTCAGAACTGATTCTTATGGAAACCAGCATTTGGCTTTTGGCGACTACCAGCTGGTTTTAATGTTCTATGGCCGTTTATGAGAGTTCTATATCCATCAATTTGATTTGAGTTTTGATACCTGTTCTTGGCGGGAATACAAATTCAATCATGCAACGCTCATTGTCAGTTCACATCGTCAAACAAGGTTTGCAGTCTGGGCTCACCAAATTCTTTGGTCGAGCCACGCGAGCTGCGCTTATCTACTCGTCTGATGTTGCGGAAGCAAATGATTTCTCAGTTTACGACACGACCGGGCTTTTGGAAAAATATAAACCAGATATCAGTGCTTATTTCCAGAGCGCTGACGCTGTTCCCCGGCAAACTAAGATTGACAAAATTTCCGAGACTGTTCGGACAAGACCCCGACTCTCCAATGACCTTTATTGTTTGATCGAGCAGTCAAACGATGTCTTTTTTCACATGTGGTTTGTCGAGCGACACCAGAGTGAAAGCCCAGGCAGCTTGCTTGATCAATGGATTCTTTTTGCACAGCTTCCATTGCTTAGGCCGGATGGCGAGATGAACATTGGAACGCAAATTGGTGGAGGCCGACTTGCTGAACATGCCGCATTCGATGTTGTTAGAGAAGTAATAATGGAGCAGATGTTCCCGCGCACTTTGGCAGGTGGTCAGGCCGATGCTGAGATCGTTCTTGAATCGCTTATGGAAATTGCGACCGTCAAAGAAGAAGGATCCGGTTGCTCAGGCACTTTGGCAATCTTTGACCGAAATCCGACCGGTCAACCAAAAGTGGACTATCCTCTGAAGACGCCGGTAGCCATCGACAAATTCAAACATGTTAGAAAGTTTTTGACCGCTACCAGTGATGACTATCAGCTGGTGGCTATTGCTGGAAACATTGTCGGTTTCTCTCACAGAAAATCCATTAAAAGTCCGCTTTTGGCTTCTTTCGATCGTGGAAAGCTCACACTAACCCTGAACAAAGTTCCACTTTGTCAAATTAGTAATGGGACCTTTAGAGCTATCGAAAGCAAATGGACTTTGGACATAAACAACCAAACAAAATCCTTGTCTAGGCTTGATGCCGCGACGAAACTGCGTGTTCAAGAGTTCGTCAATAAGTTAGTTACAACTGCTCGCAATGAGCATTTTGGATGTACTCTCCTTCTGGACTCAGGTGAACCTTGTAAGCGCAGGTTGAGCGGACAGAAACTAGAAACTCCTGTTGCATTGAATGAAGACACTTTCAATCTCTTCTCAGATATGTGTAAAGTTGATGGAGCTGTCCACATCGACGTTAATAAGCTTCACTTGTGCGCTTTTGCCTGTCTTTTGGACGGTGAATCTGGTGATACCGAAGAACTTTCTCGTGGAGCTCGCTTCAACTCTGCGCAGAGATACAGTCGCAAAACTGAAAATATGGTCGTCCTTGTTGTTTCAGAAGACGGACCGGTCACTATTTTTGAAGGCGGCGAGACGGCTGCTGTAATTGAAAAGTATGTGAGAGATCACGAATGCAAACATTCTCCACCGAAACTGAGTGAGTGGTTGAACTCGAAGTAAGCGCGAGCTTTGAATAGGCTATTGCTTCTCTCTAGATTATTCGTCAAGCCGGCTGCTTTGTTTTGGCGAAACCACCATTGAAACCTAGGTAGATGGTGCGCGCTGTTCGCCCATTATGCCGCCTCGGCGCCACCGCAGTGCGTTTGGGTAATCATGTCTGACGTCTAATTCTCTGTTCAGCCGCACAGCGGAGCCGAGGCGGCTGGGCGTTTTTGCAGCGCGAGCTGCTGAAACACCAGCATGAGGGCTTGAGAAATGACAAAGCGTGACTATGGTTTGGAGCTCACGAATAATAGCAAAGTCGGCTGGGCATTTAGTCTTCCACGCAGTAAGACATGCATTAATGCCACCACTATCTGCAAGAAACTTTGCTACGGAAATGGCATTCGCTATCAATCTGCTGGTCATAAAGCAAAGCGTGAGCGCAACTTTCGCACTATTCAATTTCTTTTAAATGAAGGCGGTCCAGAGTTGCTTTCACAGAATTTGTCTCTAATGGTCGATCAGGCTCGTCCTCGCGATTGGCTCTGTGCAAAGATTACTGCTACTGAAACTGTGATTCCCTGGACGCTTCGCATTCATGATATTGGTGATTTCCATTGCGTGGGCTATGTTGAAGCCTGGTTTCTAACCGTTCAAAAATATCCAGACTGCAAATTTTGGTTTTATACTCGCAGTTTTGCTGAAGTGGAACTATTCACCGCTTTGACAAAACTTGCAGCTCTGCCAAACTGTCGGGGCTGGCTTTCAGTCGATTCAGAGAACTTTGAGCAAGCCATTCTTGCAAAGTGCAACACTGAATCTTCGATCTGGAATTTTGCCATGCTCCAAGATCCGCAGATGCATGATGAGGTATTGTCGGCGCTTAAGATCGTCGAGACATCGGCCAAAATAATCAATTTCCCATATCATCGCGGTGGCAGACATGTTCAGCCTTTGCATGACAGTATTCTTATCAACTGTCCTGCAGTTGTGGGTAGTATGAATTTGCAATCTAGCAAAGATGTTGCTCGTCCCTGCCAATCATGCAGCATGTGTTTACCGTAGTTTTTTGTGTGACGTGAGTTTGCTGATGTGGCTCTGGCTCAGTTGAAAGCATTTGTTTCGATGGCAATTCTCTATCGGTGAATTCTACTTCTTTGTATTTGTCTAGACCTTGCTCACTGATTCTTGCTTTTCGGTAGACGAGTCGGTTTTCGCAAGCTAATTTCCCAGGACGTATGGTCAGTCGTTTGCTCAAAGGTCGACCGTGCCTGTTTTTTTTAGCGTTTGATTGTTTCTTTCGCTCGTTGCTTGTCCCGTCGTTGCTGACTGGTTGGGAGGCGCGCCGTCTGTACGACTTGTGGTGAGTTTGTTCTCGTCGGGCTTCCCCAGGGCTGTGTAAAACAAGTGCAAATCCTGGCACATCTTGCCTCTTACGCAATGACTTAATCCCTTCGGGACGCTGCGCGGTCATGCACCAGATTCAATCCGTGCCGACCTTGGCGCACTTAAACACAGCACTGGAGGTGCAGTCTCATGAATCAAATCACTCTCATCGGCAAAGTCGGCGGCGAACCTACAGCAGTTACCTTCACCGATTCGGATAACAAGCTTGCGAAATTCTCTATCGCTGTGCCTGAGTATTCATCCAAAGTCGACGATCCAGAGCCGCTCTGGATTGATGTTGATGCCTGGGGAAATTTAGCTGAGCGAGTTCTCGACTATGTCACCAAAGGTCGCGAAATTTGTGTCTCAGGCAAGCTCTCGATTGTCAAATACAACAAGGAAGTAAATGGTGTCACCGTAAAGATGACTAAGCCTGTCGTGAAACTCTCGAGCTTTCACCTCTGTGGCAAGAAGCCTCAAAGCGACAGTGCATCTTCAAAACCTACAAAAAGAAAGCGCAATGCTGCGTGATCTAGAGGGGCGGGACTTTGTCCCGCCCTTTCCTCAATTTTTGTTTGTATTTTCGCCTTTTGGAGTATTTGCAATGAAATCTTCGAAGAATCTACTTGCTTTGGACGGCATCGAAACGTTGTCCCTCACTCGCGAAGAGTGGCAACTAATAGACGTTGCTATTTGTGGCTATATTGCGCTATGGACGCTCAAGGCTGTTCCGCCAAAGCTGGACAAACTTCAAGCTGTTCTAAAGGCAGTGAGGGCGCTCTGGTTTGAGGACCGACATGAGCGTCGTAAAACTGGTTTTTGTCGGGTTTGCGGTCACTATGGCTCTGACTGCACTGGTCGCCAAAGTCCTCGTAAATAGTCAGCGTCGGGGCTGGTCTTCACCAGCCCCTTATTTCTTGTCAGAAATGGCGGTTACTCAAATATCTTCTCGGTGGGAAAAATATGATTGAGCTTTTGAGGTGTGGGTTATGGATCTAAATACAAAAGTTTCTGGCGATTGGACTGCTGGTCATTGGAAAGCCGAAAGCGCGAAATTGAAACCTGGTGAAGACGAGCATCTTTGGAAAATTGCATTTACCAGGTATTTTCGCGAACGCTTACAGATAAGGTATTTCGACCCAATAAAAGCAATAGAAGGTCTCGGAAAGCATGAGGGCAAAGGATTTGCTATCGTCGCCATTCAATGCAGTCTAATTGAATTTTTGGAGTCGACCTATCAAGGCAAAGCTTACAAGCACATGCCGGTGAAAAAACACTGTGATGGCTGTACGTGCTCATTGCCGACGAAACCAGTTGCCGCGAAAGTAGTCAATGAATATCACAATAGTTCAGGGATGTTCACCAAATTTCTGAGAAGCAAAATGAGTGATTCTTTTACAACAAAACAGGCTGAGTCTTTCTACAAAGCTGTGAGGTGTGGGCTTCTTCACGAAGCAAGGACCAAAGGTGATTGGAAAATCAATGTTGGCGATGGCAAAGGACCGCCAGTCAAAATCACAGCTGGAGAGAAGATTGTTTACTGGAAAAACTTACGCAGAGGAATATCGGAATACATCGATTGGTATGAAGGACAACTTCTCGCTAGTCCAGATCTGCAGAAGAAATTCAAGGATAAGCTAGACAAGCTCTTTCTTGAATAGTCAGTGGCTGAACTCATTATGCTTTGTGAAGCCAGACTTTGAGCCGTAATCGCCACTGTATGATTTTTTAGAACAGTTAAATGCCCCGTTGATAAACCCTGGCACTGCCGGGCTGCTTGCTGCTCTTCCATGCCCGGCACTAGAGCCTACACGCCGCCACCCGAGTTCAAGCCCCAGCCAAAAGTCGCTGCGCGAGGCTTGAACTCGGGACCCTGGGCTGGCGTGTAACAGGCATGGGCTGCATGGGGTGCGCGCGCATCCCTCGACAGACCATGCCTGGAGAAATGAATGCGGAATTAGAGCGGCTGTCCGAGAAATCTACTACCAGACCCAGATGTCTTCCACTTCTTCGAAGTAGTCTTCAGGAAAACCATGTTCTTCAAGAAATGCTTTGACTTCTTCCCATTGGCAAAATATACCGGCCATCCAGCAGGCATCCCGTCTACCACGTGCTTCTTTCAGAAATTGGCCTATATCAATCACTCCTCTTTTAAGCCTTATGACTGCGTTTCTGAATTCTAGTTTGATAATTCTTGGACTCTTTTCCATTTGGACATCTCCTTGATTCTTGGACTCGATTGAATTTTAAATATGCAGTCAACCCCCTCCTTCTGAGCTGACTATCTGATTGGACCAGGACGACTTGAGTAGAACAAGGCATCAAGGAAAAGGTCCGTTTGGTCTCATTGGACGCAAAGCAAAAGTCGAAGCATGACTTAAATGCTTCGACTTAGTTGGTGAAAAAACTTGGGTCTACTGAGATGCGCGTTTCAATAAATCTCTGATTTGAGGTACGTCAAGTCCGCTGTTTATAACCGTTTCTGCATCGATTTTGGCATTTTGTTTTCTGCCCATTTTGATAAAAGTTTCCGCTCTAAGAATGTAGCCACCTTGGTGTACTTTTGCTGGAAGCTTTATATCTTCGATCAGCGCCGTGGCAGACCCGATAGCTGTCGGATAGTCGCCGCCTTTGAGCGCGCTGGAAGCTTTTTCGACTGTCTCTCCGACTGTGCCACTGCCCATAACTTTGTTTCCTGCAATAATGCGGCTTTCGGCGTTATTCAATTGCTCGTAAATGACGTGCTTGTTATAGCCTTTCTTAATCGCGTTTTCAAAGTCTGTTTTTGCTTTGGCATAATCTTTGGAGTCATAGTAGGCAGACCCTCTGAGTGCAATATATTCGCCGTTTGATGGGTCGTTGTTGGAGAGTTTTGTGAATTCGGAAATTGCAACGGAAAACTGTCTCGCCTTTATTGCTTCAATGCCTCTGAAGACAGCGCTGTCTCTTTGGTCTCTGCTTAATCCCTGAGCATGTGCAGTTGACACAAAGCTAGATGAGACAGCTATTGCACACATGGCTGAAATCAAGACTTTTGACATTGTTTTATCCCTCGTTTTGAGAATTATCTTGTGAAACTTGCTCTAGGATTTTTCTCCACTACTTTCATTTCTTGCGCTGATAAATCGAGCGGAATCCAGTCAATCTCAGCTTGCGCCAGCTTCTTCTTGGCGTTTTCTTTTGCGGCTGCCAGCTCGGCATTTGCTTTTCCTTTTTGTCCGAGCCTTGAATAAATCACTGCTCGACGCTTATATGCGGACATCAGCATTGGATCCCACTGAATTGCCGATGCGAAATCTGCTAGTGCTTCTTCGCTCTTTCCCACCGAGTCATATGCAGCGCCGCGTAAGTAACGCTCTTCAGGTCCGTCAATCTGGGAGATTGATTTTGTGAGATATTCAATAGCTTTCTTGTCGTCTTTCTTCGCCTGATACGCAATGGCTATGAGTTTGTAGACTTCAATCTTCGAATCAGGACGATTCTTTCTTATCGCTTCTTCAGAGCGGCTAATAGCATCATCGTAATGCTTCAAATGAGTCGCAATGATTGCCCCGTAGTCAAACATTGAGCCGTTATCTGGATCAAGTCGCATAGCTTCTTTGATATCCTTTTCCGCTTCTTCGTACTTTTCAGTCCGCATGTAGGTTTCGGCTCTAAGCTTATAACCGAAGCTGGGTTGAACTTTTATCAACTGATTGGCGATATCCAATGCAGCCGGATAATTTTTCACCCTTTCTGCTTCCATATGCTTGTTAAAAAGCTCGCTTGCTATTTTTTCCATTTCCGCATCTTCGGCGGAAGTCTTCGATATCCCGTTCTGTGTTGTACTTGAATTTGAGCTGCAAGACACAACGAAAACCGCAACAGAAACAACGACCGCTGTTGCAAGATACTTTTTCTTCAGAAACATGTTTCCGAACACCTCATGACGAAAGAGTCATTGTAAAAAGGACGCCGGGAAACCATTGTTCAGACTAACACGGCCGACCTTTCATACTCAAATTCCTTCCGCATCAAATTTGGCATTCTCGCAAATAATTGTCACTGTGGAATTGTGCATAGCTCAATTGCAAAGTCGTCTTCAGGGCTCACAAACTGCTTGCGATTGTCTACTTTAGGGTCTTACGCGTCTGGAATCAAATGACCGTCAGCGCTCTTTACACCGTTGCCTTCGTCAAACCAAATTTCTGTACCTTCTGGAATATCTGTTTTTTGATATCCAGGCTCAATTGAAAAGGAGAACGGACGTTCTGCTGAAGGTGGCGAGGGTAGCTCTAGGTAAGCTTTGCTGCGAATTATCGAGCCATCAGGACGTTTTAACTCGATAACGCCGCCATGCTGAAATCCCGCAATTGAGCCTATTGCGTCACTAACAAGTACAAGTCTGTCTTGCAATTGAAAAACCTTTTGTACTTTAAACGCAGCAATTACCATCGCTTTTCACCTATTTCAAACGGTGTATATCCAAATCTCATAGCCTTGTCGATTTCATTCTCTTTCAGAACTTCTAAGACTTGCACTTCATTATCCGTCAATCCGAGCATCTTTCGATGTCTGAGCATGAAGTCTTTCACCCTTACTTCACCAATCACTCCGGGCATGTCTTTGGCAGTAAAGAAGCCCAGTTTGCCTTGAGTTCCGTGTAAGAACTCTTCCAAGGCAGCTATTTTACTAGGGTTTGGCTTGAGTAAAATGTGATTCAGCTCACTGCCGCCAGTGTTCGCTTCTGCTCCGATGAATTTTAGGTATTCCATTTCTTCGGATCCAGGCGCTGCAAAGACTATTTCACGTCCCTTCGCCTTCATACCGGCCAGCAATTCTTCAGATGCTGGCTGAAGCTCCAGGTGTTTGAGATGATCCGGCACTTCCGGCATGTTGAGAGCATCATGGGCTTTTTGAATGTCGTCGAAATACCCCTTCGGTACTCCAGCCAATTCAAGTTCTTGCGCCGAAAGCCCCTTTGCCCGCAAGTATTCGAAGAACATTTGTTTTGTCTGCTGCGCTAACTGAGGCGAAGTATGTGCGCTAAGTTCAATAGACTGCAGGCTTTCTTGAACAGTTTTTAAAAACGCCTGATCAAGTTTCGTTCCGACTTTACCGGCAATTTTCAAAGCCAATTCGGCTCCTTCTGTACTGCCTTCTGGATTTCCCATTCCGAACATAAATTTGCCGATCACTTGTCCCTGTTCTCTTTTGGGAAGTGACGAATATTGCTCGCTGCCTTCTTGGATCATGTTGCCGAGCCGTTCCAACGCATGATTGACAGCGTTTGGATCTTTGCTCATTGCATCAAGCGTACTGCCCACTGCATGAAAAAGGGGATCGTTTATTGCATTTGGTTGAGCTAAAAAGTTCGCAACTGTTCCATCGGTCAGTGCCTTCCATCCGAGAGCAGCCGCGGACTTCGTTTCTTCTTTTGCAATGTTTAAGCCTTCTGCAATTCCGATAGCTTTGTCGATTTCGCCTTGAAAATACGTCTTCCAGCCTTCGGGATCGGTTGCTCTTTTTGTAGCGGCCTGTATAAATGCCGACAGCTTCTCAGATGGAGTTCTTGTATCTCTTTTTTCCTCATAGTCCATACCGAGAGCAAACATGCCTTTTGTCTTTCCCTGCGGATAATCTATGACTGTTCCGGTATCTGCCGCAGAGCCGTTCCCAGGCTTGTTCGAGTCGAACAGTTGAAAACGATTCGCTTGAATTTCAGCCACTCTGGCATTGTATTGATCGACCGTTTCATTTGCTCCAATGGCAATCATTTCCGGCTCGGATAGAGACCTGTCATTGGCATGCGAAATATCATTTGCAGCTGCATGTACTTCCTGATTTTTCTGACCACCGATCACTCCAGAGACTGCTGCTGCCTCTGGTGTCTTTTGCGGAGTTTTTTCTATTTGCTTGCTTGATTCGTCAGTGTCTGCCACGCTCTTGGCCTCGAACTAGCAAGTAGTATGTACCCATCTGCGCCTAAAAGACTTGGATACAGCCAGTCGACTTTCGCGCAGTTACATAAGCTACTGAAATTTTGCTTGCAAACGCTCACTTCAAGGGGACTTCTTCACTTTCTTAGCCTTTGGCTTTCCTTTAGGTTTTGCGGAAGGAACGTCCACTCCGTCGAAAAACATCTGTTTAGTCTTTGCCGGATCACGTTTTAGCTTTGCCAGATCAACTGCTAGACCATCGTTTACATGCTTCGACCATTCTTCTGATTCTTTCTTGGCGCGAGCACGGATGCCTTCCAAAACCTCCGGCGGGACTTGGTCAGCCGAAGTCAATCGATATACTTCCATATCAACGGCAATACTTTCCGCTGCGGCTCTCCAGCAAAGTACGAGCATCCTGCAAAGCTCTTCTTCAAACGTTCTTACGTAATTCAATACTTGTCCGTAATACGGACTTGCCAACTCATCTGCCTTGTTTTCGATTTGCCTGTCAATCGCCGCTCTGATGAAATCAGTTCGCGTCTGGTCCCTTTTGAGCATGCGATCGATATGCGCCAGGCGCGACTTTTCAACTCGAATGTGGATGTCCGTGTAGATTTTTTTTCTTGGCATAAGCGTGGATACGATAAAAGGTAAACAGAGAAAGAGAAATTACTATCTGTGGATTAGTTATGCCCGCATGTTTCAATGTTCTCACCCTGCATTAGAATGAGAGTGTGGGTTGGGAATGAGGCACGGACGCAGATTTCCGCTGACCCATAAAGGTAGTTAAACAGTTGGTAGAACAGCTCCTCTCGCCAGGAGTTTGTTTTCATGCGCCTTTGGGTGCAAAGGAGGTTTGTTTTGTTGGAGTTTGCTGCGCTATTGGCGGTTTTCACCGTCTGGACGGCTCTTGTTTTAAAAACACAGCAGTAAAGGAGGTTTGCTGTATCTATACGCCGGCGCTGATTCAGTTCAGCGCCGGCGTTTTTTTGAGCAACTTTTGCTCAACACGTTTTATCAATATCGCCAGTAATCGGCTATCGATTCAATCTTATTGTCGATGGCTGCTAGCTCTCCATGAATCTCGAACAGGTCATGCATTGCGTGCGCAACCAAGGCATTTAGATTGCCAAATACAGATGCCGGAAACATTTCCAACGTATCTAGATGTTCAAGGAAATATTCCAATCTGAAAATGAGTGCTGTCAGATCATGCCAGTGAACACTATTTTTAGGCATTCTGCTCCTGTAAAACCGCGCAAAGGCAATGAGCTTTTTTAAGCTCGTTTCGACGATCCAATGAAAGCTTAAGAACGAGGTCAACTCCGGATCAAGTTCTAGATCCGGCAGAAAATCCTGAAACGGAAAGCCGATTTGAGTACTAGTGCCAAAGTTCAAAGGCTGAAATTGAGGCAGCAAAGTCGCTGATTCTAGAATCCCCGATGGCAGCTTGGTCTGAGCGTAGTCAAATTGCTTTTGAAGCGCTAGATATCCGGCATTTGCCTCATTAACCCAATTCATAAGGCCGTTTTGATGTGCAAGATCCCTGGCAAAGTCCAAAGTCTGCAAGTTTGCTCCAAGGACACTCAAGTCGGGAAGCCGATTGGCAGCAAGAATTGCGTGTGAGGGCAATATGTCCAGTTGGGCTAAACCAACAGGAGGGCTAGGTACCCAGGCTTCCCAGAGTGCTGGTTTCATTTGTTCCACAAGTAGTCTTTGTGACTTTTCTGCTGCACTTTGTTGCGCTGCAATTGCCTCAAGCATTGGATCTCGATAGGAGACCAATTGAGGAATTGGCATGACTAATCGAGCCGCGTCTTGCTGGAGGCGCATCTGCACTTCAGGAATCTGCATTATCATTCGCGAATGGTCCACCACAAGCGAGCGACTTAGCTCTGCAAAATCGAAACCAACTCCAATTCGTGGGGGTTGTATAGCGGCTACAGTTCGAGCCATGTCGTCTGCAATTCTGGCTGCTTGCGTCATTGGCCATTGATCGATATCCATTGCCAATCCGTGCAGTGCATTAGCAGGTGACTTTCTCGATTTAGGACTGGTCTGCTTGCCTGGCTCTTTTGCAACGCTGGAAGCGGTTGTTACAGCTTTTTCAACGCTTTTTTCCGCTTCGATCATAGTCTCTTTCCCATTTTGTTCTCAATTTGGATCATATCAACCGGATAGATTCTTTCCAGTCTTAATTCACCCGAAGACGATCAACTTGGGGGTTAGTTTCCAGATCTTATACAAATGCGAAAGACAGTAAAGACAGCATTAGCTCTGCTGTTGAATCTGTCTATCTATCTTAAATACATCATTTTTAGACAACGTTTTTGCATACGAAAAATACGCGTGCAAGTCGAATGTGCAGGCGGAGCCGTCTGACGGTTCGCAAAGTTCACCGCGGACGATGTTCAAATTGCATCCGGGGCATCTGACCGACAGATGTGGATCGTTGGGACCATTTCCAAAAAAACGAAATCCAAAAGCTTTGAGGCGTTTAGCTTTGGTAACGGCCGTTCCCTTTAGCTTATCTCCGGCATCCATTCGATTCATAGCATCTTCGTGAGTGATTAGACTCAAGCGCCAAAGCGAGATTCCTGAATGGGACCGCATGATCCTGCAAAAGTCTTTCGGTCCCAACTTTCCAAACGACCATGTTTGATTTGGAAAGCGTGTGTAGATGCGAATCAAATCTTCGTCGTCACCGACATCGATTTCGACGATCGCCATTGATTCCTACGCCACCAATTTCTTGAGTGTGCACGGTACATTTCTTCGCTCGATAAGCTCTTGCTTAAGCTCCATCGTCAAGCGAGCAGTAAATTTCTCGTCGCCGAAAATAATGTCGAAGCTTGTGTCATCAAAGTCCCAAGTCAAACCGATATCGCCTTCTGGACCAAGCCAAACATCCGGCACTGGAATATTAGGAAATCCAGCTAACTGCCTAATAATCCGAAACTCGTTTTTGGCTATCTCGAAAAGTGCGTCTGAGGGAGCTATTTCGTCTGGAGAAGGAAAGGCTTTTGATTCTTCGCGCAATAGATCCAACTTCTGGCAAATTTCGTCATACCAGTCAGTTGCTTGTTCCTGTTTTTCTATTGTGTGAGCCATTTGAATTCTTTCTGTCTACGGTCTATATGACGACGTTATACCCCAAAAGTACCCAAAAATCGAGCTTTTTTACACACTGCCATTGTATCCAGCCCCAGTGTAACTTCTGATTTGTCCGCTCTTTTTATCAATGGGCTAGGGATGTGGCGTGATTGCAATGATAGTGATGGTGCTGACTGCGTCTGGAGATGCTTTGAGTGGATAGTAACACCAAAAGATCCGATAGGCTGCTGGAGTCTGGTTTTCAGCGTAAGCTTCAAAAACTTCAGCGCCATTCGGACCTGTTAGCGAATCGTACTTGTGGGTTTTGAGACTGGGATAAGTAGGATCTTGCGATAGAAAGTTCAAAGCCTTCTTTACCGCTTTAAACCTCTTTTCTAGACTTTTGTCTTTGCTTAGATCTTCAAACTGTTTCTGAGCTTCAGCGGTGTATTTAAGCTCGAAAGGCAATTATTCATCCTCGTCTTCGATTGGTCCTAAGTCGATATTGACCAGCTCTCCGGCTTCCGCTTGCGCGATGCCGCGTTGGATCGACGCCATTCGCTCAGGGTTTTCGTAGATCCATGCTTCGTATGCTGGAACTGTTTTAACGGGGTCGAGCAAGATTTGCCCGGCTTCGTTTTTCATAACCTTGTAGCGAACTCCTGGGGCCGTTTGAACTGCGGTGCCCAAGCTGATTCGTCTCTTTTTGTCTGGTGCTGTTTCGTTTCCTGTATCTGTCCAATTCATAGGGGCTTTCCTCGCAGACTGCTATTAGATATATCAAAAGTGGGACAATCCCACAAGGGGGACCTTCCCACAGGGCGAAATGTTCCCAGCAGTCGTTGCGCGGAGGTCTGCATTTACCTACAAAATCAGCCGATCCGAAGCGGAACGCTTTGGACTACCATTTGTCGAAATAGAACAAATCGCGGCGCCCGGACGCTCCTCGAGGTGCGCTAGCACTCCCGGCGCTGAAGTGGAACTGAAGCGCAACGGACGCCACGCAGTGCCGTAAGGCAGGATAAAAGGTGATCCGATTTTGTCTGTATTGCTCATAATTTAACCGTTTTGCTTGCCGGAGCCAGGGAAAATTTTGTCTGTATTTATACGAAATTGGTCAAAGCTCTTGTACTTATTGAGTTTATACGTCCGAAGTTTTAAGTAATTTCTGCAAGCGGCCTCAGCCGATGTGTTTGCCTCACGTCAAAGAAACTGCGCTTTGGGAAAAATAGGTGTATGCCGAACGATCCAAGTGACCAACTGCAGCAGTCTATTGAGCGCCCCGAAAGTGACGCTTTGAATACTCCCGATGTTCAATCTGTTTGTAATGCTGATGCCAGCCAGATCAGGGAAATTCAACTCCTAAATCCGGATAAGCATGATGGGAGTGCCGGCGGCAAAAAAGACGATAGTTTGCGCATTGAATCCGACGGCAAGGTGATTGCCGCAAGAGGTTTTGTAGCTTCGACTCCGCAGGACAGCATCAGTCTTTACGAGCTAAGAGATTTAGCAGATAAACCCACTGGTGGTTACCCATGGGCCCAAGATTGTTTGAAGAAGTGGGAGGCTGCTCAACAATTGCCTGAAGGAGCAGCGCGAGAGAATGCGCTAGCTGTCGCACAAGATATGGCAGATCTAATGGCGAGACGTGGTCCTTACGCTCTCAAGGATGGTTTTTCAAAAGGAAGCGCTCATTTACCAGTGGACGGTCAACTAGCATATGCAGATGGCCTTAACCATGAAAAGACTCACAAACTCACAGATTCATATTCACTGGCCCTTTGTACAGCAATGGGTCAAGCGCGTGATTTAGGCGAAGCGCAGCAAATTCAGGCGCAAGTGTCGATTGACTATATGACCAAGAAAGGCGAAGAGGCATTGGCTGCGTTACAGGCAAATGAACTGGATAAAACCGATTCGCCACTTGTCGCATGGAGCACTGTGGAGCTACCCAAAGAGATAGGGGTGGGCGAGAACGTTGAAATTCGCCTGGACGCCACAAATGCTGTTGAGATCGAGCAAGATGCGTTGGCTCAGAAGCCTTTGGAAAAGTACTACCTTGAACATCCGGAAGCTGCTCCCATACAGATTCCCAAAGTGAATGTGGGTGAGGTGGCAGGTATAGCAGTACAAAGTACTGCTGAGTCAATGGATCAGGCTCTGCGTGCCATCAGGCTTGCAGACAAAGCTACTTATCGAAGTCTTGATTATCCGGCTTGCCAGGATGCCATGGAAAAGTTTCCCGATCTGAAACACTACGGCGTGAATGAGAAGGTTATCGCCGCGATTATTCTGAATGAGCTTGTTCACCGAGGCGGCGATGATGATGACGAGGACAATCAGATCCGTAAAAACGGTCATGTTCTTAATTCCGATGGTTCTGAGGACATAAAGGCGTCGATTGGCCCTGCTCAAATACAAGTCCAAAATATTCACAGGTTGGCAGAGAAGTATCCTCAACTAAGCTTGTACAACTCAGACGCGTCGCGCGCTGCCTTAGAGCCATCTATCGCACCTTATTTTGTTGCCGCGTATTTGCAAGAACGCATGGAAGCGTTCTCTGCACACGACAAAGCGAACCCGACAGAGCAGACACCAAAGTGTTTTGAGTCTCTCCTCTACACATATAACCCGGACGTTGTCTCGAAAGTAAGAAATTCAGCCGCTGGCATTCACGAAAATGAATACAGAGAAATCAGTGCATCCGAAAAGATTGAGGAGAAGTTGACAGGGCACAGAGCAGGCTCTCTGACCGGCTGGAAAAGCGAGTCTTATCCGCGCAACCTGATAATTCTTCAAAAATCTGGTGTTGTAAAAACAATCAAACAGACCATACAGGCAGTCGAAACTCATTTTCGAGGCAAATAGCTTTTTCGAGCCCAAATGATCAAAAGAGCGATAGTCAAGCCGACTATGCCAGCCGTCAGTCCCCAACTAGTTGCATAACTAACTAGAAGCCTGTCGAGTTGCTGGCTATCGTCGCTCCTGATGTGGTTTACCTTAACCAGCACCCCCGCCAGCGTAAAGAAAATGAACGGAATGAGGAAAGATGCAATAAGAATCAAAAGTTTTGTCGCAGTCATAAATGCAAGACTTCAGTCACATACTTTGAACAGTATAAGCGTTCGGCAAAGTCAGAAGAACAACAATCCGAATTCCAGTAGACGCATAGTCAGCTGGCGGTTTTGCCAACCGAGCGGCGAAAATGTAGATTGGGAGTTATCCGGGAATTCGTTTATGATGGCAACAGATAGGCTTTTTAGCGCCGGAGATTGTCAAAATGCCAAAACTCAGAGGAAGCCGTACTGCCGAAATTAGAACCTGGTTGACTGCCGATGACATGTTCAAGCTAAAGCAACTAGCTAGAGCTCGCGGCATGAAAGACACTGATTTTGCACGAGAGGCATTGCTCACATATTTGCTCAATTATGAGGCTGAACAAAGGGACAAACTTGAGACGGTTTATGCGCAACAACTCAAAGCATCAACTGATGAAGTCGTCTCTGTCATCAAAGCTGGAGTGAATCGAATCTGTGCCTTGCTGGCTAAAAATGCTGTTCAATCTCTAGCGTCCAACAAATTCTTGTCTCGGCTGGAAGATACGGAAGACATGATGAAGGAGTGTCAGGGCGCGGCCGCAAAGCAGATACACGAGCAACTGAGCAAAGAAGAGAGCGCGGTAGCGCAGCAGATGTCTGGAAAAATCACCAAGAGGTAGCCTCTTGTGACCAGGTCGGTTGTAAAACACAGCTACATCAAAGCGGCAAACAAAGGTCGTGGTCGAGCAAAGGCGCACATCAACTACATTCGCTTTCGTCCAGGCAAAGACGAGAACGAAGTCAATCGAAGCTTTTTTACTGATCGAGCTGACGGTTTTACTGCCAACGATGTCCATCGAGCGATCGATCAGCAAGAAAACCGTGGCGTTTTGATGCACAAGCTGATCCTGTCGCCGGGCGTTAAAGAGGCAAATGTCCAGCAGTTCGTTCGAGAGACTATGACTGAGTTAGGCAGGTCCAAAGGTTTGGATTTGGAGTGGTATGCAGTTGAGCACCAGAACACGGCGAATCCTCACGCACACGTTGTAGTCATGGCTACCGACAAGAAAGGACGGCAAGTGCGTTTGCGACGTCCTGATTACACGAAGGTGAAAGAGGTTGGAGACGAATACCTTGAGCGAAATCGCTTACTTGACCGATTTAAGGAGCATGAGCGTGTAAAAGGAAATGGCAGCAAAGAAGCCACGTCCAGGACATTGAAGGAACGACTAGTTGGGGCGTTAAAAGCTGCGAAAGAAGAGTTCAATAGAAAAACTTTGAGAGCTCCGGAGCAGCAGAAAGCTGATCGCCTGGAGCTTCTGTTGGAGAGAGAAAAGGAGTCGCTGGGTGATATGCCTTCCACAGAAGAATTGGCCGGCAAGCGCTCAAGGCAGGAAGCGCGAGCCAAGAAAGCCAAGGAAATTGCATGGGAGTACTACTCAACTGAAATCAGGCTCAATTTTGCTGGCGCGTCTGTTGATTATAACTGGAACAGTTCGCTACTTGAATTGAAAAAACTGCAGCAGGAGTATTTGAAAGTTGGATCGTCTGTTCGGCAGCAGTTGACAGAAGATGAGTACAAAAGGCTAGATACATGGGTAAAGGATGGAAATTACCTGGAGAAACGGCTTTTTGCCCAAGCATTGGGTGTGAAAGATTTATCGCTTGATTTAGGAGCGGAGCAGAAATTGACCGTGACAAAAGCTTCCAGTCTGTCCGAATTAAATGGCGTCCGGAAAATGGACCGGAAAGGTGAAATCGTTCTGACTCCGGTAGAGGCAAAAGCTTTGGACTTGTGGATACGAGAGCAAGAAAGAGTAGAACCGATTACGATAAAAGTACCCGGAAAAGATGAAGAGGTTTTGTACGAAAAGTCTGATTCTCGTGAAGCGTTGGAATTTTTGGCAGACGAATATGAAGCTGGTGAGAAGTGGGCGCAGGGTATGAAGAAGAAAGAGTATTCGAAACTGAGATCTTGGATAAAAGAGAAACGGGCAGAAGAATTGGAGCAGAAACAGGCATCCTGGGAAGATGAGAAAGACAAAAGCTGAGGCTTTGTTATGACCGATCCCGAAAAGAGAAGAAAAAAGCCGAAAGTGCAAAAGTCGCTATCCAAAGAGCGGCAGACGCAAGTTTCCAGACCCAAGGAATTGCGCAGTAATTCTTCCGAAAAGTCGCAGATGCCAAAGGAACAGGCTTCTTTGAAATACGACTCTGGCAAGAAGAGCACTAATGACCGAAAGCTTGAAAACGCGAGTGAAGCCCGGCGGAAGAATTCCGGCACAGGAAAGTACAAAACCGTTTCTGAAAAGTCTAAGCAGTTTGAAGGACAAGTTCGCGCCGGAAAAAAGGAAATTCTCAAAGAGCATCTAGAACGCAAGGCGAAGCAGCGAGCTGATTTAACAGAGCAGAAAGCCAGCTTGCAGAAAGAAATCAAAGCGATGAATAAAATCGCTGAGGTTAGAGAGACCGTCGATACCCAATACACAGCCAAGTACAGTTGCTGGGAATCTGCAATTTCGGTTGGTGCAAAAGGCGCGGCATCGACTGGGCTGAGAAAATTGGATCCGTCAATTGCGATCAATCTTGCCAGACAGCAGGCGGGTGCTTCGCTAAAAGCAAAACTTGAACCAAAGATTCAAGCGCAATTGGCGAAGATTGTTTCTTTTGCCCGTGATCTGAAAATTGCCAATGTCAAAGCAGTGAAGGAGCCGGTTGTAGCGAAGGCTGGATCGATGCCAAAAGACCCAGCCGCAGCGTCGCAAAAGATTGTGAACAGCAAACTGCGACAAAAGCTGAAGGACATGAAAGAAAGGGAAATGATGCGTGATCCCAACCGCAATCCGGGCAAGTTTGAAGAAGTCAATCTACCTGCGCGTGGTGTTGGTGGCGTAGGAGGCATGTAGGTGGCGAGCAAGTTTTCTGACCGATGCCCAACAGACATTCCGCCGGAAATGCTGGCTCGCGTTTTCATGACGTCTTTGAGGCGGCATCAATGGCATGTCACCTACGTTGATGAGATGACACGGATTATTACTGCGGAGCTGAAAGCACCGCAGAACATCATGGGAAAAGTTTGGCACTACAACTACTCTGCAATCATTCGTTGGCTAGAAGAGGACGGTTTTGCTTACACCGAAATTGAAATCAACGAGCAGTCTTATGACTGGACAGGAGAAGACTGCCAAAAGAAGTATGCAGAGTTGGTCAAAAGCCTTTTCGAAGATTCACGAGGAATAGTCGAAGCGCTGGACAAGCCAAAGAAGGGTGCACGATGGGCTACTCCAAATGAGCTATTTCAGGCTGGCTATATTGTCAAAGAACGCAATCCAAAGCGGTTTTTAGTAACTGGGGATAGCATCAGCTGCCTGTCTTTGCCGGAGGAAGACACGAATAAACATGTGCTTGTTTGCGGTCCGACCGGCTCGGGCAAAACCACCGGCGTGCATATTCCCAATTTGATTGAGCGCTACAAATGCTCGGCGCTCGTGACAGAAGCGACTGGCGGAAAGAGTGCGGGCGACCTTTACACGAAAACAGCGGGCTTCAGAGCACATCATGGGCACAAGATTGTTTATTTCAACCCGGACAACCTAAGCTCCGATAGATTCAATCCGCTGGATTCGATCGAGACCTATCGAGATGCTCGGCGGGTTGTCGAGATCATCATGCAGTCAACAACTTTGCAGACTCACAAGGGTGATCAAAGTTGGGAAATGAGCGAGAGAATGTTGCTTACCGGCTTGCTTTTGCATTCGATTGGATTGCGGGACGAAGGTAAGGCAAATCTCGGATATATCGCCGACTTGTTTGAGGATGGTCCTGAAGGCATTCAGAAAGTGGTAGCCGACAGCCCAATAGAGGTGGCTAGAAGGGCGTACAAGAAGTTTTTGAACACCACGACGCCTCCTTACAGGAACCTGGTTGCAAATGGCATTATTGTGCGCCTGGATCTTTGGAACGAACCTCGAATAAGAGCGCTCACTGAAACGACAGATGTCAATCTGTCAGAGATGGCGGAAAGTTTGTTTACCTGGTATTTGGCAACACCTGCCGATAAGCCTGAGTTGAAACCACTGGCCGCCCTGATGTTCAATCTGGCACTGAGCTTTTGCACGACGACCAAGCTGAAACATCCAGTTGCTTTGTTTTTGGATGAATTCACTAACTTCGGCTACGTGCGCGGTTTGCCAGATAAGTTGACCATTATTCGACATGACAAAATTCCGATTGTCTTGGGCGTTCAGGACTATGTTCAGCTGGAAAATCTCTACGGAAAAGAAGCGAAGAAATTTTTGAGCCAGACCGCCGGCAAGATTTTCTTTAAGCCCAATGACTACGAAACAGCGAAGCAGATAAGCACTATGTTGGGCGACGTCAACAAGAACGAGGATAAGGTTACTTCTGCCGGACAGCTCCGGGACGTGAAGGAGAAAGAGCCGCTGTTAAGCGTCGATGACCTTTTGAACTTGGGGACTATCGATGAAAACAATCAGGAAGCCGAAGCAGGCAAGCCGAACATGATTGTGTTTCTGCCTGCGACGAGACCAGTTCAGGTGAGATCTCTCACGTGGAGAGACTACCAGACGGAAACAGATGAGCTGCTCTTTCCTTTGCCAAAGCGACGAGTTTTGGAAGTGGATGAAAAGCTGGCTAGAACAATACCGAAAGTAGATGCGGCTACGGAAGAAATTTCGAGTGAAGAGCTTGACCGCGATAGAGAGCTACGAGATGAGGACGCTGTGGATGAAGTTGTTTCGACTGATGAATTAGACAGTGATACTAAGCCAAAGACTCAAGAAAGTGAGTCACCAGGAGCCGAAGACAATGGGTATGGATATCTGACCTGGTAGGGCAAGGAGAGCTAAATGGGACCAACTGCAATGCTCGGATTTGTTTTATCCGTTGTGGCGTTTTTTGTTGCAGGCGGCATATCCAATCAATTTGCCGGTCCATTGTCGATGCCGATTGCTTGTGCGGCTGCTTATTTCACTTGGAAGTACTTTTGGGATAAAGACGGCAATCAGATGATTGCACTGATGAATCCGCCGGACAAAACGTGGCAAGCAAACTTGCCGACTGCTTTTGGAATGATCAAAGACGAACTGGACACCTACCGATATGAGAGCCCGCAAGCCGGATTGATTACCTATCGAGTAGATGCAACCGATGATGCTCGGGGGATCATCAAAGCTGAATCAAATTTTTCCGAGAAACTGGGCGGTGCAGGAAATTACGTTGACGCGAAGCGGAATATTGTTTTGCAGATACAGCTCATTCCTGAGGGTTCAGCTACTCGAGCGGTCTACAAGTATCAAGTATTTTCGCCTAAAGGCACTGGCACTGTGCGTGAAGTGCTCAAGGACACTCAGACAAAGTTAGATGATGCAATTGCGAAACTTCCTTTGCAACCAGGAAATCCGTGAATTCTAAATGGAGAGAAAAAGATGACAAAGAAATTGGCGTTGATGCTTTCTTTAACTACGGCTCTAACTATCTGTCTAGAGCCTTCTTTTGCGCAGGAAAAAGGGACGCCAGCATACGTCGAAAAAGTAAAAGTCACTCTTGCTGCCATTGCTTCTGAAGAAGACAAAGCTCCGAGCAAAAACTGGCTTCCGACAGGCAAAAGGGATTTGAAAACGGCATATCGAGCGACAGCGAATATGGAAAAAGCAAATTTTGCCCTAGACCTTCAGGACTTCGTAAACAACGCCGGCGAAAAGCTCGACAATCTAGCCGGCACTTATGTGCCTTATTCGAAAAGAAAGTCGTTTTCAGAGTCTTGGTGGTTGAGACACAGCAGTGTTTACACAAAGCTTTCTGCCCCAGAGCGCGAAAAATGGGTTGACGAGGCAATTCTCGATGCTACCCAATTGAGATGGCAAGGTCTCAAGCGTTTGAATGCAAGTTATTCTGCATCGCACGTTATGGCTCATGATGGGCTCATGGTACAGCTTTATAAAAAGCAAGATAAATACTAGATTTTAGGATACTGATAGAGCATTTTTGTCGACATGATAATTGACCATGGCAGAAAAGAAACCAGCTATCCTTGATTGGGAAGAATTTCAATCAGTCAAGAATAATCAGCAAGGACTAATGCTGAAGGCAAAGGCACTTGCGCCGTGGCTCATTGACATAGCATCGGCGAATGCAGATGCGCTTATCACCATTGTATTGAAGCCAAAATTCAAGGACCGAAAAGTGGAAAAGAATTCACATCTTTTGGTTCAAATCGACTTTATTCTCATTTGCATACATTGGTGCGATAGGGTCTTGTCATGGCATTTTGAGGAGGATCTCAGATTCGTGTTTTTTGACGCACTCATCGTGGAAATTGAACACATGCTGTGCAAAAAAGTATGGGATAAGAAAGAGAAAGTGGCTGTGCGTCGTGATTTTGAACGGATGTTGAATTCATTTCAACAAGAGTATGCCAATTACAACATGGTTTCGGAACCGCTGCGTGATTACATTCTTTGGAGATTTGGTTTTAGAGTTTTGGAACATTTACGAATGAAAGAAGACGTTAATTGTGCAATCCATGTTCGAGGACCTGTACTGTTCGCGTTCGAACAGCTCAATTTCGCTGGACTTTTGGGTCTGCAGAAGCCTGCTGAAACTTGCATCAATTGTTCAGCAAGTTTGGTTCAGTCTGCTAAATTCTGCAATCAGTGCGGACAAAAAGTAACTGCAGCCAATTGAAACGCTCGATCTACTGAGCTAATTACTGCTTTCAATCTACTGCCTTCCTGCTTCGGTCTTCTGTTTTCTTGGTTGTGAGGTGCAGCTCACCGTCTTTTCTCCTAGTCTCGCGTCACGGCGCCACTGTCCGTCAAGCTGCGCCTCGCTCCTTTCTTTGTTGTCTTATCGTTGAGCTTGACCGCCAGAGCCATGACGCACTTGCCCTTCTGTTGACGGCATCGTGTCGTCTTTCTGGAGGGCACTTCCATGGAAAGAACTTATGAGGAAAGGATTGAAACGATATTTGCAGCTGTAAAAGTACACTCGAAGCGCATTGCAGGCCGATTTGTAGAAATGGACGACCTCGTGCAGCTCACCATGGAGAAGATTCTCAAAGCCAGAGCTGTCCCTGAAGAACCCAGTGAAAAGTGGATCTTTTCTTGCACATTGAATGCGAGAAATGACATTCTCAGAAAAGTCTACAAAGAGCGCGAAATCAGAGATTACTTTACGCCTGTAGATTCCATTAGCATCTCATATGATCCCGAATGCAATTCTTTCGTACCTTCAATCGTTTATGAGCCATCTGATCCGTATTTGGCTCGAACGATAGGCAAAGCTATTGAGCAGCTTTCCACAGTTCAACGCCAGGTTTTTCTCCTTTATGTCACCGGCTGCTCTTACTTGCAGATCTCGAAGATGACGGATGCAAACCTCAATACCGTGAGAACCAGGTTGCACTTTGCCAAAGCTTCTCTTCGTCGAGAACTGTCAGATTGCATATGAAAAGTTGCGGGCAGCGTGCTGCCCGCATACACGGCACTCTTTGCTTTCAACGAAGAATGTATAGGCTAATCATCAAACCTCGCGCGAGGTGTCTTTGGCTTCCCGCTAGGATGTCATCAGGGATGGGCGTCCGCTCTGCTAGAAATTCAGAATTTATTTCTAAGCTGATTAACCTTGATACAAGCCTGTTTCGGGACTTGTTTCTGTGTCGTAATTAAGTAACAGCTTCATGAAATTCCTCTGTCCTACTTGAAATCACGAAAATGTGTGATCGCGGAAGTCCCGCTACTTAAGCCATTGATCAGATTAACGATGGCGCGAGGGTTTATTTTTTCTTTTGTAATTTGCCATCCATGTCCATTCCAGGGATCGGCGTGATATTGCAGCTGTCGTAATGAAGTTACGCTTTATGAAAAATGTGACGAAAAGTCACCCAACCACTCAATTTGAACCGTTGCGAATGCTTAGGCTCAAAATCCCACTTTTCACTTCTCAGCCCGAGTCATCTCCAAGCGCACAGCGCAAATTCAAGGATAAAACCAGCAAGCAAACGAGCAGCTTAATTGTTCTGGTTTTTGTCCGACTCGGACTTAAGACGTTGGAGAGCTGGAAAACCAACCAACTTCCCAAAAGGAAAGAACGAATGAACATAAAACGAGGTTTTTTCGCCCTTGCGGCGATGATTCTCGGCGTCGGCTTCCTCGGCGCATTTCCACAACAGGCTCAGGCTGCAATAAGTTGTACAAAAGTTGTAACTCACACAATCCCAGCTTATCCTGACGACGACTGGACGCAATACTGCGGAACAGCCAGCCTTGCGAATGGGCAAGACCTAAACGCATCCATTAGCGCTCTTCAGGGACAGGCAATCAATGAAATGCGCCGGTCTCCAAATCGAAACTTCAACGGATTGAATGGCGTTTCTCTCTACATCTTCGGTACTCCGGCTGAATACTCACAATGGGCAACTGAGCAAAGTCGAACATATCAAGCTCCTGGCCCGAATGACTTTGGAGTCTTGATTTTCAAGGCGGGAACGAACATTCCCGAATATATCGCTATCTTCATGCAAAATCCGGCAGGAGTGGTGAACACTAATGTCAAACACCGGACTGGTCAGCAAATTGGCTTAGCTGTCGATTATTTGCAAGGATACATCAAGAATGGTGGCATTATGCCGCCAACTCTGTTCAGGGTATCTGACATGCAAACCGGGTGGATAGCTGGAAATTTCAACAGTGACTGGACTGCACTGAATGCTCAGGCGCCTTGCAAGGTTGGAGGAGTCAACGGTCTCTTCACGGGTCTTAAGGATTTTTCCGGTAACTATATTTGCGACGGTGCAAGTGGTACCGGTGCAAACCGTCAAGGAGCCTACGTTGGTCTGACGAACCAACAGATCATGAATTCAGCATCATGGGCGAGCATTTATCAAACCAACCTGAACACCGACTGGCAGACTCTAAACGGTGTAACCGCCTGTGGCACGACATCACTGTTTAGAGGTCTTCAGGACCAAAATGGCAATTACATCTGTAACGGTGCTAGTGGAACTGGAACTGCTTTGTCCGCCACCTACACTGGTAAAACAAACCGCCAAGTATTGCAACAAGCATGGTCTGCTGTTTACCAGTTTCCCAAGACAATCTTTGCTGAGCAGATTAGCTTTAGATATGGCTTGGGGTCTGATGTAGTCAGTAATCCGAAAACTGCAG
The DNA here is from genome assembly GCA_032128875.1 of Candidatus Melainabacteria bacterium 17Bon1m. Taxonomy (GTDB): domain Bacteria; phylum Cyanobacteriota; class Vampirovibrionia; order Obscuribacterales; family Obscuribacteraceae; genus QKMZ01. The sequence goes on from JAVLKG010000017.1 coordinate 77,199, forward strand.
ACAAATATTTTTCAAACGGTTATTTCGCCTGCTCGCGTTGGCTTGCTGGTTCAATAACCAATAAGGGAAATCTACCTTCCGCTGCTGCTCCAGATGGCATGCCTGCTGGTTGTACTCTTCCGACTATGACAACGAAGTGCCAGAAGATTTTCATGGGTAGTACTGGGCAATTCCCGTATGGCAATACCTTCAACTGTAGCGGGACCGTCGTTGCCAGTCAGACGCAAACTAAGTTGCTGAGCCTTGGTACCAACAGCGCGCCTGCTTTCTATACGCCGATCAGAAACAAGCTAGATCTGGAGCGCGCTGACGTGTACTTCTTTGCGAATAACACTGATTACGCCAACGCCTTTTCAGCTGCGGGGGAACTCTTTGGCTCTATCATCAACAAGTGCGGAGCAACTGCTCCCGTCGGGAGCGGTGCTGAGCGAATTTGGCAATCGATCATGAACGAGGGCTGCAGCTTGGCTAACACTCCTGCCAAGCAGGCCTATGTGACTGCACATGAACTCGGTCATACAATCGATCTCACTGATGCGCAGCCTTCTGGACTGACCGACTTTAACAAAGCAATGCAGTTGGACTGGGCTAAACTCGATTACATCGATTTCCCGACCAACACGAAAAGAAAGCCTTGTTCTTCCGTTGTCTTTGGCGGAACCACCTATCCCGCAGTGCTGACCGGCTTGACCGACAAAAGCGGCGTGCTTTTCTGTAACGGTAGCGCTCTCCGTACAGGCCAACCATGGTCGGGCGGAGTGCTGATCAGTGACATTCTCAACCTGGACAATCCCGCGGAGATCTCGTATCTCGCTGGCGGAGCAATTGGCTCGCCATCGGTTACGGTAAATCCGGGTTGGTACGAGTGGTATGCTCAGTCTCTTGCAATCAGAGCTAGAGCTGATCTTGCATTGGGCGTCAGCGGTTCCAATCACTCCGTTTACGACGAGCTGGTACTCGACGGATACTTTGAATGCACCGCTGGTCCTAATGGCTGGCTACAGCAGAATTACTCGAATCCCTCATCTGGTTCGAAGCTTGCAACAAGCGTCTGCGCAGGCAGAAGTTTGCCGGCAGGCTGGATCGATTTGCTCTATCCGTAAAAGTCTTGAATAGACTAGAAGAGGCGGTTTAACCCGCCTCTTCTTTTCACATTTGCTTAAATAGTTTGCTGTACTTAGTCCTAAGAACCTGCGCATGTGCACGTAATTCACTAATCTCAAGAGTATCGTGAGCCAAAAAGAAACTAACCCAATCTTTGCGAAAAGCCTCCAGCTGAGGATCTCTTATTCGATCTTTGCTTAACTGCACTACATTTTCATCTGAGAAGATTACTTCCTTCGGTACTTTATATCGCATTGCGGAGTAAGGAATGAAATGCAATCGCACTTTCTCGGAGGGTGCGATTGGTCGAATCTCTGAAACCGCATGACCACTCTGTTGTTTTTCAAATTCACAGAGAAAAAACTTACTTTTGGGGTCAAATGGAAAAAATGGGGCGGTCTCCCAAATTGCCTGAGAGCAATAGAAAAGATCTGATTCCGACCCGTTTTCTTTCAGTATCTCAAGGTGCGGTTGACCCTTATCTTCTGTTACAGCAATTGCAATTTCTCCATCTGTGACTTCGATCATTATTTGGCAGGGTTTCGATCTTTGTTTGGCAATCTCAAGTCGTCCCCAGTAGCAGACCT
>JAVLKG010000018.1:0-76934 GCA_032128875.1 Candidatus Melainabacteria bacterium 17Bon1m
CTCTGCTGTCTGCTGCCGCAGCGGAGCCGTAGCCGTTGCAAGGCTGCGGGCTAATTGACGTCCGACAGGAAATCTACTGTTCGAATGAATAACTATAAAACATAGTAAAACGCCGAAAAAGACAAATCGACGAGGATGAAAGCTGCCCGGGAACGGTGCGTGCTCACATCCAAGTCGATCCGCCCGAAACCGGCAGAGTCAGTCAAACGCTCTTGCGAACGAATGCTGCTCTGCCGGCTCATTTCGAAGGTCCTTCGTTTCCCAAGCTGTTACGCCGGGGTTACGTTAGTCCTTCTTACCTTTTCGCTTGCCCGAGGCAAACTGAGAAGCCTCCCGCTTGGTGTCGCGACCAAGCGTTTCGGAGACCTTCAGCTGAGCACCGTGGGGTGCCGTGGTTGCCTTGTCCTCGAGATAGACCTTGCCGCGGATGAGCAGCTGCAGGCGGCCGTCCGACTTGCTGGGCAAGAACGGAGCGACGCGACCGTGCAACAGCCCGCCCTCGCCGACGATCCACGAGCCGATGGAGCTCGCCCGGCGATGGTAGTCGCCGAGGTGACCGTTGCGATTGCGGTCCCACATGTAGCCGACCTGGAACTTCATGATCTCCTTGACCACGAGCTCCGGGAAGTTGCTATCGCTGCGGGTTTCCCACGCGCTGCCCGACTTGCCGTCGACAGCCATGATCACGCCGTAGCCGGTCTGCTCCCACTGAACGTGAGGAGCGTCGCCGGGCTGACGACGACGGAAGCCGCCGATCGTCACGATCGTGTTGTTGTTGACGAGGATGCCGGCGCCGAAAGGCAGGACCTGGATGTTGTCCGACCCGGTCAGCCCGAACGCTTCCTCGATCTTCTCAGGCAGGTTGATGCTGAGCGTCGAGGGCATGTCCGTGGCTTCGGGGTTGTTGGCAGTCCAGTTGTCCAGGACGCGCTTGGTCGTGTGCGCTTCCTCGAACATGTCGTGCTCGTTCGGCAGGCCCAGGTTGATGTGCGACGGAATGTAGAACAGCTGCACACCCGGCATCGCGAAACGCCGGATGAACTTGCCGCACTGCTTCCAGAAGTACATCATCCGCTTGTCGTAGCCGCGCTGCTTGAGCGCGTCCTTCACGACCTGCGGATCGTCCTGGACGTGGATGAAGTTCATCTCCTTGTTCCAGAGAGACTTCGCCGACTCTTCGTCGACCACCGGACCGAGCATGACGACGTGCACGGTGTTACCCGTGAACGCCGCCTGCTTGGACAGGTCCTTGATGTGGCGCAGAGTCATCTGCACCTTGCTCTCGTCGTGGACCGGAAACAGCAGGTTTCCGACCACGACCAGCTGATCACCCTTCTTCATGTCGAGGCCGTAGATGCCGGCTTCGAACAGAGACTGTACGGGGTGTTCCCGGACGGTGATCTGTTTGAACGAGTTGTTCTTCTTGGCCATGGTTATTTACCTCCTGTCCCGACGATCTGGCCGTTGGCTTCCAGAGCGTCAAAGAACGCGATGATATTGTCCGCCACGACCTTCCACGTGTCCTCGGGCTTGGCCTGAGGGTCGACGCGGAGGATACCCGGGATGCCCGAGCTCTTGTTGTAGGCGGTGGGGTACAGAATTGCACCGAGCCCCTTCTCGGCGACGTCGCACGCGGTGGCGAGGCGATCCTCGATGATCAGCGGGATTTTGACCCCCTGGTCGAGCATGTGCCACGACTTGCCGTGAGTGCTGACGAAAACGATGTCGTTCTCGTCGATGGGGAAGCCGAGCTGCTTCAGCAGATTCTTCGTCGCCAGTCGAGCGGCACCCGTGTTGTGCGGGAGCGCGTCGGTCGGCTGATGGTCGCTGGCGCCCGGAACGTAGGTCATCACCTCGATCTCGATGCCCGCAGCGCGGATGCGCTTGAGCTGCTCGATGGCGCCCGGAATCGCGGGAAGCGAACCGTAACCGCCCTTGGTCAGGTGGATGAACTTGTTGAGCGCACGCTCGAACTCGATGTAGCCGATCTTGGAATCGGGGTCGCCCGCAGCATGGTAGTTGTTGCGGTTCGGGTTCATCGAGGCGCCCGGATAGAGCTCGCCGAGGAACTTGCCGAAAGGACCGTCGAAGTCGAGAACGGTTCCGTGCAGATCGAGACCGATCCGCTTGCGGAAATTGCGGCCGCACTGGAGGATTTCCGCAGGCGGCCAGGATTTCTGAGTTTTCGTACTCATAGTTTTCTCCTTTGGTGTGGCGAGGCGGACGAGCAGCGAATGCTGCCGCCCCGCCACCGCCTGGTTAGTCCTCGGTGACGAATTCGCGATCCTGGAACCAGAACGAATACCGCAAGCGGTTGTCGTGCAGGGCCTGGATGATCGGAATCAGCTCGAGGTTGACGGTGCCGCCGATGACCTCACCAGCCGCGAAGCCGGGGTGACCATTGGACAGCAGGTTGTGATACGACATCTCCGCGCGGTTCGGGTTGGCCAAGAAGCCAATCTCCTGCGCGGAAAGCACTTCGGTCAGGGTCTCACGGTGGTTCTCACCGAAGCGGTGGGAGTGACCGTGCATGACGCTCTGGCCGAGCTGGTCGGTGAACACACGGGGGCTGCCGCCGGCGCGGGGGCGCAGAGGCAGACCGTGGATCAGACGAATCTGATCGTTCAGGATGATGCAGCCGCCATAACCACCGAAACCACGCTCGTCAGTGACGAAAGTGATCTTTTCCGAGCCGTCGCCCTTGTAGCCGAGCAGCTTGGAGTAGTTCATGAGGGGCTCCTGGCTGTCCATGTCGACCAGCGTGGAGATCTGCGGAGCGACTGCGCTCAGGAAGGAGTTGGTGCGGTTCTCGTGGTTACCCTCGGTTTCGAAGGCCCAGAGACAGCCGCTCACCTTGATGAGGCGGTCGTGCAACTCGCGCGACTCCTCCAGTTCCTGCATCGCGTTGTAACCCTGCCGGGGAGGCTTGGGCCAGCGCGAGAGGAAGAAGAAGTCGGTGCTGTCGCCGATGAAGATCAGGATGTGCGGACGATATTCCGCCAGGAACTGCTCGATGGCCCACAGCCACTGCTTGTTGTGCGCAGGGGCATGGATGTCGGGCAGAACCACGAGGCGGATGCCGTCGGGCAGATTCAGGGGCATGATGCCCTGGTAACGCAGGAAGCTTCGTTCGGAAAGCAGCGAGCTGCCACCGGTGGACGTCTTGTAAGTGATCTGCTTGAACAGATTCTCACGCGACGCGCTCGACTCGTTGAACATGCGAGTTCCGCGAGCGAGTTTGACAGCTTCCTCGATAGTTTTGGCTGTCATAAGCTTTGACATTTTGTGTCTCCTTCTTGCCTCGTTCCCGAGAGGCGAGTTTGGACTAGTGTTGAACAGTTAGCGCCTCTCAGTTAGGAGGCAGGAGTTCTCTCAGCAGCGGGCAAAGCACGAATCGGCGACCTCCCATGCACCGCGAAGCAGTGAAGACGATGGGAGCGAGAAGTGCTATTTGCGAGCTATTTGGTTGGAACTGATGACCGAAACTGAGGGAAACGAAAAGGTAATTTCAGGCTAGATAAATCACCTATGCTGTAGCAAGTCTTGAAAAGCTTATAGAAGCTTAGTTTCGAGATCTAAAACTAGAGCTTAGCGAGGCTGAACTAGGATCGTTATTATGGGTAGTCAACAGGAAATCTTCACGGGCTTTATGTTTTGAGGATTCTCACCTCATGGCAACCTGAAAACGCTGTAATGTTGGGCTTGTCCAGCTTTCGCCTTGATAGTTGGCCCAGCTTCGCGCACGTCTTCAAACATCACGCGGCTGATCACTAAGGGCAATTTTTATCTGCAGCTCATAAATACCCATGACATCTGCCCGAAAACGATCTCTTATAGGGTTTTCTAGCGTTAGTAGTAAGAGTCACTTTTCTCGTTTTTTGCCTGCATATTTGGTGGCAAAAATGACGGTTTTCTGGAGAACAATTTCGTGAAAGCTTTCAACGAAAAACCAAAAGCTCCAGCCAACAAAATTTGCCCCTCACTTTCACTGCCGAAAGTAGGTACCAAAAACACGTCACTCGGTTTTTAAAATAAACAGTATTAGCTGATCGGTCCAGTCGGAGGTGGAGACTGCTGTGTTTTCCACAAACCATCTCTTGGGCTCGGTTCTTGAGATTGCTCTTTCATTTTCGTAAGCATCGCCATTTCTTCCGGTGTCATCTTTTGTGGGAAGACAACATCGATAGTGACTAGTTGGTCGGCACCGGCCAGTCCAAGACCCTTGAGACGATAGACCCGTCCCGGGTGTGTGAGCGGCTGGATCTTCATAACCACTTTGCCTGTGGCAGTTGGTATCTCGATTTCTGCACCTAGCAGCGCTTCGTAAAGGGTTACTGGAACAGTGACAGTAATGTCCCGACCTAGAACACCCAGCACTGGGTGGGGCATTATCTTCACTTTGAGGATGAGGTCGCCTTGACTCTTTGCGCGGATATCATAGCGACCACAGCCTGGACGGCGGATCTCCATACCATCGTATGTGCCAGCCGGAAGGTCCACATCGGTAACTCTTTCTACGTTGAAATAGCCAAGACCGCGGCAGTTTTGACACTGCATCCGATTGACCGTTTTCATCGCATTGCATTGTTCACAAGGTCTCGGATCGCTGAGCCGGATCTCTCTGGTGCAGCCTTTCATCGCCTCTTTGAGAGTGATTTCGCACTCCAACTCAACCGCTAGCGCGGCGGCCTTAATCCCACCGGTTTGCATTCCCGAAGGTTCTTGGGGCTTTTCGGCGTTTTTCTGCCACAGGTTGCGCAGGTCGCCCATGCTCTGACGCAGTTGTGCGCTGTTTCTGTCATAGTCAGCACGCATTCTAGGATCCATCAAAACTTCGTACGCATCGCAGATCTCGCGGAAGTTTTTGATCATGATGTCAGGGTCCATACCGCTGATATTTACGTGTGGACCGAACTTTTCGTACAGCTGTTCGTAAGCGGACTGAATCTCGCGCGAAGTCGCATCCGGGCGGACACCGAGGATGTAGTAATAATCCTTCTGGGTTTGAGTTTTACTCTGTTCCACCATCGGCCTTCGGGCCCCTATCTCCTAGTACTGGAGATGCCACGCGTTGGCAGAAAATTCCTGCGTTCACGTACGCAACTGACAAAATTTGCTTCATAGGCAACATGATACACATGAATCACGAATTTACGACCCGCAAGCCCCTCGAAATTAGGTGCTTTTTGTACGATGGTCATTGTTTCAAACATCGTAGGGGACGCGCATGCGCGTCCCTGACAGGGAGCCGCATGCGGCTCCCTTACGAGAGGAGATACCGCGTTTCAAACATTGTAGGGGACGCGCATGCGCGTCCCTGACAGGGAGCCGCATGCTGCTCCCCTACGAAAGGAGATACCGCTCCCCTACGAGAGGAATTTTCCAAGTCTAAAAAGCACAAAGGAACCGCAAGCGGCTCCTTTGCAATGTTTCCAGCAGAACCTGAATTCCAGAGTTTCCGAGATTCCTGCAGTGTGTCTTGAGTTTCCTAGAGATACCTACAGATTCCTAGAGTTTCCTAGATTCCTAGAGATTCCTAGATTCCGGGCTTCCAGTTTTCCGGTTTTCCCAGCCAACGCCTTTGTGGGCTGCCTGCCGGCTTCGGCATGAGAGGGGAGGCGCTGCCTCCTCCCTCATGCCTGAAGAGTGTTGACTATCCGCACTTACTGAAGCCGCAGCCCTGGCAAACCATGCAGCCGTCGATCTTCAGCCAATCACCAGCTCCGCATTTGCTGCAGGTAGCAAGCGACCGAGCGCTTCCAGTCAGTTCTGTATTGCTCGCCTCAATCGTCATTGCCGGTTGCTGATGACTTACAGCTTGGGCAAGATTTTCCATCACTTTAGCTTCGGCATGCTTAGAGTGAACGCGGCGATAGTGTTGAATTGCCTTTGCCAATCCATCGCAAGGCGATTGAACCACAACGGGTTTTTCAGCATCACTGAATTTGAACCAAGCCGGATATCCGGACTGGATGTTCACCAACTGGTGAACAATGGTGTCTTCGACTTTGGCGCGTTCTTCTTCACCAAATTCTGCTGCGTAGCGCAGGAATGCTGAAGACAGACGTCCAACTGCTTCGAAAAGACCAGATTCAACCGCTCCCGGTTTGCCCATGCGAGCGTAAATTTCAACTAGCTCGCCAGGTCTTGTGGTTTCATGGTTGAGGCTGACGTGCAAGGTCGAGTTTCCGTCCGGCGCTCCTACTCTTACTTTGTAGGTTTGACCGCAAGTTTCTTCCGTCTCGATATTGCGACGCTCGAAGTGTCCGAGCAGAGTCAGCAAATCGAATTCGCGCTCGTAGTCTTCTTTGGCGATCTTCTCGACCGGCTGACTCAATCTGGAGCCGTCCGGATAGAAGGTGATGTCTTTGACGCCAAGGCTCCATGCCAACATAGTCGAGTCGTAGACTGCTTGTTCGCTTGAATCCAGAGGAATCGAGCAGGTGTTCGAAACCGAGTTGAACGTTTCCGGAAACTCTTCTGCACCTTTGTGTATTGCAGAGAGGTGGCGGATGTACGCTTCGGGCTCGATCTCAACACGGATCGGAAATGCCTTTTGCACTTCTTCCGGAACTTCCGCAATGCCCTGGCAGGACTTGTGGTTGTTGCGGATCTTCTTCATCAGCGCGGTTTGTTCGTCTTCGGTTTTCGGCCATGCGCCTGCTTTTTCCATAGCTTCCTTGAAGCCCGGAGCAACGAAGTCGACGAAGCGCGAGCGAACTTTTCTAGAGAAAACGATGCCGTTGTGCGGATCTACGCCCCAGCTTGTTTGCAGAGCTTGCGCAAGTGTTCCTGTCGGAGCATTGTTTGTCATGCAGGAGTTGCGTACGCGCAGATTTTTCTTTTGGAATCTGGAGCCTTCCCAAAGCGGGTAGACGCCGCGTTCTTTCGCCATTTCCACTGACGCTTCGGTTGATGCTTTGGTGTATTCGCGGAAGAGTGATTCAGTCGCGTCCAGAGCCTCGGCGCTGCCGAAAGTATGACCGAGCCTGGAGAGATATTCCGCAATACCGGCGAATCCGCCGCCATTACGTCTCTCCATGCGTGCAGTCATATTTTGCGCTGGGATAGGATACCAACTGACGTCAGTTACGTTGTCCATGAAGCGCTGTTGAACGCGTGCTACCGCGCGCATCGCTTGCATGTTGTAAGTGCCGTCCGGGTTCCAGAATTCTTCATGGGCAGCATGCATAGAGGAGAGGTTGCAGTTGCCCATGTATGTACGACCGTCTTTACCCGGTCCGGCAGGCAAGAATTGCTCGCCGCAAGGGTTGCATGTGGTGAGGTCGTAGGCATGGTCATTCGCGTTGGCGTTGTTGACTGCTTCGTAGAAAGCAATGCCCGGTTCACCTGAATCGCGCATGCCTTCAACGATGCGTTGGAAAACTTCTGGTGCATAGAAATGCGATTGGACGCGAACATAGCGATCCGTGATTTCTACGACGGCGTTTCTGACCTGGCGAGCGGCATCGAGAGACTCGGGATATTTGATGATGTCTACCGCGTACTCTTCATATGTAGGCTCTTTGGTCAATTTGTTGACCTTGATGGCGCCGGTCTTCTCGTCCATGATCGGTTTTCTTGGATCGTAGACAGGACCAGTCCAGGCTTCTTTCATGAATGTGCATTGGAAGAAACGCTTGTCTCTTACAGCTTCCATAAAGCCCGGCATCGCCAAAACTGTGATGTTTGTATTCTTCAAATAGTTTTGACGCTCGATGTACGAGTGGTACATTTCGCCGTATTGCTGTTCGGCAATAGACAGAATGCGCTTCTTGTACGACATCGAATCTTCGCCCGGATTTTGTTTTTGGTGGGCGAGCATGTCTTTATAGATGCTCGACAGGCTCGGCGGCGGGATCAGTTTCTTTTTGTCGATGAAGAACAAAATGTCCGGGTGATCGGAGTTGCGCAATTCGATAAGCGCACCGCCGCGGCGTCCGCCCTGGGCAACTGCTTCTACAGCCTTGGCGATAGTCTTTTCATAGAAGCGGTCGGGTCCGGATGCAGCTGCGCCGTTGGAGATGATCGATGACCATGGACGCAAGGTCGAGGTGTTCAAGCCCATTCCCATGGCTGCTTTCGCTGCCAACGCTTCGATGCGTGCGGCTTCCTGAATGCCTTCGAGGCTGTCGACGACGTAGGCTACGCCGCAAGCCGCCAGGCAACCCGTGCCGCGCAGATTTGCTGCCAACTCGCCCATCTTCACTTCGTGGTCATTGAGCTTGGCCACGTTGTTATTGATGACTGCGTGTCTCAGTTCTTCAGAACGGCTCCAGATATCTTCTTCTTTGATCTGAGCAATTTTTCCGTGTGCCCAGTACTTAAGTACGTTGAGGGAAACGGCTGGATCAGCGTTGATGTTGGCTGGGGTGTTAGCCCAGAAACGCTGGGTGCCGATGGATTCGGAGAACGTTTGCGCCCATTGAATTACTTTGGGGTGCTTGAGCGCCTGCTCGAGAGTGATTTCGGTCAATTCTTGGGGGGAGAGAACATACTTGAGTTCGGCAATCGCCACAGACGTTGACACTCTATGAATGATGTCGTTGACCGTTTCGATCGGCTGACCGGTCTTCGAATCACGCTTTGCATACAAGCCAACGAGAGTCTCTTGCGTAGACTCCCAATAACGGTGAGTGTAGTCCTCCTTATCTGACTTTGTTTGACCAGGGGCAGCGGCCTGGGCAGGAGAGTTTGATTTCAATTCCTTTTGAACTGTCATCATTGCGGCGGTTCCCTTCTATGGAATGTGTGTGTGATTGTGTTGGTTGAAAGCTGCAAATGCAGACACAGAGACGCTGCTGCGCCACGAAGAGCCCCCATTTAGAGGGCTATTCGTTGGCTTGGCTTGCAGCAAACCCAATATGTCTAAATACGCGCTGACTTCGCCCTTGTGACTATGCAGTGCATGTCCGGGCTTTATCTGCCAGCTAGAGTGGGGGACCACTCGATTCGCAAAATTTCGTTGTGATTACGATACTACCGATAGCGTCATGAGGGCAAGCGGAAATTTTGAAGGAATTCGAAACACAGTCTGAAAACCATTGGGAGACAAGCGTTTCCGGTTGGATTAGAAATAGCGCTTGGAAACCATGGGTGGTGGCACTACACTAGATATGCTTTCGATCTCGCACCTCGAAACCCCTGCCAGTTCAGGGTTCCAGAGTCCGATATATGCGGTATGGATCTTTCTGGCGTCCAATAAACCTCTGGTGTGACTGTATATGTGGTGGCACAAGTTAATATGCTGGGCCTCTATAAGCGTCCAATAATCAAGGGTTTCCGGCGTTTGATACCACTTCAAAATGAGCTGCTGATAATACAACCGCGAGTGGTGGCACTTCGGAAATTGATCGCATATATATTCTGGTGTAGATCTGTTTGTATTTGATATTCAAAGGCGCACGGTGCCTGGGAATCTGTGAGCCACTTAATGCTGCGCGCTGGTTGAGTTTTTGAATTCCTGCATCTCAGCATCGCTCGTGGTGTTGTGTTGACCGCCGGCGGGCAGCTGGCAATTGGCACCCCCGGCTTCCTGCCGGCAATTGGGACCGCCGGCTGCCAGCCGGCAGCGGGCGGCATGAATGCCGCCCCTACAGCAAAGACTTTCGCTGTATTTCCCCTCGCCACCACAGCGAAGACCTTCACTGCATTTGACTAAAAATTGCCCAACTGATATCGATCGATGTGTGATCGCGCGTGGATCTATATCCAAAATATCTATCGCGTCAAAGTCTGTGAACCCTCTAATCTAGGGCGTTTCCGTACTTATCTATAGGTAGAAAATCGCTCCAAACTAGATTAGGTACGTTTCAGTTCTGACACGTCAATATAGTCGATTACTCCGGCTGCGTCTGAATCCATGCCGCCTGGACCAGTCAGTGTTTTCTTGGTCCACTTGGGGCTTACTTCCATGCTTGCTTTGAGGTGCAGGTCCTTGTCGCCTGGGAAGACGTTTTCCTTCTGCAGAACCTTCTTGCCGTCAACGTACTGGACAACATCTCCTTTGCCTGTTTTTTCGTTTGGCGTGATTACTACTGTGTAGGTGTGGAATTGCCCGTCATTGAAGTCGATGTCTTTCGGGTGCGCACCGCCACCGTAGTTGTCTTTGGATTTGCCGGTCGCCATGTCTTTGACAGGGTAGTGAATGGCAATGTCGGCGCCGCCGCCTTCTGCTGCGTCATATTCGATAGTGTCGCCCTTCACCTCGCCCTTTGACGGGTCGGCCGCCCAACGTTCGGTCATGATCCAAAGTGCGTTGAATTTTGCTCCGTCGCGTGTTGGGTGTTTCGCCCGGACTTCCACCACCACGCCCTCTGGATGGTCTTTGAGGTTGAAGTTCAGCCCGTCAGTCGTGTGCATAGAGCCTTTGGTGTAATTGACGTACTCTTTTGCGACCGGATCGTATGTTTTTTCGCGCTCTGGAAATAGTTGCAGATGCCCCTTCCCGTCCTGCACGGTGTTTTTGACGTCGATGATGCCATCTTCATCAATGCTGGGTCCGCGCTGGCGCGTTTTGCCGTCGGCACCTATGTGTGCAGTGTCGAAAACCTTCTGGTTCGGCATCTCGCCGCGCGCGCCGTTGAAATCGTCGCGGAAAATTGTTCGTCCCCGAACTACGGGTGTATCCTCGTAGCGAGAGCCGCTTGGGCTGTCGCTGCTGTTATTTCCTTTGTCGTTGCTGTTATTTCCTTTGTCGGTGTTGGAATTACCGCTATCGTTGCCGGTGTTTCCTCTGTCCTCGCCTCCTTTCGAATCGGAACCAGAGCTGGAATTGTTTTTGGAATCGTTATTGGAACCGCTATTGGAATCGTTGTTAGAACTGCTATTGGAACCGTTATCTCTCGGTGTTGAAGGCTGCTGCGGTCTGGGGCGTGCAGGTCTCGGAGTTGCAGGAACATCCCTACCATGGTTTGCGTAACCGGAATCTGGACCAGGCGTGGGCATGTCGTAGCCACCAGACCCGGTATCACTATATCCGCCGGAGTTGCCGCCGCCATAGTTTGAATCACCGCCTCCAGCATAATTTTGCTGCAGGAGTCGGCTGTAAATCATGCAAAGTTGAACTATTGCTCTCACGAAATTTTGAAATGCCTGTTGCATTTGCATTGCTTGTTCTTGTCTTTCTTGCGCTTCATGCGATTCGTATCTTCGTCCGTCCCACTCTGTGGTTTGTTTATTGCTGGTGTCAATGTAGGAGATCTTGCCAGCGCCGTCGTTAGTCAGAATGACTTTGTCTTGAGGACCATCGCCTCTGCGTATTTCAACAGCTCTGTTGTTTTGGGGAGCTGTCGATGTTTGTGGCAAGCTATCTGCGAAGTCGAGAAATGCGGGCTCAGCAGACCGGCTTGAGGTCAGTGTGTCTGATGTTTTGCCAAAACCTTGGTTAGCGGCGCGCATCTCAGAATTCCAGTCGAAGAAGCTCTGATTGGAATTTTGCGAACCTGTGGTTGTGTTGTCACCGCGGTCAAACGAGTGAATTAGTGCCATGGGGTGCGTGCCTCACGAATTCAGGGTTTGGATTTGTTAGTAAATTGACCGGCGCAAAACTGCCACGCTTTGCGTAGTCTTTGTGCTGCCGTCGAAGGGCGAACGGTTACCGGTTGTGCCGGTGGGCGGAATTACTTAGTTCGAAGGAGCGATTTTGGGATGATATCGGTGAAGTATGACCGGCTTGTGACAACGGCAGGGCATAGGTTTCCGGGTTTCGACTGTGGCAGAAAAATAACAGAAGCTGCCATTTTTGACACAAAGTTCTTTGTCCTGGCAAAAGCGCCAATAGTTTGTCACAAGTCTTCGATATTGTTTTTCCACAAGCCTGAAAGCCACCAGGCACTCCCCGCTTCTACTTACTAAAGGTCCATCCCCATGACCCTAGAACAAGAGACGCCCAGCGGCGTCGAGCGTAGCGCTGCCGATTTTCGGAATATAGATTTCTCCTCCGCATATAACGATGTTTCTTTAAGTACGCAAAGAACTGCGCTTGAAGAGATGCGTGGTAATGCCTCGCCTTCCGCCACTTATCTTCCTGAAATGCAAATAGTCGGCTTTGACAGCGCGCCGGCAACTGCCGTACCTACGGCTAAAGTAGAGGCTTCTGTCTCTCCATCTGCAGAACTTCGTGATACAGGGGCGCTCGCGACTGCTCGCGACTATTGGAATGACTATGAAGATGAAGGCGTTAACGAAGGGGGCTTGGGTGGATTTGCGAAATACGCCTGGGGGCGCGCCATGAATGCGGTTGTTGATGGCGTGCAAATGGCTAAAGATGCGCGTGAGTATTGGAGTGATGCGGAGCGCAACGCGAGTGGCGCTGGTGAAGCCGTTTTTGCCGGAGTAATGCACGATATTTTGCTGCCTGCTGCTGTGCTCGACCACCTTGGTGCCGCGACAAATGAAGTGTCCTCTGTCAACTTCAATCAGGTGGAAAATGGCTTGAGCAGTGGTGTTTTAAAGGAGTCATATGCAAGACCAGAAGATGTGATGAATACTGTGCTTTGGTTGGATCAGCAAATACCGCGCGACGGCACGGCAAAGACAGAAGATCGTCGCACTGCTCTGCTTGTTTCCCTGGCGCATACTGAAGCGCAGAAACAGACTTTAGATCCGTTGCAACAAGAGGAAATTGCATACGACCGCCTCTTCCAGCTGCGTGTCGGGCTTTCGATGCATGCGGATAACTTGCCGACGCCCATGCGGGGGCGGGAGTTGGATCCTGATATTGCCGCTGCCGAGCACTTCTTTGAGGTTTCAAAACGCGTCGCTGCCGATACCATGGAAATCGGTAGCACGGAAGTTTGGGCAAATCGTTATGTGACTGCACCCGCATGGGCAACTATCGGCGCCGGTTATGCCTGGGCAAAACGTGTTGGAATTCTCGGTGGTTCTGAAGCTGGAGAGCATCAGACATCATGGGAGTTGGCGGGCATCATGCGCGGCTGGGAAATCAACTCGCGTGGGAAGTAGGCGGTTGGGAAGATTCCCATCCGAATTTCAAAACATTTTGAAAATTCGCCACTTACTATCCTCGTGTCGGTAGGGCGCAAGGAGCGCGATTCTAATGAGTTTTGAACAAGGTTTTAAAAGTGACAGTGGCTGTGTATCTTCACCATCCATGATTCATGAAGCGATGGATCATGTGAAGACGACCTGGTCGAATGTGCTGCATGGAAAAGCGTCAACAACTGAATATCTTGAAGCTGCTGCAGAAGTGATTGTTGTTGCGGCAGGAGCGATCGCTCTAAAACAAGGAGGCAAGATGCTTGCCTCGCGCTTCGGGGCTTCGGAAGACATTGTTGCTCGACAAATTCGCCAAAATTACGAGACAATGCGTGAGACAGAGAGAGCTGTCGTCAAGGAAATTAGAGCGGCAGCAAAGGCCAATGCTGAGTATCTTAAAACAGCAAAAAGAACCCCTGACGGCGCAATTATTGTTGACTGGATGCCTGGCCAATGGACTGTGAGTAGTGGACCTGGGAACACATTCGGGCTTGGGCAGCCGTCTGCGTATGACAAAGTCAAACTTGCGGCCACCCAACGATCGGACTTTGCAAATATTCCGAGTGATTCGGCGCTGTTCAAACTGCGAACTGTAGCCGCCGATGCAGTGAAGTATAAGGACAAGGACAATCTGGCAATGCACTCAGGAGTTGGACAGGGTTTGTTGTCTGCGTTGAGTAGCAATCCTCCATCAAAGTTGAAAATATCAGGCTAATTCCAGGACAAACCAGACCAGGTTCTGTACACTAAAAGACACTTCCGGCTCGAAAGTGTTTGCGCGTGAAAACCATAGAAAAAGTTGTTGCACTGGCTCTTCTTTTGTGTGGTTTCAGCCCGCTTTACCTCAATCCGGCTCTTGCGCAACTACAATCCACAAAAGAGCGCTTGACCGAAACGGACTTGGCAAAGGAAAAAAAATCACGCACCGCACAGCCGCCTAGGGCGAGTTATTCACGCCTTCTTGATACTTCGGTTGCGCTCTCTCGTGAATATCTGGATAAAAACATCCACGTTTGTAGCTTGTCAATTCAGCGCAATCCTAATTACGTTGAAGGGTACATGGTCCGTGGTTTGAGTTATTGGCGACTTGAGGATTCAGCGCATGCAAGTTGCGATTTAGAAAAAGCCTTCAGCCTCTCTCCGAATTTAGCAACGCCAGAGATGCTGCGCATCTTGGCAGAGTGCTTTGCGGAAGAAAACAAAAATGAGAAAGCGATAAAAGCGCTGACCACCGCAATTAACATGGGGAATCCAACAGGTTTGTTATATTTGCGCCGCGCTCAAGCCTATTCCCAGGCGAAAAACTTTGAGTCTGCGTTTCAAGATGCGCAAAAGGTCGTTGCGATGAATCCCCATAAGAGGTGGGCGCTAGAGTTGAGAGGGCATTTGGGCATGAGTGCCGGCAAGTATGCGCTTGCTGCTCGTGACTTCACTGAATGCATAAAACTTTCACCAGAGGAAGGCAAGCTCTATGCGAATAGAGCAAATGCGTATGACGCGCTAGGTAAGAAAAGTGAAGCGCTTGCAGATAGGAAAAAACGTGATTCGCTGAATTCTGTTTTGGGCTATTGAAGATGAACCGCGCTGCTCGTCCGTTACCGAGATACAGACCCTCTGTTTTTCGGCATGGCTTGCTTTTGGTTTTGATACCGGGCATTTTGAGCAGTATTTTCCTTATTGCGCTCAATCAATTTTGGATGGCGACATCTACCGTTGCTCGAGAAGAGCAGGTACACAGCAACTCTGTGTTGGATATAGCCATAAGCTTCAATGCCCTTGTCACCTACTGCTACGACATCATGACTCTCAGCTTTGATCGCGTTCTGAGTTTGGAACAGCGCACAGAGACGGACAAAAAGGCGTTTCTGATTTCGCTTGAGCGAATTGATAAAACGAAGAAAGACAGCAAAAAGGAAATTGCCTTTGACAATTTTCGAAACTACGCATTAATGCTGAAAGCGCATGCAGAGAAGCTTTCGGAGCAAATGTCCAATGAGAGTTTTGATAGTAATATCAACAGATTCATTCGATATAAAGGGCTGATGGCTAAAGGTGTTGCACTGGCAGAGTCGCTCAGCAATTTTTTTCGGGACGAAACTGAGGAGTTGAAAGAGTTACGACAACAGCTGCAAGTGCGAAGAAATGAACTCAACCTTGTATCAGCATTCGGGATACCAGCGATTTTTTTTGCATCGCTTCTATCCCTATATATTTTTGCCAGAAGCATTTTTTTGCGAATAAGAGCGCTTGCTGCAAGCGCCTCAGCCTTTCCTAATCTGCCGGAGCGAAGGCGCTCAGAAGCAGTTTTAGACGAGTTTGGTTATGTTGATGAGGTAATTTCCGAAGCAGCCGAAGACCTTCGGAATGCCTCTGAGCGGCGTCAGGCATTCGTCCAGATGCTAGCTCACGATATGCGGTCTCCCCTTATGGCTACGCAGGTCTATGTAGATGTTCTGCAAGAGATGCATCATGTGAACCTGTCTGAGCAAGGAAGGCAAATGTGTAGGTCGGTCAAAGATAATCTCACAAATGTGCACGATTTCGTTACTGACTTGCTTACCGCCGAAAAGCTTGAATGTGAGCCCATCGAGCTGAGCTTGATCGAGCTCTCTCTGAATAACCTCGTTGATGATGCGCTGGGCTCTGTAATGGAGCCGGCCGACGAGAAAGACGTCGCCATTGAGTATGACGGCGCTGAGGTATTTGTCCGCGCGGACAGGGAGTATCTTTTGCAGGCGCTTGTTTGTTTTCTGAAAGCCGTACTGCAAGCGGCGCCGCACGGTAGCATCATTTCCTTGCTTACCTCCATTCACGAAGGCAATGTTACCTTGACCTTCGCCGCTTCGTGCGACAGTGATGAGGAAATTGAAGATCTGTTCGATCCTCTGCTCGCGCTGGGAAATGACAATTCTTTTCAAATATCCGGCTGTGGACTGAATTTAAGGATTGGGCGTTTGATCGCCGAGGCACATTCGGGCAGTGTGGGTGGAAGGAAAACCTCACAAACTCATCGAGATTTGTGGCTGAAATTGCCCTTGCCTGAATCGCGAGCAGTGCTCAAAACTGGTTCAAGCAGTGCAGATTCGTCATCCACCATGCTTGGCTATGGCTGGCGCGATCTTCTGAGCTCCTACAGCTTTCGCAATTGTGCTCTGGTTTTTCTTGCCGCTCTTATCCTTCAGTCTGTGTGGATTTTATGGCTGGGCAGTCGAATCGAAGAAGCGCGAAAGTTGTCTGTTCAAGCGGCACGCCAAACGGATACGGTCTTTGGTTTGAACAAATTATGGTTAGATCTGTTTCTCGCCAATAATGCAATGGGCTTTTATCTTGCGACCAAAGACCAGGCTAATCGAGTTCTTGCCAAGGAAAATTTAAAGAGCGCTGAAGAACTGGTCGGTTCACTGAATCAGCTCTTTTACGGCAGAGCCGAAGAGTCTGGAACTTGGTCTGATGTTCGATCTTTTGTTTTAGAAGAACTTTCCGCATTGAAGAGCATGGATGCACAGAGTGAAGAAGAACAAGTGGCCGCGGACCTCGGCATTCTTGGAAGGCGAATTGAACGCGCCAGCGAATTGAATGCACTCATGCACACTCTGAGCGACTTTGAGTTGGGGCGTCTTAACTCGATGCGTCTCAAGCAAGGCAATTTGCGCGAAAGATTTCAGAGCATCATCTTGCTTGCTGTTTTCAGCAATTTACTTACAACCTTGGGATTGCTTTGGCTCTTTAGCCGCACCATCTCGTTTAGATTGGACATGCTGGTAAAAGTCGCCAGGCAAATTCCTTCTCGTCTGCCAATTAATCAGATGATCAGCGGAAAGGACGAGATTTATCAGATTTATTGGCTTCTATGCAGGGCTGCGCTGAATTTGAAGGATGCTTTTGACCAACGCAAAGTGATGATGAATTTGCTGTCCGCCAATATCGGAAAGCCGCTGGCCAGCGTGCAGGCAGACCTTTCCAGGCTTAGCGAAATTCTGCCGGACGACATCTCGGAGAAGAGTCGCGTCAATCTAAAGTCGGCAAGCGAAAATATCAAACGGCTTCTTGCCCTTGTTGAAGACTTACTCTTGCTGGACGAGTTGGAGCTCGGCGATTTAAGAATCGAAAAGAGTTTGTGTTCCGCTCACGAGATTGTAGATGCATCCATAAATTCCGTGGGAGGAATAGCCCTCAGGAAAGACATCACCATAGTCAATGAATGTGCTGAGTTTGAGATCGAAGCGGATAGAAAGCGGCTTATCCAGGTGTTGGTCAATTTGCTAGGCAACGCAGTCAAATTCTCACCGAGAAATTCGCGCATCCGCGTCGAAGGAGGGCTGTACGACGGGAAGTTTCGTATCGCGGTGGCGGATGAAGGTCCGGGTATCAGCAAGGAAGACCTGGACAAAGTTTTTGCTCGCTTTTATCAAATGCAGGAGCACAAGAAGCAGGGCTTCGGTCTCGGGCTGTCCATTTGCGTTTTAATAGTGCGCTCTCACGGCGGTGAGATAACAGCTGAGAGTGAAGTCGGCAAGGGAAGCAAATTCATTCTTACTCTGCCTGTGAGCTGATTGTCACAGAGAGAGACTTTGCTCATTTAGTGGCTTCAATCGTATAGCCGGAGCCAAGAACAGTCTTTACGAAGTCTTCTTTTCCTATCTTGGCTAATTGCTGACGCAAAGTGCCCATCCAGGTTCGCACCGAATTGGTTGTGCCATTGCTTTCCGACGTCCACACAGCATCCAGCAAATTTTGAGCAGTAAAGGTTTTGTTCGGATGCCGCATCAAATACTCTAAGAGCGCGCATTCTTTGGCTCTCAATTTGACCTCTTTTCCGTCTGCCTTAGCCAATCGCTGTTCGGGCAACAATTCCAGTCCATCGATGTTGAGGTTTTCTACAAATTGAGTCGAGACTCTGCGCAAAAGCCCTTTCAGCCGAGCTGTCAATTCGCGAATATCGAAAGGTTTAACCATGTAGTCGTCAGCCCCAGAGTTGAAGCCGGTTTCTAAAAAGGAAATATCGTTTCTGCCGGTGAGAAACATAACCGGCGTGCTACCGCCGCGAGATCGATAAAGCCTGCAAAGCTCATCGCCCTCTATACCTGGCAGTCCCCAATCAAGCACAATAACGTCGTATTGAAAGTTTTTCAGCAGCTGTATTGCATCTTCGCCAGTGGCGGCTGTTTCAACCGTATGACCCTGCAACACCAGAAAGTTTTGCACTGCGTTGCAAAGCTCGAGATCATCATCAACAAGAAGAATTTTGGCCACTGTGCTAAAGCCTCAATCGGCGACAGGTTTATGTTATCAAACTGTTTTGCCCAGGCAGGTTTTTTGTTGTGCATTAATGAAAAATCGGTTCTTTTTGTCCGGTTTCTAATCGGAACCCAAAGTCGAAGCGCTCTGCCAGCCGAAGCTCTCAGTCAGCCTGGGTTGTAAAGGTTGGCACCTTGAGGTAATCAGTCACAAGAACGACGTTTTGCAATGAGAGCGCTGCCATTATCTGCCAAACAGCTTGGCGGGTGGGGCATTATGGCATCAAAGGGAATCAAATTACTGTCGTTATCAATGGCAGCATCGGTGGCATTTTCAACCTTGACACCGGTGTCGGGACAGGAAGTTGCTACAGATGTAGAGTTGCGCGGCAGCGCTTCGCATGGTAGCGATGTGTCGTCGCTCGAAGGGATAGACCGTAAAATACTTGCAAAGGAAATGGAGCTTTTGCGGTTGAACGCTGAGTTTCGAACGCACTATCTGGGTCCGCAGAAGTGGAAAAAGCGGCGGCAAAAATTTTATGATGCCACAGGTGGTGCCATTGCCAATGCCGGCGACGTTACTTTGATGAGCCAGTTTTACCGATATTGGAAAAACCCTGGGGACGGGCTAGCTCACAAGGGGCGTCTGGAAGCTGGTCCAATTATTGTTATGGTCGCATACCTCACCTTGGGCGGCTTATATGCAGCTGAAGGAGCTTATGATCTCGTGTCCGATTACCGATCGACGCGCAAAGGAATGGACGCGCATTCCGTCTACAAGCGGGCTTTTGCCCTAAAGGGCGAAATGGACAGTCTACTCACTGAGAGAAATCAGACTGCCGGAGGCACATCTCAGTCTGTAGTCAGCCTTGCTGAAGAGAAGGTATTGAGAGATATCAGGGACCTGGCATTGCTGGAATTTTCGCGGGTTTATGTTGATTCGAGGAAGTTGAAGGCGACTCGAGATCTAACTACTCTCGGCACCATCGCAGTTTGTGGCACTGGAGCATTTCCCGGCGCGCTAGGTGTCGTCAGAGGGCTGAGAAATATCAATCTCAAGCAGGTGGGAGGCGGTGGGATAGGTTTTCTCATCTCCGGAAGCACTCTCACGGCAGCGCCTGTTTTAATTCACGGCGGAGCTTATATCACAGGCAAGATTTCCGCCGCCAAGTTGGAAAAAGCCTTAGCGGATGCAAACGTCAAATCCGCCGCAACCCTAGATAAAGACATTCGCCGCCTGGTGCAAGTGGGCGGCTCGGACAATCAGAATTACACCGCATTTTCAAAATTGCTTGCCGATCGGCAAAAATTACTGGATAAAGAGAAAAATAGACACAAGTGGGAGGTTCTGGAAAGCTTGGCCTCATATGCCGCTAAAGGCGGGCCGCAAATTGCTTTTGGAACAATGCTAACGAGAGCCGGATATAAATACTACACAGATCCTGTTAACGCTTTTCGTGGAGTTGCACGTTCTGCCGTTGTAAATGAGGTGAGCTGGGGCAACTGGATGCTTGATGTCGTGCAAAAAGGAACTCGAGACGAGATCTATAATTTTAGGCAAGGCAAGATCGCACCGGCTGATGCTCCATTCAGCTTGAAAAACACGGATCTTGTGCAATTGGAGAACACATTAAAATAGCTTTGAAGCCAGATTTGAAGGCAAAAGTGCGCTGCAGTCATTGCAGCGCACTTTGATTTCCCCTTTTTTGAATTGTTTAATAGTCACATAGGGCATTCGCCAATCTGACTCTTGGATTTTCATCTCACCGGCCTGATTGAGTTGGTTCTGCTAGATAAGCGCCCTGACCTTTATCGCCTCAGGTTAGCGGACCGGAAAGAAAATTTGATGCAGATTTGACTTTTAGCGGCACCACCGATAGTGGCGAAGCGCGGCTTCATCACAGGAAAGCAAATGAATGCTTGACTAGTGGGCGGATTTTTCTGCATTCTTGAAAAAAAGAAGTTTCATTTGACGATAGAGGTTTGGTAACTAACCCCGGCTATG
The DNA here is from genome assembly GCA_032128875.1 of Candidatus Melainabacteria bacterium 17Bon1m. GTDB lineage: Bacteria > Cyanobacteriota > Vampirovibrionia > Obscuribacterales > Obscuribacteraceae > QKMZ01. Next base: position 20,242 of record JAVLKG010000018.1, read on the forward strand.
TGAGCAGTACTTTTTCGCGGATTTTCAGGCATTTGAGTGTGCCGCAGAATTGTCGGCACGAAAACAGGCTCAAAGGCAAAGGTCTTGCAGGCGGTCACCATCCTCATGATGGTGGCCAGCACCAGGCGAATTACTACATCGGTGTCACACTCAGGCAATTCACCGAAGCGATCAATTCTCGGGCGGCGACGCCCTCTTGATCTGGGACGGGCGGATGAGCGCCTCTCTATCTGGGAGCCGTATTTTGAAAAACGCAAGCACGCATGCGAAGGAGAAGGCAAATGACACTTAGCGATGCGCCGGACGACAAGGTGGTCGAGGCGTACTGACTAGGATTCAGAGCTGACCGCTTTCTGGGCTATTTCGAGAGAGGCACCGGCGCGAAACCACGCGTGCCGGTGTTTGCGCCGTAGTGAGCGTCGTCGGCGCGCATATTCCTTTTTTTCGCGGCTGACACAGGCGACTGTGGTCGGTCTCAACAAGCAAGTGTGCGTCGTTCGACGCAATCAGAAAGGATCATGGTATGACAATCATCATGGCAAAATTTATCGTCTCCTCCGTTCTCGGCTTCGCCTTCGGTTTCGTGAGCTTCAAGGGTGGGGGTGAAAACCCGCTGGGCCCGGTTTGGTTCGGTGCCTTTGTTTTGTCCGTCGTGGCATTCGTGGCTGCAGCCCTAATCTTTGTTTTCGGGCAAGAACTTCCGTGGGCGTCATTCGGCTTGATCGAGTGGCTCTTCATTGTCATGGACATCGGTTATCTGCTAGGCGGGATGACCGCCGGGATGATCGACCAACGTTGAGGCGCAAGCAACTCAGTGCGCATTCGCACTCTGTCTGAAATGCGCGCAGTGCTTTAGTCTTACCGGGAGCGCTTGCTGCAGTCCGAACAGCCAATCCGGCAGTTTTGCATTGCAGTAAGCCGCTCTCGGCATTTGTCTTTTTACCTGTTTGTGCTGAAATTCTGCCGAAACCGGCCTGTTTGAAGAGGTTGCGCTAGCAGATGAGTGAATTGGAGTTTGTTTCGTTTGATGATAATTTGACAGCTCGCGCGATATAAACGATTCACGAGTTGCGCGCAGGCAAATGAACGCGCTGTCGTTTTGAAGAGAGTGATACTACCAGTGGTGTGTCGTCTCTTCCTTTGCTTCGCTGATTATATCTGCAAAGCCAAATTTGCGTTGGAAAAAACATAATTGATATGCTGCTCGGAAGAAAAATCCGGGCCTTTCGTGCTATTGTAATGGTATCGCATATGGTGGCGCTGCGCTATCCTTGAAGCGTGTTAAAAGGTTCGGCGTCCGGCTTTTGAAGCCTGCCTGCACTCCGGTCGGAAGCTGCCGTCGGTTGTGAGATTCGCGTAAGCATTGCCAGTTTTATATGGCGTTTTTTCTTGGTGGATTTCGTTACCTGATGCTTGACTGCGGCGCTGCGCGGCATTCAAAGTGTTGATATCAATGTTCTTTTCCTTTTCTGCAAACAGGTGAAATTTCTGGCTTAACGCCGCATTCGCCGCAACATCTAAGTATCTTTCGCCGCACACTTCGTGCGCTGATGAAAGTCGACATGCAGTTCAGGTAGCTTTGCTCAATGCCAGTCTCTCTATTTCAGGCTGGTATCGAGCAGCGCTATGCGTTGCGAAGAACCGAGAGGTTGTTCATGCTCAACACTGATACAGTTATGCGACTCATGCACAGGGCTCTTTTTGGAAAGGAATCGTGCGTCCTTTTCGTCGGCATAAAATTATTCGGTGCATTTTTCCAACTCGCCGGCGCTGCATCATTGGAAGCCGCTCTATGGTCTGCAATCCCCTGGTTGGGATCGCTTTTCGTGGACGTCATCTGGTATACGACACCGGTGTTGTTGAAGAAAATAGCGCCGCTGATTCGACTGCCGACGGTACCCTGGCGTGATAGTGCAATGTCAGTGATGGCGCGGCTTCGGCTGCGCTTCTCATTTGCTTAAGGCAGAAAGGGAGGACGAATTTTCGTCCTCCCTCTGCTCAAGCTTTGCTGAATGCGCAGGAGAAGAAGTCTCAATCTGCGCATTCAGGAAAGCTTGACTTTCCTGTTGTTGAAGCTCATCACCTGAAGAAGGAGTTTTGCGAATGAAGACAAACGTGCGCGCTTGGCTCGTCGGCGAATTTGATTTTCGCTGCGCTCAGCTGGTTTTATACGTGCTTCTTAGCGTGTATGCCGGGTGGGTTTGTACGCCGAGCTTCCCGTTCGGCTTTTGGCAAGGGTTGAGCTTGCTGCTAGTCGTGGCGGCATTGGCACTGCTGTGTGCGAGTGCTTGCCGCGGTTTGACTGCCTCGGCAACAAAAAAGTGAATGCGTGTCCCAAACAAATTGAGGACCATGCTTAGCTCGGCTTCGGTCGAGTTGAAACCGCAGTCCGTGACGCCACCGTCAGTGGTGTTGAACGGTGCTGCAATCTGGCAAATAGGGCGCATGTGCCCTGAAAACGGAGAATTGTCATGGAACTGATCAAAAAGTATCCGAATACCGCTGCGGCTCTCGGCGGCATCTCGCTGGTCGCCTTCTTCGCTGCAATGTCTGCTTTGCCGCCGACTGGAGTTTTGAAGAACCCGCCCGCGAACATTGATCAGCCGACCCCTGCTGAGAGGATTTCTCAGCTCGATAAGCCGAATGTCATCGTCACCAACAACGAGATTATTCTGCCTGACGGGCAGAAGGTTACGTGGCGGACGACGACAGGAGAGCATGTTGGCGACTCGCATGCCAACCAGCTGATTGATACCTCGTCGCTGCCCAATTTCTTGGGCTCCGCCGTGTCGGGATTCGGCTGGCTTGTCTACAACCTGCTGGTTCCTGCCGGCATCGCCACCCTCTTTCTCCGCTGGGTTTTCGGCCAGGGCTTGCCCGGCGCGAATCTTCTGAGAGGAAATCTGGGCGGCGGCGGCGGATTTCCCGGTGGCGGCATGCCTGGCACTGCCGGTAATACCGCCGGCAAGGAGATGGGTCGCTGGGTGAAACCCGAGGAGATCAGCATTCCGGGCTTCGACGCCGTGGCCGGCGTCCCGGAAGCGGTCACTCAGATGAAAAAGATGAAGAAGAAGATTCTCCAGCAGGCGCGAACTGTCGGGCGCGTCAAGGAGATCGAAGACGAGAAGGCGGTCGCCAATCAGGCTAAGAAGGTGGCGCTGACTGTCGAAGAGCTCATGCTCAAGGCCAAGGAGCATATGGCGGCCTCGACCTTCGGCGGCATCATCCCGAACTGCGCGCTGCTGATCGGACCGCCCGGCACGGGTAAGACGCTGCTCGTCAGCGCCCTCGCCAAAGAATGCGGCGTGCCCTTCTTCAGCATCTCCGGTTCCGACTTTGTCGAGATGTTCGTCGGCTTGGGCGCCGATCGCGTTCGTCGCATGTTCGCGGATGCGCGCTCGAACCGTCCCTGCATTCTCTTCATCGACGAAATTGACGCTGTTGGTGCGGCCCGCGCCAATGGAGTGAATTCCAATCCGGAGAAGGATCAGACCCTCAACCAGATGCTCGTCGAGCTTCAGGGCGTCGGTACTGAAACTTCCAACTTCGGCCTCTGGATCATCGCTGCCACCAACCGCGATGACATTCTCGACCCGGCGCTCATGCGTCCGGGCCGCTTTACGTGGAAAGTCCGGGTCGATCCGCCGAACACCGAAGGCGCCGTCAAGGTGCTCAAGGTGCACGTGAAGAAGCGTGGCATGAAGCTCGACGAAAGCGTCGATCTCTTTGCTTTCGCTTCGGTTCTGCCGGGTCTTTCCGGCGCTGATCTAGAGAATGTCGTCAATGAGACGGCACTTTTCGCGGATGAAACGCGCGAAGCGGAGATCGAGTCCCTGCTCGCGGGCGGGCATTCGCAGGAAGAAGCCGAACGGCTGGCGACCAAGAAGACTGTGACTCAGGAGGACCTTTTCGAAGGACTTCTGCGCCACCTTATGGGTCTGAAGAAGGAGGCGGTTCAGTCCTTCCTCTCCATTCTCAACACCACGGTGCATGAAGGGGGCCACGCTCTGGCGACTGCTTACGAAAGGCATGTCGGCCGCTCCAAGGATCGTGTCCGCTTTATCGTCGTCGAGCCGCGCGGCAATGCCGGCGGTGTTTGCTTCAAGACTCCGGACGAGGCGAGCGGCACCAAGAGCATCAGCTCTGTGGATGCCGATGCCGTGTGCGCCTTCGGCGGCTCGGCGGCTCAGATGGTGGTCTTGAAAGAGAAGGACTCGGGACCGGACAACGACTTTGAAGTCGCGTCCGACATGATTTACCGTGCCATCGCCCGTTGGCACGCCGATGAGAAAATCGGTCCGATCTCACTGGGCAAGCGCGGCCAGATGATGGCAACGCAGATGGGAGATCAGGCGCGCAATATGATCGACGAAGCTTGCCGCCTGCGCAGCAAGCAGCTCTACGCGCGCTCGTGGTGGATCATGAAGCTCTTCGTCAAGTCCGAGCATCTCTGGACGATGTATCGCGAAATTCTCGAGAAGAAGGTGATGCGTCAGGACCGTTTTGAGGCGCTCTTCGAGCTCATGCTCAAGGACGTCGAAGCGCATCCGGACTGGCAGACCCAGAGCCTCGAAGAATTCATGCGCGCCGGCGGCGACTTCGCCGAGTGGACTCCTCCGCGCCTGGATGACACTACGGTGGAATTCGTGAACCGCCAGGTCGAGAGCCTGCGCAAGTTCTACGAGTCCCTGCCCAAGGCTTCCGAGCCTGAGGCTGGCACCGCGGCGCTGCTGGCTGGTGCGAACCAGCAGCCTGCAGCTCGTGTCGAGGCACAGACGGCCTGACCGGCACTGACAAAGAGGCGGGCGGCTCAGTTCGCCCCCCTCGCTTGAAAAAAAGAATCACGTAGTTTGCGTTTGACATGCTCAATCGATGGAGAATAGCATGATTAGCAAGAAATCAATCGATGCCGTCGGGAAGCTCAAGACTGGAGCGGTGGTTCGCTTTCAGATCCTCGATTTCAAAACCGAGGTGCCGAACCTTATGGCTGCTGATTGCCAGGCGCTTCGGGCGGCCGGGCAGAGGGTCGATTCGCACGGCACGAATATGTCAGCCGAGGTCTGGGTGATCAATACAAATTGGTCGCCGGCCGTAGAGCGCATTTTGCAGTCCAGCACGCTGAGCTACAAGTTACTCACCCGACCCGTCTAGGAGTTTGCCGATGAGCGCGGATAAGACTGTTGAAATTCTCTGGCAGTATGGACGCAACCGAATCGTGAATCGAGGCGACTTTCGGATGCTGGGCACTCGCAAAGTCGGAGAATTGCGCCTGGAGGCTCGACACGAAGACTCGACCGTCTGGTGTCTGGTCGCAGCATCCGAATTTCTCGGCTTTCCTCGTTGTGGCTATAAAAGCCGCAGCCAGGCGCTCACTCACTTGCGTGACGAAGCGACCGCCAGATTGGTTTTGGCTGCGTAGTCAAAGATCGAGAGTTTGTGCAGCAGAAATGTCCCGGCAGAGCTAGCAGCGATGCCGGGATACCCATCAACTCAAAATAAAAGGACCAATTGATGTCCTACATTGAAAACTTCCCTCTCCCTGGCGAAGAAGCTTTAATCGCCCAGGTTTTGGACGCCGTGCTCGAGAAGCAGCGCCGCGAACATCGTCCGGGCGAAGTGGCGCGCCGCAACCAGCACGCCAAGTCTCATGGCGTCGTCAGGGCTCGCTTCCGGGTTCTGAGGCAGATGCCCGGATTGCAAGTCGGTCTCTTTGCCGAACCTCGCGTGTATGACGCGCTGGTGAGGTTCTCCAATGGTGGCGGCGGTCCCAATCAGCCAGACGCGCTGCCCAACGTCCGTGGCGTCGCCATAAAAGTGTTGGGTGTGCAGGGCAAGAAGCTGCTGCCGGGCGAGGAAGATTCTCTCGAGCACGATTTCCTTCTCGCCAATCATCCGACCTTCTTCTGTTCTTCCATCGAAGAACTACTTTTCCTGATGAAGGGCGACAAGCGCAAGCTTTTGCTCGAGAATCCGCGGCTGGCGCTGCGGCTCGGGCAGTCTTTGCTCAAGCCTGTCGCCAATCCGCTCCATCTGGAATACTTTTCGCAAGTGCCGTATCGGCTGGGCGGTTTTGCCTGCAAATACTTCTTGCGCCCCGCCGAGCATGGTTGTTCCTTTCCGGACCTGGTCGACGGCGACTTTCTTCGTCATGCGCTGGCGGACACGCTTGCGCATAGGCCCTGGCGTTTCATCTTCGGTGTGGAAATGGCATCGATCGGCTTCATGGGGGCAGCGATCCGTGGCACCACCCAGGGTGCCGATACCCACTTGATCGAAAATCCCTCGATCAAGTGGAATGGCCCGCAGTTTGCCGTCGCCGAGGTGACCATCTTGCACCGTTCTGAGCCGATCAAGGAGTCGGACGGCGAGGCGCTCTCCTGGAATCCTTGGCGCGTACTCCCCGAGCATGAGCCTCTCGGCTGGGTCGGGCGCACTCGCAAGGCTGTGTACGGCGCCGATTTCAAATGGCGGACGGAAGAAAACGCCAAGCTTGCCGGATTCGGCAAGCCGGGCGGTTCCTTCTAAATCGGCGCCTAGTCCTGCTTTAGTTCGCTTCTACAAATCAAAGTGGCAAGGCAATCTCGCTGCGCCATTTTTACAGGGAAATCGAAATGACAAAACCAGGTATCAACATTGGCTGGATGGATCAATCTGTCGATCCAGGCAAAGACTTCTATCGCTATGCTTGCGGCAGCTACTTGAGGAACGCCACCATCCCTGCCGGCTATTCGCGTTGGGGTTCGTTCTATGAGTTGCGAGACCGCAGTCTCAATCGCGTGCACGACATATTGAAGGAGTTGTCCGGGCGCGATGATTTTTCGACGATGTCGGCCGAGGAGCAGAAGCTTGCCTTGATTTTCAAAACCGGCATGAACGAGGCCGCCATCGAAGAGCAGGAGGAATATCCGCTGTATACGGTCTTCGAGCTGATCGAAACTGTTCGGTCTCCTGACTCCTTGGCTGCGGCGCTTTCCTTGCTTCACCAGATTGGCGTCGACGCTCTTTTCGGTTTCGGTTCAATGCCTGCTCTGGACGGCAGCGGAGTGCATATCGCCGCCATCGCTCAGGGGGGACTCGGTCTTCCCGACCGCGACTTCTATCTGAAAGATGATGCGGCGACACTGCAACGTCTCGAGAACTACGAGCAGCATATCGAGCGCATGTTTGCGCTGGTGCGCGGCTATTCTTCGCTCGCTCCCAAATATGCCCGGGCTGTTGTTGCATTCGAGAAGAAGCTCGCTCAAATCTCTATGTCCAGAGAAAAGCGGCGCGATCTGAATGCGATCAATAATCCGACGGCGCGTTCGGCTCTGCTTGCCGCTGGAGGTTTCAACTTCGCTGTCTATCTCGAGACAATGGAGGCGCCGGTCTTCGAGACTTTAAATGTCTTGCAGCCGGACTATCTGAGCGAACTTGGCAATATTCTTTCTGAGATCTCTTACGAAGACTTGCGTGCTTATCTTATCTGGCACGTGCTTGTCTCGACGGCTCCGTATCTGTCGAAGGCTTTCGTAGAGGAGAACTTCGCCTTCTATCAGAAGACGCTGAACGGCATAGCCGAGCCGAGCCCTCGCTGGCGCGAAGTTGTTGCTTTCGCTGAAGGCGCGATGGGCGAGGCGATCGGCAAGCTTTATGTGGCGCGTTATTTCCCACCCGAGGCCAAGGCGCGGGTTCTGGAAATGATCGAGAACGGCCGCCAGGTTATGCGGCAAGCTTTGCAGGGGGCCGAGTGGCTTTCGCCCGAGAGCCGCGAAAAGTCCTTGCTCAAACTTGATCGTTCGACCTTTAAAATCGGCTACCCGGACAAGTGGATTGACTTTGAGGATCTGTACCTCATCGGCAGCTACGTGGGCAATCGCTTTCTTGCGTCATACTTCCATTATTGGCGCGATCTCAAGAAGATCGGGCAACCCTTCGACAAGAGCGAGTGGAATATGACACCGCAGACGGTGAATGCTTACGCCAATCCGCTCCTGCTCGAAGTGGTTTTCCCTGCTGGTATTCTGCAGCCGCCGCTCTTTGATGCGGATGCCGATGACGCCGCCAATTACGGCGCCATCATGGCGGTTATTTTGCATGAGTTCGGCCACTTCTTCGATGACCAGGGCGCCAAGTTCGACGCCGACGGTAAGCTCAACATGCAGTGGACTGCCGATGACTATGCGCGCTTCATGGAGCAAATTCAGTTGCTTCGCAAGCAAGCGTCGCGCTACACCGTCGGTCCGAACCAGGTGCCTCTCAAGGGGGAGCTGGTTTCGGGCGAAGCTGCCGCCGATCTCAACGGCGCTCGACTTGCCTTGCGCGCTCTCAATATCGCGCTGGAGAAGAACGGGCGTCAGTTCGATGGGAGCGGCTTTACCGACGAGCAGCGATTCTTCATTGCCTTCGCTCAGGTGTGGTCTGTGATCATTACCCCGGAGGCTCTGGAAAATCAAGCCATGACCGATCCTCACCCGCCCGGTGAGTATCGGTGCAATGGCACCCTGGCGCATATGGAAGAATTCGCCGAGGCCTTCGGGCTACCGGATAATGCTCCCATCATGCTGCCCAAAGAAGAGCGCACCCGCATCTGGTAAGGTTCGGGTGCGACTGACGCAAAGGCGGTCATGGTACCGCCTGTGATGACAAATGCCCGGGCGGAAATTCGTCCGCCCGGGCTCGAGCATGTTTAAAGCAAACGAAAGAGAACAACATGAGTCCGCAACTCAACGACCTCGAGGAAGTGCTCGAGCGTGGTTCCAAATCGCTTTCGCGCAGCTGGAGACTGATGGAGGCTTATTCAATCGCTCTGGTGTCGGGCTGCTTGGCGGCCTACTTCGAGCAATACCTCCATCCTTATTTCGTGCCGCCTCTGATCGGCGTCGGCATTCTTGCGGCTTTTGCCGCCTGGAAGCTGCTCGACCTCGACCTGGAAGAAAATCCGGAAATCTATCCCGGACCGGCGGCGGCTTTCTTCGCCGTACAGATGCTCTGGCTGCCGGTTGCGCAGCCGGTGTTCGGTTTCGCCGGACCGGTTCTCGTCAGCCTGGGTCTGTCCGTTTTCTTGATCCGGCTTGCACGATCGCGGTTGTTCAAGCAGGCAAGCTTCTGGCTGTATTTGCTGGCTCTGCCGATGTCCGCGTTGCTCACCTATCCGCTCGGCATTGCCTTTTCCTGGGTGTTCACCGATGTGGTCCCCTTCGTGCAGCCATACCGGGTGGCGTTGTATATGATATCGCCCCTGATTCTGGTTGCTGTTTTCGCGGTCGTCACCTGCTATTGCGCGTGGCGTATTCGTGAAGACGACGAGCGGCTCATCTACCGCTTCCTGCCTGCCATGACGGCGGTGCTCTTTGCGGTCGTCTTCCCCATGTACGAAGCGGACGGCACTGGTTGGTGGGCGTATCTCACCTGGGGCAACGCCGCTGAGTGGCTTTTCGTTGCCTTCGTCTTCTGGCTGGGAATCTCGGAGAACAGTGGGCGACTGGTTCGCTCCACGGTTCCGCTTGCCGTCGCCTACTGCGGGTCGTTCATCCTCTTCAATGCGGTTGAACCGTTGCAGCAAATGATGATCGCGCAGTCGCTCAATGTTCGCGAACCGGCCAAGTTGCCGCTGTCGACGGACAAACCTCGCATTATGCCCTTCGGCATCGGTGAGAGCCGTTGTCTCGAGGGCAATGCGGAGTCGGCGACTCATTCCGGTGCCGTCTCCTTTACCATGGAAGCGAAAGGAATCAACTATCAATGCGCCCTTCACTTCGACGGCTTCGTCGCCGGCGACGGGCTGAAGCGCGGTCTGATTTCGATGATTCCGGGCGCCACGTACAAAATAATGCGCGTGGAGTCGACCAACACTTCGGGGGCGATTACTCCTGTCGAGTCGATCTTTCCGCTCGGCGAGAACACCCGCGTTTTGAGGTCTGCTGTTCTGGCTCGTCACCCGGGCGGCGCCCTGGGCGAGTTCACTTACAGCAAGCATGAAGGAAAGACAGGCCTCGTCTACTCGTACACTACGGCTCGGCTTTTCTGGTTCACGATGGTGCCGACTCTGGGCGGTGCTGTCGTGGAAAACGACAAGGGTCTGCTTGAAGACTACACGGTGACGCAGGCGGCAGAACACTTCCCCGGCGCCTTCCAGATGCCGGCCCGGCTGGTTCGCGATCGTGCTCATGCTTGGGCGCATTACCGGCTGCAAGCCTGGTGGCCTTTCCGCCAGGAAAAGGAGTTGTCTGAGCCGGCCGAAACCCTTGCCGGCTTGTCCGCCGAGAAGCGCAAGCTCTTCGGCAACAACACGGTGCCTTACGCCATTCCGACCGTGGCCGGTCCGAAGTACTGGATCCTCCTCGAGCCTTACGGCAAGGAGGGAACGGCTGGTTCGGACGTGCTGCTCTTCGATGCGCGCTATCCTGGTCTTATCGAAAGGAAAGACACGACCAGCGGGCGCGTGGTGAAGGGGCTTCGGGACGTCGTCAATCAGGCACCGGCTGTGGTGCCTGGCAATTTCGAGCTGCGCGGCAGTGAAGTATATCTTCACATCACCGATAAGGACATGTATTTCATCGTTCCGCTCCTGGACGGCAACGCCAAGTTTATTGGCGCCGCTATTCTGCGTTCGGACGAATACATCGTCTTTGCCGGCGCTGTTCCGACCTCGGCTCAAGTCGTAGAGCACATCCGTGAGTTCGAAAAAACTCACTAATCTCTTCGTCCGCCGGACAGGGGACTCTCTTCGTTCCCTGTCCACGATATTCCGCAAGGAGTATGGCAATGATCTCCACTGAAGCAAAAGGAGAGTTGATGAAAATCGCAATCGCTATTCTCGTGGTCTTTGCTGTGTTCGCCGCCGTTTTCTGTGCTTATACGCGCGTCCTCGCGCTCATGGAATGCACGGGCGGTGACATCAGCGAGGAGATGGAAGAACAATTCCTTGTCGAAGACCAAATGGGTGCAAGCGCGCCTGAAGCAGCCGGCGGCAGTATCGCTATCCAGTTAGAAGTCAAAGCCTGACCAGTCGAGGGCGGCGGCCAATAGAGTAAAGGAGCAGAAAAATGATCGTCTGTTCTTGCAATGTTTTGTCGGACCAGGACATACTCGACGCCGTCGCCCGTGGTATCACATGGAAGCAGTTGGTCCGCAAGACCAAATTGTCTTCTACCTGCGGTCGATGCGCCGTGCATGCCCGGTCTATTTACGAGCGTGCGAAAGCCGGGACTTACCTGCCTCTCGTGCCTAAAAAGGAGAAGTAGATGATTACGAAAGAGCTTGTTTTCGCCAAAGGCGGGGCAACCACGCCGGCGCAGAGCTTGACTCTCGAGGCGGCTCGAGCCTTGCTTTCCGTCTGCTTGAGATTCGATTCTTACGTATTCATCAAGCCCGGCGAGATAACAGTCGAGAATCACACACTCGGCTGTTACACCGACTTTCGCGGCGAGCCCGCCGAAATTGCTCAGCTTGCTCTGGGCATGGAAGAACGGCTGCCTCCGGAAAATGCTCATTCGAATTGGCTCGATCGTCTGCGCAAGGAATAGTGAAGCGCATTCTTTGAAGGAGAAAAACTATGAAGAGTGCCAATTTAGACTTGCTCATGAACGGCTTCACGATCAGGTCGATGGTGCCGGACGACATCATCGAGGTGAAAGCTCTGGTCGCCACCACGCCCGGGCTCGCCCTCTGGGACTGGGAGACGGATGAAAATCTGGCTCGCAGCCTCCGGCGCAATCCCGGGCTCGCGCAGGTTGCCCTGGATTGGAAGACTCGCAAGGGGCGGCCGGAAATCGTTGGCGCGGTTCTGATCGCAGAGGGGCCTATGTCCATGGTCCACCACTTGGCGGTCAAGCCGGAAGTTCGAGGACACGGGCTCGGAACTCACATTGTCCGAGCTGGGCTGAAACGCCTCTTCCAAGTGGAAGATGCCGCGCGCAGGGTTTACATAACAACTCTCAGGGACAATCTTGGCGCTCAGCTCTTCTGGTCGAAATTCGGAGCTGAGAAGCAGGCGCACGGTGATCTCTGTCTTTTCACCCTCAACCTGAATGACGCGGAGCACCGCATCTGGTTGCAGGACCACTGAGGCGACCTCATGAAAAAACGGTGGCGAGAAATTTCTTGCCACCCCAAACATTTGAAAGGACTCGACATGAACAAATACAGAGGCGCTGCTCTTGCGGTGCTCGCCATTGCGGCCCTATCCGCCGCCGGATTCAGCTACCGAAACTCGACTCTGCGCGTGAAGGAGGAGAATGCTGCGCGCATCCGGTCGACGCTGCCGAAAGATATTTTGGCGCGGCTGGAGAAGCTCGACCTCGAGACGCGCGAGAAGTTGCTTGGCGACGAGTACTTCCGATTCGCCATCGGGCAGGTGCCGGAGGCTATGCGCCCACGCTACCTGGAATACTGGCTGAAGGGGCTGGAGGACAATTTCTGCCGCGAGATTCTCTACGAAGCGGCTAGCCGCGCTTACGACGTCGAGGGCGTCGGCAAGCTCGATCTGCCGAATGCGCAGGCCGGCTGCCCGAAGGGGGTTTCCGTCGAAAAGACGAGAGAATACGTGAACGGTCGTTTAAAAGCTGTTTTCGATGATCCGTTCACCTTCGTGATGGAGCCAGCTGCCGGTCGGCAGCTGATCACCAGGCTGTCCGGCAAAGAGAAGCTCGACGGTGGCGTCGGTCTTGTTTTCACCAACGTTTTGGACTCCGAACAGACGCTCATTCCGGGTGCTGGAGCCAAAACTACGGCGAAGTTCACTGGGCTGGTCTATCATGCGGTCAAATCCGGGCCTTCCCGTGCCGCCGGCATTCAGGACGGTGACAAGGTGCTCAAGGTGGATGGCAAGGACGTAATCGGGCTCGATTCCGACTACGTTATCGAGGGTTTGTTGCGTGGTCCGAAGGGTTCTTCCGTCACTCTCACTGTCGATCGTGGCGGCACTGTCTTCGAGACCAAAATCGTGCGTGCCGAAATTCATCCCGATTCGGTGTGGTTGCGGGATCTCGGTGGCGGCATGTTCGCCATCATCGCAACCCAGTGGGACAACGGCTCGGCCGGCAACATTTATGCCGCGGTCTTGCAGGCAAAGGCTGCCGGTGCCACGGGTATTGTCGTGGACGTGCGCAACAATGTCGGTGGCAACTTCCTCCAGGCTGTCGCTGCAGCTGCGATATTTGTCAAGGACGGACTGCTGGTCTCGACGCGTGAGCGTGAGCTTGTCGACGGTCATCCGGAATCCAAGCACTTTCACCTGAATCGCTACGAGATGCGCAATGGCCGTCTCTGGATGGTCTCCAAGGATGAGGACACAGGCAAGGTCGTGGAGCAGGAGGTGTCCATCCAGATGGTTGAGAAGGACCCGTCAACCGGCAAGGCTCGGGTCGTCGACAACAACGAGCTCTATATTCAGGGTCTGCCACCGGTGGTGGTGATGGGCAACGGCTGGAGCGCGTCGGCCTCCGAGGTCTTCATCGGCTCGGTCAGCAAGAACCGCGTGGGCAAGGGGGGCGAGCGTCAAGGCGCCGGCTTCGTCGGCACGGAAACGGCCGGTAAGGGCATCGAGCAAGAAAACACTCCGTTGGCGCTCGGAATGCGCTTTTCCGTGACCTTCGGACGCTATTTCTTGAATGACGGTTCATGGCCGGGCGACGCGCATCGCATCCGCAATCCGATCGTGCCCGACCTGGCAGTTGCGCTGCCGGAGAGGGCCATCATTTACACCCCTGACGACAGCCAGCTCAATGCGGCTGTTCATTCGCTGAGAAGCACCGGCAAGTGACAGTAACTGCCCGCGGTGGCGCAAAAGAGCGCTGCGGGCAGCCATTTGTCTGAAAGGAAAGCTGATGAAAAACGTCGATGTAACCTTGCTTGCTCGCTACGGCATTGTTGAGAAGCCACGCAGCGCGGAGGAATCGATAACTGTTCAGGAGCCCGGCAAGCTCGCCGCCGGCGAAGGTCTGGAAGTTCTCGAATTCGCCGAGTTCGTCGTCGCTGAGCGCTTTGGCGCTGACAGCAATTGATCAAAGGAGAAGAAGATGGGTGTCATCATTCCCGATCCGGAGGACGTCAATGCCTCTAACAGCGCGCTTAGCGCTGAAATCGTTGCCGCTATGTTCGACCGTCCCGGCTATTCACCGGCGATTCGCCAGGCGACCAGAGAGTGGATCGCCGAGCAGCGCAAGAACGGCTACAAGGATGCGCCGCCCCAGTCCTCAGGACAGGAGTGGCCGCTCATCGCCTTCATCGCTCTCGTGCTTGGTCTGGCAATCTGCAGTCTGGCGGCCTTCGGCGCCTGAGCAAAGGAAAGGGCAAAACGAATGCTGGTAACGGCAATTTCTGCGTGGCTCATCGCTATGTTTTTCTGGGGAGCTGCTTGCTGCAAGATGACCAAACTTGACGCGTACTAGCGCGCGCCCAATCCTGAAGCACGTCGACAGGCTGCCAGCCAGCCCGGCTTCTGGCTGCCCGAGTATATCCTGCTCCTGCTGGCTTTGCCTTGTGGCATCAGCCTATCCACTGCGCTTGTATCGACTCTTCGTCTGAGCGGACATCTCTAGATGGAGGCCCGTCCGCGCTCTTTGCTCGACTAGTCGAACGTTTGGAATGCATCAACGGGCGGGCCTTATCACCCGCCTGCGAACACACTTGGGCTGATTGCCCATTGAGAGAAAGGAAACCAACATGCGAAACGACCAATTTGGACTTTCGATCGTCACGCACGGTCGCGAACTTCCCATCATCGAGCACGGCGGCAAGCTTTATGTCGCTGCTCCCTGGAGTGAAAACTACCAGCTGCGTATCAGAGTGCCCAGTTATGGGCGTTATCTTGGAGTGTTGTCCGTTGACGGACTGGACGTCATGACCGGAAGAACCGCCTCTGTCGATGCTGACGGTTATGTCTTCCGTGGTCCAGTCTGCTCGCCCGCCAACGACATTCCGGGCTTTCGTCTGAACGACCGGCAAGTTGCCGCCTTCCGGTTCGGCGATCGCAGAGACAGCTATGCCGCTTATCTGGACAAGCCCACCAATGTCGGTGTAATTGCGGCGGTCTTTTACGAGGAGCGGCCTGTACCCATTCCACTGCAGGTCCATGTTCGTCGCGGCGACGGGGGCGGCGCGGTGACCAAGGGGCGTGGACACGACATGGGCACCGCTTTCGGGCATCGTATGGATCATCATGTCTCTACCACGGAGTTTATTCGAGGGCGGGAAGTCGCGCGCATCGTCATCGAGTACGCCTCGAAGGAGAGCTTGCAGAAAGCAGGAATTCCTGTCGAGGCGCCCTTGGGGCAGGTCGAACCTTTTCCGGCCGACCGTAGCTACGGTTGCGTTCCGCCGCGTAACTGGCGCGGCTAGCCGCGTCTTCGCTCAAACGTGACAGGCGGAAAAGCGTTGCTCCGAATGCGTTTTGTACGCGCCGGCAATGCTTTTCCGATAAGGAGATTACTGTTATGTCTAACAACGAAGCACCCCGTTCCGGCAATGATGGAGCGGGATTTCACATCGTAGCAGGCTCCGGAGGATGCCGGGCGATGTTGGCAACAATTGGAATGCTGCTTGCCCTCTTCTGGTTCGGCATTCGCAAAATCAAATCCGCCGGTGGTATTAGCGGCGGTGCTATTCCCATGGTTTTTCTGTCTGCAGGTTTTGATGTCAGACAGATACTCAAGCTGGCTGTCGAGCTCGATTTCCAGAGTCTGCTCGATTTCGGCGAAAAGATCGCCTGGGTCTTGATCGAACACTATTCGGGCACGCGCCGAAAAGGTGATCCGCCCGCCAAAGGCACGTTCAAGATGAACAGGTTCGAATCCTGGCTGCACGAAAAGCTGGGAGAGGGGTGGCCTAAGCATCTGGAATACTGGACTATGGCGACCGACGTCAGGGGCGCGCAAATTTTGCTCACGGGCGGAGGTGTTTTTCGCCGGGAGGAAGGCGGGCAATTCGTTCGCATTGCGTCCGTCCAACCGCCTCTGGGCAAGTCCATCTGTGCTACTTGCACGGTGCCGGGCGTCTTCATGCCGGTCGATCTTCCACTCGATGACGGCTCCTCCCTCAAAGTCTGGGACGGCGCCTTGAGCTGGGAGTCCATGCGTCCGGCTTCGCTTGTCGAGGAGTTTTACAACGCGAGTCCTGGCGAGATTATTCTCTGCGACGTCGGCGTCGAACTCAATCGCTTCGATCGCTATGCCAACCACATCTGGAAGCTCATCTGCGGAGGGCGTTGCGTGCCGCCTCGCGGCAAAAGAAGTGTTAACGAGGACAAGATGCTGGTCATCCAGCCGGCTGTCATGTCCGTGCGCACCTTCGAATTCGCCGCCCACTCGGATAAGAAGTGGCTGGCGATCATGGAAGGATTCGCAGCTACGGTCGATGCTCTCAACAAGGGATACAGGCTCACCGATGCTCAGTATCTCGAGGGGCGGGCTCTGCTGGACGAATTCAATCAGCTGGTTCGCGACTATAAGGATGCCGCGCCCGGTACGGTTTCGAAGAAAACCGAATACCTGCTCACTGCATACGGCGTCATCTGACGTCAAGTGCGCAATCGCAAAAGAAGTCCAACTGGCAGGGGGATACTCCTCCTGCCATTTCGATTAGGAGGACGAATGACTACTCAAGAAACAAACAAAGGCGGCAAAGGCAATGACGACACGCTGCTGACAGACACGCTGGTGAAGACCGGCGCCGGAGCCGACGAAATTGCCGAGACCCTCAAGGTCGATAAGGCGATGCAGTCCAGCCATAAGGGAAAGCTTCCGGGCGCCATAGCTTCTGCGCTGCTTTCGCGCGATCTTCCTTTCTACCTCTTCCGCCGCATCGACCGGAGCATGCCTGAATCCGTCGACGCCGTGCGTAAGGAATGTGTCCGAATCGGGCAGGATTACCTCGCCGCCGGCGAGTTGCTGTCCGAGAATGGCAAATTCAATCCGAAGCTGGAAGAAGAGCTGACACGCGCTCTTTTTTACGCGCTGACCATTCCCCAGGAGCAGACCGGCGTCGGCGCCAAGATGTCGGACGTGGCCAAGATCATGCTTGAGATTGGTCGCAAGGTAAGCCCGATCATTCCTGGCACTCTCTCGATCAAGACTCTCATCGGTCCTGTGGGCGCGCTCAAGAATTTCGGCAATGCCGAGCAGAAGGAACGCTTCCTTCGCTACATGGCTCAAGTCGCGTTCCAGGGTTGCTTCGCCGCGACCGAGCCGGGGCGTGGCTGTGCTGTTGCTGACCCCACCACATATGGTGTCATCGGCGACGACGGCATGCTGAGGATATACGGGGAGAAGCTCTTCATCTCGCGGGGAGTTTATGGCGCCAAGCTCGGTCTTTTCCTAAAGGTCGGCAATGAGCGCAAAGTGGTGATTGTCGAGCTGCCCGAGGCAGCCACCGAATCTTTCCACATTGAAGAGTACGACATGCTCGTGCTCAAACCAGCGCTCGACAACAACAAGTTGGTGTTCAACGGACTGCCTGTGCCGGTCGAGAATATCATCCCCGGCGATGGGCTCGAGGCGATTTTCCACGATCTCGACGACGGGCGCTGGGCGGTCGGCGTCAGTGCCACCGTGCTGATGATGGCTGTTCTGGCCAGCCTGCCGGAATGGGTCTCGGTGCGCGAGACGTTCAAGAAGCCGCTGCATCAGCGTCAGATGATTCAGTATTTGATGTCCCTGATTGCTGCTTACAGCGCCGGTGCCGAAGCGTTGACGCTCTGGGCGGCCGATCAAGTCGATCAGGGTCGCTCAGCGGCGATCGAGGCAATGATCAGCAAGACCTGGTCCACCGAGCGGCTTCGCGAAGTGATGACCGAGCTGGCTCCGGACGTGCAGGGCGGTCGGACATTCGAAGCCAATAACGTGATTGGCAAGAATGCTATGAACGCTGCTGTTGCGCGTGTCTATGAAGGTCCCAACAAAATGTTGGGCATGGCCACGATGGGACTTCTTTCCAAGGTTTTCGAAGAAGCCGGCATGAAGAATTTCTATCTGGCTCTGAAAGACGCCGGCATCGACATGTTCGAGCTGACGCGCCTTTCCAACATCGCCAAGGCCCGCGTATTTTGGAAGCATCGTCGTGCTCTCTGGGCTGATCGTGCTCGGATAATTCCGGCTGTCCGGTTCGCTTATGGATGCAAACGCAGTCTCAAAAGCGGCAAGATCAGGGATTTTGCCGGTGAAGGCGAGCTGTTTGATTTCAACTGGAAGCGGCTGCCCGACAAGCGTTTCCACGGACATCTCAAGTTTGCTGCCGAGCAATGGTTCAACTGGCGCTGGCGTCTCTTCAACTTGATGATGCAATATGGAGCCAAGCTCATTGACGAGCAGATGATCATCGAGTATGAGGTCTATCGCCCGCTCACCCATATTGTGGTGATGCTCACCAGCATCGACGCTGCGATCAATGCGCAGCAGCGCTCGGACTTCGCGCAGGTCGAGTGCTTCAATATACTCATCGAGGCGACGCGCGCCGAGTTGCTTGGCAATCGCCCGACCAGTCGCGAATTGCGCCAGGCAGTCGAGACTCTCTTCCCGCATATCATTGGCGGAAGGCTGCGTTGGCTGGAGGGGATTCCCGTCGCTTCCATCTTCCAGCCCTGGTGGAAGGAAGAGCGGCAAGAGGGTGGCTTCAAGGAAAACCTTCTCTAGCCGTGCGTTTGCCTGCGCCCTCAAATGTTTTTTTGCGGCGCGCTTTCATCGGCTTGCTCCTTAGCAAGCGTCGATTCACCAACAAGGGAGTTCGATATGGATAAAGCAGGGCTTCTTCTGGCACTCTTCATCTGGGCGGTCAGCTGGGGGCTTTTCTTGTGGCTCTTGCTGCACTGAAGCAAATAGCCCTTGCGACTTAACACAATACCGCTTGCGTGGGCTTGGAATTCAATTTTGTCGGTCAGGCTGATGGATTTCCTTCTCATCGGGCTGAAAGCCTTCCAGAGGGGCTTGCAGGACCCCTGGGAAGGCTCGGATTCTTCCTGTCTAGAGAGAAAGAGAAGTCACATGGACTCGATACTGCTATTCTTCCTTGTCGTCTTTGCGGCGGCAAGGAATTACATTTGGCACGCGTTGGCTCTGACAGTCTTGATCAGCGCTACTGTGGGAGTGTTCGGCGGTTCATGGATCGATGCGGCGAAAGTCTGCGTTCTCATTGCCGTGGTCCTCGCCTGCGCCGCTGGCCTTTTTGCCGTCAAGCTGATTCGAGGTTGAAGCAGTTGAAGGTCTGGCGTGGACGCAGCTTTGCTGCGTCCACGTTTAAGAAGTCAACGCTGTGACGACGGAGTTAAGACATGAAAAGGTCAAAAAATCCCCGCGCCCGGATCCAGACTGTGATCGAGAAAGCTAAGGCGCAGTCCTCGGAAAATAAACCGGAAGCGTTCAATACCTGGACTAGCGCGACTCTTCTCAGTTTGGAACTGGTCAGTCCCGACTTTTGTCTGACGCAATACTGTCTCAACAATGTCGGCAAATCCTTGGTCGATCAGGGTGACTATGAGCGCGCTATCGGCGTGCTGGAGCCCGCTCTCGAAAAGGCCCGTGAGGCTCTTGGCCTTGCTCATCCGCTGGTTGAGCATCCCTGCCAGTCTTTAGGACGTGCATATGACGCCGTCGGCGACTATGCAAAGTCTCTTCAGTATTGGGACGCGGCTGCGCATTCCGCGGAAAATACGCGCGGCATATACCACGCGTCGACAATATTCTGTCTCAGTAAGAAAGCGCGAGCGTTGCGCTCTCAAGGAATGTACGAAGAAGCTTTGACGGTCTATTGCAAAGTTTTGGGTCGAACGCAGTTCGTGTTTGGAAACGAACTGCAAACAGCCTTTGCCGCCCGTGAACTGGCGGCATGCTATTGCCAGCTTGGACGCTTTCAAGAAGCGATACCGATCTGGCAACACGCAAGGCATTGTTTCGATGCGCACCCTCGCTATCACAGGTATGCGAAAACCGTGAAGCGATGCCTTTGCTGGTCTCGTGACCAGGTGGCGCAGAGCGGTCATGCCGGCTCGAACGCTGGCAGGACGGATGAAGTTGTTTCGGATGCTGAGGTGGTTTGAAAATCACTTGAGCTGCTGCGGCACTTCACCGCAAGAAAGGAAAAGGCTTGAGCACAATTCATCAAATTTTCCCCGTCATCTTCACGGCTGTCGGGTTCACTTACGCCTTGGCTCTCGTTTTCGAGGTGATCAACGGCTTTCATGACACTGCTCACGCGTCGGCGACCAGCGTGGCTTCCGGCGTGTTTGCTTTCAAGCCCCTGGAGTTGAGCGTCTTCGGCAAGAAAATCACGATCGAGTGGCGTTATTGGATACCGGTTGGAATGTCGTGCGTATTCAACTTTGTCGGCGCCTACTTCGGCGGCACGGCAGTGGCGCTCTTCATTCCCAAGATCATTCACTTCAGCCCTGTGCCCCTGCGCCTCATAATGGCTGCGCTTATGGCTGCCGCCGGATGGAACCTTTTCACCTGGTGGAAGCGCATTCCTGTTTCCAGTACTCACTGCCTGATCGGCGCTCTTACGGGAGCCGGCATGGCAGCTGCCAGTGCGCGTGGTGTCAACTTCCAAGAACTGGGTTGGGCTCTAGTCGGTCTTGCTATTGCTCCGTTTCTCTCGTACCTGCTCGCTCTCAGCCTGGCCAAGATCTTGAAGATTCTCTTCGGGCGTCCCGGCAGTGGCTCGCGCTGGGAGCAGCTCTTGCGCTGGCTTCAGGTGTTTTCTTCCTGGGCGGTCAGCCTGGGTCACGGTCGCAATGACAGCCAGAAGACGATGGGCATTATCGTCATGATAATGTCCATCTCCGCGGGCACCGCAATCCCGAAGGAAGTTCCGCACTGGGTCATTTTGACTTGCGCGGCGTGTATGGCGCTTGGTACTGCATTTGGTGCTGGGCGCATTATCAACACCGTCGGCGAGAAGCTTTCCACCAAACCGCTCAGCTTCCATGACGGTTTGGCGGCTGAGACGGTGACGGCGATGCTGATCCATGTCGCTTCTCACTTCGGTCTGCCGCTCAGCACGACGCAGACCAGCACCTGCGGCGTGCTTGGCGCTGCTGCGGGCATTCACAACGACAGGGCGCTCTCATGGCAGACGCTCAAGAAGATGTTTTCGGGGACGCCAGCAGACAGGAAGCGCCGCTTCTTCGCTTTCTTTGGCATTCCTCTGCCGGTAAATGCAACCAGCTCTGTGTCTGTTCTGGAGGAAACAGCCGGCTGGGATGAAGAGTCGGTCGTCAACTGGGCGACTGTGAAAAACATGGTGGGCGCTTGGCTGTGGACATTCGTGGCTACTGTTTGCGCAGCGGAGGTTCTCTATGTGCTCTTGACCGAACTCAAGATCGGCTGAGTTCTCTCTACGCATGTTTGCAAGGTGGCTTGTGACTGTATAAGCCGCATCGCTGTCGTTCCGCAAATCTCCCGGACGCGTGAGCGCCCGGGGGCGACAAAATTCTCGATTTCCTTTTTCTCTTTTGCTGTACTAGGCTATGCCGTAAAGCGCTTTTAAAGGTTTTGCTATACGTTTTTCCTCTATATGCGCGCCGTTTGCTGCGGTAATGCTCGATTATTCGATGGGTGCGACGTTTGACGTTAATTTGATGTGGACGGGTGCATCATGACATCACCCAGCACGCACACAAATTTCAACCGCAGGCAAGACACCGTGCGCAGTGTGGTCTGTCTGCATCGATTCTAAAAACCTGCATTACCGGAGGGTTCAGCCATGGGAGTAGCACACTTCGAACAACCACAGCATCCAGAAGCTGTTACAAGCCACGGCGGCAATGGCGGCGGCAGCGGAATGCCGGACATGTCCAGAGATAGAGTTGATAGAAGACCAAATTCCAATAGTTCTGACAATGTATTGCCTTCTCTCTCGATAGACGGGCTGGACGGTGTGAAAGGACAGAACGTACTGTCAGAGACTAAGTATTCCAATGGACAAAAAGACTATGAGCTAGGCAACGGCAACCATGTCACTGAGTTTGCTCCCGGTGACCAGGAAGACAGAGTGGCCGAGGTGACTTCCCAGGACGGTCATGTCCACCAAACAAAGTATCGGGATGGACATGTAGAAAAAAACGATGATCGCCCGATCGATCAATCTTCTGATGAACATGGCGGCGACAATGGTCGGCAAAACACTGATCATCGCGGAGATGGTTCGCGCCAAGGCGACCAACAGGCAGACGCTGGAGCGCATAGTCAGTCCGGAGAAGGAGGAGCGGACAACCAGGAGGAAGAAATCCGTAATCCGGACGGCAGCAAAATACGCAGCGGTCCCGACGGCGTGCGCAAAGAGTTTCCTGATGGCAAAGCCGAAATAACTGCGCCTGACGGCACCGTTACTATCAGATATCCGGAAGAAACGCACAACAAGGACGGCTCTGTTTCTAAGACTTACCCATATGACGGTCGTAAAGAAACCAGCGGCTATGGAGACGATGATCCCAGGGACAGCCAGACAGAGTATCCCAACGGCAGAAAAGAAATTCACTACAAGAACGGCAACTCTGAAATTCAATTCGAGCCCAATAACAAAGAAGGAAAAGTTTCTGAGGTGACTGTCGACGGCGGCAAGACCGCAATTACTAAGTTCAAGGACGGACATGTCGAGAAGGAAGACGCGAACGGCGATATCACGAAGAGCTATCCGCCGAAAGATGGCAAGCCTGGCTATAACGTGGTCATCTCAAAAGATGCTCAAGGAAATACGACTGTAACCCGAGAGCCCTATGAAGAGATTGCAACCGATCCAAAGAAATACGAAGAGAAAGCATCTTAGTTTGACTTGAATTTGACGCAGAGCGACATATAGTTGCTCTATTGATTGTGAGTCTTTCTTGAACTTTGTCACCGAATATGGTGTCTAAATTAATGCGGCACGACTGAGTTTTCTCGGTCGTGCTGTTTGTTGTTATGCCACTGAATACGGTGTTGTGATTAGCGCTGCTAGCGATTCCGTGCGATGCTCCGAAAGCCCCTAATAAAAGCCATCGAGGTCGCCCATTTGTAGGTGCAATGACCTTGTCGTGTAGTGATTTATAGCTGGCGTGGCAATGCCATTGTGTATGGTGTCACTACGTATGTGCTAGCTGAGCAAAATACTCATTGACATAAATTCGAAAAATATTTTCGATGATTTCGGCGAGATCTTTTCTCGCTATTGTTTGTATGTACCCCTAAAAGCTCGCCAGTTGAGTCTTCCTACGTTTGCGCCTGCCTGATTTGGCGGTTTGTATGCGCATATTTGTGAGCTTGCATTCATGGGATGCAGATCAATAAGTTGGAATTATCCTTCAACATTTTCTTTACCTGGAGCTTTAAAGCGCAAGCAAACATAGACCAATTCCTGACCACGCAATATTGCACGCAGTAGTTTGCTGCATAGGTTCCGACCGCACTTGTAGCGGTTGTATCTTCAACTCTGTTCGGCTTGTTAGAAACAGGAGAACTCAAATGAACGCAGCTACGCAAATTGTCCGCACCTTGCAAAAGGGTGATGTTCAGACCTTCAAGTTCAAGGAGTATGTACGCTGGGATAATCGAACCGGTCAGAAGATTCTCGGAATCAGGGGGGTGCATCCGGCCGCACGCAAGGTGGTTTTCGTCGCCCAGACTGCGACCGTGCAGCCGCGCCATGGCGACATCCTGCTCTGCAAAGTGATTAAGGATACGGCGCCTGCCGACCCGAAGAGGGGCGCTTTGATTGTTGCTCCTGTCGTCGGTGAAAACAAGGCGAATTGCCAGCTTAAAGAGCAGAGAGTTCAAGTTCGGCTTCACTTCGACATCTCTGAGGCCAAGGTCGCCAAAGGCGAGCCGATTGTTCTGGTTGCAGTGAAGACCAGATGCGGTGCGAAAGTAACGGCAAGAAGTGATTTCGAGATAAGAGCGAAGTCTGACTTGCCCGCCGACTGGCCTCTCTGGGTCAATCAGAAGATTGAAGACCATTTGAATCTGATTGCCGTCTCTCGCGCCAATTGGCTCAAGAAGAAGTCCGAGGTCTGCGATTGGTTCGAAGTGAAGAACCTGAGCAACCTTGACACCGGTGAGTTGCTCATTAGAGTCGTCCACAAGAAAAGGGTCGGCTTTGATGAATCAACGAATCTCGAGGTCATTTCCATTCGCTCTCGGGGCGACATTCCCCTGGAATGGACGGACCAGACCAAGAAGAACGTGCTGGATGCGATCGAGAAGACTGAGGCGGCTTACGCTCAGGCGAAGAAGGTCGAATGGTCGGTGGTTTGGTCCGGCACTGCGCCGGATCGGTTTCCCCGAGTAATCGGGCGCGAGAAGCGGAGTGGGAAGGTGACCGCTTCTTTCGTCATAACTTCGCCCGACCAGCTAAACGACGGGCTGTTGGCGTCGGTCAAAAGCATCGCTCAGGCGATGCTTACCAGAGCCGAGGCGATCAATGCCGAAGCTCGCGCCAAGCTCGAACGCAGGAGGTTGATCGACGAGCTGAAGCATGACGCCGATGGCAAGACGCGCTTCCAGTGGGCTGGGGACTATATGACCGATGGAAGGCTTTGGTTCCCCAGGCGCAGACCGGAAGGTCTCGAGTGGCGGAAATTCCCTATTGCTGCGGTTCCGGCTGGGTATTGGGAAACCTTCCTCCAGGGGCTGGAAGGAAAGATCATGGAAGAGCTCCTTGATTATTGCACGCAAGAGAGCTGGCGCCGCCCGCTCGCCGAGCGTGTGAAACTGACAGAACGTCAGGAGGAGATCAAACGCACGATCAAGTCGGAGATCGAGCGGATGGTCAAAGAAAAGCAGATGTGGCAGGGGGATGGAGTTGACGCTATTGCCGTCGGCAAATGCGTTGTCTTTATTGTCGAGCGCAATGGGCAATGTCTCTATGTGGTCGACAATCCCGGTCCCGGTGCCATTTACGTCTTCCGTTCAAAGGAAGGCGCTCACAGGCTGGCGCGCGAGGAAGTAACGCGTCAGGCTCTGATCAAGAGCGGAGCGATTCGCATTCTTCACATGCCTGGCTGGCAATTGAAGCTTGCAGAAACGATTGCCAGCACTTGATCCTCGCAGGCGGCGGGAAGCATTTCCTGCCGCCTCGCCTGTAGTCCCTTGAGAATGCATTTGCTGCAAGGTAATTCGGCCTTGCGGATTTCCAGTAATGTCGGCCGAACACGAGCCACGCTCGCTAAAAAAGGAATAGAAAAATGGACACTAATGCAATCATGATGGCGATCGCCATCCTCCTCTTCGTGCTCTTTCCCATGCTCAGGAAGGCGCTGGGAGCCGTGAAGGCGAAATTCGAACAGGGCGAGCTCAGCAAGATTCATGAGACTACCGGTTATTCACGCCGAGCACGCAAGATGAAGGGCTCCGATGGCCGCACCAAGCGCCGGAACCTTTTCAAAAAGGCTACCGAGAAGCCTGCAGCAGTCATCACTTTTGACGGCAACTTACATGCCGAAGGGCACGATTTGTTCGGACAGCTTGCCGATGAAGTGGTGGAGAACGTCGACGCTCTTTCGGAAGTCGTCGTTTGCGTCACGTCGCCCGGCGGCAGCGTGCCCCCGTACGGTCTGATGTATGCTCACATGGAGCGCATGCGTAATGCTGGCGTTTCTGTCACGGCCTGCATCGACCAGTTCGGTGCTTCAGGCGGCTATCTTACTGTTGCGCCGGCGACGAAGATTGTCGCTGCGCCGCTGGCGATGATAGGCAGCATAGGAGTCGCTGCCCACCTGCTCAACTATAGTCGTTTGCTGGAATGGATAGGCATTGATTCGGTGACTCTGGCTGCGGGCAAGCATAAGCGCATGCTCACGGCCACCGACCCCGTCACCGAGGAAGGGCGTGACTTCACCACTAAGAAATTGGAGGTGATTCACCGCATCTTCATCAATGCGGTGAGAAAATATCGCCCTAACGTCTGCGAGGAGATTTGCGACGGCGATAGCTGGTCGGCGCAAGAAAGCGTGGAAAAAGGCTTGGGTTTGGTCGACGAGCTGGCTTCCAGCCTCGAGTATCTGTCGGCTCTGAATTACGAGAGGGATCTCGTTTTCCTCTCGGCCAAGAAGTCCAAATTCGCGACTCCCTTCTTTAATTACACTACCGGCATTGCGATGAACATTGTCGATCGTGTGATTGCCAGGATTTCTGGTCCTAATTTTGGTCTATGACCAAGCCACTGATGGTAGTGGCACGTACTGCTCGCGCCGACGGACAATCTGCCGGCGCGAGCACAGGTAATCAGTTGTGGAGGTCGTCTGAAATGAGCTCCACGACTGCCGATATTTGTGAGCCAGTCCCCTGGCTCCTAGAAAGAGGATAAGATTATGGTTATCACCTTCCAAAGCGTCTTCCGCCTGCTGTCTGAGTGGACGTGGACCGCCATGTCTGTGCTGTTTAGCATTTTCGTTTACGGATGGCTATTCGGCTTCGGTGTCGCTATTCTCATTGTGTATCTCATGGTCGTACAAGCGATGGGGCACTATCTGACGGCCAGACGAATGAAGTTGGAGGTAAGACCTCCAGAAATCATGCCCTTCTCTACGCAGATCCGTGTAAAATGCACACCTGAGTCGGTAGAAAAAGTTGCATGGACGCTGATTGCTGGTCCCATGCTGGGTGGTCTGGCAGCCTTTGCCTTATTGCCGATCTACTTCTGGGTGGGAGATAAGATGTGGCTTTGGCTGGCTGCAGTCGGATTCGTCATCAATCTGATGGACTTGCTTCCATTCATCTCGCTCAAAGGCGATCGCCTTGTAAGTATTGTGTGGAGTAGGTCCGAGGGACCAGCAGAGCACAATTTGAGCGGGCAATGGAAAGTGCTGATCGGTAAAGTACACATCGTTCTCTGTGTGCTTCTAGCCTCGTCAATGTTTTGGGCGGCCTGGTTGCTGCCTATTCATTGAATAAGAGCCTTGCGAATGAGCAGTAAGAAGGCGGAAGCGCTGCCTTCTTATGTCAATCCAAATCAAAATCAAAATCCGAATCGAGGAGTATCAAATGACCAAGACTACTATCATGTCCCCTTCTGCTGCCGCGCAGCTGGCATGCGTCGACGAGCTGGATGCGGCTCGTATTCGCCTCAACGGCGCTATCTCAAGGAGTGGAGGTCGCGCATTCACATACGCTGCTACTATCTTTCAGTCGAGAGTCGGCGACATTTTGATCAGCGAACTGCGCAGTGCCGGCTGGAAAGTTCGGTTTGTTCCGGACAGCCGCGACGGGAGTTATTACGAGATCAGCCCCTGATGTCGGGCGATTCGCTGCGAAGCACATTTGAACAAGTGTGTCAGTAGTTCATCTGCATTGGGGAGAGTTCGAACTTTCATGCTCTCCCCAAGAACAAGGACAGTCAGTTTAGGCGCCTGCTTGTAAGCCTTCTCTAAGAGGACGAGTTCGCTCGCCAGGATAAGCGTCGGCGGTCAAAAGCTCCAGCCCTGGCCGGAGCTTTCACCATTTTTGTTTCGCCAGTGTTTTATGCCTTCGAGCGTCCCTTATTTTCTCGAGCTTGGTGATACTGTGTGAGATAGTAAGACGTTCTGTAGGGAAAACATTCGACATTGTACTTGACGGTGCAATGGTTTCTCTTGTGCTGAGCAAACTGGCAAAGCTGAACATTTTACGCTCTTACAGTCCTCTGATTGAGGAAGGTGCGCCAAAGGCTGCTTCTCTTGTTGACGCGTAATTCAGTGGTAGATCGCTGGTTTTCTAGTACTATCAGCGGTGGCGAGTTGTTGAATGGAAAGCTTATTGAGACTGGACCTAATTGGCTGCGCCGCTCGCGCCTTGCCCAGCCGCGACCCGGTGAAATAGTCCTTGGCTGCCAGAGTTAAGGAGGCTGAGGCGTATCCACCGCCTCAGCCTCGCCGGGCCGTTTTCGTTTTGGTTTCTTTTGCCTATTCAAGTCTGATTCGGCTTATCAGGGAATCTCTGGGTACAACATAACCTTCACCTATTTGCGCGCGATACAGTGTTGAGCCCAAACCTATTTCGGAATAAGGTCCGATGAATGATTTGTTTGCCGTAACGTTTGCTTCGATTTTGGCGTGATGAGCGACTTTCGTTCGACCAGTAAGTGTGACGAACGAATTCAAGGTCGAATCCGTTCCGACAATCACATGGTGGCCGATCCGCGAACTTGGACCTACTGTTGAACCTCTTGCGATGTGTGCTCTCGAGCCAATTTCGACATCGTTGAAAACCTTCGCTTTCGTGCCAATTCTTACTTCGTCGGAAATTAGTGTGCGGTCTGCAATAAAAACTCTGGAGCCGACTGAGACACCTTTGCCTATTTGAACTTTGTCGCCAATTAGATTGTTTGCCTGCAGGGTAGTTTGCTCACCAATTGCGACATCATGACCAATCGTGGTTCCTTCGCCGATTCGTACCCCAGCCTCAGCCCTGAAATTGGAAACCCCCGAACCTATTTTTACGGGTGCCAGCTCGGTACCGGCAATCTTCGAAGGTCCGTTGATTTCAAAGCCAGAACCAATCATGGCATTGTTTATTTCAATGCCACCACCTTTCAGTTTTCCCGATTCGAGAATAGAATTTGTGACTTTGGGAATTTCATCAAACTCTATATATGCGCCCGTCTGGTTCATTGCGATTGCCTTTATTTGCCCAGCCAGGCTGTCGAGTTTCGCAATCAATGTTGGAGATATTTCCTCTATGAGGCGAGTGGCTGCGGCCGCTTCGCCGGCGGTGGCTTTGATGACTGTGTGAGGTAACTCTAAAGGAATGGGCATTTCAATGTGTCCTCTTTTTAACAGCTGCCGGCCTGCGCTTTAGCCGGTGAAATTAGTGGCGATTTGAAAAATCACCGTACGCTATATATAAGTCGTTTGATCATCAAATGAGTGTAAAATTTCCTTGCCTCTTCCTGCGTACTTTCCGCATGTACAGCGTGTTTTCCGCTAATTGGTTTGACGCAAATATGATGGCGGTCATTCCATGATTGCGCAAACGAAGTTACATGCGAAGATAGAACGATGTTCCAATTGTTCAGTCTGGTTATCGCGACTGTAGTGGCATCTCTAATAGTCTTTGGTCGAAGAGTACTTTTATAGAAAATTGTGATTCGAAGCCGGTAGAAGTTTCTTGGCACTAATCCATTTGACTCTAATTTGACGTTGTCGATGTTTCAATGCTGGCAGTCCGAACCCCCGCCAACATCAAAGGTTTGCCGTATCCAATCTGATTTGCGGTATGGACATATCCTTCGATTCTTGAGGTTATCTTATGTCACTTCATCTCGATACCCCGGAAAGACTTTCTCAATCCTCTTCGTTCGCAGAAGCGGCTCATGCTGCAAGAAGTGCTCTTTCGGAAGAGTTCTTTCATCACGCCATCGGCGCCGGTGCAGAAAGAACTCGCGTTGCTCAAGCGGAGGAGCCGGGTGTCATACATCTGCCGGCGCCCGAACCGGCGCCTGAGGTATACCATGGGGTCAAGGATGGGAAACCCTTTACCGTAACGATCGAGCCCTGGGACCCTCAGGCGGAGAAGTGATAGTTTATGCCCGCCGAAAATTTGATGAGTTTTTGATACTGGCACACTTATGTTGAAAGAGCACCAAACGTTTGTGCTTGCCAGGCATAGACAATCGCATTGACAATTTGCCAGGGAGAAGATCGAGACTCTGATCTCGATCTTCTCCTTTTGGTTGGTATTGTATATGGTGCTGTGATTGGCGTGGTTCGCGCGAGCTGGCTTCGTTAGCAAAGCCTTTTAAACAGTAGCTTTTCTCTTCGTTTGGTGACGGAGTGGATGTTATTCTCTAGGGCTTGGAATGCTGGCACCGCTGTGCCATTGTTGGTGGTGTCAAACGACATTCGCTAGCGTGGCCACCCTGATTGTAGCTGTCCTGGTTTGTTTTAATTTCCGCTCGCATCAGAGCAATGCCCTTCAGCCTCGCCCAAAAGGCTGCCTCTTAAGTACTTTTGAGATTGCTCTGGGTTTCTTCTTCAGCGCTATTTCTTAGATTTGACGATTTGCATTTCTGATGGCAGCTCATTTAGGTTCAGGTTATTGATCATTTCCTTTTCCGCTTCGCCATTTAAATAACTCAAGAGATTGTCGATTCCACGAAGACCGGCTTAAGCACAGCAAAATTGCTGTGCCTGGTTAATTCCAATTTGATTTTCCACCTGTTGCAGTTTTGCTATCGGTAACTGCACACAGGATCAAGGCTGGTCTAGCTAAAACCAAAAGCGAGAGCAATGTGCTCTTGCGCAAACGAAAGGGAAACAACATGCAAAGACCAATTTTCCCCTGGGCGGTGGCACTGGCAGGACTTGTTTCTGCATTGCTGTTGCCTTTTGCGGATGTCTATCCGCTCGTGCCTGCTTATGTAAGTCAGGCATTTGCCACAGAGCATCGGTATATCCCCGAGGCTGTAGGCATGTTTTTCGCATACATGTTTCAGCATGAGAACACGAACTTGCACTGGGTAATGAACTTCATCTTCCTTTTCTGGTTCGGCACAGTCCTCGAGAATGCGATTGGTCATCTTCGCATGCTTGCATTTATTCTCGGGACGGGCGTATTTGCTGGTCTGGCTCACTATTTTGCCGACCCTGGACTGACCATTCCTGTTGTCGGCCTGTCGGGGGTGATCATTGCGGTAATCGCCGTGCTCACTGTTGCTACTCCGCGCTTTGCTCTGGTGAGTGTTCCTTCTACAGAACTTACTATCGTGCGCATGTGGCATTTCGGCTTGCTTGTGCTCGGCACGCAGTTCTATCACTTCTTGCAAATGGCTCCGGGGGACAAAACTGCTTATTGGATTCATTTCGGCGGCGTTGTCGCCGGACTTGCGCTGTGGTTCTTCTGGCTTCGTCAGCGCATAGACGACTTCAAGCACAGTCCTGTCGGCGAGCACTTGCTGCAGGGCTGAATATGCACTTTCCCTAAACCTTCCTGAATAGAAGGAGTAAGAAATATGAATGCGATATCGAATCTTCGGCTGCGCTCGGCTGGCTCGCTTGCTCTGGCATGTGGTGCCGGTGTGAAAGATGCTTTCGAGCATCCTTTCGGCCAGTTGCTCTTCTACAGCTGGCTTGTGATGGTGCTGCCGCATGCATATTGGCCGGTGATGGCGGCGATTGTTTTTGCCGTCATGATCCACGAGGTGGGCCACTGGGTGGTGGCAAGAACCTGCGGTTATCCGATCGATACTTTCTCGATCGGCATTCCGGCTGGACGTGTTCTTGAATTGGGTCGCTTAGGCGGCACGATGATTCAGATTACGCCCTACTGGTTTATGGGTGGTTACGTTACTTTCGAGCCGACCGCCGCGAGCGTGATGAATACTCCGGTCTGGAAGCGTGCTTGCGTTCTGCTCGCCGGCATCGCCTTCAATCTTCTCGGGGCTGTTGGTCTCTATTCGGCAAGCGCCTATATCGTCGGTCATGAAGTCTTTCGCGATGTGCCGGTCGTGAGTCGCATCAATCAGACTGGTTATGCCGACAAGGCCGGCATGCTTTCCGGTGATACAGTGCTTGCGGTCAACGGGATCGCCACAGGCGGCGCCAGGCAAGTGATCGTTGCGATTGGGCAGCGCACTTCAGAAGCTGTTCGCTTCGACGTGCTGCGTGCGGGGCGTTCGCTGGAGATAACTGCTCATGCGCCGCTCAGTCAGAGGCTTGGCATTGAGGTTGGTTTTGTCGAGAGGCATCCGATCGATTTGGCGAGCGCCGTGTCGAGAGGGGCGTCATCCGTCTGGAAAATGCTTTCTATGACAGGACAGCTTATCTGGACGTCCATCGTCGGAGCCGATGAAGCAGGGACTGCTTCCGGCAAATCGGCGAAGCAAGTTGGTTTTGAGGTCCACGGAGTGGTCGGGTTCATGCAATTCGCTGCCGGGTCTTTCTCGAAAGGTTGGGCTTCATTCCTGGCGATTGTGGCTGCGTTCAACATCAACTTGGCTATTTTGAACCTGCTGCCGATACCGCTCCTTGACGGCGGTCATGTCTTCTTTCTTGTGATTGAGAAGTTGCGGGGCCGACCCGTGGCTGTCGAAACGCAGATGAAGATCATGAAAGTCTGCATGTGGGGACTGCTTGCCCTGGCACTCTTCGGACTGTACAACGACCTTGCTCATCCATTGTCCGGAATTCACTGAAGGGCATGAGAGTGCCTGGGGGTGTCCGCCCTTTCATTATGAGCCGGGCGGGCGCTCATTTTTGCAATAAGAGAAGATCACGCGTCTTCTCTACAGAAAAGGAGACTGACTTTGTCAAAAGAAGAGAAAAAGCCACTGAGCGGAAAAACGCTCTTCATCACTGGTGCCAGTCGCGGCATCGGACTCGAAATTGGAAAACGTGCCGCTGCCGATGGTGCCAACGTCGTGGTTGCCGCTAAATCCGAGAGCGAGAATCCGAAGCTTCCCGGCACCATCTACACGGCCGCCAAGGAGATTGAAGATGCCGGCGGCACCGCACTGGCAGTAAAATGCGACGTGCGTAACGAGGACGAGATCATTGCCGCAATTGAGGAGGCGATTAAGACCTTCGGCGGGATCGACATTCTCGTCAATAACGCTTCGGCGCTCTCCATGACCTCTACGGAAAAGACTGAGCTGAAGCGCTTTCGTCTGATGCATGAGGTCAACGGCGCCGGTTCTTTCTTCATGGCCAAGCACGCCATTCCCCACCTGCGCAAGGCTGCGAACCCGCACATCCTTACCATGTCGCCGCCGCTTTCGCAGATGTCCGGTAAGTGGCTGGGACCACAACTGGCTTATGC
The DNA here is from genome assembly GCA_032128875.1 of Candidatus Melainabacteria bacterium 17Bon1m. Lineage (GTDB taxonomy): Bacteria > Cyanobacteriota > Vampirovibrionia > Obscuribacterales > Obscuribacteraceae > QKMZ01. The sequence continues at coordinate 52,914 of JAVLKG010000018.1, forward strand.
TATGTCGAAGTACTCGATGAGCATGGTCACAATGGGGCTTGCTGCTGAGCTGTCTCCTGATGGGATCGCAGCCAATTCGCTCTGGCCCAAAACCCTCATCGATACGGCTGCTGTTCGTCATTTGCCGGGCGGTGAAGAACTTGTGAAACACGCGCGCTCCGCTCGTATCGTCGCGGACGCTGCATACCATATTCTTACGCGCTCTGCCAAGGAGTGCACCGGCCAGTTCTTCGTCGACGAGGATGTTCTGAGAGAGTCCGGCATCGAGGATCTCGAGCAGTACGCCGTGGTGACGGGCAACAAGTTGCACGCCGACATCTTCCTGGATTAAGGCTGCGGTGTGATAGCTCGAACTGTGTATGCGCGAGAAATCGCGCATACACTTTCTACTTCTTCTAGCTTTCCTTCGTCACCGGTATACTAGACAAGGTGGTAGGTCGTTAGTCTTCCGCCCGGGTATCAAGTGAAGTTTGGCGAATACGATGGAAAGCCTGTGCAAATCAAGGTCTATCCGCCTGGTCTTGCACGTGGTGTTGATTCGCCAGGCACAGTCGGTTATAGCACCGGGGTGGGTCTCGGGCGTGGAAGCAAGATGGTTATTGCTCCTCATATGGAATGACCACAAAGGCTTCTTGAGCATAGAACAGGTAAACGGCCGGTAACGCTTCGCCGGCCTTCTTTGCTAATTCCGTAATACGTTTGACGAAAATTTGACGGGCAAATGACTAGCATTACAGTTGAGCTTCCAGCCGCCTTACCAGAGAGTTTCCAATATGACTGAATTGCATTCGCGTTCCTCTTTGGAGCGCCGCCATCCCCATGAAGATCGTGATTCTGCAAATTCTCATGCCCGAGGCTGGGCTGATGTTTACAGCAGCAGAATAGAAAGACCCAATCCTTCCGTTTACCAGCCTGGACAGTCCGCGCACGAGTTTGTCCAGAAGCATTTGCATGGAACGGAACTGTATGATTCCGCCGAGACCAAAGGCGGGACGAACCGTTCGCACGGTGCCGCTGGCGGAGACAAAGGTCGCTCAGACAGAGCAGGCGGAAGCGAGCGCTCGGCTTTGGGGGCGCCCGATGATACCCAAAGGAAAAGGGAAGTACATGAAACTGGCGCCAAGATAGCCGACCATCTCAAGAAAGATCCTCATGACTTCAAATACGTATTTGGCGAGCTTGATGCATTGCACAAAAAGGACCCCGCACACCTGGGCGAAAATCTGCGCGAAGTAAATGATGCCTTGCATGAGAAGGGGCTGCTCAAAGGAATGTCGATTGTTCGCGACAATAGAGATGGGCATGAAGGTTGGGCTGTCGTAGCTGAAGATAAGAGCAACGTAAATCCCAAACATAACAGAACGATGGTCAGCACCAGTCATGAAGCCCATGAGTCCTCGACATTGAAGCATCATTATTCAAGCATGCATTACAGACGCGGGCACTATAACGGTTGGCATCAATCCGTCGAAGGCGGTGGTGGCGGTGATGGTGGCTTCGATAAACACGCCGTTGGCGGGCATGTTCCACCGGGTGCACGTCGCGAATTGATTGAAAAGGCTCTCCAACTGGCGGGTGTGCCGGTGACAGAACAAAATATCTCCGCTGTAAATAAAATCGTCACGCGAGAGAGCGGATGGAATCCGAACATTACAAACAACTGGGACATCAACGCCAAAAGAGGTCATCCCTCAACGGGTTTGATGCAGACGATACCCTCTACGTTCTCTCGATATGCGCTGCCCGGAATGAACAACAATATCCATGATCCGCTCTCTAATCTGGTTGCAGGAATACGCTACGCAGAGGCGCGATATGGACGGCACGGTCTGTCGGGTGTCGCCAAAGTAGCGAGCCGTCCGGGCGGATACTAAATGGAAAAAGCAGAAATTGCTCACTCCTTGAAAGATTCGCTGCATCCATTTGACGAGAAATTGATATCGCCATTCGTATAACTTGTACAGAGCTTATGTTTAACGCGACAGTGGCTCTCAGAGGACGAATAAAAAGGTGTCGAAGCTGGAGCCGGCTAGTCCGCTCCAGTTTTTGACGTTTAGTCCTTCTTCTTCTTCTTCTTTCCAGAAGGCATGCGATAACCCACTCTCGGAATATTTTCGATAACTGCGCATGCGCTGTCGTCGATCTTGTATCTAATTCGCTTCAAGGAAGAACGCAGTGCCTCTCCCGTGGCATCGCTTTCGGAGTGCCAAACGCGCTCCAGCAGGGCGTTATTACTGAATATTTGATCAGGATGCCGCATGAAAAATTCAAGAAGAGCAAAGTCTATTGGAAGCAGGTGGATCTCTGTGCCTGCTTTGGAAACCTTCCTGGTGGATGGATCGAGGACCAAATCTTTTACTTGCAAGATGTTTGCCGTTACCACCTGAGGGCGACGAAGAAGTGCGCGCAAGCGCGCTGACAACTCACGCAAATCAAAGGGTTTGGTCAAATAATCATCTGCTCCTGCGTCCAGCCCCGATTCTTTATCGGTGATGGTACTGCGCGCGGTGACAAAGAGGATCGGTGTCTTGCCGCCTCTTTCTCTAAACTCTTTGAGGATATTCATTCCCGACAGACCCGGCAATGACCAATCTAGAATTATCAAGTCGTAAGTGCAGCAGAGGAGTCGGTCCAGCCCTTCTCTGCCATCAACGAAGTGCTCGACAAGATGCTGTTCGGATTTGAGAAACTCGCAGACCGTGAAGCTCAAGTCTGCATCATCTTCTACTAACAATATTTTTGCCATGTGGTCTTTCTGGCGCGCGGGACGATACAAAATCATAAACCATCTTGGGCTAACTTCCATGACGCAAATAGCCTCCCAGGGGGAGGCTATTTGTGGGCTCTGTCGTTAGGCGGGGGAAAAACTTTTGATTTCGAGTAGTGGGCGCACGTTTTTGCTGGGAAGACAGCCGTGCGCCCGCTCTCGGTTTTTGCTCAAGCTAATCGATATCGCGATTTCCTGTCGGATAGAAGGTGGCTTCGTCACTGTGTCCTGGTCTCAGGTTTAGATTAGGTCTTAAAGTTCGATTTCCGTAGGTGTCTATACTCGGTCCGAAATCGAGAGTTTGATCGTCGAGTTTCAATCCTACGCCTGCAGCTGCGGAGGAATTTTCACCGACATTGAAGTGTGCTCCTGACCTGACGCCGAAAGCGTCCGCAACGCCGGTGTTCGCTCCAGTGTAAGCATTAAAACCTTGTGGTCCTATGCCGGCGCCAGCATCAGCTTGCACATCTACGGGCCAGGCGCGTCCTCTGACATCGCCGCTGACACCGGTATTCTTGCCCAGGCTGGCACCAAAGTCCGCGTCTCCGTTAACCAGGTCGAAGAAATTGGCTCCTGCTCCCACTTCACTATGGATGCCATCTTTTTCAAATCCGAGATTTGCATTCGCTCTTGCGTGAAGCGGTCCGCCATAAGGCATGAATTCCGCGTTTACGCCAGTGTTCTTTCCGAGTGAAACTTCCGTACTGGCAATGCCGACATTTACTCCTGTTTCCAAAGAGCCGTCTCGCACTCCGAGTTTGACGATACCTAAATCCAGTCCCTGAAATTCGCCTCTGTCTCTGTTGTAGGCTGCATCATATGCTGGAGAATTCGGTGCTTCTGGCGCAAAATTACTGTGAGGTGCATAACCAGGATGAGGGATTTCGACGGGTTTTAGATCATACTGAGTTCTTGTATCTAAATATTCAGCTCTCAATTTGCTTTCTGCTTCTCGCTGCCGAGCCTCGGCATCTATTTCGGCGTCTAATTCGGCTTTTAGTGCAGCTTCTTTCTGCCTTTGCATTTCCTTCTCGCGTTCTTCTTTCGCGTGTTTTTGCGCGGCTTCTTCGGCGTCGACCTCTTTCATTGCCTTCGACCAAGCCTTAGGATCTTTTTTCGAGATCTTTTCCCTTTGGTCTAATGCCCAGTCCCAAGCTGCTGGATCATCGCTTTTCCAGGCGTCCCAGGCGGCATGCGCAGACTGGATGTGTTGTTCGGTGTGCTTGTTTCCTGCGTGACTTGTTCTTCTTTCTGTGGTGGAATGTGCGTCCATAAAGCTGGTTCCTTGCGGCTCGAGAGGGAGATGACATAAGCCTTACGAGTAAGCGACTCTTCGTGCGGCGCTTTGCTTACAACCATTTTTCCGGCAACTTATGGCGGATTTGTGGCGATGCAAAACATAGTCCACGCAAGCCTTTGGGGGATTTGCCCCTGGCTTTCGCCGCCTGTAAAAACCTAATGCGAGTCTGATGCTTCGGAGATGTTTGCGAGTGCCTTTTCATGCAGTGGAATAGTGAAGATAAATATGCTTCCCACTGCATCCTGAGGGGATTCAACGACGATTGTGCCACCGTGCAATTCAACTATTGCTTTGCAGATTGCCAGGCCCAAACCCGTTCCGTTCATCTGCGTCGAGTCAATATCTTGCACCTGTTGAAATCGATTGAAGATCGCCTCTTGCATCTCTTTTGGCACGCCGCGTCCTTCGTCCTGAATGCGGACTTCAACTGCTTTGTCTTTTATAGATGCAGCAAATTTTATGGTGCCGCCAGGAGGTGAATATTTGACTGCGTTCGAGGCTATATTGACGAGCACTTGCGCAATGCGGTCTGGATCTGCAAAAACATCAATCACAGTGTCTGCAACTTCGATTTTTAATGACTTCTCTTCTGCTAGAGGAGCAATTATCTGAAGGCAAGAATCAAATAAGTTTGCAACTGGAATTTCTGTTTTGTTGAGTTGCATCTTTCTGGCTCTGATCTTTTCTATTTCCAGAAGATCGTTGATGAGAGTCAACATTCGTCTGCTTGCCGAATCCGCGCGAAGCACGAGGGTCTGAGCTGAATCCGGCAGCTCTCCTGCTTTCCCCAGAACGAGCATCTCGTGCAAATGGCGAACCGCAGTCAGCGGCGTGCGAAGGTCGTGGCTGACCATCGCAATTACCTCTTGTTTTATCCTTTCAGCTTCTTTTCTTTCCGTCACGTCATGCAGTACGCAAAAGTATGTTTCTTCTTCCCCTGACCAATAGACTGAGAAGAGGATGTCTACTGGCTTCCCGTCTTTTCTGATCATTCTTGTTTCAATAATTTCTTGACCATGTGATTTCAAAAGGTTTTCCATGCAGCCTTTGACATGGTCTTTGTCTTCCGGTAAAACCAGCTCGACGTAGGGTTTTGCAAGCAGCTCTTTTGGCTCGTAGCCTAATATTTTCACCGCGGCCGGATTAATAGCGGCGAATTTTCCCTGCTTATCGATAGAGCAAATTACATCATTGGCATTGTCGATTAATGCTCGCTCTACATGAATGGCTCGTGCAAGGGCTTCAGCCATTTTGTGAAACACCTGATCGAGTTGGGCGATTTCATCATGCCCTGATAGCGAGGGGAGCAACTGCTCGTTGCGAGCCAGCCGTTGGCTGTTCTCGGATAGGACAGCGAGTCTTCTGGTGATGCCTTTGCTGACGATAACGGCCAAAACTATTGTCAGAATGACGCTGAAGCCAATCGCTACGGATAATTGTTGGCTGATAAGCTGTCGATAGTAAGCTTGTCTTTCGGGACTCTTATCGCCTATTTCATGCTGGCTCCTAGCCAAAGAGAGCAGCTCTGGCGAGACTATCTGCTTCAGTCTCACGTTGAGCGATTTTTGCAGACGAATGAATTCTTCCATATCGCCTCGATTGAATGCCGCATTCATTGCATCAAGGCTATTATCAGCATCGCGGGCGCGCTCTTGGACCTGATTCATCAAAGCTGAAGCGCTTGCATCATCTTTAACGAGTTCGCTGACAAAGCGCATGTCCTGAAGCGCTTTCGCCACCATCGCGTCCTTGCGAGCTTTTACACGCGCATCTTGCGCAAGGGCTGCCGACTTCAATGTGGTCAGCATGTCATAGAAGTCACGCACGATGAGATTTATCGTGTCACTAATCTGCCTTGCTTTCTCAGCTTTGCGCGCTTCTTCCTGCGCTCGATTGTATAAATCGGCAAGTACTGAGTACGAGATCAATTCGAATATGAGCGGAACTGCAACAAGAATCAAACCTTTGTGAAAGAGAGAAATTCGAAGATGCATTCTGGAATTCGATGGTTGCGGACAGACGTGAATATTGTATCCCGAAGAATTGTAGACATTAGGAGACGGTCAAACGTGGACAAGGCGGTCGATAATGTAAAGCCTCACGGTGACTGGATAATCGGCTGGCTCTGATGGATTTGATGAGAATTTGACTGGGGCGCGTGCACCATGTCAGCACCAATCATCTGCGCACAGCGATGCGAACCACGCCACCGATTTCAACAGCTGCAGGAGTTTTACGAATGGCAGAGCAAGATTTAAAGGGCAATTATGATTCACAGCGAGGCGTCGATAAAGAAGCGGCGTCTGATGCTAGGCAGGTAAGGTCGGTCTACGAGCACGAAGGTGCGCAAAAAGCAGTGCAACGTCTGCAGGCTGAAGTCGACTCTGTACCGGCGTCTCAACGTCAGGCTTACAGCGCCGCTCTTATGAAAGATCTGCAGTCGGACGGTAGTCGTGCCAATCTCTTGCCGGAGATGGCTCTTGCATTCGGCGACGCCCATAGGGACAGCGTTTCTGAGGGTGGGTACGTGACACGGTCGCGAATTGCTGCAGCAGTTCAGAATGAGAAAAATCCAGTCTATGCCGAGATGTACCGGCAGTTTGGCGACAAATTCAAAGATATTCGTCATGAGAAGCAGAATCAATCCTGGATATATGGAGATCACTCCTTTGCGCCCGGCATTCTCAATGACGCCAATCACTGGGTCGGCAACAAATTGAATGAAAAAGTTGGCGCGGCTTGGGGCGGTGGAGTCAGTGTTGATGATCTTGCAAAAAGAGTTGGTGAGGATGGACAGAAGATCGACAAGCGCAATAAAGATCGCCAAGCCCTTGGATTGCTCGCCAGCAAGCCTGAATTGTTCGATTACGTAGCGCAAAATGACGGGCAGATTTCTCGTTCAGATGCAGAAGCGTTTCGCGAGCAAGTGCTACTCGGCACGGGCGAGGAAGGAAAACGATTGAGAGAGCGTTTTGGCAAGACTCCTCTGGAGCAAGAAAGACTTACAAATGCCGCCGGCGCCCTGGTTGATTCTTTCGACCATCCGGCAAACTTGGACGGGGCAGCCGGTTCTGTCCACGAGGATGGTTGGGACCTATATGGAAACAACCCATTTGGCGGCGATTACATGACCAGGGAGAGCCTTGCTCGCGGTTTGGGTTATAGAAGCCCTCAGGATGCTCAAAAGAATGTTCACAGCGACGCTAGAGGTCTCCTCTCGGCAAATCCGGATGTTTCATCCGCCAATGATTTTTCTCAAACGGCTCAGCGCCGTGGAGACGGTCCCTGGCAGGTCTCGGAACATATGCTTGCAGGACAGAATAAACATTTCGAAAATCCGTTCGAAGCACAGAAGATGCTGACTGATGTTCTGAAGCAAAGTAATTTTTGGACAAAAGACAAGCAAGGCGAGCAGAAGGTGACGCCGGAAAACAGGAACGAAATGCTTGGCGCAATAAAAGATGCTGAAGCGAAACGCTCAGAGCAGAGCGGTGCTGCTGAAAACAATGATCTATCCCGCTGGTTTGCCGCCCGGTATCCTGAGGAGATGGAGGGCAAGTCTCCTGCCAGAGCTGATGTTGAGCCACTATCGGACTTCGGCAATACGCGATTGCGCGGACCCAAGGACGGTCCAAGAGCGATAGCTTCGCGCATGATTCATGGACAGGAGCAATTTTTCACCGATCCGCACAAAGCGGTGGCAGACCTTTCCAGCGCGATTGGAGTGAAGGCAGGCATTCATAATCACAGGAGAGGCGCAGAACAAGTGACCGCGCGAAACGTCGACAGCGTGATCGCCAACATCGAGAAGACAGGCAATAAAGAGCTGCTTGAATGGTTCAAGCGTCGATATCCCAAAAACTGAGTTAGCTCGAGAACCCAACCCTCCGGCGCCACCATCTCAGGATGGTGGCGCCTTGCCTTCAGGTGCGTTTTTCCAGTCGTTCTTTGACGAAAATTTGATGGCTCAATTTCTATTATTTCTATGCGCCAGTTTCTAACCTGAGAACATATGAGCCGGGTTTCTGAATTTTTATCAGGTGCTAGTAATGCCGTTCAAGACCATGTTGACGGCTTGCGGCAAATTGCGGGAGCCGAAGTAGACACATCCGGCAGAGAGTCTAGAACGACTGCTGAAAGTATAGGAGCTGCTGTCGGCGAGTCCGCGCTATTCCTGGCTTCCACCCTGCTCGCTAAAAAAATTCCCGGTGCCGGCAAACTATGCGAAGGTAAGCTTGCCGGTATCGTCGCCGGTGGCATGCTCGGCTTTACTCAGTCGGTGGATCAGTCGGCGCCTGGTGCACAAAGAACATTCAATACCTTGCTTGGTGCCGGCACGATGGGCATCCTGGAATTCGGTCCGGTGGCGGCAGGGCATCTGCCCGGTGTTTTCTCCAGCCAGAAGACTCTGGCTGGAAATGTCGCGCGGGCCGCTCTGGCTAATGGAGCGGCCGGACTGTTCAATATTCAAGGCCAATCCTATGTAAAAACCGGTCATCCCGCCTCTTTTGATGAATCGCTTGCTGCCACAGGCACCTGGATGCTTACCGGCAGTGCCTTGAGCGCAGCCGGATTCAAGCTCGATGGGTACAGGCAAAAACTGGATGCGGCGCGGCGCTGGCAAGAAGAACGTCCATGGAAGTACAAGCAGGTGATTGAGCTGAATGCTTCCGACTTGCAGGTCGGCGAGCGGCTCTCACCAGGCAGTTACAGAATAGGGTATGAGAGCCAGGGTGCCGGACGAACATTCGACATCTATATCTCAGATGGAGCCGCCGCTGCTAAAAAAGCGCCTCTGACCGCATTTTTGCATGGTCTGTCCAGAAACGGTGAATCGACAAGCATCGTCAGAGAGCTAGAGTTTAACAGGTTGGCCGACGAGAGTGCGGCGATTGTCGCTTATCCCCATGCTAGAGCCGTTCAGCGTGGTCTCTTTCGCGGAATATTTCAAGCCTGGAACGACAAAAACTTCGGCTTCCTGCGTCACGATAACTCCTACAGTGATGTTGTCGCGTTCAAAGATATGTTGGGCGTGATATCTCGGCATGTGCCTTACGCCGATACAAGCAATATTGCTGTGGGAGGCTTTTCACTGGGCGGAAAGATGGCTCACCGCATCGCCGCCCATCTGGATAATGTTTCGACACTCTCGACGATTCACAGCACTATCGATTTGTTTGACAAGAAAGCCATCAAAATGGCTGCCGAACGCCATCCGCTCGATGTGCAAATAATTCATGGCAGAAAAGACACCGTTTTGCCGTTTGCCGGCGGAAAGAGTTTATTCACGGCATTTCTTGCCAATTCCAATTTGTCTCGCCCGAGCCAGCAAGCTGAGTTTTGGGCGGCTTCCAACCGCCAGTTGTCTGCTTCTTCGACGTATTCCGATGGCGGACAACGCAGTTTTTCGACTGCTACTCATGACAGAGGGACATTTCGCCAGCGAAGCTTCAAATCTTCCAATGGCTATCAGGTCGAAGAATTGGTCACTGCAGATGGTGCACACCGTGTTCATGGTGCAGAGTCCGTTTATGATCTGACTCAAGTTTTAACCGGTCGTCCGCTGCCGGCATGGAGATTTGATGCCCGTCTTGAAATGTGGCGCTTTCTCATGGATTCGCTAAAGCGGAATGAATCGCGCGTTCAACCTTTTGCCGCACCGTCCGTGGTCGCATCGAGAGGCGGCGCTTGGCGCAATGCCGACCGCTTAGACGGCGAAATCCTTGACTTTGGGCGGCGCTCGGGCGGATTGTTGGATGAGCGCTTTGCCGATATCTACCGAGCTGCCCACCGCTCGATTGGCCGCGTAACCAGCGAAGCTTCGACTAGTACCGGTTTTGTAGTCTCTAAGGACGGCGCATTTCTTGTCACGGATCACGCTGTGGCGGATGGTCAAAGCACGGTCAGTTTGCCATCCGGAATTTATAAAGCCATTTTGTTGGCGAGGCAAAGACGATCAGATTTAGCACTCTTGAAACTGGAGCCAAATCATCCTGATGAACTGTTCAGTCCACTCAAGATCGCTGAAATTCCTGCCCGACTGGCCGAAAAGAGTTTGGCTGCAGGCTTTCCCGTCGTAAGCGAATTGGTGCCGCCTTACAGGGCGATGACGGGCCGCTTGTTCACTCACAACTCCGAATTCGGTGACTCGATTGTTCATGAAGGCACTCGATGGGATGGATATTTTATGCGGACTGCCGGCGGTGCTTCCGGCAGTCCGGTAATGAACAGAAATGGCGCTGTCACTGGAATCGTCTCTTTCAATCGCCGTTTCGGAGATGGTCCTATGCAAGTACACACTACCGGAGCAATCGGCGCGCCAACTCTGCTGCGTTTTTTATCCGAAAATGTCAGCGTTTAGAAGTTGCCCTTTGATTTGACGGGGATTTTATACCGCTACACTTACCTTTGATGCATAAGGTTTTTTCCCACGTGAGCCGGCGAAATTGACAAGCATCAAGAGTTTTTATGAGCAAATCGAATTCGGGCGTTATTCGATTGGTCCGGCAATTGAAGCGGCTCGAAGGTGCCAAGAATTGACCATTGAGACAGACAATAAAGAAAACATCATCGCTATTTCCCATGCGTCCGGTGCGCAAGCACGTCTAAATGAGTCGTACACCATTGCCAAATCAAAAGAGGGATCATTGTGGTTAGGCGACCGCGCCGGTCTTTGGCATCCGCTCGATTAGCTGATTTGGCAGTCGTGCAGGCGGCAAACAGGTAGATTTCTGGGGATGGACGTGCTCCACTGGCTAAGCTGGTGGGGCATATCCTTTTGCTGCAATTTAGATGTGGTGCCCGTTGATGCGCAAGCGGCTGACACCGCCGTTGTTGATGTTCAATCGAACATGAGTGATAGGACCTTTGTGCAACACTTTGTCGTGACCAAAATGATGTTGCTGATGCGGTTGGGTTGCGGTTTTTGCAATTAGTGGTTTCCACTCATAGTCCGGCCAGGTGAGATAGTCGACTCGGCTGGCTGGTGCATGTAGGCAGTCTATCCATGCTTCTTTCGGCGCGTTTCCTTTGAAGTGATTGGTGTCGATTTCCACATTGTCTACCGTTCCGGCTGTGCCGAGTTTTACGATAACCCAGTCATTTCCATCTTCGCGGCGGCGTTTTGTTTCCCAGCCATCGCCCATGTTTACACCGCGACCTGGATAAATCAAATTGTCCTTGTTGCCAAAAAACATGTCGTTGCAAGCAACAACTGTTCCACCGTGCGTAATCAGTGCTAAATCTGTGATTGTCTTTTCCGGTACAGCCGCCCAGTCCATGCGAACTTCGCCGAAGACTCGCAGTCGTGCTACACCGCCATCCGGGTAGATACGGAGCCTGACGCACTGCCATATTTCAGGACTACCCACTGAAAAAATGTTTTGGCATCCTTGTTTGAGCGGCACACGCGGGAGGATTTCTTGCCACTGCGCATCTTCTTTTGAGATTTTTGCGATGTCTCGGTGAGCTGGGTCATATCTCAGGGCGTCGAGGGCCGCATAAGGCGGATGATTGCCTAAGAAGTGGTTTGTGTCGATATCGATGCCGCGGATGACACATTGAACTCCCAGTTCGATAATTGCGAAATCCATTCCATGGCGGCCGCCTTTTCGTTTCGTTTCCCAGCCGTCGTAGACCTGGCCTGTTTCGTTGAAGGTGGCCGGAGAAAAGTCACTGCGACCCGGCTTGATTAAGGACTCTTTGGGGGCAAAAAACTCGTCGGATGCAAAGAGGACTTTTCCTCCCAACCGCTCTTGAGCAACATCGACTAGATTTGCAAAAACGGCTGGTTCTAGATTGAAATTGCGCTCCATTTTGCCCTCCGAGGCTATTTGCTGCTTAACATTTGCTCTTTACGTTTTCAACAAACTGCAAGTATTGGCGCAGCTGTTTTATCTTGGCTTCTTGCTGAAGCCCTAATTTTCCTAAACTGTGCAAAGTTTAAGATTCAAAGTGTTTAGCTAAAGTCCTAAAAGCTTTATTTTGCCCTTCTAACTTTACTAAGGTCCAGTGTTACTTTCGCAGCATTTTCAGAAAAACAGGCCACTCTTTCACCTCCTTCCCTCATAGGCACATTACCTATTGCGCTCTTTTTGTTTCGTCTTTTGACGAAGTAGATTCGCGCGTGAGGAAAGTGGAGCAGTCGTCTGTGTTTTCGAGCTGAGAGCAACCCTTAGTCCCGCATGTACTAGTCCGAAAGGAGGTCTTCACCGTCCCGAGAATACTCTTGGCTGCATGGCCTGACGGTGAGCCAACAATCGAATAACCAACTGGGAGATTACCCATGCCCAACCCCAATACCCCCGGGGAGGACAACAGGCAGCCAACTCCTCCCGGAAACGGTCGAAATAGAGCCGCTGACGGCGGTCGTGATGACACCTATTTCGAGAAGCTGCTGAAATACGTGCCTGGTGATATCGTTGCCGCGTTCGTCGCGCTCGATGGCATCATTCGCGATCAGATCATCCCGCACAACCTCTACCTCCAGTGGGGTGTGTTTTTCGGTCTTCTGATCTTGGCACCGCTCTATGCTGTGTATCGCCCCTCATCTCCACCCCCGCCCAACCTGCAGGCAAAACGCTCGTTTCATGCGGTGGCAGCGGTGGTGGCATTCACAGTCTGGGTCTTTGCACTGGGCGGTCCTTTCGCCGCCACCTGGCCGGACATCTATCGGCCCGTGTACGGAACCGTTCTGCTGATCTTCACCACGCTAATCATCCCGCTCTTCGAGAAGGTCATTCTCGGACGCGAGTGATGCAGCAATAGTTTCAACAAGGAACAGCACCATGACTGACATCCGCAATGCCGGTGCCGCGCGTCTGCTCGGCATCGATGTTTCGCGCTATCAGGGCACGGTCGACTGGGCGAAAGTGAAGGCGGCTGGATGCAAGTTCGCGTTCATCAAAGCGACCGAGGGACGTACCTGGGTCGACCCGATGTTCGCACGCAACTGGCGCGAGCTGAAGGAGAAAGGCATCCCCCGCGGTGCCTATCACTTCTTCCGCACGGACGCCCCACTGCAAGCCCAAATCGACAACTTCTGCAACACCGTCGGCAGCCTGGAAGCAGGCGATTTGCCGCCCGTGCTCGACGTGGAAGTGCCGTCATTCTGGAATCACCTTTCCGTCAAGCAGCGCCTTGACCTCGTCAACGGCTGGCAGCGCGGTGTTGAGCAGAAACTCGGCGTGAAGCCGATTATCTATCTCAGCACTTCGTTCGCCACCGATGTGTTGAAGGGTGACCAGACGCTTGCCGCCTACATCCTCTGGCTGGCTCACTACACTGCTCAGCCCAACCCGCGTGTTCCGGCCCCCTGGACCACCTGGGACTTCTGGCAGTGGAGTGAGAATGGTACCATCGACGGTATCAAAGACCAGAAGGTCGACATGAACTTCTTCAACGGCACCGAGGCGGACCTTGAGCGCATCAAGGTTCCGGCTCATGCTGTGCGGCATCTGCCTGTGCGCAAGCCTGGCGGAACTGGTTGGCGTCGCATCGCCAGCCTGGTCTACTTCACCATCAACGACCTCGTCAACGGGCGCCCGAAGCGCGGTTGATTGGCGGAGCCGTAGGGGCGATGCCATGCATCGCCCGGTTTTAGCGCTTGTTAGGTCGACGCCATGCGTCGACCGCTTTGGACGCAGCAATTACGCTCGCGTTTTTCTCAACATGAACAGAGCGCGCGGCGCCGCCTCCCGATTCGGTACTTCTCCGATGGAGAGGGGCGGTGCTGCGGCTACCCACAGGGGAAAAGAATGAACTTGACCATGATTATCTCTATCGGCCTGGCTCTTGCGGCCGTTGGTTTTATCGCGTACCGTGTCCGCTTCTGGATCAACGAAGGAAAGAAGATGGCGAAGGGTGGCTATCTGCCCCCGCCTCCGACGTTCTTCGGCTCGCTGGCTTACCGGCTGGCAACGAAGCTCGGATGCTTTCTCGTGGTCGGTCCGGTCAAGGTGATCGGCCGCGAAAACGCCCGTCACCCGGGACGACTCATCGTTGTACCGAACCACCAATTCGAATTCGACTTCGCCGTCACCACGCAGGCGCTGCCCTATGCCTATCGGCAGTTGGCTGTCGCCAGCGAGGTTAGCGGCATCCGCTCGGCGATTGCTGCCTGGGTCGGATTTTGTGCGGTCGATGGCGAGCGCGGCAAGGCGAAGGGGAAAGCCGGAGCTGAAGCCGTAATTGAGACCGGTGCGAAAATCCTTACGCATGACAAAGCCTTCCTCATGTTCCCGCAGGGTCTTCTGGCCCGCGACAACATGCTCCGGAAGGAGGAGTTTCGTACCGGCTGGATTCGCATTTTGAATCGCGCCGGCGAGAGCGTTCCGAAGGAAGAGCTTGCTGCTCTGCCGATCGGCATCGTCTACCAGCGTGATCCCAAGCGTGCGACCTGGGGTCACCGCTTCGCGAATGCCATCAATTTCCCGGGCTTCCTGCTTCGCCTCATCGGCTTTGCAGGCTTCCGCGTCTGGGTGTCGAAGGTGACCAACCCGTTGCCCGGTGAGCCCACCAAGATCGTCACGAAGAACTACGGCGCCACCGTGGTCGTCGGCAAGCCCATTCCGCTGAAAGACTTGCCCGCCGACATTCATGAGGCGACTGAAGTTCTGCGCGCCGCCATTCAGGCAGAGGTCGATAAGGCCAAGGCCGCGTAAGGTGACGAGCCGCGTTCGTGCGTTTTAGCATGACGCAAGATGAGGTGCGTGCTTGCCAGAATTCTTCGGCAAGCCGCACTGCATCTGGGAAAGCACGGAGATGACCGCGAGGTTTTTACTGTGCTTTTCCTCTTCGTGATGATGCTATTAAATGCCGTAGTAAGCAACTGCTATTTTTGAATTTTGTAGAATGGCAATACGACCCTCCCGGTAAGAAATATTGTCGCCAACTTACGCTTCGATTCCAGTAACAATTCAAAAGTTTTTCGATCGTCCATTTTTTCAGGCGATTGGAATTGGTTTTGCAATTGGTTTCTTTCCAGTAGTGTGCGAACTTGTCACCCTGTCTAGCCTGCCTAGAGTTATTTCGGGCTGGTTTAGTCTTCTTCAGATGCTTACATTTGTCTGTAGCTTCTTATTCGCCCTGCTGGGATTAGTTCCAGCACTCACCCTAATGCTCTTCCGGGGAACGCGAAGAACCGCTGGATTGGTTTGGATCGCCTGCGTTTCTACATTGCTGTTTTCAATTCCTGGGGTTGCTTCCTCGCATCACGTTCGCAAATATGGTTTTGAGCAAATGGCAGAGCGCACAAAACCACTAATCGCAGCAATCAAAGAATTTGAGCAGCAGGAGGGGCGGGCACCAAATGAGCTGGAAGAACTTGTTCCTAGATACATTGCCGTCGTACCTTCGACTGGAGTTGGAGCATATCCAGATTATCGCTATGAAAAACTCGAAAAGGACAGCGATCCATGGGAACTTCGAGTTGATTGCGGGCAGGGACTTTTTAATTGGGACGAGTTTTACTACCGACCTTCAGAAAAGTATGGAAAACGATATGGTGGATGGGTTGAGCCAATGGGCACATGGGCTTACTTCCACGAGTAAACGCGGGTGAAGAATGGGCGCGTGCAACGCGCCCCCACGAATGAACCCCCACGAATGAACCCCCACGAATGCGTCGCCACAATATATCGGTCGACGCATGGCGTCGACCATACGCTAATCTGGAAACGGCTTTACAAGCACTTCTTCGCCGGGTTTTATGGGACCGAGGTGTTGAAGAATTTCTGCGTAGTTTGGATGGCTCTTTGGATAAGAGAGTTTGCCGACCCCGTATATGCCCGGTCCGACGGCGCGCAGTTTCATCTCGATGGTGCCGTCTTCCGTAATCCAAGCGGTCCCTATGTATTCGTCTTCGCTGTCAGAATCAGGCACTTCGCAGTTCCACTTTGCTGGTCAACTGAATAATCGCTTATTCATTTTCGGAGTCTGGTTTGGCGTGACCTTGTGAAATCACTTCTACAATTTTGAAATCTGATCGGTCACAACCTTGATAGTATCAGGGAAGTCTTTCTTCAGAAGAAACTCTCTATAAGTGCTTGTTGCACCGCCATTGATCACCGCGAACGTTTCTGCAAAAGTCTCCTCTCGTCCGGCGTCGCCTGATTGCAGGAAATAATCTAACGCTTGCTTGTCCGGCGCGGGGACGTTTCCCGCCTCACGCGTGTAAGCGCTTGTGAAATTGGTCTGGGAAGAAAGATTGTTCAAACGGTCGACTGCGTGCCCGGTTTCGTGACGCGTCAGTCCGGCGACATCGTTGGTATAAGGTTTTGAGCTGTTTTGTCTCTGCGCGACAATAATGCGTTTGCCTGTAGTATCGTAGGCGCCGTCAACATCATCCCAGCTGCTGCCGGGTGGCCAGCCGCGTGGCTTCTGCCCCTTCAGCTCTGGCATTACATCAGTCACTTTATCTGTCGGCACAACTTTGACGCCGTCTTTAGACAGTGAATCCCGCACATTCTGAGGCAGCGCGTTGTATGTGTCATTGACCGTCTGAGTGAAGTCTGCCGACGGTGCGATTGCTGGAATCGGTGCTGGAGCGTCTTTTGGAGTCGGTGTCGGATCCGTGATGTCTTGTCGCTGAATCTGGTCGGACCACGGCATGACAGGTTTCACTTCGCCTTGTCGCAAACCGCCAAGGTGGTCTGAGATTTCTTGGTATTGCTTGTCGGCGCGCGTATATGTTATTTCCGCGTCGGCATCGACGGCTCCGTGATGATGAAGGTTGAGAATGATAGTGCCGTCCGAATTCATTGTCGCGACGCCAATCGGCTCTGGCTGCTGGCGCGTAGGCTCTGGGCGACCGCGTCGCGAAGGTCCTGCCTGTGCGAGAAGCATTGAGCTTTCTTCAGCAAGCGGATTACTTTGCTCAGGGCTTTTGCCCTGCTCATCGGAATTTTCAGCGAATTGCTCGCCTGAAATGCCTGGCCACATTTTTATCGGAGTTGTGCATAAAGGGACGATCTTGCCTAGACCATAGCCCCAAAACTAAAAATGAAGAACACGGTTTCCCACACAGGGTGGTGAGACGTTGGCTGGCCGGGCTTTTGCGAATTCATGAGACGAAAAACCTGGCGCTTATATGGATATGGATTTACCATTCGGTACTGTTTTGACACTTTAACCTTAAGCAGGTTTGTTCATGCGAGCAACAATCTTTCTGGCGTTGTCCATTTCGTTATTGTCTGGTGCGCAGGCGCCGGTGACTGCTGCAGACATGATTTCGGCGTTAGGCGCAAAATCGTTTTCGACGCAATCGGTGGCGGCGGTTGGAGCGAAAGCGCCGGCAAATCCATCGGCGAGCCCATCGGCAAAGACTGGCAGCGATTCGGGCGATAGCACGCAGGACGCCTATCCGCGGGTCACAGCCATCGAGCAGGCCATTCTTGGGCAAACCTTCGCCTATGAGCCGTTGTCCACGCGCCTGGAACGCATGGAGCGCAAGGCTTTCAACAAAGCCTCCGACAGCGATGATTTGAGCGGGCGGACCGATGCGTTGTATGACTATGCGGACAAGGTGTTGCACAAGAATCCGTTCAAGGCGGAGTATTCGAGTGAAACCGCCGCCGACCAGAGGCTTGATGGTGGTTCGGACGATAGCTCAAGCGGTGGAACCGGCGCAAGCTCAGACGACGGAAGTAGCGGTGGAGGCTCTGACTATCCTCACGTTACGGCGCTGGAGAAAACGATTTTGGGCGAAGCACACACTGGAGATCAGCTTGCTGACAGGCTCAGCCGCATTGAGACCAAAGCATTCGGTAAACCTTCGACCGGTCAGGATTTGAGCGATAGAACCGATGCACTGGAGAAATACGCCGAGAAAAAGCTCGGTATGAAACCGTTTGGCGGTGAAGGCAGGGCATCGATGGGTGACGCGGGTTCGGGAGCCGGGTCAGGAGCCGGTGGCTCGAATCGCAGCGCTCGATTGGGTACCCTTGCCGCCGTCGGCAACACACTTTTGAATATGACCGGTTTTGGGATGATGGGCATGCCCGGATTTGGCGGCATGACCCCGCCTCAGAGCGCGGCACCGGAGCAATCACTGGAAGCGCAAAAGGTTGAGCAGCAATTGGAAGATCCGCTGTTGAAGTCGCCGACTCCGCCGCCCGCATCAGCCAAGATGCTCACAAAGATTGGCTGGTGTGAGATTAGAGTTTTCGGTCACACGAGCGCGAAGATGCATATGCTCGATCGGCTCAATCAGTTGAATCTCAAACTGAATTTTGATCCTGGAAAAACTGGTTTGGATCTGATGGATCACATTGATGGTCTGATGAAACTTGCTGAAAGCCAGAAGCCGGCGGACCAATCCGTTGGTTCTCTTCCCGCACCGGCAGCGCGTTGAAGTGGTTTTGCCGAAAGTTGTTTTATCGAAGACCAATGACGACGAAGAGCAAGTAGTGCAGTGACGGCATACTAGTGCTCCTTAAAACGACGGAGCACTAGTATAAGCGTTCTAAATTTGCTTTCTAAGGGTTATACCTTGAGTTGATTTAGCAATTGCGCGTTGGATGGAAAAGCGTCGCCGACGCCAGTTGGCTTCAGTTTGCTGGTGCCCGTCACGCCGTCAGTTGCTTTGGCTTCCGCTCCATTGGCTCTTGCCCCTGCCGAAGTTTTCACATCAGATGCAGACTCCGCCCGCATGCCGTTTCCCAGTCCGTCTGCTAGGAGTTTTCCGCTCGTTGCATTGGCGTCCGCTTTGTCTCCATTCGTTGAGCCGCTTGCCTCATTCGTAGCAGAATCGCCTCCCTTGGCGCCTGCTGAAGGCTTGATTTGCGCTACAACCGTGTCGCTAAATTCCTTAGACAGCCCATTGCCGCTTTCTGCCTTGTCGGCTTCTAGTGCCGCACTGTCACTGCCGTTTGCTTTACTTGCCTTGCGCTCGCTTTCACCACTGCCGACTTCACTTCGTAGCATCTTAGTTTCCTCAATAGGGTCTGGGGTCGTGCCCTATCTTGAAACAGCTAGCGTTGAGTTAGCGTTAAGTGCGAACTGAAAGCCTTAAAGACCGTCCTTGATTGCCGTCGCAACCGCGTTGTTAACTTGTGCTGGAGTTATCTTTGCAGCCATCGCGGCAATGTCGCTTTCCATCGCCGGCTTCGGCATTCTGTCGGCAAGCGCTTTGGCGGCTCCTGTGGGATTTGATGCAATGAATTTTACTGCTCTTTCCCCGAGAATAGAGACTGCGTCCGTTACCGAAACGTCGCGTGCGACGCCGTCCAAATTCATAACCACTCGATTCATGTTTGGTCCCGATTCGGGAATCAACTTCACGATGTCATCCATGGTGGGAAACATTGGAATTTTCGGGTCCACTTCCTTGAAGCCCAAGCGCTCGCTCATTGGAATGTTGTTTCTGAACAAACCGCTACCGTCTTTGAAGGAGCGTAAATCGTTTAGGGAAGGGAAAAGTGGAGCATTTATACCAGTGCGGTGCCCGACTTCGTGGGCGAGAATCGATGCCCTATCGACGTGGGCAGAGGCTGGCACAAGTTCATGTCCTAGTGGCTTTCCTCTAAGAACTGCCGCAGCGTCGAGACCAGGAAGCTCGCCCTTGAGAGGAAGGCCGAAATACTCCATTCTGGCAGCTAATTCATCGCTCATGCCGAAGAATGGAAGCGGTTCTGCCCCTCTTGTGATTTTGGTTATGGGTATGCTGTTTTTCACTAGCGCTTCTGTTGCGGGCGCCAAAGATGCGGCTGCGGCATCGCGGGCTGCTGCGCTGATTGGAATGCTGGTTTTCAAAATGGCATCGGTTGCCGGCATCATGGGCTGATTTCCTAAAAGAAGGCTGTCTATTGCGTCCACGTTGATCCGGCCGTTTGTGGCGCTGACGGCTTTGGGGGCAAGATTTCCATCGTTTACTGCAGCCCGAACTCCGGCAAGGGCGCTTTCGTCGGCCACAGCGCTGAGAGCTTTACCGGCTTCCAATGCTGGTCTTGCGTACTTTATAGCTGCGACTGTCGCAGCAGCGCCGGCTGCAAGTACTGCGGTTCCAGCGACTACTTTTAGAGTAGTTGAATCAGCAAGTGCACTGCTGAATTCATTGAGGAGACCTTCGTTGTTGGTTGCCCTTTCCACGGCGGGAGCCGCGCCGTCGTTACCGACTTCGTTTTTTAGCATCTGGTGGGGTCCTCGGAGAGAGAGATGCCCTATGTTACTCAGTGGAGCCTAAACTCAGAGTGAAGCATGGGGGCGGTTTTTTGAAAGCCTAAGCGCCTTTTGTTGTCTTAGCTATAGCATCGGCCACTTGAGTTGGTTCAATGCGCTGTGCCAGTTTTCCTGCCATTGCTGCAATATCACTCTCAGTCGATGGTTTCGGCATCCGATCTGCAAGCGCTTTTGCAGATGTATTTGGACTAAGGGCCGCCAGGTTGAAATCTTGAAGGTATAGTTTTACTGCGTCACTCGGATCAGTTGGTGTCAAGTCAGTTCCACGCGCAATCTCGTGCCTCGTGATAGATGCTTCGTCCACCTGCAGGGCTTTTGAAAACGGGCTGTTTCCAGCGGTGCGGCTCTTCATAATACTAGTGGCCTCAGCACCTGTAATGCTGGGTGCCATATCGAAGTATGCATTTCCTTCGGCTGCTGCCGCGCGTGTAGATGGATTTATTGGAATGCTCTTCTCTACAATTGCTTTTGTCGCTGGGCTCAGATGCTTCGCCGCTGCATCCCGAGTTGCTGCGGTGATTGGAATTGTTTCCTTGAGAAGCGCATCGAAAGCTGGCGTGAGTGGCTTTGTGGCATCGTGAGTGGCGGCAAGGGCTCCATCGTTTACTGCAGCCCGAACTCCGGCAAGTGCGCCTTCGTCGGCGACAGCTCCTATTGCTTTGCCGGCTTCCAGTGCCGGTCTTGCATACTTAATGGCTGCAACCGTTGCGGCTGCCCCAGCTGCGAGTAGTGCGGTTCCTGCTACTACTTTTAGCGTTGTTGAATCAGAGAGTGCGCTGCTGAATTCATCGAGAAGGTTTTCGTTGTGGGTTGCCTTTTCCACGGCGGTCGCTGCGCCGTCGTTGCCGACTTCGTTTTTTAGCATCTGGTGGGGTCCTCGAAGAGAGATGCCTCAGCTTAACCAGCCGAGCATGAACTCAGAGTGAAGCCCGGGGGCGGTTTTTCCCATGCCGGTAAGTTATGTGCCATTGCCAAACGAAAGTGTCCGAAGCCCGGCGCTGTTGCGCCAATATGAAGGATGTTCATATAGGCTTTAAGAATGTGGAGAGTTCCACACAATTCCTTTACGAATTAAAGGGAGAATTAAAGGACTGAAGTGGATTTTCACTTCCCCTCTGCACGTGATTGAATTGAGCGACGCCAAGATGGCTTTGGATTTGAACGCGAACGTTATGAGCGAACCGGAAACGCAACTTCCTTTAGAGGATACGACGCCTCGACAGAGTCTGCTGCTTGTCGATGATGACATCAAGTTTTGCCGCCTGATCAGTGATTATCTGCATCGCTACGGTTATGTGGTCAGTTTTGCGCATGAAGGTAAGACGGCGTTGAAGATGATGGCAGAGGGTTCGTGGGATGCGGTAATTCTGGATGTGATGTTGCCGCAAATGGATGGCTTTGAAATATTGAGACGTATTCGCGAGACGTCCGAAGTTCCTGTTCTCATGCTGACTGCGCTTGGTGATGAAACAGATAGAATTGTCGGTTTGGAGATCGGCGCAGACGATTATTTGCCGAAGTCTTATTCGCCACGCGAGCTTTTGGCGCGCCTCAAGGCTGTCTTGCGGCGTTCGGGAAGAACGCAGTCAGAGAATAAAGAAGATGAGAATGAAGAACTTGTCGTTGGTGGTTTGGTCATATCGCAATCCGCTCATACAGCCAGACTTAATGGCGAGACATTAGCATTGACGCCGGTGGAATATCATCTTTTGGTAGTCCTCGCACAAGCGGCAGGGCGCATCAAAAGCCGAGAACAGCTGCTAAATGAGATTCGCGATCGCAATTATGATGTCTTTGATCGCTCTATTGATGTTCATGTCTCTGCGCTGAGACGCAAGCTGGGAGACGATCCGAAGAGTCCGAAATTTATTCGCACTGTCAGATCAGTCGGTTATATGCTAATTCCGCCTCAGGAGCCAGGGAGATGAAACTGGCTCATTCGCTGTATGTTGAAACACTGGGATTGCTGGTGCTTTATCTCTCAGCGCTGATAGCTGTTGTCTTCATTGTCTTCAACACTCAGTTCGGAGCCGGTTGGGATGCGCTTATGCAAAGCCCCCTCGGTGATAAAGTTGACACTGTTGCAGACGCCGTCAGCAATCAGTTGCGCTCATCGCCAGAGAAAAAATGGGATGAAGTGCTGGATTTATTTGGTGGTCTTTACCATGTGAAATTCAGCGTGTTCGACATTGAAGGGCGGCAAGTAGCAGGCGACAAGGTTGATTTGCCGGAGTCTGTGCTTGACCAGTTTGCTATTCCGATGCCACCGCCTTTTGGAATGCATGTAAAACACGGGCCTGCGCCATTCGCTATAGCGGGTGTTGCTGGTTCGAGGTTTGAAGAGGGTGCTTCGGAGAAGCGCGGCTTCCCGGGGTTTCGTGTGTTTACAAAGCGGATTGAGCGAATTTATCCTCACTTGACCAAACATCAAAAGATGCTTTTCGCTAATGAAGATACGGTCTTTATGAGGTCAATGCCTCCGGGCGGTCCGCATGTTATTCCGTTTGAGCCGAATGGTCCTTTTGAAAGAGGTAGACCTTTTCCTGAAGCAGGCGCAACGCCAGTAGAACCGGGCAGAATGCCTTTCGCCGCACCTCCGATGTCCCTCCACGTGATGCGAATTCCACATATGCCGATGCCCGCTCACGGCAGATTTTTGATCCACACTACAAAACCTGATCACTTCTATTTCGGCACGCGCATTGATTTGGCGGGCGAAACATACATGCGACCTGGTCCATCCATACTTTTGGCTTCCACCGACAACATCTGGCAAACGGGTCTCCTGCTTGATTTCAAAGTGTTGGCGATGGCTGGCGGCGCGATTGCATTGCTGTCGATTATATTTTGGCTTCCGTTCATCTACCGCATTACAAGGGCGCTTTCCGATTTAACTCTCGCGACTGAGCGTATTGCTGAAGGCAAATTTGACACGCGGTTGGAAACGCGTCGCAAGGATGAAATCGGGCGTTTGTCAGATGCTGTTAACAGCATGGCGGAAAGATTGAACGGATTTGTAGGAGGGCAGAAGCGCTTCCTGGCTGACATTTCTCATGAATTGTTTTCACCGCTGGCACGTTTGCAAGTTGCCCTCGAAATACTTGCAGAGTCATCAACCAAAGACCAAAAGCCGCTCATCGAAGATATTCGAGAAGAAGTCGAAGAGATGAACCACCTGATCAATGAATTGATCGCATTTTCGAAAGCCGAGCTTAAGGGGCAAAGCAGAAGTTTGGTTAGTGTGAACATAGACGAGATGTTCTACGAATTGAGAGATAGACTTGGTTTGAAAGACCGTGCGGTGATTGAGCTTCCAGATGGCTTGTCTGTATCTGGTGACAGACTGCTGCTTGAACGCTCATTCTCGAACGTTTTGCGAAACAGTGTTCGTTACGCAGGTGATGGCACGCCAATATCGGTAATGGCTACAGTAGCGGGAGGCAATGTTTCGATTGTCATTCAAGACCGCGGACCTGGTGTTCCGGCAGAGGCATTGAAACATCTTGCTGAGCCGTTCTTCCGTCCGGAAAAATCGCGCAGTCGCGACACTGGTGGAGTCGGTTTGGGTCTGGCTATTGTGAAAAGCTGCGTGGAAGCATGCGGCGGAACGCTGCAAGTTCGCAATCGCGACGGCGGTGGACTTGAGGTGGAAATTACGTTGAAGCTGGCTTCAGAAGCGACGGAACCACAAACCCACTCTCTTGTAGATTTCCTGTCGGACGTCAATTAGCCCGCAGCCTAGCAACGGCTACGGCTCCGCTGCGGCAGCAGACAGCAG
>JAVLKG010000019.1:0-59757 GCA_032128875.1 Candidatus Melainabacteria bacterium 17Bon1m
TGCTGTCTGCTGCCGCAGCGGAGCCGTAGCCGTTGCTAGGCTGCGGGCTAATTGACGTCCGACAGGAAATCTACAAACATCGCATGCGGCTCCCCTACGAGTGAACTGGTTGTACACTATGTGAGTCATGGCGGGGACCGATCATGGACCTTGGTTTTCTAAGCGAATTAAAAAACAAGAAAGAGCGCATCACGAGCAAGGACCTCGTGGCTGCGGTTTCCCATGCAATCGACAAAGGACTGTTGAAGCCGGGCGACCGCATTCCATCAATGCGCGAATTGTCGTTGTTTCTCAACATCGCAAAAACAACAGTTGCTCGCTCGTTTGACCAACTGATCGCAACAGGTCAACTGACTGCGACCAAAGGATCAGGAACATTCGTAGCGGGAAACGCTTCTGAGCGAGCTGCTGCAAACCCTCGCGAAACGTACGCTAAGCCTGACAGTTCATCCGAGTTCGAGTGGGAACCACATTTCTCTCCAGTTGCGCAGCGTCTTTTGAGACAGTCTCCTGAGTTCATCACCTCAGGAGATTTGAATACTATCAATTTCGGAAGCACACCCGCCGAATTCTTGCCGATTGGCGAATGGAAAAGCCGCATCATTGCTCAGTATCGCGCAGACGAAATTGTGCCCGGTGGCAACAAAACCGAGCCGCTCGGATTTCGCCCGTTAAGAGAAGCGCTCGTGGGTTTCCTCCGCCGCACCAAAGGCATTCAATGCGACGCGTCGCAAATCGCACTATATTCCAGCTCTCAAAACGCGCTCAATCACGTTTTGACACTACTGTCAAAACCCGGACAGAAAGCTCTTTGTGAGAACCCAGGCTTTGCCGGTGCACGCGAACATTTTCGTATTCACGGCATCGAAACCGTTGATGTTCCAATCGACTCAAACGGCATGATTGTCACGAAGGAACAACTCGAGAAAGCCGATGCTGATTGGGTTTACACAACCCCCGCCTGCCAGGATCCAACTGGTGCAGTCTTGTCTCAAGAACGTCGAGATATATTGCTAAAATGGTGCAACAAGCATGAAGTGGCAATCATCGAAGATGGCTGGGACTCTGATTTCCACTACGGCACAAAGACTTCGGCGACTCTTTTTGCGCAGGATGAAACAGGTTCTGTCCTTTACCTCTATACGTTTTGGCGCTTGCTCTATCCTCTCACATCGATAACAATGCTCGTGCTTCCACCGGCATTGGTAAACGTTTTCCACAGATCAAAACGACTTTCAGATCCGCCTTTTGCCACAGCAGACGATGTGGTTCTTTGCGAGCTTTTAGAAAACGGTTCACTGGAAAAACACATCAGACAAGTGTGGAAAGAATATAGAAAACGCCGTCAGGCTGTGATTTTTGAACTGACGAAACAGCTAGGCAAGTCAGTCATCGTCCAGCCATTTACAGCCGGCATGCATGCCATTGTCCGCTTCGACAGCTCGTGGAACGTTGAACACATTGTCGACTGCGCGGTCAGAAGTGGACTTCAGATAGCCCCTACAGCGTCCTATTATGCGGATGATGCGACAGCTAATGAATTTATGGTCTTCTTCGCCGGGCTGGTAGAAGAGCAAGTAGAAGCCGTTATAACGCGCTTTACGACTGCATTGCAAAATTAGCCGCATCGTGCCAAGACGCGAAGAACGAGACATCATCACGGTTTGCTGAAGTCATATCTAAAACAAAAGTCCTGCTACAAGGCTTAGTAGAACTATCACCAAGAACAAAAGCGGATCAGTCGAGGCGCCGTGAAGCGACCTCGGTGACCCGCCTTGCTCTTGTCGTTCGCTTACCAGTCGATGTTGACGACCGGCGTGCCTTCGGGAAGAACGACGCTGGTGAGCTGGATGAACTCGCCGTTGTCGAGCTGCCGATTGATGTACTCGAATTCTCGAGTCACCGGTTCGGCAACGCGCGCAGCGGCAACGAAGTCCAGCTTGATGTCCGCCTTCTCCGCAGCATCGAGCAGATGCGCATCGAAGGAGTTGTGCACGTGCAGAGGCAGCTTGAGAGCCGCCGCGACGACGAGCGCATGCTTGAGCACCTTGTCGTAGTCTCGACTCCAGTACTCCCAACCAGTCGTACCTTCCCAGGTGAACTGATTGAAGAGCGAGGAGAAGAACTTGAACGGCTTGTTGCCCAGCTCACGGTTGGCGGCTTGCACAGCGGCATCGGCGCGGATTCGCTCCGAGTCCCAATCGCGAGCCGACGGGCGGCAGGGGTCGTGACGCTCATCACCAGCGAGGTCGCGGATGAAGAGTGAAACGCCCTTGTCACCACCGGGAATTTCCAGCGAGATGAACATGTTTACCTCAAGAGTCTAGAGGTTGCGAAAGGGCCTCTCGAGTCTCATCGCCAGGCTTTGCGGCCTATTGACTCTAACCCGAGAAACCCGCCTACATCAGACGCCGTCAGCGTCCCCGTGTCCGTGACCGTGGGACGCATCGTGCGTATCCTGCACATGCGGGTCCATCCCATAGCCGGAGGCCTGGGGATAGAGGTGCCGTCTGCCGCCGCCATTTCCAGTTCGAATCACGACCTGGGATAGCATGCTCGGAAGCGGCTGTGAAGAAGGAGGCGTTGCCGGCTGCGCATCCAGAACCACGGACGTGGACCTGGCGGGCACAGGGGCGAAGCGTTCCTTCATGCGTTTTCGCACGCCGCGGCTGAGCCACACGGGCAACAGCACGACGGCTGCGACAAGCAGCAAGAAGCCAATTCCAAAATCAGGCATTGTTTGTTTCTCCTTGACGGATTTTCAGCCGAAGCTAGATCAACTTCTCACGCTTCGCCCGCTCCACGGCACGTTCGTGCACGTAGTGAGCGAAGTTCCAGTTCTGCGTGCCGTGATACTGGATGTCGCCGACGACATCCATGTACCGAAGCACGCGCCGTTCGATGCCGCGGAACTGACGCGTGGTGAGCGTCACCGCGACACCGGCAGCGTAGAGCGCCAGGGTCACCAGCGCTTGCGGCTGCCGCTGAACCCGCTCGGCATGAGCCTGCAACGCCATCATCGCGATGGTGGCACAGACATGCGTGGGTTCACCTTGGAGGAAATCAGACGGCAGCCCGACGCCCATGGGGTCGAAACCCGGCTGGCCATCGAAGTCCGTCGCGATGTTGATCTGAGGACGATTTGCTTGCGACATAACGTTGCTCCTTTTCACTAAAGGTTGTTTCGTTGAATTGCACGGCATGTGCTATGCCGTCCGAGATAAGGTCGCCACCATCGCTGATGGCATTACAAATGTCAGCGAAGTGGTTAGCTTCACCCTTGGTTTACTTCTTGTTGCGCCGAGAGCGGTTCTGGCGCCGCTCCCTGCGACTGCGGTTCTCGCCCGTAGCCGCCTGGTCGAGCCATCTGCGCACGCTGGAGACGTCGGCGACGTGGATGTCCGGCAGGACGACGAGACGCTTGCCGGTGAGGTCCGGCATGGCAGGAGCTGCGCCGTCCAGGAAATCGCCGAGCATCACTACCTCCACGCCAGGCATACGTCCCGCAGAGAAGGATGCCGCAACGGAGCCAGCGGAAACACCGCCGGAATCCATGCGGACGCCGAGCTCAGCGAGGCCTCGCTGCGCACCGGCGTGCTGCAGAATTCCCGAAGGAATCTGCGAGGAAACTGCCACCTCGAGCTTCTGGTTCGAATTATGCGACATAGCTTCACTTCCTTCATGATGCGTTGCCGCCACATGTGGTGCGACGACAACTTGTTCAAATCAGTTAGAAACTACACACGCCACGAAGCGGCGGCACATCAGTCCGAGAACCGATGCGCCATCGCTTCCGCCGAAGAACCGTGCTTGCGCTCAGTCCTTCACTGCTTCCGTCGGGCGGTGGCTATGCCCGTGGAAGAACCGTGAGCCGACCGGGTTTGAGAGTTCGTCATCGATGCCAGCGTCCTTGCCACGCCAGCGGCTGACTGCGAACAGGTCGACTGCATCTCCCAGCACAACAACCGCTACACCCGGCGCAGGCCAGGGAAGCGGTTTGCCGGGGAAGTTGCCGACGCCATAGCCGAGCAAGGAACGCTCCGGGTCGACCAGATGCCCCAGCTCCACAGCACTCAGCCCGGAGGCGAAATCCGCACGGTTTTTCTTCCGCTCGGCTGCGAGCGCCGCCATCTTCGCGTCGTAGGCAGCACGTTCGCCTTCGTCCATGTCTTCGTAGTCCTTCTCGGGCTCGTTGACATTGGAGATGGCGGCGGCTTGCTCGGCGCTCAGCTTGGTGACAGTGAGACGCGACTCGCAGTGGTAGTGCGCCCCGCAATGCGGGCAGTCGCACTCGTAGGCGAAGTCGCGCGCGATTTCGAACGTCTTGCTGCAGGCGCAATGCGCCGTCATCACGACATCCGAGCCCTTCCACTGGATGAAGGCATGCAATCCGACTTCGTCGTCGAAGTTTTCCCGCTCGCTGAGCAGGTTGACGTCGGCTCCGATGCTGAGCACGTCTTTGCAAAACGGACAGCGAATGTGCTGCGTGGAAGGCCCGTTCTTGCGACCGTGGACATGGAAGTCACTGCCGCAAGGGCAGGTAACGTCCATGCACGTGTCGGGTGTTCGCTCGAAATCGATGACGGCGAACGGTTGGTTTGGCTTGCGATTCATAGGTTTCATTTCTCCAATTGTTAGTTTTTCTTATCAATCCCTTGGAAGCCGCCGAAGCGGTTTCGCCATTTGTTTTTGCCTTGGGAAACCTTTGAATTTCCCCCCGAAGGCGGCGCCACATTACGCTTGCGCATTGATGCAACGCCGCCTTAACCTCGTAAAACTGCTCAGGCAGCCTGCCGACTTGCGTAGGCAGGAATGATGCTGAACAGCTTCTCTTCGCAAGCATCCAGGTCGCCGGCTTCGATGTCGGCGAAGAACGCCAGTGCACGCTGCATGGCGGCCGGAGCACCAGGCTGCCGGTCTTCATGCTCCCAGTCCGGTACTCCGTACGCGACCACCGTCCACTCCGGACCGAGCACCTGACTGAAGATGTACAGGGCGCGCGGCATGTGGAAGTCGGAGGTGACCACGTAGAGGGTACCCTTCTGAAACTCCGACAAGTGTCGGCGCGCCGTGAAGACGGCATTGCCGAACGAGTCGAATGACCGGTCCTCGATGAGAATCCGGTCGGCGTCGATGCCTTCCGACCTCACGATTTCAGCCATCACTTCAGCTTCGGTCGAGCCTTGTGTTCCGTCGTCGTCCGGAGGACGGCTGCCGGAGCAGATGAGCTTGACAGGTTGGTCGCGCAGCAGCTGTGCTGCGGCACGGGCACGCATCGCGGTTACGGGGTGAGCGCTACCGTCAGCTGCCAAACCGCTGCCGAGAACGACAGCAATTGTAGTTGCATTTTTATTTGGCATAGTTTTGTCCCTTTCGCGTTGGCGGATGTGAAGTCCGCTTGGCGGTCACGGCTTAACGCCACCACCCGTGGTGAGCACGAATACACTTCGTGCGTTCATCACCACAGGCAGAAGCGTGTGCCATTGTTGTTATCTGGGCCGGTTTGAGCACAGACGCCGAGCGGCGAAGCCCGGCGTCTATACCCTCACCAACTTAGCTTTCGGCAGTGCCACGCCGGCACCGCAGGTACTACCACTGGTTGTCAGCCAGCGTCGGGACGCGTCTGCGTCTCCATCTCCGCAATCAAGCGGAAAGCGTCGTCCCGGTCGACTCCGCACGTGTCAGCCTTGGGCTGAAACGAGGAGCAGACCGCCGGACGCTCGGGCTTACCGAACAACCCGCAGAGGTTGTCGGCACGCAAGTGCAGGCAACGTTCGCCGGCGCGTTTGCCTTGCGGCATACCCGGAATCGGCGAGCTGATGCTAATCGCGATGCAGCAAGCACCACAATTCATCCTGCAATCCATGTCGGCATCTCCTCTTCTGAGAAGTATTACGGTTCATTCGGAGCAGCGCTTTTGGCGCCGCTTTACGCTGCCACCGCGACCGGCTTGAGGATGTCGGCGAGCGTGGTCTCGCGACCGGCCGCCTTCTCCTCCTGCCAGAGTTCGAGCGCCGTGACGAGCAGGTCGACATCGTGCATGATGCCGGCGCGCTTGTAGTCCTCGGCGTTGTCGATGCCCGCCATGTACATGAGGATGATCGTGCGGTAGGTCGGACCGCCGATCGTCGTCTCGCTCGTGTACAGGTTGAGCATGCCGGGCAGAACCTCGCAGCAGAGCCGCTGACGCAGCGCCTCGCGAAGTTCGTCGGTGTCGTTGTTGTAGCGGAAGAAGGCTGCGAGTTCCGCGATCTCCTCGGCGGAGCCCTCCAACTCGGCGATCTCCTCCGTCATCGGGCCCTCGCGCCAGAAAGCCAGCGACGTCGCCGGGGTGGCGGCAGCCGGGTTCAGGTTCTTCGGGTCGAGGCAGGCGGTCATCTTGCCGATGCCGAGGAAACGGGAAAGCGCACCCAGAGCCGCGAGCCGCGAGAGCTCGGACGTCTTCTGGTTGATGCGCTGCCCGTTCACCATGCCGTACGTGGTCAACTTGGTCATTTGGATTTCTCCATCAGATTGGATTTTCATATGCGCACGTCGCGTGAGACGCTCGCGCGTGACTGTCGCTTTCGCGACTGCGGGACCGCCTGCTGCCGGTGGAGAAACGCTTATTGAGAGCGTCTCCCCACCGGACAACCGGGCGGCGTTTTGAAGGATTTGTCTTCCAGGCTTGCGCCTAGTCGAACAGCTTGCCCTGGTTGGGGTCTTCCTTCTTGCCACGGCGCCTTCCATTTCTGGATTTGCCGTGACCGCTCTTCGCAGCACCGTGAGCCGTCTTCGCCGGAGTGGCAGTCTCTTGCGGTCGGGTGACCACCTGAACTGACACAGCGACGGTTACGGTCGTGGCACCACCGGTGGGGGCATCGACCACCACCTTCTGCTCCACAACGGCGGGTGCCGGTGCGGGTTCCACAACGGCCGGAGCCACAGTGGTTTTCGCCACAGGCGCAGGTTTGGCTGCGACTGCGGGCTTGGCTTCTGCCGGCGGGGCGTACGTCGGGACGACGCGGCTCGAGTCGTAACGGACGAAGTAGTACTTCGCACCTTCACGCTTCGTCGCCATCGTTCCCTGGAGGGCAGCCAGGTGATTCATCACCTCGCGAGCCTTCTCCTTCATTAAGATGTCGCCGTGATAGATGGCTTCGGTCCCGGCTTTCTCGCGGATTGCGAGATTGCGCCAGTTGCCACCTTTGCCGGTACTGTTGCTCTGCCAGATCCACGCCCGGATGAAGCCCGAGTAGCCATGCCCTTTTCGGTCGGGCACAGCAATGAGCTTCAGGTCCCCCTCACGGAGTTCCCGGACATTTTCCAGCGCATAGTACGGCAATTTCTCAGCGAGCAGCTTGTGGACGAACACCCGACCGCTGAGGCGGATCGGAATGTTGTTCGCTTTCATGTTGCTCCTTTCTTTGAGTTAACGCACTACAGGTAGTGACACTGGGGTATGGTTGAAAAACGCTCCCAGCCCCAGCGCCAGGAACGTTTTTGTTTGCTCGGTTCGCGGCGACTAGGCTTTCGCTTCGTCTTCCTCGAGCCGAACGCCATAGCGTCCGCACAGCTCCCGCAGCCCCCCTTCGACGGTTTCGCCGTCGCTGACGAACTGCCAGTTGCCGTCGACGCGGGTGAACTCGCCGAGCACCACCGCACCATGACCGCGGTTGAACTCGCGGTAGATGTTGATGCCGACGGGCTCGAGGTCGCCCTTGCAGACGTACGTCGTCATCACGCCGAACATGCCGACGTGATGATGCTTCGTGTCATGCACACTGGAGACCAGCGCGATGCGCTGAACTTCCGCGGGCATGGCGCCGAGACGCAGGCGGATGGTCGAGTGGAAGCGCGAGAGCGGGCCCACCGGAAGCAGCTCCGCCACGCCGCCGGCGTAGTGAGGCTGACCGTAGAACAGGAAGCCCGACTCGGCCACGACCTTGCCGCCGGCACCGAGCATGAACGCCTGCACCGAGGCATCCAGGGGGTGCTTCTTGCTGCGCGCGGCGATCGCATCCTTGTGCATGCGGTCCATCTTGCGCAGCGCGAAGTCGACGCCGATGATGGTCGCTTCGTTGGAGGAAGCAGCGGCGATGAGAATCGGTCCCACAGGGACGATCTTGTCGCCGGCAACCTGATCCACTTTCGATTTCGACATACCAGTCTCTCCTATTTGCGGGCAATGCCGCGATCGATGGAACGCTCTCGTCACGCGCCATCGAATGGGTTTGGCAACGACCGGCTGGATTGTCGAAACAACCCAACCGCGTCATCGATTGCTCGATGCCGAGAAATTGCCGTGACACAACGAAGTGAGTAGTTACTGCTCAGGCGATCAGTCTGACGAACTGACGCCTGCCGTGCGACAACACAGAGCCTTCAGCGCCCGGCACTTCGACTTGCATCTCCGTGTCGGACACCTTGACGCCATCAAGCTTGACGCCGCCGCCCTGGATGAACTTGCGAGCCTGCCCCTTGCTGGGAGCCAGGCCGCAAGCCACCATGACGTCGACCAGCCTGGTCGGCGCTGCCACCACATGTGACGGCATGTCGACGGGGATTTCCCGCTGACGATGCACGCGATCCCAGTGCTCGAGCGCTTCCACCGCCGCGTCGTCGCCGTGGATGAAACGGACGACTTGCGTGGCGCATTCGCGCTTGAGTACCATCGGGTTCTCACCGTCCTCTTCGAGACGCTTGCGGGCAGCCTCGATTTGCGACGGTTTGAGCACCGTGACCAGCCTCGTGTACTCGAGAATGAGCCGGTCGGGAATGCGCATCACCTTGCCGAACACATCGTTCGGTTCGTCGTCCAGCGCGATGAAGTTGCCGAACGACTTGGACATCTTGGTCTCGCCGTCCGTACCGGTGAGGATGGGCGTCAGCATCGCGAGTTGCGGCTCGAAGCCGAACGCGCTCTGCATCTGCCTTCCCATCAGCACGTTGAAGCGCTGGTCGCTGCCGCCCAGCTCGATGTCCGCCTTGACCGAGATGCTGTCGTGCCCCTGGAGCAGCGGGTAGAGCATCTCCAGAATCGCAAGCGAACCGCCGCCTTCCATGCGCTTGCCGAAGACGTCCTTGGCGAGCAGCTGGTTGACGCTGGATGCTTGCAAGACCGGAACCAAGTCATCGAGCGTCATCTTCCCGAGAGGCGTGTTGTAGAACACCTCCAGAGTCGCGACATCGAGAATCTTGCCGGACTGCGCGATGAACGTGGCAGCATTCTCCTCGACTTGCTCTTTGCTGAGCCGCGGGCGAGTTTTGTCTCGCCCGGTGGGGTCACCGATGGTGGCAGTGAAGCCGCCGATGACCAGCACAGCCTGATGCCCGAGGTCCTGGAAGCGGCGCAGCAAGCGCAGCGGCACCGCGTGTCCGAGATGGAGCAGCGACCCGGTCGGGTCGACGCCCAGCTTGACGCGCAACTTGCGCTTTTGCTCGTGCGCCGCATGGAGCCTGGCTGCCAGAGCATCGACGCCGGGGACGACGTCGACGAAGGCAGCCAGCTCTGCGGCTTGCGTGGTGAAGGCAGGAGGAAATCCCGCTTTGTCATTCGCCATTGGGAGCCTCCTTTTCACGGTTGAGGAAAGCGAACAAGCCGCCCTCCTTCTGCTTTGCCGCCTTGACGCGGGTGACGAACTCGTCCACGTCGTCGCCGTGGATGAGCAGGTCGTGGTAGTCGCCGGGGTCGCCGACGAAGCGCAGCTCGCGTCCCAAGCTCGGGTCGCTGCCGCAATTGGCATGGTCGCTGTCGCCACGCACGTAGCGCGAGGCGTACTGCGACTGGATGCCGATTTTGCGGGCAGCTTCGCCGAACCCGACGTAGCCCCCTTGGTCGTTGGTCTTCATGACGGTCTCCTTTCGGGGCTGCGAATTGGGTTTGCCTCCACCGGCGTAGGCAGCAGCAAAGCCGCCCACGTTGTAGGTGTGAGGCCGCGGTCCGGGACGCACGATGGTCATGCGCCCTTCCTTGCCGGTCGGCCACTCGCTGGTGCTCAGCTTGAAGTGCATGTGACGCACCTGACGCGTGGGCACCACCCGGTCGCGAGCGCGGTTGCGCTGCAGACAGACGGGCAGAGGGACCTTCATCACCACGAGGTGCACATCGGTGACTCCACACTCGCGCGCGATGTCGATGATGTGCGTCCGCATGTCGGTGAGGAAGTTGGTGTTGTCGACGAGCACGGATTTGCCCGAAGTGAGTGCGGCGCGCAGTTCCTCGCGGAACGTCTTGCCGACCTCGCCTTCGTGCCCGTGCTCGCTGGCGTCACCGTAGAGGCGCTGGCGAATGGCGTCGTAGCTGAGACGAACGTATCCGCCCGCCACCTCGATGCCATCACCGATGGTGCTCTTGCCGGAGCCCGGAACACCGACCAGAAGCACCAGCCGCTGCCGTCCCTTGTAGGGCGCGAGCAGCTTGCCGATTTCTTCGACGGTGAGCACCACCGGAGCCTGGCGCTGCTTGCTCGACTTGTCGTTGCGATTCTTCATCAGAACCTCCAATGCTGTAGCCCACTGCCGATTGCGCAGCAGCGGCTGTTGTGGTTGATACTGAGCCGACTCACGTCAGTTCAGGTACTCTTTGGCGGGACGTTCGTTGCGAATCAGCACGCCGAGTTTGTGGAAAGACACCGTCACCGACGCTTGCCGGTTGAGGATGTCTGCCGCAAATCCGGATACTGCAAGGCGTGGCTTGCCGAAATTGTCCGGCTGACCGTCCTTGATGTGACCCTCGGCGATGAGCCTGGCATGCAGGTCGTCGTCGTATTCGAGATGCAAGACCGCTGCCAGCGGTTCTTTCACCTCCAGGCTTTCGGACACTTCCACCGAGGAGGCGGCGGCATCCGCAAGCACCGTGTGGCACAGCTCGCCCAGAAGGTCATTCAGGGCAGGCAGACCCTTTTCAGGTTCACCAGCAGACTTGAAGACGTGCATGGCGAGCGCTTGAGTTGTTACCGCATAGAGTTTCATTTTTGACAATCTCCTAAACAAAGACTTTGGTCATGAGCAATCAGCGTTAGCCGATGAACTCAGAACTAACGACGCGCGCCTATATATAGATATGGTTAAGCACAAGTCGGTAGATCTGAGTCCACCGACCGGCGACAGCCAGAACCGAAGCTCCACCTGCCGCCAGCCGACGACTTAGACCGAAGCCACCCGCAGGCACGGAACGTTGCCGTATCCGCCGCCCGCGAGCACTTCGATAGGCGCTCAGCGCGCCGGGTTGGCAGCGAACAGAGCCTCGAGATGCGCCCACAGGGGAGCAGCCTCGATGTCGTCCGCCCGGTAGCACTCGTGCCGGAAGTGAGCTTGCTCACGCCGGTACTTCTCGAGTTGCTTCCAGTTGCCACTGCGGATGCACTCTTCGACGTTGGCGATGCGGTCGCAGAGCTTCAGCGTGGTCGCGCGCGGCGTTGACCTGATCTTGGGATAGGTCTTCGCTTTGCGTTCTTCGCGTGTGGCTCCGTCCTCATCGGTGACGCCGAAGATGAGACTGCGCGCCTCCTTGCACATGCCGATCAGCCAGAGCAGCCATGCCGGGGTTTTCTGATCTTCGGGAAGATCGTGACCCAGGCAGGAGCGCAAGAATGGCAGGTCGGTGATGCGGAAGCGAACAGCTACCCCGACTACTCGGTCGAGGTGGTACTGGTACGGGTACGTGCCGTAGAGCTGCCCCCAGTGGAGGAGGATGGCGCACAGCCGCGTGTACCAGAACGACAACCGTTGCCACCAGTTCGGCAGCGCACGGTATACACCGTTGTCGTAAGGCATGGCATATACTTCCTCTCGTTGAAACAGCGCTCTCTTTATGTTTGCGTCAGAGAGCGCGTTAACCTAGACGCAGTAGGGGACGAGGTTGAACGGTGGCGGCAGATCACGCACCCAGGAGGCGAGCTCCTTGAGGTGCGCATACTGCTCGGACCGTTCCACCTGCCGGCAAATGCGGTCGTTGGCGCGATTGCCGCTGACCGCCTGAGACGGCGTGTAGAACCTGCCGCGCATCGCGTCGCTGTAGAGCAGCTTGGCGTACGTCGCGACAGTGTGGTTGCCGGCGATTCCGTCTTTCGACTGCAGCGCCTGGACCACAAGGGAGCGAACTCCGTTGTAAATCCAGTAGCTGTAGACGTTGACGGCGACGGCGACCACGAGCAAGATGAGCATCAGCCCACCCGGCCCACTCAGTGCAGATTGGAAGTTCATCTCTAAACTCCTCACAGTTTGACCGCGACCGGCTCAGGCAGCCAGCTTTCGCCAACCACCCGAACCGGTTGCAGTCGTGCACGCATTACGCGACGCCCTTGCGGGTGAGCGTGATGCTGTTCTCGGTGACGTCCAAGAACTTCACCTTCACCGTCACGCCCTTGCGGAGAGATTCGGGGCTGACGCCCGCGAGTTCTTCCCGTGAGAGAATGGCGATGAACTTGCCGATGTCCACCCGCTTTCCGCCGCCAGGAGCGTCGCCGACGACCGTACCGCGAACGGTATGACCGAGGGTCTTCTTCTGACGAGCTGTGGCGAGAACCTCCGCCGGCACCAGGTTGGTGGGGACGACTTCGGATTCGGCAGTGTTGTGATCCACGTGCTGGTGAAACACGCGGTCTTCCACGGCGCGCTCGCTGACGAGAATCCGGCGACGGGAACGGCTGTCCGTGTACGCATCCAGGACGCGCACATTGAACTCCGACCCGCCATCCGAACCAAGCGGCTCGCGCAGGCTGTCGAGACGGTCCTTGCCCAGTTGTCCGAACGGGAGCACGCAGCCTTCGCCGGTGTCCAGATCGCCGATGACCAGGCGCCGCTCGTGGTTGATCACCTTCACTTCGAAGCCCATGATGTCGCCGACTTCGGCGTACACCTTGAACTGTTTCGTTGATGTAGTACTCATTTTCTTCTTAGCCTCTTTTGATGACCGCCTAGCTGAAAGCGAGCTATGACGGCGCGTTAAATCGAGACAAGTTGTTTGCTTGTCTTGCTTTCGATTCCCTTCACTGGCGTTGGCGTTGTCGCCGCCTTGCCGAAAGCGTCGGCTCAAGAGGTTTTTCACCTCAAGCGTTGGTTCACTGCGCACGCGCGCAGCATCCTTGCCCGGATAGCTTTCGCCCTCCGAGTTTGTCCTGAGCTCGCATCACCAGCGATGCTTCGCTCTTTACCGCTTCTTCTCGAGCGCCTGAAAGTGACTGCGCAAGCGCATCAGGCGTGAGCAGAACTCACGCTCAGTCAGCACCGTCTCAGACTCTTTCTTCTTCCCGATTGAATGCGTCAGCGTCGCGTTGCCCGTGGCAAGAAGCGCACGGCGAGCCCCCTCGTTCTGAGTGAACATCGCCATGTAAGCCTCATCGAGCAGTTGCTGGTATTCGGCGCCATGCCGATCCAACTCCTGCCCCTGCCAGTAGAGCGTCTGGTCACGCCGCCAGTTGCGCTTTGCACCCCGCTTCTTCGCTGCCATGCCGAACAGAGTGCAGACGTGAATCTGCATGTGCGGCTTGTCGAACTTGAACGCTTGCAACAGACCCTCCATCCCCGCGATTGTGATACCGCGGAAGATGAAGGCGTTGGGCGCGAAGTTCGCCAGCTTGGAAGCCGGGTAAGCGCCACCCGAGTGGATGTCCATTGTCGGCCTCCTTTCTCAATTAGGGGCTGCTTTGTAAAGTCGACGCCATGCGTCGACCGTTTAGCTCTCCTCCGGCCGGGTGTCCGTCCTGTCCAGCACTGTCACCGGGAGAGCCTGGGGCTTCGTTTCCGGTTGCAGCTGCCGTTGCAGGATGAAACCACCGGCGATGGCATCACGCACAGCCTTTCTGGAATCAGGCTCCAGCTCGGACAGTGCGTAGTCCAAAGTTCCGGATTTGAACAGGTCCTGCAAAACGCTCTGCAGTTTTTCCGCCGCCTTGTCCAGGCGCGTACGACGTGTACGCACCATGTACCAGATGGCGTCCGCCAGCCTGTCATCAGCATCGCGAGGGTCGTCCTGAGCAATGGTGCCCAGGAGTTGACGCATGACACTGACTGCTTTGGCGAATACCTCAGGAACACGGAAGCCCTCGGTCTCTTCGGCAAGCCTGCCGTCAAAACCTTGAGCCCCCTCCTGCTGGCGAACGACGTTCAGGCGTTGAGCCGCATCCAGGTTAGTGGACGCTGCGCGCCATCTTGTCACCAGCGTGTCCAGGTCGTTTCCGCCTGAGTCTTCAACGAGACTGAGCATGCCGCGCTCTGAGAGCAGGTGTTGGAGCACCCGCGCATCTTCACGCGACACATCTTCCATCTCGTCTTCCAGACTGCCATCGTCGCCGAGCGACTTGAGCAGCTGGAAAAGCTCCTGCACTTTTGCCTCATAGGCATCGTCGAGACGCAGGTGTTCTTGGCGTGCCGCAAAGTGACCATCGTCACCTTGACTGAGGAGCGCTTGCCAGCGCTCGCGAGCCGCATCGCGCTGTTCTTTCAGCGAGACGAGCTCCTTCAACTTCATGTTGAGCGTCATGGTTTACCTCCTTTTCTTTTTTGTGAATTAGGTCAACTTGACCAAATCCCGATGGCACGCCAGCCGGCAAGAACACCTCGCCGAACGATGCGGTCGGCTGTTAAGCCGCCGCCAGAGAAAGCGCGTACTCAGGGGGAAACGACCCGGCGCGCCGATGCGTGAGAGGGAGTTTGGAAACGCCCTGCCCATGCACCGTGCGCGAGGTCACTGTGTTGATGTCGCAAAGGTCGACGAATGGCGTCCTCACACGGTGGACGCATGGCGTCGAGCCTACTTGGCCAGTTCGACGAACGTCGGAGCGTACGCCCCGTGCATCCAGTCGGCGGCTTCGTCGAGCGACATCGGTTGCACCGCTTCGGCGTGGGCGTCGAAGAACGCTTCCACCGATTCGCGGGTGTTGCCCACCGACGCCATCTTCATGACCAGTCCGGTCAGCTCCTCGTTGGAGGCGTTGACCTTGTAGCCATTGATGGCGAGGAAGATGAGCGCAGACGCCAAGCCTATCCGCTTGTTGCCCTGCTCGAAGACGTGGTCCCGGACGAGATACGTCAGGTAGCCAGCCGCCGCCGCATTGAGCGAACCAGTCAGATGGTGCGTCATGGCGGGCAGCTCGACGGCAGCAGCCAACTGACTGCTGTCGCGAATTCCCGGCACACCGCCCTTGTACTTGGCGAGTTGCTGTTCCTGCTGGGCGACCACTTCGTCGACCGTCAGGAAGCGGATTTCCTCTGTCATAGAGAGTTCTCCTCGTCTTGAGACTAGTCCAGCACCGGATACTTTCCGAGCAACGCCTTCACCTGGAGAGCGTCCAGGTTGGGGTTGTCTTCGAGAATCCGCACCACTTTGACGACGACTTCGGGCAGGCGAAAACTGATGGGTCCTCCGCCGTCGATGAGGACATCAGGCTTGCAGCCAGGCATCTTCTGCGCCGATGAATAGCTGCCGGCCTTGAGACCGACCGCAATCACCGATGGAAAAGCCGCCGGCTCGACGATGTACGTGTCATCGATGTGGTCGAGAAAACGAGCGTCGCCCGTCGCCAACCAGCATTCGAAGCCGCGTTCACCGACTGCTCCGTCCTTGAGCTTGACGACGAGTGTCACACGACCCACGCCTTCGAGCTTGAACTGGAGCTGCTTGCGCCCGTTCCAGAAGTTGACCGGAACATGCGCGCCGTCCTGCCGCAACACCAGAGAGTCGCCGCGCCAGACTTCCAGAATCCAGTCGTCTTGCGCGTCCGATGAATTCTCATCGACAGCGCCGGCGACCTTCGTCCAGAAGTTGTAGCTCGTCGGCTCCTTCTGCTCCACTGCAATTGCAGTCGCCGTGTTGTCGACGACGCTGAATACTGCGTGGGCGCAACGTCCGTCACCGGGGCCGGCAGCCGCCACGATGACGTGTCCGGGCTTGCCTTCGCCGACTACTTTGGCGAACTGGAACGCATCCCAGCCCGTGCCATCGGCAGCGTGGAAGACTCGCCCGAATGAGAAGTTGGCGACGGACGCCAGACCATGCAGTTGGCACAGACGCACCGCCCACAGGTAAGCTTCCGTCCATCCGTCCGACACTGGCTTGCCTTCGCTCCAGGTCGTGCGGATGATGCCTTCTTCGGGGTCATGCGAGCGGATGAGCACCACCGGCACATCGGAATCCAGAGCCGTCAGCGCCTTGAGCACGAATGTTCCGTGCTTGTGCGGGTCGCCGGCAATGGCACCGAGGTCGGTGGCATCCGTCACATAGGGATTGCCGATTACGCATCGGCGTTGCACCAGGTCGTACACCCCGAGGATACGCGTGGCACCCGCCAGCGAATCCGGGGAGAACCCGGTGTCTGCGATGATTACCGCAGCTTTCCGTTTTTCCATGGTTCCTCCTAGATTTAGTTAGCAAGTGCGCCACAGCAAGGGTTGAACCTGCTGCTACACAGGCTCGACCGTTGCCGTCAGCGTGTACCTGCCCTTGCCTTCGTCGTAGAAAGCGCCGGAGAATGCGTCGGCATGCCGTTCGCAGAACGACGCCCGCTCATCCGCCTCTTCTTTCGACTTGAAGTGACGCGCATCAGCCTTGCTATCGGCTTGAGTGCGCACGGACAGGGTTTCGTACCACTCCACATGACCGCGGCCATTGGAGAGTTTGATTGCCCACATAAAGGCTCCTCAGCAAGCGACTTTCGCCACCTGCGTGGATTTTGACAATGGCATCAGCCCAGCATCAGAAGCCGAAGCTACCGATGCCGGGCGCTGCCGCCGTATGAGTCACGTACGTGAGAAGGGGCGGTCTAGTTGCTCGCCCACTTGTCTCGTACGTGCTCCACCCTCACCGTCGCGGGCTCTTCCCAGCTCGAGACGATGTCGTGCACCATCAGCGCCGCACGTTCCGCGAAGAACTGCGAGCGATGCTTGCCGCCGGTGCAGCGGAAAGCGATGGTCACCGTACCGTGGTTGTTGCCGCGCGCCTGATAGCTGTTCAGCAGTACGCCGAGCTGCTCCACGACACTGTCGAGAAGCTGCAAGGTTTCCGGCTGCTGCATCAGGTACTCGGCAATCGCGACGTCACGCCCGGTGAGCGCGCGAAGCGAGTCGATGTAGTGCGGATTGGGAAGGCCGCTCACATCGATGACGAGCTGCGCATTGGCGATGCGACGGCAGAGGCTGTTGACCTCGTCCTGCACATCGGCGCGCGCGTCTTCGAGCTGTTTGAGCCCGAAGGACATCACCACGACTTCCGTCGTATTCGGTCCGATTTTCGTCATAGCTATTTCCTCCTGCTGAAACAAGAAGGCACGCCTTTCGGCATGCCCCTTGTCGTTTCGTTCAGGCGTTTGTGGCGCCTAGTTCACCGCTGCCGGGCTGTCGTCGTCGAAGAAGACGCACGGCTGATCGCCGCGCTGCATCTTCCCGAGAGCGAGCATCGCCAGCAGCCCTTCCGGCGGATTGCGGTCGTCGCCGTGCGAGACGTAGCCCGCCGGATGACCGATCAGCCGACCGATGTGCCCCTGCGGAACGCCGTAGTCGGCGCAGTTGAGGACGAGCATCTGGTCGCCCGTCTGGCGATGCGCTTCCGCTTCGAGAGCGGCAGGCATCTCGCTGCGCCCGACCGACGTCACGCCCAGTGCCAGCACCATTGCAGTTTTGCCGTTTTGCATAGCTTTCACTCCGTTTCGTTGTTGAACAACCACACCAAAACGACCGTGCGTCGTCATGACGCACAGCCGTCCGGTGTTTGTGAGCAAGACCGCAGGCAGCGCTCTTCGGATTTCTCCGTCCAACGCCGCCTACACCAAGCTCACGCCGTTTTCTCCGCCCCACCCTTCGCAGGCACAGTGACCCGCAGAGGAATCAGGTTGGAGCCTCCGTTGCGCGCATCCTGCCACGCCTTGAAAGCCGGGCAAGAGTCGCGGTAGTCGCAGTCGAAGCAGTGACCGCCGGTGGTCGCATCAGCATCGCGCTCCGCCCGCGCTTCTTCCATCACTGGAATCTGCGCAAGGTAGTGCTCCAACGCTTCCGCTCCCAATTCGGGCTTGTACCAGAACTCGAACCCGTTGGAATCGGGCTCGCGATCCGGCTGACCGAACTGCTTCCGGTAGTCCGCCTTCAACTTCTCCACATTGGCACGTTCTTCCTCAGACACTTCGCCGAGGAATTGCGCAGCCAGCCTAGAGGCCTGGTGGAAGTCCCGAGTCTGCTCGGCCACCATTGCGAAGAAGAACAACTGCGTACGCACACGCTCGTACTTGCGAATCTGCCTTTTGAGCTTCGACGCAAGCTTCTTCACCACGATGAGCGCTTCTTCCGTCTTCGCGACTTCCTTGACCAGCACTTCGCGCTGATAAGGCAGCTTCTTCTCTGCAGCAGCGCGTGCGCTACCTTCGAGAGTTGCTACCTCCGCTTCCAGTTTCGAAACGCGAGCCGCAACAGCGTCCCGGTTCTTCTCCAGTCGCGCAAGTTCCATGCGAGCGAACGACAGCTCCATCTTGGTCTTCCAGACCACCCAGTCAGGATTCAGTCCGCTCTTGCGGTCGGTGATGCGCAGGTACTGGCGACCGAGGTCGTCCTGTCCCCACCCAATCTTGTCCGACTTCATGACGAACTCCCGGTCAGTACCAGGAACGCGCCAACGCTCGAGCTTTTCCTTCTCCTCACCGATGACCGGTTCTTCTTCCTCGTCCTGCTGGTCCGCAACCTTGATCTGCGACTCCATCATCTTCTTCGCTTCCGCGCGCTGCTCTTCCGGCAGACGCTCGACATGCTTTTCGACGATGGCGGCGCGCTCGGCGACGTCCTCAACAGCAACGGCTTCGTGAGTCCCATCACCGACCACCTTCTGCAGTGACGGCTGAGACTTGCGGGTTCCGATGCTCCGATACAGATACCGCAGGTGGCACACGAGCCACGCCGCGAAATCCGATTCAGAAACTGTGAATGGCTTCTTATTCATGGCTGGTTACCTCCTTTCGGTCTGTTTGGTTGTTGAAAACGAAGCCCGTCGCAGCACTTCGGAAGACCGGACCGAAGCTGTGTGCGGGAATCGTGGAAACTCTTGTTGCATGGTCACGAGTTCGTCGAGCTTGGCTGTTACGCCACGCCGACATCTGATGACCAGCAATCGTGCTGAATGCATACATGGCGTAACCTCCTTTCGTTTTTGGTTGAACAAAAACGTGCTCGACGAACATCGCCGAATCACGCGTATTTACTCTCCACTACACACACCGCTGTGCTAACCG
Source organism: Candidatus Melainabacteria bacterium 17Bon1m (assembly GCA_032128875.1). Taxonomy (GTDB): domain Bacteria; phylum Cyanobacteriota; class Vampirovibrionia; order Obscuribacterales; family Obscuribacteraceae; genus QKMZ01. The sequence continues at coordinate 19,191 of JAVLKG010000019.1, forward strand.
TTGCCGTTGCTATTGCGCTGGCTTCAGTGAGTCGCGGATTGCCGTTTCGTCAGCGATGGTCTTGTCCTCAGCGCGAGCGCTGGAGAGAAAACTACCGATAGCCGAATGGCAATGAGGTTTTTGGGTTGGACGAACTCTTGTGTGATGTGGTGAAAAGAAACTATGAACTCAGCCTAATTAAACACGTGGTTGTCAAGCAATACCTGGTAATGAACTTATGGGGGATCTGAATCTTTGCTAAAAACCTGGCCAAGCTGTTGATCAGATTTGAAGACCCTCACCAAATCAGGCTTCTGAAACTTGTTTTTAAGAGCTTATGTAGTCACGCGAGACTAAGACTTGATGTCGCGTAAGTGGGGCAAACCGCATTGTGAAATGGCAGTAATCTCTAGCGCGATTCTCGTGAGCCTTGTTTAATCTTCCTGTGTTCGACAGTTCATGATCTAATACCTGAAGAAACACCTCTTACGAGATCATGTAGCAATTACAAGAATCAAAAAAACGCGCGTCATTTATTACGCGCGAGATTAGAGGCTATGCCAACTCGCGGGAGTTAATGGCAAGCTGATTCAGCTCAGTGTTTGGCAATCAGTCCTTCCGCAAAGTGACCGACGGTATATGTCAGCGCTAGCGCAAGGGCGCTCCAAATAGTAACCCGCGCTACTGCTGGGAAAATTGGAGCGCCGCCAACTTTAGCGGCCAATCCTCCCAAAAATGCAAGCAGGAGAAGAGCGCTAACGACAATCGCAGGTGTAAGCAGTTCATGAGGAGTAAGAATCGCGATAATCAGAGGCAATAACGCACCGGCAGAAAAACTGACCGCAGACGCCAATGCAGCCTGCAAGGGGTTGGCCTGACTCGACGGAGTAATCCCCAACTCATCGAGCGCATGTGCACCAAGCGCATCTTTCTCCATTAACTGGTCGGCGACCTGCTCGGCAAGCGCCTGGTCGAGTCCTCTGCGCATGTATATGCGAGCAAGCTCGAGCCGCTCGCCTCCCACGTTCTCAGCAAGCTCTCGCTTCTCTTCAGCAATCGCGGACTTTTCAGTGTCAGACTGCGAAGAGACCGAAACATACTCACCGGCAGCCATGGACATGGCACCAGCAACCAAACCCGCCAAGCCCGAGATAAGAATGCTCGATTGCTCCGCGCCGGAAGCAGCAACACCCAGAAGGAGGCTGGCAGTAGAGACGATTCCGTCATTGGCGCCGAGGACAGCCGCACGCAGCCAGCCGATGCTCTGCATTTTATGAGTTTCGCTATGAGAACGCTTCGACATTCGCCTCTTTTTCTACGCTTTTTCTTTTTCCAGAACACTCGGACTTTCCCGAAATCAGCATGCCTCAAGATTTTACTGTGGAAACATCAGTGGACGACTGCGATGTTATCTTGGGCAGGCGGAATAGTTTGCGGCGGCACTGTAGTCGAGCTCTTAACGAGGGTAAAGTCCGGTAGAGCTAAAGAAAAAAGTCCAGAATCGCCTGACTCGCATTGAGTTGGCGGCTGGTTGTGCCGATGTAGCGCTCACGATAATATTGCCAGCCCATCGGCCAAGCGTGCCCTCCGCCTTCGACTATATAGGCAGCGACAGGCTTTCCATTATTCGACGGAACATACACACGCTTCAAAACACGAGTGGGATCATCTGGTTCCAGAACAGGCAATTCAAGCTCAATGCAATGGGGATCGGCATGATTAGCGGACACCCAATAGTTCAAACTTTCTTCCGCCGATACCACAAGTCCTGCTTTCCGTCGGGCAAGTTCGATTTCTCCGCCGGCAAACGGTATGACAGGGTCGTCTTTGCCCAGGATAAAGACGATGGGCACGGGCTCAGGCACGAGCATGTTCTTATACATCGGTTCGTGAACCGTTGCGGCAACTGAGCCGACACCGGCTAAAAGACCTGGCGCACGCACCGCCAAGTATTGCGCAAAAAAACCGCCGTTGGAGATGCCGCACGCGAAAACCCGCTTCCTGTCTATCGGATACGATTGGCAGAGGTTATCGATGAGTTTAATCAAGAACTCTACGTCATCAATTTCTCTTCTGCCAGGACGATCTCTGCCGTCGTTCCAAGCCCGATTTAATCCTTCGGGATATGCGACGAAAAAGTTCTGCTCCTTCGCAAGTGAAATGAAACCGGTCAGTTTTTCCATCTGTTCCGGCTGACCAGAACCCCCATGGAAAGCAATTAGCAGAGGTTTCTCAGTCTCTAATGTGTTTTCGGCGCCTTCGTAAAACAACGTTCGCCGCTTGCGCGAAGAACATTCCAACTCAATATTTATCCAGGGGACGCCAGTTGAAGACATCAAAATCTCGCTCGAGGTAGATCGAGTTTTCTTGCGCTTTGATCAAGCATTCGTATTGGCGACATCAGGCTTTCGTGAGACTAGATGCTCACACCCATATCGCTCAAAGCTTTGATGATGTAGAAGTAAATGTCGCTGCCGTAGTTGATTGCGATGTATGTTCCAACGATCGCGGCAACTGCGTAAATGACTAATTGCTGGACTGTCTTAGCACCGGAAAGGTCCAGCTGGCGGGCTTTACTCTTTACGTCTTCTACTGTCGTAGCTGGCGCACCTGTTGCGTCTTCAGAGCGATCTGTTCTGATGTCGATGCGTCCGATCGGCGTATGCTCTACCTTTTGCGCAAGTGACTCCGGATTTGCATCGAGCAAATCATCAACGGATTCGGGCAAATTCGGCAAGCGATCGATAACCTTTTCGCCTTTGATCCACAAACTCTGATTGACCTCGGGGACATACGTGCGACCGGGATCGAGGATGGCGTAGTTGCCCTTGCGCACTTCCAGAAGTTTTTTCACCGCCGCATAACCGGTCTCACCAGATTCCGCGACTTGACCGCCAAGGATATATCCACCTTGCGAAAAGGCGACTCTGCCTTGCAAGTCGGAGTCCGCACAGGTTACCCGCAGTATTGCGTGCTGCACCGCTTTCAGGTCGATGACAGTCTGAATGACTTCATCAATTCCCTCTTCCGGCGTGATTTTTCCTTCAACAATTACGTCCACGTCAACCTCTGGCTATAAGACAAAAATAACTGAGATCAGTTGCCACGAGTCTATCAGATTACAGCCCCCGTGGTGGTTTCCATATAGTTCATTGCCAATTCCCAGCTACTTACAACGCCAGTGTTTCGATTGGTTTTCAGTCTGGCCGAAACCTGAAAATGCCTTTGCCAATGGGTTAGAATCCTGGCATGAAAAGGCGCGTGATGTGTGTGTTTGGAACGCGTCCGGAGGCTGTCAAGCTTGCTCCGGTCGTCCATGCTTTGCGCAAATCAGAATTTTTAGAGCCAATTGTCACTCTAACAGCGCAACATCGAGAGATGCTCGACCAGATGTTGAAGTGGTTCGGAATTACTGCTGACCACGATTTGAACTTGATGAAGCATGGGCAAACTCTTGCCGAATTGACTTCACGGGTTATCAAGTCGATGGATGAAGTACTTGAGGAGTCGAAGCCGGATCTACTTCTGGTACAGGGCGATACGGTCACGGTAATGGCTGCATCACTGGCGGCTTTCTACAAGAAGATCCCTGTAGGCCACGTTGAAGCGGGGCTGCGTACGGAAGACCGGTACAACCCATTTCCGGAAGAGATGTCCAGACGCCTGACAGGGCGCCTCGCCAGCTTGCACTTCGCGCCTACACCGTTAGCGGTGGAGAATTTGAAGAAGGAAAACATTGTCGACAACGTATACCTGACCGGTAATACGGTTATCGACGCTTTGCTAGATACTTCGTCCCGGCTGGATGAGTCGAAAGTCGATCACAGCCTCTTTGCAAATGTCGATTTCGAGCGCTACAGAGTTCTGCTAGTTACTGCGCACAGGCGCGAGAATTGGGGCGACAGCATGTCCGAGATTGCGCGCGCTCTGAGAGTGATTGCAGAAGAGTTTCCAGACGTCCAGATTTTCTATCCGATCCACAAAAACCCTGTTGTTCGCAATTCGATCGAGCCTGTTTTTGCGGGGCATGAGCGCCTCATCTGCGTCGAGCCCCTGGACTATGTTCCGTTCGTATATGCGATGCGCAAGTGCAATTTCGTACTGACCGACTCTGGCGGTATTCAGGAAGAAGCACCATCTCTTGGAAAACCTGTTCTGGTTATGCGCACCAATACCGAGCGCCCCGAAGCGGTCAGCGCCGGAGCTGCAAAACTGGTCGGCGTTGAACAAGAAGGCATAGTAAGTGCAGCCCGTGAGCTTTTGACGACACCTGACAGCTACAAGCGAATGGCAACAGCTGTCAATCCGTTTGGAGACGGACAAGCCTCCAAGCGCATCGTTGAGGCAGTTGAAGAATTCTTCGGTTATCGCAAGTAATCAAGACAGTAGTGAAAAATTAGTAAATCCTGGCAGTTTCGCGTCATTACACGATAGGATCTGGGCATCCCTTTTACGCTGCTGCATTTTTACGCTGCTTTGTTTCGGCGTTATCGCGTAAAGGCTCTGCAAATCGCTTGTAGCTGTTGACGAGCGCCATTTGCACTAATTCAAGGAGAACCGCCGTGACCGCGACCCTCAACTCCTCCGATGTTTTGCCATACGGAGAGTTCTTAGACCAAGAACATCACGACATTCGCGAAGCCATCAGAACTTTTGCGACCGAGAAAATCGCTCCCAAAGCACAAGAAGTCGACAAGAATGCACGCTTCCCAGCCGAGACATTTGCAGAGCTAGGCAAACTTGGTTACCTCGGCGTTCTCGTTCCTGAAGAGTACGAAGGTCTCGGACTGGACTATAGAAGCTACGCTATTGCTTGCGAAGAAATTGGTCGCGCCTGCGGTTCAACCGGTTTGAGTTATGCAGCTCACTGCTCTCTTGGCACAAACCCAATCAAACTCTTCGGCACAGACGAACAGAAGAAGAAATACTTGCCAAAACTCGCTTCCGGCGAATGGATCGGATGCTGGGCATTGACCGAACCAGGTACAGGCTCTGATGCAGCAATGCAAAAGACAACCGCCAAACTGGAGGGTGATCACTGGGTTTTGAACGGCACCAAGCAGTTCATCACCAACGCCACTGATGCACATGTGGGCATCATCATGGCAATGACCGACCAAAGCCTCGGACGCAAAGGCATTTCGTCCTTCATCGTTGAGCAGGGCACACCCGGATATTACGTCAGCAAGGTCGAGAAGAAGATGGGCATGCGCGGCTCGCCGACTGCCAGCATCACTTTCGACAACTGCAAAATCCCGAAAGAAAACCTGATCGGTGAAGTCGGCGAAGGCTATAAGCAAGCGCTTACAACACTCGAAGGCGGACGCATCTCAATCGGTTCGCTCGCTCTGGGTATCGCCCAAGCAGCTTTCGATTCGGCTTTGACCTATGCAAAACAAAGAGAGTCGTTCGGTCAGCCCATCGGCAAACACCAATTCATCCAGGGCTACCTGGCAGACATGGCAACGCAGATTCATGCAGCCCGTTTGATGCTGTACCATGCGGCTTGGATGAAGGACCACGGTAAGCGCGTCACTATGGAAGGCTCGCAAGCTAAGCTATTCGCTTCAGAAATCGCCAGCAAGTGCTGCAACCTCTGCGTGCAAATTCACGGCGGATACGGCTATATCGAGGATTTCCCGGCGGAGCGTTTCCTCAGAGACGCAAAGCTTTGCGAAATTGGCGAAGGCACCTCCGAAATTCAACGCCTCGTCATCGCCAGACAGCTCGGACTCTAATCCTGGAGCTGGCGAAAAACAGCGCGAGAGCGACAAGACATCAAAGGGTGGGATGCATTCCCGCCCTTTCTGTTTGCGATTTCGCGCGGGTTTTCGATGGAATGAAATTGAAAGAAATGCACTACTAGCACTGCACAAATCGTCTGCCGTCGCTGGCGCATGCCGGCGCGCACTAATGCACAGCGAAAGCGTGATGATGCGGGAATCTAGAAAGTTGCGTGATGTTAATTGCGAAACGGCGAGTCATGCACTTACCGTAAAGACCTATCATTCGCAATTTCATCTCGGAGAGGAAACAACACACAGACAAATCCAAAGGTCAGTTCCACACACTCTCGCTTTCTAAAAGGAAAGGCAGGATGTCACCGGCTATCTACGACGAGAATTACGGAATCTTCTTCGACAGCGAGGAGGAAAAACAGCGAGCACGAATAGAAGGTGTCGCACGTTGGCGCAACACTATGCTGACGATGCAAAACATCGAACACCTTCTTCAATTCACAAATTACGTCGTTCAGATGCAACGCCCCGAGGAAGACGAACTCTACGAGCGCTGGCGCGACAAGGCTGATTGGACGTTCCAAGAAAAGAGCTGGACTCTCGATGTAGGCTCGGTTTCGCTCAAACCTGTTGAGGGCAGGTTGCGATTCGCTTTGATCAATGGAAAAACCGTTCTCTTTTGTTCTTCGAGTGAAGGAGCACTCGGAGCGTACGTGTTAAACCTTTGGCTTCGCTCGCACTGCAATCATTCAACAGCTGATGGGCAGCGGGCGTACTGCAGCACGGATAACTTTCAACATTGCATGGAGCAGCTTGCAATGCAGCCGGAAAGCAGCGACAAGTCGGCTGCAAAAGAAAGGATTTAGACATTGGACAGCATTACCACTCCCGAGCCGACCAGTGCGACAACCCGCTACAGCAGCGGACTCGAAGCGAGCGGCTCGCCGTTCGCGGCACGAACAATCGCCCAGCAGGCAGAACGCGCCTTGATTCGGTGGCTGCTCGACGACACGGTCTACGTGGTGGAAGCTGACGAGTACGCACAGCATCAACTCTACACAAGCTTCCGCAGCGAGATCGACTGGGACTTCGAACCACGATGCTTCACCGTCAACATCGGCACTTTCGCCGACGCGCCGGTGACGTTGCGGCTGCTCTTCAGCAAGATCAACGGCAAGCGCGTTTTGTTCTACACCCCGTCGAGCCGCGTGGTCAACCACGACATGGTGGATAAGTGGCTGCTGAGCTACTGCAACCCCACGCGCTCCGGCGGCTTGCAGCGCGCTCACGCGAATGCTATGAATTTCCACCAGGTGATCGACTTCTGCCGCCGGTCCTGACGAGAAACATAGTTTGAGCGAAAGAAGGGCTGCTGCACCGGCAGCTCTTCTTTTCTTCAAATTTGCTCGCACCTTACTATTTGTTATAAGATAGCGCTTTCGTGGAAAGCGGCTTAAGCGTGCTGCGCATTTCGAACGCGTGTAGAATGGCAAAGCAGGGAAAAAATGATGCTATCTATAAGAAATCTGCTGACACTCTCGCTTATCTCGACTGGCATTTTTTCTACTGGTCCAGTTCGTTCCCTAGAACTAAAAGAAGCATGTGCCGGCGCAGATCTGCCAACCAATTTTTCTGCCTACCGTAAAAATATGCTCGACCGTTTCGAAGATAATTTGCCGCTAAACACTCCAGTCCCGAAAGAACCAGTTATTCGGTTTTTCCTCACAAATGATGGCTTTATCAGGGATCTATCACTACAAAAATCATCGGGACGGCGCGCCACAGATCTGGCTTGCATAGATGCGATCCTTTGTTCGTCGCCGCTGCCGCCCCCACCTCTTTTGCGTACTGCACTACCACCACCTCCACTAAACGAACTTCTCCCGCCGGACTCGTACGGCTGGGGCATTTATAAATTCTCCTTTGAAAAAAGAAAGGCTGCAAAGATGGTTCGGGTCTATACCAACGCTGATGGTAAGGTCCGATCAATGAAAGTGCTTGAGGGAGACAACGCAGCAAAGTTTCACTTCAAAATAATTCCTAATGAGGTTCAATACCGTTATCCTGGACTTTTTACTTCGAAGGAACTCAGTTCCACATCAAACTTGTTTCCCATTAAGACACCTACGGCAAGCCATCTCGAAGATGCCCGCTTTCAGTGGGCAGTTTTTTACAAGAATCATCCAAGTGCGTCGAAAGAAGAGGTGACGAGAAGAGGGCGTGAAATCATAGAGCACTACTTCCCTGTCAAGAAAACTACGGCTTCTCAATGAGAGTCAAACTGCTGTCAGGATGAAGAGAAATGGCCCAGGCTCTTAAAGCCCAGTCGCGTCTCCTTTTTGGAAACCTTCAAGGAATCGAATTTCTGGATGCTTGATCTTCAACAATTGAATATCTCCTCGTTGCAGATACGGCGTCAGCGTGTACATGATGGTGCGCAGTTTCTTATTCTCCAACAACGCCTCGATACCTCGAGCGGACATATTTGTACCGCCCACAGCAATCGAAAGCAGATTGCGCATCTTGGAGAAATACTTCGCTGCTTTGTCTTCGATGTGAATGCTTTCAACGTTGAGAAACAGTAGGTTTGAATCCACCATCGGAGCAAAGCTTTCATCGTTCACCCCGGTCACAGCACGCAGATCGAGATATTGCAGATGCTCATCATCTGCAAGAAATCTGATACTTAAAGGCGTCAAAGTTGTTCCGGAAATCTCCAGCTTCTTCAGAGAAGGCATGATGGTGAAATACGGAATCGCTTTGTCGGTCAAGCGTTCGCACCAGCTGGCACTGATATCATTGACGGTCTTGCACTTGGAGATTGCGGCGGCGCCAACATCATCAAGCTCAGAACTGGTGAAAGTTACGTGTTTTAGCTGCGGTAGCCTTGTGAGCCAGATCAAGTTGGGATTGTCGATGTCACAACCGGTCATGTCGAGGTGTCTGATCCACTTCGCCCTGGCAATGGCGCGCAGAGCCAACTCGCTCACAAAGATAAAGCGCATTTGCATTTTGCCGCTCTTCTCTTCAACCTTGAGCAGTTTTAAAATGGTGTCTTTCGCGTCCTCAGGCTTTGGTGAATTGTTCTCCAGAGTTTTGACAAACTGCTTAGCTTCGGCGACATGTATCAGTTTCAAATCCGGGTAGGTTCTATTCTTTGCGGCGACAGGCGCAGCAAGGGGCTGATCATCAGTTTTCTTAGGATTCAGGTGTACCGTGATTATGGACGAAGCACTCGCAGAAATTGCCACCACCAGCGCAGTCATCAAATAGAGAAACGGACGGGACACGCTGACCATCCCATTTTCGACGCCAGATTGGTTTATTTGCTTAACTTGCTTATTCTGCTTAGTTTGCTGATCAACTAAAACGGTGTTGGCGAGCAAAACCGGATCAGCCAAAGTACGCTCGACGGCCGCTAAATCAACCGCAACTTGACCGAGATTTTGGTATCTTTCGTTCGCACGTTTGGCGAGCATCTTCGCAATGATCTGTTCAAGCACAGGCGGAAAGTCTTTACCCATGGATGCTTCTTTCAAGCTGGGCGGTGTTTCACCCATGTGCTGCATCATCGTCGATAAAGCATTAACACCCACAAAAGGCGTTGTACCTGTGAGCACTTCAAAGAAAACGCAGCCGAGCGAATAGATATCCGCGCGTTGATCCACCGGGCTACCCGAACACTGCTCCGGGCTCATGTAGAGCGGGCTGCCGAACACCTCTCCAGTGCGTGTGAGCGCCTGAATTTCACTCGCTTCGAGCTGTGTAAATTTGGCGATACCAAAATCAACTATCTTGACTCTGCCTTCATCGGAGGCAGACAGTCCATCGACAAGCATAATGTTGCTGGGTTTTATGTCCCGATGTATAACTCCGCGCTCGTGCGCGTATCCAAGCCCGAAGCAAATCCGCAGAAAAATTGGCACAGCTTCGTCAACCGTGAGCGTGCCGTGCTTTTCGACCAGGTGTGCCAAGCTCTGCCCGCTGACATAGTCCATGACCAGGAAAGGAACGCGTTGGTCGAGCAAGCCAAAGTCATGAACGGAAATCAGGTTAGGATGGTCGATACCAAATGCAGCGCGCGCCTCGTGTTGAAAGCGACGCACAGTGACGTCTGTTGCGCTGCGACCATGCAAAATCTTCAGTGCAAGTTCTTTTCCGAGAAAAATTTGCTCGACTTTGTAGACCATGCCCATGCCACCGTACCCGACCAAAGACTGGACACGATAACGTTCGCCTACAATGTCGCCTGGTTTTAGACACCCAAATACGTCAGCAGCAGGATCGAAAGATTCGAGCAGCCCGGCCGGGCCGCCCATCACGAGCGATGAGCCGTTTTGAAAGGACGAGCCAGTCGTAGAATCTGAGGCGTAGGGCGAAGACGAGCCAACAACCTGCCCGGACGGCGTCTTGTTCAAAGCCGAAAAATCGGCATTGGGGGTATTAGAACCGGCCATACGGCTACCTCAAAACGCGCCTCAAGCGAGGCAGCATCTGGTTGTTTCAGTAGTAAGTGGATTATGTGATGGTAGAGGTAGCTTAAGTATACGAATCAAGCGTGACTTGAACGTGACGACCAAAATCTAAAATCGCTCGCCCCAAACAGTAGGGCGCATAATTCCAATGATAAATCCAACTGGAACGAACAACGAACTGGCAATGTCAGTCAACGCATCTAAAATTCCGTACTGAGCGCTCATGTGAAATATCGCCTGGGTAAGCGTTTCGACCATTATGAATGGCAAAAAACCATATGGAGAAAACGACATTCCAATCAAAACGCCAAAGACAATTGTTGTTCCAACTCCTCTGCCCATCTTGTAATCGATCACTCGCGCCAAAAGGCGGCCAATGATGATGCCCAAGAAGTAAGCGAGGATACAAGTAAGAAAAGGGACGCCTATAAATGGCAGTATCCAGCCGCCAACAAATCCAGCCACTCCGCAGATGGCCAAAGTCTTAGCAACAATGAGTGGGGTAATCGAGGTAAGAGGATTCTTCACGTTGCCGCAAGAATCGCACCGAAAGCCGACCGGGCATTGAACCATGCATTTGCCGCAGATGACAGCACTGCAGTCGATGCATGTTAGTTTCGAATCGCCGCACGAATGTTTGCTTATCACGCTGACCTTACTTCTGCGCTAATACAAGGACTCATCATCTCACAAACGATTGCACTCGTCACACTGTTACATGCAATAGTATAAGCAGTTCCAAGCAAATAAACCATGGCGGCTTGCAGACAGAGACGGCGAAGTGCGCTATCTCCAACTGCAAGCCAGTCCAGTTATTGCTTAGTCGAGACGATGCTGATATAGCAGCATTTAGTGACGGACGGGGGCAGAGCGGTGCAGCCGCACTGAATCAGAGACTCAGCGACGACTGCACCGCATACTGCTATTAACGACTAGTCTACCAGCGACGAGGCCAGAGGTTGACGTAATTGCCAAGCTCGCTGCTGCCCGCGTTTTCGATATGCTGGATTGCCAGATCGACAACAACGGTAAGCTCGAGGCGGGCGGTCAATTCCGCCATGGGTTGAAGCGTATCGCAGAGGCAAGGGGCGCCATCCGCGAGTACGTTGGGAGCATTCATCCCGGCTTTGAAGCCGTCGACGCGCTTGTCGCGGTTGAACCAGCGCACAACGCCGTTCTTTCCGCTCAGGTCGATGAGGATGGTGAAACGACCAATCTCGTGGTCATGGTTGGTCTTCGGATCGCTTGCCGTAAGGAGATCCGTCCTGACGATGACAGTGCTGCCGACAACGCGCACTGACTCCACATGCGGTGCCGACTTGAGCGACTCGAATTCAGCAGCGAGCCGATCGCGACGCTCTGCCACAGCGTTTGCCTCAGCAGCAAAAGCTTCTTTGCGCCAAACGGTGAACATGCCGGCCGTCGCTGCGAAGAATTTCTTGCGAAGCTTGTCGGCAGCTTTCTCGGCTTGTTTCGTCAGCTTCTCGATGCGCTTCGCGCACACCTTGATGTAACGAGCGCGCTCGTTGTTGTCGGTTATCGGCGTGCGGCGCGGCGCCAATGCAGGCACACGAATCTTCTCGCTGAGCCGCATGGCGACAATGCCTTCGTACTTCGAGGCAGTATCCGATTGCACGGCGTCGGCTCCGAGAAGTTCGAGCATAGACTGGAGATGCTGCGAGTCGATGAGGATGGTGTCCGTCTTCTTGTCCAGCAGCTGGAAAGGAATGCCTGCGTCCGTAAGGCGACGACGTTCGGCTGCCCCGAATTCGGGGAAGGACAGCTTGGTCATGCCGCACCTCCTCTGACTTTCGGCCACTTGTGAATGTACTTGTATGTGCGCGTGTCTTCCGGATTGACCGTTTCGACAAACGCGATTGCCAGCTTGGCGGCGTCGGCGAATTGACGCTCTGCGATCAATTTCTTGAACCAGGGAGCGGTATTGCCGAGGCAAGCCTTGCCATTTGCATACACGTGCAGAGACATCATCTTGTCGGCATAGCCGTTGACCTGCCGAGTCAGATTCTTCCAGCGCACCGATTCACCGCTCTTGAGGGGGATGCGGATACGGAAGCGACCCATTTCGTAAACGTCGCCCTTCGCAGGGTCAGTGCAGTAGAGCGTCTCCGTCTCCAGCTCGATGTACTTGTCGGAGACCGAAACAGACCGAACTTTGCGCACCTGGCAAAGCAGGTCATATTCTTTGCCTAGCTCGTGAGTCGCCTGAGAGCGCATGCGGACGCTCTCCAGCTCTGCGACGCGCGACTCATCGCTGAGACGCTGCCACGCAGCCAAGGGCTCTTCGCGCTCGTCAGAGCCCTCTACCTTCTTGGCTTTGGGAGCCTTTTGCGCCAGACTGCGCTCGACAGCTTTGTCCAACTCAGCGACGAAATGCTCGGCAGTGCCGGTGGCAGCAGCCGAGCGGATGAGGTCGGCGACCTGCGCCATCACGTAAGCGAAAACGCGCGCGCCACCGAAGATTCCGTAGAGATTCGGATCGATCAGAAAGTAGATCGACTCGTCTTGATACTCTGCGACAATGTTGCCATTGCCGTCGAGAATCGGCGTTCCTATGCCGGTGAAAGCATAGACTTCGCCGTCCCAGACCCGTTCCTGCCCGAAGACTTCTTTCGGCGCCTCGAGACACTTTTCGCCACGCGGCGAGTATCCGAGGTAGATGTGAAACTGACCGTAAGCGCGCCCTTCTTTGGGCTCGCCTCGCCTGATGCCGATTGGCTTGTCCACAACGATCCCAAGAATTTTGCGCGCGTAGGTTCTGTAGAACTTTATTTCGCGCAGCTTGAAATGTTTGCCGTAAAACTTCGGATCTCGCACCGGCTGCTCGTGCTGAGGGGCCGGCAGCCCGTCGGGATAGAGCCTCTTTATCGTCGAGCTGATCTCGGCGCTAGTGAACAACCGGCGCGAAATCATGATGAGAAGAGGAATACCGACGACGGTCGAGATTATCCAGTGGGTCGTAATAAATGCCCAGATTGCTAGCATCATTACCTCCATTTGGGGCGATGCAATGCATCAACCCTGAGAGTTGCAGCGACGCAGAGCGCCGCCTGCTCCAGATTTACTTGAACCGTTTGGTGACGATAGTCGGATCGCGCAGTCCGTAGAGAAGCTCGTTGTCCTGCGGACCTTCGACTTTCTTCTCCTGAATGGCGAACCAGGTGATCAGCTGCCACACGGCAAGTCCGGAGAGGAACTCCGCCGTCGGACCGACCGAGATGCTGGCGCCGCAAGCGGAAACTTCCGCCACTTCGTCGCCATAATCGGAAGCCGCTTCCCATCCACGAACGTGTGCGGGGGTCGTCGGATTGATCACGTAGATGCGCCCCTGGTCGGAACCCATACGGGTCTCGATCATCAGCTTGGTGCGCGACTTGTACTTGATGCCGGCGTTCCAGATCTGCTTGCGCGACGACATGGAGTCGGTGAGAAGGAAGACCACCTCGCCCAGAACCTGCTTTCCGTCCACGCGTTCGGCGTGTGTGGTGATGTCGATGCCGGTCTGGCGCTTCACGATTTCCTTCAGCGCTTCGACCTTGAGCTTGCCGACATCGTCCATGCCGAATGCCTGGTTAGGCACGTTGTGCGCCTCGACGGTGTCGTCGTCCCAGACATGGATGTTCTCGATACCGAGCTTGGCAAGGCTGAGAACGATGCGCGAACCGGACGCGCCGACGCCGATGACGTCCACGCGGCGAGCGCCGAAATCATCAGGAGAAAAGACATCGATGTGTCTTGTGATATTGAGAGGCATCGTCACTCTCCTTGCGCGTCAGGCGCTTTGGTGGTTGCGGAATTGGCGGCGGAAGCGGCGGCAGAGCCCTCCTCGAGCGCGCCACCGCCGGTGGCACCAGGAGGCAGAGCCTCGGGCGGTCCGGGAATCTGCGGCGCTGGCTGCGTCCCGGATTTCTCCTGCGCACGAGCGCGCGCGAGTTCTTCCAGCAGCGGAACTTCGCCGTAGCCGTTGCCGAAATCGGGCAGATAGCTGATGGTCACTTTGTCGCGAATCTCGGCTTCCACCTCGGCGCGCAGTTCGGCAGAGATGTGCAGCGGTCCTTTGGTCTGCGTGCGCGGCTTCGATACCGGGTCGGTGGAGAACGTCTCTAGCAGGCGCTTGGTGCCTTTGACGACCTTGTCTTTGAGGCCGTTCAAGCTCTCGCTCACGGCGGACAAACCGGTCTTCGGCTCTTCTTCTTCGACCGCGGGCTGGGGTGACCAGATTTCCCACGGCACGTCGATGAAGTTAACCTTCTGCTCGTAGACGAACACGTCGAACGTCGCGCGCCCGAGCTTGTTCATGATGCCGCGGACATACCAGTCGCAGCCCTGCTCACCGAACTCACGCATGGTCTCTTCGTCTTGAGGCGAAGGCGCGGTGTCCATACGCACATGCGAATGCCCCCAGAAGAACAACCGGCGCGTATCTTCACGGCGACCGGCTTTCATCAAAGACGAGTAGAGCTCGCTTTGCCCTTCGATCGAAATCTTCGCGTGCGCCGCACCAGCGGTTTGACGCAGAAGGAAGACGTGCTCGATGTAGTAATCCCCCGTCTCCAGGCGCTCCGCGGTGCCCAGCCAACCGACCTCCAGGCGCGCCAGCTCAACGTAGAGCTGCATGCGCTTGTAAGCTTCGGGTGAGATGAGCACACGCGGAACCTTGCCCGTGTACTTGATCCGCGTGTAAGGCTGATGGGGAGTCAGCGGCGCGTCGGGCAAATTGAGATTGTCGAAGTACGCCCCGGCGCGACCATAGCCGCCCCGAGGGCCTCCGGATGTATATGGATACCGGCGCGTGGGTTGTTCGGCACGTTCGGTTCCAGAGAGTGTTTCATCTGACTTTTCGTCGGACATAGGTGTCTCCTATCGGTAAGTCATGCACAGCGCAGCAACGTCTGACCGCTGCCTGCGCCATGCTTGGTTGCGCAGATAGGAAACGGGCTTAGTTGCCCAGAACCGAATTGCCCTGAACCGGCTTCAACAGGAGCACTTCCTGCCCGGCCTTGACGAGCGTCTTCATCGTGGCGGCGTCGCCGTCCACGCGGACCTCATGACCCTTGGGGTCGATGTTCGCCTTAGCGAGCAGGTCTGCGACCGAGACGTTGGAGCCCTTCTCAATAGCGATGTCCTGCTTCTTGCCGATCAGAAAGCCGACGGTGACAGTCGACTGCGGCTCGTCGCCGGACTTCTGCAGATTGGCGAGATTGCCCTGGACCGGCTTCAGCAGAAGCACTTCCTGCCCCGGATTGACCAGCGTCTTCATGGTGGCATTTTCGCCGTCGACGCGGACGTCGTGACCCTTCGGATCGATTTCCGCCTTGGCCAGAAGGTCCTTGACCGACGTGGCGGAGCCCTTCTCGACTTCGACTTCCTTGCGCTTGCCGATGAGGAAACCGACGGTGACCGTGGGATTGCCCTTGCCGAGCGAGAGTTTGTCTGACATGTGAATTCTCCGATGTTTGAGGCAAGCTGAACGCTTGCAGGTTGAAGTTGTCTCGGCCTAAAGTCGCTTCATAAGGTCCACGAGCTCCAGTCGCTTCACTACCGCCAATGCACCTTCGAATAGTGCATGAGCGCCTGAGTGTACGCCACCACCTGCGGTGATGAAACTACACTAAGAAAAGGAGGAAGGAAACGTACTGGTTTGTGGAGACTGGAAGGTAAAGGGGAAACAACTGGACTTTCAGTATTCAAAAAATGAGCCCACTAAAAACACTTCACAGCCTCTAAGAAACGAGCTACGAAACAGTACTTCATGACGCTATGTTGAGGAATTGATCTGTGTAAAACGGCTTTCACTGGCCTGCCTTGGTTCTTGCTTTTTGCGGGACGGTCGCGCGAACTAGAGCGAGCCCTCAGGTAAAGATTCGCAAACAGCCGACACCACGTAGAGGTTCATCAATTCTGGCTCTTCAAAGTGAGTAAGGGCTAAGAAAGTGGTATGAGTTATTATGACAATAGTGGCTCATTTTGGTGACTGGAAATCCCGTTTTAGACATTCGAGCCAGCGAGTGCATGCAAATAATTCCACCTATTCAAAAATCCCTTTCGGTTTTTGCCATTTTAATCGCAGCAAACATGCCGGCAAAACCAGCGGCAGCAGGCGACCCAGGTTGGCGTATCGACCAATACACGAACGCGCAAGGTAACATGAATGTTTCCATGACTGCGCGGGCAATTGAAATACACCTGCCTAAGCAAAGGTACCGAATTTACAGCAGCGCGCCCAACTGGAATGTCATTTATATCAACGAACAAATGGGCACCTACATGGACTTCCCGCACGACAAGTTCATCGGCTCGATTATGGGACGCCTCGGCACTCAGCTAGGCAATGATATCCAAATGCTTTCCCTGCCAAAGCCTGTCATAGTGAAAGAAGGAGAGCTTGAATACGCGACTTACGACCGAAATTTAAAAATCACTGACGAAGAACGCCGCAAGCTCAAAATCAAGGGAAGTGCCACGGTTTTGTATGCGCCACGAACGATACGCGCGAAGTATTTGCGCTTGCCCAGCATTCCCAACCAAGCAAAAGAACTAGTCTGCAAAGTTGCCTGCGTGCCAATGAGCTTCGACTACCCGATCAGTTTCAATTGCATTGATGGCTTCAAAGAAAATCTGCGCGTGCTGTCCACGACGCTGACACGCAAGGAAAAAGCTGTGTCGATGACGCCGCCAAGCTTGAAAAGTTTAAGGCAAGTAAAAACCGAGCACGAACTCTACAGCCACGCGAAAGTAGACGATGTCTTCGAACTTTTCGGCGACACCCAGAACGAAGGGAAGAAAGGCAAATAATCACGGCACCAAGCTCTTCCCATTGCCTTTACCTGCTCGCGTCAAGCACACCTTTTGCGCGCCTACCGAACAACCTCCAGCCGCCCACCAGCCGAGCTTTCCGGGTCTGTGATGTGATTGTGATGTTGCCGGCTTAGTCTTTCGAAAACCACACGGATTCCCCCGGTGGGTGCCCAACGAGGTCTGCAGATGACTGAAGCAGCAGCTTCCGCTTTTCACGCACAATATATGCCCCCGTTCTCTCAGCAGCCGATTGCTCCCCGCACGCCGGAAGTTACGCGCGGCGCTGTCCTAACTCTCGAGCAAGAACTTATCGTGACCAAACATCTCGCCGAGGTCGCACCTCTAGAAACTATTCGCCTGGAAGCTTTCGACAAGGCACTGCGCATAATGCAGAAGCTTTTGCGAGGAACGACGACAAATTCCATGCCCACAGCGATGAAGCTGAAGGCTTGGGAAGTTCCACTTCTTCAATATGCTCTCGAATATTCGGCGAAATCGCCCGAAAACAGACGCATTGTCGTGCGCAGATTGGTCGAGAATTTGGAAACCGGCACCGGCTTCTTCTCAATCAATCGCTCAAAGCAAGGGCTGAAAGTCATTGCGAAGAAAACAGGTTTGTCGACCTTAGAAGACGAGCTGCAATCCGATAAAGACGAAGTACGAAGAACCGCTGCACATCTCCTTGGATGGATGAAGCACGAGAAATCAGTACTTCCACTTCTTAGAGCATACTGCCAGGGCGCACGTTCTGATCGTCGCATTGTCGGGCGTGTTCTCAAGCTTCATTACAGCCATCTTGCTCCTTTCTATGCGCACCGATACATGCCCGAATTTCATTCGACACTCGTCGCGCTCATAGAAAGCGAAAAACAATCAGAAGAGTCGCAATTAGACTAATTGCAAGTGTTGCGGCAACGCACACTTAATTGATGCGATGAGACGCACAAGTTTCTAAAGTTAGCCGATCCGAATTGAACAGTCGCTCAAAAGGCGGCTGTTTCGCTTTTCTTTGATAAAACGGCGGAGCGCCGGCTTCCAGCCGGCATAGTCTTTCTATTTGCTTGGAAAACCTTGCGCTTGCTATACCCGCACCTGCTGCTCATGCGGTCGCAAGAAGCTCACCGCATGGGCAAAATACGAAGACAAAAGACGTGAATGTGATGTGAATGTTATGTGCTGAGTGCAAATTGAATGCACCCCCCGAGCACATACGGAGTTCATTGACCATGACAAAGTCGTCAGACCCTATCATCTCAGAAGTTTCACGCCTGGCTTCCGAGGGACAACCCAACAGCTATGACCGTGCATATCAAGCTTTGCAAAACGGTTTTGACAATTTCCTTGAAACCGAACGCCTTTGTTCTCCCAGCAATCAAGTAGATCAAACGAAAGCCGATAACTACTGGAAAGACATCAACAATGAACTGAGAGACAGAGGATTTCTCCCCGGACTTTCCGTCGCATATTTGAGAGCAAACTTCGATCGCCTCGATACTCAAGGACGCAAAGCGGGCGACCCGTCTGGTCCTGACGGCATGCTGACACACAGCGAAATCAGACAAGAAGAAGGACGCAACCAAGTTTTCGCACGTCAATTCGATCAGCAAGAAGGCAAGAGAGACTTCTTCTTCGAAGTGGCAAAAATGTCGTCCAATGGGAATACAAGAAAGGTTATCGAACACGAAGACATCGACAAATACGAGCGCAAGCAAGATAAGACAAACCGCAAACACGAGAAGCAAGAAGCTGCGCGCGAATCCATGACGCCACTTTTCGAAGAAACCGAATGTGGCAAACCCCTTCTGGAATACCTCAACTCTCGAACCGTGAACGGACGCGTCACCGTGCCCGAGATGGAGCGCTTTGTCAGAGAATGCGATCGCCGTCAAAACGATCAAGATGCTACGTTCAATGACAAAAACCGCGACTACGTCCAACACATTCTAAACGGCGACATGTCGTGGAACAGAGCCGGTGATGGTTTCCAAATCAACAAACTGGCGCGCAAAGGCGGCTTCGATGCGCTCAACATGAAAGACTTCAGTGCACATGAAGATTTGAAGACAAACTACGAATCAGCAAAAGAAGTGTTCGCAGAAAAGACTGCTCCGACACAAGAAGACTTCACACCAAAGACCAAGTGCGAAGAAATCGAAGAAGAAGCAGCTAAGAACAAAGTAGAAAAAGTGGAAAAGACGGACAAGGTGGGCGTTGTTGATGTGCCGGATGGCATCTTCACAGTGCGCCAAGGCGAAGGCTACTGGCACGTTGCAAAACGCTTGCTCAGCCTCGACCCGACTCACAAGCCAAACAACAACGAAATCATGCACTGCATGACTGCGATGATGACGCAAAACGCTGCTCACATGGCAGAGAAATTCCCGGGCTACACGCCCATGTTGCGTCCTGGAGATAAAGTGCATTGCGACATCAACTCGCTCTGCGATCAAGTCCCTGCAGCCAAGAAATACTTGCGCAAATAAAGGGCGAGCGCGGACGACAACTACGGGCGTGTTTCCGTTGACAAAGCGCCCGCTCGCACAACCAAACCCAACCTTTCCGGTCTTTCATACGGGGGAGCCCTCTACGCAAGTGGGGGGCTTTTAATTTGAAAAAAAATCCCGCATGGAAACATCTCACATGAAAACATCGGAGTGAAACCTCGGGAGTTGCTAAAATCTTCGGACTTCCCCTGAGGTTTCAACAGTGCTCAGCCTGCGCGTCAAAACTCAAATGTTTTCCACCGCCCTTGAAGGTGATCGGGAATTTTGTAATGGGATGCCCGGCAGTCAATTCGCTAATTGGTTGCGTTCTCACCTGCGCCCACTCGGATACGATTGCGATGAAGTAATCCAAGAAGATTATGGCTGGGGCTTTTGGATAAAGAAAGACAAGCTCACCGTCTGGGTTGCTGTCGCCTTTGCCGTTGGAGATATGGGAGAGGTAGACGGTGAACCAGAATGGGGCGTAATGGTCGAGTTTGAGAAAAACCCACTCAACCCTGGACAATGGTTTAAAGGCAAAGACGGAGAAGCATACGCCAAGAAGGTTTTCATCGATATAGACGGATTGATATCGAGGGAGCCTCAAATGGATCGCGTCGAGTGGAGCTAGTCCAAACCTGGCTTGGTATGAGAATTCCCGGCTGGGGGAGTCCAAACTCGAACATCTATTGTTGTAAGATTTTTCTAGATTTTTATTACACTTTCCTCAAACGATTTGCGGCAGCTGTGCGGCTTTCACACAATACCGAAAACCGGCAGATTTTGATGCAGCCTGATGGCAGAGCGTTTAGAGATGTACACGATGTAATATTTTTCTAGAAAAATGTTACATGTCTATGATGAGCAAATTGAAGACCAGCCACCGGCGCCATTTCAACACAACCATTAGGCCTGCCACAGAAATCGCTGATCAACGAAAAATCTTCCGCTACTCTCGATAGTAGCTCGAATGAAAAAAGCAAAGAGTCCATAGAAAGACTGATGGGAGTGGCTCTTTGCTCATTTAAAAGTAAATGCCAATGCAATTACATTCATAGAGTTCTACTTTCAGTTGTTAGCGTTTGGGTTTCAGCTTGTCGCCGATAAACGCCGTTATGATGCCGATTACGATAAAGAATATCGCGGCATATAAGGCGTTTATCTTTAGCTGCGAGTCCAGATAGGACAGCAAAATCGCTTGCAGACAGCCAAGCGCAAAAAAGCCGTGACCCGAGAAGCGAAAGGCTTTTGCGTAGTCGGACCTCAGCTTAGTTTTGCTAGCCCTGTAGAACTTCACAAGCGCAACGACGAACAAGATGCACGCCAAAAGCATGACTGAGTAGGAGATGATGGCCAGAGCATAGAAGCGGATGGCGAGTACATCTAAGGTGACGGGCAGCACACTTTTGTTGGCGGCCATCAATTCAAAAATTGAACGTTCCATAGCTGTCCGTCTTTAAGGTGAGTGTTGATGATGCCTGAAGCAACACCAGCAGCATAGATACGCGCAATTTGAATTTCCTTGGTCTTGGCATGATACGCAGGATCATTCTCGAAGACACCCGCATCGGTAACCGGCTGATTCAGCATCTTTGCGGTTTCCATAAATACATCGGCGGAAGTCTTCATCGACACCGCAGCTGCATACGAAGAGATTGAAGGAGTCAAGAATTCTTCAACTGCTTGCGCGCGAGAAGCGTTTGTCGTGGTAAGGCTCAGACACTTCTTCAGGTTTGCAATCGCAGAGTTTAATCCTGGCTTGCTGATCTCAGAGCAGGCGACATACAGGTCGACGCCTCCATCATTAGAGAAGAGCGGCAATCCAAGACCACCGAATTGAGCCAGTGTCAGCTGAGTGGCATTGTTCAGTGCACGTTGAGCACACATGATCAATTCAGCGACAACCATGCCTGCATCGTTAGCACCATCAAAAACACCAAGGGAGCGCGATAAATTTGCATCTACCGGCGAATCTCCAGCCAATGTTGGAATTTCATTCAGCTCATTTTCAGCAGAGACAAGGCGCGAATCCAACTCCTTCTCGATGAACTGCGCGATAAACGCAAGATAAATCGCAGCGTAGCCGAAGATTCTGGATTCCGGGCTGTTGCCCTGAGGTTGGAAATCATTCACAGCCTCGGTAATCGCGTCAATTTGTTTCTGCCTCCAGTAACGCTGCGCTTTGACCAGCTTCCACTGGTTGAACACATTTTTTTCTTTCATTTCTTAGAGTTTTAAGTTTGACTAAATCATTTTTTCTTTCAATTCTTAGAGTTTTAAGTTTGACTAAATCATTTTTTCTTTCAATTCTTCATCACGTTTAAAAAAACAGCACGAACACAAATGGCTCGTGCTGTCGCTTTTCAATGTTTCTCTTTGCGCTGGTCAGTGTGCTTACGCGACACAAATCAGTTAGCTTTTACCGCCCCCGCCGCTGATAACTTTGATGATGAAATTAAACACCAGAAGCACCAGACCGCCGAGAATCGCATAACCGAAGCCGTCAACTGCAAAGTGTTTCGGGAACCACCAGGCAAGCACCTGCAAATTGATGGCAGGGATAATCCACCAACCCAGGATGTAGAGGATGACGCCGATGAATGCTCCGATACCACCTGTTGCAACGCCGAATGCGGCAGTAGCAGCCACAAGAGCGATATTGACTACGATGCTGACGATTCCGAGGAACAAGCCGTAGCAGATGGCATTCCAGAATGAGCCTTCAAAGTGGATGCCGGGAATGAGGTTGAGAACGTAAAAAGCGATTGCTTGCAGCAAAATTGCGATGATGAGTTTCATTTTGTTTTCTGTTTTTTGTTTTGAAAAAAAATTGTTTCCTTGGTGCTGGCAAACATCATCAACACACACCGGATGCTGATGATGAGCGATTTAGTGCTTCTTGTGCTCGACTTCTGTTCCCCAGATGATGAAATTGACGATATGCAGAGCGAATGCAATCATCGCGCCGCCCATGAACTTGCGGGCTGTTTCATCATCGAAGAACAAGTAGATAGCACTGACAGCAAGTAAAATCGCCGACAAAATCAAGAAGATTCTGCGTAACATGCTGTCGTCCTTTTGTTTTGCGTGGGGACGCGTTGCACGCGCGCCTCCACATGTTTGCGCTTACCTAAATCATCGATAACTTGATGATCGGGTTCTGTCCTTCCAGCCCCGAATGCCTGGTCACCTTCCAGTTGAGCGCTTTCAGTTCTACTTCGATGGCGTTCACTGCGTCGGGCAGATACTTATCGATAGGAACTTCCAGCGGCGGGCCGCAGAACCTCCGGATCTTCTTCTGGCAGGCTTCGCGCAGTTCGTCGGTCTGACGCTTGAGCCTCTTTATCCGGAGTTTTCCGAGCGCCTGTGCCGGCGAGAGGAGGGCTTTGGAGCTTTTGGATGTTTTCTTTTTCTGATTCTTTTTCATTGAAAGAAGTTTTACGCCGCAAGGAAAACCGAGCAGCTGTGCTGTTTTCAACCAATGCAAGCCCCGCACCTCGGGCTTGCCGGTCTGCGTCCGTTGACCGAACGACTTGGACTCTAAAGTCCGGCAAGGAAGAGAGTCAGCGTTTCCAGGTATGTTTTTCTGTCGGTCGGGAACACTTCGGTGTGATTCGAGAGCGGCAGGTAGAGAACGCTTTTAGGGTCCGTGGCAGCGAAATACATTTCGCGCGTATGGTCTGGCGGTATGAAATCGTCTTTCAGTCCGTGCACGAAAAGAATGATGGGATGCCCGGGTTGGGTGACCACATACATGTTGTCGAGCTTGTGACCGAACAAGAAAGAAGGATAGATCCTTAGAAAAGGAACTTCCTGTTTCGCGATTTTCTGCAACGAGGCGAAGCCAGATTGCAGCACCACGCCTGCCGCTTTACGCTGCGTAGAACAATATGTTGCAGCGGTCGTGCCGAGCGAAATACCAAACAAGACTATCTGATCGGCAGTGTATTTCAGCGAATCAACGACGTAGTCGTATGCTGTCACGCCATCTTCGAGCCAGTGATCGATAGTTGCTTTGCCACCGCTTTTTCCGAAACCGCGAGGCTCGTAAATAAACACTGAAGCGCCGCTTTCCAGCAGCAATTCGATGATATCCATATGCCTGGCGATATCGCCGGAATTACCCTGGTGAACCAGGTAAACGTAGGGACTGACCTTGTTTTCGAAATACCAACCGCGCATCATGTTGCCATCATTTGCTTTGAACGACACGCGACGGTTTACGTAAGTTGCGTACGCCTTCAGCCTTGCAGAGTCGCCGAGGTTGTGCTTCGTGCGAAACAATTTCTTAGCATAGAGGCCAGGACTAACACGGGGCGACAGCACAATGTAAAGCACGATCAGACACGCCACGACCAGGACTGTTACCGGATAGCCGGAAAACAGGTTTAATAGCCATTTCATATCTTTTGATTTTTAGTTGTTAAACAATCGGCGCCCGTGCCCTGACCTCAGCAAAAGCAGCGCGGCTCCACAGCATGCGCGCGCTTTCGCTTCAGCAAGTTGCCTCTGTAGGGGCGATGCCATGCATCTCCCGAGCGACGGAATACGTCACCCTACAGAAGAACATCAGGGATAGAGATGCCGTCTGAACACTCTGCGCAAGCCATACAGCAAGCCGAAGAATGCAATTGCCGCCCAAAACGGATGCCCTGCTTTGAGCAGAGTTCCCGCAATGAAAAGCGTGATGCAAACTCCTGCAATTGCTGTCAGCATCAGACCAATTGCATGCAGAATTTTCATGGTTTTGTCATTTAACTGATGACACCACCCGCTTTGAGAACCTCTCTTTTCAGTCCACCCGGAATGAGCACGCGGTCCGACGGCGAGATGCTGTTGTCCGCATCGAACTTCTTGCGAAGCCCGAGCAGCGGCTCGTCGAAGAACTCCGGAGCGAAGTACGCTCCGTTCGCGTAGAGGGTTCCGTCACTGCGAACTTCCAGACGACCGGAAGGCAGCGGGGAGGAGTCGGACTTATGGAGCATGGAAGAAAGGATTGAATGGATTGCGTTGTTCAAGTCAGCTTCTGTAGCTGGTGCAACGCAAATAATTGATTTGCCTTCGTTGGTGAAGACGGCGACTGTTTCCGGATTTCCCAGAATGTCGAGACTACTGATCTTTTTCATTTGTAGTGAAATTATGGAGGAAGGCGCATCTCACCTCCCTCCGGTTAAACATTAGTTCCGCTCAGGCGCGGCTTCCCGTGTGACAGACGACGAAGTCATCTCTTTCGAGAAGACAACATCATCTGTTTAAGGCGACACACATACCACCTCTGCAATTCGACTGAGGATTAGTCGCGGCTGATCAGCTGCAGCGCAATGCGCTCGCGAGCCTCATCGACGGTTTTCACCTTCACGGTAACGGTGTCGCCGATTTTGATTGACTTGTCGTCGAAGCCGGCTTTCTTGATGTCGGAAACGTGCACCAGTCCGTTGATGTCAGAACCGATGTTCACGAACACGCCGTACTCGAAAGAACGCACGACTTTACCGGTGTAGGTGTTGTCTTTGGCGATGGTTTTCGCAAACTGGATTTTGTCCAGTCTTTTGGTTGCCAACCAAACTTTGCCTTCCTTGTAGTCAACGCGTTTCACTTCGAAGTTGCGCACTTCGCCAACCTTGATAATGTCAGCGATGGATTTTCCGGCGACTGAGGTGATGTCACGGCTGTACATAATGCCGGTAACACCTTCGCACAGTTCAACCAAAACGCCCTTCTCACCGTCTTCCAGGTTCAGGATTTTCTTCACCTTACCTTCAACGATGTGACCGGCTTCCAGCTGAGACACCAGGTCGCGAGTGAACGCAGCAGTTGCCTGCACGTTGCTCAACACCAGGTCACCGAAAGGTCCGCGGTGTGGGTCGCTTTTAATAACAACCACTTCCAACTTCTTGTCCAGCATTGATTCGATGTTGCGACGGTCGTTGGTTTCTTTGTACGGAATGAAACCGCGCAGACCCTTCAACACGCCATCATCGAAACACACGCGAAGACCGGCAACACGCTGAGTGCGTTTGTCTTTTGCCACGAAGAAAGCACGAACAGTCACAACCTCGCGGCTCTCTTGTAATTCCTCAAGATGTTTCCAGCCCAGGTATTTGGTGTGCGAAAGAGTGGCTGGTTTTTCGTAATCAGCCTGATCAAGCACCCAAAATCCTGCCTTGTCACCCACATTCAATTCGCCGGCTTCCGCAGTCGCACAGAACGCGTCGAACTTGGTACCGATGCTCACATAGATGCCTTCCTTGGTGCGTTGCACAACTGTGCCAACCACAAAGGATTTCGCCTTCGCCATCATGCCGATTGGGAGGTTAAGTACCATCTCTGCGAACGCAGCATTTTCTTCGTTTGTCATGCCAAGTTCGTTTGCCAGTTCAGGGAATGCTGCGTTGAACTGAGCGTCATTTGCGGCGATTGCCAGCGTTTGATTTACCTTTTTCATTTTTTGAAATTTTTATGCTCCTTTCGAAGCGGTTTAACATTCACGACTCCACACCATGTGGATCGCGTTTCGAAACATCGACGTATCGCTCAAGCGATCAGGACAGAGGCTTTGAATTGTGCTGTGGAGCTGGGTTTCTGTGGTTGCTGCTGCCTGGTGCCGAGTGAGAAATCGATATTTGAATTCAACCTACGGAAAACGCCCCATTAAACGCAACAAATAATCGCCCGAGACAGTCGCGCAAACGCCCGTTCCTGCGGGCTTCTCAGCTGTTCGCCCAAAACAGATAGATAAAATCGCTCGGAAAAATTTGAATGTAAACTAACTCACTTGATCGCGGCAAACGCGTGGCAGCGCGGGCGGCTCGCCCGCTTGGCGCGTGGGGGACTGGAAGCGCGGGCGGCTCGCCCGATTGGTGCGTGGGGGCGCGTTGCACGCGCCCTAATTTTTTCGTGTTGCCGTATTCCATTTGTAGAAGCACTGGCTTTTACTGCACGCAGGCAAGCACTTTCGCTTCTCTGCGCCAGCAGTTAAGCCGTTCATGTGCAACGCAAATCCTCAAGCCATGCGCAAAAGCAGCGCTAGAGTTTAAGGGTTTAATCGCCAAACTCTAAGATCCGTTTGTAAAGCTACTCATCTTTCTCGACTGAAGTGACTTAACAGCTAGACGGTCGACGACGCAACTCGATGGTTCAACAATCATCTTTTGCACAAACAATTACACCCTAAAGAATTAGTCTCGCGATTGGAAAAGGCTAGTTCCAACTATGACAGTTCAATCAGATGGTGTTTCACATAAACACCAAGCTTTTCTGTTCAGCTCCACCCCTGCGTGTTGGTAGCTTAAATGCATTCCGTTCTCACAAAACAAAAATCCGCAGGTACACAGACCCGCAATCATCGACCGTTGGAGAAAAACTATGAAAACTAAAAAACGCCGTCTCTGCACGGTCGACGAAATCCGCTTCGACCCAAAATTCCAAAAACCTTGCACCGACGACATCGGAGAATTTCGGGGCGACTGCAACTTCCCACCGCTCTCCCTGGTCATCACGACATTCCTTGCACTGATACTTATCGCTGCCGGCATTGCTGTAATCGCACAGTAATCCTTCGACGTTGTTGTTATTACCGACGACACAAACATCGGCCACAAGCCGTTTGCAAGCAGGTGCATTCCTGCAAGGAAACAATATGATAATTGCAATTACCATTTTCGCTTTGTTGGGCATCGGCGCCGGTGCCTTTTTCGGCATGGCAATCCCGGGAACTACCATTACCGGATTGAAGCTCGCAATGATTTACTTTCCGGCTCTCGTCACAGGCGCCATAGCCGGACTTGTCGGTATCGGACTCGCCTTGGCAGGTTTCGGAATATTCGCATCCATGATGGCACTAAGCACCATCGCCGCCTCGCTTATCGGCTCATTGCTCGGTTATCTCTGGGCACGTTACTATCGGTAAAACGGAATAGAAGCAGGCCAGACTAACGTCTAGCCGCCCTTGAAGGAACGCCTCCCAGCTCCTTCATTTCTTACGCGGCACCCTCCTACAGTTTATCGTAGCGCCAGACCAAAAAAAGGGATAAGCAACAAAGTGCTCCCTTTTCAAAGCCACGCAGACTGCGACTTTTTCATAGAACACACCAGCTGCTAGATGTTTTTCAATTATAAAGGTCCTTTGAGGCGAGGTGAGGTTGTTAGGAACGAATAGTGAGGCGAGCAGGAGCCCGACAAAGTGATGTGAGGTGAGGTGAGGAGAGGAGAGTTTAGGTGAAGTGAGGAGAAGTGAGGAAACGTAAGGGCAGCCCGCCACGGTTTAGTTATAGTCTTCCGCGCGGATGCCGGCATTACAAAAGGCATCGCTCAATGTGGAAAGCGATTTCGCCGGTGGCAGATATTGCTGGTAGTTGCGCTCTTCGTAAAAACGAGTTGAAGATGAGTTTCTGCCCCGCCCTGCCGAAGCCGCTCTACGTGCACTGCGCCCGCCGCCACCGAAGTGATTGCGATGACGATTTTGTCCGCCACGATTCTCGCGTTCTGTGAACTCAGCCGGACGAGCAGCGCGAGGAGGCTGATTCGCAAGACCCAAAGCGATTCTGTTGTTATCAAAATCAAGATCTAAAATCTCAACTTCGACCTTATCACCCGGTTCAAACACCTGCCCGCGCTCCAATTCTGACCGATGCAAGAGACCGTCCACTCCGCCCAAATCAACAAACCATCCAAAGCCACCGAACGATTTGCTGATCGCCTCGTTGAGGACAATGCCTTCCACTGTGAGACCGACTGTCGCCGATTCCCAGAATGCTTTCGATTTGTGCTCTTTGATGCTTGCCTGGATGGAGCCGGTTGTGGGATTCGACGAGACAACAGTCGCAGTAACAGCTTCACCCACCTCCGGTCTGATTTTGCCGACCTCGCGAAACGGAATGTAAGCAGTAAGTCCCTCAAAAGTCTCCGCGCTTCCCGCTTCTCCCAACAGGAAACTCTCGCCGGAGATGTCCAGAATAAGTCCGCCACCGACCGTTCTCGCGATTTGCCCGTTTACAGTATCGCCCTTGCGAATCCGCTGCGCGCCTTTGATTTGCACAAGGTCTTTTAGAGACGCAACGAATTCAAACTTGCCGTTGCGGCGCACGACTTGCGTGATCAAAACGTCCGTCAGCGTTCCGGCGAGCGGAGCCTGCATATGACCCTTGTGCGAATTGGGAATGAAACCGCGCACGGGATGCGGAAGTTCGGCGGACTTCAGAAAGACTTCAATTCCACCCGCGTTCGGTCTGCCGATTTCAATGAGAACGGGACGGCGCTGATCAAGGCTGAAATAAAGGTGTTCAGCGACATTACCGGTAAAACGTTGACTGCTTTTTTGTTCATCGATTTTCGTATTTTTGTTCATAGATTTAAAAAATTGCACAAGCGGACCGCAGCCCGCTTGCGACTTGAATTAAGAAAAAGGGAGTGCTTTCCACGCGCTGCGCTCGCAAACGCGCTTCAACCGGAATATTTCGAGCCAGGCCCGCCGGAGTCTGAAAGCACATGTTCAAGAAAACGATTCTGCGATTGCCGCAGCTGATAGGTGTTTCGCCCACGCTGAAAGACAACGAACAGAACTTGCCCGCGAGAAAGTGTGCTCATCTCGCCTACAAGCACGCTTGCACCATTGTCTGTTTGCTTCAAAGTCCCAGTCTTGCCGACCAGAACACCCTTCAACTCGCTTTCCGCAAAGCGTCTGTAAATCGTCCCATAGTCGATACCGGCAATCGGCAGAGCATCACTCAAGTTCAGCTTGTGGCCGGCGAGCAATTTTTTGAACCCACGCAGAGCGGCTATCATCGCTTTGGGACTGACGCGATTGACGCCTAATCCTGAAGACGTGGCAATGGATAAGGCATTGTCGGAGATGGCAAAATCAGTACGGCAAACGCGCGCGACAGCTTGCGTTCCACCGACCACTTCGCCGAAAATCGCAGCCATATCATTGTCCGAACGCGAAAGCATATCCTTTAGCAAAGCCAGAACCGTCGGGCTCTTCACCTCGGTCAAAAGTTCAGCTTCAGCAGGTGCGGCTTTTACTTGCGCAACTTTAAGCCTCACTGACAGGCCCGACGTGCGCAGTGCTCTCGCGCGCTTTTTCTTTGCACCGCCGAACAGCCCTTTCACTGCATTCGCTGATTTCTGCCCAGCGGCATTACCAGCGAATTTGAAATCGGGGCTGACGAAAAGTGAGGCGTCGACCGTCTTTACGCCTTTTGTTTTGAACGCAGCAAAGACGGACTGCAAGCACACGACGTTGAAGAACGGGTCTTTGCCCTGGAAGTAGATGTCGCCTTCAAACGCGCCATCATGCGTCGAACCATCGAAGAGGACTTTGGTCTCGAACCTATAGTCCGGACCAAATTGTTTGATCGTCGCATAAGCGGTCAGAACCTTCACAGCTGACGCCGGATTGTATGCCGTGTCCGCGTTCTGTTCTTCAATTATTTGACCATCAACTTCCTCTACCAAAAATCCCTGCGAAGCTCGCATTAACTGCTCGTTCTTCGCCTCAATCGAGCTTGTAGATAGTCCCATAGTTTTTGAATCGGCAGCAAAAGTGCCATCGGCGCAAAGCGTCCAGAGGGAAGCCATCGCAACAATCCAAGCAAGCATTTTCATTCAATTCACCTCCTTTGTTTTGCTGAAACTCGCCGGGAAAGAGCGATCAGCCACACGTGCGCGAACGCACAGCCATAGGCAGCCCACGCGGCTGCCTGTTGATGCTGACGCCATCTACCGGATAGTTCGGAAGATAAACTCGAAAGCCAACCCCATCAAAAACATCGCAGGAAAGAAATCGAGACGAATCAATCCGTGAATGTTCCAGCGTGATTTCAAATACTGCTCCTCAGAGGGCGAAGCGCCGAGAAGGAGCCGAAGCAGCCACATACCCACATACTCGAAAAGCCAGATTACTAAAGCGTAAACGACTCCTCGTGCGAGCAGCGGCAGAAGAAAGAGATAACCGCCTGCGTAGTGCAAAAACAACGGAGCACAGGCATAAAGCGGCGCGTACCACAGCGAGCTATAGCCCATCAGAAATCGCCGCTTCTCGCCTTTGAAATCAGTAATTGAAGTGAATAACACTTCAAATCCCAACCCCAAAACCGCAAACAGCGCCATCTCAAAGAACAGCTGCGTAAAAGTTTCTGTATTGGTCATATTCGTATTGGCGTCCAGCGACATGGACAAATGCACCGCGCTTGAGCACAGGCAATTTAGCATTGAGAAAATATGAAAGGTTGTTGTTTGGTGCGTTTGAGGGATAGACCAGTGAGAGGAAAGAGGGGGAAAGAAACACCTTCAAGCTAGCAAAAGCCAAAGCGCGGACCAACAATAAAAATGAACGTCGTTGCGCGTCTCAGCCGCTGCATCCGTGAAATCCGCAGGCTTCAAGATTGAACATGCGTAACTAGTATTGCTACTGGCGGTTATCTCCGCGTTTTCAATCAACGATGCGAGTGGGGAAACCTTTGCTCAGGTAAAGCAGTATTGTGAGCAGAGGATACTAGCGTCAATTTTCTGTAGGGGCGGCACAAATGCCGCCCGCGGACGACGCATGGCATCGCGCCTACAAATAAATGGGCGCATGCAATGCGCCCCCACGCTAGCTCACAACCTTTCAGGCAGCACCAAGTCAAGATGTTAAAATCCAGTACTAGATACCTTTTGGCGACCTCTCCACGTAAACTCACCAGGAGTGCCGAGTGAATCAGCAGACGAGATCGTCTCGGTTGCCACAGCTCAAGTTAGCGCACAAGGGCGTCATCATTGTTGTGTTGCCACTGCTCGTGCAGGCTGGCTGCTACCTCGAATTGAAGCGGCAAATGGCTGCCACAGAAGCGCAGGCGCAGAAAGCTGATGCTCGCCGAGATATTGTCACGCTAGTGAATTCGCTGCTGTTCAACGGTTTTGATTCCTTCAATGCGCTGGTCACATTCAATGCTTATGGTGGTGAGGATCGAAGCAGGTCGCGCGATGAGTACATTCAGCGCGTGAAATCGCAAGTGGGCGATTTAGCTAACCGGCTCGAGCGAGACGCGAAAGAACCCCAGACAGCAGAAACCTTGCGTGAATACGGACGCACTTACACGAGAGCTTTCGAGGCCTGGCACTCAAAAATCGATCGCGGCGACAATCAAGCATTCTCGCTCTTCATAGGCATCGAGGAGAACAATAAATTCAAGACCTCGGCACTCCGCTTCATGACGCTATTAAGAAAAATCGGTGAAGCGCAGCAAGCAAAACTAGCGCCAGAAAGTTCCACCGAACGCCAAACCCGCGCTGAGCTGCAACGCTCTATGGACGTTGCAGTGACGTTTAGCGCATTTATAGCCATTTTACTGGGGATATTTTTCCTGCGCGGCACATTGAGTCATTTGCAAATCGTCAAATCCAACGCTGCAAGGTTCGCACACAAAGAGCTTTTACACCCACCTTTGGATTTGAACGACGAAGTTGGAGAAGTAGATAAAGTCTTCCACGAGATGGCCAACGCGCTTACGGCCGCACAGGTCAAAGAGCACGAAATGCTCGACCAGTTGCAGGCTGGCAAAGACAGATTGGATCGAGTCATTGAAAACATTCCGCTGGCAGTTGTAGTAACTGACGAAAAGGGCATCATTCAAGCGTTCAACGCAACGGCAGAAAAGACGTTCCACTACCAACGCGACGACATCCAAGGCAAGCCGCTTACCATGCTATTCTCCGGCAGCGAAAAGAATGAAGGCGCAACACAATTGCTGAATACACTGATCGCTGATGATACGGGCAAATCCTTGCAACTGGAGGCTGTTTCCGCAGAGAAAGAACTTATCCCTGTAGAAGTTTCGACCACTCGATTCGACAGCCCTGAAGGCGTTCGCTACCTTGCGACCATAAAAGATATCAGCGAGCGATTCAGATTAGAGCAAATGAAACGCGACTTCTACGCGATGGTTAGCCACGATATCAGGACACCGCTTTCCTCGATAAACGGGATTCTGCAGCTTGTACAGCGTGGCAGGTACGGTGAAATTCCGGATGAGGTCGATGAAAAACTCAACATAGCAGAGAAGAACGTGGACAAGCTCCTAGAGCTTGTTAGCAAACTTTTGGAAATTGAAAAACTCGAATCAGGCAATCTTGATTTCAGCATTTCGAGCGTCAAGTTAGACGGTCTAATCGCGCAGTCTATCGAGTCGACGGCTCAATTTGCAGAAGCTCACAAAGTCGAGCTGATTGCAAACAAGACAGATTTAGCAGTCAACGCAGACTCTCTATACATGGGCAACGTCCTCACAAATCTGATATCGAATGCGATCAAGTTTTCACCCGAGAATTCCAAAGTCTCGATCGAAACCAAAGACATGGGTGCGTTTGTCGAAATTTCCATTCTCGATCAAGGACCAGGCGTTCCACTTCGCATGCAGTCGCAAATCTTTGAAAAATACCGTCAGGCAAAGACGACCCGCGACAGAGCCAAAGGCTTTGGACTGGGTCTTGCCATTTGCAAATCAATCGTCGAGCTTCACGGCGGAACAATCGGCGTCGAGAGTTCGAATCAAGACGACAACGAGAATCCCGGCAGCCGATTCTGGTTTCGCCTACCGAAAGCGTAATCAATTAGCGTGAGGGCGCGTTGCACGCGCCCAAGAATCCAGCTTGAAACACCTCTAAAAGGGCGCGTGCAACGCGCCCCCACAAAGATCTACGACTTGCCGACGACTACGACTTGCCGGCTCCTACAGCTTGGTCCTGCTGAATGCCTTGGCTTTCTTGGGTGAACTTCTCGAACGAATCGACAATGCGCATGCGGAATGCTTCAACAGCCGAGATCTGCTTGCGGGCCTTGTCCGCAGCCGGAGTGCCGGGAGACTGTTTTGCAGCTTCGTTGTACAGACGCTTCAGCTCTTGATCAATGACTTTGTCGACCAAGTCGCAAGCGTCGTGGATGTTCAGCCCATCAACATTTAAATGCGAAATTGCACTCGATGCTTCCGCAGCGGCGGGCGCTTCAGCCACATATCCAACAGCAACGTTCTCGCCTAATTTCGGCTCGCTGTGCTTGTGAGAATTGAACAACTCGTTCTCATCCATTGCACCGGATGCCACGCGAATCAAATCACCGAACATTTCCTTCGCTAGCGCCGGAAGCACAGACAAAGGCGCTTCTTCACCCTGAATCACCCAGTTCTTCTTACCGGAATTCGCGCCCGGCTCCGCCACCAGGAATGGTGGCACAGCATCGTCGCCATAAGTTCCGCTCTTAAATCCAATGGTCATCTCAACAGGGAAGATGTACATCGAGATTTTCTTGTCGTCGCCGCGGACAAACAAGCACCACTGACGGGTGGCCAGGCGGCCTAAGTATGTTTTTGTAACTGGGTTGTACCAAACCGTTTCATCCTTGGTCTCAACCAACTGAGGTCTTTCACAGGAGACCGAAAGTTTCGTACCAACAGCATTTTGATTAAACGTATATGTGAGACTGGCGAATTCTTGGAATAGCGCATCGATCCAGCGACGAGCGTCTTCAAAAGTATCGGCGGTTGCGACCTGAGCTTGCTTGTCTTCTTTCGGAACTGCCCCAACCTCTGCGCCTAATCCACGCAGCCATTTGCCGGTTTCGGCACCTCTGCGTTGCTTGAGATCGGTGAAAAGCTTTTGCGACTCGTCGGGAATCAATTCACGCAACATACTGGCAGCTTCGTGCTCCGATTGCTTATCAACCACGTCGGCACTCTTTCTGTCGATTGCGAATTTTCCGGACACCCACAAGTCCCTAAATCGTGACATTTGCCAATTCCTCGTCTCATATGTTGAAGTCGCCGCTTTCTATGTATGATGATCAAGCGGAGCAGCGAGAATAGCATATACGATGGCTGACAACACCCAAGCGATTAGATTCGAACGTAAATTCTGCCCGAAATGTCGCGGACAGTTCGAGCAAATGGACACATGCCCTGACGACGGCACAGAGCTGCGCGGGCGGGACAATGACCCACTGGTCGGCAAGGTGTTCGCCGAGCGTTATACGATCACTTCGCTTCTTGGTTTCGGCGGCATGAGTGTCGTTTATAAGGCACAGCACAAGCTGATGGACAGGACAGTGGCGATAAAAATGCTGCACGCCGGCATCAAAGGCGACCCTGCTTCTTTGGAACGCTTTCGCCTAGAGGCACAAGCCGCCAGCTCTTTGAATCACCAGAACATCATTGCGGTTTACGACTTCGGCGTTACCCCGCAGAGCGAGGCTTTCTTTGTCATGGACTTCCTGGACGGGGAAAGTCTGGCAGACATGCTGGAGCGCAAGGGGCGCTTGCCATGGGAGCGGGCAGTCACGATTTTCAAGCAGATTTGCGACGGGTTGGGCGCTGCCCACCGCAAATCAATAGTCCACCGCGACCTCAAACCTGCCAACGTGGTGCTCATCAAGGACGAAGGCATTGAAATCGTCAAACTCGTGGACTTCGGAATTGCCAAGCTGCTGCCCGGCGCCGGAAAACAGCAGCAACAATTGACGAAAACCGGCGAGATCTTCGGCAGTCCGATTTACATGAGCCCCGAGCAGTGCCTGGGAAAAGAGCTGGACATTCGTTCGGACATTTACGCCCTCGGTTGCTTGATGTATGAGACGCTGACCGGACAGCCGCCACTGCTGGGCGAAACCTTCCTTGAGACATTGAACAAACATGTCGGTGAAAAGCCAAAGCCGATGAACGAAGTCGCTCCTGATGCGAACATTCCAGCCGAACTGGAGCAGATTATCTTCAAATGCATGGAAAAAGACCCGAAGGATCGCTTTCAAACGACCGAAGAAATCCGCGACCAGCTCACCGTTCTCTCGCTTTCCATCACCAATACCGGTGCGGGCCGGGCGGCGATAAGCGGCGCTATGGCAAAACCACCGGCCTCCGCTTGCCCCGAAACTCAAAAACTGTCGCGAGCGAACAAAATTGGCAAGTTTGCACTCATTGGCTTTGCCGGAGCGTCACTTGCACTTATCGGCTTCACCGCCCTCTGGCCAGGACCGGCCGATGATAGAGGCACTCCGCTGAACAAACTGATGTGGCAGGTCGCTATTTCTAACGGACAGTCAGCGACTCAGTCCAGCAATTTTGAAAGCGCCGAAAGTTCATACACTCAAGCCGAGGGCATTGCGCGTGGCTTCGGTGACGGCCACGCTCGCCTGGAAGCGACATTGAAAGCAAAGGCAGACTTGTACACGAAATGGGAAGGGCACGCTCAAGCGCTTGAAAAAATGAACCTGGAGATTTCCAAAATTCAGGGCGATCGGCTTAAGGCTGAACTGGCGCAGCAAATGAAATCTATTGAAAAACTCGACAAAACCGCGTCGAGCTCACCGGTTGCGCAAACCAACGCCAAACTGCAAGCCGAAGCACAAGTGCCGAGCATCCTTGGAACTGTGGGTCGCCTTCAAGGACGCAAATTGTATTTCGAGCAGACCCAGCTTCTGGAGAAGGCTATTGCTATCTACAAAAAACTTCTCGACTCGGATTCAACATCGATTGCACGACTCGAGATGTCCCTAGCAGACGGATACATCGCGCTTTCGAAAATCAGTGAGGTGCGACCTTTGCTTTTGCATGTGTGCCAGGTTCGCGAAAAGAGACAAACAGAAGAACCCTCAGAGTATTTACATGCAGTTCTAAAACTTGGTCAATTCGATTTAGATCAGAGCAATCTCAAGCAGGCAGAACCGGAATTAGGCAAAGCTTTGAAGCTTTCCGAGAAAGCCACCGATCCGGATTTGCGACTTGTAACCATTCGCAGCTACGCAAACATGCTTATGCAGACCAATCGCAAAGCAGAAGCGCAGAAATATTTGAACGAAGCCAACCAAATTGAAAAACGCTCGTCCGGGCTGCAGTGAAGCGCGCTCATGGCTCTAGGCGATAGCCAAAACCGCGGACAGTTTGTATCAGAGGCGTTTCTGTATCGCGCTCAACTTTCTGTCGCAGACGCAAGATAGTTTGCCGCACGGTTTCAATCGATGCTTCTGAGTCGGTCGGCCAAACTCTGTCCAGCAAATCATCTGCAGAAAAAACCTGTTTTGGGTGCAACATAAACAGCTGCAGCAAGGAAAACTCTTTCGGATAAAGCTTGAGTTCTGAGCCCGCCATTTTGACTGTGTGCTCAACGGGGTCCAATTCTATGTCACGCACCTGAATCGTCTTATAGCCGACCACAGGGGGGCGTCTGAGGATGGCTCTGACCCGCGACAACAACTCGCGCATGTCGAATGGCTTCGTCAGATAATCATCGGCGCCGGACTCGAGTCCGGTGACTTTATCGTTCATGTGGGACCGTCCGGTCAAGAAAAGCACGCCGCCTGTACCCTTATTGCGTCGGTATTCCAGACAGATGTCCAGTCCAGTGCCGTCCGGCAACTCCCAGTCGAGAACGAGCAGGTCATAGGTGACCGACTGCACGTACGCATTCGCATCTTTCGTGCAATGCACAACATCGACCACATAGTGCGCATCTTGCAAAGCGCCGACCACCAGGGCGGCAAGCTCTTTGTCGTCTTCAACTACCAGCAGTTTCGCCAAAAGGATGCCCCGGACACTCGTCAGAAGAATTATAGACAAATTTGCTGAGCACTTAGGATTTTGTTTTGGGAATTCAAAACCAGTTTGAAACTGAAAAACGCGACCTGGCTCTCGCCAAATCGCGTTTCCCATCGCATCCAAACTTTTGAACACCGCTGTTTATGCAGCTTGCCTTCGTCCGTAGTCTTCAACTAATTCGGCCACACTCTGGTAGAAGTTTTGAATTGCTTTTCCAGGCTGTGGACGCGGCTTGAAAACAGGTGACTCACGATAATTGCGCATCGATTCTGCATACTGCAAAAACTGGTCATCAAGTTCACTCTTATCAGCAGGCGTCATACTGTTTCGTACCTGCTTGCAGATGTTCTGCTCTGCATCACGCAGCATTTGATCCCGCTTTCCGATTAGT
Source organism: Candidatus Melainabacteria bacterium 17Bon1m (assembly GCA_032128875.1). Taxonomy (GTDB): domain Bacteria; phylum Cyanobacteriota; class Vampirovibrionia; order Obscuribacterales; family Obscuribacteraceae; genus QKMZ01. The sequence goes on from JAVLKG010000019.1 coordinate 56,631, forward strand.
GGATAGTCAGCCAGATCCGGCGCCTCGGCACCCCAGCCGAGCCCCGTGCGCAGGCTCTCCATTTGTTTTTTATGAAACTCCTTTTCTTGTTTTGCAAGCTCCAGTCTCTCAACCGGAGACAACTTGCTTTCCACCGCTTTCTTCAAGCGATCGTTGACAGTATCACTTTGGCCAAACATCTCTTTAATGTCTTCCCAGAATTTACCAAACTTGGTTTCTGCGCGCGACGGAGCCCCTTGATCGAAGGCAAGAACTTCAGGGCTGGTAAAACCAAGTTTTGACCAAATGCTCTCCATAGCGGTTTTGTAAGCTGGTAAACGATCGCCAGTCGCGACGGGATCAAAGTTTTTCTCTGAGAGTACGCCGGCGCGCGCATGATCAGCCCAGGCAGCGGCGTGTATGTTCGTGTATGACTCGGGTGAAGTGCCATAGCTGGCATTAAGAACAGACATCGGGGTGTCTCCTCCAGGGGCAAAGAGGACGCGTCAGCGGAAGGCGTTCGCGCCGCAGGTCGGTTGAATTAGTAAGTTGCTCGACGTTTTTATCTTACGTCGCAATTCTGATCATTTCCTGAGGAACGCCTGTTGTTGGTTGTGGAAATTTGGCGTTGGTCTAGGATTGCTTCAGGCTCGTTCCGCGGGCAAGGCGGTGAGCTTTCGGCTTGATGGAACCGTCTGCGGAAGACTTAGGTACCATCGGATCAAATTGACAGAGGGGCGCAAATGCGCACGATAAATATAAAGTCTGATTGTGGCCGCAACGTGACAATACCGATCAAATTCAAATTCTCGCCCTTCATAGGCAATCGAAGCTTCTTTTAGATACTGAGACTCTCGCAGTTAAGCATTAAGCGGCAGAGTGATGACGAAGATGCTCCCGCCACCGGGATTTTCTTCAACCGAGATACTGCCCTTGTGCTCGGATATTAGTGCACGCGCGATGGCCAGGCCCAAGCCGCTGCCGGACTTCTCAACCGCTTTGTCGGCTCCAGTCTGGCGAAAACGCTCAAAGATGGTTTGCCGCTTGTCGGCTGGCACGCCGGGTCCATTGTCTGCGATGCGTACTGCGGCGAAATTGTTCTCCTTTTTAAGGCTAATGGTTACAACTCCATCGACCGGGGAGAATTTGACTGCGTTTGATAGAACATTTGTAAACACCTGCTCGATTCGATCAGCGTCAAACACTGCACTTATACTCTGCTCCGGCGTTTTGATGCTGACATTCTTCGCACGCGCCAGGGCGTCGATTGCAGCCACGGCACGATCTATTGCTTCTAAGACATCTCCTTCTTGAAGGTCAAGTTCGAATCTTCCTGATTCAAGCTTTTCTATATCGAGCAAATCGTTGATCATTTTTATCAGGCGGCTGGCATTCTTTTCCGCTACTGTCGCTTCTTTTGACGCGCCTTTCGGAAGATCCCCCAAAGCGCCGGAGTTTGAGCGAAACCTGCACTGACATTAATGGACTTCGCAGATCGTGGCTGACCATCTCGAGCATTTCCTGCTTGTAATGCGACGCTTCATCGAGCGCTTCGGACATCTCGTGAAAAACGTTATCGAGCTGGGCGATTTCGTCTTTGCCAGAAACCCTGGGCAGAAGAGGCTCGTGCCTTACCACGCGGCGAGTGTTCGCGATCATTATTTTGATGCGATTGATGATGTCGTAGTTGAAAAACAGCGCCAGGACTAACCCAAGCAATACACTGAAAGCAACACCAGCGAATAAAAAATATACGACCGTTCTGCGAGCAGCCGTTTGAGCAGCGGGTGCGCGGTCTTGAACTTCCCGCTCTTTCTGAATCAAATCATCGATGACTCTTAGCAATTTTTCCAAATGCACGCGGCTTTCCACGATGAAAAACTGCCTGGTTCCTTCCTCTAAGCGCTCACGGCAACGCTCCAACTCTGCGATACCTTCATTTGTCGCCGTTTCCATCTTCTTGTAGGACTCAAGCTCAAAGTCTTCATCCTTCATCAAGGCGTAGCACTTCTTCAAGTGGTCGGGAATTTTCTGTTCAATCGCCTTGCGATAACGCTGCATAAATGACTCATCACGCGTCATGCGGTAAAAGGACAGGGCAGCTCCGGCGTCGTAAAAGAGTTTCTGCAAATCGTGCGTAGTGGTAACCACCGCACGCGAATGATTCTCCTTGATCATGCCGTCTTCAGCTTGTTTCAGCAGCGTGGCAAGGCAAACAACAAAGATTAACTCGAACACAATCGGAACGAGTACGAGAATCAACCCTTTTTGCGACAGTCTTAAATCAAAGCGCATGCTTATGTGCACACCAACACCAGCCTGCACAATATTAGCGCGCTTTGGCGCCTAAACGTTTTCTACTTTGTATCCGATGCCGTGCACTGTGCGAATAAAGTTGTCTGCGCCCGCTTCTTTGAGTTTCTTTCTGACTGCGCGTACACAGGTATAAATCGTCTCGCTTGATGCCGTGGATTCCGACGACCAGACGCGTTCCAGAAGAGTCTCGGTGCTTACAACCTGCCCCGCGTGTTTCATGAAAAACTCGAGCATAGCGAATTCTCGAGGCGCAAACTGAACTTCTTTTCCGTTAACCGAAATAGTGTGCCCGCCTACATTTAGGTCGACAGGTCCAACGCCAATTGAATTAGTCGTAAATTGCGGAACCCGCCTCAGTAGCGCTCGTATCCGCGCAGACAACTCTTTTATATCGAAGGGCTTTGTCAAATAGTCATCGGCACCTGCGTCCAGACCTTCTTCTTTCTCGGCAATCTTTCCTTTGCCGGTGAGCAGCAGAACAGGAGTCACGCCGCCAGCATTGCGAAACTCGCGAAGAACATCGACTCCATTGCGGTTCGGCAACCCCCAATCAAGCACCACCAGATCATACTTCAACTGCGCAAGGTAATCGGAAGCTTGCTGCCCATCGGCGATCAGCTCGACGGTGTGATGCTCATGCTTTAGCCACTGGACAATGCGGTCGCCCAAATCGACGTCATCTTCGACAAGCAGAATTTTTGCCATAACCCCTGCAACGCCATGTGCGCATCCTATATTAGCATCGCATCCCGTTCGTAGATTTCCTGTCGGACGTCAATTAGCCCGCAGCCTAGCAACGGCTACGGCTCCGCTGCGGCAGCAGACAGCAGAG
>JAVLKG010000020.1:0-51101 GCA_032128875.1 Candidatus Melainabacteria bacterium 17Bon1m
CGCAAACAGCAGTTTTATGATCCCGAATTTTGTTCCTTCCGCCGTTAATTCACTTGACGGGAAAGAGGAAATCTACAATTGCTGTGCTGTTGGAGAGAATAATCACCACTTATAAATTGCTGTGCTGTTGGAGAATAATCACCCCTTATAAATTGCTGTGCTGTTGGCGAAAATAATCACGCACTACAAATTGCTTTGTGTAGGGGCGGCATTGATGCCGCCCGCCGATATCTAGATGTGAGAAACCTTGTTATAGAAAAGCGCCGATTATTTCTAATCAGCGCCTTCCAGGCTGGGCATAAACGATGAATCCCTACCGATAAAACTATCTATGTCGCTCTTTGCGTATCGTTTTACGCACCTAGCGCGTTCCAATCTATCTCTATTTATCGACCGGCGGGCACAACAATCCGAAGACTAAATCCGTGTTTGATAGATTTTGTTCTCCATTTGCTGACTTCGCGCTTGTGGCAAGTTTCAAACTTTCGCGACCATGCTCATCAAATGCTTCCTCGAAAAGTCTTGCGTAAGATAGTTGCGAAAGACTCTGTCCTTCCTTTGAAACTTCGTTGGGTTGCGGATTTATAGCCGCCATTCGTTGCCTCCATGGCTTTTGACGGCCATTATGATCTGTTTTAAAAATCCAAATTTGTGCTGAGTTTTACTTCGCTAAGTTAGGACTTACTTTTCCCAATTGCCAAATGACTTGATGGGATCTTGCGACGTGCGTGTTGGTGCTTGACGCGAAATTCCGGTAGTCCGCTCGCCGTATTTGCCGCCGAAATATTTCAGATCCAGCGGGGTGATGAGCTCGTCTCCACCGGAGATATCATCGAATCCGTCAAGCATATTTCTAACAACCGGTACTTCCGTCTTGTTGAGGAATTTCGTGTAGTGTCCGTCAAAATCAATCGCGTGTTTTAGTGACTCTCTTGTGATACCACCGGCGGAGGTATCCATCAGTTTGTTTGTGAGGTCTCCATCGTTTGCGGTGAGAGCTGCGAACATTTCGTGTACTCTCGGACTGGCTTTGGTTACTTGAGTCTGGGAGCCGTCTGATGCGGCATCGCCGGACTGTCCAGTGCGAGCTGCTTTCGCTTTTTCCATCGCTTGATTGATGTCGTCCATGCTGACGCATGTTCCATATCCTGGTGTTGTCTGATTCTTCAGGTCATCATAGTTTTTCATCAGAAAATGGTTCATCGCCTTTTCGACTGAATTCATATCTTTGTAAGTCGCAACTCTAAATCGTTGGAACGATTCGCCAGTGATATAGCCATCTTTGGAGAGATTGTCGTAATTGTTTGACGCATACTTCAAACTGATTTCCGGCAGAAGATTGCTCTTCACGAGCTTCCAATGAACGCTTTCGGTGTACGCCTTTTCTTGCGCAGAACCAATGCCAAATGCTTGTCTGTCTTTTTCGATTTCTCTGAAGACTTGCGTGAGATTGCCTTGTCCATCTGCAACTTTGCTGAACATATCCAGCGTTGATTTTGCTTCGGTTTCGACTGCGGTTTGTTTGGGGGGCATAGGAAAATCTCCGTTTTTAGACGTGTCAGACATGCGCCGCGGCTGCTGACTTCACGGCGACTTGTGTCGCCGGATTGCTGCCATTGCGCTGGTAATGCTGTTCGAAGGGGGGAGTTAGCTCACTGGGAGCTAGATTTGTGCCGCTGGGGGGCGACTGCTGTACATGATGCCAATTTACCGTCGTGTTTTGGCAAAGTATTGGCATCGCTGCCAGAGGTGTTTTTAGCCGTCCCTTCGCCAGTTTTCGTTGAGAACAGAACGTTGGATTACGGCAAAACGGGTACCGTCATTCGGTTTTCAAGGACATTAGAGGATGCTTAAGACTTTTATCTTTTATCAATAAATGGCGGATGATATCCCAATGGCGTTGCAGGTCGGTTTTCGGCTTGGCAAGCTACTTATATAGCGGTCCTTGGCGGGACCAAATTGTCTTACTCCTTGGAGGGTCAAAACGTGGCCGTAGCTATGGAAAAAGAATTACTTTGCAAGGATTTTCTTGCCAGACCGAAACAGCTTCTTATCGATGGTAAGTGGGTAAACGCTGAATCGGGCAAGACCTTCGAAGTGTATAACCCGGCAACCGAAGAAGTCATTGCTAAAGTCCAAGAAGGCGGCAAGGCTGACGTAGACAAAGCAGTTAAGGCAGCAAGAAAAGCTTTTGAAACCGGTCCCTGGCGCACAATGAGCACAGCTCAACGTCAGCGTTTGCTGATGAAACTGGCCGATGCCATCGAAGCTCATGCTGACGAATTGGCTCAAATCGAAACGCTCGACAATGGCAAACCGATCAACGAATCGCGTTATGTTGACGTTGTTCAAACCGTTGAAACCTTCCGCTACTACGCTGGTTGGGCAACCAAGTTGGAAGGCGAAACCATCAATGCCAATTCCAACTTCTTCACCTACACCCTCCGCGAGCCGGTTGGCGTAGTTGGACAAATTATTCCTTGGAACTTCCCAATGCTCATGGCAGCATGGAAGTTGGGTCCTGCTCTCGCTTGCGGCAACACCGTTGTTCTCAAGCCGGCAGAACAAACCCCACTTTCCGCTCTCCGCATCGGTGAATTGGCATTGGAAGTTGGTTTCCCACCAGGCGTAATCAACATCATCACCGGCTTTGGTCCTGACTCTGCAGGTTCTGCAATCTCCGAGCACATGGACATCGACAAAGTCGCATTCACCGGCGAAGAGAACACCGGTCGCATCATCGTTAAGGCTTCTGCCGGCAACCTCAAGAGAGTTTCTCTGGAACTCGGCGGCAAAGCTCCTAACATCGTATTCGCTGATGCCGACATCGATGCAGCCGTCAAAGGCGCCATCACCGGTATCTTCTTCAACCAAGGTCAAGTTTGCTGCGCAGGCTCCAGACTCTTCCTCGAAAGCTCTATCCATGATGAGTTCATGAAGAAGTTGACAGAGCGCGTCTCCAAGATCAAACAAGGTCATGGTTTGGACGAGAAGACTGTAATCGGACCACAAGTCTCGAAAGAACAGCAAGAGCGCATCCTCAACTACATCGACATCGCGCAGAAAGAAGGCGCGAAGCTCGCTTGTGGCGGCGGAACACCGAAGGATCAACAAAAAGGCTACTTCGTTGAGCCGACCATCTTCACCAACTGCACCAACGATATGCGTATCGCTAAGGAAGAAGTCTTCGGACCCGTCCTCGCAGTAATTCCTTTCAAGACCGTCGAAGAAGTTGCAGAACAAGCCAACAAGACCACCTTCGGTCTCTCTGGCGCTGTCTGGACTAAAGACGTTAAGAAAGCCCACAAGCTCGCCGCACAAATCAAAGCTGGAACCATCTGGGTCAACTGCTACAACGCATTCGATCCTGCAGTTCCGTTCGGTGGCTACAAGATGAGCGGCTATGGTCGAGAACTCGGCAAGCACTCGATCGAGCTCTACAGCAACATCAAGTCTGTCTGGGTAAACCTCCAAGACTAGGGTTCCGAAATGTAGGGGCGACGCCATGCGTCGCCCGGCTTATAGATCCCTTCATCGCGAAGGGCAGAGAAAAAATCAAAAGGAAAGGCGCTGGGAAACTGGCGCTTTTCTTTTTTGCTCCTAGTGGTATTTCTTATTTGTTTGTTTTTTTGTTTTTTTGTTTTTTTGTTTTTTGTTGCCAGCACATCGACAAGCAAAGATTCACATAGACTCGGATTTCGGAACCATGCCTAATTCTGTCCGTCTAACATGCAGTGTTAAATTGTTTCTGTGGTTTATTTAGTTCCTGCAAATGAAGCCAGTGAGTGGAGAATAGACATGATTGGTTTTTTTGATAATTTTGTGGGCAAGAAGGGCTCGGTCGGTCTTCTGGTATTGCGCCTCGTAGCTGGTGCGGGAATGATTATGCACGGTTACCCAAAACTGGCGCACGCAACTTCTTGGATGGGCGCCGAGTCATGGGCACCAGGATGGCTACAAGCAATGGCAGTAGCTTGCGAAGTTGGCGGTGGTCTGTTTTTAGCGCTGGGTTTGTTGACTCCGTTAGCCTGTCTCGGCATTCTATGCGTAATGGTGACCGGTATGCTGTCGGTTCACATTCCCGCTGGACACCCGTTCGTAGCGAAAGGTGGACCTTCTTACGAAAGTGCACTGTTGTACTTCGCAATTGCATTCTCCTATTTGATGGTCGGACCCGGGTTGTTCTCGATAGACGCCTTGCTGTTCAGGCGCAGACAGGCAGTTTTACCTCGCGCAAGAACCACCGAAATCGAAAGAGTTGGAGCCGGGGTCTAACTAGACCGTCTAACCAGACATAGATTGCAATATGAAAAGCGCCGGGAAGCCAGCGCTTTTAGTAGAACTGGAATAAATTAGTTAGTCGAAGTCGAGTAGTATCTTCAAATTAGACGCCAACCAACTCTAGCGATGGCAACTTTGTATCAGGGCGGTGCTTACTGTTCATCTCCGAGCAATCGCTTGGTTTACTTACAATCGGCCCGCCAGGCCCACACTGGTAAACTTGACGCGCAAGCTGAGCCGAATCTTCTGTTGCCTCTTGAGTGGCCATCTCACTCGCTCGACTTTGATTGATTTCGTTTTCCAGTCTCATAGTGATACTCCTTAGATCGTTAGAAATTAGCTTTGATTTTCGTCTTTGCAAATCGGATGTGACTCCTTCTCTTTCGCACTTGAATCTCAGTGCGGATACTTCTTATCGAACCAAGCGATCAATTTTGTATTGTTAGTTGCTTGTACTTTCGAACGAACAAGCTCCAAATTGCCTTCTCCTTCTAAGTTGATTACGGGCGTTCCGACACGTATGGATTTCCAATCCACGCCGATGTCTTTTAGCAAAACTTTCGTGAGGTCGCGAAGAGCAGTGTTGTCGAGATCTGAGCCTGCCAGCATGTTTTTAGCTACCGCATATGGTCCCTGGTTTCGGATGACTTTACTGGATTCATTGTCTATTGCAGCCGTCTGATCAGGTCTCGATGACGAGGACATATTGTCTGTTCTTTTTTCTGCTGATACGCGCTTACCGCTTTGTGCTTGCTTTGCATCGGCTGGTCTGACGTCAGTAAGAGTTGTTCGCGCCTTTGCTTCATCGATTGATCTATATCCCAATCCATCAAGCAGACTTTCTCTCGTCATCCTTCCGTAACTGTTGAACCATTCGATTCCTGTACGGCGCGGAATTACCCCAGCAACGTTATCTTTGAGCACAGCGCCTGGTTTGTTGTCCTTATTGCGATCATCATCAAATGCCATTCTCAGTTGCTCTACTGTTGAGCCAACTCGGTTTTGCGCTTCTTGCGTAGAGCCGTAGCGCTTGCGGAATTCAACACCCGCGGCACCAGGCTGACTCCAATTCTCCTGGAAACGTTCGACTTTTTCCATTGTGATATCGCCACCGCTGGCGATATCATTGAACAGTTTTGGGTGGGTCGCTAGAAGACCCAGAGACTTGCGATTTTCAGCCTGCATTTTGTCAACTTGCTGATGCCCGTGCAGCTGACTTTCAAACACATTGACACCACCGAGGGTAAACATTTGAGACTTGTTCTGCCAGATATAAGGGTTCCATCCGTTTTCCGCCCGAATAGCTTGATACTTTGCTCCAAACTGGCGATAAAGCTCCTGATACACTGGGTTTGTTTCTCGGGACGTAGCCGATCTGATTTTTTCCGGGTCCACAATTTTTTCTGTAACCCACGGCTTTTTGCTGTCTCTCAAAATTTCATTAGGATTTTGCATTCCAAATGCAACTGACATCTCGGGAAGAATGTTAGAGGCTCGTCCGTCACCCTGCAGATTCTTAAGAAGAGCGCTGTTGTATGCGGCCCGTTCTCTTTCCGGCACTGAATTTATTTCGGTTCTCATTCTATTTACGGCTGCATCGCTGCCTTCGTCGTTGAGCGTCTTTCTAATGCTGATTGCATCAGCCAGCGCTTCTCTTTGAGGTCCCTTCGATGAGTCGTATCCGGCATCTGAGCGTGTCATAGTAATCTCTCCTGTAAAAATCAATCGTCGCTACCGCCTACGGTTTCTACTTTTCGGTAAGACTTTGTCGGATTTCGGCGAGTGGTTGGTTGGCTATGGGGCGTTGCGTGGCGGCTCAACTCGGCTGTATCATGGGGTGACATTAATGTAGGGCAAGGCAACGTTAAGGGTCCGTTAAGTACTAAACGGCGACGAAACATCTGAGAGGAAAGCTCGCCAACATGCCCAAGTTGTTACTAGTAGAAGATGACACTGATTTGAGTACACATCTCTCCGATCTGCTGGAGTCTCATGGCTGGCAGGTAGAGAAAGCGGATAATGGCGCAGACGGACTGATGCTGCTGCGCAATTTCAAGTATGACTTCGCTCTTCTCGATTGGAATCTTCCGGAATTAAGTGGGATAGAAATTTGCCGGAAGTTTCGAGCCGATGGTGGGGATACCCCCGTAATTTTTCTCACTAGCAAGGGCGAAATAGAAGATAAGGAATGTGGTCTGGATGCCGGCGGCGATGATTATTTGACGAAACCATTTGATGTGCGTGAACTACTTGCCAGGATGAGGTCAGTAGAGCGGCGTCGGAAACAGGTTGTGCCCGGCAAACTCGAGATTAGGGGAGTGACTCTTGATCCTAAACTTCGTAGAGTTCAATTTAGAGACCAGGCTGCACAACTTACTTTGAAGGAATGCACGATCTTCGAGCATCTAATGCAGCACACCGGAAACTACTTCACCTCGCCACAACTTTTCGAAGCCCTCTGGCCATCTGACGTCGACTCCTCGGAAGAAACTGTTAGAGTTCATATGAAAATGCTGCGTGGAAAGCTAGAGAAAATCGGATGCACGGATTTGATCAAAACTGTTCGGGGCGCAGGGTACATTATTGAGTCTAGCAAGAGCGAGTAGCTGAGAATTGCACATGCTGCCGAAACTCAAACTGCGAATCTTGCACAAAGGCCTTTTGTTGCTCTTGATCCCTTTTGCGTTGCAGATTGTTTTATTCGCTCAGCTTTTTTCGCTTGCTTCGAAATCTGAGGCGCTTTCTGTCGAAGTAGACAAGCTTGCCGTCAAGCAAGCGGTTATTAGTGCTCTTGCTGGGTCGCTTGTTAGCGTTATTCAGAGGATGCTCGGACTGACCATAGGACATACAGGAACGGTTCAGAACACCGAAGAAGCAATTGAAAAATTGCACGCGCGTTCGGCGGAAGCTCGACAAATTTTGGAAAGTAGCGGACGAAAGGATGTATTCGATTCCAAGCTCGTTAACCTCATTGAAGACGTTCAGAAAGATCAAATTGAGATGCTTGCATTGCTTAGGAATTATCAGAAGGAGAAAGCAAACTCAGAAGATCGTCCTTTAGAAGCCATTGCCGACCTGCGCGAATTGAAGAACCGGTGGTTCAAGTTTGGCAGAAGCATGGTCTTGCTTAAACAAATGATGGATGAGCAAGTGCCTGTCATACAAAAGCGGATCACGGAAAACCAGGCCCAAAGAGAAAAGATAAAACCAATGCTTTTGTTTGGGATAGCATCAGAGTTTGGTCTGACTATTTTGTTGATTCTGTTGTTTCTCAAAGACATTACCGGTCGGTTGCAAGTCCTGGTTGGAAATGCTTATCGAATTCCTAGTGGCAAGCCGCTGTCCGCAAACGTTTCTGGAACTGATGAGTTGGCATACCTCGATACCGTTCTTCATTCTGCTTCGAATCAGCTGCGAGAAGCGTCTGAGTATAGAAAATCTCTGATGCAGATGGTCGCTCATGATTTGAGATCTCCACTTATATCAATGAAATTGGCACTGGAGCTGATTCTTGCCCCTCAGGATGAGTCGACTCGCGTGAATCGAGTAATGAGTGTTACAAGAAATGTTGGAAGACTGATATTACTAATCGACGATTTACTTACGATCGAGAAGCTTGAGTCCGGTAAAATGGACCTTAGTCTTGACGCTGTTGACATAGGCAAGATGGTGGACGAGGCTTTTGAAACGCTTGCTTCTCACGCACAGTCGAAATCCATCACACTCAAGAATGAAGTCCGCGGTGTTGTGATCGCTGCTGACCCTGATCGATTGATGCAAGTTATCGCCAATCTCGTTTCCAATGCAATCAAGTATACGAGGAAAAATACTGCGGTTGTGGTTTCGGCTGAAGTAGAGTCAGCCGCCATCAAGGTGTCGATAACGGATGAGGGGGAAGGGATCTCTACTGATAAGCAAGGAAAACTTTTCGAGAAATTCTACCGCACTGATCCTGATGCGGCTGAGCAAGGTTTTGGGCTGGGCCTTGCAATCTGTAAACTGATTGTGGATGCTCATGGCGGAAAGATCGGTGTTGTTAGCAGCGAAGGTAAGGGGAGCATGTTTTGGTTCACAATCCCAGTGGACCGAGAAGAATAGATGCGCGAGATTATTTCTCTTTTCGCTTCTCCAACTGGCTAAGATTACTGCTGAACCAATGGCGTTTGAGGTCGTAGTAGTTATCTACTGTGCCGTCATTGTTCTTGTCTAATTGAGCGCTATGGATTAATCCAGAGAAAAAGCCACGGCTAAATTTGAGTGATTGATCCGGCTTCGCATCGTTGTCCGTGTCTATCTTGAGACCATGAACTTTGTTTGAAAACCACGCGTAGTTCGGATAAAAGGTTGCATCAGATGTGCCGTCAGCCTTCAAATCTAGCTTTGCGTTATTGACCACGCCGAGCGTTCTGTCGAATTGAATTGAATATTGTTTGGTGCCATCCGTTCCTTTTACATCGATTTTGTCCATGTATCCGAAAAAGGAATATGTAATTTCGCCACAGGCATCAGCTTTACCGTCTTTGTCTCTATCGATGTCTACTGTAACCGGCTTGCCGGAAAAGAATTTGCAGTCGGTAACTGAAATGTTGGGAGGTCCAAATGCGTTTTCGCGCGCTTCGTCCATCAAATGTTCTGCTGCGATGAGCGAACCGGCTACAAATGGTTCCGCTTCCCTGGTGTTGTATTTCGACATAGCTTCTCACCTATATGTCCATATCGAACTTATGGGCGAGATGTTGCAATTCTATTTCAGACGTATGCGGAAAACACTAATGGCGGCGCGTTTTCAGTCCTCAAGACTCGACCGTCCTGCATCGGTTTTGTCTGCCTTCACTGATAAACAGCGGTTCAATGGAGTGGGTGGTCTGTTTTGCGAGTTTCGGAACTAACCCTGGGTAAAATGTAAAAGATCCATCCGTATATGAAACTGAAAGAAAAAACGCTAGCTATAGAGTCTGTGCGCACAGAGTTTTACACAATAGGTCCAGCCCCTTTGCCTTTACAGGGAGATTGAGTTTGAAATTAGAACGCACCCAAGGGCTTTTAATTTGTTGCGTTTTGTCCCTTTCGACGCTGCTGAGCGCGCAAGTTTCAGCCCAAGCCGGACAGGGGCAATCGGCGATGATCGTCTTAATCTATGACACCCATTGCAAAACAGCTTGCGATTTGGTCCGCCCGATCATGAAAGAGATTAAGGGCGAGATGAAAGACTGCTTTACCTTTGTCGAGCTGAACAGTTCATCCGAAACACTAGCCGAATCTCAAAAGACTGCAAAGGAATTGGGTATTCACGGTTTTCTGGCGGATTATGCGCAATTCGTTCCGATTGTTGGTGTTTTCACCGCAAAGAAGAAATGCATAAAGGTGATTCAAGGACCTAAAGGCAAGGACGTTTACATGGCTGCCCTTCAAAAGGCACTGCAATGCAAATAGCCGAGAAAGAGCGCAAGAGATTATCTGTTAGGTTCAAGAAAATTTCCGGCATCGCTGGTGGTATCGTCGCGCTCCTTTCTTTCTTGGTTGTGCTGGGCTGGTATGTCGATATCGAGCCCTTCAAACATCCTTTTGGCACGAGCGTTTCATTTGGAGTGGCGCTGGTTTACTTTGTCTTGGGCGCCATTATCGCATTGGATGCATTCGCTCCAAATTCCAAAGCTCTGAGTATTGGAAAATTGGTTGTGGTGGGACTGCTATCTGTCATGGCGGCAGCCAAGTGTTTCGAAGGCGTGGTTGGCGCGGACTGGGATTTCTTGAGTATCAATCTTTCTTTCAATTCCGAACGCATGGTACCGCTCGTATATCCTGGCGTGATGACGCCTGATACAGCATTAGTCCAAGCGCTTGTCGGCATAACATATTTGCTGATGGACTTCTTGCAAAAGGCTCGCGTGCAGATCTGGCAGTGGCTTGCTGTGGCAGTAATTGCTCTATGCATGGTCCCCGTGTTCGGCTTCATTCTCGGCGACACCAATTTGTGCTCACTCTGGGGTTGTGTGCGAATGCCGGTTGCGTTCGCAATCACGTCCATCGGACTGGAATTTGCAATGCTTGCCGCGCGTCCAGAGCGAGGTTTTACCAGCGCTCTTATCGAACCAGACTTGCTCGGTACGGCAATGCGACAAAGCTTATTTTCTGCGATGATTTTATTGCCCTTGTTTGCAGAGGCAAAGGCAGTGTTCGTCCACTTTGGCATATTTGACGAAGGACTTGCTAAATCCGGCTTGGGCATTGCGTTTATGTTCGTCTTTCTCGGCACGGTGATGTATCAGTTTGTCTTTGCATACAAGAGCGAGCAGAATATGCGACGCAACACCGAGCAACGGCTGCAAGATCTCTCGTCTCAATTTTCGCAGAGTCAGGCTGAGAACACTTTCGGCTTCAGTGGGAAAGCCTGGCGTATAGCCAAATGCGCGAAGTGTGAGAAAGAATTCGAATCTAACACGAGATTGTGTCCTTACGACGACAGACCGCTCGATATCCACGACGCATTGATAGGGCAGGTGCTCGAAGGGAAGTACAAGGTGCTCGATTTTCTCGGCAGAGGCGGCATGAGCACAGTCTATAAAGTCGAGCATCTATTACTAAGCAAAGTGCTGGCAATCAAATTTTTGCAATTGCAATTTGTCTCGAAAGGCGAAAGTGTCTTGCGCTTTCAGCGAGAAGGAAAAGCGATGGCGCGCCTGCAGCACCCCAATTTGTGCACTGTGACTGAATGCAGCATTATCGAAGGTGTTCCGTACCTCATAATGGAATTCCTACAAGGTGTCTCGCTCGACGATATTTTGAAGGAGGAAAAACGTCTCTCAGCTCGTCGAACAGTCGAGATTATGCTGCAAGTTGCTGATGGTTTGCAGCACGCTCACGACGAGAGTATTGTGCATCGCGACATCAAGCCGAGCAACATCATGATGACGCCGCTGGATGATGGTGGTGAGTTTGCCAAAGTAGTTGACTTTGGTCTGGCTCGCATTATGGACAGCGATGATCAAAAGCTGTCGCAAACGGGAGAAGCATTCGGCAGCCCCCTGTACATGAGCCCGGAGCAATGTCTTGGAAATGCTATCGATGCGCGAACAGACATCTACGGTTTGGGTTGCGTTATCTACGAATGCATTTCCGGCAACGTCCCTTTCCGTGGAAAGACATTCATGGAGACATTCAACCTGCACATTAGCGGAGAGCTGAAGCCATTCGCTAAGGGATTGGATGTGCCACCTGAGCTTTCGCAATTGGTCGAGCGTATGCTGGCTAAAGACCCCATTGACCGCCCGTCCTCAATGACTGAAGTGAAGGCAGCACTGACATCAGTGTTGCAGACGTGGCAGAAGGTTTCACCGTAAAAGCGTGGGGGCGCGTTGCACGCGCCCGGGCGGAGCGTCTTCCTGGCGGCTTTGGAATCTGAAATGCCGGCGGGAAGCCGATGCTCCGGCAAGCTTTTGTGCCTGCTGGAAGGCGGCACATAAGCCGATCAAAACGTTCTGATGTATCTCATCGACAAGGCGACCGGCGCTACTAATCCCATCTGCCGTCTGAAATTGACGGGCGCAGGCGTCGGAATGCCGTTGACCGGCGGACCCGGAAGACCAGGCAAAAGTGATTGACTTGGATTGATGTGCTGGGCAAATGTAATCGGAACATCAACAAGGAATATGTCGCGTCCTTTCACCCACACAAGACCGGGGCCGACAGACATTGTATAGCCGGACTGGCGAAATCCGCTATTGCCGCCAATTAAGTCACGTGCTGCCAGACCTTCCCAATTGTAAGTACAGCGAACTCGCAGCCCCTTCAACTTCGGCTTATCCCAGACGCCAGGTGGTCTCCAGTTAATGCCCGCCTGAAGGTTGTACGTGTCTGCGACAGAGTTTGTCAGCACATTTGAAAAGTTTGGTGTCAGCGGAACGCCGAGACTTGCCACCATGGATGGTGTTCCATTTTGATTGCGCGGATTGATCAAATAGTTGCCGGATGTGAAAACAGAAAAGTTCGTCAGGAATCGTGGCTGCAAAAATGACTTGTAAGCTTGGTACCCAACAAGCACACCAAGACCGCCGTCGCCGGGCATCACAGCAGGTGGATAGACCGGCCGATTTTTGAAATTCTGCCCTGTCTCATCCGGCAAAAGTCCTTTGTAATTCCAGTTGCCGGTCGGGAATTTTAGCCCAACTCCAAGCGCGACGTTTTCGAACGGATGTTTTTTGCTGTCAAGTAACCACGTATTCGAGAAAAGACTGAGATCGCCAACTCCCCGGACTGGTTGGCTCTTGTTTGTCCCTTGATTTGGACCTTTCGGCGGATACAGCATTGAGAAATCGTTGAAAACAATCGGCAATGACGCCTGAATGCTCGTGCGACGATTTAGCGAATAGCCAGCCGTAACATCCATGACACTGAGCTTTTCATGCGGATTCCAGAGCCTTGTAAAGTCCTTGTTTACCCGCGAGTCGAAGTAAGACTTGTTCGCCTCTGCAACGCGCCAGCCTACTGAAAGTTGAAACTTACCGCCATGGGTGCTCAGACCGGGCACCAAACTTCTCGACGCCGCTCAGCCCTGTGCGATGGCGAACGGCGCTGACGCCATTTGAAACAGGAAGGCCAAAGCCGACAGTCTCAGCAGGTTATCCAGATGACATCTGTCCCTGCGCCAAAACGACCATCGCCAAATGGTTACTTTTGCACCGGTTGTGTTTTTAGAAAACACGATTGCAGAACGCGTTAAAGGACAACCCCAGAAATACACTCAGTATTGAGGAAACTCTAACACGGGTAGGCTTTCGTAGAGCCCAAAGAGCTGTTTATTAACCTACTATTTTTCTTTCTTGAGAATCATGCTCTTGCCGCGATTTTTTGCTGTTTGAAGAACCTGGCGAGTAGCGGCGAACCAGGTATTGAGATTCATGTCTTGTTGAAACTCGGCTATGCCACCACTAACAGTGGCGCTGATCATGCCCATCGGTGTTTCGAACTGACGGCGTTCGAATTCTTCTTTCAATAGATTTGCAATTTGCACGAGTTCGTATTCAGTCAATGAGTCAACTAGAATGGCGAACTTGTCGCCTGCGATTCTGCCCGTAATTCCGTAGCTTCGAATAGTTTCTTTGATAACGTTGGAAAGCTCGTTGACGACTCTTTCTCCGGTGCCGTAGCCGTAGTTTTCGTTTATGGCTCCGAAATTGTCTATATCGAGCATGAGCATATAGAGCACACCCGCTCTTTCATTTTCAGTCATGCGCTTGGCTGTGTTCATGAACTCAGCATGAGTCAAAGCACCAGTCAACCCATCGCGGCCGATCATGTCCTTGAGCGTTTGATAGCGCTCCAGCCTTCCCGCAATTGTTGCTACAAGAAGCTGTGGCGGTGCAGGTTTGATCAAGTAGTCGTCGCCGTGCTTTGCACCTTCGACGTGGAATTGCAATTGGTTTTCAGTGGTCAAAAAGATGATCGGCGTGGTGTTATATTTCTCTTGCTGTCGAACAATTGTCGCCAGTTCAAACCCGGTGACATCTCCCAGGTTGACGTCCAAGATCAAGATGTCTGGCTGTGCTTCGACCAATGCGTCTTCAAACTGTGAAGCGTCTGTCAGAGCGAAAGGAATGAATCCGGCAGCATCGAGAAAGGAATAAAGTCCGGATGCTTGTATCGGATCGTCTTCGACAATGAGCACGCGATGGCGCTTTGGTTTGTTCTTCTCAAGCAGCTTCTTGAGACGGTTTACGATGACTTTCGGATCGTCGGTCGAATTGAAGACGCCGTCGCCGCCACCGCGAATCGCTTGCACTTTGTCTTTGAAATTACTCTTGGCGCTGATAAAAATAATCGGCACGGTCGCCATACTTGTGCGTTGCGAGCGAATGTTTCTTGCCAGTTCAAAAGCGGGCTGCGGGTTGTCAGGGCAAACAATCACAAACGCGTCGTATTTGATTTTGAGCAGGTTTTGCGGGGTGACATCCTTGCCCTCCATCTCGTCTACAAGGAAATCTGATTTTTCGATCGCGTCGAACAACGGAGCGGCGAAGCTGCGATTGTCGCTCCGGCTCAAACCGACGACCAAAACGCGACTTTGCATCGGCGGTGCCGCCGGGCGCGGTGCCTGGTCGGCAGGCGTAATCGACCCCTCGCCACCCATCGTTGTGAGCATGGCGGCGTTATCAATCGTGGCGGACAGCTTCAGAATGATCATCTTCAGCTTGTTGATTTCTTCTGAATATCCTGGCGTCGCTTTCTTCTTCGCGAGCGACAGCGCAACTTCCTCTGCCTCCAGTGCATGTTGGCAAAAGTCTACAAGGCGAAAAAGCCCTCCAGCACCAGCCATTTGGTGGAAGTGCTTGATGAGGATATTGACCTGATCCATCGACGGAGCCGCTTGGTTGATCGTCTCCACGATATTCGTAGCTTCATTCAGGCGTGATTGGGTGAGCTCGATGAACTTGGACTTCTTACCGTCCACCATCGCTTGCTGCCTGCTCTGCATCCCGGCTCTCCTAAACTACGTCGACGCGTTCGCTGTCGCGCCGCCGGTCAAACGGTTGACGACAGACAGAAGCTCGTCAATCTCGAATGGCTTTGAGAGGAAGTAATCCGCTCCCAATTCCATCGCGGCTTCTTCGTTTTTCTTCGCGCCGGTCAAAAACAAGACTTTCGAGGTGCCCTTATCCTCGCGATAGCCTTTCAAAATATCCAGCCCATTCATGTCGGGCAGCATAGAATCAAGCAAAATCAGGTCATAGTTGTTCGCCCGAATCATCTCGCAGGCTTCGGTGCCCGTTCCGATTCTGTCGGCCGAATGTCCAGTAAAAATCAAACAATCTGCAATGGTTTCTGCAAGGAATTCATCATCCTCGACGACCAGTATCTTACTCATAGAATCCAACGCCAAAGCTTTAAAGGGTACCTAGTCTCCGTACCCGGTATTTTTAGAGATAAAACACGGCGCCTGTGGCGCTTTTGCCAATTATTGAACGAACTCAGGCTGCCGCGTGATGAAGATGCCAGAAGTAGGCATCCGCCGAGCCTTTCCGCCCTTACCCGCGTCTATGCACTGCGCGACTGACTTCATTGCCTGTAAGACCGCTTCTCACCTGTAAGACCGCTTCTCACCTGACTGATTCAGCAAATTTCTGCTGATCTTGCCATTGTGGGGCGGCCTAATGGATTTGCTTGCCCATTTCGTAGACAGACTTTTTCGAGTTGTCCATCAAATATTTGACCAGTGACTGAATGCTGGAGGGCGCGTGCTCGTATGACCAGCTGAATTTGCGCTTTTGCTTTGGCGTTTCAATCTCTATGGAGGAGAAAGGACCGCCCTCGGTAATCTGATATTCGCTATCTTTCGTAGCCAGAATATTGCTAGAGCCGACCAACTTCAGTAGCTTTTCAGCTTCGTCTGCTTTCATCGAGCGTGTATCTAACTTGCAGTCCCATCGCTCGAAGTGGCGATAATTGACACCGGAGCCATGAGCGAATTCGATTTTCACCGGACCCTCTTCTGCCGCGCCGGCGCCTAGTGGAAGAAAACTGAGCAACGCGCCCAAAAAAATAGCGGCTCCGACGAGCCATTGCAGGTTTTCCTTTCTGTTGATGTGCCTAGCCATGAGTTAATCTTCCGTGTCGCTGTTTGTTCGCCATCCTTGGGGATAACTCGCGACTGGCAGCAATTAGGCCGGACTTGTTCCCGGACAGCGATCAGGGTGAACCCCAGTGTGCGGCAGCGCCCATAATCGTATTCTCTTTGCATCGAGCCCGCCCGCTTCTATGGGCACAAGATAGTGATAACTATCTTCGTACTCCGGTCATCCATACTACTTTTCGTCGATTCTATGGGGTCTCAAGCATAAGATGTCGATGCACATTGTCGATTCTGAAGACAGCCTGCTCGCAGTTGAAGCGACCGGGCTGATGAAAACCTATCCAGGCAGCGATGTTGCCGCGCTCTCTGGAATTTCGCTTTCGGTGAAACAAGGCGAGATCTTCGGTCTAATTGGACCTAACGGTGCAGGTAAAACCACCCTCATCGGCTGCCTTCTGGGACTTTTGCGTCCTGATTCCGGTACGGTTAAAATCTTCGGCAAACCGGCTGACTCGATAGCGGTGCGTCAAATTACAGGCTATGTGCCAGAACGCTCCGATTTTGAATATTGGATGACGGCCAGGCAATTTTTGCAATATCACCATGGTCTGGCACGGCGCGAAAAGAGAGATAGAGAGAAAGAAGTGACCGAGGCTCTGGAAGCGGTCGAGTTGTCGAAGACAGTTTGGAATCGTCGTTTGAAAACATACTCTCGCGGAATGCTTCAGCGATTGAACATCGCACAAATGCTGATTGGAAAACCAAAGCTGGCGCTTTTGGATGAACCTACTCTAGGGTTGGATCCGACAGGCGTTACGCTCGTGAGAAACCTTGTGAAGAAGATGCAAGACAGTGGCATGACGGCGATCGTAAACTCGCACCAATTGGACGAAGTGGAGCGAGTTTGCGATCGTGTTGCATTTATCAAACAAGGAAAAATTGCATCGGTGGAAGATCTCCATTCCGGCGTAGTGAGCGACTATTTCTTGATGGTGCGCTGGCCAGAGTCGCAGTTAAACGGAAGTTTGAATTCTGTGGTTTCACAAGTCGCCAGAGAAACAAGCGCTTCAATAGATCAGTGCCACCATGATTGGGGGCGCTTCTCTGTCAAAGACAACAGGATGGCATCGCAATTGATTCGCCGTCTTGTTGAAAGTGGTTTGCCCGTTGAAGAGGCGATTCCAGAGCGTTCGAAACTGGAAGAATTGTTCACCAACACGAGCTCGTCCGATCAGACCGGTCATGGAGGCATCAACAATGAATAGCACCATTATTCGCTTCACCGCTATGTCTGCGTGCCTTGACCCGATGAAGCTTTTGTACGTCATCTTGCTCGGCTTCGTGATGCCTGTCGGAATGAAAATCGCGTCTATGTTGCACGGAGCCTCTGATTCACAAACATTCGAAATGCTCACCGGCAAAGTCGGTGTCGCTTTTGTGCTTATGGTCTTGTGTCTTGGATTGGCCGGCAACACAGCCACTCAATCGGGACGTGGTGGCGAATATCTACCGTTGATATTTACACGTCCGATTTCGCGGTGCGAATATGTGCTTAGTAAGTGGGTGACGATAACGCTTATTGGCGGCGGTTTTGCCGCTTTGCAAAACCTCGTTATTGCCGCAATTGGATTGCACTTTGGAGAAACAATCACAGCCCAGGCTTTGATAAGCATGGTGTTAGAACGATTTATGGATGCTGCACTGATTTCAGCCGCAATGATATTGACTATGCTCAATCGCAATCCCGCCTTTCAAATTGTAGCCGTACTGTCGTTTTACATCTGGTTGGCGGGTCAGACGATTCCTCCTGTGAGCGTTGCAACCGGTGGAAAGGCGCTCGAAGATTTGTCGATTGAGACGACAAAATTCATGCTCAACATGTCTCAGTACATCGCAGATTTTATTTTGCCAACGGTCAATGTGTATGACTTGATTAGTAACCCGGCAACAGCGACAGGAGCGCTGATCGCCTACCTAGCCGCTTTGTCCGTCTACCTTCTCTTTGCGGTCAACGTCACCAACAAACGCGAATTCTTCTACGGAACCAATTGAAGCTCGTGGGGGCGTGTTGCACACGCCCGAATCTGAAAACTATAAGCGTGGGGGCGTGTTGCATGCGCCCGAATTAAAAAACTGTATTAGCCGGCGAGCCGCCGGCGCTCCCAGGGGAAACCATGATGGATTCTAAATCTGAAAGATCAGTTTCATACATGCCGAAGTGGCTGGTTGCTGCTGCTGTGCTGTTCGTTGTTCTCCGTATTGGAGATGTGGTTCTCAGTCGAGTGCAACCAAATAAGATGCCCACTAAACCTGCGAATGGAATTGCCTGGACACAAATTCCGAGTCGTGACCAGTTGGTTGCCGAAGCAAAACGATTGGCATCTACGCCCGCAAAACCAGTGCAGGAGTTAAACCCGCAGAGCCAAGAACAACTTCAAAAATTGCTTGCCGACGCTAAGTCCAGCAATAAGCTCTTGCTGCTTGAGTTTTATGCAGACTGGTCCGATCCTTGTAAGAAAATGGAAGCGACTTCCATGAGTAACTCTCAGGTTTCCCAACTCGTGGATGACCGTTTCATGCCAGTTCGAATCAACGATACGCAAAAGCAATTTGGTGTCAATGCGCGCTTTGTCGCCGACTTACAGAAGCGATATCGGGTCTTTGCTTTTCCTACGTTGATCATAGTCGGTGAGGACGAAAGCCCCGTTGCTAGCTTAATTGGTAATTGTTCGTCTCTTACCACTTATCGCTTCTTGAGCCGCGCGCTTGCAACCGTGACCGCTGTACGGAATGGTTTCAGCCCAACGCTAACTTCGCAGACGTTCTCCCACACATCCAAACTTTGACCTGCCAGGCGGCGCATGCCTGTGCAGGTCGCGCTCGTGCACGACCACTAATTCCTCTTACTTCAATGCGGGCGGTGGCGCACCAGCCTCAATAGCCTTGAGCGCGTCGGTGGCGTTTTTGATCCAGGTTTCAGTCTTTTTGCCACTTTCAAGCACAGGAAGAGCCAGCTCTAAATTTTTCTTCGCCTCATCAGGCTTACCAGCGCGCCACAGGTAAGTGGCAAACAAATACCTGCTCTTCGCCGCTTCCACCGGCTCTTTCGCCTTTTCAAAATAGTACATAGAGCGCTCGAAAAAGAACTTCGCAACTTCGTTGTGTCCATCAAACAATTGCAAAGTCACCCCTACGGTGCGCAGATTGTTGCCAATTTGCTTGTCGGTTTTGTAGGTCGTTTTGATGTATTCTTCAGCCTTTTCGTACTTGCCCTGACGCGCGAGGGTTCTAGCCATTGGCCAAGCCGTTAGCCTTTTGAAAGTGTCTGAATCCGGGTTGGAATCAATAATTCCCTGCAGCACACTTTCAGCTTGAGCGAATTCGTGTTTTTTATAATTGCGCAAAGCAATTTTGACCGCATTAAGTGCCGTGCGCGTGTCGTCGTCAGGCAGCACGAACCATTCGACGATTTGCGGTACGTTGTATTTCATGAAAATCGTCGAAATGAATTCGGGCTGATCTTTCACAGCGTCTCTGAGGCTGAAAAACACCGTGAGGGGAATCGTTGCAGCAACAGCTAAAACAGCGATCTTCCAGAAACGCTTCTTCTGCTTGACACGAACGAACTGCCCCTTTTTAAAACTAATCAGCTCCTTCTTCAAATCTTGCATCGACTGATATCGATCATCTGGCGATTTTTCCAGAGCGCAGAAGACGATTCGCTTCAGCGCATCAGGGATTTGAAGCTCAGGTGGAAACGGCTGCGGCTTTTCCTTCGTGTGTTTAATCACCGTCTCCGCGAAGTTTTTGCCCTTAAAAGGAGGTTCTCCGCACAATGCCTCATACATTACGCAGCCAAGTGAATAGATATCAGACCGCCGATCGAGTGGCGCGGCCAAACACTGCTCAGGGCTCATATAGAGAGGACTTCCGAACACCTCACCTGTCTTGGTCAACTTGAGGTCATCAGCAGTTTCACCCTGCAACTTCGCGATTCCAAAGTCCACAATTTTTGCCGAAGGCGAGCCGCCCCCTTCGGTGGTCACTAATATATTGCTCGGCTTCAAATCCCTATGCACAACGCCATTACCATGCGCGTGCTGCAGCGCGTCGGCGACCTGAATCATTATGTCAGCTACAAAATGTGGGCTGAGTTTTTGCTTGCGCGCTATCAGCGAGCTGAGTGGTTCGCCGTCGATGAGGTCCATTACCAGATACGGACCATGAACATCGCACACACTAAAATCATGAACGCGAACAATATTGACGTGATTAAGTGAGCATGTCGCCTGCGCTTCTTTTTGGAAGCGCAGTAGTGTCTCCTGCGAAATATCTCTATCCTGGTTGAGAAGTTTGATGGCGACGACTCTTCGCATCATCGAGTCGTAAGCCTGAAAGACCGACCCCATCCCACCTTCGCCGAGTTTTTCTTCTATCGAATATTTGCCGGACACCACCTGCCCCGACAAATCAGTCGGCGTCCGTTTTAGTCGCGGAGTTGAAACATTGTCCGACGAATTGCCGAACTGATTGCTATCAAGACGGGTTTCGTCTTGATTGTCATTTGTGATGACTGTGACTTCAATGACTTGAGGCAGGGTTGCGTCGGCCACTTCGGCCGATGACGCAGCAACCTTTGCTGCGTCAACTTTCTCATGAGGCTGCTCTTGAAGCTGCTCGTCTGGCTGCATCGACCGTGCCCACTTGCTTTACCGCCCACTTATTCTATCAGCTTCCGTAGCTCTTCTCCCGCGTGAGGCGAATTGGTGCTAGCTGCCCACTGCTGGCGCTTTGCGGGACCTTTGTAACAAGTTATTTGCCCTCTATTGTGGTCTGTAGTCCAATACATATACTTAGGGGATGCGAGGCCAAATGCCTCCGAACAGATTCCCTTCTGAAGTCCCTCAACCTAAGTCCCAAATCTGCCTTGAAGCTAGTGATTTGGGTTTACCGAGTATTTAGCGCAATCAATCATGCTATCCAAACCACTAACAGTCGGAATAATCGGCGGCATCGGACCTGAGGCGGCAAACCGTTTGTCTCAGCTCATTGTCGAACTCTCCAACGCCTCTTCCGACCGAGAACACATTCCGGTCATCTGCTTCAACAATCCCAATATCCCCAGCCGTGTCGATTCAATTAGCGGCAAAGGCGAAAACTGCTTGCCTGCATTAGTTGAGACCGCGCGGGCTCTAGTGCGGGCCGGCGCCAATTTCTTGCTAATGCCTTGCAATTGCGCACACTTCTATTTGCGTGCCTTAAGAGAAGAGATATCCGTGCCCGTGCTCGACATGATTCACGAGACGGTCGATCAGATAGTTGAAGACTTCCCTGGAGCAAAATCAGTGGGCTTGCTCGCTTCGTCGCCGACGTTGGAGACAGGGCTATACTCACGACCCTTTTCTAAGTGGGGAATCGAAGGTCTGGCGCCGAATGAAATTGAACAGCAATTGGTGATGTCTGCGATTTACGGAATAGACGGCATCAAAGCCGGCAAGAAGGAAGCAGCCACAGAGAATCTGGTGGCTGTTGGAAATTCGCTGGTGAAGCGAGGAGCCGACGTCGTAATTGCTGCCTGCACCGAGATTTCGCTGGTGTTGGAGAGAGACTCACTATCTGTGCCCGTTGTCGATCCGATGCGTGTCATTGCCCAGTCTGCGATCAACTGTTCTCGCAATGGACTCAGCCAATCTCAATCGGGGCGCTTGGTTCAATCAGTTCGAAGATCGACTGGTGCCGGAGTCTAAGGATTGGCGAACGTCTTACTTACACTTGCCGAGGAAGTTGGAAAGACTACCGATACTCATTTTGCGGTTCGATTTCCTGTCGATGAAAACGATTGCTTTGACTTTGCTGCTGGTCTGAAGGCGCTGGGTCACAATGTCTATTTTGTGAATTGGCGTGATCTTGATTTGGAAAACGAACCTGATCCGAAGAAAGTACAATTCAATCGAATGTTCGACTATCAAAATTCTTGTTTTGTGAAACCTCTTGCACTGTCGGACTTTGCGCTTGTTTTCGTCTACAAGATGGAAGGATTTTATTTTGATTTGCCGCGCTTCTTCGCGATGGTTTCGGCCTTCGAGAAAAATATTTCGGTTGTGGTAAACGACCCTGCGACGATCCGTCACAATATCGATAAGAGCTACTTGTTCCAATTAATGGAAAGAGGCATCAGCGTCGGGCATCCATATACTGTTAAAGACGCCGTTGAGCAGCGGCTGAAGCAAAATCTGTCTTGCGTCGTCAAACCGTTATTTGGCGAGCGTGGCAACAAAGTTTTGTTGGCCAAATCAATTGATGATTTGAAGGAGATTGAAGGTAGCGAAAGCGAATTCATTGCTCAAGAGTACATGCCTGAAATTAGAGACGGTGAAAAGAGTCTTGCCTTTCTCGGATTTGAATTCCAGCATGCTGTTGTAAAACGCCCTAACGTGCTTAACGCTGATGAATTCCGCTGCAATGAGTCTCTTGGGGGGACAGTCGCTATCTACGAACCGACAGCCGAAGAGTTGGATTATTGCTTGAATCTTTTGAAGGTTTACGAATCCTTTGGTTGTCCTATTCACTTCAGTCGTGTCGACTTTGTCACCACTGGCGGTGGTCCGAAATTAGTTGAGGTCGAGTTGCTGAATCCCTCAATTTATGCCAACTATTCGAATAAAGGTCCACAATTTGGAGCCGCAATCGCAAATTACTTCGACTCCCTAATCCGCGTCAAAACGAAAGTCTAATCTATACCTTCTTTTGCGCAGAGACTATTTCTGCGCGAGGCCAAAATACAGAATTACCAAGGCTAACCCGATAAAAAATACGGCAATGCGGAAAATTTCCACCTTGGGCGCGATATCCGTATTCTCCTGGACCGTCTTTCCTGTTGAAGGTTCTGGCGGAAACACAAATGACTGGGAGGTTGTCGAGCCTATTTCGCCATCCGGAAGCACAGAGTTACAGCTCGGGCACACCAAAACGAGCGGGTCGGTTTTAGTCCCGCATTCCATGCATGTTTTCTTGGGCACCTCTAGCTCTTGCATATCCAGTACCTGTGAATATGAGGCAGATGATTCTATTTAATCACTACTGAGATGAGGAAATCAACGAGTGGTTTGCGAGCGTCTACGACTAGAGTGCTAAGGTCATATTGCGTGAAGGTGGTCCCGGCTCCATTAATTTCATTGATGTGATCTCCGATGAAGTCGATTGAGCCGATTGTCACACCGGATTTCTTGCAAAGCGCGTTAGCCCTCTCGACGTCTTTTCGATAGTTCTTCGAGCGACCATCGTATTCGACGATTTGATAGTCCTTTGAATAGTCAGACCAAGGCGTCTTTCTTCCCTGAATTATGCGCGCGCGAATGCATTCTCCATCCACATACCACAGGCGCTTTTCCGCTCCTGTTACTAGAGTTTGGAAGCAATAATCTTTGGCTAGCGATTCTTTGTTGTCCTTGACGTAAATGCGTAAATTCTCGAGTTCTTCGTCTTTCTGAATCTTGCGAACTCCATCCCCGGCGCCACCCCAGTTCGGTTTTGCGACGATGGTTTTCTCTCGTCTCAACAATTCATGTACGTCATTCCAGTTGGAAAATTTGAATGTTGGGATCACTCCCCATTTTTTAGCATCAAGTTCGGCGAACCATGATTTAAGGCAGTTTCGCTCAGCCTCGGCAGTGTTGATCAGCTCATTAACCTTTCCGCTGTCGAAAGCGGTTTCGTGCAAATCAATTTGCGCATTCAGGAAATCTCGACGATGCTTAAATCCAAAATCGTTGCTGTCAATCCAATAGCCGTCGGTGTACACAATCCAGACATCCGCTTCCGGCTTTATCCATCCGTGTTTCTCGAACTTTCCGTGCGAGGCTCGCTTGTATGCACAAACTCGTTTTTTATTGAAGTCATATTCGGAAATGGGCAGCACGAATAGGTCGCATTTGTCATGCAACCCGGTCACCATGGAACGGACGGTCTGAAAACGCTTTCCCTCGATGAGCCCGGGGTTGACCGTCAGCAAGACGCGCTTTTTCGATTTCATTTGGAGATCAGCGAACCGGTTCCAGCTTGTAGTCTAACATTTTGGATGCAGCTTCAAAATCTCGGATGAGGTCATCTTCAGAGTTCGCGCCCATGTTGATCAGCCCGTAGCGAAAGCTGTGTGAATCCTGCAGTTGCTCTGACAGCTTTTTGCCCTTTGTAGCAATGACTTGTACCATCGAGCCGGGAAACTTTTTTTCTACGTCATCGATGTTTGCTTTGTCGGGAATCTGCTTGACGAGTTGATCATCAAACGTACGCAATACACAGCTCGCTGCGATTTGGAATTTTCCTTGGCGGCGCACAAAGCCAGGCTCTTTGCCAAGCGCAATGCGCATCATCACTTCATACGAATTGCTGCCATCAACCTTTTCAAAGAGGTCAGGAAATTGCGAGGCGATTTTGGGATTGATTTCTATAATGTGAATCGAGTCTTTCTTCGAGTCGTAGATCATCTCGAAGTTGAACATCGCATTGTCGTAGCCGATGCCTTTCATGAAGGTCGCTGCAATCTGCTCCATCCTCAGCAAGACCTCCTCCGGTAGGCTCGATGGGTACTGGAATCTCTTGAATGAAAACGTGCCGGGGAACATAATCGCATCGATGATTCCCATCACTGTAACTTCGCCTTTGTAGACGAAGCCCTCGAGCGAAACCTGATGACCGCTGAGTAGCTCTTCGTAGAGCAGATAATTTGCATTCAATTCCCAGTCTGTGTACAGTCTGACCAGATCGTTAAACGGCAGTATGAATAGCTCGGGAAGCAGAGATTCGCTTGCGCGCTTACGCAGTTCGTCCCGATCTTGGATTGTATATGCATTCTTTGACATGCAAGATTTCACAGGTTTGAGAAAACCAGGAAACATCGAAATTTTGTCAACAGAATCGAGATTTTTAGGATCGATGAGGTGAAATTCCGGCGTTGCAGTTGGAACAATTTTTGCTTGTTTCACCCGGCAATAATATTTGTGCTCGCAAAGCAAGATAGGAGCAGGCTTTGGTCCCGGCAGGTCAAGCCTTTCTGCAAGTACTGCTGTGGCCGACATTCCCGGGTACCCGACACCAGATGTGATACCAACTAGATTGTCGTCATAGTGGCGTTGCACTGTCTCATCGAGCAGCTTTGCAATATCTAGTGGCTTTGTATCAAGGTTGGGACTTTCGCCAAGCAAGTCATCGAAGTAGTCCCCGCCGAAATCGTCAAACCGCAAATTGACGCCAATCCGCTCTGCCAAATGTGGCAGTGTGCGACGTTCGCGCGCTGTGGGGCAGAGAATCAGCAGGTCTTTCATTGTTTCCGAGCTTTTCAGCAAATACGGGAGCTATTCTAGCTTGTCATTGAAGCAATGACGAGAGTACCTCGGGATGTTTTTGCAATGAAACGACAAACGACAATCCTTTTGCAAGCTTCAGTCGCAGAAGTACAAGTTCCTACGCACCCAGGTATAAGTTTCGGAAGGCCAACTTGGTCAACTGTTGGGCGTTGAACGGCACGTCACGCAACTGTCCAGTATTGGTGTCGCGCACTTTCATTGTCGGTTGTTGTCCACGGAAATCAACGACGACTTCCGGATTCAGCAATGCATCCATCTTTGTCGCAGACAGCATCTTGCCGTCTTTCGAGTAGACGTACTCTGTCTTACCCGCGAACACATCGGCTACCCGGCCCTGTTGCTGATATGGACGATAGACCGGCTGATTTTCATTTACGAAGTGGCTGATTGATGTTCTTTGCAGACCCATCTGCTCATTCACTTCATTATTGAAAATCCACTGCTGAAGAAATTTCGGACCATCTTTACCCTGCGTGTACTCGATCATATTGACCGGGTCGCCCTTCCCGTCGGAAAGCACGGCATAAAAATCGCCCGGACGCTTGCGCCCGTCCGGATGCAGCATCCGCCCACCCATTGTAGGCTGCATCAGCTCGCTGTCTCCCAGCAGGTCCATGGTTTTGGCTCGGTCCTTTACACCGTCATGCAGTTCGGCAATCTGCATTGTGCCGGGTACTTTGTTTTCGCCGCTTCGATCCGTGTAGGTTTTAAGATACATTTGGTACAAGCCGGCAGCCACTGGGCTCACGTTGCGAAGAATTGGACGAATGATTTTCGCGTCCTGATCGTGGGGAACCTTGTCATATGCGGGTGGTTTTGCTCCGGGATTGAGGTCGTCTACGCGTATGCCACCGTCCCGGCGCTGATTCTCCTGCTGTTGTTTGGTTTGAGGCAAGTCGAAAAGCCCGGCTCGTTGCCAAACATCGGCTGTAACCTCCGGCGGAGCCTGGTCGAAGAGGCGCAAGGCTGTTGCGTCCGAGAGCGTTTCAGTGCGAACGCCGGTGTTGCGGTCACCCATAGAGTCACCCCGAGAAAGATAAATTGGGAAGTATCAATAAACTATGACAGTTAATCTATTAGGTAAATGGTAGTTCCACCACTTATCAATGCCTGGGTTCGGACAACCCCCACGGCGGGATTTCGAGCCATTCAGTAGGATATGATTTTGGGGCGGTCCGACCGGACGACCATGCCAGCATCTGGTTGACAAATGTCGATAACAGTAACACGAGCGGGAAGGGTTCACATGTTCAAACGGCAGAGAAAGCGGGCGGGCGTATCATCTATTCTCATTATTTCCGCGCTCATTATTTCTGCGATTGCCTGTGTTTTCACCCCAGTGTTTGCCCACGAGCAGAATCTCGAGCCCATGACGCAGTTCAAGACCTGGAAAGACCTGAAAATTACCGAGAGTCTCGCTGCCGACGGCTCCGTTAATTACTACTCCTTTCCGCTGAAAGGTGGAACCAAAGCACATCTGTGCGTGCTCGACCTGAAAAGTAAGACCTACTGCATTCGTCCTGTCGTTAACACTCCGACCTGCCCGACTTCAGCTAGTGGAGCTAAAGCCAAAGCAGTTGCGGCAGTCAATGGAGGCTTTTTCAATTTATCGAACGGCGAGAGCACCAGCTACGTCGTCATAGATGGGAAGCAGGTCTGCGATCCCACTACGAATAAAGACTTGGTCACGAATCCAAAGCTGATGCCGTTTTTGGACACGATATTCAATCGCAGTGAATTGCGCATCGCAGATACTTCATCAATCACAATTGCACCGCACAAGGATCTTCATCCTAAGAAGGAGAAAGTGCAATACGTCCTTGGAGGCGGACCCCAGCTTTTGCCGAAAATGACTGCAAAGGAAGAAGCCTTCATTCGCACAGGCAGCGACGGCAAGCAAGTTGATTCCATTGGCTGCAATAGGACAGCCGCTCGCACCGCCATTGGTATCACTAATGACGACCATTTTCTCATTCTTTGCGTTGCCGGTAAGGGGCAGGATGAGTTTTCCTCTGGGATAAACCTTGAGCAATTGACGCAGTTGCTTAAAAATTTGGGCTGCATACGGGCACTAAATTTTGACGGTGGAACATCCACGACCATGGCAATCATCGATAAGTCTTCTTCTGAGGGCGCCATGAAGATGGTCTGCGGCAAAGAACCGGAAACGCGTGTCAAATCCGTCCTGATGGTTGTACCGCGCAAATAGTCGCGACTGTTCAATTCCACATTAACCCTTCGAGTTCCGTTTGCCATACTGGCACTGGAATCACGGAGCCTGTCGAATTTATGAAGCCTGCCGAAACGCCAAATAGTCACTCTGTTGAGGTTATACGCCTGGATGGGTACAAATATTGGGGGACGGCTCGAAGGTGTTCGGACCACGGACGAGCCCAGCCGTGCGGTATGGTTTTTGCCGGAGTTGTTCATGACCAGTCCGGAAGAAGAACAAAAGAAGGCTGCGGAGGCAAAGGCGAGGGAACAACCCAAGCCCGATAAGCCGAGCTCGCCCGTAGGTGATGCCTTCACATTCGTGGGGCAATTAGTGGGCGACGCTAAGAATCTTGCGGTGGACGCCGTGGCTGGGCAGCATTCAGGCGATAAAGTTCTCGCTGGCATTTCGCCCGAGTTAGCTGCACAGTATAAACAAGGCAAGGACGTACAGGAGCGTATTGCCAGCGGCGCGTTGAAACATGGTCACCTTAACGAGACGGACCAAAGGAATTTAGATGCCTTCAACAGTGTGCGTAAGACTATCTCGCAGGTGCCGCTGTATGACCGGGATTCTTTGATGCGCTATGTCGAGAAAGGTATTGAACAAAAGTCAAGGACGGCTCCGCACGAAACGGCAAAGCCAGCCAGTCCGCCTGCGCGCAGCGAATCGGTAAAACCAGCCGCGAGCGACGCTGCAAAGCCTAAGCAATCCGATACCTCAAGACTCCCGCAGTCGGAATCCGCAAAACCAATCTCTCATGAAGTTTTAAAACCTAAGCAACACGATGCTACGACTACGGCTCAGCGAGACTCAGTTAAGCCACCGCTTCCAGAACTCGGGAAGCCATCACTAAAAGACGCAGCAACTGCTGCTCAACGGGAAAACTCGAGTCCGACGCAACGCGATGCAGCGAAATCCCCGGCAAGCGACATTCCGAAATCCCCAGTAAGTGACGTTCCTAAATCCCCGGTAAACGACGTTGCAAAACCTTCATCACTCTCAGATGCCCGGGGTATTCATTCTGGCGAAAGTAAGTCGCCAGCGTTTACAGCATTCGAGCGGCGCACAAGTTATGATGCGCGTCCACAACAAGAACGGAAACCTGGAGTTTCACATCCTTCCGCTAGTGATTCAAAAGCTTCCGCTAGTGATTCAAAAGCTTCCGCTAGTGATTCAAAAGCTAGACTTCAAACATCTTTTGCAGATAGTGGCGCTCAGAAAAGTGATGGTCATGGTAGAACCGAAAGTCCTAACACGCGCGTGCCATTTGAGAATATGCGTCGAGTCCTCGATGAAAGGACCGCAAGGTCGAATAATCACTCTCATACTGCGATCGACAAAGCGCACAGTGTGATTGAACGAGCGCCCGAGAAGCCTGAGAGCAATGATGTCGACCGTCTCGAGCATCGAACATTGAATTCCGCGTCACGGACAACACTTTCCGAAGTCAAAGCAAATCTGTCACCGCATCAGATGCAGCAATTGGTTCGCACGTCGGAAGAGCGTTTTCCTGCTGGTCTTCGTTGGCAAAATACCTTGCAACAAGCAAACGCCGATGCGCGCACAATCGTACCTCAAGCCGTTGACCGTCGGTCTGATTCAAGGAATGTGCAGCAAGATGTTCAATCTGGTGGAAAACCCCCATCAGCCGCTATTCGCCAACCAGTTGAAAAGCTTCCACCAGTCAACACGCAGCATCCTGAAGCACCGCATTCGGATGTTGGTTCCGGATCTCGCACTGGTCGTATCAACCCTAGTTCGCCGCGAACATCCGAAGTTTCTTCACCTGGGGCGAAAACAAATCTACCCGTAGGGAAAGGCGATGGGCACGTTGGAAGCGCAGGTGTTGGGCCACATGCAATCACGCGAGATGCTCAACATGCAAACACGCGTAGTACTCAGAGTGCTAACACTCGAGATGCTCAAACTACAAAATCGCGCGACCCAGGTCTTATCGCCGCCGAAGCGGGAATTCTGACTTTCCATGGACGCATACAAAATCGCTATATCACTGGAGCAGAGATTGCTCTTGCTGCAATCATTGCTGCTGCCGGTGCTAAACGGATTCGATTTGATGAGTTGCCTCCTCCTGGCTCGGACAGAGAAGGACAAATGCCGCTTGTCCAGCGTATCGAGGCGTTTTTGCCGAATAATCGAAAGGTCGAACCACGTGGCGTATCCACAACTGGACAAACCGCAGAATCCATTTCCGAAAAGAATGCCGATCAAGTTCCACAAAAGCAACAGCAAAATTCACGTACGGAGGTTGGTTCAAAACGATCGGATTCAACATCAAATTCAACGGAGAAGTCTGTTGATGAGGATGATGTTCCTGGGACTGCGCGCTATTTGCAAAAGCACCATTACAAGCGCCGCAAAATGCTGATTGGTCCTCAGGATACATTCGTGAGTATTGCGGAATCTCTGGTTGAATTGCGCCATGATTCTCGCTATGCGTGGTTGATTGCTGACATCAATTTGCCTCGCCTTAAGGAAACGTATGTCGACGGCAAGAGAGTGGTGGAGGTTCGCTCACGTCAGGAAATTGAGATACCTGGCGAGTTTGATGTCGAAGCCTTTGATCTGCACCGAAAGGACGAATACAGTCCGGAAAATTTGGTTACTGTTGTACTGGAATCGCAAATCGATCGCGAACTTCTCGATGAACATTTTGGAGTGTTTGTGGACGGAGGAGAGATTGCGGTTTCCGCTCCACCACCCATGAATGCGTTTCCCTCGTCGAGCATGTCTCCATCTTTGTTAAGTCGAAATACGATTGCAGGCGAAGCATCTGTTTTGCTTCCGTCACTTGCACTCAATTCTGCGAATGTATTGCGTGTGGCGCGGCAGCAGCTACACGAGATTACCCAGCAGGCGCTGGAGTCAGGACGCAAACCGATTTCTAAGCTCAAGAATTCGCTTAAACGCGAACGCATCAAGCGCAATTTGTAGATTTCGGTTAGTCCAACATTCTGGTTAGTCCGAGTTTCGGTTAGTCCAAGATTTTGGTTTAGTCCGTGTGACCGCAGTACAGACAAAAGTTAAAACTGGGGTCGCGATCTTGACTGCACTTCGCGCACTTCGACTCTTTTTGTTTCGGCGCACTGGAAGAAAGATTTGGATCCAGTGGCGTAAAGTTAAGCGTGTTTGAAACTTCGCCGAGCTTTGTATCAGAAAGCGGGTTATTCAGAGTGTAACTCGGCATCTGTGATTGCACTTCCGGTATAAGCGTATCCACGCTTGGCATTTGCGCCTGAACTTCAGGTACTTGCATCAAAGCCGGATTGCCCGCAGTGCCGGAGATATAATTCAATTCTTCACCGACTATATCTGGCAGCGGTGGAAGTGATGCTGCGGGCTTTACCGACTGAGAAGTCTCCGCCTCTATAGCTGGTTGCGCGTCCTGGCGTTGTTGTTGTTGTTGTTGTTGTTGTTGTTGTTGTTGTTGCGGCGCTGTTTTTGATTCGAGAAACTCGGCTTCTTCTGCATCTCCTCGAGCAGTAAAGATGGCCGATCTGATTTCGAGGGTTGTGTTCTTGTAGACCTCTTGTTCAATCACTGCGATTTGTGTGATGTTGTCACTGAGTTGAGACATTATCACGTAACTCCATTCGACGGTGCAGCCACCGGCTTCCCTGCTGGTTGCAAGCAGGTTGAGGAGAAACGAAACCATGATATTGTCACCAGCCAAGTTGTATGGCACCTTCAACATCGCTTGGTAGCGGCCGATTTTCTCAACCTTGTCCGTCGTTTTCCATTTCTGTCGCAGAGATGGAATGTTTGTCAGCCGTTGTTCCACAGCGTCAAGCACCTCTTTGCGAGTGAGGCTGCTGCTGAATGCGGCAGGAAACTTTGCAGAATTGCCACCGATTCTCTTGCGTCCAGGGCTCATCGTCTGTGCAACCATGGCAACTGCCCCGGCAAAAATGCCGATGAAAGCAAGTGCAACAACCGCAACAATTGAACCGTCCCCAGCCATAATTTCCGCCGCCAATAGAGTTCGCTATTAAGCTAATTATCCTGCATTTCAGCTCTTACATTAGACTTTGGTACTTCTTACCCTCCTATGTGCTATAAACCGCTACTTAATAAGCACCGCGTCTCGAGCGGCGGTGTAGTACGGGCGGCTCTTGGCAGCGTCGCGATTTTAAGGAATTGGCATATGGAGAATACGGCAGTGGGAGTTGAAGACGACCGCACAGGGATGAGCATTCCCACGTTACGGCGTGCACTTGAGGACAACCTCTACTACGCACAGGGAAAGTTTCCCGAAATTGCTAGTAAGCGCGATTTCTATATGATGCTGGCATACACAGTGCGTGACCGTCTGCTGCAGCGTTGGTTGAATACTCTAGAAACTTATATCAGAAAGGATGTACGCGTCGTTTGTTACCTTTCCGCTGAGTTTCTCATGGGACCGCACCTCGCCAATGCGATGGTCAATATGGGCGTCGAAGAGCAATTCGAGAAGGCTTTGGCGGAGTCTGGGCTCGACATCAATGAATTGATTGCGCAGGAAGAAGAGCCTGGACTGGGCAACGGTGGTTTGGGTCGCTTGGCTGCGTGCTACCTTGACTCACTTGCGACTCTTGCCATTCCTACAATTGGCTACGGTATTCGATATGAATACGGTATCTTCGACCAGGAGATTCGCGACGGATGGCAAGTCGAGATTACAGACAAATGGCTGCGCTACGGCAATCCGTGGGAGATTGCGCGTCCTCACTCTGCAATCGAAGTCAAATTTGGTGGCTACACGCGCAAATACAAAGACGCTAAAGGTCGCTATCGTGTCGACTGGGTGCCTGATCGCACTGTAAACGGCGTGCCTTACGACACACCGATACCAGGTTACAAAAACAATACCGCCAACAATCTTCGATTGTGGAGAGCAGAATCACCGGAGTCGCTCAATCTGCAAGCTTTCAACCGGGGCGATTATGCGGGCGCTGTCGCTGAGCAGATTGCGTCAGAGACCATCTCCAAGATTTTGTATCCCAACGATAATTCGCAGCAAGGAAAACAACTGCGTCTTGAGCAACAGTATTTCTTTGTTGCATGTTCGTTGACTGACATGATCAAACTGCACTTGCGTGAAAATGAAGACCTGCTGAACTTCCACGAAAAATTCGCCGCACAAATGAATGACACTCACCCATCGATTGCTGTTGCAGAATTGATGCGTTTGCTCGTAGATGAGCATGATATTGAATGGGATACCGCCTGGGACATCACTACTAAGACTCTCGGCTATACCAACCATACTCTCCTTCCCGAAGCGCTGGAGCGTTGGCCGATTAAGTTGTTGGCTGACTTGCTGCCACGTCACATGGAAATCATCTTCGAGATCAATCGTCGTTTCCTCGATGATATTGCCGAGAAGTATCCTGGTGACGATGCGCTTATTCAGCGTCTTTCCATTATCGATGAAGCCGGTGAACGTTTCGTCAGAATGGCTAACCTGGCATCGGTAGGCAGTCATTCAATCAACGGTGTCGCTGAGCTGCATACCGACCTCTTGCAGAAGCACACGCTGGCTGATTTCTACAAAATTACGCCTGAAAAGTTCAACAACAAAACCAACGGCGTCACCCCTAGACGTTGGATGGTGCTTTCCAATCCTAAGATGACCAATTTGATCACCAGCAAGATTGGCGATGGCTGGATTAGAGAACTTGACCAGCTGAAAGGTTTGGAAAAATACGTTGAAGATGCTGAATTCCGCAAAGAATGGCGCGATGTAAAAGCACACAACAAGGTCGTTTTGGCAGACTGGATTCAAAATCGTCTGGACTTGAAAGTTGATCCTCAGTCGATGTTTGACATTCAAGTAAAACGTATTCACGAGTACAAGAGACAGCATTTGAGTGCACTGCATATAGTGGCGCTCTATAATCTGCTCAAGGAAAATCCGAACATCGACGTTCAACCCAGAACGTTCATCTTTGGTGGAAAAGCTGCGCCTGGATATTACATGGCGAAGCTGATCATCAAATTGATCAACTCAATTGCTGAAGTGGTCAACAACGATCCTAAGATCAGCAAAATCATCAAGGTTGCATTCCTGCCTGACTTCAGCGTCAGCCTTGGACAGCGTGTCTACCCCGCTGCTGATTTGAGCGAGCAAGTTTCCCTCGCCGGAAAAGAAGCTTCCGGTACAGGCAACATGAAGTTCGCTCTCAATGGAGCAGTGACTATCGGTACGCTCGACGGAGCGAATATCGAGATTCGCGAAGAAGCTGGTGCGGAGAACTTCTTCTTGTTTGGTATGAACGCAGAGGAAGCGGCGCAACTGAAGGCGAAAGGATACAACCCTTATCACTACTACGAGAAGAACCAGCAGTTGAAGAACGTCATTGATGTTCTTAGCTCCGGCCACTTCTCTAACGGTGATCCGGATCTTTTCCGCCCGCTGATCAACAATCTGCTCGCTGATGATCCGTTTATGGTGCTTGCGGATTTCGCCTCGTATGTTGAGTGCCAAATGAAAGTTGGCGCTGCCTTTAAGAAGCATGATGAGTGGACTCGTATGTCCATCTATAACGTGACTCGTATGGGCAAGTTCTCGTCCGATCGCTCGATTCAAGAGTATTGCGACGACATCTGGAAGGTAAAACCAGTCAAGGTTGAACTCAAGGAATACTGCCAGCACGAAGCCGGACTGAAAGTACCAATGGGTAAGACATGCCTGATTTAGTGGCGACAATTACGTGGTCATTAGCGTAAGGGCGACGCCATGCGTCGACTCGAAAACTGTAGAGGCGCACGTTTTGCCCTCTTCAAAGCCGGTGAAAATTGAAAAATGAAAACTATGACGTGATCGTAATTGGGTCAGGTATGGGCGGGCTCGCGTTTGCAAGTCTAGCTGCGCAAATGGAGAACAAGCGCGTGCTTGTTCTGGAAAGACACTTTAAGTTGGGCGGCTACACTCATACATTTGATCGAAACGGTTATCGATGGGACGTTGGGTTGCACTATGTGGGAAATCTCCACCCTGGCTCGGAACTGCGCAACCTGATGGATAGAATTTCTGGCGGAAATCTCCAGTGGAAACAGATGCCTGAGTATTTCGATCACTTCGATTATCCGGATTTTGTTTTTCCTGTACCCTCCAATCAAAAGCAGTTTCAGTGCGATTTGATAAGAATGTTTCCGGATGAAGAAGCTGCAATTCGCAAACATTTTTCTGACGTCAAAAACGCGAACACTTGGATGAAAACGAAGGTTTCCGAACCGATGCTATCCGGCGTGCTCAAGCCTTTGATGCAGTGGGGTAGCAGCCGCAATGAAAAGCTTGCTTTGTCGTGCACGAAAGACTATCTTGACCAAAATTTCAAAAGCGAGAAATTGAAAGCTCTCGTCACGTCGCAGTGGTTGGATTATGGCGTTCCCCCATCGAAGAGTGCATTTCTCATGCATGCTGTCGTTGTGCAACATTACTTCGATGGCGCTTTCTATCCGGTCGGTGGATCGAAGGCTATTGCTGACTCTATAGTTC
Organism: Candidatus Melainabacteria bacterium 17Bon1m; assembly: GCA_032128875.1. Lineage (GTDB taxonomy): Bacteria > Cyanobacteriota > Vampirovibrionia > Obscuribacterales > Obscuribacteraceae > QKMZ01. The sequence goes on from JAVLKG010000020.1 coordinate 34,926, forward strand.
CCATTATCAAACACCATGGCGGCGAATGTTTGACAGATCATAGAGTGACGGAAATTATTGTTGAGAACGAGACAGCAAAAGGTGTACGCGTTGTCCAGAACAAGGGGCAGTCGTCAGAAGAGAAAGAATATTTTGCACCTGTTATCGTCTCAGACGCAGGTATAGCAATTACCTTCAATGAATTGCTTGCCAAAACTAAATTCCATCGCCCTCTTCCTCACACGTTATCCGAAGATACGATGTCGGCAGTGACTCTCTATTTGGGACTGAAAAAATGCCCATCTAGCCTTGGCTTTGACGGTCGTAATCATTGGATTTTCCAGGGGTATAATCACGATTTCGATCCACATAACAGCACTTCGCTGATGGACGGGCATCCACACATAAGCTATCTTTCTTTCCCCTCCATGAAAGGTGATCCGACAAACCAGCTTTCCAAAAAGCATACCGCCGAGATTATTGTTCCTGTTAGTTTCAAAGCCTTTGAAAAATGGAGCGAGACTAATTGGAAGCATCGCGGCGATGAGTATGAAGCGCTGAAGCAACACATCTCCAAAGTGCTCATTGATACCGTCGATAAGCGCTACCCCGGATTTGCCGAGCTCGTCGATTATTCTGAGCTGTCGACACCGTTGACCAATCGTGATTTTACCGGGCACAAATTCGGCGCGCTCTATGGTATTCCCGCGACAGTCGAGACCTTTAGAGCGAAGACCTGGGATCCGCATACAGAAGTGAGAAATCTCTATCTCACCGGCACCGATGTCGTGACTCTCGGTATTGCAGGAGCTGCATTCGGTGGGTTGGTCACTGCCAGCCATCTTTACGGTGGAATGTCCAGATTCTTCGAAGTCGTTTCTGGCGCGAATTTGGAGAAATCTTATGCCTCAGTTGTTGCCGTATAGTGATGAGTTGTGCGCTGAAGAACTTGAAGGGGCCTCGACGCAGCTCAGACAAAAACTAAAAGAGAGCGGAGTCTCTGCTGCTGAATGCAAGAAGTGGCTTACGAGCGTTCATCAGTATCCTCCGCAACCAGAACCTCCTGAGGTGTTCACCCTCCATGTGTTTCGCCCGAACTGGTTCAAATATGGGGCTCATCCATTTACCAAGGTTCTATCATTTGAACACGAAACATTTTCTGAGCAGTTGTCGGAAGAACTGGCGCGCTTGTGTTTGGAACTTGGCCCTGTTATGGATAAGACTTTGCAGTCCGTTTTGTCTGACGTCCATTAAGGAGTCGCTAAAAGTGCGAGGACTTTTATCAAGTCTTTGTACAGATGTCTTCTGCGCGGTTGGAAATAAACTATATTGGTTATAGTTTCTCCCTACTGGATATTCTGCTTTGGACAACGACGCTGAACACTTCAAGGAAGAGCTTGCAGCTTCGGAACACGCTTCCGTCTCTGTTTTGAAGCAACTTGCGTTTGACAGTTCGGAAACGGTTCGCATGAAGGTTGCGGAAAATCCGCATACGCCAACCTCTCTCTTAGATAGCCTGTGCAACGATTCCAGTCGAATGGTGCGTATTACGAGTAAAGTTCAGTTGCTTCAACGCATGTCTCATCGGTCGGCGTGAAGTAAACTCTTATGTGCGTGCTAAGGCAATTTTGAATATTGCGCCGCGGGGTTTTTGGTCTTCAATCCAGATGCGACCGCCGTGAGCCAGAACAATGCCTTTGCAAATAGCTAGCCCCAATCCGCTACCTTCTGCTTGAGGATTTTCGCCACGCTGAAATTTGTCGAAGACGCGTGATTTGTCTTTGTCGGAAATTCCGGGTCCATTATCGGCGACAGAAATAACAACTTCATCTCCAAGCGCAGCAGCTGTGACTTTTATTTGGCTATCGTTTTGAGTGTGCTTCAGCGCATTATCCAGCAAATTTATTATTGCTTGTTGCATCAAGGGTTCATCCACGTTTACGTCGAGAGATGGATCCTCAAGTTGCACAATGATTTTGCCATCTTTCGGCTGTACTTCTAAAGCAGAAATTGCGGCGCCAATGATTTCTTCCACTAGACATTCTTCCTTGGCAAGAGTAAGTTCAGGCGCCTCAACCTTGGTCACGGCAAGCAGATTCGACACTTGTTTGTTGAGGCGCATAGCTTGGCTGCATATCTCGGTAGCCAGCGCACGACTCTGGTCTTTGGATAGCGCGCTATCTTTGTCCGCTAGCGTTCCGGCAGCTCCTGCGATTGTGGCAAGTGGTGTTCTCAAGTCGTGTGAAACAGAGCTGAGCAACGCGTTTTTCAATTGTTCTGAACGCATCTGTACTCGTGCCCGTTCATTTTCCTTATTAAGACCGGCTCTTTCGCAAGTGATCGCGATTTGATTGGCGAATGTTTCAAGCAAATGCAGGCGATCCGGTGACACCATGCGGTCGTCTTCCGGCAACCCAACTGCCAAGACCCCAATCACTTTCTTATAACCCATCAGCGGCACGTAGAGCGCATTTGCTGCAGGCAACGTGTCTGTGCCGGCCCCGGCAGGTTTTTTATTTCGGAACACCCATTGTGCAACGCCCTGATCAACCGACCACAAGGCGTTTCTTCCCAAGCCCCTGGCAAAAATGGCAAGACTTTCTTTGTCGTCAGGCAAGTACAGCGCAGTTTGCCCGTGGAATACTTCGGAAATATGGCTCAATCCTTTCTCGACAATGTCTTCCAAATCCATTGTGGAGGAGAGCTCTCGACTGATTGCGTAGAGTGCGTAGGTTCGTTGCTCTCGCTGGCGCGCAGCCTCGGCTTGCTGTTTTACCCGCGTCGTCAGTGTGCTAATGACGAGCGCGACTGTCAGCATGACCGCAAAGGTGATGACGTATTGCGTGTCAGAGACGGCAAAGGTCAAGTACGGAGGAACGAAAAAGAAATCGAACGCCGCCACACTCAAAACCGACGCCATGACTGAAGGGCCGCGTCCATAGTAAGTTGCCGTTATGACCACCCCGAGCATGTACGCCATCACAACATTGGAAGATTCGAAAAAGGGCAGCATCAGCCGTGCCAATCCGGTAAAGAGCGCCACTGTAAGCAGTGCTTTCATGTAATGAGAGAATTTGGTGCGTTTTTTAGAATAGTGAAAGTTGCTGGACGTGTCGCTGTTTTTCTCGCCAGTGATGACATAGACATCGATGATGCCGCTGTTACGAATCAATTCATCGACCACAGAGCCACGAATTATTTCTTGCCAGCGGGGTTTTGCAGGTTTGCCGACAACTATTTTGGAAACATTGTTTTGACGCGCGCATTTTACTATTTCCTCGCTTACGGAGCGACCCATTAATTCTCGTGTTTCGGCTCCCAGTTGTTCTGCAAGACGCATTGTCTGAATCACGCGGCTTCGATCTGCCTCTGACATGTATGCAGAATGTGGAGTTTGAACGTACGCAACCATCCACTTCGCTCGCAGTCCCGCAGCCATGCGGCGAGCGGCGCGAACAACAGTCGGCGACAAAGGACTTGGGCCGACGCAGACAAGAATCTTTTCCGTCGTCGGCCAGGGTTCGTTGATTTGCCTGGAGAGTTTGTACTGCTGCATTTGTGCTTCCACGCGCTCCGCTGTTGCGCGCAGCGCCAGCTCTCTCAATGCGATGAGGTTGCCCTTGCGAAAGAAGTTATCCAAAGCGTGCAGCGCACGATCGTGCACGTAGACTTTTCCTTCTTTGAGCCTGTTAATGAGCTCGTCAGGTGGGAGGTCGATGAGTTCAATATCTACGGCCCTTTCGATGATGGAATCAGGAACCCTCTCCTGAACTGGAATACCTGTAATGTGGTCGACCAAGTCGTGAAGGCTTTCGACGTGCTGAACGTTTAGAGTCGTGAAAACGTCAATGCCCGCATCCAGAAGTTCTTCTACATCTTGCCAGCGTTTTTTGTGTCTAGAACCAACCGCATTTGTATGCGCAAGCTCATCGACAAGAATCAGCTCCGGGCGTCTTTTCAGGGCAAGATCGAGATCGAATTCTTGCTGCTCTGTTTCTTTATAGGAGAGTTTTTTCAACGGCAATTGTTCTAGTCCGTCAAGCAGCGCTGCGGTCTCCTTCCTTCCATGAGTCTCTACATATCCGACGACGACATCGAGTCCGTCTGCTTTCATTCGCTTTGCTGTTTGGAGCATCGCATAGGTTTTTCCAACCCCCGCAACCGCGCCAAAGAATATTTTCAGTCTGCCTTTGGCGCTCTCCTGCTCTTCCTCTTGAACTCGAGCAAGAAAGGCATCTGGAGAGCGTTCATCGGCAGTCATCATTTTAATTCGTCCAACTTCAAGTTCAGTTTTAAGACATTCACTCTTGGATCTCCAAACACGAGCCATTGTCTTGGCTCAGTCGTTTTTGAAATTAGGTCGCGGACTTTCGCGACATCCAGATTTCTTGCTCTTGCTACACGAGCAAGCTGATATTCAGCAGCTTCCACGCTAATGTGCGGGTCAAGGCCGCTTGCCGATGTTGTTATCAAATCCGTGGGAATTTTCAAAGCTGTCTGATTGTTTTTTTCGATATTCGTAGCGCGCTCTTTCATTTGGCTGATCAAATCCGCATTCGTAGGGCCCAGATTCGAGCCCCCCGAGCCGGATGCATTGTAAGGATAAGTACCGGTGGCGGACGGGCGTGAGAAAAAGTATTTCTCTTGAGAAAATTTCTGACCCAGCAAAGCCGACCCGACTATTTTTCCATTTTCATTTATCAAGCTGCCGTTTGCCTGGTATGGGAAAAGAAATTGCGAAAGTAATGTGACGCCGACAGGGTAAAACAGCCCAGTGACGAACGTCATGACTAAAAGCAGCAAGAATGACTGTAGTGCGATTTTCGCCATAACATCTCCTATGTCAATCCAATGGCAGTGAGCGCCATGTCGATGAGCTTAATGCCAATAAAAGGGGTTATCAGTCCGCCCAGTCCATAAATGACGAGGTTGTCTCTGAGCAAGATAGCGGCGCCGACAGGGCGATACTTCACTCCGTGCAATGCAAGTGGAAGCAGCGCAGGAATGATAATTGCGTTGAAAATCACCGCGGATAAAATAGCGCTCTGGGGGCTGCTCAAGTGCATGAGATTCAACTTGTCTAGTACCGGATAGGTCGTCGCAAAAGCGGCAGGAATGATAGCGAAATATTTAGCCACGTCATTGGCGATACTAAATGTAGTGAGAGCGCCGCGCGTCATAAGAAGCTGTTTGCCGATTTCCACTATTTCAATTAGCTTTGTAGGGCTGGAATCCAGATCAACCATATTTCCGGCTTCTTTTGCGGCTTGCGTACCTGTATTCATAGCCACGGCTACGTCTGCCTGGGCAAGTGCGGGTGCGTCGTTGGTTCCGTCGCCAGTCATGGCAACAAGACGTCCACCTTGCTGTGTTTCCCTGATGAGCTTCAATTTTTGCTCGGGTGTCGCCTCGGCAAGGTAGTCGTCAACGCCCGCTTCTGCAGCGATTGCCGCAGCTGTAAGTGGATTGTCCCCGGTAATCATTATGGTCTTGATGCCCATAGACCTGAGTTGTGCAAAACGTTCTTTGATGCCACCCTTAACTACGTCTTTCAGTTGCACCACCCCAAGTACTCGCTGACTGTCTGCTACAACCAGCGGTGTGCTACCTTGTCGCGCGATTTCTTCCACTGCGATTCGAACGCTCTCTGGCAGGCTGCCGCCACGTTCGGCGACGTAGCTTTCGACGGCATCTTTAGCGCCTTTTCTCAAATTGCGTCCATCGAAGTCAACGCCGCTCATGCGAGTTTGTGCGGTAAATGGAACAAATGTTGCGTTTAGATCCTGAAGGTTGCGCGCCCGAATTCCATATTTTTCCTTTGCCAAAACGACAATACTTCTGCCTTCTGGCGTTTCGTCGGCTAATGAGGCGATTTGCGCAGCATCTGCCAGTTCCCTATCCGCCACACCTTCGGCAGGAATGAAATTGGCTGCCTGACGGTTGCCCAATGTTATTGTGCCGGTTTTATCCAGAAGCAGAACATCTACATCGCCTGCTGCTTCCACCGCTCGCCCTGACATTGCGATCACATTGGCTTTTATGAGGCGGTCCATGCCTGCAATCCCGATTGCAGACAGCAAGCCGCCAATGGTCGTCGGAATGAGGCACACTAATAGTGCAATCAAAACTGTGAGGCTTACTACTGTGCCTTGTCCAGCTGCCTTAACGCTATATCCAGAAAATGGAAAGAGAGTTGCTGTGACAAGGAGGAATACTAGTGTCATGCCTGCCAGCAGAATACTCAGGGCTATTTCATTGGGCGTTTTCTGCCGCTTTGCGCCTTCGACAAGTGAGATCATCTTGTCCAAAAAGGTTTCGCCGGGATTTGCTGCAATCTTAATAACCAGCCAATCGGAAAGCACCTTCGTGCCTCCAGTCACCGAGCTTCTATCTCCGCCACTCTCTCTTATGACGGGCGCACTTTCCCCAGTTATGGCGCTTTCATCCACAGAAGCGATACCTTCGATGACATCGCCGTCGCAAGGAATGATGTCTCCTGCTTCCGCCAGTACAACATCACCTTTTCTCAGTTCTGACGCTGCTACTTGCCTAAATTCTGAACCATAAGCTGGGTTGTCTAATTTTTTTGCCAATACTTCCTGGCGTGCTTTTTTCAAAGTGGCGGCCTGTGCTTTGCCGCGCCCTTCCGCGACAGATTCTGAAAAATTGGCGAAGAGTACCGTAAACCACAGCCACAATGAAACAGCGAGAATGAAGCCGGACTTCTCTTCCGCAGCGCCGGAGAGCGCCGCGATATACAGGATAGTTGTGAGTACGCTGCCTACTTCGACAACAAGCATGACTGGATTTCTGACCTGAACACGCGGGTCAAGTTTTACGAATGAATCGAGAATTGCTCTTTGAACAATCGGGGCGGTGAACAGGCTTTTAGCTGCTTTGCTCATTTTTGAAAAACCATTTGCAAATGTTCGACTATCGGCCCCAGTGCAAGAGCCGGAAAGAATGTCAATGCACCGAATATGATGACAACGGAAATTAGCAGAATGACGAACAGTCCCGTGTCAGTTGGCAGTGTTCCTGCGCCTTTTGGAACTGTTTTTTTCACAGCCAGCGACCCGGCAATCGCTAATGCTGGCACCGCTAGCCAGAAGCGGGAGTACCACATGGCTATTCCCAGTGCTATGTTGTAGAACGGTGTATTGGCGTTGAGTCCCGCAAACGCGCTTCCGTTGTTATTGCCCGCTGATGAGAAGGCATAAAGTATCTCGCTGAAGCCATGTGAGCCATGATTGCAAAGACTCGACAAGCCGCATCCCAGTGAGACTGCAATTGCTGTTCCTACCAGCACTATGGCTGGTGGAATGAGAATAATCAGCGAAGCCATTTTAATTTCGTAAGCTTCTATTTTTTTGCCTAAATATTCAGGCGTTCTACCCACCATTAACCCTGCGATGAAGACTGTGATTAAGGCAAAGACGAGCATTCCGTATAATCCGGAGCCGACACCACCGAATACCACTTCTCCAAGCTGCATCATTAACATCGGCATCATGCCTGCGATTGGCAGCATAGAGTCATGCATCGAATTTACGGAACCGTTGGATGCGACCGTGGTGGCAGTAGCCCAAAGTGCGGAATTGAATATTCCAAACCTTACTTCTTTGCCTTCCATGTTGGCGGTGCTAGCCAGGTTGGCGACTTGATGGAATAGAGGGTTTCCCGCCGACTCACTCAGCGAACAAATCAGCAATGCTGCTAAGAAAATGGCGAACATGCTTATGAAAATCACTGCGCCTTGTTTGATTTGTCCCACCATTTTTCCAAACGTCCAGCACAGTGCTGCCGGAATAATCAGAATTGCCAGCACCTCAAGAAAATTGCTTACCGGTGTTGAATTCTCCAGCGGATGACTGGAATTCACGTTGAAAAATCCACCGCCGTTCGTGCCTAGTTGTTTTATCGCCACTTGTGATGCTGCAGGACCCAGGGCTATGAGTGGACCCTGTACTTCTGCACCTTGATTGTCCTTTATGGCTTCAATCGGTGAGTATTTAGCATAAGGATTGAACGTCTGAACAACTCCTTGAGAAACCAAGGTCAATGCAAGCACAATCGACAGAGGCAGCAGGACATAATAGACACTGCGAACAAGATCAACCCAAAAGTTGCCGATGAGCTCAGTCGATTGGCGTGCAAAGGCTCTAATGAAAGCCGCTAGTAACGCCATTCCGGTTGCGGCGGAGACAAAGTTTTGCACTGTCATCCCGAGCATTTGCGTCAGGTAAGACATTGTCTGCTCTCCGGAATAACCTTGCCAATTTGTGTTGCTGGCAAAACTTATTGCTGTGTTCAGCGCGCTATCTGGCGAAACGGCGGCTAGCGCTTGAGGATTAAGAGGCAAAAAGATTTGCATACGTTGAAGCGCATAAACTACAACCAGTCCCATACAGTTGAAAACCAGCATGCTCAGCGCATAGCGCTTCCAATTCATCTCGCTTGTCGCATCTATCGAGCAAAGTCGATAAGTGATTTTTTCAAGTGGTGAAATCAAAGGGGCGAGGAACGTTTTCCTACCCTCATAGACATCTGCCATAAAAAGACCCAAGGGTATTGATAAAGCAGTGAGGGCGAAAACGAAGATTAGAAGCTGGGTTATGTCAGGGGATGCCATCTAGAGTGATTCCGGAATTAAGAGGCAAATTAGGAGGTAAACGCCGAGAAGCGCCGCAATGATGGCTGCGATTGCGTAGATTGTGGTTAGTGTCATAACGATTTCAATCGCTCCAGACCCTCTGCAAGAAGGAATGTAGAGGCAGCCATGCCAGCAATTAGAAGTAGCATTTGTACGTCTTCCATAATCAACATCCAGCGTTTCCTCAAGTACACTTCTAATATGGTTCTTGCGGCGTCTTCCCAGAGTAAAGAAAACGCACTCAGACATCAAAAAAGTGTAAGTGCCAGAATCGTTGTCCTTTACCTGGAATGTATTGTCATTTAGAAGCTGTCAGGGTCTTTTCGCCTTGTGCAACCATCGCCAGTTCCAGCAGCATGCGTTTCATCTTCCAGACCTCAGCATGTAGTTGCTGGAGCATAATGCTGCGTGACGTCAATGTGGCTATCGACAAACCTTTCTTTTGAGGAACGCTGGCTGTGATGGCGTCAAGTTGACGTTTTGAATGTCTATCTGTGAATTGCGACATATTTGAGTCAGAAATCCAGCGGTCAACGAGCTGTTCAATTCTTTTTTTGCCGCTGGCGTCTTCTGGTGGCACTTGATTCAGAAATGACCACACGGAGGCTGGGTATTCAATATCCGGATTGGTGGGATATCCGAAGATCTTCGCGAGCATATTCGGCTCAACTTCAGACATCTTCTTCTTGCCATTTATCTGTTTTAGCGTCCACAGTGACGCAATTGAAGGCACGACGCCGGCAGGAATTCCGACTATGCCGGATGGAATCGCGAACATCGCATTCTTATATCCGGGAATTGCTAATGCTTCGCAAACCGCCCACAGCGCGCCATTGCTGATGAAGCCGGCAGCATTAGTTCTTGCAATTGATTTATCTCGATCGCTGGTAAATGTAGCAAGGATTTCTTCGTAAACCTGATGCTCTGCTTCTATCGCTGCAACTGCGAAGTCAATTTCCAGGTTTGTTCTTTGTATTAGCTCGAAAACAGATTGTCGCGTTTCTAAGAGAGCCTGCCTTGCCTTCAAATTTTCGTCACTACCGAGGCTTGTCGATTCGAGACTTGAACGTATTGACTGAAGCTGTTCTAGAAGAGGGGTTAGACCGATCGTATTTGCTAGTTGCATTCCGTTTGGTGATACGACGCGGGTATTCAGACTAACGCCGGTTTTTAGAATCTGCTTCGGAATCTCTACTGTGTTGGCGGATGATTCGTTTGCTTTACTTTTAACGCCGCCTGAATTGCCGGTTGACTGCGCTAGACATGTCGGTGCGCACTGGAGCAATACAACAGCGGACAAAAGGGCGGCGATGTCTAACTTCTTCATTGCGAACTATCCTCGGCTAGGAAACCATCTGGTGCCCGCTAAGGGTAGTTCGTTAGTAATAAAGAAAGTGTAAGTGCCGGAAGTGCGTGTGTAAAAATGCCATTTATTGTCCAACCCGTGGGAGTTTAAGACCCCGGACCCGAGGTTAAGGACAAATTGATGATCTCTTTATATCCGGGACACTTTCTTTTAGCTCTTTTCGACGATCATTGTAGTGCAAGTGTTTAGACACCATGCATCAGTCAGCCGAAGCAAATGACTGTAGCAGTCCCCCAGAGAAGAGCCCGCAATTGTCAGACTGTATTTCTAAAATCAATTAGAGTCGCTTTGCAGTTGAAGTTCTATTCCCTCTTCTTTCAGTGAGTTCTGGAGGTCTTCTATTTCGGCATCTAACTTTTTCAGTGATGCTTCTGACTCCTTGATTTGGTTGGCTAGCTGTCTACGTGCTTCCTTTAGGCGTTCTAAGTGTTCTAGTAATCGCTTCGGCATATTTACTCGCCGTTCCCCCCTGTCTCCTTGTCCCCCCACTAATTTCTATTAGATAAAAGGACCAGCAAATTCGTCAAGTCACTGAACTGTAACGATTGTCCTTAATCCCCCGAATGGGTAATATCCAGTAAACTTTCGGCTGTGATTAAATCCATTCAGTGGGCTGATTGCGCAAATGTGGTGTCTCTGTGTCAGAAGACTTGCTAAAGGTGCTTAGTGAGACTAAGGCCGCTCTCCATGCACGCACCGTAGAGCGCGACAGCGCGCTGAAAGAGCTGAATGAAAAAGTTGCCGAACTGGACGCCGCTCAGTCCGGTCTGGCAGACACGAATATACAGCTTGAACTTGCATCCAAATCACTTGAATCAAATCAGGACGACCTCCGGCAAACGCGTGAGTTGTTGAGCGAGTCTAACGTCGCACTGCTGGACAAAAAGCGAGAGGCTAAGGAAGCATCCAAACGTCTAGAAGCTCAAGTAGAAGAAAATCGGGTTTCTCGCCAGGCTGTTCGAGAAAGCAAAGTCGAGTTACAGAGTCGCAACGCCGATTTGGTCGAACGTACGGCGCAACTCGCCTCTTCTGCTTTGGAATTGTCGCGTATCACTGCAGAACTTGTCATCTTGAATGAGCATGCTGAGAGCAAAACTGTTGAGCTGGAGAGGCGCAACCGTCAGCTTAGCCGGACCAATGAAGAGTTGAATCAACTTTTGCAACAGCGTGATGACTTTGTCGCCTCTTTGACCCATGATCTCAAAAATCCGTTAATTGGTGTAAATCGCATCCTTGAAGCGATTTTGGCTGGAGCGGTCAGCCCGGAAGACCAAAGTACTCTTCTCAAGCAAGTCCACAGCAGTAACAACTTTATGCTGCACATGATCTGGAACTTGCTGGACACGTATAAGCATCATTCGGGCGCGCTCACGCCGCAGCTCAAGCCAGTGAATCTGGTGGCTTTATTGCACGCCATTTTGGAGGAATTTTCATTCCATATGGCGTCAAAAAATCAGAGCGCTAAGCTGGAGATTCCAGCATCCTTTCCTGATGTTCAAGCGGACATGGTGTTACTCCGCAGGGCTTTGTTTAACTTGGTCGATAATGCTATTAAGTTTACGCCTGAAGGTGGCAGCATTGAGGTCTTTGGTGAGTTTGACGGTGCTACAGTCAGACTTTCGGTTCGTGACTCAGGCAAAGGCATTCCTTACGAGCAGAGAGAAAAGTTATTCTCACAGTTCTGGCAGGGGCGAAGAGGTGTTGAGAATCAGATAGGTACCGGTCTAGGACTATATTTGACCAAGAACATTGTCGATTTGCACGGTGGAAACCTGGAATGTTCCAGTGTTGATGGAGCGGGGGCTACCTTTTCCATTTCGCTGCCAAGAAAAGCGACCTGCGGCGATGTATTAGGAGCTGACTCGAGCCGGCGTTAGCAAAGTTGATGGGATCACTCTTTTGAGGGATTAAAAGTCAGAGCAGCTTGCACCGACACGTGCGAGCAACATTTGAATCAGGCGCAGAAATCGATTTGCTGCTTTTTCTTCATTCAAACCGGAAGTGGCAGATCAGATAGCAAGCATATTCGAACAACCTGAAGATGCCGTTAAAGATTCATTGCTACGACTGGAATACAAAGGCTTGCTATCGCGTTCAGACACGAGCTTTAAGTATCATTTGACGACCTCTCTTGCCAGCGCTTTGACAAATCTTCTTGCTATTCACTACAAAGCAAAACGTCTACAGACTATTCGATTTATGTATGAAGATTGAGAGCAATTTTTTTTTGTTTTACCTTCTCATCTTTTGCAGATATTTTGCAAAGTATTGCTCAGTTGGGCTACGCACCAGTTCGTGTCAGCTTATCGCCTCGTCCAGAATCTTCACTTGGAACTTTGTTCACCTTTAAGGTGCTGACTTTTTTCGATGTTAATTTGTACATCACAGGTAATACCATGAGCGTAAGCAAAGTTGCTGACACCAGTCCCCCCAGGACCACAGTTGCAAGTGGCCGTTGGACTTCGGAGCCTGTCCCGCTGGAGAAAATCTTGGGTAAAAGACCCATTATTGCTACAAGAGCCGTCATCATTACCGGTCTGAATCGTATAATCGCACCTTCGCGAATTGCATCTTCTGCAGACAGTCCAGATTCATTCAACTGGCTGATGTATGTAACTAGAATTACTCCGTTTTGCACTGCCACGCCAAAGAGCGCGATGAAGCCGATTATGGCTGGTACGGAAATAGGTTGGTGCGTAATGGATAGACCCACAATGCCGCCAATGACAGCAAATGGAACATTGGCCATTACCAGACAAGCGTTTTTGAAAGAATTGAATGCCGCAAAAAGAAGAATGAAAATCAGAAACAGAACTATCGGTACTACGATTGCTAACTTCGACATTGCTCGTTGCTGGTTTTCGAACTGCCCTCCCCAAACGATTTTGCAATCTCGCGGCAATTGCACCTGTTTGCCCACCTTTTCTTGCGCCTCTTGAACAAAGCCACCAAGGTCTCTGCCTCTAATATTGCAAAGGACTGCGGTTCGTCTTTGTGCTTCCTCTCTATTGACCATGACCGTACCGGGTTCCAAATCAATACTCGCCAAAGCTTTAAGCGGAATCGATGCACCTGATGCCGTCGTAACCAATAAGTTGCGTATGTCTTCTATCGAGTCCCTCGCTTTGTGGGGCAGTCGCACAAGCACACCGAATCTCTTGTTCTCTTCGAAAACCTCTGTTACGACGCTGCCTGCGAGTGCTGTTTGAATATATCTTTGTACCGTTTGGACGTTCAAGCCGTATCGCGCTAACTTGTCTCTATCGAGGTGAATATTCAATTGCGGCGAACCCAGCATGCGTTCTCTTTGTACATCTGCGGCTCCTCTTATATTTTCAATCGTGTTTAACACTTCCTGCGAAATCCCATCTATTCGGTGGAGATCATTACCAAAGACTTTGATCGCCAGGTCGGCTTTGACTCCAGAAACAAGATCGTCGACCATGTCTGAAATCGGCTGTGAAAAACTGTACACAAGGCCTGGAATTTCATTTAGCCTTTTGGACATTTTCTCTATCAGCTCTTCTTTACTGGAAACTGTCCACGTTTTCTTTGGCTTCAGACCGACATAGATATCGGCGTTGTCGACACCATCCAGGTCAGAGCCCATGCCTGATCTACCAATTCTTGAAACGACAATAGTTACTTCAGGAAACTCTTTGATCACCGATTCGACAACGCGAGATATCTCAATTGATTGAGTGTGGGCAACGCTAGGAGCAAGTTTCGTACGCAGCAATATTGACCCTTCATCCAAAGTTGGAATAAATTCCGAGCCCAAAAGTGGTATCAGCGATAATGAGAAAATTAGCGCTATAAAGGCTGCCAAAACTATTCTCTTCGGTTTGTTAAGTGCACTATCCAGTAGATTTCTATAGATCCTTCTCGGAAAGCTGAGAAGAGGACTTTCTTTGTCGACGATATTGCCCCTCAAAAAATAGAAACACAGCAAGGGAATGATAGTGAGAGAAGCAATAAGGGCTCCTAAAATGGCATAGATAAACGTCAATGCTAGAGGCTGAAACATCTTTCCTTCTATTCCCTCGAGAGTAAAAAGAGGGATATAGACGGCAATAATGATCAAGATTGAAAACATAATCGGCTTTCCTACTTCTTTTGCTGCCGAAAATGTTGTCTCAAGAATCTCATCTGTGTTCAGAATTCTTCCATTCTGCTGTTTTTCAGCCAGATGCCGAAAAACATTTTCTACCATTACAACGCCTGCATCCACAATCACGCCGAAATCAACAGCTCCCAGGGTCATCAGGTTGGAAGAGAGTCCTGTTAGCTTCATTAATACAAAGCTGAATAACAGAGAGAGCGGTATTATGGCGGCCGCAATAAATGCGGCGCGAATTTGCAGAAGAATGGCGGTCAAAATTATTATCACGAGGGCTCCGCTAAAGAGAAGAATCTCTTTAACGGTGTCCATGGTTTTGTCTACAAGCTCCATTTGGTTGTAATAAGGAATTACCCGCACACCTTCGGGTAATTCCTTTTGCAAGTCTTTCAGGCATTCCTCTACTGCTGTAACTACTTCCTTGGTATTGACCCCTTTGCGGGTCAGAACTATTCCTGTTACAGCTTCGCCTTCTCCATTCATAGACGCCGAACCTCGGCGGAAAGCACCGTTGATAGACACAGATGCAATTCTGCTTAATTTGACTGGTGTTCCTTGGTATTCTCGAAGAACTATGTTTTCTATATCATCGACTCTGTTGATTCGACCAAGTCCGCGAATGATGATTTCTTCGCCGCCTTGTTCAATGAAGTTGCCGCCGGCATTGGAATTGTTCGATTCGACAGCATCGATTACTTCTTTGAGGCTGACGTGATATGCCTTCATTCGATCAGGGTTGAGCAGCACCTGATACTGTTTTACAAAACCACCATATGAGACGACATTTCCCACGCCTGGAACGCTGCGCAGTTTCTTTGCTATAGTCCAGTCTTGAATTGTTCTCAGTTTTATATTGTCCTGCGGACCTTCCACGTAATACATAAAGACATTACTGAAACTTGAAACCACAGGGCCTAATTGAGGTCGCGGCACATCTTTTGGAAAGGATACGGTGTTCAGCCTTTGCTGTACTAGCTGTCGAGCAAAATACACATCCATGCTGTCTTTGAAGATAACCGTTACAACGGACAGTCCGAAACTCGAGTTGCTTCGTATAGTCGTCTTTCCAGGCACTCCAGCCATAGCATTTTCTATTGGAATAGTGACAAGCGACTCGATTTCTTCTGTCGCCATACTCTCCGGCTCGGTAATTATTTGAACTTGAACGTTGCTGACGTCCGGAAATGAATCCATTGGCAAAGCCGCAAAAGACATCAGCCCAATAACAACTAAAACCACCGAAAGTGCAATTACGGCAAGCCTTTGTTTAAGTGAGAATTCAATCAGTCTATCTATCACTTCTGTTACTCATCGGCAATTTTGTCTACACAAGGACGCCACCTTTAGTCACAACCGCATCGCCTTTAGAAGAAGCAGGTCTGATTCCGGTGGCTCGCAACTAATGGCGACTTTATTCACATCGCAGACGATAAAGAGTTTCGTCCGGATTGACTATCGACCTCGCCGATACTAATTGCTGTACGACCGTACCTTCCGCCGGAGTGACAATCGCATACTAAGATAAGACTCAAAAAAGGAAAGTATGACGCTTGAAAGTAGCTAATATGGTCATCTTAGAATCCGACTCTTTCCCACTTCTTTCTGGCAGAACGGGTGTGATTGCTATTGCCAATGTCTTGAAATTTTCGTGAAAACTTCATAAGTATGATCGATAGAGAGGCAAAAAAAAAATTCCGTTTGCGGATAACTTCTTAGATACGAAACAGTGCAGTTTGCACGTCGCATTCTAAGTTCAAATTGAGCTATTAAATGACGACTGGTAATAGAAGTAACTTTTTCTTTGACTGCATTGAAGGTTCAAAATGACCTGCACCATTTAGTTGTTCCACGTCAAGCAGACAATTCTTGCTTGTTGAAGAAGATAGAAAACTCCGTTGGTGTTAAAAGTCCTAATGATCCGTGTGGTCTAACATCGTTGTAATCGCGCCTCCAGTCTTCGATCACATCTCTTGCATGCTCGATATCAATGAACCAGTGTTCGTTCAAACATTCGTCTCGGAAGCGGCCGTTGAACGATTCGCAAATTGCATTTTCCAT
>JAVLKG010000021.1:0-37016 GCA_032128875.1 Candidatus Melainabacteria bacterium 17Bon1m
CAACACAAAGGTTCTGTAAGTGTTGAATCCAACGGTCACAACGTAGTTCTTGCTCCAGGTCGCCACGTGATGATCACGAAGCACCACACAGCAGAATTCGCACAAATCAACGCTGTCGAAACCATCGCTCACCGCAACGTTCAAAGCACCGTCAAGAACGGTCACAGAGCACATACCTCTGAGTTCTCGGTCTTGACCGCGATCGACACAGTAAAACCGCTTAAGGCATTGGCGACGTCGAAGCACTCGCATGCAAAACAAATCGCAGAGCGCATGATGAAGACAACAGCCATCATCTTGCAGCTCGGTGGCGGCAGCGGCGGACAGTATCAGCACTACTTCAAGCCACGCATGACCGCGAAATTGTAGGACGATGCCATGCCTCACTCGGTTCGAGTGTGCGACTGTTTTTAGTTCTGTGCGCACGCAGAATGATGGCCGCCAGAAGTTAAAGCGTTATCGCTCCAACTTCTGTAGTCCATGTCGGTGCTACATAAATAGGTAAGGCTGCCTGACAAATATTCGTGTCATTTGTTTGGTATCCAACATTCTGGAGTGGCCAGCTTGGCGCTTCTATCTCCGGGAATTTTTCAGTCCCGTAACCATGGTTTTATGGCAAATCTTTTAGATGGACACATTTGTCTGCAATCAAAATGCGCCGCACCGGCTGTGTACACGCTTGTAGCAAATTAGATACGGGCGCGAAAGCCGCAATGGTCCTTCGATTAAGCGTGTCTTAATAGCACTTCATTGTCCGCTTTGATACGCTTTGGCATTGGGTACCTCGGTATCCACTATCAACTGCCACTTTGCCGAGCTAGCAGTTTGTTTCTAAAAGTCGCACCGACTTGTCTTCAAGTCGCTACGCCTTTTAGTCGTTTGGCATTTGTTTTCACTTGGGCACTGGAAACTGGAGAACACACTTATGGGAACGACCAGATTCGTGAAGATCAGCCTTAGCAGCATGGTCTTCAAGAAAACTTTCTCGTTGCTTACGGTCTTCCTCTTCCTTGCTTCGAGTAACCTGTCTACCGTCGCCCTCGCAGAGGGCGCGCGTCACGCTGCTTTCGAACAGTTCCAACTCGAAAATCCGGGGCTCGACAAGAAAGAGCTGAACCAGATGTTCAAACAAGAATGGAGAATGCAGCGCGCCAACGACAATGACGTCCGAGATCTCGTCAACCCAGTCGATGCTTCTGCTGCTGTAATCAACAACCAAAACAACATTCAGCAGCAAATCGATAGAAACGATTTTGCGACGAAGGCAGAGTGGCAAGCAGCAAAGCAAGCATTCAAGCTAGAGCAGAAAGCTATCTCCAATAATCTGAATCAAACAATTCAGCAGACTTCAAACAACAAACTCGTCAGTATCAATCACGGTTTCTCACTGGATCTTACCTCTGCAGTAGAAAGCATTACTTTAGGCGACAAGCTTTTCCAAGGACAAAATTCAGTAGTTATCAATGTTGGCGGGCAGGACAAAACAGTCAGTGCCGGTTCGAAAGTAACCGCGGCAGAGTATGTTGCTGCCAGACAAGCACTGGGTGGCGGGTCGCAAACCGTCACACTTGATGCCGACGGACGCGCAACCGGCGGACAGGTCGATCTCTCGGCAATGACTAGCGGCAATCAGACAATGAAGGTGCGCGATCTCACCGTTCCAGTCGCCGTAACTGCCTCTGGTGATTTTGGCAAAGGTGGCGATGTCCGAATCCTCGGCGACCTGACCAACGCCGGAAGCATCGTTGCTTATTCGTCTGACAAGAACATCAACAATGCTGGAATTTTCGCAGATAACATCACTAACACCGCAAGCGGAAATATCACATCGCAGCTCAACGACGTCGCCAAAAACAATGGTGGCGTTGTTTCGGATTTGAACCTGAGTTTGCGCGCCAATGATTTCCTGACTAACTATGGCAATATCGACAGCGCAGGTGATTTGAACTTGTCTGCCGGCATCTCAGTGAAGAACCTCGGCGCTAGCTCGACATTGACCGCGGCTAAGACCGTCAATATCGAAACGCCCCATGTAGTGAATCAAGGCAGTGTTGCTGCTTTGGGCGGAAACGTGAACATCGCTGCGCCTCTAGCCACCGATCTATATGTAAGTGGATACGGCGGAAACGTTCAAGCACTTAGCGGTGATATTAATATTGGAACAACCGGTCAAGTCGAGAAAATCAATACGACCATTCACGGTGGCGACTGGAAAGCGAACAGCTTCAACATCACATCCGGTGATGGACATATTCTTGTTCAAGCTAACTCGATAGATGCTCCCGTAAATGCAACAGCAGGTTCCGGCGTCATCGGTGTGACTCAAGGTGACATGACGACTGGGCGAATGACTTTCAGTGGAGACCCGATAATCTTCTCCCAATTCGGCAACGTCAATTTGACTGACCAAGTTGCTGTAGGTGCTCCGATCACAATTTTGGCTGGTCAGAATATCACGGGCTCTGCGCAAACGATATTTTCCGGAAATTCATCAGGCTCAGGTGGAGATATCACACTCATTGCAGGTGCAAACATTAGCGCAGCTTCTGGAAGAGTGATTGTTTCAGGCGCTAGTGGCGCCGGGGGTAGTATCAACCTCGCTAATCTCAATACTCTTGATTCGAGTGGTTCCATAGATGGTGGCGATGTTCTACTCGTGGCTTTTAAAGGCAGTATCAGTCTTTCGCCATCCCTGACAATACAAACCGGCGGTGGCGGCTCAGGTGTTAATGGTAACGTGACAGCTATTGCAGGCGCTACTTCTGGAACTGGAATATCACTTCCAAGCATAAACACGACGGGTGGCACTGGAGGTGGCGGGAATGTCACGCTCGCTAACGCCACGCCTACGATTGTTGGACCTTTCGTTGAATATAGCGGAACCACCGGCGCTCTCGTATCTGGATCTTTTGGAATAGGCACGCGGCAGTCTGGCGCGACCTTATTCGTGAATCAAATCACCGCTGGGAATGGCAATGTTTCATTGTTGGGAGGCTCTTCGCTAAATTCTATCCAAGTGAATTCCGCGAATTCATTTTCAGCCAGCTCGCTTGGAACCTTGGATTTAGGCTCGACTAGCGCGCAAACTATTTCTGGTGCAGCAAGCGGTGATATCACTCTGTTCGGCTCTCTTGCAGCGCCGGGAGGCATACTCCTTGTGTCCGGACAAGACATTGTTTCGAATGCCCTTGTCACTTCTAACATCAGCCTGAATGCTTCCAGAGCAAATGGTGACGCTGGAAATATTTCGATGGTTGCTGGCGCCGCTTATACAGAGAACGCTAACAACGTACAAGTTACTGGTCGTTCTGCAACCGGCGGCTCAATCAATTTGACCGCTACCACAGGTTCTGTCTCTACTCAAGTCACTTCTGGTAGTGGCTCCGGCGGAGCAGTAAATCTCATCGCTTATACAGATGCAGGGTTTACGCAAGGCGGACAAATTCTCATGCCTGGCTATCCCATAGCCACTGATGGAAGCATCGTCAGCGGCGACGTCAACGTTGTAGCCGAACGTCCGAGCGCAACTGCCATTCAGTTGAATACCGTCAACACAATGTCATCAAATCCCAGCAACCAAACTGGGAATATTTATCTGCGGACTGCCACGCCATTTTCAACAATTACATTCTCCACGCTGACACCTGGATTTGCCGGTACCAATAATTCCTTTATGCAAGGTACCTTGCAAGCTGGCGATATTATTTCGTCGACGTTGACTGCGCAAGGAGGCTTAATTCGAATCGAATCTGGAAGAAATATTCAGATCGGTAATATCACCAACAATATCGGAACTGGTCTGGGTGGCAACGTCACTATTCTCACCAACGGCACTTCTGCCCTACAGGTAGGTGGGGCCGGAGCCAATTTCACCGGCACAATTTCTGCAAATGTTGACACCACAGGCATGGTCAGAACCATTTCAATCACCAACCTTGGCACCGCCGGAATTGACGTTATTTCGTTGCCGACTCAGTCAGTAACTACTCAAGGTCGAGGCGGTTCGCTGATTTTGGATGCCGATAACGGCACTCTTACTGTTTCTGGAACCATTGATAGAAACGGAGTGGGAACCAATAGTGACGGTGGAAGCATTATCCTGCGAGGCGCAAGTATTGCAAATCCAAGTGGTAATCTCTTTCTTACCGCTAATGCGACAGGCACTGGCAGTGGTGGCTCGACACTCGTTGAAACAGAGACGGGAGCTATCACCGTAGGTACGGGCGCTACTCAAATAAGAGCTACTGCCAATGGTACCGGTGGCACCGTTGAGTTTCGATCTGGTGGCGGTATGAGTGTGCAAACGGCTATCAGCGCTGATCACGTAATTTTGCAGTCGAGCGGCGGCGGTTTGTTTTTCAATAATTCAGTTACTGGAAATAGTGATGTTACTCTCACTACTCTTGGTTCTTCAACCATGAGCGGTACTGGTTCCATCAATACAAATGTATTGAATATCAACGCTGACTCCGGCGCAGTCACCCTGTTCACTGGAGCGACCAGTGTAAGTATCAATACGAATTCAACTGTCACTCTCACAGAAGACAGTGACCTCACAATCAACGCTGGCACTACAGGCGCTGGCGATCTCAATATCTCTACGATCGGAAATCAAAACTTCAACGGCAATTTTAGTGCTGCTAACTATTTGCTCACAGTTAACGGTAACTTTTCTCTAGGTGGAACTGGTGTGTTGTCTTCAGCCGGACAGTTAAACATCACTTCTCTGTCACCTGCTGGGCAAGCTGTTTTGAATACTGACGTCGCTACCCTGGTCGCTGGTTTTGAGGGAGCTGTAGAAATTAATGAAGCTAACAGTATAAGTTTGGGCAACACCCTTTCTGTGACGCACCTGAGGGTTAATGCAGGCGGCAGCATAAATGTAAATGGCGCGGTGACCGCGCAGAGAATTACACTCCTTTCAAAAGGAGAGATAGCAATCGCAAATGATATTTCTGCTCTGGGCGGAGGCGCTGGCTCCGGTCTCTTGCTTGTAGCTGCTGGAAATATTAGGACGTCTGCTGCAAACGTGGACATCACCACCGGCGTCTCTGGTGGGCAAGGGGGCAATATTGTAATGATTGCCGGCGCTGACTATGTCAATGCCGGTGCAAGCTCTATTCAGATTACAGGCGCATCTGCTTTGGGTGGAAATATCAACTTCGACACTACTGATATTTCATCGCTTAGAACAAGCAGCGTTAACGCCGGAAGCTCTGGTGGCGACTTGACACTTGTTGCCTACAACAGTGCAAACCCGCTTACCGGGAGGGTTCTGTTGCCCAGTTCATCAAGCTTGATTACTTCCGGCAACGGTGGCGCTTCTGGAAATGTAGTAGTCGTTGGAAGCGGGACTGGCACGCAAGTGCAAATTGGGGCCGTAAACACTTCTGGTGGCACGAGTGGTGGAAGCATCGATATTGCAACTTCTACTCTATCCAACCCCGTCTTCGTTTCAACTGGAATGCCAACATATACTGCTGGCGCCTTCTTTGATGATCTAGGACCGGGAGCGATCACAACTGGTGCGCTAACTACATCCAGCGGCAACGTCTGGGTAAGAACTGACGGTGCAATCAACCTTGGTGCCATAAACACGACTGCAACTGTCTCCGGTGCAAAGGGCGGCGATGTCAGAGTTGGTGGAGATGATCGAATAGCTAATTTGACTTTGTCGACCATTACAGCAAACGGACTGGGCTCTGGTCGGGGCGGCGATGTTGTAATCGATGCTAACGGGCTTGTGGTCGGAGTCATTAACGCGAACGGCGGAGCAACGGGGGCTGGCGGCTCAGTCATCGCAACCCACACTAATGATAATTTCGCTACAACTGTCTTCGATGAATTGGTCAGCGCGGCAGGTAATGGTGGCGGTAATGGTGGCACCATCAGATTGAAGAATTTGGGTATTGCAGGTCTTCGGATCTCCGGTAATGACATTGCGGTTGGTACTGGAGGATCGATTGGTGGAACTATTGAGCTTGACGCCGGCACCGGCCAGACCAGTACTAGATATCTGATCATCAGCAACGCCGACTGGAACGTAACCGGTACAACCTCCAACGGACAAATACTGTTGACTGGCAACAGCATCGAATTTACCGGAGCAGGACCCGCCACGCTCAATGCCGGATCCACCTCATCTACATCTGGACTTGTCCAGCTGAATTCTTCTGGTGCCAACACAGGTCTCAATATCCGCACCTACGGCAATAACCTGAATCTGTCGGGTGGCACAGTTACTGTTAACGATGCCATCAGAACCGTCGGTGGAAATCTGACGGTTAATGCCGGTACAGGAGGATTCAGTGGAATATACGTCAGCACCAGTGATACAAATCCTCCAAATGGTGCCAGCGGAAACATCATCATAAATTCTGCTGGGAACATTGATGGAGGTACATTCGACACCAGTACTTCAGGTTCGGCTACCACAGCAGGTTCCATCAACCTCAACCTGACTTTTGGAACTGGAACTATAGACTCTCTGAACTTGTTTGCTATGGATGGTAATACCGGCACCAATACCATCACGGTAACCGCTAATTCTGGTTCTCTCCTCAATCTCGGAAGCGTGCGTACAAACGGCGGAACTGTAGGCGGCAACATCTCGATCACTAATTCTGGCACCGGCGGAATTGATGCATCCGATTTGGTAGCTGTTGGTACGACTACGAAAGGCGATGTGACCTTAAGCTCCTCTGGCGGATTGAGTTCTGCATCAGTCTATGCTGATCAATTCAATGTCAATTTTGTAAGTGGTAGTGCAAGTTTTACAACTGAGATTAGTAGTTTCAACGCGACCGCACCTTCAGGCTCGCTCACCATCAATGAGAGAGATGGAGTCGACATCGGTGTCGTTAGTCTCAATTCTCTTACTGTAAATGCAGGGAATTTTGCAGCAGGTGATATCGTGGCCACTGCGAACATTTCAGTTCCTGGAACTTTGACGTTGCACAATGCCAATGGAGCAATTCAGCTTAACAACAGCATCAGCGGCACTACATCAGTAACTCTCGATGCTGAAGGCATAGCTCAACTAGGAGGCACGATCTCAGGCGGTTTGCTAACGGTCAACATGGCCAGTGGAATCAGTACTCTTACGACAAATGTGTCCCAGCTCCGTACCAATGTTGCGACTGGGTCTACTCTGTCCATTCAAGAAGCTAATGGTATTGAATTGTTGGACATTGTGGGCGACACAATTACAGTGACCGCAGGAATGCTAGGCGCCGGAAATATAACAACTGCAAACGATATATCTGTGGGCACCTTGGAACTGGTCAATCAAAATAGCTCGTCGAACATTGTCTTAAGCAACAATATCGATGCGACAAGCCAGCTTCGCCTCACGGTGACTGGAAATGGCAATATAAGCCAAACAGCTGGCACGCTTACAGCTTCGCAATTCATAGTAAACGTTGGTGATGGATCTTTCGAACATCAGGGCGGCACAAGCGCTCAAATTCAAGGCGTCGGAGGATTTGGTCCCTTCATTGACTTCAATTCGAACAATGGAAATCTAAATGTCGAAAACGTCGGACCAGGTTCTCTAACCTTCCTGAATTTTGTTGGAAACAGTCTAACTGCGAAGTCCAGCACAATAGAGCTTGATAACGGCATCTTCATCGGTCTCACTAGTGACGCCAATTTGCTCACTAATGTCTTGAATCTCCATGGATCAACAATTGATACCACTAATGGTGTCATTACCGTGTCTTCCATCAGTGGCGGATTAACTGTAGATGGTGGCAGCGGTGGCGTGCTAAATAGCACAAAGTATGCTCCTGGCAGTCCCGGATTCCCAAATACTCCTGGAGTTGTTCTCAACTCGAACGGAGGATATCTCACGATCGCCGGCGACGTTACCGTTGCGTATGACTCTGAATTCAACGTCGGAAATCGCGATCTGATCGTAAGCAATTCCGCCAACTGGTACAGTGATTACAACATTTCGGTCAACGCACGTAATATCGAGTATCAGGGAGCCGGCCAGATTACGGCTAACAATCTCATTTTTACGTCCAGCGCTCACAACGGCACTATAATCAATACCAGTGGCGATGTCACTCTCACTAGCGATCTGACTTTCAATGGACAAGACCTGGCGATTGTCGCAAGCGGCAACATCATTGCGTCTGGAATTACGTCCATCAACTTGAATAGTTCAAGCGGCAATGGCGGCAATCTGCATTTGGTCGCCGGCTACAATGCTACGCCTTCCAGCGGTGGACAGATTCAGACCTCAAATCCGTTCACGATTACGACAGCCGGAACTGGCAGCGTCAATCTCGGGGCGGTCACCATCAATACCAGCGCAACCGGAGCAACCGGTGACGCCGGCGATGTAGTTGCCGTCGCAAGCAACGGCTCCGTAAGCCTTGGTGACATCACCGCTACATCAACTAATGGAGTTGGTGGCAACGTACTTGTCGTTGGTCAGACTGGAGTGAATGTAACCGAAATAAACGTGACCGGTGGATCGGCAGGTGGAAACATCGAGCTTTCTGTGTCTGCTCCGCAGATTGTTGGCGGACCAATTAAGATTACTGATGGTGCTGTTGAAAATGGATCGTTTGCTGCTGGAACTACGGCTACTGCTGGCAATCTTCTTTTCCGCGGTACCACCGGTGCTGATGAAGTGACGTTTAGAACCGGAAGTGGGACTGTCAACCAGATCTTTGGCGGTGTGCTTAGAGCGAACACCCTGAACTTCCTTGCCGGCACAGGCGCTGTTTTACTTGATTACATTGCAGTCGGCACAGTGAATAGCGATTCACAGGGTTCGGTCACATTGAACAACCAGTTGGGCAATGTCATCTTAGGCAATATCACAGGTGCGAACCAACACTTCATTCTCGGCACCGCGCAAAACATCACAACAAGTTCGGACATCAGCATTGAATATATAAACTTAGCTGCCGTCAGTCTTACTTCTCAAATTAACCTTTTGCATAACATCACCGGGTCTTCTGGCGTGACCCTGTATGCCAGAGATTCGTTTACCCAGACATCTGGAACCAAAATAAGTGGTGGTGATTTGGTCCTTGGTCATTTCGCTACAACAACTTTGGCTACCAATGTCAATACTCTTTCAACCAGTGGAACTTCAACCGCCACGCTGACTATCAACGAAGACAATGGCATTCAGCTTCTTGGTCAGAGCGGAAATGTTCGAGTCAACACTTTGGGCGCCGGCAACATCACAACAGGGAATAACATGAGTTTGACCTCTATTGTGCTTGATACAAGTGTTGGTGGGGGCAACATTATTCTTGGTCACAACGTGACTGGCAGTGCTAGTGTAGAACTGCGCACAGGCAATGGTGGTTCCATAACTCAGAATGCCGGCAAAATCAGCGGTGGAGTGCTTACCGTCTCCAATCCGGGTGGAAACACGACACTTTCAACTAACGTGACTAGCTTGGCTGTTCAAGACTTATCTAGCCTCGTTATCAATGAAGATGATGGTATCGCAATAGGTGGCAACACCAATGGCGGTTCATTGACCGTGAATGCAGGTGTAGTCACAGCTGGCGTGCTGTCAACTAATGCCACTGTAGCGGTTGGAGCGGGAAGCATTACACTCAACTCGCAAAGCGGCGGCGGTTCAATTCAACTGAACAACAGTCTGAATTCGAGCGGTAGCATCAGTTTGACGGCTGTAGGTGATCTGTCTCAGACAGCCGGCAAAATCACTGCCGACCAACTCACAATTCATAGTGGCGGCAGTACTGCAGTCACTCTCTCTACCGACATCAATCAATTCAATGCGGGGGGCATATTCGCTC
Organism: Candidatus Melainabacteria bacterium 17Bon1m; assembly: GCA_032128875.1. Classification (GTDB taxonomy): domain Bacteria; phylum Cyanobacteriota; class Vampirovibrionia; order Obscuribacterales; family Obscuribacteraceae; genus QKMZ01. The sequence goes on from JAVLKG010000021.1 coordinate 9,792, forward strand.
CGCTGACGATTAATGAAGACAATGGCATCGCTGTCAGATCAGTTGTGGGCTACACAGCAAACAATCTGACCATCAATTCAGGTGTTGTATCCCCAGGCAATATCACGACTGCTGGGAACATCAGCGTGAATGCAGGCTTGACCTTGAATGCACAGGGTGCTGGATCAGACATTGTTCTATCTCACAGCACAAGCGGAAATGCTGGTACTTCAGTCGTTCTGTCCGCCGCAGACACTATTCAGCAAACTGCGGGAACAATTACCGCTGGTTCTCTGACAGTCGGATTTGCGAATGGTTCGGTCAGTTTGAATACCAATGTCAATCAACTCACCACTACTGGTGGGGACTCGCTGACAGTAACCGACGTAAATGGGGTTATTCTCAATGCGCAAGCAGTAACGAACCTGACGGTCAATACGACTGGACCTATCACCACGAATACCAATATTTCAATTGCCGGTCTGCTGACATTGAATGCTTCTGGTAGTGGCAACATAAATCTCAACCATGACGTTAACGGCACCACCGGCGTGACACTCAATGCTTTGGGAACGATCAGCCAAACAGTAGGAACGACAGTGTCCGGTGGCGCGTTGTCGGTAGGATTTGGCACTACTCCTTTGACACTGAAAACCAACGTGTCTTCACTCACAACGACCAGCGTCGGCTCTCTAACCATCAACGAAGACAATGGCATTCAGTTAAATGCACAAACAGTCGGCTCGTTGACGGTGAATGCTGGTCTGCTCGCAACAGGCAATATCACAACCGGTGCTGCGATCACCACTAATACCTTGGTTTTGGACAATGATAATTCGAGTGCTTCCTCAATCATCTTGTCCCACGATGTGACCGGTACCACGTCTGCAACCTTGCGAGCAACTGGCGATATCACAAACGCAGTAGGAACCTCGCTTACCGCAGCTACATTCTCAGCTGACGCAATTGGAAACATAGGAGCAGGATTAGCAACTCCGTTTAATATCAATTCCTCTAACATCACTGCGCGTTCGACAAATGGCAGTGTTGCCCTCTCAAATGCTGCTACTGGAAATGTCAATGTTCAAACCAACAGCTTTGCGAATGCAGCTAATGGCACCTGGTCACTGACTTCAGTAAATGCTGGCGGGACCACCACTAATGTGACCGGAGATATAACGGCAAACAACATTAGTGTTGTTTCTCAAAACGGATCTCTTTCGGCTTCGGGTAATTTGCAAGCAACTAGCACTCTTACACTGGGTGCTGCAAATGACATTACGAATGCAGCATTTACAGGAACGCTTACCGGCAGCAATCTAGTGTTGTCGTCAACACTCGGCAGTATCGGTAGCGCCGACGGCAGCGTTCGTTTCGTTACTTCATTTGCAAACGTAGAAGCGGATGCTGCAGGTTCTGTCTACCTCACTGGAAACAATGCCGGAGGGACCACAATCAATGGCACCATCAGTTCTGCAGGTAATGTGTTTGATGCTCTTGCCGCTCAAGGAAATCTGACTGTGGGCTCCGGAACAACAGTTTCCGGCTCTACCATCAGACTCCGGTCGGCAAATAGCTCAGTAGTTATGACCGGAAATGCAACAGCCAGCAGCAGTGTCAGTTTGACGGCCGCCAACGACATCATGGGCACGGGTCTTGTGACTGCGACCCTTGGCGGAATCGTTTCGCTAACTGCCACCAACGGCAACATCGCAGGAGATGGCGTATCCACCAACTTCAATACGGCTGCGGGAACCTTGACGCTGGATGCGAATAACGCATATATCAGCAACACAGGCAACATGCAACTTGCAGGGGCAAATTTCGGTGGCACTGGCACGATTTCCGTGACAAATGCTGGTAACTTGAATGTTATTTCTTCTGTATCCGCTGACTCTGTTTCGCTTACGACTACGTCGGGCGGCAACTTATTGTTGAGTGCCGGCGTTACTGGCGTGAGTGACGTTACACTGACATCGGCTGGTACGATTGGCAACAGCAATTCTTCAGTAATATCGACCGCTGATATCACGTTTAATTCCGTCAGCAATATTGGCTCGCCGAGTGCTCACATGCTGGTGACAAACAGCGGCAGTCCGCTTGCACTCAAAGTCAACACCAACGCCGATTGGTGGATTGATATTCTCGACAATAGCTTGGTCAATTTGAACGCATCTACAGGTGATGACGGCACATTGGTAGCGACTGGAGGTGTTAACACCAATGGCAATACCACTCTGACTGGCACGCTTGATATCACGACCAGCTCCATCAATGTTGAGAACGACAGCCTTACGGCTAACATCATCAACATTCACGCTGTACCTAACGCAAACCTCAATATTGATGGCGGCCTCAATGGAGGCACGTTCAATTCAACAGTTTCCACAACCTGGTCCGCTAGTGGCAACGGGGACATCATCTTGTCCGGCGTTATGACTATGAATGGAGAAACTTTCATCACCACGGATAATACCGGTGAAGTAAGAGTTAATAACCTTGCAGATTACACTGGCAACGATGCCGTTACCGTCACAACTGGAAGGTACACAATCGTTGGAAACGGGCGTCTCGCTGGTGATCCGCTTACCTTTGACATCACAAGCCGAACCATAGCTAACAGCAATGGTAATGTAACACTCGACGGGGACATCATCTTCGTTGGTGGAGACTATGCCATCATTGCGTCCGAAAACATCAATTTCGGTACTGCTACAAATATCAGCCTCGCGAACGGGGCTGGTAATGGCGGTAACCTGACCATGATTGCAGGATACAACTTCTCCCCTGCGACGAGCGGTCAGGAAAATTCTGCAGAAGAATTCACCTTCGATGGAACTCAGTCAACTAAAGGTGGCTCCATCGATATGACAGGAGTGACTATCTCTCTAAATGGCACCGGCAACGGTGGCAATCTCCTGGTCGTCGCTCAAGGTCAAACTGGCGTCGGCTCAAATGCCGGCACCGTAGTCCTCGGAAATGTAAACACTTTCGGAGGCGTTAACGGTGGCGCAGTGACAGTCCTCGCTAGTGGCGGAATTGAAACAGGATCGCTGGTCTCTAGCGGAGGTTCGAGTGGCGTCGGAGGTTCTATCACTCTCAACGTCGGAAACACTGCGTTGTCTGGTGGAATCGCCAGTGTTGAGAACGGCGTATTCTCTGGTCCTGGCGCATTCGGAATAACCGGCGCCACTTCCGGCAACATCAGTTTTGCAACTGCCAATGCAGGGACTGGAGATTTCACAGCCACGACTGCAGGCAATATAACTGCCTCGTCAGCGCTTTCGGCTCACAATATTACGTTGACAGCCGATCAGCTGAACTTCACGTCGCTGAATACTCTCGCATCGGCAGTTGATGCAAATGGTAATTCTGGTGACATCAATGTCACCGCATCGGCGATTACGAGCCAAGGCTCCCCCTTAGCGCTAGTCGCAGCTGGAACAGGAGCTGGAGATGGCGGTGACATCAACCTGACCCTCAACAACTCTACTGCGGTCACAGTTGGTGCAAGCGGAAGCTTCCAATTCGATACTTCTGCTGACGGCACTGGAAATGGTGGCACCGCGACCTTCATAAGTTCAGGTGCAGTCACTCTGGCAAATGGTGCCTTTGTGGGCAGCAGTGCGGGCGGCAATGGCGGCGGCGCTGTTGTAGACACTACCGGCAACATCAATGTGCAAGCCGGAGCATTTGACCTCGCTGGAGCTCTCGATGGAGCAACAATTTCTTTGAGTTCTGATGGCACCATCGACCTTTCATCTGGAATTGGATTCTTCTCACAAGCGAATGCGGTAGGAACTGATTCGAATGGCGGCACTTTGGTCCTTCGTGGTGCAAGCTTTGTCCTTCCGGCAGGCGTCGGCAGTCTCGCCACACCATTGAACCTGACAGCAACTGCTAATGGAAATGGCAACAACGGAACCATAGTCTTCGAAACTAATTCGACTACAGCAATGGTGGTCGGCGCTTCGACCGGCAAAGCACCGAAGGGCGCAGTACTCTACGTACAAGCTGATGCATCCGGAGGTGGTGGCAACGCCGGTTCGATAACCCTGGCTACAGGTGGCGATCTGATAGTCAACGACGTTTCATTGCTCAATGCCAGCAGTTCGTTTACTGCTGTTGGTGCACTTGAGGGTGCAAGCTACAGTTTGACCGCAGGCAGAAATGGAGTTGGAAATCTAATCGTCAATGGAGCCCTCGATGGTTCCGGCTTCAACAGTGGAGTTGGCGGAGACATTACATTGGCGTCTAATTCCAAGACTGCTTTTGCAATAAACACCACAAAGGCTCCTAAAAACGGAACTCTTGGAGCCATAACGACTGACAATGGTGGCGCAGTAACCATCTCCAACCTTGGAGGCGGAATTACGCTTAGCAATGCGGGGGCTGTTGTCGCCGACAGTCAAGCATATGACCTTGGTGGCAAAGGAACATTCTCTGCCAAAAAGTTCACCATCAATGCGTTGGATGATTTGACTATCACATCTTCCGGAACATCGGCTCTTTCCAACTTGTCGGTCAACACTGCGAATCTCAGTGTCTCGACAGGTGGTGCTGTATCAATCACCAACGAATTCGTCGGCAACTGGAATTTGGAAAACGCTACTGGTAAATCAATAACAATCAATTCAGGCGCATCTGGTTCCGTGACGGTGAACGACGTCCTTGCAACTGCAGGAAACGTACTTATCGTCAACAACTCAGGCGACCTTACTGTTGCTTCTGATGCCAATCTCAGAGCAACCAACGGTTCAATGACATTGCAGAACACCAATCTCAGCGGACATATCCAAGTGGGCGCGAATGCAGTTGTGGAGACCTTTGGAACCAAAGGTAAGAACACGACCCTTACGGTGTCGTCCACCATTCCGAAGAATGGAACCAACCCGACTTCAGTGAGTGTTGGAAACATCAACGTGACTGTTGAGGGCAAAGGTCTCGTATACCTCGGAGCGTCGGGCACTGTAGTTGCAGCCGCGCCGGTAAATGTAAATGCGCTGAACAAGAACGTTATCTTTAATGGACCAGCTGGCTCGATTGTTCTAGGTGCAGGCTCAACCATTACTGCAGACCCGCCGTCCGCCGCAACAAGTGCGTCCGCTGCTAGTGTTGCTGGTGCTGTTCCCTCAGTGGCAGCTGCTCTTCCTGCACAAAGTGAACTCAGTACAAGTGGGTTGTTTGGTTTTGTGGGAGAAAACTTGATTGCAACCGCCGACCTCTCGGTAGCTAATCTGAATGCAGCTCCCCTCGTACAAGTTGCGAACAACGCTTCATTGATCACCACGGCGGGCGGCATGAATGCCGCCCCTACAATGGGTGACACTGAAGACAACTCTTATATGGTTGGCTTCATGGGTAATGGTTTCGGCGAAACTGAAGCGGCTCTCTGCAGCGATGCTGAAATTCTGGGAGCGCCGGCGGCTCGCCGGCTTAGTGACAGCAATGCTGTGGATAGCGCCAGGAGCGCAGGCTTCCAGCCGGCATCTGAAAATGTCGCTGGAACGATCCAGACCGTTCAACATTCCGATCGCGTTGTAATTAAGAAAGGCAACGTACTCTTCGTTCCGTTCAAAGCTACGACTGTCGAGACGCCTAACGGTATCGTCCACATCGATGCGAAGTCCGTCGCTCTCGTTTCATCTAGTGATGCAGGTTTGGCGGTCTACGATCTCGAAGATCAACACAAAGGATCTGTAAGCCTTGAATCCAACGGTCACAATGTAGTTCTTGCTCCAGGCCGCCATGTGATGATCACGAAGCACCACACAGCAGAATTTGCGCAAATCAACGCTGTCGAAACGATCGCTCACCGCAACGTTCAAAGCGTAGTGAAGAACGGACACAGAGCACACACCTCTGAGTTCTCAGTCTTGACCGCAATGGACACAGTGAAACCACTCAAGGCATTGGCAAGTTCGAAGCATGCACATGCGAGACAAATCGCAGACCGCATGATGAAGACGACTGCCATTATCTTGCAACTTGGCGGTGCAAGTGCTGGTCAATATCAGCACTACTTCAAGCCGCGCATGACTGCAAAAATGTAGGGGCGACGCCATGCATCGCCCGGTCTTGACTGGTACTACCGCCATTTTTCGGCTCCTTGGTGGTGAGACTGGCGTTAATAGTGGCGGGTTGGCGTAAGTAGCCTAACTCAGTCCCGCAAAGCTTTGGGCGATTGGTTGGCAAATATCCAACTGCAGCCAACCACTTTCCTTAAATCTGAACGTGTCGAAGTGTCGCCACAAAGCTGGAAACCTCTGCAGCACAAAGGGAATCCCGTTTGGGGATTACTCGCCGCATGTCCGGTAATAGTTGCTGGTTGGATACCATTAAGTTAGACTAATAAAAGAGAAGTTCTGGGGACCCATGGGACTTGAGGCGAGCGCGCCCGTCCTCTTTTTGGAATTAATAAATGCCGAAAAAATCGTTGCGGAAGAAGCTTGGTCGTGTGACTGTCTTTAGCAAAGTCGGATTGGCTATGGCTGGCAGCATTTTGCTGCAGTCTGCGCCGGCTAGCGCTGGAAATCCCGATTTTCCTGGTGGGCGCGGTGCCGCTTTCCGCGATTTCAAGCAAGCCAATGACGGGTTGTCCGGCAAGCAGTTAAACCAGCTATTCAAAGTGCATTGGGCTGACATGAGAAACTCTGCCCAGGCTGTTGCTCAGCCTGTATTCGAGCAAAATGCCAACAACCTTTCGCATGGCCCAAACGTAGTAAACACCAACCTCAATAATTTGCAGAATCTGTCGAACTTGCCCAATCAAGTTGGCGCGACCAAACAAGAACTCAATCAGCAATTCAAGCTTGAGCGTCAAGCACAGAAGTTGGAGCATCAAGCTCTTAAGCAAGAGCTTCGCGAAGCAAAGCAAAACATAAATACAGTGCAGCAGATTTCTGCCGACAGATTTATTCGTGGCAACGGTGGATTCTCGCTTGATTTGAGTTCGGCAGTCGAGAACATCACACTCGGCGACAAACTATTTCAAAACGAGAGTTCGATAACCATCTCAATTGGCGGTGAGTCGAAAACGCTTTCTGCCGGCTCCAAAGTTACCGCCGCTGAATACATCGCAGCGAAGCAAGTTCTTGCAACAGGCGGACAGAAAGTTGGACTCGATTCAAACGGTCGCGCTGTGAGTGGTTCTATCGACTTGAATGAACTCACTCCAGGCGACAAGACGATGAAGGTGCGCGATTTTGTTGTGCCAGAGAACGTGTCTGCAGCGGGTGATTTTAGTAAGAATGGCGACATTCGAATTACTGGGGACCTGATCAACTCAGGGACTATTCAAGCGTTTTCGTCCGACAACAAAATCACAACCGCAACGATCTCTGCGGACAACATCACCAACAATTCGAACGCGTCGATAACTTCCGACCTCAATCAATCTGCACGCGATTTAGGCGGTGTTGTTTCAAATCTTGGTTTGAATCTTCGCGCTGATGATGTGCTTTCCAATTATGGTTCCATCACAAGCTCCGGCGACCTGACTTTGTCCGCTGGTAAAACATTGAACAATTCAGGTAGTGCCATCGCGCAGAACAACCTCAACTTGCAAGCGCCAAAAATCGTAAACAGCGGACGCGTCGAATCCATCGCTGCGAACGTCAATTTGGATAGTTCTACTTTGTCTTCTCTCAACGTGAACAATTTTGGTGGCACGATAACTGCGTTGGATGGCGCGATAAATATTCGTAGTTCTGAGTACCAAGAGCGTTTTGACACGCTGGTTTCAGGTGGCGATTTACTCTCGAAAGAATTGAATGTCTACACCGGTGGTGGCACGGCCGATGTGTTCGTCAATGCGTTGACCGGTATCGTGAACACCAGTGGTACAGCTGCACACGTTAGCGCAAATACAGAGGAACTGATACTCGGAACTCAGTGCCTAGTGGGAGATCCTACCTATTACAACACTGGAAACATTGTTCTCGGTGGTGATATCTTTGTTAACGAAACCTTGGCAATCATTGCGGGTGGATCAATTACAACAAATCAGTCTGACCTCCAGATCAACTCCGGAGGGCACGACATCTCAATAATTGCTGGAGCTAATGTACATACCGGTAGCGGCGAAATTGGTCCGGGAGCACTACCTTCTCAAATTGGGACGCCTAACCATAATGCCAATTCTCCCGTTTCTTTTACTGGTCAGTCTGTGAGCGGTGGCAACATCGATCTCAGAGTTGCCGGTGGAAGACTGGATATCGTTTCTGGAGGCGGTGATGTTTTGCTGGCGGCATATGGCGGAGAAGTGCGGACCGATCTCGGCGCTATCATAAGTGCCTCTGGTTCTGGCAGCTCCAACAACGGCAACATCACTGTAATAGGATCGACCGGAGTAACGATCGGAAACTTAAATACATATGCAGGTACTGGAACATCAGCTGGGACGGGAAACGTCTCTGTATATGCAGCTCAGCCGACTTTCTCCAGTGGCGGCAGTATTACCTTTGGCACCAATGGTAGTATCACTAGCGGCAATCGAATTGTTGCATCAGATACCATTACACCCACTGGAGCCGTGGAAATATGCAATGCGCGCTATACCGGTGACCTAACTGTGAAAGCTGGCGGTGATGTAATCATGCCAATATTTCATATTCCAAGTAGTCGTTCTAACATTTCTGTGTCTTCATTAAATGGAGATATCTATACTCACGGTGGTTCTCTTGCGCGAAGCTATCTTCTGACGGCTGGTGGAAATATTTGGATAAGGAATAGTTTTATCGCTCCTGGCGGCATAGTAATGATTGCTGGCCGTGATATTGCGTCTTACGCTTCTGGTTTCCCAAAGTTTGATGCCAGCAATGCTTCCGGAAATGGCGGCAACATTACGTTGATAGCTGGCGCCAATTATTCTCCTGGCAGTATTCAAAACATCGTTGGGAAAAGTGCAACTGGCGGTTCAATACGTTTGAACGAAGTTGTGAACATGATTGAAAAATTTGATAATCATGGTGGCGGGGTGAACGCAAGCGGCGGCGAAATCAACCTTATCGCTTATGGTGGCGTAGTAAATGTTTATCCAACTGCAAATGCCATTCTGACTAATGGTACCGGCAGCGGCAGTAGTGGCAAAGTCACCATCATTTCTGAGGGGCTCAATCTGAGGGGGGTTGACCAGTCTGGAACAGCTAATGGTGCAGTCAGAATTTACAACATGACTCTGCTCAGTTCCATCTCTCTGACGACCAATTCAAGCACTTCGAGTTTCGGCTCTGCATCTTTTACTCCGTTTGGAACGTTTTCTTCAGCAAATGTAAGCGCCGGTAGGATGACAGGTGTTCAAAATCTGCAAATCTTGACGGGGGGGAACTTAAGGCTTACTGGTATCAATTCTGATGGCTTGTCAGGCGCGGCAATCAACATCTCTATGAACAGTGCCCAGGCCTTCACCGTTGGCGGTGGTGTTTCTTCTAACGGAGTTGAAACAACAATTAGCGCGAATGCTGGTGCAGTTGGAAATGGCGCATCCCTTTCAATAACTAATTTGGGAACCGGAGGAATAGTTTTAACCACTCCGCCTTCGATGAGTGTCACTGATGGCAATGGAATTACTTTACGTCTCAATGCCGGTTCTGGTTTGCTTAATGTTGCAAGCTTAGGTTCTATAGACGCGAGCGGAGTAGGAACAAACAAAGCTGCAGGAACTATTGAACTTATCGGTGGTTCACTAATTCGAACGAGTGGCAATCTTTCACTGACAGCAAATTCGACTGGCAGCGGTGCTGGCGGAAAAATTTTCCTTCGAAACGATGGTGCAGACGATATTCTCCTCGGTACAGGAGCTGGACAGATTGCAGTATCTGCCTCAGGAAGTGGGAGCGTAATTGATTTCGAGACTTCTGGATCGATTTCCGTACTTTCGACTAATCCTCTTAGTGCAGCGAGTATTTCGCTGAAAGCTGGCACTGGCGATTTACTGCTAGATTCCTCCATCACCGCTAATGATTTGACAATCACTGCACCTGGAATGGTTTCGTTGCTTCAGAGTATCAGCACTAATGGCGACGTGACGATAAACTGTTCGGGCTTGACCCTGAATGCAATCTCTGTAACGGCTTCGAATATTTTTGTATCAAGCCCATTCAACAGTTCTTTTACGTTGGATGGTGGTGCTGGTTCCACTCTGACTGCTGCAGTTGGCGGACAGGTGAGGGTGTTTGCCGATAGTGGTGATTTGACTCTTTTGGGAAACACAACTTATACGAGGAACGCAATACTTCAAGCATCTGGACTAGACCAATCTATTGTTGCTGCGGCTGGATCAAGCTCGATTGCATTGTCCAGCTCATACTTGCTGACCAATTCGCTTAGTGGTAGTGGGAGTTTTGTCACCATTGGATCTACATGGACTCTGGCTAATGGTGGTATGTACGCGAACAGCAATGCAGATGTAGTTGTAAGTGGACACTTGTCTTTTGCTGGTGCTGACTTCGCAATCATCTCGGGTCGGAGCATAAACCTCACGGGCGCAATAATCGATTTGTCCGGAGACGTTAATGGTGGAAGTCTAACACTGCTTGCTGGATATGATTTCACACCCAGCACCGTAGGCACTGTTTTTGATCGAACAACCACATACACACAATTTATTCCGAACGCGACTGGGGGATCGATAGTCGGCGGTGCGAGTATAAGCACTACGGGAGGCACTGGAAGTGGCGGGAACGTCTATGCGTGTGCAAATAAAGGCTCCATCACGCTTGGTAGCATTGATACGACCGGAGCAATAACCGGCGGAAAGGTTGTAATTATCGCCAACAATGGAATCGATCTCAGTTCTGGCACGATTACTTCTACCGGAGGGACAGCTTCTGGAAATGTGACTCTCGGAGTTGCAAGTGCAAGTTTTCCTGTTAGCTCAACCATTCAGAACGGTGTCTTCAGTGCAATTCCTACAATTTCAACATTTACCGCTGGGAATTTGAAAGTTGGTTCTATAGTTGCTGGTCAAGGCACAGTGCAGTTGATAGGCGGGAATTCTATAAGCAATTCTATAAGTGCGATAGGCACGATCACGGGTTCAATGCTGGACGTCACCTTGAGCTCTGGTGTGGCTACGCTCAGCACTTCTGTCTCAAACATATCCGCCAGTGGAATCGGCAGTTTGACAATTACAAATAACGCTGATGTTTCTACTGCTACTTTTTCTGGTTCTCTCACTGCAAGTATAGACAACGGCACAAGTGCTTTTAGTTCTGTCAGCGGAAGCTTGCAAGCTCTGACAATTAAGAGCTCCGAATTGAGCTGCAGTAACCTCAGTGTCGTCGGTCCGGTAAACATAACTACCGTTGGAACCGGTACCGTCAGCGGAGTTCTGAATATTTCCTCGAATGCGGAATTAACGATAGTCGCATCAAACAATGTTGGAGTTGACTCGAATAATAGATTTTCAACTAATGCACGCAACATAGGAATCACTGCGGGTGGATCGGTTTTCTTATCGAGCACAAATAGCCAGGATGTTTCTTTCAGAACAACATCCGTCGCAAGCACGTTTGATTTGCTGTCGAGTAAGTCCGTTTCGACAAGTGGAAGTCTTTCCGCGAACGATATTGTCATCAATGTTATCGATGGTGGGGTCGGCACTTCTGAGTCGCCGTTTCAGATTGCAAACGGTGGAAACGCCATGACTGCCTCATTTGTAACGGGTAACTACGATGTAAATGTCATTCACAGCGATAATGGCGTTTTGACACTAGGGACTTCGTCAGGATACAAACTGAATCTAACATCAACTACTGCTCAAGTCTCCACCTCAGGAGATTCAAGTTTTGCCGACGACATTACGATTATCACAAATCATTTTGTCAATCAGAACAGGCTCATTTCCTCATCTGGTGATATCAGCATTAAAAGCTTGGCAGCAAGTGCTCTAACTTTGGATGGTGGCTCTGGCGGAGCTTTTTCGGCTGAGAATGGAACAATCAAAGTGACAGCAGCAGCGGGGGTATTGACACTATCAGGTAAAACTACCTATGAAACTACAGCTCGGCTCATAGCTTCTGAGCAAGGTCAAAGCATCAATCTCTTGAATGGATCCGAGTCTATTGCTCTAGCGCCGTCTTTTCTCTTCACCGGCACTCTGTCTGGTAACGGTACTTTGACGACAGTTGCGCCGGCTCCTAATCCAACTTGGAGCATCATTAATCAAGGTAGTTTCGTAAACAGTGGTGGAGACATTTCACTTTCTGGAAATTTGAACTTCAGTAATCTCGCAATAGTTGCCAGTCACAATATTGACCTAACTGGAGCAGTAATTAATCTGAGCGGCGGAAGTCTGACACTGATTGCAGGATTTAGATGTTCTTTGAGCACCAGTGGCAATACAGTATTCGACTCTTCCACTATTCTTCACTCGTTTACGCCAACTTCTGGAGGGTCAATTCTTGGTTCAGCAACCATCAATACGTCGAACTCTTTAGGTAGCGGCGGAAACGTTCTCGCGCTCGCTAATAACGGATCAATCGTTCTTGGTTCTATCAATACTGGAGGAACCGTGAATGGAGGAGGTGTCACGTTGTTGGCATCTTCGATTCAGACCGGCGCCATCTCTACCATCGGAGATTCGGGATTTTCCGGAGCCGTGAGGATCGAAACCGTGAATCCCACATTGCCCAGTGGAAATGGCTTTCAAATTCAGGACGGGAAGGTAATAACAGGAGCTGGTTCAGTCGGCATCGGTACAATTGCAGTAGGTAGAACTATTTCGGTCACCTCTGTCGATGCTGGAAATTCAAGCGCAAATATTTCTGCGCAAGAGGGAACAGTAATTCTGCAATCCATCACTGCAAAGGACATTAACCTTTCCGCGCAAGAGCTCACGTTAGGTGTTGGTACTGTTGCTGCTGGAGTTGATGAGAGTGGAAATGCAGGAAGGCTATCGATAACAGCGAGCAGAATTAATACGCCAGGCAACCATTTGATACTGGAAGCTGTTGGACAGGATGATGGAAATGGTGGCGTTATCGACTTCACCAGCGGTGCTCCTTCAATTGTATTTTCTCAGGCCGGTGACGTCGAGTTTCATGTTGGTTCTCTAGGCGGAGGAAATGGTGGAAGCGTAAATGTCAATGCTCAAAATATTGTAATTGGTGAGAATGCAGTTTCAGGCGCTACTACAAAAGGCTCAAGTAGTGTTTCATTTTCAGCCTATAGCAACCTTACACTCAACTCGTCGGCGTTCGATATCCATGGAGCTGATGGACATGGAGCGCATATCGGGCTAAAGGTTGTGCAGGCAAACGGAACTTTGACCTTGAACGACACCACTTTCATTGACTTAGCAAACGGAACCGGAAGTGATGGAGATGGTGGCGCGATAAGTTTAGACGCAGCGAACATTGCTTTTGCGAATTCTCAACAAAGTCCACTTGCACTTACTGCGCTTGGAAGTGGCACCGGTAATGGTGGCTCGATATCTTTCGTAACTCGAAGCCCTTCAAAAATGTATGTCGGCACTGTGGATGGAAAACCATCGAAGACAGCTGGTACTTATATAACACTGGATGCGAGTAGCGGAGTAGGTGGTGGCAATGGGGGCTCTCTTAACGTGCAGACGGGAGGGACCTTAAGTGTAAATATGAGTGGTGCAAATGCAGCTGCACGGTCTTCTTCAGGAAACTGGAATGGAGCGTCGTACACTTTTGTAAGCGGTAGAACCTCTACGTCTAAGGGCAGCCCGTTGCTCATCACTGGAAATGTGGATGCAAGTGGTGTTAATTCTGGACACGCAGGTTCGATCGTCTTGTCTAGTGCATCTACAACTGCGTTCTCGATAAATGCGCCCAAAACCACTCAAAATGGGGTTTCAGGTTACGTCAGGGCATTCGACACAGTCGATACCACCGGAATCATCAGCATAACAAACGAGCTCGGCGGTGTTCTTTTAGGACAACCTGCTGCAATTGGCACTTCTGGAACCCTCAACATATCAGCAGGTGGACGCGGATCGATTACGCAGACGAGTGCAAAGTCCAATCCTGTATCGCCACTTCCTAGCGTGTATGCGCAAGCAAATAGGATGAACTTAAACACGCAGACCGGTTCGATTGGAGGAAACGTTCCTCTCTCAATCGCTGCCAGTTATGTTTCTGCCACATCTCAAGGATCAGTAAACATCACAGATGGGATTAACGCAGTTGTTGTTCTTGAAGATTCACAGGCCGTCAAAGGATTCACTTTTAATCGCACTTCGCAGCTTGCCCAAGATACGATTTTAAATAACATTTCTTGCTACGATGGCTCGATATTGGTCCGGACCAATGGCGCAAAACTTTCAGTTACCGACAGCAAGATAATTAGTGCTTCTGATGGTGCAGTGGCTCTCATAAACACAGGTGCCTCCACAAGCGATCAAATCATCATTGGCAGTGACGCCATTGTAAGAACTACAGGGAGAGGTAAGCAGGTTAGCATTATAGTTGGCACGAATTTTGTTCCAAAGGTTGGAACTAATCCTTATCCGACGAATATCGCACCTTCCGGCGTCATTGCAAGTGCGACACCGCGCAACGTAATTTATTTTGGAAATCCAGGTGTTGTAACCGTTCCCATCGGAACCGCAACTGTGAACGCTAAAAATGTCAACGTGCTGTTTTCTGGCACTAGTGCTGGTCAAATCAAACTTGGTAATGGTGCCTTTATCGAAGCAGATCCGCCGTCGTCTGCTGGATCTCAGAGTGTTAGCGGTCTAATGCCGACGCTGGAAAGCGGAACAACGACGAACTTGTCAATTAGCTCCTCTCCAGCAGTTGAAGGTATTCCATTTGTTAATAAGTCTAGTTTGCAGTATCCATCGCAATTCCAAAACGTGTCTTTGCTGACTGCAAGCAGTCTTTCTTCAATGGTTGCTAATACTCTATCCCTTCAATCTGGACTTACGCGGTCCGATATAGGAATGTATTCAGGCGATAGCGTCGATGATGATTCATATGTTGTAGGAAGCTGTAACACTTCTAACGAGATTGACGCTGCTGTTCGCAGTGATGCAATTGTTCTTAGCAGCGGGGAGATCTTTGGTGGCAGTATTTCACAAAGTAGTCGGTACGCCAGTAGTGAGCTTACCGAGACATTGAGCTCGAAGGACGGACCTGTTCTTTTTGTTCCAACAAAGGATACGGCGATAGAAACTCCATTCGGAATCGTCAAGATCAGCGGCAATTCAATTGCTCTGGTGTCGGTTTCAAGCGCGGGACTTTCTGTATTCGATTTAGACGATCAGCACAAAGGCTCCGTCTCAGTAGAATCTAACGGTCACAATGTTGTTCTCTCTCCTGGTCGGCATGTGCTGATTACGCCGCACCATAGGGCTGAGTTTGCGCAACTGAATCCGATCGAAACTATTGCGCACCGAGCTTTGTCGAGCAGTGTCAAAAATGGACATCGTGCGCACATGTCTGAGTTTTCCGTTTTGTCGGCGATTGATTCTGTCAAGCCTTTGAAGGCATTGGCGGCTTCAAGTCATCCGAATGCACGCAAGATTTCGGGACGGATGTTGAAGACGACCGCAATCTTGATGCAGCTCGGGGGAGCTCGTGAGCAGTATCAGCATTACTTCAGACCTCATATGACAGCGATGCAGAAATAGTGCGGGCGGCATTTATGCCGCCCCTCCAGAGACTGTGCAATGACGGAAGGGATATAAATTTCCGTTGGCGATTTTAGCTTGCAGGTTGTCCTCAAATTCTGGGAAAATAGAATTCTCTATTGAGGCCGAGGCGCTGTTGGAAGAGGGAAAAGAAGATACGCTTGAGCACGTCAAGATGGCGGACAACGAATTGGTTGTCGAGCGGTCCGAGATTGCCAGCGCGTCTGCGCAAATAGAATCATCGCAACTTCACGAAAAGCCAGGTGACTGGATCACCATGCCTGTCGAACCCAAATCGCCGTGGCATGTTATTCGCTCTCTAATTAGTTTCAGCTGGTGGCGAAACGCTGGCATCGCGTCGATCGAGTATGCACCGTTCTGTTTGATCCCTGCCACTTTTACTGCTCTCTCCGGAGCGGTGGTCAACATCGCAATGATGGTTGGCTTCGAACCATTGCGCCACAACCCTGTCGAATTTGCAGCCTTGATTTTGGTTTTTGCAACGCTGCTTCTCGGCTGTTTGCTCGGTGTCGCATTCATGATTCTTGGTTTTGGCGGCTGGCTGGTACGGCTTGGCGCGTATTCAATAGCCCTTGTGAAAGCGCCATCCATCAAGTATTTGGCTGAGTTGTCTAAAGACGAACGCAAGGCATGGTTCAAAACTGCTCTGGTTGAAGTGGAACCTTTGAAGATTCACATCGGCGCTGTTTTGCTCTGGGTGACTGCTTACATGGTTTTTCCGCTCATTATTGTCGCGGGCTGCACCATGGTCAAAATTATTACCATGCCCGTATTCATGGGAGCGATGGCAATCAAGTTGCCTGCATGGATTGATTTTGCATGCGCTTTTGCTATTGTGCCGAACATTTTGTTTCTCGTGATTTATTCTTTCGTCTCTCTCATTGTTTCGGCTTGCTCTCCGTTAAAACCACAAAGAGCTGCGACCTTTGCATTTAAGTTGTCGTGGAAGTTCTTCTGGCCGTTGGCGATTGTTTCTGCACTATTTGCTGTCCTTAGTTTTGCGCTAGGTGCGCCAAGTGATTTATTGCAAATGGCGACCGTGGAAAAGACATTGGCGCAGTATGATCCGACAGCAAAGACGATTTCTCATGTCTGGTCTAGCTTTCTGAGTGTGATTCTTTTTCCGCTTAGCTTTGTACCGATATGTGATGTTCTGCGCCCCCAGTTGAGAGACGATCTGCTGGCGAGGAGATTAGTTGAGTCGAGGGAAAAGCCGTGACATCCGACTTCGTAAGAACAGTAAATTCACCAAACGGCGAGATAGCCGATCTTCTCGCTTCTCTCTCTGGTCGTAAGGGCAAAGGCGCTTTTTTTCTATGTGTGGCGTCGAGCGAAAGCAGTGATATCGAGGGAATTTCAGCAGCAGGAGCTTCACCAGAATTGCGTCGCTTCACGCCTTCTATCGATGCGGAGGCTCTTGTTACGGGTAGCCCCGCGGGTGGTGCAGAGCTTCCTGTGTCGCCAACAGGTGTGGTGTCACCGGTGGTGATCACGAGAGCTTGTACGGAATTGGCAGGGTTTGGCATAACTGTTGTAGATTGTGGAACATTCAAAACTCCTGATCTTCCCGATGTGAAGCGCATCGGGAAAGGTGGTGCGAAGTGTGTTTCGACAGGATTTGCGCAAAATTATGAAGATGTGCGAGAACTTTTTTACGCTGGTTTGGAGATTGGCGGACAGGTCTCTGATGATGTTGAGTATTTGATCATGGGCGAATGCGTCCCTGCAGGTACAACAACCGCATTGGGTGTTCTTACTGCGCTTGGAGTCAACGCTGTAGGTTTGGTATCCAGCAGCTTGCAGCATACCGATCATGGAACAAAAGGACGATTAGTATCTGAAGGACTTAAGGCTGCGTCGCTTACTCTCGCGGAAATTCAAGAACTTCCTCTCAAAGCAGTTTCTGCAGTCGGTGATCCAATGCAACCTTTTGTCGCCGGTCTTGCGCTCGCTGCGTCCACGAAAATCCCTGTCATTCTCGGGGGTGGTTCGCAAATGCTTGCTGTTTTTGCCCTCGCGCAAAGTCTGCTCAAGAGCGACATGAAAGTACTTGATAGATCGCAAGAACACAGAATTTCGGTGATAACTACCAAATGGGTTGTGGACGACAAAACCGCAAACGTTGGTGAATTAGCGCGCATGGTTGGAGCGCCGTTTGCATGCGCATGTCCCAACTTCCGTCTGTCACGGCATGAAGGTCTGCGCAGCTACGAAGATGGCAACGTGAAGGAAGGAGTCGCGGCAGGAGCTTCTATGGTAGCTGCTCACATCGCTGGCGGCGCAACTCCGGATGAGATTGTCGCGGCCATTGATCGGACTTATGACGAGATGGTTCCGTCTAGAGTTTAATAAGAAGTGCGTTCAAGAAGAAAACATTTCTCTGCGCTTTGGCGCATGGATGGCGGCACTGCATTTCGCTCCAAGCATGCTAATCATAAATAGTAAGGTGACACCACAGACGGTTCCGGGCTCCAAGCACCCCTCTCAAATACCGTCACCGTCTGCAGTGTCACTTGTCTTGTGCTTCCTGATGACAAAATGATATTTGATGGGTGTGCGAAATTGACTGTGGAATTGCACAGTTGTAGGTTAGTTAGTTGAAACCTGTGATTGAATGGCCGGAGCGCCGGCATCTTGGCGGCTAGATGCTGGCGTCGGCGAGCCGCCGACGCACCAAAAGCGGTCGACGCATGGCGTCGACGCTGCAGATAACTGGGCGCGTGCAACGCGCCCCCACGCAACACGCCCCACGCAACACGCCCCACGCAACACGCCCCACGCAACGCGCCCCCACGCAACACGCCCCCACGCTTTTAAGCTTGGGCGGCTACTTGATTGCGGCCGGCTTCTTTCGCTTGCTGCAATGCGAGTTTTGCGTCGCGCAAAATGGTTTCGGGATTGAGGTCTTCCATATTGAAGTTGGAGCAACCGACGCTGACCGTTACTTTCGGACCGCGGGTTCCTTGTCCTTTGACAAAGCTGATGCGTTCTACTTCAGAGCGCACCTTCTCACCAAGGATTTTGGCGCCGGCGATATCAGTATTGGGCAGAACTACCGCGAATTCATCACCACCGTAGCGCGCGATGAGGTCGCTGGAACGTGTGATGTTGAGCAAGCGATTGGCGATGGTTGTGAGTACCACATCTCCGATTTCAAAACCGAACTCATCGTTGATTTGCGCGAAATTATCGATGTCGATAATTGCCATGCCGACAGCCAGACGTTGTCTGAATGAGAACAACAACTGCTGTTGCAGGAAGCCGACCAAGAACTCGAGATTGTAGAGTCCGGTGAGCGGATCGATTGCGGCGCGGAATGCTTCGCGTTCGTGGAGAACTTCGATTTCGTGTTTTGCCATCAGCAATTGAACGACCGGCGCCATCTGCATTTGCAGTTGAGCCATGAACGCCTTGGAAGTGGCATTGAATGCGTTTTTCTCTGTCGAAGCAAAAACCAGAGCTGCCTTGCCGGCTTTCTCTTGAATGACAGGAAGAATTTCAATTTCTTCAAAGCCTTTGCCGCCATCAGCCTTCGGCAGTTCGCCGCGCATATCGAGATTGAGGTCGCCGACAACTTCGAGTTCTTTGGTGAGTTTTTCTACGAGCTTGTCGAACCCTTCCTGGCTCAGACCCTGCTCAAGTTGAAAGGCCGCCCACGGACCATCAGCACTTGCGACTACAATGCCGAGCAAGCTTGGCGAAAAGAGCTGGCTGATGAGGCTGAAATAAGCATCGACAAATTTCTTGCGAGGATCGATAACTTCAGCCAGTGTGCGAATTACGCGCGCGACCATGCGTTCGATTAACAGGTCGTCGAGAAGTCCGCCATAGCTGTTGATCAAGTTGGAGCTTGAAAATGAGCGCGACGGCACAAGAAGGTTTTTCACCATACTTGGCTGCCAGCCGGAGTCTTGTGCTTTGCTGACGAGATTTTTTATCTGCGTGCAAACCGATTTCAAATCTTTCTCGAGATTTCCCTGCTCAATGACTGCGTCCGCCAAGGCTGCAACTTTCCAGAATGGGTCTTCGTTAGCCGCATCGCCCTTGGCAAGAAGCATGACCGGCAAGCGGCTGGTCCTATCGTTGGACTTAATCAAGCTGGCCAGCTGGTAGCCACTTAAGTCCGAAAGATTTGTCGAAGCAACAATTATGTCGGCGCCGTGGGTGCCAAGCTCGTCAAGAGCGTCGAAGCCCCCGACGCACGCTGTTACTTCAAAACCTTCCTTCTTCAGCTGCGCGCGAAATTCGGTGGATGGGCTTTTCTCATCTTCTACAAGGACAACCTTAGCTATCGCCATTTTCGACTTCCTATTGGCTAGTTACCGAGATATCGGTGAATTTTACCGGGTTTGGATATAGATGGTAATTCTCACACAGTCATTATCTTATGCCTGCGCAACGGGCGCCATAGTGATATGATCTTCGCTTGGGCAACCAGTGAAGCTGGTCTGGGACTGGCTTTGACAGCTTTATTCGGTGCCGGACATAGTGTGGATACCTTGGCGGCGTCTGTCCGCCACACTTGGTGAGTGTGAATGTTGACTGCAACAGCTTCAAAAGAACTGCCCCTGAGCTTCAGACTGACTGAAGATCAAATGTTAATTCAAGAAACGATTGCCGAAATCGCGCAAAAGGAGTTTGCTCCGAGAGCCGCAGAGATTGACAAGGATCATAGATTTCCAAGAGAGAATTGGGAATTGCTGGCGGCGTCGGAATTTTGCGGACTGCCTTTTCCCGAAGAGTACGGCGGCGCTGGGCTGGACCACGTTTCTTATGCGATAGTTGTTGAAGAGTTGGCGAAGCACTGCGCAACGACTTCAGTTATGTTCTCTGCGCACGTTTCACTCTGCGCGTCGCCGATTTATCTGATGGGCAGTGAAGAGCAGCGCAAGCGCTTCTTGCCTCCGATGTGCAAGGGCGAAAAGATGGGTGCGTTTGCTTTGTCCGAGCCAGGAACCGGCTCTGATTCAGCGGCCGCGACATGCATGGCAGAGCTGAAAGGCGACCACTTTATCTTGAATGGCTCGAAGAACTGGATTACAAACGGCATTGAAGCAGACTATTACCT
This sequence comes from Candidatus Melainabacteria bacterium 17Bon1m, assembly GCA_032128875.1. Classification (GTDB taxonomy): domain Bacteria; phylum Cyanobacteriota; class Vampirovibrionia; order Obscuribacterales; family Obscuribacteraceae; genus QKMZ01. The sequence goes on from JAVLKG010000021.1 coordinate 30,464, forward strand.
TGTCATTGCTCAAACCGACCGCGCACTGCGCCACAAAGGGTTAGTCGCCTTAATTGTGGAAAAAGATTCTCCCGGCTTTACATTTGGAAAGCTCGAGGACAAGTTGGGCATCAAAGGCTCTTCCACTTGTCAGATTATGTTTGAAAACACACCAGTGCCTGTTGAAAACATGCTGGGCAAGGTAGGAGAAGGCTTCAAGGTCGCCATGATGACGCTTGATGGCGGAAGGATCGGTATTGCCTCGCAAGCCGTTGGAATTGCCCAGGGCGCCTGGGATCATGCCTACCGCTATGCCAAAGAGCGTGAGGCTTTTGGAAAAACCATCAACAATCTCCAAGCAATCCGCTTTATGTTCTCCGAGATGCAAACAGAGATCGATGCGGCTCGTCTTTTGACATATCATGCGTCTTTGGCACAAGATCGAGGTGAGAAATTCACTCGCGCTGCTGCACATGCGAAGCTCTACGCATCGGAAGTAGCGATGCGCTCGACAGTCAAATGTGTGCAGATTTTCGGCGGATATGGGTATGTTACTGATTACCCTGTCGAACGTTATATGCGCGATGCGAAGATCACTGAAATCTACGAGGGTACCTCAGAGATCCAACGTCTGGTGATAGCGAATTCGCTTTTAAAAGACCAGTAGACTCAAGGCCGCGAGGGTACAAGGCATATTCGAGGATTCGGCTCAAAACCCCGACGTCCTGAACGTTATTACTAAGAGGAATGCAACGATGAACTGGCAAGTACCACCGAACTGGCAACCGCCGCCCCCTCCTCCGAGACCCGGAATGCCACCTCCCGGTGGCGGCGCACCCGGCGGTGGTGGAGCGCCCGGTGGTGGACCAGCTCCCGGCGGCGGACCAGGTACTGCAACTGCTCAAGCAAAAGAACTTTCTCTGTATGAGTTGTTGCAAGTCGATCGCAATGCGCACTCGACGATCATCCGTTATGCATACCGATATTTGGCTGCGATGTTCCATCCGGACAACAGCGAAACCGGAGATGCTGAAAAGTTCAGAATCATCACTGACGCCTGGAAGATATTGTCTGATGACACAAGGCGTCAAGCTTACGACATGACACTATCCGTACAAGATGCCTCTAAGCCTCAAGCTAAGGCTCCAGGTGCTCCATCGTCATTCGGACGCGACAGTTTGCCGAAATTCGAGCGCACCAGTTTGACCTGGAACGAAGTTGAATTGAGAGTTGCTGTCTTGCAGGTTTTGCTTGCGCAGAGACGTAAAAAACCCTCGAGCGGTGGCTGCTCCGGTAAGATGCTCATGGATATTTTGCAAATCGACGATGTTACCGATATCGAATTTGCATTGTGGTATCTGCGCGAGAAGAGCATGATCGAAACCGGCGAGCGTTCTTTCATGATCACTGCAATCGGTCTCGACTACTTGACTGAGCAATTGTCGAAGACACAGGTTCTCGATGGTGGCACTCAGATGGAAAAGAAAACTTCATCTGTGGTCAATGCCGGTCTGCCCGCGGTTCTCGGCAAGTAGTAAAACCTGGTCACGCCAAACAGCGTGGGGCGCATTGCCTGCGCCAAAAAGCGTGGGGGCGCGTTGCACGCGCCCTTTTCTGTAGGGGCGACGCCATGCGTTGCCCGACCTGTAGAAGGGCATTGTATGTGCTCTCTTATCTAATCGAATTGCAATGTAAGCTGTTCGTTTAGCACCGTGGACAAGAACGTCTTGCGATGCCAGATTGTCGGTCCGTGCATCTTGATTGCATCGCGGTGCGCTTGCGACGCGTAGCCCTTATTGCTTTCCCAAAGATAGTGCGGAAATTGCGTTGCGAGATTCGCCATCATTCGATCTCGGTACACTTTAGCAATGACTGAGGCAGCTGCAATCGAGGCTGAGTGCGAATCTCCGTCGATGACAGTCATCTGCTCGAGTTGCAGGTCAATGATTTTTTTGTTTCCGTCTACAGCAACAAGATAGTTTTTGCATTCGCTTTGGTGCGTTTCCAAAAGCGAACCTATAGCCCTCGACATCGCTAATAGACTAGCTTTCAGGATGTTGATGGTTTCGATTTCTTCAACCGATGCTTCGGCAATTGCGCAGTGCGCGTGTTGATGAATGATTTCGGCAAGACGCTCTCGCTGCTGGCTGGACAATTGTTTGCTGTCATTGAGATCTTCTAGAGCTTGGCTTAGTTTTGTGCCCGACCTGACAGGCGGCAGGATAACGGCGGCAGCAACGACTGGTCCGGCTAGACAGCCACGTCCGACTTCATCCGTGCCAATGAGCACGGCTTCTTTTCCGCGCATTCGAACATCAAATTTGAGCATGCGTTTGAGACGCGTTCCGCACTCTAAAATCTCGGTTTGAGCTTTCGGATTTTTCTTGGCGCGAACTGTCTCTTCTTTCTTCGACATGTGCCACTTCCGGTGGTGCCAAAATCGAATTGGCGGCTAACTTACGTCTAAGCTCGTAGCTATGCCACTTAGCATGGCATTTGTGTCTTGCTAAGTTACCACCTCAAGAGGTCGGAACTACCGGTTGTGAGAAGCGAAAAATCTGAAAAAAATGGCAATTCAGTTTACTTGCCGTCTGGGCTGTCAAACGTTATACGGCCAAGCCTTCCATTCCGTATATCTCCTAGAAATACGGCGGCGGCGCGGCTGGTATCGGGGCGACCTTTGGTGGTCAGGAAGCGTTTGCGTTCGGCGATTAGTTGCAGATTGATTTTTTCGTTGATGACAGTCGCTGGCTCCGGCTGACTGACTTCCGAGTCATCATCCTCTTCGTAATCAAGAGCATTGTCTTCGCCGGACCGCCGGTTGCGCTTGGATTGTTTGGTGATGTTCAAATCTCGCTCGAGTTTCCAATTTTGACCATCTTCCTCATCGTCATCATCGATCAAGGGAGGGTTCTCTAAATCCAATCCAGCCGGAATGTCGTCACCTTCCGCCTCGGGGATGTATTTCTCAAGAGCTCCAGGGTAGCGTTTTTGTAATTCGGCAATGGCGCGTTCGGCCAGCTCTTCGGGCGCATACGCTCCGGCGGGTGCCAAATTGAAAATGCCAAGTTTTTCGCCGACGTTTCTTGATGAGATGTTTGGCGGCAGGATGCCTGGGGTGTCAAGCAGCTCTAGTTTTGGATGCACTCTGATCCACTGCGGACCGCGAGTGACGCCGGGACGGTCGGCAACTTTGACTTGCTTCTTGCCAATTAGCCAATTTATGAGGCTCGACTTGCCGGTATTTGGCATTCCGACGACACAAATTCTGACCGGTCGCGGAAGCAGGCCTTTCGCTTCAATCTGTTTGAGCTTTTCTTCGCTCAATTCCAATGCCATGTTTACAACCTCCGGTTGGCGCCGGCGGTCTTTTAAGGAAAGAACAATTACCTTGACGTTTTCAGAGGAAAGCTTTTTGGCGCACTCTCTGCTGACTTTGTGGTCAGCCAGGTCGTCTTTAGTAAGAAATATTAGTCGCGGTTTATTTCCGAAGATCTCGTCATTTTTCGGGTGCCGGCTGGACAGCGGCGCCCGTGCATCGAGAACTTCGAAGATGAGATCCACCCACTTCAATTGCTGTTGAAGCAATTGAAAGGCTGTTCGCGGCGGACCCTTGGACTGGCCCTTAGATTGTCCCCTGGACGGTCCTTTCGACGATCCTTTGGGAGTTTCTTTGGGCTGACCTTTAGGCTGGCCTTTTGAAGGTTTGCTGCCTTTCGGCATTGGCAGATTGACTGTCCTTAAGCTTCAGCGGTCTCAGCTGCCTTTTCGGCGGCTGGGGCAGCCTTTTCAGCCTTAGCGGCAGGAGCTTTCTCAGCAACCGGAGCAGCTGCGACGTCCTTCTTCCCGGTGACCTTTTCTTTGATTCTGGTCGCTTTACCGGTGCGCTTTCTCAGGTAATACAGCTTGGCGCGTCTGACATGACCGCGGCGCTGTACCGTGATTTTTTCGACACGGGGAGAGTGAATCAGAAATACACGCTCGATGCCGATACCCTGGAAAACGCGACGAACCGTGATGGTTTCGCCGACGCCCGAGCCACGGCGCTTGATAATCACGCCTTCATAGCCCTGGGTCCGTTCCTTGTTGCCTTCTACAATTTTGACGAAGACTTTGACGGTGTCGCCGATATTCATTTGAGGAACGTTGTCCTTGATGAGCGGCGCTTCAATTTCTTGGATGATTTGGTTCATGACAAAAAGACTCTTTTCTTGCCCTGCAGACGGACGGCAGGGGATTCCAACACGTGTAGACAGGAAATATTACCAGTTGAACCCCCGCAGGATACCGGATGTTCATCTTTGTTGAGCAATTGACATAATCTATGAGAACTTGTTTATAAAGCCGCTTCTCAGCTGGGCTGATTGGGTTTGCCGTCAGCGGTACCAGATATGGTGGCAGCGCTACGCTCTGTGTTGGATTTCTTAGCACCCGAATCGCCTTGCCCTGTCAGAGAATGCAGCTCTGCTACGAAATCTTCAATGGAGCGAAACTGCCGGTACACGGAGGCAAAACGGACATAAGCAACTTGGTCGAGATTGCGCAGTTTGGCTAAAGCAATCTCACCAAGATTGGTCGCCGTCACCTCGCGCTTGCCATCGGCTGCCAGCTCGTTTTCCACAGCCTCGACCAGATCGTCGATTTGTTCGGCAGTGACCATGGTTTTCGAGCAAGCTCGTGAAACTCCGGCTCTTAATTTCTCCCTTGTATAAGGTTCGCGGCTGCCCGATCGTTTGATCACGAGCAATTGCATTACTTCAACCCGCTCGTAGGTCGTAAAGCGCCGATTGCAAGTCTCGCATTGACGGCGACGGCGAACAGAGTTCTCTCCCGCCACGCGGGATTCAAGGACTCGACTATCTTTTGCGTTGCAAAACGGACAAAGCATAGAGAGAAATTATAGTGCCAAAGACTGTTTCAGTTCGCTGATTTTGGACGATTGATAATGGGTGAAAACATTTAGGGCATAATTGATAGGTAATGCAGGCGGCGCCAGACTGGTAGTGGGCTGCGAACGACAGGTAGCCTGCAGCGAATGAAACTTATCAGGTACCGCATAAGGCTGAGGAAGGAAAGCCGTATATAGATAAGATGGCTAAGGAGAAGCTTACTCATTACGAAGTATTAGGTGTGAAGCCTGAAGTCTCTCAAAAGGAGATCAAGGACGCTTATCGTGCGCTGGTAAAGAGTAATCATCCTGACGTTGATTACCAGGATCAACAGCGGCGCGGCGAGGCAACGCTGCAAATGACGCGTTTGAATGAAGCCTATGAGACGCTCAAAGATAAACGCCGCCGAGCCGAATATGACACGATCATTGGTGTTCATAAGCAACGAAGCAATCCGAAAGTAAAGCTCGATGAGAACGACACCGTTGAATCTCGCGAACGTTTTCTCAAGCGCATTTTTCATCCGGCGCGCTCAACGATGGTCAAAGTGCTTGGTAAGTACAAAAGTGAGTTGAAAAAACTTTCCGAAGATATTTACGACGATATTCTTGTTGCCGATTTTGATGGTTATTTAGACAGTGTTGAAAACGCGCTCAGAAAGGCTGCCGATGCATATTCGTCTGAGAGAGCGCCTTCATCGCTTGAGCCGGCAGTTCATATGATGCGACATGCGATCGCGCAAGCCGTCGATGGCTTAGAAGAAACAAGACAATTTTGCCAAAACTATAATTACGATCACTTGATGATGGCGGAAAATCTCTTTCGCATCTCAGTTGATCTCAGTCGCAATGCGTTGCAGCTGACGCGGTAATCTGATTCGTTCGCAAAGCAACTTATTTCTCAAATTATCTCTCTATCTGATAAGTGAGAAGCGCTTCAGGTGTCAGCCTGCGAGGTCTCGTTTAACCAAGCTCTGAAGCTTGTTGTTATTTTCGATGTTGAATTCGGATTGTTTGTTGTTCAATTTTGTCCAAAGAACATTTGACGCTTCAAATCGTTTTAGTGCGAATTGGAAATAGTTTATGCGTTCACCTCTTTCTGACGATGCAGTGCCTTTCAAATAAAGGCACAGAGCCAGGTTGTTTAAATCGCGAGCAACTTCTTTGCTGTTCTCGCCGTAGAGTTTTTTGTCGTAATTTATCGATAACTCATAAACTTTCAGTGCTTGGTCAAAGTTTCCATGGTCCATATAAACAGCAGAAAGGTTTTGCGCGATGATGCCAAAATCCTTATGTTGTGCTGTCTTCCAGTTGGCAGCCATGGACATCCACTGGTCGTACCAAATTTTTTCGGCAGCGGAAAGATCGTTTAGCTGCCATTGTAATTGCGCTTCTGCTACCACATCTTCGATTTGCTCATGCCCTTTGTCGTTGGCAATTCTGCTTTTAACTGCGCTCAGCTGACTTCTAAGAATGTCGTTTCGCTCACTTTCTGGTGAAAGGTTGCCGACATTTATGACACCAACAAGAGTCCCGATCGAAATCAGGACTCCCGTCAGAAGCAATGTCACTGGCCTGAACATGCCTTATTCCGGCGGAACCGGAGGCGGCGGAGGTGGCGGTGGTGGTGGCGGCGGCGGCGGCGGCGGCGGCGGAGGCGGCGGCGGAGGCGGCGGCGGCGGAGGC
>JAVLKG010000022.1:0-36374 GCA_032128875.1 Candidatus Melainabacteria bacterium 17Bon1m
TCGCAAACAGCAGTTTTATGATCCCGAATTTTGTTCCTTCCGCCGTTAATTCACTTGACGGGAAAGAGGAAATCTACGCTTAAAACTAAGCGCTTTCGCCGTTTTCCGTGCCACCGATGTCGCTTGGTTCGACAATCGGGCTGACTGAAACGACTGAGTCGTCTTCACCCAACTGCTGAATGCGAACACCAGTTGCCATGCGTCCTTGCGAGCTGATTTCGTCGACCGACTGTCTGACAACGATACCGTTGGCAGTAGCAATAACGATTTGCTCGCCGTCTGCTGTCACGCGCAACGCAGCCAATCTCGATTGAGCATTCTTGAACTTGGTAGCGATGAGGCCGATGCCGCCGCGCCCTTGTTGTCTGAATTCGTCGAATTTGACGCGCTTGCCAAAACCGTCGTTGGTGATAACCAAAACGTAGGCATCGTCTCCACCTTCCGTGACGTCGAAGCCAACAATCTTGTCACCTTCTCTGAGAGTAATTGCTCGCACACCGCGGGCGGTGCGTCCCATTGGGCGCAATTCTTCTTCAGAGTAGCGGATGCACATGCCGTCGCCGGTTCCGATGATGACATCGGACTTACCGCCAGACGGTCGTACCCAGCCGAGTTGGTCGCCATCACCAAGCGTAATGGCGATGATGCCAGAACGTCGAATGTTGGCAAAGTCAGACATCTGAACTTTCTTGATGTAAGCCAGTCGCGTGACCATGACCAGATAAGAGTCATCTCTAAATTCAGAAACAGGAATAACAGCCGTAACTGTCTCATCCTGCCCGATCGGAAGCAGGTTGACGAGAGCCAAGCCGCGAGCCGTTCTTCCGCCTTCAGGCAGATCCATAACTTCGAGCGAGTAGACCTGTCCACCCGACGTAAATACGAGCAATCTGTCGTGCATGTTGGCGGTGAAGAAGTGTTGGAGGTCGTCCTCTTCTCTCGTCTTCATGCCGGTTACGCCACGAGTGTTGCGCTTTTGACGTTTGAACGAATCAAGCGGAATACGCTTGACGTAGTTTTGCTGCGTGATGAAAACAGCCATCGGCTCGTTAGGAATCAAGTCCTTGTTGCTGAGTTCCGTAGCGCCCGAGGCTTCGATGCGGGTGCGGCGCTCGTCGCCGTACTTATCTTTGATCTCCGTCAGTTCAACCTTAATAAGGTCGAGCACCTTCTGACGGCTGCCGAGCAATTCTTTGAATCCAGCAATTTGCTTTTGAATCTTGTCGTATTCTTCTTGGATTTTGCCGCGTTCCAACCCGACCAATCTGCGCAATTGCATTTCGAGGATGGCGTTGGCTTGGTCTTCGTCCAGATCGAACGACTTCATCAAGGCTTGGCGCGCTTCTTCTGTAGAGTCGGCACCACGAATAATCTTGATGACTTTGTCGATATTCTCGAGAGCTTTGAGATAGCCTTCCAAGATGTGAGCTCTAGCTTGAGCCTTCTTGAGTTGGTACTCAGTGCGTCGAGTAACGACTTCGATTCTGTGGTCGATGAACTCTTGCAGAATGTTCGCCAGAGGCAGAGTCATCGGTCTGAATTGGTCGGACGCGCCGTGCTTCTTGTTTCTCACAAGAGCAAGAGTGTTGACCGGGAACGATTGCTGCAATTGGGTGAACTTATATAGGTTGTTGAGTACAACATCCGGGTGCGCATCGCGCTTGAGTTCGATTACAACTCGGATACCGTGACGGTTGGTTTCATCGCAAACATCACTGATGCCCGTGAGCTTCTCATCGCGGACCATGTCAGCAACGCGTTTTGCGAATGCTTCCGGACCAACGGTGTAAGGCAGCGAAGTAACAACAATGCCCATGCGCTGTTGTCTTCCGCCAGAGCCTGGAATTTGTTCGATAGTCGCTTCACCGCGAACAGGAATAGAACCCTTTCCAGTCTCGAACGCCTCTTCGATACCATCGGTGCCCATGATGATGCCGCCCGACGGGAAGTCAGGTCCTTTGATCCACTGCATCAATTCTTTCGATGTGAGATCAGGATTGTCGATTTTGGCGATCGTACCTTCCAAAACTTCAGTCAGGTTGTGAGGCGGAATGTTGGTCGCCATACCTACTGCAATACCGGTCGAGCCGTTGAGCAGCAACATCGGCACTTTAGAAGGAAGAACGATAGGTTCTTTTCTGGTGTCGTCGAAGTTGGCGCGCATATCGACTGTTTCGGCGTCGATGTCGGCAAGCATCTCCATCGAAAGACGAGCCAGTCGGGCTTCCGTATATCGCATGGCAGCCGCAGGGTTGTCCAGGTCGCCGAAATTGCCGTGTCCATCAACAAGCACATAGCGGCTGGAGCCGGGCTGCGCCATACGGACCAATGATTCATAGATTGCAGAGTCGCCGTGCGGGTGATAGTTACCCATCACATATCCAACGGTCTTAGCGGACTTCTGGTAGCGCTCTGTGGGCTCCAGACCGCTCTCGTACATACCGAAAATAATGCGCCGGTGAACGGGCTTCAAACCGTCGCGCACATCGGGAATGGCACGGCTGACGATTACCGACATCGCATAGTCGATAAACGACTTGCGCATCTCGTCGCGTACTTCAATGGGAACGATTCTTTCTCCAGATCCGCCGCCTGAAGGATTGGTCGGTTCAGCCACCTGCAATTACTCCCTGATATCGTCGTCGTATATGTGATTGCCCATTCGCATTTTTGCGAAATTTGTTTGGAACTCGCCTTTCATGCGCGTTTGACGACGTTTTAACAACGCGCACACTTGTCCCGAAACATAACACCGGTAAGTATAACATGGAGGTTTATGCTAGGCCCGGAGCGGCTTTCGCTTAATTCAAAGCAAGGTGGAAAGCGTAGAAATTCTTAACGAAACTTCCTATATATCCCACTTGGCACCCGCACATTTACATGTATGAATTACGATGATTCGGGATCTCAGATCCTTTCATGTAGTTTCGCAATAGGTTTTCTCATCATGACTCAAGGGAGCCTCGTAAAAATGACGTCGGAATTAGACGATTCAAGGCTTAGACAAGAAAGACTGCGCAAGTTGGAGCAGTTGAAAGAGCAGGGCATCAACCCTTATCCGTACAGCTTCACCCGCACTCACAAGGCTGTGGAACTACAAGAGAAATACAAAGACCTCCCGGCGGACACCGAGACCGAGGATGTCGTGCGCGTTTGCGGCAAGGTGCTCAATGAGAGAAACACCTGGATGTTCGTGGATCTTTATGACGATTCCGGCAAAATACAGCTTTTCTGCCACAAACAAAACATTCCGGAAGAAGAGTTGAAGCGCTTGAGACTCCTCGACAAGGGCGATTTCCTTGGTGCGGAAGGAACAATCCGCCGCACAAAACAGGGCGAGCTGTCAGTGAAAGTGACCAGCTATGAGATTCTCGGAAAAACGTTGCAACCGTTGCCGGACAGCTGGGACGGCTTCACCGATGTAGAAGCGCGCTACCGCCATCGCTACGTCGACATGATTATGAACCCGAATGTTCGCGACACGTTAAGAAAGCGCAGCATCGCTATTCGCACTATTCGTGAGTTTCTCGACTCGCGTGGATGCATCGAAGTTGAAACACCGGTTTTGCAAGTTGAAGCCGGAGGCGCTGATGCACGCCCGTTTATCACGCATCACAACACTCTAGACATTGACCTTTATTTGCGAATCGCCACAGAGCTTCACTTGAAGAGAATGATCGTAGGCGGCTTTGAGCGTGTCTACGAAATCGGACGCATCTTCCGCAACGAAGGCATCAGTACCCGGCACAATCCAGAATTCACAATGCTGGAGCTGTATTGGGCATACGGCGACTACAACCAGCTTATGGATATGACTGAGGAATTGCTGCGCGAAACAGCAATGAAAGTGGCTGGCACAACTCAACTTACCTACCAGGGCGTGGACATCAACTTCGAGCAGCCTTTCAAAAGACTGCGCATGAACGACGCCATCAAAGAGGCGACTGGACTTGATGTCGATTCAATCAAGACATTCGAAGAGATGAAGGCCGCCGCCGTCAAGTTAGGCGGAGTAGACCTAACGCACTGCGACACGCGCGGTCACGTGATCAACGCGATTTTCGAACACAAAGCGGAATCAACGCTTATACAGCCCACTTTCTTGATCGATTACCCTGTCGAGATGTCGCCTTTGACCAAGCCGCATCGCAAAAATCCGGGTGAAGTTGAGCGTTTTGAACTCTTTGCATACGGCAGAGAATTGGCAAACGGTTACAGCGAATTGACAGATCCATTAGATCAAAGAAGCAGACTGGAAGACCAGGCAGCCAAAAAAGCCGCCGGCAACGAGGAAGCAATGCCGCTCGACCTCGACTTCATCATGGCGATGGAATACGGAATGCCGCCAACCATGGGCATCGGTATCGGAATCGACCGCCTTGTCATGTTGCTGACCGACAGCGCTTCCATCCGGGATGTCATCGCCTTCCCAACCATGAAGCCCCGCGTTTAAGATGTTTCTCCGTAGGGGCAGCGCATGCGCTGCCCTGACAGGGAGCCTCATGCGGCTCCCGTACATTTTTACGCTAAACTGAACTAATAGCAGCTGCAAGTTTCCAGGAATTCCAGACATGGGACTATTTCGCTTTTATTTCCACCAGGGAAAGCTTATTACTCCCAGTGTCTGCCAAACGGAAGCGGGCTTTTTCGTTGACCAAGGTCCGCTTACAGTCACGTCTGTTAAAGACTCAACCAAGGTCCGCCAGGCGATCGTAAAAGCGTTCGTCAAAGGCAACAGCCTCATTCCGACGCCAGACGGCTCGGAAGCCGCCGGCTCGATCATCCTAGAACGGCTTGTCATCGACAGTTGGAGCAAGTTTGAAAAGGACGCGGTCCTTTATACAGTGCATCTGGGCGGACGCTACACCACCTATCACGTCACCGGTCGCAAGGACGATGGCATGTGGACGATGGATGAAAGCACGACCCGCAAATTCGACAGCAAGGCGACTTACGACACTCTTGCCGAAGCGATTATTGATGATATTCGCCGTCAGATGCTGCCCAAGCCTGAATCGGTGAAGCCAATGCTGTTGCTGCAAAAGATCGACCCGTAGTAAAAACGTCATTCCAAAGACGAAAAGACGTATACAGGCGCTGCTACGTGTTTCTTCTTTTAATAGGGCGCATGCAATGTGCCCCACAACAGCCCAAAAACGAAAAGGGGCGCGTCAATAAAACGCGCCCCGGCAAAATTTCAGATGCCGGACGAGCCCCGGCGCTCCCAGATTTACTCGTCGCCTTCGCCTTCGTCTTCATTCATGCGAGCGAGCTCTTCAACGTGAGCAACTACTTTGTCGAATTCTTCGTCGCTTTCGATAGTTTGAAAAATTGATTGATCGTCGCGTTCGATAAGGCGCATTATCACAAGCGAACCATCTTCCTCGTCTTCAGCTTCCTTGGCAGCTTCTTTCTCGCCGCCCATCTTCAGAAGAAGCGCATAAGACTGTTCTTCGAAGTCAAATATGTCAAGAATCTGACACGTATACGACTGCCCATCCTCTCCTTCGAGAGTGATCATCGCTTCTTCAGGTTGTGTCGGGGCTTCGTTGCTCATTATGTCGTCTTATCCTTATAAGCCTAATCGCCGGTTGAGTGCCAGCCTAATCCTAATCTCGACGGATTCCTGCAAGCGCCGCGAGCTTTTTCAGCTCTTCTTCTGTTCCCAGCGCAATCAAGATATCCCCGCTACGAAACACTTGGTCCGGCAGCGGATTGGTTATCAGCTTACCATTTTGATTTACCGCCAAGATCATCGCCCCAGACTGTTGCTTTATATTTGCATCCTTTAGAGTCTTTCCGACAAGCACGTTATCCTCGCTGAGGTTGACCTGGTCAATGCGCAGGTCATACTCGGGCGCGTGCATTACAACGTCGAGAAATTCAGTTACAAGCGGATGAGTGACTGCTGTAGCCATTCTTCGCCCAGCAATTACATAAGGCGATATGACCATATTGGCGCCAGCCCGCCGGAGTTTTGATTCCGACCCAGGATTGGCAGCTCTTGACACGATGGTGACCTCACTATTGAGTTCCTTCGCAGACAAAACAATAAATGTATTAGCTGCGTCGTCAGGAAGACAACAAATGACGCCCGCCGCATTCTTGATTTGCGCTTGCAGAAGCACATCATCTGATGTAGCGTCGCCCTCGATGACAAGAAGCTCCGCGTCCCTGGCACGCCGCGCCAACACGGGGTCGGACTCGACCACGACAAAAGGAATCTTCTTGACCATGAAGTGCTCGGTTACTTCTTGACCAGTTCGCCCCCACCCGCAAACGATGTAGTGACCGGATAGTTTAGCGATTTGATCTTTCATGCGTCTAAGCTCAAAATTGAAACTAACGAACAGTTCTACCATGTCGCCAAGAACATACACGACGGTCGAGGCACCGGCAAAGATTACAAACATTGCGAAGAGTTTTCCCGAGTCGCTTAACGGTCGGACTTCGCCATAACCGACAGTAGTCAGTGTGATCACGGTCATGAACAAGGCGTCCAGAAGGCGCCAATGTTCAATGATCATAAATCCGAAAGTGCCGATGAGCACAAGGACAGCGACTGCACCGATATCGCGCAAAAGACGGCGCGAGAGGTTGCGTTTATGAAGCCTTTTTAGTCGAGCCGCTGATTTACGAGAGTCCACGAATGCTTTATGAGGGGACACTAAGTGTCGATCATACTGAAAGTAACATAAACGAGCCCTCCTAACGAGACTTTAGCCTTTATCCTTAGCAGGTAAACTCAGGCTTCTCGAAAAGCCTTTATAGACAAGTATTTGGAAATTCTCATCTGGAGTGCACATGAGCGCAGTTCTTGAAGCAACACAGGGAAAAGTTGTACAGGTCATCGGACCTGTCGTCGACGTCGAATTCTCGAGCGGACACTTACCCGAGATCTACCACGCCCTTGAAATCAGCGGCAAAAATCCCGCTGGAGACGATTACAAGGTTATCTGCGAAGTGCAGCAGATGCTCGGCGACAACAGAGTCCGCACGGTAGCGATGAGCTCCACCGATGGTATGACTCGCGGCATGGTCGCCACTGACACGAAAAAACCCATCTCCGTTCCGGTAGGCCAAGCAACTCTCGGGCGCATCATGAACGTTGTTGGAGAGCCAGTAGACGAAGCCGGTCCTATCGACACTGAAGAAAGATGGCCGATTCACCGTCCAGCCCCTGACCTTACTCAATTGCAAACAGACACCGTTGTTTTCGAGACCGGTATCAAGGTTGTCGACCTGCTCGAGCCTTACATCAAAGGCGGTAAGGTCGGTCTCTTCGGCGGAGCCGGCGTAGGCAAGACAGTTATCATCCAAGAACTCATCCACAACGTTGCTAAAAACCACGGTGGATTCTCGGTATTCGCTGGCGTAGGCGAGCGCACCCGCGAAGGAAACGACCTCTGGCACGAAATGAAAGACTCAAACGTGTTGAGTAAAGTCGCCCTGATTTACGGTCAAATGAACGAGCCACCGGGCGCCAGAATGCGCGTTGGTCTCTCGGCTCTCACAGTTGCCGAATACTTCCGCGACGTCAACAAAACAGACGTGTTGCTCTTCGTAGACAACATCTTCCGTTTCACCCAAGCTGGTTCTGAAGTATCCGCGCTGCTCGGACGTATGCCGTCTGCCGTAGGATATCAACCGACATTGGCGCAAGAGATGGGCGCACTTCAAGAGCGCATCACCTCAACTAAGGCAGGTTCAGTAACCTCCGTACAAGCCATCTACGTACCTGCAGATGACTTGACCGATCCGGCGCCGGCAACTGCGTTTGCTCACTTGGACGCAACCACGGTTCTTTCGCGTCAGATCGCAGAACTCGGAATCTACCCTGCAGTAGATCCGCTCGCATCGACCTCTACCGCTCTCAAGCCAGACGTAGTCGGACAAGAGCACTACGATGTCGCTCGCGGCGTTCAACAAACACTTCAAAAATACAAAGATTTGCAAGACATCATCGCAATTCTCGGTATGGACGAATTGTCTGCAGAAGATAAAGTCACAGTGTCCCGTGCACGTAAGATCCAACGCTTCTTGAGCCAACCGTTCAACGTAGCCGAAATCTTCACCGGACGTCCTGGCACTTACGTCAAACTCGAAGACACTGTAAAGGGCTTCAAGATGATCTTGAGCGGCGAACTCGACGATATGTACGAACAATCGTTCTACATGGTCGGAACAATCGAAGAAGCCATCAAGAACGACAAGGAAGCAAAAGCAAAAGAAAACGCGTAATCGAATTCAAACTAGAAATCGAAACGCAATTCTGGTGCAAAAATCTGCATGAAAAAGAAGAATCAGGACGCTACCAACAACGAAAAACCGCAAACGCCCGCGGCTCCAAAACCGACTAATCGAGACATTTTTGTCTTTGGCCGGTTGGAAAACGAAGTGGCTCTGCCGGTAATTCGCCGCATCCTGAAATTGAATCAAACTGATCCGACAAAACCGATCAATATGTATATCAATTCTTCCGGCGGCAACGGCTATAACGCTGACGCCATCATTGCAATCATGTCTCAGGTCGAAGCGAAGGTTAACACCATCTGCCTCGGTCACGCTCTATCCGGTGCCTGCGAAATTTTGGCAGCCGGCACCGGAGAGCGTTCGGCATACGAATTTGCAACGTTGATGTTCCACCAGACCCTCTGGGAAGCTGATGGCGATATCACGAACTTGGAGATTCAAGCCGCACAAGGACAGCGTTTTCGCAACGCACAAATTGAGGTTTTGCACCGCTGCACAGGACAGAGCCGTGAGCGACTCCGCAAGGACATCGAGCGCGATCATTATATGACCGCTCAAGAGGCTCTCGAATACGGAATGATCGATCGCATTTGCGCTCACAAGAAAAAAGGCAAAGGCGATAAGTCATCTTCGAATCACAAAAATCACGAACACAAAGGACTGGATCTAATCGCTGATTCGACAGTCAAAGGTGTTAAACAACAAAAGGTCGCATCAGCGCTTGCAGTTAAGAAGAAAGCAGCAAGAGCGAAGAAAGGCAAATAAAGAGGACTGATTTAATGACTGCTGGCACAATGTTTCTCAAAATAATCACTCCTGAGCGCATCGTACTGGAAGCGCCGGTGAAGAAAATTACCGCTCGAGCTGTCGATGGCGAGTTGACTATATTGCCTGGTCACGAGCCGATAGTCACCGCTTTGGCAATCGATATTGTCGAATTCCAAGGTGAGTCTTCATTCGATACCGCTGCCGTCATCGGTGGTGTCATGGAAGTGAAGAAAGGCGAAGAAGGGCTGTCAGACACCAAAATAACCGGCTATACGACTCACGTCGACAAAGAAAAAGGGCAAGAGAGTTTCGATCCTGATGCTACGTACGTAACAATCGTGAGCAACATGGCAGAACTCGACACCGAAATTGATGAAGCCAGAGCCAGACAAGCAAAAGATCGCTACGAAGCAGAGAAGACTCAAAAGACCGACAAGCTCGAAGTACAAATGGCCGAGATGGCGTTGTCCAGAGCAATGGCGCGACTCAAAGCGACCGAACTCACCAAGCGCAGAAAAGGCGTGCACAACCGCTAAGAAAATCGTGGGGGCGCATTGCACGCGCCCTTTTTGTTTCAGATCTTCGTGGGGGCGCATTGCATGCGCCCTTTTTGTTTTTAGAATTCCGTAGTGGCACACTGCATACACATTTATTTGAGACAGTGGTGTAATGCATGCGTCTCTCTTGTTTTTGCTGATTCTCACAGAACTGTGGAATTGAACAGTTCTGCCATCACAGAATGGTGCTAACTTTGCAGTCACAATCCTGAAGCCCCTCTTCAGGCAACTAATACCTGTCCAGTACAAACTCACAGCAACTTGCTTGCTGTGCAGCTTCGTGCGCCGCGGGGGAATCTGCATGACGATTGATTTGATAAAGGTTCGACCAAGTCCAGATCACTTTCATAAAGACAATCAAGCTGTTTGCGAACGCTGTATGAGCAAACTCGCTTCATCAGGGAATTTTGTATTCGATGTTATTCAAGAACAAAGTTTTTTACTTTGCCGAGTCGTGGAAATTTGCCTAGCCGCATTGTGGCAAGCATTAACGCATATCCATAGAAAGGCGCAGACAGAATGGAAGCGCGTCGATCTTGCGGAGTGTCTTTATCTCACGTACCAAGCAATTCGCATTGTCTTAGAACCGCTCGCGATTTTGATTTTTGCACTGTCACTTGTGTTGGTCGGAATTTTCGCTCCGCGCGGTCCGAAAACTCCAGAAGAACTCCGAAAAGAAAGACGACTCGAGAAAGACAAGCTTTTCAACGAGTACAAGGATCGAAACTTCAATGCACACAAGTTACACATCGATGCAGATAGAACACCAGATCCAGACAAAAGAAAGAAGTATAGAAAAATGGCGCGAGAAGAAGATAAGCTCTCAAAGGAAGCGCTTCGCAAGTACCAGAGAACCTAAATTTGACTGATTTTGCTACCACAGTCGCCTGGCGACCTTTTGAAAGCATTTTGCAAGACAGCAAAGAGAAAATGGTTTTTACGAACGTTTCCAAGTAAGCGGCAAACGTTCGAAGTTTTGCTCTCTGAACTCCAGAGGTCGATCCATTTGGGATCGACCTCTCAAGCATTCAGCGCGACGGACTGCACTCTAAAAGGAAACCGGACTTATCTGATGACCAGCGTATTGCTTGCAGAAGACGATGAATACTTAAGTAACGGGCTGCAGAAGGCTCTAAAGAAAAAGGGCTATATGGTGACTGCAGTGGAGAGCGGCTTTGATGCTCAAGCCGCATTACACGTGCAAAATTTCGACATCGTTCTGCTTGATCTTGGATTGCCAGGATTGGATGGCACTGAAATTCTCGCGGAGTTTCGCAAAAGAGGGTCTTCCACACCGGTAATCCTTATTACGGCAAGAGATGCACTGGACGACAAAATCAAAGGACTTGATCTCGGCGCGAATGATTACCTAGTCAAACCCTTTCACGTTTTGGAACTAGAAGCGCGCATGCGAGCAGCCCTTCGCAAAACAAACTGGGAGAACCTAACGATAATAGAATTAGGCAAACTGAGACTAAATACAAACAATGGTATTTTGACTTTGGGAGATGAAGAGGTTGAACTTACTCCCAGAGAAGCATTGGTGCTGCAAGCGTTAGTATCAAATGCCGGGCGCGTAGTAAGCAAGAGAAAAATCATGGATCAAGTTCCGGACTGGGCCGATGAAAGCAGCGGGAACGCAGTTGAAATCATCGTCCACAGACTCAGAAAAAAACTCGAAAGTGCGGATGTAATCATTAACACCGTGCGCGGTTTCGGATACATCATTGAGCGCTCCAATCAATGACGAGAAAATCCATACGCAAACAGCTTTTGGTCTTGTTTGTGCCTTTTGTTTTTGGTCTATGGATAGCAAGTGCGGCTGTCGGATTCTGGCTTATTTCAACGCTCTCCGCTGATTCATTTGATAAGGACTTACTCAACTCTGCGGATTCGGTAGTCGGTCGCTTGCGCACAAAAGAGGGAAAAGTGGTGGCAGATCTGCCACCTGCCGCACTAGCAATATTGAAGCACGATGAAGCGGACAAACTCTTCTTTAGTGTGCTCAGTGTCGATGGCAAGCATATCGCAGGAGACAACGTTATACCGGTGCCAGCAGGCGACCTTTCACTGAAATCACCACGAGTTGTAGACGGGCAAATTGCCGGAAAGGATGTTCGCATAGCGGAGATAAAAGCATCGGTAGATAGCGGCGAAACTGTAATCGTACAGGTAGCTGAAACAACAAACGTGCGTCGAACGTTTCAGCAAAAACTTCTGCTCAGCATCGCAATTCCCCAACTCGTTGTGATATTTCTGGCGTTTGCTGCAGTTTTCTATGGCATCGACAGAATTCTTACACCTCTGAGAACCTTGCAATCGCAGCTTTCACTGCGATCTGAAGCCGATTTTAAAGCGCTTGAAGAAAATGGGGCGCCATCCGAGGTTTACCCTCTGGTTAAGGCGATCAACAATCTTTTCCATAAGACGGAGGAAAAGATCAGCGCACAGCATCGTTTCATCGCAAATGCAGCGCATCAGTTAAGAACCCCTTTGGCCGGGTTGAAAACTTACACAAGCTTGGGTCCGGAGATAAACGATTTAGACGAGCTTCAAGAATTAGTCCGAGATGTAGATCGCGGTGTCGACCGAGCAACACGAATGGTTTCTCAACTACTAGCATTAGCTCGAACAGATGCAAAAGGAGAGACAATTGCAAGCGCCGTTGATTTGAATTTTTTGGTATCAGATGTGGTGAGTGAATTAGTTCATCAAGCTGTCTTGAAGAACATCAATCTTACTTTTGAATCATCCCCAACTGGAGCTATTCTTGCGGGCGAACCTATGAGCCTGAAACACCTGGTAGCAAACCTTGTAGAGAACTCCATTCTGTATACGCCGCCAGGAGGAAGCATATTGGTAAGGGTGCAGAAAAATGGCCAGGTAAAGCTTACAGTAAGTGATACAGGACCAGGGATTCCAGCGAAGGAAAGAGAAAACATCTTCGAGCGATTCTACAGAATCGTCGGCACAAAAGGTGAAGGAAGCGGACTGGGACTTTCGATTGTCAAAGAAGTAGCTAGTAAACACAAGGCAAAAATTTCAATTGAAGATGATCCTTCAAATCGAGGAGCTACTTTTGTTGTTGAGTTTCCAGCAGAACGAGAGTAAATTTTGAAAGCATTCTGAAAGAGGGACAAGGTAAAAGTCTGGCGGGCAATTTTAGGCTTTGTTGGGACATCGAGTCAAAGTACAAAAAAGCTACAAGATATACCCGCCGCTATACAAAACTCTGTAAAATAGGCTCACTACTGCAATTGTGCCAATGTTGATTTGGATTGAGTTCTTAATTTGCGCCGGAGTAATACTTTACTCCGGCAGCCGCTTGAGTATTTACGGAGACTTAATTGCCGAAAAGACTGGGCTTGGTAAGAGCTGGGTCGGACTGGTGTTACTCGCTACTGTTACTTCACTGCCGGAACTCATAACCGGCGTAAGTGCAGTAACTTTGAATGATCTACCAGACATGGCTGTCAGCGGAACAATCGGCAGTTGCATGTTTAACATGATGGTGATTGCGTTGCTCGACTTTTTGTCGAAGAAAAGGCCTGTTTCAGACTTAGTGCATGATGGTCACATGCTGTCGTGCGGATTTGGAATCGTTCTTTTGGGGCTGGTTGCAATCGACATCGGCTTCGGCAAATTCTTTCCAGTTTTAACAAGCCTAAATTCAATAGATCCAGTGAGCATTCTTTTCATCGCGGTCTACCTCCTTTCCATGCGGCTGATTTACGATTACGAGAAAAGCAGGATAAATGAGTTTGCTGGTGAACTTGGAGAATCTAGCGAAGGTACAAAAACTGGTTTAAAAAAGACGATAGCAATGTTTATCGTCAATTCAGTCGTGATTATCACAGCTGCTTGTTTCTTGCCCGAACTTGGTGAGCAAATAGCCAAGCAAACAGGTTGGGGTGAAAGCTTTGTCGGTTCGTCCTTCATCGCCATTACGACCTCCCTTCCGGAGATAACGGTATCATTCACAGCCGCAAGAATGGGCTCTTTCGATATGGCAGTTGCGAATTTGCTTGGAAGTAATCTATTCAACGTTGCCATTCTTGCCGTCACGGATCTTTGTTATGTCAAAGCACCACTTCTTAGATCCGTTTCCGCAGTCAACTCCTCGACTGCGATTTGTGCAATGATCGCGCTATCTATAGTGGTTATAGGTCTAACCTATCGCTCCAAGAGAAAGTTTCTCTTTCTCGCAGGAGACGCCATGGCCATCGCAGTCGTATACATCATTGCCAATTCTATTCTTTTTCTGGCCCGCTAAATATTCATCGCCGAGCGGCAGTAGCCGGACAGAAGCTTTGTCGTCGGCAGCAAGTGCTATTCTCTTTCTTGACACAGGAGACCTAGGCGCCAGTTCTCAAGAAGGCTGCACAAACATTGGAAGTGAGCTCTAATCTCAATTTCTACCTTCTTTTTACGATGCTCCTTTTGGCATCCGGCGTAGCAATTGTGACCAAATGGATCCAACTTCCATACTCAATTGCTCTCGTGATTGTCGGCTTACTCATAGGCATTTTTCATTTCTTGCCCGTCGTGACTATGACGCCGGAATTGATTTTGCTCATATTCCTTCCGGTGCTGCTGTTTGAAGCCTCTTGGAACCTGCATATCGACTGGCTGAAGATTTGCTACCGTCCTGTGACATTGCTAGCCACGGTTGGCGTCTTCCTTTCGACAATTTGTGTAGCGCTAGTCATGAACGTAATGACAGGGGTAGATTTCAAAATCGCGCTTTTATTCGGCGCAATGATTTCCGCAACTGATCCGATTTCAGTATTGGCGCTTTTCAAAAGGCTAAAGGTCAATCGGCGGTTGCACACAATTCTGGAAGGCGAGAGCCTTCTGAACGACGGCACCGCAGTTGCGCTCTTCAGGGTTTTACTGGCGACCGTGTTGTTGAATGGTAACTTGTCCTTCCCTAACGTCGTGACGGACTTTGTGATACTCACTTGTGGCGGAACAGTTGTAGGAGCCGTAGTCGGACTCGCTGCCTCGAAGCTCACGCAGTTTTTTGACGACCACCTATTAGAGACGACTTTGACGGTTTTGGTCGCCTATGGTTCATACATTCTTGGCGAACAGCTGCATGTATCGTCCGTTATTTCTGTTCTTGTTGCCGGATTTATCATGGGCAATTTCGGCAGCCGCAGAAGCATGTCTGCAAAAACTCGACTTTCTGTCGACTCATTTTGGGAATATGCAGCTTTCATAGCGGAATCTCTTGTTTTTCTTTTGATCGGCATGCAGATTAAGTTTCCACTGGTTATCAAATACGCGCCATTTATCGCTGCCGGCATTTTCGCTATCTTGATCGCGCGGGCATTGGTCGTCTATTTGCTAATGTTCATTGCCAAAGAAAGGAAACATACGATTCCACTTTCTTGGCAGCATTTGCTTTTCTGGGGAGGACTCAGAGGCTCTCTGTGCATGGCAATGGCCTTAAGTCTTCCTACAAATTTTCCTCAACGCGAAATGCTCGTGGTGACTACCTTCGGAGTTGCACTTTTTACTCTGCTGGTGCCAGGGCTGACCATGGAGCCGCTGGTTAGAGTCCTCAAAGTAGCTACATCACGCGCGTCAAAGAGTACAGAATTGCAACATGAACTCGAAAAACTGAAAGATGAAAAACGAAGTTTGGGCAAAGCGGTTAAGGCCGCTGTACAAGGCAAAAAAGAATATCGCCAAAAAGAATTGGAAATTGACCAAAGAATTAGCGAAACCGAGCAGCTCATAGAAATTTTGGATTCCAGCGAAGATGACAACGATGAAGCGGAGCGGCTACAAATCGAAACAGCCCTGCTCAGGGCACAAAAGGATTGCTTGGTCGAACTGTCCAGAAAATCAAGTTCGAAGCCTGAAGTCTTGAGTGAGTTTAGAGAGAGAGTTGACGCGCGCTTTGTTCAACTGAGAGCAGAACAGCACGAAAGGGAATTGCCGCCAAAAGACTCATAAAGAGATGAAATGCACGATAATAGGCAAACGCAAAAACTACTAAAAACCGGGCTTCCCAGGCGCTCTTATGCACGATACATTTCACATTGACCTATTCGTTGTTCTGCTCATGGTTACAGCAGCAGTAGCGATGGTTGTGAAGTGGATCAAGTTGCCTTACTCAATAAGCCTAGTGATTGTTGGTTTATTCATTGGCGTATTCCACTTATTGCCAATAGTCGAAATGACACCTGAGCTTATTTTGCTCGTCTTCCTTCCCGCGCTTTTATTCGAAGCTTCCTGGAATATAGACATAAAGGAATTAAAGAGAAGCTGGCTGGCGATTCTAATTCTTGCTGTGCCTGGTGTCGTTATCTCGATGGCAGTTGTTGCCTACATCATGCATCTAGCAATTGGAATGCCGCTCAAAGTGGCGTTTCTTTTCGGAGCCATGATTTCTGCGACCGATCCTATTTCTGTTCTTGCCCTCTTTCGAAAACTGGGCATGAACAAACGACTCACGATGATCCTTGAAGGGGAGAGTCTCTTCAATGACGGCACAGCAGTTGTCCTCTTCAAACTCATTCTTGCACTGCTTGTAGCTGATACGCAATTTTCATTCACTGACAGCGCCGGCAATTTCCTCCTGGTCGTACTGGGAGGAAGTTTCGTTGGATGCGCACTGGGATATACCGCATCTCGAATTACGGCTTTCTTCGATGATCACTTACTTGAAATTACTCTGACAACAATACTTGCTTATGGGGCATTCTTAATAGCCGAACAATTGAGAGTATCACCCGTAATAAGCGTAGTAGCGGCAGGCATTGTGATGGGAAATTACGGTAGCAGAGCATCGATGTCAGCGACGACAAGATTGGCGGTGAATTCGTTTTGGGAATATGCAGCTTTTCTCGTGAACTCACTGGTATTTCTGCTCATTGGTTTGCAGGTAAAGTTCGACCTTCTTCAAAAGTACTCATTACCAATAGCTTTCGCCATTCTAGCTATTCTTGTTTCTAGAGCCATCGTCGTATACGGACTGACTCCATTTTTTGCTAAGAAAATAGCGCCGATTCCTTGGAGTTGGAGAAATCTGTTGTTTTGGGGAGCATTGAGAGGCTCTCTCTCAATGGCTCTGGCACTGAGTCTACCAACTTCCATAGCCTATAGAGAAGAATTACTTATCACCACATTCGGTGTCGTGCTCTTCACTTTGTTGCTTCCTGGATTAACGATAGAACCGCTGGTTAAGCTGTTCAAGATGAATCCGGGAGACCCAAAACTAACTGCTTACAAAGAGCTTAAGAGCGTTCAGATGTCCAACACTAAAGCGTTGGATTTTCTCGAAGGGCTTAAGAGGCAAGGTTCAATAACAGAGCAGGGCTACCTTCGATTAAAAGAAGAATTGAATCAATCACAGCAACTGACAAGAGACTCAATTGAAGATTTGCATGTCGCCGATGCTTCCATTCAAGAGTTGGAATTCTCTGAAGTCAAACGTTCTCTTCTTGAGTTAAGGAAAGACTATTTAGTCATGCTGTCCAGAGAAGGGCTTCTTGCGCAAGACAGTCTAGAGAAACTGAAGCTTGAAATCGATCAGCAGATTCACGAGCTTGATGAAAAACAACAAAATGCGTGATTTCCTTTATCTCGATTTTCTGGCTTCATTTGCGAAACGCGGTTTTTGAAAGCAGTTTGAAAGTCACCTGCGAAAAAATTTGCATCTGAACTAAATGAGTTTGAAAACTGATAAGAAGCCGTTTTCAGACAAGGCGTGCAATATAAAAGTGTTAAACACCTCACAGCGAAGTTCGGCTCTCGGGCGCTGGTTCTTCAAAGGACTTGAATCGGGCAAACACCTGCAACCATCTCATCAGGATGCATGGTGGAAAGTGATGTGCCTGACAGGCGTGGACTATTTTTCTACTCTCGGATACCAACCTGGTATAGCATTTTTGGCTGCCGGAGCTTTATCGCCCATTGCCACATCACTGGTTGTGCTTCTGACCCTTTTCGGACTGGTTCCACTGTATTCGAGGGTGGCAAGGGAAAGTCCTTTTGGTCAGGGAAGTATAGCTATGCTGGAAAACCTCTTGCCTGGCTGGCATGGAAAAACCTTGATCTTAGTGTTGCTGGGGTTTGTTGCAACCAGCTGGATAATAACAATAACTTTGTCGGCTGCTGATGCAGCCGCTCACATTGTGGAAAACCCTCTTGTTCCGACCTTTCCAGCCAGCAGAATGATAATCACGCTTTCAATGCTTGCCGTGCTAGGCGTAATTTTCCTGCGGGGCTTTCGCGAAGCGATCGGCATCTCCGTAGCAATCGTTTGCTTTTACATGGTCTGTAACGCAGTAGTTATTTGGCACGGCATCGGGGAGATCGCTGCAAAGCCCATTTACTTACAACAGTGGAAAGACAATCTCTTTGCCACCCACCATAATATTCCAACCATGATCGGCTTATCGATGCTCCTTTTTCCAAAATTGGCTCTCGGAATGTCGGGTTTTGAGACCGGTGTTGCAGTTATGCCCTTGGTGAAAGGCGATGCAGGAGACGTTGCATCACAGCCAATCGGAAGAATTAGAAATACCAAGAAGTTACTTATCACCGCAGCTCTAATTATGGCGCTGGGACTTTTGGGCAGCAGCTTTGTCACTGCTTTACTGATTCCGCCGGAGCTGTTCAAAGATGGCGCAGAAGCAAATGGCAGGGCTTTAGCGTACTTAGCTCATCACTTCTTTGGAAGAACAATCGGAACTATTTACGACTTAAGCACTATTCTAATTCTTTGGTTCGCCGGTGCATCGGCACTGGCTGGGTTACTGACTCTCGTTCCCAGATACCTACCTAGATACGGAATGGCTCCGGATTGGGCAAGAGCTGAAAGACCACTAGTACTGGTCTTTGTTGCAATCAGTATTTTAGTAACTCTAGTCTTTAATGCTGATGTTGATGCTCAAGCAGGTGCTTACGCGACGGGCGTACTGGTTTTGTTTACGTCCGCGAGCTTCGCGGCGGTGCTGTCAGCTCGAAAAGAGAGTGTTCTAAGGCGACTGCTCTATGGATCAATCTTTTTTGTTTTCATTTATACGCTCTTCACAAACATGGTCGAAAGACCGGAAGGCGTTCAGATAGCTGCACTTTTCATTGTTGCCATCTTGTGCACGTCTTTGTTGTCTAGAGCTATGCGTTCTCTCGAATTACGAATCGAAGAAGTAAAGTTGGATGATGCGGCTAAGGAATTCGTAGAAACATCTCTCGCCCACAATCGCCAAGTACATTTGCTTGCTAGAAGACCAGGCGGTTCGGACTACATGGAAAAAGAAGCTGAAACACGAGACCTCCATAAGTTGTACGTCGAAGATGTTGATTTCATCTTCATGGAAGTAGAACTTAGCGACCCTTCAGAATTTGATGAAGAGACGCTTTTCATTACAGGACACAAGGAGGGCGGCTTTCCTGTACTAAGCTGCAAAAGCCCTGCGATAGCAAATGCAATCGCCGCTACACTACTCCATCTTCGCGACACTACGAACACGATTCCGCATGTCTACTTCGGTTGGACTGAAGGCAACCCGGTAAGCTACATCTTCAAATATGTATTCCTTGGCGAAGGTGAAACAGCTCCGGTAACCCGCGAGATTTTGCGCAGGGTGGAAAGAAACCCCAGCCGGCGCCCTAAAGTAATCGTGGGATAGCGAGGAGCGCCTAAATAAAACCTTTCTGAACAAGGAACAGGTAGATAGAACTAAGTATCAATGTTTCGATGGTAATGATGATGCCAACGAACGAGAACTCAGCAAATGAAATTTTTTCTCCATTGGTATGAGCTATATCGGCAGCAACAACATTGGCAGTAGCTCCAATCAACGACCCATTACCGCCCAAACATGCGCCTAGAGAAAGCGCCCACCATAGCGTTGGATTGTGCTCTCCGCTTTGAATAGTTTCCACAATAGGAATCATAGTTGCGGTGTAAGGGATATTATCAATTACAGCCGAGCACAAAGCAGACAACCAAAGAACCATCATTGAAACAGCAAAGGGACTGTGTTTTCCCACGAGGCTCAATAGATCTTGCGCAACCAGTTTAAGCGCGCCGGTTGCTTCCACAGCGCCCACAATAATGTATAAGCCTATAAAAAAGAAAATTGTAGTCCACTCAACGTCGTTCCAAATGTTTTTCCTGTTCTCGAAAATCAGCAGTGCTGATGCACCTGCAACAGCGATTGTCCCTGCTTCAAGGTTGAGCATTCCATGAAAGATAAATCCGATTATCACCATGAAAATTACGACCAGCGCCTTAATCATTAATGGTCTATCGGTTATTTCATCTTTCGCCGACAAATTAGCCAACTCTCCCTTTGCATCTGCACTTGCCTTAAGTGATTTCCTGTAAATGAGGAAAAGAGTGCCAAGAATCACAGGGAAAATGATCAAAATAAATGGAGCTAGCGTGATAAGAAACTGGTAAAAATCAAGCCCTGCAGCGCTGCCAATCATAATGTTGGGAGGGTCGCCGATCAATGTCGCTGTACCTCCGACATTCGAGCAAATTGCCTCGCAAATCAAGAAAGGAACAGGATTCATCTTCAACCGGCGGGTAATTACGCAGGTAACGGTGCCCAGAAGCAAGACAGTTGTGACATTATCGAGAAATGCAGATAAGAAGCCGGAAAGAGTCGAGAAAGCCAAGATCAGCTTAGAGGGACTTCCCTCCGTCGACTTCGCAGCCCAAATTGCTATGCAATTCAGAAGCCCGGTGTGGCTAAGAATATTGACAAGAATCATCATGCCGAAAAGCAAGGCAATCACGTTAAAGTCAATAGAGTTGAAGGCCTCTTTTTGGCTTATGACATGACAAGAAACCAGTGCAGACGCACCGAGCAGAGCTGTAACAACGCGTGGTATTCGCTCCCACAACATAAAGACGTAGGTTAGAAGCAATACGGTGACGCTGAAGATGAGCTTCCAGTCCAAAGTGATTCCTGAAAAGAAGTGGTGGCAGACGTCCGTAGCCTGCCGCCGGAAGAGTAATGTGTCAATTATACATTTGCGCCAATCCGTAATTTACCTCTCGCCAAGAATCACATCTCACACTCTGGCGCAAAATGCACTATTATCGTTTTGACTTTCTTTGCCGCAAAAAATGAATCTGTACATCGGATTGCTTTTAGTTCTAGCTGTTGTTATGGGCTCCGTACTGGGTCTAATATACTTTCGTCGCTGGCTAAAGACACCTGATCTAGCAGTACAACACGATATCACCGACCCGTACTCGCAATTTGTCGCAATGCTGTTTGCCGTCTTGCTTGGGTTTATGGTCGCCGATGCTATGCAAAGATTCGGCGATGCACGGATGACCGTGCAACAAGAGGCATCCGCTTTGGGGAACGTCTATAGGCTCGCCGAAGGTATCGGTGGCGAGCAGCAATTGAAATTGCGCAACCTCTGCAAGCAATACGCAAAAACAGTTATCGAGGACGAATGGCCCAAAATGGGCAACAAACAAGACAGCAAGGAAGCCTGGAAAGTCTACCGAGAGCTCTGGGCAGAATGTTCTCATTACGAACCGACGAGCACGCGCCAGAGCAATGCTCAATCAGCTCTCATGGATTGCATGAAAGCAGTAGGAGAAAATCGAAGGCTGCGAGTTGAAGCTCTTCACAGCGGTCTGCCCGTCGAACTATGGGCTGTGCTTTTTCTTGGCGGTGGAACCACCATTCTTTTCACCTACTTCTTCAATGCGAAGAACATAAAAATTCAAGCGCTAATGGTAGGTATTGTCAGTCTTGTGATCTGCTTGAACTTGTTTTTGCTGATGACTTATGACGACCCGTTCTACGGCGATGTCATGGTTACGCCTTCCGCTTTCGAAACACAACTAAAACTGTATGCGCTTGATTAGAGCTCGCCTAGCAGCCTTAAGTAGCAAGACCACTTAATTGCCTGGACCAGCAAAACTCTAAGCGCTCAGAAGGTCACAGACGCTTCTAATGAATTGCTTTAATCTGGTTCAAATCCCAGAATATGTCTTATCAACAAATTGCAATTGGATTTCCGAAAGCGTTTTGCAAGGGTCGCATGCATCTCCAAGGTTTTACGATCGCTCTTGCGAACGTTTAGAATTCAGCAACACATCTTCGCTACGGTCCAGTTGCTGAATTGGCTATTTATGCAGATTGGCATGAACATCACTATGCTTTCTAAAAATCGTCTTCTTATTTCGAAGTATGGCAATGGCTGCAATTGGTGTTCCTATTGCGATCACAGCTGCAGCGACAAATATTGAGGTTAGAATGAGCTGAATGAGTTTTCTCAGCTCAGTTAGCTGCCGATCGAGTTTTTCCAGTCTCTTGTCGACAGCAGTCATCGGTTTCTCAAGCCGTAAAATTGGCGAAGCCAAATTAGCTATGGGTTTCCTCAATGACACAATTGGTTCTTTAAGCTCGTTGACTGGGTTTTTCAATGCAACAATTGGCGCTTGTACTTCCTGAATTGCTTTTTCAACACTCTTTATTTCGTTACCCAGCCCCCCCAGCGAAGTTTGGATTATTCTGAGTCGACTATCCACATGACCCAGATTTCCTTGAGTTCGGTTTAACTGTGTCTTCATCTCATTTATGGAGCCATGTAATACTCCGATATCTTTATGAATTGTGCCCAACTGGCTTTCGACCGGGTCGATTGCTGTGCTGATTGTTCCTATACCGGTCTGTACATTTGTGACGCCGCCTTGCAATTTATCCAACCGTCCTTCCAATGTTTGGAGAGATGATGGTAACCGCATAATTGGCGCAGTCAGTTTTACGATTTCCTGCTCCAGCCTGAGCGACTGCTTTTGAAGCTTTGTAACCGGCTCGAGAAGCATTTCAAAAGGGTTGATTTTCGAAATTGGATTGATTGCAGACAGCGGATTGAAGAATGAGAGGCCTTTCTTTTCCGCGCGAGATGGATCTTGTGCATTTTCAGGCAACTGCTCATCTCCATTCTCTTCCACAGAATCCACTTGAGCACGTCCGAGAACCTGCGGATCGGATTTAAGAGCCTGTGCAGAAGCAGAGCTGTCCATGAAATTGAAGGAAAGTAAGAACAGAAAGACAAGAGAAAGATTCGGTAGAACTCTTTCCTTTGGTTTACATCTGCCAGCTCGATTCAATGCAAATCTCATTTGCTTTTCTCCAATGCGGCTACAAATCTCTCTTTTGACGGACGCATTGCATACTTCATGGTTCCATGAAGTATAAACAGACTCATGGTAATCGAACATACTTCTGAATCTGTAGACTCAAATACGACACTAGAACTCAAAAACCTAACGCATTAGAACAAACAAATTTCATTTGTAGAAGTTCGTGTGGTCGTTGAGCCGGCTGGCTTTCGGTATTCCGCGCCAACGCTCGAAAGCTCTCCTGGCGTCATTGAGAGCCAAGTAAAACAAAGCTTCTCTTCCCACTGGCAGGCTCTCGTTTTTCACAAGCCAGTTTATCCGTCCTACTAATCCGTCGGCCTGCTGTGGTGTGATTCCAACCGAATGCAATTCTTGCCGACCTACAGCGGTCGAAAAGCGGCTCTGAATACCTTTCAGATAATCCAAGGTCTGTCCATCAAATCGCTTTCCGGCAATACTGCTGTAGAGGTGCGCATTTACCTTGTCATAGCCTTGTCTGACCCCAGGGGTGGCGGTCAGATCGAGAACGGTCACAGCCGGCCTCAAGCTGTCACCCAGGTCAATATTGCGCACTTGCGATGAGTCTCCTTTCTTCTGATTTACAGTCATATTTAACGCATGATTGTCCCATTCACCCATGATCAAGCGGTGCATCCATGCATTCGAATAACTGTCACTAAAAGACTTATCGTCAGCCATCAACTTTTGCAGCCCCTTAGCGGAAATTTGCGAATTTGTCGCAGTCAGCTTTTCTTTTGCAAATGCAAATAGACTATTGCCCTCCATCTCCTGTATGTATCCCGAACGAATACTGCCTTCAATTTCAACTCCCCGCGCAACAGTAGTTGGCACAGCCATCTTGACGCCTAATGTTTGAAGTCCGTAGGCTGCAATTTCTGACTGCATCCGATGAGCAAACGACTCACTGCCATCGTCCGGCCTGAACACTGATCGAATTCGCCGTCCATCGTTGGTATGAATCCAGCCGACCCAAGTTTCGGTGGTAAGCGCCGGCAGCTTCTTCTCCAACTCAAATTTTCCATCGCGCAGTGCAAGCTGCTCGCGATCGACGATTATTCCTCGTTGAAAGTCAGTCGAGCGAGCCTCTTGCACTGATAGCCTGTTGTCTGCAGAAGCATTGCTCAACTTCATATGCCTGTACGACTGGTGTCCTCCAATACCACCAGCCATTCCGTCAAAAGCGCTTCTGATCAGGCTCCTACGCAGCAGCTGCCCGGAATCAAATGAACCTGTCGATATCTGCCTCTGCAACTGATTACCGAACTCACTCGTAAAGCCCATAGCAGCCCCGGATATCGAGTGAGTAATCTCAGGTCTATACCAAGCGGCGCCTCGCGAGCGATTCATTATTCTTGCCCAGAGTATATCTGAGGCACCAAAGGTAATGGCATCGACAGCCAAAGCACCTGGATGAAAACCAGCAATAAGAGCCGTTTTTAGTGCGTGCTCTAGAGAAAAAGTGTCATCTTTTTCAAAATAGTTAGCTCGTGAAAGGGCAGCGTCTGAAAGCCTGGAGGAAATACCAATTCCTACTCCGGTCATGCCTGGAGTAGCTCCGGCCCGTCCAAAAACCTTAAAAGTGCCTTTGAGAATCAAACCCTTAGCGCAGCCGAGTCCTGCATCAAGAGACTGGTTTCGCAAGCTATCGGCGACTTTAACCTCATCGGCGGCGCTGGCGGCAATTAGTGTCAAAAACGCGACTCTTCCCCTTGCGAAAAGAGGAAGCGCTTTGATAAATCCTGCCGCATAGTCGCCCAATTCAAGCGCGGACTCGCTGTCACTCAGCAATAAGCGGCCGACAGGATCAAAGACTCGGTGCGCTGCAAAATTAAGCCAGCTTTGGTCTCTTTCTACACCAGGATCTAGCTTATTTCCCTCGCCAGCAAAGATGAGCCCGTGCTCAACGGGTCCATCTTTGCCTTCGCCAGACATTGGAAACGGCATGCATGATCCTGATTAGTTGAAATAACAGCGGTGGCTTTGGAGCAGAAGCAGAAGAGGCAACAAGGCTTCATAAGGAGGACCACCGCATGCAACAAGAATAGACAACAGTCCTTTCCGTATTCTTTCCGCAATGATAGCTTCCAAATTCTCAACTGAGCGTCACTCGGCTCACTCTGCGGGTTATCACACTTTGCATAACACAATACAAGGAGGAAACTCGGCAGGCAAAGTGGATTTTTTTCTCGAGACTCCCAAAATCTGTAGTTAAATGTAACTGTAGGTATCTGACAGTGGTTATTTGCATGAGCAACTCCAAACAGCCCTGGAGAGTCAACAGCGGAATGATGGCCCGTTTGACAGGAACATTTCGCGCTCATACTCCCACGCCACACGAAGCGATTGTTTATGCGGATCCATCAGCATCCGCAATTGCTGATTTCCTCCAAACTAGAGATTTGATTTTCCATTCTTGCGCCGAATCTTTTAGATTGCAAAAACCAATCAGCCTACTGGTCGTAACCATCGATGAATTCAAAGCTTTCGAAGCGAACTTTGGAAAAGATGCAGCGGCAAAAGCGAAGGCGTTCATTGAAGAGACGATGTGCCATCACACAAATCTGATTTTCGGACCAAGTAGTGGGGTTGTAGTCGGTCATTATGTAGAAAGTCGCTATCTAGTATTGCTGCCGGGAATACCTGGTTCCATTGCTACAGAATTTGCTGAATACCTACGGAATGCAATTGTTTCAAGTGAATTCGTTTGGAACTTTCGCCCGCTCCATTTCACAGTCAGCATTGGCATTTCACACAAGCCAGGGCATAATGGCGATCAAGACATGTTAATTCTTCAAGCCGATCAAGCATGTGACCAAGTTACAGTTCTCGGTGGCAACAGGATTGCTGTGGCAAGATTTACTCAAACAACTTAGAAAAGGTTTTCGAAAGAAATGAGAAAGAACGGTGCCTATAATCAAGGTTGCTAGTTTTTCTCTCTGTGCTTACAGCCGCAAGCACTCTTCTGAAGTCAGACATTGAATCCTAAAATCAAATTGACACTTTTTATTCGCCAGGGCGAATCAAGACAAGCGTTGACACGCCTGTACAAGGCTCTGGAATTTCACTCTTTCAACGACTACGAACTGGCGATTATTGACATTGGGCAGGATCCAAAATCGAGCGAATATTATGGTATCGGCAACACTCCGGCTCTTTTGAAACACTTGGACCGTGGCGACGTGCACTATGACGGCGACTTCAATGATTTTGAGAAGATGCGACAATTATTCGGTTTCAATGTTTTTACCTCAGGTCTTCAGCAATAGGGCCTATCCAAACTCTACGCCAGGCCCAAAACTCCTTCGTTACTGCAAAAAAATGAAGGAATTTCAATTTATCCGCAGTGACTTCGAAAAGTTGACGAAATTTTCGCGATCTAGAGTGCAAGATCTGTTTTTAGATCTGCATTCGGCGAGACGAGTTATGTCAAAGACAAAATTGAAGGAATCTTCGCTGCGCTTTTTGAACCTGCTAAAACTGAGCATAATCTCTTTCATCAGTATGGGAATTCTCATCGGTTATCACGGTGCCCCTTTGATAAATTCTCTGATAGGCGTTTTTTGGTTTGTTTTCGCAGTAACCTCAGGCATGGTGATAATCGCTGCACTCACAAATGAGTCTGACGAAGCCAACTTCATCGAGCTAGATACAAGTACTTCAGACTTTCCGCACTGCTGCGATCACGCATTGGAGGGAAAGAAAACCATACGTGCAGAACGTCGCCAAAAGGTCCCAGGCTCAGCTTAAACTTGCGATGGCTCTTTTGGTTTTCTTTCCAAACTACGAAACTTGGAGAATATCTTGGTTTTGCGGAAAAGTGACTTTTACCAGAGTGCCCCTTTCTCCATGTGGATCTAATAGCTCCACTGTAGCTTTATGAGATTGGGCAATTTCCTTGACGATCGCCAAACCAAGTCCTGTTCCATTTACGCGAGTGCCAAGAACCCGATAAAAGCGCTCGAACACCCTTTGACGTTCCATACTTGGTATTCCCGGTCCATTGTCTTGCACAATTACAACTGGCGGTGGACCGGCTTTGACAGTCACATTGACCACGCCTCCTTCTGGCGCATACACAACGGCATTGTTGACGATATTAGTGAGCATCTCTCTAAGTTCTGACTTGTTGCCGCAGACAATACTCTTGCGAGATGATGGTTGAAAAAAAAGCTCTACACGCTTATTTGCAGCCTGCCTGATCAGCTCAGAAGTTACTTCTGAGGACAAATCATTCAAATCGACCAGGTCGAACTGCTTGGCACTTCTCTCGGATGCTCGAGCTAAGATCAAAAGACCTCCTACCAACTCAGCAATGCGATCCGTTCCGGAGTCGAGTTGACTGAGAACTTCGACGTAATCACTGTTGTCTTTAGCAATACGCCGTCCATACTCGATATAAGCACGCAAGCCTGCTACCGGTGTTCTCAGCTGGTGAGCAGCGTTCGAGACAAAACGCTTCTGTTCCTCAATGTGACTATCAATTCTGTCAAACAACGAATTGATCGCCTCTATGAAAGGGATCATCTCTCTGGGCGGGTTTTTCATGTCGATATGCTTGAGATCGGATTGAGAACGCATTCGAACCTGGGAACTTAGATCATTCATCGGCTTAAGGCCATCTTTCACGCCGTAGCGCACGCAGGCAATGCTTAGAAATCCCAGAAAAATTTGTGGTATGACAATACTCAAAAAAATTCGATGAATCAGCTCATTACGTGCATTCAGTGTACGAGCAACTTGCACGATAACTATCCTTGAATCATCTTCGTGAAGCGGAACTCTGATGCGAGCTATACGAACCTTGCGAGAGTTGACCACCGCATTCCTGTAACTCGGCACATCCGTGTTAACGTCATTCTGAGGCATTGGCAAAAGCGCATCACCAGCCACTCTCTCTTTCTGGGGAGTAAGAACCTGATAGAAAAACTCGTCTGTATCGTTGTGTCGAAGAACTTCTTGGACAGCAGTGGGAAGCTCCGCCACCAAGCCATGCTCATCCTTGGAAAGTCTAGCCGCTACAGCGTGAGCAGCGTTGAGCAGTTCTTTGTCATAAGCGTCATTGGCAAACCAGGCGGCTAAATTGTATGCAACAAGCGCCGTCAGCACAAACATTATACAAAGAGGCACTAATAGCACTCGAAGGAGTTTGTTGCTAATAGAGTTAGGAGCAGTCAATTTACGGCATACCCTGGATTGCGAATTGCCTTGATTTGGAAACGGCTAATAACAGTTGATCACTACAGATGACGAGATCAATAGAATTCGTATTCATGAATACTCTTACTTCTTATCATACGAGCAAAACACGCTTGTGATCGAGCATCAGGTAAATTGACAGATAAAAAAATGCAATGGCAAAACAGAAAAGGAGAAGTCAGTTGATTTCTCCTTCTCCTTTTTATCGCCGAGAGCAACTTTGAAATACTTACTATTTAGTCTTACCGGAATCCTTTGTCTTTTCACTCTCTTTTTTTGCATCATCCGCACTCGCAGAAGTCGAAGCTGCCGATTCCTTTGCTGCCGTAGAATTGGTGGCGGCAACAGTGTTTGTTGTTGTAGAACTTCCAGCCGGAGCCTCCGGCTTGGCTTCAGCTTTGGCGCCGTCTTTGACATTAGGAGAAGGACTAGGGGCAGTAGCAGCCTGCGATGCCTTGCTGTCTGCCGGTGGTTTTGCAGTAGAATCTTTTGTGTTTGAGTCCGCAGCAACGACTTTTGATTCTGCACTTTCAGCCGCACTTTTCTGTGTGGTTTTTTCTTGTGTGGTTGATGTAGGCTGGCTGCCAGAGACGTCGGCGGCCAGGGCTGGATAAGCCGTAGAAATTAGAAAGGCGACAAGAGCAATTGATGAAGATTTCATCCAGACTCCTCCAAAGGTTTTTAACCGAGTCACTCTAACAATCACTTCTTTCGGCATTCTTTCCAGGAATGTAATTTTTGACGGACGCAAAGAAATTGCTTCAATCAACCCTTTTGCTTTGCCACAGGTGCATTCCTCTTGTTGATGCATGGAAACGTAACAATTACAGTGGTTCCTTTTCCGGTTGTAGAATCAGAAATCTCGACCGTCGCTTTGTGCGCGAGAGCTATCTCTTTTACAATAGGAAGGCCAAGACCGCTTCCCTGTGCGCTTGTACCTAAGACTCTATAGAAGCGTTCAAAGACCTTCTCTCTTTCACTTTCTGGAATTCCTGGCCCATTATCCTGAATTGTCAATCGTACAGCGTCACCATTCGTCACTCTAACACTGACGTTGCCACCTTCCTGCGTATAGATAATGGCATTTTCAATGAGATTGGAAGTTAATTCAGCTAGATCTGAAAGCTCTCCGTTAACCATTGCTGGCTTCTCCGAACCGATGAACGACAACTCCGTTCCTCTGGGCAATGCTTCCGGAACAAAATCAGCGGTCATTTCGGAGGCTATGAAATTCAAATCAACAGGCTGGTGGCTAATATCATTAGTATGAGGTTCTGCTTTTGCAAGAACCAAGAGCTTATTTGACAGATGAGTCAATCGATCAACACCTGATTCGATTTTTGCTAGCATCTCTGTCATGCGCGCATCAGCTGGCAGTCGCTTAGCAGCGTAGATATAGGTCTTAATACCTGCCAAAGGAGTACGGAACTGGTGCGCGGCATTTGTAACAAAACGCTGTTGCTGATCGATATCCTGTCGGAGCTTTTCTAAAAGTGCGTTCAAGGCATCAATCAAAGGCTTTATTTCGATTGGTGTGTTATTCGAACGAACAGGAGAAAGATCATGCTGCGATCTCAAGGAAAGCTCTCTTTCTAAAACCACCAGCGGTATCAGCCCTCGCTTGACTCCGTATGAGACGCACAAGGCACCAAAGATGATCATGAAGACCTGAGGGATAACAATACTAAGCAGAATCTGATGAAACATTTCATGCAGGGCATTCAAAGTTTGCGCAACTTGTACCATAACCACCTGCTCTTCATTGCCGCCAAGATTTGCTTTTACTCTTACAATACGAACATCTTCACCATTGAGTTTCGCAAATCTAAATGAAGGAACGGGTGAATCAAAGCGCCGAACCGGTTTTGGCAAAAATGCATCGCCCGAGATACGCGTTCCGTCCGGCTTAAGTACCTGATAGTAAATTTTGTCTCTGTAGTTATGTCTTAGAATCGCTTGTGCTGCTGGTGGCATGTCAATCCAAATCTTCACAGGATCTGATCGAAGGCGAGCAATTATTGAATCAGCAGAATTCAACAATTCACGATCAAATGTCTTATTCGCAAAATGCTCAGCTAGAAAATAGGCTCCACATGCAGTTAAGAGCCATACACCACATAAAGGCAAAAGCAAAAAGAAAAGCAATTGTGATTTCAGCGATCGCTCAATTACAGACTTCAAGACGGTATCCAAGCCCCCTTGATGTTTTTATGGTTAAATTGGCTTCCTCGATTTTCTTTCGCAGCCGGTGAATTACAATTCCAATGGCATTTTCAGTTACCTCTTCATCCCAAGAAGAAATCAAACTGGTAATTCGTTGCTTGTCTATCGACGTGCCTAGTTTTTGCAAAAGTATCTCCAGAACTGCCAACTCTCTGGCTGTGAGATCAATTGGCTTACCATTTATAGTGCCTACTCGATCGACAGTATTGAATACGAGCGACCCGACTGTAATTTCAGTCCGGTTTGACCACGTGTCTTTTCTTATCAGTGCTCGTATGCGTGCTTCCAATTCTGGCAGCTCGAATGGCTTCGTGAGATAGTCGTTTGCACCCAGATCAAGTCCCTTCACCCTGTCCTGCAACGCATCACGTGCTGTCAAAATCAAAACCGGAATTGTCTCACCTTTTGACCTGATTCTTTTTAGAACATCCAGTCCATCAAGATTAGGCAGGCCTAAGTCCAAGACAAGAAGATCGTACGGAGTGGTGCACACGGCAATAGGAACGTTTGCCCCATCAGCCTCAATGTCGACAGCATAACCATTGTCTCTCAAAACCATGGAAAGTCCGTCAGCTAAAAAGGTGTCATCTTCTGCCAGCAATATTCTCATGTTGCAATGCCTCTGTTACCTATCCTATCCGGTTTTTCGCCAGATTTGACGGATGAAATTTTCGCGAAATTTTCGAACGCTACACTGAAATTCAGTTTGAGACAGCCTCAAAAGACTTCCCGCGTGAGGCATTACCGAGTTTGAGGTATATGAGGTCAATTGATGAACATTCTTTCGTACCGTGGCCCATCAACCCCTGGCGGCGTTTCAGCAACTTTATCACGAGTGATAGAGCAAACTGAAACTACACAGAGATGGTGGTATTTGCATGGCTCACAGCTCAGAAAAAAGCTTGGCAAACAAAATTCCACTGACGATGTCTGTCAAATACCTTTCAAAATCGTAGAGGGTCACTACAGGTTTTGCAATAAGTTTCTCTGGCCGGTACTACACGAATTGTCGGAATTTGCTTCATTTGACGAAGCGGATAAGAACATGTACGAGCAATTGAACTTGAGTTTTGCCTGGAATGTGAGGCACACAGAAGAGCTGGGAGCGAATACCAAGACCTTCGTCAATGACTATCAATTAGCGCTCTGTCCAAAGTATCTATCCGAACATTCTAGTGGAAAGATCGATCTGTTCTGGCACATTCCTTGGCCCAAGTATGTGAAAGACAGTTTTGCTCCGCATCTATGCCAAATAGCAGAGGGGCTACTACATTCGCACAAAATCGGTTTCCACATAGATTGTTATGGACAGAATTTCTTGAATTTCGTACACCAGTACATGCCAGCGTATAAAGTTCATTTCGCCGCGGGCCTGATAACAAAACCAGACGGCGGAACTGTCAGTATTGTTTGTCATCCTCTCGGTGTGGATAGTGATTACTGGCTAAACAAGCTTAGAGAAGAAAGCTATAGTTGCCGGGATGTAGATGTGGAGGCTTTCTCCAACAAGCCATTTGTGTTGTCGGTTGATCGCGCAGATTACACAAAAGGAGTCTTTCAAAGACTATCCGCCATCGAGCACTTTT
Source organism: Candidatus Melainabacteria bacterium 17Bon1m (assembly GCA_032128875.1). Classification (GTDB taxonomy): domain Bacteria; phylum Cyanobacteriota; class Vampirovibrionia; order Obscuribacterales; family Obscuribacteraceae; genus QKMZ01. The sequence goes on from JAVLKG010000022.1 coordinate 31,725, forward strand.
TCTCTACCAACAGTGACAAGATGGAAAAGGTTACGTTTTTGCAGTTGTGCCAGAAAACGAGGGCCGGTCTGCCTGCTTACGATGAATACTGGCATCAGTGCAAAACACTTTGCGAATCGATAAACAGACGCTGGGGATCGACCGACTGGCAGCCGATCGTTTGGATAGACACTCCGGTGTCAGCTAATGTCCTTGCGTGGTTGTATAAACGTGCTGAAGTGATGCTTGTCACGCCAGTCTTGGACGGACTGAACCTAACAGCAAAAGAGTTTGCTCTTTGCTCAAAGGATGGCACATTGATTTTGTCAAAGCATGCAGGCGCCTGGAGAGAGTTAAGCGACAACGTGCTCACTCTTAATGACCTGGAACCAGAGACTATTTCAAAGCAGATAGCAACTGCACTCTCAACGCCGGAAATTAAACGCAAGGAGCGAATGGACGGCTTGAAACAAACCGTTCTGGCCAATAGTTTAGGAAATTGGTGGCAAAAATTCGGCGGCGAATTAAGAAGAACCGAAAAAGTTGTGGCACTTTCGCACAAACTCCACCACAACACCAGGAGGGAAATGTGGATCGCAAAGTAATGGTTTTCGCTTCTAAATAGAGCTTCAAAGCTCTGGATTCAGGTGGGCAGTATGCAAGAGATTTCATTCGAAGTAAGAACCTTTCTTAGAGACAACATCCAGTCGGTCTGGCAACTGGATCTCCTCATCGCTCTAATGAACATCAAAGAACCAGTCGATGCATTTACTCTTTCCAGATTGCTCTATTCAAGTGCAGGCGCGATGGAGTCTTGCCTGAATAAGTTTGTCAAAGCCGGCTTTCTCAAAGAGGTTCACATAAAACCCAGTAGGTATCAGTATGCTCCGGCGAGTGAAGAGATAAGCCGAGTAATTCATGACACGGCTAAAACCTACGCGGTACGCAGGGTCGATGTAATCAACTTGATTTTTTCCAATCCTTCAAAACAGGGAGTGGGATAACGTCAATCTTTAGAAATGCAAAATCAAAACATACTTATTTCAGGAGCTGGCATTGGCGGTCCAACACTCGCATACTGGCTTAAGAGGTACGGATACTCTCCAACAATCATCGAGCAAGCACCGTGCCTAAGAAAGGGCGGGTATATCATTGACTTTTGGGGTTTGGGCTTTGAAATAGCAAAAGAAATGAATGTTTTGCCTGAGCTGCGCAAAATGGGTTATGCAGCTGAGGAGGTTCGACTACTAAATTCCCAAGGACAAAAGGTTGGTGGATTCAGCGCGGATCTGTTTCGCTCTCGGCTCGGTGAGCGATATTTGAGTATCCAGCGAAGCGATCTTGCAAAGGTTCTCTATAACAAAATAGAATCGGATGTCGAGGTAATTTTTGCAGATTCAATTAACACACTGAACGAAAGCGCAGATGGCGTGGAAGTTAGGCTGGAAAGCGGCTCAATACGAAATTTTGATCTGGTCGTAGGAGCGGATGGTCTACATTCAAAAGTGCGCCAACTATGCTTTCCGGAGAGTGCCGCATGCGAAAAGAAGCTGGGCTACTATGTTGCTGCTTTCAGCTGCGTTGGGTACAGACCGAGAAATGATGGCGTATATGTTTGCTACTCAGCTCCAGGCAAGCAGTTAGCTAGATTTGCGCTGCGGGAAGATAAGACAGTTTTCTTTTTGATCTTCTCAGCTAAACATCTGAAAAACTTCGAAGGTGACGAAAGGGATATCGTCCGGCACGTGATTACAAATGTTTGCTGGGAATCTGAGGCTGCTCTGGAAGCAATGGAAAGTGCCGATGACCTGTATTTTGACTCGGTCAGCCAGATTCACCTAGACAAATGGTCAAGGGGACGAATTGCACTAGTTGGAGATGCGGCTTACTGTCCATCTTTGCTAGCTGGACAGGGAGCAGCTTTAGCGCTCCTAGGCGCATACGTACTGGCTGGTGAATTGAACTTAGCAGCAGGCGACCACTCAACAGCGTTTCGTATGTACGAAGAAGTGTTAATGGAATTTATAGGCAAGAAACAGAAGGGTGCAGAAAGTATCGGTGCCTGGTTTGCACCGAGAAGTTCGGCAGGGATTTTTGTCCGCAATCAATTAACGAAACTGTTTTCCATTCCGGATTTTGCGAAACTAATTATGAGCACATCCATTGAGGACAATCTTTCTTTGCCGAAATACGGTCAAATACTACCTGGGCAAATTGAGCAGAGAGCTTGATTGGGTGATTCAATAACAGAGAAAGAGTTTTCTCGCGAAAATTGAATGATCTTTATGGCTTTCCTTGTATGACACCACTTCTAAGACATGTAGAAGCAACTGAGCTTTCGGCGCTGCAGAGCAGACTGGAAGCAATGAGTAAAGTGAGTGTAGATTTTCTCTTGCTTTTGTCAGCATCAAGCCTGATCGCTACATTTGGACTCTTTCAGAACAGCCCCGCCGTAATCATAGGAGCGATGATTATTGCGCCTTTGATGCGTCCCTTAACAGGCTTGTCGCTAGCGACATTAACGGGCGATATCAAGCTGCTGTCTGCCAGCCTGGTGACTATTTCAATCGGCACTACGGCTGCTATCGCTCTTTCTATGCTGACGGCGATGCTATTTCACTCTCTTGAATTAACAAATGAGATACTGGCTCGTACGAATCCTACACTTTTGGATCTGGGGGTGGCGGTGTTCGCCGGCTCCATCGGTTCATACTGTCAAACCAAAGAAGAACTCTCAAATTCACTTGCGGGTGTTGCTATCTCAGTTGCTCTGGTTCCCCCGCTGGGCGTTGTCGGAATCGGCTTGGCCTTTGGAAACTTTTCTGTCTGGTCAGGTGCACTCTTGCTGTATGCGACCAACTTGGTCGGAATCGCAATGGCCGGTTCTCTAGTGTTTTTGTTTGTGGGATTCACACCCTTAAGGCAAGCAAGAAAAGGCCTTCTAATATCGGCAATTGTCAGCCTGCTTCTCATTGTCCCCCTGGCTTATAGTATGAGCGAATTGATTACGGAAAATATCATCAGTGCCAAGGTGAAAAAACTGCTTATCGAAAAGACGTTTACTTTTAGAGGTTTGCAGTTGCAAGAGGTACAGGTAAAACGATTTAGAAACCCGACTGCAGTAACAGCAACTGTAACTGCGCCCGACCAACCGATTAGCAACCGCCAGGTCGCACTCGTTCAAAAGTTTCTTAGCAAAGAAATCGGGCGTCCTATTGAATTCAAGCTAAGAGTAATCCCGACAAATGAGATCACAGCTGTCGAACTCAAACCCGAGCCTGAAATCAATAAAGATGAAGAGCCGGCCGACGCAGCCGTAAAACTATACACGGCTCCAGAAACAATAATTTCACCCCCAGGGCAGTAGCTTTTCAGGAAAGGTCTGCTGTTATAGTTCATCTAAGTTTTGTCTAGCATCAGATAGAAGCAGATAAAGAGAAAAAAGAGCAACAGCCCCGAAAAGACAGACAAAAAGATCAAGAACGGATCGGCATTTGCAAATTCAACATCTTTCAAGAAAACAGCGTTGAGGCTGAACGTCAGCGATAATCCACTGATTGCGCCGGACAACAAAATGGCTACACGAATAAATCGCTTCACCAGACCTGTTTTTGTCGTATTTTTGACCTGACCCCAAAAAGTTGAACCGAGCCAAGTGGATTTTCGAAAGAAAATCAGGCATAGTTTCATCAGAAAGGACGGTCGCAATGAGAAAGAGCCGATTTACCGAAGAACAAATAGTCGCCATCCTCAAAGAATCTGAGGGCGGCGTTACCGGCAAGGAGATCTGCCGCAAGCACGGCATCTCCAATCAGACGCTGTACCACTGGAAGAATAAGTACGCAGGCATGAACGTGAGCGACGTGCGGCGCTTAAAAACGCTCGAAGATGAGAACGCCCAGCTCAAGAAAATCTTGGGAGAGCAGGCGCTTCTGATTGATGGCTACAAGAATGCACTTTCAAAAAAGTACTGACCACCTCGCATCGCAAGGCCGCGGTAGAAGCGCTTTGCGAGGTGGGAATTAGCGAACGAAAAGCGGTTAAAGAGATCGGCATTGCCCGGTCTACAAAGAGACGTCAAAGCACGCGCAAAGACGATTCTGCGCTTCGCGCAGAAATCGTCGATCTAGCTTCTGTTCGAAAACGCTTCGGGTACAGGAGAATCACCTGGATGTTGCAGCGCAAGGGCGAAGAAATCAATCACAAACGCGTCTATCGCATTTACTGCGAAGAGAAACTGCAAGTGCGAAAACGCAGGCGAAAGAAAGTTCGAGTGTTCCGTAAACCTCTAGAACCGGCCACGCGTCCAAACCAACGATGGTCGATGGACTTCGTCGCGGACAGCCTTGCCGGCGGTCGGCGTTATCGAACTTTCAACGTTGTCGACGAATTCACTCGCGAGTGCCTGGCGATTGATGTGGCCTTCAGTTTGCCCGGAGCGCGCGTGGTAAACGTCCTGGATCGTCTTGTGTGGCAGTTTGGCAAGCCAGAAAAGATTGTTCTAGATAACGGACCAGAGTTCACTGGAGCCGCAATGCTCAAGTGGTCATCGATGAATAACGTCTTCCTGGACTACATCCAACCGGGCAAACCAATGGAAAATGCAATTTGCGAATCGTTCAACGGCCGCTTCCGAGACGAATGTTTGAACGAACACTGGTTCATTGATAT
>JAVLKG010000023.1:0-30249 GCA_032128875.1 Candidatus Melainabacteria bacterium 17Bon1m
TCGAAAAGCGAAAATGGCAGAGGTTTTAGCTCGTTCTTTTGAGCAGGACCTGCTACATGGTTTAGTGAAGTCATACCTTAAAGTCAATCGGATAAGCTTGATAAGCTATTTTTAGCGCCGCTTCTTGAGGTCCCCAATTGGAAAAGCTCACAGAAGAGATTTTGCCGAAGGGCTTTAGCACCGAATTCGACGAGCTTGGATTGAAGGCGCGTTTTTATCCTGACGGTCAGTTATCCGAGTACGGCTATTACTGGGAAGGCGAGCATCCCGCGTGTGGATGGATTCTTTATCTCGGTCACAAGGACATGCAAGCGCGCGTCGTGCGGCGCAAACGCTACGCGTTTCCGGAGGACGAAGAGGGTCGGTTTGATGCTCAAGATCCTGAAGAGCTGGAGAAAGCCTGGGCTGAGTGGTTGGATGGATGGCTGGACAGCATAATTGAGAAATCTCACAACCCATCTACATGCAGCTTCTGCTACAAGGGACGTGATGAAGTCGCCAAACTAATCGCCGGGCCAGTTGCAATGATTTGCGATCGGTGTGTGGGATTCTGCCAGGATTTGGTGGCTGAAGAAATTCCAAGTGATGGTACCGAATGAAAAAACTCACCAAAGAAGATCTTCCGAATACCTGGCAATCGGACAAAAAAGACGGTGTTTATGCCGAGTTTGATAAAGTTGGGTTTTTAACCCACTATGGATTTTATGGTGAAACCAATGACATAGTTGAGCATTTCTCAATATCGATCGACTACGAGAAATGCAGGTCGGTTGTGGAAAAGTATGACGAGAGAAGGTTTCTTGCTTTTGATCCAGCGCTGGATGTTGATGACAAGCTTAGTATTGATGAGGCTTTGAGCGCCTTTGTCAAAAAATGGGTAGCGGTCATCAGCGAAGAGGGTTCGCATTCACCACCTGATTGCTCCTTTTGCGGACGTAGTTCTACCGAGGTGCAAAAACTTGTGGCCGGTCCGCGCAGCTATATTTGCAACGATTGCATTGAAGTCTGTGCGGACATGGTGAAAAACAGTTGACCGACGAGGACGTTTTTTTGGTTTGCCTTTCTGCATGGGCGTCTTCCAGGCGCTATCCTACTTCTTCCAGTTGCTACGAGCGCATATAGCAGAAATGTGGAAATGACAAAAAGGGAAGAGTGCATCTTGCAATGCGACTCCTCCCTCCGTGCCAGGCGTTATTACTTCTTGTCGGGCAAGCTGGCGCCATTCAGCTTGACGGCTTTATCCACGAGCAGCTGGATGCGGTCGTTGGTGAACGCTTCCACAATCTGCTCGCCTTCGAATGCGCCTTTGTCAGCGACAACGAAAGTGGGGATGATGAGGCAGCCGAAGTCCATCATCATGCTGTTGGACAGTCCAAGGAAAGCCATGCGAGCTCCCTTGCCACCTGCCGCACACATGAAGCCGACCGTCTTGTCTTTGAAGGCATCGCCTGTCAATTCGATCAAGTTCTTCGCCGCCGCACCCACGTCATAGTTGTAGACGGGAGCCGCGATGACGATAGTGGTGGCGTTTTGGATCTTCTGCTTGACGCGCTTCGCTGCCCTTGACTGAGCGGTTTTGCCGCCGTCGAAGAGAGGAAGGCGTGCCTTGCGCAAATCCAGAAGTTCAGCTTTGCCCTTCTGGCTCAGGAGGCGGTGAGCCTCTTTCGCCAGCAGGAAGCTGCGACTTTCTGGATTCAAACTGGTGCTAATCACGAGATATGACATTTTTGTCTCCATATTCGGCGAAACACCGAGTGCAAGCTGTTTTCACAACCTGCACCCGGTGCTGCCGGCAAATCGCAGCTTGCACGCGCCGGAGGATTTCCAGACGCGTGCTGCCGCTTACTTCTTGATGGCGTCCTTGATGAACGCCTTGAGCGCCGCCTCGGGCATGAATCCCGAGTGCAACTTCAGGGCACCGTTGGCGGTGCCGGGAATGTAGACGCCCGTGGTGGGGATACCGCGGAAACCGTAGCGGCTCTTGATCGCCTTGTCGTTGTCGGTGTTGATCTTGACGAACTTCACCGCCGGCGACATTTCCTTGGCGACCTTCTCATACACCGGCGCCTGCTTCTCGCAGTACGAGCACCAGGGCGCGGAGAAGAGAACGACCACAGGAACGGTCGACTTCAGAACTTCCGAATCGTACGTGGCTTCGCCAGTGACGACGATGACCGAGCTCTTGCCGGTGGCGGCAGGCTTGGCCGAGCCCGTTTCAGCGGGCTTCTTGTTTCCGTTGATGGCATCCATGATTTTTCTGATGAGCTCCTTAAACATAGGTGGACTCCTTTGGAATCGTAGAGTTAGAGAGAGCAGCTGAGTGCTCTCTGACAGGAAGGAAGGAGGGAAGCGCGACAATCGCGCTCCCCTAAGATGGGCTTAGAGGCCGGCGAACTTGTCGGTCGCGGCAACGAGCGCGGCGGTGATGCCGGGCTCATGCGCCGAGTGACCGGCGTCCGCAATCAAGTTGAACTCCGCCTCCGGGAATGCGCGGTGCAGATCCCAGGCGCTGGTCATCGGGCAGACCACGTCGTAGCGGCCCTGCACGATGACAGTCGGGATGTGCCGAATCTTCTCCACGTCGTCCAGCAGCTGCGAGTCATTGAGCATGAACCCGCGGTTGATGAAGTAGTGGCACTCGATGCGCGCGAATGCTTCAGCGAAAGTGGCGTCGCCAAAGCGGTTGAGCAGGTTGAGGTCCGGGAAGAGCTTGCTCGTCGAACCTTCCCAGATTGACCAGGCGCGGGCGGCAGCCACACGCACTTCCGGGTCTTCACTGGTGAGACGCTTGTAGTAAGCGCCGACCATGTCGTCGCGCTCGTCTTCCGGGATGTGGTCGAAGTAGGGCTCCCAGGCATCCGGGTAGATGTAGGAAGCACCCTCCTGGTAGAACCAGTCGATTTCCTTCTTGCGCACGAGGAAAATCCCGCGCAAGACGAGCTCGCTGACATGCTCCGGATGCGTCTCGGCGTAGGCAAGCGCCAGGGTGGAACCCCAGCTGCCGCCAAACACGAGCCACTTTTCGATGCCGAAGTGCTTGCGCAGCTTCTCCATGTCCTCGACGAGATCCCAGGTTGTATTGTCCTCGAGCGAAGCGTACGGGCGGCTCTTACCGCAACCGCGCTGGTCGAAGAGAATGATCCGGTACTTCTCGGGATTGAAGAACTGGCGATAGTTCGGCGATGTGCCGCCGCCCGGGCCGCCGTGGACGAAGACCACAGGCTTGCCTTCGGGATTGCCGCTCTCCTCGAAATAAATTTCGTGGACGTCGGACACCTTGAGGTGCCCTGTGCAGAACGGCTCCACCGGCGGGTAGAGCGCAGTTTTCTTTTCGTTGCTGGACATCTTTGCTCCAGTCGTTTTTGTTTTCTCCGCCGACGCCTTGGGCGCGACGAAGTAGAGTTTGTCGAGAACCATCGAGTCGAAAGGCTTGGCGCCTTCGGCGGTCCGGTAGGAGATGACGCCGCAGTTGGGCACGCCAATCTCGTCATCCAGACGCAACAGTTCATCGACCGAGAGCTCTTCCTCCATCAAGCGCCAGCACTGCACCACCACCTGGTGGGCGAAGATGGCGACGCGCTTGCCGGGGAAACGAGCACGAATGTCTTCTCGCACTGAACGCAGGCGGAAGAGCACGTCCACCCAGGCTTCACCGCCGGGCGGCTGGCAGTAGAACTTACCTTCCAGCTTGAAGCGTTTGGCTTCCGCCGGATGGTGCTTCTTGATGCCGGTTTTGGTGAGATTGTCGAGAATGCCGTAGCCCTTTTCGCGCAGGCGTTCGTCGACGATGAAGATGAGCTTGCTCTTGTCGAAACCAGCGGCTTCGACGCAGTCGTCGCGCGTTTCCATCGCTCGCAGGAAAGGCGACGCGATGATTACTTCGGGGCGTTCGTTCTCGGGAAGGCTGGCAAACCAGCGACCCAGATCGGACGCCTGTTCGTGGCCCAGTGGCGCGAGCGGCACCTTGGCGTTGGCGATATCGATATCGAGCTTGTCCGATAGGGAGCCTTTGGCTTCCTCGTGGGCGACGTTAGACAAGCTCAGACCGTGTCTGATCAGCCACAGAATGCTGGGGCCGTATGGTTGAGACGTCATCATTTTGAGTTCTCCTGGCGAGCACGCGAAAGCGGCTCACTTGCTACAGCGCAGGTGCGCGATACAGAAGCCCAAACAGGACCGGAGAGGTCGTTTCACAATGCCCGTGCGGATTTGCCTCTTCAGGTGAAGAAGTAAAAACTCAAAAAGTCGCGGGAATTGGCTTGTTCGGAGGTTCCAGTTCGATAAGGGGTAGGTAATACAATCGAGATAGAAGCATCACCGATCCCTCTTCTTGAAAGCTAGGAATGAAACAGGCTCAAGAGCTTTGAAAACGCTAAAGAAGCCCAAGAAATCAAGATTTCTAAGTCTTATAGGTTGTCAGAGCTAAATTATCTTGACTACGTAAAGAAAGCTCTAGGCTTTTAACTTATCTATTGCAATGTTGTCAAGAATAAGTATAATGCCGAAAGCGTTTCGCGTATTGTTCAAAACCTGCTTGCACCGAATATGGTGGCACGCGGGTATCTCATGAGATTCCGATGAATTCAATTCCCAAGTGCAAGACAGCTTTGAAAGCCGCAGTCCTTCTCGCGTTTTCACTGTTGATGCCGGCCGCAAATGCGGCTAACGGACTGGATGATGACACGCTTGCTCTGATTACAAAGCTTTCTACAAATCCGCAACTGCTTGATGAAACATACCTTTCCACTGTCCTGGGTAAGCCAACATCGGTTGCCGGTCAGCCTGGAGCGCCATCCAACAAATATTGGTACAAGCAGGGCTGCAAGGGTCCTAAGTACGAACTGACCAACTACGATGAAGCTGATGGAAAGCACACCAAGACGTTTCTCATCAACGACGCCTCGCGCGAACTGGATTTCGAAGATGTAGAGCAGCTTTTCGGGAAGAACCCCCTGCGCCGTTTTGATCAGCAAGCGCGGCCGATGGCTATTTATTCTTTCACTCCTAACACCTCGCTAATTTTCACAAAGCCGCAGAATACCTTCCGCGTCGAGAAGATTTCCGTCAATTATTCCGGTCCGCCTTTGCCACCACCTTCGGTGTTCGATGTGCAAGCTGCCTCCGATGTGCGTAAGCAGCAAATTCTCGACATGCATCAGAAAGGTCAGCACTGGCAATCACTTCCCAGCCTTGTGCAGCATGTGAAAGAAAATCCTGGCGATGCTGAAATGCACTATCATCTTGCTCGCGCATATAAGCAGTCCTGTTTCATAAACCAGGCGGTAGCCGAATATTCCAATGCGCTCTATCTGTGCCAGCCAGGAACTCAAGAAAATCAAGAATTGGCTCAAAGATGCATGGACGGGCTTGCGGAGCTGAAAATGCATCCACTTTCTCCGGAGCAGCTGCAGCAATATCACAATTATGCGATGTTCCAAAACGAACAGCGTATGAAGGAAGGGCGAGAAATCGCCAGCAAGTTTCCGGGTATCAAGCACCCCAAAGTCGGTCCGTATGACGCGATAGCACCCCTGGACCCACCTGCAACTCACTTCGTGCCCGGTACCTTAATTCCGAAAGCCTCGTTGCCTGACGGCGGTTTGATGCCGCAAACAGCTCCCGCTTTCCGGCAGGTTGAGCTGCGACCCAACACAGGAATGCTCAAATTAGAGGACGTAGTGTCCCCAGGCAAAGGCGCATCGGCAATTACTGCGAAGTCTACTACTATGTATTCTTCTGGTCCCAGCTCGGCAGGTGTTACGCTATTGCCGAACGGTGAGCCCTTCTAGGAATTTTTTTTGATGTCGACTCCGGAAACGCGGACTCTTGATCCGGCGCTCTGCAGACAGCTGGTCGCCTCTGCAAAAGAGGCCGCCGAAAAAGCTTACGCTCCGTATTCTAATTTCCTTGTCGGAGCTGCCTTGCTGACCGCCGACGGTCAGGTCTATACAGGCTGCAACGTTGAAAATCGGGTTCATGGTGGTTCTATCTGCGCCGAGAGGACTGCCATCGTTAAGGCTATTTCGGACGGACACAGAAGCTTTCAAGCGATAGCAGTTTTCTGCAAAGCGGGCGAGGGTTGGCCTTGCGGGGTTTGCCGTCAGTTTATCTCGGAATTTGGTCCGGAAATCATCGTAATAGTAGAATCCGAAGGCGGAAATTTAATCTGCCATCCTATGTCCCACTTGCTGCCAGAGATGCCCGCCAGCGCGACTGTCTAAGATAAAATGTGCTTGACAATCCATTGCAAAATGGTCTAATTGATAAACCGGCGAGGTCTATCTCGCACATTTACTACAAACATCCAAGGCGTTTTTATGGCTCACGGCAACAACGTATTTGAATCTTTTCCTTTAGATGCGCCGCTCAGAACGAGCGATGCCGGAATGCAAAAGATGAGTTCCGAAACCCACTTGAGCGTTTTGGACGATTTGCATGACGCTCACAAAAACTTAGTGCCATCCTTCGCGCACGCAATGCCCGGGATGAGAGAGTCCTTTGAGAACGCACAAAAGCATCTTCCTGAAATCGGTTTTGGAGCCTCTGATGCAGCCAGCCTGATGGCTCTCTCCAATGCTGGTCAGCGTGGTGGAGACAATCGGGACGTCATCAATAAATTCCTTAATGGCGGACACACCGAAGAGGTAGCCAGCAAGGTTGATAAGTCCTTCGAGGATTTCGTCAGCGGCGCTTCGACTGTAGCTGCTAACAATCTTGATAAGTCCAAATTCAGACAATTCGGTCAAGCTTAGTTTATTTGCCAATTTCAAGACGCATTTCTGGCAGAATGTCTGATTAGATGCGCATTCGTTCTGTAACTATCGCTGCATTGGTGACTTTGCTGTCGGCTTCGTTGGGGCTGGCGGCGGATAGTACTGCACCGATAAGCAATCCAAATTTCGCAAGCTCCCTTGCAGAAGGTGTGTCTTTCCTGCACCGGCATCGCTTCAATGAGGCATTGGCGAAATTTGAAGAAGCTTTGGCCATAAAGCCGAAATCCGCACATGCCATGAGCCTCAAAGCCAGAACCTTGCGAAATCTCAATCGTACTGACGAAGCAATGGCTGCCGTTAAAAAGGCGATGGCGAGCGAGCCGAAGTCTGTTCAGCCATATTTGGCTCTGGCAAGTTTCAGCATGAAAGACAAAAACATAGCCAAAGCAAAAGAGTATCTTACTCAAGCAGAGCGAATCGAGCCGCATAATGCCGAGGTCGCCGGGCTAATGTCCTCTTGCTTGGTCTTGGAGAAAAACTATAAAGGTGCTCTGATTTATGCGAATGAGGCTGTGAAAAGGCAGCCTGACGCATTAAGATTCGCGCAAAGAGCCGCAATTTATCGAATGTTGGGCGATCGTGCCAAAGAGCTGAAAGATTACGATAAAGCGGTTGCGCTCGAACCGAAGAGTCCAAATTTTGCCACCGAACGCGCCACCACTTTATTTTATGTTGCTAAATACCAACAAGCGATGAATGAAGTCAACAGGGCGCTTTCGCTCGATGTTAAATTCGCTCCTGCGTACTATATTCGCGGCAACATAAATTGGATTCTAAAGCGAGGACAGAGTGCTTTTTCCGATTTGAATAGAGCGCTTTCCATGGAGGAGAATGGCAGTTGGTATCATTTTAGAGGTTCAATGTATGAGGTCAACCGTGACTATAGAGCAGCTCTCAATGACCAGCTCAAAGCCGATAAACTGTTGCCCGATCAGCCACACATCAAGTATTCAATCAGTCGCTTGTATCAAGATTTGCTCGAGCCGAAACAAGCACTTCGTTATATCAACGAGGCGATTAAGCTAGATTCGAAAAATTCGGAGTATTACGATCATCGCTCTGCAATCTATCGAACCATGATGGAATACGAGTTGGCGACTCGTGACGACAGCAGGTCTATCGAGTTCTCGAAAAAACCTCCTATAAATGCTCTGATCAATCGAATTCGCTACAACCGATTCAACAAAAAATTTGATCTTGCCCTCAAAGACCAAAACCGCATCATTAGCTATTTTCCGAACCGCGTCGGACTAAAAGAAGGACGCGCTCTTATCTATTTGGAGCGAGCTGATTTCACGCACAATCTAGCGGACTACCAACACGCCAAAGAAGACTTGGACGCAGTGATAACCAAGTTTCCTAATGACCATAATTATGAATTCCGTGCCAAGGCGAATTTGAAGCTCGGCAATTTGAAAGCCGCGCTTGCCGACATCAATCAGGCGATTGTAAAACAGCCTGGAATGAGCAGCTATTATCAATTGAGAGCTGATATTCACAAGTCCATGGGTAAGCCGGATGAAGCACGCAAAGACCTGTCCGCAGCGAAAGCTGCAGATGATGCTGCGATGCCGCCGCATTAATGAGAAGCGCAACAGCTCCGCTACTGTTTCAAAAGCTTATCAACGCACGGTTTTAGCATGTCGGCGAGGAATTCATGACCTTTGCGCGAGAAGTGATACTCGATGATCAAGTCTCGTTTGCGTTTGTGTTGGATAAACGGCTTGGAGAGATCTAGGTACTCAAAACCATCTTCATTAGCCATTTTGCTGAAGAGCGCTTGCTGGCGTTTTAGATCTGCATAAGGAACTGTGTTGGGAAACATCATCAAAATGAGGTGCCCACCATTTGCCTTAACATCATTGTTTAACCGCTCCAGCAGCTTGCAGCCGACAGCCTCGATGTTTTGAGGTGGGTAGGCGGCGGGAGCGACAGTGTGTTTGTTTTGCCTTGTGAACCAGTGTTTTAGTTTTACGAAGCGCTTGTCGCTAATTGATAGGGAGAAAATAGTTTGGTTGATGACGCCATAAATGCGGCTGTTTCGGCGCAGCCAATCGAGAACGGGGCTTGGTTTTAACTCGCCTGCGTGCGCTTCCAAAATCGAGTTGTCCAGCTTCAATTCGCCTTCCGGCGTTAGGTAGCAATAAGGTTTTGGCTCTGCAAGCGAGCGCATAGAATTGTCGATTACGCTTTCCGCTGCGTCTCTGTGGTTGTAGAAAAGCACGACTATATCCGGGGCGAACTTCCCAGTCTGTGTCTCGTATTGCAAAACTTCTTGCAATTGCGAGTAACCTGCACATCCGAAATTGAGGACCTCGAAGCGCTGTTTGGAGCCTTTCGCTGCGGCTTCTGCATTGAGCTTGTTTTGCAGCACTATCGTAAATGTGTCTCCGAGCGCCACTTGCATCCCTTCGGCAGCGGAATCGCCGAGCACTGCAATTCTTGTCGTGTTTGCAGGTTTTGTTAAAGAACGCTTGTAGTCTCGCATTCCGAATGAATTGAAACTGTCGCGCGAAAGGCCTTCCATCCGCCAGGTCACTTGTTTTGATGGAATATGGCGCGCTCCAAGAACTTGATCCGGTTCTAAGAATTCTTGCTGCCCAATTCCTGCAAAGTTGAAAAACGACTCTAGCAGTGTGATCGCAACGGTTGCAGCGACAACCGTTTCGCCGATCGCGCGTAACACTGATTTTTTCTTGCCGGGCAAAAGCTTCTTGCTCTGCGGCAAGGCTTGCTTTCTTTCGGCTCGGTTCAGTGTTTGCGTCATCTATGTTTGCTTGGTGTTTTAGAACTGGAAGTAAATGAAGGGAGAAACGCGCATTGGTGCAAAGCCGAGAATAATTAGCGCAACGCTTGTGTATGCGACAACCTGCGTACCTAGTGACTGTTCGAAGAAAAGGCGGAGTGCCGTAAGTGTTTTGCTCAAAGAATTGTCAGAACCAGAAGCTTTGTCCGCTAATGAGCGCGCTGCCAGAAAAGCGACATAAAGGGAAAGAGTGACTGGCAGAGTTGAATTCAAGAACATCCACGTCACTTCACCACCCGTTTCCAAAGTTATGAGCTTGTGGGCGATTCTAAGCGCCTTTGGAATGGTTTCAGCTCTAAAGAGAATTCCTGCCATGAAAAGAAAGAGCATGGTGATCGCTACGCCCGACCAGTGCCAAATTGGGTGGGGGCGCAGTTTGGCAAGGAAAGGTGTTCGTGCTGCAAAATCTGTCCACTCTTTGGAGAGTACCAGTCCGATGCCGTGAAACGCGCCCCAGATCACATAGTGCCAGGCCGCACCGTGCCACAAGCCGCCCAAGATCATCGTCAGCATCGTATTGAAACGCGCTCTGTTCGGACTTACTCGCGAGCCACCCAGCGGAATGAAGAGGTAATCGCGCAACCAGGTAGACAGCGAAATGTGCCAGCGACGCCAGAATTCGGTGAGATTGGCAGCAAGAAACGGCCAATTGAAATTTTCCGGAACTTTGTATCCCAGGAGTAAAGCGGAGCCTCTGCCGATATCTGTGTAGCCGGAAAAATCGAAGAAAATCTGGAATGTGAAACCAGCAACCGCGATCCACGCGTCCACGAGCCCCAGTTGCGCCGGGCGATCAAAGCCGTTGTTTACGACGAATCCGAGATTGTCACCCAGAACGATTTTTTTGAACAGTCCCTGCAAAATGAGGAAAATTCCCTCGCGGAAATTGGCGCTGGAAAAAACCGGCTTTTCCAGTAACTGGTGTGTGAAGTCTTGAAAGCGCTTGATGGGACCGGCGATTTGTGATGGGAAAAAGGCGGCGAAAAGCGCAAAATCACGGAAGTTTTTGACGGCTGCACTGCCGCGATATACGTCGACAATGTAATGGATGAATTCGAAAGTGAAAAACGAGATGCCCAAAGGCAGAATGATTTTCAGCGCCGGGCTTGCCCATGCGTCAGCATGACCCGGAGCGACCAGCGCGTTGAGTCCATGTAAGCCTGAAAAAATCGACTGGAGAAGGAAGTTGGCGTACTTGAAAAAACACAGGCAGCCGAGATTGAAAACCACGCCAGCAATGAGAATGGGCTTTTTCTGAGTTTTGAACTTTTCCAGCGCCAAACCAATCAGGTAGTTGATGATCGTGAGCGCGAGGATAAGCAGACCGTAGGTCGGCTTCCAGTTCATGTAGAAGATGTAGCTTGCTACCAAAAGCAACGTTGTTCGGTAGCGGTTCGGAATGCCCCAGTAGAGAGACACAACCGCCGGCAAAAACAGCATGTAGGTGAAGCTGTTGAACAACATCGGGTCTAAGTCGATCCTGTGCTTTTAGCTATTCAGCAGGCTTCGGAGGTCGGTGAATCTGCTGATTGCGGCTCGCGGAGCCGCTTTTGCTTGCAAGGGTTGGAAATCAAGCGACGCAGATAATATCACGAGCTCTTCAAGAGATACCTGTATTAATTCCAATGAGATCTATGAGCTTCTACTTAGTTGTGCTTTTACTGCTTTGATCTGGTCCACTTTTCATCTGTTTTCATGAGCTTTGCAAACCCGCGCAAAGTGTCACCGAGTGGACCGATGTCAAGCACAAAAAGCTTGCAAAGATGCCCGAATTCCTGGTTCGCGTAGCGATTACATCTTGGCGACCTCCTTTAATTAGTGCACTTTAGTGTGAAGTCTCTTGAGTACGTCTCTGGGGTTTAGATAACGTGTCCCAGCATCCTCCATTTCTTCCTTCTTCTCGTTTTGCCCCAGTAAGTCCATTCCCATCCGGTTTTCGCTTCTTTCTCAGCGTTTACATCGCGCTGAAGACGGACACGTGAATTTGATGGGAGTAGTTCTGCGGGCGATTTGGAGAGTGTGAGCTAGTTTGTGGTTCCGGAGGTATCTATGAGACGCAGACTCCCACGCGTCATCGCTCACCGCGGTGGCAGAAAGTGGGGACCCGAAAACACACTTGCTGTTTTCAGAAAGTGTGTTGATGCTGAGTGTTATGGCATCGAGCTCGATATCCATCGGGCAAAGACTGGAGAACTGGTTGTTTTGCACTTCGATGACTTGACCAAAACCACAAGTGGCAAAGGTCTCGTCAAGGACAAAACCCTGCGGCAGTTGAAGAGACTGAGCGCCGGAGCCTGGTTTTCCCCTGAGTTCGCCACCGAAAAAATCCCGACTTTGAAAGAAGTCCTGGACATCATCGATGGTCAGCTCATGGTCAACGTGGAGGTGAAAAACGCGCCTGATGCCTATCCTGGCATCGAAGACGATTTGATTGAGTTGCTGGACGCTTACGGCTACAGCACCACAATCATTGTCAGTTCGTTCGATCATGCCTTTCTCAAGCGCTTCAAAGAAAAGACTGACGCCTACAAGACGGGTTTGCTGGTGAATGGCTTGTTGCTCGACCTTCCCGCTTATGCGGCGCAAGTCGGCACAACGGCCTGGCATCCGCAATTCGTCAACTTGCGAGCTGACCAGGTCAAACTGGCGCAGCAAGCGGGTATCGAGGTGAATGTCTGGACGCTCAACGAGGTGTCGGAGTGGAATTCTGCAGTCCATATGGGTGTCGATGGCATTGTCACCGACGACCCTGAAGGTCTGGAGGAGTATCTCGCCAAGCTGCGCAGCAAGTGACTGCAGGGGCGCTGCCATGCATCGCCCGGTCGGCGTCGACCCTACAGCAAAAGAAAGCCTTTGAGGAAGTCAATGTAAGTTTGCGTCTCTGGCGAGCGCCTGAGTGGCGATGAGGAGGTTGAGGCGTGCACGTGTGCATATGCCTACGCCTCTTCCGGCGGCTCAGGTGTCAGGGGTTTTGGACTGCTGAGGCGGTAAAACGAAGAAAAGGCAAAGGTTAGTCGGCGCCCCTGCGTTCTGCGAGTAAACTCGCTAGAACTAAGGGAGCGTTTACTAATGCCGATGCCAGCCAAAGCGGTACTTCTGGTACATGGAGGAGCGGGTGTCATCAACCGCGATTCCATGAGTGCAGCACTGGAGGCGCGATACAAGAACAAGCTCGGCGACGCTCTTGTTGCCGGGCACAAGGTTTTGAAAGCGGGAGGAGCCAGCCTGGATGCGGTTGTTGCCGCAATCAAGGTGCTGGAAGATTCGCCGCTTTTCAATGCCGGCAAGGGCGCCGTACTGACCAGAGATAAGCGCATCGAACTCGATGCTGCCATCATGGACGGTGCGAGCTTGCAGGCTGGTGCGGTTGGCGCCATCACCAACGTGAAAAATCCAATCACCGCTGCTCGAGCGGTTATGGAACACACCGAGCACGTCATGCTCATCGGCAAAGGTGCCGAAGTGTTCTTGCGCAACATCGCGAAGAAAATCGGCTTGACTCTCGTCGAGCCCGACTACTTCGTGACGCCGCGCCGTCTGGAGCAACTCGAAGATGCCCTCGCTCGGGAAGTGGAGAATTTCGATTCCGCTTCGCGTTCGCACAAAGGTTCGAAGCTTCGCAAGAGGCGTCGGGCTGTGGGTTTTGACGAGAACAAGTTCGGCACGGTCGGAGCAGTCGCTCTCGATGAAGCCGGCAACCTCGCTGCGGCCACCTCCACAGGTGGTATCACCGCAAAACGTTATGGCCGAATTGGAGACTCGCCTCTCATCGGCTCTGGGACCTACGCTGACAACAATACCTGTGCTGTTTCGTGCACCGGTCACGGCGAATATTTCATCAGGCATGTCGCCTCATACGATGTGGCAGCGCGCATGAAGTATTTACGCGAACCGGTGTCCAAGGCAGTCGAGCAGGTGATTTCGTCGCTCGGCAAAGCGGGTGGTGACGGGGGCATGATTGCACTCGACCGCCATGGCAATGCCGTCATGTCGTTCAATACGTCCGGCATGTTTCGCGGCGCAATTACCGCTGAAGGTGAAGTCAGCGTTGGCATATATTGTGACTGAGCGTCCTGAGAATGGATTGCTCGATTTGCACGCCGGGCTAGGGGCTTCCTGCCTCGGCGTAGTCTGAAGCGTATACAACAAACTTCCGCCTGCCGCTCAGTGAGCGCTCCTGCATAAGGTGCGCTTTTTTCGTGCGCGTGGGCGAGCGAGTTTGGTGTGCTTCAGAGGACGTGCGGAAGCTACTTCAATCCGCGGCGTTCGCTTCGTGCGATCAGCTGCTAGAAAACGGAGACTGGTTATGAATCAGCCCAAGACTTCAATGTGGCGAAAGATCTTCGCCCTCTGCGCACCGTATTGGTTCGCGAACGATAAGCAGGCGGTTCCGCTGCCGTTTATCGGTTCTGTCAATGTGCCGGCCAAGTGGGTGGGGCGCTCTCTGCTCGCCCTCCTGCTCGTCGGTCTCGTCAGCATCAACTACCTCAACGTGGGTCTGAACTTCGCGTGGGGTGACATCATGAACTATCTGCAGGATTTCGCCGCCAACCAGGCGACGGACCCTGCCAAGGCGCAAGCCGCGAAAGATGGCTTCATGGCGGCGATTTTCGGCATCGGTAAGGTCTTCCTTATCGGTACCTTTATCGTCGTGGCGTACCGCTGGATTCGGGCCAAGCTGCAGCTCTCGTGGCGCACTTGGATGACCAATGACTTCATGCGGCGCTACCTGAACTCCGACGGCGCTCACTATCGCGTCGGCAACAACGCCAGCATCGACAACCCTGACGAGCGAATCCATCAGGACATCGACGCGGTTGTCGCCCAGACCCTCGGTCTGGCACTGACCTTCATCGATTCCGTGGTGACGCTGATCTCGTTCTCGGCGGTCCTCTGGGCCATCTCGCAGAACCTGACCTACATCGTCGTCGGCTACTCGCTGGTCGGCTCGCTGCTCATCCTGCTGTTCGGTCGTCGCCTCGTCGCGCTGAACTTCATGCAGCTCAAGCTGGAAGCGGACTTCCGATACTCGCTCATCCACGTTCGTAACCACACCGAAGCGATTCGCTTCTACCGTGGTGAAGAGCGCGAGCTGGGCACCGTCAAGGGCCGCTTCGGTCAGGCTGTGGAAAACAACCACAAGCTGATCAACTGGACCGCCAACGTCGGCTTCTTCCAGACCGCCTTCGACTACTTCGTCACCATCATCCCGTACCTGATCATCGCGCCGCTCTTCTTCGCCGGCGCCGCCAAGCTGGGCACGTTCCAGCAGGCGTCGATGGCTTTCGGCCAGATTCTTGGCTCGCTCGCCATCGTGGTCACGTCGTTCCAGTCGCTTGCGCAGTACGCTGCGAATATCAACCGTCTGGGTGGCTTCGACGAAGCCCTGAAGGAGAAGCACAACGCCGCCGGCAAGCCGACCATCAAGACGGTCGTCGAGCCGCGCATCGAGATGAAGGACATGACCCTTCAGACTCCGGACTACGCCCGCACTCTGATCGCCGGCCTCAACCTGGCGGTCAAGGAAGGCACCGGCGTCATCGTCATGGGTCGCTCGGGCGTGGGCAAGAGCTCGCTTCTGCGCGGTCTTGCCGGTCTCTGGGACAGCGGCACCGGCACCATCGTGCACCCGGAACTGGGCGACATGATGTTCTTGCCGCAGACGCCGTACATGCTGCTCGGCAGTCTGCGTGAGCAGTTCACGTACCCGCGTTCCAACGCCACCGACGCTGAAATCGCGGCGATGGCTGTGAAGGTCGGTCTGCCCGAGAACTTCATCGCTCTCAAGGGCGGTCTCGATGCCGAGGCTAAGGGCCTGTCGCTGGGCGAACAGCAGCGTGTCGCGTTCGCGCGACTGCTCCTGGCGCGTCCGCGCTACGCCATCCTCGACGAGGCCACCAGCGCGCTCGATATCCCGCTGGAAGAGCGTCTCTACACGCTGCTGCGCAACTCGGGCGTCACCTTCATCAGCGTCGGTCACCGCCCGTCGGTGATCAAGTTCCATGACGGCGTCCTCACCCTCACCGGTGAAGGCGGCTGGACCATGGCTCCTGTGACCAAGGAGTTCATCGAGGACCACTCGAAGTAATTCCGGTCGCTCGACTGAGCCGACTCGCTTGATGTAAATCGAGCGGTCATCAGTGTCTGGAGTTGCCTGCCTGGGTTGCTGAAAGGCGCTCAGGCAGGCGCTTCAGGCGTTCTTCACCAAACCCGAATTTCGACCGAAAGGTCTACAAAACCAAGTTGGAACTTCCCTAATGAACAGAGGAAGACGCGAGAAAACCCTCACGGTTGCGAAGATCCTCCAGCTGCTGAAACCCGCTGGAAGCAACCCTCGCCTGGTCCTGTTTGCCGGCTTGCCTGCATCGGGCAAGAGTACGTTTTCCGACGGACTGGTCGAAGCCGGTGCCACGCGCATCAGCCTCGACGAGATCCGCAAGGAGATCTACGGCGACGCCAACATCATCGGTGACTGGAAGGTCACGCGCAAGCGCTTCGACGAGCTCTACAACGCTGCTCTGGCGGCGAAGCAGAACATCGTCCTCGACAACACTCACTTCATGCGCAAGCAGCGTGAGCGCGTTATCGAGATGGCCCGTGCCGCCGGTTACGTCGACATTCATGTCGTCGTGATGGACGTGACGCTCGAGGAATGCCTCAAGCGAAACGCCAAGCGCGAACGCGTCGTCAAAGAGGAAATCATCCGTGACATGCACAATTGGCTGTACGGATCGCAGTTCCCCAATGACAGCGAAGGGCAAGTGACCGTGCTGGCTCCCACCGATGTGCGGACGAAGTACAAGGTGTCAGGATACGTTGCTTCGGCTGCGTAATCGCATCTTGGGTTTTTTAAGAAGCGCCCAGGGAGAGCAATTTCCCCGGGCGTTTTCTTTTTTGAAGCATTTGATACTGTGTCGTGTAGTAACAGGTCAATGCCATGCGTTGACCCTACATCAGTGAACTTGTACCAATTTTCTAAGCGCATTTATGGTGTTTTTTCTGGGTAAGGGCGCGTAACAAAAATCTAGAAAAACATTACAATGCCTACTGTTTGAGAGCTCCGTCATTCTGTACCTTTTTTGCGATTTCGTTATGCGATTTCGCGTTTGAGGTGTTAATTGGCTTTCAAGTAATAATGCTGTTGTTGCTCTCGAACTTTCAACGTGTAATAAAAATCTAGAAAACTGTTACACGGAGAATCCGTCAATCTTGTGGCTTAGCCATTCTTGAAAAACAGAATTACGCGCAGTTCGTTTGGTTGTAGTTCGAGTTCCAAATCTTTTGCGGAAACAAACTCAGTGTGCGGTTTTGAATCGGCGCGAAGTTTCTCGATTTGCTCTCTAGTCGGATAGGTGGGAGAGCCCATGGCTTGCCACTTTCTATAAGACGAACCATGTTCTTTGTTGATCGTGTGGCAAGTGCCTTGATCGTATTGCTCTGCGTTTTTGATATCGAATTTGAACCGCCGCACTTTTCCTTCGTTTTTTTCGTTGCTCTTTTCGCCCGTATAATTCCACACTGCCAAAATGAGCCAACCATCATCTTTTTGCGTAGCCAAAACTGGCGCTGCTTCTGGTTCTACAGGCAAGCGCTTGTCGCCTAATCTTTTCAATAGATTGAATGCGTTGAACGATGCTTTGGGAATTCCGCCTGGTGCAATAAGACCAAAGCCGCCGTAAAACGGTTTTTTATAAACGCCCTGTTCTTCAAATACATCTGAGAATGTCCAATATGCAATTTCGTCTGCCAGTCCGGCGCTTAGTTTAATGTGATTGGCTATCCAGGGCGCCATCATCTCTGAGTCTGTGACTTCGGGATGGTTAGCGAAACTCGCGTTGTATTCACTCCAGATAATTGGCAGCTCGGGTCGCGCTGAATGTTTCACTTGTTCGTGTACTTTTTTCATTGCCGCAGCCACCATCTCATCTCGACCGATGATGCGGTTCTTGGTGGAGCGGTCTTCTGCCAGGACGTCCTTCGCGCTGTCGTCACCGTATACATGTGTAGTGACGAAGTCGACCGGCGTTTTGTTTTTAGTGCAGTACTCAATAAAACGGTCTACCCAGGCTGCCTGAGCTGTAGCCGGACCACCTACTTTAAGAAGCGGGTTGACGTTCTTCAGGGCTCGCGCAGTTGCGTCATAAAGCTCATAGTAAGTTGCTTCTTTCGGCTCACCGCCCCAGAAGTCGATATTGGGCTCGTTCCAAACTTCGAAATACCAGTTCGAAACCTCTCCGATTCCATAACGTTCGACAAGATGGTTTGCAAATGCTGAAACCAAATCCTGCCACTTCTTCATGTCTTTAGGAGGGGCGACACTTTGTTTGTACCAAAAAGCGTGTAAAAGTTCTTTGGATGCCATTTTTTTCGGCATGAAACTAAGTTCTATAAACGGGCGCACGTTTTGCGCAAGCAGCCCGTCGTAAATTTGGTCTACGTATGAGAAGTTGTAAATTGGCTTTCCATCAGGCGTTTCGTCGTAAATGCCAACTTCATCGTGAAAGATTGCGTGAAAACGAACATAGCGAATATCGAAGTTTTGTTTGCAGGTTTTGAGGTCCTGGCGATAACTGTCTCTGAGGCTAAGAATCGCACGCCCAGAGCCCAATATGTGTTCCCAGAAATGTGGAAATGGCTCTGACTTTTTGTCGGTGTCGATTACTACCTTTTCCGTTCTTACGACGCTTTTCGTTTTCTTCTCACTCTGTTTTTTTTCTGTGCTCGCCGCTTTTAAGTTACTCTCTGTATTCGCTTCTGCGCTTGTTGCTGGTGTTTGTGAGAGTGCGATCATCAGCGCCAATGCGCCTGTTTGTGCGCGTCTTGCCTGTTTCAAAAAAACGTGTCTGGAAAACATAAGTCCTCTGGTCTTGCGTTCGTGATGTTCTATTGTTCACTGCCTTCAAAAGAATCGCATTAGCTAGTGCGAGGTTTTGATCTGTGCTGTTTATTTGTGATTGGTGGAAAGGCAATATTCATGAGCTTTTTCGCGAGTTAATCAAAAGCTTAGCGGTGGCTAATTTGTGCTCTTGACTTTTCCTTAGCAAAGCCAAAGGTTTGCTATTTCAATTCACATTGGGCCATTCAGTTTTCGAAAAGTGGACTGGTCTTGCGAGATGCGCCAGCGGCGAGCGTCTTGCGCCGTGATGTAGAAACGTTACGCGCTAAGCTGTTTTCATCACTTTATGTAAACGCTTGCCAAGTAGTCGGTGTTTTTGCCAGTTTGAGGAGCAACTTCATCCTTCACCTTCGATAAATCGCGCACAACCTCACAAGACAGCCCCACACAACCACACCGGTTACCTGTCTCCATCTTCATGATGGTATGTGAGCACGTGTATGCGAAAACGAGGTCTGGATCGAGGTTTTCTTCAACCACCGTCAAACGTGACACACGTAGAAGGAAGCATAGCTATGCTCGTATCCGCATTCGGGTTCTTCAAGATCCTCTACCTGATCGGCGCCATTGCGTTCGGTGTGGACATCTACAATTTCCTCATCAAGCGCGGCATGACCGGACTCAAGGCGTTCTTCAACACGCTGCTCGCCGTCGTCATCCTCTGCGCCATCGTCGAATTCCCGCTCGGCTTCATCGTGACGATCCCCGCGGTCGCCTACACCGTTGCCGGCCTCGCGGTCATTCTCATCGGCCGCGCCGTCTGGAAGCTGTTCCGCCTCATCAACGGCGACGGCAAGTCCAACAACACCACCACGCCTCCGAAGAGCTGACGCCGACGGCGGTGGCTCTAAGCGAATTCCCAGCGCAGAAAGCGCTCTCGCTCAGCCACCGCTGAGGTGCCTGAAGTAAAGCTCGGTTCGCTGAATCTCTTGCTTGGGTTCAGCATCAAAACGCCTGGTGCGAAGACTGGCGATGCGTTCGCAGCTTCCACCAGGTTCGTGAAACCCAGACTCAGAAGGAATTCCAACATGTCTTTCCTCGACAAACTCCGTGCCGGTGCCGCCTCCGTCAACGCCGACCTGACCCGCCGCGTGGGCCGCTTCAAGAACAGCACGTTCCTGCAGGCCGCCATGGCCGCCTCCGCGCTCATCGTCGCGGCCGACGGCAAGGTCCAGGACTCCGAAGTGGAGGCCACCTCCGAGTTCATCAATTCGCACCCGGCGCTCGCCTGCTTCGAGCCCGGCGAGAAGGCCAAGCTCTTCCAGGACTACGTCGTGAAGGCCCAGGGCGCCATGACGAAGATCGAGCTCAACGGCCTCATCGCCAAGGCGAAGGGCAATGCCGAGATGGCCACCACGCTCATGGAGCTGGTGCTCGCTCTCGCCGCCTCGGATGGCGATTTCGCCGACTCCGAGAAGGCCGTTGCTCGCAAGATCGCGACCAACCTCGGCCTGAACCCCGCGGACTACGTCTAAGTCGCCGGCGGCTCCTGCCGCAAGTGACTGACGGAACAAAGACGGTGGGGGCATTCGCTCCCACCGCCTGAGTGCTTCGGTGTTCTAGCCGAGCGGAGGCCGGGCGCAAGTGCACAATCCCGTGTACTTGAACGGAAACCGCAAGGGTAAAGATGACCAAGCAAGAAATAATGGATGAAGAAGCGCGCCTCAGGGAGCGCTACGGAAACCTCGTGGATGAGGTGTCCGCCATCATGTTCCGGCATGACACCGAAGGGCTGGCCAAGTTCGGCTGCCCCGACGATGAATACATGCCGGAGGTGCGCCGCGTGCTCCAGCAACTGGACACGGTGAAGAGCGCTGATGACATGCGCAACCTGGTCAGCCGCGTGTTCGCTGAGATGTTCGACGAGGCGCTCGACGCCACGAACGAACAGCTCAACGCACTGGCTGATGACGTGTACGCGCAAGTGACCAGCGCTACCGCGCGGTAACCCCCTGGGGGCTGTGTCGCAGCATTCACCTGCTGGCGCCGCAGCCCTCTTGTTTTTTGCTGTCCGAAAACGACAAAAGATAGTAGAAGGTGGTGTTTTTAAACAGCTCTAGATAAGTAAAACTGATCGGCGGCTGTCAGTTGTTCTCATGGACAGCATCGAACACACTTGCGTGGGTTGCGCTCTATGTTTTACGCCTTAGTCGTTTTGACCACCGATTGATAGAGGGCGTCGGTTGCTTTCTGTCCTTGTCTGAGCGCTGCGTTCATTTCCATCTCTGTGAAAACACCGCGTCCTTCCAGGACTTGTCCCGGCATGAATTTTGCGAAGCGGTTGCCGTCTCTCAGCGTTGCAGTTGCGAAATCTGTGCCCAGCATGGAATTTGCTTCGTACTTCAGATCAAAACCGCGAATCGGTCCTTTGCCTACAGTAGATGTGAATGAATGGACACCGTCCGAGCTTCTCAAGAATTGTGCGGCATCGCCATATCTGTTGATGGCGTTGATGGGATTCAAACCAAGGAATTCGCTCTTTGTGGTGGAAACGACGGTGGCGTCAGCGCCCATGAATACTTTGCCGTTCTTGTCGATAAACTCGCCGCCCAACCTCAGCGAACCGCGTAGCCGGTCAGCCATTTCAGTACCCAGTGTTTCGGCGTTGCGTGCGGCGACTTTCGCATAAGGGGAAAGATCGGCAACTCCTGTAGCTGCTGTCTTGAGTGTTTCGATACCACGTCCTGCAGCCGCTAGAACTTGTCGGTTGATGCCATATTTTTGCAGTCCGGCTCCCGCTGCGAAAAGTCCTACACCAAGCACATAATCGGCGGTGGAAAAGCCGGCCGAGTTTTCAGCCTCGGCAACTTGTGCCTGAACCTGCGCTTCTTCTGCTTTGGTGCCGGCTACTTGTGTTTGAGTCGACTCAAGAAGAGTTGCGGAAGGATCTTTGGTTGCTAAATTTTCCGCTTGTCCGTCAACATTCTCGGTCAGCGCTGCGCCGTCTTTTGAAGCAGCTTCAGCGGCCTTACCGGTCTGTGCCGGATCAAAGTTTTCAACCATGTCTTAGCTCCTGGGGTGACGAGATTCGAAATCTCGCATAGGTGGGGAAGCCCTATTAGAGCGGTTTTGAATAAGTTTTCTGTGGAGGAATTGAAGACATTGTGGCAGCGTAGTCTTACGCCGTCATTGGGGAAAATACGTAGGCGTGGATTAAATGATGCAACTACGCCATGTAGCATGAATGGTGAAAAACAAAGGAGAGCGAGGTTTTGATACCCCACTCTCCAATGAATTTGGTTATTTATTCGGCGTGGAGTCGTCGTCCTTGTTCTTCGGAGTCTTGTTCTTGGGGTCGAAGAATCGGATCATGCGCCACATTTCGACGCCAAAACCCAAACCGCCCAGAAGAAGCATGAAAGTCATCGACCACAACCCGCCGCCCAAAAGCGAACCGATCCAGTTGCCGATCCATCCAAAGACGAGCGCAGAAATCACGAGCGTGTAGGCAAACTGCGAGCCTACAAGCATCCTGTTTCTGTTCTTGCGCTCTTCTTCCGGGTCCGGCTTCTTCGGCTCGGTGGGCGTCTTGCCTGCATTCTGCAAGTCTTGCAGTTCCGGAAGGTCTTTTAGCTCCTCCGGCAACTCAGGCAAATCCAGGTCGGGTTTATCATTCTTGTTATCGTCCGCCATGGCGGTTCCCTTTTCTCATTCAATGGGAGCGCATTAACTGCGTTCCGCATAGGGAGCGCACTGTGTGCGTTCCTCGTGGTGCTGCGAAGATCCCGCGGTGATGTTGTGCATCGCTGATAGCAGTTTCTCCGCAGCCTGTGGATTTGAGATTTAGAACGAAATCAGCTCTGCGCGTCGGTCGCGAAAAGCTTGCGCGCAGCTTCGATGGCGGCGGTGCGCTCGGCTTCGGCCGGTTGCATCACTTCCATGAGGCGCTGCTTGGCTGCGGCGGTGTCAGCGATGAAACGCTGCACTGCCGTCTGCACGAGTTCGTCGTGCGTTTGCTGGTTGATGTCGCCGCTGAGCAACTTGTTGGATGCGTCGATGCGAGCGGTTTCCAGACGAGCCTGGTCGGGCTCGATTTCGTTTTCGAAGCGTTCGGTCGCTGGGCCTGCCTTGGCGAAAAACGCCTGGTCGGCGGCTTCGACAGCGGTGGCGAAGTCGGCTTCTTTGGTGTCGGCAGCAGTCGTGTCGCCGGCGTCGCCTGGAGCAGGGCACTGCTCAGTCAGGCTGCGCTCATAGAGCGACTGGAAAAGCTGCCGGAACTCGGGGTAGGGGCGCGCACCAGCCTGTCGGCTCAGTTCGTTGCCGCAGTGATAGGTGGTGATCAGGGGGACTGAGCGTCCGCCCATCTCGAAGAAACGCTCCTGGTGGTCAGCGACGTTGACCGTCACGACCTTCACCTTGCCGTCGTATTCCTCAGCGAGTTTGTCGAGGAACGGTTTGATCATGCGGCAGGGTGCGCATGTGGGCGAATAGAAGTCGACGACGACTGGAATCGGTGATTCCAGGACCTCGCTTTGGAAGGTCGCGTCAGTCGCTTCCACAAGCCTGCTATGCGAGCCTGAGGTATTTTGACCGGACATGTAGTTTTTCCTCTCGAGTTTTTGGAAAATTCCGGACTATTGAAATTTAGCCTGCAGGGGCGCGTTTGCAACCCCTGCAAGCTGGTGAAAGAAGCGAACAGCGTAGAAGCTGGGACAGCTTCATGTTCGAGAACCGCTGCTCGAGAGACTTCCTTAGCGGAAGTTTTTGTGACGCGGCGGCACCGGATCCGGTTCGCGCCCAGGAGGCACCACCGGCGGTATCGTGCCGGGGTTGGGTCCTGCGCCGGGCGGCGGAGGCGTGTTGGGTCCGGGCTCGTAGATGGGCTGCACGGGCGGCGTCGGCACGATCGGCGCCGGCGGCGTGTAGGGCGGCCGCGGCGGGCGCGGAGTGTGCGTATTGTCGATATTGGCAGCAGTAGCGGACAGCTTCTGCGCTTCGGCATGCAGCTCGACGTTCCAACCGGAACCTTCGAACCGCCCGATCACAGCGTTCACCACTTCAAGGCTGACGCCTGCGCAGGGAACTTCGATGGGGACTTCATTGGCATTGGGCGCCGATTCGATCGCTTCGACAACGGCGAAGTACAGGGCGTTGACCGCCTCCCTCTTCGCACGACGCTTCTGATCATGATGGCCCTTGGGCCGCTTATGTTCTGACATAGTGTTCTCCTTACAGTGCCCTCATTCGCGAGAGCATGCGTGCAAGCCGCCATTACCGGTCAGGCGAATTGCACTCGTTGGCTGATACATTGCGTGCACGAACACCGGCTAGATCCAATGCTGTCCGTACACACCTGCTGCGATATCAAATCCAGGATTAATGAACCTGGTCGAATAGCTGCTTTAGCCGCAAGCGGCTGCCGAAGCCATCGATGGGGAAATACTGCGCTCCGTCACCTGCCGCCATGCCGCGCATGTCTGGCGGTGTCGGAGTGATGAGCACTCCGGACGGTGTGCCGTGCACACCCAGAATGCTTTCAGCATCGGGAACGTCCTCGACAAACACGCGCAAGAACTTGATCTTGCCGCGATATTCGGAGGCCAGTTCGGCGACGATTTTGTGATTCTCGGCGCATTCTACCGAGGTGTGGCTCACAACTTCGACGTAAATCGGAGTTTGAGCGTTGGCTAATTCGCTGGTGAGCTCTTGCTTTCCGACGGTCGTCACATCGATGTCGGAGTGGAAATTCTCAACCAGGAATGACAGCGGCAAGAGAACCACTGCCATTAGCACGAGGGCAAGCAGATACTGCTTTCCAGTTAGCATAAGCATTTCCTTCACTTCCGCTGCAGGGTACTCGCCGTTGTTTTTCTCTCGGTGATATGCGGAGCATATCGATTTGTGGATGCGGCTGTCTTGTACGTTGCAGCAGAGATCGAGTCAGGGTCTGAGTCTTCGGAACACGCGTTCAGCACCGGCACAATTAGCGGTCACGATTCATTCACCTGGAAGGAGGCGAAAGAGACATGAGCGCTATGGGGGAAACGTGTGCGGGGTGTGGGTTAGAAGCTGTTTTTGAAAGAAGTGAACGCGTGGAAGATCGAACGGAGCCTATAAAACCTGAGCTGTGAAAAGCGAGCCTGATAAATAACAACTTCACACAAAAGCGGCTTTTTGAGGAAGTTTTAAACGCGATGTTGTCAGTAGTTCTTATCCATGCGCGCAGAATCGCGCAACAGTTCGTTTTTTCTTAACAGGCTCTGCGCGAGGGTTTCGCAATTTCTTAATGCACTCTACGCTAAGAACGAGCGCAGTAAGAATTCTGAGAAAAACCATCCGAGGCTTGTCGAACTTCAATTCGACTGCCGTTCAATCGGTCTGCGAGTCTCTGGAAACTGTTATTTCTTGATCGGCATAACGCGCAAATTATGGATGCCACAACCTGCAGCTGCGTCCATGACTGCGACTACGAATTTTTGTCTGGCATCGCCTTCAGCAGTAAGCATGAGCGGAATGTCTGTTTTTCCGGCTTTCGCTTGCTCGGCTTTGATCACGGTGGAAACACCGGCCGAATCAGGTGGATTTGCAGGCACGTTGTTAATGCGAATTTGTCCTGCGGCTGTAACTTCGACGTTCAGCTTCGGTCCTTTGTCGTCGTCCTTCGCCTTAGATGGTCCGGCACTTGGCGGATCGACCTTCAGAACGGTCTGATTGACGAGCGGTGCAATCAGAATCATGATGACCAGAAGCACGAGAAACACGTCAGTAAGCGGGGTTACGTTGATTTCTGTGAATGATTCACCGGCGCGACCACCTATTGCCATGTGAACAGCCTCCTTACCCGGGCGTCGTGTTCTAGTTTTGAGGACCAGATTTCTAGTCTAAGGTCATATAGTACCTGCAAGTGGCAGGGCGTGCCACATGGTAAACCCTGACCTTCACACAAGGCAGTTTTCGCCCGCTAGCATAGCCGCGCTAGATCCTGGTTCTAGCGGGTTTTCGGGCTTTAGTATTAGAAATTTACTCGCCTGCGCGAGCGTAGCGATATAAGCCTTAGCTAAGACTATGAGTCTGTGGGCTTCTAACGGTTTTAGCCTATTGAGTTTGTCAAGTGGGTCTTGTTAGGCTCAAATCCCATTTCTTTTCAATTCTCAGGAGCTGAAAACACAGACTAGCGCGATAAATTACCTATTCGGTTCTTTACTGATTCACCTTGATGGGGGTGAAGCGAACACACCGGATGTGTTCTCGCATAGACATTCTGTGGCTTTTCTCCTCGATTGGTTCAGACGTTTGCGCTGACCACATTTAGCCAGGCGTTTTCGCCAAGAACTAGGAGTTACTATGACCAACATGAACAAGATCAATGGCCTCTGGGTACCCCAGCACGCCAACGTCGTAAATCACACACACTTGGACTGCGTCCTGCGTCACAGCGATGTGGTGCGGCTCGCCGCCCAGGCCGGTTTCGACACCTTCAAGGAGCCGTTTCCGAAGCTGACCGAAGACCTCTGGCGCACCGCCGAGCTCCTCGCCAAGACCGGCACCGTGAAGGACCGCGCCCTGATTGCCCGGCTGCAGCGCCGTGCCGTTTCCGCCTACCGCGAAGACTGCTTCGCTCGTGGCGGCGACCTGACGGCATACGTGGCTGCCATCGCCAATCAGCTCGTTCCGCTCATGCAGACGGTCGAGAACATCAAGCTCTTCACCAAG
This sequence comes from Candidatus Melainabacteria bacterium 17Bon1m, assembly GCA_032128875.1. Taxonomy (GTDB): domain Bacteria; phylum Cyanobacteriota; class Vampirovibrionia; order Obscuribacterales; family Obscuribacteraceae; genus QKMZ01. The sequence continues at coordinate 26,129 of JAVLKG010000023.1, forward strand.
CACTACATCGAAGACCTCGTCGCCGACCACACCATCGGTGCACAGATTCGCTTCGCCCCGCACCTGCACATCTTCGGCGGTCTCTCGCTCGAAGCTGTCGTCGAGGCGGTTGCCGAAGTGACTGCCAACGCGCCCATTCCGATCAAGCTCATCCTCTGCGCCCTGCGTGGACCGGACGGTGAAGCGAAGCGGAAGGAAGCGAGGGAAGTCGCGGACCTCTGCATCAAGTACAGCGCCGAAGTCGGTGCCATGGACCTCGCGGGTGCCGAAGCCCTTTGGGGCGGCGTTCCGCAGTGGTGGTGGCTCGAAGCCCTGCGCGCGCGCGAGGCTTCCGGCGGCGAGTGCGGCATTACGCTGCACCTGGGCGAAGTTCAGCCGGCCACGCCGGAGGAAATCGCTCTGCTGAAGGAGAACGGCGTGTTCGTCGTTGGGCACTTCCTGCACAACGATGACCCCGACCTGTATCAGGAGTGCTGCCCCCACTCGAACCTGACGCTGCATGCTCACCCGAGCCTGCAGAGCGGCCAGTTCCGCTGCCATTCCATTGGGCGTAAGCTCAAGGAAAAGCAGCACGTCATGCTCTCCACTGACGGCACGACCCTGATCAAGACCAGCATGCGCATGCAGATGTCCCTCGGGCGTCGCGCTTTCGGCTGGACTGGCAAGGACCTGCATCAGCTGAGCCTGAACGCCATCAACGGCGGCTTCTACAACGAGGCCGACAAGAAGAACATGCGCAAGCAGCTCAAGCTGGCGTATGGCGCGAAGTAAGGCTTAAGGTTCCAGTCGCAAGACTAGAATTTTAGGCTAGCTTCAACCCAGTCGCGTTGGGCAGTTCATTAGCATCTTCACGCTGTGAGGTGCTGCTGAACTGTCCATCTGCTCTTTGGCAGGCACGCTCTCGGGCGTGTCGCGACAGGGGATTTCCTCCAGTCGTGCGCGTAATTCTGTGCGTACGACTTCAGCGTGTCGACTCCACCGGTGGTGCTAGGGAGTCGGGCACGGTCAGTGTGTGCAGCGTCGGATACGTTGCACCAGGTTGCTTCGAGTGTCCACTGCTCTCGAAGACACAAACACGGAGCGTAAAAACATGAAATTGGTCAACAGCCTCGAAATCATCGGTGAACCCACTCGCGTCGACCAGCAGGTCGCCTGTCCCGGATGCAGCGCTCGCGCGATGCTCTTCAACGACGGGTCGGTCCTCTGCATCGCCGAGGGCGGCAAGTGCTATGCGCCGGAGCCGACCGACGGAGAGAAGTGGCAGATGCGCCAGGAGTTCGACGCGAAGAACGGCATCACGCCTTCCGACCGTCTGCTCATCCCGGCTCGCCTGCAGAGCGAACTCGCCGAAAGCCTGCAGGACTAACAGTTCGGTATCAATCCACCGAAGACTTGCGCAAGGATCGTCCTAGGCGTTTCATCGTCTAACAAGCCCTATCAGCACTTCACGGCAGCTCTTGTGAAGTCCTGTTGAGCTTGAGTATCTCGCCTGGTTTCCGGTAGATCGAGAATCCAAACTGTTTTCGAGAGCGGCGGGTGTAATCACCTGATTCCCCGCCGCTCTCATTTTTGAAACCATTAATACTATAATAAACAGTAAGATCGAAAGTGGCTGAACGAGGGCTTTTCAGCTCCGTTGAGTTTGTCTGATTTGCGCTCAGTTTTGCGGTGAGTGTTGCAGCGTTTTTTGAAAGTGTTTCGAATTAGGCTGCTCCTAGTACTTCCGTACAGCGCCACCATCGATGGTGACAGTTGTGCCGGTAATGAACTCGGCTTTTGGTGATGAGAGAAACGCGACCAGAGCGCCTAGATCTTCAGGTTTGCCAAAGCGTTTTACTGGTGAATACTTTTTCCAATCTTCCAAGACTTCCGCTCGCGTGGTCTTCTGTGCATTTGCATATTGAAGCGCAAGGTTCTCCACGAGCGGCGTTTCGAAATACCCTGGGCAAATGACGTTTACTGTTACACCGTCTTGTGCAACTTCGGTGGCTATGCACTTTGCCATTGCGTTCAAGCCTGTTCTCAGCGTACTTTGAACGACTGATGAGCTTTCTGCTTCCAAGCCGAAAATGGAACCTATGAAAATAATCCGTCCGAATTTTTGCTGTTTCATTGCAGGCAAAACCAATCTACTCAGAACGATTGGCGGGCGCAAAACGAGTTCTTGCCCCAGTTTCCATTGTTCGTCAGTTGCTTGGGAAAATGGGTAAGTTGGCGGGTGCCCAGTGCTCACAACCAGAATGTCTATCCCATTGAGAAACTTGTGCGCCTCATGGAACACGCGCTGTAAGTCGGCTTCGTTTGTCAGATCTGCGTTGATTCCGATTGTTTTCGCGCCTGTACGCTCGGCAATCTGCGAGGAGGCATTCCTCACTTTCTCCTCATCGCGCGAACATATCGCGACCGATGCGCCTTCCTCTGCCAGCGACTGTGCGCAGGCAAATCCGAGCCCATAGCTGGCTCCTGTGACAAGCGCTTTCTTACCTTGCAGTTTTAAATCCATTTCAAACGCCTCGATGCCGTGGATGAATATTTTAGCGCTCCGTACTAAGTTGCGTTGTCACTCGCGTTGTTCGCGGCGAAGGTGCACGATCTGAGTAAGTTCATATTTCGGCACAGGCCCATTTAAAGCTCTTGATAGGCGTTGATTTGGCCAAGTATACGCAATTAGACTAAAACTCTATTTGCACTTTTCCATTTGCGCCACGAGAACACTTTCCCGCACCAGAGCAAGGCTATTGCACGAGAAGAATCTGTTTCCACCGAGTCATGACTTGGTCGCTGAAACATCGTCTGTCCAGCTCTCTGTGCGAGAAAGCGCGTTTGTTAATCGACTTATGTTCTAGGTTGAACGAATCAGTCAGAACATTACTTGCTTAGCAATTCTCAAAGCGCATACGGTAATGCAGAACAAAACTATTCATCACCGCCGTATCGCAAAAAACAATCGATCGGCACAAATCATGCAATTTATGGTGTCAAATGCAGACCAAATCATCCCACAGGGAGAGATTCGCCGTTTTTCTTCAGGTAGCGTACACAAAGAAGTTTTAGAGCAAATTTTTGGAGAGTGGCCGTCCAACTTCGCGGAAAAGGATGATGACCCAAGGCGCGCAAGAGCGTTCGCAGTTGTTCGTCAAATCTTGCATTTTTACTACCACGAGCACGTTTTCGACAGGTTTGTTTTCGAGGGTTACATAGACGGTCTTACGCACATGGATCGTTTGCTGTCGTTTTACTCCTACGAAAACGCTGTCAACAAGGCGCATTCCCTGGTGCACGAACGGCTCAGCTTGCTCAATCACATCGAAGCTGTTTTCTTCAACACGACCGACCAGGGAGATCGCCAGCGCAAGCGCGTTAATCAATCAGGACAGGCAGTTTCAGAGAATGAATCCTACGTTTTTGCACTTCGTGAAGGGTTGAGGTACGGTTTACTTCTAACTCTTGCGCAGACAGCTGATGGGTTTCAGCAGCCGGAAGTCGCGAAGTTCTACTCTGCGGACCTCGACTTCATGGTCAACGAACAGCCACGCATGAGTGTGAAACACGTCGATCGCCTTCACGTGCCCACGTGCGATGCGTCCGCTAACGGACTGAAACAAGCGCTCGAATTCATCCGCATCGTGTCGATGGTTGAGGTTTGGAATCGCCACGACAAGTCGCTCTACAACCCAATCAGCGACCCTCTCTGCAATCGTTTCAAGCGCATACTTACAAGCGATGACTTGCAAGTTTTGTTCGTCAAGGCACTGCGCGCAAACAAGCAGATGTTCCACTTGTTCCGCTTGGGCTGTGGCAATGAGTCATGTGTGCCAGCAATAGGCAATTTCATTTTCTACCTGGACGTGCCCGCTCACCAAGTCCCCAAATGCCATATCGCAGCTGTGTTGCAGCCGCTTGAGATAGTGGCCAGTCAGGACAACAACTGGAAAAATAGGTAGTTTGAGTATCACAATTGACCGAAGTAATGGCACCGTAATTGGTGTCATTCTTCTTTTTGATTTTGCAATACTAAAATAGATAGTATAGTGCTCAAAAAGCTGTATGACCTCAGTGAACCATGCGGAGCTGGTCGGGTTCGATTGTTTTCCACGGCAGAAACGATGACAAATCCTCGG
>JAVLKG010000024.1:0-22469 GCA_032128875.1 Candidatus Melainabacteria bacterium 17Bon1m
TTCGACACACCCGTTCCGACAGCTCTCAATATCACCAACACCAATGGCACCGTTTCAGCTTTGAATGGTGCCATTAATATTCGCGACCAAAAATTCAATGCTGCGTTTGACTCGAATGTGAATGGTGGCGACTTCTTGTCGAATCAGTTCAACATCAATGCGGGCGGTGGCACCGTAAATGTCAACGTGGATAACCTGACAGGCGTCGTGAGCGGTGCAGGTTATGGTACGCACGTCACTGTCAATAGTGCCGACACCCTCAAACTGGGCGATCTCGATTTCATCGATCCGACTTTCTATAACTCTGTCGGCAACATAGATATCACTGGCAACATCACCGTTGCCGAAGCGCTGACTATCATTGCGAGCGGAAATATCACCAGTGCTAACGGCGTCACGATCACTGCTGAAGGCGGTGCCGGTGGTTTCCCAATTACTTTGATCGCTGGTGCGAATGTTTCGGGAGGAACTGATCAATCAACAGTCCCACCGATCAGTGCTGGTTCTATTGGTACGATCAACGGCACATTGATTAACTCGGCAACCGGCGGTAACGTAGCACTTGGTACAGGCGTGACAATTAACGCTACTCAAGTGACAGGTCCGCTTCCAGCTGACTTCAGTGGTGCGGATGTAAACATAATTGCTCTTGAAGGGACTGGCCTGACGAATGGTAACGTGTCTCTCGGTGGAGTCACCATCAATACTGGTGGTGGCGGAACTGGAGCCAACGGGAATGTCAATATTTTTGCTGGCGGAGACGGTGCAAAAACTATTGGCGCCATCAATACGGCCGGCGGTTCTGGAACGGCTGGGAATGTAAATATCGTGATGGCTCAGGCCGTCAACTCATCACCCGGCGTGGATATCGTATATAACGCTAACGGTAGTCTCGGGGCCGGCGGAAGCCTGGTTGCCGGTACTATTTTTGGCACTGGCACGACCACACTCGCCGGCACTATTACAGCCGGTAGTGGTTCTGTGGTCGCTAGTGCAGCTGATGATATCAACGTCACAGGTGCTATAGCTGGCAACAGCATTCAAGTCACCACCACCACCGGTAGTGGTGGCGATATCCAGTTGAACAACACTCTGACCAGCAGTGGTGCTAGCAATCAAGTCGTGCTGCTGGCTGATGGGTCGATCACTGGGACTTCAACAGTTACGGGTACAACAGTCTCTCTGACAGCGACCAATGGAAATATTGGTACGAGCTCAGTGTCGCGTGTCAGCACGAATGCGGGTTCTCTTAGTGCAACAGCCAACGCAGCGACAGTCGGAAATGGCAATGTCTGGATCAACGAAGCCGATGCAGTAAACCTCAACGCAAGTTCGGCCGACAAGCAATTCCTTTTGAATACGCTTGCTGCTGGTGATTTAGATGTTCAAGGAGCTGTCACCGGCAACGACATTCAATTGACGACATTTGCTACAGGCGGCGGCAATATTCTTTTGAGCAACACCGTGACCAGCAGCGGCGGCAGCGACCAGGTCGTGCTAACTGCTGATGGTTCGATCACTGGATCATCGACGGTTTCGGGAACAACAGTTTCTCTGACAGCGACCAATGGCAATATTGGTACGAGCGCAGCTTCACGTATCAGCACGAATGCGACAAACCTTGACGCAACAGCTACTGCTGCGACAGCTGGAAATGGCAGCGTTTGGATCAACGAGGCAGATGGTGTAACGCTCACTGGAGGTTCTGCCAACAAGCAATTCCGTTTGAACACGCTTGCTGCTGGTGATTTAGATGTCCAAGGAGCTGTCACTGGCAACGACATTCGATTGACGACTTTTGCCACAGGCGCTGGCAATATTCTTTTGAACAACACCGTGACCAGCAGTGGTGCCGGCAATCAAGTTGTGCTTTCTGCCGATGGTTCTATCACTGGAGCATCGACGGTTTCGGGAACAACAGTTTCTCTGACTGCTACTAGTGGAAATATTGGTTCGGGCGCAGGAGCAAGAATAAGCACGAATGCAACTAATCTGAGTGCAACAGCCAATGCAGCGACAGTCAGCAACGGCAATGTCTGGATCAACGAAGCCGATGGTGTAGTACTCAATGCAAGTTCGGCCAACAAGCAATTCCTTTTGAATACGCTTGCTGCCGGTGATGTTGATGTGCAAGGAGCTGTGACAGGCAACGACATTCAATTGACGACGTTTGCCACAGGCGCTGGCAATATTCTTTTGAACAACACGATCACGGGCACCGGCACAGGCGATCAGGTCGTGCTTTCTGCAGACGGTTCGATCACAGGAACTTCAACAGTCACCGGTACGACAGTTTCGCTGACAGCGACCAATGGAAATATTGGTACAAGCGCAGCATCACGTGTTAGTACCAATGCGACAAACCTCGACGCAACAGCCAATGCAGCGACAGTCGGTAATGGCAATGTCTGGATCAACGAAGCCAACGGAGTAAGCCTCAACGCAAGTTCGGCCAACAAGCAATTCCTTTTGAATACGCTTGCTGCAGGTGATGTCGATGTGCAAGGAGCTGTCACTGGCAACGACATTCGATTGACGACGTTTGCTACAGGCGGCGGCAATATTCTTTTGAACAACACCCTGACTGGAACTGGCGTCGGCAATCAGGTTGTGCTTTCTGCAGATGGTTCGATCACAGGTGCATCGACTGTTTCGGGAACTACAGTTTCGCTGACAGCGACCAATGGAAATATTGGTACGAGCGCAGCAGCACGTGTCAACACGAATGCGACTAATCTTAATGCAACAGCTAATGCAGCGACAGTCGGCAACGGCAATGTCTGGATCAACGAAGCCGATGGAGTAAACCTCAACGCAAGTTCGGCCAACAAGCAATTCCTTTTGAATACGCTTGCTTCAGGTGATGTAGATGTGCAAGGAGCTGTCACAGGCAACGATATTCGATTGACGACGTTTGCTACAGGCGGCGGCAATATTCTTTTGAACAACACGCTCACGGGCACAGGCACAGGCGATCAAGTCGTGCTTTCTGCGGACGGTTCGATCACAGGAACTTCAACAGTCACCGGTACGACAGTTTCGCTGACAGCGACCAACGGAAACATTGGTACGAGCGCAGCTAGCCGCGTTTCCACTGCTGCAGGCTCATTGGCACTCACCGCCAATTCCGCGCTTGTCGGACAAGGTAATGCCTGGGTTAATGAAGCAAATGCTGTTTCGATTCTTGCTTCATCGGTCGACAAAGAATTGAGAATTGACACTACCGCCAACGGCACAATGAGTGTAGACGGCGCAGTGAGCGGCAACGTAATTCAATTGACTACAGCCGGCGGCAGCACGAACCATATAGACGTCAATGCAACCATCACCGGAACAGGCACCAGCACGGTCGGACTCTCGGCCGGAGGCACTGGAAGAATTAGGGGCAGTGCTGTTGTCAGCGGAACAACTGTCAATGCAGTCGGCGGCGGCGGAATTGATGGCGGCACTTCATTCAGCGGTACGACAGTTTCACTCACTGCTACCACTGGTAATGTCGGCACAAGCGCTGCTTCGCGCGTCAACACGACTGCAACAAATCTCGATGTCACAGCTAATGATGTGACAGTCGGCAATGGAAACGCTTGGATCAACGAAGCCAACGGCGTAAGCGTCAACGCGAGTTCCGTCAACAAGCAATTCCTTTTGAACACGCTTGCTGCCGGCAGTATTGATATAGACGGTGCAGTCTCGGCCAACGATGTTCAGTTGACCACATTTGGTGCAGGCCAGGCGATTAACGTGAATTCCACGCTCTCCGCTCCGTCCGTCACTCTCAATTCTGATGTTTTCAATATGACCGGCTCTATCAATGCCGGAAGCGGTACCGTCACTATCCGTCCGATCACGAACGGCACAACTATTAGTGTTGCAGGTGGTGCTGCCACCCTAGATATATCTTCCACGGAATTGGCAAATATAACCGCCGGAACTTTGGTAGTTGGAGATAGAACTCTCAATGGTGGCATTACAGTAGGTGGCAACATTGATGTGTCCGGCGTAGGTGCTGGCGCATACAACCTGACTTTCCTCAACAACGGCAATTTCACTAGTGCCGGACAAACGATCACTCTGGGTGACAAGAATCTAGTAATAGATGTTGGCGGTTCAATCACAACCGGGACAGTCAACTCGACTAGTGGCAATGTTGACCTGGATGCCGTTGTAAACATCACTACCGGCACGACTACAACAACTAGCGGCAACGTCACGTTCAACGCAAACAACAATATCAACGCAGGCACGACATCGACCGACAGCGGCAACATCACGATGGATGCCGGCAATAACATCGTCACTGGTGCGACCTCAACCAACACAGGCACTATTAGTCTCGATGCTGGTGGAACAGTTTCCGTCGGCGACATCGTGAGCAATGAAGATGTGATTCTCATCACAGTCGGAACACTCAACGTAGCTAACATCACAACCACAGGCGATATCTACCTCAAGTCAACTGCTGGCGGCATCAACACCACCGGTGACTTGCTCGCAGATCCAATCGTTATGATCAGCGCGTTGACCATCAGCTTGGGTGGTGACGTGACTGCCAATGACGGCATCTTGATGGTCAGCGGACAGAACATCATCACTTCGGCTGTCGGTGCTATCAATATAAATGGTTCCAGCACCGTCGGTGACGCCGGAGCTGTTACTCTCGTGGCAGGTGCGAACTTCACCGACCTAGGTATCGGCAACACCGTTGTAATCAACGGCGCATCCGCTACAGGCGGCAACATCGACTTTACCCAAGCCGGTGGCCTCAATAGCATTACTTCCGATAGTTCTTTCGCCGGCGGAAGCGCCGGGAATATGAATCTGATCGCATACGGCACTGGAGCCGGCCTAAATGGTCGTGTCCTACTGCCGACTTCGTCGACCATTGTCACCACAGGTAATGGCGCCGGAACGAATGGAAATCTTACGGTTGTAGCCGGTGGCAACAATGCTGGCAACGGCGTTCAGCTTGGTACGATCGTCACAGCGCTTGCTGGCACCGGCGGCGATGTGGACATCTTCACGGCTGCTCCTGGAACAGGCGTCACCATCAGTCAGAACGTAGCTGATACAGGCGCGGTTACCGCAGGAACCTTCCTGGGCGGTGCAGCTCGCACCGCTAACATCACCACTGCCGACATAACTTCCGTCGGTGCTGATGTAACTGCAACAGCTGGACGCAACGCAACTTTTGGAAGCGTTACGTCGGACACCATGGCACTCACTGCTACCACAGGCAGTCTGGCTTCGACTGGAATCATTTCAGCTACAACCAGTGTTTCACTCACAGCGAGAAACAGCATCACTAATGCTCAATTTGCTGGTGGAATCAGCGCGCCGTCGCTCTCACTTACTTCAACCATCGGCAGCATCGGCGCTAGCGGCGATGCCCTTGTCGTGGACGCTGCAACTTTGAGTGCCAATTCAACCATTGGCTCAGTATTCATTGCCAATCTGGCGCAAAACATACTTCTTAATGCGTCTAGCGGCAGCACATTCGAATTGACTAGAACCAGTGCTCTGGCTGGTGACATAACTGTCAACGGACCATTGCAAGGCAACAATGTCAGCTTGATCAACGCAGCCGGCAACGGCGGAGTTGTCGTTAACGACACAATCAGCGCAATCGGTGGCGGCAATGCCACATCGGTTACTTTGACGGCAACCGGCAGCGGCGCAATCAGCACAGATGGTGCCGCGATCTCGACAAATGCCCTCAACCTCACTTCAGGTAGCGGCGACATTGGCGCCGGCACGGCAATCAATACAAGTGCCAACTCGCTTACTTTCAACACGACCGGTGACGTATCGATCACGGATACGCGCAGCGGTACCGTAACGCTCAATGCTTCATCAGCCAACGACGCAACAGTCAACCTGACGACCAACAACTCAAGTTTGGTAATTGCCGGCAATATCGATGCTGCAAACAACTTGACCTTAACCACAGCAGCAGCAGGCACTGGAAACATCTCCCGCACTGGTGCCAGCGTCTTGAGCGCAGGCAACTTGCTTACATTGGCTGCCGGTGGAAACATCGGAAGTCTGGCGACTCCGATTCTTACTTCAGCCGCTTTGCTCGACGCTCAAGCGGGTGCCGGACGCAGCATCTTCATTTCTGAAAGCGATAGCGTTTTCATCCAAAATCTCTCCGCAGGCAATGCAATCAACGTAGCTGCCGGCGGCACGATGACAATCAATGGCATGTCTGCCAACAACGTCACCTTGAGCACCACCAATGGTGGCGATATCGTGCGCGCGTCGGGAACCATAACAGCGACAACTCTGGCTCTTTCTTCCGATTTCGGCAATATTGGTCAGACTCCGGCGGCCTTCATCACCACCACCGCCAGCAGCATCTCAGCCAACACGGCTGGCACGGTGCTCATTAGTTCTTCTAATGCAGGTACGACAAGTTTCGGAACAATCAGCGGCAGTGCAGTTGCTCTTCTCACCGCTGGCAACATGAACCTTTCGCAAGACGTGACCGGTACCACCAGCGTTTTCTTGCAAACCTCCGGCGCCGGTAACATCTCTCAGACACCGGGAACCAGCATCAATACATCCAGCCTGTCACTTAATTCGACGACCGGCAGTTTTGGTTCGCAAACCAGCTTCATCAATACAAATGCGTCCCAGGTGCGCGTGACCACGACGGGTGCTGGTGATGCGTTTGTTCACTCCACCAATTCCGTATTATTGCTCGGCAGCTCCGCTGATACATTCACTCTCGTCAGCGACGGCAGCATCGTTCAGGAGTCTGCCTCGACGACTTCGTCTAACAACCTGACTTTGCAGACGACAAATAACGGAAGCATCACGCTTGACGGAACCATTCAGGCTCTTGCTGTAGGAGCTATGTCGGTCAACCTTCTTGCAAATGGAAGCGGCAACATTGTTCGCAATAGCGGAGCAATTACAAATGTCGGCCAAGACGTAACTCTGGTAGCTACTTCCGGCAGCGGCAACATCGGCAGTGGGGCAAATCGCCTGACTGTTGTAGGTGCCAATAGCAGCATTGCCGCAAACACATCAGGCAACGTATACCTCGATGTGACCGGAGATGCTCAGGTCTCCGGATCTGCTTCGGCTGCGCCAAGCACCTTCAATGTGCTCGGTAGCGCAACTCTGGATTTCGGCGCTGTTAATGCGGGCAGCATCGTTGCTGTATCAACTGGCGGTCCAATCCTTGTACAGGGTTCCATGACCAGCGCATCAACGACTGCTTTGACGGCTGGGGCGGGAAGTGACATTAGCTTCTTGGCTTCTGGAAGTATTACAGCTCCTACCTCCATCACTTTGACTGTTTCCGGTGCGGGCGGAGAAATCATCAACGGTGTGGGTGCATCAGCATTCCTCAGCACTAATACATTGAATGCCAGCTCAGGAGCCGGTTCGATTGGCGTGACCAACAACCTGTTCACCAATGCAGCCAACATCAATGTGTCGACGACTGGCGGCAATATTGCCATCACAGATAATCTCGCGGGTGTAATTTCGCTCAATACACTCAATGCTGGTGCCGGCAATGCAACATTCGTTGCCACTGGTGTCGGCAACACGATCGACGTCGTCGGTACGGTTTCTGCTAATAACCTCAGTCTCTCAACCAATGGCGGCACTAACGGCAATATCACACTGACCAACGGTGTTACTGGAACGACTTCCGTTACCTTGTCGGCAAATGGCTCAGGAAGCATTTCCGGCAGCGGTCTGATCAACGCTCCAACTGTTACTCTCACTTCTGGTACGGGCAACATCGGTACGTTCTCCACCCGCGTTCAAACAAACGCAGCAAACCTGACGGCTAACACAGCTGGGCAGGTTTGGATTAACGACATCAACGGAGCGGGAATCAACCTTGGTCTCTCCTCTGGTTCCAGTTTCAACCTGAGCTTTGATTCCGATCTGAACGTCAATGGTGCCATCACCGGCGCTACCATCGCCTTGACTGCCAATGGCGGGTCTGGTGCGGGTGTCAATCTCAGTGCTCCTATCACAGGCACTACTTCCGTCACTATCGCTGCGGACGGTGCTGGTGAAATTCAAAACCTTATTGGCGCCGCTGCGGTGATTACTGCTCCTACCGTCGCCCTCAGTTCCGGAAGTGGCGACATTGGCGCTCCCAATCCGCCAGGACCGAATTTCCCGATTTTCGTCAACGCTACAAACATCAGCGCAACGACAACCGGATCTATCTATATCAACAACATCAACACCGGCACGGTGAATATCGGACCGCTCAGCGGCGATAACTTGTTCTTCACCAATGGTGGCACCATCAACGTCGTCGGCATTCTCGATTTCATCACTGATGTCAGTTTGATCACGACGAATAACGGTTCGATCAATGTCGGGTTCAACATTCTCGCCGGCAACTCCATCACTCTTACTGCCGGTGGCAACGGTTCGGTCACACAAGCGGCCGGAACTATTTTGCAAACACCGACGCTCACCGTTAGTTCTTCAACCGGCAACCTTGGCTCGTCCACCAATCAAATCAACACCAATGCTTCCACCCTCACCGCCTTCACTGGCGGCAGCGGCAACGCATGGATTACTGATATCAATACCGGCAATATCTTGTTAGCCGGCACCAGCGGTGCAGGCGGCACGTTTACTTTGACGGCAACAAACGCCGCTGGTACGTCAGTGACGACCGACGTCGGTGGTGTGGTGCAAGGTAATACTGCAGTTATCACTTCGCTCAACGGCAGCGTTGGAACCTTGGGTGCCAATCTGGCTACCGATTTGGTCAATTTGCAGGTGACCGCTCCAGTCAACGTATTCGTCAACGATGCAGGAAGCTTGAATTTGCTTGCCTCTTCTGCGGGCAACGGAGCTGGTAACACATTCTTCGTCAACACCAACGGCAACCTCACCAGCACCGGTGTAATCAGCGGTAACGCAGTTACACTCCGAAACTCATTCACATCAGGCGGTTCGATAACATTGGGCGCGGCTGTCAATGCAGTCACAAACATTGCTCTTATTTCGGATGCGTCGCTTGTTGACGGTGCCTTCACCGTACTCAACGCTCCGAATGTTGCCCTTGCTTCGCTTAGCGGCGACGTCGGCACCGCCGGTAATGCATTGGATCTCACTTCTACAAACGTGCCTTCTACAACGACCTTTGCTTTCTCGGCACTGGGCGGAGATGTAAATGTAAGCAGCACGCTTGCTTCGGCTGTTAGCCTCAATTCAATTGTGGCAGCAGGCTTCGGCGGTGTAGATAACGAGGCTGCAGGCAATTACAGCTTCTCGAGCGCCGGCAATGTAAGCGTCGACGGAACAGTGACCTCTACAGGTGGCGACATTGCTGTCACCTCTACCGGTGGTGACCTTACAACCAACGCCGTTGTGTCCAACACTAGCCTTGGATCGATCAGCCTTAACGGCGTTAACGTAACAACCAACGCTGGAGTGACCGGCAATGGTGCAGTCACTTTGACTGGTACCACCAACGTCACGACCAATTCGCTGGTCTCCGGCGATATCGTCACTCTCAATGCAGTTGGCGGTGCGCTTGACGTCAACAGCAATGTTGATGGAACCACGTCCATTAACCTCAGCTCCGCAGCTGACATAACCAACACCACTATTACTGGTGCGGTTCTCACGACCCCTCAATTGAATTTGACCTCAACGGCTGGCAGCATTGGTTCGGTAGGAAGCCGTCTGGCGCTTACTGACGGTGTCAATGTGACCGACCCTCTGAGCATGACGCTCAACGCTACTGGTAATGCATATGTCAGCTACACCGGCGCGGATCTGACCATTGGCGGTGGAAAATCCACTGTTGCCGGCGTCTTCGACGTAAGCTCGACTGGCGATTTGACCACCACTGGCGACATCGATCCGACGGATGTGGTTCTGCATTCCGACGGCGACATGCTGCTCAACTCAGTAATCTCGGCGACCAACTCGATCACCTTGACCGCAGTTGGCAATATCGACAACCCATTGGGTTCTCTGCAAACACCTGGAATCTTGACTGCAACTTCCGATACCGGCTGGATCGGTACGAATGCGGTGCGCCTCAACACCCAGGTCGGAACAATCGCACTGCACGCCACTCTTGACGGTGCTTATGCGACTAACACCGGCGGAGACTTGATCGTCAATCAGTCGAATGCAGCGAATGATCTCTGCATCGACACCGAAGGCACGATGACTGTTGCCGGTGCACTCACCGGAAACGGCGTCAGCTTGTTGGCTACGACTGCCGGTTCTTTGAATGGCGATGTCTTGCTCAATGCAAGCGTCACAGCCTCCGGTCCTAACTCTCTGGTTGATATCGATGCTGACCGTGACGTGATAAGCACGGCTCCTGGCACAATCAGCGGCAACACCATCCTTGTATCTGCAGGACGTGATTTGACTGTCGGCGGTGCAATCACTGGAACCATGGAAGTTGGCGATGCCAGCGATTCCAGTCTGGTGCTCACTGCAACCGGCGCTTTCAGCAACACCGCAGGTATCTCGGGCAATTCAATCTCGGTAAATGCTGACACGATTCAGCTCAACGCTCTCGTGCAAGGCGTCAATGCCAACAACGTGGTTGATCTCACCGCAAATCAAAGCATCACCGGAGCTAACATTAATGGCAACATTTCTGCTGAGACACTGAACCTGACTTCAGTTACCGGCGACATTGGTGGTCCTTTGGTAGCAGAACTTGTTCAGACGTCTGTAAACTTCCTCAGCCTCAATGCTGCAGGAGATGCATTCGTACTCAACAGCGGTAACGTCGCTCTCAATGCTTCCACCGTTGGTGGCATCCTCAGTCTCCAGACTGAGGCAACTCCTGGTGATGGCGGTGATATCACAATCAGCGGCGCAATAAATGCCTCGTTTGTGGATATCAGCGCGAACGCAGGCGGCGTCAATGCCGGTAATCTGGCAATCAACGCAGCAGTTAATGGAACCAGTGACGTGTTCCTTACCGGAGCCAACAACGTAACCAGCACCGCGTCCGGTGTGGTTACCTCGCTCAACATCAACATCACCGCTATAGCCGGCGATATGACTCTGGCCGGTAACGTAGGAACCGCTGGAGTTGGCACAGTCACGCTTACTGCCGGCAACGATGTGACGACCACTACCGCTACCGTTGAAGGCAATGTCATCGACATAACGGCCACCGGCGGAGCTATCGCTCTGGGCAGTGCGGTCACTTCTTCTGGAGCAGGCAATTCCACGTCACTCACTTCGAATGACGACATCAATGCCGCTGCCGTTTCGCAAGTGACAGCGACAACTCTCAATCTCACTTCTACTGCCGGAAACATCGGCGTTGTCGGAACGCCAGTTTCCACAAGCGCTTCGTTTATTTCGCTCAACTCGTTTGGTGACGCGGTCATCGAACAAGATGGTGCTGTTTCCGTTCTTTCCTCCAATATTGGTGGCGATTTGAGCTTCACTACGGTAGGAACCGGCGGAGGTATCACCTTCTCCGGCGTCGTTACCGTTGCTGATGATGCAACCATCGCGACCGGTGGAACCAATGGCGGCGACATTACGTTTGACGCTCAGTTCAATGCCAATGGTTTGAACGCCAGCACCCTCACCGGCGACATCAATGTCAACGCAGCTCTGGTAGGCACCGGTGTAAGCCCGACCATCACTCTCAATTCCGATCAAGCTCTGACGTCCACTGCAGGTGGAACCATTGCAGCCAACCTCATCAGCTTGACGGCTGCGACAACCCTCACTCTTGGCGCAGCAGTAACAGCAAGCGGCATAGGCAACAGCATCTCGCTAACGTCTGGCAACGATATTGTTGCTGCCACTGTTGGCTTTGTCTCAACCAACGATCTGTTTATGCAATCGACCGGCGGCAGCATCGGTTCTAGCGGCAGTCACGTAGTGACCGCTGCAGACGTCCTGCGCGCGATTGCCGCAAACAACGTCTACATCGACTCTACAGTTCCGGTCATCCTGGGCAACTCGTCCGCGGGTGCAACTTCGACGTTCAGTCTGGAAACGGTAGACGCTGGCGAATCCATCACTATCTCGGGCACACTTTCCGGCAACGATATTCAGATCAACTCTGCCGGTGACTTGTTCGTCAACAACTCGGTCACAGGAACCGGTGTCGGTTCTGTCGTCAATCTCGTTGGCGCCGACAATTTCACTTCCAACGCGACCGGCACCGTAAGTGGTCATACGATCTCGATTGAAGCGACCGCAGGCGCAATTTCTCTTGGCGCAGGAGTAGACAGCACCGCTGGTGGCGCTGGAAACAGCGTTTCACTTACATCGTCCGCTGACATCACGCAGGCTGCCGTTTCGCAGATCGTTTCCAGCCCGGAAACGTTGAACTTGACGTCGACATCCGGAAGCATTGGTGTTCTGGGCACTGAAATTCTGCTCAATAACCCAAATAACGTTTCGCTCAATGCAGCTACAAACGCCTTTGTCATCTCGACTGGCAGTTTGAACCTGTTGGCTTCAAGTGCTGGTGGTTTGATGCTCATCGACACCACCTCGACAACGGGCGGCAGCATTCAAGTGCTTGGAGCCGTCACTGCTGGTGATGTTTCCTTCAGTGCCGGTGGTACAAACGGTGGCAACATCACTGTCAATGGCACGATTAACGTAAGCAATGTTCTTAGCTTGAGCTCGAATCAAGGAGCTTTAGCTAACGGCGATATCGTTATCAACTCGGCAATCGGTGGCGCAGACATCAGTCTCACTGCTACCGGCACTCTGGGTAATGGCAACATTACAGTCGACGCCGCAGTTACCGGTGGTAATAACCCCGGCGACCTCGTCTTGCTGTCAGCCAGCAATGACATCACGACGACTGCAACCGGCACAATCTCCGGATATGACGTCTCGCTCATCGCTGGCAATACAGCCACTCTGGCTGCCAGCGTGACTGGCGGCAATCAGGTGTCGTTGCAAACCGGTGCGTCTATAACCGATGCACAGGTTGGTTTCATCTCGGCACCGTCTGTGGTGCTTACCTCCGTTTCGGGTGACATCGGCTCGATTGGCAACTTCGTAGATACGACGGCCAGCTCGCTGACATTGAGCGCAGCTAGTGGATCTGTCTTTGTCAATAACAGTGGCAATGTCGCTCTGCAAGCAAGCAGCGCTCTTAATGACTTCCGTCTCTCAACTGGCGGAGCCAACGGTGGCAGCATCACCGTCGCTGGCGCGCTGTCGGGCAACACCATTGTTCTCGATGCCAACACGGTTGTTCAGACCGGCGATGTAATCGTCGATGCAGCTATCACTGGTACCGGTGCTGGAAATTCGCTTGGAATTACTGCGGATAACGACATCACCACCAACGCTGGCGGCACAGTTGACGTTGACAACCTTGGATTCATCGCTGGAGGCGATATCTCTGTCGGCGCTAACGTGCATGGAACCGCTTCTGCTTCCACCTTCAGTTTCACGTCCACAGGCGGATTCTCGAGCGGTGTTGGCACTCTCATCGATGCCTTCTCGGTATCGGTCAGTGGCGGCACCATTTCACTGGGTGGCACAATTGACACCACTGCGTTCGGTGCAGGAAATAACGCCAGCTTGACCGTAACCACGGGCAACCTGGACGCAACCACTGTTTCGAGTGTTGCTACAGAAACTTTGTCCTTGACGGCTTCGGCTGGAGGCATCGGTGCTCTCGGCTCTGAAGTATTGATCACGGTCGCCAATCTGTCCTTGAATGCCAGCAGTGATGCATACGTAATCAACAATGGCGATCTCAATCTGTTGGGAGCTACTATCGGAGGCATACTCAATTTGTCCACGGATGCCGGCGGCGACGGCGGAGACATTGTCGTAAACGGCGCCGTCAGTGCGTTTGATGTGATCATCAATGCCAACGCCGGTGGTGTTTCCAGTGGTGTGCTCACCGTTAACGACACGGTCACCGGTACGGCGTCTGTTCAGTTAATCGCGGACGATAATCTCGTCACCTCGGGCCCGGCAACTATATCCGGACCATCCATTCAGCTGACTTCGACAGGTGGTGATGTTGACTTGTCCGGTGATCTGACCGGCACAGGTCTGACCAGCACGATCGTTGTGACTGCAGACGGTTCTGTGACAACTAATGCCGGTGCTCAGGTGACTGGCAATCAGATCTCCTTCGTCGCCACGACAGGATCGATCTCACTTGGTGATACGGTCACCGCCTCCAATGCGGGCAACTCCATATCTCTCACTTCCTTCAGCGACATCACTGCAGCGAACGTAGCAGCAGTGTCCGGCGAAACCATCAACCTGACGTCAACCAATGGCAACATCGGCACGCTCGGCAGTGAAGTGGCGTTCGTCAACCCGACTTTCGTCTCGATGAATGCTAACGGCGACGTGTACGCAATTTCAGATGGAGGCCTCACGCTCAATAATTCGAGCGCTGGTGGAACCTTCAGCATCGATACAACCGCCAGTTCCACCGATGGTTCTGTAACCGTCGCCGGAACCCTGACGGCAACCGACGTTTCGCTCAATCTCGGTGGCGTTGACGGAGCCGACCTGGCAGTCGCATCCGCAGCGTCGATTTCGGCAACGACTGTGTCCGCAAGCACTCAGTCTGGCGGAATTCTGGCCGGCGAGATGGACATCAGCGGTTCGGTATCTGGCAGCACGAGCATTGTACTGAACGCCGCCGGTGACATAGACAATGTCTCCGGTACAGGTACAGTGGGCGGAAACTCGGTTTCCCTTACATCGGGCGCGGACATTGGCGTGACTAACTCGCTGTTGACCAATACGCCTTCGCTTACAGTTTCTGCAACCGGCAATGCCGATATACAGAACGCAGGCTCGCTCAATCTGCAAGCATCGACAGTAGGAGGCACTTTTGATCTGGTCGCCGGCTTCGTTGCTGGTGGAGATCTCACAGTAGCCGGTGCTGTCACCGCAGACGTTCTCAACCTGTCAGCTACTTCGGGTCTGGGAATAAATGGCGACATCACTCTCGATGCCGCTATCACTGGAAGCACATCTGTCAGCCTGACTGCTGACGGCTCCATCTTGGATAACGTCAACACGATCACAGGTTCTTCCATCACCTTGGATGCAGGCTCCAACATCGACGCGACAGTAACTAACGGTGCTACTGCCCTCGACTTGACTGTCACTGCCGGTGGCAATGCCAATATCGAGTACGTAGGCACAAACACACTGACACTGAACTCTTCCTCTGCTGTTGACTTCACTTTTGTGTCGACCCAGAACAACGGCTTCTTTGCAACCGGTGGCGATTCCACATTTACCGGAGTCTTGGACATCACTGCCAACGACGTCACTAACAACAACGACATCGTTGCCACGCAAGTTAATGTCCAAAGTCTTGCTGGAAGCGGTCTGACATTTGACGGCGGCGCCGGACCAGGCGGCACGTGGGATGCCACGACTGGAAACGTGACCGTAAGAGCGACTGCAAACGATCTGACCATCGAAGGCATCACCACTTACCTCGCGGAAGCCAGGCTCTTTGCGAATCAAACAACACAGTCCGTCATTTTGACTGCTGGTTCTGACTCTATTGCCACAGTGCAATCCTATGTATTCACTTCAAACCTGACTGGAACCGGCACATTGACTGGTCCATGGACTGTCACCAACGCAGGCACCTTCGCCAACAATCCCGGTGATGTCACATTGTCCGGTGCACTCACTTTCGCTGGCGACGTAGCGATTATTGCTACCGGCAATATCGACCTCACCGGCGCAACCATCGACATGAGCGGAGCATCTGGCTTCGACCTGACAATGATGGCTGGTTATGACTTCACGCCTGGTACTGGTGGAACCCAAGTAATTGATGTGACGACGCCGTACACCAACTTCACTGCCAATGCAACCGGCGGTTCGATTATCGGCGGAGCCACAATCAATACGAGTGGAACTGCAGGCGCAGGCGGCGATATCGTTGCCATCGCCAACGGTGGCAGCAATGTCGGCAGCGGCACGATCGATCTGGGCAGCATTACTGCAACAGGCACAACTACGGGCGGCAGTGTCACTGTGATTGCAGAAAACGGCATCACTCTGACGGGTACGGTTGATACAACCGGAACCACTGCAGGAGGTAATGTCACTCTGGCTATTGCTGATGCAGTGGTACCGGGCGCATTCCAGATCCTTAACGGAACTGCCAGCGGCGGACCAATCACTGTTGGAACTGCTACTTCAGGAAATCTCTCATTCGGATCTATCAATGCAGGCACTGGCGACGTTACTTTGAGCGGCGCAACCCTGGTTGGTGACACGATAAGCAAGTCAGGTACGTTGACCGCTGATGAACTCACCGTTAACACTGGCGCAGGAACGGCGAACCTCGGCGCGACCGTGGTCAACACCTTGAGCGGCGCCGGTAATGGTGATGTCACCGTCAACAACACAGGTGCCCTGGCTCTGGGAACATTCTCAGGCAATCAGGACGTCGTTGCGACCTCGACAGGTGCCATCACTGGTGGTGCTGGATCTGTGGGCAGCTTGACCTTGACCGGTGATGCAACTGCAGGCAACGCAGCAATTGACCTGAACGGAACATTGACTGCGACCAACTCCGCAGACCTCACCAGTACTGGTGGCGGCGACATCCGTGGCGGCATCGATACCGCTGATCTGAGTCTTAACTCATCCGGCGACATCGGTGTCAGCAATGCCACTAGATTCTCGTCCAATGCATCAACCATGACCGCTAACGCTATAGGCAGCGCGTTCATCAATGCGACCAACGCAACCGGCGTGACCTTCGATGGCGCTTCCGGCGCAGGAATTACCTTCGACGTGGCATCCACTGCAAACTTGAACAGCACTGCAGCGATCAGCGCTACCAATGTTGTACTCAA
Organism: Candidatus Melainabacteria bacterium 17Bon1m; assembly: GCA_032128875.1. Lineage (GTDB taxonomy): Bacteria > Cyanobacteriota > Vampirovibrionia > Obscuribacterales > Obscuribacteraceae > QKMZ01. The sequence continues at coordinate 16,818 of JAVLKG010000024.1, forward strand.
CAGCGGTGCTTCATTCGACCTCGACGGCTCCGTAACCGGCACAGTCATCGATCTAACTTCCGTGAATTCGATGAACAATGCATCGTTCAGCGGCGGTCTCAGTACTGGCGACTTGCGCTTGACCGTAACCGGCGGTGATATTGGTGCCACTGGAGCAGGTAACGAGTTTGATGTAACCAACGGAGCAAACCCGCTCAGCTTGACCATCAATACTGGTACAGGTGATAGCTTCATCGACTACACCGGCACCAACGTCTTGACTCTCCAAGGTTCTTCCGGTGACGACTTCACTCTCCGCACCAGCGGTGTGGGCTCCAGCCTTGTTCTCGGCGCTAACTCCACCTTCAACGGTGATGTGAGCCTGACGACCAACGATCTGACCAACGCATTCGTGTTGACCTCCAACACAGGAAACATCGACATCCAAAGCCTGGCAGGCAGTGGCTTGATCCTTGATGGCGGCGCCGGTGGTACTCTCACCGCTACGTTTGGAATTATCAATGTCACAGCCACTGCAATGGATCTGACATTGCAAGGCGTGATGACCTACACCACAGTGGCCAACTTGTTTGCCAATACCCCAGGTCAGAACGTAGTTCTGGATGTCGGCTCCAACTCGATAGCGACGGTGCCTTCGTTCATCTTCACATCGAGCTTGACCGGTACCGGTACCCTCACAGGTCCATGGAATGTTGTCAGCTCAAGCACTTACGCTAACGATCCGGGCAATCTGATCATCAATGCGAACCTGACATTCTTCGGTTCTGATATTGCTTTGATAGCTTCCGGCGATATCGACCTTACGGGAGCCAATATCGACCTGAGCGGAACCACTGGCGGCAACCTCACCATGATTGCCGGATACAACTTCCAGCCGACTACCGGTGGCACGCAAGTCAATCAAAATGTCACCACGACATACGATAACTTCACACCTACAGGTGCAGGCTCGATCATCGGTGGCTCTTCAAATATCACTTTGAACGGTTCCAACGGTAATGGCGGCAATCTCGTTGCTGTCGCTAACGACGGATCTGTGACTCTGGGCAATATCTCCGCAACAGGCTCTGTCGGCTTCAACGGCGGAAGCGTTCTCATTATCGGTGAAACCGGCATCACAACCGGAACAATCAATACGACAGGCGATGTTGTCAGCGGCAACGTAACTCTTGCAGTCGCTCAACCTGACGTACCGACCGGAACCAATTTCCAAATCCTGGCCGGTACTGTTGTTAACGGAGCCGTTTCGGTTGGTGCAGCGACTAGCGGAAATATCACTGCCGGCGCCATTACCGCAGGCGGAGCGACCGTTACTGTCACCGGTGCAAATGGTGCCTTAGACAGCATTGATCTGACCGCCGGCGTTACCGCCGATACGCTCTCGATCAATACCGGCAGCGGAACGGTAGATGCCAACACCACCATCAACACACTCAACAGCGCCGGCAACGGTTCTGTCACGGTGAATAACACTGGAGCGCTGGCACTCAATACCATCTCCGGTGCCAACCAAGACCTCACGGCAACCGCAACCGGAGCAATCACCAATAACTCCGCGTTCACTATTGAGAATTTGACATTGACAGGTAATGCTGCCAGCGGCAACGCTGCCGTAACTCTCGCTGGTGTCACCGCGACCGTATCTGCCAACCTGGCAAGTACTGGTGGTGGAGACATCTTGGGCGGAATTAGCACTGGCGATCTCATCCTCAGCTCCTCTGGAAACATTGGAGTGGATGCTTCGACACGCTTCACCACTGACGCCTCGACTATGACGGCAAATGCAACCGGCAGCGCTTTCATCAGTGCCACCAATGCAGGCGGCGTTACGATCGACGGTGCTTCGAGTGCAGGCAACACGTTTGATATGACTGCTACCGGCAATCTGAGCAGTCTGGTTGCAGGAACTGTCGGTGCCACAGACGTAATTCTCAACACTGGCGGATCGCTCGATCTTGATGGCGCTGTGACAGGCACCACCATCGATCTCACTTCTGTCAATTCGATGAACAATGCATCGTTCACTGGCGGACTCAATACTGGTGACCTCTCGTTGACTGTCACTGCTGGCGACATCGGTGCAACCGGCGTCGGCAATGCGCTCAATGTGACTAATGGCGCAAACCCACTCAGCCTGACCGTCAACACAGGCACCGGCGATAGTTTCATTAACTACACCGGAACCAACCTATTGACCTTGATGGGCTCCAGTGGTGATGACTTCACCGCCACTACCAGTGGCGTGGGCTCTAGTTTCGCAACAGGCGCCAACTCCACGTTCAACGGAAACGTCAGTATCACTACAAATGACATGACTAATGCGTTTGTTCTGACTTCCGACAATGGCAACATTTCAATTCAAAGCTTGGCCGGAAGTGGCTTGACCATCGATGGTGGAGCCGGCGGAACCTATACCGCTACGAACGGCTCGATCAACATCACGGCTACTGCCAACGATCTGAGCATCTTTGGAGTAACGACCTACACGACAGCTGCAAGTTTGTCGGCAAGCGGAACCGGTCAATCGGTCATCCTCAATGCAGGTTCTAACTCGATCGCCAATGCGCCATCGTTCATCTTTACGTCGAACGTGCAGTTCAACGGCGGAGTTTTGACGGATGCGCCAGGACCCTGGAGTATCGTCAATTCAGGAACGTATGCCAACGATCCGGGTGACGTGACTATTTCAGGTGCGATCAATATTTCTGGCGGCAATCTTGCGATTATCGCTGGCGGCAATATCGACTTGACTACTGCTTCGTTTAACCTCAGTGGTACTGACGGCGGAAGTTTGACGATGTTGGCTGGATTTGATTTCGAACCTCAAACAGGCGGAACTCAAGTCAACAACGATGTTTCCACCATCTACGATACCTTCACCAACTCAGCCGGCGGCGGTAACATCATCGGTGGAGCAAACATCAACTTGAGCGGCAGCGCTGGCAATGGTGGCAGTTTGATCGCACTAGCCAGTGGCGGTACCACAAATGCTGGAACTGTCACCCTCGGCAATATCACCACCAGTGGTACCAATAATGGTGGTGCTGTGCGGATTATCGCTAGCAGCGACATTACAACCGGTACGATTACAACAACGGCAGGAACAGGCACTAGCGGTGCAGTTGATCTCACTGTCGGTACGCCGACAGTCGGAACTGGCACTAACTTCCAGATCCAAGGCGGCGTCATCATTACCGGTGCCAACACAATAGCGAATTCCGACCTGACAACAGGCACCATTACTGTGGGTACTGTTGACGCTGGATTCTCGAGCTTCTCTGCACAGACCGGTGCAAGTGGCGCGATTGTGATCGGTGGTGGTTTGTCCGTCAAAGACATCACTCTGAATACAGGAGCGTTAACCTTCTCATCGCTCACCACGCTTTCATCTTCGTCAGATTCCAATGGCGATGCGGGAACGATTGACGTTACTGCATCTTCAGTGACCGTCACGGGTGGTCATTTGATTCTGCAAGCTCAAGGCACAGGTGCTGGTGATGGCGGAGTCATTGACTTCACCTATAACAATGCCGGAGGTGTAACTCTCGGCACCAGTGGTTTGTTCGAGTTCCAAATTGGAGCGTCCGGTACTGGAGACAGCGGAAGCGCGACCTTCACTTCGCTCGGTAATGTGACTCTTGACTCCAACTCATTCGTTGGCACTTCCGGCGGAAACGGCGGTGGTGCTGTGGTCAACACGACACAAGGCATCCAAGTTCTGAGTGGAGCATTCGACCTGACTGGAGCACTTAACGGTGCAACCATTTCGTTGACTGCTGGTGGTGGAATGGATCTCTCTTCCGGAGTTGGATTCTTCGATCAAGCAAATGCTGTGGGAGCCAACTCAGACGGTGGAACCTTGATTCTGCGTGCTGCAAGCTACACGCTCCCGACCGGCGTCGGCTCTGCATCGGACAACGCACTCGAGCTGACAGCAACGGCCAATGGAACCGGCAACAACGGAACCATCGTCTTCGAAACTAACTCGACGACGCAAATGTTTGTCGGCGCTCCGGCGAAAGCACCGAAAGGCGCAGTGTTCTTCGTGACTGCTAATGCTTCTGGCGGTGGCGGAGATGCAGGTTCGATCACACTGGCAACAGGTGGCAACTTGACCGTCAACGACATTACTGACCTCAGTGCAAGCAGCTCGTTCTCGGCGGGCGGTGACCTGGATGGTGCAAGCTACAGCTTGACTGCAGGTCGCAACGGAGCAGCAGGCAACTTGGTGGTTAATGGAGCTCTTAACGGTTCCAGTAACAACAATGGAGCCGGTGGAGACATCACACTGGCGTCTCGCTCGACACAAGCATTCGTTGTCAACTCAACGAATGTGCCGAAGAATGGAACGTTTGGAGCCGTAACGACTGACGATGGTGGTGTGGTGACAATCTCCAACCTTAATGGTGGAGTGACTCTCACAACCGCTACTTCAGTCAATGCTGATGACCAGAGATACAGCCTCGGCGGCAAGGGTAAATTTACGGCTAAGGGCTTCACCGTGAGTGCTCTCGACAATCTGTCGATTAACTCGACTGGCGCCTCTGCACTCACCAACCTTTCAGTCAACACTGCCAATCTCAGTGTCACGACTGTAGGCGGAACGGTGTCGCTGACCAACGTATTCAACGGCAGCTGGAATTTGGAGGAGGCAACCGGTAAGACGCTGACCATCACGAGCACGAGCGGTTCTGTAACTCTGAATGACATGTCAGCAAGCGCTGGAAACATCCTCGTCGTCAACAACGCAGGTAACCTGGTTGTAGCGGCAGATGCAGAAATCACAGCAACCAACGGAGCACTAACGCTGCAGAATACAAACCTCAGCGGACAAATCCTCGTTGGAACAAACGCTGTAGTTGAAACCGCTGGAACCAAGGGCAAAAACACTACTCTCACGGTATCGACAACGATTCCGAAGACTGGAACCAACCCAACCACAACAACCGTTGGCAATATCAACGTGACAGTGGCAGGCGATGGAGTTGTGTTCTTGGGACCAACGGGCGCCGTCGTCGCTGCCTCGCCTGTGAACGTAAACGCTCTGAACAAGAACGTGATCTTCAACGGTCCAGTTGGCTCGATCGTTCTGGGCGCAGGTTCTACAGTCACAGCTGATCCGCCGTCAACAGCGTCGGCAGCAGTGGCAAGTGCTCCAGCGGTAGCAGCAGCTCTGCCAGCTCAACCTGCAAGCACGAGCGGATTGTTCGGATACGTATCTGAAAACGCAACGGTCACATCAGACCTCAGCGTACTCAGCTTGAATGCTGCACCGCAAATGCAAGTAGCCAACAACGCTGCGTTGATGACTGCAACCAACACCGCAACATTGGCTGCTCAAGCCGGATTGCCTGTCTCCAACGGAGTGGTCAATATCGGTGCGATCAACACCGGAGTGAGCGGATTGGCTAGCGTTGTACGCACGACATCGGTGGACACCGCTGAAGAAGACAATTCATATGTAGTTGGCTTCTGCAGCACGACCGGCGAAACTCAAGCCGCAATCTGCACTGATGCAGAAATCGGCATGAACGCTGGAATGCAAGGTGTCCAAACGGTTCAACACGGCGAGCGTGTCGTAATCAAGAAAGGCAACGTACTCTTCGTTCCATTCAAGGCTACGACAGTGGAAACACCGAACGGAATCGTCCA
>JAVLKG010000025.1:0-21410 GCA_032128875.1 Candidatus Melainabacteria bacterium 17Bon1m
CGCATGATGAAGACGACCGCCATCATCTTGCAGCTCGGCGGCGGAAGCGGCGGACAATATCAGCACTACTTCAAGCCACGCATGACTGCGATGCAGAAGTAGAAAGCGTGGGGGCGCGTTGCACGCGCTCAACACAAAAAATCCAGGGGGCGGTGAGAAATCACCGCCCCTTTCGTTTTATCGTGGGGGCGCGTTGCACGCGCCCTTTTGGGGAGGTGCGTCGACGGACGCCGACGCCGGGCGGCATGAATGCCGCCCTTACATAGTTGGTGCAATGGCAATGAAATGTGCGGTCAACGCGCGATGCACGGCAAAATGGCAAAAAGTTTAGAGAGTCTTACATACGTGTCGGTGACTGGCAAAAGTGTCACGTGCGGAACGTTTCCTAAATGAAGACCGGCTAACCTTGCCGCTAGAGATCACAAGTGATGTTCGATTAATAGCTGTGCTCCCTGCGCTTTGGTACGCTCTTTGCGGAGTACCTCGGTACGCTGCGTTTAGCACTCTGGTTACGCGAATGAAACCTTTCGCGAACCTTCTTCTGCTAAAAGCAGACGCTCATTTTTAGCGCACCTGGGCAGCTCGTCAGATCGCCACCCTTAAGTCCTCTTTGGAGACCATATAAATGGATCAGAAAAGACACTCGAAGAATTGCAACAGCGGTTCAATCTTCAAGAAGTTCTCTGCATCACTAACGGTACTCCTTTTACTTGCATCGTCTAACTTAACTTCTGCGGCTCTGGCAAATGACCAGGGTGGGCGAGGCGCTGCGTGGCAACAGTTTCAGATTGAAAATCCGGGGCTTGAGAAGAAAGAGCTCCACCAGATGTTCAAGCAGGAGTGGCGCGAAATCAAAGGAGCCGGTAACGGCATTGGTGGCGGCAATGACAACGCCCCCAACATTCAGAATCAAGCCATCCAGAACATCAACAACAACGTCAACAACCAAATAGATAGAAGCGATTTTGCAAGCAAGGCTGAATGGCAAGCTGCAAAACAAGCTCTTAAGCTGGAGCAGAAAAGTCTTTCCCACAACCTGAACCAGACAATCCAAAACACTGTCAACAACAAAACCATCAACATCAATCATGGTTTCTCCCTTGATCTCACATCAGCAGTTGAAAGCATCACGCTCGGTGACAAACTTTTCCAAGGACAATCAGTCGTTATCAATGTTGGTGGCGAAGAGAAAACGGTCTCCGCCGGTTCCAAAGTAACCGCAGCTGAATACGTCGCAGCAAGACAAGCTTTGGGTGGTGGCGCTCAGACCGTGACACTGGATGCGCAAGGACGCGCGACCGGCGGCGAAGTTGATCTCTCTGCAATGACCAGCGGCAACCAGACCATGAAGGTGAAAGACCTTACTGTCCCTGTTTCGGTTACTGCATCGGGTGACTTCGGCAAAGGCGGCGACGTCAGAATTCTCGGTGACCTGACAAACTCAGGTTCAATCAATGCCTACACGTCCGACAACAAGAACGTCAACGCGCTCATCAAAGCAGACAACATCACCAACAATGCCGGTGCCTCAATCACCTCGAGCGTGAGCGACCTCACACTGCAAGCCGACAGAAATTTTTCCAATTATGGTGATATCAGTGCGACCGGCAACCTCATTGTTTCTGCTGGCAAAACTTTGACCAACGGCGGAAGCGTGTCTGCGCAGAATGAGTTGAGTATTCTCGCGCCTAAAGTAACTAATACAGGCACACTTGCATCAGCACAAGGCAATGTCACTTTGGACACGCCAATTCCTGCAGCACTGAAATTCAACAACAATAGTGGCACCATCTCTGCTTTGAATGGAGCGATAAATATTCGTGAAGCCGGTTATGCGGCGTCGTTCGATACTCAAGTTTACGGCGGCGACTTGCTGTCCAAAGAGTTGAACGTCAACGCTGGCGGTGGAATGTCTGATGTTTTCGTTAATAAGTTGACCGGCACTGTCAATTCGACTGGAACCGGTGCTCACGTGAGCGCTAATACTGAAGTCCTTACGATTGGAAATCAGTGCCTTACTGGTGATCCTACTTACTTCAACACCGGCGATATCGTACTTGACGGTCAGATCAACGTAGGCGAAGCAGTTTCAATTATTGCAGGTGGGAATATCACCGCAACTGCCAACCTTACGCAAATTATTGCTCGTGAGGCCGGCGGACAAGGCTTTGAAATAAACATTGTTGCTGGCGCGAATATAACTGGTGGCAACGGTCAGATCGTCGGAAACCTTCTTCCACAGACATCTATTCCTCCAAATATCAACAACAACGCTGTTACTCCAGTGACGATTAGTGGCCCCAATACTAATGGCGGCGATATTGACCTTAGTGGTGCTGCAGCGGGTTTTTCCATCAGATCAAGTTCAACAGCACTTGGCTTGGACGGCGGCAACATACAAATAGTCGCTTACAGAAATAACGATACTGGTGGCGCAGTTATTTTGCCCAGCGACAGTGTAATCAGCTCCGCTGCGGGAGAGGGTGGCGTCAACGGTCACATCTCCATCTTCGGTGGTAATTCAGTAAGCATTGGCACTGTCTCTTCTGCTGACACCGTTAACACAGCTGGAGGCAACATTATCATTGCCAACGCTAATCCTGTTTTTGACTTTGGCAACTCAATGACCTTCGGCACTGACGGTCGGGTGACTTCATCGAATCATTTTGTGCTTCCAAATGCTCCCACTTGGGGACCGGGCAACGTGACAGTTGCAAGCCTTTTCTCATTTGGCGCCTTAGTGGCCAACCAAATTCAGTCTGGACATAACTTGACCATTGGAGGACTTCTGTTCTCCAGCGGTCTTACACAATTGGATGCAGGACTGGCAAATTCCGGCAACGGAAATCTTACGCTCACAAGTGCGGCTATATCGCAACAGGGATTAATTGCCAATGCCAGTGGTTCGATTGCGGCAACGGTTTTATCCTCAAGCACCGGAGATATTGAGCTAAATGCTAATGGCAATATCACGACTACAGATATGATTGCCAGTCTCGGTTCCGTCACGGCAATTGCTGTAGGTAATACTACGGTTGGGAATGTCACAGCAGGCAATTCCATTACTCTCGGTGCTGGTCCTCAACAGTTCCCCGCAGTGAATGGGCACCTAGTGACTGGTGACCTCACCGCAAACCAAATTTCACTACTGACACCATACGGTGACGTCACAATAAACGGCACCCTTAATGCTTCTCAGAGTTTCACACTGAGCGTTCTTGGCGATATAGATCAATCGTTTTTCGATGGTTCAGTTTTCAGCACAACTCAATCTATCGATTTGAATTCCACAATAGGAAGCATCGGTTCAGCATTGAATCCATTGTTGATTTCGACTGCGAATATCACAGCCAATGCAGCGCTTGGCTCCGTGTATATCAATGACCTGCTCAGCGATCCGCAGGTCAACGTTCTCGGCGCTTCCGGCAACGTCGTTCAAATCATCCGAGCAAACCCTGGCGTAAGTGGCGGAATTTCAGTATTTGGTCACATCGGCGCGAATACTGTAATTCTGAGCAACTCCGGCGCCAACGGCGAAATAACAATAGATATGCTGGGATCCATCGGTGGACTTGGCGGCGGTGCGGCTAATTCAGTAACCTTGGAAGGCAAAGGTGTTGGACGCGTTCGCTCCCACAGCAGTGCGCTTATAGATACGATTGCTTTGAATTTGTCTACGGGTTCGGGTGACATAGAGATCGGAAACACGACCGCCCGCTCAATTAGTGCAGTCACGACTACAGGTAATGTACTCATCACGGATAGCAGTGTTTCACCTGTGACAATCAATGCGCTGAGCGGAAGAATTGTCGATGTCAATTTGACGACTCCCGGCACCGGCCTTGTAATTGCCAACACTATTACGGCCACTGAGTCGCTTCGATTGATTTTGGATAACACTCAATCTACAGCGACTATCACACGTACTGGCGCAAATACGACTTTAATTTCGCCAGAAATCAGATTGGAAGCAGGCGGCAACATTGGCACAACCACAACTGCAATTCTGACTGACACAGATAAACTTACTGCGCTTGCAGGAACACCCGGCCCCAGTGGGACGGCTCGAAACATCTTCATCTCCGATAGTGATGCTTTCGCCATTGAATTCATGAGTGGCAACATCGTCAATTTGTCAGCAGTAGGTTCAATCACAAACAGCGAGCCAAATACGCAAGTCAGAGCGAACACGTTGAATCTCTCTTCAACACTCGGCAGCATAGGTGAGCTTGGAGTTGGAACAAATGGGCGCATTAATACAAACGCTTCCAGCATTTCGGCGATTGCAGCTGGCGATGTGTATTTGGAAACAACTGCATCGTTAGTGCAGTTGGGCGTGCTATCAGGTCAGGTTGTTGACGTAAATAGCGTCAACGGCAGCCGCTTCAATCTCTTGGAGAACATCACCGGCACAAGTTCTGTGTCCATTCACACGATGTTCAACAATCATCCCCTAAATGCAATTACGCAACTTGCGGGCAAAACGATTGTCACTCCTACGCTCAGTCTTTCAACTACTGACGGCAATATCGGTACTGCATCTAATCAAATTAGAACGACCGCAGGTGTGCTCGACGTCAACAGCAATGGCAATGTTTTCGTGACCACGACTGGTGATGTTAGTTTGAACGCCAGCTCCGGCGACACCTTCAGGCTGACCAGTGGTGGTGGCATAACTGTTCAAGACGATCTGTTGTCGAACAACCTGACATTGACCTCAGGCAATAATGGCAATATCGATTTGAACTGGTTTATCGCCGGTCTTACTGGACCAGATGCAACTAGTGTGACCCTTAACGCAAACGGTTCCGGCAGCATCACACAGGCATTAGGTACGAACATTCGCACAACATCCCTCAGTTTGAATTCCGCTTCTGGGGACATTGGAGCAAGTGGCAGTCCAATTACCGTGAATCCCAATGTCACGAATGTGAACCTCTCGGTTCATACCACTGGCGATTGGTTTGTGACGGCTTTTGGAGATGTGAATCTCGGTGCATCAACTGGTGGCAATGGAACTCTCGTCAGCAACAACGTGAGCACCACCGGTAATACGACTTTGACCGGGACCCTCGATATAACGACACAATCTCTCAATGTCGCAGGTGACAAACTGGCTGCCGATATCATCAATGTTCAAGGCTTCTCTGGTGGAAACCTGACAATTGACGGCGGTTTGGCTGGTGGCATTTTCGCATCAACGACAAAAACCAACTGGATCGCAACTAATGGTGGCAGCATCTTCCTCTCCGGCGATGTGACGATGAATGGTGATACGTTTATCACCACAAACGCTGCCGGACAGGTGACCATCAATGCCGGCGCACAATACATCGGCAACAACCTGGTAAAGATCACGAGTGGACTTGTCAATCAAATTGGTTTTATCAGCGGTAATCCGCTTGTATACAACCTTCTCGGTAATACAATCCTCAACAGCAATGGCGACGTCAATTTCTCAGACAACATCATTTTTGTCGGAGAAAACTTTGCTGTGCTCGCTTCCGGCAACATCAATTTCTCTCCATTCTCAAATATTCGCCTGGCCAATAGCGCCGGTGATGGAGGCAATCTCACACTGGTTGCCGGGTACAACATCACCCCCGGAACCGTAGGTCAGATCCGCTCAACAGCTGAGTACACACTGGGCGGCGCATCTGCAACTGGTGGTTCTATCAACATGGGTGGCACTGCTTTCGATCTTTCAGGTTCCAACAATGGTGGCACCCTCACGGCAGTTGCTCAGGGACAAGCAGGCGGAAATGCTGGAATCGTTAACCTTGGCGCGATCAATACATCCGGAGCCAACAATGGTGGCAACGTAACTGTATTCGGCAGCGGGGGTATTTCTGTCGGCGCGATCAATACGACCGGTGGAAGTGCGAGCGGCAACGTTCTTCTGAGCGTTGAGAACTCGCAAATCGTCGGTGGCGATATCAAGATTACGAACGGTACACGCTCAGGACTCGGACAGTTTGTGAGCAATGGTGCCAGCGAAGGCAACTTGTCTTATGGCAACATCACCGCTACCGGTGCTCAAGTAGGACTGACTGGCGCGCTGTCCGCTGCTAACACAATCAACGGCACAGGCACAATCGTCGCCAACACCTTGGATGTTCAAACTGGCGCAGGTGTTGCGACTATCGGCAACACTCAAATCGCCACGTTAAACAGTGATGGTAATGGCACCGTCAGCCTCTCCAATATCGGAAATCTCGTTTTAAATGGCATAGGTGGCGCTGGTCAAAGTTTGACCGCAACCGCAACTGGAAGCATTACCGGAACAAACGCGTTCGCCATCGATAAGTTGAATTTGACCGCGACTGCTGCAAGCGGCAACACTGCGATCAGTTTGACTGGCGCTTCTGCTTCTACTTCTGCAAGTCTCAAGAGCAATGGTGGCGGCAACATAATCGGTGATGTTTCGACCAATGCTCTCACTCTGAATTCTTCGGGCAACGTTGGTGTCAACGCAACGACGCGCTTCACGACTGATGCCGCGACCATCAAGGTTGATGCGGTCAACGCATTCCTCAACGACACTAATGCTTTAGGAGTGCAGTTCTCTTCTGGCACAGTTTCCGGAACCTTCAATGTGCTTGCAACCGGCATAGTTACGGGTGGCACGCTCACAACGAGCAATGCCGTTATCACTGCTGCTGGAATTGGCACCGGTACAGGAGTCAACGCCTTCTCTCTGACGAACGGTGCAAATCCGCTCTCGTTAGAAGTTCAAACCGGAACGGGTGATTCCTTCATCAACGCCATCGGCACCGGTGTACTTCAAATCGTGGGCGGCTCGACCAGCAATGTGTTCGATGTCAAAACACCGAACGGCGCAAGTGTTTCTGTCTTGGGCGATGTGACATTTGGTGGAGACATCAATATCACCACCAACTCGATGACCAACTTCTTTGATGTAGCTTCCACGAATGGAAGTATCAACATCCAAAGCAATGCGGGCAGCGATTTGCTGATATTTGGTGCAACGGGTCCAACACCGGCTACTTATTCAGCAGCAAATGGTGTCATCAACCTCACCACCAACGGAACCATTCTCGGTATCAGCGGTAAAACGACCTATTTGACGACTGCCAACCTAATCGCAAATGTGTCCGGTCAGTCGGTAGTGCAACAAGCTGGTGCTGTTTCCACCGCTACCGTTCCCTCCTATGTGTACACAGCTTCCGCCACTGGTGGCAGTTTCGACGGTCCGTGGAATTTCGTTAATTCCGGTACTTACGCAAACAATGGCGGCAATGTGACGCTAAGCTCGATCACCTTCAGCGGTGCTGACATCGCTGTCATTGCGTCGGGCGACATTCAGCTCAACAATGTCACGATCAATTTGAGTGGAAATAATGGCGGCAATTTGACCATGATGGCTGGGTTCAATTTCGAACCCAACACGTTTGGGCAAGTCGACCAAGATACCAGCACAACCTTCCAAAACTTCACCCCGACATCCTCGGGTTCTATCCTTGGCACAGCAACAATCAACCTTAACGGAGCAGCGGGAAGCGGTGGCCGGTTGATCGCGCTAGCCAACAATGGTTCCGTTAGCCTCGGAGATATTTCCAGCACTGGCACCGTCAGCGGTGGAGACATCGCTATTATCGCCAGCAACGGCATCACAACCGGAGCAATCACAACAACCGGACCAACCGGCGGTGCAGTCGATCTCATCGTGGGCAATCCGACGGTGGGTGCCGGCACCAACTTCCAAATCCTTGCGGGCTCAATCGTCAACGGTCTCAATACTGTCGACAATGTCAGTTTGAATAACGGAAGCATCATCGTCGGACCTGTGGCTACCGGCAACGGCAGCTTCAGCGCACAGACGAGTGCTACCGGCGCAGTGACTTTGCAAAATGCATTGAGTGCTCGCAATATTTCAATTGATACGGGCTCGCTGAATCTGCTCGGCTTCTCGACTATCGCTGCCGGCACTGATGGAGCTGGAAACGCCGGCGATATCAGTATTTCTGCAAGCGCTGTGACGACACCGACATCGCATTTGCAAGTGACTGCGATCGGAACCGGTGCCGGAAGCGGCGGCAATATCGACTTCGAATGGAATAGCACCGCGGCTGTAGCCCTGGGCGCAGGCGCGAGCGATAAATTCGACTTCCAGTTCAACGGAACCGGCGATGGTGGCAGCCTCAATTTCACATCTCAGGGTGACATCACTCTCAATGCTGGTGCATTGGTAGGAAACTCGACCGGAGCTGCTGGTGGAAAGGCAACTGTTGGCACGACAGGCAATTTGACTGTCAATGCCAACTCGATCAATCTCGGCGGTACTGACGGAGATGGTGCTGAAATCAGCTTGACGGCCGGACTAGTCGATGGCGTCGGCACGCTAAATTTGGCAGACACTTCTTTCCTCACGCAAGCGAACGGTACTGGATCAAACGGTGACGGCGGTTTGCTTTCACTGATTGGTTCCAACATCACATATGGTGCTACCTCTGCAGTTTCACCTCTCGCTCTCACTGCTGCGGGCAGCGGCACTGGAAATGGTGGCACAATCATTTTCCGCACTGGTGATACTACTGCCACTTTCATCGGCGCTCCAGCCAGAGCACCGAGAGGGGCATTCCACTTCCTTCGCGCTGATGCACATGGCGACGGCAATGGTGGAACCATCGATATCCAAGTCGGCGGCAATTTGACCATCAGCGATACATCGTTGATCAATGCTTCCAGAGGTTCTAGCGGTAATTTGGACGGCGCCAACTACAGATTGGAAGCCGGAAAGCAAGCCTTGGCAAACCTGATCATCACTGGCAGCCTTGATGCAACTGGCTTGGGCAGTGGCGTTGATGGAACAGTTTTCCTGGGGACCAACTCAAGAACTGCTTTCAGTGTAGGTTCGACGAATCCGAAGAATGGAATCACAGGCACCGTGTCTGGTGGTGAAATTCAAATAAACAACCGGGCTGGCGGCATTCAAGTGCTGTCAGCAGCCAACTTGTCTGCGCAGCGAATGAATCTCACTGCAGCTCTTAATGGGGCAATAAGTGTTGTAGGAACCCTCTCTGCTGCTCAGAGCATCGTGCTGACTGCAGGTACTGGAGCCATTGGAGGCAAGGGTGCGTTAGCTGTAAATACGGCTAGTTTGCAGGCCAATACTGCAGGAAGTGTTTCGTTGAATAATCTGTTCACTGGTCCATCTGTATTGTTGGATTCCACAGGTGGACGCAGCTTCACACTGCACACAGCAGGCAGCACGACCTTGAATGACATCAGCACTACCAGAGGCAACATTACTGTTGTTGAATCAGCCGGTGCTCTTCAAGTCGCGAATGGTTCGTTGATCTCAGCGAATAATGGAGCGCTCATTTTGCAAAACACTGACAATGCCGGAACCATCAGCATTGGCGACAACGCGACTGTGCGCACATTTGAAAACGGCAGACAGGTCAGCATTGTAATTGGAGCAACCGTTCCACGCACCGGAACCAATCCTTCTCCTCCGAATCCGGCTGGCGTTAACGTCACCATTAACAATCCGCGTAACTTCGTTTGGTTTGGACCTAACAACGCAGTAAACGTTCCAACTGGCACTGCGCAAGTTACCTCTAAGAACCAAAACGTACTGTTTAGTGGTCTGGCCGCAGGGACGATTTCGCTCGGAAACGGTTCACTTGTTTTGGCTGATCCTCCGGATCGCGTAGGTGCCGCGAGTGTTGCGGCAGCAGTCCCCTCCACTGCTATGGCAGTTCCGGTGGCTAACTCGAAAACTGGCTCAGCTGATCTGAATCAGATCTTCGGATTTGCAGGCGAGTATTCAAATGCAACTGCCGATCTCTCCGTGCTCAATATGAACGCTGCAGTATCAGCAGAGCGTGGGGGCGCGTTGCACGCGCCTAATTGGTCCGTCGGCGGCTCGCCGACGGCGGGCGGCATGAATGCCGCCCCTACAATGGACAGCAGAGAGGACAACTCATATATGGTTGGCTTTATGGGCAACAGCTTCGGTGAATCTGAAGCCGCGCTCTGCAGCGATGTCGAACTCGGTGTCGGCCGGAGCGCCGGATTCCAGCCGGCATCGGAAAATGCTGTTGGAACGATTAAGACGATTCAGCACTCTGATCGTGTCGTAATCAAGAAAGGCAACGTTCTCTTCGTTCCATTCAAGGCTACGACAGTAGAAACACCGAACGGTATCGTCCACATCGATGCGAAGTCTGTAGCACTCGTAAGCTCGACCGATGCAGGTTTGGCAGTGTATGACCTCGAAGATCAACACAAAGGTTCTGTAAGTGTTGAATCCAACGGTCATAACGTAGTTCTCGCTCCAGGTCGCCACGTGATGATCACGAAGCACCACACAGCAGAATTTGCGCAAATCAACGCTGTCGAAACGATCGCTCACCGCAACGTTCAAAGCGTAGTGAAGAACGGACACAGAGCACACACCTCTGAGTTCTCAGTCTTGACCGCAATGGACACAGTGAAACCACTCAAGGCATTGGCAAGTTCGAAGCATGCACATGCAAGACAAATCGCAGACCGCATGATGAAGACGACCGCCATCATCTTGCAGCTCGGCGGCGGAAGCGGAGGACAATATCAGCACTACTTCAAGCCACGCATGACTGCGATGCAGAAGTAAGAAAGAATGTTGGGGGCGGTGAGAAATCACCGCCCTTCTTTTGTATCGTGGGAGCTCATGATCATGCGATCTATTGCATAGTGGGTGACCTTTTCTGCAGTGAGGGGCTACGCCACACATCGCTCGGTCATGCCTGCATTTGCTGACATCTAGTTTGCTCCAAGCTCTACTTACTAGAGCGTAAGAATTCTTGCCCAGGCTCGTTCATTAATCGAGTCTTAATGGCATTTCATAGTTCATTTTGATACGCTTACTCAGCTGAAGACTCTTAGCAGCACTGCGTTATTACCGTTTGTCGAGCGGTGTTGATCATTGAAATGGCGCACCTGGCTTGCGTGCAAGCCGTTATCGCCTTGGTCACTGGCAATTTCATTTAATCTAGGCAACCGACAGGGGATACCTTATATATGGCAACCACACGAAGCCTGAAGACCTGGAACACACGTTTCGCCTTCAGAAAAGTTTTTGCGTCGTTAACGATATTCCTATTCCTTGTATCGTCGAACCTAACAACAGCCGCCCTGGCAAATGAGCAGGGTGGGCGCCGCGCCGCGTTCGAGCAATTCCAAATCGAAAACCCTGGGCTCGAAAAGAAAGAATTGCACCAAATGTTCAAACAAGAGTGGCGCGAAATCAAAGGCGCAGGCAATGGCATTGGTGGCGGCGGACACGAAAATGTCTCCAATATTCAGAACCAAGCAATTCAAAACATCAATAACAACAATCACGTTGATAGAAGTGACTTCGCAACCAAGGCCGACTGGCAAGCTGCGAAGCAAGCGCTGAAGCTTGAGCAGAAAAATCTATCGCATACACTCAACCAGACAATACAAGGCACGGTCAACAACAAGACCATCAACATCAATCATGGTTTCTCTCTTGACCTAACGTCAGCAGTTGAAAGCATCACGCTGGGCGACAAACTCTTCCAAGGACAATCGGTCGTCATCAACGTGGGTGGAGAAGACAAAACAGTTTCCGCCGGTTCTAAAGTAACCGCCGCAGAATATGTCGCAGCCAGACAGGCATTGAGTGGTGGTGCACAAACAGTGACCCTTGATGCGCAAGGACGCGCGACTGGCGGCGAAATTGATCTATCAGCTATGACAAGCGGCAACCAGACGATGAAGGTAAAAGACCTGACTGTCCCGGTTGCGGTTACTGCATCCGGTGACTTTGGTAAAGGCGGAGACGTTAGAATTCTCGGCGACCTAACCAACTCCGGCTCAATTAACGCGTATGCGTCTGGCAACAACAGCGTCAACGCGTTCATCAAAGCAAATAGCATCATCAACAATGAAGGCGCCAGTGTAACTTCGACTGTCAGCGACCTCACTCTTCAAGCAGAAAAGAATTTTGCTAACTTCGGCGACATCAACGCAACCGGAAATTTGACTATAGCGGCAGGAAAGTCTTTAACCAACTCCGGAAGCATTTCTTCTCAGGCGAATCTCAACGTCTTGGCACCTAAAGTCATCAACACCGGAAGTCTCGCTTCTATTGGCGCTAACGTCACATTCGACACGCCAGTCGTTCGTGAGTTGATGGTCAACAACATCGATGGGACCATTCAATCTCTGAATGGTGCCATTAATGTTCGCAGAGCAAATTATGCAGCAGCATTTGATTCAACTGTTGTCGGTGGTGACCTCCTCTCCAAGCAGCTGAATCTATATTCCGGTGAAGGCAGCGCTGACATTAACGTCAACGAATTGACCGGCAGTGTCAATTCCAGCGGAGCCGCTGTTCACGTAAGAGCAAATACCGAAACATTGCAAATCGGCAATCAGTGTTTGACTGGCGACCCAACGTTTTTCAACACAGGCAATATCGACATAGTCGGTGGTTCCATCGTAGTTGGTGAAGACCTTGCAATCATCGCTCAAGGCAATATTACAACCAGCGCCAGCAGCCTTGAAATCAAGGCGCAGACTGTAAATCAGGGCTTCGACCTTGCCATAATTGCAGGCGCTAACATCACTGCTGGTGCGGGTGAACTTCCACCATCCGGAAATGGCGTACTGGTTAATGGTAGTACTCCTGCAGCGACGGCACCGGTGACGATTGACGGCGCTTCTGCTACTGGAGGCAACATCGACTTCTCCTCCGTGAGCGGAATTTTGACAATCTCTTCTTCTTCCCAGGGCAATAATCTGGATGGCGGGAATATTACTTTAGCGGCTTTTGCCGATGGTTCTGGCAATAACGGTCGAGTTTTGCTAACCAGCACTTCGACCATAAGAGCTGAAGGACATGGAACCGGAAACAACGGAAATGTAACTATCGTTGCCGGCGGAGCACCAAATTCTGCTGCTAATACGATAGTGCTGGGCGCTATTCACACCCGCAACGGCACAGGGACAGCAGTTGGTACCGGCAACGTTTCGATCGCAACGTTACAGCCGACGACTGACGATGGAATGCCAATTACTTTTGGTACTAATGGCAGTATCACCAGCGGGAATCAACTTGGTGCCTTTAGCACCGGAGCGATACCCGTAAATGCTGGCGTGTCCCTCGGTGGTCCAATTGATTCCAGTCTTTCAAACGGCAATATCGTTATTCGCGCAGGCAGTGTGGTGTTGTCGAGCGTGTTTGCGAATAAAGTGGCAGTTCATGCAGCTCGAGATATAACGCTTTCAACTAACACCATAGTCGGTGGCGGAGGTGTCATGATGGTGGCAGGGCGTAATATCACAACCTCTGCCCCTATCTTCAATATAAATTCAAGTGCCGCAACTGGCAACGCGGGCAACATCTCGATTGTGGCAGGGGCAAATGCGCAATATACAGCCAGCGGGATTGTCATCAATGGCGCCTCCACTACCGGTGGGCGAATCGACCTTGCGGCTGGAATAGATGCCCGCGCTTATTCGCTCGGGTCTGTCGGCGGAACTATAAACTTAATCGCCTACACCGGAAGTGATAATACTGGAAATGTTCAAGTGACTGGAGATTTACAGACCAGCGGTGTAGCTGTTAATGGCGACATCAATGTAGTTGCAGGAAAGACGAGTGGTAATGGTATTACGCTTGGTGTGATTACATCGGGAGCGGGAGCTACTGCAGGTGGTGATGTAAATCTCGTCACTGCGGCTCCGAATGCCGGAATTACGTTGTCTAGCGGAGCCAATTTTGCCGGCGCTTCTTCAACTTTTGTTCCGGCGGCTGGACAAGTAGCCGGCGCAATTGTTACCGGCGATATTTATGCCCCCAGTGCTGACGTTTTGGTGAGAACCAATTCGAATGCGTCAATAGGAAACATTGCAGTAAGAGGTCCAAATTTAGCCGGCTCGATTACTATAAGAACCAACGGTACCAGTGCTTTCAATATCAACGGTTCTGGTCCCAACCGTTCCGGGACTTTGGATACATCAGGCCCAAGTGTTGGAAGCGCAGGCTCAATAAGCATCACTAATATTGGAAATACTGGTATCAATGTCGGCAGCCTTGGAACTGGTGCGAGCAATGGAAGTGGCGGTTTACTGTCTCTGGACGCAGACAATGGTACTCTCGCTATTACCGGTGGAAGCATCCTGAGTGCTGGCGGACTAGGACCAGGCAATTCAGGCGGCCTCCTTAGCTTGCGCGGGGCTTCAATTACGTCATCGGGTTCAGTAGTCCTTACTGCAAGCGGAATAGGCGGTGCCACCGGTGGCACTCTCATTGTTGAAACCACAGGAAGTGGTGTATCCGGAAATATCAACATCGGAAGTGGAAACGGGCAATTACAAGTTTCTGCCAGCGGAGGAGGCGGTACCATCGATCTGCGCTCGGGCGGAACCATTACAGTCGGAAATAGCGCAATATCAGCAGACAACGTCAGCCTTCGCTCGAATCTCACGTCTGGTAGTGGGCTTGTTCTCAACAATTCGGTGACTGGAAGCACCTCCGTTTCTCTGCAGACCGCTGGCTCGGCGACCATGAGCGGTAGCGGAACCGTAAGTGGTGGGCTGCTGAACATAACGGCTAGCACTGGTTCTACAGCGATTAACACCAATGTCACTAGTGTCACGCTCAGCACGAATGGCAATGTCAGTCTTAACGAAGCCAACGGATTGACACTAAATGCAGGCACGACTGGAGCAGGTAACCTATCTATTACTTCCAGCGCACTTGCTCTCAGCAGTGGCGTATCGTTTCAGCTTGGCGGAGACGCAAACCTTATAACCAACACCCTCAGTCTAAATGGTGGAACTATTCAGTCAACCAACGGGGTCATCTCAGTAACTCCTATTAGTGGCGGGTTGACTGTCAATGGTGGAAGTGGTGGTGTTCTCACTAGCTCGAAGTACGCTCCAGGCGCACCAGGAGTACCGAATTTACCTGGTGTTATTTTGAATTCGAACACCGGTGATTTGACTATTGCAGGAGTGGTCACTTTGTCACCTGATTCGGTATTCAACATCGGCAGCAATGATCTTGTAATTAGCAATACAGCAAATTGGAACAGCGCAAGCAATATCACTGTCAATGCAGACAACATTCTCTATCAAGGCAATGGTCGGATCACGGCTAACCTTCTCATTTTCAATACAATCACTCCTGCAGGCACAATCATCAACACATCTGGAAATGTCGTATTAACAAGCGATCTGATTTTCAATGGTGCTGATTTGGCGATCATCGCTAGCGGAAACATTACGGCATCCGGGATAACTTCAATCCAACTCAACAATTCGACAGGAAGCGGCGGGACTTTACATTTGGTTGCCGGATTCAATGCGACGCCTAGTAGCGGTGGACAGGTACAAACGTATGCCCCATACACAATCACAACTGCTGGTACTGGCAATGTAAGTCTTGGTTCCGTGAGTATAAACACGAGTGCAACAGGAGCCACTGGAAATGCTGGAGATGTAGTAGCAGTCGCCAGCAATGGAACAATTAGCCTTGGCACCATTACAGCAATGTCAAATTCCGGCTCTGGCGGCGACGTTCTGGTGGTCGGTCAAAATGGGGTAAACGTAGGCGCGATTGACGTATCGGGTTTGAGTAGTGGTGATGTAACGCTTTCAGCTTCAGCACCGTTAATCGCTGGAGGACCAATTAAATTTACGAGCGGAACCGCTTCTGGAGGCACATTTGTTGCAAGTACAACAGGAACAGACGCAGGGATGTCTGTGATTTCTCCCACAGTTTTCTTCAACGGAATCACCGGTGCGGACGAAGTAACCTTGCGATCTGGAAGTCACCTTATATGGCAGCTTAGTGGAACTCTCGCCGTAAATACATTGAACATTTTTTCAGGTGTTGGAGGTGCGAATTTATTTTCAACTTCAATTGGCATTCTTAATAGCTCAGCTGCTGGAACTGTCACTATTGGTGGAGAGGTTGACTCGATTATTCTAGGTACGATAACTGGTGCGAACCAATCTCTAAATGTAAGTGCGGCGGGAAACATATCTACTTCATCTGATTTCAGTATTGATTCGTTGTTTCTTTTTGGAAGTGGTGCGAGTTCTTCAATCGATCTGCAAAACAACGTTCAAGGAGCTACTAAGGTCCAGTTTGTGGGAGCAGCGGCTATAACACAGTCGAATGGGACCAAAATTAGTGGCGGTGAGTTGATTGTTCAAGAATACGTGGGCACATCGACCCTTGCAACAAATGTAGATTCTCTGAGAATGATTGGAGCTTCTTCTTTGGGATCAACTTTGATTATCAATGAAGATAATGGAATTTCTCTCCGCGGTACTGGCGTAGAACTTCGTGTTAACACGCTTGGTGCTGGTGATATAACCACTGCCGGCACTCTTGGTGCTCAGACTGTTGTTTTAAATACTGCAACGGGTGGTGGCAATATTGTCCTCAATCATAATGTTGGTGGCGATATAGAATTGCGCACCGCTAATGGTGGCTCCATCATTCAAAATGCCGGAAAAATTTCTGGTGGAACGCTTACTGTAATAAATCCAGGAGGGTCTTCCACATTAGCTACAAATGTGACGAACCTAAATGTTCAATCAGTCAGCAACCTCGTGGTTAACGAAGACAATGGAATAGCGATAAGTGCTAACACTGGTGGGGGGTCTCTAACTGTTAATTCCGGTGTGGCTGCGGCTGGGGTGCTGAGTACTAACGGTATGGTTGATGTGGGAGCAGGAAATCTTATATTGAATGCCCAGCGAGTAGGTTCTTCGATTCAGCTTAACCACAGTCTTATTTCCACTGGCAGCGTGAATCTGTTGGCTCAAAACACTATTACGCAAACTGTCGGAACCAAAATTTCTGCGACAAATCTTCAAGTGGGATACGGCGGGACATCGGCTGTGGCTTTGGCAACAAACGTTAATTCTGTCAACGCGATGAATGCAGTTGGTGCACTCACGATAAATGAAGACGATGGAATTACTGTTTCTGCTTCAGGAACAACTTCAGACCTAACGGTGAATTCGAGTCTGCTTAGCGGCGGCAGTCTTATCACTGATGGAGCAATAAGCCTAACCAATATTAGGCTGAACGCTCAAGGTTCTGGTGGCATCATTATTTCGGATGACATTAGCGGTAGCAATTTGATTAGCTTGGCTTCTGCTACATCAATTCTTCAATCCGGCACCATTAGCGGCGGCGACTTGACAGTAAGTTTCTCCAGCGCAGGTCCTACTACGTTGACTACAGATGTCGCTTCTATAACGACGACGAATGCGAGTCAGAGCCTCACGGTGAATGAAGCGAATGACATCGAAGTCCGAGGTCAATCGGTTAGTTCTTTGTTTCTCACGGCAGGAGGAAGCATTACGACTGGTGCAGCGATCTCGGTAACCGGAACGCTTTTTCTCGAGGCTGTGGGCGCGACTTCTGATGTAATACTCAGCAACAACATAAACGGGACAAGCGCAGTAACACTTCGGGCTGGACGCACTATTACACAAACCGGAGGTACGAAAATTACCGGAGGAGATCTTTCCGTCAATTTCGGATCCGGTCCTGTAGCGTTGACTACTGCCGTAGGAAGTGTCGCGAGTTCGGCGACTGGACAGTCTCTCACCATCAACGAAGACGATGGAATTATCGTTAGAGCACTCAATCTCAATTCGGTGACCATCAATGCAGGCCTTGTTTCGAGCGGAACGCTCAGCACGGGGCAAGCCATTTCCGTGGCAGGTAACCTCATTTTTGATATGGGTAGCGGTGGTGATATACACCTGTTCAATGATGTGCATGGCGGTTCTGGAATCACGCTAGATGCCGCTACTATTACTCAAAACACTGGCATCGCCTTATCCGGCGGCGGCCTGACTGCTACTGCAAACACTATAGATCTTGGCGGCGGCACGACCATGAATTTCGATGGTGATGTTAGTCTCTTCACCAACAATTTGAACTTGCACGGTTCAACAATTCAAACTTCAGCCGGCATCATTACCGTCACATCTAATAGTGGCGATTTGACAGTTGATGGCGGCAGCGGTGCATCTTTAATCAGCACGAAGTATCCTGCTGGTGGACCGGGAACTCCGAATGCCTCGGGTGTGATCTTGAGCGCGCTGGGTAACGGTAACTTGATACTTGAAGGTAATCTGAATATTGAGCGCGACGCAACTTTCAATGCTGAAGACAATACGGTAGTGATCGACACAGACGCTGTCATCACTGGGGTCAACAACATCACTGTCAACGCTACTTATTTGCAGAAAGACGGCACCTTGAATGCAAACATCGTCATATTCACGCCAACCGCAGTCGGAGCAATAATAAATACCACTGGAGACTTAGTTCTCACCTCTGACTTCATCATAAGTGGTGCCAACTTTGCACTGCTTTCTTCCGGCAATATCAATGCACAAAACATCAATATTGACTGGAATAATGCTGATGGTGGAACTTTCACCATGATTGCTGGATACAATGCATCCCCGAACAGCGGTGGACAACTTGAAACGAACAGCCCATACACTTTGACCAGTGCTGGAATCGGAAGTGTCAATATGTCCGGCACAACAATCACAACTTCGGCAGCGAACGCTGGCAGTGTGGTGGCAATTGCTTCGAACGGTTCGGTCAACATCGGTGCCATCAACGCGGTATCGTCTGTTGGAACTGGCGGGAATGTCACCTTGATTGGAGAAACTGGTGTAACCGTGGGAGCTATTGATGCTTCCGGCGCTGCTAATGGTGGCAACATTTTGCTCTCTGCTTCGACGCCAACCTTAGTTGGAGCAGGACCAGTTGTTGTGGAAAACGGCGCCCTTAACGGCGGTGCATTTGCTGCTGGTACGCTCAGAAATGCCAGCATCACCTTCGGCAATATCGTTGCCGGAACAGGCAGCTTCGCAACGGAAACATCGAGTTCTGGTGCAATTACAGCAACCTCAGGAATTTCCGCGCATGATATTAGATTAGAAACAGGAGTTTTAGCTCTTTCGACGATTAGCACGTTGACTTCAAATTTGGACAACAGCGACAATGCTGGACAGATTGATATCACCGCTAATTCAGTAACTACTGCGGATATAGCAGATCGGCTCGTGCTGTCGGCGAACGGAATAGTCGACGGCGGAGTCATCAACTTCACATTGAATAGTACATCTGCGACATCCGTCGGAAACGCAGGAACATATGAGTTCCAATTTGAAGGCGGCGCGTCTGGCAATGGAGGCCGCGCGACCTTGAACACTCAAGGTAACGTCACCCTCTCAACTTATGCATTCGTCGGCACTTCTGGTGGCAATGGCGGTGCGGCCTACGTAAACACTGACGGCAGCATTACGGTTGGAGCCGGAGCCTTTGATCTGGCTGGAGGCACTGATGGTGCAACAATCTCATTAGATGCGGGTGGAGTCGTCAACCTATCTTCCGGAATCGGTTTCTTCACTCAAGCGAATGCGGTTGGTCCGAACTCCAATGGCGGATGCTTAATTCTGCGGGGTTCTACATTCGTCTTCCCAGCCGGTGTAGGATCTACGGTTGATAACGCGCTCAACCTGACTGCAACTGCAAACGGAACCGGCAACAACGGCACCATTGTTTTCGAAAGCAACTCGACGACAGCAATGCAAGTAGGTACACCGACAGGCAAAGCACCTAAGGGTCCACAGTTCTTTGTAACCGCTAATGCTTCCGGTGGTGGCGGTGATGCAGGTTCGATCACTCTAGCAACAGGTGGCAACCTCACCGTTAACAGCCTGATAGCTCTCAATGCCAGCAGCTCATTCACCGCGGGTAGTGACCTGGACGGCGCAAGCTATAGCTTGACTGCAGGCCGAAACGGAGCAGCCGGCAGCTTGATCGTTAACGGTGCTCTGAACGGCTCTGCCCTCGGAAACGGAGACGGCGGAGACATCACATTGTCTGCCCGCTCGAATCAAGCCTTCGTTGTAAACGCAACGAAGGCGCCGACTAATGGAACGTTTGGTGCAGTGAGAACTGACAATGGTGGTGGGGTGACAATCTCCAACTTGAATGGTGGAGTGACTCTCGCAAACGCTATTTCGGTTATTGCTGATGACCAGAGATACAACCTAGGTGGTAAGGGCGCGTTTGCTGCCAAAGGCTTCACTGTGAATGCAATCGATAACCTGTCGATCAATTCAACTGGATCATCGACTCTTTCCAACCTCTCAGTCAACACTAGCAATCTTAGCGTCACGACTGTAGGGGGAACGGTCGCAGTCACCAACATGTTCAACGGCAGCTGGAATTTGGAGAACGCAACCGGTAAGTCGCTGACCATCACAACCGGCTCGACAGGCTCTGTAACCCTGAACGACATGCAAGCTAGTGCTGGTAACATCCTCGTCGTCAACAACTCAGGCAACCTGGTTGTAGCGAACGATGCAAACATCAGAGCTACCAACGGAGCGCTGACGTTGCAGAACACAAACCTCAGCGGTCAAATCCAAGTTGGAACCGACGCAGTAGTCGAGACCTTTGGAACCAAAGGTAAGAACGCCACTCTTACTGTTTCCACAGCAATTCCTAAGAATGGCACCAATCCAACTACAACGAGTGTTGGAAACATTAACGTAGCAGTGCAAGGGAAGGGCGTTGTGTTTTTGGGAACGACAGGTGCGGTCGTCGCAGCATCGCCGGTGAATGTGAATGCTCTGAATAAGAACGTGATATTCAACGGACCTGTCGGCTCGATCGTTCTAGGTGCAGGATCAACAGTCACAGCTGATCCGCCGCCCTCGTCCGTAGCTGCAAGCGCGTCTGTTGTGGGTGCATCCGTAATAGGTTCACCGGCTGTAGCAGCTGCTCTTCCGGCGCAATCTGCAGAAAGCGCCAGCGGTTTGTTTGGATTCGTTGCTGAAAATGCATTGGTCACATCTGACCTTCGTGTGTTGAATTTAAACGCAGCGTCGGAAAGTCGTAGCAGCGTGTTGTATGCGCTGAATCGCTCTGCCGGCGGCTCGCCGACGGCGGGCGGCATGAATGCCGCCCCTACAATGGGCACCAGAGAAGACAACTCATATATGGTTGGCTTTATGGGCAACAGCTTCGGAGAATCAGAAGCCGCGCTCTGCAGCGATGTCGAACTCGGTGTCGGCCGAAGCGCCGGCTTCCAGCCGGCATCGGAAAATGCTGTTGGAACGATTCAAACGGTTCAGCACTCCGAGCGTGTCGTAATCAAGAAAGGCAACGTACTCTTCGTTCCATTCAAAGCTACGACAGTAGAAACACCGAACGGTATCGTCCACATCGATGCGAAGGCAGTCGCTCTCGTTTCATCGACCGATGCAGGTTTGGCAGTGTATGATCTCGAAGATCAACACAAAGGTTCTGTAAGTGTTGAATCCAACGGTCACAACGTAGTTCTTGCTCCAGGTCGCCACGTGATGATCAC
>JAVLKG010000026.1:0-17804 GCA_032128875.1 Candidatus Melainabacteria bacterium 17Bon1m
TGGACGATTCCGTTCGGTGTTTCCACTGTCGTAGCCTTGAATGGAACGAAGAGTACGTTGCCTTTCTTGATTACGACGCGCTCGCCGTGTTGAACCGTTTGGACACCTTGCATTCCAGCGTTCATGCCGATTTCTGCATCGGTGCAGATTGCGGCTTGAGTTTCGCCGGTCGTGCTGCAGAATCCAACTACATATGAATTGTCTTCTTCAGCGGTGTCCACCGATGTGGTGCGTACAACGCTAGCCAATCCGCTTACTCCGGTGTTTATCGCACCAGTATTGACCAGTCCGTTGGAGACAGGCAATCCGGCTTGAGCAGCCAAGGTTGCGGTGTTGGTTGCAGTCATCAACGTTGCGTTGTTGGCTGCTTGCATTTGCGGTGCAGCA
Source organism: Candidatus Melainabacteria bacterium 17Bon1m (assembly GCA_032128875.1). Taxonomy (GTDB): domain Bacteria; phylum Cyanobacteriota; class Vampirovibrionia; order Obscuribacterales; family Obscuribacteraceae; genus QKMZ01. The sequence continues at coordinate 388 of JAVLKG010000026.1, forward strand.
TTCAAGCTGAGCACTGACAGGTCAGACGTCATTGTCGATTGCTCTGAGGCAAATCCGAAGATTTGAGACAGGCTAGTCGACTTGTTGTCTGCCGGTACAGCCGCAGCTACGCTCGGCGCAGCGCTAGGTGCACTGGCTTGCGTCGGAGGATCAGCAAATACGAGCGAACCGCTTCCGAGTGTGATTGCGCCAGCAGTTGCAGATTGGAACAGAACGTTTTGGTTCTTCGAGCGCACTGTCGCCAGGGCATTCGCTGCTACAGGTGCATTAGGTCCGAACCATACGAAGTTCTTCGTATTGTCGATGATCACCTGAATGTTGTTAGCGGTTCCTGCAGCTTGTGCATTGGTTCCGGTCTTCGGTACGGTCGGGCCAACTACGATGCTGACCGACTTACCTTTGGTTCCGAGTGTTTGAACGGTGGCGTTATCACCGATTGCGATGGTGCCTGCATTACTTGTATTTTGCAGAATGAGTGCACCATTGTTTGCAGTGATTGTTGAACCGTTGGACACATTGAGCGCACCACCATTCTCAACGATAGTGATGTTGCCCTTTGTGGTCGTGATGTCATTCAGCGTTGTCGAACCATTGGTCGTCAACGAGAAGTTGCCACCAGCGCTGGAATCCAGCACCAACGTTCCACCGGCATTTTGGTTAACGATGCTAACCACACCTGTCCCTGAAGTGTTGGCTTGCAAGGTCGAGGTGTTGACCAGCAATCCACCCTTGCCACCAATCGAACCACCAGCCGCCGTGAAGGTCAGGAGAGCCGATGCATTGATGATGGTTCCGGTGCCCACCGTGAACGAGCCTTTGGCACCTGCCATGGTGAAGTTCATTTCCGGCGAGGTTAATGCAGCTGTGTTTTGGATGAGGATTCCACCGTTCTGGTTGGTGATGTTGATTTCACCGTTGTTGCCTGAAGCATTGATAGTGCCGACGACTCCGTTTTTCGGTTTCGACTTGTTGACACTGAATGCTTGCGCGCTTCTCGATGAGAGGTTAACGGTTCCAGCGTTTCCACCATTGGCGCTCGAATCGATGCTTCCATTGATGATCAAGTTGCCATTAGCGGCTTGACCAGCCTTGAATGCATAGCTTGCGCCATCTGCTCCTCCGCTTCCGCGTGCAGCGGTCGCCTGAGTCATATCGTTGATGGTCAAGTTGCCGCCAACTTCAATAACGAGGTTTCCGCCGTCACCAGTTCCACCTGCTCCTGCCGATGCATCAGCAGTGATGAAGAGGCCTGCTCCCTTCGGTGCCTTAGCCGGTACCCCGACGAAAGCTTGAGTGGTGCTATCGGTCTTGAAGATGATTTCTCCGCCGCTGCCGTTGCCGACACCTTTAGCAGTGAGTTCAAGAGGATTAGCAGAAGTACCGACTCCGGTGAAGGTGACGTTCGATCCAGTGAGGATCAGTCCACCGCCATCTCCGTTCAGACCAGTTCCGTTGGCTTGCGAGAAGAATCCAACATTGGATCCGAGTACAAGAGTTCCGGTTCCGTCGTCACCAGCATTCAACTCAATTACCGCACCCTTACCGTCCAAGCCGACGAGGTTGAAGACATTGTTGATGCTGACGTTGACATTGCCGTCAGTCGTAACGTGTGCTTCACCACCGTTGAGAGCTCCGGTGCCGATGAAGGAATCGGTTGTGAGGGTGACATCACCCAGGGTGTTGAACGTTGAGCTTCCTCCGTTGCCGGTTCCACCGGATGCTTGGAACTCATAGGTTCCAGAAATTCCGAGGGTTACAGCAGCAGCGTTGTTGAGCGTGAAGTTGATGTTGCCACCGTTATTGGTGCCGTTGGCCACAAAGGTCAAACGATCGCCTACTGCAGCCGTGTCAACCACGCTAGCAGTGACGTTGATTGAGCCTGCATCTCCGGCACCGTCCACATTCGAGGTCAAGTTACTGACTGTCGAAAGTGTCAATGTACCGGTCTCAAGCGTTATGTCGTGAGCAGAGACTGCAGCCGCCGCGGTGATCGAGCCACCACTACCGGTCTGGGCACTGAAGCTTCCATTTCCGGCATTGACATTGCCGACACTAATTGCACCGTCGGTCAATCCGGTAGATGTGATTGTGTTGGCACCTGCAGTTATTGAACCAGCCAGAATTGTGAACGAAGCTCCCACGGTCGGATTTCCGGAGATCAAGTTCACATTACCGCCAGTCGATCCACTTACGTTGATCGTTCCGGTTGTGATTCCGTCGCTAGCAATCACTGTCATGTTTCCGCCAGTGGTTGTACCGGTCGCCGTCACACTCGAGAGCGTGACCGAGCCCAGGTTAGCCAGAGCAATCAAGTTGCCGGCGGCTCCGCTTGTGCCATTCAAGTTGATAGCACCTGCAGTGATGTCTCCACCTGTACCGTTGGCAACAAAGTTGGTCAACGTTGTGGTGATGTCATTCTGAACGTCGGTTCCTGGCGGATTGAAGTCGAAACCTGCCATCAAAGTGAGATTGCCACCATTGACGTCGCTCAAGTTGAAGGTTGCTCCGCTCAAGTCGACATCTCCAGAAGAGACGAAGGCTAGGTCGGCACCTGCCAGGTTGAAGGTTCCTGAAACGGTCAGATTGCCTGTGTTGTTGGCGTATGTCGCTGAGTTAACTACATTCCAGGTTCCGCCAAGGGTGGTCAAAGTTCCGTTATTGACCAGGTTTGACGTGAGGATGTACGAGTTAACCAGAGCAATCGAGTTCGAGCCGACATTCGTAATCACTGACTGACCCGTTCCGCTGGCAATCAAGCTAGCTTCCGTCGTGTAAGTCATGATGCCGTCGAGAACAAGATCATTTGCTGTAGCAATGATGCTTATCTTGCCGTTAGTCGCCGTGAACGTACCTGTATTAGGTAGCGGTCCTGGTGCTCCGGTCAAAGTCAAGCCACTTCCTACATTGCTCTGAACAATGATGTCTCCGTTGTTGGATGTAATCGTGTTTGCATTGGTCATCGCGTTTGTAGTGATGGTGATGTCATTTTCAAACGTGCTGTCGGCTCCTGTGACTACCGAACCTGTGGAGTTAGAAGTCGTCAGTTGAAGTGAACCGCCGGTAGACCCGCCCAGAGTCAAAGCGTTAGAGCCTTGATAGTCAACGAATGCATTGCCGGTTGAGGACAAAGTGACCGTCAAGTTCATCGGATTAGAACCATTGGTGACTCTGAATTGGTTGCCGGCTCCGGTTGCTCCAAGGTCGCCTGCCGTGACATTCACCACAACATCAGTTGCAGTAATTGCATTAGCGGCTACGGTCGTAACCGTGTTAGCGGACAACAGGTCGAATGTGTTTGCAATCGTTCCGCTGTTGAAGGCTACACCTGTCGCGCTCGTATTGTTTATGAATGCCGACTCCGTGGCGTCAACAGTCATTACAGTCGCATCTGTGGTGAAACGTCCGCCCGGATTGACTCCGATTGTTCCGGTTGCATCCAAAGTGAGCGAAGTAGAGCCCGTATTGAATTGTCCGGTGATATCGCCGGCAGTAGAGGTCAGGGATGCTCCATTGGTCGAAGTTCCTGCTCCGCTGCTCAAGTCAATGCTGTCTGCCGATACGGTGAATCCATTCACAGTGAAGGCAGAAGAGCTATCGAATGCACCCGTGACAGTCAAGTTCATCGACTGGTTGGCACCAGTGACGGTACCGAGAGTCAGAGCTTGGCTATTTGAGAGGGTCACAGCTGATGTACCGGTGCTGGTGCTATCGAGCGTGTTGACGGTCGAACTTACGGTAGCGACGCCATTGACCATGTTGAGACTCAACGAATCGGCTACAACGCCGTTGCTGAGATCAACCTGGTTGCCGGCGATATTGCCGCCATATACAGTCACCGCGGCATCACCAGTACTGATGTTGCCGGCAATCAGATCACCAGTGGTGATCGAACCGACAGTCACCGAGCCGGTGATTACCGTTCCATTCTGAACTTGGAATCCAGTTCCTGTCGGGATATTGGCGTTAGCTACTGCCAACGTCACATCGCCGCCAGCAGTTGCGCCGGTCGAAGTGATGTTACCGACATTGACTCCTTGCGAACCAATAAGCAGAACGCTACCGCCTGCAGCTCCCGAACTTGATGTATCGATGGAGCCGATGCTGATCGTTCCGTTGTTGGCTACAGCTACAACGTTTCCGCCATTACCGGAGGTGCCGGTGGCAAGAATGTTGACCGAGCCAGTGATGTCACCGCTACCAGTGTTTGCAAAGTTTTGATAGATGGTTCCGGTGTTGTTGAAGACCTGTCCGCCCGTAGGAGGAGTGAAGTCGTAACCGGCAATCATCGTCAAGTTTCCACCAGTGGTGCCTGACAGATCGATGGTCGCACCCGGGGTGATGAAGTTGATATCACCAGCAGCGATGAACGCCAGGTTGGAACCTGAGAAGGTCAAGCTACCAAAGATATTGATGTCTCCACTCGGATCCGAGTTTGCGTAAGTACCAGAGTTAACGAAGTTCCAAGGACCCGGATCGTTCGTGTATGTGCCTACACCCGAGAGGTTGGCGGTGAACACGAAAGATGGTGCCTTAGCGATTTGGTTACCGTTGTTGACCACAAACTGACCAGCACCATTGCCAAACAAGTTTGCCGAAGTCAGGTACGTGGTTGTTCCGTTGAGCACCAGGTTGTTGACCGTTGCTCTTACATTGATCGCGCCACCGGCAGAATAGCTGCCGCCAACAGGATCAACACCGCCGTTCAGGGTCAGCCCGCTGCCAGAGAAGCTCTGGATATCGATATCGCCAGTTGTCGAAGTCAATACATTGGCTGCGTTGGTCATGTTGTTGGTGGTGATGTCGATATCGCCGTTGAAGGTCGAATCTCCACCGATTGCAAACGAAGCGCCAGCGCCTAGTCCTGTTCCGGTCGTCGTCACGGTGAGTTCGTCACCGTTCGAGGCGAGCATGGTCAAGGTATTGGTGCCGGTGTAGTTAATTGTTGAATCGAAAGTACCAGCATTGATCGTCACGCTCTGAGCAGCCGCACCGTTGCTCAGATTGGCAACGATATTTCCGCCCGAAGCATTCAAGGTCACGCTGGCACCACCAATGGTGTTGGTGTTGTCTTGGATTCCTCCGTCAGCTGTCAATGTCACGGAAGTGGTTCCGGTAATTGAAGCATTCAGGATGATGTCGCCGTTTGCAGGCAACGTTCCGGTATTAGCTGTCAGGTTGAGTACATTGGCTGTCGACAGACCGCTAACGGTGATGTCGCCACCAATAGTCGCGTCAGTTGACACGTCCAGAGTGTTGGTTACCGTCGCTGACTGCAATTCGAAATTGCCGACATTGACTATCGTTGCGCCGGTTGCGCCGGTTGCGATAACCGATGCACCATTTGCTTTCGTCGTCACATTGATATTGGCTGCATTGAACGAAATCGAGTCAGCCTCAATAAACGCCGCTCCAGTTGTAGTTATGTCGCCGAAAGCATTGAAAGTGATGCCAGTTGTGGACTTGAGAACGCCCGATACTGTGACGTCACCATCTGCACCTGTTCCCGAGAAGGTGAAAAGGTTCATCGCTCCCGCCGTCACGCTGCCGGTGGAGGAGATTGTCAGGTCTCCACCGTTGGTGCCGCCGAGAGAGGTGTTGAACTGACCGGCATTAACCGTTCCTGTCACGTCAATCGAACCGCCCGTAGAACCACCGCCGAAGCTGAAGTTTCCATCAACAACGTTGGTTCCGACGAGATTGATATCGCCGTTAATGCGGATGAACGAATCTACTGCAGCATTGACTGTCAGGTTCGTGATACCGCCAACCAAAATCTCGCCGCCGGAGAAGTCCGTTCCGACGCTGCCATTGGTCGATGTAAGGCTCAGCGATTCAGCACTTACGTTGGCGACATTCGCCGCAGTAATGTTGTTGAAGGCGCTAAGCGATACCGAGTTGCCTACAGCACCGGTGCTATCGATGGTTCCGTTCAGAACCAGCGAATCGTTGGTCGAGGTCACCGTGATGGTGTGTCCTGTAATGTCTGCGCCCACGTTAGTCGTGACGCTTCCATTCGGGGACGTACCGCTAGCAGTGATTGTCAAAACTGAACCAACACCAGTTCCGGTCACATCTTCATTGATGACGACGGCTCCGGTATTGGAGGTGAGAGTGATGGTGTTACCGCTGATTACGGCACCGACGTTGCTCTGAACCGTGCCGTCGCTCGTTACGGTGACGGAGTTGCCCAGTCCAGCCGAGGTCACAGCAGCGTTCAATGTAACGCTGTTGTTGCCCTGGATGCTGATGACATTGCCATCAACGGTTCCGTTTGCGGTGGTCGTGACATCAACTGCAGCGAAGACCGTCACATTTGTAAGCGCTGAGATTGCAGCGTCTACATTGATTGAGCCTGCGCTCGATTGCAGATTGACTGCACCGTCAGCTTCAACACCACTAGCATTTACTTGAATGTTGCCGGTGTTGGAAACAACGTAGTTTCCGTTGTTGGCATTATTCGTTGCGGTGAGTACGCCGAGGAATGTGTTGTCCTGAAGGGTCAGGTTGGAAACATCAGCGGCGACATTTACTTCACCATCAGCGTCGAAAGAAGCGTTAGCCAAATTCGCCGTGTTGGTCGCGTTGAGAACGAGTGCATTGCCGGTGGTTCCGACACTGCCGGAGACGGAGGCAAGGGTGAGTGACGGTGCATCGAGCATGGTGAAGTCACCGTTTTCGATATTGCCGTCAGCAACCAATCCGATTTGGCTTGTTGCCGTGACAGCAGCGCCCAGCGTGAGCTTACCGCCCGTACCGAGAGCAGCCAATCCGACAACGTCGCCGGAGATGGTGCCAGTCGAGGTCAAGTTGCCTTCAGCTACTGCAACGAAGGTGTTGCCCGCCGAGCCGAAGTTGATATTCATCGACTTCGTAGCGTTATAGATGAATGCGTCAGTAGCCGCTGTGACATCAATATTGTCAACATCGGTATTGAGAGGCGTTGCCAGACCGGTTCCTACAGCGCCGGCAGAGGAGTTAGCCACCATCAATGGAGCCTGGATAAGTCCAGAGGCATTGGTAGTGATGTCGTCTACAGCGCTCAGGTTGACTTGAACGGAAGCCGTTACAAGCGAGTTGATTGCGAGGAATGTGTTCGAAGTCAGGTTGACTACAGCCGGGTCGATTCCACCGGTCACAGTCAAACTACCAACGGTGTTGATTACATCGAACGTGCCGCTGGCTGACGATTTGCCGCCGCCGATGGTCAGTGAAGCTCCGTCGTATGTGACGTACACATCAACGCCTGCGTTAGCAGTCATGCTGAGGTTGTCGTTGACATTTACGGTTGCATTGAGGTCGAGAGCATCTCCGCTTGCACCTACGCTGCCGAGGACGGAAGTGAGGTTGAGTTGCGGTGAGGTGAAGGTTCCTCCAGCAATGTTGGCATTCAACAAATCATTCGCAGAATTGAGATTGATTGCAGTGCTGCCAGTGATGTTGCCGGAGATCATCAAGCTGTCGCCAATCGACTGAATAGTTGTAGTCGTGCCGGAGACGTTTCCAGTCACAGTGACAAGTCCCAAGCCGATTACGTCAGCTGTCGTATTTGCGGTCGCGGTGCCATCGAGGGTGATCGCTCCGTTATCCGAACTGATGGATACGCTGCCAGCTGACGAAGTCACGGTTGAACCGACAGCGGTAGTGACACCTGCATCACCCGAGATAACTGCGCTGTTGTCTCCACTGAGTGAACCGTTGTGTGTGACGGTTCCTACGTTCGAGAACAACTGAGCAGTGGTGGCAGCTTGGATGCTGGATCCCACACCTGTCGTGACGTTGCCAGTATTTGCTTGAACAAATACACCGGCGGTATTGCTGGTTGCAGAACCGTTGTGTGTAACGCCTGCACCATTCAAGTTGATGTCGGTAACGCTGGTGATTGTGGAGCCAGCGCCGGTGGTGACATTACCCGAAGCGAAGATGTTGGTCTGTGCACCGGAGTTGGTTGAAGCACCAGCCGAGATGGTGATGTTTCCTCCATTCGAGGTGTTCAAGCCGAGCGAACCGCTGCCGCTGTCGACTGTGTTGTCGACAAAGAGGCTGCCATTGCTGTTGACCGTGTATCCATTTGATTGGTTGGTTGCTACAGAGAGATTCGGTCCGAGAGGAGCGAGCGATGCGAAGGTCACGTCAACCAAGTGAAGGTCGGTGCCCTTGGTGCTGGTCACATTGACAGAACCTTGGTCAGCATCAAACGCTGCATTCTGAAGCGAAGGAACGTTGGTGTTGTCGAGGTTCAGGTTGATGTTGCCATTGAGCGAAACGAATGCAATCGTTGCAGCATTGATTCCGGCAGTACCGAGATCGGCGGTGTTCAAGCTCGCACCGGACAAGAGTCCGATTTGCGAAACAGCCGTGACCGCTGCGTTGATGTCGAGAGCACCATTGAGTGCTGCGAGAACAACTTCATCACCACCGACGATAGCGCCAGAGGTGCTGAGGTTGTTGGTTGCGGCTACAACAACGTCGCCACCAGCGGTGATGCCGGTAACGTTCATGCTGTCTTGATCGAGAACGGTTACGTTGCCGTTGATAGCGGTACCACTGAAGTTGCCGACATTGGTCACGAGCGGATTGAGTACGCCATTTCCAATGTTGCCATTAACTGCGGTGATGTTTGCGGTGTTGGCTTGGACGTAGTTGCCTGCGCCAAGTGCAGTGGTGACGCTACCGGCAACCGTGAGGTTGAAGGTTTGACCAGCACCGTTTTGACCATTCAAGGTCACCAAACCTGCGTTGATGTTATTTACCCAAGCGCTTCCTAATCCGCCGGTGTTGACCGTCATAGAAGGAGCGTTGGTTGTGAGCGGGTTAGCCAAGCTGCCGATGTTTCCACCACCCGACGTTGCGATGAGGTTAGAAGTATCGAGAAGCGTGCCACTAGCTTGAGTGATGTTGCCGATGCCACCAGCGGTCAAGGTCAAGGTGTTGTCAGCGATGATGCCGGCATTTACGTTGATCGAACCGTTGTTGGTGGTGATGAGGGTTACGTTGTTGCTGAAATCAAGAACGCCTACGACGTTGATGGTTCCATTGTTTTGATAGAAGAAGTCAGTACCGGTTGCGGGTCCGAGGTTAACGGTGCCGGTATTGATGTTGTTCAAGTAAATGCCACCAGTTGTGGTTGCAGTTACGTTGGTTGCATTGATGAAGATCGGGTTGCTCAGCGAACCGATGTCACCAGATCCAGAGGTCAATACGACAGTTGGGGTGTTGAGCAATGAGCTCAGTCCAGGAACTTGCGAGATGGTTCCGGTTCCATCGGCATTGATCGTGATGCTGGTGGTTCCTGTAATGCTGGAAGAACCAGATGTGTTGTTCAAGATAACGCCAGCATTGGTTCCGCCATTAGCAGTCAAGTTGACGATATTGCCGAAGATTCCACCGCCACCAACGGTCAGGTTGGAGCTGAAGTGGACGTTGAAGTTGCTACCACTTGAAGTTCCCAACGCGATGCCACCAACACGGGTGTTGTTGACGTAGACATTACCGCTGGTGTTAGCGGTCATGTTTGCTGCGTTGATCGTTACGTACTTAGCGAATGTACCGATGCTGCCGAAGGTCGAGGTCAAGTTCACGCCGTTGGCGGTGATGACACCAGCCGGGTTGGTGATATTGCCTGTTCCGTCAGCGGTCAAGTTGACCACACCAGTTGCCAGACCACCATTAACGTTCGCGTTAACGACGATGCCACCATTGGTGCCAGGACCAGCAATCAAGTTGACGTTGTTGCCAGCGCTGATCGCATTGCTTACAACAATGTTGCTGTTGGAGCCGGTTGTGCCGACATTCACGTTACCAGTAGCGGTAATTCCTGTAAGGAGTACCGGTCCTGCAAAGCTGCTGGTTACGTTGAAGTCGCCACCGAAAGAGTTACCGAAAATGTTGCTAGCGGAAGTTGCAATCGTTCCGGTGGTTCCACCGCTGGCTCCCATGTTCAACGTAGAAGTGTTGATGCTTGTTCCGGCTTGCTGTGAGATGTTGCCCGTACCGTTGGCTACGAGTTGAACTCCACCGCCTACGGCGTTGACGTTCTGTCCAAGGAACAAATTGCCGCCCGAAACGAGAAGCACATTGGCACCGTTAGCTTGACCAACAGTCACGCTTGTATTGGTGCTTTGGATGCTCAGATTTCCTGCGGTGTTACCAGCTACTTGTCCAGCATTCGTGTTGACGAAGATGGTTCCGGAGTCGGAGTTTGTCGTGAGATTGGGAGTGCTGATCGAAGTTCCAACTGAGCTTGTGATTGCACCGCCATTGGTGGTAGCCAAAGTTACCGATGTTCCACCATTCAAGTTGTTGACGGTGAGGTTGCCACCGGCAGTCAAATTGAATTGACCGGAAGCCGACGAGGTTCCTCCAAGAGTTACGTTGTCGGTTTCAGCGATGAATACGTTGCCTGCGGTTGCGATTGCGGTCAGGTTGTCTGCAGCAGTCAATACACGCGAGCCTGATGTACCGATAGAACCACCAGTCAATGTGACTGAAGGAGCGGTCAGTACGCTGGTGGCGCCGGTGCGGGTAATTGCGCCGGTGCCGAGTGTCGCCAGGTTGATCGAGGTAGAACCAGTTACGGGTCCGCCGATGATCATGCCGACGTTGTTGGTCGAATTGTTGACTCCGACGTTGTTGCCGGAGACAGCTCCGAGAGTCCAAGCAGCTGTGTTCTGGTTGGTGACGAAGAAGTTAGCTGTTGTGCTGCCGTTGATGGTGTTGGCATTGGCGAGAATTCTTTGTCCGGTCAGACCGATGTCACCAGTCGCTGCATTGAGGGTCAATGCATTGGTCAGGATTACATCGTTAGCACCAGGTCTGGTAATGGTTCCAGCGCCGGTCGAGGTCAAGGTTACGGAGTTGGCTCTTACGCCACCACCGATACCTTCGATGTCATCGTTGATAACGATGCCCACACCTTGAATCGCAACGGTGCCAGCATTCATTTGAGCATTCAAGTTGAATGCTCCGCCAGTTGCAGTGAGGTTAGCAGTGCTTGCATTGACGACTGCGTTGAGCGTTTGAGCTCCAGCCGAGGTCATTGCGAGATTGGTTGCGCCTACAACGCCATTAACGGTGAGTGCTCCACCTGTTGTGAGGTTGAAGGTGTTGCCGGTCGAAGCGTTCAAGCCGAGAGCATTGGCTTCGTTGATGTAAACGTTGCCAGTGGTGTTTGCCGAGAGGTTGGCAACGCTGGTGAAGATTGGATCTCCAACTCCGCCGATGTCGCCACTTCCCGAAGTGAGGTTGAGAGTGTTGCCGCCAGCAGTACCAGTGATAACACCAGCGGTGCGGGTGATGTTGCCCACTCCGTTAGCGGTCACGTTAGCTGTGGCGCCGCCGAAGGTTACGTTGTTGCTGAAGTTGATGTTGCCGTTTGTGGTGGCAGCGGTCGAGAGGTTCAGCGTGTTGCCTGCGTTTACGGTTCCGAAGTTGAGCGTTGTGCCAGCACCGGTTCCAGAAACGGTGATGTCGTTGCCGACCAGGTTGGTCAGGTTAACGAAACCAGCCTTTCTCGATGTGATGTTGATATCTGCAGCACCCGTGCCAGTGGCAGTTGTAGCTGAGATGTTGTTAGCGTTTGCGAAAACGGTCAAAGCACCAGAGGTGCCGGTCATTGCCACTGTGTCGGCCGTGACGAGACCACCAGCGTTACCAACAACGTTGCCCGAGGTCACACTCAAAGTCACCAAGTTGCCGGCAGTGGTTGCGCCGTTCAAGTTGATAGCAGCATTAGTGTTGGACATTGATACGTTGTTGCCAGCATTGATCGTGCCGTCCAATGTGATGGTTGAACCGCCTTGGTTGGAAACGGTTACGTTGTTGGTGGCATTGAGCGAACCATTGATATCAATGATTCCGCCGTTGTTTTGAACAATTACGTTGGCACCATTGACTTGAGCGTTGACGTTGATCGGATCACCGGAAGCAGTCAAGGTTGCTGTGGTACCGGCGTTGATGTTGCCATTTACGTCGATCTGGCTGTTAGCACCAGTCACCGTAACGGTGGCGCTGGTACCTGCAGTCAGTGTGTTGTTGATAGTGACATCGCCAGTATCGACAGTTGCTGTGTAGTTAACTGCACCACCTGCGTTGACCGCACCATTCTGGGTGAGGTCGCCGTTTTGTGTAGTTGACGTCAGGTTGTTGGTGACGTTTGTAGCGCCGTTAATGTTGATGTTGCCGCTTGTAGTTGTGTAAGCGACGTTGTTGGCAGTAAGTGCATTCGTTGTGATTGCGCCCGATGTTGCGTTGAACGCAGCATTATTGGATGCGTTGATGGCACCAGCCAAGGTCGTAGCGCCCGCAGCTGAAGTAGTCGTCACATTGGTAGCTGTCAAAGTACCAGCAGCGTTTGATGTGATGGTACCGGCTCCGGCCGTGGTCAATGAGAGTGAGCCACCAGCGTTCATTGCTGCGTTAGCAGTAAGAGCGCCAGTACCGGAAGTCCAAGCAATGTTGGTTCCGGCGTTGATGGTTCCTGCACCACTATTGGTGATGGTGTTTGCACCAGCAACGGTGAAGTTAGCAGCACCGGTGGTGTTGATAGCGGCAGTGATGTCGATATCGTCGCCTGTCGAGTTGATGTTTGCACTAGCGGCATTGACTGCAGCAGTTACGTTGATGTCTCCACCTGCCGTCAAATTGGCAGAGCCGGTAGCACTAAGTGCTCCGACTACATTCAATATATTGTTAGCGGAAAGGTTGAAGTTGTTAGCGGACGATGCACCCAAGTTGACGCCTGCGCCTGCGGTGTCAGTCACGAAGACATTGCCCGAGGTATTAGCGGTGAGCGCAGTGGCATTTGTTTGAATGTTGTTAGCAGCACCGGTAGCACCGATGTTGCCACTGGTCGAAACCAAATTCAAACTCGCGGTGTTGATGGTGCCACCGGTGCGGGTGATATTTCCCGAACCTCCAGCAGTCAAATTGGTTACGGTTGCTGCAGTGATGGTGTTGTTGAGAACGATGTTGCCATTGTTCTGTGTGGTGATATTGGTCGTCGGACCACTCACTGCACCATTGACTGTAGCGGTTCCACCGGACAGCAAATTAAAGGATGAAGTGGCTGTCATCGCTCCAGCTAAATTCGTAGCTCCAGCCGTAGTGATATTCATGTTGGCGCCACTAGACGCATTTACGGTAGTGGTTCCAGCGTTGGTGTCGTTGACGAACACATCACCTGCAGTGTTGGCAGAGAAAGTGCCAGCATTGGTGACGATGTTATTGCCAGAGGTGCCAATTGCACCTGTCGCCAAAAGGGTCAAGGTGTTAGTTGAGATAGGAGCACCAGTAGTCGAAATGGCTCCAATTGCTGCACTGAGAGTGACAGCCGAAGAGTTGCCACCAAACTGTCCACCAATTGGAGCATTGACAGCAATACTGCCGGCACCGCCACCATTTGTGGTGAGAGATACGGTGTTGGCAGCCAGAGGACCTTGAACGGTTACTGTGCCATTAGAAGCGCTCGTTCTGGTGAAGTCGAAAACATTCGCGCTAGACGACTGCAAGTTTACGCTCGCTGCCGAATCAACAATAAGAACATTTCCGCCGGTATTGGCGCTGACATTTGCCGCATTCAAAGCGACAGCATTCGCGCCTGAACCGATATTACCGAAATCAGATGAAAGCTGGACGGTATTAGCATTCACTACGCCGCCGATGCCCAGGATGTTTCCACCACTGGTCGTGTTCAAGACAGCAGTAGTCCCGTTTACTGGTCCCAAAATAGCCATATCGCCGCCGGCCGACACATTAACAGTGGCACCAGCGGAAACTAAGTTGATAATCACCGAATCTTGTTCGGAGATAAAGATACTTCTGCCAACGCCAGCCGACGCTGTCAGTGAATTTGTATTGGTCAAAAGAGGCGTAGCCAGGCTGCCAATATTTCCACCTGCAGCCATGTTCAGCGCAGAAGCATTGAGAGTGGCGGTTCCGCTACGGGAGATATTGCCACTGCCGCCAGCTGCAGTCTGAAGAGCGAGAAGTCCGCTTGCGAATACATCACCAGCAACAACTAGATTTGTATTGTTGGTGATCAATGCGACCGTCGCGTTATTAGCGGTGGAAGCGTTGAGCGTCACAGAACCGGTGCGATTGTCAGCAATAGACACGTCGCCGGTCGTGTTGAAGGTAATCGAATTGGCATTAGTGAAGATTGGAGTGCCCGAACCAATATTTCCACTTGTAGATTGCAGATTGAGGGCGTTGGTCAGAATTGCCGCGCCGGTTGTGCTGATTGCTCCAGCACCATTAGCGATCAAAGAAACGGAAGTAGCATTGCCACCGCCGTTTGCACTGATTACGTTGTTGACTTGAACGCCGCCATTACCAGCAACGTTTTGAAGAATTACGTTCGATGCACCCAGAGTGCCAGCAACGATGATGTCGCCAACTCCGGCATCTGTTCTCGTCAAAGAGAAGGTGCCTGCAGCAGACGAGTTGTTGGCGTTGAGGGTTACATTGCCGGTTGCCGCATCAATTATATAGACAGATCCAGCGTTGGCTTTTGCAGAGAGGTTCGGAGCGAGAACGAGAAGTTGATCACCGACAGAACCAATGCTTCCTACTGTAGATACGAGGTTGAGGTTGCTGATCGCAGTAACGAAACCACCAAGAGTTGCGTTAGTGATGCTGTTGAATGAAGTGAGGTTAACAGTGGTGCCTGTGATTGCACTGTTGATGATCAAACTTCCGAAATCAGAAGTCTCCGTTATAGTCGTTGCGCTCAAGGGAACATTGTTAGTGACATTCCCGAAGGCACGAACGTTAATGGAGTTAGTTGCAGTGACAGCAGCATTAAGAGTTGCAGTCGATCCAGAAGAACGAATCACAACATCGTTGCCAGAAATGGCGCCGGAGTTTGTGAAAGCGCCAGCGGTCAAAATGTCGACAGTGCCTGTGGCTGCGTTAGCAGTAGCACCAGTCACGTTGAGAGCATTGTTGTCGTTGACATAGATGTTGCCGGCAGTAGCGCTGAAACTTGCGTTATCTGCATCGAGATTGAATCTCGTTGCAGTGCCGGTCCCGATGCTTCCACCAGTAGAGGTCAAGCTTACCGTTGGTGCTTGGAGCAGACCACCATTAGAAGTGATGTTGCCGCTTGCAGTCCAAGTTGCGCTGGTTCCTGCGATCGAGGTCGCGGTGTTATGAATAACACCACCAGTGTTATTCGCAGTAAATGTAGTTGCGGAAGTGATGTTACCGTTGAGGTTCATCGCTGCGCCATTGGCAGTCAATGCAACAGAGTTGCCTTGAGTAGTGCCATTGATGGCCATGATACCGCTGGAGTTTGCAACCAGAGCACCAGATGCAGTTATTGAACTATTTGAGGTCAACGTACCACCACCATTAGTGGTTAGTGTCACGTTGGTTCCACCGACAGAGCTGGTCAAGCCAGTTATGAGTGCACCACCGCCGTTAGCAGTCAAGCCAACAGTAGTTCCTGCCGAAATTGCAACACCAGCTGCAACAGACAAACCGCCAGAGCTGGCGGTTGCAGATATAGATGTAGTGTTTGCAGTGACATTGTTGTCCAGAGTCATCGCACCTGCAGATGTCAACGCAACCGAGCTGCCTTGAACTGCCGCATTTACGTCAAGTGCGCCTCCAGCATTCATGGTTAGAACGCCGGTTCCACTGATCGCTCCATTTGTTGTTATTGCACCAGTACCAGCATTCGTTTGCAACGTGATTGTGCTTCCGCTGATAGTGCCGGCGTTATTAGTGTCAATCGTACTTGTGCCATTGCCTGTCAATGTGACGGTGCCACCAGTCAAAGCGGCGTTTATGTTCATGGCGCCAGCATTGTTTGTGGTCAAACTCACTGAAGTGCTGTTGTTCTGAGCAGTAGAAACAGTAATCGATGTGTTTGCGTTAACGCTCAATATAGGAGTCGCCACAGCCCCTTGCAGGTTGACCAAACCAGCCCCAGTGGTGACGAGGTTGAACTGAGTGCCAGCGCTAGATGCCTGAACGTTCACTCCGTTAGCTTCGGTGTAGAAAGCCGAAGTGCCAGCTGTCGTGGTCAAGTTAGTGACGTTTGTCGAAATTCTGTTGGCGCCTGTACCTACGTTGGTACCGGCGGTTACGGTAAGGTTGTTACCCGAAGTGACTCCAGCGGTGTAGAGGACGTCATCATCTGAGTTGTAGACAACGTTGCCACCAGTAGACGAAACGTTAGCGCCCAGCGTGATGGTATTGGTACCGCCTGTTCCCGTGTTCTGGACAGTGACTAGTCCGCCAGAACCGGAGGAAAGAGCACCGTTGACAGTCACATCATCATTGGCAGTCAATGTTATTGTGCCTGTCGTAGTGGTCACAGAACCGGTCCCACTGACTGTGATGTCTGAGTTACCACCAGGCGTGTTTAAGTTGACATTGCCACTTGTGGTGTTGACAGCAGAGTTAAGGGTGATAGCGTCACCGCCATTAACTGTGAGCCCACCAGTGTTCGCAGTCACTGCGCCGTTGATGGTAGTCGTGCCTCCGGCAGTGACAGTCACTGCACCGGCTGCGCTGATAGCTCCAGTGATAGTCACATTGGTGTTGGTTGCACTTGTGGACAGCGTATTAGCGGTGGTTGTACCGAGCGAGTTAAAAGTCGCTGAGCCACCTGTGGTGTTATTGGTATTGATGTTCACAGTGCCACCACCACCAGTGCCACCTGTTGTTGTGATAGCACCGGTGTTGACACCGTTACCACCAGAGATCAGTACGTTGCCGTTAGTACCACCTCCGACACCGCCAGTCACGATTGATGAGCCAGAAAGGTTGACTGCTCCACCGCCCACACTTCCATCGCGTGCAACGATGTTCACTGCACCACCGTTCGCTGCACCAGTCGTGTTGATGGTCATGGCGTTCAGCGTGATGTTGCCTCCGGCAAGAAGTCCAGCTGGAGTGATGGTGGTATTACCAGTGGCCGGAGTGCCATTTGGCGCGCTACCGGACGAGGTGCCACCAGTAGGTGTCACAGTGAAGCCTGCATAGAGGTTGACTTCATTGCCGTTTGTGGTGATGGTGCGAGTGCCCGTCTGCGTGATGCTGTTGCGCGCCAAGATAGCAAGGCCTTCGTTGACAGTGATGTCACCGTTTATGTTTATGCTTCCACCCGCGTTGTAGTACGTGGGATCGATAAAGCTGAGACTGCCGAGATTGAGAACTTCGGTATCACTAACTTGAACGTGTGAGCCATAACCAGAACCCTGCACGTTACCCGTAATGTTGCGAGCGTCGACGTAAATCGTTCCGCCGCCGGCATTCATGTTGAAATCTTTCGAGAGGAAATCGCCACCGTTAACTACGGAGTCGAATGCTGCGTTGTAACCAGCCTCACGAATGTTAATGGCACCATTCAAAGCTGAAACGGTGCCATTGGTGTTGGTGATATTGAGAGCTGTCGGAACGGGTGTGTCGAA
>JAVLKG010000027.1:0-14566 GCA_032128875.1 Candidatus Melainabacteria bacterium 17Bon1m
TTTTAGTGGCGGTTAATTCGAGCCAGAAACAGCGGATGATGTCGCGCCGAAGGATTTATGATGTCACGCCGCTACAACTAATTGGTTGAGTGACAGTAATTCCAGCCAGATCGGCAGTAAAAAATGCATCGTCATCTTCATAAAACCGAGGAGCATCGGCTGGCTTTGGATTCGATTCCCTCACGAGAAAATAGTCATTGTGGTTCGTGAACTGGAACCAGGTACTATCACTAATTGCTAGCCGGAATGCTGCATCAGTGCCTGATTGCCCTATTGTAATAAGGGTTTGAAGCATGATGTTTTGGAACTGCGGGAATCCGACTGGCGTTACAGTCGAGATGCACAATCTGGCCCTGTCGCGAGGGAACAAGGTCAGACTCGTGGTAATTGGCGCACAGTCGACACCGATCACAGTTGATTCACGGTAGAATGTCTGCTCGTCCGAATTTGAAGCCAGGGTAAGCACGCCGCCCCCACATGTCGCGTGGATGCCAACTTCTGCAAGATCTGCATCGTTGTTCACTTCGGTGCGCAAGCCACATCTGATCTGATTCAGATTGTCGCCAGCTTGCGTAACGTAGCTTACTGTTTTCAGTGAACCAGGAAGGTCGACGTTGAAGACGGTGAATTGGACGGTTTCGCCCACCACAACCGGTCCGGCAACAGTGATTGTCTGAGCACCGTTTGTTTGCAAGAAGCTACCGAGCGTCATAGTTTCGGTGCCACCAGCCTTCACTTTTGCCGAATAGCTAGTGAATTTTTGGGTGGTTTCGAACGTCGGTGACTCGATCAGAAGAGTGTTGGAGTCAACTGAGCTAACCTTAGCAGAGATGCCCAAAGCAGCAAGCGTGGTGCTGTTATTGATCTTGTTGCGCAGCCGAATAACGATGTCGGCTAGGGTATCACCCGAGTTTGGCTTGTAAACAACGAGTTCTTTGCCGCCTTCGAGACCAACGTCATAGATGGTCAGAGTCAGTTTATCGTCTACAGTGACGGTACCACCGATGGTGAGCGTCTGTCGGATGGCCAGGCGATTCGAACCGCCGCCTGTAGTCGTCTGCCTATAAACGGTGCCATTGGTTGACGTAGAAACAATGGTGTAATTGGCGCCGTTTTGAAGCGTCGCTGTCACTCCGATGGCTTGCAGTTCGGTATCAGCATTGATCGCCTGGACGATCTTGTTGGCGGTCTGGCGCAGAGTGTCGCCAGTCTGGAAAGCGTGAGTCACCGGTTTCTGACCGGTGGCAAGTCCGGTGTCAAACACGGTGATTGTGAAAACTGAACCATCCGGAGCAGCCAGAACCTGGCCAGCTTCGACTGCGTTTACGCGCGGGTTTATCGTCAGTGTTGCGGCATCTGCTTGGCTGGGAGCCAGCATAAGCCCGAAGGACAGCGCGAACACCGTCCCGAGAGCAGCTATTGCTCTTCGTAATTTCATGCTTCTTCCTTTTTTGGAAAGTTGATGGATTTCCCCTCAATTCAAGTCACCAAGACTGAGACGGCAAAAGGCACAACAGCGTTGCTGCCGATCTTTTTGCCTTTGCGATTCCGAAAAGTCTGCGCCGAGCGCGTGGAATACCTGAGTCAGTGAATGTAAAGGAGGACCATCACCTTAGAAATTACCGCGTGACAATTTCAGCCGAAATTGCAGGCTGTGTGCAACTTTTGATTTTTCGTAATCATGAAAAGCTTGTCAGACTTGCGCGGACTGATTGGATGTCAGGCGCTCAGAAATATATGCAAGTCAAGGATCAGGGAGAAAGTAAATGCAAGCTAAATCCCTGCGCTAAGTTTGCATTATCAAGAGCTAAGGCGCATCTGCCACAGTGCTGCCATGCAAAAGCGGCCAGTGACCGGTACCGGATATTATGTTTCACGCCACCACACATGATGGCAAAACCGGGAAGGCTCGATAGGTGAGCTTTCCCGGTTTTTAGAATCCTGTGATACCTGATTTTCTATATTCCCCAAGGTTGTCAGTTATATCCCTGCACATATTTGGGGTGTCTAAATGCCTTGATTTCAGCTCCCATTCGCTTCTTTATCAGAAGCCAGCTTCCGCATCCTCTCTTCCAATCCGCGCCGGTGATAGAAACCACCATCCATTTTTGCGGCCTCTGGAAAACACAGATCAAAAGTGGTTTCGACGTAGTCGAGCATTTTATTTACTTCCGGCGTCTCAAGATTTGTCTCCCCATGACGCATTTCGTAGTCAAAAATTCCCAACGCGGAAAGCGCTAACAGTCGATCTTTCTCAAATGCCTTGTTTGCTTCATCCACTCCACTCGCTCCCAGGGCAAAGACGAGACGCAATCTGTCGGCATTGTCTTTCTTTTCAAAGTACGTGGGTAACATGGGTCCTCCTTTCTGTGACTCCACCTTTAGCCTAAATGCATTTTTTTCCAATAGCAAAACTTTTTAGCGGCTTAAGCGGATGCCAGCCTGTGCGGGTTTCAAGACTCCATATCGCTTTTGATTTACAAGTCCTATACTTTCGGAATGAAGCTGACATCAAAAACTATCATTGTCCTTGCCACGTTCTTTTTCTTTGCTGGCGGTAGCTATTGCGCCTGGATTATGGACGATAACAACCTTCTGCAAGGTGCTTCCACGCAGAGCGAAATAGCTCGACGCTTTACCGAACGACGCAACGATATTATTCAAGCTTTCCTAATCGGTGGCTGTTGCTCGGGTCTAATTGCTGGTGGTCTGTTGCTTGCTGTTCAAAAATTTACCAACCGGCATGGTGACTCTTAATCCAGATGAGTTGCTCGTGTACGTGGTTAAAATGCGCCTTTCCGCCCGGATTGTAGTCTTGAATCAAAGCTTGATGGGTTATTGGTAAACCAGATGCCTCTCTTCTGCTGATGTTCTCAGCCAGAAGCGCTGCCACAAACCAAGGCGCTTTTTCTGGATTAAGCGCAGCGCGAAGTGGATTTCCAGCGATGTTGCCCAATTCAGGGTCGTTTAATTGCGGATACGATTGCATCAATCGTTCAATATTCTGCTTCTGTATTTGCGCCGGTCCAATGGAAAGGGACTCTTTAGGCAGGTCACCAAAAACGTTCAAGATGCCTTCCACTGGCTTTTCTTTTGCATCGCTGTAGAAATGAAGTTCATTGCGAATCAGTGCCGGAATAAGCGCGCGGTCAATATTTGGATGCCTCGCGAATTCTGGAAAAGCTGCGTATGCAGCGGCGCAAGCAGTGTAATGAACCTGTGTATCTTCTTTACCGCGCAATGGAAAAACTAACTGCTCGGTCTTATCTCTCACAAATCCAACGGCCTCGCCTGTTTTTGTTTTCACATCCTTTAGCGGGTCCCAAGCCACACGCTCCCCTTTTGATGAAACTTCTGTTCCATCACCCATATCAATCAACAGCGGATTGCTATCGGCATAGGCTTTCATATCACCAAAGGTATTGAATTTGTTTGTTCTCTGGGCCTCTGCTTCTGTCACCTGGTCATTGTTTACAGTTCGATCCTTGCCCAAATTGTCCAGCCTTTTTAGGGCTGCGTCTGGCTTTTGCTCTGGCTGGTCGGCTGGTTTTTGAATCTCTGCCATGCCTAGAAGCCTCAAGAATTTGGCACTTTCCCAGTATACGCCTCAGTTGGAACGACCTAACGCAATGTGGGATTTCCCCAGTTGTGAAGCTCTTCTTCAACCATCAGAGCACAAACACCTTTCACACTCTTCAACAGATTGACGAGTTCTGCACCATCTACGGTTAACGCATATTCCACCCGTGGCGGCACTACTTTAAAGGCCGTCCGTTCAATAAAGCCGTACTTCCTCAAGGTCGTAAGTCTCTCTGTCAGTGTTTTTGCGGATATAGGAGCCAGGTTCTTTAGCAGCTCCCCTGTTCTTTTCTTTCCTGAAGATAACTGAATCAAGACTGCAATTGTCCATCGAGGGCTTAGAAGCTTCAGGACGCCATCTATGGCCGGTGTGTCTTGCGGCTTCAAAGTTACTGCCATCTATTTGCCCTCGGTTTTTATCAGCTGAGCCATAAGTCCTTTGTGCCCCATCTCCATAGAAGCTGAATAGCCGCTGGTGGCTCTATTTCCGGCTCTCCAGACTAGCTCCGTTCCGTCGATGATCGCCTCATACTTCCACTGGTCCTTATCCCAGGGTGCAGCCTTCTTGTAGTTTGGGTCGTGTCTCAACCACCACCACATAGCGAATTCTTCGCGCTTCTTGTAAGGAATGTAGGTATCGGTAAGATTGTCCAGGCTCTCACCTTTTTCCCGTGCCCAGTTTTGAAGGTCAAGTGAGAATGCTGCTTTCACATTGTTTGCGACTTTACCATAGCCTGATTTGAATTTTCTGGGACCAGTCGGAAACCAGTCTTTACTAGGGTTCTTGTCCTGTTCGCCAGCTATCTCCATTATTGTTTTGAAAAAGGTCGGACTTCTTTTTTCCGCTCCGGTGTCATTTGGAATTGCCGTCGATGTGTCTGCCAATGCGGCGATTCCGAAAGAAAGACCCAGGACCGTAGCCGTTATCTTTTGTGCTGTCTGCTTTTCCACTACATACCTCCAGGTGTTTGCGGTCCTAGCTGTGCGCAAGTTCTGATGCGCTTGTTGATCGTTCTGACAATATTCGTGTTCAGATAACCGCCCGGCGGAATCTCGTAGATGTGCCAGCGGTAAAGGATTAGAGTTGCTCCATCTTGCTGCGGCTGAAAATCGACGTAGCAAGTCAGCTGACGAATCACGTCCCGCACGCCTGGAATTTCTTCTGTGTATTGGACCATGGTAGTGATTCTCAAAACGTCCGGATCGGCTTTTGCATTGACACCGAGATGCCCGACGTTCGGCGTCAGGTCCCGCATCATCTGCAACCAAAGGTCATCCACAGCGAATTGAGAGTAAAAACTGCCTTCTCTGGCTTCCATCGCCAGGTCATCTTTTCGCTTCTCTTCGAAGTCGTTGTAAGCTTTCCCAGCCTCATCAGCCACTTTTTTGGCTGCATCTTTGCCGAGGTCGAAGAGCTTCTTTCCCCAGTCGAGCGCCTTCTTTTTCATTTCCTCGTCCATTTGTGCCCCTAAATGTCCGTGTGATCTCTCTTTGGTTTCTCAGGCTCTGCTTGCTCTTCTGGTTCTTCGTTTTGCTCGTCCGGATCTTCGGCTTCAATATATTGCTGTCTATCTGAATCCCGTGACGGCATTTCGTCGTTGGACTGCGTTTGCTTTTGAATTTCTTCTTTTGCATCCTCTTCGGCCAAAGGCGATTCTCTCATCTCTTCGCGCCTTTTTCTTTCGCCCTGGACCTGCCAGTCCTGCACTTCTTGAAGCTCCTTGCAGTCCTTCACAAGCCGGTCATCAATTGCCACTACCGGCTTAACGACGCCTGGTACTTTCATCGCCATTTCATAGTCGCGCCAGGTGAATCTCTCCATAAGCATTGGCGATGTACGTGGCGTGAATACCAGCATTTTGCTATCTGGCAGTGACATTACCTCACTGGGATCAATGAGAGGCCGTCCGCTTTCTTTCTCTTGTATTTGTCCTGTGCTCGATACTTTGCGTTCGTAGACTGTGGTTTGACCGGCCATTTTGCTGATTCTCTCAGCCACATCAATTGTCCTGGGCCTAAAGAAAATCCGGCATCCAAGCTGGCCAAACATGATGGTTGCTTCTTCTCGCCCATATACGCGCTCTAGTTGCATGGCGTCTTGAATGCCCAGCATGACGCCGATTTTCTTGTGTCGAATTATTCCTAGCCTGTCGGCTATCCCTGGAATCATGCCGAAATTGGTGAATTCATCTAGGCTCAAAAATAACGGATTCTCGAAATGTTGCTCTTCGGCGTATTGAAGAACATAGTTGAAGATGAGCGCCGCTACTGGCTTGAGATGCGATTTTCTTGCAGGCACTGCCAGATAGAAAGTGAATTTCTCTTTTGCCAGTGAGTTCAGATCAATTGTTGTTTTGCTTGTCAGCGCCACCACTCTAGGGTTAACCCAGAGCGCCAGGCGCTGCATCAGACTGGCGAAAACGCCGTATCTAAAGCCTTCTCGACTTGTCTTGTGAAAGCCGCCATACTCGCCGCGGACTGCCTCTACTGGGCTTGTCTGCATCTGCGCTACCAGATCGTCGGGCCCTTCTTTCAAGAGACCCCGGATATAACCTAGGTCTTTGCCGAGCGCTGCCGCATGGGCAATGAACATGGTCAGTAGGTTTGTCTCGGCTTTGGGCCAGACATCGTCCCCGTAATTGTTCTTGCTCGTTGTGTTCTCAACTATGAGCTTTGCCAGGTTTTGGGCATCTGCATAGCTTTTGACAGCATCGACCGGATTGATGCAATCCGATGCCATGTCGTCCGGATTGAAGTAATAAATCTTCTGCCGCCCTGCGCCTTGCCTGTACCCAGAGGTTTTGGCATAAAGGTCGGGCGGCTCATTTCCTGCTGTTGCCTCTGTGACTATCGCGCTTGAGTCCAGCCTTTCAATCAGATTGGGAATGAAGATGCTTGTAGTTTTCCCTGAGCCTGTCGGCCCACAGACTAGCGCATGCATTGCCGTGTCTTCAGGCGTCAAGGTCACATAGTTGTCGTCTTCTCCAGGGCTTACAATCATTCGCCTGGAATCTTCCACACCAGCCCAATAGTCCGCTTTGACTATGTCTTCATGCGTTGCCCATTTTGCAGATCCGTACCTTGTGGGCTTCGGCTGCTCTTCATTTGCCTGTATTAAAACCACTGCGGAATCAGCTATCCGCTGCATAATCTCATCGCACTTTGCCTTGCAGTGCGTAATCGTCCAACGGTTTCTCTCTTCCCTTACTTCCAGCTTGAGAAGGCACCCTGAGCCGTTCGGCTGCCAATTGAACGTAGCGAAAAACTCATAAGAAAAGGGCCGCTCTGCTTTTATTTGCGTAGCTACAAGCTGTCGCATTCTGTCGTTCACTGTCACTGGACGCCAGCCAAGCCCGGTCAAACAAACGACAAGTAGCTCTGCCATGTCCGCTGGTGCAACGGCTAATTCCTGTGTTGCTGTCTCAGCTGGCATTCCTTAACCTAAGCCCCTGTCGAACCCATCGTCTATTTCCTTCTCTTGCTCTATCTTGGTCTGGTCGCCGGATGCGTCTGCATGAACTTGATCGATCGCTAAATCCTGATTTGCGCGATCGGCTACTAAATTGCCGCTTCCTGTTGCCGGTTCTCCCGCGCCCTCTCGTTCTTTGCCTTGCTCTAATTCTTTCTCTGGTGACTTCCAATTCTCCCCTAAAAGCGCGTCAAAATCTTGCCACTTGTCGCCTTTCGGCTGCAATGGATTTAGGTCCTGGTCTAGCTGCTTCAGTTCTTCCAGCTGCCTCTCGAAGTCTTCTTTTCGGTCTGGAAACCGCTCCATCAAGTCCTTAAGCCGCTGCTCAGCCATTGCGTCTGTATAACTTCGGTGTTCCGGAGAGAGCCGCCCCTGCTGCTCTCTCATCCATTGCTTGTAGCCTTTTCCAAAGTCGCCGCCTTTCTCCATTTCTTTGAAGGCGCGCTTCAGGTCCTTGTCCAGCTTCTTAAACTCGCGGTCGTCCTCAAAAGGATCGCGCTCTTTCTCTTTTTTCTTTTCTTTCTTGTCCCACTTTGCGCGCGCTTTGCGCTCGTAGTGGTCATCTCCATGATTTTCTTTTGTCCAGATCCATTGCCCGAGCTTCTGGTAATGCTCGTCGGGCAAACGTTCAACCTCTGCGCCTTTGAGCTTTTCGGCTACTTCCTTGAGGTCTTCCAGATTTGAATATTTGCTATAGGTTATGCCGCCCCTTTCGAATTTTTCAGCATCAGGCAAATACTCAACGGCTTTGTCTTTCTCCCAAGCCTTCGGCTCATACGGCTTCCTGTCTGTTGCTTCGCGTTCGCGCTCCGGATTCAAGTCTTTGATTAATGCCTCAAAGACGTTGTCTCCGCGATCTCGCTGGTATCCCTGCTCTATTTGCCGGTCCATGTCCCTGGGCAAATACCGCTCTAGGAAGTGATGCCGCTCTAAGTAGCGGTCACCTGCTTCGCGCATGTTCTTGTAATCGTCGCGATCAAACAGCACTTCTCTGCCGTTCTTGTCTTTGCCGTAGACGATCACATGTGCATGGTCATGGTCTGTATTCCTGTGAACTACAGCCCGCCAGTCGAGGTCTAAGCCTTTTTCTCTGCCGACATCTTTTAAGACATCGCGCGTGTACTTCTGCATATCGACGTTTTGAAGCCCTGGCGACAAGATGAGCTTGTGGGCCACTACCTTGGAGCGCTCGCTGTTATCAATGTCTTGCTTAACTTCCCGCCCCTGGATGCCTTCTCTATCCGGGCTGAAAAACTCTCGGGGCTTTTCGTCTCGGTCGGGTCCGTGCCTGTATTGAATGTAATTGACGTGCGCTTTTGCCCTGGCCCTGCCGCTCGCGCCCTTGATGTAGCTATGCTTAGCTACCGACCGCATCGCTTACTATCTCCGTAGCTTCAGGGTCGCCGCCCTTTCGTTTTTTTCTCAACCGCTCCAGGGCGTTTCGTCTTGCTTCGTCCCAAAGGTCGTCCCTGTCTTTCTCCGACGCTCTTTTGTAGAAGACTTGCTGTATTGTCCCTACGTCAATTAGCGTCCTGGCTGCCAGTTTTGCCAGACGTTCGGTGTCCTTTTTCCGGTCAAGCTGCATTGCCTCAAGTATGTCTGCCAGCCTGTCGCGGGCGTTGTCCTCAGCTTTCTTGTCATAGCTGTCGATGAATTGCAGCAGGGCCTTACGCGCCAATTCGGTTTCTGTTTTCCCTTCGGCGCGGCAAATTTGTTCGAACTTGTAGCGGTCTTCGACAGCTAACCGGGTCCGGATTGGGTCTGTCTGCTTCTTCGGCATTGAATTTCACCATTTGCATGCAGGCTTGCAAGATAGTCGAATATTCGACTATCTTGGTACTTTAGGGCATACTTTTTCGAGTTACTTTAGTTCAGGGCATCCGTAATTGATGACTCTGTTTCATTATATCACTTTCTAGGGCACAGCCTTTATCCTGCCTTACTACGTAACGGCGCTGCGCGGTCCCGTGGGTTGCGTCTCGTTGCCTACTCGCCGCCCGTGCCCGCCGGAAGTAGTCGCCACACATTCGGACAGCACGACCGCCTAATCAGATCTCTACGCTTCCACTCATCTATCGTGCGGCTAAAGCCCCCTCGGGGCGTGCGGGGTTCATCAAGCCACGATGGAAGTGGCGCTTTCTGCTTTGAACGCAGGCGGAGCACATACCCAAAGCAACCAGCTCAGTCTTTGCCAACATCTAGAAAGCAGTAACGCCGTAACGGCGAGTTTCATCTGTAACTAGGGAATTCCACCTACCGAAAAATTACCAATGGGACAAAGATGTCATTAGCTACTTCTGAGGACATGCCATGAAAAACAACGCCGATATGATCAGCCGCGAATCTGTTGAAAATTGCATGCTCGATACTATGCGTTTGCGGGCGGCGTTGATGATTGCCTGTCTGGAATTGACAGACGGCGATTTGGAGGAAGCTATGGACCTTTCCGAACACTATTACGACTTGGCACCCACACTGATTGATGGA
The DNA here is from genome assembly GCA_032128875.1 of Candidatus Melainabacteria bacterium 17Bon1m. GTDB lineage: Bacteria > Cyanobacteriota > Vampirovibrionia > Obscuribacterales > Obscuribacteraceae > QKMZ01. The sequence goes on from JAVLKG010000027.1 coordinate 9,536, forward strand.
CTGACAGAAGAGGGTTTGAGCAATTTACCTGGCGGCCCGGCTCAAATCCTGCCATTCCAAAAGAAGCCGAAAACCGACAAGTAGACGCACCAAAGCGGCCCCTCTTCTGAAGAGCCGCTCCAATGCTAGCTTTCAGCCCTTAACCTTTGACGGCTAGAACTGCCAGCGTTATGATGAATAGAACTACGATCAATTCCATCATGGTGGTTTACCTCCTTCTTGGGATTGTGTGCAGGGGACGGAGTTACCGCTCTGTCCCTTGCTTTTTGTGATGTCTGAAGGCTTTTGGCCTTACCCTAATGAATTGTATCGAGGTGGGAAATTTGTCTTTCCTGTCTCAATCAATCCATCTAGAGAGAGTTTATCGGGCTCCAAAAGCCAATCAATTCGATTTCAATTTGCCGAACCTGAAAACACTGATTGGGCAAATTTTTCGGAGCTTCTGTCTGTCCCAGCCATCATCTAGAACCCCTGAAGTATGGTCAACGCTCAGGAACTTGGTGGATCTCGTCCAGCATGATTCCAGTGAAATAAAAGAATCTCCCGCTTCCACATCTGCCCTTCTGCCTGAAGACCGTCAAAACTGGGTCCCAGGGGAAAGCCTTCCGAAGGAACCCGAAGGGCTTGGGCTTTCTGCTGGGGTTTTGATGGTTGGCTATTCGCCAGGCAGATTGAAAGCGGGACTACCTTAGCTGTAATTGGCTGTTCTTGTTCTTCAAAGTCGAAATCCTGAGAAAAAGGAATTTCTGACTTTTCTTTTTTTTCAAAACCAACTTCCACAAGCCGAACCGGAAGCAATACCCCCGGATCTAGATCGCCTGCGGCCCTTGGCAATTGAGCACCTGAAGATATACTCCAGATGTCTTCGTGTTTTTTTACTGTGTGATAGCTGCAACCCGTGAGCCTCATGATTTGCCGCCCAGTTACTCGCCGTCCTTGGTCAAGCAAGAACTGCTTTGCGGTCCTTATCTTGTCTCGTGCCGAAGCTTCTCGTTTTTGATTTGCTCTCTCCAGGTCTGCCGGTGTCCAGAGGTACCCTGTTTTCTTGGTCAAACCAATTAAGGCATCCTGCTGGGTCTCCGTGGTCATATACGGGACATATTCGGATTGGGGCTGCTCTTGTCCCCTCCATTCGCAAGCCCGTCTTATATGCTCGTCTAGCTCCCTCCAATTGCTACGACGTACATGCCTGCATTTGCCGTTGTGATTTCGGGCCAGCCAGTCTTTTAGAAATTGCTGCCGCCTCTCGTCGTTGTGCTCTCCTGGCATTTTTGGAATGCCTCTTTCTGCATCTCCAAACCAGAGCAAATGCTGGATTGCATAAATTGCTGAATGTCGTTGACCTTCTTCAGTCAGCCCCTGGTCAAGGAATTTGCGAGCTTCCTGAATACGTTCGGGAATTCGTTTTGAATGCCAAAGTAATTCGAAACCGTCTAAATCAAGCGCATTCTCATTGCCCTGGGCGTTGCTGGCGACGCCGGCGCCGGCAGCTCTGCCGGCGGAATGTATTTGGCTGTCTATGAGCCTTTTGGCTTCCCGCCAATTTCTGCAATTTTTTTCGAAGTCTTGAAGGAATGAGGCTAGCGCCTCGTCTTCTCTAATTTCTTCTCTTCTAACTTTTATGCTTCCATCCGAACTGAGCCAGGCAAAGCCTTTCTGAAGCGGCAGCCTTAAGGCATTTCCACTTGGAAAAATCTCGAGCTGTCCGGAGATGATTTCATATCCCAAAGATTTCAGCCAGGTCTTTAGCGTCTGGTTTACTTCGTCACTTTCAGCCCACTCATCAAATGGTAAATACAGGTGCCAGCCGCCTGAATCGCTCGATTGATACGGAATTGCGTATAGACCGACTGCAGTAAAATGCTCCTGCAGTTTTTGGAGCTCGGCTGCATTTCGGTATCTGCTATTTCTATCGATATCCAAGACTGCATGCCGGGTCTTGTGTGACCAATAGCAGCCTCTAAAAAGCCCTCGCCCCTCATCTGACATCACGCCAAATATCTGTGCGTCCAAGAGCGGTCCCGCAGCCTTCTGCCAGCGCTCCTGGTCATATGTCTTCCAGATGAAGCAATCACGACGCGGAAACAGCGACAAAAATTTCTGTCGTAGATCCAAAAGATCTGGCGTCCTTTCGGACGCTCTCAAAGCAATGGAGTTCAAGGCCTAACGGTCAATCCCTGAAAAAAGGACGCACTTGACCCTAGGAACCCAATCACTTATGATTCAACTGCGACATCGAATACATAAGTTTTCGGCCCCAGCCGCCTAAATCAGCCGCCAAGCTGATTTTTCGGCTTTTTAGGACTTTTGCGCGGTCGCTCTTCTCCTTTTTTGGTGCCACCATTGCAGGTGGCATATCTGATAACCCATAGTTGATCCTACGACGGTAAAAGCCTGAATTCAAGCAGCCTGTTTGAATTTCGGGATATCCAAGAGATCACCCAACGGATATATCGCGCCTTTACAGGTGGTGGCACGAAGTCTCATAATGCCCATGTAATCGCACATGAGGACGATCCGTGGCAGAACATGCGCAAGAGATCAAATTTGATCCAAGTTCAATCGAAGGGATGGACGATTTACTGTCCGGTCCGGACCTGCACACCCCCGGATCGGACAAGACTAGTCCGGATCTGACCAGTCCGGACATTGCCCACTGGTGGACATTGCCCGAGGCTACAACAGCCCTTAAGGTTAACGAGCGTACTCTTAGAAGATGGATAAAGAGCGGAAAAATAGAAGCTTCCAAGGTTCAAGGCACATACGGTGACGAGTGGCGAATCAAGCCCGGATCAGAGATAACCTGTCCGCCGGTCATAACCGGACCGGGCAAGCCCGATCCGGCGCCCCGCGGTCAAAGCAGTGCGGACAGCCCGGACATGCCAGCGGATTTGCTAGAGACGAAAATCAGACTTGCCATTATGGAGCAGGAGAACCAGCAACTTAAACAGCAATTGCAGGGCGCAACGTTCAGAAATGGCTATCTGGAAGCACAGCTTGAAGGCAAGGACACCCAAATCAAACTCCTGACGGACAGCCAGCACAAGCGTGGTTTTTGGGCTCGGTTTAGCTCTTGGTTTGTGACCGGCAGATAACCAGGTGTTTCACTTGTCGTCGAAATCACGGTCACTACATAAAGTAATAGTGACAAGCCAAAAGTAAACAGAGGTGGGTTCTTGAGTCTTCAAAACAAACAAGCCAAGTGCTCTTCAAAGACTTATGGTGTAATGCGTGAAAGAGTACCGACCCAATTGGGCAAAACCTCTAAACAAAGTTCCTCATGGAATGGACATGCATATGCCAAGATTTCAAATCATTCTTGTTTTGTTGCTTTTGCTTTTCTTTCAATCAAACAGCCTGTCTTTTGCCTCAACAGAAGTAGCAGCAGTTTCAGAAATAAAAAAAGGAGAGAAGCTGTTTTCTGCTGATTGGCCAGCTGAACGCCCGCCTGGTGATTCTTTATTGGTTTTCAGTTCGAGTAATTGCGGAGGAGCAAACAGAACACCTCGGTATTTTGCATACTGGATTCACAGTTATTTTGAGCCAAAGAACCTCTCAGAAAAAGCAAAAGCACAACTTCGGCTTGAGATAAAGACTAAGGACTGGAAAAACTGGTACAAGCTCTGGACAGCAAATTGCACACCAGCGGACATTTTTTACATTGAACAGGTAATTTGGGAGGCGTCTCCTTTGGCTCGCACTAATGGTGCGACTTCATCAGGAAAGTGGAGTCTTAGCCACAAAGGAGTGGAATTTATAACGGCGCAACAGCGACTTGAGAAAAAGGTGAAACCACTTTACGAACCGACTGTTGCAGGAAGTCCGAAAAATGATGTCCTCGGCCGAATAAAAAGCGGCGAGGGGCTTTGCAACAACTTTTCCTGCAAAACCCTCTACCGTAATGAGCATCCTGATGTTACAAAAGAAATTGCTGTGGTGCATTTTGTTCCTTTGAGCGCAGCACAGTGCTTTCCTACAGCCATTGAGCAAAATGAATTGCATAGTCTCAAAAATTTGAAGGCGCTGGAGATAGATAAATGCAATTCAGCTCAGTTAGACTCATTCCGTGATGAGTGGACACAGTTTCTCAAGAAACCCGCAAATACAATGAGTCGGCAAATGGTTCTCAAAGAAGCGGACCGGCTTGCAGCCAAATATCACTCACTGTTTTTGAATTAAAGGACAAAAAAGAAGCAGCAGCTAGTATTTGATTCACCAACTGCTGCCAAGTCCATTTAGTACTTCAGGATTTTTATGATCCTGGGAAGATTCTCACTACTTCTGTTGTTCCATCACATTTGTGCACGGTGCCGTTTGGCCCGCTCCCGATCGGTGCAACATAGCCAATACCTGTAATGGTAGGCGCTCCGTCTTGGATCAAAGTTCTAACTACTTCGTATGTGCACATGAACGGAATGCCGTTGAGACCGTAACTACTACCATTGATTTGATTTCCGTTGTTATCTACTGTATCGGGGAAGCCAAGTACTACTGCCGCTTCCTCTGCAAATAGTTCAGCGTCCTGGTCGTCTGGGTCGGGCAAGTTAGGATAAAGTCGCGGCCAAGCCTGCTGTGCAATTTCGACGTTGCTACCACCATAGATCGGTGTACGACCTGCATTCCCCGGTGCGCCACAAATATAGTTTCCATGCGAATCCAGCATGTTGGTAAAGATTCCATCATACAGAACTGGTGGCTCGCCCGGTAGAGCAGGATCAGAAATCTCGATTGTGCATGCATTGGCGGCGTTCATACCTGTGAGATCGCGTGTTAGCGCGGCTTGGAAAGTAGCCGTTTTAGAATAACCATCTATATTGCCACCATTATAAATGGAGTCCAGGTGGTGTCCGGTCTCGTGAGCGGTAACATGCGACACACTTTCGGTGCGCATTCCACCGGTAGGCGAGGTGTTTTCAAAGATTGCAGATGAGTACACGGTTGATGCACCACTAATTGTAGCGGCGTGACATCATAAATCCTTCGGCGCGACATCATCCGCTGTTTCTGGCTCGAATTAACCGCCACTAAAAG
>JAVLKG010000028.1:0-13601 GCA_032128875.1 Candidatus Melainabacteria bacterium 17Bon1m
TATTTCCCGACAGTTGTATGTGCGTCCAGCATCACTGTCAAGACCATAGTAAGAGGGGCGGCATTAATGCCGCCCGCGCGCTTCTAGGCAGCAATTGCCTAATCACAAAGAATGTCGCACAGGTCTTGCCACGATATTTCGTTGATGTCGGCTTCCTCCAAATCATTGAAATCAAATTCCAGATGAATTCCGAAGTCAGTCATGGCATCGAATTCATCGCCCAGATTAGTAATGGTTTCAGCCGAATTAGTAATTGTTTCAGCTGAATTAGTAATGGTTTCCAAAATGAGCTTCCTTTGCTCACAGAAAGTGAGCGAGTTTCGAATGTTCAAACACTAACCGGGCGCTTGAACCTTTTAGGAGGAAAACGAACTAAATTACGGCGCAGCCCAACGTTTTGCGCGAGCTAATCCAAAGCGTTCGCGCGAGCATAACTTTCTTTCGATTTATCGGCTTCACCACTTTTGTCGTAGCATTGCCCGAGGTAAAGAAGAACGCCGCGCAGCTGCGGTGCCTTAGTACCAAACTTCTTCTCTTGCAGCGCGAGCGCTCGCTCGAATTGCTTGGTCGCGCTTTCATAGTCTTCGAGCATCATGAACAGATCCGCGTTGCTCTCAAGTACATCAATCATGTCGAGTAGCTCTGCGTCGCTTTTGGTAGCGAGAATCTCCTTCAACTTTCTCGCGCGGATGCGAGCGCGATCGGGATTGGAATCGTGGAAGTATGACCAGCCAAGCCATGCTAGGTCACGGTAATAGTCCTTTCCTGGGGTGCCATGTAGGCGGTTCGTGCCCGCTAACACACGTTCGAATTGACGCGCAGCTTCTCTATATGCTGAAGACTCGTAGTAAGCTCGGCCAAGACTTTCCTCCACCCACAGAAAGCTTGGATGAAACTCGCCTCGCGCCTTTGTGTAGACGGCAATACTGTCGGTTAGATACTTGATTGCATCCGGGAAATTCTTCTGCATCAAAAGCATTTCACCGACACAACTCATATCGTAAGCGACATCGAAGTGGTCGGGACCTAGACCTTTGGTATCCAGCGCGAGAGCTTCTTTGTAGAGACTCTCAGCTTCCGCGAATTTCTTTTCCCTGGTCATCCCAAAAGCTAGTTCTCGAAGCGCAATGGCTACTGTTTCATGCACTGGTCCGTAAACCGTTCTAGCAGCTTCCAGACCGCGTTGGAAAGTCTTTTGCGCCGCAGCTTCGTTCTTCTGCTCGTTCTGCGCTTTACCCAAACCCATCAACGCAAAATGACCGCAGACGGTGTTAACTGCATCGAGCGCCTCGTATGCAGCGATTGCTCGCTCGTACGACTTCTCTGCCTCGGCATAGTTGCCTTTAGAACTCTCGTAATTAGCGTGCATCGTCTCGACCGCTGCACGCAATGCAACAGCATACTTGCCCGAAAACACCTTCGGCAGCAAGCCGCCGCCTGTCAAAATCGTGCTTGCCCAACGATGGGAAGTGTACTGCGTCTCGCCAAAACCAAACGATGCAAATCCGAAGACAGAGACAACTAAAACCGCGAGAAGAACCTTCATCGCCACAAATGGTGCGCGCCTTTTCTTTTCGTAGCTTGGGTCAGTCGCTGGCCCGCCTGTAGGTTCGCTAGTAGGCTCGCTAGCAGCTTCGGTCACGGTTTCAGATTCAGCTTTCTTCTCCGCTTCTGCATGCGGCAAACCGGCTTGCCCATCGGGTTCGCCGGTTTGATCAGATGTTTCGTTTTTTGGAAGCGCGTCGTCCATGGACGAGCCCTCAGAAGTCTATGCGAATTTTGGTTTGAATTCCGGTTTGACTTCAGGGTCTTGCGGCGCTACATCAACTTCGGGCGGAGGCGGAACTTTGAGAACATCGCCACCCGAAACCGCGGTCGGAGGTGTTACCGGCGGATCATCCACTGGCGGCAAACCAGCGGCAATACGCCTGTCGACTTCCTCCATGATGGCATCCACTTCTTTTCTGTCGAGTGTTTCTTTCTCGAGCAGAACTTTTACGATGGCATCCATGTGAGGACGGTATTTGATAAGCAAGTCTTTGACACGATCGTACTGAACGGTCACCAGCTTGCTTACTTCTTCATCGATAATCGTCGCGATGTTTTCACCATAGTCGCGTTCGTGTCCAAAATCGCGACCAAGGAATACTTGCTCATGACGCTTACCGAAAGTCATCGGTCCGAGTCTGTCGCTCATACCAAACTCAGTCACCATGCGGCGAGCAAGTTTAGTGCACTTCTCAAGGTCATCGTGAGCGCCGGTTGTGATTTCACTGTAAACAGTTTCTTCTGCAACACGACCACCTAGGCTGACACCGATTTGATCGATCAATTGCGAGCGCGTTTGGGTGAGGATGTCTTCTTCAGGGAAGAACATCGTCAAACCTAGTGCGAAGCCGCGCGGGATGATCGTGACTTTGTGGAGAGGATGCGCATTTTTGAGCAAGATGCACATAAGCGCGTGACCAACTTCGTGATAAGCGGTCATCGTTTTTTCTTTGACCGAGATCAGTCGAGTCTTCTTCTCAGGACCAGCAATAACCTTATCGATCGCCAGTTCCAAGTCGTTCATCTCAATTTCGCGCTTGTCAGCACGCGCTGCAATCAATGCAGCTTCGTTGATCAAGTTGGACAAATCCGCACCGGTAAAACCTGGAGTGCGTCGGGCAAGAGTCTTCAGCTCGACGTCTTTGGCAAGCGGCTTGCCGCGTCCGTGTACGTTGAGAATTTGCTCGCGACCGAGTACATCCGGACGATCGATAACAACCTGACGGTCGAAACGACCTGGTCTCAAAAGTGCCGAGTCCAAGATATCTGGGCGGTTGGTGGCAGCGATAACGATAATACCGGTCGTGCCTTCGAAGCCGTCCATCTCAACAAGCAATTGGTTGAGAGTTTGTTCGCGCTCATCGTGACCACCACCGAGACCAGCGCCACGCTGGCGACCGACGGCGTCGATTTCGTCGACGAACACAATACAAGGAGCATGCTTCTTCGCTTGATCAAAAAGATCGCGAACACGCGATGCACCAACACCTACGAACATCTCAACGAAGTCCGAACCGGAGATGCTGAAGAAGGGCACGCCAGCTTCACCGGCGACTGCCTTTGCCAGCAACGTCTTACCGGTACCAGGTGCACCTACGAGAAGAACGCCGCGCGGGATGCGAGCACCAAGCGCCTGGAATTTTTCCGGGCTCTTCAAGAAATCAACGATTTCTTGCAACTCTTGCTTCGCTTCATCGATGCCTGCAACATCGTTGAAAGAAACTTTCACCTTGTTGTCGACCATGAGCTTGGCGCGGCTGCGTCCAAAACTCATCGCCTGATTTCCGCCCGACTGCGCGCTGCGGAACATAAACAAGAATCCGACCAACAGTAAAATCGGCAGGAAGAACGAGCTTATCAATTGGAACCAGAAGCTGGATTTATCCGGCTCTTTCACATCTACCGTGACTCCGGCTGAATTCAGCTCTTTGATCAAATCTTCTTTGGCTTCCGCCGGCAAAATTACCGATCGCTCGCGATCACTTCCTGCCACCTTGAAAAAGCCAACGTTTTCGCCGTTGGTAAGGGTTGCTTTCTGAATCTGGTCAGCTTTGCCTTCCTTCAACAGATTCTGCAATTGCGAGTAAGTCAGCGGTTCTTCGCGACGGCTAATGCTCGTCAGAGAGAACACAAAGATCACCAGCACAACCAACAAAAAGAAAACGGCCCAAGTTGTTCCGTACTTCCTCATTCCTGCCACTCCAGATACCTAATCCTCAGATTATAACATGCTAAGTCTACCACCCTAAGCCTGAACCTGCCTGCCTTTCCGGTCTTTCTTAAGAGTTCGAAACCACAGGCTATCCGGCTGTTTTCGGGTTCTGCTGCGACACGCTCGCAGCGGGCTTTCGTTCTTAGTACGTCCAGTGTTTCCTATTCGTTCATCCTAACGTTTCCATTTAGGAGTTGACGGGGGTAAACCCGGATTGTGCCCTGTCAGATACATTGCAAAGAAGACAAAACGCTAAAACAATGGCGGGGATGGGCTTAACGTAAGCGCAGAAAAGATTAACTTCGCTTAACCCACATTGGATACCGCAACATATCTGCATCTTGTCTGAGTACGGGAGCCGCATGCGGCGCCCCTACAAGCTAACAAAATGTCGAGTCACTAATACCAATATCCAAGAGCTTGAGAACATGCGTAGCCAAGCCGCTCACGCGAAGTTTTTCACTGATGCCAACACCTGGCACCCATAAAATTTCGTCTCCGCAGGCAAGAACGAAAGTCCTCTTTCCATCTTGCGTCTCTTCTTCACTTGGCTTGTGTGTGTGCAAATACTTTTTCAGTTTCACAAGCTCTTGCATTCCGAAAGGCTGAATACAATCGCCCGCCTGACGCTCTCTGAACATAATTGGGCCCTTGACTTTGTCCAAACAAACTATCGCTTCGCAAGTATCTTCGGAAGGAAATTTCTTAGGCTTGCGCTCAGACCCCTCAAGCTCTTCAACAAACAACACCTTGTTGAGCGCAGGCACGATTGTCATGCCAGGAATCCGCACGGGTAGGGGATCACCGAAAACTACCGCGTTAGCCTTAGCTCTTTCTTCTTTGTCGACAAACATCAAAATATCCCTGCCTTTCACGACGTCCCATCGATCATTCAAACTGATCGCTTTTTTGGCGGGAGCAGAATAATCGAGGCTATTCTCATTATCACTGCGCGTCATGGCGACCAGTTTTTCGACTCGTTCGAAGCTAACTTCAATGTCTCTGGACCTTAGAGCCTGAGCGAACATCCGACGCTTAAGCGGAGTCGAAAGGGAAGATAGCTTCTCCATTTGCCAGCTGTTGGCATTCCTGCCTTCGACTTCCGAAATTTTGCTTAAACACAAAGCTTTAAGCAACTCTTCATCATCCGCGATCAGCTCTCGCATGTTTTCCATACGCGACCCAAAGTCCGGAAACTCGCTCTCGATCCTGGGAATAATCTCTGCCCTGATAAAGTTGCGAGAATAGTCTAATTGAGCATTCGAAGAATCCTCACGCCAGTCGACATCGAGCTGCTTTAGAAACTTGACGATTTGCGCGCGCGAAACATCAATAAGCGGACGCACAATCAATAGATTATTTTGCAGATTGCCCTGGTGATCGTCTTGCTGGTCATTTTGCAAACCTTTATGCCATCGCACGCACGGAATGCCTCGCAGCCCGGCAGACGCTGTTCCGCGGAAAGCGCGAAATAGCATGGTTTCAACTTGATCGCTAGACGTGTGCGCGACCGCAATAATGCGAGCGCCAACTTCCTTTGCATGTTTTTCAAAAGCTGCGTATCTAAAATCTCGCAACTCGTTTTCGCTACCTTTCATGCGAAAAGACGACGCTTGCTCATCACTCGCAACTGTTGCTACATAGCCAAGATGAAGCTCCTTCGCAAGTCTTTCGCAAAAGGCAGCGTCTGCATCGGATTCTTCGCCGCGCATACGGTGATTGATGTGACACAAAGTGATTGGGAAAACGCCGGCGTCCTGCGCATTGACAACCACGCTGAGCAGCAATGCAACAGAATCAGCGCCACCCGAAACGCCTACCAGCAAGGGCTCAGAAGGAGCGAACTGCAAATCATTCGCGCCACCGCTGAAGATACCGCCGGCATTTTTCGAGAGCTGCTCTTCCACGGCGTTCCAACTGTAGAATTCTCCCGCTTCGATGTGGCGCCGCTGCTGCACGAGATCCTTCGCTAGTTCAAGTCGTTTCGAAACATTGATTACCCAAGCATGCTCCAATCCGAGAACTTTCGGATCTGCCAGTTTCGCAACTATAGGTTTCTGTTCGGTCATGTTTTCCGAAAAGGAAGGTCAAAAGCCGGGAATAAAGGGTGAAACAAAGACGGGCGACTGTTCGTCAGAGTTTTTTGATTCTGCCGGTGGCTTCACTCGCTTATCGCGCCAGTCGGCACCCATGAAGCCATTCAGGTCAGTGTTTACACGAAAGACGCGCCGCGAAGTTTGAGTTATTCTAGACATTACGTCGCAATCTAATTGCCCGGAGCCAGTTTAAATGAAATTCCCAAGAGCTGCCACTGTATTCGCTTCCGCGTTGTTGCTTGCGAGTATTGCCGGTTCTTATTTGCCGCTCACCCAGGCTGCCCTCGCATCCGACTGGGAGGAAGACGGCAGCAAGCCTGCTGCAGCTCCACCACCCGCAGAAACGCCTCCTGAGCTGGAGCAACCGCGAAAAAAGAAGCGCATGAAGATGCAAACGGGACGCATTGAGGCCAATGATGGCGAATTACAGGGCTTAAAGGGGCGCACAGGAGCCGGCGACGACACTCTGAAAGGCGGCGCCGATCAAGGTGCACTGCAAGGCAACGCACAGGATGACGGCGATGCCAATCTGACTCCGATGAAACCAACGATGCAAGGTGGTCGCCAAATCTTGCAAGGTTCGGCTATGCAATCTGATTTTGGACCGTCTGGTGACCCTGATATGGACGACCAGGAGCTGCAAGTCGAGTGGGACAAGTGGCGCAATAAATTTCTCTGGGCCGTTCAATCGGGCGTGCAAGAAGCTCTCAACAACCCTGATGATGTAGACCTGCGCTACGATCCGCGCCGAGGCATGGTGGTAGTTCGCTTCCCTCTGGGCACTGTAGCGTGGTTTCACTGCAAAATTTCAGCAGACAGACACATAGTGAGTGCAAAAATCAAGCAAACATCGGGTTTCCCAAACTTCGACCAAGCCGTCCTTCACTCGATCATGGCGCTAGAAGGGTCATCCTACTTGCGTTTCCCAAAACGCTCGCAAAGACAATTCGTCACCCAGACAGCCGGGATTAAAACGTCTGACAGCCCAGAGCGTCAGTACTTCAAGTTCGGCGATGTTGAACGCTACCGCGTTCCGGGGCAGTAGTTCAGCCTTTCCGCCGCCGGGAAAGACATTCAAACACTTTTCAAATTGGTAAAAATTGGCACAGGAGGGAATCGAACCCTCGACCTGGCGGTTATGAGTCGCCCGCTCTAGCCGACTGAGCTACCGTGCCACGTATTGCTCCGAACTTTGATTATGCAAAGAATGCGGGTGCAGTGTCAAGGCGGGTCAGTTCCTTTAGCGGGGAATAATTGGGATAGAAATCAGTATTAAGGAGTGTCCGAGGCATGTTATTCGTATTCGAAATAATGTTCCTGGTCGTAATGGGGCTCATTGCAATCGTTACGATCGTTACCGTTGGACGTCCTCTTGCCATTGCCTATGCCGACAAAGTCAAAACAAAACATTTAGAGTTGGCAGACGAACAGTCGAAACAAATGAATTTGCGAATTGCAGCGTTGGAAGAAGAGACGCGTGACCTGAAACGGCAAATACAATCGATTCAAGAGTCAAAAGAATTTGACGCCCGCTTGCTGGAAAAGGGCAAGGGCTAAGGGAAATCAGCTGGTGCGAAACGTTTTCTAGCCGGCGCGACGTATATATTAGGACCGTTTTCAATCTAGCGAAACTCTTTTACAGCAGTGCTGGAACGTCTGAAACACCGCGCGCACGCTTGCTGCATTGCTTTGCTGTCTTTTTTTCTAGACGCTTGGAACCTTGGAGCTGTTGCATCGTCCTTCAGGCACGAACAAACGCAAAGCAAACAACACGCTCAGATTGAGCGACTGCTAAGGAGGAAACAATGGCAGAGTGTATTACAGATAAAGATTCTTCTTATTGCTACATGACTGAAGAAGAACTCAAGGAAGCGAAAATGAATCGCGTAGCCCGGTTGACTGTGGTTGCTGCTGCTGCCGCATTGCTCTTCTCGTTCGTCGCGATTTCCAATTTGAATCATGACGTCAACAAAACTTTGAACAACAAGGTCGCATCGGTTGAAAACAGACTCGAAGGTGACGTTGCACCACGATTCAAAGAAAAAGTAAGAATCGAAAATACCTACTAAATTCTAGGTATTGCCGAACACCACTGTAGAGACGGAGCAATCCGTCACTGCACAAATGAAAGCGACGCAGAAATGCGCCGCTTTTGTTTTGGTAATCGTGGGGGCGCAGCGCTGGGCTCGGCAGCGTGGGGGCGCGTGGCTAGTCGGCGTGGGGGCGCGTTGCACGCGCCCTTAAAATATATCCAGTCGCGAACTACTTATTCTCCGACAATGGATTCTCCAACAGTGGCGGCTTTTCACGCGTACCGCTGTCTTTGTTCACTTCCATCGATTTGATGATGAAGGATGGCGAAATCAAATGAGTCCAATTGTCACCGCCTCGCCCCATCATAGAGGCTTGGGCGTCACTGCCGATCATATCGATATCCCTCAATGCACGAACAGTTATGGGTTCAAAACGTGCACCACGAACCATTTCTTCTTTGTCGGTATCCACCCAATGTTTTACTAAGATTACCGGCTTGGGCAAAATCACTGTTGAATCACTAGACAAGCTAGAACCTTGCAATGTCGAATCCGGCATATTCAACATTGTAAAAGCATTCGGATCAAGAAGTCTTTTCGCAATTAGGAAATAGGGGAGATCGGCTTCTTTAGCCAATTCCTTGCCACGATTGATTAGTTCTTCCCTCGTGTTCTTGCTGTCGGAAGTAACGAATACGATGCTGGTTGATCCGCCATAGCCGTTAGAATGTCCATTCGAATGCTGACTATACTTTGTCGGCGAACGGTCGGTGCAAAGCGCCTTGAGAACACCTTTCGAGATAAGGACAACACGCTTGGCTCTGACACCTTGCACATCAAAATTATAGCCACCGAAAAGTGGTGCTCCGTTGTACTCACGAGCAAAAGGCTCATCGACAACACTTAGTTGGCGTGGCAGAATTTTTTTTCCGATTTTGTCTGCGAAAGGTCTAATTGACTGATTTACAGTATCCGCAGACAATGACTCGGGCTGAGAAGAAAGGTTGTCGCAGAGCATTTGCTCCATGAATTCAGCGGCGGCTTGATCTTCAAAGAGCACCGGACCATCGTAATCTTCTATGGTGGGGGCAGCCTGCAATGCAATAAGGCGATTGGCAAGTTCTCTGGCTCTCTTCTCGAACTGATCGAAGCCGGGAAGATCTTGCTCCGTGTGCCCTCCAAAAACTTCCATGTCCTTGATGCGTTCGCCGTCTTTGGCTTGAGTGCTCGCCGCGATGGTCACGAGCCAATCTTCAGTATCGTCAACTATGCGTACTTTCTCGCTGCTGACAAAACAGCGGTTGCTCACACTTGCTCTAAAATTCGCGATCGACAGCTGTATCTGTGGATACTCGCGAAAAATTGCAGAGATCCTTTTAGTACAATCCGTCCATTTTGCTTCATCGACAATAAGTGGACGAGCCTTGCTAATGCTGACTTCAGGCTCTTCTTTCGAAAAGTCGTCAAACTTGTTATCTATATTGTTCCGCTTGAAGTGTGCTTTTTTCTCTTCGAGAGTTTCTACTGCACTCTTGTAATCATTATCAGTGGACAACCAAATTTTGCGTCTAATTGCGTCGTAATTGTTGTCGATGGTCAACCCAGAAGAACCAGTGGTGTGAGGCGCATCACCGTAGAATTTGCTACTGTCGAATTCATAGTTGCCGACTCTTACGGTCGGCTCAAGCGAACGCCAACGTGAATGGCTTCGACTCGTAAGTGAACCGAGAGATGCATTGACCTCAAAACGATCAGTTTCTGTTGAATCGTAGCTGATGTAATAGGGCGGGGAATGCCCGTCTAAATGGAGTCTGGCGAGGGAGCGATCCATTTCGTCAGTCATCGCTTTCATCACGGTGTCTTCAATTGTTACTGCAAAACACGGCGATTGAAGCACCAGGAGTGGTGTCAACGAAACGAAAAGCAGCTTTTTAAGCGAAGCGTAGGGGCGGCATATATGCCGCCCGAAGCCGGCGAGCCGCCGGCGCTCCCAGGATTCAAGCAACAACTTCAACATCAGTGCTTCACCCCGTGTTGACGGGTTTCGTGCAACGGGTCTGGAAGCAGCGGAGGCTTATTATGAGACTTGGCTTGACGTGCAACTTCGATTGTTTTCACGAGCAAGCTTGGCGAAGAGGCCGATACGGGAATCCAGCCTGATTCGGCACCACATACTCCGTTGAAGGTTTGCACATCATTTCCAGCAGCAAGTATCAGCTCAAGCGAAGCGAGTGGCGTGCCAACGATGTCCACACCACGCAATAGCTCATCAGGTCTTCCATCCGCAAAGACTTTGACAACTTTGAGAGGAAACAAATTATAGATTTGTGGATCGGACGAACGTGTCAACGTCGAGCCACCCTCGATATCATCGAAAATCAATCCAAAGGGTTTCTTCTGCCGTTTTATTTCTCTCACTAGCAGCGCACGCAACTCTTGCGTGCTGACTTGATTTTTCGCGTCAGCTACAACCATTAAGTTGGCCTGACGGGCAACGGGCGCAAACCCTTCACGGCAACGTCCATGACCATTCGAGTTCTTGAAGCCTTTAATCGGCGAGTTGCTCTTCAAAAATCCTCTGAGCACACCCTTATCCACGAGCACAACCTTCTGCGCGGGTACTCCCTCGTCGTCAAACTTGTAGTACCCGTTGAGAGTGGTTTTCCCAAGCTTCGAGGTGCTGGCATCATCAATCACAGAGATAAACTTCGGCATTACCTGCTGACCAATCTTGTCTGTAAAGGTCCTCCCTTCACTTTCGTCTTTCTGGCGATGCCCTTCGATGCGGTGTCCAAAAATTTCGTGGAAGAACACCGCCGCGGCTTTGCCCTGCAAAATTGCAGGTCCCGCGTAAGGCTGCGCAGGAGGGGACTTGCGTAATTTATCCAGCGAGTCGCCCAGCTTCTTCGCCATCGCTTTAAGCGTCACAGCATCAGGCAGCTTCTTCACATCGTCGACTTCAACACGGTCGTTCAGCCACAACACCATGCCATCATTCGCCACCGTGTCTGCATAGAGACGAGCATCATAGCTAACGCGTTCATCCTCAATTGCAGTGCCAGTACTAGTCACCAAGTATCGGCGCAATCGCTGCGCCGTCAAATCGACATCACCAGTGCGGATGAATGGATACTCGCGAAAAACAGCCGAAGCTTCTCTTACATGCGATTCCCACAATACATGATCGACATTCATGGGTTTCTTCGCGGCAAAATAAATTTGGGGTTTTTCGACAACGTAGTCATCGGAACGGTCATCTTCTGCGACCAAAACGTCTTTGTTTGCCTTCACTTGCGCAAACTTTTTCTGCGCCAAGCGAAGCGCAGCATCAGTCTTCAACCACACAATATTGCGGATCGCCATTTTGTCATCTTCAAATGGAATTTGCGCTTCATAGCCAAATGTCACGCGAGAACCAAACGAATCATCTTTTGGAATTTTGTGGCTGTTGTCCAACTTGGGGCTGCCTACGCGTAACTCGACATCAAGGGTCCTGCTCTTCGAGACATCAAACTTTTCACGAATGCTGCCGTAGTCGCCGGAAACATTGGCGACTTCACGTTCGAACACTCGATAGGCGATGTAATAGACAGGAGCATCACCCGCATTCTTCAAATGCTTAATCGAGCGCGCCATTTCTTCTTTCAACGCTTGCATGACAACGCTGTCGGCTTCCGCTGCCGTCAATGAATGCTTTACGGGAAACACTACCGGCACCAGCATTAATGCAAGTGCAGTCGAAAAAGCGACACGAAACGTCCTAAACGACACCATTAATAGGAGCCTTTTCAAATGCACGTCATGCCCTAACTTCAACAGCCTGGGCGGACGGCGCGAGAGATTTATGCCAATCGACGAAACGTTTGACACCTTCATCAAAGGTCACTTTGGGTTCGTAATTCAGAACGCGTCGAGCCTTCTCGATGCTGGCATACGTAAACGGCACATCGCCTGTTTGCATCGGCATCTGGATAATCTCAGCCTTCTTACCGATGTGCTTTTCCAATGTGCGAATCATGTCAATCAGTACAACAGGCTCTGACCTGCCTAGATTAATGATGTCGTAACCAGGCAAGTCATACTCCAGCGAAGCGATGATACCGTCCACGATATCACCAACAAAAGTATAATCGCGCTTCGTTGAACCATCGCCGTACATTTCAATCGGCTGCCCGTTTGAAATCAGCTTGCAAAACTTGTGAATTGCCAGGTCAGGGCGCTGTCTAGGACCAAATACAGTAAAGAAGCGCAAGCACACAATCTGCAGTTTGTTGGTGTGATGCGCCGAATAACAAATCAATTCCCCTGCCGCTTTGGAAGCAGCGTAGGGTGAAAACGGTTGATCGATGCGGTCGGTTTCTTTAAAACTCTCGCCAGACCGTCCGCCATAAACTGACGAAGAAGAGCCGAATGCCAGCCGCGCTTTTGGGCAATGTTTTGCAATGCGATCGAGAAGTTTTTGTGTACCGTTGAGATTCACATCCATGTAATAAGCCGCTTGTTCAAGCGACGGTCTTACTCCAGCCATCGCCGCCAAGTGCACGACGCCATCAAACGGACCGTGACTAAACACTTCATCCATTTTCGAGTCATCGCGCAAATCGCCTTCAACGATTTTGTAATTAGGATGCTTCAAATGCTCCTGAATATTCAGACGCTTGCGATCAGGATTGTAGTAATCGTTGAAATTGTCGAGCACACTGATGCTGTCACCTTTGGACAACAGCTTATCGATCAGGTTGCTGCCAATAAAACCCGCTCCACCGGTCACCAAAATATGTCGTCCCATATGAGCAACCTCGGCTTTAAACAACGATCAAACGAGTTTCAAAAATTTAGCGACCATGCGCAACCGGCACAGAGCAGTGCTGGACAAATGTTTCGAACAGAGAGCGGTTGCCCTCAAAATCGCGCTCGGGATGCCACTGTACACCAATTACAAATTTGCGCCCTTCCAATTCAACGGCTTCGATAACTCCATCTTCGGCGCGTGCCGCGATAGACAAGCCGCGACCAGGCTTATCGACAGCCTGGTGATGCGATGTTGGAACATCAATACGCAGCTTTTTATAAATGCCTGCGAGCGCACTTTTTTCTTCAAGGATAACTTCGTGCCGTCTGAAGCCGTCTTGCCAGCCGTTTTTGCTTGCATGCAAAACATTCGAATCCGGATGTTCGTGAATAATGTCCGTGACTAAAGTTCCACCCAACTCAACGTTCAAAAGTTGCTCTCCGGCACAAATGCCGAGGATCGGCATAACTTGCTTTTCCAATGCCATACGAATCAACTTAAAGTCAAAGTTTTGCCGTCTCTCGTGAGCAAGCTCAACATTGAGCTTCTTCTTTGTCTCTTCATCAAGGTCTTCCCCGTATTTACTCGGGCAATAATCATAACCACCGATGAACATCAGCCCATCAAGACGCTCCAGCGCAATCTTCAGGTCTTCATCGGGCATCGGCGGCACCAGAAGCGGCACACCACCAGCCAATCGCACAGCGTCGAAATAAAGAGCTTGAACGCGGGCCTCTTCAGGGGGGCCAGCCGTCACATCAACATTGATTCCAATTACGGGTTTCATGCTTGTTAGGATACAACATCTTTCATTTGTAGGGGAGGCGCATGCGCCTCCCGGGTCAGGGAGCCGCATGCGGCTCCCCTTTTATGATGGCCTTGACAGCTTCGAATGGATTATCTATTCGTCGTGTTGAATC
>JAVLKG010000029.1:0-10363 GCA_032128875.1 Candidatus Melainabacteria bacterium 17Bon1m
TTTCTCTCGCCTTGATTCAACACGACGAATAGATAATCCATTCGAAGCTGTCAAGGCCATCATAAAAGGGGAGCCGCCATGCGTCGCCCTGTTCTTGTAAGGGAGCCGCATGCGGCTCCCTGCGCAGGGAAGCGCATGCGCTTCCCGTACAGAAAAAAGGGCGCATACGAAGCGCAGCGCGCAGCAATGACCGGAGCGCATAAAGAAATGAGAGCGCGTGCAACGCGCCCCCACGGTAGTCTGTGATCAGCAGACAGCTTTTATCGAGCGTACATATGCACCGGGCTCATGCCCACTGCAACCATCGCATTGTCCGGCACAGTGTTGTGTGATCCGGAATTCGATTGTGCTCTTCTATTCTCATCTTTCACAAGCAGCGCGTTACGCAGAGCTTCGTTCTCCGGTACGCTGCAGTCCATCAAAAGCTCATCGATGCTCTTCGGTCTTTCGTAGCCTTCAAATTGCTCAGCAGGTCTGTCGGCTAGTCCCGAAAGGCTGATGGACAGCTGCATTACTTCGTCGACGTTGTGGCAAGGCAACATACTTGCCATGACTTTTCCGCCGCGATTTTGCGCTAGATACTTGAGTCCGGATTCGTAGCTGGTTTCGACCCATCCGTCTTGGAATGAGTAGACCCCGACAATATGTCCGCCGAAGATGTACACCATGCAAACAGCCATGTCTTGATGGTTGTTGACCACAATGCAACCTGGCATATTGCTTCTCATCAGCATTTCGCAAGACGATTCGAATGTTTGCTCAGCCGTGAGATCTGGTGCAAACATCAAAGAATTACCATGGAAAAGTGCGCCTGCCGCGAGTACGAGATCTTCTGGCAGCATGTATGCATCAAGAAGACTTTCAGGGTGACCGAGATCGGCGACGGCTCTCTCCAGCGCATCAGCGCCAAAGAGCTGGTGTCCCAGTCTTTTGTTGCCGTATAAGCACCCAATTACGCGACCACGGAAAACCATGATAGCTGCGCGTGATTTGTGGAATGGCGAAATCACTCGCAGGCAGCAAGTTTGATGGTTTCCTTCGATGGATACTAAAAGTTGTTGGTGTTTCAATCCATTAGATTGATTGACTTCGCGAACTTCGCGGTTTGGAGGAACCGGCACCAGTCCAATCGCACGGCGATTGACTCCCGGTGTTTCCTCATGTCCAGACAAGATCTTGGCGATCTTTGATCTGGTGTCACGTTTTTCTTTCCAAGCGAACATTATCACTCCAGTGGGGCGGTGGGGCTGGATGGGATGTCTTAGGTTTTGGTCTGGGAAGACACTGTCAGATTAACAAAATGAAAGGAGCAATGTAATTCGTGAAACTACGCAAAACTCCACGACACATTCGTAAGAATACGAAGCTTTAGATTAGAATCCACCGATGGCGTCTTGGACATGAGTAATTACTGGGTTTGGCAGATCGTCGTCCCCGCAAATGCTCATTTCATATTGGTCGCAGACAAACGTAACGACCACAACGTCAAATCTATAGCGGCTTTTGAGAAGGTGGCGCTCGGCAAGATAACATCGCGCTGATGTTACGATCTTTTTCTTCTTTTCCCGCGTGATAGCGTCGAATCCGGCTGTTTGAAACCCCGCTTGTACTCTTGGGTAGCAGCGGGTTTTTACTTCCAAAAAGACGTATATGCCTTGCGTATCTCGAGCGATAATATCGATTTCGCCGTGTCTGCCATTGCGCCAATTGCTTGCATCAATTTCCCAACCCATTTCTTGCAATCGAGTGGCCACGAGCTGTTCGCCCAGGTTGCCCAGGCGTTTTTTCCAAGTACTAACAGCACTGACGACTTTCACTGCAACGACCTTCTAATTGCTTTCGACTACTTCCTATTCGACTAACTTATTAGACGAGGTCCGCAGTTAAAAAGTTCAATTCTAAAAGCCGGCGAGCCGCCGGCGCTCCCAGGAAAAGCCGGCGAGCCGCCGGCGCTCCGGAAAAGCCGTTGCGCATATAAGGTGAGCTTCTGCACCACGCTTCATCAACGTGTATACAATGACGAGCGCGTGCAACGCGCCCCCACGATTTTAGCTAAAACTGGAAGTACACAAACGGGCGGAAGTCGCCGCTGGACAAGATCCAGCAGGTGATCGCGACACACATCGCAGTTTGCGTCTTGAGAAAGAGCGGCAACGGTCGAAAGTGACTATTGTACAAGCGTACGCCTAGTGGACCGGTATACATTGTGAGGGCAACCAGCAGCGCCGTAACGATTGCTGCCCACTGATTCGAAGATATTGTCGAAGCGAGCTGATTAAAGAGCTGATCGACCCTTGCAAGGTGTTTCAACAGAACAACCATAGTCTTGAGATTGGGCGAGCCGAAAATCACAAGACTCAATGCCACGATTGTTTGGGTTAGCACGCGAGAGAAAACGTTGTACGCCAGCGATGAGTCGAGATAGGCTTTCAGCGCCGGATTGGCGCGTCCTACCTTTAAGTAGAGTGCGCGGTACGCTTGATAGAAAGCCAACAAACATCCGTGGAAGAATCCCCAGATGATAAACGTCCAGCCCGCGCCATGCCATGCGCCCGCAAGCGTCATGACAAAGATTACGACAAGGGCGAGCTGCAATGAATTGGACGTTATACCGCCAAGCGGCACGAACAAGTAGTCGCGAATCCACTTGGTGAGCGAAATATGCCAGCGCGACCAGAAGTCGCGAATGTTGGTGGCTGCGCATGGATGATTGAAGTTGAGTGGCAGTTCGATATTGAATAGCAGCGACACGCCGCGTGCGATGTGCGTGTATCCAAGCAGATCGAAATATACTCGACCGGCAAATGCGAGCGCGCCTAAATAGGTGTTGAGAACGGACGTTGCATTCGGATTTGCAAACATCGGATCGCTGATGGTCGCGGCTCCATCTGCAAAAATTACTTTGAAAACAAAGCCGAGCAGAACTAACTCGATCCCTTGTGCCAGTCGTTGTTTGGATGCAAGTTGTAACGGCGCATCAAACTGTTTGAATAACGCTTTGAAGCGAATGATAGGCCCAGAGAGCAAATGCGGAAAGTACATGATGAAGAAGTTGTACTTCAGCCATGTTGGTGCAGGCGGTGAGCCTCGGTACACGTCGACCAGATAGCTGATTGCTTCAAATGTATAGAATGAAATGCCGAGCGGAAGGATAATATTTAGGCTTTCAGGTAAGGCATGCTGCAGCCCGAGCTTTTCTGCAATTGGTCTTGCGGTCTCAAGGAAAAACTTTGAGTATTTGAAGATGCCCAGAATGACAAGGTTTAGCGCTATCGCTGAAAACAGTACCGTTTTTCGGTGCGCCCTCGATGTGCTCTTCGCTATGAATTTACTCGCCGCATAATCAACAGTCGTAGTGAGCAAAATCACCGCTATGAAACCCAGGCTCCAGTAGGCGTAGAAAACATAACTCGCCGCAAGCAAGAAGGCTGCACGGAAGCGCGCCGGAAGTAGCGCATATGCAGTCCACACAATCAGTAGAAATGCGATGAAATCGCAAGAGACGAAATTCATTTCCTGCCAAACTGTTTTGCGAACCGAGAATCAGAGAGCCGCTGCGCTAGTATCTCTGAAATGTGCATGGAACCGAGCGCGTTGTGATGATTCCATGTTGAGAAATCGGCGCGTTCCAAATTTGCTTTGCGCAAGTCTATGAAATCAATGTTGTTGAGACGGAGCCATACTGCGACTTTCGCTGTGCATTCGTCTGGTGTAATGTTTTTGCCGCTATAGAGAAATGTTTTGTCCGCGAGCTCAGGCATCCATAAGGCGGTGAGTGGCAGTTTGTGTGCGTTGCAAAAGTCGCGCATCATTTCAATGTTGCTGAAATCCCACAGCCATTTTTGTGTGGGTAGTTTGCCCGTCTTTTCCGTGAAGTCGCGCCAGGAGGTTTGCGTGTACCTGTCCAGATCTTGATCCGAAACAAATCCGTACCATGGACTCCAGCCAGCAAGCGAGACTTGTGAGTGCACATACGGAATTGGACCACGAGAGCGAAATGCTTCCGGGGCGGTGATGTAGTTTACGGCAGAGTGAAGATATTGGCACCAGTGCTTACGATATCGAGATAAGTACGAATATTGATCGAGGCGAGGAAGCGCGCCAGGCACTCCGCGATTGCGCATGTCAAAAGTAGAGCTGCGATGATTGTTGCCGCCGATTTGAAAGTGTTTGTTCCAAAACTACGTTCTTTTCGGGCTCGGCTCGACGAGTTGACGCCAGCGGTCGCCAAATCTCCCTCGGAGACTGCATCTTGGCTTGGTTTCGTTGCCGTACCCGTTGACATGAAAATAGCTCGAAAGCGGCGCGCTGCTTGCTTCTGGCTGAATATAGCATCGCCGGATTCCGGTCTTCAAGAAGTACCTGCTAATGATCGGCTTCGTTACGCTCCGAGGGCGTTTTGCTGGTCCTTCTCAAGGTGTACCTTTATAATTGAATTTCCGACCAGTTTTGCTGGTCGGTCTTGTCTGTTCACCGTATTCCGGTGGCGACGCCAGGAATCACTGTGAACGGCTATTGATTTAGACGTACATACGGAGAGTACAGTCATGTTAGACCTTAGATTAATTAGAGAAGATTTGGAGAAAGTAGAGAAAGCTCTCGCTCGCCGGAATGGTGGGTTCTCCGTTCGATCTCTTGTCGAGGTCGACGAAAAGTTTCGCAAGGCGCTTGCCGAGTGGGAAGGCATGCGCGCTCGCAGCAATCAAATTTCTGGTGAATTCAAAACCGGGCAAGTCGCAGCCGAAAACAAGGAAAAACTGCAAGCCGAGTCCAAAGAACTGAAAGCTAATCTGGCCAATGTTGAAAAGGACAAGATTGAGCTTGCGGCTAAGCTTGATGAGCTTTTGTTGGCGATTCCCAACATGCCTGATCCGAGTGTTCCGGACGGTAAGGACGAAACCGGCAATGTCGAGCAAAAACGATGGGGAGAAATTCCCAAGATCACCAGCCCGAAAGAGCATTGGGAGCTGGGAACAGCACTCAAGTGCTTTGACTTCGAGCGCGGTGTAAAGCTCTCTGAGTCTCGGTTTACGGTGCTGCTTGAAGTGGGCGCCAAGATGGAGCGCGCATTGATGAATTTCATGCTCGACTTCCATTCAAAGCATGGATACAGAGAAGTGTTTCCTCCCATTCTCGTTAATCGCACTTGCATGCAAGGCACCGGACAATTGCCGAAATTCGACGGTGATTTTTATAAGTGCGCTGATGATGAGCTTTATCTTGTTCCGACGTCGGAAGTATCAGTGACGAATCTTTATCGCGATGAAGTGATTGAAGAAGCAGATTTGCCGATCTATCACACTGCTTACTCGCCAAACTTCAGGCGTGAAGCGGGAAGCGCTGGTAAAGATACGCGCGGCTACATCCGTCAGCATCAGTTCAACAAAGTTGAGCTGGTCAAATTCTGCTTGCCGGAAAAGTCGGAAGAAGAGCATGAAACGCTGACCTTGCAAGCTGAAGCGATCTTGGAAGCGTTGCAACTTCCGTATCGCCGTATGCTTCTTTGTGCCGGTGATATGGGCTTCTCTGCCAAAAAGTGCTACGACCTCGAGGTCTGGTTTCCCGGGCAAGATAAATACCGTGAAATCAGTTCGTGCAGTAATTTCGGTGATTTCCAAGCGCGTCGAACGAATCTTAGATATCGTCCGGCAGATGGTGGAAAGCCGCGTTTTATGCACACTCTAAATGGCTCGGGTCTGGCGATCGGACGCACTCTGGCTGCTATTTTGGAAAACTTCCAGCAGCCTGACGGCTCTGTCATCGTTCCGAAGGTTCTCAGTCCCTACCTCCATGGGCTGGAAGTACTTGAGCCAAAGCGCTAGTCCCGAGATACTCAGTGACGACGAGTTCGGACTGATCCAGCCCGTCCGGGCGCATTTTCGCCTGGTCGGCTGGTTCTGCGTCGCCTCTGCGATCGTGAGTGTTTTTGCATTATTGATGTCACTACAGGTGGTGCGCGTTGGCGATTTGCTCGCCTTCTCGCCGGTCAAGCTCATGCGTTTTATCGCCGATCACCAGCTGATCTGGCGCCTCGATTGCCTGCTCAATGCGCTTTCGTCTGTCTCGAAAGTGCTTGTTTTTCTAATGCTGAATATCATCGTGGACAGAAAAGCGCGCTTGCTGACAAGAATTGGTTTGATTCTTTCTATGATCGGCGTCGCCGTCGATATGTGCGCACAGGTCTCGCTGATGGTTGTTTTGTCTGATTTGGCTGTTCAGTTGAAGCTGAACTCCAGCTATCTCAAGCAAGACCTTTTGCAACTTTCCTGGATGATTATCAATCAGGCTCTTGGTCAGTTGATTCTTGTCTCCAACCTTATGTATTCGATTGGCGGGCTCACTGCCACGGTTGGCCTGCTAATGACAAAGGCGCTGCCTAAGTGGCTCTTCTGGATTGGCATGCCGGTTTGGCTGTTGAGCTTTTCGGGGACGTTCGTCTCTTTCTTTGGTCAGTTGTATTTGGCAATCTCATTACTCCTGGGGTTTTCGCTCGGATTTGTGGTCTGGGCGGTGGTTTTAGCCATCGTGTTGGATTTGAGAGCTCGCCCTGAGCACACAAGTTCGTCCAGCCAATTAATTGAATTTCAGTAAATTGGCTGGATTGTCGCGCCAGCCAATTTGATATATCCTTTTAGTGGTTGGATACTGGTGAGTGCCAATATTAGGGCGCTGTAATCATCGGGCTAACCTTTGAAGCAGACCAATTGGTTGGATTGGCTGTATCTGTCAGCGCTGAATTGAGGTTCGTCTCATGAATTGGCTGGACATTGTATCGCTAGATTCTGGCAACAACGATGAGTCCCAAAAGCGCGGGGACCACCTTTACTTACAAATTGTTCGCTCTATAAAGGATGCGATTCGCTCCGGAAAATTGCCGCTCGAATCGCGGCTTCCTACCAACCGCGAATTAGCCTCGCTTTTGAATATAGATAGATCTACGGTTTCTCGGGCCTACTTAGAACTCAGTGAGGTCGGTCTAATAGAAAGCCACGTGGGACGCGGCACCTATGTGAAGTCTCTGGTTGAGGTTCCAAAAACCGGCACTTTGGAAAACGGCGGATCTGGCGCAGGTTCGGGCGTTGGTTCGTCTGGCTCCGGCATGGGCTCAGTCAATTCGTCCGGATCATCCGGCACACCTTCCTCAAACGTTTACAGACCTATGGTTTGGGCGGAAAAGTTTTCGCGCGCCAGTCAAACCGTCAACTCAATTGTTTCGCGCCAGGCTCCGGCGTCCGGATTGCAAGACGACACAATCTCCTTTGGCGGCGGCATCCCCACCGAAGAGTTCTATCCAAGTTCGCACTTCCAGCGCATTGTGTCCGAGATGGTCGGGCACGGCGACGTCGATCGCATGTTTGCGTACAGCCCGGCGGAAGGTGATGCCGAGCTTTGTAATGAAGTCATCAAATATCTCGCCGAGCAGTCTATGCAAGTTATGCATGACGAACTCCTGATTGTGAGCGGATCTCAACAGGGCATCGATTTGGTTTCGACAGCACTTGTCGACGAAAACGACGTCGTGATTGTCGAAGACCCTAGCTATTTCTGGGCTATTTGCAATTTCCGCGCTCGCCACGCGCGCTTGATTGGCGTGCCTGTTGACGAAGAAGGTATGCGCATGGACGTGCTTGAAACAGTGCTCAAGCGCCAGAAGGCGAAGCTTATTTACGTTATGCCTGCGTTCCAAAACCCCACTGGCGCCACGATGTCGCAGGCTCGCCGCAACCAGCTTTTGGCATTGGCACGCGAATACCAAGTACCCATCCTTGAAGACAACTTTGTGGGCGAACTCGTTTATGACGGCGACCGCCGAAAACCTCTCCGAGCCGAGCCCGGCGCGCAGGATATAGTCATCCATCAGGGGACATTCTCAAAGGCGCTTTGCCCCGGACTTCGTCTCGGCTGGCTTGTGGCGCCGCAAGAAGTAATGACGAGGCTGAGAGCAGCTAAGCGTTCTAGCGACTTGACCACCAACTCGATGGCTCAGGTAGTGCTCTGCAAATATTTGCAAGAAGGTCTGTACAAAGACCATTTAGAACATGTCAGAGGCGCTTACAAACAGCGTCTTGAGGCGTTGGTCGAGGCTCTCGAAAAACACATCTCTCCAATTTCCTTCAACTCCGAAGGTCGTCACCGCGGACCGCAACGCTTGACTTGGACGGTTCCGTACGGTGGTCTATTTGTCTGGGCGAAGCTGCCAGCGCGGCTTTCGGCTCGTGAGTTTCTCAATTACGCTGAGCGAGAAGGAGTGACCTTCTCTCCTGGCGAACTGTTTTTCGTTGGTGCAGATCAACCTGAATATCTGCGTTTGTGCTTTATCCAAACGGATGAAGACACGATTAGAGAAGGCGTAAAACGTCTTGCGAAAGCGCTTTCAGCGTTCTTCGCAGATGTTTCGCGGGCGCGATCGAAAGAGAGTGCCTGGAGTAAAAGAGGTAGTGAAAGAGTACTAATCTAAAGCGGGAATCTTGTGATACCGCATATGGTGCAAGAAATCAGCAAATGCCAACCAATAGGCAGGAGGAAAAAATGGCAGTCGAAACTAAAGAGAACAAGGGCAGTGGCGTTCGTACCGGCAGTGAGAAGGTAAAGAAGGCGTTGCCTGCGATGCTCAAGGGTGGCGTTATCATGGACGTCATCAATGCTGAACAAGCGAAGATTGCCGAAGCCGCAGGCGCAGTGGCAGTTATGGCGCTCGAGCGCGTCCCGGCTGACATTCGCGCTGAAGGCGGCGTTTCGCGCATGAGCGACCCTGAGCTGGTTTCTAAGATCATCGAATCCGTAAGTATTCCAGTCATGGCAAAAGCCCGTATCGGCCACTTTGTCGAAGCTCAAATTCTGCAATCGCTCGGCGTGGACTGCATCGACGAAAGCGAAGTGCTGACGCCGGCTGACGAGGAATATCACATCGACAAATCGAAATTCGACATACCTTTTGTATGCGGCGCACGCAACCTTGGCGAAGCGCTCCGCCGCATTGGTGAAGGCGCAGCCATGATCCGCACGAAGGGTGAAGCAGGCACCGGTGACGTTGTTGAAGCCGTCCGCCACGCTCGCAAGATTCTTGGCGAAATCCGCTCGCTGTCTATTATGCCGAGAGAAGAGCTGATGACCTACGCCAAGCAAATCGGTGCTCCTTTCGAGTTGGTCTTGAAAGTTGCTGAAGAAGGCAAACTGCCCGTTGTCAACTTCGCGGCTGGCGGTATCGCTACACCTGCGGACGCTGCATTGATGATGCAAATTGGCGTTGAAGGAGTTTTCGTTGGATCTGGAATCTTCAAATCCGGCAATCCTGAAAAGCGCGCTCTGGCTATCGTGAAGGCGACTACCTTCTATCAAGATCCCGAAGTCTTGGCTGAAGTAAGCCGCAACTTGGGCGAACCGATGGTTGGAAGAACCGCAGCCAGCCTTGCTGCAACCGAAACACTCGCTACTCGCGGCTGGTAGTTGTTAGGCGTGGGGGCGATGCCTGGCATCGCCCCTACAAAAATGGTCGACGCCATGCGTCGACCCTACAGTTAAGGGGCGTACGAGGTAACTCAAAATGGCATCAACAATCGGAGTACTTTCACTGCAAGGTGATGTCGCTGAGCATTGCCGATCAATAGAGGCTTTGGGTCGCCGAGCCGTTCAAATCCGCTACGCTCGCCAAATGGACGGCGTCGATGGCTTAATCATTCCTGGTGGTGAGTCGACGACGATAGCAAAACTCACAGCGGACAATCCTGATGCAATCTTCGATAGCATTCGTGAGTTCATCGATGCTGGAAAACCCGTCTACGGAACCTGCACGGGCTCTATCTTTCTGGCAAAAGAGATTGAAGGCTCCGAGCAGGGACGCCTTGCAGCGATGGATATCAAAGTGCGTCGCAATGCATTCGGTCCGCAGCGCTTCAGTTTTGAAACCACGCTCAACATCCCGGTTTTGGGAGATGAGCCGTTGAACGCTATCTTTATAAGAGGTCCAGTAATTCTTTCGGCAGGCGAAGGCGTTGATGTTATGGCTCGTGTTGACGCTAACATCGGACGTTTAGGAAAAACAGCCGGCAGCTTACCTGATGAGAGTGCGCTCTATGACTCATATATCGTCATGGCACGTCAAAACAATTTGCTCGTGTCATCCTTTCACCCTGAACTGACCGATGATTATCGCGTGCACAAATATTTTGTGCAGATGGTGGAAGGTACTGAGCCAGCAAAGGTTTCAGCTAGATCTGAAACACAGGAAGGCTCAAAAACGGCTCCCCGTCTCGTAAACCCGATGGCGCTAGCGTCGGTTTAGAGGCTCTTGTAGATTTCCTGTCGGACGTCAATTAGCCCGCAGCCTTGCAACGGCTACGGCTCCGCTGCGGCAGCAGACAGC
>JAVLKG010000030.1:0-7622 GCA_032128875.1 Candidatus Melainabacteria bacterium 17Bon1m
TTGACCGCAATGGACACAGTGAAACCACTCAAGGCATTGGCAAGTTCGAAGCATGCACATGCAAGACAAATCGCAGATCGCATGATGAAGACAACCGCCATCATCTTGCAGCTCGGCGGCGGAAGCGGCGGACAATATCAGCACTACTTCAAGCCACGCATGACAGCGAAAATGTAGGGTCGCATTGCATGCGACCGTCTTGTAGGAGTGATGTCATGCATCGCCCGGTTTTCGTGGGGACGCATTGCGTGTGCCCGTAGTGCAGTACTGGTGCCATGCATCCCTGCGGTGCCTCCTAGCGGAGTTTCGCATACTCATAAGCTCGACAAATCTGCAGAGTTTCGCGCCCTCACCACTCACGGAGAGCTGGTGCGCCCGTCTCATTTACGTGAACAAATGCGTTGCCTAAGCAGTAATTAATTTGAGGCCGTCAGCAACGTGCAAATCCTGTGAAGTCCCTAGGAATGGCTTTTCTTGCTGATTAGTTACCAGAATTTTCCCAAGGGGTGATGTCAAGCGATGATTCGCTAATTTCCCGAAAGTGTTTCCTTTGATACGCTTGCAGGTCAGTGGTTTTGAAAACCGCTTGTTCTTGCCGCTTTGCCGGCGGCAATTATGCAAAGAACCGGTCTGTCCGGTTTATTTGTTTATGCGCGTGCAAAATCAATCTTTTTGAGCAACGAGAACGGAGATTCCTTATATATGGATAGAGCCATCAGAAACTCGAAGAATCAGAACAGCAGTTCGATCTTCAGAAAAGTCTCTGCATCGCTAACATTACTCCTCTTCCTTGCCTCAACGAATTTGAACACTATAGCTCTGGCGAACGACCAGGGCGGACGCGGCGCAGCCTGGCAACAATTCAAACTCGACAATCCGAACTTGCGCGGGGGCGCTCTCAACCAAGCTTTCAAGGCTGAGTGGAATCAGTCCGCTGGTACAAACAGTTTGCACCATACCAACTTCGCGTTGCCAGCTGCCACAGTTCAGTCTCTTGATGTTTCGAATACAGCTGTAATTCAAAACAACGTTCAACCCGTAATCATCGACCTTTCGCAGGTCGGGACTACATTTCAAAACGGCGTCACTTCAACCGTTGAGTCTAACGGCAATGTCACCATCATTGCGCCGCCGGACGTCACTAACATCCAAACGATAAATGCACCTCCCAGTGGTACTGTAAACGTCATTCCAACTACAACCGCTCCTTCCGGAAGCGTAACGGTGAGTTCAGGTTCTGCAGTCACAACAAATGCGGGTTCTGAAAGCATTACTCTTTCTGTCGGTTCGTCTAACCTGCCTGCTACAGCCACAGGAAGCATCACTGTTACTGGCGGTTCTACAAATTCAACAGGTACGACTGGTGGCGCGCAAGGTGGCGTAAACACCGGAGCATCGAATACAGGCAGCATAAACATTACAGATGGCGTTTCTCTGAATGGCAACGTCAACGCAGGGTCTATCAATACTGGAGGCTCTGTCCTTGTTAACACTCCGGCTCCCGGCCTTGGCGCAACCGGTAACGGTAATTCCAAAAATAACCATCAACCAAAAGATCCCAAAATTCACATACCGAAAGAACCAAAAGAGCCGAAGGTCAATAACAACACGCTTCAACAAAGAGCTAATGGTACGTACATAAGCGTCAAAGGCGGCTTAGCGCTCGACCTTGGTTCTGCGATGGAGACAATTACCTTAGGCGACAAACTGTTTCAAAATCAAAGCTCCGTAACCGTCACTGTTGGTGGCGAAGAAAAAACGTTTTCTGCTGGGTCGAAAGTCACCGCTGCTGAATATGTCGCTGCAAAACAAGCTTTATCTGGCGGACAACAAACAGTCACATTGGATGCGGATGGTCGCGCGACTGGTGGCGTTGTTGACCTGTCAGCCATGACTACAGGCGATGCAAAACTGAAAGTCACCAACCTGACCGTTCCAGTTGCAGTCACCGCGTCTGGTGATTTCGGCAAGGGCGGTGATGTCAAAATATCCGGCGATGTTCTCAACTCGGGTTCCATCACTGCTTACACGTCTGAAGACAAGCAAGTGAGCGCACTCATCAAGGCGAGCAACATAACCAACAGTGCCGGCGCATCGATTAGCTCTTCCGTCAGCGACTTGATCCTGCAAGCGGACAATAGTCTGAGCAATTTCGGTGACATTTCTGCAACCGGCAACTTGACCCTTTCCGCAGGCAAGACATTGACCAACAGTGGTAGTGTGTCCGCCACGGGTAATTTGAATGTCTTAGCTCCGCGTGTCACCAACACAGGCACGCTTGCATCAAGTGGTGCTAACGTCAATCTCGACACTCCAGTTGCTGCGGCACTCGCATTCAACAACAACGGCGGCACAATCACGGCGCTCGATGGCGCAATCAACATTCGCAGTGCTGAGTACGCAGCCAAATACAACTCGTCCGTTTTCGGCGGTGACTTGCTGTCGAAAGAATTGAATGCATATACCGGCGGTGGCACCACGGATGTTTTCGTCAACGAGCTGACCGGCGTGATCAATATGAGCGGAACAGCAGCACACGTTAGTGCAAACACCGCAGATCTCATTATCGGCAATCAGTGTTTGATCGGCGATCCGACCTACTACAATTCGGGCAATATCATACTCGGCGGTAATATCCAGGTCGGTGAAGCTCTGGCAATAATCGCCGGTGGCGATATTACAAGTGATCAAACTGATCTCAACATCACGGCACGGAATCTTGCCGGCCAGGGTTTTGACATAACCATGATTGCCGGGGCGAATGTTCCAAATGGCGCTGGACAGGTCAGTCCAGCGGGCGGACCAGCGACTTTACCTGGACAGTCGATCGGTTCAATTTCGCAAAACAACCCGGGCTCGGTCACCTTTTCTGGCGCGTCTGCAACGGGAGGTAATATCAATTTACTCTCGCTGAATTCTCTAACCATTTCCACCAGTTCTACCTCCGGCAATCTCAATGCGGGAAACATCACTCTAGCTGCTTTCGCCGATCCGACTGGAATGACCGGCGCAGTTTTGCTGCCGCAGGGTGTTAGCACTGATATCAATGCCAACGGCTCCGGCTCAGGCACCAACGGAAACGTCACAGTGATTGCCGGCAGGAATTTCTTTACGGCAATTCAAGTCGGAGTCATTCAGAATAACCTTGGTACTGGCTCGTCGGCTTCTACAGGTAATGTTTCGCTGATTGTTGCAGACCCGACAATCATTGGTGGACCGGTCACCTTCGGCACTAATGGTAGTATCACTAACGGCGCGCAAATTGTCGCTGGAGATACTCTTAAAGGCGGCGAAATTCTTGCCGCTTCTATGTCTGTCAGTGGGGACATCACCTTAAAGGCTGATGCGAGTGTGACAGCCGGCAATCTCAGCGCAGGCCAAGGATCTACGAATGGAAGAAGTATCACACTGGTCGGGCGCGACGTCGTAACTTCCAAATTGTCTGCGCAGCATTTTGGCTCACCAGGCAATGGTGGAACCATATCGATAACTACCAACAGTGCCACCAACTTTAATATGGGTGTACCAGGAACGAACGGTACCGGACTGCTTAGCGTCTCTGCTGGAACGGTAGGCAACGGCGGGACAATCAGCGTCACCAATCTTGGCACCGGCGGAATTTCTCTCAATACTCAGCCGGATATGGGCGTCACCGATGGCAACGGAGCAAATCTTATCCTTAATGCCGGATCGGGCTCACTCACTCTTTCAAACCCTTTCCCAATCAACCTTAGTGGCGTCGGCACCGACAGGAATGGAGGAACAATCCAGCTGAGCGGAGCCAACATCACATCAGCAAACAATATCGCTCTCACTGCTGATGCGACCGGCACGGGAACCGGTGGACTTATAGCTATTAATGCTACGGACCCTACTGCGAGTCTGTCTGTTGGTTCTGGAATCGGTCAATTCAATTTGAGTGCGGCTGGTGGCACTATTGATATGCAAGCTGGTCGTCAATTGATTCTTACAGCGACCGGTTCTTTTGCCGCAAACCAGTACAACCTGCAAGGTGGTATTGATGGATTGTCGGTCGAACGTCTCATATCCGGCGTTGACATAAACCTGACATCAACGGGTACAGTTTCGATTTTGGGCGCTGGCAATAACGTGACTGCGTCCGGAACCGTGAAGATTGTGGCGCCTACCGTGCAGATGAATAATGTCTTTGTTACTGGAAATGAAATTTTCATTTCCAGCCAAGCTGGACTCGGCTTGACGCTTGATGGCACTCTTGGAGGGGCGACGCTGACATCGACGGCAGGTACATATGTCACAGCCAGCGCTGGCGCGCTTAATTTGGCCGGCATTATGACGTACGACGGAACGGCAATATTGTCCGGTCAGTCGATTGTTGCAGGTGGCGGCTCGACCAGTACGGCTACTGCACAGTCTTTTCTCGTCACAAGTAACCTTTCAGGGGCAATCGGAGCTCAGTTTATCAATGCTCCGGGACCGTGGGTAATTACCAACGGCGGAACCCTGGCGAATAATCCAGGTTCAATCACAATCGATGGTCCTTTAGTCTTTTCAGGTGGTAATACTGCCAATGGTGGCAATCTTGCCATTATTTCGACTGGCGACATCACGATAAATGGCTCAATAGACTTAAGCGGTCTCAGCGGAGGCCAACTGTTGATGCTTGCCGGCTATACATTCAGTCCAAACACGAGTGGTGTCCCTAAGTTTGATACCACCACCGCCTACAACAACTTTACTCCGGGAGGTGCAGGTTCAGTTACAGTCACTGGCGACATAAACACGTCCGCTTCCGGCTCCGGTGGCGTTGCTGGGAGTGTGCATGTGCTAGCTAATGGCGGAAGCATTTCTCTGCAAAATATTTCGACGACGGCATTAAATGGCGGCGGAGGCTTCAGCGGGGATGTTACGTTGTACGCTACTGGAGATATTTCAGCCAACAACATAGACACAAGAGGAACAAATTATTCCGGCAGTGTCGGCATTGCAGTGGCCAATCCTACGCTGAGCCTTGCTTTTCAAGTTCAAAATGGACTCTCTACTGGAAGCATCCTAAAAGGATTTTCGGCTGGTGGTGCTATTAACGTCAATAGCGTGAACAGCGGCTTTGGTCAGACATTGCTCGAAACAGCCAGTAACGGCACAGTAAATGTAAGCGGAACTCTTACGTCGAGCGATATCCTAGTCCAAACCGGAGTGCTAACTTTCACCGGAACTCAAACTCTAAGTGCGGCACCAACGTCATCAGGAGCTGGCGGCAGTATTCGCTTGATCGTCAATAGTGCCGGCACCACAGTTGGAAATGGAACCCTCCTGTTGCAAGCAAATGGATCAGGAAACAATAATGGTGGGTCGATTGTATTGAATTCCTTGTCGAGCGCTGCAACGACCATATCTTCCACAGGTCAGTATGCCTTTGATGTCGGATCTCAGGGGAGCGGAGCTGGTGGTGTGGTCGATGCTGTTTTCAACGGCGACGTAGTAATTTCGAATGGTGGCGTAGTCGCTGCCGGCAGTGGCGGCACAGTGGCACAATTTGCGTCGGACGGAAATATTACAGTCAACAGTGGTGCCTTCTCGCTCAATACCTTGTCCGGTGACGGATCTACTATTTCACTTACCGCGGTTAATACGTTGACGCTCAATGACACGACCTTCTTTACGCAAGCAGATGGAAGTGACACGAACTCCAATGGCGGTGGCTTGATTTTTGTTGGACAGAATATTGTCACTCCGGGTTTGGGGGACACTGTGACAAATCCATTTAGAATGACCGCAAAAGGAACCGGAACTGGCAATGGTGGCACCGTTGTGTTTGATACTCGAAACACGACGCCAATTTTTGTTGGGCAGCCTGCTAAGGCGCCGAAGGCACCGGCATTTTTCTTCGAGGCTGATGCTTCCGGCGGCGGCAATGGTGGGTCAATCAAACTTTATACAGGCGGCAGTCTGACAATAAGCAACACTGCGCTTGTAAATGCAAACCGAGGCTCCGTTGGCAATCTCAATGGTGCCAGGTATGATTTCGCTTCAGGTGTCAACTCTGATCTGAAAAATCCAGTGCTCATCATAAATGGATCGCTGAAGGCGGACGGTCTCGGCGTTGGTAACGGCGGGCTGATAAGACTGACTTCGAGAAACTCAAAAGCATTCACTATCGGAGTTGCCAATCCGAAGAATGGCATATCCGGCGAGCTTGATGCTTTTGGAAATAATGGACTTATCGAGATAACCAACAATGCTGGAGGAATTAGCTTCGGCGCGTCAGGTAATGTCACTGCAAATGATGTGCATTACGTAATGAATGGAAGTAAAGGCGGTTTTACAGCAGCAACCGGCACTATAGTTCGCGCCTTGAATGAATTGACCTTTAGCGCTCAAGGCGGATCGATCGGTGGCAAGAAGTTGATTGATGTAAATGCCTTCAGTATAAAAGTCGATACTTCTGGAAAGGGCACAGTTGGACTAAACAACACCTACAGTGCCGGTGACATGATTCTCCGCGATTCTAGTTCGGGTGGGGCGTTTACGCTGAATTCAGCACAGGGCGTGACGGTCAACGACATCATTACTGCATCAAAAGGAACAATTCTAGTAGTCGCCAATGCAGGCAATTTGGTTGTCGCTGATGATTCAAGAATCACTGCTAACAGCGGTGCATTGACTTTGCAGAATACGAACACCGCAGGTCAGATTCAAATCGGCGCCAATGCTGTTGTAGAAACTCAATTAAATGGGAAGAATACTACCTTGGTTGTTGGTCCAATCATTCCTAAGACTGGAACAAATCCGACGACTGTAAGTGTCGGCAATCTGAATGTGTCAGTTCAAGGTAAGGGAGTCGTATTCCTGGGTGGAACCCCAGGCAATGAAGCGGTTTCAATACCTGTTAGTGCCAATGCAAATGCGATCAATAAGAACGTAATCTTCTCCGGACCAGCCGGCTCGATCGTTCTTGGAACAGGCTCGGTCATAACCGCTGACCCGCCGTCACCGACAGCGAGTGTGGCAGCACCAGCGGCAGCAGCAGCACCAGCGCTAGCAGCAGCAGTTCCAGAATCTGCACCAAACATGAGTGGTCTGTTCGGATTTATGACTGAAAACTCTACGGTTACATCTGACTTGAGCGTTCTCAGTCTTAATGCCTCTTCGCAAATGCAAGCAGTCAATGATGCACGATTGATGACTGCGACCAACTCCGCATACAATTCGGCGTCACATATTGTAGGGCGAACTGCCGCATTGTATGCGCCTTCGAATACTGGCGCTGCTTCATCTAGTGATGATGATAATTCCTACGCCGTAGGATTTTGCCCGTCGACCGGGTGTGTTAACGGAGCGATGTGCAGTGATTCCGAAGTTGTCGCAGGACAAATTGCCGGCGGTGCGAATGTTCAAACCATTCGACACAGCGATCGCGTCGTAATCAAACAAGGCAACGTTCTCTTCGTTCCTTTCAAAGATACGATCGTTGAAACACCAAATGGCATTGTACATATCCAGGCAAAAGCAATTGCGCTGGTTTCCTCAAGCGATGCTGGATTGGCTGTGTATGACATGGAAGACCAACACAAAGGTTCTGTAAGTGTTGAATCCAACGGTCACAACGTAGTTCTTGCTCCAGGTCGCCACGTGATGATCAC
>JAVLKG010000031.1:0-7203 GCA_032128875.1 Candidatus Melainabacteria bacterium 17Bon1m
ACACGACGAATAGATAATCCATTCGAAGCTGTCAAGGCCATCATAAAAGGGGAGCCGCATGCGGCTCCCTGCCAGGGCGGCACATGTGCCGCCCGTACAGCAGGTGGTTGGAAAAACCATAAAAATTCAGACGCGCCCTTTCGAGCGCGCCTGTTCCGTCCCCACGGTGAAACCAAAGGATTATTGAGCCCTAATGGGCGTCAAAAGGTATAGATTGTGTACGCCGCTCTGCTTATGCCTTGTAAACGGGCGGCAGCGGTTTCTTCGGTTGAAGATCTTCTGGTGGCATGAATAGCTGTTCTGGAGCTTTTATTGCCGTAATAAACAATTGAGCTAGAGCTTGCGCTTCTTTCGTCACGCGCTCGAGTTCTTTGGGATCGCCATCAGCTTGCTGAAGGCATGTTGCATAAAATCCACGATGCGACAAACCAGTCGCCAGCCCTGTTTGCATATCTTCGATAGCCTTAAACAGAGGGCTGAATTTCTTTTCCGCATCAGCGTTCAATTTCATTGCTTCTTCAGCCGAAGCGGCAAGATCAGGATATTTCGCCAGATCTTTGCGAATGGCATCTTTGCGATCAGATGAAGTTTTTTCGTTAGTCAATTCAGACAGTAGTGCGCCGACTTTTTCTTGCTCTGCCTCGGGCACCGCATCTGATGCCTTGCCGAGGCGCTCTATAACTTTCGGAAAGTCCTCCGAGAACTTCGCAAGATCTGCGCCAACGCGCTTGTATTCGGATTCTGCCGTGCGTCGGCCGTCTGCAGCCTGCTGATCGGCAAGTGTAATCGCTTCTTTCATTTTCGGAAAATGCTTTGGCAGAATTTCTTTGAAATCTGCTTCTGAAAGAGTTCCACTTTTCGCCTTTCTCTCTTCCAGTTCCTTTTTAGCGGCCTTGACTGTTTCATCCATCAGCTTCTGAGACGGGCTCAATTGCTGCTGTTCTGCCGGCTGCTGAGCTTGTGCTTGAGTGAGAACAAAGTCTCCAGATTGCCCAGAAGTCTTTTCAAACTTGGTAGGCATTTTCAGCATTTCGGGGTTGAACTCACCCAATGCGGGTGTAGCTTTCGCGACTGCAAGGCTTTCGCCAACGTCACCTCTGCTCATAGTGAACCTCTGGGGCTATAGGATGTGTCCGGGATATTGTTAGCTTAGTCGCCTGGCAAAAACATGTCAGCGGTGAAATTACGAATGACTTCGTAAATCCACCAAACTACTTGTATCTGCGATCGCCGAACACGGCATTGCCGTACCTGGAGGATGCTCCGATGGTTACAAGCACACTTCCTAGCGGAGCATAGCGCTTGCTTGCAATTCCGGCGAGCGCACCAACGATCATGAGACTATCGCCGCCTACATCAATTCCCGTACTGACTTTCTCTGCAGTGGTTCCATAATTCAAGGCAGACTTGAATGCTCTGATGTCACCAGGCAATTCAGTAATGGCATAACCACCAGTCAAACCATTGGCGAAATTGTTCATTCCGCGAATTGCTCGACCATATTGAATGTTGCCTCGCGAGCCGAACGCAATCGCATTGTTGGCACCTGCAATGGCTGTACTCAGTCCTTTCATAACGGTCTGATCGTCAAACTGAAGAGTGCTTGGGAAAAAGAAACTGCGGTTGTCGGATAACTGACCTTTCTTCGGATCTGTGATCAGTGAACGAACATCATCAATTCCGACGAATTCGCCCGACGCATCCGGTTGCCTGAAATTTGTAAGGCCAACGGCGCGTCCTTCGCTGTCAATCAACGGGCCGCCACTGTTTCCGCCCTGAGTTCGAGTCGATGCATGTATGAACATGGCATTCGGATTTACTTTTGGATAACTGAAATTGGATGCGACG
The DNA here is from genome assembly GCA_032128875.1 of Candidatus Melainabacteria bacterium 17Bon1m. Classification (GTDB taxonomy): domain Bacteria; phylum Cyanobacteriota; class Vampirovibrionia; order Obscuribacterales; family Obscuribacteraceae; genus QKMZ01. The sequence continues at coordinate 1,849 of JAVLKG010000031.1, forward strand.
AATCTCTCACGTTTCACCATCTCACCAGGGCTCATAACGATGTCTTCAACACCATTGGGGTGACCGACGGACATTAGCTTTTCGCCTGGCTTTATGCCGGCAGCGCTATCGCGGAGCGGCAAAGGTTTGAAACGTTCGCTCGGCGCCATGTCAGTCAGCTCAATGACCGCAGACTCACCGCCTACATTGGTTTCTTTCACGCGCGCATTGTACACATGCCCTGCCGCAGTCGTGACTTTGATTGTCTTTGCGCCATCAATTACGTGATTGGCAGTGGCAATCTGACCATTCTCGGTGACGAAAAATCCAGAGCCATAAGCGGTGAAGTCCTTGCCTTCCGAATTCGTTTTATCCGTTGTGATCTTGACTATCGAGTCGCGACTCTGCAGATATAGCTTCGCTTCGGGCGAATTTATGTCGTAAGCCTTTGTCTGGACAGGATTTTTGTCGCTGAGGTCAGCATCGCCAGGCAAAAACGTGGGAATCAAGACGCGGTTGCCTTCACGGACAACGGGCGGGACGCGAACTAACGGCGCATAGATTATTGGCTCCTCTTGCCTGCCGGGTTTCTTACCATCCGGACTGTCCGGCTGATCGAATTTACGGTCCGGCTGACGCCAGGGCGTGTCCCTCGGAATTATCTGCTGATCCAGAGGACGGGGATCGATTTGGGGAGAAGGCAATTGAGGTTCGTAAGTATTTTGCTCGTATGGCTTTCGCACCTGTTTGGCGGGCTGCCAGGTGGATATGCCCGCATCCGCCACCCAGGTGGGCATGTTTGCAGATTCGTATTCAGAGACGGAACCGATTTGTTCAGAGAAGTCCTGCATTCTCGTACACTATATGGAAAAGGTGACAAAACAAAGGTGGGAAATACGCTATGTCAGAAAGGCTGATTTTTGGCGTCGACTACAGCGGAGCCAGCGCTGTGCCCAACAATACGTGGCTGGCGACAGGCAGAATGAGCTCTCTCGGCTTTGAGATTGTCGATGTCAAAAAAGTTGGCTCGCATGCGCTGAAAGACGAGCTGATAAAACACAAGGGAGCCGCGGTTGGAATCGACAGCCCGTTTTCTTTGCCGGTCGAATTCTTGCACTACATGGCGCGAAAAGAACAAAAAACGTCGTATCAGTCTTTTCAGGAAATGGCTGAAGCGCTGTTTCACCTTGGACAAACGGGATTCATCGAACTTGCAAAGGAATTCAAACGCGAGCCCAAGAGAGTGACGGACAAATGGAGAGGCTCTCTCGCGATTTCGCCTTTGCACAGGGGCAATCCGTCGATGGTACAGATGACTTATCAGTGCATTCAACTTTTGGCTATGCTGCCGCCCGATCGTTTTTACGCATTGCCTTTTCAGGATGAAATCGAGGGTGGTTGTGCAGTAATCGAAGTGTACCCGCGCGACACGCTTCGCTTTTTCCAGTTGAAAGAAACCGGCTACAAATCAAAGGACAAGAAAGACGAGCCGCAGGTGACAAGTCTTCGCCACGAAATCATCCGCTCACTTTTGGCAATCAAAGAAGAACGCGGTTTGACTTTTCGCAATGTGCCGAAGTTGAACATGAACAAGAATTCGCTGACGTCCGTAATCAATAGCGATCACGCTCTCGATGCGGTAATTGCGTGCTACACCACTGCAATGTTTTTAGAAGCAAAAGAATTTTTCGTAGATCCATTTACTCTCAACGATCTAGACATACTTCTTGAAGGTTGGATTTATCGCCCAACACAGCAGCAGTGAATTTCACAAATGTTTCACAGCCAATTGGTATGAATGATAAAAGCGTTGAAATACGTTGGCGGGAATCATTATTAGTGTTCGCACTTATGTGCGCTGATTAGCGCCGCAAGCGAACCTTGGCTGTCTAAATATCACACATGCGAACTGGTGGGGAGGGCGCGTGGACTGGACTATCATTACTTATTTGGGAATCGTTTTTGCAACTCTGGCGATTCTCACAGTTTTACTCAAGAACTTTTCAAACAACGTTTTTAGCTATGTTGTTGCAGAAGTGATATATGGCTGCATTGCTAGCTATGCGGCGCTGAAAGTAGCGCACGATTTCTTCATGGTCTTCACGCTTCTAGCGATAGGAGGCTTCGTTGGAGGACCAATTTTTCTTGCACTGTGCATTTACTACTCGCGCAAGAAATTCAAACTGATGGCAGGTGTAAATGCCGTTGTGCTGGTTTGCACGCTTGCGGTAGCAATCGACGCCTTCTTGATCGAACCGCATATGTTGGAGATCAAACGCCATGCAATTGTGAGTGACAAACTTGACACGCCCTTGCATGTAGCGATTGTCTCCGACTTGCAGACGGACAATTTGGGAGACTACGAGCGCTCGGTGTTTCAAACAGTAGCAAACGAAAAGCCCGATCTTTTGCTACTTCCCGGTGACTATATTCAAACAATGAACTATCAAGAATGGGCAGTCGAACGTGACAAATTCAAACAGACTTTCAAAGACTTGAACCTCACGCCAAAATATGGAACCTTTGCAGTTCAAGGTAATGTTGATGATTTCGCGTGCTGGCAACAGCTTTTCACTGATGTGCCTGGACATACATTCGAGCAGTCAGAAACAGTCTCGGCTGGTCCGGTGGACATAACAGGTTTGAGTTTTTACGACGGCCGAAATTCTGAATTGAAATATCCAAAGAAGGAAAAGAACAACAAATTTCACATCGTGATGGCACACTATCCCGATTTCTCACTAGGGAAAGTGGAGGGCGACTTGCTTGTCGCCGGGCATTGTCACGGTGGACAGGTTCAATTACCGTTTTACGGACCATTGATGACGGCGTCCAATATTCCAAAACGCTGGGTAAACGGTGATGTGGTTCTGCTACCATCAGGAAGCAAATTGATTGTCTCTCGTGGTGTCGGAATGGAGAGGCAACACGCTCCACGCCTTAGATTCTGCTGCCGACCACAGCTGATTTTTGTCGACCTTCTACCGAGCAAAATCAAACCAGTGGCAAAAACAATGATGTCACCTGTGGTATCAAGCTGGGATCAACGGTCGGAGTACTAACACTGGGAGCGCGGGCTGCTCGCCCGCATCGAGCATGCATGGCATCGACCCTACGATTCTAAAGTTCAGAGTAACTAGGTTCGATGACACCATCAATTACCATCTGTTTTGAATAATCCAGATCAAGATGCGCCAACTTGGCATACCGGGCGGCTTCGCGGACATCTCCATCGCGCATGGAAGCTAGACACTTCTTGTAATTGAAGTTGACTGAATCAAGTTTGTTCAGCGCGCGCTCCGGTTCGGGCAAGTTTTCTTTGACAAGACGACTAAGCATAACCAGACGGCGGAAAAACTCCTTGCCTTTGATGGTGAGGTCGTCCGCAAGGTCACTCGCCAACACCTCGTAAGCGCCCTCATCAGGTCCTGTGTTTTTGAGAAGCTCATCAGCCATACGCGCTTCCATCAGGCCGGTCGTCACCATGCGAGCAACCTTATCCGCATCACCATCCAAGTAGGCGGTGATGGACTTTTCAAGGTTTTGCATAGCCGCTGTAAGATAGCGCTCAACCCGGCTGTAGCCACGGGTATGCGTCACTTGCAGAACAGTTCGGCAGTGAACAATGCTCTCGATGAGCGTCTTGATCATCGTCATTTCTTTGGGACTGAGTTTGACGATTGGCTCGATCACAATAATCGGCTTATCGTTGTCCAATTCCAATTGCCTTGCCAAATAATGCAGCCACAGAAGTGCGCCTTCTGCAATACGGTGAGCATCTTCATCTCCGCCCTCTGCAAAGAGAGACAAGGCCTCTTCGCGCTGTCTTACCACTTCGAGAAGGTGTTCTTTGACATGTTCGCTGACCACACAATTGCTGTATTCAACAGCCATCTTCAGACGAGCAATACCATTCGACAGACGCTCGATTGACTCTTCGGTAGACCCTTCATCAAAGGTAAGCTCAAGCTTCATTTGATCTTCAGACAGCATGTGAGCAGAGGCAATCTGAAGATGCAAAAGCCCACGCTCGCAAAATTTCTCGCAGTCTTCCAGCGAGTTTTCTTCGAACATTTTCAACGCCCGCGTCCTTGCTTCTTCAGCAAGCTTTAGCCGAGTTGCCGCTAATGAGGTGAAGGTCGATTTGCGCGTTTCAACTGCAGCCGAAGCTTCCGCGATCATCTCCAGCATACGCGTCAGCTTTTCGTTGGCATCTTTGCGTTTGAGCCAGTCACCGGCAAGTGATTTTATTTGCTCGAAAATATCCATTACTTCGCCTTGCCCACGCGTGTGCTTATTTCCTGGCGCATATGCTTGAGCTCAGATTCCAAATACTTGAAATGTGCTGTGGCTGACGGCAAATACTCGTCTTCCATCTCTGTCAACTCGAGATAGTTTCCTTCGCCAAGCTCAAACTCAACTGTTTCAGCATCAAACAACTGGCGGGCATAATTGGCGCGCAACCAGGCGAGTTTGATATTCAAGTGTGCCTTCGAAAGCCTTTCCCTGGCGAGATTTTTAAAACCCGCCGTCAGCTCTTGGGCAGCATGTTCCATAGATTGAGCAACAAGCTGATTTCTTCGGTATTGAGCGTGATCGACGTCTTCTGCCAGCTGATTTAGGAACTGCTCGAGAGCAACCAGCTGAGCCATAACCGAGTTTTTAGTCAACACTTTAGACATAGGAGCCGAACTGACCCGATTCTAACTGAGGCACCGCGCGATACTCGCGTCGGTTCAGATAGTACCATCAGCTCCTGAGATCCAGCTAATTAATAAGCAAATCGTTTTACTTTTACTTTTCGACGACTTTATCATCCGCGCCGACTACTGTCGTGTAGAACTCATCTGTCGAAATAAGATCGAACTCGAGCTCGTACTGTAGCTCATTGAGCGCTGGTCGATTGCAAAACAAATGTTTGAAGCCGAGAGATTTCGCTATTTCAATTTCGCTTTCTTTTATCGGCTCGTAATTGCCTTTGCTCTCTTGAACATCAGCTTCAAGTTGTTGCATTGCAGCCAGCACTTCCCGCTCTTGCATTGCAGCCAGCACTTCTTGGTTTTGCACTTCCGGTTCAGGCTCTAGCTGTCGAAACGGATTTCCTGTCCGAACCTGAATCTCAGGCTGTGACAATTTTCTCGATTTCTTCGGCTGCCTCTTTACCGGATCAACAGTCTTCTCAAGTCCCGGTGGAGCTGCAAACACGATAGAAGGAGGTTCGTTTTGATCTTCTCCTTTAGCAAGGATTTTCGCGAACGCATCTGCTTCAGTTTGAGCTGCCATTTTCTGACGTTTGGCTTGCGGCCCAGCAAACGCGTAACCAACAGGATTTCGATAGCGCCCTTGCTGGGCTGATTGCTGCTGTAATTCGAAATT
>JAVLKG010000032.1:0-4660 GCA_032128875.1 Candidatus Melainabacteria bacterium 17Bon1m
TCCTGATTGCCAAATAAAGATCGAAAATTTGCCAAATAATGATCAAAAAAGTCGGCAAAATAAAGATCGAAGTCACACTCCATCAGATCTCAAACACATCGGATCAAAGCAATTTTTTACGGCTGCAATCTGACTAGAATTAGTCACCGCACACGAAAACATTTTCATTCTTTCGCGTTGATATGACTGCTTTAATTCAGTAATTTCGACCGATGTTAGGTTCTCAGCACCTGCGCAAGAAATCGAACCGCTCAAACCGACGGAAGTTAGCACAAACAGACACATGTGTTTTGCTGATGAATCCAGAGAGTTTAACTTTCGAATGTTCATAACATTGCCTTACTTAAGTGGCAGACTCAGACATCATAAGGCACGTAGCCAATTTGCACCAGATCTAGCTAATGTCTCTAGCCATACAGAACTATCAAAATTTCAAATCCTTACCAAATCCCTTGAACCTGCTGGCATCTGGCTGTGTATAACGCACAGTATGTTGGATGTTTTTGTGTCCGAAATACGCTTGGATCGCTCGAGTATCCACCCCTTCTGAAGCTAATTGGAAGCCTTTTCCGTGGCGGAGCATATGAGCATGAACCGAAATCTTAATTCGAGCCAGGTCGCCGGCACGGACAACAATCTTATGAATTGCGTTGTGAGACATCGGTCCCTGCCTCTCTGAGATGAAAACAAAGGCAAACCCCTCATATTCTCTCCGGAGCTTTCTAAGAGCCCTAATTTCGTCTCCCTCAAGGAAATGAACAGAAGGATCGCCATTTTTCAGTCGGTTGACGTGAAATCTGCCCTTATCCAAGTCGAACTGTTTCCATTTAAGGTCGACTAGCTCACCAACTCTCAGTGCATGTCGATAGGCAATTAGGATCAACAGCGCATCGCGGCAGCCGTGGCGTCCAACAGATTTTGCCGCGTCAATCATTTTTTTGACTTCGGCTGGCGTCAAATATTCACGAGTACGTTTTTCGGTGTTTGGCCGCCGAGGTGGAGGACCATGTCGTTTTTTTTCTTTGGGGTGGACTTTACCATAAACGATAACTAGCTCAAAAAGTGAACAATCGAAAAAGCGACGTAAAAAGTACGATTTCAACTTGGTTTTTTGTTCACACTTTACCATAAAAGGACATTCTTGGTAGTGTTTGGATTGCTAGCTCTTTTCGTTTATGTATGCGACCAGATCGCTCAATATGTAATCACTTCCATTAACTTTGAAAGACAATTCCCACTCAGTTTCAAAACAGGGTCGTCCTGGGACGACCCGAAGTTCTGCTTTTTCAGACAGGTTGCCGCTCTTAATCTCAAGTTCGAATTTGTCGAGAGAAAAAGTTGCTTCCTTTTTGACAGTTCCGCCAGAAACACGGACGGTAGCACCATCTTTATTCAATGCAACCGTCGAGCTACCGCAAGTTGTCTCCAGCACTTCTTTCAGCTTGTAGAGAAAAAAGTCAGCAGGAAAGCCGTGGACAACAAATCCTTTCGTCATGTTCAAACCAAGCACATTGCCGGCATTACTGCTATTTGAACTTCTGACAGTTGTTGGTCTAGGTTCTTCGATTGGCTGACCTATTCTTCCTTCACATTCCTGTCTTATGACTTGCGAAGGGTCCAATAGGAGATCCGGCTGAAATGCAGTCTTTCGTAGAAATGTTTCCAAGCCGCACTCTCCGAGCAAAGTCTTAATGAGAGCATGAAACGCATCCCTTTTTGTTGTTACAGGCTGCCAGTTTCCTTGTACCTGAACCAAAGTTCCTCCGAAAACTGGCTTCGTAATTGTTTCGTTCCCGATTAGCTCACAACTTTTGTCGGTGGCATTGTAGAGCCAAAATTGGTTAACGACAAATGATGCGCCTTTGTATGGATGACGCTCGACCTGCAGCAGTAATTTGTTTGGAGCTATCCGTCGCAATAATACTTGCCGAACTAATTTTGAGGCGTCTATCTTGTCTGTACCACCATTGTGACCATGCAGAGTAACGCTATTATTTTTGAAATCTTCGAGCAATTTGTCAAAGAGCACTTTCGACTTTTTGAGTAATTCATTCCGCTTGGCGGCAATTGAAGCCAGCTTATCGTCGAAAACGAGATAGGAATCTTTGGCAAGTGTTTTTAGAACTTCTTCCTTGGAAGCCTGAGATGATGCATTCCAGCACTTTTTTATGATGCGTTCCAGCTCTCCCTTAAAAGCTCCGTGAACGACTAATTGCTCGCCATTAACGTTGCTAACTGATAAATAACCCAAATTGTCTCTCCAAAACTTCTCTGAAAACATCATATAGCCAATGACGCATTCTTGGTAATGTTTGTGCAATGAAGCAGCTTTCACTCATCTTTCGGGAGTAAGAAGCCGGGTATTTGAGACTTTTTTTTGCGCTTCTTTTCCGGCTCCATTTTCTTCCTCTGAAATACAGTCGCGTCTGTTGGCTGTGGGACAAATTGTTTATCTTGAGGAAAGCCTGTACCGGTAACAAGCCCACGCAAGAGAATTCCTGCGCAATCTTGTTGTTCGAATTCTCTAGAAATCTTGAGCCATCCGACGTTCTTTGCGTGTTCCAAAAGGTGTTTCCGTTTCCTATGAGGATCTTTCAAATCGGACACCGAAATGAAGTATCTGTTTATTGCTTCTTCAACATCAGCAATGAAACAATCGAGGTTTAAAAATACTTCTACCTGGTCACCGAATTCTGATTTTGTCAGATGCTTTTCCGGATTTTCAGTACTAAGAGCGAATCGCCAAATCTTTCCATTCTCCAGTCGGATCCCAGGGGAATGTGAATGCACAAGTCCGTTTCGCAACGCAGTGTATAGCAACTGCTGAATTTGTCTATACTTTCGATTTACCTTGTGCAAAAACTGGACGCAAAATGACTCAAAGTTGTTGCCATTGCAACAATATCCAGAAGCTGAATCGAGCAAACAGCAACACAGTGTAAAAGCTCCAACTAACGAACGTCCTTCATAGGCCCTCTTAATATCCCCGACTCCAAGAACGATCAAAGAATGCCGAACGCTTTCGATAATTTCGTCATCTGTCATAGCGGTACCAATTTCAGTCATTCTTGGTAATGTTTTGGCTACTCTTTTGGAGCTGGTAGCTCCTTCAACGTGCGCCGTTTTCGCCGCTTCTCACCGAGAGACAGCAACACACCTCAGTGCTTTTGGCTAAATTCAAGATTTCCAGTGGTTACTATCGTCAGAACGGCAAGGGCACAAACACTCAGGGTCGTGATTGACTCTTTGCGAATTTCATTTTTGCCATCATCTTTCTCAGTCATAATCCTATTCAAGCTTGCATGTTCCGGATCAAGAATCGAAGAGCAAGAAACGCTAACGAGCAAATTCTTGGTAATGTTCTACTCCCAGAGAGCTTTTCGTACCTGAAAAAATTTCTTCGCTGCACTTAAGTCGTCTTGATCATGTTTCTTAAGTTCTGCGGCGTAGAGAGCAAAGTCCTGGAGGGATTGGTCTAGCTCGAGCGCCTTAGCCGCTGTAGCGTGAGCAAGAAATTCTTCAGCTCGTTCATTATAAAACCTGGACTCTTCAATGTAGATTTTGCTGTACTTATCGGCGAAACGTTGAGCCTGAACGGCTGCTTCGGTGTAGGCTTCTATCAAAGTCTCTATGTGCGTGGTGTCTAATGGCATGGAGTTGCTCCGGAATGACTGTTGAATTAATACCCATTTGACATATACCTTTGCCAACAGTTGTCCATGATGGCACTCTCATTCTCCTAAGGAACAACTTCTGCAAAAGAAGTTTAAAATCGCATCGGTATCTAAATCTGTTTCATTCACAATTTTGGAGCGGAATAAATGAACTTTGATCAACAGCCAATTGTATTGCCAAAGGTCTTTAATTCGACCGGAATTGATATGCATGGACTTCGAAAAACCAAAGATTGGCCCTTTATCCTGCGCCTTATGCGCATCGCGAATGACATTAATCTATCGCCTGGAGTTGAATTCATTCTTGGGATGCGTCAAAAGAGTGCTCATTTGGATGTTATTTGCCGCGGCCTGTTTTGGCACTTCATGCGCTGGAATTCAGCCGTTGCGGCGGAAGCTATTAAGGTTGTTATAGAACCTCTCCAAAAGCATGAGAACGATCCGAACTCTAGGATGTGGAAAATAATTCGAAGCCGACAAGAACTTGTTGATTACTGGAATTTGCTTGAAAAACATCTTTCCGACAGTGAGCACATTGACTATTTGAAACGAGCCAAATTCGTTAGGGACAAATTGCTTGCACACTATGATGGCGGCCCAATCAATAGGGCTTTTGAAACCCAACTTGATTTGCATGAAAAAAATCGAAATGAAACTATCGTCGGATGGCACATGCAGTCAAGCAATGATGGCGGCACACTTTACCGTAACAATATGATTGACCAAATGATGAATGTGGCATGGTTTCAGACGTATGGGATAGAGCCGACTGTGAATGGTCCTGATCAACAAGCCATAAATGACCTTTGTAATTCGCTACAACTTTTCTTCAGTCTAGTAGCTAACTTTACTCACGGAACAGTGATTGCGTATCTCGAACACCATGACCTGACAATAGGCGAAGGAGAAGGTGATCAACGACAATTAAAATTGAACGTCAGTGACAATTAGAATTGAACCTTTTTGGGGTAGCCAGTGTAATTGTC
>JAVLKG010000033.1:0-3781 GCA_032128875.1 Candidatus Melainabacteria bacterium 17Bon1m
CCTTGATTCAACACGACGAATAGATAATCCATTCGAAGCTGTCAAGGCCATCATAAAAGGGGAGCCGCATGCGGCTCGCTGACAGGGGCGGCATGAATGCCGCCCCTCTACTTGGATCTAGCGGCACGTCGGCGGCTCGCTGACCTTCATTCAGCTCAACCGGCGTGGGCAATGCTCCCGGCAACCTAACGGTTTTGGAACTGTTTGTTGCCGCCCACTCTGCGGCCGCTCCAGCCTTACCATCGAAGAATAAGGGCAGGTCGCACGCACCGAGACAAACACATGTCAAATCTATCTGCAAAGCATCAAAGAATCGTAGTCGGTGAAATTTCGCGCTGGCGAGAAGAAGGAGCAATTGAGGAAGAATTGGCGTCGTTGCTGCGTTCGCAATACCCGCTTCACACAGCCAGACCCAATGTAAGCCAGGCATTGAGCATCGTAGGCGCGGTTCTCGTGGGGCTCGGCGTTATACTCTTCATGGCGGCCAACTGGCAGCAAATTCCAGCAATCATCAAGTTGATTGCCATCTTAGGTGCTGTCAATCTCACTAATTATTTCGGCTGGAAGCTCAGATTCGAGCCAGGCAACCAACCCAAAATGGGCGCGGCACTCTTGCTTTTAGGCTCACTCTTTTACGGCGCATCGATCTGGCTAGTCGCGCAAATATTCAACCTCGACGTCAATTTCCCAAGCGGACTACTGCTTTGGGCGCTCGGTACACTCTGCGCAGCACTTGCTACATCGACGCTACCCCTCGGCTGCATGGCAGCAATCCTTGGCGGCATGTGGTTGTTTGCCAATCTGACATGGGAAGCGCGGCAATCATTGTTTTTCCTGCCAGACCTAATCGGTTATCTAACACCGGCACTGGCACTTGCATTTCACATGAAAAGTCGTGCCATCAGCTGGATTGCACTTGTGTTTAGCGGGATATGGCTGCTGTCTATTATGGGTCCATTCAATTCTGTTACCGTCCTGCTCTTCGGACTAGGCGTTACTGGGGCATACTTTTACATTCGCGAAAAACAACCAATACTCGAACAACCATTCCTGTACGTCGGAACCATAAGCACGCTTTCGGCACTGCTTATAGCAACTGTCGACAACTTCCGTACCGTGCAATACATCAAGCTACCCGATGTAGGAGCATTGCTCGCCCTCTGCCTTACGATACTAGGAGTGGTGGCATGGAAGGTACCGAAATTCAAAGAAGAAATGATCGTGTGCGCTGGGCTCGCAGTTGTGGGCAGTCTTGCGTTAGGTGCACAGCCGGAGTTTTCTCGCGTTATCGGCAACGTCATGCTTCTTGCAGGAATTGGCGCATTTATCTACACAGGGTTAATGCGGATCCAGTCAGCGGGAATGGTAAATGTCGCACTCGTGTTTTTTGTCATCGACATCATCGCGCGCTATTTCGACGTCTTCTACACGCTCATGAACCGGTCATTCTTCTTTGTTTGCGGCGGCGTATTGCTGATGGTAGTCGGAACTCTCACAGAGAAGGGGCGCAGAACCATCTTGGAGGGAATGCACTAATGATTAACCGTAAAGCACTATTCGCCTCGGCATGTGCGTTTCAAACAATCGCCGTTCTTTGCCTGGCGCTACCGCCTGCTCTGACGCTCACACAAGGAAAAACAATAACCGTGCAGACAGAGCCGGTTGATCCACAAGATATGTTTCGCGGTGATTACATCCGCCTGGGATACGGGTTTAGCCAGGTACCAACAAAAGAAGACTTTGCCTATAATGAGAAAGTCTTTGTGCTGCTTAAGCAAGACGCTCAAAGACAGTGGAAACCAATAGGCGCTTTCAAAAAAAGACCGTTGCCCGCGCCGGACGAGATAGTATTGTTAGGCGAAAACGATAACAGCTTCGAACAGCACAAAGTGCGCGTGCGCTACGGTATAGAGCAGGTTTTCGTACCTGAGGGAAAGGGAAAAAATGTCTCGAGCGCGGATAAGCTTGAGGTTGAACTTGCTGTGCCCGACAGCGGACGCGCAGTCATAAAACGCGTGCAGCTCAAGGACAATGTCTTCTATGAATGGAGATGGATCTAACTTCGCAGGAGTGCGTGGGCGTAACGGCGTGGGGGCGCGTTGCACGCGCCTGATTTGATCACCTTTACAAAACCTTTGCACTACTGCGACGCGTCAACATAATTGCTTAACGCAGGGGCGTTTTACTGTTATCACGACTGCAAGGCGGTGGGCTGTTTTGCATCGACTATAGCGGCCATTCAAAAAAAACTGAAGACCATCCACCTGGCACTAACGAGGTCTTGCCGCTATGGCCTTATCGCAATCATTTAGAGCTACTCAAACGCAATCTATAAAGCTTGCGGAGATGAACGCTGTTCCCAACACAGAGGACTTACGCTACATGCTCACCGAAGCCACCATGCAGCGAAAGCCCGTGATACTTCCATTTAAGAATCCCGCCAATGGTCTGGGTTTCATCGTAAGAGTTTCTCCTGCCGTCGGAGAAGGTGGTCCGCGCTGGACATTTGAGCGCATCAACGGCGATACGCCAAGCACACTTTGGACTCGCGAAACTCGTGAAGTCGCAATGATTCAGGGCAAGCTCGCCATCGACTCGATATATAAGGGCGCCTCAAACGATGCGCCCGAGACACAAGTCACTCTGGGTTCCCCGAGGCACTCCGGTAGTTTTCCTGTGATACCAACAGCATCACAGGAAAACGATCCGGTAGACATCGGCGCCACGACGCTGGAAACAACACCGATTCAAACGCCGCAGTTCGGATTTCTCGAACCGCCCAACTACAATTTGGAAGACTCGCACAACTGGTTTTGCTCCTTCACGCCCAAAGAAACAGAAGTAAGCACACTGCCGCCACCGGCGCAATTCGACGCGCGCCTGCTCGGACAAGTGGTTGCAGCGCTTACAGATCCAACGACATACCTGGCTACTTATGGAGCTTTCAGCTACTTTCTGCTGCGTCAATTCGCACAGTTTCAAATGATCAAAGCCAGCTTTGCGGTGGTGGTGTTCGAAGTCTCAATCAAGCAAAACGGTGTCGAGATGATGATTCCCAAAGAAACATTCAAGTGTATTGCAGAGAGAATTCGCTCGCTTATGTCACCGCTCGATGTGGCAGCGCATGTCAAAGATGGAGAATTTGCAGTGCTGTTGTGCTCCTCCGACAGTGCAGACGCCATGCGCTTTGCGCGAAGCTTGCACGAAACCCTATCTAGCCAATCGATTTTGCCAGAGGGTGTGGAAGCAGAAGAATCAATCGTGGTGGGTGCCGCCGCATTACCGGAAACCTGCATCGACCCGGGCGAACTTCTCGCCGCCGCACGCGAAGCAAAAGAAGCAGCACTGCTAACGTCGCAACCATACCTGCATTACGGTGCTTCAAGTTCGAACATGGAATAAGGTCGAACTTCGAGAGAGTTCGTCCCCAGACGAAGCTTGTGAGGGCGCAGCAATGCGCCCTTGCTTGTTTATAGAATCGACCGAAACACTGGGACTGCCGGCGGCTCGCCGGCTCTGCTGGGAGCGCCGGCATATTGCCCGCCTTCTCAAAAAAATTTCGAGCGCGTGCAACGCGCCCCCACGCTTGCAAACTGGAGCGCCGACATATTGCCCGCCTTCTCAAAAAATTTCGAGCGCGTGCAACGCGCCCCCACGCTTAAGCCATCCCTATCAACTGTAGGGGCGGCATTCATGCCGCCCGTGTCAGGGAGCCGCATGCGGCTCCCCTTTTATGATGGCCTTGACAGCTTCGAATGGATTATCTATTCGTCGTGTTGAA
>JAVLKG010000034.1:0-3537 GCA_032128875.1 Candidatus Melainabacteria bacterium 17Bon1m
GATTCAACACGACGAATAGATAATCCATTCGAAGCTGTCAAGGCCATCATAAAAGGGGAGCCGCATGCGGCTCCCTGGCAGGGAAGCGCATGCGCTTCCCCTACTCAGTTTATCCGTGCGCTTCCCCTACTCAGTTCAGTGGCGGCGGGTCAGGTTCATGAACCAGGCTTGCAAGAAGGATTCTCGAATGGCTAGAAATACTGGCGTTCGGTTTGTTCCGCTTCGGGTCGCGTTGTCGTACAACTGCGTGACTAGTTTTGCGTAGGTCAGGATTTCACGCCCGTACCTGCGGTTTAGCTCCATTCCGATTTTGGCTTTTGCGTCTTCTTTCGCCTCTTCCAGCGTTTTTCCCTGACCGATGAAAGTTTCGTCCAGTAACTCTTGAGCTTGTCGCTGTGCGGTTTTCTCTGCGTTGCCATAAATCTCTTCGTAGATTTGACGATGCCCGTCCTCATGTTCACGCAATCTTCGGTTGACAGTGTCAGGCAACCAAAAGGTAATCGGCAAGGTGAGGCGCACTGCCAGCCTCGTTACCTTGAAAGTGTGCGAATAAATATCTCCAGAACGTTTACTGGCTACGGATTGCAGACCAATGTCAACGAAATAGTCGTAGCTGCAATGCGTTGTGGCTGCTTCCCTTCCTTTAATAGGTACTTCCGGACCAGGGTTGGCATGGTCGAAAGTTTTGGTTAGCACCAGTGGCGGCTCTTTTGTGACTGTGACTGGGTCGGTAGATGCCGCCCAGGCTGGGCCCACTGGACCAAAAAAAGGTGAGCCCAGCAACGCAGTCGCAATCAGGGTTTTCAATTTTTGGACAACAATCATGGGAGATTTACTAAGAACTAAGTAATTCTACGCATTCCCAACTCCGGCTGACAACCTTATCATCCTCTAAGAAGTCGCAGTTGCGAACTTCAAACGGGTGGAGTTGCCACCTGCTAGCTGTCTATCCTCCAAGGATTGTCGTCGCATGTCACACGAAATACATCCTTCATCAGATCCTGCAATCATGAACAACATATCCAGTGAAAACACTGCGCTGAGCAATGCTGCTGTCAGCGCTAAATCGCCTGCTCGCGACAATCAAAAGAAACCGGAAGTTTCGGTTTCGTTGAGCCAACCGCTCAAACGCCCTGTCACCGAAGAACACGACGTTGCCGTTTTGTCGGCGCAAGCGTCTGCTGCTCCGGTCGTCATCGTTGTCGGCAACAGAACGCCAGACCGCGCTGAATTGGCGAAAGAGGAAATGACTCGCGCATTGAAGGCCGCAGAGTTATCCGTAAAACCATTTTTACTCCATCGCGAGTTGAAAGCCGCACGGGCAGAACTCGCAAAAGCACCGGGCTCTGAAGAAGCCCAACAAAAGGTCTCGAAGCTGGCTGGCGAATTACAGAAGATGGGTCAGGGCAAATATGCTCAAACGACCAAAGCAATTCACACATTTGCGACTGCTGTCGTGAATTACCTGGATTGCGAGACCGATGAATCCGTAAAGACTACCTGTCTGGCTGATTCGGTCAAGAAAATCGAGAACCTGATGTGTGGGCCGGACAACCTATATAAAGGTATACCGAATAAGACTCCGGACATTCCGCGATTTGCCGATTCGTCCATGACAAGCAGTGCCCGACTTGAACAGTTGGAACTCCACATGCGCGAAAAGATCTCCAAAATGGATGGAGACCAGGCGCAGCGCATCAAAAAGGTAGAGGGAATTCCTGTACTGGTAAATCTCCTCAATCGCACTAGCGTTCCTGCCACGCGGTTTTCGGAAGATGCGGTTTTCTTTTTCAATCAAGAAGGCATTCTTGTCGACGGAATTGCAATCAGGCAGGATGCCGATTTCGATCAGTCGAATCTCGATAAAGTTATGGAAAAGGCTATCACCGTATGTGGTGCCTGTGTTGTTCGTCCAGAGCGCACGGAAGCGGGCGAAATGATTGCCCTGCCTGACAGAGCGAATTTTAAAATGTCGCGCCCGGTAATCGCGCGTCGTATTGATAAAGTATTTGGAAAAGTGCCTGATGATTTGACAGTCGGCACCATGTTCGACCTCGCCAATGATGCGTTTGCGGTGTTTTTCCGCGAAGACGGAACCTTGATCATGGATCATGGTACCGAGCTGCCCAAACCTGTAGATATCGTGCGCTTGAGAAAAGCCGGAGTCGGTCCGGAGGGTGGCGGTTTTCACAGATTTATCGACGAAAATATCGCCGGCATGGCAGTGATAATGAAGAAGTACACTCCAGACGGAAAACCCTTGCAGATAAGGGGCACAAACGGCCTTATCGCTAAAGAAGTGGTTGAAGTCGTTGGAAAAGTGCCATCACGGATGGTGCTATCTCCAACCGGACAATCGCAAGAAGTTCCACTCGTTAAGCCTGGCACGTCTTACGGCAACCTGCTGAAGACTTTCCGCGAGCGCAACAGGCTGGTTCATCAACAAAAGAAGCACAACACATAAAAGGGGTGTAGTGGCGCTTTGAAATCTACAGACCTTACACAGTAGATTGGCGCACCAAACAAAGAACTATTAGGCATCCGGCAGTAGTTGGCGGGATTAGATTTAAAAACTGAATCTGATCAACTCCATTGGTGGATAACGCTCCGGACCCGAAAGCAGCCCAGACAGTTCAAGCAATTTCTACACGATAGAGTTGATTCTGCGGAGCTGGGCAGGTATCCCACACAACCAAAGACCATCAAAGAGGAAGCGCAAGCTTCCTTCTCTTTTGGGTTTTTGTAGCCTCTTTGCTTGCCATAAAATTCTCTTGATTTCTCATGGGCAATGATTTGCTTATATAAGGTTCGTGCGTTATCCCGCGGTAACTTACTAACCCCATAGCCTAAATCGTTCTCTGCTTAACAAAGCGACTTTTCTTTGACATTCATTTTCTGTATGAGATTGGTGACATCGTGTTTCTCGCGACTCCCGACGCACAAGGAGGAGCGGATAATTCTGCTGTGTCAATTGTCGTCGAAACAGTGCAGAAAACTCGGATAGCCTCAGGGCTGTTGATGTATATGCGTTGTCGTACGATTGGTGAATTAGGAATGTTTACATACGATGTTTTTAATAAGTCGTGTTTTCGTGACTCGCTGAATTGAGGAAAAAAACACCAGTTCTATGGTTACCGCCTTGAAAGACTCAAAAAATGCGGGCATTTTAATTCGAGGTATGTGGGAATCCACGATATACATCCCACACTTCGGATGTTAACCTCCTCGAAAGTAAGGGAGTCACGCAACCAGAAGTAAACAGCCCGTTAGCGGAGTTGTTTTCTCCATCTATTTAGCATTCGCTGAGGGGGAAATAGCAGCTGACGGCGCAGACGTAGTTCACACGAACTGCGGTTTTTTGTCGTCCAAATCCAGGAGAACGTACTCATATGAGAACGAGTAACCAGAAGAAGAGACTGAACATAGGTTCTTTCTTCCGCAAGGTTGGAGCGTTATTAACGGGTACGGCGCTGCTTGCGTCATCTAACCTAACGACCGCAGCTCTGGCAAATAACCAGGGCGAGCGGCAAGCTATCT
>JAVLKG010000035.1:0-3274 GCA_032128875.1 Candidatus Melainabacteria bacterium 17Bon1m
CCGAGGATTTGTCATCGTTTCTGCCGTGGAAAACAATCGAACCCGACCAGCTCCGCATGGTTCACTGAGGTCATACATTTTTTCTTCGCGCCTATTATATGCCATCGTTAGGCATACGAAAGGCAGTTGAAGAAAAGAGCGGTTGAAAGTGCTCAGCCGGGTTTCTTAGTATTCTTCAGCGCTTTGATTTGATTGTCGATATTGACGATGTGAGTCGCCATCTGCTGCTTTTGAATTTCGTCTTTCGGTTTGAAACGCAGCGCACATGCTTTGGCTCGCTGTGCAGCTCGAATTGCGGCAGGAATGTCATCCAAATGCATCTCGACATTGCACAACTCCAGATAAGCGCAGCTCATGCTGTGCTGTTTCACACCAATGGGATCGTCGGCACGAATATAGAATTTCTCCCCCTTCAACAACATTTCTTTCGCCTTCTCATACTGATTATCACGAGCAAGCGCGGCCCCCAAAGACACATAAGCATCAGCGAGTAGATTGTTATTGCCACTGTCGTCCAAAAGCGCTTTTGCCGCATATCCAAGCTCCACAGCTTGAGGAGCATTCTTCAAAAACTGATAACTCAGAGTCGAACAACATCTGAGGAAATTACCTGCGTTAGCTTTGCATTCCATAGCAAATTTTGGATCAGCACCAGGTACTTTCGATGCACGCAAAAACGCATCAGAACCTTTTTTGAAAAACTGAAACGCAGCCGTGCCATCCCCTTCGGCCATGACTTGCTGTGCCATCACATGATACATACCGGCAACTTCAGCCATCTCTTTTGCTGTGGTAGCCTCAGCAAACGTTTTATCAAGCCGCGATTCCGCTACCAAATAATTACCGGCGCGAATGTTGGAATAAGTAATACGCTCTTCAACCTTCGGCAAAAACTCGACAGACAATGCCTTGTCTTTTTTGGCCATCTCTCGAAGTTCTTCAAATTTCGTCAATGCTTCCAGTGCAACCGGTCGATTCTTCGCAGTAAGCCCGTCCACAAGTGCTCGCGTCTGGTAAAAAGGCTCTGTAAATCGTCGTTTTTCACGGTCGACTTCTTCTCTATTGATGGCAGAATTTAATTCGTTATCGATTCTTGCATTTAGTCGCTTCTCCTCTTTAGCTTGCTCCTCCGCGGTCTTTTCAGGAGCCTCGGCTGTTTTCTCAGGTTCTTCGACGGCAGGTTGCGCTGTAGCTGTCTTCGCTGATAGCACCTCCTTTGATTTTGAGCCACCGAGAAAATAGCCCGCAGAGCCGAATACAAGAGCAGAGCAAACAGCTGCAGCAAGAAGCAACAGATTGAATTTTGTCTGCGACATTGTGATTGGAGCAGCGATTACTGCGGGTTTCTTCTGAACAGCCGCAAGGCCAAGAACAGGCGCGCCTTTGTATATCTGAGCCAAATCGTTTGCCACCACACCGAGATTTTGATAGCGATCTGCAGGAGATTTGGCGAGCATTTTCTGAACTAAGACTTCCAGTTCCGCAGGAAAGTCCTTGCCCAAAGATGCTTCTTTTAGGGTCGGGACTCGTTCTGATTGATGCAACATCATCGTTGCAAGTGCATTCGAGCCAACAAAAGGAGTGGTACCGGCAAGCACCTCAAACAAAACACAACCCAAAGAATAGATATCTGCCCTGTGATCCACCGCACTGCCCGAACATTGCTCGGGGCTCATATAAAGCGGGCTTCCGAAGATCTCACCTGTAGTCGTCAGGGCTTGAAAATTACCGTCTTCGGCATAAGCAAGTTTGGCAATACCGAAATCAACAACTTTGACAAACCCTTCTTCACCAAATGGAATTGTGCGCGAAATCATGATATTGCTTGGCTTTATATCACGGTGAACAACACCTTGTTCGTGCGCATAAGAAAGACCAAGACAGACCTGAGCAAACAAAGAGACGACCTGTTCGAGGTTCATAAGTCCGTTTATCTTCAGGTGTTCACTCAAAGTCACACCATCGACAAAGTCCATGACCAAATACGGTTGCTGGCCTTCAAGCAATCCGAAATCATTGACTTTAACGAGGTTTGGATGGTTCAGCGACGAAGCTGTACGCCCTTCATTCTGAAAGCGCCTGATCATTTGTTCAGAAGCTTTCTGGCTATTCAAAGTCTTCAGAGCGAAAAACTGACTGAGAAAAATCTGCTCGACTTTATAGACGCTGCCAATTCCGCCTCTTCCAAGAAGCGAAACAACCTTATACTTGCCGATAACTATTTGCCCAGCCTCAAATCCATCGGAGACAGTTGTCGCCGGCTCGGTAATGTGCGTTGTTTCTATGTCCCCGGTAGGCTCTGACATGCCAACATTTAACCAGAATACAAAGGAAATGAAACCTCGCGATACGCGATTTTGTTTGAGCACTTGCTGTTTCGCAAAGGGGTGGCACCAAACTCGCGGCGCCGCGAGTGGTCAGTGCAATACATGGCGAAGTGGATCGGTAAGCGCGCTGCGCGATGCTGTAATCAAACCCACTTAGCGTCCAAAGCCTGGGAAACATCATTAAGGCGTTGCACGCAAACTGTCTTCATCAATACGATGGTGACATTATCGCCGTAGACTTTTTTGACTCGAAGAGCCCAATACATCTAACTTCGCCGCACAAAATCACAAGCCAACTATTCATCGCCGGATGACATGGGTAGTTCCGCCTTGCAGTAATGCAATCGCAAGGGCACGCCAATAACTTAGCCGTCAGCAAAAAACTGCCTGACGTATTGCTTCAAGGAGCGACACTATGATTCTCTTCTATTCTTTGAACGCCATCGTGTTTGCGGTGGTTCTCCTGTTGTCCGGCGCCAATATGTTTCAAGTTTTGATAGCTGCGCTTGCTTTCGCTGCTATCAAACTTGGGCTTTTCCTGCTCAACACGCGCCCTTTCATGAGCAAACTGATGCAAAACGAAAGTTATGATCTGGTTGGTTCATCCTTCAAATACATCTTCGTGTTCGCAGCTTTCGGTCTGATTGCGGCTTACTCGGCACTCGGACTGGTTGCGTTTTCAGTTGCTTTCTGGAAACTGCTGATTATTTCAGTGGTGATGCCGTACGTGGAGATGTTCACTACGGAAGACTAGTTGTTGAATTGGTTCTAGCAGAGCGTAGGCGCATTTGCCGTACTCGACCATTTGTCGACAATTTGCACTGCGGAGGCGCTCATCTCGAGCGCTTCTGCAGTGCAAATTACTTTTTTACCTATTCTATTCATACATATAGTATCTTGGCAGCCAACCAGCTGAAATTGAGGGTTTCAGAACTCTTGGACATTCG